>CAVPZT010000002.1:0-898188 GCA_963710285.1 uncultured Alphaproteobacteria bacterium | reverse complement strand
ACATCGTTTAGAGAGAAACAACATCAGTATCACTGGTTGGCCCGAGTATGGGAACGACCTGCCTTTGATGGCCGAAGTGATATTGTTCCAAGTCTAGTACACTAACCGGTGCACCTTGCGAACCAGCGGTGTGCATGGGAAAGTATACAGCTTTTGACACGTTGTTCTGCGAAGTGTAAGGCTTGGCTCGACCTTCTCGGATCGACATCAGAAGGTCATGAGTTTTGATCCTGAAGGGATCAGAACCTTGCTCTTTCTGGATCAAATCAAGCGCGAAAAGGGCGTTTGGTGGATGCCTAGGCAGTAAGAGGCGATGAAGGACGTGATACCCTGCGTTAAGCCATGGTGAGCCGGGAATAGGCTTTGACCCATAGATCTCCGAATGGGGAAACCCACCTGACATTCTGTTATTATTTACCTGCAAGGGTGATCTATAATGGGGTGAACCAGGTACTTTAATCCTGAATACATAGGGGTTTTAGAGCAAACCCGGGGAACTGAAACATCTAAGTACCCGGAGGAAAGGAAATCAATAGAGACTCCGCTAGTAGTGGCGAGCGAACGCGGACCAGCCGAGCCTGGAAGAGTGACTGGAATGGTCTGGAAAGGCCAGCGATACAGGGTGACAGCCCCGTACACGAAGCTCCATGGGACATATTAAGTAGGGCGGGACACGTGAAATCCTGTCTGAAGATCGGGGGACCACCCCCGAAGGCTAAGTACTCCTTACTGACCGATAGCGAACCAGTACCGTGAGGGAAAGGTGAAAAGCACCCCGACGAGGGGAGTGAAACAGTACCTGAAACCGGACGCCTACAAGCAGTCGGAGGGACATCAGTCCTGACGGCGTACCTTTTGTATAATGGGTCAACGACTTGGTCTCACGTAGCAAGCTTAAGCCGATAGGTGTAGGCGCAGCGAAAGCGAGTCTTAAAAGGGCGAATGAGTTACGTGGGATCAGACCCGAAACCAAGTGATCTAGCCATGTGCAGGATGAAGGTAAGGTAACACTTACTGGAGGTCCGAACCAACACCCGTTGAAAAGGGTCTGGATGACGTGTGGCTAGGGGTGAAAGGCCAATCAAACTTGGAGATAGCTGGTTCTCCGCGAAAGCTATTTAGGTAGCGCCTCGGACGAATACCATTGGGGGTAGAGCACTACATGGATGATGGGGGCCCACAGCCTTACTGAGTCTAAGTAAACTCCGAATACCAATGAGTACTATCCGGGAGACACACGGCGGGTGCTAACGTCCGTCGTGAAGAGGGAAACAACCCTGACCTGCAGCTAAGGCCCCTAATTCGTAGTTAAGTGGGAAAGCATGTGGGACGGCCAAAACAACCAGGAGGTTGGCTTAGAAGCAGCCATCCTTTAAAGATAGCGTAACAGCTCACTGGTCTAGATAAGCTGTCCTGCGGCGAAGATGTAACGGGGCTCAAACTACGAGCCGAAGCTCAGGATGTGTAGCAATACACGTGGTAGCGGAGCGTTCTGTGATATAGGACGCTGTGTATTTATGCGTAGCTTGCGGACGTATAACGTACACAATGTGCTTTCTGTGAAGCCGGGCTGTAAGGCATCCGGTGGAGAGATCAGAAGCGAGAATGTTGACATGAGTAGCGACAAAGAGGGTGAGAGACCCTCTCGCCGAAAGTCCAAGGGTTCCTGCTTAAAGCTAATCTGAGCAGGGTAAGCCGGCCCCTAAGGCGAGGCCGAAAGGCGTAGTCGATGGGAACCAGGTTAATATTCCTGGGCCGTGAGGTAGTGACGGATCGCAGAGGTAGTTTGCCCTTATCGGATTGGGTGGGCTGCTGAGTGGTTCCTGGAAATAGCCCTTCTATAAGACCGTACCCTAAACCGACACAGGTGGACTGGTAGAGAATACCAAGGCGCTTGAGAGAACCACATCAAAGGAACTCGGCAAAATGCCTCCGTAAGTTCGCGAGAAGGAGGCCCCATCTTTACGCAAGTAGGGTGGGGGGCACAAACTAGGGGGTGGCGACTGTTTACTTAAAACACAGGGCTCTGCGAAGTCGTAAGACGACGTATAGGGTCTGACGCCTGCCCGGTGCTGGAAGGTTAAAAGGAGGGGTGCAAGCTCTGAATTGAAGCCCCAGTAAACGGCGGCCGTAACTATAACGGTCCTAAGGTAGCGAAATTCCTTGTCGGGTAAGTTCCGACCTGCACGAATGGCGTAACGATCTCCCCGCTGTCTCTGATGTGGACTCAGCGAAATTGAACTGTGTGTCAAGATGCACACTTCCCGCGGTTAGACGGAAAGACCCCATGCACCTTTACTATAGCTTCGCACTGGCATCAGGATTGAGATGTGCAGGATAGGTGGTAGGCATTGAATCGGGGACGCCAGTCCTCGTGGAGCCTCCCTTGAGATACCACCCTTCTTACTCTTGATGTCTAACCGCGGTCCGTTATCCGGATCCGGGACCCTGCGTGGTGGGTAGTTTGACTGGGGCGGTCGCCTCCCAAACAGTAACGGAGGCGCGCGAAGGTTGGCTCAGAGCGGTCGGAAATCGCTCGTTGAGTGCAATGGCAGAAGCCAGCCTGACTGCAAGACTGACAAGTCGAGCAGAGACGAAAGTCGGTCATAGTGATCCGGTGGTCCCAAGTGGGAGGGCCATCGCTCAACGGATAAAAGGTACGCTGGGGATAACAGGCTGATGATGCCCAAGAGTCCATATCGACGGCATCGTTTGGCACCTCGATGTCGGCTCATCTCATCCTGGGGCTGGAGCAGGTCCCAAGGGTACGGCTGTTCGCCGTTTAAAGAGGTACGTGAGCTGGGTTTAGAACGTCGTGAGACAGTTCGGTCCCTATCTGCCGTGGGTGTAGGAGACTTGAGAAGAGTTGCCCCTAGTACGAGAGGACCGGGGTGAACGAACCACTGGTGGACCAGTTATCATGCCAACGGTAGTGCTGGGTAGCTATGATCGGACAGGATAACCGCTGAAGGCATCTAAGCGGGAAGCCCCCTTCAAAACAAGGTCTCCCTTGAGAGCCGTGGAAGACCACCACGTCGATAGGCCAGAGATGTAAGTGCGGTAACGCATTCAGTTGACTGGTACTAATTGCTCGATAGGCTTGATTTGATCCAGAAACAGCAAGGTAGGCGCTGCCAAAACAGCGCAAACCGAAGCGTTCTGAGACAGTCAAAAGCAACACATCACTAGGCGAATGCAAACAGTCGACCGCTGTGTAATTGGAACAAGGTTGTCAACATGGGTCAGCAGCCGCTGCGCCCCGAATCACAACGACTGATGTTGTCGCTTTCCCTGGGAAACCTGCAGAAAGCGAAGCGTTTCTTTCTCGGTTTGGTGGTCATAGCACGAGCAAAACACCCGATCCCATCCCGAACTCGGCCGTTAAGTGCCGTCGCGCCAATGGTACTGCGTCTTAAGACGTGGGAGAGTAGGTCACCGCCAAACCTAGAAAGAAACGCAATCTCTCAAAACGATGAAAAACACCCAAAACCCCAAAGCCGATGACAAAGCGTTGGGGCAAAACGGGCCCATGCAAGCAACAGCGCAAGACCACAAAGCGTCGCGGGATGGAGCAGCTCGGTAGCTCGTCAGGCTCATAACCTGAAGGTCGTAGGTTCAAATCCTACTCCCGCAACCAAAATATCTAACGATATACAAATAGTTAGAATCCGACAAAAACACTTGTGTATGACCCGCGCAAAAACGAGTCAACGCCAAGTCAACGTTTTGCAAGTCCCCCTGAAACCCAGGGGGCTTTTTGCGTTTGGGCGGGTTCAACAACAGCGCTGCATCCGCCACAGTTGAAACCATCGCTCCAATCCAGTATATGACTCAGTCATACCATGGAGGCGAGAATGACCGTCAAAACCACTCTCAGCTTTACCGACCGCCACCACCAGTTCCTTTCTGAAAAGGTCGGGCAGGGCGTGTTCGCGACCCAGAGCGCTGCAGTCGCGGCCGCGCTTGAGCAGATGATGCAGGATGAGCAGGAACGCGATGTTGCCCTCTCTGCCCTCGCGCAGGAAATCCGTGCCCGCATGGAAACACCACGCGAGACGTTCATCGACCAGGACGATGCCTTTGCCGCCGCCCGGCGCACCATAGGGGCGGCCCGCGGCGCGTGAACTACCGCATTCGTTTCCACCCTCTTGTCGCGCGTGATCTTGATGCCATCGCGCATTGGATCCTCGACTATGCTGGGCCCGACGCGGCGGCGCGAAAGCTGGCCGAAATCGAGGCTGCCATCGCCACGCTGAAGGCCACGCCACACAAGGGAAGTCTCCGAGATGAAATCGCCCCTGGCCTGCGTGCCATCCCGGCAGGGCGCAAAGCCGTCATTGCCTTCGTTGTTGACGATGACGCCGCCGAAGTGCTTGTTTACGCAGTCACCTATGGCGGCGCGGATTGGGCCATGCGCAGCAGCGCGCGCAGCCGGTAATGGGGCAGAGGCCGCTTGTTTGTTTGAAAGGGTCCTCTGATGGGATTTGTCTTTTACGATCTTGAGACCACCGGGATATCGCCCGCATTTGATCAGCCGCTGCAGTTTGCAGCGATCCGCACGGACGACAGTTGTGTCGAGATCGAGCGAGTCGACCTGCGCTGCCGGATCGTGCCGCACATCATCCCGTCCCCTCAGGCGCTGATTGTCACCGGCGTTAGCCCAGTCAGAAAAGTGACGCGAGGAGCCTGTTTCACTATAAACTGGATCAAAGTGTGGATCCGTTTCGGCCTTGCGCCCAATGCTCACAAGGGGCGGAATGCTGCAATTGAGGTGAACCCATGAAAAATGATCCAGCAACTGTGAGGTTCTTCTGCATCTTAGTTGCCGCGAAGGGGTTGGTGCTCGGGCTCTTTCTTGCTGTGGCCTCGCCAGCGGCCGCAACGCAGGAATACATCCTACCCACCTTGTTCGATGTGACGGGCGTGGCAGCGAACGACGTGCTGAACATCCGTGTGGCCCCCGATGCCAGCGCCGAGATCATCGGGACGCTTTCGCCCAACGCGCGCGATATCGAAGTCGTGGGCTATGATGAAACCGGGCGATGGGCGCGGATCAACACGGGCGAACGCAGCGGCTGGGCAGCGCTTCGCTATCTTGCCTACCAGGTCGATCTATGGACCCCCGGAACCCTGCCGCCAACGCTGCATTGCCTTGGCAACGAGCCGTTCTGGTCATTCCGGCCAACGGGCGACAACGTGATGTTCTCAACGCCAGATGCGCCCGAAAGCATGATGCGGATCGAGCAGGTGCTGGCGACAGGGATGTTCCGGGATCCCCGTCGGTTGGTGACGGCACAGGGTGGTAACCTTCGCATGACAGCAGTCATGGTACCGATGGCCTGCTCTGACGGGATGTCGGACCGCAGCTACGGCCTTGACGTGACGGTCATTCTTGAAGGACGCGGGGAGCCGCAGATGCTGACAGGCTGTTGCTCCATCGCTCCGCGCTGAGCTGTTTGAGGTCAGGACCCGTCGAGCGGATCAAGGTTGCCAGTCACTCCGGCGGCCATGACGGACATGAAGTACCTGCACCGCCCCGTCGATGACGGCGTAGTAGATACGCCAGCGTGTCGCCTTGCCGTAAAGCGCACGGCGGACGGCCAGGTCGAAATCACGCGATTCCGGTGCAATCGGATGCGCATCGGGCATTGCGCCAAGGGCGAGGATGGTGTCGCGGATGCCCGCCAGCCATTCGTCCGCTGCCCTCGGGTTGCGGTCGCGCAGCCAGACCCATGACGCTGTCAGATCGTCCGCCGCGTTCGGCGAGATGATCACGGGCAGAGGCGTGGTCATTTGGTCTGGGCGAGGCCATCAAAGAACTGGCCCGCCTCGACGCCTTCACCCGCACGGGCCTGCGTCAGACCCTTGCGGATCCCGGCGACGGTTTCGGCATAGTCGAGCTGGTCCTGCATCTCCTGCCACGCGGCGGCGTCCATCACGACGACCGAGGGCTTGCCATTTACGGTCAGGATCTGCGGCCGACCGGTTTCCTTGATCTGCGCGATCAAGCGCGCCGAATCCCGCTTGAACTCGGTCAGCGGGCTGATGTCCTTGGTGATGTTCATGGCTTTGCTCCCGACGCGCATCGAATAAAATGCAGATATAGCGTCTTTTTAAATGCGCGTCGAGATGTCTGGCGTTCAGCGGATGGTGTAAACCCGTCCCCGACCGTCCACCTTTTCCGAGGTGATGATCAAGCCAAGCTTCTTCTTCAGCGCCCCGGACATGGATCCCCTCACGGTGTGACTGAGCCAACCCGTCGCTGCGACAATCTCCTCAATGGTGGCACCCTCAGGTGCGCGCAGCATGGCGATCAGGGTGTCCTGCTTGGTGCCGATGCGACGGCGCAGCGGCTCCGCCATGATTTGGGTGGAACTTGCGGATGCCGGATCGTCGGTGATCCCAAGCGTCAAATAGGCCTGCGGCGTGGCGCGCAGGGTGATCGAGCCGCGCTCCTCGTCGTGGCGCCAGACGGTGTTCAGGTCGGTGGCGGCGACTTCCTCAAGGAGGGCGTGCTTCAAAAGGCTTTTGCACACGTTGCCGACGGCACCGCCTTTCAGCTTGGCCGTGATCGGAAACACCATCCCGTCGTTGCGACCGCAGGCCGTTGAAAGGATGATGGATTGGGTGTCAGTCAGCTGGATCTGGGTCATCTTCGTCTCCGTATCGGGGCGCGACAATCGCGGCCCTTCTACGTGACCAAGCCCGCCAGTCGGCGGGCGTGTCCCGGAACGGGTGCCGTCATTCGGCGTGTTCACCTTCCTTGAAGGCGCTGTCGGTGATCTCGCGCAGCTTGGAGCGGTAGTGGTTCAGGGTGCCGACGTGGCCCCAATAGAATCTCGTCGGGGCTGGTCTCGAAATGGTCAGCGCTGAGAGTTGCCAGCCGCGCGAGCATCCCGTCGATCTCGTGTTTGGCGGCAAGGAAGGCGTTCAGGGCTTTGGAGTTGTCGGTCGTGCTGCGGGTCATTTTAAGGGCTCCTTGATCAAGCTGCATCACTTCGGTTGAGTAACGTTCGCTCTCGTACGGATGCTTATCAACTTAATAAGCCCATGGTTTTGAATGATAATCGGAGCGCGTAATGGAGGGCATGAGCGAGCGGCAGTACGCCGCGCATGTCGGCCTGTCGCGGGGCGCGATCCAGAAAGCCAAGGAGACCGGGCGGCTGGTTCAGCACGCTGATGGCTCGATTGATGCCATCGCGTCGGACGCGCGGCGGGCTGCGATGACCGACCCCGCAAAGCAGCGAGGGTTCAAGGCTGCGGCCGCGCCAGCCACGCCGAAGCTGAAGCCTGTGCCAGATACCGCGCTGTCGGCTGTAGGTGAGACGCTTCGCGACGAAGGGTTGCCCGCCCCGGTCAGCGGTGGTGGCACGACCTTCCTGCAGGCCAGGACCGCCAACGAGGTGCTGAAGGCGCAGGAGCGCAAGCTGAAGCTCGCCCAATTGAAGGGAGGGTTAAACCCGCCGCGTCCTGGCATGGCGCGTGTCGATCACGCTGGAAGCGGATTTTTGCATTGAAGCAGTGGAGGAGGCGCTTGCACGCCACGGCCCGCCCGAGATCTTCAACACGGATCAGGGAAGCCAGTTCACATCAACCGACTTCATCAAGGTGCTGGCCGCCCGCAAGATCAAAATCAGCATGGATGGCAAGGGAGCTTGGCGCGACAACGTCTTCGTGGAGCGCCTCTGGCGGACAATCTAATACGAAGAGGTCTACCTGCGGGCCTACGCCAGCGTCTCGGAAGCCCGCGCCGGGATCGGCCGCTATCTTGGCTTCTACAACAGCCGCCGCCCACATTAATCGCTTGACGGAAAAACTCCGGATCAGGCTTACTTCAACCCGCTGAAGCCGGTATCGGCAGCAGCATAACCGAGGCGGAAATCCACTTAAGAAACGCCCTAAACCTGTTCAGACAAACCGAACCACCTCTCACATACAAAAAAAGTCGCTGGTCGCCACCGAGCGCCAAGGTAAGACAACAGCGCGCGGACTGGTTCAAGCATCGCTTGCCCGCCATTGCTGCATTGTCAGATTGTGTTGTGTTCATTGACGAAACGGCTGTGAAAACGAACCTGACCCGCTTGCGTGGCAGGGCCAGACGGGGCCAACGCCTGACAATGGACGCACCGTTCGGCAGTTGGGGAACACATACTCTTATCGCAGGCCTGACGCAGGACGCGTTGATCGCGCCGTGGGTCATCAAGGGCGCGATGGACGGTAGCGCCTTCGCCGCTTATGTGCGCGAGGTACTCGTCCCGGAGATCTCGCCCGGAACCGTTGTGATCCTCGACAATCTGGCAACGCATCGGAACAACGAAGCGACGCAGTCCTTGCGCGATCACGGCTGCTGGTTCCTCTACCTGCCGCCATACTCACCAAACCTGAACCCCATCGAACAGGCGTTCTCGAAACTGAAAGCCCACCTCCGACGGATCGGGGCGAGAACCTTCACCGACGTCTTTCAGGTTATCGGATCAATTTGCGATCTGTACGACCCATTCGAATGCGGAAACTACTTCAAGGCGGCCGGTTATGACGCAAGTTAAAACCGAAATGCTTTAAGTGTCTGCTTGGCAACCTGGCGCGGCCAGTTGGCCCGGCAACACGCGCGACCGGAAAGTGCTGAGTGCCGATGGCCCGACATTGTTGAAAGATGGGACACCGAGTTGACCCAAAGCGCGGATCAACTCCAGCTGCAAGATCTCAAAGGCGCGCTTGGCTCCGGCTTGGCCCCCTGCGCCCACGCCATAGGCGAATGCCCGTCCTGCAAAGACGAAATCCGCGCCAAGTGCTTTTGCCCGCAAGACATCCGCGCCGCGGCGAATACCGCTGTCGAGAATGAGTGTCATGCGGTCGCCTACGGCATCGACAATAGCCGGTAGCGCTTCGATGGTGGGGGGGCCAAAGGCTACCTGCCGCCCGCCGTGGTTGGACACAACGATGCCGTCACAGCCCAGTTCGGCGCATTTTTCAGCATCTTGCGGATGCAGGATCCCTTTGACCAAGAGCTGGCCTTTCCAACGTGCGCGCAGGGCTTTCAGATCGTCCCATGTAAAACTTGGCGTGATCAGGGTCTTTTGCACGTCGGCATAGGACGTGGCGCTTTGCAAAAGGTTGGCGTAGTTGGCCACGTTTGGTGTGCCGTGGCGCAAACTCAACAGGGCCCAATGCGGGTTCAAAGCACATTGCAACACAACTTCGGGGGTAAAGCGGAAGGGCACGGCAAGCTGGTTGCGGATGTCGCGGTCGCGCTTGCCTGCGGCAGGCACATCGGCCGTTACCATCAGCGTGGTGTAACCCGCAGCCTCGGCCCGGGCGATCAGGCCTTCGGTCACCGCAGCATCGCTTGAAACGTATAGTTGAAACCAGCCGTTGCCGTCTGCGGCCTCTGCCAATGCCTCTAGCGTCGTGGAGGCGGCCGAGCTTGCGACATAGGGAATGTTGCGTGCCTTGCACAGTTTCGCCAGTGTTAGATCGGCTCCCGGCCAAAAGGCATTGAGCATGCCGATTGGCGCCATGCCAAAAGGCGCATCGAAGGTCTGGCCGAAGAGCGTGGTCTTTGTGTCGAGTTTTGACACATCTACCATGTAGCGTGGCGTAAGCTCGACCTCTTCAAAGGCTTCGCTGTTACGGCGCAGGTTGCGTTCGTTTTCCGCACCACCATCGACCAGATCGAAGGCAAAGCGCGGGATGCGCTGCTTTGCGCGCGCGCGCAGGTCGTCGATGGAGGCCGCGCGATCCATGCCCATCAGATCGACCACCCGCCGTCGACGGCAAAGGCCTGACCGGTGGTGAAGGCCGATAGATCACCCGCGAGGTAGCAGACCATTTCCGCGATTTCTTCGGGTTGGCCAAGGCGGCCCATCGGTTGGCGTTCCTTGAATGCGGCGAGTGCCTTGTCGAAATCACCCGTTGCGGCCAACCGATCATTCAATGACGGGCTTTGCACCGTGCCAGGGCAGATTGCGTTGCAACGGATACCATCTTTGACGAAATCCGCAGCGATTGCCTTGGTCATGCCGATGATCGCCGCTTTTGATGCGCCATAGGCAAAGCGCCGTGGCGCGCCCTTTTCGCTGGAAACGATGGAGGCGATATTGATGATGGACCCGACCCCGGCGTCGAGCATTCCCGGCAGAACGGCCTTGGTGACGCGGAACATTGCCTTGGCGTTCAGGTCAAAGGCGCGGTCCCAGACGGCCTCGTCGCAGTCCAGGATCGTCCCGTCATGCACCCATCCGGCGCAGTTCAGCAGGATGTGCACGGGTGCGACCGAGGCGACAAGTGCCGTGACCGCCGCATCGTCCAGCACGTCCAAGCTGATGGCCGGTGATATTGGCCGATGTTTGCGCAAGAGCCGAAACGGCCGTGCCGTCGATATCGGTGGCAATCACATGCGCGCCGCGTGCGGCCAATGCCTCTGCGCTGGCGCGGCCGATACCGTTTGCCGCCGCGGTGACCAGCGCGGTCTTTCCCTTTAGTGATTGTTCCATGTCTTCTCCTACCGGGCGAGCCAGCCGCCATCGACGGTGACCACGCTCCCGTGACAATAACTGGCGGCGTCTGACGCCAGAAAAACGGCAGCTCCTGCAATCTCTGACGGGTCCGCAAAACGCCCGGCGGGGATGCGTTCCAGCAGTGCCTTCGATCGGTCCGGATCGTCCCGCAGCGCCTGCGTGTTGTCCGTGGCTGTATATCCGGGCGCGATGCAGTTGACGTTGACCCCGTGCCGCTGCCCATTCGTTGCACAGCGCCTTGGTAAGACCGATCACCGCGTGTTTGCTGGAAGTATAGGCCGGAACGCGCAGGCCGCCCTGCGTTCCCAACACCGACGACACGATCACGATCTTGCCCGCGCCATGCGCGACCATGCGCTTGCCCGCCGCCTGCGACAGCAGCCAGACGGAGTCGAGGTTGACCGACAGCACGCGCCGCCACGCCTCCAAGGGCATGTCAGCACTGTCTTCGCGATGGATGATCCCGGCGTTGTTGACCAGAATATCCAGACCGCCGAGCGCGCCCGTGGCAAAGCGTACAACGTCCTCGGCTGCGGCCTGATCCATGCCGGTGAAGTCGGCCTTGACCGCCGCGCCCTTGACGCCCAATGCCTTTGATCCTGGCCAGAGTCTCTTCGGGTGCGTGGCTGCGATAGGTCAGCGCCACATCGGCCCCGGCGGCGGCAAGGCCGAGGGCTATGCCCTCGCCGATGCCGGTTGCGCCGCCGGTGACCAAAGCCTTTCGACCGCTCAGGTCAAACGGGTTTCCCATGGTCAGTACCGGTTGGCGATGGGCAGCTCTTCTGCGGGGAAGAGCGAGATGACCTCGCAGCCGGTTTCGGTCACCACCACTTCTTCTTCGATCCGAGCGGCGGAATAGCCGTCGGTTGCCGGGCAGTAGGTTTCCAGCGCAAAGACCATGCCGGTCTTGATCTCCATCGGGTGATCCATGCTGATCGCGCGGCTGATGATCGGGCGTTCGTGCAGGGCCAGGCCCAGACCATGGCCGAATTGCAGACCAAAGGCCTGATCCTCGTTCGCAAAGCCAAGGCTTTCAGCTGTCGGCCAGACGGCGGCCACCTTGTCGGTGGTCACGCCCGGCTTGATCATCGCAATCGACGCGTCAATCCATTCGCGCGCCTTCACATAGGCATCGTTCTGCGACGGCGTGGCGCGGCCGACGTTGAACGTGCGGTAGTAACAGGTGCGATAGCCCTGATAGCTTTGCAGGATGTCAAAGAACGCCTGATCGCCGGGCCGGATCAGCCGGTCGGTGAAGTTGTGCGGATGCGGATTGCAGCGTTCGCCGGAAATGGCGTTGATCGCCTCGACGTCGTCGGACCCCATTTCGTAGAGCATCTTGTTGGACAGGGCGACGATATCGTTTTCGCGCACGCCCGGTTTCAGCTCTTCGTAGATCATGTGATAGACGCCATCGACCATAGCGGCGGCCTGGGTCAGAAGCTGGATTTCGTCCCAGTTCTTGATCTCGCGCGCGGCCAGCATGATCTGCTGACCGTCGACGACGTTGATGCCTTCTTCGCGCAGGGCGTGGAACATTGCGGTTTCGGCATAATCCACGCCCACCGGCATATCGGCCATACCGGCATCGCGGATCAGCCGGCGATCTGCTTGGCATATTTCTGCATCAGGCCGAATTCGGGCGGGATGGTGCCGCGCATGCCGACCACGCCGGCAAGGCAGTGGTCGGGTTCCAGCCAGTCGGAATGACGCTTGTGGTGCATCGCGGCGAGCCGAAATCCCAGACATAGGGGCTGTCGTCGCCGGTCAGCAGGCAGAAACGGCACATCTTGTCCCGTTCCCATTCGCCGATCTTGGTGGCCGAGACGTAGCGGATGTTGTTCACGTCGAACAACAGCAGGGTGCCGGCGTTCGAGTTCTGCAGCGCCTGCCGCGTCCGCGCCAGGCGGTAGCGGCGCAGGCGGTCGTGGTCGATGCGGCGTTCGAAATCCACCGACGTATGGCCCCAGGCCGGCAGGCGTTCGCGCCATTCCCAGTTGGGTTCAAGATCCTGCGGGGTGAGCAGGTTGGGCATAAGTGCGCGAGACATTGGGGTTCTCCTTCGGGTGCGCGATACGCTCCCGTTAAATGGTTGAAGTTTGCATAGGACGCGGTGCGTTACTGGATGCACCAGCCGCCGTCGATGTGGATCATCTGGCCGGTCATGTAGTCGCTGTCGTCAGCGGCAAGGAACGACGCGGTGCCGACGATATCCTTGGGGTAGGACACGCGCTTGATCTGCAAGGCATCGCGCACGATGTCGTCATAGGCTTGGCCTTCACGTTCCTTGAAGCCGATATCGACAAGGTCCTTGTCGAGCTGTTCCCAAAGCGGGGTCACGACGACGCCCGGCGCGTAGCCGTTGACGGTGATGTTGTGCTCGGCCAGGCCAATCGCGCCGCAATGGGTCAGGGCAAGGCAGCCGTATTTCGAGGTGCAATAGACGGTGACATCGACCAGCGGCTTGCGCGACGCGATGGAGCCCACGTTGATCAGCTTGTAGGGGTGATCCTCCATCGGACCTTGCGCGATCATCTGGCGGGCGGTTTCCTGCATGCCCAGCCACATCGCCTTGGTGTTGACGTTCATGATCATGTCCCAGTTGTCTTCATCGATATCCATGAAGAACCGGGGCTTGTTCAGACCGGCATTGAACAGCCCCGACATTGATCGACCCAAAGGCCTCGACCGTGGCGGCCACGGCGGCGGCGTTGTCTTCGCGCTTGGTCACGTCCATCCTGACCGCAATCGCCTTGCCGTTGCCGGCGGCGTTGATCTCGTCGGCCACCTCTTGCGCCTCATCAAGGTCGAGATCACCGATGCAGACATTGGCCCCTTGCGCGGCAAAGGCCTTCGGCATTGGCCGCGCCCATGCCGCGGGCGGCACCGGTGATCAGAATATTCTTACCTTTCAGGCGATTGGGGTCCATTGTGTCTCCTCCTCTGAGTCACGTTGATCCTGGTTTGTTCGGATCAGCGCGTCGGCCCGTCCTGGGCGTGGCGCAATGCGTCGCGCGGGGTGACGATCCCGCGCAGCATGTCGTGGAATTCCTCGCCGCAGATCTGGATGATGTCGCCGATTTCGGGGACCGGCGGGCGCGGCCAGAATTGCAGCTCGTCGCGCCAGGACATCGCATCCACCGCCTCGAAAATCGGCGACGTGCGGCGCACATCGGGATCGGCGCCGACCGAATAGCGCGGGTTGGTGCGGCTGCCGTTCTGGACGTAAAGCTTTTGCGCCTCGGGCGAGGTGAAGACGCGTCAGCGCCTCGACCGCCGCAGCGACTGCGCTCGGGTGCAAGATTGGCCGGAATGCCCATGACATAGCCGCCGACCGGCGCAACCGGGCTGGCCGCGCCGGCCCGGCGGATGCGGCAAGATAGCCGGTCTGCCCATAGGCAGGCGAGCTTTCGTCCAGCTCGAAATACGGCGCCAGCAGGGTATAGCCATAGGCCATGGCGATGTTGCCCGCGGCATAGGGGCGGACCCGTTCGTACCAAGACATCGACAGGATGTCGGGCGGCGAATACTCCAGAAGTTCCAACAGGAACTCGGCCGCCTGCAGGCCCGCGTCGGTGTCGATGGTCGCACGATAGCCGCCAGTTGCCAAATGGTCGGTGTCAAAGCCGCCCGCGATTTCGGGCAGGTTCAGGACCGGCTGGCCGAAATCGGCCATTGTCATCAGAACGGTATGGCCAAGTGCCGTGCCGCGCGCGGCGTTCCAGGCAATGCCATAGCGGCCGCGGCGGGGATCGTGCAGTGCTGCGCGCTGCGTGCAGCAGCGCGTCGGTCGTCGCGGGCGGCTCCAGCCCGGCCTCGGCAAACAGGTCGTTGCGGTAGAACAGCAGCTCGGGCGTGGTCTGCGCGGGCACGCCATAGGCGCGCCCGCCCCAATGCGCAGCCTTCCAGCCAGCGGTGTGGAAATCGGCCGGATCGAGCCGGGCCATGTCCATCACCTCGTCCAGCGGCATCAGGATGCCCTTGTCGGCAAACTCCCCGACCCAAGGCAGATCGACCGCGATGATGTCATAGCGGCTGTGCTCGCGCTCGGCGTTGCGCAGCGCCTCTTCGCGCAGGCGGTCGATGGAAAAGGCGCGCTGGTGGATCTCGGTGCCGATGACCTGTTCGAACTGGCGCTTGAGGTTGTCCATGACCATGAAGGTCGGATCGCCATGGACCAGAACCCGAATGCCGCCCGCCACCTTGAGCGGCTCGGGCGCACGCGCAGCGGCGGAATGGACTGTGCCGCCATGTAGGTGCCGCCAAAGTAGTAATCCGTGGCTGCCCTGCGTGCTTGGTCCGGTCCCCGAAACGTGTCTCGGCAAGGCGGCGTAGCCGCCCGGAAAGCTGCATCCATTGCTCCAAGCAGCTTTTCGCTGGGATGCATGGAAAAGCTCTTGCCGGTCTTCGTGCGGGGGCGCTGTTCGATCAGGCCCGTCGTCGATCATCTCCTTCAGGCGGCGGGTCGCGGTGGCATAGGGCACGCGGCTGGCGCTGATCAGCGAGGTCGGGCGTGACGGTCTTGGCGTCGAAATGGCCCTGCAACAGATGCAGCGTCATGCGCAGATAGGGCGTTGGGCGCAAAGATGTCCAATGCGTCCTTCAAGCTCGTCGCTGAACTCCTCCAGAAAGGACAGGATGTCAAGCATCTCGGTTCTGCGCCTGTGGCGCAACCGGTGCTGCTTTGTGTATGCCTTCGCCATGGCGTTCATCTCAGCTTTCGTGCCTTCTGTCTGGCTGGAAGTTTGACCGAACGTGAATTATTGTCCGATTTGGACGGATTCGCGCTTGCTCACGAGTCCTCCATCGAAAATGTCCAATTGGCGGTCAAGATGTATCGCGAAAATATCCATTATGGATCATAAAAATATCCAAAATGGATATTAATTGAGCAGATTGATTTAATCGGCGAGACTGATCAGACTAGTTGGTCAATCGCTCGGCGTAACCGAGTGATGATCGGCGGCTCCGGGAGAGGCGCCTGGAGATTAGGACGACTAAGTCTATCATCGGGAGGAGACCCAAATGAAACTTCGCAACACTCCTTGCAGCATCGACCGCCGTTCTGGCACTGGCCGGTGCTGCATCGGCCGAAACCATGAAGATCGGCATCACCCAGAACAACGTGGGCGTCGACAGCTACCAGACCACCTACGAAAAGGCGTTCATCGCCGCCGCCGAAGCCAACCCGGATGTCGAAGCCGTCGTTCTGGACGCCGGCGGCGACGTGGCCCGCCAGATCGCGCAGATGGAAGACCTGATCCAGCAGGAAGTCGACGCCATCATCATCTGGCCGACCAACGGCGAGGCCGTGATCCCCGCCGTGCGCAAGGCCCGCAGGCCGGCATTCCGGTCATCGTCACCAACTCGAACATCGCCGAAGCGGGCTTTGACTTCGTCGCGTCCTTCTCGGGTCCCGACAACATCACCCAAGGCTCGCGCTCGGCCGAGATCATGTGCGACAAGTTCAAGGACATGGGCATCGAGAACGAAGCGCAGGTCGTGCAGATCTCCGGTCAGCCCGGCTACACCACCGCGATCGAGCGCGCCAAGGGCTTTGACGATCGTCTGCCCGAGGTCTGCCCGAACGTGACCCTGGTCGAAACCCAGCCGGGCGACTGGAACCGCGAGAAGTCGCAGCAGGTCATGGAAGCCTTCCTCGTCAAGTATGACGACATCGACGGCGTCTATGCCGGCGATGACAACATGGGCGTTGGCGCCCTGAACGCCGCCAAGGCCGCTGGCCGCGAAGGCATCATCTTTGTCGGTGCCACCAACTTTGCCGTTGGCTACGAAGCGATGGCAGCGCGGCGAATACTGGGGGTCGATCTACCAGTCGCCGGTCGACGACGCCGAAGCCGCGCTGAAGACCGCGATCGACGTGCTGCAGCGGCGAAGAAGTTCCGTTCCTGAACTACTTCGACACGCCGAAGATCACCCAGGACAACATGGGCGACTTCACCAAGCCGGTGTTCTAAAACCCTCCTTCGTGCGGGGTGCGGCGTGTCTGCGCCCCGTTTTTCCGAACAGCAAGTTTTCAAGGGGAGTAGGGGCATGGGACGTGTCTCGATCGCGTCTGCATCGTGACCGGTGCCGCGCAAGGCATTGGTCGCGCCATCGGCGAGGCGCTGCTGGACGAAGGCGCCGATGTCTGTTTCGCCGACATCAACGGCGACAAGGTCGCCGAAGTGGCCGAGGCCAATCGCAGCCGGATGAACGTAAGGGCCAGCAAGGTCACATCCCACGCAGGTTGATGTGACGGACCGCGATCAGGTGCGCGCGATGATCGCCCATACGGTCGACACCTTTGGCAAGCTGGATGTGAAGTTCAACAATGCCGGCGTGAACAAGCCGATGAATTTCCTCGATGTGACCGAGGACAACTGGAATTTCATCATGGGCGTCAACGGTCTTGGGTGCATGATCGGCATGCAGGAAGCCGCCCGGCAGATGATCGCGCAAGGCGCCGGTGGCAAGATCATCAACACCGCGTCGATCGCCAGCCGGCAGGGGTTTGACAATGTCGCCCCCTATTGCGCATCGAAATTCGCCGTCGTGTCGCTGACCCAATCGGGCGCGCGCGATCTGGCGAAACATGATATCACCGTGACCGGCTTTGCGCCCGGCGTGGTGGCGACCGAAATGTGGGAACAGGTCGACCAGGACCTGATGGAGATCGGCGCCGCCGAACGACCGGGGCAGGCGATGGAGGAATTTTCCGCCGAGATCCTGCGCGGTCGCGTGGCCAAGCCCGCGGATATCACCGGAACGACGACGTTCCTGGCGTCGAAAGACAGCGACTACATGACCGGTCAGATCGTCATGATCGACGGCGGCATGACGTTGGTCTGACACATGCAGAACGCGGGCGATACGTTGCCCGCAAGAGGAGCGCCAGCAGACCTTAGGGAGGGGATCATGGCGACATGACGAAACAACAGATCGGAGCTTTCTGGCGAAGCAAGGCATTCTGATCGCCTTTGTGGTCTTCATGATCGGCTTTACCCTTGCCAATCCGAAGTTTCTGACCCCCGACAACATCCTGGGCGTGGTGCGGTCCTCGGCCATTCTGGGGGTCATGGCGCTGGGTGTGACCTTTGTGGTGATCAGCGGCAATCTCGACCTGTCGGTCGGGTCGATGATGTCGTTTTCGACCATCGTGGTGCTGGATCTGCACGACAAGATCGGCCCCGCCTGGCGATTCCGGCGATGTTTGCCATGACGCTGGCGTCTGGGGGCGTTCATCGGGTTTCTGGTGGGGTATCTCAAGCTCAATTCCCTGATCGTCACCCTGGGCATGCTGTCGGCCATCCATGGCCTGACGCTGACCTATTCGGGCGGCAAGAACATGGACATCGCCGACAAGGAAGGCACCTGGTTCAGCGTCTTCGGTCAGGGCACGGCATTGGGCATTCCGGTGCCGATCCTGATCTTTCTGGCGCTGGCGGCGCTTTTGGGGCTGGTTCTGGCCAAGACGCCCTTCGGGCGCAAGGTCTATGCGGTGGGCGGCAACGGCACTGCGGCGACCTTTTCGGGCATCCGCCGCGCGCGCACGGTGTTCCTGTGCTACTCTGATCTCGGCGGCCTGCGTGGCCACCGCCGGTCTGATCCAGGCCAGCCGCTCGCTGGGCTCGCAAAACACCGTGGGCCAGGGGCTGGAGCTTGAGGTGCTGGCCGCCGTCATCCTTGGCGGTGCGTCGCTGCTGGGCGGCTCGGGCACGATCTTCAAGACCGTGATCGGTGTGCTGATCCTTGGCTTCATCCAGAACGGTCTGCTGCTGATGGGGCTGCAATTCTACGTCCAGTTCGTCGTGACCTGGGTCATCATCATCCTTGCTGTCTGGCTCGATATCGCGGCCAAGCGCGGCAAGCTCTGGTCACCAATCGCGTGAGGGAGGGGAATCATGAAACCGGGAACACTGTCCAAAGCTCTGAAAAGCGGCGCGATCTGGGGCTTTATCGTGCTTGAGCTGATCTTCTTCAGCGTCGCGGGTGAATTCCTGTCGCTGTCCGACAAGGCCTTCATGGATTGCGACAACATGCTGCTGCTGCTCAAGCAGTCGGCCCCGATCGGGATCATCGCGATGGGCATGACGATCGTCATGGTCAACGGCAACATCGACCTGTCCGTCGGTGCGACCTTTGCCATCGCGGCGATCGTCCTGCTGGACAGCATGACCTGGCCGATCTTCGCGGGGCTTGGCGACTGGGTGATCCCGGTGGCCTGGCTGCTGGCGCTGGCGGTGGGCACCTGCTGGGCGCGCTGAACGGGTTGATCGTCTGGAAAACCGGCGTCGATGCCTTCATCGTCACGCTGGGATCGATGCTGGGCTTTCGCGGCATCGTCTTCATGTTCAACGGCGAAACACCCGACCAGCCACCTGAACTGGACGCTTGTCGATTTTGCCGAGGCGGAATTTCTGGGGCTGGCAACGGCGTCGTGGTTCCTGCTGGCGGTGACGCTGGTGATCTGGTTCGTGATGACCAAAACGGTGCATGGCCGCAACGCCTATGCCATCGGCGACAACCGCGAGGCGGCGGTGAACGCCGGTATCCGGGTCGGCCCGCACATGATGATCAACTTCGCCATCATCGGCTTTCTGGCGGCGCTGTCGGCGGTGGTGTTCTATTCCGAAAGCGGCTCGGTGAACCCGAACGACGGCCAGCTCTACGAACTGTGGGTGATCACCGCCGTCGTGCTGGGCGGCACCAAGATCACCGGCGGCGCGGGTAGCGTCATCGGCACCTTTGGCGGCGTCATCGCCATCCAGCTTGCTGCGCAAGGGGCTGGGCCATATCGGCGCGGACACCTCGACGGTGAACCTTGTGATCGGCCTGATCCTGATCGCCGTGCTGTTCCTTGACCGCCAGTTGAACGTCAAAGGCAAAGAGGAGTTGAAGGTATGACTGCAATCCGGTTCTGCGCCTTGAAGGTATCGTCAAGACCTTTCCCGGCGTGCGCGCGCTGGATGGTGTGTCCTTTTCGGTCATGCCGGGCGAAGTGCATGCGCTGATGGGCGAAAACGGCGCTGGCAAATCCACCTTGATGAAGGTGCTTGGCGGCATCTATCAGCCCGATGAGGGCGACATCTTCATGGGCAACGCCAAGGTCGTCATGACCGGTCCGCTGGAGGCCAAGGCCAAGGGGATCGTCTTCATCCATCAGGAACTCAGCCTTGCCGAAGAACTGAGTGTGGCCGAGAACATCTATCTTGGCGAGTTGCCGCGCAAAAGCTTTGGCCGCGTCGACTGGGCCACGTTGGCGAACAAGACCAACGCGATCCTGAAGAAGCTGAAGGTCGGGTTCGATGCCACGACACGCGTCGGCGACCTGTCCATTGCCAACCAGCAGATGGTCGAAATCGCCCGCGCGCTGACCGTGGATGCCAAGGCGGTGATCTTTGACGAACCGACCGCATCGCTGACCGATGCGGAAAAGTCGGTGCTGTTCGACGTGATCGCCGACCTCAAGGCCGACGGCGTCGGGATCATCTACATCTCGCACCGGATGGAAGAGATCTTCAAGATCACCGACCGGATCAGCGTTCTGCGCGACGGTCAGTATCAGGGCACGGTGAACACCGCGAGACTCAAACGAGGAAGTCCGTCACCCAGATGATGATCGGCCGCAAGCTCGACCTCAGCCGCAATGCAGCCCATCACGAATTGGGCGATGTCGCGCTTGAAGTGCGCGGCCTGAGTTGCGGCAAGCTCTATCAGCAACGTCAGCTTTGAAGTGCGCCGGGGCGAGGTTGTGGGCTTTTACGGGCTTGTCGGCGCAGGCCGCACCGAAATTGCCGAAACGCTGTTTGGTCTGCGCGATCCCATCGGCGGGCCAAATCCTGCTGGACGGCGAGGAGGTGCGCATCTCGTCGCCCGCCGATGCCATCGCGCGAGGCATCTCGCTGGTGCCCGAAGACCGCAAGGGGCAGGGCCTGGTGCTGGGCATGAACTGCCGGGACAACATGACCCTGCCGCAGGTCGACGACCTCAAGGCCGGGCCGTTTGTGGCCGAAGGTGCCGAGATCGCGATCTTCGACCAGTATCGCGACCGGCTCGATATCCGCACACCGGGCTGGAAACAGCAGGTCGGCAACCTGTCGGGCGGCAATCAGCAAAAGATCGTCATCGGCAAATGGCTGTCGATGCATCCCAATGTGCTGATCGTGGACGAACCCACGCGCGGCATCGACGTCGGCAGCAAATCCGAGATCCACAAGCTGCTGCGCGAACTGGCGGCGCAGGGCTATGCGGTGATGGTCATCAGCTCGGAAATGCCCGAGGTGCTGCACGTCTCCGACCGGATCGTCGCGATGTATTCGGGGCAGATCATGCGCACCTTCACCTCTGACGAAGTGACCGAAGACAACCTGATCCAGGCCATTTCCGGGATCAAGCCGAACAAGGTTGCATGACACCTGTTCGTCGGCGCGGGGCAGGGACAGTGATATCCGGGGCGCTTGCCCCGGGGGACAATATTCAAAAGATGGAAGATACGATGAAACTGCTTCGCTATGGCGCGCCCGGCGCTGAAAAACCGGGCATTCTTGATGCAGACGGACGTGTCCGCGACCTTTCTGCCGTCGTCCCCGACATTGCTGGAGAGACGCTGTTGCCCGAAGGCCTTGCCGCATTGCAAGACCTTGATGTTGCATCACTGCCCGTAGTCGACGGCATCCCGCAGCAGGATTTGCGGCTGGGGCCTTGTGTCGGCGGCATCGGAAAATTCATCTGCATCGGTCTGAACTATGCCGATCACGCCGAAGAGGCCGGGATGCCGATCCCGCCAGAGCCGATCATCTTTAACAAATGGACATCGGCGATCTGCGGACCGAACGATCCGATCCAGATCCCCCGCTGCTCAGTCAAGACCGATTGGGAGGTCGAACTTGGCGTCGTGATCGGAAAGCCCGGCGTCTATATCGACGAAGCCAACGCGATGGATCATGTTGCGGGCTTTTGCGTGATCAATGACGTGTCGGAACGTGAATTCCAGCTTGATCGCGCGGGCACCTGGGACAAGGGGAAGGGCTGCGACACCTTCGGCCCGACCGGCCCCTGGCTGGTCACGCCGGACGAAGTGGACGACATCGACGATCTGGCGATGTGGCTGGATGTCGATGGGCATCGGATGCAATCCGGCACGACCGCAACCCTGATTTTCAAGATCCCGCACCTGATTGCGTATTGCAGCCGGTTCATGAGCCTTCAGCCGGGGGACGTGATTTCCACCGGGACACCTCCCGGTGTCGGCATGGGCCAGAAACCGCCGCAGTATCTGAAGGGCGGAGAGGTGGTCACGCTGGGCATATCGGGTCTTGGCCAACAGGCGTCCAAGGTCTTGCCCTACCCATCGGTCTGATCAGGGCGATGCGATTGCAGCGGACGGGCAAGGGCGGGTGCAAGGCACCGGCCCCTACCTATCCGGCGATCTTGCGGGCCTCTTCGCGCAGGGCGAATTTCTGGATCTTGCCGGTCGAGGTGCGCGGGATTTCGGTGAATACGAAACGGCCCGGCACCTTGTAAGGCGCCAGATGCTCTCTGCACCATGCCTTGAGCGCCTCGGCATCCGTGGTCTGGCCCTCTGCCAGCTCGACGAACGCGCAAGGCGTTTCGCCCCATTTGGGCACTGTCAGAGCGATGGGGGCTTGAGCGGCGCTGGGCCGTCTCATAGCTTTTGGGAATGACCGAACGCAGCCCTTTCCGGTACTTCCGCACCAGCCCCGAAATCATCCGCCTAGCGGTCATGTTGTACATTCGGTTCCCGCTGTCTCTGCGGAACGTTGAAGACCTACTGCACGAGCGTGGCATCGACATCAGCCATGAGACGGTGCGGTTCTGGTGGAACCGGTTCGGGCCGATGTTAGCCTCCGAAATCCGGAAGCGCCGAGTCGAAGGCATCCGATCCAGCGCCTGGCGGTGGCATCTTGATGAGGTCTTCGTGAAAATCAACGGCGAGAGGCACTACCTTTGGCGGGCTGTCGATCACGAGGGTGAAGTTCTGGAAAGTTTCGTAACGAAGACACGGGATCGCAAAGCCGCCTTGAAATTCCTGCGGAAAACGATGCGCAAGCACGGCCGGCCCGAGGTCATCGTAACCGACCGGCTTCGATCCTATGGCGCGGCCCTGAAGGAAATTGGCAACGCCGATCGGCAGGAGACCGGTCAGTGGATGAATAACCGGGCTGAGAATTCGCACCAACCATTCCGAAGGCGCGAGCGGGCAATGCTTCGCTTCCGGCGGATGCGAACCTCACAGAAATTCGCGTCAGTCCATGCCTCGGTCCACAATCATTTCAACAAGGAGCGCGCCCTATACGGCCGACAGAATTTCAAGCTGAACCGCGCCGCCGCTCTCGCCGAGTGGCGTGGCCTTCTTGTAGCCTAACAGTTTGCCGTTGCTGGGAAACTGAGACGAGTTCTCATCCGTCTGACAGCACCCTGGCGTCCCTATGAGGATGAACCCGATCCCCGCCCACTGCCTGAGGGCAACCAGGTCGCCGCCGCCGTCACAGATATCGTCGACGCCTTGGTCGCCACGCTGGGCGATACCCGACTTGAACCCGAACTCGACGAACTGCTTTGGGGCACCGTCAACCTGTTCCATCGCGCGCTGGCCCGAACCGAGCGGCAACTCGACGACAACGAACAGGCGCAGCGCCGCCTGCAGCGGGAACAGGACGGCTCCGAGGTGAAGTCTCTCGAACTCGAGCGCCTTTTCGGCCGAAGGGCAAAGTATGCTCGAACGCCGCGCAGCACTGGAGCTTTTCCGCGACCTCGCCGCCGAAGGTTTCGAACATCATCTTGCTAAGCCCTGGCATCCCCGGAGCGGTTCGCGCGTCAGCCATCGCAACCTGACCGCAGCGATGATCGATAGCCGGGATTTCCTTGCCGCCCGACGCCGGGCCGAGGCGCAGTTGCTTCTGCCCGAGGGGCCCAAGGTGGCCGTCACAGGCGGTGCTGACTTCAACGACCACCACCTGATCTGGGCACGCCTCGACCGGGTCCATGCCAAGCACGCGGACATGGTGCTGTTGCATGGCGGTTCGCCTAAAGGCACAGAACTTATCGCCTCCCGCTGGGCTGACCACCGCAAGGTGCCGCAGGTCGCTTTCCGGCCAGACTGGACAAAGCACGGCCGCTCGGCCCCGTTTAAGCGCAACGACGCGATGCTGGATGTTCTGCCGATTGGTGTCCTGGTCTTCCCCGGAACCGGCATTCAGGAGAACCTCGCCGACAAGGCCCGCAAGCTGGGAATCCCGGTCCTGAAGCATGAGGGCGGCGCGTGAACGCCAAGCCTTCCGTGATGAGTTTTGATGTGACAGCGACTGAAACCGGAGGTTTGCTGCAAGCAAGGCGAAGCGCTACAAAGTGGAGGATGCAGACTGTTTTCAGCGCAACGAAGAGCTGCTTCGGTTGTTAATATGTCCTTACTGAATTCATCACTCCGGGCCAGTTGCGACATCTTGACTTGTGTATAAAATGCGCATATCTTACACGCAGAGAAATTGATGGACCTGAGAATAAGGGTCCATCCTGCACAAATTCCTAGCTTAGATATTGGGGAATTTGTGCGGTACCATTCCGCCGCACTTAGGCGTACGCGAAAAGTGAGATGAACTGTGCATGAAGTTGCCAAGGACATATGCACCACCACAGACGCGCTAGAAATCTGTATCAATGAATACCTCAACGACTACCCGCTAAGACCAATATCAGGGATCAGTCAGCTTGAAGGTGTTCGGGAGGGTAGGCCGATGTACGCTAACATCGCGAATACTACCGCTCGAGCGCTCTGCTGGCTCTGCCCTCCATCAATGATGGAGAAAGAGCCACATGCGAAGCGAACAGCGGAAATCGGTGGAAATTGACGGAAAGAGCGTAGAGCTTGACGCCAACTGGGAACGGTCAGGTTTTTGGATGCAGCTCTCGACATTGTTGTCGGGGAGCGCTGCGCAAATCCAACATTGGCTGGCACGCTTGCCGTTGTGGCGATAGTGTTCTTTTCTGGTCCAGAACTAAATTCATACGTGAGTGTCAGTGGAATTCTGGCAGTTCTCGGAATGGCCGCGATAGGATCGCGAGATCGGAAAAAGAGTGACCGAAAAGAATCGGATCAATCTTGCAGTAAGTGCAAAGACAAAGGATCGGCTTAATGCGCTTCAAGAGCGCATTGATAGTAGTTCACTCTCGGAGGTCATTCGGCGTTCGGTAGAATTGTTGGATACTGTTTCGGCCCATCAGGAGCTCGGAGACGTTATTGTGATAAAGGCGCGGGATGGCTCGGAAACTGAGCTCAAGGTGCTATTTTGACGAAGCTGGCTCGTATGTTTCAGCATGAAAAGTTTAACCAAGTCATTTGAGTTTTGCATGTGTGAACTGGTTACAGAAACCGTATCCACGTTGCAGCAATAAGCAGGAAATGGCCAAAACCCACTTCCGTGTTCCGCTGACTTTGGCATCTTATGGTTTTGGGGCATAATCTACTGAGCAAAACCGGCGAAGCAGCATAGTCGCAGGCGGTGCGCGCATTCTGGCAGCCTGTCCTGATCCCCACAATCACCGACCCATGGAGGCGTCCATGTCGCTTGTTCTACTTGCCATTTCCCTGTCCATCGCCCTAGGCGTGCTGGCCTTTCGCTTTGCTGTCTTCGCGCTGCCAGTCATGGCCGGGATCACCGCGTTCCTGAAAGTTCATGAGGGCGGGTCCGGTTTCGGCCTGTCCTTCCTCGTGGGGCTGGCGGGGGCTGTGGCATCCGTTGCGTTCGTGATCGCCATTCTCGGATTTGCCCGAAACCCCTTCCTGCGCCTCGGGGCTCTCGGCTTCTTTGCAGTGCCCGCAGCCGTGGGGGGCTACGCGCTCGCCCATGGCATCGCGAAACATTCGATCGATCCCGGTGTCATGCTGACGCTTCTCTGCAGCGGCTGCGGCGCGGTCGTCGCGGTTGCAGCGATGATCAACCTCAATGCCTTGGGGCAGGGGCTTCTCGACCCGTAGAACTTGGTTGCAGTCGAACGCGTTTGGATGATCGCAGGCGCGGTCGAGACCCTCGCGGCGACGTTCCTCATATGAAGATAGACCAAGGCACCGGATCATCCCATGTGGATCGGCGTGGAATAAGGACCCCGTTTTGGGGTGATCGGCGTCCAAACGGGACCCCCGTGACGAGGGGTCCACAGTGCTTCCGAGGTTCATCGGGGGCCGAGTTTGGGATGCTGGTTGTGGAGACGATTGCGAAGATCCGTCGGGCGTATTTTCGTTCAGGGGAAGTCGATCAAGGCAGATCTGCCGCGAGCTGAGGGTGTCGCGGAAGGTCGTGCGCAAGGTGCTGCGGTCGGGGGCGACGGAGTTCAGCTACGAGCGAGCGGTCAGCCGCTGCCGAAGATCGGGCCGTGGCGGGACGAGCTCGACGGTTGCTGGCGGCGAATGAGGGCAAGCGCGTCGCGGGAACGGCTGACGCTGATCCGGATCTTCGAGGAGCTGCGCGGGCTCGGCTATGAGGGCGGCTACGACGCCGTGCGGCGCTACGCCAGCGGCTGGCGCGGGAGCGAGCGCGGCGACGGCCGAGGCCTATGTGCCGCTGAGCTTTGCGCCGGGCGAGGCCTACCAGTTCGACTGGAGCCACGAGGTCGTGCTGATCGACGGGCGTGACGGTGACGGTGAAGGTGGCGCATGTCCGGCTCTGCCACAGCCGGATGCTGTTCGTGCGGGCCTATCCGCGCGAGACCCAGGAGATGGTGTTCGACGCCCATGACCGGGCCTTCGCCTTCTTCAAGGGCGCCTGCACGCGCGGCATCTACGACAACATGAAGACGGCGGTGGAGGACGATCTTCGTCGGCAAGGAGCGGCCTACAATCGCCGCTTCCTGCAGATGTGCAGCCATTACCTGGTCGAACCGGTCGCCTGCACGCCGGCGTCGGGCTGGGAGAAGGGTCAGGTCGAGAACCAGGTCGGCGCTGGTCCGGCGAGCGCTTCTTCACGCCGCGGCTGCGGGTCAAGAGCTACGACGAGCTGAACGCCTGGCTGCTCGACAAGTGCATCGCCTACGCCAAGGCGCATCGCCATCCGGAGATGACGCGACAAGACGATCTGGGAGATGTTCGAGGCCGAGCGGCCGAGCCTCGTGCCCTATGCCGGGCCGCTTCGACGGCTTCCACGCCGTGCCGGCCTCGGTCTCGAAGACCTGCCTGGTGCGCTTCGACAACAACAAATACTCGGTCAGCGCCAGCGCCGTCGGACGTCCGGTCGAGGTTCATGCCTATGCCGATCGCATCGAGTCTGCGCCAGGACGGCGGGATCGTCGGCGAGCATGCCCGCGCCTTCGGGCGCGGCCAGACGGTCTACGATCCCTGGCACTATGTGCCGGTTCTGGCCCGCAAACCCGGCGCGCTGCGCAACGGCGCGCCGTTCAAGGACTGGGTGCTGCCGGCCGCCATGGAGCGGGTCCGGCGCAAGCTGCAGCGGCAGCGACGACGGCGACCGGCAGATGGTCGAGATCCTCGCCGCGGTGCTGACCGACGGGCTGCCGGCGGTCGAGGCCGCCTGCGCCGAGGCGCTCGACCAGGGCGTCCACTCCGCCGACGTCATCCTCAACATCCTGGCCCGGCGCCGCGATCCGGCCCGCCGGTCACGATCCTCACCCCGGACGCGCTGCGCCTGACGCACGACGCCGTCGCCGACTGCGCCCGCTACGACAGCCTCAGGAGGACAAGCTGATGGAACGCACCCAAATCCTCGACCTGATGGGCGAGCTCAAGCTCTACGGCATGAGGCGCGCCTATGACGAGATCATGGCCACCGCCGTCAAGCGCCAGCACGAGCCGCAGCGCATCGTCGGCGATCTGCTCAGCGCCGAGATCAGCGAGAAGCAGGCCCGCTCGATCAAGTACCAGATGACCATCGCCAAGCTGCCGCTGGCCAAGGACATCGACGACTTCGACTTCGACGGCACGCCGATCAACGAGACCCTGGTCCGCGATCTGGCCGGCGGCGAGCTTCCTCGCCCAGCAGCGCAACGTCGTGCTGATCGGCGGCACCGGCACCGGCAAGACCCATCTCGCCATCGCCATCGCCCGCGCCTGCATCCGCGACGGCGCCCGCGGCCGCTTCTTCAATGTCGTCGATCTCGTCAACCGGCTCGAGACCGAGACCCGCGCCGGCCGGCAGGGACGGATCGCCGATCATCTGACCCGCATGGACTTCGTCGTCCTCGACGAACTCGGCTATCTGCCCTTCGCCCAGTCCGGCGGCCAGCTGCTGTTCCACCTGATCAGCCGGCTCTACGAGCGCACCTCGATCATCGTCACCACCAACCTCGCCTTCGGCGAATGGCCGAGCGTCTTCGGCGACGCCAAGATGACCACCGCGCTGCTCGACCGGCTCACCCATCACTGCGACATCGTCGAGACCGGCAACGAAAGCTGGCGCTTCAAGAACCGCGCCTGAGCCCAGCTGACCGCTGGCCCGAGACGGCTGCGCAACTTGGAAAGCTCCGCCGCCTCGGGCCAGCTCCCGTCACGCCAGAGGGGTCCCTTTTGCACGCCGATCAGGGGTCCCGATTCAATGCCGATTGACAGGCAGGGCGGCCTCGTAGCCTTCTGCCATGACGAAACGCGACCCTTTCAAGTACTTCCACAGCAGCCCGGAGATCATCCGGCTGGCGGTCATGATGTACGTGCGCTTCCCGCTCTCGCTGCGGAACGTCGAGGACCTGCTGCACGAGCGCGGCATCGACATCAGCCACGAGACCGTCCGGTTCTGGTGGCTCCGCTTTGGCCCGATCTTCGCCGCCGAGATCCGCAAGCGCCGCATCGAGGGCATGCGATCCAGCCACTGGCGATGGCACCTCGACGAGATGTTCGTGAAGATCAACGGCGAGCGGCACTACCTATGGCGTGCCGTCGATCACGAGGGTGAGGTCCTCGAAAGCTTCGTCACGAAGACGCGGGACAAGAAGGCGGCCCTGAAATTCCTCAAGAAAGCAATGCGTAAGCACGGCCGGTGCGCGCTGTTCGTCACGGACAAGCTGCGGTCCTACGGCGCGGCCCTGAAGGATCTCGGTGTCGCGGACCGGCAGGAGACCGGTCGCTGGCTGAACAACCGGGCGGAGAACTCGCACCTGCCGTTCCGACGACGGGAGCGGGCGATGCTGCGGTTCCGGCGAATGCGAAGTCTGCAGAAGTTCGCCTCCGTCCACGCCTCCGTCACCAACCACTTCAACAGCGATCGCAGCCTCTCTCCGCGACCCATCTTCAAGGCGAACCGCGCCGCCGCTCTCGCCGAGTGGCGCGGTCTTATGCGCGGCATAAGGGACAGCGTCACTGTCCTTGGCGAGACTGGTTCGAATTCGTCTGACAGCTCCGCTCGCACTTGCCGTTCCGACGACGGGAGCGCGCGATGCAGCGGTTCCGGCGAATTCGAAGCTTGCAGACGTTCGCCTCCGTCCACGCCTCCGTCACCAACCATTTCAACACCGATCGGAGCCTCACTTCGCGGGCCATCTTCAAGGCGAACCGCGCCGCCGCTCTCGCCGAGTGGCGCGGTTTATGCACGGCATAGGGACAGTCGTACTGCCCTTGGCGAGACCAGTTCGAATCTTTCGACAGCTCCCGACGGGTCGTGTCAGAAGAACTCGGCTTGAGGCGGGGCAGGGGGCCGAGTAGCATTCCGTCATGCCCAAATCCAATCCGTTCAAGTGGTTCAAGACCAGCCCTGAGATCATCCGACTGGCGGTGATGCTCTATGTCCGGTTCCCGCTCTCGCTGAGGAACGTCGAGGACCTGCTGCACGAGCGCGGCGTCGAGATCAGCCACGAGACCGTCCGGTTCTGGTGGCATCGCTTCGGTCCGATGTTCGCCGCCGAGATCCGGAAGCGCCGCATCGAGGGCATGAAGTCCAGCCACTGGCGATGGCACCTGGACGAGATGTTCGTGAAGATCAACGGCGAGCGACACTATCTCTGGCGGGCCGTGGATCATGAGGGCGAGGTGCTGGAAAGCCTTGTCACCAAGACCCGCGACAAGAAGGCCGCGTTGAAATTCCTGAAGAAAGCCATGAAGAAGCACGGCCGTTGCGAGCAGTTCGTTACGGACAAGCTGCGCTCCTACGGCGCGGCCCTGAAGGATCTCGGCGCATCCGATCTGCATGAGACCGGACGCTGGCTGAACAACCGCGGGGAGAATTCCCACCTGCCATTCCGACGACGGGAGCGGGCGATGCTTCGGTTCCGTCGAATGCGAAGTCTGCAGAAGTTCGCCTCCGTCCACGCATCCGTCTCAAACCATTTCAACCAGGAACGCAGCCTCTCCAGCAGACACCTCTTCAAGGCCAACCGCGCCGCTGCTCTCGCTGAGTGGCGCGGTCTCTGCGCGGCATAAGGGACAGCGTCACTGTCCAAGCTGAGACTGGTTCGAATTTGTCTGCCAGCACCCTCCGCTCGGTTGTTCAGCCAGCGTCCGGTCTCCTGCCGATCGTATGCGCCGAGATCCTTCAGCGCCGCGCCGTAGGAGCGCAGCTTGTCCGTAACGAATGCTCGCAGACGGCCGTGCTTCTTCATGGCTTTCTTCAGGAATTTCAACGCGGCCTTCTTGTCGCGGGTCTTGGTGACAAGGCTTTCCAGCACCTCGCCCTCATGATCCACGGCCCGCCAGAGATAGTGTCGCTCGCCGTTGATCTTCACAAACATCTCGTCCAAGTGCCATCGCCAGTGGCTGGACTTCATGCCCTCGATGCGGCGCTTCCGGATCTCGGCGGCGAACATCGGACCGAAGCGATGCCACCAAAACCGGACGGTCTCATGGCTGATCTCGACGCCGCGCTCGTGCAGCAGGTCCTCGACGTTCCTCAGCGAGAGCGGGAACCGGACATAGAGCATCACCGCCAGTCGGATGATCTCAGGGCTGGTCTTGAACCACTTGAACGGATTGGATTTGGGCATGGCGGAATGATACTCGGCCCCCTGCCCCGCCTCAAGCCGAGTTCTTCTGACAGGACCCGCGGCGGACCAAGGAGGCGCGGGCTGTTGCCAAGTCGCGCGGCGTGAAGCTTGGCAATCCGAATGGCGCGGCGGCGCTGAGGCGCGCAGGGAAGGGCGGGGCTGCGCTGCGGGCGGTCGTGGCGCGAAATGCGGACCGCCACGCCGAAAGCCTCGCCGCCGTGCTCGCCGACATCCAGACGGAAGGGCACTTCTCGCTCCGTGACATCGCCATGGAGCTGAATTGGCGGGGAATGATGACGCGTCGCGGCGGGCGATGGCACGTGTCGAATGTGAGGAACCTGATTGGACGGCTGAAAGGGGCGGGATGAACGCATATGCGGAGATTTCGTATCAGCCAGTTCGAAGGCGGGAGCGGGCGATGCTCTGCCGCCGGCGCAGGCGAATGTTACAGCAGTTCGCCGCCGTCCACGCCTCGGTCCACAACCATTTCAACCAGGAGCGCACGCGCTCCAGCCGACAGCACTTCAACGCCAACCGCGCCGCCGCTCTCGCAGAGTGGCGCGGTCTCTGCGCGAGATAAGGGGCAGGTCTACTGTCCTAGCAGAGACTGGTTCGAATTAGTCTGCCAGCACCAGCGGGACACCTCGCCGAACGCCTTGAGACCACGGAGAAGGCCAATGATGTCCAACGCCAGATGCTGGAAGCGGCGGCTCGCCGCCCTCGCGGCCGCGACGAGCTTGCTGAGCGGATGCGCAACGGCGGGTTTTGAAGCGAACGGCGTGGCGGCCTGTCCGCCGGTCGTGGAATACAGTCGGGAGTTCCAGGCGCGGGCCGCCGAAGAATTGGCGATGCTGCCGGACGGATCGGTAGTCGTCGAAATGATGGGCGATTTTTCTGTCATGCGGGTGCAGGCGCGGGTATGTCGCAGATCGTTCTTTTGACCACGATCTTTGAACGCAAGACAGCTGCACTTGGGTCTGAAAAACGGACCGGCCGTTCGAGCCTTACGCAGAGAATGCCCGGTTCGAGTCCAAAATTCCTGATGCCGCGCGTTGTACAAAGGTTCGGTCTGACTGCAAATTGAAGTCTGAAGTTGCTCACCTGCCACCACCGGGTTCACAAAGGTAGCGGATGAAAGTTCAGAACGATGACGACAGCATGAAATGTGTGAAGATGTTGTCGGCGACATAGAAACCCCAGTGAAGTCCGTATGAGAGTGTAGCTCCGTTGCGGGTGGCCAGCATCAGGCTTGGGACAACCGCACCAAAGCAGATCGCGGCAATCGTAAAACGCGCGACGTAAAAGGCCGTGGCATCATTAAAAACCAGCGACAAATGAAACAAACCAAACAGGATCGCCGTGAGAATGCCGATTTGCAGGGTTTGCCATCCGAACGGCGCTGTTGCGTAACTTACGCCTGAGGCAAGACATCCGCTTTCCCCGTCGGCATCAGGCCACACGAACGATCTCGGCGGTGCCGAGGGCATTGAAGCGGTTCATGAGGGCGACCCGGATTTGGATTTCAGCGGTCTGGCGGTCGGGGTCTCTGGCGGCGATGCGTTCGCCAAAGGCTTTGAGGCACCGCATCTTCGCCTCGATCCGGCTTCGGACGTGGTATCCCGTCCAGCGCTTCCAGAATGCCCGGCCATAGTGCCGGGTGGCACGCAGGGTTTCGTTCCTGGCAATCGCCGCCGGGCAGCCCTCTTTCCAGGGCCGACCGTTCTTGCGGATCGGGATGATCGCAGTGGCTTGGCGGTCGATGATGGCGGTGTGACAGCGGCGGGTGTCATAGGCGCCATCAGCGGTCACGGTGCCGATCTCTTCGCCGTCGGGGATCTGGTCCAGCAACGCCGGCAGAACGGGGCTGTCGCCGTCGCTGCCAGCGGTGAACTCCACCGCACGGATGTCCGACGTGGCGGTGTCCATCGCCAGATGCACCTTTCTCCATTGGCGGCGCCCCTGCACGCCGTGCTTGCGCGCCTGCCACTCGCCATCACCAAGGAACTTGATCCCGGTGCTATCCACCAGCAGGTTCAAGGGACCGTCGGCGCGACGATACGGGATCTGGACGGCCAGCGTCTTCTGCCTGCGGCACAGGGTCGTATAGTCCGGCACAGCCCAGTCCAGGTTCGCCATCTTCAGCAGGCTGGCCACCATTCCAGTGGCTTGCCTCAGCGGCAGTTTGAACAGGACCTTAATCGTCAGGCAAAACTGGACCGCCGCGTCGGAGAAAACTGCAGGGCGACCGGGGCTCCCGTCAGGCGGTGCGAGCCAGGTCATGTCCTTGTCCAGCCAGATCAGCAGTGACCCGCGTTTGCGCAGCGAAGCAGTGTAGCTGGACCAGTTCGTGGCGCGGTAGCGGGCGGGTGTCGGCTTGCTCATGCCGCCTGTCTAACCGCATGGATTCACAATGTGAATCCTCAATGGTTAGAGTTCTGCAACAACGCCCTTCTCATGACTGACATCGATACCGCGCTCGTGTAGCAGATCCTCGGCATCCCGAGGCGAAAGCGGGAAACGCACATACAACATGGTGGCCAAACGGACTATCTACGGGCAGGTTCTGAGATGGCGAAATGGACCGCATTTATCATCCGATGATGCCATGCAGACTCTTTCCCTGCCTCATGCCAATCCCCCTGACAGTGCTCCGCCTCGAACCAAATTGCTCTGGCAAGGAATGTTTTCACCTAGTTTCGCCGCCGGATCAGGCCTTTGGCGCGTACCATGCCACCACGGCGGGATGGCTCGCGATCCCCTGCGAGACAACCTTCAGTCCAGAAAACCGGTCGAGAACAGTGGTTGGGATATCGTCAAAATTACCACCACTCAGCGCTTTTTCGATCATGTGGATTTTGATGTCGGCGACTGCGGGCAGCGCCCCACCGACGAAGGGACCGTCGCCGATCAACCGCTCGATCCCCTGAGCCCAGCGGGGAATGTAATCGGTAGCCAGCGCTTGTCGCGCAGCCTTCTTTTCCGCTGTGTCGACAATCCGCGACGTGGCCGAGACACGCTGCCGCAGTTCCTCGCAGGCCTCCATTACGGCATCGTGCCGCGCCCCATCCCATGGGTCGTCCGGATGCAGGCCGTGCAAACGCCCGATCAATCGCAAGATCGCGTTCGATTGCGAAAAAACGCCGTGACCGGGAACCTCAAAAACGGGCAGAGATCCAAACGGCAGGTCGGGCTTCATATTGGCAAGACCGTCGCGCCCGATGCGGTTATCGTCAAAAGCGACGCCAGCGATCACCAGCGCCAGCCGTACTTCTTCGCCGCGGCTGCCGGCAAAGTCGAAATAGGTGACCTTGGGTATGGACATTGCATCAGCCTCCCTTGGATACGGGCCGCGTCACGCGCGCGCCGCCCCCTCTTAGACACCATCGCAGACTGCAGGTCGAGCCTCACAGCGCGCTTGATCAACCGCTCCTATCGATTGACGATCGCACCACATCGCGGCCCGAACCCGCGCTCGCGCGAACAGGTCCCTCCACCCATGGCATGACCCGTGATGACACTCAATTGTCCGAGATTCCCGTATATCGGCGCTGTCCGACGACCTTCTTTCGGAGTATTCTTGTCGGCGGCGTAGTGGACCGTCGTGAAAATCTGTCTGGCTTGGCGCGGATCGTCGGAATATCCGTCGCCGCCAAGGTTGTTGGTTGCCATTCCACCCGCCAGTGGGATTTCGCGAGGCAGAGCCATGTCGGAAGCGAGTTCACTTTTCAGGATTCTGCGCAATTCCGCAAATCCCGAGATTGCGACTGCGATCGAAGCCCTTGTTAACGAAGGTTCGGACCGCGCACTCTGCCGTATCAACGCGCTGGCATTTGCGACAGAGAACGGCTTTGACGAGGAGCAAACGATCGCCGCGTTCCTGCATGGCGCGTCAATCGGGCTGTTCGACCTATCCTGGAATGTCCTGTGCCCGGGTTGTGGTGGTGTGCTCGATAGCAACGCGACGCTGAAAACGGTGATCAAGGACGAATACGTCTGCGCGCTTTGTGCTGCCGACTATGCGCCCACGCTCGACGAGTTGGTCGAGGTCACCTTCACGATAAGTCCACGGGTGCGGCGCATCGGCGCGCACAACCCGCAGGAATTGCCGTTGATGGAGTATCTGCGTCAAATCTACTGGGGCTCAGGCGTCGATATCCCGGAGGACCAGTTCAACGAAATCATGGACCGGGTGGTGATCGACACAATCGAGCTTTCGGCCGGCGAGAAAGGCGTGCTCTCGCTCCAGTTGCCGCAACAGTTCGTCATCGTCTTTGAGGTCGTCACACACACCGTGCAGTTCATTGACATCAAGGGTGAGCCGACGCGAGATCGACAGAGTTTGTCGCTGATCTACGACCGCGATCACACCCACAACCAGATGCTGGAAATGCGCCCGGGACCGGTCCGCATCGCCCTCGAGAATCACACCGATGCGCGGGTCATGCCTGCGGTTCTCATCGCCGCAGACGAACTGCACGACTTTCTCGGCAGACGACGGCCGTTTCTCACCGCCAAACGGCTGCTTACAAATCAGACCTTCCGAGATCTCTATCGGACCGACACACTCGATGTCGACCAACGCCTGAAAATCACGAGCTTGACCTTCCTTTTCACGGATCTGCGGGGATCGACCGAACTCTACGAGCGCGTCGGCGATCTGGCGGCATTCGACCTGGTGCGGGGGCATTTCCGCGTGCTGCATGAGATTGTTGCTTCTGAGGCCGGCGCCGTCGTGAAGACGATCGGTGACGCGGTCATGGCCACGTTTGCTTCGCCCGACCGGGCGATTGCGGCGGCTATCCGCATGCGGGAGGCGATGCAGGAAATGAATCGTGCTGCGGGGCGCGAGGATCTGCTCTTGAAAATCGGCGTGCATGAAGGGCCCTGTATCGCAGTCTCGATGAACGAGCGGCAGGACTATTTCGGCCAGACCGTCAATATTGCTTCGCGAGTGCAAGGTCTCGCGGACTCCAAGTCGATCTTTGTGACCGGCTCGGTTGTCCACGACGATCGATCCGCACAGTTGCTGACGGCGAAGAATCTGACACCGATCTCGCAGACTACCGCACTGCGTGGAATTGACCGTGACATCCAAGTCTACGCAATACCGTAAGGAGCAAGGTGTCAGACAATTTGGGTTCCGTCCATTCATGTCCCGGTGGCGCAGACGTCAGGCAGTTCAGCCTTGGATGGCCTGTGGCTGCCTTCCAAGGAATTTCGTATGATGTGAGCGCAGAATTTTGCTTGCATTGCGTCATTTAGGATTCTTGAGCCAATGAATGAAGCGAACGTCCGGCGCCTATCGGCCGTGCTCGTCGCAGACGTCGAGGCATATTCCGCCCAGATGTGCGACGATGAGCTTGGCACGCTTGAGCGCATTCACGGATTACTCGAAGATGTTGTCAGGCCCTTGATCGGCGCACACAATGGCCGGCTCGTGAAGACAATGGGCGATGGCTTCATCGCCGAATTCACAAGCGCGCTCGCCGCCGTTGAATGCGCGGTCGCCATACAAAGCAGTGTGCTGGACCGAAGAGCCTCCGGGGGCAAATCTTCGGCGTATCGCATCGGGATCAATGCCGGAGAGGTCGTCGCGGAGGCGGGCGACATATTCGGCACGGAAGTCAACATTGCAGCGCGGCTCGAGAAGCTGGCGCCTGCGGACGGCATCGTTATCTCTGAGTTGGTCTATCGCTCGGCACGGCGGCACGCGACCTTGGCTTTTGAGGAAATGGGGTTGCAGACGTTGAAGAATATCGCCGAGCCGATGATGCTCTATCGGGTAGCAACCTCTACCAGGCCACCATCCGCCGCATCGTCAAGTCCGGCGCCCGCTTTTGACGAGGAACCTGATCTGCTCGAAACGCCTGGGCGAGCTTGGACAGCACAGCGCCCGTCAGTAATGATTACGCCATTTCTGAACCTCAGCGGAGATGAGGAGCAGGAGTACTTTTGCAATGGGCTGACCTTCGACCTGACAACCGACCTGTCACGTTTCAAGAACCTTGATGTGGTCGCCGCGCAGACGGCGCTTTTGCTGAAGGACGGGAGGCGGACTGCGCGAGAACTGAGCAGGGAGCTTGGGATCCGCTATTTCCTCGAGGGCAGCGTACAGCGCACCGGCAACGCGGTCCGAATTAATGCGCAACTCATAGATGCCGCGCACGATCGCCACATATGGGCAGATCGCTTCACGCGGCCGTTCGAGGAATTGACCCAGCTTCAGGACGAGCTTGACCGTTCGATAGTCGTCGCGCTTGCCGTCAACGTCGACGCGGCTGAGCGTGAGCGGACGCTCCGCAAGAAGACCAGCGACATGAACGCTTACGACAGGTTCCTGAAGGGTCTCCATCTCTGGAACGAGCATCTCGCGGTCGACCAGACCAGATCGAGCCTCATGGAGGCGCAATCTTACTTCGAGATTGCCAGGAGTTCTTGATCCGCAATTCGCACGCGCCTGGAGTACGCTCGCTTACACGCGCGCATGGGGGTGGCGGCAAGGTTGGGAAGCAGACGAAGTGTTGGAACAGGCCCGGCGTGACGCCAGCCACGCCGTCCGATTGGAGCCGGACAGCCATGACACGCATTGGGATCTCGCCTATTGCCTGCTGACTGTCAGGGACTTCAGCGGGGCCCGGCGGGAATACGCCACGGCGAAGAAATTGAACCGATACGACGTAACCCTGATGGCCGAGATCGCCGAATTCTTTTGCTGCCTTGGAGAGCATGAAGAGGCCCTGAAACTGATCGACGAGGCGATTTCGCTCAGTTCATATGGTCTCGACTACTGCCTTCAGACGAAGGCAGTGATCCTGCATTTCCTGCGCGATTATGAGGGTGCGGTCGCAGAGTTGATGAACGTCCGGCACCCCTCCTATAGCGACAGCTTGATGCAAGCGATCCTGCGCGCGCGTCTGGCGGAACAGCGCGCGAACGAGGGAAAGCCAATTCTAGCCGCCGAGGAGCAGCAACGCGCCGACGAAGCGCTTGGTCACTATCTCGCGCATCGACCGGGCCGGACGGCGACGCAGGAGATCAGGACCTACACGTTCCGGCGTTCCGAAGACGAGGCGCACTGGCGTCAGGGCCTTGAACGGGCTGGCCTGGAAATTGACTGAACTTGCTTGAACCGAGTGAAAGCAGTACGATTTGCGCGCTGGGTCTTGTGAGAAAGACAAGGCTCGGGACCCGATAAGGTGCCAACAGTCATAGTGTCTGTCAGAAACTGATTGGAAACGATCATGGCCGGTACGCTGAATTCCGCCGCATACGCCGAGCTTCAGGAAGGGCGGCGGCGGATGAATTTCCCGGTGACACAGGAAGATCTATCAGCCGCCGCCCAACATTTCCGCACCGCGATCGAACTCGACTCCGGTTTGAGTTTCAATGATGCGCGGGAAAAGGCCAATATCGACGAAAGAGGCTATCCCAAGGCTTGGGGGCATCTCGGCTACAACGTGCTCGCCACATGGGTCGAGGGGTTGTCCTCACCTAAAACGCGGGCGGATGTCATGGCCGAGGCGGACGAATACACGGCCAACGCCGTCGGCCAAACGCGCGGTGTGCTTGACTACGACACACATTGGGACAGGGCATTTTATCTGCAGATGCGCGGTCCCGACGACGACACCTTCTTCGATCTTGCGATCACCGAGTATCAGGCCGCGATCGATCTCAATATCGTCGATATGAATTTGCTGCTCGAAGCTTCGGAGGCCTATGTCAGCGCCGGGCAGCCTGATGAGGCAATCAAGCTGGTTCGTCGGGCTGGCCGACACATCTGCCATGACTGGTATCGGTGGGATCTGGCTTGGGCCTATTACTTCAAGGCGCGGCTGGGTGGTCCGATATTCTACTGGTTGGCGATCGACGAATTGCGGAAGATGCGATATTCCCCCGGCGAGCCGCGATATATGATCGACGTGCAGTTGCTTGCGGCCGCTTGCTACGTGCGTCTTGAAAAGCAGGATATGGCTGACGTCGCGTTCAACCTGTTTTCTCAAGGCAAAGATGTGTGGACGCTGGCGGACGAGGATCGCGCGCGCCCCTTCCGGTTCGAGGCGGATCGGCTGCACCTGCTCGAAGCCTGCAAGATGGCCGGTCTGGCTGATCCGACCGGACTTCTCCCGTGAGCCGCTGCCCGGGTATCGGGTGCGACCGATCCTGACAGGCAGTTGGCCGTGGAGCGCAAAATCCAAAATTCAACGCTCGAGTTCGCCGCGGGGGGCGTGCTCCGGTCGCTGCAATGGAGCCTGCTCTCCCCGATTATCGCCAAGGCCTACGCAACAAATCCGTTCTATGCCGATCGCTGGCGCGCGGCAGGCGTAGAGCCCGAGCGCATCGGCTCCCTGGACGATTTCGTCGCGCGAGTGCCGGTTGTGCGGAAGGCGGATTTCCTACGAGACCAGGACGAGGCGCCGCCCTTCGGCCGACGTGCGATACATGCGCTGAAGTCGGGCGCGCCACTCAGAGTGTTCCAGACCAGCGGGACCTCGGGCCAGGGACAGGAAGTGCACCTTCAGACCCAGCAGGAGGCGCAGGCGGTCAACGAGATATATCGCCACCTCTATCTCTGGGCTGGCGTGCAGCCGGGCGATCATGTTTTCGTCTGCTACCCGGTATCAATGCTTGGCGGCGGTCAGATGGATGTTGGATCGCTTCAGGCCTATGGCTGCACAGTCTATCCAGTCGGATCCTACGATGCGCGCCAGAAGTTGAAATTGCTCGATCGGTATGCGCCGAGTGCAATCTCGGGCATGCCCTCCTACCTGCGCCGGCTCGCTTCCGTGGACGGCCATGACGTCGCCGCGAACAGCGTGCGCACCCTGATTTGCTCAGGCGAGAGCTGTGGCCACGGCGAACTGAGCGCACTCGGTTCGCGGTGGGATGCTTCCGTCGCGGTCTTCTATGGCGCCACCCAACTTCGCGCAGACCCGCTCTTTACCTGCGAATGCGGCATAGGCAGCCGCTCTGGCGATGCCATCCTCCACAACATCGATACGCATTTCCTGCTGGAAGTTATCTCGCCCGAGACCGGTGCCCACGTGAGGGACGGTGAGGCCGGCGAGCTTGTCTTTACCAGCCTTGTTCATAGCGACACCCCCTTGCTGCGCTGCGCTACCGGAGATCGGGCGATCTACCGCGAAGCCGGTGCCTGCCGCTGCGGGCGATCCTTCTCGGGGGTGGCGCTCGGCAGCATCGAACGACTGGACGACATGCGGCGCATCAAGGGCGTCAACGTATGGCCAAGCGCTGTGGACGAGGTGCTTGTGACCGTGCCGGGTTGGCGCGACTACCGGGTGATCCTGCGGCGCGATGCGGTCGGCGCGGACATCGCAACCGTCAAGCTGACCCTCGAAGACGGTGGAACAGCGGAGCAAGCCGCCAGACTGCGGTCGCGGGTTCTTGAGGCCCTGCGCGACCGGATCGGAATTGGGTTCGAGGTCGATCTGCAAGCAGACGCGGGCCCGGAAGACGGCCAGACCAAGCGGCAATGGATCGATGAGCGGAAGTGAGTTCGGCAGGTAGGGGATGGGGTTGGGGGTGAGCATTTTTCAGATCCAAGACTCTGCAATCGTTAGAATGCAGGTGTGAGATGAGGACTCCAGACCAAAGCTTTGGCGCTAGCGCACGAATAGTCGCAGAGTGGTCGTCAAGCTCGCCTCATGCCCGATCGACGATCAGCCAATGAAATCGGCACGTCGCTCAAGCAGGCTCTCGCAGAAGAAATCGACGAAGAGTTTGACCCGGTTCACTCGGCGCAGATCGCCATTGAGAAGCACCCAGGTTGAGCGGCTCCGGTCGAGGTTCGTCCCCGGCACCCGCCAGCTACTTGGAAAACGCGGCTGCCGGGGCGCCAAACCCGTCCCAGCCTGCCGACCAAGGCGCTCTCAACTGGCAGACTCTTATGCCGCCCCGCGGCTCGTTTCCAAACTGCCGTTGACGGACTCTGCGCCGAACAACGGACGGCGCTACTATCCTTTCAGAGACTGGTTCTAATTCGTCTGCTAGCACCGCTCAAACCAGCCTTTGCAAGAAAGGGTCGTCCATAAAAGACAGCGCCGTTTGGCGCCCTTTGCCGCTAGGCGCGCCCTGACGCGCCAAGACCGCGGATGACTTTTTTGGTGGCTTGCATGATCGGGCCTTCGGTTTCCTTCAGGATCTCGATGCGGTCAAAGTTGGGCTCGTCGCGTGTGACGGCCGCGCGCAAGGCAGCGCCGAAGACCATGCGCAACTCGGTGCCGATGTTGAACTTGGCGATGCGGGTGGCGGCCGCAAGGGCGGCGCGCTCGGCCTGCGGCACGCCCGATCCGCCGTGGATGACCAGAGGAACCTCGGTCACCGCCTCGATCGCGCGAATGCGCGCAAGGTCAAGCCCGACGCCGGGGTCTTGCTGCAGATGCAGGTTTCCGACCGAGATGGCCATGGCGTCCACGCCGGTTTCCTGGGCAAAGCGGGCGGCTTCTTCCGGGTCGGTTCCGGCCGAGGCGGCACCCCCGGCATAGCCGACAAAGCCGATCTCGCCCTCACAGGACACGCCCGCCGCATGGGCGAGTTCGGCCACCGCCGCCGTCGCGTCGATGTTTTGCGAGAGTGGCAGGCGCGAACCGTCGAACATCAGCGAGGTGAAGCCCGCATCCAGCGCGGCGCGGCAGTCATCCAGCGAGTATCCGTGGTCAAGATGGGCCACGACGGGGACCGAGGCGTTCTCGGCCAGATGGCGGAACATCTTGCCAAGGATGGGCAGGGGCGTGTGCGCGCGGCAGCCGGGACCGGCCTGCAGGATCACCGGCGCGCGCTCGGCCTCGGCCGCCATGACATAGGCGCGCATGTCCTCCCACCCAAGGCAGACGAGGCCGGGCACGGCGTAACCGCCCTTGAGTGCCGGCTGCAGCACGTCGGCAAGGGTGACGAGGGTCATTTGAACTTGGCCACCATGTCCATGATGCCGGGGATCGTGTGCAGTTGCGCGGCATGGGTCGGCTGGAAATACTGCTTGAGGCTGCGCTGGCTTTGGCCGCCGAGAATGGTGAAGTAATACATCTCATACCCCGGCAACACGCAGCACGGGTGATAGCCCTTGTCGATCAGGACCGTAGAGCGGTTCATGATGTGATAGGCGTCACCCGGTTCGTTATCGATCCGCTGCAGCATCTGCAGGCCCGAGCCGTAATCGGGCCGGAAGCGGAAGTTGTAGCATTCGTCATGGCGGGTTTCCTCTGGCAGTCGGTCGGTGTCGTGCTTGTGGCTGGGAAAGCCCGACCAGCCGCCGGCGCCGACGGTGAAAAGCTCGCTCACCAGCAGGCGGCCGACGCGGTCATGATAGGCCGCGCCGAGGATGTGCTTGATCTTGCGGTGGGTTTTCGTGTCGTCCGACCCGTATTGCACCTTGTCGATATCGGCGGCGCGGACGGCGAAGGGTTGCAGCGTTTCGGCGTATTTGCGCCCCGGCGATGAAGATCTCGGTGTCGGTCAGGGCGGTGATCCGCGCGCCGGTGTCGGTGGGGACATAGACGCCTTCGGGTTCGCCATCCCAGACATCGACGCCGCGATTGCCGATCTGCGGCGAAGGTCTCGCCGGCCGTCTCCACGGTGACGGTGCCGGTGGCCGGGACGACGCAGGTCTCATAGCCGGGGGTGCGGTAGTCGAAAGTCTCGCCCGCCTTCAGATTGACGATGTTGAAATAGACCAGCGGCACGAGCGGGTCGTTCGACATCGACGATGGCGCGGTTCTGGTTGTCGATGGGGGCGATGTGCATGCGTTCGTCCTTTCAGGCCGCAGTCGGGCCGGGGTGATTGGCAAGGAAGGCGTCGAGTTCCGCGCCGGTGGGCATGGCCGGGGCGCAGCCGACGCGGGCCACGACCATGGCGGCGGCGGCCGAGCCGCGCAGGACGGCGTCCCTGACCGGCAGGCCGCGCGCCAGGCCTGCGATGAAGCCGCCCAGGAAGCTGTCGCCTGCGCCGGTGGGTTTCAGCGCCTGGGTCGGGTAGATGCCGGTGGCGAACTCGCCCTCGCGGGTGATCGTGATGGCGCCCTTTTCGCCCATCTTGTAGACGACGATCTGCGCGCCTTTGCCGACCAGGCTGCGCGCCTTGTCGAGGCCGCGTTCGGGGTGCCCGGCCATGAAGCCGAACTCCACGTCATTGCCGACGATCACGTCGCAAAGTGCTGCCGCGCGGGAATAGACCTCGGCCGCGACCTCGGCCGAGGGCCAGGAATAGGGGCGGTAGTCGACATCGAAGATCAACGGCAGACCGGCGGCACGCGCAAGATCGAAAGCGCGGAAGGCGGCACTGCGCGAGGGTTCGGCGGCAAGGACGGTGCCGGTGGTGATCAGGGCCGAGAAGGCCGTGTAGTCCACCGCTTCGACATCCGCCGCCGTCATCTCGAAATCGGCGGCGCCGTTGCGGTAGATGACCGACTGGTGATCCTCGATCCGCGTTTCCACCACCGCCAGCGAATTGCGCGCCTCGCCGCCCACGGGGCGGACATGGGTGCGGTCGACGCCGTAGTGGTCCAGCTGGTTCAGGCAAAAGCGGCCGACCGCATCGTCCGAGACGCAAGTCACCAGAGCCGCCTTGCACCCTTGCCGCGTCAGCGCGACCGCGATATTGGCCGAGGACCCGCCCAAGGGCGGCGGTGAACCGCGTGGCGTCTTCGGTTCGCGTGCCCGGCGGATCGGCGTAAAGATCCATTCCGGCACGGCCGATGATCAGGAAATTTCCCCCACCGAGGCGCGAAAGATCTGCCATCAAACGCCCTGCCTGCTGGCCAGCGCGACCAGCTTCCCAATCGGCATGGGCCTTGGCGACGCCGCTCGCTTTCCGACACCTCGGGCGTGCCGACTTCCCACCAGGCGTGGCCCTGCGTGGTCCAGCCCTCATACGGATCGACCTGCATCACGATGACGCGAGGTCCGTGTCGCAGCCTTGCGCCCGCTTGAAGGCCTCGGCCAGTTCGGCGGGATTGGCCACGGTTTCCGACAGCGCGCCCATGCGCGCGGGCATGGGCGTCGAAATCGACGGCGAAAGGCTCCGGCACTGTCGGGCAATCCTTGATCAGGTTGTTGAAACTTTCATTGCCCGGTGTTGTTCTGCAACTTGTTGATGACCGCAAAGCCGCCGTTGTCCAGCACCAGAACGATCAGCTTTTTGCCCGTCAATGCAGACGAATAGATGTCGGAATTCATCAAGAGGTAGGACTGCCGTCGCCGACAAAGACGATGGTGTCCCGTTCCGGCTCGTGCTCGGTTTGCGCGATACGTGCGCCCCAGCCGCCGGCGATTTCGTAGCCCATGCAGGAAAAGCCGAATTCGACATCGACGGTGCCGATGCCAAGCGTGCGCCAGTTCGCCGTCACCTCGGCAGGCAAGCCACCCGCCGCCGTCAACAACCCGGTCGCGCGGGTGGCAGAGCGCGTTCACCACGCCGATGGCCTGAGCATAGGAATTGGGGCGGTTGCCGATGTGCCACGTTCTTGGCGACATAGGCATCCCAGGTCTTGCGTTCGCGCCTGTGCCGAAGCCAGCCAAGCGGCGTCTGCAACATAACCGCCGAGCGCGGAATGCAAGGGTCTGAAGGCCCAGTTTTGCATCGCCCACCACCGGCTCGGCCAGATGCTTGGACGCATCGTGGCGCCCGACGTTCAGGCAGATCAGCCGTGCATCGCGGGCGAAGGCCGTCCATGAGCCGGTGGTGAAATCCTGCAGTCTGGTGCCGACGGCCAGGATCACGTCCGCTTCGGCGGCGATGGCATTGGCGCTGTCCGATCCGGTCACGCCAATGGGGCCGATGTTCAGTGGATGGTCGGCCAGAAGATTGGCGCGCCCCGCGATGGTTTCCACAACGGGGATGCCGTGCGCGTCGGCGAAATCATGTCAGCTCGGCTGCGGCGCCGCGAATATTGCACCCCGCCGCCCGCGATGATCACCGGGCGCTTTGCCGCGCGCCAAAAGCGCCGCCGCCTCGGCGACTTCGCCAGCGTCGGGCGATTGCCGGCGAATGCGATGGACACGGCGGGCGAAGAACGATGCGGGGTAGTCCCAGGCCCAGCCCTGGACATCCTGCGGCAGGCCAAGGAAGGCCGGGCCGCAATCGGCGGGGTCAAGCATGGTGGCAAGTGCGGCGGGCAGTGATTGAGGACCTGCGCGGGATGGGTGATCCGGTCCCAGTAGCGGCTGACCGCCTTGAAGGCGTCGTTCACGCCCAGGGTGGGGTTGCCGAAATGCTCAAGCTGCTGCAACACCGGATCGGGCAGGCGCGTGATGAACGTATCACCGCAGAGCATCAGCATCGGCAATCGGTTGGCATGGGCAAGTGCCGCTGCGGTCAGCAGGTTGGCCGTGCCCGGACCGGCGGAAGCTGTGCAGAACATGAAGCGCGGACGCAGGTGGTATTTGGCGTAGGCCGCCGCTGCGAAACCCATGCTTTGTTCGTTCTGGCCGCGGTAGAGCGGCATTTCTGCCCGGACGGGATAAAGCGCTTCGCCAAGGCAGGGCACGTTGCCATGACCGAAGATGCCGAAGCCTCCGCCGCAGATGCGGATCTCCTGACCGTCGATCTCGATGAACTGGTTCATCAGCCAGCGCGACGATGGCTTGCGCCACCGTCAGCCGGACCAGATCCGATTTTCCTGTCGGGCTCGACATGTGAATTCCCCCCTTGCGCCGCTCGGACTTTCCAGTTGCGGGCGGTTCGGGAGCAGTATACAAATTTTGCAACCGGTTGCAATCGAGAATCTGCGCCGGGACGGGAGGGCGCTTCATCATGACCGAAATCGGGATCGGGCTGGTCGGCGGCGGCTATATGGGCAAGGCCCACGCCGTCGCCTTGTCGGCGGTGGGCGCAGTCTTCGACACGGCCTTGCGGCCTCGGCTCGAGATGATGGCGGCCTCCAGCGCCGCCTCGGCGGAGCGCTATGCCCGCGCCTATGGTGTGGCGCGGGCAGCGCGGGACTGGCAGGAGCTGGTGGCCGACCCGAAGGTGGAGGCGGTGGTGATTGCCAGCCCTCAGGACACGCATCGCGCCATTGCCGAGGCGGCCTTTGCACTTGGCAAGCCGGTCTTCTGCGAAAAACCACTTGGCGCATCGCTCGAAGATGCGTGCGCCATGGTCGCGGCGGCAGAATCCGCGGGCGTGGTCAACATGGTCGGCTTCAACTATGTCCGTACACCCGCCACGCAATTCGCGCGGCAGCTGATTGCCGACGGGGCCATCGGCGACGTCACCTGGTTTCGGGGTGAACATACCGAGGATTTCCTCGCCGACCCCGCGCTGCCCGCCAACTGGCGCACGCGTGGCTTTGCCGGCGGCGTGATGGGCGACCTTTCCCCGCATATGATCAACTGCGCGCTCGCGCTGATCGGGCCGATTGGGCAGGTGTCTGCGATGATCGAAACGGTCCATGCAACCCGGCGCGGCCCGGATGGACCCGAGGCGGTGACCAACGACGATCACGCCCAGATCATGTGCCGCTTCGCGGGCGGCGCGATGGGGCATCTTTACTTCAGCCGCGTCGCGACGGGCCGCAAGATGGGCTATGCCTACGAGGTGCATGGCACCAAAGGCGCGATCCGCTTTGATCAGGAAGACCAGAACGCGATCTGGCTCTACCGCGCCGAAGGACCGGAGGCCGAGCGCGGCTTTCGCAAGATCCTGACCGGTCCGGCGCATCCCGACTATCTGCCCTTCTGCCAGGGGCCGGGCCATGGCACCGGCTATCAGGATCAAATCATCATTGAGGTGAAGGATTTTCTTGCCGCCATCCACGCCGGCCGGCCGGTCGTGGCCCACCTTCCGCGATGGCTTGGCCGTCTGGCAGGTGGTCGATGCCGCAGCCCGTTCGGCGCCGGAAGGGCGCTGGCTACCCGTTTCCACTGACACAAAGGACTGATCGTTCATGACCATCCGCATCGGCAATGCGCCCTGTTCCTGGGGCGTTGAATTCGCGGGCGACCCGCGCAACCCCACTTGGCAAAGCGTGCTCTCGGACTGCGCCGAGGCCGGCTACAAGGGCATCGAGCTGGGCCCCATAGGCTTCATGCCCGAAGACCCCGCGGTTCTGGCCGACGGCCTTGCGCGGCATGAGCTGACGCTGATCGGCGGTGTTGTGTTCCGGCCCTTCCACGACCCTGCGACCTGGGACGAGGTGATGGATGCCTCGGTCCGCACCTGCAAGGCCCTGGCCGCGCATGGTGCAAAGCATCTGGTGCTGATCGATTCTATCTCGGCCCGCCGGGCGCCCACCGCAGGCCGGGCGACCGAGGCGGAACAGATGGATGCCGCCGAATGGGCGGCCTTTCGCGACCGCATCGCCACAGTGGCCAGGCTGGGGACCGAGGAATACGGCCTGACCGTCGGCATCCACGCCCATGCCGCAGGCTTCATCGACTTCGAGCCGGAACTGGAGCGGCTCTTGTCAGAGGTAGATGAGAGCATCCTGAAGATCTGCTTCGATACCGGGCATCATTCCTATGCGGGCTTTGATCCGGTGAGCTTCATGAAGCGTCACATCGGACGCATCAGCTATATGCATTTCAAGGACATAGATCCTGCGGTGAAGGCCAGTGCCATCGCCAAAAGCACCGGATTCTATGATGCCTGCGGTCAGGGCATATTCTGCAACCTCGGCAAGGGCGACGTGGATTTTCCGGCGGTGCGGCAGGTATTGCTGGATGCCGGCTTCGAAGGCTGGTGCACGGTCGAGCAGGACTGTGATCCGACGCTCGATGTCAGCCCGAGGGACGATGCCCGCGCCAATCGCGAATATCTTGAATCAATCGGCTTCAACTAGGGACCACAGACCATGGCAAAACTGAACTGGGGCATGATCGGCGGCGGCGAAGGCAGCCAGATCGGCCCCGCGCACCGTCTGGGCGCACTTGCCGACGGGCATTTCAACCTTGCCGCCGCGGCGCTGGACCACCGTCCGGATGTGGGGCGCGAATATGCCCGGCGACTGGGTGTTTCTGCCGACCGCGCCTATGGCGACTGGACCGAGATGCTGGCGGGCGAGAAAGGCCGCGACGATCGGGTGGACCTTGTCACCGTCGCGACCCCGAATTCGACCCATTTCGAGATCACAAAGGCCTTCCTCGAAGCCGGGTTCAACGTCCTGTGCGAAAAGCCGATGACGATGACGGTGGAAGAGGGCGAGGAGATCGTCCGCGTTGCGGCAAAGACCGGCAGTATCTGTGCGGTGAACTACTGCTATTCGGCCTATCCGATGGCACGTCAGGCCCGCGCCATGGTGCGGGCAGGCGACATTGGGCGCGTGCGGCTGGTCGTCACGAACTTCAGCCACGGCCACCACGGCGATGCCACCGACGCCGACAACCCGCGGGTGCGCTGGCGCTATGATCCGGCGATGGCGGGCGTCTCGGGTCAGTTCGCCGATTGCGGCATTCATGCGCTGCACATGGCCAGCTTCATCTGCGATGACGAGGTGGAAAAACTTTCTGCCGACTTCGCCTCGACCATCCCGAGCCGGGTGCTTGAAGATGACGCGATGGTCAATTTTCGTATGACCGGCGGCACGGTCGGGCGGCTTTGGACCTCTTCCGTCGCCATCGGACGCCAACATGGCTTCGACATCCAGGTCTTCGGCGAAACCGGCGGGTTCCGTTGGGCATCCGAGCAGCCGAACCAGTTGATCTACACGCCCGTTGGCGGCCGCACCCAGATCATCGAAAAGGGTGAAGGCGGGCTGCACGATGATGCCAAGCGCCTGTCGCGGGTGGCCATCGCCCATCCCGAAGGCTTTCCGCTGGCCGTAGCGAACATCTATTGTGACCTTGCCGATGCCATTCGCGGCGCGACGCGCGACGGCCTGCCAACCGCTGCCAGCGGCCTGCGGTCGATGATGGCGGTGCATACGGCCGTGGCCTCGGCCAAGGCTGGCGGCGCCTGGATGGACGCACGCCCGCCGATGTTCCGCTAGGCAACGGCGCGCAGCGTCCTTCGTTCGACTATCTGGCAGGGGAACAGACGAATCTCGGGGTGGCGGTCAGGCTTTGCAATGGTCGCCACCACCAGTTCGATGGCCGCATCTATGATCTCCGCCACAGGCTGGCGAATGGTGGTGAGCCCGATGTTCTGCCACCGCGACATCTCCATATCGTTCAGGCCGATCAGACCGATGTCGCCCGGGACCGACAGCCCGGCCTCTTCGATCGCACTCAGGCCGCCGATAGCCAAGAGATCGTCGCCGCAGAAATAGGCCTCCGCCGGGGCGTTGGCCAGCAGGCGCTGCATCTCGGCGCGCCCGGCATCGAAGGTGTAGTCGCTGGCATAGCTGACGCTGACCGAAATTTCGGGATGTGCCCTCAGAACCTGGAGAAAGCCGGCGGCGCGATCCTGGGTCGAAGTCGCCGTCTCCGGGCCACCCAGAAAGCCGACGCGGTGATGGCCGCGCGCGATCAGCGCCTCGGCGGCCATGCGCCCGCAAGCGATGTTGTCGATCCCCGCGACATGCACGTTGGACGACAGCGAATTGCGTCCGAAGGCATGGACCACCGGAAGCCCTGCCTGCTTGAAGGCATAAGCGAAGCTGAGCGGCAAGGTGGATGAGGCAACGATGACGCCATCGACCGAATATTGCCGCAGCATTCGGACCGAGTCCGCGGGATCGGTTGCAGAGCTGAGGTTTACCAGCAAGGGACGCAGGCCCCGCTCCTGAAGCCCGCAGGTGAACAGATCGAAGACCTCGAGGATGAGCGGATTGTGAAAGTTGTTCACGATCAGACCGATCAGCTTGGTCCGCCCCGTTGTCAGGCTCGAGGCCAAGGCATTGAGCGTATAACCCAATTCAACGGCGGCTTTTTCCACTTTCGCACGTGTCTTGGCGGAAACGGATGCGCCGCTCGTAAAGGTGCGCGAAACGGCGGAACGGGATACGCCCGCCCTCTCAGCCACATCCTTCAAGGTCACTGCCATGATGACTCTGCCATTCGTCCGCTTAGCCCAGACTAAAGCACTTCAGCTTCCGAAGACACAACCACCTAAATACTCGGTGCACCCGGTTGCAAGAGGCGAGGTCCACTTGCCTGACGTCAGCGCCTGTGGGACAGCCTAGGGGTATTTGAGGCTCTGTTGCACAAATCACGTGGGGGATTCATCTTGTAAATCCAGCGTGATGACTGGAGGTGATGAGCAGACCGACCCCGCCGGTTCGCTCGCAAGAGACAAAGCGCGCGCTCTACAGCAGAGACGATTTCAGGCTCAACCGCGCAGCCGCTCTCGCCGAATGGCGCCCATTCGGTACGGCACGAGGGACAGCCTCATTGCCCGTGCAGAGACTGGTTCGCATTCCTCTGACGGCACCTTGCGGGCGCAAGATCATCCGGGCGTGATCCAGATCCCCTCGCGGGCCGAGCGATCGAAGGCGTGGATGACCCGTTCTATCTTGAGGCCCTCGCGGAAATCGACGCTGCGCGAGGCCGCACCGCCGATCGCGCGCAAGAGTTCGGCCAATTCGATCACCTTCAGTTCGTTGAAGCCGAGCCCGTGGCCCGGTGCGGGGCAAAGCCGGGCATAGTCGCCATGAAGCGGACCCGACAGAATGCGCCGGAATCCCCGCGATTCCGCCGGGCCTTCGGCAACATAGAGGTTGAGTTCGTTCATCCGTTCGTTGTCGAGCCAGAGCATGCCCTGCGATCCGTGAACCTCTATCCGCAGGCCGTTCTTGCGGCCGTGCGCGATGCGGCTGGAGCAAAGCGTGCCGCGCGCGCCCGAGGCGAAGCGCACCAACGCGTGCGCGATATCGTCGTTTTCCACCCGCGCGTGGCCGCCCTGTGGCAGGGGACGTTCTGCATGTACCGTATCGACCATCGCCGTCAGGCTGGCGATCTCGCCCATCAGCGCGCGGGCGAGCGATACGAGATGCACGGTCAGATCGCCCAGCGTGCCGAGGCCCGCGTCGCTGGCGCGCAGCCGCCAGGACCAGGGCAGCGAGGGATCGGCCATGTAATCCTCGTCGACGCTGCCGCGGAAGTCGAAGGGCACGCCGATCACGCCGGCCGCGATCAGGCGCCGCGCCTCTTGCAAGGCGGGATTCTGGAGATAGCCGTAGCCAAGCGCCGTCGCGCGGCCCGACCGCGCCGCCGCATCGGCCATCGCCTCGGCATCGGCGAGCGTCAGCGCCATCGGCTTTTCGCACCAGACATGCTTGCCTGCTTTCAGGGCAGCGACCGCCATGTCGCGGTGCAGACCGTTCGGCGATGTGATCGAGACAAGTCCGATATCGGGGTCGGCAACCACATCGCGCCAGTCGGTCGTCGCGCGGGCAAAGCCGAAGGCTTCGGCGCATTTGGCGGCGTGCCCGGCCTCGACATCGCATAACAGCACAGGGTCGATTTCCGGCACGTCACCGTAAACCGTACGAACCGCGCCATAGGCCATGGCGTGGCATTTGCCCATGAACCCCGTGCCGATCAGGCCGACGCCGAGTCTTTCCATCCCAGTCCTCCTGCTGCCCGGAGCGCGCGCCAGTCGTCGCGCAGCGCCCGCATCCCGATCAGGGCGATACGCCGCGACCTGAGCCAGGTTGCGAAATCTTCAGATCGGAAAAGCGCGTATTCGTCGGTGCGGATGTGGTGAAAGGCGGGGTCGATCGCCTCGATCTCGCCGGGGGCGGTGAAATGCAGTGCCAGAAAGCTCAGCCCCGGTCCCAGCCCCTCGAACAGGGCGCGATAGGCGCGATCGGGCGTGTCCCGCCGGTGCCAGTCGGTTTCGGCGATCCGGTCGAAGATCGGCACATGCAGCGCCCGCGCCGCGGCGACGCCAGACGCAAAGTCGCTTTCGCAGACGCCGCTCATGTTGTGCTGGCCGCCATAGGCCGCAAGCGTTCCGCAAAAGACCGGCGGCAACCCGTAGTCGACAGCGAGGCGGAGACAGACCGTTGCGAATTCCGGGGCCAGCACCGCGCCCATGTGATCGTCGAGATGGGTCGCGTCTATCCCGGCGCCAAGCGCCACTTCGATCTGGGCGCGCAATTCAGCCTCGACCGCTGCGGGGTCGGCGCGTGCGCGCAGGGTTGGCACGTCGGCGTGGAAGAACCCTTCGCCATCCGTCAGCCCGGACGATGCCGGCGGACAGGTGAGCGGGCGCCAGCGGTAGCCCTTCATCTCGCTCGTCAGTGTCAGGTGGACCCCGATGTCGAGCGTCGGATCAGCCCGCGCCATCGTGGCGAGTTCGGCAAACCACGGGCAGGGCACCATGACCGACCCGGACGTCGCGGTGCCCATCCGCCAAAGTTCGGCGAAGGCCGCGTTGGCGCCGTGGCTCATGCCAAGATCGTCGGCATGGATCACGACACGGCGCGCGTCCGCCGCTGTCATCTGACCCGCTCCAGAAGTTCCCCTATCTCGCGTTCCATGGCGGCCATGTCCTCGCCCCCGGACATGATGCGCACAACCTCGTCGCGGCTGATGTCGGCCTTGGCGAAGGTGCCTTTCGAGGTGCCGCGATTGAGCAGCGTGAAGCGATCGGCCACGGGATAGGCGTGACTGATGTTGTGGGTGATGAGGATCACGGCGAGACCGCGCAACCGCGCCTCGATCACGAATTTCAGCACCATCGCCGCCTGGTGGACGCCAAGCGCCGATGTCGGCTCGTCCAGGATCAGCACCTTTGCGCCGAAATGGATCGCCCGCGCGATGGCGACCGACTGACGTTCACCGCCCGACAAGGTGCCCACCGCCTGCGTCGGATCGCGGACCTGGATGCCGACATCGATCAGCGCTTGCCGCGCCACCGCGTTCGCGGCCTCCAGGTCGAAGCGGCGAAACGGGAAAACCCCCGTCAACGGTTCACGCCCGAGAAAGAAGTTGCGGGTGATCGACATCAAGGGAATTAGACCCAGGTCCTGGAACACGGTCGCCACGCCGGCATCGGCCGCGTCGCGGGGCGAACGGAAGACAGCCGGGGCGCCGCCCACCAGTATCTGTCCCTCGGACGGGCGGTGGACCCCCGACAAGATCTTGATCAGCGTCGATTTTCCTGCGCCGTTGTCACCCAGCAGGCAATGGACTTCGCCGGGCCGGACCGCAAAGCTCACGTCGTTCAGCGCGATAACCGATCCGAACCGCTTGGAGACGTTGCAAAGCTCGATGGCCGGCGCGCTCATGTCTCAAGCCTTTCGCCGAGCGCCCGGGAGCGGCCGTAGTTGTTCACCAGCACCGCCGCAAGGATGACGAGCCCCAGAAAGACCTTGAACCAGTCGGTGTCGATGCCGGTGTAGAAGATGCCCATCTGCACCAGCCCGAAGATCAGCGCGCCGAACGCCGCGCCAAGGACGGTGCCGTAGCCGCCGGTCAGGAGCACACCGCCGATCACGGCGGCGATGATCGCCTCGAACTCCTTCAGCGTCCCGCGCACGGTGTCGGCGGAACCCGCCTCCATCACCTGGATGGTGGCGAGCAGCGTCGCTGCCATCGCCGTGGCCACGAAAAGCGTGATCTTGACCCGCGCAACCGGAACACCCACGTTGCGCGCCACAACCGCGTCTCCTCCCGAGGCGTAGATCCAATTGCCGAAACGCGTCTGCGTAAGCACCCAACCGGCGAGGATCGTCAGGCCGACCCACCAGACGATCGACATCGGGATGCCGGCGACGAAGGGGGTGCCGTCGGCCTTGGTGGCGATCCAGCCCTGCGCGCCCATCCAGCGGAAGAAGCCGGTCAGGACATGACCGTTGAAAAGCGCCGCCGTCCAAGGATCGGGCGGATTGTCGAGGATGTAGGGGATCTGCGTCCGCCCCGTCACCATCCGGGTAATGCCGATAGACAAACCGCGCAGGATGAACAGCGAGGCGAGCGTGACGATGAACGAAGGCAGGCGCGTCTTGACGGTAATGAGGCCGTTCAGATAGCCCACCACCAGCGCTACCGCGAAGGCCGAGCCGATGGCGGCCCAAAGCGGCCAGCCAAGCCGCGTCACCAGAAGTCCGATGACGATTCCGGCGAAGCCGACCATCGACCCCACTGACAGATCGAATTCACCGGCGATGATGAGGAGCGCCACGGCGGACGCGAGGATACCAAGCTCGGCCGCGAGCGTGAGGAACGTCATCGAGCCCTGAAGCGAATAGAGCGACCTCGCGCCGGGCAGCAGCGCGAAGATCAGAAAGGTCGCGATCAGGCCCAGGAACACCCCGGCCTCGGGTCGCCGCATCAGCCGGGTGAAGCGGCTGGCGCGGACGACCCGCTCGTCTGCCCGGTCGAACGATTTGCGCGCGATCTCGGGCGCGGTCTGGCGGTTCGGGCCTGACGGTGGTGAAGGTGGTTGGTCTGACATCGGTCTTGCCTCGGATCGGCCTGGTCGGATCCAGAGGGCGGCGCGGCGGGCGCCTGCCCTCCGGGGAAGCTCGGAAGGTCAGCGTGTTCCTTCCTTCGACAGGGCCTGGACGGCTTTCGCCTTTTCCGCAGTATCGATGAAGAGCGGGCCTGTGTAAGTATCATTCTGCACCCACAGACCATGCCTTGCGTTCTGCACCAGCAGGACGACCGGCAGATAACCCATCAGATATTGCTGACCGTCGATGCCGAAGCCCATCTTGCCGTCAGCCACGGACTGAAGGATCTCGGGCCCCAGATCATATGTATAGAGTTTGTATTTCGACCACAGGTCCTGTTCGTCGAAATACTTGATCAACGGGTTGGCCCCGGCGGTGCCGGTTGCGAAGACGGCCTGGGTGTCGGGATGCGCCGACAGGTATGCCTCGACCCGGCGGGTCACGTCTGCGGGATCTTGCGATACGGCCACGACCTCGGACGCGCCGTTCGACTTGGCGAGCCCGTCCTGGATGCCCTGGCAGCGTTCGTCGAGGCTGACGTTGCCGACCTCGTGGTTGATGCAGGCGACCTTCAGGATGCCGTTCGCCGCCAGCCTTTCGCCCGCCTTTATACCGGCCTGGTATTCGGACGTGGTGCCCACATACATCGGCACGCCCAGCTCCTCGCCGGCGGTTTCGCCGGAATCGATGTTGATGACCGGAATGCCCGCGTCGATCGCCGATTTCACCGCCGAGGCGAGCGCGTCCTTGTCGGGTATCGAGATGACGAGGCCATCGGGATGTGTCGCCACGGCGGCCTCGATCAGGCGGGCCTGTTCGACGCTGTCGAACACCTGGGGCGCGATGTACTGCACCTGCGCGCCGGTTTCGGCGGCGGCGTCATCGACCCCGCGCTTGACCACCGACCAGTAGGCGTCCGACGAGTTCCCGTGCACGACGACCGCGATCTTCACGTCCGCGGCAGGTTTCAGCCCTTCGGACGCGGCGGCGCCGGCCATGAGCCCCAGCGCGACGAACGCAGCGGGTGCGAATTTGAACCGTTCAAGCATTTGCCTTCTTCCTCCTGTTGGTACCGCCGGAGTGACCCTGGCGGACATGCGATGGACGACCGGATGCTCTTCTAGACCCCTTGTCCCGCTACGGTGAATCCTGCCTCGCGTGCCATGCGCGACAGGTTGCGATACCCCGCCTGCGCATATGTCAGCGGATGGGCCTTCTTCGGGTCCTGCTCCGCTTCGACCACCAGCCATCCGGAATACCCCGCGTCGCGGAGCACCCCGAGAATGGCCGGATAATCAATGAAACCATCGCCGGGCACGGTGAAGATCCCGGCAAGGACGGCGTCCATGAAGCTCATGTCGGCGGCGCGCGCCTGGTCGAGCACGGCACGCCGCGCATCCTTGCAGTGGACGTGGACGATACGCCCGGCATGGGCACGGGCCAGCGCCACCGGATCGCCGCCGGCAAAGGCCGAATGGCCGCTGTCGTAGAGCAGCCCGACCGCGGGGCCGGTGTGGCGCATCAGCAGCCCAACCTCTTCGTCCGTCTCGACGATCGTGCCCATGTGGTGATGAAAGGCCATGCCGACACCGAAGTCGGCCATGCGTTCGGCCAGAGCGGTGATCTTGCGCCCGTAGGCCGGCCATTCGTCAGCCGGCAGTCTGGGCCGGTGGGAAATCGGCCCCCATATCGCCCCGTGGCGCCCAAGGGACGTATCGGCATAGACGACATGCGCGCATCCCATATCCTTGAGGAGTTGCAGATGCGGGCCGATCGCGTCGAATTCGGCGTCGATATCCTTTTCAGCGCAGCGCCCGTCATACCAGCCCGACACCAGCGCCAGACCATAGCCCTCGAGGATCGGCTTCAGTTCCTCGGCGCGGCGGGGAAACTTGCCGCCAAGTTCGGTGCCCGCGTATCCGGCCTGCCTGGTCTCCGACAGACAGGTGGCAAGTGGGGTGTCGCCGCCAAGTTCCGGCACGTCGTCATTCGTCCAGGTGATCGGGTTGATGCCGATGCGAACATTCATGGCGTGCTTCCTTTTCCGCCCGGCCCGCGAAGTGCCTGACATACGGCAAGCTCCGCCAGAAGCTCCATGTCGCGGGCTGCGTCTTCGGCCGTGTTCCGGACTGGCGCGCCTTGGGTCACGGCGCGGTGAAAACCCTTCAGTTCCTCGACGAACGCTTCGCCATAGCCAGTGCGGATCAGGCGCGTCGTCAGCGATGTGCCGCTGCCGCGCCGTTCGATCAGGCGCGTCGGCGCGTGGTTCAGCCAGGGCGAGGGGAACTCCAGTTCAAGTGCCGAGGCGTCGAAGGTGAGCGTGATCCGCTCGCTGTAATGCGGCAGGTCCGGGACGCTAAGATGCGAAAGAGTCCAGAGCGCCGCGCCGCCGTTCAGGCTGACCGCGCCCTGGCCGCCGCGCCCGCCCGCGAAGAATGCGGCGCCAACGACGCCATCCTGCCTGGCCCCGATCAGGTCGAGGATGCCATGAACGGCGTTTACGTCATGCACGAGCGAGGAAGCATAGGCGGAGCAGAAGCCGCGATAGCCGGTATCGTCAAGTGGCACGGGAACGGCCCGTGCCACCTGTTCGGCCTGCTTGGCGCGCAGTTCCGATGTGGCGGTTTCGGGCAGATCGGCGGGGCTATGCCAGTCGCGATGCTGAACGAAGGGTAACGCGTCGGGGTCGGTGACCTCGACCGCGACCTGCCGCAAGGTGCCCGCCTGGTCCGGCAGCAATCGCAAGAGCGCCTCGTAGCTTGGATCGAAGCGCTTCATGTAGCCGGTTTGAAGAACCTTGCCGGATTTGTCCCGCAGCCGCGCCAGGTCCCGGATATCGGACGCGGCGTAGCAAAGCGGCTTTTCGCAGAAGACATGCAGCCCGGCCGCGAGGGCCGCCGAGACATGTTCGACATGAAGCGCGTCGGGCGAGGCGACGATCACCGCGTCGAGCGCCGTCCCGATCAACTCTTGCGGATCGGCCAATGCCGCGACGCCCCAGCGCCGCGTCACGAAGGCGCGAACCCCGGGCGAGGGGTCGGCCACGGCCGAAAGGTCGAAGAGATCGGGCAGCCCGACAAGGTTCGGGATGTGCTCGATCTGAGCGACACCTCCCGCGCCGATCACGCCGATCCGGAGCTTCTCCATTCCCGCGATCCCCGAAGCCAATTGCCCCGACATCATGCTAGCGTTAATCTGGTTCCAGAATGAGAACCAGATTGGCATTAAATTGAGGAACCAGTTTGCGACCCGGCTTCGCGCTCGACACGATCGCTCCCGACCGCAGTAGCGGCATCGCGCTGCATACCCAGCTTTACAACAGGCTGCGCGCGCTGATCGAGGCCCGCATCCTGCCGCCGGGTACGCCCTTGCCCTCGACCCGCGCCTTGGCGCAGCATCTCAGCATCGCGCGAAACACTGTCAACGCCGCCTACGATCAGTTGGCGCTCGAAGGGTTTCTGGCGACACGCCCCGGCGCGCCGTCCTGCGTGCGGGACCTTCCGTTGAGCGGCCCCGCCCGGCCCGCGACGGATGATGTTCCTGCGGGCCAGCTATCGGACCGGGGACGGGTGATGGCGGCGCAGCCCTATCACCACGGCGAGCCCGGCGCGACCGCCTTTCATCCCGGTCTTCCGGATGTCGGTCAATTCCCGTTCAACACCTGGTCGCGCCTGCTAAGGCGCCGCGCCCTGCAAGCGCAGCGCGACCTTTTCGGCACCTATCACGTCACAGGTTATCCCGAATTGCAGGAGGCGATCGCGTTCTACCTCGCCGCCTCGCGCGGGGTGGTCTGTTCGCCCGAACAGGTCGTGGTGACGAATGGTGCGCAATCTGCCTTCGACCTCGTGGCGCGGCTTTTGCTCGATCCGGGCGATACGGTCTGGATGGAGGAGCCGGGCTACTACGGCGCGGCGGCGGCCTTCATGTCGGCGGGCGCGCGCCTTGCACCGCTGAATGTCGACGCCTCGGGCTGGCGCATGACCCCACCGCCAGGCGCCGCACCGCGGCTGATCTTTGTCACGCCGTCTTGTCACCATCCCCTCGGGCTGACCATGTCGATGGGCGAAAGGCTTGACCTGATCGGTCTGGCCGAGCGCTGGGGGTCGTGGATCATCGAGGACGATTACGACAGCGAGTACCGCTTTCAGGGTCAGCCGATCCCGGCGCTTCAGGGTATCGCCTCCGCCGAACGGACAATCTTCGTCGGCACGTTTGCCAAGATCCTCTTTCCGGCGATGCGGCTGGGTTACATGGTCGTCCCCGCCGCCTTTCTTGAGCCGGTCCGGGCCGCGCTGAGCGCCACCGGCCATTTTGCACCGCTTCTGACGCAGGCAGCGCTTGCCGATTTCGTGGCCGAGGGCCATTTTGCGCGCCATCTGCGGCGCACGCGGCGGCTTTATGCGCGGCGGCGGATAAGCTTCTTCGGCGCCTTCGACCGTCATCTGGGCAAGTGGATGGAGCTTGCGCGGGCAGATACCGGAATCCAGCAGGTGGCGCGTTTCCGGCTGCCATGCGACGACAGGCGCGTGGCGGCCGAGGCAGGCGCGGCTGGGGTAAACGTGTCATCGCTTTCGATGCAGTACAGACACGGAGTGCCGCAATCGGGGCTGGTCCTAGGGTTCGCCGCAGTCGAGGAAAGAGACTATCAGCGCAGTTTTCATAGACTTTCACTGGCAGTTGGCAAGGTTCTGGGATCTGCTTAGGACCTCCGCCTTTGAGCGGCTGGAGGGCACTGTCAAACGAACGCGCCGCTGCTCTCGCTGAGTGGCGCGCAATCTCTGGAGCACGACGGTCAGTGTCACCGTGCTGGCAGAGACACACTGGAAATCGTCTGACAGCAGCTTTCCAACCCGGGACACGCTGGCCCAGTTTTCGACCGGAACGGACGTCGGAAAACAGATGACCGCGTTCTCAGATTTGAGTTTGCGAAAACTCGGCCGCCTCCTATGCTCGTTCTTGGTCCAATCAGAGACCGCTCTTACAAAGGGCAATGAACAGGGAGTAGGCATTATGAAGACCTTGGGATTGGTGGGCACTTCCTCCGTCATCGCATTGGCGGCATTCCTGCCTGCGGCGGCGCAGGTCGCCGCCTTGGGAGAACCGGAAGGCCAGGTCAATATCGTTGCGTGGCCGGGTTATATCGAGCGTGGCGAGACCGACGCAGGTTTCGATTGGGTAACCAAGTTCGAAGAATTGAGCGGCTGCAAAGTTGTCGTCAAGACGGCCAATACCTCGGACGAGATGGTCGCCTTGATGAACGAGGGCGGTTTCGACCTTGTCACCGCGTCGGGTGACGCCTCATTGCGGTTGGTGGCCGGCAAGCGCGTCCAACCCCTAAATGTCGATCTTATCCCGTCCTGGAACACCATCGACGATCGGTTGAAGGATGCGCCATGGCATACGGTGGATGGGGCCCACTACGGCACGCCCTACATGTGGGGGCCGAACGTGTTGATGTACAACACCAAGGCGTTCGGGGATACGCCGCCTACGTCCTGGAATGTTGTCTTCGAGGAAATGACGCTGCCCGATGGCAAGTCGAATTCCGGACGGGTGCAGGCCTATGACGGGCCGATCCATATTGCGGATGCCGCGCAGTATCTGATGTTTCACACGCCGGATCTGGGGATCAAATCGCCCTATGAACTGAACGAGGCGCAGTATGCCGCCGCGCTCGATCTGCTCCGGGCGCAGCGCAAGCTCGTTAGCCGCTATTGGCATGATGCCTTCATCCAGATGGATGATTTCAAGAATGAGGGCGTCGTCGCCTCCGGCAGTTGGCCGTTTCAGGTCAACCTCCTGAAATCCGAGGATCTCCCGGTCACCAGTGTGATCCCTGAAGAGGGTGCGACCGGCTGGGCCGACACCACGATGATGCATGTCGATGCCGCGCATCCGACCTGCTCCTATCTTTGGATGGAGCATACGCTTTCCTCGAACCTGCAATCCGATCTCTCAGTCTGGTTCGGTGCCAACCCGGTCGTTCCCGCCGCGTGCACGGACGGCAGTGGGATGCAGACCGCCGAGGGGTGTACGGCCAATGGCATGGACGATTTCGACCGCATCCGATTCTGGACGACGCCAGTCAGCCAGTGCGCAAGCGAGGGCGAATGCGTGCCCTATTATCGCTGGGTCTCGGACTATATCGGCGTGATTGGCGGCCGTTGACCGACCGGCTCCGGGATCCCTGCGGGGTTCCGGGGCCTGGCTCCCCGACACATTGGCCGGGCCTTCTGGGCCGAGTGAAATATCCATGACTTCAGCCGTTTCCTTTTCGCAGGTCTCTTGTCACTTCGGGCATGTCCGCGCCGTCGACCAAGTCGACCTTGAGATCGCCGAAGGCGCCTTCTTCGCGATGCTCGGGCCCTCCGGCTCGGGGAAGACGACCTGTTTGCGCCTGATCTCGGGATTCGAAAAACCGACGGCTGGCGTGATCCGCATTTTCGGGCAAGACGTCAGTCAGACTCCGCCCAACCGGCGAAGCGTCAATACGGTCTTTCAGGACTACGCGCTGTTTCCCCATATGAACGTGCGTGACAACGTCGCTTACGGCCCGATGGTCGCCGGTGTCGGCAAGGCCGAGCGGTATGCGAAGGCCGAGGAACTCCTGTCCTCGTCAAGCTTGACGGATACGGCGACCGCAAGCCGGGCCAGCTTTCCGGTGGGCAGCGCCAGCGCGTGGCGCTTGCGCGGGCTCTGGTGAATGAGCCGCGCGTGCTCTTGCTGGATGAGCCCTTGGGCGCCCTCGACCTGAAGCTGCGCGAGGCAATGCAGGACGAGCTCAAGGCACTGCAAAAGAGACTGGGTATCACCTTCGTGTTTGTGACCCACGATCAGCACGAAGCCTTGTCGATGGCCGATCAGCTCGCCGTATTCAACAATGGCAAGATCATTCAGATCGGCGCCCCACAAGATATCTACGCCCGCCCGCGGACCCGTTTCGTCGCGGATTTCGTGGGGTCGTCGAATGTGCTGCCTCCGAATCTGACCAAGGCGATGGGCGGTCCCGAGACCTGGGCAAGCCTGCGACCAGAAGACGTGTCGCTTATCGGCGCGGATCATGGTGCCGTAAGCGGCACCGTTGTCTCGGTTCGCTATCTCGGGGCCGGCAGCAGGGTGACGCTCTTGATCGGTGACACCGAGGTTGCCGCACTTGTCGGCAGCAAAGATGCCGTGCCGGACATCGGTAATACTCTAGGCATCGCTTTCGCGCCCGAAGCGCTCCACATGATGGAGGGGGCATGACGGAACGAACCGCAATCTTGCCGCCCCGCGGGGCAGGGGACAGGGTGAGCGCTCTCTTCTGGCGTCATCCTCAGTGGCTGCTTTTGCTTCTTGTCACGCCGCCGCTTCTCTGGCTGGGCGTCGTCTATCTCGGCTCGCTCGCGGCACTTCTGTTGCAGAGCTTCTATTCGATCGACGAATTTTCCGGCGTCGTGAACGAGGAGTTCACACTCAAGACCTATGGCGAGCTGTTCCGCGCCGCCAATATGGACATCATCCTGCGGACCCTGTCGATGTCTGTATCGGTCACGGTCGCCTCGGCCTTCATCGCTTTTCCGATCGCCTATTACGCGGCGCGCTATGCGCGCGGACGTTGGAAAGCGGTCTTCTATCTCGGCATCATGTTGCCGCTTTGGTCCTCCTACCTGGTGAAAGTCTATGCCTGGAAACTGATCCTCGCCAAGGAAGGCATCGTCACATGGGCGGCGGAGAGCGTCGGAATCGGCTTTCTCCTCGATTCCGCTCTGGCACTGCCGTGGGTCGGTGGAAACTCCCTTTCCACGTCGTTCCTCGGGACCTGGCTCGTCTTCGTCTATGTTTGGCTGCCCTACATGATCTTGCCGATGCAGGCGTCGCTGGAACGTGTCCCGCTCAGCATGCTCGAGGCGTCGGCGGACCTCGGCGCGACACGCGGCCAGACCTTCCGCACTGTCGTCCTGCCGCTTGCCATGCCGGGCGTGGTTGCCGGGTCTATCTTCACCTTCTCGCTGACGATGGGGGATTACATCATCCCGCAAATTATCGGCACATCGGCACGGTTCATCGGCCAAGCGGTCTATCAGTTTCAGGGAACGGCGGGAAACATCCCGCTGGCGGCGGCATTCGCCGTCGTGCCGATCCTGATCATGCTGGTCTACCTGAGCCTTGCCAAACGCGCGGGCGCATTCGATGCACTCTGAGGCGCGCAGTTCCTTCGGCCTGAAACTCGCGGCGATCGGCGGGCTATTGTTCCTGCACCTGCCAATCTTGCTGATCTTTCTCTATGCGTTCACGACGGAAGAACGGACCTACCAGTTCCCGCCGCCCGGTCTGACAACCGAGTGGTTTTCCGTCGCCTGGCACCGCGCCGACATTTGGCCGCCACTTTACCTGTCGCTGAGGGTCGCCATCGTCTCAACCATCTTGGCCCTGATCCTCGGGACACTCGTCGCCGCGGCGATGGCGCGCGCGCGGTTCTTCGGGCGGGAACAGATCGCGCTCCTGATCATCCTGCCTATTGCGCTGCCCGGAGTGATCACCGGCATGTCGCTACGATCGGCTTTCGCGGTGATGGACATACCTTTTTCCACCTTCACCATCGTCCTTGGCCACGCCACCTTCTGCATCGTGATCGTCTACAACAACGCGGTCGCGCGATTCCGCCGTCTGTCCGGCTCCATCCTTGAGGCGTCCGCGGATCTTGGCGCCAATGGTTTCCAGACTCTGCGCCATATCCTTTTGCCCAACCTCGGGTCGGCGCTGCTTGCTGGCGGCATGCTGGCCTTTGCACTGTCCTTCGACGAGGTCATCGTCACGACCTTTACCGCCGGCCAGCAATCCACCCTGCCGATCTGGATGCTCAACGAGCTTGTCCGCCCGCGACAGCGTCCTGTAACGAATGTCGTGGCGATCATTGTCTTCGTGACGACGTTCTTTCCAATTCTGATCGCTTACTATCTCACCCGCGGCGGTTCGGAGACCGCAGGCGGGGGCAAGTGATCGAAGGAGCCCGTGATATCATTCGCTATCCAGCGTCTTGTCGGATCCAGCCGTGAAGTCAGCCGCGTCCCCGGAGCGATGCGAAGACGGGCAGCTGGGCCTCAGGTGCTGCCACGAACTCATTGGCAACGTCACTTGGACGAGGGTCTCGTGAAATTCGGTGGGGAGGGGCTCTCTCTGTGGCGCGCCGTTGATCATGAACCCCGTTTGCATCGGGCTTGAGCCGGTCCTCCTGCCGGAGATTTTCCATGGCTGGCGAGGAACACATCAGCCCCCGTGACCTGTCGGCCGTCGCGCTGAGAGGGCGATTGGCGAATGGCTCGCTGAAGGCAGTGACGCTGGCCAAGGGCTGCTTTGAGCGGATCCGGGAGCTTGAGGATCGGGTCCATGCCGGGGCCTGGCTTGATCCAGGTTTCGTGATGCATCAGGCCAAGGCTTTGGGCCAACACCGCGCGCATCCTGACCGAAAGCGGCATGCCCATCGACAAGGGCAGGGTTCCCGACGCGGGCGCCGTCGTGGTCCAGCGCCTGAAGGCCGAAGGTGCCGTGATCATGGGCAAGACGGCAACGACGGAGCTTGCCTATTTGGTGCCATCCGCGCCGGGCGCGGCGCCGAAGGGGCTTGGCTCCGCCGGCGATCCGATCTTCAATGGTCTTTGGACCTTCACCGGCATGCCCGCCATGACAATCCGGGCTGACCGGTCAGCCTGGAAACGCAAAGTCTGATCCGGCGTCGGCTTCACGCGGCTGGCGCGTTCTTCCACCGCAGTCAGGTCGGCCCGAACAATCGCCCCGGCGCGTCGGATGCGACAGGCGCCTTGGTGAGCCGCGCCATGTGCCAGGCCAGCGCCTGATTGCTGCTGACGACCGGCATGCCCAGCACGTCTTCCAGACCGTCGATGATGTCGAGCGTGCGCAGATTGGTGCAGGACAGAAAGACCGCATCGACGCACGGCGTCCTGCCCACGGCAAGCGCGGCTTCGCGGATCGATCCGGGGTCAATCCTGGCGACGCGGGCCTCGACCTCCTCGCCGAAGGACAGGGTCGTCGGAACCTTGAAGCCGGCCTTCTCGAAGGCCGCGCGAATGGGTCCCGCGACCGCATCTATATAGGGTGAAACGATCCCGATATTTGCCACGCCAAGCGACCGCATCGCCGTCTGTGCGGCCGTCAGCGGATCCGCGACGGCGCGGGTGCTGGCGGCGCCTTTGACAAGCTCCGCCACGCGCGCCGCTCCGATCAGGGTGGTTCCGGAGGTGCAGGCATAGCCGACGGCATCGAACGCCGCCGCCGGCGGCAGCAGGGATGCAGCCCGGGGCAGGTCGGTTTCCATCAGGGCGATCGTGTCGGGGGTCAATTCGGCGCCCGAGGGAATGCGGCTGACGTAGAGCGCGATTTCCGGGTCCACGAAGAGACGGCGGAAGTCCTGTTCGATGGTCTCGTCAACCTGAAGCACGATCAGGCCAAGGGTGGCTTTCGTGCCGATAGGGTCGGTCAGGCGATAGGGAAAGCGGGTCATGACATGATTTCCGGTAGCTCCGCCGCGGTACGGCTGGACAGAAGTTCCGCCCCATGCGCGCGCAGGACGATGTTTTCCTCGTGCACCATGAACCTGCCCGGAGCGATCTCGACGCCAGGTTCCAGCGTCAGCACCATGCCTTCGCGCAGGGGTGTCGTATCCTTCGAGGTGAGCGAGGGCCACTCCGTCAGCGAGAGGCCCAGGCCATGCCCCAGCCGCCCGCGGCCCGGCGTCGCCCCTTCGGCGCGAAGCGCTTCGGTCATGACGCGGTGCAGATCTCGCGCGGTCATGCCGGGCCGCAGGGCGGCCAGCGCGGCCTCGGTCGCCCCATAAAGGGCCGAATAGGCGCGGCGGGCCCTGTCGCTGGCGCGCCCAATCGCGAAGTTCCGGTCGAAGTCGCAGAAATAGCCGTCGCGCACCGCACCTGTATCAAGCATCAGCACGTCGCCATGCTGCAACGGTCGGGCATCGGCGGGTGAAATGACATCGCCGTAGCCATCGGGCCCCGCACCCCCGGCAACATAGCTGACCCAGTCGGCTCCTTCTTGCAGCAGGGTGATCTGGAAGTCGCGAAACACGCGGTCGAGGGGCGATCCCGCTCCTGCGAAGTCAGGCACCCGGGCAAAGGTCGCGTCGGCGACGCGGCAGATCGCGCGGATCCTTTCCACCTCTGCTTCCGATTTGATCTCGCGAACGCGCTGGACGCTCTCGGTCGCATCGACGAACTGGCGCCCGCCGATCGCCTTCGCGACGCGGGCGTAATCTGCGACCGGCATGCGCAGATGCGTCTCGAGCCCCATCGGAACGCCGATCCGGCCCTTGGCCAGGGTGAGGGCGCAGAGGGTATCGGATAGGAGGCCGACACCGTCATCGACGGGGTCAGGGGCGTCCCAGGTGCGGATATCGCCAAGCCAGGTCCGGCCCATGAGATCGGCCCCGATGGCGGGAATGACCGCCACAGGCTTGCCCTTCACGGGGACAATGATGAACCACGGCCGCGCCGGGCTTTCCCAGAACCGTGTCAGGAACCCGGTGACATAGAAGACATCCGGCGGCGTCGTCAGCAAAAGCGCGTCCTGCCCGGCCGCGGCCATCTCGCGCTGAAGTGCGGCGGTCCGGCGATGATATTCCGCGGCCGGGAAGATCAGCGAGCGGTCAGGCATCTTCCGGCCCCTCGCTGACGATGGCCAGAACATGACTGTCTGCCTCCACGCCCGGAAGGCCCGCCAGAAGCGCGGCGAGACCGGCGCCGCCCGACGGTGTCGTGGCAAGGCCCTGCGCGGCAAGGGTCGCGACGCCTTGCGCGGCCTCCTCCTCGGTGATCGTGACGAAGAGGTCGGCATCGCGCGCCAGCCCGGCGAGCGCGATCTGGGACGGTGTCTTGCAGTCGAGCCGCCCCATGGATGAGGCCGGACCGGATGCCGTCACCACATGCCCCGCACGGATGCTTTCCATCAGCGCCGCCGCCGCCGCCGGTTCGACAACGATGATGATGGGACCGTCTCCCCATACGGCGCGCGCATGGGCGGCGACAGCGGCGGCCAGTCCGCCGACACCTGCCTGCAACAGGATGTGGCTGGGGGCGGCGTCGATCCGGGAGACGGTCTCGGCGGCGAGTTGAAGATATCCTTCCATCACCCGATACGGCAGATCGCTGTATCCGGGCCATGAGCTGTCGGACAGCAGCGTCCAGCCGTGCCTTGCCGCGGCGGCCTCGGCAGCGGCCATGCTGTCCTCGTAAGTCGCGCCGGCGCGTTCAACCCTTGCACCCTTCGCGCGGAGGCGGGTCGCAAAGGCCTCGGGGACCGTTTCGGCCAGATAGATGATGGCCTGCGCGCCGAACAGCCGCGCTCCGGCGGCGACGGACAGGCCGTGGTTCCCCGCGCTCGCGGTGACATAGCTTCGCCCCGCCAGCGCGCTGCCCCAGTCGCCCGATTGCACGGATTGAACGGCATCATGCGCAATCGCATAGGCCGCGCCGAGCGCCTTGAAACTGCCCAGGCCCATGCGCCCGCGTTCGTCCTTGACATGCAGACGGGCGATGCCAGCGCGCGCGGCAAGCCCGGGCAGGTCCAGCAGCGGCGTCGCCGCATGCGCCGGGCAAAGCTCCAGGAGCCGCGCGACGGCGCCCGCGTCATTGCTTGGAAACAGCGTTGCGCCTGGCAAACCGGCGCCGCGAAAGGGGTTGTGCAGGGTCTGTGGCAAAGCGCTCTCCTGTCGGGTGCGCCGTCAGACTAGCGTCAGAGCGCATTCGGTTCCCGGATATTTGCGCCGGAAGCGGGCCGAATTTCAGACGCTGCAGTACAATCTTGGCGGAAAACCGGAAATCATGGTCGCAAAAGCCAGAGATTCCTCGTGAAAGGCGACTATGAGAGGGGGATGGACAAGTTCGACGCCCTGCTTCTCGATGCGCTCCAGCGCGACAATCGCCAGACCGCCGAAGTGCTGTCGTTGAGCGTGGGCCTGTCGCCGGATGCCTGCCGCAAGCGGCTGAACCGGCTGCGCGCCGCGGGCTACATCGAAGCCGATATCGCCATCCTGTCACCCGAGAGGCTGGGGCGCGGGCTGATGCTGGTGGTCGAGGTGAGCTTGCAGAATGAACGGCCCGTGGATCTGGATCGCTTCAAGGCCCGGATGCATGACGCGCCGGAGGTGATGCAATGCTACTACGTTACCGGAAACGCCGATTTCATCCTGATCCTGTCAGCCCGCGACATGGCCGACTATGAGGCGTTCACGCGCCGTCATTTCTTCGCGGAAGACAATGTTGCCCGCTTTCGGACCAGCGCGGTGATGGACCGCGTGAAGGTCGGCTTTGCACTGCCGGTGACCGGCTGATCGGGCAAGACCGGGTCCGGTTCTGGTGGCGTAGGGTCGAGGATGGTAACCTCGGCTTCGCGGTGCCGACATGGGCGAGGGCAGGCCGGTCACTTGCGAACATCTTGGTCGGCGGGTCAGCCGGACCGAACATGTCGGGACGGTAACGATCCTGTCCCATGCTTGGCAGGACAAGCGGCTGACTTCGCCGAATGATGTCGTCGTCCCTGACGACGGCGCTGTGCGTTTCACCTATCCAACCTACGGGATCGACAACGATCATGAGAGCGCTGTCACCGAAAGCGAGTTTGGCGCAAGCCATCTTTACCGGATCGACCCGATCAGCGGCGACGATACACTGGGGCCTTCGGCGGCGTCGCTATCATCGTCATGCTGTTGATCTATGGGCGCGGTGACAGGGTGTCGGTGTGATATTCTGCTGAATGACGACAAACCGGAACGTCGTGGGAGGGCGGCCCGCCGCGCATCCTGTCAGCGCGGCGCCAGGTTCCCTGTCAGGTCAGCCAGCAACCGATCCATCATGGCATCGCAGTTCGCAAGCTGTTCGACGGTGATGTATTCATCCGGCTGGTGGCCCTGTTCCGCCATCGAGCCGGGGCCACAGACCACGGTGGGAATGCCAAGCTGATGGAAAAAACCCGCCTCGGTGCCAAAGGCGACCTTGGTGACGCCGGTGGATCGGGCAAGCCCGTTTGCATAGCCGACAACCGGGGCCCCATCGGCGACGGCCAGACCGGGGTAGGCGTTGTATTGCTCCACCTCGATGGCGGCATCGGGGAACCTGCCCCGGTATTCTGCCGCGACACGCTGGGCTGCATGGCTGATGCGCTCCAGGATGTCGTCGGCATTGTCCGCCGCGAGGTAGCGGTACTCAAACTCGACAACCGCAGTGCTCGGCACGATGTTCAGTGCCGTCCCACCCGACAGCTTGCCGACATGAACGGTCGAATAGGGTATGTCATAGGCGGGATCGCGCGCGCCGGTATCGGCCAGATCCTGCTGCAACTGGCGGAGTTGCTGCACGAAATCCGTCGCCAGGTGCAGCGCGTTCAGAAACCGCGGGGCGAGGGCGGAATGCCCGCTTTGTCCGCGGCACGTCGCCCTGAGCGCCGCCTTGCCCTTGTGACCGATCGCGACCTGCATTTCCGTCGGCTCGCCCACGATACAGGCACGCGGTTTGCCGATGAGCGTCGACAGGGGCCCGAGCATCTGCCTGATCCCGACGCAGCCGACCTCTTCGTCATAGGAGAGCGCCAGTTTCAACGGCTCCTTCAACTCAGCTCGCGCCGCGCGGTCGGCGAGCGCGAGGGCGCTTGCGAGATATCCTTTCATGTCGGTCGTACCCCGGCCGTAAAGACGGTCGCCCAGGCGGCTGAGGCGAAACGGGTCCGTCGCCCAGACTTGCCCTGTCACGGGGACGACATCGGTATGGGCGGACAGAAGAACGCCGCGCCCGGCAGGCCCCTTTTCGGCATAAAGTCCGGCCTTCTGACCGCTTTCATCCGGGAGCCGGGTCACCGCGAAGCCGCGCTCCGACAGGAACGCCTCGGTATATCCGATGATGTCGAGGTTGGAATTGGCGCTGACAGACGGAAAGCCGATCAGCTTTTCAAGGATCTCGATCGTCGCGCTCACATCAAGGCTCCTCAGTTCGCGGCGAGTTCGGTGACTTCGCGCCGGAACGGCAGGGCATCGCCGATATCGGGCATGTCAAGCTCGCGTGCGTAGCGGTGCCCGGCATAGGTCGCCCATGCGATGGGGCCGGGGGCATTGGCGTCGCCGATCAGCTTGACCGACCGGATGCCGGCATCGGCCCAGTCACGCCTGCGCGCGCTCAGCGCCTTGTGGACCGCGTCATCGGAACGCCGTGAGGCGACGATGACGACCGCATCGCATCCGGTCCGGTCGCGCTGATCGGTGTAGGTGCAATTCGTCTCGACCCCGTCGCCATGAATGGCGACGACCCCCCGGTTCAGCACGATCCCGACCCCTGCCTCGACCAGCCGGACGTGGATCGCATGCTGTTCGAGCGTGTTTCGGGTCCAGTCGGACACATAGGGCGCGGGCGTGATCAGCGTCACCCCGCAGCCCTTCTGCGCCAGCAGCTCAGCCAGGACCCCGCCCATGTAATAGTGGTCATCGTCATAGACGACGACGCGGCCTGATGGGTGCCTGCCGGCCATGATGTCGTCCGGCGTGAAGATCGGCATTGCGGCATCGATCGGCATCGGCACGACATGCTGGCGCGACACGCCATCGGCGCCGCCATTCTGACCCGGTGGCAATGCAGATGTTCTCAAACCCGAATTCCAGGATCTGATCGGCGTCAAGCGCTGACTGTCGAAATAGGTTTCGACATTGGGGCGCTGCGAAATCTGATACTGGCGGTAATCCACGACCCGGCCCCAGGCCGACAGGCCCGGCAACAACCGCTCCCGCGCCACGCGCCCGCCAATCTCGCGCCGGGCCTCGGCGATGCGCCACGTCATAGCCGCGCAGCGACAATGCGCGCGCCGCCTCCAGACCGGCCGGGCCGGCGCCGACGACCAGCACGTTGGAACTCTCACCCTTCGGCGTTCATCCGTTTCGGGATGCCAGCCCTTGCGCCATTCCTCCATGAAGGTCGGGTTCTGCGTGCAGCGGCTGATCGACATGGTCATGTCGCCGGTGATGCAGATGTTGCAGCCGATGCATTCGCGGATATCCTCGATCCGGCCTTCCTCGATCTTCTTCGGCAGGAACGGATCGGCGATGGACGGCCGCGCGCAGCCGATGAAATCGAGCATGCCCTGCCGGATCATCCGCGCCATGACATCGGGGCTGGTGAAGCGGCCGACGCCGACGACGGGCTTGTCGCTGAGGTCGCGGATACCCTTGACCAGTGCTTCCTGCGCCGCCTCCTCCTTGAAACGCGACGGGCCGGAGCAATCTTCCCAGGTGCCCTGCGCGAGATCCCAGAGATCCGGCAGGTCGCGGTTCATCTCGACGAACTCGCGCAGCTCGGCATTGGAAAAGCCAAGCTCGCCGATGGTTTCATCGAGCGACACACGCAGCGTCAGTCCCATCGTGTCGCCCACCGCGTCGCGCATGTCGGCGATCACCTCGCGGGCAAAGCGCGACCGGTTTTCAAGGCTGCCGCCGTATTCGTCCGTCCGGTGGTTGGTGGCCCGGCTCAGGAAGTGCTGGAAGATGCCGAAGCCATGCGCGCCGTAGAGGCAGATGAGGTCGAAGCCCGCGACTTTCGACCGCTTCGCGGCGTTCACGAACCAGCGCCGAAGGTTCACGATGTCTGACTTGTCCATCGTCCGCGCCTGAACGGGGTCGTTCGTGAATGTGCGGATCGGCAGCGCTGTCGGCGCGAGCGGCACTTCCTTGGTATAAAGATTGGGGCCGTTGATTCCGGAATAGGCCAGCTGGATGCCCGCCAGCGCGCCATGCGTCTTCATCCGCTCCGACATCTTGCGCGAGCGCCGGAATATCCTGATCTTCCCAAAGCCTCAGCTCGATGAAGGGCGTGATCTCGGACGTATGGTGCATCTCGCGTCTGCTCGGTAAAGATCACGCCCCAGCCGCCCTCGGCCTTGATCCCGCGCATCTCGGCGGCGGCGGAAGGGTCGCGATAACCGCCGCCGTTGCAATGGGGCACCTGATAGAAGCGGTTCTTGGCTGTCACCGGGCCAATGGCCAGCGGCTCGAACAGGATATCATAGCGGGGATCGCGCAAGTTTGCCTCCGTCGGGTGGATCTGTCCGAATGTCTAACGGTCTGCGGAGCCGGATAAAGCCGTCGTTGCGAAAGCAGCGCTTAGGCTCGGGCTAAGTCCCGTCTCGAAGCCTGCTGTTTGCCCCGGCCTTCTTCATGTTCATCCCCGGAATGGCGTCTTCGGTGACCAATGTGCGGCAATGGTCGATGAAGGTCCTGATCGTCAGGACGTTCTCGGCACCCGCCACCATGACGAGGCCCATCGTCATCGGCCGCAGATCCCCCACCAGGGGAATGTGCCGTAGTCGCTTGCCGTCCGGCGACCAGTCGTTCAGCGGGCTTATGTTGGCGATGGAATAGCCGAACCCGTTGCCGACAAGTCCGCGCATGACTTCCATGTCGCGCGTGCGTTCGGCAATCTGCGGTTTTATCCGGGCCTTCTGAAAGAGGGAGAGAAAATAGTCCCTGCTGAACGGCAGATCGAGAAGAACCATCGGATGGTCCTCAAGCTCACTGACGGACACTGAGGTGCGCTGTGCCAGCGGATGGGTGTCGGACACCAGCACATAGGGCGGCAGTTCCACGAGGGGGACGAACCGCAGATCCTGCGCGATTTCAAGATCATAGGTCAGCGCAATGTCGATCGCGCCGGTGCGAAGCCGGTCAAAGATATCCTGCTGGTGCAGTTCAAACTGGCTGACGCGCACATCGGGGTATCGTTCTTCGAAGGCGCGGCGCAGCTGCGGCACAATCAACTGCGCGAAGGTCAGCAGACAGCCGAGAGCCAATGGCCCTTGCGCGTTTCCGGAAATATCACCGGCGAGCCGGTTGAGCACGTTTGCCTGGTTCAACACGTTGACCGCCTGAACCATGAGTTGTCGGCCCGCCTGCGTCAGCGCGAGGCCCCGTGCATGTTTGCGAACGAAAAGCTGAAGCCCGAATTCTTCCTCCAGCTGGCCGATGGCCGCTGAGATCGAAGGTGAGGAAACATTCAGATTTTCGGCCGCGAGCGCAATGCTTCCGGCCTCACCGACGGCGGTGAAATATTCAAGCTGACGAAAGGTGAACCGCAGCGGCATGACCGACTATTCAACGCAGGCCCGCGTTTGTTCAACCCCGATATTTCGCGGGATCGCCTGGGCGGGGCACCGGCGGTCGGTGCATCGCGATCGCCTACGGAACCTCCGGGCATCCGTGGCCCTTCATTCGTCGCCGGGCACCCCGTATGAGGGGGCCGCGCGCGGGTCGAGCGCGCGCTGCACATAGGCCGCAAGCTGCGGCTTGTAGATTTCCCAGGCCGTCGCGATGGTTTCGATCGGGCAGCCCTCAGTCCAGTCACAGCGCAAATCGGCGACGGGCCAGCTGACCGCGTCGACGATCTTCATGCCTGCGGAATGCACCGGCCCGGCTTCGCCACCAGCGGCAAGGCCGGCCCGGAGCGCCGCGATCAGCCGGTCGCCGAGATGTCCCGAGGTGCCGAGAAAGCTGTCGACGATCGCTTGCGGGATGCTTTCATTGGCCAGGAGATTGCCGCCGGAGGCGACATTCGGCGCTTGCGCCTGCGTCCAGATACCCAGCGAATTTGGTCCGGAATGGATCGCGGTCCGCCCTGCCGCATCCACCGCAAGAACCTGCCGGTAGTCGATGAACTTTGCCTGGCTTTGAACCTGTGCGATCGCTTCGGGCGCAGACATCCCGCGCCCCATGAGATCGAGCGTCAGCGGCCCCAGCGTGGGGTCGGTCACGTTCTGCGATGCGACGGCGCCCACGCCGGCGCGGGCGTAGGAGCAGCGGGCGGCAACGGCGGGCGAGGACGAGGAAATCGCCACCCCGAACATGCCGGTCCTCTCGCATCTGGCGACGAGTGAAAAGGTCATGCGCTCAATCCGGGATGACGGCGGTGCCGTCGATCTCGACCAACCAGCTTGGCCGCGCGAGGGCGCTGACCACGAGCCCGGTGGAAACCGGATGCACACCCTTGAGGTATTCTCCCATCGTCCGATAGACCGCCTCGCGGTGGCGGACATCGGTGATGTAGACGACGACCTTGACAAGATGCTCCATCGAGCCACCGCATTCTTCGATCAACTGCCTGATGTTCTGCATCACCTTGTGCGTCTGTTCGACCGGGTCATGGCTTCCGATGTCCTTCGCGTCATCGAGGTTCTGGGGGCATTGGCCGCGAAGGTATACGGTCCTGCCGCCCTGGGTGACGACGGCCTGGCAGAGATCGTTGTCGAGTTTCTGCTCGGGGTAGGTTTCCTTGGTGTTGAATTTGCGATGACGGTAATGCGCCATTCCGGTCTCCGTTCGGGTCAGGATGCGTTGCGACAGTCGGTCGGTGGGTCAGGGGCCTTCGATCACTCGGTCGGGTCCTCCGACGCTCAGCTATCTTTAGCGCGCGAGGTCGAGGGCTGATACTCAAGATACTTTCGCTGCGTGCAGATTTGATCGGCGAGGAACTTGGCATCGTGCCAGACGCCCCAGATGAATGAGGACCCGCGTCGCGACAGCCACGGCAGGCCCACGAAATAGATCCCGGGCTCTGGCGACACGCCGCGCTGATGGATTGGCCTGCCGGAAGGGTGGAACGCGTCCACCTTCAACCAGCCGTAGTCGAGCGCATATCCCGTCGCCCAGATGATCGAGGTGATCCCGGCATCGGCCAGGTTCAGGCCCTGAATCGGATCCTTGATGCAGGCCGGTTCGGGCCATGTCCGGCGCGCCTCGGGCTCTTGAGGCAAGTCGAGGCCGTTTCGGGCGATGTAGGCGTCTGCTTCGTCCAGCACCGAGAGGTAGTTGGCATCCCCGCGCGCGATGTTGGCCGCAAGGTCCGGCGCGAAGGACAACACCCCGTCCTTGAACGACGCCGTGCGTCCGACAAGGATCATGCCTTCCGAGGCCAGCCGCCGAAAATCGACCGTCTCCCCGCCGCGCGCCCCGCTGACGGCGATCGTGACGTGTTCCGTGCCCGGGGCAGGGGCTTCGGCATTCCACTTGCCCAGAACCCCGAGCCACCACACGAAATCGCGCCCGCGATAGCTGCGCGGCGGGCGGTCGTGCGGACCGACGGAAAGATAGACCTGCCTGCCGGACCGCAAAAGCTCATCGGCGATCTGGGCGCCGGAGGATCCGGCGCCGACAACCAGAACCTTCCCTTCCGGCAGTTGGGAGGGATTGCGGTAGGCCGCCGAATGGATCTGCAATACGGCCGTATCCTCCGGCACGATGGTCGGGATGATCGGGCGCTGGAACGGGCCTGTCGCCGCGACCACATTGTTGGCTTCGATGACACCCTCGGAGGTTTCCGCGCGAAACCCCGGCCTGCCGGCGTTTCGTTGCACCGCATGCACTTCGACGCCGCAACGGATGGGGGCATTGATGTGCTTGGCGAATGCCTCGAAATAGTCGGCGACCGTTTCCTTGGCGGGGAAGGCATCGGGGTCGGTGTCGGAAAATTCCAGGCTCGGAAAGCGGTCATGCCAGGCGGGGCCATTGGCGACCAGCGAATCCCACCGCCCCGATCGCCAGCGTTCGGCGATCCGGTCCCGTTCCAGCACGAGATGAGGTACGTGGTTGTTGCTGAGGTGTTCGCTCATGGCGAGCCCGGCTTGGCCACCGCCAACGACAAGCGTGTCTATCTTTTCGATCGGCATTTCGGCTCCGTGTTCGGTCATCCGGGAAATTCAGTGCGTTGTTGTTCGGGCTGCGGTCTTCGCGACCAGCCGCTGGCGCAAGTTGGTTGATCAACAGTTTTGCGGCAAGAAGACCTTTCAACACCGCTGCTGAGGCGCCGCCTAATTCAGGCGCCCGGTTTGATCGGTGCAACATGTCATGAGCGCAGCTTGAGTCACAGATGTCTGACACAGCGCGCGGCGATGCCGCCTCTCGCCGTGTCAGCCCTCACAGGTTCCCATGCGGAACGCAGCCACTAAGACTGATCGGGATTTACGTAATACCTTGCCGCAGCGATCGACCTGCGTTGCGGACAACGGGCGCGAAAGGAATAGGGCGTGTCAGAGACCGGCTCGCATCGGCCTGACAGCGCCGACCGCACGGCTGCCTGGCCCATGCTTTCCGCGATCTCCGGGAACGCCAGCCCGGGCTGCTCAGAAACGGCGGGTCCAGCCGATGCTGGCGCTCAGTTGGTGCATGTTGAGTTTGACTTTGCCCGGCGTAGGGCCGCCCGGTGTGACCTCGGCGCCTGTCACCGTATTGGGCAGAGCATAGTTCACCGAGAAATCAATCGAGTTCCGGTCATCGAACCTGTAGGACCCGCCGCCCGCCAAGTGGTGCTTCACGATGCCCGGCGCGATGATGTTCAGGGTGACATCCTCAGGGCCGACGGGGTTCGTGACATAGGCATAGCCCGCACGCCACGTCATCTTGTCATTCTTCTGCCATTCGAGGCCAAGCTTGATGACCCCGACATCGTCCCAGCCGAACCCGGCGCCACCCGGCGCACCCAGCGGGCCCGCCGAGTTGGAATTGCCCACCGCGCCGACACCGCTGTAGAAAATCCGCTGGTAGTCCGCGAGAACGGTGAGATCGGGCCGCGCCTTCCAGGCAACGCCGGCGGTGATCGAGGCCGGGATATCGAAATCGCCGCCATTCTCGAACAGTCCGGCATATTTCTTGAACCGCGACATCTGCATCTTTGTCTGGCCGGCCAGACCAAACTGAACCGTCGGTGACAGTTCGACCTCGATACCGGCGCGAAGGCCATATCCGTAGGACATGTCATAACCGGTGTTGCTCAGATGCGCGGGATCGCTCGAAATCGCCCCGAAGGCACCGAGACCGGTTGCCCCGAACCGCTGGATCGCGACCGTGGGCGCAATACCGTAGGACACCGCACCCACCTTCTTTGCGTAGGTGACAGACAGGAACAGCTGAGACAGGTCGACGCCGGCACGCCCGCTGCAATAAACGGATCCGCAGCCTGCGAGGCCGGTCGGATAGGTCGTGTTCATGCCGCCATTGCCATAGGCGGAAAAGTTCAGCACCGCACCGTTGGCGAGCGGCTTGTTGAAACTGAAATTCGGGATCGGAAAGAGGTTCTCTTTGCTGTCCACGGACCCGCTTGGAACAAAGACCGTGCCCGTGCCGGTATAACCTCGGAACGGTGCGAAAAGCTCGATACCGAGCTGCATCTGCTTGCCGACGCCCGCGACACCGGCCGGGTTGACCGCGGATGACATGGCCTCGAACCCGCGTGCGACGCCTGCGCCAGCAAGCGCGCGCTGGCCGGGGTCATAGCCGAGGGCGAAGTAGCCCTCGGTTGCTTGTGCAGATGTGCTTGCCATCATCAGAGACAGCGCTGCAACTGAAATGCCCGCGTGATGGCGAGCCTGGAATTGTGAAGTCAATGTCACCTCCCCCTTGTGCCCGGTTCGATTGCGCTATCGTCCGAATCGACAGCATCCTCGACTGCTGCGTGCACCGCCTCCCCGCAGTGGTAATAAAACAATAAATATGAATATGTATTTGGCAATATGATTCTTCTCGCCCGACGAAAGGCCCGACTCTGGGTGGCCAAAGGCGGCCTTGCAGGGAAGGCTGCGGCAAGGGAGCCCGATGAAAACGCTCTGCGTCATCCAGCATACCGAGGCGGAATATCTCGGCCTTATCGAAGACCATCTGGAAGGTCGGAACATCCGCTTTTCCTATCGTCGTCCGTTTACTCCGGGCGGCCTGTTGCCCGAGGGGCCGGGGAGTTTTGACGGCCTCGTTCTGCTCGGCGGTGGTCCCTATGGCTTGGTGTCCGGGCACCTCTTGCCGAGCATGGGGCACGAACTGCGCCTGACCCGCGCGTTCCTCGCGGCGGGGCTGCCGGTCCTGGGGCTGGGGCTGGGGTCTGTGCTCTTGTCAGTGGCGGCCGGTGGCGGTGCCGCCGAGGCGCCCTTGCGTTTCGCGGTTGAAGAGGTGCGCACCAAGCAGGGCACTGCTTTCGCGAAACATCTGCCACCGGTGTTCCCGATGGCATGGTATCTCCGCGATCGCCCGGTGCTGCCAGAGGGCGCCGAAGTGCTGGCGACGGACGCCGATGATGCCCCGGTGATCTTTTCTGTCAACCAGAACAGTATCGGCTGCCTCGGGCATCCGGGGATCAAGCGCGGCATGACCGAAGACCTCATCATGGAATTTGCCGAGACGCCCGAAGCGACGGTCGAGGGGCTGGACCGCCTTGGCCGGGAACAAGGGCGGCTTGCCGAGGTGCTCAGCGGTCTGATGGTCGGTCTCGTTCAACATACCGGCTTGATGTAATTCTCGCTGCGGTGCGGCGTATAATGCTGCGGCGCGGGGTCAAAGCTTCAATTGACTTACCATTGTTTGCATATATCTTATTTTTTGAATTTATGATGCAGACCCCCGAAAGGGAGCCGCGTCTGATCGCCTGTTCTGGGAGGAATTCATGGCGTCGAAGCTGATAATCGTGATGGTCAATACCGACCCGCGCAATCCCGAAGAGCTTGGCGCACCTTTTTTCCAGGCGACGGTTGCCGCGGCAATGGACTACGAGGTTGATGTGGTTTGCACGGCAACCTCCGGTCAGCTCATGAAAAAAGGCGTGGCTGAGAAGCTTGTGGTCAAGCAGGGATCGCCCAAGACCGTCTACGATTTCATCAAGGACGCGCATGAAGCCGGGGCCAAGTTCTACTGCTGCTCGCCCAATCTCGATCTCTTCGACATGACCGAAGACGATCTGATTCCCGAATGCGAGGGAATCGTCGGCGGGGCCAAGGTCATGGAGGACATCATGGAAGACGATGACGTTCGGGTCCTGACCTACTGAGTCGGACCTGGGGAGGAGGGCCGGATGCAAGCACATGTCCAGACGGTGAACCCGCCGATCAGCGATCCGGTTTCGGACAAGCCGGTTGTGCCATATGAAAAGCTCGAAGAAATCTTTGACGATATTCGTGGTCACGCGGTCTACGACCACGAAATCCATGGCTGCCTGAACTGCGGCATCTGCACCGCGACCTGCCCCTCGGCGCATTACTACGACTATTCCCCGCGCGAGATCGTCCAGCTTCTGTGGACCGAAAACCTCGAAGGTATCTACGACGCGATGCAGGAAAAGATCTGGGCCTGCGCCCAGTGCTACACCTGCGCCGCGCGCTGCCCGTTCGAGAACTCGCCCGGCGGTCTGGTGATGATCATGCGCGAAGTCGCGATCAAGCATGAGATGGAAAGCGCCAAGGAAGTGCTGCGGCCCTTCAGCCGGGTGCTTCTGAAGGTCATCTCGACCGGCAACCAGCTCGCGCCGAACATGATCACCAAGGAAGCCTTCCCGGACTGGGGTCCGAATGTCAGCCGCATCGACGCGCCACTCGAGGTTCTGCGTAAGGCGATTCCGATGCCGACCATGCACACGCTCGACACCGCGTGGGTGGTGAACCTCAAGACCTCGGTCGAACTTTACACGATCTGGGAAGCGACCGGCGTGCTCAAGCAGCTGGAATCGATGGATGAAAACCTGTTCGACGTGGTTTCCGACGTGATGGAGGAAAAGCGCGAGGAATGGGAAGAGTGGGTCGAAGAGAACGAAGACGAGGATGACGACGACTGACCCCGTCAGGGGATGCGGTCGTGCGCTGAGGAGGAGCAAGACATGACTCAGACACCGGACAAGGGCGGCAAAGGCGGGGCCTACAACGGCTTTGGCGCCGACTGGACGCCGACACAACTGACCGAGACCGAGGCCCGCCGGGCGACGGACTGGGTCGAGGCGAAGATCGACAAGCGGGCGCTTCTGACCGGGAAGGAGCGCAAGCAGGACGTGCGCGACATCATGTGGCAACTGGAAAAGGACGGCGAGATCGTCGTCCACAAGGTCGGCGACGTGCACGAACCTGTCATGGCCAAGACGCTTTATGGCTGGGACAAGAAGATCCCGACGACAAATCTCTGGCACCACAAGTCCTGCGGCCAGTGCGGCAACATTCCCGGCTATCCGTCCTCGGTCCTCTGGATCCAGAACCAGTTGGGGGTGAAATACCTCGACGAGACGGACCAGACCTCCTGCACGGCGTGGAACTATCACGGCTCGGGCATCGGCAATGTCGTATCGCTGGCCGCCGTCTTCCTGCGCAATTTCCATCAGGCCTATGTGTCGGCGAAGGCCGAGGGCCTGCCCGAAGGCACCTATTACCCGCTCGTCCACTGCGGCACATCCTTCGGGAATTACAAGGAGATACGCGGCTTTCTTCTGCACTCGTCTGAACTTCGCGAAGAGGTGCGCAAGATCCTCGCCAAGCTCGGGCGGCTGGTCGATGGCAAGCTGCTGATCCCGGAAGAGATCGTCCACTACTCCGAATGGCTGCATGTGATGCGCGAGCGGATCAAGGATCGCCAGACCATCGACGTCTCGAACATCCGGACCACTGTCCACCCGGCCTGCCACGTCTACAAGATGGTGCCCGAGGATGTGATCTACGACGACACCGTTCTCGACGGCAACCGCGTGGCGGTGACCACCGGCCTTCTCCAGACGCTCGGGACGCAGGTGATCGACTATTCCACCTGGTACGATTGCTGCGGCTTCGGCTTCCGCCACATCATCGGCGAGCGCGAGTTCACCCGCAGCTTCGCCATCGACCGCAAGATCAAGGTCGCGGTGGAGGAGGCGCGGTCGGACGTGATGATCGGCCATGACACCGGCTGCATCACCACGCTCGACAAGAACCAGTGGATCGGCAAGGCGGTGGGCAAGGTCTATGCCCTGCCGGTGATGGCCGACTGCCAGTTCGCGGCCCTGACGATGGGCGCGCATCCCTACAAGCTGGCGCAACTGCACTGGCACGCCTCGCCCTTCGAGACGCTGCTCGAAAAGATGGGCATCGACTGGGAGAAGGCGAAGGACGAGTTCGAAGGCTACCTGACCGAGGTCAAGGCCGGCAAGGTCGAGACGCTCTATGATCCGAGGCGCGCGATCACCTCTGGCCCCGGATATGTGAAGAACAAGGCATTGGCGGGGGCGGAGAAGTGACGAAACCGGTTCTGATAGTCGGTGGCGGTCCGGCGGGACTTTCCGCGGCGCACGCCCTTTCCGCAGCGGGGCAAAAGGTGGTCCTGGTCGAAAAGGAAGACCGGCTGGGCGGCGCGCCGATCCTGTCGGGCTATGCCAAGCTGGTGCCCAGCCATGAATGGGCGAAGGACGCGATAGGTGGCATGGTCGACCGGGTGACCGGCAAGAAGGACATCGACATCCGCGTCAGCACCACCGTGCAACGCTTCGAGGGCGACGCCGGAAACTTCACGGCGACGCTGAAGGACGGCTCAAAGGTCGAAGCCGCCGCCACGATCCTGACCACCGGATTCACGCATTTCGACAGCATCAACAAGCCCGAATGGGGCTTTGGCACCTATCCCGACGTGGTGACGACGGTGCAGGTCGAACAGATGATCTCGTCCGGGAAGGGCATCCTCTGCCCTTCGGACGGGCGGGTGCCGGACCGGGTCGCGATCCTTCTCTGCGTCGGTTCGCGCGATCGGCAGATCGGCCGCGAATGGTGTTCGAAGATCTGCTGCACGGTGTCGGCCAACATCGCGATGGAAATCCGCGAGCTGTCGCCGAAGACCAACGTCTACATCTACTACATGGACATCCGCACCTTCGGCCTCATGGAGGGCGAGTACTACTGGAAGAGCCAGGAAGAGGCGAAGGTCAAATACATCAAGGCCCGGATCGCCGAGGTGACCTCGGACGGCAAGCGGCTTCTGGTCAAGGGTGAGGATACGCTGATCAAGCGGCCGGTATCGATCCCGTTCGACATGGTTGTTCATGCCATCGGCATGGACCCGAACGTCGACAACATGACCCTTTCGGCTGTGTTCGGCGTCGACCTGAACCGCTGGGGCTATATCGACAAGCAATCGGCCTACGTCCACACCGCCATGACCTCGCGCGACGGCGTTTTCGTGGCGGGGGCGGCGACGGGGCCCGAGACCATCGACGACAGCATCGCCCAGGGCCATGCGGCGGCGATCGCGGCGCTGAACCTGATGCGGGCGCCGGCAAAGGTGGCGGCAGAGTGATGTTCGGCTTCGCGCGGAAAGAGACGATCAAGGAAACCGCAAAGGCGGCGGCGCCGGTGCTGGACCTGTCCGGTCCGCGTCTGCGGCGCGCGTTCCAGAACCTCGTCGCGTCTTCCGAGGATACGGGCGGGGTGGAACGCTACGTCGTGGCGCTGTCGCTGAAGGCTTCGCTCTTCGAGGAACTTCTGGGCAAGGGGCATATCGACCGCCTGACGGAAACCGAGTTCCTCGACCTCGCGGCGTTCGTGACCCCGGTGCGCCGCCGCATCGGCGGCTGGCTGGCCGAGAATTCCTTCGACGGCCTGCTTCCGCGCCTCAAGCTGCTGCTCGACGGCTGGAGCGATACCGCGAGCGCGGACGACCGTATCCGCCGGTTCGTAGACACCTTCCCGAATGACCGGGCGCATCGCTGGGTGCGCGATCTGGCGGCAGAGGTTCTGCATTTCACCGCCCCCGACCGCTATCCTCTGATGACCCGCTGGGTCTGGGACGCGGGCGTGGGGACGGGTGTGCTGCGCGAGATATGGCATGCCGACGATGTCGATGCGGCGACGATCACGGCACCCGACAGCTATGCCACCTTTGCCGTGCTGCAAGACGAACTGGAGGGCTTCATCCGCGGCGAGGGCGTGTTCCGCGATCTTCCCTTCTACGTCGATCTGCTGATGAGCCACGTCTATGCGGGCTATATCAACGACCGGGGCGGGCAGTATCTGCGCTCGGATTTCACCACCGACGGCGACCCGATGAACCATACGCGGCGGATGCTTGGCCTCGATGCGGTCAATACCGAAACCGGGCGGACCCGTCTGCGGCTGATCGACGGTTCGGCGCATGTGATCGGCGGCGCGCCCGCCCTTGATGCCCCCGGAGCTTCCGATGCCCATTCATGAAAAATCGCTGATCCGGCCTGAGAATCTGGTCGAACAGGAAAATCTGGTGATCGACGGCGTCGACGTGTCCGGCCACTGGTCGACCTTCATCAACTCGCGCGCCCTGACCGACTACAACGAGGCGATGCAGGACGAGATTCAGGCGCTGCCCGGCGGCGAGCACATCGACCGCTGCTGGCAATGCGGGTCCTGTTCGAACGCCTGTACCGTCAACGCCGTGAACGAGGACTTCAATCCGCGCTACTGGATCTACCTGATCCGGCTTGGCATGGAAGACGAGTTGCTGCGCGACAAGGACATCATCTGGCAATGCATAAGCTGCAACAAATGCACCTATGCCTGTCCGCGTGACGTGAACCCCGAAGGCGTGATGAAGGCCACGGCGCATTGGCTCGAACTGAAGGGCCACACGGAAAAAAGCCCCTCCACCCATTTCGACGAGGGCTTCACCGAACAGATCGTCGCCACCGGCAAGATCGAGGAGGGGCGCGTGCTGCGGACCTTCTTCAAACGCACCGGCCAGCCCTTGAACCAGCCCTGGCTGGTCGCGCTGATCGTGGGGTTGGTCAAACGCTTCCCCGTGAGTTTCCTGATGCGTCTCGGCCTGACTGCGCTCATCACGCCGCGCACGCGTGACTGGGGCCGCAGCAAGCGGGCGATCAGCGAATATATCGAGGAATCCGAGGCCCGCAACCGCGCCGCGCTGGGGCTTGACGGGAAGGGGGGGCATTGATGGACGGCAACGACATGAAACGGGTCGCTTACTATCCCGGCTGCGCGCTCGAGGGGACAGGCCACGCCTACAACCGCTCGACCAAGGCGGTCGGCAAGGCGCTGGGGCTCGATCTGGTCGAGTTGAAGAACTGGAACTGCTGCGGCGCGATGGAGGTCAAGAACATCGACCCCAAGATCCAGACCTACCTCTCGGCCCGCAACCTGACCATCACCGAGGAGATGGGCTTCGACACGGTCATGGCGCCCTGCAACGGCTGCTATCATAACCTCAAGAAGGCCGAATACGATCTTGCGAAGGACCCGGAATCGGCCGAGGTTAACGATCGGCTTTCGGCGAAATCGGGCCACAAATCCTACAAGCCGGGCAAGGTCGAAACCATCCACGCGCTCGACTGGATCAAGCGCGCGATGAGCGAAAAGGAACTGGCCGGCCGGATCAGGAACTCGCTCAAGGGCATGAAGGTCGCCAATTACTACGGCTGCATGTATACCCGGCCCCGCCACATCTTTCCCGAAAAGGATCAGGGTCCGGGCTCTGAGAGCACCGCCAAGCCGCATTTCATGGACGATATTCTCGCCACCGCGGGGGCGGAGAACGTCGACTTTCCGCTGAAGACGGCATGTTGCGGCGGCGCGCATTCGCTTTCGGACAGCGACATCTCGACCAAGCTTGTGCTGAACATCCTGACGACCGCCGAGGCCTGCGGGGCGGAGGTGATCGCGACCGAATGCCCGACATGCCATACCGGGCTCGAAATGCACCAGGTCCGCGCCGAGAAGGTTCTGGGCCGCAAGACCAATGTGAAGATCCTCTACTTCACCCAGTTGCTCGGCATGGCGCTTGGCCTGTCGGCGTCGAAGGTCGGCGTGCAGGAAAACTTCTCGGACCCGCGCGACCTCTTGCGAGAAAAGGGGCTGGGATGAGCGCCGACGACGCCGATATCTTCGCCGATCTGCTGGCCGGGATCGACCGGCTTCTGGCGCGGATCCACAAGGTCGACGACCCGATCGCCGAAGCCGACCGGCTCCTGGCCGAGGCCGAAGGGGTCATCGCCGCCTGGGTCACGGCCAAGGGCGGCGTGCCGACCGAAGAGACGGTCGAAGGCTTTCGCCTTCTGGCGCTGCACCGGCAGGGTGCGCGCGGCGAGCCCAGCTTCAACGCCTGCCGCGAAACCGCGCGCGAGATCGTGTTCCTGCGCAATGTGATCGCGGCGGCCGGCGACGATACGGCGCAGGCTTGCCATCATCTGCGGCTTCAAGCCATGGTCCTTAGGCATCTTGCGCTCTTCGTCGGCGGCAAGCTGCAAGAGGCGGGCCTTGGAGATTTCTGCTGTTCCTCGCGCCCGGTCCGCACGCACCGAGTCCGAGCCGACCCATTCGAATGCCCCGGTGACGGGTGCGAGATGAAGGAGAAAGACGATGCCCGTTGTCCGTGGCTGCAATCTTCCAGACGACCTCGCCTATGATGTGCCGAACAACCTTTGGTACAAGGCGGAAAGCGACGGCACCTATACCGTCGGGATGACCATGATCGCCGCCGCGATGGCCGGGGCGCTGGTCGCGTTCACCGCCAAGAAGGCCGGCAAGACCATCGCGGCGGGCAAATCGGTCGCCACGGTCGAAAGCGGAAAGTGGGTCGGTCCCGCCAAGATCGGCTTCGAGGCCGAGATCGTCGCGACCAACGAGGATCTGACTTCCGATCCGAAACTCGTCAACAGCGACACCTACGGCAAGGGCTGGATGGTCCGTGTCCGCCCGGTCGACGCCGCCGCCGCCGCGGCGGTCCTGACCCCCGGCAGCGCCGTCGCCGCGCCCTACGAGGCCAAGATGGCGGCAGATGAGTTTGCCGGTTGCGCATGACGCGGCGGCGACCCGGCCAAGCGCGAGGGCCGGGTGACGAGCGAAACACGGTCCGGGGTGGCCATCACGCGCCCGCCGGACCATCAAAGGAGAAAGAGAGACATGCTTGACGACAGCAATGCGAAGTCGATGTCGATCATCGTGACCAAGGGCACTCTCGACTGGGCCTATCCGCCCTTCATCCTCGCCACCACGGCGGCGGCGATGGGGCTGGAAGTGACGATGTTCTTCACGTTCTACGGTCTCACGCTCCTGAAGAAGGATCTGAACCTGAAGGTGACGACGCTTGGCAACTCGGCGATGGAAATGCCGATGATGGGCGGCCATATGGCGATGCCCAATATCCTGGCCGCCATGCCCGGTGCCAGCGCGCTGACGACGACGATGATGAAGAACATGATCAAGAAGAAGGGCGTCGCGTCGATCGAGGAATTGCGCGATCTGGCCATTGAAGCGGACGTGAAGATGATCGCCTGCCAGATGACCATGGACCTCTTCGAATACAAGCGCGAAGACATGATCGACGGCCCCACCATCGGCGGCGCCGCGAGCTGGGTCGAGGTGGCCACGAAAAGCGACATAAACCTTTATATCTGAAGGAGAAAACGGCCATGGCCGATCAAGTACTCGACGCCAAGGGACTGAACTGCCCGCTGCCCATCCTGCGTGCCAAGAAGGCGCTGAAGGAACTGCCGACCGGCGGCACGCTGGAGGTTCAGGCCACCGACCCCGGCGCCGTGAAGGATTTCGAAGCCTTCTGTCGCACGACCGGCAATGAACTGGTGGAGCATCACACCGACGGCAAGACCTTCGTCTTTACCATCCGTCACACCAACTGATCCAAATGGCTGCGGCCATCTCGATCTGTTGCGGGGATGGGGCGGCGCAAGAGGGGAGGCCGATGCAGGTCAGCTTCGTCAATAGCGCCATCTACGGCGAGACCGGCTATCGCGGCAATCACCCGCTCGCGATCCAGCGGATCGGCGGCGTCGTGACGCTCAGCCATGCGCTCGGCTGGCTTGGTGACGCGGATGCCCCCGCCTGGGTCGAAAGCCCGGTTGCCACGGTGGACGAGTTGCGCGCCTTTCACGATGCCGATTATGTCGATGCATTGCGGTCGATTGACGAGACCGGGCGGGTGACGCCGGAACAGCGGGACCGCTACCGCATCGGCACGCTGGAAAACCCGATCTTTCCCGGCATGTTCCGGCGCGCCAGCACCTCCGTCGGCGGGTCGATCCTCGCGGCGCGGCTCGCGATGCGGGGCGGCATCGCCTATCACCCCGCGGGCGGCACGCATCATGGGATGCCCGGCCATGCCAGCGGGTTTTGCTATTTCAACGATCCGGTCTTCGCGGTGCTGACCTTGCTGGACGAGGGCGCGGCGCGGGTTCTCTACGTCGATCTCGACGCCCATCATGGCGATGGGGTCGAAGCGGCATTCGCGAACGATCCGCGCGTGATGACGATCTCGGTGCACGAGGAAAACCGCTGGCCCTGGACCGGAACGCTTGGCGACCGCGCCGGCGGTCAGGCCCGCAACCTGCCGGTGCCGAAAGGCATGAACGACAGCGAGATGGCCTATCTGTTGCAAGCGGCGATCCTGCCGCTGGCGCGGGCCTTTGCGCCCGAGGCCGTCGTCATCACCTGTGGGGCAGATGCGCTGACCGGCGATCCGCTGTCCTCGCTCGCCCTGTCGAACGTCTGTCTGTGGGATGCGGTGATGGCGCTGTCCGGCGATCGCGCCCGCCACGGTCGTTCTCGGCGGCGGCGGCTACAACCCCTGGACCGTGGCGCGCTGCTGGGCCGGGTTGTGGGGCCGGATCGCGGGCTATGAGATACCGGAGCGGTTGCCGGAGGATGCGACACGGCATCTGGAAGGGCTCGATTGCGATCTGGTGGATGAGGATGAACGCGACCCGGCCTGGCTGACAACGCTGGCGGACCCGCCCAACCCCGGCCCGGTGCGGCCGGAGTTTCACCGGATCGCCGCGGCGGTGACGGCGCCGTCGGTGGACCGGGCGGTTGCATGACAGGGGATGGCAGGATGACAAGTTGGCATGACCGGATCAGGACGATCGAGGCCCTGGAGGACGCGGAGTTCGACGCGCACCTCATCGCCGACATGCAGCGCGCGGCGGAGCATCGGGTCGCGGGGCGCATCCGCTTCTCGACGCCCACCTTCAAGGAATATGACAGCGCCGAGGTCAAGGGCTGCGGCAAGAACAGCTTTCCCGCCTTTTCGATCACGGCGGGGGCCTGTGCGCTGGACTGCGACCATTGCCAGGCCAAGATCCTCGAACCGATGATCCCCGCGACCAAGCCCGAAATGCTGGACCGCAAGGTGCGCGACCTCATCATGCTTCAGGGTTTGCAGGGCTTCCTCTTGTCGGGCGGCTCGAACCGGCGCAACGAGATCCGCTACGAGCGCTTCTATCCGGTGATCGAGGGGCTGAAACGCGACTTCCCCGATCTCAAGGTCGCCATCCACACCGCCCTGACCGACGAGGCCGGCGCGAAGCGGATGGAGGCGGCGGGCGTCGATACCGCGATGATGGACGTCATCGGCTCGGACGACACGATCCGCGAGGTCTATCACCTCGACCGCCCGGTCGAGGATTTCGAGGCGACGCTGGCCGCCCTGACCGCGACCCGGATGGAGATCTCGCCCCATATCGTCGTCGGCCTGCATTACGGCGAAATACGCGGCGAGGCGCGGGCGCTGGACATGATCGCGCGGTATCCGGTGAACGCGCTGGTTCTGGTGGTGATCATGCCCTTCTACGCCCGGCCCGGCACCTTCCGCACCCCGGCGACGTCGGATGTCGGGCGCATCTTTCTTGAGGCGCGCCAGCGGTTGCCGGAAAAGCAGGTGCTCTTGGGATGTGCGCGGCCCGCCGGAATGCACAAGCGGGTCACGGATGCCTATGCGGTGATGGCCGGCCTGGACGGGATCGCCTTTCCCGCCGAGGGCGCGGTCGAGGTCTGCCGCGAGATTGGGCGCGACTGGCATCAGGAACATGCCTGCTGCTCGATCAAGATCGGGGCCGATTTGGGCAAGGGGGCAGGCTTGCGCGCCTCGTCCTGTGCAGCGTGAAGGTCGGATGAAGCAACTTGAGAACATCGACGTGCTGGTGGTCGGGCTTGGCCCCGCCGGTGCCTCGGCCGCGGCCGAGGCCGCGCGCGCCGGTGCCCGCGTTCTGGCGGTCGAGCGGAACGCCGAACCCGGCCTGCCGGTCCAATGCGCCGAATTCGTGCCGAAGATGCTGGGCGCGGAGGTCGCTGCGGTCGCCGCCGCGCGGGTACAGGACATCGCCACGATGGAAACCTTCGTGCTGGCGGAGCCTGCCGATATCACCCCCGATTTCCGGGGCCACATGATCGACCGCGCGCGGTTCGATCAGGCGCTGATCGCGAAGGCACAGGCGGCGGGGGCCACCTGCCGCTTCGCCACGCCGCTGCGCGAGATCACGGGCGACGGCAGGGCCGTGATCGGCGACGGCGAAGAGATCGCGGCGCGGGTCATCATCGGCGCGGACGGTCCGCGCTCGCCGGTCGGTCGGGCGATTGGCTGCGTCAACACGGAAGCTGCTGGAGACGCGGCAGATCACCGTGGACCTCCTTCGCCCGCATGAGGGCACCGATATCTTCCTGCGCCCCGAGATTGTCGGCGGCTATGCCTGGCTCTTCCCCAAGGGCGGCCTTTGCAACCTTGGCCTCGGCCTGGTGCCCGCGAAGAAGGCGCTGCTCAAGCCGCTTCTGGAGGCGTTGCACGTGCAACTGGTCGCCGAGGGACGGGTGGGCAGCCATGTGCATCGCACCACGGGCGGGCTGATCCCGGTTGGCGGCATCACCGCGCTGACGGGCAGGGTGGGCGCGGTGCCGGTGCTGCTTGCGGGCGATGCGGCCGGGCTGACCAATCCGATCACCGGGGCGGGGATCGCGGCGGCGGTCGTGTCCGGCCAACTAGCGGGGCAGGCGGCTGCGGCATCTCTTCTTGGCCGGACCGGGGCGCTGGAGGATTATGCCGAAGAGGTCGCAGACCTCTTCGGGCCATCGCTGGCGCTGGCGTTGCGGCGGCGGCGCGCTTTGGTGGCCGCCTATGCGCAAGGCGGCGCGCCCGATGCGCGGAAGCTGCGCGATTGCTGGATCGCCTATCCCCGATACTGGGTGCGGACGGACCGCAATGACGACGGGTGCACCCCATTGAACAACAATTCGGAGGCGAGAGAGACAGCATGACCTGCCAGAAGCCAGAGAACGCCATTCCGGGTGCCAGGGGGGCCGGCGGCCTCGATTTCAACGCCTACGACCTGATGGAGCCCCGCCATCCCGGCCAGGTGCCCGCCGCGATGAAGAACGGCCGCCCGGTGAAAGAGGCGAACCGGATGCCCGAGGGCGTTCTACCGGCCGAACTACAACATCCTGACGCCCAACATGCGCTCGCCGGACTATGTGCAGATGTCCACCGCGGCGGCGATCACGCTGGGGCTGGCCGAGGGCAGGATGCACGGATGTTCCTGCACCCGCTGTCTTAACCTCCTGCTGACCTATCCCGAAGGCTGCCGCGCCAACTGCGCCTATTGCGGGCTCGCGCGCCACCGCGAGGCGGAGCGCGACTATGCCGACCGCAACTTCATCCGCGTCGACTGGCCGGCGGTGTCGATGGACGAGGTGGTGGACATCGTCGCGAAGGACGTGGGCGGAAGCCCCTTCCACCGCATGTGCATCTCGATGATCACGCATCCGAATTCGGACGAGGATACGGTCACGGTCCTGAAGAAATGGACCGACCGCATCGACCCGGACGCGATCCCGATCTCGATCCTGTCGAACCCGACGACGATGACGCGGAGCGACGTGCAGGTGCTGCACGACATGGGCTCGGACATCTTCACCGTGGCGCTCGACGCCGCGACGCCGGAGCTTTTCGACCGCACCCGCGGCAAGGGCGTGCAATCGCCGCACTAGCTGGAAGAAATACTGGGAGATCATGCTTGAGGCCCGCGACATCTTCGGCCCGAAGAAGTTCGGCGCCCATATCATCGTCGGCATGGGCGAGACCGAACACGACGTGATGCGGGTCGTTCAGGAGATCGTCGATCTGGGCGGGCACAGCCACATGTTCTGCTTCTTCCCCGAGAAGGGCAGCCTGATGGATCATCTGCCGGCCACGCCGCGCGATCAGTGGCGGCGGGTGCAACTGGCGCGGTATCTGGTCGATTATTGCGGCGTCCGCGTCGATCAGATGCGCTTCGACGAAAGGGGCCGGATCACCGATTTCGGCATGCCCGCGTCCGAGCTTTCGGCGATTGTTGACGCCGGGATCGCGTTCCGCACCTCGGGCTGTCCGGGCAAGTTCGCCGAGGACATCTCCGCCTGCGACCGGCCCTATGGCGACAGCCCGCCGTCGAATATCGCCAGCTACCCGTTCCCGCTGAAAGAGGTCGATCTGCGCCGGGTGCGCAGCCAGCTGGACATGCAGAAACCGGGCGAAAGCTATACGCCGGGCGAGGAGTTCGACCTGCTTTAAGGAAACCTGCCGATGAAACCTTTCCGAGTGATCGATACCGGCGTGCGACCCTGCCGCGAACAGATGGCGTTCGATCAGGCGCTGATCGACCTCCACAAGGCCGGCCAGGTCCCCGACACGGTCCGCTTCCTGACCTTTCCACCCTCGGTCCTCGTCGGCCGGCATCAGGCGATCAGCCAGGAACTGAACCTGCCCGCCTGCCGTGCGGCGGGGGTCGGCATCGGGCGGCGTGTGACCGGCGGTGGCGCGCTCTATCTTGATGAGGGGCAGTTCGGCTGGGAACTGGTCTTCGCCCGCGAGACGCTGGGGCTCGGTTCGCTGGGTGACGTCGCACGGGCCATTTGCGAGGCCGCCGCCGACGGCCTGTCGCGGCTGGGCATCGCCGCGCGATACCGCCCGCGCAACGATATCGAGGTCGAGGGCCGCAAGATCTCAGGCACCGGCGGGTTCTTCGACGGCGACACGATCTTCTATCAGGGTACCACGCTTTACGACATGGACGGCGCGAAGATGGCCGCGCTGCTGAACATCCCGGCGGCGAAGCTTGCCAAACATGGTCAGACCAGCGGCGCGCAGCGGGTCGTCACGATCACCGAACTGTTTGGGGGTGCGCCGCCGCCTGTAGGCGAGGTCAAGGCGGCGCTTCTCGAAGGCTTCGCGGCCGGTCTCGGGATCGCGCCTGAACCGGGTCCGATCACCGAGGCAGAGGAGGCCGCCGCCCGCGCGATCTTCGCCGAGGAGATCGGGACGGACGAATTCGTCTATGGCCTCGACGATCCGCGCGACGCGGATGTGCTGTCTGGACGGATCACCGGCAGTGGCGGCACCATCGCCACGCATCTTCGCCTCGAAGGCCCGTCGCAGGACCGTATCCGCGAGATCGTGATCACCGGCGATTTCTTCGTCACCCCGCCCAAGACCATCCTCGACCTCGAAGCCGCGCTGCGCGGCGTCGAACTGGCCGACCTGGAAACCAAGGTGCTGGGGTTCTTCGACACTGCCGATGTCGGCCTTCTGTCCGCCCAGCCCGCCGATTTCCTGGCCTCGATCAAGGCTGCGGTAGCGGGTGCGTCGGGCGCGGCCTGAAGCCGGTAACCAATAATCGAACCGTTCCGGATCGGTTCAACTTCGTGAGGTCGGCCAGTTCGCCCCCTGCATCGCCCTATCTGGGCGCAGCGGCGGAACGCGCCAGGTTGCTACATCAGCGGGCGCTGCTGCGGTTTTTCGAGGTCGATCATGGCAATATGCGCCAGATCGGCGACGCGGCTGAGTTGAAGCTCACCGTTCACCCACTGCGCCAGGCCCTTCGCCCGCAGCGACTTCAGGGTCTTGTTGGTGTGGACGAGCGAAAGACCAAGCGCATCCGCGAGGTCTTGCTGCCGGAACGGCAATGGCACCCGGTCGCCCTCACCCATACCCGCCGCCTTCAGCCGTTCGTGAATGCGCACCAGCGCCCAGGCAATCCGTTGCTGTGCATCGCGCTGACCCAGCGATGCGATCGTCTCGCCGAGGAAATGTTCTTCGACGGCGGCGATCCAGGTAAGGTCATACGCACGCGTCGGATGCTGGCGGAACAGGTTCCACAAATCTTCGCGGCGAAAGATGCAAAGGCTCATCTGGGTCGTCGCTTCGACCGAATGCTGCATCTCGCCCATCAGGCCCGCCTGTAGTCCCGTGAAATCGCCCGGAAACAAAAAGTTGATCACCTGCTGCTTGCCATTTTCCAGCGTCTTGTAGCGCTTGCCCATGCCTGAAAGGACAGTGAAAAGCTGCGGGCTGTTCGAACCTTCGAGCAAGATTGTCGTGCCTGGATCGACGTTTAGCTCGCCGGTCTTGAAGCTTTGCATGAAGGTGATCTCACCGTCGTTCATAGGCGTGAACAGCGGCCGTTTGCGCAGCGGGCAGCTCTTGCAGGCGGTGGCGGCCATGATCAACCCTCTCGCTTCCATATGTCACAGTTTAATGCGCCAGCCTCGATTTGGTTCCATAGTTCCTTGGTTTCTGGGGTGGAGATCTAGATGTTCATGTGCGCTATAAATCAGCCTGCGACCTACGTCGTCATGACGCAGGATCTGGTCGTCCTGCAGGACCTGTCAGATACGATCGCCGAGTTTGATCCGCAGGCGGATGTTTTTCGCGCCATAACCCTTGCGTCAGCGGTCGACATGATCGGGAGCATGGAGCGCATCTCCGTGGTGTTTCTGGAAGCGGGGCCCGGTTGGATCACCCGCGCCGGGGTCGACGCGATGGTTCGTGCGCGGGGCGGTCGCCTGGTCCTGCTTGGTGACGACGCCGAGGACGAAAGCGATGCGGGCGGCGACGAGACGTCGCGCTGGACCCTTCTGGCCCGACCGTTTTCCGCCAGGACCGTTTGCGAGCTTATCGCCGCCTCTCTGGGCAACGGAACACCGGCTGCGTCATAGGTCGCCCTCAGGACCACGATGAGACGCCGGGCGGTTTCCCGTCCGGCGCGCTTCGTGCAATTCGGGGCCGTTCAGGCCGCAAGCGTCTCGGTGGAGGCGAAAAACATCGCCTGGCTGACGGCCGAGCGCACCTGATCTTCGGAAAACGGCTTGGTGATGAGGAACGCGGGCTCGGGTCGCGCGCCGGTCAGCAGCCGCTCAGGGAACGCCGTGATGAAAATCACGGGAACATCGTCGAACTGTCCCAGAATATCGTTCACGGCATCAATGCCCGACGAATTGTCGGCAAGCTGGATGTCGGCAAGGATTAGGTCGGGGCGTTCGGACGCGGCGAGCTTCACCGCTTCGGTCCGGGTGCGGGCAATGCCGGTCACGTGGTGGCCGATCTCCTGAACGATCGACACGATGTCCATTGCGATGATTGCCTCATCCTCGATCACCATGACCTTGCCGGCGATGGAATTCTCCATTTCCCGCCGCGCGATGTCGATAAACGTGGCCGCTTCATCAGGGGTCACGTCCATGATCCGACCGATTTCAGCGGTGGTGAAGCCTTCGATGGCATGGAGAAGCAAGGCTTCGCGGCTGTTGGGCGTCAGACACGCCATGTGGTCCTGCGCGCGCGCGGAAAGTTTCGTGTCGGCATCACCGACAGGGGCGCCCGCGCTCGACCAGACGAGGTGGAAGGCGCGGAACAGCCCGACCTTCAAGTTTCCTTCCAGTTTTGCCGCGCTATCATCCACAAGGATGGCTTCAAGCGTCGCCGCTGCATAGCGATCCCCGCTGTTTTGGCTTCCGGTCAGCGCCCGCGCGTAGCGACGCAGGAATGGCACGCTTGCCGCAACCGATGCGGCGAAATCCCGGGTGGCACTCGGCGACATTTTTTTCTCCCATCGCGATTTTCTTCGGAACCAACGCGCGGTTCCTGCGTTAGGTTCCATACGATCGTAAAAAAACATGAGACAAGAGCGGTTCCATGACGCAAACCAACGACGCCGCGAAGCTGAAGGCGCAGATCGACGAAAACCTGAAACGGGTGTACCAGGAAGCGCTCGAAGAGAGTGTTCCCGACAGGTTCAAGGATCTGATCGAGCAGCTTCGCCAGAAGGAAGCCAAGCAATGACTTCCCATGTCGACCCGCGGGACGAATTGCCAAGCCATCTGCCAGCGCTGCGCGCATTCGCCATCAGCCTGAGCGGCGACGTCTCGTCTGCCGATGACCTCGTGCAGGAAACGATCGTCAAGGCTTGGACCAACATGGACAAGTTCCAGGCCGGTACCAACCTGCGCGCATGGCTCTTCACGATTCTGCGGAACACGTTCTTCTCGGTGAAACGGAAGCGCAAGCGCGAGGTCGCCGATCCGGATGGGATCCATGCCTCAAAGCTGTACGAAAAACCGGCGCATGACGGGCGTCTGGCGTTCAATGACTTCCGCCGTGTGTTCAATGAACTGTCGCCCGAGCATCGCGAGGTGCTGATCCTCGCGGGCGCGTCCGGGTTCTCTTACGAGGAAGTGGCCGAAATGACCGGGGTCGCCGTTGGCACGGTGAAAAGCCGCGTAAACCGCGCCCGCGCCCGCCTTTGCGAACTTCTGGGCCTCAAAGCCGGCGAAGACCCGATTTCCGACGTCGACGCCGGTACGCTGGCCGTTCTCGGCACCTCGGGAGAGCAGGCCGCATGACGACGGCGCCAATTCGGCGCCGCGTTATCGACGGGGTGGGCTTCAGGGTTGCCTTCCTTCTGGCGATCGTGCTCCTGCCCCTGACCGTCATCGCCGTGGTAAAGTCCCTAACTGTGATGCAGGAAGCCCGCGCCCGCTCAGAGGCGGCGCTGATGGGGGAGACCATGCGTGCCGCCAGCGGCGAGCTTCGCCTGATCCAGCAGGCGCGCGGATCTGCCACCGTGCTTTCGGACGCGATCTGGCCTATCGCGAAGAACGACGACGAATGCAACATCCTCATGCGCCGCATTCTGGATGAGGAAGCGCAATATTCGTTGATTGCCTATGTTCCCGAAAACGGCATCAGCAAGTGCAATTCCGCAGGAAAGGTCTTCGACTTTGCCGAAGACCCCCTGTTTACTCTGGCTTCGAAAGAGCCGCAGACGTCCTTTGCCGTCAAGGCGGTCGGCCTCGTCTCGGGTGCGTCCGTTCTGGCGATTACGCACCCGGTTTTCGATGAGAACGGTACCTATCGCGGTCTCGTCAGCATGTCGCTGCCGCATAGCGGTCTGCGCGTGGCCCGAGACAGTGGCACCGACGGAAATCGGCCGTTGACGATGATTACCTACGACGCGAAAGGGACGGTGCTGACGGCGTCTCAGCAACTCGACGATATCGGCATCGCGATACCCCGAGACAGATCCCTGGCCGCGCTGACCGGGGATCGCGCCTTTTCCTTCACCGCAGACTCAGCCGCCGACCTCCCGCGCACATTTTCCGTCGTCCCGTTGGTGCCGAATGTGCTTTATGCGCTCGGTTCGTGGCCGCCGGCAGGGGGCGCGCAAACCCAGGGCGTTTTCGGCAGCTTGCCGGTTCTTGTGCCTTTGCTGATGTGGATCGCGAGCGTCGTGGTCGCATGGCTCGCGGTTGAGCGGCAGGTGATCCGGCACGTTCAGAAGCTGGGACGCTCCATCGTCTCCTTCGCCGGAGGCAATCGTCTTGTCGGCGATATTGACGTCAGCGGCGCACCCACCGAAATCCGCGAGATGGCCGAAGCCTACGAGCAGATGACCGAAACCATTCTGCACGACGAGGCGGAGCTTGAGGACATTGTTCATCAGAAGGAGGTGCTGCTGCGCGAGGTGCACCACCGGGTGAAGAACAACCTTCAGCTCATCGCCTCGATCATGAACATGCAGATGCGCCGGACCAAGTCGGAAGAGGCCAGATCGATCATGAAGGGGCTTCAGGACCGGGTGATGAGCTTGGCCACGATTCACCGGGAACTTTACCAGACCGCCGGCCTGTCCGACATTCACACGGATGAACTCTTGTCGATGATCGTGCGGCAGATCACCAATATGGCGGATTGGCCGGACCGTCGGTTCACCGTACATTCCACCTTCGACGATATCCGCCTGGTGCCGGATCAGGCGGTGCCCCTGGCGCTTCTGGTGTCCGAAGCCGTGACCAATGCGTTGAAACACGCCATGACCGGGCGCGAGCCGTCGGCGGAGCTGTGGGTCTCGCTCAAGCGGACCGACGACAGCAGGGCCGAATTGCGCATCAGGAACACGACTGTACGTCCCGTACCCGGAACCGAAGAAACTGCGTCGGAGTCCAGTGGGCTTGGGACGCAACTGATCTCGGCTTTCGCGATGCAGATGGGCGGATTGGTCCGGCGGGAGACCGAAGACGGTTTTTACAATCTGATGGTGAGCTTCGAATTGCGGCCGCTGTCGGACGGGGAACAGAGAAGCGAAGCCCTCGAAAGGGCCTGAGCGGAACCTTTCCGCACCTCGCCGCGTTCACCCCTTGAATCATATAGGGCTGGCGTAACCCGTGATGTTGGAATCTTTTGCCCGTACGAGTTCCTCGGCCGTCTTTGAAACGCTTCTGACAGCGGCAGAGGGGTTTCCCGCGCTTGAACGTGAATTTCTGGGCGCGAAGTCGGAAATCTGGGCCAGCTTCCGCATCTTCGATCTCGATACACGGCTTCGGACAGAGGCGGCCCGCACCATCGGGGCGCGGTGGTTCGACCTTGTCGCCCATACGCTGGCGCGCGGCGTCACCATTCATTTCGCGATTACCGATTTCGATCCCATCGTGAAACCGAAACTGCACCGCGCGACGTGGCGAACGGTACGCCAGTTCACCGCCGCGGCCGAGATTGCCGATGCGGCCGGTCGGCTGCGGATCGTGGCCGCCATGCACCCGGCTTCGACTGGCCTTTTGCCGCGCCTCGCGTTTTGGCCCCTGATCCTCTTTCGCGGCGCGCGTCTCGCACGTTGGCTCAACCGGCAAACCCCCGTCGCGCGGCGCTTGGCGTTACGCGAAATGCCTGGCATTCCGTCTCGCCTCACGCTGCGCCCCGATGGACGGGTCGGGCCAAGGCTTTGGCCGCTTCCGCGCGTCTATCCGGCGACGCATCACCAAAAGCTCGCCGTCTTTGACAGGCGTCGCCTCTATGTCGGCGGGCTCGACCTTGATGAGCGTCGCTACGATACGCCAGAGCATGACCGCAGCGCGGCGCAGACCTGGCACGACGTTCAGCTCCTCCTGACCGGCCGCGCGGCGGCCGAGGCCCAGCAACATCTCGAGACGTTTCTCGACGTGACTGCCGGGCGCCGGGAGCCACAGCGCAACCGTCAGCTTTTGCGCACCCTCTCCAAACCGCGCCACCGGAACATGATCCATTTCGGGCCCGTCCCGCTGGTCAATGAAATCGCCCAGGCGCATGAGCACTATGCCCGCCGGGCGCGGCGTATGATCTACCTTGAGACGCAGTACTTTCGCGACCTCTCGCTCGCGCATTACCTTGCCCGTCTCGGACAGGAGACGCCCGAGCTTTCGATCATCCTCATCCTTCCCGGAGCACCCGAAGAAGTGGCTTTCGATGGACGGATCACGCTTGACGCGCGCTTCGGGGAGTTTCTTCAGTCGCGCGCGCTGAAGATCGTTCAGGCCGCTTTCGGCCGTCGCCTCTTCGTCGGTGCCGCCGCCCAGCCGCGCCCGGATGACGGCCGGCGCGGGAATGGCAGCGATCGCGACAAGCTCTACGGCGCGCCCATCGTCTATATCCACTCGAAGGTCTCGATCTTCGACGACAGGGCGGCCATCGTCTCCTCGGCGAACCTCAATGGACGAAGCCTGCGCTGGGACACAGAAGCCGGTGTCCTGTTGACCGAGGTCGAGCAGGTGCGCAGCTTGCGGCGAAGAGTGCTGGCACATTGGTTGCCGGATGGCGCGGGCGCTGAGTTTTTCGACCCTTTGCGTGCCGTTCCCGCATGGCGCGCACTCGCGCTCAGCAATCTGCGACAGGCACCGGGCGATCGGCGCGGCTTTATCCTGCCTTATGATCACAAGGCGGCGGAGAAATTCGTGACGGAAGTGCCCATTGTGCCGGAAGAGATGGTGTGAGCGTTCAGGCCGGCTGATCCTGTTGCAGCGCCTTGCGCGGCTCTTCCATCACGTCGCTGAGAACGAGCGCCCAGAGAAGCATGGGAATGGCGACGATCCCGCCGATCGGACCCCAGAGCCAGATGCCGAAGACCAGCGAAAGGAAGATGAGCAGAGGGTTCACCGACATATGCTTGCCCACAAGGGTGGGCGTGATGAATTGCCCTTCGAGCGTGTTGAGGGCCAGGAAGGACAATGCCGGAGCCAGGGACATGGCGCCGTCGAATTGCGCGACCCCGACGAAAAGCAGAATGACCAGAAAAACCGTGGGACCAAGGTACACCACGAAATTCATCATGAAAGCCACAAGACCCCAGACCATCGCATCAGTCACGCCCATCATCTCGAGCGCCATCGCGGTCATTGCACCAAGTGCGGCGTTGATAAGCGTGATGGTGATGAAATAGCGCGACACGTTCCGTTCTGCCCGGCGCAGTCGAAGCGCAAGTTCGGCGCGCTCACCGCGGCTCGACAGGCGCAGCGAAATCCATTCGTAGATCTCGCGTCGGGTCAGGAGAAAGAAGAAGAGCGAGCCGGCGAAGATCAGGATCTGCGACAGGATAGCAGGGGCCGCCATGATCGCACCCGACACCGACGGCATCGCCATGGATTCCTGCGGCGCCGTGTTGGTCGCCGCATTCGCATCCGGAGTTATCGCTTTGGCGACATTGTCGCTTACCTCCGACAGGCCGTGCAGGAGGCCCCGGATGCTTTGCACCACTTCCTGCATGTCGGACCAGACCTTCGGCGCCTGTGCAACGAGCCCTGCAATCACCGGCTGAAAGGCCAGGATCAGCGCACCGATAAGAACCAAGGTGACAAGCAGCCCGATCAACGACCCCCACACGGGGGAGTAACCTCGTGCCTCCCAGAAGTCCGACAAGGGGGACAGGACGACGCCAGCGATAAGCGCCATGGTGATCGGGGCAAGGATGTCCTTGGCCATGCTCATCGCGGCGATAATCACGACGCCCGCAACGAAGATCACAGCGATATGGGCAAGGCGCTCAGTGTTTTCCAAGATTTTTCCCCCAAAGTCAGGGATCAACGCCCGGGTGGCGCGCCGGTTCCCGATCCCGTCGCTTCGCCAGACAGATATTTGCCGATCGCTGCAATGGTGACGACGCGGGGGAACCACCGAACGTGCCACACGTTGAGAGGGTATCGATGAAACACTCACCCAAGGAGGACCCCATGAACTGGGATCAAATCGCCGGAAACTGGAAGCAACTCAAAGGCAAGGCGCAGGCCAAGTGGGGCGACATCACCGACGACGAATTGCAGAGTGCAGACGGTCGCCGTGAGCAACTCGTCGGTCTCGTGCAGGAAAAGTACGGTCACGCCAAGGAAGCGGCCGAACGCGAGGTCGACGACTGGGTCTCGCATCTCTGAGATGATGACATGAGCGTCCAAACAGACGTTGAAGCTCAGTCCAAGCGCGCCCTCTTCCAGGTTCTGGGAGAGGTGCGCGCGGGGATGCTCGGCGTGAAAGAGTCAGAGCAGTCGATGCAGCCGATGACCCATTTCGTCGAGGAATCCCAGGAAGTGATCTGGTTTGTCACATCCCTTCAAAGCGATCTCGTTCGCGCAGTCGGGATGGGCGGCCAAGCCGAATACTGCGTGATCGGCGAGGACCACAGGTTCCATGCGAGCATTGTGGGGGCGATTGAGCAAAGCCAGGACCGCCCGCAGCTCGAGCGGATATGGTCGCCCTTTGTTGGCGCCTGGTTCGACGGCGGGGTCGACGATCCCGACGTCGCGCTTCTGAAGTTTACGCTGCGGGAGGCCGCGGTCTGGACCTCGACGGGAAACCCCTTGGTCTACGGGCTTGAACTCATGCGTGCCCAAGTGCAGGCGGGTCACAAGCCCGACGTTGGCGAACACGTAGTGGTTCGTTTCGGCGCATCCAGCTAGGTCGGGCATCACATCTGACAAGAAGATACGCCGCCCATCCGGGCGGCGTATCTTTTTGCGGCACGTCACCTGAGGATTGCGCGTCGGCGAACCTGAGGCTGCGACGGTGCCGGCGTCGCGCTCCTATCTGAACGCCAGATCCCGACGGTGCCGGACAAGCGAAGACCGGCAGGAGAGGGAATCCTGCCGGTCTCACCCCCGTGGGGCGCGTAGGGGGCGCTGGGGAACGCCGCGCCCAGGGTCGCGTCCGGCCCTCAGGCCGAATGCGTTTCGATGTCGTCCGCTTCGGCTTTCGCGCGCGCTTTCACTTTCGCGCCGACTTCCGCCGCTTTATCCGAAATCGTGCTGCGGGCGTCCCGCGCGACGTCCTTCAGTTCATCCGCCACGCCGCTGGCCACCTGAGAGAGTTTCTCACGCTCTTCGCGCAGGCTTTTCGCTGCTGCGGCCATCAGGCGGTCGCTCTCGGATCCGAAGGCACGATCTTCGGTGCGCGTGCGCGGCAGGGCCGCCGCAAGCGCCGCACCGAGCGCCATCGCGACGACGCCTGCGATCATCGGATGTTCGTGAACCATGCGCTCCACCTCGCGGCCGCCAGCGCGTGCGGCGTGATCGATGCGGATCCGCGCCGCATAGGCTTTCTCGCGTGCCTGAACGACCGTCTCGCGCGCGGCATCGGACAGCCCGTCGAGCCCGTTCAGCATGGTCTTGCGCATATCCTCGGTAAAGGCGGACAGGACCTTGGCCCGCTCCGCCACGAAGTCGCGCGCATCGCCGACGTAGTCGCGGGCCTCGGTTTCGAGGTGCCGCAGCGTCGATGAGGCGCGTTCGCGCAAGGCGTCGATCCGCTCCGCCCAATCGGATTCGTCACTGGCGGTGTCTGTCTGGGTATTGAGCGTTCGCGGCTCGGGATTGCCGCCTTCATCCTCCCATCGGGAGATTGCCTCCGCGCGGGGGGCCGGTGTCGGCTTGCGGCCGCCGAAGATCAACCAGGCGATGCCGACACCGGTCAGCGCAAGCGCCACCGGGTTGGCGCGCACGGCGCGGTCGATCGACCTGGTGAAATCTGCGGCGGTCTTGCCCTGGAAGAGACCAAGAGCCTCCTCCGCGAGCCGGTCCACCGAAAAGCGGTCCTGAATCTCATCGACAGTGTCGCGCAGGGCCGAGCGATTGCGTTCAAGTCCTTCTTCGATGGCGCGGGTATCAGCGTGATGTGTCATGGATCATCTCCTTGATTTGCTCCGCGTCGCGCTGAACGTTTTGAACCGTGCGGCGCGGAATGAAGTTGGTACGACCAAGCGCGCCCAGCCCTTCGTGGACCAGGAGCGCAGCGACAAGAAAGAGACCGCCGCCGACGATCAGCGCGGCCCAGACCGCCGTGAATCCGAGGGCGACAAGGATGGCGACCGCAGCCCCGGCGACGAGATTCAACGCAACGACGCCGAGTACGCTGGCGCCGACGATCATCATCACGCCCGCAGTTGCACGGCGGGCGTTCTCGGAAAATTCAGCCTTGGCGAGGTCCAACTCACCGCGAACAAGCCCGGTCATGTGTTGCACCACGTCGGCAAACAGCGCCCCCGTGGTTCTGGTTTCGCGATCAAAAGGCACGATCGCCCTCCGTCATGGAAGTTGGGTCGCTGGCGCGCGCCAGACGGGTGGCGGCGAAGCCCGCAAGTGCCGCTCCGGCGATGAAGGCGCCTGGGTTGCGGCGGGCGAAATCCTCAGTCTGCGCCAGAAGCGACGACAGGCTTTGGCGCTGGAAGTCGTCTGCAAGAGCCGTGGTTCCCACCGCCAGCATGTCCAAGAGGCGCATACGAATTGCCGCGTCTTCCGACGCCGCGTCGGTGCGCAGCCGCGAGGCAAGATCGCGGGCCTGATCGGCCACGAAATCCCGGCCGGCTTCGGCGCGTACCTCGGCCTCGGCCATGGCCGCATCTTTCGCTTTGTCGAGCGCCGAGCCAATCTCGATGCGGGCGGCGCGCAATGCCTCCGTACCGAGGGTCCGGGCGGCCTGAGCGGCGTCCTCGACCGTGTTTCTGACTGTCTCGCGCGACATATCGGCCTCCAACTTCCGTTAACTCCGGTGTTCCATCTCACCTCTCGGGCGCGATGGCGGGACTTACATGGAAAACTCCGCAAGCGGCTTTCGGTTCCAGCGCCGCTTTGCCCGCAAGTCCGATTGCAGCGCACATTTGCCTGCTCGGGTTGTGATGGAACCTCCCGGCGCGACGGGCGTTGACCTCCCATCGACAGACGATGTCCTAGACTAAGGAGAGACTGCCATGCTCGGTTGGGCTGTTACTTTTCTCGTGATTGCGCTCATCGCGGCGGCGCTCGGTTTCGGCGGGATCGCCGGCACCTCCGCCGGGATCGCACAGATCCTTTTCGTGATATTCCTCATCCTCTTCGTGGTGGCGATGATTGCGCGCGCCATGCGGGGCAAGCCGCCGGTCTGATATCAGGCCTGCGGGATCGCACCGCGACCATCAAGATTTACGTGGCGCAAGAGCCGGGATCGAAAGATCCCGGCTCTTTCATTGTGCGCAATGCTGAGGTTGCATTGTTCAGACGGGCCTGGATCGCGCGGCGGCACACGATCCGTGGCATCGCGTCGTCGTGTCACGATATCGAACGCAGTGTCTTCATCAGACGAAAACGACCCGCCTCAAGGGCGGGCCGTATTACTTGTTAACAGAGATCGACGTGATCCTGTGGTATCAGAGAAACCGCGTGATCACTTCTGGTAGGTCGGCAGCGCCTCGAGCTGTTCCTGGGTCATCGGAACATAGACGCGGATCTCGTCGCCACCGCTCTGGCGAAGGATGTCGACATCGGTCATCGCCAGCTTGACGGGTTTCTCCCCAATTCCGAGGAATCCACCCACGTCGATCACCGCATCGGTGAGCTTGCCCTGATCGTCGAGGATCAGTTCGGACACTTCGCCGATCCACTGATCGGCAAAGTCATAGGCCTTGGCGCCGGTCAGCATCTCGGTCGTGATCTCCGTCGGCGCGGCCGCCTCATAGCCATCGCGCATCGTCGCCTCCCGCGTCATCGCGTCGGCGGCTGTGTTGGCGGTGTCGGACATCGCCTCGCCGGTCGCCTGGGCAGCGTCGCCCACCGCCGTCGCCGCAGCGCCAGCGGCTTCGCCTGTCTTCGTCGCGGCGGTGTCCATTGCGGTGCCCGCCGAATCCATCGCATCGTGCTTCCACGAATATTCAGGCGCTTCTTCAAAGTTCGCCCGCGACGCATTCATCACAAGGAAGTAGTCGGATTCGTCCTCAGGGGTTGCGCTGTCGGCCACGAACTTGATCGAGCCCATCTCGACCGCGACCTGACGTTCGCCGATCCCGAGGAATCCCCCGATATCGACCAGCACGGCATCGACTTTGCCATCGCGCGCCAGAATGACATCGTTGATCTCACCGACGTCTTCCCAGCCGTCCTGTAGGCCGTCGAAGCTGTCGCCTTCAACCGCGGCTTCGGACGCATAGACGCGCTTGCCGATAAACTCGCTTGCATGGATTTCCATCGGGTCGGCGGTTGCGCGGAACATCGCGTCCTGGGCATGTGCGGCTCCGCCGGTCAGGGCCAGAAAGGCCGTCGAAATCATGAGATGTTTCATGGTGTTAGTCTCCGTTCTACGGTTTCAGTCGGCGCCTTGGCGCTCGGAATTTAAACGCGGGACAGAGGGGGGAGTTCCCAACAAATTCGACTTGGGGTTGTTCGATCGGGTAGTTGAAGAGATGCAGATTTGCGGCAGGGAACCAACACATCTGCACGGCGTTGATATGGCAACGGAGTCGACAGGATCGGCCCCGAAACGTTCCTCACGGAAGGAGAAAAACCATGCTTAGGACCACCGCTATTGGCCTTGTTACCGGCCTTGCCCTGCTCAGCGCCGCGCCGACATTTGCGGATTCGATGATCAAGGATGTTGAGGTGAACACCGACCTCGATGCGATCGAGAACAAGGCGGCAGCTGCCCGCTGGGCCAATCTGTCCGAGGACCTTCAGCGCGCCATCGTCACCCAACTCGTCGGCAAAACGGCGGAAGACGGTGATGTCCTCAGCGTCGATATTGACGAATTCGAGCTCGCCAACAGCTTTCAGGCGGCCGCAGGCTCCGCTGACTCGCGCCTTGTCGGCAGGGTATCGATTTCCACGGAAGGCGGCAGTCCGACCGTTCTCAAGACCTATGACCTCGCCGTGAGCGTCAAGGACGCGAGCCCCTATTTCCCGCCGGGCACGGATCTGGCCACGGTCACGAGCGACAGCCAGATCTACTATGATGCGATGGTTCTGGCTTTCGCGGATCACGTCGTCAAAGATCTCGACTGACCGCGTTTGCCGATTGCCGAACGGATACCCCAGGCCCCCAGCGCCTGGGGTTTTTTTATTCCGCCCGCCGATTCCGCGAATATCCGAAGTGCAGTGATCGCTCCCCGGTCCGGCAATAGGAGATGAACGCGGAGGGTCGTCGGCTGGCACATTGGAATTGCAGGTCAGTCAGGGCGCGCCGGGCGTCGGAAGATAGCGGTCCTTGAGCGTCAGGGTATGATCCTTGCAGCGGATGACAGCGACCCGCGTCTCTTGTCCGATGGGGCGCACCAGATATCATTGGCGCGTGATGGGCAGGCTGGGCGCGTTCACGAGTATCAGGCGGCGCGTGGCAATCTCCTCGGTCACCGTATGCAGGCTCGGAAAGGCCACACCCGGCCCGTCCATCGCAGCCTGCTTGATGGTCTCGTTCGAATCCATCACGAGAAACTCGATGATCCGGCCCTCGCCGATGCGGTCGAGGTAGCGCGTCATCAGGATGCGGGTGCCAGAGCCTTCCTCGCGCGTCAGAAGGATATGGGTCAGCATCACGCGAAATGTATGCCTGTCGCTTGCTTTTCTACCTATCGGATGCGACGGATCGCGACTCGATCGGTCGCCAGAGGAAAGTCGCTAACCTAGTCGGCGCTTTTTTTACCCCAAACGTTACCCCCGACCAAACATAACAAAGATCGCCCAGCGACGACGTTTGAATCTACTTGATTTATCTAGATTTTATTGGCTCCGGCGGTAGGGATCGAACCTACGACCAATTGATTAACAGTCAACTGCTCTACCGCTGAGCTACGCCGGAACACGGAGGCGCGTATAGCAAGCGTGGGCGGGGGCGTCCAGTGGGATTTGTCAGAAAATTTGCGCCGCGCCGGCGCGGCTGAAGACGGCGCCTGAAGTCAGAGAGCCGTCGCAGGACACGAGGCTTCTTTCAGTCAAATCAATCAGATGGGCAAGGACGTTGCGTTCGGCGGCGGGAAGGAGGGCGGGCGGCGTCTCAAGATAGATGCGGTGGGTGAGGGTGGCGGCGGCGGCCGGGCCATCGCTCAGTGCGGCGAGGATCTGCGCCTCGCGGTCGAGGCGGTGGGTCCGGAGCGCCTGAAGCCGCTCCGCGGGGGCGTCGACCGGGGCGCCGTGGGCGGGGTAGTAGCGCTGTGCTGCCTCCTGCGTGAGGCGGTCGAGACTTTGCATGAAGGCGCCCATGTCGCCATCGGGGGGCGAAACCAGCGAACTGGACCAGCCCATGACATGATCGCCGGTGAAGACCACCTCGGAGCCGTTCAGCCGGGTGGCGAAACTCAGATGGTTGCCGAAATGGCCGGGCGTGTGGATGGCGCGCAGATGCCAGTCGGGGCCGTCCACCACGGCGCCGTCGGGCAGGCAGAGGTCCGGGCGAAAGCTCGTGTCGACGCCTTCGCCGCCACGGATCAACCCGCCTGCGGCAAGGGCGGTCATGGTCGCCGACCGCCCCGCCGCGGCGTCACCGTAGGCGAGGACGGGCGCGCCGGTGCGTTGGGCGAGGGCGCGGGACAGGGGGGAATGGTCGAGATGGGCATGGGTGACGAAGATCTGGCTGATCGCCTCGCCGGCGTCGAGGGCCGCGAGGATCGCGGTCAGGTGACGGGGGTCGTCGGGGCCGGGGTCGATCACGGCGACGGCGCCGGTCCCCAAGAGATAAGTGTTGGTCCCGTGCAGCGTCATCGGCGAGGGATTGGGCGCGAGGATGAGGCGCAGCCCTGGCGCCGGCCTCTGCACCTCACCCGGTGCCGCGCGATAGTGCCATTCACCCGCCATCTTGCGCTTCCGCTTGCCTGCCGCCGCCGCTAGTCTGCGGCCATGTTGTCCCAATGGATCAAACACTTCATGCCGCGCGGCCTGTATGGCCGTGCCGCCCTTATCCTGATCGTGCCCATCGTGGCGATCCAGCTTGTCGTGTCCATAGCCTTCATCCAGCGCCATTTCGAGGATGTGACGCGCCAGATGACGGAGAATGTGGTGCAGGACCTGAACCTGCTTCTTGGCCGTGTCGAGGCGGCGCCAACGCTGGGCGCGGCGCAGGCCGAGATCGCCGAATTTGCCCCGCCGCTGGGCCTGACGGTGGTGCTGCCGACGTCCGTGAAATCGGGCGATCCGCGGGTCTTCTACGATTTCAGCGGCCGTGTCGTCATCGCCACGCTGCGTGCGGCCTTTCCCGGCATCACCGCGATCGACCTTGAGGATCTGCGGACCGTCAAGATCACGATGGAGACGGCGAAGGGACCGATGCAGATCGACCTGATGCGTCGGCGCGTCTCGGCCTCGAACCCGCATCAGCTTCTGGTGCTGATGGTGTTGACGAGCCTTCTGATGACCGCCATCGCATTCGTCTTCCTGCGCAATCAGCTGCGCCCGATCCGGCGGCTGGCCAACGCCGCGGAGGCCTTCGGCAAGGGGCGCGTCGTGCCATACCGCCCGGTCGGATCGCTTGAAGTGCGGGCGGCGGGCAATGCCTTTCTCGACATGCGGGCGCGGATCGAGCGGCAGATCGAGCAGCGCACGCTTCTCTTGTCGGGCGTCAGCCACGATCTGCGCACGCCGCTGACGCGGCTCAAGCTCAGCCTGTCGCTGCTCGACGGGGATGAAGAGGCCGAGGCGATGCTGCGCGATGTGTCGGAGATGGAGCGCCTTCTCGATTCCTTCCTGAGCTTCGTGCGCGAGGATGCGCTTGAGGAAGAGGCGCGGCGCGTCGATCCGGTGCCCTTGGTGCGCGCGTTGGTCGAGGATGCGCGGCGCGGCGGGCAGAATGTCGCCCTTCATTCGGTCGAAGGCGCGGGGGAGGCGACACTGCGCGAGGTCGCGGTGCGCCGCGCGCTTGGCAACCTCATCGGGAATGCCGTGCGCTACGGGACGCGCGCCGAAATCTCGCTGTCGATCAGCGACCGGGCGGTTCGGTTCACCGTCGAGGATGACGGCCCCGGTATCCCGAAGGAACTGCGCGAAGAAGCGATGCGCCCTTTCACGCGGCTTGATACCGCGCGCAACCAGAACCGCGGCGTCGGTGTCGGCCTCGGCCTTGCCATCACGGCCGATATCGCCCGCAGCCACGGCGGCACGCTCCGCCTTGGCGAAAGCGCGCGTCTCGGTGGTCTCAAGGCCGATCTGGTGCTGGCGCGCTGACGCTCAGGTCAGCATCATCCAGCCGATCACCGCCCAGATCCCGAGCGACATGAAAATCGCGGGAACGATCCACCAGCCCGGCGGAAATGGCCGATGCTCGAATGTCGGCGCCTCCGGTTCCGGTGGCGGTAGAGTCGACCGTTCCTGTTCATACCAGCGTTTTAGCGCCTCGCCCCATAGATCGTCAGCCGCATCCGCGGCGCGGGTTCCACCCCTGCCTTTGGCCATCCCGATTCCCCTTATACCCATCGTCAGGTCTAAGGGCCGGTGTTTTCGGGAAGCTTAACGCGCGGCGGCGTCAGGCAATTTTTCCGGCCGGGGCACGCGTCAGGCGCTGGCGCGGCCCTTGGGTCTTTATTTCGCGGCGCCAGCTTGATACCAGCGCTGAGGCCAGTTATCTCGCGGTCCGGAATTCCGATGGTTCAAGACAGTCAGAAATATCCGGGCACCTCGGCCCCGACGGGACCCCACGGGGTGCCGCGCAATCTCATCTGGCGGCTCCTGAAGGACGGATTGCGTTCGCAAGGCTGGCTCTATGCGATTGCAATTCTGGCGATGTGCGCGGTCGCGGCGAGTTCGGCGCTGACCGCCTGGGTGATGGAAGGCATCATCAACGCACTGACCGACGACGAGAACAAGAGCCGCGTTCTGGGGGTTTCGCTTCTCGTTGCCGGGATTTTCACGGCAAAAGGCATCGCGACCTATGTCCAGATGGTCTTCATGGCGCGCGCTGGCAACCGGATCGTCGCGATGAACCAGTCGCTGCTTTATGACAAGCTGATGCGGCAGGGCGTGGCCTTCTTCACACTGACCGAATCCTCCGACATCCTTTTGCGTGTCACTCAAAGCGCCCAGCGTGCCCGCGCGCTGATCGACCTTCTGGTTTCGACCTTCATCCGTGATCTCCTGACACTGCTCGGTCTTGTGGCGGTCATGGTCTATCAGCAGCCGCTTCTCTCGGCGGTCTCGCTGATTGTCGGGCCGATTGCACTGGTGGGGCTTCGGATGATCGTCAACCGCGCCCGCAGCGTCGTCGCCAAGGAAATGGTGTCGCTGGGCGAGATTCTGAAGGTCATGCAGGAAACCGCGAAGGGCATCCGCGTCATCAAGGTTTTCGCGCTCGAAGAGCGGATGAGCGAACGGATGGAAAGCGCGATCCGGGCGGTCGAGGATCGCTCGAACGCCGTGATCCGCCTTCAGGCGATCACCAGCCCGCTGATGGAGACGCTGTCGGGCTTTGCCATCGCGCTTGTCGTCTGGATCAGCGCCAATGGCATCTTCGGCGGAGAGCCGACGACGCCGGGGCAGCTCATGTCTTTCGTGACGGCACTGCTGATGGCCTACGAGCCGGCCAAGCGCCTGTCGCGGATGCGGATCAACGTGGAGCAGCAGATGGTCGGCGTCCGCATGATGTTCGGCCTTCTCGATCAGGAAGAGACGCTAACCGAAGCGCCCGATGCGGTCGATCTGGCGCCGGGGCCGGGTGAGGTCTCCGTGCGCCGCGTCAGCTTCGCCTATCAGGACGCCCAGCCGGTCCTCATCGACGTGGATGTCGTTTTTGAGGCGGGCAAGACCACGGCGCTCGTCGGGGCTTCGGGCAGCGGCAAATCCACGCTTCTGAACGTCGTCATGCGGCTCTACGATCCGGTCGAAGGTGCGGTGCTGATCGACGATCAGGACATTCGTGGCGTCACCTTTGCCTCGCTCCGCCAGCGCATGTCCTTTGTCGGACAGGACACGTTCCTGTTCTCGACCTCGGTGATGGAGAATATCCGCGTCAGCAGACCCGATGCGAGCGACGAGGAGGTCTATGCCGCCGCCCGCGCCGCCCATGCGCATGAGTTCATCGAGACGCTGGCGCAGGGCTATGCCACCGAGGTCGGAGAAAACGGCGCATTCCTGTCCGGCGGCCAGCGTCAGCGCCTGTCTCTTGCCCGCGCGATCCTCCGGCAGGGCGAGATCCTGCTTCTGGACGAGGCGACAAGCGCCCTCGACGCCGCCTCGGAGGCGCATATCAAGGAGGCGCTTCGCGAGGTGACCAAGGGCGTCACCACCATCGTCATCGCGCACCGGCTGTCAACGATCCTCGAAGCCGACCGCATCGTCGTGATGGATCGGGGCCGTATCGTCGAGACCGGCACCGCGACCGAGCTGCTTGCGACGGATGGTGCCTTCCGCGATCTTTTCCAGAAGCAGTTCGGTGGCTCGGAGCTTGTCGGCCTCGGCGCGACAAACGCCGAGAGCGAAACTTAGACACCGTCGTCAAAGGGCTCGAAACTCTTCGAGCTCGACCGTCGCCAGCGCTTGAGATAGCCGAAGCGATCGTCATCTTCGCGCAGAAGAAATCCCTCGGGCATGTAGGGATAGACATCCTCGCCCGTCACCATGTCACGGTCGTTCTCGCGCATGAGGAGGTGATGCGGCAGGAAACCGCTCGGGTGTGTCAGGCCGGCCGCACCGGACATGTCGCCAAGCGCCTTCATCGTGTTCTTGTGGAAGTTGTACACACGCTCGGCCTTGTCGGGCACGACCAATGCGCGGTAGCGCCGCGGGTCCTGCGTGGTGACGCCGGTCGGGCAGTGGTTGGTATGGCAAGCCTGCGCCTGGATACAGCCGATGGCGAACATGAAGCCGCGCGCCGAATTGGCCCAGTCGGCCCCAAGCGCCAGCGCCTTGGCGATATCGAAGGAATGGATCAGCTTGCCCGAGGCGCCGATCCTGATCCGTTCGCGCAGGCCAGCGCCCCTCAGCGCGTTGTGCACGAAGGTCAGCCCCTCGACCAACGGCATGCCCATGTGGTTGGCAAATTCCAGCGGGGCAGCGCCGGTGCCGCCTTCCTTGCCATCCACCACGATGAAATCCGGCGTGATCCCGGTTTCCAGCATCGCGCGGACAATGCACATGAATTCGCGCCGGTGGCCGACGCAGAGCTTGAAACCGATCGGTTTGCCCTTCGACAGTTCTCGCAGCGTCCGGATGAATTCCATCATCTCGATCGGCGTGGTGAAGGCAGAATGCGAAGAGGGCGAGATGCAGTCTTTGCCCATCGGAATATCGCGCGCCTCGGCGATCTCCTGCGTGATCTTGGCGGCCGGCAGCACGCCGCCCTGACCGGGTTTGGCGCCCTGGCTCAGTTTCAGCTCGATCATCTTCACCTGGTCTTCGGCGGCGACGGCGGCGAATTTCTCGGGGTTGAAGCTGCCATCGTGGTTGCGGCAGCCGAAATAGCCCGAACCGAGTTCATAGACGATGTCGCCGCCACCTTCGCGGTGATAGCGGCTGATCCCGCCTTCGCCGCTATCGTGGTAAAAGTTGCCCATCTTCGCGCCTTTGTTCAGCGCGAGGATGGCATTGGCCGACAGCGCACCGAAGCTCATCGCGGAGATGTTGTAGATCGAGGCATCGTAGGGCTGCTTGCAGTCCGGTCCGCCGATGGTCAGCCGGAAATCGTTGTTGGCGATCTTGCGCGGCCGGATCGAATGGGTCAGCCACTGGTAACCCGCATCGTAGACGCGCTTTTTCGTGCCGAAGGGCCGCTTGTCTTCGACGTTCTTGGCGCGCTGATAGACGATGGCCCGCGCTTCACGGGAAAACGGCACCTCTTCCTCGTCCGACTCGATCAGGTACTGGCGGATCTCCGGCCGGATCAGCTCGAAGAAATAGCGGACATGCCCCAGCACCGGATAATTGCGCAGAACGGCGTGGTTCGACTGCGTGAGGTCGCGGAACCCCATGAAACTGACAAGGCCGAAGAGTAGCGCCGGGATGAGGTAGAACTCCGACCAGACCAGACCCACGAGGGACAGAAAGGTCAAAAGGATACAGAGGGCAAGCGGCGAAAACCGCAGGTAGTTGGAAATCATGTCGTCTCCCTTGGCGCCGCCGTTCAGGCCGTCCAGCGCTGCTTCCCGGACATTCGCCGGAAAAACACGCGGGCCGCAACCAGTTCCCGGCAGTGGCTGCGAAATTCATAGGGGTCATGTGTAAAGTCTTCTTGAAAGGTAAGCATGCTTATATTAAGTCAAGCTGATGAAAATGACCAAAACCAATTCACTCGGGTTTCTGCTGCACGATGCGTCGCGTCTGATCCGGCGGCGGTTCGAATCGCGTGGGCAGTCCTACGGTCTTTCCTCGGCGCAGTGGCGGCTTCTCGTGCATCTCGCGCGCGAGGGCAGCGCGTCGCAGGCGCGGATCGCGGAGCTTCTGGAGATCGAGCCGATCAGCGTATCTCGCCTCGTGGACCGGATGGAGCAGGCGGGCTGGGTGGAACGCGGCAGCGACCCTAACGATCGCCGCGTCCGTCTCTTGCAGCCAACCACCAAGGCCGTCGACGCCTTTGAGGAGGTACGCGACATGGCGGGTGAGATCTACGAGCAAGCGATGGCGGGGCTGAGTGCCGGGGACCGCAAGGTTCTGACGAACAGTCTGGAATTGATCGTGAGCAATCTGAGCCAATCGGATTGTCAGGGCGCAGCCGTGGACACGGCGCGGAAAGGGGCTGCGGAATGAACGCCATGTCGAAAAATGCCGATGTGGCCCAAACGCCGGAACCCGCGCGGGACGCCCCGGCGCCGAAGAAGAAGCGCGGCGGGCGCGTCGCGCTGATGCTGGCGCTGCCAGTGCTTCTGGCGCTTGGCGGCGGCTATGTCTGGCTGACCGGCGGACGCTATGAGACGACCGAGAACGCCAATCTTGAGCAGGCGCGGGTGTCGATCAGCGCCGGTGTCAGCGGTCGCGTGACCGGGGTCATGGTGCATGACGACAGTGTGGTGAAGGCGGGCGATCCGCTCTTTCAGGTCGATCCCGAACCTTACCGCATCGCCTTGGAACAGGCCGACGCGGCGCTGGCCGCCGCGCGGCTGAGCGTGCAGCAGATGCGCGCGGCCTATGCCCAGGCGCTGGCGCAGGCCGATGTCGTGCGCGGCGACGTGGATTACTATCAGACCGAATACAATCGCCAGAAGGCGCTGTCGGCAAAGGGCGTCGTCACCGCCTCCGGTCTTGACGTGGCCGCGCGGGATCTGAGCAAGGCACAGGAAAACAAAGTCGCCGCCGATCAGGCCGTGCTGAGTGCGCTTGCGGCCCTTGGCGGAAAGCCGGATACGGATGTGGACAAGCATCCCGCCGTCATGGCCGCGCTCGCCGCACGGGACCAGACCGCCTACGATCTTGAGCGCACCCTCGTGACCGCGCCCGCGGACGGGATTGTGGCGCAAGCCGCGTCCTTCAGGCTGGGCCAGTATGTCACCCCCGGCAGCCCGCTTTTCGCGCTGGTCGAGACAGGCGAAACCTGGATCGATGCGAATTTCAAGGAAACCCAGCTTGGCAAGATGCAGGTCGGGCAAACCTCGACCGTCGAATTCGACACCTATCCGGGGCGCGAGTTCCCGGCGCATGTCTCGGCGATTGGTGCGGCGACGGGCGCTGAATTCTCCCTCATCCCGGCGCAGAACGCGACCGGCAACTGGGTGAAGGTGACGCAGCGCATCCCTGTGCGACTGAAGCTCGACGCCGGTGAGGCGCTCCCGATGTTGCGAACGGGGATGAGCGCGAGCGTCTCGGTCGACACGCTTTCGCCCGACGGAACCGCCGTCGCCGCCACGATTCCCGCTGCCGAGTAAAGGCCGGACCGATGTCCGCCGCGCATCAGCCAATCGACCACAGCAAGATCCCGCACAAGGGTCTCATCACCGTCTCGATCATGCTCGGGACCGTGATGCAGGTGCTGGATACGACCATCGCCAACGTGGCACTTCCGTCGATGACGGGCGACCTCGGCGCCTCGCCGGATACGATCACCTGGGTGCTGACCTCCTATATCGTCGCCGCCGCGATCATGACGCCGGTGACGGGCTGGGTCGCGGACCGGATCGGGCGCAAGGAATTCTTCATCCTTTCCATCGCTGGCTTCGTCGCCGCTTCCGTTGCCTGCGCGGGGGCGTGGAGCCTGACTTCGATGGTCTTCTTCCGGCTCCTTCAGGGCGTTTTCGGCGCGTCCATCGTGCCGCTCTCGCAAACCTTCCTTCTCGACATCAACCCGCGTGAACGGCACGGGCAGGCGATGGCGATGTGGGGCGCGGGGATCATGGTCGGCCCGATCATCGGCCCGACGCTCGGCGGCTGGCTGACGGAAAGCTTCAACTGGCGCTGGGTCTTCCTCATCAACCTGCCGGTCGGCATCATCGCCCTCTTGGGCTGCATGCGGTATCTGCCGAGCCTGCCGAAACGGCGCCGGGGGTTCGATTTCTTCGGTTTCGCCATGCTCTCCATCGGCCTTGGCGCGCTGCAACTGATGCTCGACCGGGGCGGCGAGGTCGATTGGTTCAGCTCGCCCGAAATCTGGATCGAGCTCGGGGTCGCGCTTTCGGGTTTCTGGGTCTTTGGCGTTCATGTCGCCTCAAGCAAGATGCCCTTCGTCGATCCGCACATGTTCGCAGACCGCAACTTTGCCACCGGCCTCATCTTCATCTTCATCATCGGCGTCATTCTTTTGGCAAGCCTCGCGCTTCTGCCACCGATGCTGGCGCGGATCTTTGCGTATCCGACGATCACCACCGGCTTCGTCATGGCACCGCGCGGCGTGGGCACAATGATCTCCATGCTGCTGGTCGGACGCCTTGTGCGCAGCGTGGATGCCCGCATCCTCGTGATGACGGGGCTGAGCCTCACCTCGCTGTCGCTTTACATGATGATGGGGTTCAGCCCGCAGATGGACGAATGGCCGATCATCACCAGCGGCGTCGTTCAGGGCCTTGGTCTTGGCCTTGTCTTCGTGCCGCTCTCCACGCTGGCCTTTTCGACGCTCGAGCCGCAGTTTCGCGCCGATGCGACGGCGTTTTTCAGCCTTGTGCGGAATATCGGCTCGTCCATCGGCATTTCCATCGTCTCGGCGTTGCTGGTGCGCAATACGCAGGTGAACCATGCTGAAATCGCGGCGCTGATGACACCCTACAATCCGGTCCTCGCCCATGCGATGCCAAGCGCCGTCACGGGCAACCCGGCCGCGCTCAGTTCCCTTGACGGGTTGGCGACACAGCAGGCGTTGATGGTGGCCTATGTGGACGACTTCAAGTTCATGTTCGTGGTCACCCTGATCGCGATGGGCCTGACGCTTTTCATGCGCAGCCCCAGGCAGGGGCAGGGTGCCGCTCCGGCTGCCGCGATGGCCGAGTAGCGGCGCTCAGAGCCGCCGGCCGGTCTCCGGATCGAACAGGTGCAGCATCTCGCGGTTCGGCGTCACATGGATCGCACGTCCGGTCGCAAGCGGCTGGTGTCCGGGCACCCTGACGACAAGGCTGTCGGGCGAAACGGGCGTCAGCCGCCCGTGCGCATAGGCATCCGCACCAAGCGTCTCGACCGCATGGACGATGACGGGGAAGCTTCCCGCCATCCCCTCGCGCGTCAGGGCGAAATGCTCGGGCCTTATGCCCAGTTTCACCGACTTGCGCGGGCCGACGGCGGCTGGCAGACGGTCCGGCAGGCCGATCTCCGGGCCGCCGTCGATGATGACACCGTTTCCGGCCTGATTGATGCGCGCGGGCAGGATGTTCATGGCGGGCGAGCCGATGAATCCCGCGACGAAGATATTCGCGGGCCGGTCGTAGATCGCCATCGGCGTGTCGATCTGTTCCGCCACGCCCGCGTTCATCACGATCAAGCGGTCGGCCAGCGTCATCGCCTCGACCTGATCGTGCGTGACGTAGAGCGAGGTGATGCCGACCGTGCGCTGCAAGTCCTTGATCTGAAGCCGCATCTGGACGCGGAGCTTGGCGTCGAGGTTCGACAGCGGCTCATCGAAGAGAAACGCCGCCGGATCGCGCACCAGCGCGCGGCCCATCGCCACGCGCTGCCGCTGGCCGCCCGACAGCGCACGCGGCTTGCGGTCGAGATAGGGCGAGAGGTCCAGCATTTCCGCCGCGCGGCGCACCTTTTCGTCGCGCTCGGCCTTCGGCATGCCGCCGATCTTCAACCCGTAAGCCATGTTGTCGGCGACCGTCATGTGCGGATAGAGCGCGTAGTTCTGGAACACCATCGCGATGTCGCGTTCGCGCGGTTCGAGCGTATTCACCACCTTGCCGCCGATCTCGATCGTGCCCGAGGTGATCGCCTCGAGCCCCGCGACCATCCGCAGAAGCGTGGACTTGCCGCAGCCCGACGGTCCGACGATCACCACGAATTCGCCGTCCTCCACGTCGATGGAAACGCCGTGGATGACCTCGGTCTTGCCATAGTTCTTGCGGATGTCCTTGAGCGACAGGGTTGCCATTATTTCTCGGTCTCCACGAGGCCCTTGACGAACCATCTTTGCATCAGGACGACGATCAGAACCGGCGGCAGGATCGCCAGGACCGCCGTCACCATGACAAGGTTCCACGGCGTGTCGGCATCGGCGAAGGAAATCATCTTTCGCAGCGCAATGACGATGGTGTTCATCTCGTTCGAATTCGTGACGAGGAGCGGCCAGAGATACTGCGTCCAGCCGTAGATGAAGAGGATCACGAAGAGGGCCGCGATATTGGTGGCCGACAAGGGCAGCAGGATGTCGCGGAAGAACCGCCACGGCCCCGCGCCGTCGACCCGCGCGGCCTCCAGAAGCTCGTTCGGGATGGTCATGAAGAACTGCCGGAACAGCAAGGTCGCGGTGGCCGAGGCGATCAAGGGCAGGATCAGGCCGGCATAGGTGTCGATCAGGTGCAGTTGCACCATGACCTTGTAGGTCGGCATGATCCGCACCTCGACCGGCAGCATCAGCGTGATGAAGATCAGCCAGAAGATCGCCATGCGGAACGGAAAGCGGAAGAAGACGATGGCATAGGCCGAGGCCATCGAGATGATGATCTTGCCGATGGCGATGCCCAAGGCGACGATGGTGGTGTTGAGCAGGAGCCGGTCGACGCTGACCCCGCCGATCCGCCCGATGCCGCCGGTCAGCGCCTCGCGGTAGTTCGCGACCGCCTCCGGGCCGGGGAGAAGGGGCAGGGGCGGGCGCAGGATCGTCTGCAGCGAATGGGTCGAGGCGACCGTGACATAGTAGATCGGGAAGGCCACGATCACCGCGCCGAGGATCAAAAGAAGATGAGCGACAATCTTTCCGGGCAGCTTCGCGCCGACCATGTCGTGCTCAGCCATAATGCACCCTCCGTTCGATGAAGCGGAACTGGAAGGCGGTCAGCGCAATGACAAGGACCATCAGGATCACCGATTGCGCCGCCGAAGAGCCAAGCTGAAGGTTCACGAAGCCGTCGTTATAGACCTTGTAGACCAGCGTCTGCGTCGCCTTGCCGGGGCCGCCGCTGGTCACGGCATGGATGATGCCGAAGGTGTCGAAAAGCGCATAGACGCTGTTGACGACGAGAAGGAAGAAGGTCGTGGGCGCGAGCAGCGGGAAAGACGATGGTCCAGAACCGCCGCCTGCCGTTTGCCCCGTCGATGGCGGCCGCTTCGATCAGCGATTTCGGAATTGCCTGCAAGCCCGCGACGAAGAACAGGAAATTGTAGCTGATCTGCTTCCAGCTTGCCGCCGCGATGACCAGCGTCATGGCCTGCTGGCCGTTCAGCAGAGGATCCCAGGTGATGCCGAACTTTCTCAGCGGATAGGCGAGCGACCCGAAGGAGGGATTGAACATGAAAAGCCAGAGCATCCCGGCGATGGCGGGTGCGACCGCGTAAGGCCAGATGAGGATCGTTCGGTAAAAGCCTTTGCCGCGCACGACTTTTTCGGCCTGAACGGCCAGGAGAAGCGCGATCGCCATCGACAGGAACGCGGTCAGGACCGAAAAGATCACGGTGACCTTGATTGAGTTCAGATAGGCCGGATCGCTCAGGACCTTGGCGAAATTCTCGAGGCCGACGAACCGCGACTTCAGGCCGAAGGCATCCTCGCGCAGGGTGGATTGCCAGAGTGCCTGAATGGCGGGCCAGTAGAAGAAAACGAGCGATGATCAGCAAGCTGCGGCGCGACCAGCAGCCAGGGCAGAAGTCGGTGGGGGAAGACCGCGCGATTCATCGGGGAATGGCCGCGCCCGAATGGCCGGGCGCGGCCCTGCTGCCCTACTGACCCATCGCTTCCTCGACGGCGGCATTGCCGCGCGCCACGGCATTGTCGAGCGCCTGCTGCGCGGTCTGCATCGCCCGCAAGCATCTTCTCGAACTCCTCGTTCTCGATGTCGCGGATCTGCGGCAGGTTGATGAGGCGCACGCCCTTTGGAATTGGCGGTCGGCGCCTTGCCCATCATCTGAAGGATCGGCGTCTCGCGGCCCGGATTCTTGTCGTAGAAGCCCGAGGCCTTGGTCGCCTCATAGGCTGCCAGCGTTACCGGGAGGTAGCCGGAGGTCTGGTGCAGATACTCCTGCACCTCGGTCTTGGAGATATAGTCGAAGAAGGCGGCGACGCCCTTGTAGGTCTCGTCCGACTTGCCGCCGATGACCCAAAGGCTCGCGCCGCCGGGGATGGTGTTCTGCGGCGCGCCCGCGGCGTCGCTGTCATAGGGCAGCTGCCCGATGCCGTAGTTCATGCCGGACTTCACGATGTCGCCAAGCCCGCCCGAGGATTCGGTGAAGATGCCGCATTCGCCGGCAAGGAAGATCTGCTTGGCTTCCGAGGTGCGACCGCCGTATTTGAACGTGCCGTCCTTGGCGAGGTCGGCGAGCGTCTGGAAGTGGTTGACGTAGATCGGCGCGTTGATCTGCAGTTCCGGCACGCCGTCCGGCTCAAGGCCATTCTCCAGCGTCGCGTAGGGAACGTCGTTCCAGGCGGCGAAGTTCTCGAGGTGAATCCAGGTCAGCCAGGTCGAGGTATAGCCGCAGGGCGCGGCGCCCGATTCCTTGATCTTCCTGGCCATGTCCCAGACCTCGTTCCAGGTCTTGGGCGGCGCGTTCACGTCAAGCCCGGCTTTCTCGAAGATGTCCTTGTTGTAGTAAAGGATCGGCGAGGAGGAGTTGTAGGGGAAGGACAGCATCGTGCCGTCGGACTTGGAGTAATAGGCGACGATGCCCGGCAGGTATTGCGACTTGTCGAAGGTCATGCCCGCACCTTCCAGCACCTCGGCGACCGGCTTGACAGCGCCCTCGGCGGCCATCATCACGCCGGTGCCGACGTCGAAGACCTGAATGATGTCAGGGGCTTGCCCGGCGCGGAAGGCGGCGATGCCGGCGTTCAGCGTTTCGGGATAGGTGCCCTTGAAACTCGGCATCAGCTTGTAGTCGGGCTGGCTCGCGTTGAAATCATCGGCGATCTTCTGGACGACCTCGGCATTCGCGCCGGTCATGGCGTGCCACCAGCTGATCTCGGTCTGGGCGAAGGCGGGCAGGGCGAAGGACCCTGCGGCGATGACGCTGGCGATGAGGCTTGTGTGTTTCATGATCTGCTCCCTGTGATCAGCATCCCGGCGGTTCCGGGCCGGTGTCGTTCTAGCTGTCGCAAGCGTGACAGCCGGATGACGCAGGCCCGAGGCGCGGTGCGTGATTGGCGGCGGCACCCGGAGGCGTTCCTCCCTCCGCCGAATGGGGGCAGGTTAGGACATTTGCTACGATGCGCAAGCGCTCTTGCTCAGGGCAGGCGAATTTCGATCAGATACGGGCCCTCGGCCTTTGCCGCGCGTCCGAGGGCGCGTTTCATCTCGGCCGTTCCGTCAAGCGCCTCCGCCTCCATCCCGTAAGCCTTTGCGATCATGGTGAAATCTGGCGCTGACGGGGTCACCCCGACGGGCGTGATGCCGTTCTCCACCATGTAGCTTTCGATCTCGCCATAGCCATGATTGTTCCAGACGAGAAAGATGACCCGCACCTTTTCATCCATCGCCGTGCCGATCTCGGACAGGCAGAACTGAAAGCCGCCATCGCCGACAAGGCAGACGACCGGGCGGCCTTCGGGATCGGCGAGCGCCGCGCCGATGGCGGCGGGCGGCCCGTAACCGAGGGCCCCGAAGCCGGTGGCGGCGTTGAACCATGCGCCGGGGCGGGTGATTTCAGCGTAGAGGTTCCCGGCATAGACGAGTTGCGTCGAATCCCCGACGATCGCCGCACCCGGCACGGTTTCGGCGATAGCGCGGATGACGGCGATCTCGCCCTGCATCTTGTCCCCAAGTGCGGCAAAGGCTGCTTCCCGCGCCGTCTTGGCCCGCTCGGCGCCGGTTCCGGGAAGGCGGGCGGGACCGAGAAGCTTCTGGAGGGCGGCCAGGGCGTCTGCCGCATCGGCGACGATCACCGCTTCGGCCCGCGCCCCGCGCGTGACCTGCAACGGGTCGGCGTCGATGCGGACAAGGCGTTTCAGCGCGGGAAACCCGCCATCGACATACATGTCGTAATCGGTCGGCCCGATCTGAGTGCCGACGGCGATCACCATATCCGCCGCCCCGATCAGCTCGCGCACGGCGCCGAGGCTGGGCGAGGCGGGCACCTCGAGCGCATGCCCCGCCATCAGCCCGCGCCCGTTCACCGTGGTCACGACCGGGGCGTCGAGATGTTCAGCAAGCGAGCGCAAGCCCACGTCGGCATTCTTTGCGCCGCCCCCGGCGAGGATCACCGGCTGGCGCGCGGCCGCGATGAGGGCTGCGGCATCCGCAACCGCCCCCGGCGCGGGTGCCGGAAGGCCGGGCAGGGGCGCCAGCCGCGAGGGCGCCTCGATCCGCTCGGACATCACATCGATCGGTATCTCGATATGCACCGGGCCGGGCCGGGCCGTGAGCATTGCGGCAAAGGCGCGGTCGAGAACGGCGGGCAGGTCCGCACCGTTCATCAGCGTATGGGTATAAAGCGCCACAGTCCGCATCATCGCTGCCTGATCGGGCAGTTCGTGAAGGTGCCCTTCCTCATGCCCCAGCGTCGCGCGGCGGTTCACGCCCGAGATCACCAGCATCGGCACGGAATCCGCCCGTGCCTGTCCCATCGCTGTTATCGCGTTGGTCAGCCCCGGCCCGGTGATGAGGAAACACACGCCCGGCTTGCCGGAGACGCGGCGCATAGCCATCGGCCATGAATCCCGCCGACCCTTCGTGGCGCGGCGTGACGTGGCGGATTTTCGAGGCGGCAAGCCCCCGGTAAAGCTCCACCGTATGCACACCGGGAATGCCGAAGACGGTATCGACCCCGCGCGCCTCCAGAAGATCGACCAGAACCTCTCCGACGGTTTTCCGCGTCATTCCGCAACCTCCTTGCGGGTTTGGGTGTCGGCGAAGCGCGCGATCCGGGTGCAGGCTTCGGCCAGCTTTTCGTCCGGCAACGGTCAGGCTGAGGCGGATGAACCCCTCCGCCTGCGCGCCGAAGGAGGAGCCGGGCATGACCGCGACCTCTTCCGCCTCCAGCAGTCCCCGCGCGAAGGCGTCGCCGGTCATGCCCGATCCGCGCACGTCGATCAGCAGGAACATGCCCGCCTCGGGCGAGAGCGGCTTCAGCGCCGGATGGCCCGCCAGTGCCACGCAAACGATCCCGGCGCGGCGGCGATAGGCGTCGCGCATCGTCGCGGCGGTCGGAATGTCGTGGGTCAGCGCGTAGGCGGTCATGTCGGCGATGAAGGGCTGGCCGCCGAAGAGCATGATTTCCGACACCGGCAGCAGTCGTTCGCAGAATTCCACCGGCCCCACCGCCCAGCCCGACCGGAACCCCGGCGCGGCGTGGGATTTGGAGATGGAAGAGGTGACGATTGTCCGCTCCGCCAGATCAGCGCGGTCGAAGGGCGAGGCGAAAGTGCCTTCGAGGATCAGATCCTCATAGACCTCGTCGCAGACGATCCAGAGGTCGTGCCTGCGGCAGACATCGCCGATGGCGGCGACCTCATCCGCCGTCAGAACCGCGCCGGTCGGATTGTGGGGCGTGTTCAGCAGCAGCACCTTCGCCTCGGGCGTGATCGCCGCCTCGAGGTCGGCGGCCTGGAGGTGGAAGCGGTGGCGATCCCATGTCGGAACCGGCACGACGGCCGCGCCGGTCGCGCGGACGACGCCTTCATATGTCGCGTAGTAGGGATCGGGGATGAGGACCGCGTCGCCGGTCTCGACCAGCCCCGCCATCACCGCGAAAAGCGCGGTCTGCGTGCCGGAGAAGCAAAGCACCTGATCCGTGCTGATGGCGCGCCCGGTCCGGCGGCTGTATTTCGCGGCGATGGCGTTCAGAAGCGCCGGCTCCCCCTGGCCGCTGGAATAGCGCGTGCGGCCCGTGCGCATCGCATTGTTGCAGACATCCAGCAGGGCCGCGTCGGGCGGGATGTCCGGCTCTCCGATCGTCAGTTCGATGACCTTGCGACCCTCGGCCTGCATCGCGCGGGCACGGTAATGCACCTCCCACTTGCCGGAGCCGAGACCGGCGAGGCGGTCGGTGATCGAGGCGTATTTCATGGTGCAGGCTCCGGGTTGGTCAGATCGGTTTCAAGGATGCGCCCGGCGGCATCGAGCGCGAGGCGCGCGAGCTCGTCCGTGGCGAAGAGGTCGGGCGCGAGGCACCCTTCAAGCCAGAGCCCGTCGATCAACGCCGCGATCTGGCGGGCATGGCGGGGGATGGCGTCGGTCCCGCCACGGCCTTCCGCCGCGAAGAGGTCGGCGATGAGGTGCTCCAGGAGATCACAGAAGCGGAGGTAGCCCGCCTTGTGGATCGCGGCCATCTCGGGGTCGCTGCTTACCGGACCGATGAAACCTGCCCAGGCGGAGAGCTTGCGCGGATCGAGGACCGGTGGACGCGTATTCGCCGCGATGAAGCGCGCGAGGCGTCGGGCAGGCGGGGCGCCCTCCGCCGCGTCCTCCGCTGCGCCGGTCATCTCTTCGATGAGTGTGCGATAGGCCGCCAGAACCAGCGCTTCCTTCGTTGCGAAGTGATGACGGATCAGGCCGTTGGAGACACCCGCCCGTGCGGCAACCTCACGCACCGTCGCCGCCGCCACACCGCCATCGGCGACACAGTCGATGGTCGCGCGGATCAGGTCCGCGCGGCGCTCTTCCTCGGGCGCGCGTTGCCAGGCGCGTTTCGATGTGTCGAATGTGGTGGAATCGGGCAAGGGACACTCCGGATCGTGTCGTTATTATGCGCGTGCATAATAAGAGGGCAAGCGGAATGTCTGAGGCGCTCAATCCGCGTCGCGCAGGAAGCCGCCGCTCCCGCGTTCGAGGAAGGCGATGATCTCGCCGATGTCCTTGCCGTTCCGCACCGCGGCCATGACGAAGGGCCGCGCAGCCAGTCCTCAGCGTCGTCGCCGGTCACGGTGAGAACCGGTTCAGCCGCCGCACGGATTTCGTTGTGGCGTCCGTCGCCAGGAGAGAGGCAATTGCCCTCATCAAGGGCCAGTGTTTCTTATAGATTGACAATGAACGCCCGCCCGCGATCGCCCACCAACCGCTTGCGCCGCAGCATCCGTGGACCTCGCCGTTGCCGCCGAAGGGGATCAGCGCGACCTCCCGCGTCTGCGCCGGCTTGAACCGCACGGGGCGGTGCCTTCAGAGATGTCGAGCCGTTTGCCCCGCGCCGCGTCGCGGTGGAAGGACAGGCCGGGATTTGTTTCAACAAAGTGATAGTGGCCGCCGACCTGCACCGGACGGTCGCCGGTATTGGCGGCGGTGAGCCGCGTGATCGGTCGGGCCGCATTCAGGACGGTTTCGCCCTCGGCTGGAAATACTTCGCCGGGTATCATTTCGCGAGCGCCTGGAGGAGGGGCCGCAAGGCGAGTGCTACACAAAGGACCGCCGGAAGAACCATCGGATGATCGGCGTCCGACAACACATGTTTGACGGAATAGTCTGGCGTGAGGTGGCGGTGATCGCCCTCAGGGGCAAGCCCGGCGGCGGGAGAAGTAGGAAAGCGAAGGCAAACGGTTCATGGCCGGCTCCTATCAGCGGGTCGGGTGATCGACGGTGACGAGTTTCGTGCCGTCGGGGAATATCGCCTCGACCTGCACGGAATAGATCATGTCGGCGGTGCTCGGCATGCGCTGATCGGCGGTCACGCCTTCGCGCTGCGCATAAAATTGTGACGCGTTGCCGTATCTTTGCGCAGGTCCCGAAGCGGCCGGCGAGATGACCCGGGAGTGTCCTGGGCGGCGAAGGGTTCCCCAGGCGACAAAAGTGTGTTAGCGGTAACATCGGCATCGGCTCATACGCCGTTTTTGCCGCGCCAAAGGCCGAACGGCTTGATCTGGCATCTCCGCTGTGGTCTCTCGGGTCCTGGGGCGGAGCTGCGGTAACGAGGTTTCCGAATTGGACGACATGACTTCGCTGGACCTGACCAAGGACACGCTGCGCAGGGATATCCTGCGGCATCTTACCTATACGCTCGGCAAGGATGCCGGCCACGCCTCGCATTACGACTGGCGGATGGCGCTGTCCTTCGCGATTCGCGACCGGATCGTCGACCCGTGGTTCGCCTCGACCCGCCGGACATGGGCGGAGGAGCGCAAGCGGGTCTACTACCTGTCGATGGAATTTCTGATCGGGCGGCTTCTGGAGGACGCGACGATCAATCTCGGCCTGCGCGATATGGCGGCCGAGGTTCTGGCCGAGTCCGGGCAGGATTTCGCGGTGCTGGCGGGCGAGGAGCCGGACGCGGCGCTTGGCAATGGCGGGCTCGGGCGGCTCGCGGCCTGCTACATGGAAAGCATGGCGACCGTCGGTTGCCCCGGCTACGGCTACGGCATCCGCTATGAACACGGGCTTTTCCGCCAGCGCTTCGAGGGCGGGCAGCAGGTCGAGACGGCGGAGGACTGGCTCAAGACCGCGCAACCCGTGGGAATTCGAGCGGCCGGAGGCGGCCTATACGATCGGCTTCAAGGGCGAGGTCACGGAAAAGGACGGCCACGCGGTCTGGACGCCGGGCGAAAGCGTAATCGCCTCCGCCTACGACACCCCGGTCATCGGCTGGCAGGGCCGCTGGGCCAACACGCTGCGCCTTTGGGGCGCGAAGCCGACACAGCTTTTCGATCTCGAACGCTTCAACCGGGGCGACTATACCGCCGCCGCCGCGCCGGAGACGCTGGCGCGCACGATCAGCCGCGTGCTCTACCCCGAGGACACGACCTATCAGGGCAAGGAACTGCGGCTGAAGCAGGAATTCTTCCTGACCTCGGCGGCGATCCAGGACATCCTGCGGCGCTTCCTCGAAGAACCACGACGACCTGCGCGCGCTGCCCAAGCATGTCGCGATCCAGATGAACGACACCCATCCCGCGCTCGCCGGGCCGGAGCTGATCCGGCTTCTGACCGACGCGCATGGGCTGGGCTTCGACGAGGCGTTCGACATCGCGCAGGCCTGCCTCGGCTATACCAACCACACGCTCCTGCCCGAGGCGCTTGAGCGTTGGTCGACCTGGCTCGTCGGGCAACATCCTGCCGCGCCACATGCAGATCATCGAGACGCATCGACACCCACCACCTCGCCACCCATCCGAAGCGTCCGCATTACGTCGGCGTCGTGAAGCACCACGAGGTGCAGATGGGTGAACTTGCCTTCGTCATGGCGCATCGGGTCAACGGCGTGTCGGCGCTGCATTCCGAACTGGTGAAGGAGCGGCTTTTCCCCGAACTGCACGCGCTTCATCCCGGCCGGATCGTGAACCAGACGAACGGCGTCACGCCGCGCCGCTGGCTGCGCATGGCGAACCCGGCGCTCTCCGGCCTCATCACCGAGACGATCGGCGAGGGCTGGGAGGATCGACCTCGACCGGCTGAAGGAACTGGAACCGCATGTCGAGGACAAGGCTTCCGCGATGCCTTCGCGGCGGCCAAGCGCGCCAACAAGGTGGCGACGGCGAACTGGATCGCCGAGACGACTGGCGTCGAGGTCAACCCCGACGCGATGTTCGACGTGCAGGTCAAGCGCATCCACGAGTACAAGCGGCAGCTTCTGAATATCCTGCAGACCATCGCCCAGTGGCACGCGATCCGCGAGAACCCGAACGGAAACCATTGTGCCGCGGGTGAAGATCTTCGGCGGCAAGTCCGCGCCGGGCTATGTCGTCGCCAAGGAAATCATTCATCTGATCAACGATGTGGCAACCGTCATTAACAACGACTCCGACAGGTTGCGCGACCTCCTCAAGGTGGTCTATCCGGCCAACTACAATGTCTCCATGGCCGAACGGCTGATCCCCGCCGCCGACCTGTCGGAGCAGATTTCGACCGCCGGCAAGGAAGCCTCGGGCACCGGCAACATGAAGCTCAGTCGCTGAACGGTGCGCTGACCATCGGCACGCTCGACGGCGCCAACGTCGAAATCCGCGAGCAGGTCGGGGCGGAGAACTTCTTCCTCTTCGGGATGACGGCGGACGAGGTGGTGCAGCGGCGCAAGAATGTCGAGCATGCCCGCGACGCCATCGATGGCCAGCCAGGCGCTTGCAGGACGTGCTCCAGATGATCGCCGAGGGCCGCTTCAGCCCCGATCAGCCCGACCGCTACCACGGCCTCGTCGACCGGACTGTGGCACCACGACTATTTCCTCGTGGCCTCCGACTTCGCCGCCTACCAGCGCGCACAGGCGAGAAGTGGACCGAGACCTATCGCGATCGCGGACCGACTGGGCGCGGATGGCGGCGATCAACACCGCGCGGATGGGCTTTTTCTCGTCCGACCGGGCGATCCGTGGTTACATGAGCGATATCTGGGACGTCGAACTCGGCACTCTGATAGGGGGAGACACATGGCGCGCAAGGCGAGTGTGAAGACGCAGACGACCCTGTCGGATACCGAGGCGCAGGCGCTGGCCGAAGGGCGGCATGGCGATCCGTTCGGCGTGCTGGGGCCGCATGGTGGCGCGTTCGCGGATCCGGGTGCCGGATGTGGCGAAACTCTCGCTGGTGCAAGGGCGGGCGAAGCCCGTGGAGATGGTGCGTCACCCTTCGGCGGGCGAGGTCTTCGAGGCTCCGTTCGAATCCGACAAGCCCTATCTCTTGCGCGCCGAGGCGGAGCGACGGGACGGCTGGGACTTCGACGACCCCTACCGTTTCGGCCCGGTTCTGGGCGAGATGGACGAATACCTGCTCGGCGAGGGCAGCCACCGGCGGCTCTGGGAGAGCGCTTGGCGCGCATGTGATCACCATGACAGGCGCGGAGGGCGTGCATTTCGCCGTCTGGGCGCCGAATGCCGAGCGTGTCTCGGTCGTCGGGGATTTCAACGCCTGGGACGGGCGGCGCCATCCGATGCGGCGTCGGGGTGCGACCGGGGTGTGGGAGATCTTCCTGCCCGGCCTCGGCGAGGGCACGGTCTACAAATACGAAATCCGCGGGCAGGGCGGGGTGATCCGCCGCTGAAGGCCGATCCGGTCGGCTTCGGCTCCGAACATCCGCCGAAGACCGGCTCGGTCGTGCGCCGCGCCGGCGGGCGGCGCGTGGTCGGACGCCGACTGGATGACAGCCGCGCGCGGCGCAATTCGCGTCGATGCGCCGATCTCGATCTACGAGGTGCATCTGGGCAGCTGGCGGCGCACCGAGGGCGGCGCGCGTCCGCTCTCCTATCTCGAACTGGCCGACGAACTGGTCGACTATGCGCTCTGGATGGGCTTCACCCATATCGAGCTGATGCCGATCAGCGAGTTTCCGTTCGACGGTTCCTGGGGCTACCAGCCCGTTGGGATGTATCGCGCCGACGATCCGCTTCGGCACGCCGCAGGAATTCGCGGCCTTTGTCGATGCCGCGCACAGGCAGGGCCTTGGCGTGCTCTTCGACTGGGTGCCGGGGCATTTCCCGACCGACGCGCACGGCCTTGGCTGGTTCGACGGCACGCCGCTCTACGAACATGCCGACCCGAAGGAAGGCTTCCATATCGACTGGAACACGCTGATCTACAACTACGGCCGCACCGAGGTGTCGAACTACCTCATGGCCAACGCGCTTGTACTGGCTGGAGGAATACCATCTCGACGGGCTGCGCGTCGATGCCGTCGCCTCGATGCTCTACCGCGACTACTCGCGCAAAGAGGGCGAATGGGTGCCGAACAAGGATGGCGGCCGCGAGAATTACGAGGCGATCGCACTTCTTGCAGAACCAACACCCTCGCCTACGGCGAATGCCCCGGCATCATGACCGTGGCCGAGGAGTCGACGGCATTTCCCGGCGTGTCGCGCCCGGTCGATACCGGCGGCCTTGGCTTCGGCTTCAAGTGGAACATGGGCTGGATGAACGACACGCTGTCGTACATCGAGAAGGAACCGATCTACCGCAAGTATCACCACCACGAGATGACCTTCGGCCTCGTCTATGCCTGGACCGAAAATTTCATCCTGCCGATCAGCCATGACGAGGTGGTGCACGGCAAGGGCTCGATGCTTGGCAAGATGCCGGGGACGGCGTGGGAGAAATTCGCCAACCTGCGCGCCTATTACGGCTTCATGTGGAGCCATCCGGGCAAGAAGCTGCTGTTCATGGGCCAGGAGTTCGCGCAAGGGGCGGAGTGGAACCACGACCAGAGCCTCGACTGGCATCAGGCCGACGATCCGCAGCACAGGGGCGTCCAGACGCTGATGCGCGATCTCAACCTGCTTTACCGTCGACGCCTGCGCTGCATGTCAACGACTGCCGGCCCGAGGGTTTCGAATGGCTCGAGGTCGAACGACGCGGAGAACTCCGTCTTCGTCTTCGTCCGCAAGGGCGCGCCGGGCGATCCGATGGTCGTGGTGGCGACCAACATCACCCCGGTCGAACGCCGGCTTATCGGATCGGCTTCCCCGCGGCGGGCGTCTGGGAAGAGATCATGAACACCGATGCCTCGGTCTATGGCGGCGGCAATCGGGGCAATCTCGGCGCAGGTCGTGACCGAGCCGAAGGGCTGGCACAATCAAGAGCAATCCGCAGCGGTGGTCTTGCCGCCGCTTTCGGTGGTGATCTTCCGCCAGGCATAAGCCATGGCGGCGAATGGGAGGAGGAATGAAGCCAAGACCGAACCAGCGGCTGTCGTCTCAGGCCATGGCCTTTGTTCTGGCGGGCGGACGCGGCAGCCGTCTGAAGGAGTTGACGGACAAACGCGCGAAACCGGCCGTCTATTTCGGCGGCAAGACCCGGATCATCGACTTCGCGCTGTCGAACGCGCTGAATTCCGGCATCCGCAAGATGGCGATCGCGACCCAGTACAAGGCGCATTCGCTGATCCGCCACATGCAGCGCGGCTGGAACTTCTTCCGCGCCGAGCGCAACGAATACCTCGACATCCTGCCCGCCTCGCAGCGGGTCGACGAGAACAAATGGTACAACGGCACCGCCGACGCCGTGCGCCAGAACATCGACATCATCGACAGCTACGACGTGGAATACATCATCGTTCTGGCCGGCGACCACATCTACAAGATGGACTACGAGATCATGCTGCGCCAGCATGACGAGAGCGGCGCGGATGTGACGATGGGCTGCCTTACGGTGCCGCGGATGGAGGCGACCGCCTTCGGCGTGATGGACGTCGACAAAACCGGCCGTATCACCGACTTTCTCGAGAAGCCCAAGGACCCGCCGAGCATTCCCGGCGACCCGGACCATGCGCTTGCCTCGATGGGTATCTACGTCTTCGACTGGAACTTCCTGCGCGAACTGCTGATCCGCGATGCCGAGGACAAGAACTCCAGCCACGATTTCGGCAACGACCTGATCCCCGACATCGTGAAGAACGGCAAGGCGATGGCGCACCACTTTTCCGAAAGCTGCGTGCGCTCGGGGCTGGAGAAGGAGCCCTACTGGCGCGACGTCGGCACCATCGACGCCTTCTGGCAGGCCAATATCGACCTTACGGACTTTGTCCCGAAGCTCGACCTCTACGACCATTCCTGGCCGATCTGGACCTATGCGGAGATCGTGCCGCCCGCGAAGTTCATCCATGACGAGGACGGCCGGCGCGGAGCGGCGATGTCGTCGCTGGTTTCGGGCGATTGCATCGTCTCGGGGTCGGAGGTGAGGAATTCCCTTCTGTTCACCGGGGTCCGGTCGCATTCCTTCTCCTCCCTCGAATATGCGGTGGTGCTGCCTTACGTGACCGTCAACCGAAAGGCGGAGTTGAAGAACTGCGTCATCGACCGTGGCGTGATCATCCCCGAGGGGCTGATCGTCGGGCAGGACCCGAAGGAGGACGCCAAGTGGTTCCGCCGCACCGATGCGGGCGTCGTCCTCATCACCCAGGACATGCTTGACCGCCGTGCGGCGGCGAAGGGCTAGGGGATCGGGATGGCGGCCGGGGGCCGGGTTCTTTCCGTCGCGTCCGAGGCGGTGCCGCTTATAAAGACCGGCGGGCTTGCCGACGTGGCGGGCGCGCTTCCGCAGGCGCTGGCGGGTGAAGGCTGGGACATGCGGGTGATGCTGCCTGCCTATCCCGGCCTCGCCGCGAAGCTCGGGAAGAAGTCCACGGAAGTCTGGTCTGCGCGGGACCTCTTCGGCGGACCCGCGCGGGTTCTTCAAGGGGTGGTTGGCGGCGTGACCTTCCTGCTTCTGGACGCAGCGCATCTTTACGACCGGAAGGGCGGGCCCTACGCGGCGGACGGGCACGATTATCCCGACAATCCCGAACGCTTCGCCGCGCTTTCCTGGGCGGCGGCGGAGATTGCGCGCGAAGGCGGCACGGATGGCTGGGCGCCGGAAATCCTGCACGCCCATGACTGGCAGGCAGGGCTCGCCCCCGCCTATCTGCGCTACGGGTCGGAGACGTCGGTGAAGACGGTTCTGACGATCCACAACATCGCCTTTCAGGGGATCGCGCCCGCGCAGAAACTCGAAACCCTCAAACTGCCCGGCTGGGCGTTCAGCGCCGAACAGCTCGAATACTACGGCAGCATCTCGACGCTGAAGGCGGGCCTCGTCACGGCGGATGCGATCACCACCGTATCGCCGACCTATGCCGAAGAACTGATGCGCCCGGAATTCGGGATGGGACTCGAAGGGGTTATAACGAAACGTGCCAAGGACTTGCACGGTATTCTTAACGGAGTTGACGAGGGTATCTGGTCGCCCGAGAGCGACCCGGCCATCACCGCCTATTCCGCCAAGGACCTGAAAGGCAAGGCCGCGAACCGCGCGGCACTGGCCGATGAATTCGGGCTGACCCCGGCCGAAGGGCCGCTCGCCATCGTCGTCAGCCGGCTGACCGACCAGAAGGGGATCGACCTGCTGGTTGCCATCCTGCCGGAATTCATCGAGGCGGGCGGTAACCTCGCCGTCCTTGGTGCCGGCGATCCCGCGATGGAACGCGCAATGCGCGGCGCGGCGGAGCGTTGGCCGGGCCGTGTCGGCGTCCACATCGGCTATGACGAGGCGATGGCGCACCGGATGTTCGGCGGCGGTGATGCCGTGCTGGTGCCCTCGCGGTTCGAGCCTTGCGGCCTGACGCAGATGTACGGTCTGCGCTACGGCACGATCCCGGTCGTGGCGGCGACGGGCGGGCTTAACGATACCGTCATCGGCGCGACCGCGGCGAGTCTCTCGGCCAAGGCGGCGACGGGGATCAGCTTCCATCCGGTCGACCGCACCGGTTTTTCAGGCGCGATGCGTCGGCTCTGCGAGCTTTACGCGGACCGCGCGGGCTGGACGGCAATGATGAAGCGCGCCATGAAGGCGGAAGTTGGCTGGGACGCGCCCGCCGCCTGCTATGCCGCCCTCTACCGGAGCCTCATGCGTTGAACGCTGCCCGCACCACGCCCGCACCCGATCGGCTCGCGCATCGGAGGATCACCTCTGGCCGCCCCTGGCCGCTGGGCGCGACCGTCGATGGCGCGGGGGTGAATTTCGCGGTCTTCTCCGCAAATGCGACGAAGGTCGAGGTCTGCCTCTTCTCGGACGATGGCCGCAAGGAGCTGGCGCGCCTCGCCCTGCCGGAACGTGATGGCGACATCTGGCATGGCCATGTCGAAGGGCTTTGGCCCGGCGCGCGATATGGCCTGCGGGCGCATGGCCCCTACGACCCAGATCGGGGCCACCGCTTCAACCCCAACAAGCTTCTCATCGACCCCTACGCGCGCCAGATCGTCGGTCAGATCAAATGGACCGACGCGCTGCTGGGCTACCGGGCGGGCCATCACGCGGCGGATACGTCGTTCGATCATCGTGACAGCGCCCCAGCCATGCCGAAATGCCTGGTGGTGAACACGAGTTTTGATTGGGGCGGCGATCAGCCGCCGCATGTGCCCGCGCGTGAGGCGCTGATCTACGAGGCGCATGTGAAGGGGGTAACGGCGCTCCATCCCAAGGTCGAGCCGGGCCTGCGTGGCACCTTCATGGGCCTCAGTTCCGATGCGATGATCGAACACCTGCAAAAGCTCGGCGTCACGGCGGTTGAGCTTTTGCCGGTTCAGGCTTTCGTCGACGACCGTTTCCTTGAGGTCCGGGGGCTGCGCAACTACTGGGGCTACCAGACCATCGGCTTCTTCGCGCCGCAGCCGCGTTACATGCGCCAGGGAGCCTTGTGGGAATTCCAGGCGATGGTCCGGCGTCTGCACCGCGCCGGGATCGAGGTCATCCTCGACGTTGTCTACAACCACACCGGCGAAGGCGACGAATTCGGCCCGACGCTCAGCTTCCGCGGCCTCGATAACCAAAGCTACTACCGCCTGACGAATGGCGGGCGGCACTATGTCAACGACACCGGCACCGGCAACACGCTGAACCTCGCCCATCCGATGGTGCTGCGAATGGTGATGGATTCATTGCGCTACTGGGTCGAGGTCATGCATGTCGATGGCTTCCGCTTCGACCTCGCCAGCGCGCTCGCGCGCGGGCCGAACGGCTTCGATCCCGGCAGCGCCTTTCTCGACACGATCCGGCAGGACCCGGTCCTATCGCGCGTGCGCCTGATCGCCGAGCCCTGGGATGTCGGGCCGGGTGGCTATCGCCTCGGCTCATTCCCGCATCCATTCCATGAGTGGAACGATCACTTCCGCGATGGCGTTCGCAAATTCTGGCGGGGTGACAAGGGGATGGCGCCCGATCTTGCCAAACGCCTCCTGGGGTCCGCCGAGCGGTTCGATCGCTCCGGGCGCCCCGCGACGGCAAGTGTGAACTATATCACCAGCCATGATGGCTTCACGCTCTGCGATGTTGTCTCCTACGTCGAGAAGCATAACGAGGCGAATGGCGAAGAGAACCGCGACGGTCACAACCCCAACCATACCGACAATTTCGGGGTGGAGGGGCCGAGCGACGCGCCGAAGGTCATCACCACGCGCGACTTGCGCCGCCGCAACCTTCTGGCGACGCTTTTCCTCTCGCAGGGGATGCCGATGCTTCTGGCGGGCGACGAGATCGGCCACAGCCAGGGCGGCAACAACAACGCCTATGCCCAGGACAACGAAACGACCTGGCTCGACTGGGACAAGGCCGACCGGTCCTTCCTCAACTTCGTGCGGCGGCTTTCGGCGCTTCGCCGCGACAATCCCGTGCTGTCGCAGCGCCGGTTTCTGCATGGCCAGAAGCGCGAAGGCGACGGGCGGCCGGACCTCGAATGGCGGCGCGCGGATGGCGCGGTGCCGACCGAGACGGACTGGAACACGCCCGAGTTTGGCACGCTCTGCGTCATCATCCGCGAGAATGCCGAAGCCGCCGAACGCGTGGGGGAGGCCACTGTCTTCGCGGTCTTCAACACCGGCCCCGCCGGGCGCGTGACGCTGCCTGCGGGGCGGTGGACCCTTTCGCTCGATACCACGCGGCCTGAGGTCATGCCCGCCGCTGTCTCTGGCGCCACGGCGGACATGCCCGCGCAATCCGTTCTGGTCTTTACCCGTCCGGCCGAGGCCGGATGACGCATCACAGGGAGGCTCCGATGGCCAATACCAGGCCCACCAAACCGATCGAGGGGCAGAAGCCCGGCACGTCCGGCCTGCGCAAGAAGACCCGGGTCTTTGCCGAACCGGGTTATCTGGAGAACTTCGTCCAGTCGATCTTCGAGGCGATCGGCGGCGGTGAGGGCAAGACCTTCGTTCTCGGCGGCGACGGGCGGTATTTCAGCGACCGCGCGGCGCAGGTGATCCTGAAGATGGCGGCGGCCAATGGCGCGGCGAGGGTGATCGTCGGGCAGGGGACGGTTCTCTCAACACCGGCGGCAAGCCATCTGATAAGGCTGAACAAAACGGACGGCGGCTTCATCATGTCGGCAAGCCATAATCCCGGCGGGCCGGATGAGGATTTCGGCCTCAAGTTCAACGCCGCCAACGGCGGTCCCGCGCCCGAGGCGCTGACCGAGGCGATGTTCGCCGCCTCCAAGGTCATCGCGGAATACCGGATCGTGGATGCGCCGGATGTCGATCTGTCGAAGATCGGGGACACTGATGTGGCTGGGATGCGGGTCACGGTGGTCGATCCCGTGACGGACTATGCTGACCTGATGGAAGCCTTGTTTGATTTCAAGGTGTTGCGCGCAATGTTCAAGTCGGGCTTCCGGATGCGCTTCGATGCGATGAACGCGGTGACGGGGCCTTACGCGAAGGAGATTCTCGAAAACCGGCTGGGTGCGGCGACGGGGACGGTCGTCCACGGCACGCCGCTGCCGGATTTCGGCGGCATGCACCCCGATCCGAACCCGGTCTGGGCGCATGAGTTGATGGAGGAGATGTTCGGCCCGGACGCCCCCGATTTCGGCGCCGCCTCGGACGGTGACGGCGACCGCAACATGGTCGTCGGGCGCGGCATCTACCTTTCGCCCTCGGACAGCCTTGCGGTGCTGGCCGCCAATGCGCATCTGGCACCCGGCTACAAGGATGGCCTGAAGGGGATCGCGCGGTCGATGCCGACCTCGGCCGCCGCCGACCGGGTGGCGAAAAAGCTGGGGCTTGCGTGTTTCGAGACGCCGACGGGCTGGAAGTTCTTCGGCAACCTCCTGGATGCCGGTCGCGTGACGATCTGCGGTGAGGAAAGCTTTGGCACCGGATCGGATCATGTGCGCGAGAAGGACGGGCTCTGGGCGGTGCTGCTCTGGTTGAATATCCTCGCGGAACGCAATGAAACCGTTCAGGAAATCATGAACGCTCATTGGCTGGAGTTCGGCCGCAACTACTACAGCCGCCACGACTACGAGGCGCTGCCGGCGGATGTGGCGGAGACCGGTGATGGGCGGACGTTGCGCGGGCGGCTTTCCGAACTGCCCGGAAAGGTTGTGCAGGGCATGACCGTCGCCGGGGCGGATGACTTTGCCTATAACGACCCGGTCGATGGCTCGGTGTCGAAAGGCCAGGGGCTGCGCGTGAGCTTCGCCGATGGCTCGCGGCTGGTGCTGCGGCTGTCGGGGACCGGGACCGAGGGCGCGACGCTCAGGCTCTACCTCGAACGCTACGCGGCGGGGCCCGAGGGACTGCATGAGGAGGTTCAGGCAGCGCTCGCGCCGGTCATCGCGGCGGCGGAGGAACTGGCGCGGATCAGGGCGATCACGGGCCGCGCGGGGCCGGAGGTTGTGACTTGAGGTGAGGCCAGGCCGGGGCGCTGCCCCGGACCCCGAGGTATTTGGGGCAAGATGAAAGGGCAGTCATGACGGCGGAATGGTGGCGCGGGGCGGTGACCTATCAGGTCTATCCGAGAAGCTTTCAGGACGACGACGGCGACGGGATCGGCGATCTGAAGGGCATCACGCGGCGGCTTGGACCATATCGCGGGTCTTGGCGTCGATGCGGTCTGGCTCTCGCCGGTCTTCACCTCGCCGATGAAGGACATGGGCTACGATGTCTCGGACTACCGCGACATCGATCCGGTCTTCGGCACGCTGGTCGATTTCGATGCGCTGGTGGCGCGTGCGCATGATCTGGGGCTGAAGGTCATCATCGATCAGGTGATCTCGCATTCCTCCGACCAACACCCGTACTTTCTCGAAAGCCGGGCGAGCCGGGATAACGCCTATGCCGACTGGTATGTCTGGGCCGATCCGAAGCCCGACGGGACGCCGCCCAACAACTGGCTGGCGATCTTCGGCGGCGGCGCCTGGACCTGGGAGGCGCGGCGGCATCAGTATTATTTCCACAACTTCCTCGCCGAGCAGCCGGATTTCAACTTCCACAACCCCGAGGTTCAGGCCTGGCACCTTGAAAACATGCGCTTCTGGCTCGAGCGCGGGGTGGACGGATTCCGGCATGATACGATCAACTTCTACTTCCATGACCGGCTGCTCAGGGACGATGCGGCGGATTTCCGGGTGAAGAAGAAGCCCGACGCCAATCCTTACAACATGCAGTATCACCTCTTTTCGAAGAACCAGCCGGAGAACCTTGAATTTCTTGCTAAAATGCGCGCGTTGACGGATGAGTTCGACGCGCGGATGATGGTGGGCGAGGTTGGCGACAGCCACCATTCGATCGAGCTGATGGGGCAATATACCTCGGGCCACCGGGTGCACCAGTGCTATTCCTTCGAGATGCTCGGAGCTGAGTTCTCGCCCCGGCATTTCCGGTCCAAGATCGAGGGGTTCTTCAAGGGCGCGCCCGAGGGCTGGCCGTGCTGGGCCTTCTCCAACCATGACGTGAACCGGCATGTGACGCGGTGGATGGAGCACGCTGTCAGCCGTGAGGCGCTGGCCCGGCAGGCGGCCGCACTTCTGCTGTCCTTCCAGGGGTCGGTCTGCATCTATCAGGGCGAGGAACTGGGACAAACCGAGACGGAACTGGTTTTCGAGGAACTGACCGATCCGGCCGGCATCAACTTCTGGCCAGAGGAGCGGGGTCGCGACGGCTGCCGGACGCCGATGGTGTGGGAAGCGGCGGCGCCCAACGCCGGATTTTCGGCGGCGAACCGGACCTGGCTGCCGGTGAAGCCAGCGCAGGCGGCGGTGGCGGTCGATCGGCAAGGCGAAGGTTCGGTGATGGACCTCTACCGGGAAATGCTGGCGCTTCGGAAGGCGCGGAGCGATCTCATGACGGGCGCGACGCAGTTCTTCGATCTACCGGAGCCGCTTCTGGGCTTCCGGCGCGGCGGCGGGACGATCTGCGTCTTCAACCTCTCGCCCGCGACCGTCGAGGTTCCGGTGACCGGCGGGACGCCGCTTCTGTCGCAGGCCGCCGAGGCGGTGCCGGCCGGGCTGCGGCTTGGTCCGAACGGCTTTGCGATCCTCGACGGCGGCGTGGCGGGATAGATCACTCGCCGCGCGGGAAGCGTTTGTTTTCCTCGAGCACGTTCAGGTCCATGTGGTTGCGCATGTAGCGTTCCGAGGCGTCGCGGAGCGGCTGGAAATCCCACGGGAAATAGCTGCCGTTCCGGAGCGCCTCGTAGACCACCCAGCGGCGGGCCTGGCTTTGGCGCACCTCGGCGTCGTAGGCGGCAAGGTTCCAGCGCGCCTCGGCGAGCTTGCGGAACGCCGGCGAGGGTCGCGGCATGAGCCGGGTCGGTGGCGAGGTTCCGGCGTTCGTCGGGATCGGTCGCAAGGTTGAAGAGAAGTTCGGGATCGACGGCGCAGGCGCTGATATTTCCAGGGGCCGTCGCGCAGGCAGACGAGGGGGGCTGATGGAGCCTTCGGCGGCATATTCCATCGGCACGGCAGCACGCCCTTCGCCCGCCGCCACGCGGCAGGAGGCTCAGGCCGTCGGTCCAGGGCATGACCTCATCGAGCGAGATACCGGCGAGTGCCGCCAGCGTCGGCACCACGTCGAGGGTCGAGACCGGGGCGTCGATCCGGGCAGGCTCCAGACCGGGCGCGGCGATCATCAGGGGCACGCGGGCGGAGCCTTCGAAGAAGTTCATCTTGAACCACAGGCCGCGGTCGCCCAGCATGTCGCCGTGATCGGAGATGAAGACGACGATCGCCTCTCTGCCGGGTTGCCTCCAGCACGGCGAGGATCTCCCCGATCTTGTCGTCGACATAGGAGATATTGGCGAAATAGCCGCGCCGGGCGCGGGCGATATGCTCGGGCGTGATGGTCGAGGCGCGCCAGTCGCTCGCGTCCATCAGGCGCTGCGAATGGGGGTCCATCGCCTCATAGGGGATCGGGTCGCTGGGCGGCGACACCTGATTGCAACCCTCGTAGAGATCCCAGTAGCGGCGCCGGGCGACATAAGGATCGTGCGGATGCGTGACATTGAGACGGTCAGGCACCAGGGCCGCTCATCCAGCCCGCGCGAGAGATCGTAGAGCTTCTGTGTCGCCTGATGCGCGACATCGTCGTCATATTCGAGCTGGTTGGTGATCTCGGCCACGCCCGCGCCGGTGACGGAGCCGAGGTTGTGATACCACCAGTCGATCCGCTCGCCGGGCTTGCGGTAATCCGGGGTCCAGCCGAAATCGGCGGGGTAGATGTCGGTGGTCAGACGCTCCTCGAAGCCGTGGAGCTGGTCGGGGCCGACGAAATGCATCTTGCCGGAAAGGGCGGTGTAATAGCCCGCGCGGCGCAGGTGATGGGCATAGGTCGGGATGTCGGAGGCAAATTCGGCCGCATTGTCATAGACGCGGGTGCGGCGGGGAAGCTGACCGGACATGAAGCTCGCCCGTGCCGGGGCGCAGAGCGGCGAGGCGGTGTAAGTGTTGGCGAAGCGGACCGAACGGGCGGCAAGCCGCTTCAGGTTCGGCGCGTGAAGCCAGTCCGCCGGGCCGTCGGGAAAGAATGTCCCGTTCAGCTGATCGACCATCAGGATCAGGATATTCGGTTTCCGCGACATTCGGCCCTCCTCAGCTTCGCTTTTCCCTAGCTGCCGCAATGGCACCGAAACGGGCATAAGGATAGCGACCAGAACGGACACTTTCCGACACCGGGCGGGGCCTGCGCCGTTTTCGGTGGCGCAATGACCGGAAAAGGGTTGCGCCCACCTCATCTTTGCGGGCTTGATTGACTTGAGGCGAGACATGGGGGTCTGGCGTGGTCGCAACGCCTTTTGAAGTCATCGAAAATCCCGATATGGGCATTCCTCTCTCCGACGGATGCCGCCTTTCGGCGCGGGTCTGGATGCCGAGGGATGCCGCCGCCCATCCGGTTCCCGCGATCCTCGAATACATCCCCTATCGCAAGCGCGATGGCACGTTGCCACGCGATGAGCTGATGCATCCCTGGTTCGCGCGCGCACGGCTATGCCGCCGTGCGCGTCGACATGCGCGGCAACGGCGACAGCGACGGGCTGATGGTGGATGAATATACCGCGCAGGAGCTGTCGGACGCCTGCGAGGTGATCGCCTGGCTCGCGGCGCAGGACTGGTGCTCGGGCGCTGTCGGGATGATGGGGAAAAGCTGGGGCGGCTTCAATTGCCTGCAAACGGCGGCCTTGCGTCCGCCCGCGTTGAAGGCGGTGATCTCCGTCTGCTCCACGACCGACCGTTTCGCCGATGACATCCACTTCAAGGGCGGTTGTCTCCTGGGTGAGAATTTCGGCTGGGGTGCGGTGATGCTGTCCTATTCCTCACGTCCACCCGATCCGATGTTGCGCAACGATTGGCGGGGACTCTGGCTTCGGCGGCTTGAGGCGGAGCCGTTCCTCGCGCCGAAATGGGCGCGGGAGCAGGCACGCGGAGACTACTGGAGGCACGGCTCGGTCGGCGAGGATTATGGCGCAATCCATGTGCCGGTCCTGTCGATTGGCGGCTGGGCCGACAATTACATGAACACCGTCTCGCATCTTGTTGAAAACATTCAATCCCCTGTCAAGGGGATCGTCGGGCCCTGGGTCCATCAGTATCCCCACACGGCCGTTCCCGGCCCGAGGATCGGCTTCCTGCAAGAGGCGTTGCGCTGGTGGGACCGCTGGCTGAAGGGCGTGCCGAACGGGGCGGAGGGTGACCCCGCCTATCGCGCCTATATGATTCATTCCCAGCCGCCGGATGCCTCGGCGCCCTATCGTAAGGGACATTGGCTGGCCGAGGCGGAATGGCCGTCAGCCCGGTCGCGGCAGGAGGTCTGGGCCTTCTCGCCCGGCGGTCGCCTTGGCGGGCGGGAAGAGGCGCTGCATGAGGTCATCGCGACGCCGCAACATCTGGGGTTGAACGCGGGCGAATTCTTCCCGATGGGCCTGAATGCCGAGATGCCGGGCGATCAGGCCGGCGATGACGCGATATCGGTCACCTTTGAACTCCGCGCCGCTGGAGCGAGGGCTTGACCTGCTGGGGGCACCGATGCTCAGGCTGAGGCTCACCTCCGACCGGCCGCGCGCGATGCTGGTCGCGCGGCTTTGCGATGTCGCGCCGGATGGGGCGTCAGTCCGCATCTGCCACGGGATGCTGAACCTCTGCCACCGCGACAGTCGCGAACATCCGGCTCCGCTGCTGCCGGGCGAAGAGGTGGAGGTGGAACTGATGCTTGACCAATGCGCCTACCGTCTGGCCCCCGGCCATCGCCTGCGGGTCGCGCTTTCCAACAGCTACTGGCCCTTCGTCTGGCCCTCACCGGAGCCGGTGCGCCTCGTGCTGAAGGCCGGTGCGCTCAATCTCCCGGTGCATGAAGGGAGCGTTGGCGACGAATGGACCTTTCCGGCGCCCGAGATGGCCGACGGCTGGCGACATGAGGTGCTGAAGCCCGGTCATGCCGCGCGGCGGATCGAGGCGGACCTCCTGACCGGGGTCATGCGCCTGATCGTCGAGGATGCGGGTGCCGAGTGCGAAAATCTCGACCACGGCCTCATCACGCGCGAGATCTCGCGCGAGGTTTGGTCGATCCGTCCGGATGACCCGACCTCTGCGGAGGCGACAATCCGCTGGACGCAAGAGCTTTCGCGTGGGGAATGGAAGGTGAAAACCGACGCTGAGGCCAGGATGTGGTGCGATGCAGAGCAGTTGCATTTTGAGGCGGAACTGACGGCCATGGACGGCGATGAGGAGGTTTTCCGCCGTGAATGGCGCGAAAGCGTGGAGCGCCGGTTTGTATAATTGACTCGGCAATCAACAAAAAACGTTGCCGACCTTTGCTATCGCAGTCTATCAATACAGAAAAACAACCAGACTTACTGACAGGGAGAACCATATGTCACAGGAACTGAAGTATCTGCTTAGCCTCGCCGCGCAGGGAAAATACAGCCGCCGCGGATTTCTCGGCAAGGCTGCGGCCGCCGGGATCAGCGGTGTTGTCGCCAATACGATGCTCGCCCAGGCCGTCCGTGCCGAAGGTCCGAAAAAGGGCGGTCTGATCCGCGCCGGCGTTGCGGGCGGTGAAAGCACCAACTCTCTCGATCCCGCGCTTGCCGCGTCGGAAGTGCCGTTCCAGGTGAACCGCACCTGGGGCGAAACGCTGGTGATCGAGGGCGCAACGGGCGGCGTCGAGATGCGTCTGGCCGAGGAAATCTCCTCGACCCCCGATGCCAAGACCTGGATGTTCAAGATCCGCAAGGGCGTCGAATTCCACAACGGCAAGCCGCTGACCAGTGATGACGTGGTTGCCACCCTGAAGCGTCACACCGACGAAAAGTCGCAATCGGGCGCCCTTGGGATCGTCAAGGACATCGTCGAGATGAAGGCCGAAGGGGACATGGTCACCCTGACACTTGGCAATGCCAATGCCGACCTTCCGTTCCTGATGGCGGATTATCACCTCATCATCCAGCCGAACGGCGGCATGGACGATCCGACCGCAGGGATCGGCGCAGGCCCCTACAAGGTCGAGGTTTTTGAGCCGGGCGTGCGCATCGGCTTTTCCAAGTTCGCCAACTATTTCGATGACGCCAGCGGTCACGCCGACCAGGTGGAAATCCTCGTCATCAACGACAACACCGCGCGGACGGCTGCGTTGCAGTCCGGCCAGATCCACATGATGAACCGCGTCGATCCGAAGATCGCGGAGCTGCTGAAAGGCGCGCCGGGGGTCGAGGTGAAGGCCGTCGCGGGCCGCGGGCACTATGTCTTCATCATGCATGTCGACAAGGCGCCCTTTGACAACAACGACCTGCGGATGGCGCTGAAGCTTGCCATCAACCGGCAGGAGATGGTGGACAAGATCCTTGGCGGGCTCGGATCGGTCGGCAACGACTTTCCGATCAACTCGGCCTATCCGCTCTTTGACGACACCATCCCGCAGCGCGAATACGATGCGGCGCAGGCGGCGGAATACTACAAGAAGTCCGGCCATGACGGCAGCCCGATCATGCTGCGCACCGCGCCGGGTGCGTTCCCCGGTGCCGTGGATGCCGCAAACCTCTTCGCCGCTTCCGCGCAGGCCGCCGGCATCCCGCTTCAGGTCAAGCTTGAGCCCGATGACGGCTATTGGTCGAATGTCTGGAATGTGGAGCCCTTCTGCGCAAGCTACTGGGGCGGGCGTCCGGTGCAGGACCAGATGTATTCGACCGCCTATCTGTCGACGGCCGACTGGAACGACACCAAGTTCAAGAACGCGGACTTCGACGCCCTGCTTCTTGCGGCGCGCGGCGAACTCGACGAGGCCAAGCGCAAGGAGGAATACTCCAAGATGGCGCATATGGTACGCGACGAAGGCGGCCTCATCTGCCCGATGTTCAACGACTTCGTCGACGGCGTTCGCGGTGAAATCGCGGGCTGGAGCGAGGATCCGAACGGCGAGATGATGAATGGTCGCGCCCTGGTGAAGTGCTGGCTGGCCTGAGGCGGCGCCGGTGCATCCGATCCTGAAACTGGTGATCCAGCGCGTCGCGCTGGGTCTCCTTTTGCTGCTCGCGGTTTCCGCCGTCATCTTCCTTGGCGTCGAGGCGCTGCCGGGGGATACGGCGCAGGCGATCCTGGGACAGTCCGCGACGCCACAGGCGCTTGCGAACCTGCGCGAGCAGATGGGCCTGAACGATCCGGCCCTGACCCGCTATTTCCACTGGCTCGGCGGCGTTGTGACCGGCGATCTCGGAAAATCCCTGACGAACGGCACCGATATCGCCCAGGCCATCGGCCAGAGGCTTGGCAACACGCTCTTCCTTGCGGTTTCCGCCGCCGTCATCGCCGTGCCGCTCGCGCTGACGCTCGGCCTGATCGCCGCGCGCTATGCCGGGCGCTGGCCCGACAAGCTGATTTCCGGTGTGACGCTGGCCACGATCAGCCTGCCGGAATTCGTCGCGGCCTATTTCACGATCTTCATCCTGACGCAGGTCATCCCGATCTTTCAGCCGGTCGCCATGATCTTTCCGGGCATGACCTTCTGGGCAAAGCTCCACGCCGTCGCCCTGCCGGTCATCGTGCTGGTCATGGTGGTGCTGGCGCATATGATGCGCATGACCCGCGCGGCGATCCTGAACGTCATGCAATCGGCCTATATCGAGACGGCCGAACTGAAAGGCGTTTCACCGATGCAGATCATCCGGCGCCACGCTTTTCCCAACGCCATTGCGCCGATCATCTCGGTCGTGGTTCTCAACCTCGCCTATCTCGTGGTCGGCGTCGTCGTTGTCGAGGTCGTCTTCAGCTACAATGCCCTTGGCCAGTACCTCGTCGACCATGTGACCAAGCGTGATCTTCCGGTCGTGCAGGCGGTCGGGCTTGTCTTTGCCGCGGTCTATATCGGGCTGAACATTCTCGCCGACGTGATCTCCATCGTCGCCAACCCGCGTTTGAGGCATCCGAAATGAAGCTGACCCTTTCAGCCGGCATCGGTTTGGTCCTGACCGCGATGTTTGTCCTGTCGGCGATCTTCGCGCCGTGGATCGCGCCCTATCCGATCGACGCGACGGTGGGCGGGGTCTGGGAATCCCCTTCCGCGACCTACTGGCTTGGCACCGATACGATCGGCCGCGATATCCTGTCGCGCCTGATCTATGGCGGGCAGATCACCATCTTCGTGGCGCTTGCATCCTCGATCCTCGCCTTTTCGCTTGGCTCGTTCTTCGGGCTGATGGCGGCGGTCGGCGGCGGCTGGACCGACCAGATCCTCAGCCGCATCGTCGATCTGATGATGGCGATCCCCTCGCTGATCGTGGCGCTTGTCATGCTCTCGGTGCTGCCCCTGAACCTTACCGTTCTGATCCTTGTGATGGGGGTGCTCGATTCCACGCGCGTCTTCCGCCTCGCCCGTGCGGTCGCGATGGACATCGTGGTGATGGACTATGTCGAGGCCGCGCGGCTCAGGGGCGAGGGGCAGGGCTGGGTGATCTTCCGCGAGATTCTGCCGAACGCGCTGTCGCCGCTGGTCGCCGAATTCGGTCTGCGCTTCATCTTCGCTGTCCTCTTCATCTCCACGCTCTCGTTCCTCGGGCTTGGCGTCCAGCCACCGCTCGCCGATTGGGGCGGCATGGTGAAGGAGAACAAGGACGGCCTGATCTACGGCAAGGCCGCCGCCCTGATGCCCGCTGCTGCGATCGCGGCGCTGGCGATTTCCGTCAACCTCGTCGCGGACTGGGTGCTGAGCCGCACGTCGAGCCTGAAAGGAGGGCGCGGTGGCTGATCCCTTGCTCGAGGTCCGGAACCTGCAAATCGGTGCGACGGCCTATCCGCCGGGCGAGCCGCCGCAGGACATCACCATCGTACACGGCGTCTCGTTCACGCTGGAAAAAGGCAAGGTGCTTGGCCTGATCGGCGAAAGCGGTGCCGGCAAATCCACCATCGGCCTTTCGGCAATGGCCTATGGGCGGGGCGGGGTGCGCATCACGGGCGGCGAGGTCTTCGTCAACGGGCGCGATATCATGAAGCTTTCGCCCGGCGGGCTGCGCAAGCTGCGGGGGCATGAGGTCACCTATGTCGCCCAATCCGCAGCGGCTTCGTTCAACCCGGCCAAGCGACTGATGGAGCAGGTGATCGAGGCCACGCTTCTGCACGGTCTTTCCACGCGGGCGGAGGCGGAAAAGCGCGCGGTCATGCTGTTCGGCAAGCTCGGCCTGCCGGACCCCGAGACTTTCGGCGACCGCTATCCGCACCAGGTTTCGGGCGGCCAGTTGCAGCGCGCGATGACGGCGATGGCGCTTTGCCCGAAGCCGGACCTCGTCGTCTTTGACGAACCGACGACCGCGCTCGATGTGACGACGCAGATCGACGTTCTGGCCGCGATCAAGGAGGCGATTCACGATACCGGGGTCGCCGCACTCTACATCACGCACGACCTCGCCGTCGTGGCGCAGGTCTCCGACCAGATCATGGTGCTGCGCCACGGCAAGCGCGTCGAATACGGCGATACCGGCCAGATCATCGACGCGCCCCGGCAGGACTACACCAAGGCGCTCGTCTCCGTCCGCTCCATCGAGCATGAGGAGAAGAAGCCCACGGCGGACGCGGTTCTCAAGGTCGAGAATGTCACCGCCCGCTATCGCGGCACCAATTTCGACGTGTTGAAGAACATCTCGGTCGAGGTCCACCCTGGCCAGACGCTCGCCGTTGTCGGCGAAAGCGGATCGGGCAAGTCGACGCTCGCCCGCGCGATCACCGGGCTTTTGCCGCCGTCCAATGGTCGCTTCATCTTCGCGGGGCGGGAAATGTTGCCGGCTCAGAGGGATCGCAAGCGCGACGATCTGCGCGAGTTGCAGATGATCTACCAGATGGCCGATACCGCGATGAACCCGCGCCAGACGGTCGGCACGATCATCGGGCGGCCGCTGGAGTTCTATTTCGGCCTCAAGGGTGACGCGAAGCGCAAGCGCATTCAGGAGCTTCTGGACGAGATCGAGATGGGCAAGGGCTTCATCGACCGCTATCCGGCGGAACTGTCGGGCGGGCAGAAGCAACGCGTCTGCATCGCGCGGGCGCTGGCCGCGAAGCCGAAGATGATCATCTGTGATGAAGTGACGTCGGCGCTCGACCCGCTGGTCGCGGATGGCATCCTGAAGCTGCTGCTCAATCTGCAAAAGATCGAGCATGTGGCCTATCTCTTCATCACGCATGACCTTGCGACCGTGCGCGCCATCGCGGATTCCATCGCGGTGATGTACCGCGGCGAGGTCGTGCGCTATGGCTCCAAGTCCGACGTGCTCGCGCCGCCTTTCGACGCTTATACCGATCTTCTGTTGTCCTCGGTGCCGGAGATGAAGCTTGGTTGGCTGGAAGAGGTCATCGCGCACCGCCGCATGGAAAGCGCGGGCAACTAGGCCGTTTATCAATTCCTACAGGACATCATGGACAGAAAGCTTCTTCTGATCATTCTCGACGGCGTTCCTTACCGCAACTGGCGCCGCCTCTTCGGCAATCTCGAAGGTTGGGTCGCCTCGGGCGAGGCGCAGGTCTGGCGGATGCGCGCCGTTCTGCCCTCGACCTCTGCCTCGTGCTATGCCTCGATCCATACCGGCGTCACGCCGCAAGTGCATGGCTGCACCGGTAACGGCAATGTCTTTCGTCTGAAAGAGCCGGACGTCTTCGCGCAGGTCCGCGAAGGCGGCGGCGTGACGGGTGCGGTCGCGCATTCGTTCTGGTCGGAATTCTTCAACCGGCATCCCTTCGATATGGTCCGCGACATCGAATATGACGAGCCGGAAAGCGCCACGATCAACCACGGTCGCTTCCACACCATGACCGGCTATGGCAAATCGAACCAGATGACGCCTTCGGATGTGGACCTCTTCGCGACGCTCACATCGCTTTGCGCGCGGTTCGGGCTGAATTACGGGATGCTGCATACCTGCACCTTGGACAGCATGGGGCACCGTTTCTTCCATGACTGCGAGGAGATGGACCACGCCTGCTATCTCATGGACGAGATGCTGGCGCCGTTCATCCCGCGCTGGCGGAAGATGGGCTACGAGGTCATCGTGACCGCCGACCACGGCCAGGATGCGCGCGGTCATCACGGCGGGACGGGTGAGGATCAGCAGGACTTCGCGCTTTACTACTTCGGCGAGGGGCAGGGTCCGGCGAGGGATACGGTGCTGGACCAGTTGCAGCTTGCGCCGACGATGCTGAAACGCCTCGGCGCGCCGATCCCTGCCACGATGAAGGCGAAGCCGTTCCTGAAATAGCGCCGCTCAGGCCGCCGCTTCGGCTGCGGCCATCGCCTCGGCCGTGGCTTCGAGCGCAAGGAGGATCGAGGCGTGGCGGTTCTTGTAGTCCCGCGCGGGCTCCAGAACCTCGTAGCCGGTGAAGGGCGCCTCAGGCGGCGCAGCACCGTCCTTGAGCATGGCACGAAGCTCGTCGCGGGCCTTCTCGACCTCGCCCCTGGTGCGGCCGATCATGTGGCTGCCGGCAATGGCGGCGGAGGCCTGGCCGAGCGCGCAGGCTTTCACGTCCTGACCGTAATCGGCGATCCTGCCGTCCTTGACGACGATATCGACGGTGACGGTCGAGCCGCAAAGCGGCGAGCGCTTGCGGACGGTAGCCGTCGGATGCTCCAGCCGCTTCGTATGGGGAATATCCGCCGCCAGCGCGAGGATGCGCTGCGAATAGAGCTTGATGAGGTCGGTGTCGCTCATGACTTTCCCCGCGTGGGCTTTGCCCCTAGATAGGACGCGGAACGCGGATTGGAAAGGTGGCACCATGCCCTTCGACCCTTCGACATTGGTCTATGACGATCGCGGCCTGATCCCGGTGATCGCGCAGGATCATGCCTCGGGCGAGGTGCTGATGCTGGCCTGGATGAACGCCGATGCGGTGGCGCGGACGCTGGAGAGCGGGCGCGTGACCTACTGGTCACGCTCGCGCCGGGCGTTCTGGGTGAAGGGTGAGACGTCGGGCCACGTGCAGAAACTGGTGGAGTTGCGCGTCGATTGCGACCGGGATTGCCTGCTGGTGCTGGTCGATCAGACGGGGCCGGCCTGCCATACCAATCGGCGGTCATGCTTCTACACGGGCATTCGCGGTGGCGAGGAAGTCGAGTTGCTGCGACCGGAGTCGTAGCGGCGCGGGCGGGAGCCTCCGGCGGAGGTATTTGTCGGCAAGATGAAAACGCAGAGGTCAGGCGAGGCCGACCATGCGGCGGATATCGTCCGGGGTCGCGCCATCGTCGCGGTATTTGCGGATCGCGCGGGCATCGTCGCGCTTGGCGAGGCGGCGGCCCGCTTCGTCTCGGATCAGCCGGTGATGGTGGTAGATCGGCGTCGGCAGGCTGAGAAGGCGCTGGAGGAGAACGTAAATCTTCGTCGCCTCGAACAGGTCTTCGCCACGCGTGACATGGGTGATGCCCTGCGCGGCGTCGTCGATCACCACCGATAGGTGGTAGGAGGTGCCCATGTCGCGGCGGGCGAGGACGATGTCGCCGATAACGTTTGTGGCACTCTCCGGTGTAGCGAGCACGAGACCTGCATGGGCCGGGCCAGTTTCGGTGAACTGCTGGGCTCCGCTCATTGCCGAGGCTTTGGCCAAGTCGAGCCGGAGCGCGGCGCCTTCGACCGGATGGCGCGCGTGACGGCAGGTTCCGGGATAAACCGGGCCATCGGGACCGATCGCGGCCGCGCCTTCCTGCGGGGCGGTTAGCGCTGCATCGATGTCGCGCCGTCTGCAAGTGCAGGCATAGGTGAGGCCTTGTGCCGCAAGTTGCTCGAGTGCTGTGCGGTAAGCCGGCATGCGCTCGGATTGCCTCATTACCGGGCCGTCCCAGGCAAGGCCGAGCCAGGCGAGGTCGTCGTAAATCAACGCTTCCCATTCCAGCCGGGCGCGGCTCTGGTCGATATCCTCGATACGGAGGAGGAACTCTCCCCCAGCGGCGCCGGCCATGTCATGGGCGAGGATCGCGGAATAGGCGTGGCCGAGGTGCAGGGGGCCGGTGGGCGAGGGCGCGAAGCGGGTGCGCATCAGTCCTGACCGGCGAGCCAGCCGGTGAAGAGCGCCTTGGCGCGGTCGGTATAGGCCTTGTAGCGGTCCTTGCGGCCCTTGCGCCCGCCTTTTGCGTCGATGGGCGGGAAGAGGCCGAAATTGACGTTCATCGGCTGGAAGGTCTTTGCCTCCGCGCCGCCGGTGATGTGGGTGACGAGCGCACCTGTCGCGGTTTCGGGCGGCGGCGGGGGCAGATCACGGCCGAGAATCTCGGCGGCGGCCATGCGGCCCGCGAGCATCCCCATCGCGGCGCTTTCGACATAACCCTCGACGCCGGTGATCTGGCCCGCGAAGCGGATATTGGACTTGGAACGAAGCCGCATCCGGTCATCCAGAAGCGTCGGCGAACTAATGAAGGTATTGCGGTGGATGCCGCCGAGCCGCGCGAAGCTCGCGTTCTCCAAGGCCGGGGATCATCCGGAACACATCGGTCTGCGCGCCGTATTTCATCTTGGTCTGGAAGCCGACGATGTTGAAGAGCGTGCCGAGCTTGTTGTCGCGGCGAAGCTGCACGACGGCATAGGGCTTGACCTCAGGACGGTGCGCGTTCGTCAGGCCCACGGGCTTCATCGGCCCGAAGCGCAGCGTCTCATGGCCACGTTCGGCCATCACCTCGATCGGCAGGCAGCCGTCGAAATACTTCGCCGTCTCGCCGTCGTGGAATTCGGTCTTGTCGGCGGCGATAAGGGCGGCGATGAACGCCTCGTACTGCGGGCGATCCATCGGGCAGTTGAGATAGGCGGTGCGCTCCTCCTCGGTCTCACCCTTGTCGTAGCGCGACTGCATCCAGGCGACCGACATGTCCACGCTCTCGGCATAGACGATGGGGGCGATGGCGTCGAAGAAGGCGAGCTGGTCGGCGCCGGTCTCGGCCCGGATCGCCTCGGCCAGGGTGCCGGAGGTCAGGGGGCCGGTGGCGATGATCCAGTGGCCGTGATCGGGCAGGGCGGTGATCTCGCCGTCTTCGACCGCGATCAGCGGGTGGGCGCGCAGACGCGCGGTCACCGCCTCGGCGAAGGGATCGCGGTCGACGGCGAGGGCCCCGCCTGCCGGCAGGCGGTGGCGGTCGGCCATTGCCATGACGAGGCCATCGGCGGCGCGCATTTCCCAATGGAGAAGGCCGACGGCATTCTGCTCGTCATCGTCGGAGCGGAAGGAGTTGGAACAGACCATCTCGGCCAGATGTCCGGTCCGGTGGGCGAAGGTGCCGGTCTTGGGTCGCATCTCATGGATCGTGACGGGCACGCCCAACCGGGCCGCCTGCCAGGCCGCCTCGGACCCGGCCATGCCGCCGCCGACGATGTGAAGTCGCGTGTTCATGCGCGCCGGTTTAGGCAGATCGGACGGCAATGGGAAGGGGGAAGGTCATGCCCCCTTGCGGCGGATCAGGAGGCCAGTGCGATCTCGGGATCGTCGCGGAAGATATTGTCGCCCGAGATCGGCTCGGTGTTGCGGGAGACGATGCGCAGGCGCGGCATGGCCTCCAACATCGCGTCATGCCGTACCGCGGCGGCGCTCGACATCGGACGGCGCGGGGTGACGATCCGAGCCGGCGTGATGTGTCGCACGCGCCGCGTCCAGCGCACGGCTGCGCGGCGGCGCTCAGCACGCGGCAAGGTCTGCGTATAGGTCAGGATCAGGGCGCCGATGAGCGCGAGGTCGCGCCAGAAGCCCTCGAGATCGCCTGCGCCGATATTCTCGATGTAGCTCGACCAGAAGAGGACCGTCGCAAGGAGGAGCGCCGAGAAGCGAAGCCAGACGCCAACAAGGACGAGATAGGCCGTCGCGAAGATGATCGCCTTGCTCGCGGCATCAGCATAGGGTTCGGGCAGGAAAGGTCCGGTCAGAGGCAGAGCCGCTGTGCCCGGAATGAGCCCGAGCGAGATCGCGAGGAAATAGGAGGCGATCACGATGCGAACGAGGTTCTGGCCGTTCTGGCTGAGGTTCTGAGTTTGCGCGTTTCGATGCGGCATGGTGATTTCGCCCTTGCATTGCTGAGAGTCGGGAAACCGAGCAACTGGGAAAACAACACACGCCCTTATGGTTGTATTTATTAACCAAAAATCGACCTCAATTTGTGGAGACTGTGGCGGCAATATGGAATTGCGGCGTCGTACCCGCACCGATCCGTGGCAATTCTGTGTGATTTCTTTGATTCAGGAAACAGACGTTGGGAAAACTCCATGCTGCCCCCAACGTCAGGGTCGCGGCCAAGTTGATCAGTGGAGCGTGGCCGATCTGCGACCGAGATTCGCATCGAGCGAATAGGTGCCGGCGCCGTGGGCGGCGAGCAGAAGGAAGCCGCCCGTCAGGCCGAGGTTCTTCCAGAAACTGACCATCTGCATGGCGTCGGTGGGAACCAAGTGGAAGAGAAGCGCCGCGAGCGCTGAAAAGCCGCCCAGGGCCAATGCAACCGGTCGCGTGAAAAGGCCGAGGAGGACCGCGATGCCGCCGAGCAATTCCAGCGCGATGGTCGGCCAGGCAAGAATGGCCAGCACGCCACCGGAGGTCATGTAGCCGGTGAACCCGGCGACATCCTGCAACTTGCCGTATCCGGCGATGATGAAAAGAAGGCTGAGGAGGATACGCGCCGCGAGAGTGGCGCTGGAGGCGATCGGGGTCATCTTGGTCTCCGTGTCAGCGCCATCGGTGGCGCAGACAGGGATTTACAACCCGATCAGAAGTGAAAGTAGGCCGTGGACCAAACAGGTTTTGTGCATCCCCGCGCAGAACCCGGGTCCGGCCGGCCTGACTTCGATGCTCAGAAATCGACGCCCATGTCGATGTCGCGCAGATAGTCCGGGTCGATGTGCTTCGGCGCGGATTCGAGCGAACGCTCTTCCTGCGGTGCGTAGCGAAGGCTGATGAACGCGGAGTGCAGCTTGTCGCCAAGCGCCATCATGCCGGATACCAGCCACGGAGCCTGCGTTGCGCCAGCGCCGTGCGAAGCGGTGAAATCAGATTGAGCCATTTACGTCTCCCCTTAAGCGGTTCTGGTCAGGACGGTTCCGGTCGCGTGGTGGTTTACCGTTGTGTCCGTCGTCCCAGATCAGAATTCAGTTCATACCTTTAGGGACCGTTAAAGCGTGGCGAAAATGGGGCAACATTCTCACCTTATGCGGGAAATTTTGGACGAGATACGGATGAGCCCGAAAAACAACGGTTTTCCGCTGAGCGGAATGCTTAAAATAAGGGGAATCCGGCCGACATTTCAGCGCATTTACGTAGCGTAATCTTCTCGCTTCGAGCGACTATACAATCATAGGTTGATTCGCTTTCGTGCCCGAACACCCAAGTTCAGGCCCGGAGCCGATCATTCGGCCCCGGTCGTGTCCTCGTCCTCACCCTGATCGGCGATGCGCGCGACCGAGACGACCTCTTCACCTTTCGCCGTGTCAAACACCTTCACGCCACCCGCCGAACGGGACCGGAAGCTGATCCCCTCGACCGGGCAGCGGATCGACTGGCCGGTCGAGGTGGCGAGCATGATCTGGTCGTCACGCTCGACCGGGAAGGATGCCACGAGCTTGCCGCCGCGCATCGCCTTGTCCATCGCCATCACGCCCTGACCGCCGCGCCCGCGCACCGGATAGTCGTGCGAGGAGGAGATCTTGCCGGCGCCCTTGGCGGTGATCGTCAGGATCAGATCCTCGGATGCCGACATTTCGGCATAGCGCTCCTGCGGCAGGGCCACGTCGCCGGTGGCTTCCTCATCCTCATCGGCCTCGGCGCCGTCGTCCAGGGCACCTTCGACCGCCCGGCGCATCTTGAGATACGCCGCCCGTTCATCGGCGCTCGCCTCGAAGTGCCGGATGACGGACATCGAGACAACGGTATCGCCCCTGGCCAGGCGGATGCCGCGCACCCCGGTGGAATCGCGGCCCTTGAAGATACGGACCTCGGTCGTCGGGAAGCGGATCGCGCGGCCGAGGGCCGTCACCAGCATGATATCGTCATCCTCATCGCAGATGCGGGCATTCACCAGCAGAACGTCCTCGGGCAGCTTCATCGCGATCTTGCCGTTCGACTTCACATTGGTGAAATCGGAGAGCGCGTTCTGGCGCACGTCACCGGCCGAGGTCGCAAAGAAGATCTGAAGATTCTCCCATTCCTCCTCGGGCACGTCGACCGGCATGATCGCGGCGATCGAGGTGCCTGTGGGGATCGGCAGGATATTGACGATCGCCTTGCCCTTCGCCGTCCGCCCGCCCAAAGGCAGGCGCCAGGTCTTCAGTTTGTAGACCATGCCGTCGGTGGTGAAGAACAGAAGCTGGGTATGGGTATTGGCGACGAACAGCGTGGTGACGACGTCATCCTCTTTCGTTGCCATTGACGACAGACCCTTGCCGCCGCGCCGCTGGCTGCGGAAGTCCACCAAGGGGGTGCGCTTGATATAGCCGCCGGAGGTGATCGTGACGACCATGTCCTCACGCTCGATCAGGTCCTCGTCGTCCATGTCGCCGGCCCAGTCGACGATCTCGGTCCGGCGCGGGACGGCGAAGGCTTCCTTCACCTCGCGCAGCTCGTCAGAGATGATCGCCATGATCCGTTCGCGCGAACCGAGGATTTCAAGGTAATCCTTGATCTTCGCGGCGAGGTCCTGAAGTTCGTCGGTGACTTCCTTGACGCCGAGTGCGGTCAGGCGTTGCAGGCGCAGATCGAGGATGGCGCGGGCCTGGGTCTCGGACAGGTTATAGGTCCCGTCCTCGTTCGCGGGATGGGTGGGGTCGTCGATCAGACGGATATACTCAAGGATGTCGCGGGCCGGCCAGCGCCGCGCCATCAGCTTTTCGCGTGCCTCGGCCGGATCGGCGGAGGAGCGGATGGTGGCGACGACCTCATCGACGTTGGAGACCGCGACAGCGAGACCGCAGAGGATATGGCTGCGTTCGCGCGCCTTGCGCAGTTCGAACGCGGTGCGCCGCGCCACCACCTCCTCGCGGAAGGTGATGAAATGCGTGAGAAAATCGCGCAGGGTCAGGGTTTCCGGCTTGCCGCCGTTCAAGGCCAGCATGTTGCAGCCGAACGAGGTCTGCATCGGCGAAAAGCGGAAGAGCTGGTTCAAGACCACCTCGGGCGTGGAATTGCGCTTGAGCTCGACCACGACGCGGACGCCGACACGGTCGCTTTCATCCTGGATATGGGCGATGCCCTCGATCTTCTTGTCGCGGACCATCTCGGCGATCTTTTCGATCATCGTGGCCTTGTTGACCTGATAGGGGATCTCGTCCAGCACGATGGCGTAGCGGTCCTTGCGGATCTCCTCGATCCGGGTTCTTGGCGCGCATGATGACGGAGCCGCGGCCTTCGAGATAGGCTTTGCGCGCGCCCGAACGGCCGAGGATGATGCCGCCGGTCGGGAAATCGGGGGCCGGGATGAACTCCATCAGCTCTTCCACCGAGAGGTCCGGGTTCTCGATCAGCGCCAGCGTGCCGTCGATGACCTCGCCGAGGTTGTGCGGCGGGATGTTCGTTGCCATGCCGACGGCGATGCCGCCCGCGCCGTTGACGAGCATGTTCGGGTAGCGTGCGGGAAGGACCGTGGGTTCCTTGTCCTTGCCGTCGTAATTGTCCTGAAAGTCGACCGTATCCTTCTCGATATCGGCAAGAAGCGACGCCGCAGGCTTGTCCATCCGCACTTCGGTGTAGCGCATGGCCGCCGCGTTATCGCCGTCCATGGAGCCGAAGTTGCCCTGACCGTCCAGAAGCGGCAGCGACATCGAGAAATCCTGCGCCATCCTGACGAGCGCGTCATAGATCGCGGCATCGCCATGCGGGTGATATTTACCCATGACATCGCCGACCGGGCGGGCCGATTTGCGATAGGACTTGTCATGCGTATTCCCGGTCTCGTGCATCGCATAAAGAATACGCCGGTGCACAGGCTTCAGCCCGTCGCGCAGATCGGGGATCGCACGGCTGACGATGACGCTCATCGCATAGTCGAGATAGGCGGTCTTCATCTCCGCCGCGATATCGACCGAAGGTCCGGCGTAGATCGGGCGCTGCGGTTTTTCATCAGCGTTTTCAGGGGTTTCCGGGGTGTCTGTCACGGATGTTCGCCCTTGGTTATGGGGGCCGTTCAATGGCCCAGATATTGTTGCGCGGGACTATACCCTATGCCATCCGTGGGGTGCAATGGCAGGCGACGGCTTTCTTGCGCGGCGCGCCGCCACAATCTCAACACCTTGTTTTCATTGTTATTCACTGCGACTCGCGTAGGCTTCAAGTCAGGTGTTGACGGAGGTTTGCATGCGTGCGGGCGAAAACGTCTCTGAAACGGAGCTGATGTTGAAGGGCTACGGCCTCACCACAGCCGAGCTTTACTACCGGATGCCGGACTACCGGCATGTGCTCAACAGCTTCATCTGGCAGGAATACGACATCGCCCCGGATTACCCGGAGCTGTTCCGGTTCATCGAATTCTGGCAGGAAAAAATCGAAGGCCCATTGCATTCGGTGCGCTTCTGCCACCGCAAGCTCATCGGCCCCGGCGACTGGCGGAATGTGGTGGGCGAATTCACGCTCCACTGAGGCCCGCGAAGGACCCACGCCGCGGTATCGTCCGGCCGAGCCGGTCAAGCAGCCGCGCAACCCGCATTTCGCCGCTGCCGGGCGTGCCGCATGCCCGCCTACTGGATCTGGCGCTGCGCGACGCTCATGCCGTCGGTGAGCCCCGACGACGGGAACAGGATCACCTGGTCGCCTTCCGCGAGCCCGTCGAGGACCTGCGCTTCGGTTCCGTTGTTGCGGCCTAGTTTGATCGTTTGCAGGCGCGCGGTCCCACCTTCGACGCGGAAGACCGCCCAATCGCCGGCGCTGCGGAACAGCGCGCTGGATGGCACGATCAGCGTGTCGGGATCTTCCCAGACGACGATCCGCGTTTCGACCCGGAAGCCGTGTCCGAGACCCTTGTGCGTCTCGGGTGGACCGGTGAAGCGGATGACCGTGTTCACCCGTTGCTCCTCGACGCCGAGTGCCGAGATTTTCGTGATCCCGAAGGGATCGATGCGCTCGACCTTTCCCGCAAGCGTATCGGGGCCGCCCCAGTCGTCGATGATGACGCGGTCGCCGGGAGAGACCTGGACGGCATCCGTGGACAACAGCCCCACCACGACTTCAAGATCGTTGCCGACATTGCCGATTTCCATGATCGGGGCGCCGGCGGGCAGGGTCGTCTCGCTCTGCTGCATGATCTGAAGTATGCGCCCCGTCGCGGGCGCGTAGAGTGGAAACTGGTGTCCCCCGGCGGAATTGATGGCGGCGGCAAGCCCCTTGTCATCGAACCCGATGAGTTGGGCGCGCGCATTCGCGACCTCAGCCTGCCGCATGGCGATCGCGGCTTCGGCGGTGTCGACATTGGCCGCGGCCACGCGCGCGGTCTGCTGGGCGCGGTCCAGCGCCGCGCCGCTGGTAACGCCCCGTTCGGCAAGTTGGCGCGCGCGGGCAAGTTCAGCATCCGCGCCGTCGCGGTTGGCGATAGCGGCGTTCAGGTCGGCGCGGGCGACGCGCAGGGCGGCCTCGGCCGCGGTCACGGCGGCAAGCGCCTGTTCGCGGGTGCGCACGTCGAGCGCGGCGGGGTTGGTCGGCAGCATGTGGGCGACGACGGTCTTGCCGCGCTCCACCGGGTCGCCCGGCTCCACCTCGACCCGCTGCAGGCGCCCGGCGATCGGTGTCGAGACGACATAGGCGTCGCGGACGCGGGTGCGGCCTTCCTCGTCGATGGTCACGATCATCGGCCCGCGCGTCACCTTGCCCATGTCGACCATCGTGGCGCGCGGCCAGAAGGCGGCGGCCAGCCCGGCGCCGACAAGGACGACCGCGGCGATGGTGAGATAGAGGCGGGATCGTTTCTTCCTTATCGCCATGACAGGCTATTCCCTTGTTTTCAGGGCGGACACGAGGTCGGCCCGGTCGATGTCGCGTTTCACCAGCCAGCCGGAAACGAGCGACGCGCCCAGAACGAAAAGCGCGGCGAAGCCGTAGCTTTCGGGGTCGAAGATGGCGGGTATCTGGTAGAGATCGGTGGAAAAGCCGGCGGCGATACCGAACGACAGGTAGTAGCCGAGCACCGCGCCGAGTGGCACCGCGATCAGGGTGACGACCGCCAGTTCGCCAAGAAGCACGAACGCGGCCTCGCCGCGTCGTGAAGCCGATGACGCGCAGGCTTGCGAGGTCGCGGGCGCGTTCGGCATAGGCGATGCGGGCGGCGTTGTAGACGATGCCGAAGGTGATGACGAAGGCGACGACGCCCATGACATAGCGGATCGCACCCGCGCCCTGGTCCATCATCTTCTGAAACGCGGCGCGGGCGTCGGATTTGAGGCTGACCCCGGCGACCGACGGCATGTCCTGAAGCGCGCGGTAGATGGCATCGGCCTTCGCCCCGTCGATGGAAAGATAGGCGCCCGACACACGGTTCGGTTCGCGCAAGGCGCGGTTCAGCGCCGCAAGGTCCATATAGGCGGGCGAGCCGAGCAGGGTTTCGGCGATCCCGTTCACCGGCATTTGCAGCACCGGCTGCCGCCCTTCGCGCACCTCGACCGTCAGGATGTCGCCGGGCGCGACGTGGAGGATGTCGGCCAGTACCGTAGCGAGGACGATCCCGTCCTTGGGCATTTCGATCGTGCCGAGGCCGCTGTCGATGGCGCGGTTGAGGCGGGCCTGTCCGCTCAGCCCGTTGATGGCGCCGCGATAGCTGTAAAGGCCGTTGCTCAGCACGGTCGGCACGGTGCGGATCGGCTCCACCTAGATGACGCCGGGCAGGCGGCGCAGTTCGTAGATCGTCTTGTCGGAATCCGCTGTGGTGAAGGTGACGGTCACGTCGCTGCGGTCGACGACGGAAAAGGTCAGGTCGATGGTGCGGTCGAAGCCGGCATAGATCGTCATCATCGCGACGCTCAGGCCCATGCCGCAGGCGATCCCGATGACGGCGCCCGCCATGCGGCCCGGCTGGCGGGTCAGGCGGCGCAGGACCATCCGGCTTGGCTGGTCCAGAAGACGGTTCAGCGACCGTCCGATCCGGCCGGTGCGGCTGAAATCCGGCGGGGCAGGGGCGCGCATGGCGCTTGCCGGGGTCAAGGCGAAGACCTGCCGCAACACCAAAAGGCCGCCGGCAGAGGCCGAGAGGACGCTGACGGAGACGCCGGTGACGAACGAAGACGGTTCGAGCTGGAAGACCAGGAACGGGAACTTGAAATAGGCGGTGTAGAGCTGGATCATCGCCCTGCCTGCGATGATGCCGAAGAGGCACCCCGCCAGCGCGCCGCCGACGGCGATCGCCAGCACCATCTTGAAGTAATGCGCGCCAACCTCGGTGTTGGTGTAGCCGAAGGCCTTCATCAGCCCGATCTCCTCGCGTTCGGACTGCACCATGCGGCTGATCACGATGTAGAGAAGGAAGGCCGCGACGGCGAGGAAGATCGGCGGAACGCCGACCGCCGCCGCCTCAAGTCCGCTGATTTCTTCGGTGACGAAGCGGTTCGAGGTCTGGTCGGCCAGCGGGTAGGCGCCAAGCCCGCCATAGGGGTCGAGGATGCGGTCGACCGCAGCCAGAACCGCCGCCTCGTTCGCGCCACGCGACAGCGACAGAAGCACCTCGTTGAACGCACCCTGCATGTCGTAGGCCGCCGCGAGGGCCGAGTTGCTCATCCAGATCACGCCGAAGCGGGCATCGTCGGGGATGAGTTCGCCGGGGGCGGTGGTGTAGAGAAACTCGGGCGATCTGCGCGAGGCCGACGATGCGAAAGCTGCGCCGCGCGCCGTTCATGGTGGCGTTGATCCGGTCGCCGGGATGCAGGTCATGGGCCGCGGCGAAGCTTTCGAGCAGCAGGATCTCGTCGGTCCGGTTGCTGTCGATCATGCGCCCGTGCGGTCAGATAGACGGCATTCAGGCGCGGGTCGCGCAGGTCGGGCAGGGACACCGCCTGCGCCTGGACCGGCAGATCGGTGTCGGGCAGGTCGATCAGCGCGCCGCCCTGCACCCGGCCCTCGACCGCGCCGACGCCGTCGATGGCGGCGAGCCGCGGCAACAGCCGTTCGGGCGCGCGGGTGACGGGCGCGAAGATGTCGGCCAGACGGTAGCGGTCGTAATAGGCGCTCCGCGTCTCGTTGAGCGAGGTCACGAGGCCCGACATCATCACCAGCATCATCACGCCCACGGCGACCACCATGCCGATGGCGATCGCCTGGCCCTTCATGCGCCAGAGGTCGCGCAGGAGTTTGTGGTCGAGCGGGCTCACCACTCGATCTCCTCTACCGGCTTCTTCGTCTTGTTCACCACGATCTCGCGCACGTCGCCGTCGGCGAAATGGATCACCCGGTCGGCCATCGCCGCCTGACTGGCGGCATGGGTGACGATCACCACCGTCGCGCCGAGCTTCTCGTTCACGTCCTTCAGCACGCTCAGGACCGCGCGGCCGGTGGTGCTGTCCAGCGCGCCGGTCGGCTCATCGCAGAACAGCACGTCGGGCTGCTTGGCCACGGCGCGGGCGATGGCGACGCGCTGCTGCTCGCCGCCCGACATCTGCGCGGGGAAGTGATCCACCCGCTCCTTGAGGCCGACCAGCGCCAATGCCTCGTCAGGGTCCATCGGGCTCGCGCGCGATCTCGGTCACAAGCTCCACATTCTCATGCGCGGTCAGGCTCGGCATCAGGTTGTAGAACTGGAAGACGAAGCCGATATGGTCGCGGCGGTAGCGGGTCAGTTCGGCATCGTTCATCTCGGTCAGGTTCTGGTCGCGGAAATGAACTGTCCCCTCGGTGCCCCGGTCGAGCCCGCCGATGATGTTGAGAAGCGTCGACTTGCCGCTGCCCGACGGGCCGAGCAGCACCACGATCTCGCCCTGCGGAATCTCCAGATCGACCCCGCGCAGCGCGTGGACGGCCGAGCGGCCTTCGCCATAGACCTTGGTCAGGCCGCGGATCGTGAAGGCGTTTTCGGGCAACTGGGCTATCCGTTGGTTCACTTACAACTGAACACAGTAGACTCTTCGCTGCGCGTTGTATAGGGTTCGGGCGACGTCACGTTATGGAGCTGACAGAGTGTCCAACGCAGATGAGACCGCCAAAATCAGGGAAGAGTTCATCGAGAAGATCGGTGTGATCGCCCAGGGCGAAGGGCTTCCCCGGATCGCGGGACGGGTCTTTGCGACGCTGGTCTATGATGGCGAAAGGGTGTCCTTCAGCGAACTGGCCGACAATCTTGGCGTCAGCCGCGGCAGCATCAGCGCCAGCGTCCGGCAGCTGGAACAGCTTCAGGTGATCAAGCGCGTCGCCAAGCCCGGCGACCGGCAGGACTATTTCCAGATGGCGCCCGACGCATTCGTCGCCCTGCTCGAAACCTCGGCCATGCGCGCCCGCCGCGCCTGCAAGGAAATCGCCGCCACGCTTGACGAACTTCCGAAAAGCGCGGCCGGTCCGCGCGCGCGGCTGAAGACCTATGCAGATTTCTATGACGTCATCGACACGACCCTGTTCGAAGCCGGGAAGAGGATGAGAGCCCGCAGATGACCGTGGATAGCATCGGTTTTTCGGAAGTGCCGGGCGAAGTCCCGCAACGGCCGGCGGGAAGATAAACTAACGCATCCAGTTATGGCCGAAGGTCGCACAAGTCCCGCTCCGGATCGAAGCGGCTCAGAATCGCAGAGGTATCCCGATGGGTAAAACGAAACCGAAAATCGCGCCGCTTGGCCAGACGAAACCGTCGGCGTTCGATCTGCACTCCCTGACCAGAACCGTCGACCGGATGGTCCATTCCAATGTCGCCCGACGCACCGGCGGGCTGTCGCCCATCGCCCTTGGGCAGGTCTGGTGGGACTGGGCCGCGCATCTGGCGGCCTCGCCAGGGCGGCAGATGGAACTTGCGGCCAGCGCCGGCATGAAGGCGATGCAACTCGCCAACGACGCGATGAAGGGCGACCTTGCCGTCGATGACATCCGCTATCGCGATCCGGCGTGGCGGACATGGCCGTTCAACCTCTTCGCGGCGACCCACAAGGCGCAGGAGGACTGGTGGGCCGAGGCGACGACCGGGCTGCCGGGCGTATCGGCGGCGCATGAGCGGGTGGCGGCCTTCACGCGCGCCAGATGCTCGACATGGCGGCGCCCGCCAACAGCATCCTGACCAACCCCGAAGTGCAGCGCGAGACGGTCCGCGAAGGCGGCCAGAACCTGGTCCGGGGTCTGCGGCATCTGCGCGAGGACGCGATGCTGGCGGCCACCGGCCAGCGCCCCGCCGGGATGGAGGAGTTCGTCGTCGGCAAGACGCTTGCCACGACGCCCGGCAAGGTCGTGTTCCGCAACCATCTGATCGAACTGATCCAGTATGCGCCGACGACCGAAACGGTGCGGCCCGAGCCGATCCTGATCGTGCCGGCCTGGATCATGAAATACTACATCCTCGACCTGTCGCCGCAAAATTCGATGATCGGCTGGCTGGTCGGGCAGGGCTTCACCGTGTTCTGCATCTCGTGGCGCAATCCCGGTCCCGAGGACCGCGATCTGGGAATGGACGACTATCTCGAACAGGGCGTGATGGCCGCGCTGGATGCGGTCGGGCGGATCGTCCCCGGCGCCAAGGTGCACGCGACCGGCTATTGCCTGGGCGGCACGCTCCTGAGCATCGCGGCGGCGGCGATGGGGCGCGACGGCGACGACCGGCTGGCCTCGGTCAGCCTGCTGGCGGCGCAGGCCGATTTCACCGAAGCCGGCGAACTGACGCTGTTCATCAACGACAGCCAGCTGGCGCTGCTGGAAGACATGATGTGGCGGCAGGGGGTGCTGAAGGCCGAACAGATGGCCGGCACCTTCCAGATCCTGAAATCCAACGACCTGATCTGGAGCCGGATGGTGCGCGAATACATGCTGGGCCAGCGCGGCGAGCCGAACGACCTGATGGCCTGGAACGCCGACGCGACGCGGATGCCCTACCGGATGCATTCGGAATATCTGCGGCAGGCTGTATCTGAACAACGATCTCGCCGAAGGCCGGTTCGACGTGCGATGGCAAGGCCGTGTCGCTGACCGACATCAAGGGGCCGATCTTCGCCGTCGGGCACCGAGCGCGACCACGTCGCGCCGTGGAAATCCGCCTACAAGATCGAGCGGCTGACCGATACCGACGTGACCTTCGTGCTGGCCAGCGGCGGCCACAACGGCGGCATCGTGTCCGAACCCGGGCACCCGCGCCGGCATTTCCGCATCCGCACCACCCGGCATGGCGAAGCTATACGTGGACGCCGATGCCTGGGCCGAAGCGGCCGAACCGCATGACGGGTCGTGGTGGACGGCCTGGGGCGCACTGGCTGGCCGAGCGTTCGGGCGCGCCGGTCAAACCGCCGGCGATGGGTGCGCGCCAAGGCCGGGCTGACGCCGCTGTGCGACGCGCCGGGCGACTACGTGCTTCAGGACTGAACGCCGCTGAATTGACACGGATCATGGCGCGGCTTGGCGTCAATGGAAAGAACTGCGCGCGCAAGTCCCTTGATGCCCGCCACGGATGGAACCGATCGAATGAAATACCTTCGCCCCCTCGTCGCGATTGCCGCGATCCTTGCCGCCATTGCCGCGATCGCCTGGTATGTCTGGGACCAGAATACCGGCCAGTTGCCCGAGGGCTTCGCAACCGGCAATGGCCGGATCGAGGCTGACCAGATCGACATCGCCACCAGAACGCCCGGCAGGATCGCCGAAATCCGCGTCAGCGAAGGCGAACTGGTGCAGAAGGGCGATATCCTCGCGGTCATGGACACGCGCGAGCTTGAGGCGCAGATGGCCCGCGCCGACGCCGACACCCGCCGCGCCGAAAGCCAGGTCGAGGAGGTGAAGGCGCTCATTGAACAGCGCCGCGCCCAGTTGACCCTTGCGCAGGACGAGTTCGCCCGCGCCGAACAACTGACCGAACGCGGGGTCAATTCGCAGGCGGTGGCCGACCAGAAGAAATCGCAACTCGTCTCCGCCGAGGCTTCGCTGAACGCCGCGATGGCGCAGCTCAGCTCGGCCGAGCGCGGTGTCGAGTCGGCGCAGGCGCTGGTCGCGCTTTATGAAACGCAGATCGCCGATGCGACGCTGACCGCGCCGGTTTTCGGGCGGATCCTTTACCGGCTGGCGCAACCGGGCGAGGTGCTGGGCGGCGGCGGCAAGGTGATGACGCTTCTCGATCTCAGCCAGGTCTATATGGAGATATTCCTGCCCGCCGATCAGACCATGCGCACCGGGCTTGGCGCCGAGGCGCGCATCCGGCTCGACAGCATTCCCTATGCGATCCCGGCCTATGTCAGCTTTGTCTCGCCCGAGGCGCAGTTCACGCCGAAGACGGTGGAAACGCTGGAGGAGCGGGAGAAGCTGATGTTCCGCGTCAAGGTGCGGCTGCCCGAGGAACTGGTGAAGGCCTATATCGAACAGGTCAAGACCGGGTTGCGCGGGGTCGCCTATATCCGGCTCGCCGGGGCCGAGGATGTGCCCTGGCCCGCGGAATTCGTGGGCGAACCGCTGCCCGCCGACGCGCTGCCGGGCAACTGAGCGGTGGCCGAACCCGCCCCCATCGCCAGCGTCGGCGCGGTGACGCACCGCTATGGCAAGGTCACGGCGCTGGACGATGTGACGCTCGACCTGCCAGCAGGGCTGATGCTGGGGCTGATCGGGCCGGACGGAGTGGGCAAGTCCACGCTTCTCGGCCTCCTGGCCGGGGCGCGGAAGATACAGGCGGGCGAGGTGACGGTGCTCGGCGGATCGATGGCGAACCGCGACCACCGCGAGGCCGCGTTCCACCGCATCGCCTACATGCCGCAGGGACTGGGCAAGAACCTCTACATGGAGCTCAGCGTCCGCGAGAACCTCGACTTCTTCGGCCGTCTCTTCGGCCATGACGCGGCGGAACGGCGGCGGCGGATCGACCGGCTTTCGAAGGCGACCGGGCTCGACCCGTTCCTCGACCGGCCGGCGGGCAAGCTTTCGGGCGGCATGAAGCAGAAGCTCGGCCTTTGCTGCGCGCTGATCCACGATCCCGATTTCCTGATCCTCGACGAGCCGACGACCGGCGTCGATCCCCTGTCGCGGCGGCCAGTTCTGGGACCTGATCGACGATATCCGCGCCGACCGTCCGGGGATGAGCGTGCTGGTCTCCACCGCCTACATGGAGGAGGCGGAGCGCTTCGACTGGCTGGCCGCGATGGATGCGGGACGGGTGCTGGCGACCGGCAGCCCGGAGGAGCTGCGAGGCCAGACCGGCAAGGACGATCTGGAGGCGGCCTTCGTCTCGCTCCTGCCCGCCGACAAGCAGCGCGAGGACGGGCCGCTGGTGATCCCGCCGCGCGAGACGCGGGCAGGCGGCCCTGCCATCGTCGCCGAAGGGGCTGACCCGGCGCTTCGGCGACTTCACCGCCGTCGACGATGTCAGCTTCGAGATCGAGCGCGGCGAGATCTTCGGATTTCTCGGCTCCAACGGCTGCGGCAAGACCACGACGATGAAGATGCTGACCGGGCTTCTGCCGCCCTCGGAAGGCGAGGCGCTGCTCTTCGGCGAACCGGTCGATGCCAACGACGTGGCGACGCGCAACAACGTCGGCTTCATGTCGCAGAGCTTCTCGCTCTACGGTGAACTGACCGTGGCCGCAGAACCTCCGCCTGCACGCCCGGCTCTACCACCTGCCGCCCGACGAGGCGCGGGCGCGGATGCGCGAACTGTTCCGACGATTTCGACCTGTCGGAGCATGGCGACGCGCTCGCCCGCAGCCTGCCCTTGGGCCTCAAGCAGCGCCTGTCGCTGGCCTGCGCGGTGATCCACTCGCCCGAGATGCTGATCCTCGATGAGCCGACCTCGGGCGTCGATCCGGTCGCGCGGGACGAATTCTGGGATCTTCTGGTGCGACTGTCGCGTCGCGATGGTGTCACGATCTTCATCTCGACCCATTTCATGAACGAGGCGATGCGCTGTGACCGCATCTCCCTCATGCATGCGGGCGAGGTGCTGGTCTACGACACGCCGCAGAACCTCGCGCGTGAGAATGGTGCCACCTCGCTGGAGGAAACCTTCATCCGCTATATCGGCGACGCCATCGGCGCCGACGGCGTGCCCGATCGCGCGGCGAAAGCGGCAATCCACGACATCGCCACCGAGGACCGCCCGTCGCGGCGGCGTAATCCCGCACTCGGCCGGCTTCTCGCGGTCAGCCGGCGCGAGATGCTGGAGGTGACGCGCGACCCGATCCGGCTGGCCTTCGCCTTCCTCGGCTCGATGGTGCTGATGCTGCTGTTTGCCTACGGCATCTCGACCGACACGACCGGCCTCAAGTTCGCGGCCTTCGATCAGGACCGCAGCCCGGAAAGCCGCGCCTACCTCGCCAATTTCGAAGGGTCGACCTATTTCGTTGAAGTCCCGGAGGTGTCGAGCCTTGACGAGCTGGAGCAGCGGATGGTCGCGGGCGAGATCATGCTCGCGATCGAGATCCCGGCCGGCTTCGGCCGCGCTGTCACGACCGGAGAGCCGACCAGCGTCGCCGCCTGGATCGACGGCGCCAACACCTTTCGCGCCTCGATCATCGAGGGCTATGTGCAGGGTGCGCACGGCGCGTTCCTGACCGAACGTGCGCGGGCCGAGGGCATGGGCGAAATGGCGGAACCGCTGGTCAATATCGAACCCCGCTACCGCTACAACCCGACCTACAAGAGCCTCGTTTCGATGGCGCCCTCGGTGCCCGCGATCCTCCTGATGCTGTTCCCGGCGATCCTGATGGCCGTCAGCGTCAGCCGCGAGCGCGAGATAGGCACCATCACCAATTTCTATGTCACGCCGACCTCGCGGCTGCAATTCCTTCTGGGCAAGCAACTGCCCTACGTCGCCATCGGTTTTGCCAACTGGCTGATCCTGACCGCGATGGCGGTGTTCCTGTTCGGGGTGCCGCTGAAGGGCAGCGCGCTGGCCCTGGCGATCGGCGCCGTGACCTATGTCATGGCCTCAACCGGCTTCGGCCTGGTGATCGCGGTCATGGTGCGCAGCCAGGTCTCGGCGGTCTTTGCGACCATGATTCTCGCAATGATGCCGACGGTGCAGTTTTCGGGCCTCAACCAGCCGGTTTCCACGCTTGAGGGTGCGGCGCGGATCATGGGGCAGCTCTGGCCCACCAACTACTTCATGCAGATGAGCATCGGCGCCTTCAACAAGGGGCTCGGGTTCTGGCTGCTGGCACCGAACATCCTGCTGATCGTGGCCTTCGTGCCGGTCTTCGTGGGCTTCGCCGCCCTCGTCCTGAAAAAGCAGGAGGCGTGAAGATGCGGCACCTCGTCAACATCCTCTGGCTCGCCTGGAAGGAAATGCTGTCGCTCTGGCGCGAGCTTCTGCTGCTTCTGCTCGTCGTCTATTCCTTCGGGCCGGGCATGTATATCGAAAGCTCCGGCGCGGGCGAGATCGTGAGCAAGGCCGCCGTGACCTTCGTGGACGAGGACCGGTCGAGCCTCAGCCGCGCTTTGCAGACGGCGCTCTACCCGCCCTATTTCCTGCCGCCCCGGACCGCCGAGGCGGCGGATGTCGACCGGCTGATGGATTGGGGCGACACCGTCTTCGTCGTCATCATCCCGCACGGGTTCGAGGCGGATGTGCGCGCCGGGCACAGCCCGTCGATCCAGATCAACATCGACGCCACCAAGACGATGCAGGCCAGTGTCGGCACCGGATATCTTCTGGCCAACATCAATGCCGAGGTCGCCCGTTTCGCGGCGCGGGAAAACGTGGTGGCCACCTCGCCGGTCGATCTTGTGCTGCGCCGGTCGTTCAACCCGGCGGGCAACGCGGTCTGGCTGTCGGCGATTTCGGGACTTCTCAATCAGCTTTCGATGCTGACCATCGTCCTGACCGGCGCCGCGCTGATCCGCGAGCGCGAACATGGCACCATCGAACATCTTCTGGTGCTGCCGCTCAATGCCATTGAGATCGCGCTGGCCAAGATCATCGCCAATGGCCTCGTGATCTTCGTGGCCTTCGTGTTTTCGCTCTTCATCGTGGTCGAGGGCGCATTGAAGGTGCCGTTCGCAGGGTCCGAGGCGCTCTTGCTGGCGGGGACCGCGATCTATCTCTTTGCCGCCGCCGCGATCGGCATCCTTCTCGGCATCGTCGCGCGGACGATGGCGCAGTTCGCGCTCCTGATCATGCTGGTCATCATGCCGATCATGATCCTGTCGGGCGGCATGACCCCGATCGAGAGCCAGCCGCTCTGGCTGCAACCGATCACCTGGCTTCTGCCCTCGCGCCACTACATGGAGTTCGCCGTCGCCATCACCTATCGGGGGGCTGATTTCGCAATCGTCTGGGTCGAGTTCCTGTGGACGTTCCTGCTCGGCGCGGCATTCCTCGCACTCAGCCTGATCCTGTTCCGCAGGTCGGTCGCGGGCGGGTAAACGCGGGCGGGCCGCCCCTCCGGAAGCCCGCGCCCTCCGGGTTCAGGCTTTCACCCAATCCCAGGCCGCCTGTTCCTCGGCCAGCGGGAAATGGCGGATGTCGATACCCGTGACCGTCCTGGCGAATCCGATCAACGGCTTCAGCCAGCTTTCGTCCGAGACGATGGCGTATTTCTTCATGGCTTTCGCGCCGCCGAACTTCATCCTGAAGAACGACCCTTCAGTCAGGATCGCGGGGTCGAACCCGCGGAAGGATTTGATCCGCGCCAGCGCACTGAACTTGTCGCCGCGTTCGAGACGGCTGTTCACCTCCTTCGTGATCGCCTTCATCTCGTCGTCGTCGATATAACCGTCGATCTCGAAGGCCAGAACGTCCGGTGATGGTGACTCGATCAGACGCGCGCCCTTGGCCTGCGGCTTTTTCGGCGGCAGATCGGCGGCGAAGGCGATGGCGGCCTGTTTCTCGCCCGGTGCGAAAACCTTCATCTCGATCATCGGCACCAGCGGGTTCAGGGCGGCCACGGCAGCACCGACGAATTCCTTGTCGGTGACGAACGCCGCCCTCGGAATCTTGCCCATCTGGTCCAGGAGGCCCAGTTCAAGCGGAATGTCGCGCCGGATCGCGTCGGCGGTCATATCGTCGAACCCGGTCATGTCGATGACCATTCCGACGCGGTCGCTCGCGTCAAGTTTGGGCGTGAGCTTCTTGTAGAACGCCGCGACTTCATCAGCGGTGACCTTCCCCGACAGGGTGATGACGAGCGTGTTCTGGCCTTCGCGTTTCAGATCGAACATGTCTTTTCCTTCTTGCTGATAGTGTCGGTCAGATTGCAACGCACAGCTCGCGCGCTTGTTCAGAGTGGACTGAACGATACCGCCCTTTCTAAGTCAGCCGAACTGACTTACCTTCGCCGTCGGTTGCCGGCGTGGCGGCGTGGTCATCCGGCCCCTGCGGAAAGAACCGCTTTGCGAACCGTCCGAAGCTGTCCACATAGGTCAGCACCACCGGCACCACGACCAGCGTGAGGATGGTGGAGGAGATCAGGCCGCCGATCACCGCATGGGCCATCGGTGCGTTCTGGCCCGAGCCTTCGTGGATGTTGAGTGCCAAGGGCAGCATCCCGAAGATCATCGCCAGCGTCGTCATGATGATCGGACGGAACCGCGTCGTGCCCGCCGCCAGAAGCGCGTCGTAAAGGTTCTTGCCCTCGCGCACCTGCTGGTTGGCGTTGTCGACGAGGAGGATGGCGTTCTTGACCACCAGTCCCATCAGCATGATGAAGCCGATCATCGAGAACATGTTGAGCGTCGATCCCCCGACCATCAGCCCGAGCATCACCCCGATCAGCGCCAGCGGCAGCGAGAACATGATCGCCACGGGTTGCAGGAAGCTGCCGAACTGCGAGGCGAGGACGAGGTAGATGAAGATCACCGCCAGCATCAGCGCGGCGAGTGCGGACGAGGCGGTTTCGGCCAGTTGCTCGGCATCGCCGCCCGCCTGCATCCGGTAGCCCGGCGGGACGTTCATCCCGTCCATCGCCGCCTGGATGGTCGGCATCACGTCGCCCAGTGTGACGCCGGAGAGATTGGCACTGACCGTCACCTGGCGCGACAGATCCTTGCGCGCGATCTCGGACGGGCCGAAGGACTGCACGATCTCGGACACCTGGTCGAGCCGCACCATCTCGGTGCTGCCCGTGGCTCCGCTCTGGGTGATGGGCAAGGATCGCAGGACTTCAAGATCATTGCGCATTTCGGCGGGCAGGCGGACGTTGACGGTGAAGTTGCGGCCGTCGGGCGAGGTCCAGTCGGTGACCTCCTCGCCGCCCAGCATCGGGCGCAGCGTGGCGCCCACCTGTTGCAGCGACACGCCGAGGTCGGACGCCGCATCACGGTTGATCCGAACGCCAAGGACCGGCTGCGCGGCATCGAGGCTGGAGGTCACGTCGTAAAGCCCCTTGATCCCCTCCATCCGGCGCACGAGGCCGTTGGCCAGCGGTTGCAACACGTCAAGATTGTCGCCGAAGATGTTGATCTGAACCGGCGCTTCCAGCCCGCCAAGGCCGCCCGCCGCGCCAATAGTGAGCTTGAGCCCCGGTATGGCCGCCAGCGCTTCGCGCACCGGCAGGGTCATGTCCTGCGGGCTGCGGGTACGTTCGGACGGGCCGACCATCGACACCGCGACCGTGGCCGCGTTTTCGCCGCCGCCGTTGGTGCCGCCGTTGATCGTGGCGTAGGTGCCGTCGACCTCGGGAAACTCACGCAGCACGGCGTCGATCTGGCGCACCTTGCCCGCGGTATAGTCGAGCGAGGAGCCGACCGGCGCTTCGGCGTTGATCTGAAACTCGCTGTTGTCCACGGCGGGGGCGAATTCGACGCCGACCAGGGGGACGAGGAAGAAACTGCCGACGAAGGCCGCGACCGCGACCGCCAATGTCGTGATGCGGTGGCGCAGGCACCAGCGCAGGACTTCGCGGTAGCCTTCCGCCATCCGGTCGAAGAATGCTCCGAACCGCGCGACTTGCCGACCGAGGAAGCCGCGCTTCGCGTCCGGTTCGCCCGCCGGATCATACCAGACGCTCGACATCATCGGGTCGAGCGTGAAGGCGACGAAAAGCGAGAGCAGCACCGAGACCGAGACGGTGACGCCGAACTGAAGGAAGAAGCGGCCGATGATGCCTTCCATGAAGGCGACCGGCAGGAACACCGCGACGATGGAGAGCGTGGTGGCCAGCACCGCCAGCCCGATCTCGTTGGTGCCTTCCAGCGCGGCCTGCCGGTGCGATTTTCCCATGTGCAGGTGGCGCATGATATTCTCGCGTACCACGATGGCGTCGTCGATCAGAAGGCCGATCGCGAGGCTCAGCGCCAGAAGCGTCATGATATTGAGCGTGAATCCGAGGAAATAGAGCACGGTCATCGTGCCGATCACCGAAATCGGCAGCGTAAGCCCGGTGATGACGGTGGACCGCCACGAATTGAGGAAGAGGAACACGATCAGCACGGCAAGGCCTGCGCCTTCGACCATCATGTTCTGAACCCCGTGATAGGATTCCTCGACCGGCTTGGCATTGTCGCGCACCACCTCGATGCTGACGTCCTCCGGCAGGTCGCCGGCGAGCAGGCCGGAGACGGCACCGCGCACATCGGCGGCAACCGCCACGGTGTTGGCGCCTTGCGTCTTCACGATGTCGACGGCGAGCGCCGGTTTGCCGTCGAGGAGCGCGAGGCTGCCCGCCTCCGCCTCGCCATCCTCGATGACCGCGACATCGCCCAGCCGCACCGGCTGGCCGCCACGTCGCGCGACGATGATCTCAAGAAAATCGGCGGCATCCTCGATCCGGCCCTCGACCTGGATCGACTGCACCTCGCGGCCCTGCTCGATCGAGCCGGCGGCGAGGTTCTGGTTCTCTTGCCGGAGCGCCGCCGTCACCTCGCCGACGCCGACGCCGAAGGCGGTCAGACGGTCGGGGTCGATCAGTACATTGAGCTGGCGCGGCACGCCGCCCACCACGGTCGCGCGACCGACGCCCTGAATGGCCGACAGGCGCGGTTCGATCACATCCTCGGTCAGCGCCGTCAGATCGCGGAGCGACATGGTGGGCGAGCTGACCGCAAGCGAGATCACCGGCAGTTCGGAAGGGTCGAACTTGAACAGCATCGGATCTTCGGCATTGTCGGGCAATTGCGCCTGGACCGTTCCCATGCGGTCGCGAACGTCCTGGATGGCGGTCGCCGAATCGACGTTCATCTCGAACATCAGGATGACCATCGCCTCGCCCGAACGCGCCGTCGCGTCGATGCTGTCGATGCCGCTGATCGTGTTGACGGCCTCTTCGATGGGCTTGATGACATCGGCCTCCACGGCCTCGGGCGACGCGCCGGGATAAGAGACGACGACAGCCACGACAGGGAAATCCACGTCCGGCAATTGCTCGATCGGCAGGCGCATGAAGGAATAGATGCCGATGACCATGAGGGCGACCATGATCATGGTCGCGAAGACCGGCTGGTTGACGGAGATGCGGGTCAGGAACATGGCTTCAGTTCTCCACCAGTTCCGCGGCATCGCCGGGGTTCAACTCGGGCAGGGGGGCGGTAACGACGATCTGGCCGGGGGTGAGGCCATCGGTGATCCGGGTCAGGCGTCCCGCCCAGGTGCCGGCGGTCTCGACCGGCTGGCGCACCAGCATACCATCCTCGACGCGCAGGACGTGCTGCCCCTTGGCGTCCTCGCGCAGCCCGCTCGTCGGCACAGCCAGTGCGTCGGTAGCTTCCTCCACCACGATCTGTCCGGTGGCGAACATGCCCCCCAGAAGCATTCCCTCGGCATTGTCGATGGTGACGTAGACCGGGATCGTGCGGGTTTCCGCCTCGGCGACCGGATTGATCCGCGCGACGTTGCCCGCGAATGTGCGCCCCGCGATGCCATCTACGCGGACCGTCACCGACTGGCCGGGCTTCAGGAGCGAGCCTGCGCCGACCGCGGCGTTGGCCTGCATTTCGACCTTGGAGAGGTCGACCACCGTCATCAGCGGCGTTCCGATCGCGACATACTGGCCGGGCTCGACATTGCGCTCGGAGATGATGCCGTCGAACGGGGCGTGGAGCGTGGCGTTGCGCAGCCGCAGTTCGGCTGCCGAAACCTGATCCTCCTGTGCGTCGCGATTGGCGCGCAGGCCGGCGAGGGTGCTTTGCGCCTCATCGAGGTTGGAGGCGGTGGTGACCCCGCGGGTGACGAGGGCCTGCACGCGTTCAAGCTGAACCTCCGCGAGTTCCATCTGCGCCTTGGTCGCTTCGGCGTTGCTGCGTGCAAGATCGCGGTCGAGGGTCAGGGTCTCGACATCGACTTGAATGAGCACATCGCCTTTGCTGACGGCATCGCCGGGTTGCGCGGTGACATCTTCGATCCGGCCGCTGGTCTGCGAAGACAGCTGGGTGCTGCGCGAAGGGTCCAAGGTGCCGATCACCTTGACGGTGCGCTGCAAGGTTCGGAGCGCGACCACCTCCCGTTCGTCGGGATTGATCTGCATTGCGCTGACGCTTTCCATCGTTGCGGGCGCCTCAGCGACCGGGGACGGTTTGCGCGAGGCGTAGAAGGCATATGCACCGACGGCGATCAGCAGCAGGATCAGCACGATGGGCCACTTGCGGCGCTTCTTGACCTGTCTACCGGAGGTCCGGCCATCACGCCCGGTCTCCGTGCGGCCCTTTGCCCAATCCGGCTTGCCGCCAGCCTTCGGTTCGGCGGTCTCGATCTTGCTGGCCTCGGCCATGACTATGCTCCTATTCGTTGTGCGCGAGCATAGCCATAAATAATGTTCAGTCAATACTGAACGTGATGTGCAAGTTCTGGTGCGGATAAAGCCAAGCCGGGTCAAATTGGACCCGAGGGCCCAAGGTGAACCATCAAGCAACCGCCAAGATAGGCCAGCCGATCAAATCGCGTTGCCGCGGCGGTATAGCGAAAGTGCCACTGACCGAAAGTCGATCGCCCGCCTCAATTGTATAGTTCGTTCAGTCTATATTGACATTATGGCCTGCGCGGATTAGTCCTCTGCGCGAACATCGGCGAACGCCACGCATGAGGAGGCGGAGTCGCAGGCGCAGAACGCTGCTGGCTGATCAAGCCGGGGGCGATCGGTGCCACCGGTTCGGCCTGTGCCGATGCGGTGCGACGTGCCGGACCTCGGGGTGCATGCAGTCACTCTGACCCACTCTGAAAGGACACAGGATGAAACGCCTGCAAGACAAGATCGCGCTGATTACCGGAGGCGCTGCCGGGATTGGTCTGGAAACCGCACGCCTGTTCCTGAGCGAAGGCGCCAAGGTCGCATTGGTCGACCTGAAGGAGGACGACCTGACCAATGCGGCGGTGGCGCTGAAGGATCTGGGCGACGTGCTGGCGATTGCCGCCGATGTCTCCTCAGTGGCGGCGACGCAAGCCTATGTTTCGCAGACCCTGGAGCGGTTTGGCCGTATCGACGTGTTCTTCAACAATGCCGGGATCGAGGGTAGGGTCGCTCCGCTGGTCGATCAGAATATCGCGGACTTCGATCGGGTGATGGCGGTCAACGTGCGCGGCGCATTCCTCGGGCTTCAGCAGGTGCTGCCGGTGATGATGCGGCAGGCTGGCGGCAGCATCATCAACATGTCCTCGATCGCGGGGCTTCAGGGAAGCCCGAACGTCGCCCCCTATATCACCTCGAAACACGCGGTCGTCGGTCTGACAAAGGCCGCGGCGATCGAGGCCGCTCCTGCCGGCGTCCGGGTCAATTCGGTGCATCCCTCGCCGGTCAACACCCGCATGATGCGTTCGCTTGAAGAAGGCTTCAATCCGGGGCATGCCGAAGCGGTTAAGGCCGACCTCGCCGCGAACATCCCGCTCGGACGCTACGGCGAATCCGAAGACGTGGCGCGGCTGGTGCTGTTCCTCGCCTCCGACGAATCCAGCTTCATCACGGGCGGGCAATTTCCGGTCGATGGTGGCATGGCCGCAGGCTGAGTGCGCTTCTGCACGTTTCTTCCCTTTTCCGCAGGCCGTTGCCGCCCCGGCTGCCGCCCGAGATGGAGCCGACATGATACTTCGAAGCCTTGTTCCCGCTGCCGGCCTTTGCCTTCTGTCCGCCTGCGCCGCCGTCGGCCCTGATTACGCGCAACCCGAAGTTGCCCTTGCCGCCCGGTTTGTCGGCGGGAATGGCTCCGCACTGGGCGATGTCGCCACGGAAGCCTGGTGGAAGCGTCTGGACGATCGCCGCCTCGATGCGCTCGTCGCACGTGGACTTGCGCAGAACCTCGATATCCGCACGTCGCTGGAGCGCATCCGCGCCGCCGAGGCGCAAGTGGGGACGACCGGCCTCAACTCGCAGCTCAGCGGCGGTATCGGGGCCGAAGCGCGCCGGTCCGGCGGCTCTGGTCAGCCAACTGCCACCACCGAGAACGGCACGCTGACGGCCGGCATTGTCTTTGACATCTTCGGTGGCGCGCGGCGCGGCCGCGAGCAGGCTCTGGGCAATCTGGCGGCGGCCGAATTCGACACCGGCACCGTCCGCCTCGCGTTCCTGTCGAGTCTCATCGGCAGCTATATCGACGCCCGCTACTTCCAGGAGGCGCTGGCCCTGACCCGCCAGAACATCGACGGACGGCGGCAGACGCTCGAACTCGTGCTCGCGCAGCGAGAGATCGGCTCGGCCGCCGATCTGGAGGTGGCGCAGGCACAGGCGCAACTCGACACGACCATCGCGACACTGCCCGCGTTCGAAAGCGGCTTCGATGCGAGCGTCTTCCGCATCGCCACCTTGCTTGCCGAACCCGCCGCGCCACTTGTCGCCGATCTTCGGCGCGGTGCGCCGCAACCCTTTCCGCCAGCCGCCACCAAGACCGGCGTGCCCGCGAACCTTCTGCGCAACCGCCCGGACATAAGTGCCAGCGAGCGTCGGTTGGCGGCAGCGGTTGCAGCAGTCGGTGTCGCCGAGGCGCAGCTCTACCCCAGCCTCGACCTGACCGGCTCACTCCGGTCCGGTTCGCCCAACTCCTGGGGTTTCGGTCCCTCGATCGCTCTGCCGATTTTCAATCAGGGCGTCCTGAACGCCCGCCGCAAAGTAGCGGTTTCAACGGCCCGGCAGGCCGAGATCGACTGGCGCGGCACGGTGCTCACGGCTGTCGAGGATGTGCAGACAGCGCAAAGCACCTATAGCCGGAAGCGCCGCGAAGTTGCGGCGCTCCGCGCGGTCGTCGTGTCGAATGACCGGGTGCTGGCCTTGACCCGTGAAGCCTATCAGGGCGGCTCATCCTCGCTTCTGGACCTGCTCGATGCCGAACGCGCCGCCGCCAACGCCCGGCTTTCCCTGGCATCCTCCGTCCGCCAATCCGGCGTTGCGTGGGCCAGCCTCGAAATCGCGACCGGTAAAGGCTGGGCGGGACGTCCCTGACATTTTGGAATCCTGCCGTCGGGGTGGCATCGCGCGGCATCACCCGTAGTCGCCGACCGGCAGATCGCGCGGAACGCATCCCTCGACGGCGTGCGGCCGACCCGATTTGCGCGCTTGTTCAGGCCATGCTATGCGCGGAAAGCAGAACCACATTCATCCTGCACGGGCCTACATCCGTAGTCACGTGAGTTAAAATCGGCGCAAATCGCCCGCGTCGCGCCAGAACGGGCAACGTACTCGTCCGGAAAAATGCAATGAAAACGAAAAATTCCAGCATTTCAACGGCCGCGCGCTTCTCTGTCGCCCCTATGATGGACTGGACCGACCGCCATTGCCGGTTCTTCCACCGCCAGATCAGCCGCAAGGCATTGCTTTATACCGAGATGGTGACCGCGCCCGCCGTGGTCCACGGCGACCGGGACCGGCTTCTGGGGTTCGATGCCGCCGAACATCCCGCCGCCTTGCAGCTTGGCGGGTCCGATCCTGCCGAACTGGCCGATGCCACGCGGATCGCGGCGGACTATGGCTATGACGAGATCAACCTCAATGTCGGCTGTCCGTCCGATCGCGTGCAGTCGGGCTGTTTCGGCGCCGTGCTGATGAAGCAGCCGGCACTTGTGGCGGACTGCGTATCGGCGATGATTGCGGTTTCGACGGTGGAAGTGACGGTGAAATGCCGGATCGGTGTCGACGATCAGGTGCCGGAAGAGGTGCTGCCCGACTTCCTGACCAGGATTTCGGAGGCGGGCGTGCGCCGTGTCGCGATCCATGCCCGCAAGGCGTGGTTGCAAGGGCTCTCGCCGAAGGAGAACCGGGATATTCCGCCCCTGGACTATCCGCTCGTTCACCGGATGAAAGCGCAATTCCCGCATCTGCATGTCTCGGTCAACGGCGGGATCGCGACCCTCGCACAGGCCGAGGCATTTCTCGCCGATGGCCTCGACGGGGTGATGATCGGGCGCGCCGCCTATCATGAGCCCTATGACATGCTCGGTCGCGCGGATGCCCTGATCTTTGGCGGGGCCGAGGGGCCGGACCGTCTCGAAGTGATCGAGCGGATGCGGCCCTACATCGCCGCCCATCTGGCGCGGGGCGGCAGGCTCCACCAGATCACGCGCCACATGCTCGGTCTTTTTCACGGCCAGCCGGGCGCGCGACACTGGCGGCGCATCCTGTCGGAGCGCGCCAACCGGCCGGACGCCGGGCTGGAGGTGATCGACGCGGCGCTCGTGCCCGTCCGGGCCGAAGCCGCCTAGGTCTATATTTCCAACGCCAAGGGTCGTGCGAGCACCCAAAGCGCCAGAGCGAAGGCGGCGACCGCGCAGGCCGCGATGGCGGCGACCATCGGCACCGCCGTGCCGTCGAAGAACGGGCCGCTCAGCATCACCACGGCGCCCCCCGCCAGCATCTGGATCGTGCCGCCAAGGGACGAGGCCAGCCCCGCGATATCGCCATGCGCATCCAGCGCCATCACCATCGTCGTCGGGATCACGAGGCCGAGGCAGGCGTTGCCAAGGAACAATCCGGCGATCAACAGCGGCAATCCTCCGATCCCCGCCGACACCAAGCCAAGCGTCGCCAGCGCGCAGATCGCGAAGCCACCCGTCGCCCACAGGACGACCCTGCGCGCGCCGAACCTCTGGCCAAGCGTCGCGGCCATCTGGCTCGCTCCGAAAAAGCCGATCGCATTGACCGCGAAGGCCAGCGAAAATTGCGTCGGCGTCAGGCCGAATTCCCCGGCATAGACGAAGCTCGCCGAGGCGAGGAAGACGAAGAAGCTCGCCATGCCGAAGCCGCCGACGAAGGTCAGTGCCATGAACATGCGATCGGTCAGGAGCCGCCCCGCGCCGGAAAACAGGCGCCCGGCATTGACCGGGACGCGATCCTCGGCCCTGAGAGTCTCGGGCAGGAGGAAGGCGATCATGCAAAGGCTGATGACGCCAGCGACACAAAGGACACCGAAAATCGCCCGCCAGTCCGCAAGCGCAATGACGGCGGAGCCTGCCAGCGGCGCCAGCATGGGCGAGACCGAGATCACCAGCATGATCATCGCCATCATCCGCGTCGCCTCATGCCCGGTGTGCATATCGCGGATGATTGCGCGCGGCACGACCATGACCGCCGCCGCGCCCAGAGCCTGAACAAAGCGCCAGGCGATGAGAGTCCCGATGCTGCCGGCGAAGAAGCAGCCGATGGAGCCCAGCAGATAGATCGCCACGCCGAGATAGAGCGGCGGTTTGCGCCCCGCCTGATCGGCCCAGGGGCCGTAGACCAGCTGCGCGATCCCGAAGGCGAGGAAATAGGCGGTGATCGTCATCTGCACGCCAGCGACATCGGCGTTCAGCGAACGCGCGATCTCGGGCATGGCCGGCAAGTACATGTCGATCGAGAAGGGCCCGATGCAGGACAAAAGCCCAAGCACAAGGGCGGAGCGGAAAAGCCCGTGTTTCATGTCTCAAACCATGAGGAATGGTGCCCCGAAGGGCGATTCTGTTCGCGGGGCGCAACATTAGACCCCGCGTGACCTTCGTCAATGCCTCGCTGGAAGGATCAGCCGTTTTCCACTGCCTGACGCGAAGCGGAGACGCGCTCGCCGCCGATCCGCATGCCGTGGGTGATATTGATCCTCGCCGGTGCTCATAGGTCTTCGAAGCGCCGCTTTCGGCGACCCGTGGCGCTTCTCGGCAGCGTCGGAACCGGCAAGCCGGGCTCGCGCGGGCGGGGCGTCGAGGTGGTGGGTCAGGGTGCGGGCGTGAAGGCCGTTCCTTCACGGAGCGTCGGTTCGTCCTGTCTTCGGCCGAGGAAGGCCAGCGGAGGAAAACCGTTCCGTGACTGGTGCGCTTGCCGGGCGCGTGTTTTCAACCGCTCTGGCCAAATGTCGGGAAGCGCGCTAGCAACCCGCAAGACGCCTCATCGGGAAAACGCGATGGTCCTTTCTGCCGAGCTTCTCTGGATGGCTCTCCTGCTTCTGGGCATCGGTGCCTTCGCGGGCGTGATCGCGGGGCTTCTGGGCGTTGGCGGCGGGATCATCCTCGTCCCCGCCTTCTTCTACGCCTTTTCCGGCCTCGGCTATGGCGGGCCGGACCTGATGCAGGTCTGCCTCGCCACTTCGCTCGCTACCATCATCGTGACCTCGCTGCGCTCGGTCTTCCTGCATGACCGGAAAGCCGCAGTCGACTGGGCGATCCTGAAGGGATGGGCACCGGGCATCGCGATCGGGGCGCTTCTCGGGATGCTGGTCGTCGCGCAACTGCGCACGCCTGTCCTGCAAGCAATCTTCGGGACGCTGGCGCTGGTCGTCGCATTCTACCTTGGTCTCGGGCGGGCGGAATGGCGGCTCGGGCCGGAGATGCCGAAGGGACCCGCGCGGGCGGTCCTGTCGCCGCTGGTGGGCTTCCTGTCGGTCCTGATGGGGATCGGCGGCGGATCGTTCGGCGTGCCGCTGATGAGCCTTTACGCCACGCCGATCCACCGCGCCGTGGCTACGGCGGCGGGTTTCGGCGTGGTGATCGCGGTGCCGTCCGTTGCCGGATTCCTCCTGACATCGGTGACGGGTGCGCCGCCCTACACCGTGGGCGCGGTGAACCTGCCGGCCTTCGTCCTCATCATCGCCATGACGCTTGTCACCACGCCGCTTGGCGTGAAGCTTGCCCATGCAATGGACCCCAAGCCCTTGCGGCGGGTCTTCGCGGTGTTCCTCGCCATCGTCGCGCTCAACATGCTGCGCAAGGCGGCGGGATGGTAGGGGGGTTCGCCGACCGGGGATGGGCGCGGTTCGCGGCGGAACCTTCGGTCGCGGCTTGGGCGCGGGCGGCCTTGGCGGCGCTGAAGGGCAGGGCGCTTGACGATCTCCGGCTGGGCGGGACGTGGGATGTCGGGCTGGAGGCGCTGCCCAACGATGAAAGCGGCGCGGTCGGTGGCGTAGCGCTGGCGGGAACCGCCATTGACGCGGTTCGGGCGCTCTATGGCGACCTGCCGCTCCACCGCGCACAGGTCTCGACCGTCTTTCCGGGCTATCCGCAGCCGTCGCCCGACGAAAGCGCCGCCGCCTTCGCCTATCGCCGCGATCGCGATTCCGCCCATGTCGACGGCATCCTGCCCATCGGGCCGGAGCGCCGCCGCATGGTGCGCGAACCACACGCCTATATCCTCGGGCTGCCGCTGACGGAATGCGGCGAGGGGGCGAGTCCGCTTGTGGTCTGGGAGGGCAGCCACCGGATCATGGCCGGGGCCTTTGCCGAGGCGTTCCGGGATGTGACGGAGGCCGACCGCCCCTTCACCGACATCACGGATGCCTACCACGCCGCCCGGCGCGAAGTCTTCGCGGACTGTCCCCGCATCGCCCTCCATTCGCGGCCCGGCGAGGCGGTGCTGGTCCACCGTCTGGCACTGCACGGGATCAGCCCGTGGGTTGAGGAGGCCGAGGCCCCGAAGGAGGGGCGGATCATCGCCTATTTCCGCCCCGAAATGACGCGCGTTGGCGATTGGACGCAGCTCTAGACCGGCAGGACCGTCGTTTCCTTGATCTCCTCCATCACGAAGCTCGCCGAGACATCGGCCAGCTCGATCCGGGCGACGATTGCCTGATAGAGCCGGTCGTAATCCTTCACATCCGCCACCCGCGCCCGGATCAGGTAGTCAAGCTCGCCGGTCATCCGGTAGGCGCCGAGGATCTCCGGCATGTCGCGGGTGACCTTGGCGAACCGCTCAAGCCAGTCGGGGGCGTGGCGGTCGGTGCGGATCATCATGAAGACCGTAAGGCCGAGGCCGAGCTTGGCAGGGTTCAGAAGGGCCGCGCGGCCCTTGATGGTGCCGTTCGTCTCGAGCGCCTTGATCCGTCGCCAGACCGCGTTGCGCGACAGGCCCACCTTGTCGCCGATCTCATCCAGTGGCATCGCCGCATCACTCTGGATCAGGCGGAGGATTTTCGCGTCGAATGTGTCAATTTTCTCCATAGACATCTTTATCATGGGATATATTCAACATATCAAGCGATCAATCTGCAAAGAATGTGACCGCATCCCATGAGCCACGCGATAGGTTTCCGATACAGGACAGAGGAGACAGTCATGATCGCGAAACTTTTCAACGACCATCCGGCCAGTGTCGATGAGACCTATCTGGAACACATGGCCTTCGCCGGCAAGTTCTCGCTCGCGCTTTTCGGCGCGGCCTTCGCGGCGGGGATTCACGCAATCTTTCCGTTTGCGTTCGAGAAGACGGCAAGCGGCATCATCGCGCGGCTTTACGCGCGGACCCATAACCGAGGCAAGTGAATGTGCAGGTGGGCGGCCTATATCGGTGAGCCGATATTCCTCGAAGACATCGTCAGCCGCCCCGGCCATTCGCTGATCCATCAAAGCCAGTGCGCGACCGAATGCAAATCGGCGACCAATGCCGACGGATTCGGCATCGCCTGGTATGGGGAAAGGCCGGAGCCCGGCCTTTTCCGCGACATTCTGCCCGCCTGGTCGGACCCCAATCTGCGGTCGCTGACCGCACAGGTGAGGTCGCACCTTTTCCTCGCCCATATCCGCGCCTCGACCGGGACCGCGACCAGCCGCAACAACTGCCACCCCTTCGCTGTCGGGCGCTGGAGCTTCATGCATAACGGTCAGATCGGCGGCTATGACGGCTTCCGCCGCGACGCCGACATGCTCATCCCCGATGCGCTTTATCCGCAAAGGAAGGGCGCGACCGACAGCGAGGCGCTGTTCTTGCTGGCGCTCGCCGAGGGGATGGATAACGACCCGAAAGGCGCACTGGAACGCGCGACTGCGCGGCTCGAAGCGCTATCGCGGGCCAAGGGCGCGGCGCCGCATTTCCGCATGACGGCGGCCCTTTCGGATGGCGAGCGCCTCTACGCCGTCCGCTACGCGACCGACGACCTTGCCCCGACGCTCTATCACCGCTGGTCCGACAGCCGCGGGGGCAGGGCGGTCGTCTCCGAACCGCTGGAGAACGGCGAAGACTGGCAGGCCGTCCCGCCTGACAGCTTCTGCATCTTCGAGGGGACCGCGATAAGGATCGAACCCTTTCGCCCCGTCGCGGCCGCCCGCGCCGCCTGATCGGGCGGAATGTCGTTTTCGCGCGCCAAATGACGCAAACCGCAGCCGTGCGCGCGGCTTTGGCGGTAAAAGTAGCTCAAGTCAGCGACATCGGGAGACGCGAGAATGAGCGAAGTGGCGGAGGGCCGCAGGGCACGGGGTGGCGGCGGTGCGGCGCGCCGGGCCGAACGGACGGCGGTTCGCATCGAATGCGCCAAGTTCATCGAACGCAATATCCCGAACCTCGAAATTCTGAACGAAGAAGCGCTCGAGATTATCGAGCGCAACGCCGAAACGGTTCTGGAAGAGATCGGCGTCAACTTCGTCGAAAACCCCGGCGCGCTCGAACGTTGGAAGAATGCGGGCGCCGATGTGCGGGGCGAACGGGTCCGCATCCCGCGCGGGCTTGCGCGCGAACTTTGCAAGACTGCGCCGTCGTCATACGTCCAGCACGCCCGTAACCCCGAACGGAATGTCACGGTCGGCGGCAAGGGCCTTGTCCTCGCGCCGGTCTATGGCCCGCCTTTCGTGCGCGACACCGAGGGCGGCCGCCGCTATGCGACGATCGCGGATTTCCACAAGTTCGTGAAGCTCGGCTACATGTCGAAGTGGCTGCACCATTCCGGCGGCACCGTCTGCGAGCCGACCGACGTGCCTGTGAACAAGCGCCACCTCGACATGCTGCTCGCCCATATGACGCTTAGTGACAAGCCCTATATGGGGTCGGTGACGGAACCTACCCGCGCCGCGGATTCGGTCGAGATGTCCGAGATCCTCTTTGGCGGGCTCAACGGCCGGACGGTGATGACCTCGCTCATCAACATCAACTCTCCGATGACCTTCGACGGGATCATGATGGGTGCCCTGGAGGTCTATGCGAAGGCGAATCAGGCCGCGATCATCTCGCCCTTCATCGTCGGCGGCGCTATGGCGCCGGTGACGGTCGCCGGCACGCTGACGCAGGTTCTGGCCGAGGTTCTGGCCGGCGTCGCCTATAGCCAGTTGGTCCGCAAGGGCGCCCCGGTGATCGCCGGTGCCTTCGTGACCTCGATCGACATGAACTCCGGCGCGCCGACCTTCGGCACGCCCGAGGCGAGCCTCATCACCTATGGCGCGGGCCAGCTCGTCCGGCGCCTTGGGTTGCCGTACCGCTCGGCCGGCGGGTTCTGCGGATCAAAGCTTCCCGACGCGCAGGCGGCCTATGAAAGCGCCAACTCGCTCAACATGGGGCTGCTGTCCGGCGTGAACTTCATGCTTCATGCCTGCGGCTGGCTTGAGGGCGGCCTTGTGTCGTCCTTCGAGAAATTCGTGATGGACGCCGATCAGCTTGGCATTCTACACGGCCTCGCCAAGGGCGTGGACGTGAGCGAGAACGGCCAGGCGATGGGTGCGATCCGCGAGGTTGGGCCGGGCGGTCACTATCTTGGGTGCGAACATACCCAGGCGAATTTCAAATCCGCCTTCTGGCGCACCGAGCTTCTTGACTACAAACCCTATGAGACCTGGGAAGAAGACGGCGGCCGCGACACCGTGGCGCTGGCGCGGGCGCGGGTGACGAAGCTTCTGAACGACTATCAGAAGCCCGCCATCGACCCTGCTGTCGAGGACGCACTGAACGATTACGTGGCGCGCAAGAAGGCCTCGATGCCCGACGCCTTCATGTGACAGCACTTTCCCGGACGGGAGAACGGGCCGCCCCTCGGGGCGGCCTTTTTCATGCGTGGCTTCGGCGCGGCAACAGCTGCGCTTCGCCGATCATCGCGATCAAGAGTTCGATATGTCGCGTGAAGCTGTAGGTTGCGGCCCCGGATTTGCGGGTCTCTTCCACCTCGGCCTCCTCGGCGATCAGGGCGGAGAGTGCGCGCTCTGGCGCCGGCGGTTCGGCGATCCGCATCACGCGCTTCAGATCGCGGTTGCGGTTGTACCCTGTGACTCCGGCCCGCGCGGCGCGGATCAAAAGCCGAGGGCGGCGCAAATCGGAAACAAGCGACAGTAGATCGGTCATGTTCGGACTCCGGCTGAATACAACCGTAAGATGAAACATGTTTACCCGATGTTGCGGATTGTTGCCTAACAGCGCGCGCCGAAATCGTAAAATTTTAGAAAAATGTGAGAAACCTTGGACCAATACGGTGCCTTAACCAACAGGTAACCAATACAACCCACGGTTGCGCGCAATAAGGTTAAGGCCCCGTGAAGGAGGCCGCAGATTTGGGGAAACCATGACACTTACACCACACCGCGGCGGCTTTCCGGATTGGTTGCCCGAAAGCACCCGGCTCTACCTGAAGCACACCGAAGACGGGATGTCGATCCGTGCCATCGCGCGCGAAGAGGGCTGCCACGCCTCGACCGTGCTGCGCCGGATCAGATCCTGCGAGAACCGCCGCGACGATCCCTTGATCGACAGCGCGCTGACCGAATTCGGCCGTCTGAACAGATCCGCGCAGGACCCATCCGATACCTACGAATGCACCAAGGAAAGAACAGAAATGACCGCACCCATTCGCCATTCACACCCCGGCAAGATCGCTGACGAGGCCACCGTGACGCGCGAGGCGCGCCGCATCCTGCGCCGCCTCTGTGAGGTCGGCGCCCTTCTGGCGGTCGCGCCCGAAATGGAAAAGGCCGCCGTGCTGAAAGGCGAGATCCGTACCGCCGTGGTGGATTGCGCCGTGGCGCAGGCCTTTGCACTGAACGACTGGATCGCGGTCGAACAGGCCGGGCGAGTGACGACCTACAGGATCACCGCGACGGGCCGCGCCGCGCTGAAGCGGTTGCTGGAAGAGGAGCAGGGCCACGCGCCTACGGGTTTTGCCGAAGCGCAGTCGGTCTTTGCCGCGCAACACCGCGTCTGGGGCGAACGCGCGATTCACGAGGCGGGCGAGGATCAGCCGCGAAAGATGCGCTTCAACCTTGGCGAAAGCCCACTGGCACTTCTTGGGCGGCGGAAGGACAAGGATGGCAAGCCCTTCCTGACACCCGATCTTGTCGCCGCGGGGGAGCGCCTGCGCGAGGATTTTGAACTCGCCCAAATGGGTCCGCGCATCGCGCAGAACTGGGAGAGGTTCCTGACTGCCGGCGACCGTGGCAGCTTTGCCGCCGATGGCGGCGTTGGCGGTGGATCGGGACGCGCGCGCGAACGGGTCGCGGCGGCGCTCCGCGATCTTGGTCCGGGACTGGGCGATATGGTGCTGCGCTGCTGCTGCTTTCTCGAAGGGCTTGAAGCAGCGGAAAAGCGGCTTGGCTGGTCGGCGCGGTCGGGCAAGATCGTGCTCAGGATCGCGCTGGTGCGATTGAAGCGCCACTATGACGAGGTCAATGGCGGCAGGGCGCCGCTGATCGGGTAGCACGCAGACGGGTATCGGGCTTGCCCGTGGCGCATGGGCAAGCCGCGTTGCGTTGTGCTATGAAAGGGCATATCTCGGGCGCATAGCCCAGTCAGGGGGATCTTTCCTTGCGTGACCTCAAATTGCCGGATCAGCGCCACCCCGAAAAGGCCCGCAGGCCAGATCAGGCGCAGCCGAAGAAACCCGACTGGATACGGGTGAAAGCGCCAACTTCGGCGGGTTACAAGCAGACCCGCGACATTCTGAAATCCAACAAGCTCGTCACCGTCTGCGAAGAGGCCGGCTGCCCCAATGTCGGCGAATGCTGGAGCCAGGGCCACGCCACCATGATGATCATGGGAGAGATCTGCACCCGCGGCTGTTCCTTCTGCAACGTCGCCACCGGGCGGCCCGACACGCTCGACGCGTTCGAGCCGGGCCGCGTCGCCCATGCGGTCGAGACGCTGGGCCTTCGCCACGTCGTCATCACCTCCGTCGATCGCGACGATCTCGACGATGGCGGTGCCGAGCATTTCGCCCAGACCATCCGCGCGGTCCGCCACCGCGCGCCCGAGACCACGATCGAGATCCTGACGCCCGACTTCCTGAAATGCGCGCCCGAAGCGCTGGAGAAGGTGGTCGAGGCGAAGCCCGATGTCTTCAACCACAACCTCGAAACGGTGCCGGGCCTATATCCCGAGGTGCGCCCCGGCGCGCGCTACTTCCACTCGCTGCGCCTCTTGCAACGGGTGAAGGAACTGGACCCGGCGATGTTCACCAAGTCCGGCATCATGGTCGGCCTCGGTGAGGATGCGCAGGGCGTGCGGCAGGTGATGGACGACATGCGTTCGGCCGACGTCGATTTCCTCACCATCGGCCAGTATCTGCAACCGACGCCGAAGCACCACCGGATCGACCGCTTCGTGACCCCGGACGAATTCAAGGCCTATGAGAAGGCGGCCTATGGCAAGGGCTTCCTCATGGTCTCCGCCACGCCCCTCACGCGGTCGTCCTACCACGCCGGCGACGACTTCGCCCGGCTGAGGGCAGCACGGCTCGCCAAGTTGGGGCGGGGCTGAGACCAGCCACGCCCGAAAGAGGGCCGCGCGAACAGGGTCCGTCCGCGTTCTGGATGGTGCGTAGGACCAAGCAGCAGGTCACGACGTCGCCGTGCGTCGCAATTCCTCCACGCGCGCGTTGATTTCCTCCGATCATTGCACGGTAGTACCAAAGGCGCAGTGCGCCGGGTCGGTTTCGATACTGGGCGCTGCCGTAGTAATCGGTGGGGTCGTCCCAGACTCCGTGATCGTCGGTCACGGCGGCCATCTGCTGAAACCCTTCGTCATCAAGATTCAGCTCCGGGCTTGCCTCGCCGTCCTTCAGCGCAAGCGACAAACCCGTTTTCCAACCGCGACGCTTCAATTCCCGTTCCGCTGCCTTGAACAGATCAAGGTCGTTAATGAACGTGTCGATGCGACGCCAGCGCCCTTCGATCTCGACCTCTATCCAGGAGTGAGAGATTTCCTTCGGCATCAACCAATAGGAAAAGCCGGTGAAAAAGCCTTTCTGAATTTCCTTGCTGATCAGAGAGAAGTGTATACGCGCCGGGATGGCGGATGATTTGCACAAGGCGAGCAGCAAGGTCGCCTTGGTGTTGCATTGGCCGTAGCCGCGCTGAATTGTCTGCGATGCCTTTACCAGGTCGCCCTCGGACGGAAAGCCAAACTTGATGCCATCGCGCACATACAGAAACAGGCGCGCAACCTTTTCGCGGGCGCTTCCCGCACCTCTGGTCAATTCGGCAGCCTTGTTTCGCACCACGGCAGCGTCGAAATCCGCAAGTCTTTCCATCCCCGGACACTAGCAACAATCGCCGGTATCGCCTTGACCCGGATCAAAATCGAATCTGATAGAGTCCGCGGGTCCCTTGCAGCGTGGTTCTCGGATGCCGCAGGGTCCAAGTCGCTTTGGACATGAAACGATCGCGCCTGATCTTCCGACAAGAGAAAAAGACCGCCGGGAAAGACGGTCTTTTCGTGCCAAACCGAATCCGATCAGAAGCTGAAGCCGACCGAGAGATCCCAGATCGCGTCGACATTCTTCGTGTCGCTCACGCCGGCCTGGACATAGCCGCCCTTGCTGAAGCCGTACTTGGCGCTGAGGCCCCAGATCGCGCTCGTACCCTCGGCATCGAGCATTGTCGCACTGACACCGAGCCGATCCATCGGACGATAGCTTGCCCAGGCCTGCCAAGCGTCGGGCAGGATATTGTCACCACTCGTCGCACCAATGCCGGCCTCATAGAAATCGGTCGCAGCCCCGACTTCGCCGTGGAAGGTCGTCGCCTCGGCGCCGCCGTTGCCGTTGTAATACTGGAGAGAGCCGTTGGCGAAGAAATAGCCGCTGTCGTATTTGACGGCGAGATCGGCAAGGTTGGTATCCGAGCAGCAGAAGTGATGGAACGAGAGCGCGGTCTTGAGCTGACCGTAATCGCCATCATAGCGAACACCGGCAAAAGCGTCGTCATTGGCAAGATATAGCGTTGTCGGCAGTTCGCCGAGGAAGGCGCGCTGTTCGTAGCCGACAAGCTGCGTGCCGCCGATCGCAGGCATCCGTGAGAGACCCGAGGAAGCGTTGCGCGGCATGCCGAAGCTGAACTTGCCATAGCTCGTCCGGTAGGTGAGCGCCGCGAATGCAGCAATATCGTGGACCGTCGAGTTGCCCTCGTAGGCCGTCACGCCGATATCGACGCCCAGACCCCGGTCTCCGCCGAGCGCAAAGCTGGCATCGGCGTCGCCGTAGAGCAGTACAAGATCGGAATTTCCGTCGTTGGAGTACTCAAGCTCAACCGTGCCGGTGATCGTGGTGCCGGCCGGCAGCGATTGCGCCGAAAGCAGAGACGGCACGCAGGCAAACGCCAATACCGAAACGCCGCGAAGCGATTTCATGATGTGCATCGATAGACCTCAGATATTTTTTTGTTATTGCTGCTCGATCAGTCGCCCTTTTGTGGGCTTGTTTCAACCAATTTCTACCACCTGTTGTTGCACACTACAAATATGTTGCTGATCATGCATATGAATTTTCGGCACCCGAGGCACTATTCGGCGGGTGGCACCCGTTTGAGATAGGCCGCGATGGCGGCGCGGTCCGCATCTGGCAGCTTCGCGGTGTTTTCGACCACAAGCGCCATGTGCCCGCCCACACTGTCGTATTCCGGTGTGAAGCCCGATGTGAGGTATTCGACGATATCGCGCTCTGACCAGTCGAGCTTGGCCGGCGTGATGTTGGGGAACTTGCCCTTGCCATCCGGGGTCGGCCCGCCGGCAAGCCAGCGCCCGCGATCCATCGCGCCAAGCGCGTTGCGCGGCGTGTGGCATTCGCCGCAATGGCCAAGCGCCTCGACCAGATAGCGCCCGCGCGCCTCTTCGGGGGTAAGGTTGTCCGTGACGACCCAGTCGCTGGTGAAGAAGAGAAGCTTCCACCCACCAAGCGTGGCGCGGATGTTGAAGGGAAAGCTGACCTCATGCGGCAGGCTCGGGCCGGGATCGGCGGGCAGGGTGGCGAGATAGGCGCGCAGATCGACAATATCCTGAAGCTTTGCCTTGGCGTAGCTCGCATAGGGGAAGACCGGATAGTAGTGCTGACCGTCCGGTGACACACCACGCACCATCGCATTGGCAAGGTCGAGCGCGGACCATTTGCCGATTCCGCTGTCCGGGTCGTTCGAGATATTCGGAGCGATGAAGGTGCCGAAGGGCGAGGGGAAACGCTGACCGCCATTCAGGACAAGTTTCGCATCCCCCTTGGCGTCGGCATCGGCGTGGCAGGATGCGCATCCACCGGCCCAGAACACCTGTTCCCCGCTGGCGGCATCGCCCGTGATCCCGTCAAACGCATGCTCGGGAAGCGGCCGCGGCTTCACGACCGCCCATCCCGCGACGGCGAGGATAATGGCAGCCCCGAGAGCCGCCCGGAAGAGATTGGGCCGTGCCATCGCAGAGGCCGGGGGCAGGAACCTGTCCCCGGCGCTTCAGGTCACTGCTGCGGCGCGCGGGCCAGCTTGTGACATGCCGTACAAGCGTCGCCGACCGGACCCATTGCAGCCTGGAGGCTCGCCAGGTCAACGCCCGCCGCAGCCTGCATAGCGGCCACCGCCGCGCCGGTCGCCTTGCCGGCCTCGCCGACCGCCGGATCGGTCCAGAGCGCGGGCAGCGCCCTGGTGGCGGGATTTGCGGTGTTGTCCGAGCCTTCCGGGAAGAGCATGGAGGCGTTGATGCTGGACCCGGCCATCAGCGCATCCGCCGCGGCCTGTGCCTTGGCGGCATCATATTCGACTTCACCCTTGGCCATCGCGCCGAGGGTCATCAGCTGAATCTGGCGATAGGCCATGATGCCCTGGCGCGCCTTGATCTCCAGCGCGAAAGGCGCATCCTGGGCCGCCGCAAATCCCGCAAAGGCCATGGTCGCGGCCGCGGCAGTCGTGAGAAGTCTCAACATGAACGCCTCCTTCGATTGTTCGCTGTCAGAGTAGTTGTGCTTTTTTCGCTGACCATCCGGAATTTTTGCAGTATAGCTGTGCGAAATATCACAGCCGCCGCGATGGGCCGGATTTCCGCCGTGAAAGCGGGAAAGCGCGCCCTGACGGTGCTTTGGGATAACGCGATTGTGACCGGAGGCCCGCCGATGCGCGAGAACTGGGATGACCTGCGCTTTGTCCTCGCCGTTGCGGAGGAAGGCAGCGTCAGCGCCGCCGCCCGGCGGCTGGGCGTCAATCACGCGACCGTGCTGCGCCGCATCGCCGCCTTCGAAGAGGCATCCGGTCTCGCGCTTTTTGACAAGGGGCCACATGGCTACGACGTGCCCGCCGACCAGCGCCGGATCATCGAGGCCACGCGCGAGGTGGAGCAGGCCGTGCAGGCCGTCCGGCGGATGTTGCAGGGTTTCCGCGCGCCGCTGTCCGGTGAAGTGCGGGTGACATCGACCGATACGTTCTGCCTTTTCGTCATGCCCGAGGTGCTGATGCGCCTGAGGGCGGATGCGCCCGACCTGAAGGTAGAGTTGCTATGTTCGAACGCCCATCTCGACCTTGCCCGCACCCAAGCCGACATCGCTGTGCGCCCGGCGGCACAGCTTCCTGACGACCTTGTCGGAGAAGCCCCCGCGAGACTTGGTTTCGCCGCCTTCCGCGCCGTGGGCTATGACGGCGCCGACTGGCTCGGCATTTCCGGTCCATTGGAGCGGTCGGTGCCGGGCCGCTGGCTTGCCGCCAATATCGCACCCGCGCGTATCGCTGCGGCGGCAGACAGCTTTCCGGTTCTGCGCGAAATGACTGCGTGCGGCCTTGGTCAGGCGATCCTGCCCGCATTCCTTTGCGACGGCGACCCTCGGCTGGTGCGGATGACGGAGGTATTTGAGCCAACCTCGGTCGATATCTGGGTGGCGAGCCATGCCGACCTGGACGCCGTGCCGCGCATCGCCGAGGTGCGGCGCACCTTTTGCGATGTGCTCTCGGCAATGGCGCCGCGGCTTCTGGGGGCAGTTCAGGGCGCTGCGTGAATCTTGACCCTGTCGCGCGGCGCAAGCGTCAGCGCCTCGGGCCAAAGTCCAGCCCGGTCAAGCGCCACGAGTGTGAGGGCGGCAGCAAGGATCGAGAAGACCAGTATCACCCGGCGGCGCGACGGCGGATTGCGCGCCCATTTCGCCATGCGCAGGAAAAAGCGCGGGTTCACGTGCCCGAAGCCTCACCGGTAAAGCGGACCTTACCGATATGCGGCAGGTTGCGGTTGCGCTGCGCGAAGTCGATGCCGTAGCCGACGACAAACTCATCGGGAATCTCAAATCCGGTCCAGGTCGCCTTGATCGGCACCTCGCGCCGCGACGGCTTGTCTAGCAGCGCGCAGACCTCAAGCCGCTTCGGCCCCCGGCTTTTCAGGAGGTTGACGACATGGTGAAGCGTGAAGCCGGTGTCGACGATATCCTCGACCACCAGCACATCCTTGCCCGCGATCTCGCCGCGCAAGTCCTTGAGAATCCGCACTTCGCGCGAGCTTTCCATTGCGTTGCCGTAGGATGATGCCTCAAGGAAATCGACCTCGACCGGCAGGTCGATCTCCCGCACGAGGTCGGCGATGAAGACGAAGGACCCACGCAAGAGGCCGACGACGATCAGCTTGTCGGTGTCCTTGTAGGCCTTGGTGATTTCCTTGGCCAAAGCCTCGACCCGCGCGGCGATGGCCTTGGCCGAAATCATTTCGTCGATCACATAGGCTCTGTCTGGCATGGCGGCCCCTTGATTTCACGCTTCCATTTAGCGACACGGGGGCGAGGTGTCACTCAGGAAGCCATGCCGAGACATTCAGAAACCCGTCCGCTGCCTTATACGGCCCGCCAGATGTACGATCTGGTGGCCGATGTGGCACGCTACCCGGAATTCCTTCCGTGGACGGCGGCGGCACGCATCCGCTCGGTGACGCCGCGACCGGATGGGTCCGAGGTGATGGAGGCGGACCTGGTGATCTCGTTCAAGGTCTTCCGCGAACGCTTCACCAGCCGCGTGGTGCTTTGGCCCGAGGCGATGAAGATCGACACCGAATATCTCGACGGGCCGTTCAAGTTCATGCGCTCGAACTGGGCCTTTGCCGACCGTGCCGATGGCGGCTGCGACGTCTCGTTCTTCGTCGATTTCGAGTTCAGGAACGCGATTCTGCAAAAGCTGATTGGTGTGGTGTTCGACGAGGCGATGCGCCGGGTGGTGCGGGCGTTCGAGGCGCGCGCGGCGCAGCTTTACGAATTGGCCTGACCAGCCCGACCCGCGCTTGCCCTCATCAGGAGGTAATCTCGTAGGCGCGTTCGCCGTGGGCAGATATGTCGAGCCCGTTGAACTCGGTTTCCGCGTCGACCCGCATCGGCACGAGGGCGGCCGTCAGCTTCGCCAGAACAAAGCTCACGATCAGCGTATAGGTCCCGACGATCGCAAGTGCCCCGAACTGCGCGAGAGCCGAGCCGCCGCCGAAAAAGACAACCATGATCGTACCAAAGATGCCGCCGACACCGTGGACCGCGAAGACATCGAGCGTGTCATCGAGGCGCAATCGGTTGCGCACAAGGTTCACCGCCTCCTGGCAGAGCACACCGGCGACCAAGCCAATTAAAAGCGCCGCCGCCGGACCGACAAATCCCGAGGCGGGCGTGATCGAGGCAAGGCCCGCGACGGTTCCCGTGACGATGCCGACAAGTGACGAGCGCCCGAACTTGATCCGCTCCCACGCGGCCCAGCTCAGCGATGCGGCTGCGGCGGAAATATGGGTCACGGTAATCGCCATCGCGGCGGTGCCGTCGGCGGCAAGCGCCGAGCCGCCGTTGAAGCCGAACCAGCCGACCCAGAGAAAGCCTGCGCCGATGGCGACATAGCCGGGATTGTGCGGCGGAGTATGGCGGTTCTGCCGGGGACCGATGAGGATGGCGAGCAGCAGGGCCGCAAGCCCGGCCGTCTCATGCACCACGATTCCACCGGCGAAATCACGGGTGCCGGTGGCACCGAATATGCCGCCATCCGACAGGAATCCACCGCCCCAGATCCAGTGCGCGACCGGCGCATAGACAAGAAGCATCCAGAGCCCGGAGAAGAGAAGGACAAAGCCGAAATTCACCCGCTCCACGAAGGCACCGAGGAAAAGCGCGGGCGTGATGATTGCGAACGTCATCTGGAAAGCGAAGAAAAGAACCTCGGGCAATGTGCCCTTGACCGTCGTCGCATCGACGCCCTGAAGGAAGGCGCGGCCAAGCCCGCCCCAATAGGGGCCGTCGCCGCCGAAGGCGATGGAGTAGCCGCAGATCAGCCAGAGCACGCTCATCAGGCAGGCAATTGTGAAGCACTGCATGAAGATGCTGAGCACGTTCCGCGCCCGCACCAGACCGCCGTAGAAGAGCGCGAGTCCCGGCAGCGTCATCATCAGGACCAACGCCGTGGCCACCAGTATCCAGGCCGTATCTGCCCCGTTCATCGGTCGCTTCCCCCGTTTGGAATTCCATTCGGTGGCAAGAACCGCGCGGGGAGTGCGGCGAAAAGAGGCGTATCGTGAATGCGGCGCTTATTTTGCGGGCAGATCGCCAATCGCACAAATACTAGCCGTTTTTTTGCACAACCGCATATAAAACACGCGAAACTGAATCAGGCCGGAAGGGCCTCCAGAAGCAGCGCCAACGCCCTTTCGACCGTCGCGCGGCGGACGTTGGCGCGGCCGATGGCGCCGAAATCCACCGTCTCGGTCCGCGTCGCCACACCGCGCTGCGCGAGGCCGAAGCAGACCCGGCCCTCGGGCTTGAACTCCGAGCCGCCGGGACCCGCGATCCCTGTAACCGCAACGGCAAGTTGCGCGTTCGAGCGGGCGAGCGCGCCTTCGGCCATCTCGCGCGCGACCGCCTCGCTGACCGCGCCCTGCGCGCCAATCGTGGTCGCACGAACGCCGAGCATCGCCTCTTTCGCGGCATTGGTATAGGTCACGAAACCCCGATCGAAGATCGCCGAGGATCCCGCCACATCGGTGATCGCGGCCGCGATCATGCCGCCCGTGCAGCTTTCCGCCGTTGCCACCATCACGCCCGCCTTTTTTGCAGCGTTCAGAAGGGCTTCGGCGGCGTTCATCGCATGAGGAACCCGTGATAGAGCCCCGCCGCGATCAGCGTCGCAATCCCGGCGAAGAGGCCCGCCCAGATGTCGTCGATCATGGTTCCGGGCGCGTCGCCGCGCCGGTCCGCGCGGCCGATGGGGCCGGGTTTCCAGATGTCGAAGAGCCGGAAGAAGAGAAAGGCCGCGACATAGCCCGGCCAGGGGAAATCCCAGGTATCCATGCCCCGCATCCAGAATCCGGCGGAAGGGAAGAGAAGCGCGATCCACTGGCCCGCAACCTCGTCGATGACAATATGCGACGGGTCCTTGTTCTCCTCTGCGGCCACCGTTCCGGCTGTGGCCCAGAAGCCGAGAGGAATCACCGCGACCGTCGCCGCGAGCAGCAGGGGAAACCCGCCGATCCCGTGGATGAGCACGCCAAGCGCGGTGGCGACGGCAGAGCCCCAGGTGCCGGGCGCGGGCTTGAGGTAGCCGATGCCGAAGACGGTGGAGAGAAGACGCGGCAGGTTCATGGGCGCACCAGAGTGACAGTTGCGATTGCGGCGATGCCTTCCTCGCGCCCGGTGAAACCGAGCCGTTCGGAGGTGGTAGCCTTGACGCTGACGCGATCGGCGTCCACCGCCATGATACGCGCCATTTCTGAGGCCATATCAATGGCATGCGGCCCGATCTTCGGCCTTTCGCAAATCAACGTCACATCGGCGTTCGCAAGCACGAAGCCCTTGCCGCGGGCAAGGGCCACGGCGTGGGACAGGAAGATTTGGCTCTCCGCCGCCTTCCATTGCGGATCGGTGGGCGGGAAGTGGCGGCCGATATCGCCCTCGGCCAGTGCGCCATAGATCGCGTCGGTCACGGCGTGCATGCCGACATCGGCATCCGAATGGCCAAGGAGCGCCCGGTCGTGCGGCACCCGCACGCCGCAGAGCGTCACGTGGTCGCCGTCTGCAAAGGCATGGACATCGAACCCGTTGCCTGTGCGAATATCCATACGGCCCCGCAGGATCCTGTTGGCCCGGGTGAAGTCCTCGGGCCAGGTGATCTTGATGTTCTCCTCCTCGCCTTCGACGATGCGGACGTCAAGCCCCGCGGCGAGTGCGACCTCCACATCATCCTTCGCCTCGCCCCGAAAGGCGCGGTGCGCGGCCAGGATCGGGCCAAGTCGAAAGCCCTGCGGCGTCTGCGCCCGGAAAAGCCCGTCGCGCGGCGTCAGGCCTGAAACGCGTCCTTCGGCCCCGGTCCAGAGTGCGTCCGTCACCGAAAGCGCGGGCGCCGCCGCCGACGCTTCGGTGAGAGCCTCAAGCACGCGGGCAATCAGCGGGCGCGACACAAACGGGCGCGCGCCATCATGGATCAGGACAGTCGAAATCTCTTCTGGATCAAGTATATCCAGTGCGTTCTTGACAGATGCGCTGCGTGTTTCGCCGCCGGCGATCAGCGTCACCTTGCCTTGAAACTGTGCCGCGCCGCGCGCCATGTCGTCGGGGTGAAGCACCACGAGAATTCGCCCGACACCCGCAAAGGCCGCGACGGCATGGGCAAGCACCGGCTTGCCGCCGATCTCGCGCCATTGCTTGGCGTCTCCGTCCCCCGCGCGCGTGCCGCGCCCGGCTGCGACGATGACGACGGCTGTCTCGGTTCCGGCCATCAGCCCTCCCATCGGGATCGTCTTGCCTTGCCCTCGCTCTACCGCGCCGGGCCGCAGGGGGCAATGACGGAAGAAGACGCAGCTTGTGCGAGATTATGCCCAAAAAATTTGCGCTAAGGAAATCCGCATGTTTTTCAGCCCTTCACGCATTGCCAGCGGTCGGATTCCCGATTACCTGAGAAGCAATTGCACAAGGATTAGGCGTTGCCCATTCGTCTTGGTGATATCGAACTGAGCCAGCCGGTCTTTCTCGCCCCGATGGCAGGGATCACCGATCTGCCGTTCCGGCGGCTCGTCGCGCGTTTTGGCGCGGGCCTCGTGGTGTCCGAAATGGTCGCCTCGGGCGAGTTGCTGACCGAGAAACCCTCGGTTCGGGCCAAGGCGCGGACCGATCTCGGGTTGGCGGATGGCACCGTGACCTCGGTGCAGCTTGCCGGACGCGCGGCCGCCCCGATGGCCGAGGCGGCGCGGGTCGTCGCCGGAATGGGCGCGCGGATCATCGACATCAACATGGGCTGCCCGGCGAAGAAAGTGACGGGCGGCCTTTCGGGTTCGGCTTTGATGCGCGATCTCGACCATGCGCTCGGTCTCATCGACGCGGTCGTGGGGGCGGTCGACGTTCCGGTGACGCTGAAGTGCCGGTTGGGCTGGGATGAGGATTGCCTCAACGCGGCGGATTTGGCGCGGCGGGCCGAGGCGGCGGGTGTTCGGATGATCACCATCCACGGGCGGACGCGGGCGCAGTTCTACAAAGGCCGCGCCGATTGGGCGGCGATCCGGGCGGTGAGGGAGGCGGTGGCAATTCCGGTCATCGCCAATGGCGATATCGTCGACGCGGCCTCCGCCCGGGCGGCGCTTGATGCCGCGGGCGCGGCCGGCGTGATGGTCGGGCGTGGCGCGCAGGGCGCGCCTTGGCGGTTGAGCGGAATCGCGGCGGTTCTGGCCGGTCGGGAAGTTGGCGCCGCAACGGAAGGTGTTGCCTTTTCTGATCTTGTTTCAGAGCATTACGAAGATATGTTGATGTTCTACGGCAGGGAGGTTGGCGTTCGCATCGCGCGCAAGCATCTTGGCTGGTATGCCGATGAGGCCGGCACAGAGGCGCTGCTTCGCGCGCGAATGATGCGCGAAACCGATCCCGCGCAGGTGCGCGACCTGATCGTCCGCGCCTTTTCCGACCTGCCGGAAAGGGCCGCCGCATGAGCCTGCCCTCCGCGCATCTTCTTTGGGCCTCACTTCCCGTGCCCGCGATCCTGATCGACGCGGAGGATCGGCTGATCGACCTCAATCCGGCGGCCGAGCAGTTCCTGAATACGTCGGAAAAGATGTTGATGGGGCAGCCGGTTTTCGACCGCCTTGCGATCGACGCGCCGCTCGAACAGGTTTTCGCACGGGTCCGGGCGAGCCATTCCTCTCTCTACATCAACGAAGTCGATGTCGGCACCGGCGACCGCGCGCCGGTGATCTGCAACCTTCAGGCAGCCTCGGTCGCCGAAAGCGCGGGGGTGATCCTTCTGCTCATCTCGCCGCGCGAATTCGCCGACCGGCTTGGGCGCGGGCAGGGCATGAGGACTGCCGCGCGGTCCGCCATCGGCATGGCCGAGATGCTGGCGCATGAAATCAAGAATCCGCTCGCCGGGATCACCGGCGCCGCACAGCTTCTGTCGATGAACCTCGGGGCGGAGGATATGGAACTGGCCGATCTCATCGTGCTCGAGACACGGCGGATCGTGAAGCTTCTTGAACAGGTCGAGCAGTTCGGCAACCTGCGCCCGCCCGAACAGAAGTCCGTGAACATTCATGACATTCTTGACCGCGCCCGGCGCTCGGCGCTGCTGGGTTTCGCCTCGCATATGACGATCCTTGAGGATTACGATCCCTCTCTGCCCGCGACGATCGGCGATGGCGATCAGCTCTTGCAGGTCGTGCTCAACCTTCTCAAGAACGCGGCGGAAGCCTCGGGCGATCGTGCCGGGACGATCCGGATTCACACCTTCTACGATGCCACGCTGCGTCTGCGCCGGGTGGATGGCGGCGGCACGCGGTTGCCGTTGCAGATCGAGATCACCGACGACGGGCCGGGCATTCCGCCCGAGATCGTCGGCGACATCTTCGAGCCGTTCGTTTCGGGGCGAGAGAATGGCACCGGGCTCGGCCTCGCGCTCGTCTCAAAGATAATCGCGGACCATCAGGGGTGGATCAATGTCGATTCCATGCCCGGGCGGACCACCTTCCGGCTGTCGCTTCCGGTGGCACCGAAATCGCTGACGACACAGGAGTGAAGTGATGGACGGCACCGTTCTAGTTGCTGACGATGACCGCACGATCCGCACGGTTCTGACGCAGGCGCTGACGCGCGCGGGCTGCAAGGTCCATGCGACCTCTTCGATGATGACGCTGATGCGGTGGGTCGAGGAGGGCAAGGGCGATCTGGTGATCTCGGACGTGATCATGCCCGATGGCAACGGGCTTGAGGCGCTGCCGCAGATCGCCAAGGAACGCCCCGGCCTGCCGGTCATCGTGATTTCGGCGCAGAACACGATCATGACGGCAATCCAGGCGGCCGAGGCGGATGCGTTCGACTATCTGCCGAAGCCCTTCGACCTGCCGGACCTGATGAAACGCGCCGCACGCGCGCTGAGCCAGAAGCGCCGCGCCACGCCCTCGGCCTCCGAAGCGCAGGCGCGCGATGCCGGGGAAGACCTGCCGCTGGTTGGGCGGACGCCCGCGATGCAGGCGCTTTACCGGCTGGTGGCGCGGGTGATGAATACCGACCTTGCCGTGCTGATCACGGGCGAATCCGGCACCGGTAAGTCATTGGTCGCGCGTGCGATCCACGATTTCTCGGACCGCCGCACGATGCCTTTCGTGACCGCACAGGCCAGTGATCTTCAGGGCATCGACGGCCCGGCAGCGCTTTTGGCGCGGGCGCGGGGCGGCACGCTGGTCTTCGACGAGGTTGGCGATTTCGACCTGGAGACGCAGGGCCGCATCGTGCGGATGCTGGATGCGCTGCCGGGCAACGCGCCCCGCATCATCGCGACGACGCAGGATGACCTCGCACGCAAGATGGAGGCGGGCGGCTTTCGCAGTGATCTTTTCTACCGCCTCGGCGGTGTGACCATTCAGGTGCCGGGACTGCGCGACCGGGTCGAGGATATTCCGCTTCTGGCCGAACATTTCCTTGCCCGCGCGGAACGCGACGGAGCGCCAGCGCGCCGGCTCGCCCCGGATGCGATGGTGCTGGTACGCGCCTATCGCTGGCCGGGGAACGTCCGGCAACTGGAAAACACGTTGCGCCGCCTGATCGTGACGGCACTTGAGCCCGATATCAGCAAGGCCGAGGTCTCTGCCGCGCTCGGTGCCCTGCCGAACGACCCGCCGCGCGTCGGCGTCTCGGAGGAAGGTGAGCGGCTTTCCGCCTCGATCGGGCGGCACCTCAAGCGCTACTTCGATCTGCACACCGACAGCCTGCCGCCGCCGGGCCTCTACGACCGAATCCTGCGCGAAATGGAGATGCCGCTCCTGGAAATCGCGCTCGACGCGACGGGGGGAAATCAGGCCAAATGTGCCGATCTCCTCGGTATCAACCGCAATACTTTGCGCAAGAAAATCACCGACCTTGATATCCGCGTGACACGGCGCCGCAAATTGATGTAAAACCGCAACACAACCAGTGGCCCATCGGCGTCAGTCGATGCAGGACCACGATAACGGGCGGTGGCCGCGTCACGCGGCACAAGATCAGGGGCGAGCGGTGCAGAATATTGCACGCACGGCATCATGGGAGCGGCTGAACAGGCTGCGCCGTCAGCGACGGTTCCAGAACCTGCTGACGCTAAGCCTTGTCGTCCTTGGCCCGATCCTGGCGGTGGCGACCTTCGTCGTCCTTGGGCCGTTCGGGCAGGGCGTCAATTCGAGCGCGCTCAGGCTGATCCTGCTGGCCGATCTCGTCTATTTCCTCTCACTCGGCGCAATGGTCTTTTCGCGGCTTGCCCGGATGATCGCCGCGCGGCGCGCGAAATCGGCGGGATCGCGGCTGCACTTGCGGCTGACCGGGGTTTTTGCGGGGATCGCGCTTGTGCCCGCCGTTCTGGTTGCGGTTTTCGCCGGTCTCACGGTGAATATCGGGCTTGAGGGCTGGTTTTCGGATCGCGTGCGCAGCGTCGTCGGCACCTCGCTTCAGGCGGCCGAGGCCTATCAGGGCGAACACCAGCGCGATCTCGTCACCGATACCGAGGCGCTGGCGGAGTTTCTCAACGGCGCGAAGCGGCAGAATGTCTTCGTATCAGATGCCGACCTCCGCCAGATCCTGACTCAGGGACAAGCGCAGATTCAGCGCGGTCTGCGCGAGGCCTATGTCATCGACGGCGTCGGGGACCTGAAGGCGCGGGGCGAGCGGAGTTATCTCTTCAACTTCGAAAAGCCGAGCGCGGATCAAATCGCCCGTGCGACCGCGGGCGAGACGGTGCTGATCGAGGACTGGCCCAACAACGAATTCCGCGCGCTTGCCGCCCTGCCGGCCTATGTCGACCGATATCTCTATGTCAGCCGCAATGTGGATGGCAGCATCCTGAGCCTGCTTGACGACACGCGGCAGACCGTGGGGCTTTATCAGCAGCTTGAGGCGTCCCGCGGGCGTGTTCTCTTTGAATTCAGCCTTGTCTACCTTGGCTTTGCGCTGCTTCTCGTCCTTGCGGCGATCTGGATGGGCCTGTGGTTCGCTGAACGGTTGTCGCGCCCGATAGGGCGACTGGCCGGGGCGGCGCAGCGTGTCGGTTCGGGCGATCTTGAGGTGCAGGTCACCGAGGAAGACGGCGACGATGAAATCGCCATGCTGGGCCGCGTCTTCAACCAGATGACGCGGCAGCTCAATTCCCAGCGTCAGGCACTGGTGGACGGCCATCGCACGGTCGAGCGGCGGCGGCGGCTGTTCGATTCGGTTCTCTCCTCGGTCACATCGGGTGTCATCGGCCTTGATCCCGCGGGCCGGGTGGCCTTCATCAACCGTTCGGCGGCCAAGCTCCTGCACCTGGACGAGGAGAAGAGTCAGGAGCGTCTTATGGATGTCGTCGTTCCGGAATTTGCGGCCCTCTTTGAAAAGTTGCGCGACGGTGTCGGAGAGGTCGCGCAGGAAGAGATCAAGCTGACCCGCAGCGGGCGGCTCGAAAGCCTTCTGGTGCGGATGGCGATCCGGCGGAATGCCGACCAAAAGCTTGAGGGCTATGTCGTGGCCTTCGATGATGTGACCGACCTCGTGAGCGCCCAGCGCATGGCCGCCTGGGGCGATGTCGCCCGCCGCATCGCGCATGAGATCAAGAACCCGCTGACGCCGATCCAACTTTCGGCCGAGCGGATCAAGCGCAAGTTCACGCGCCTCGTACCCGAAGACGATGTGGAAAGCCTTGCCCAGATGACGGATGTCATCGTGCGTCAGACCGGTGATCTGCGCCGCATCGTCGATGAATTCTCTAAGTTCGCGCGGATGCCCGAACCCGATCGCCGCGATCACGATCTGACCAAGCTCATCCAGGATGCGGTGACCTTGCAGGAGGGCAGTGTCCATGGGGCAGTGATCCGCGCGAACCTGGCCAACGGGCCGGTGACGGCGGAATTTGACGCGACGATGATCTCCCAGGCGGTAACGAACCTTATCAAGAATGCCGGAGAAGCTATTGAATCATTTGTTGAAAATGGCGCACCGGACGGATATGCGCCGGAGGTTCGCGTCGCCATGCAGGCGACCGACGAACTGGTGACGATTCGCATTTCCGACAATGGCATCGGACTGCCCGAAGACCGCGCGCGGCTCTTCGAACCCTATGTCACGACGCGCGAGAAGGGCACCGGCCTGGGTCTTTCCATCGTCAAGAAGATCATCGAGGAACATGGCGGCACCCTCACGCTGACGGATGCCGAGGTTTTTGAAGGAGGCACCCACAGGGGTGCGATGGCCGAGATTCGCCTGCCACGGGCGCGTGTCGGCCGTGGGCAGAGAGAGAAAGCGCCAGAAGTGGCCGGAGGTGAGGCATGAGTGATATTCTGATTGTTGACGACGAACGGGACATCCGGGAACTGATCTCGGACATTCTGAAGGACGAGGGTTTCTCGACGCGGTTGGCCGCGAACTCGGACGAGTGCATGGCCGAGATCAACACCGAACCGCCCGCGCTGATGATCCTCGACATCTGGCTGAAGGACAGCCGGATGGACGGGATCGACATCCTGAAGTCGGTCAAGCGGGATAACCCGGATGTGCCGATCATCATCATTTCGGGCCACGGCAATATCGAGATTGCCGTCGCGGCCATCAAGCAGGGCGCCTACGACTTCATCGAGAAACCGTTCAATATCGACCAGCTCACGGTGGTGATCGCGCGGGCAATGGAAACTTCGCGGTTGCGGCGTGAAAACGCCACGCTCCGTCGCCGCGATGTCAGCTCCTCCGAGATGATCGGCTCGTCGCATGCGTTCCGGGCACTGAAATCGCAGCTCGACAAGGTGACGAAGTCGAACGGCCGGGTGATGCTGACCGGGCAGCCGGGGTCGGGCAAGGAAGTCGCGGCGCGCTATATCCACGACAACTCCAACCGCGCGAGCGGGCCCTTCGTGTCGGTCTCGTCGGCCTCGATTGAACCTGAGCGGATGGAAGAAGTGCTCTTTGGCCGTGAAACGCCGGACCGCGGTGTGGAAAAGGGGCTTCTGGAACAGGCGCACGGCGGCATCGTCTATTTCGACGAGGTGGCCGATATGCCGCCGGGCACCCAGTCGAAGATCCTGCGGGTGCTGACCGAACAGCAATTCAGCCGTGTCGGTGGCACCGACAAGGTGCGCGTCGATTTGCGGGTGATCTCATCGACCACGCGCGACCTGAGCACCGAGATCGCGGCGGGCCGCTTCCGGCAGGAGCTTTACGACCGGCTGAACGTGGTTCCGATCGCCGTCCCCTCGCTTGAGGAGCGGCGCGAGGATATCCCCGAGCTTGCCCGCCATTTCATCGAAACCTTCAACCGCACCCAGGGCCTGCCTCTACGCACACTCAGCGAAGAGGCGGATGCGCTGATGCAGACGATGGGCTGGCCGGGCAACATCCGCCAGTTGCGCAACGTGATCGAGCGGGTGCTGATTCTGGGGGAAAGCAGCGGCGCCATCGAGGCGCGCGAGATGCCGGGGCAAAGCGATGGCCCGGCGGATGAGGGCCGCATTGCGCTGTCGGGCGGCCTCGCCACGCTGCCGCTCCGCGAGGCGCGGGAGCTTTTTGAACGGGAGTATCTCCTGACCCAGATCAACCGGTTCGGCGGCAATATCAGCCGCACCGCGACCTTCGTCGGGATGGAGCGGTCGGCCCTTCACCGCAAGCTGAAATCGCTCGGCGTTGTCACCACCTCCAAATCCGGTGCGCGGATCGCGCATCTGGAAGAGGAGGAGGAAGAAGCCGAGGCATGACTGTCGGAGGCCAGGCAAGGCTTGCAGGGGTACTCTACCTCGTCATCATCGTCGCGGGGATCTGGGGCGAGGCCGTCGCGCGGGGCGGGTTGATCGTTGCGGATGATGCGGAAGCCACCGCGGCTCTCATCAGGGGGAGCGAGGGACTGTTTCGCGCCTCGCTTCTGGCCGATCTCCTGATGGCGCTCTGTGATGCCGGTGTCGCGGTTCTTCTTTTCCTTCTTCTCCGCCCCTGCGCACCTGCCGCGGCACTGGCGGCGATGGTCTTCCGTCTGGTCCAGACAGCGGTCATCACGACCAATATGCTGGTGACTGCCGCCGCCCTCGCGTTTGCCGGCGGGATGGAGGCGCTGACGCTTGCGATGATGGAACTGCGGGGCCTTGGCTATGACATCGGGCTTGGCTTCTTCGGGGTGTGCAACGCGATCCTCGGCGTGATCTTCCTGCGCATCGCCGCATTGCCGACGCTTCTTGGCTGGCTGCTGTCGGGCAGCGGTATCGTCTACCTGATCGGCACCACGCTCCATCTTGTCGCTCCTGCGATCCTCCCCGCGTTCCAGCTCGCCTATCTGCTGCCGGTCGCCGCCGAAACCGTCTTCGCGTTCTGGCTTCTCTTGCGTGGGGGGCGAACGTTTGCAGCCGCATCGGCGGGCCGGGTGCAGTGATCCGGCCCGGACGCCGCGTCGATCATCGGAACATCGTTGATGAGCGGCGGCAACGCGCGTGATCCGCGCGCCGCGTCAGGCTTCGCGGCGCCGGAAGGTCGCGACGATCAGGACGAGGGCCGCCACCTGTCCGGTCACCACCGCAGGCCAGATCAGCGCCAGTTGCGGATCGAGATATTTTTGCGGACCGAAGGACACAAGCGCGGCGAGGGCGGCGAGCGTGCAAAGCGTGCGACCGGATGCGGACCGCGGCCCGCTCATCAGCGCGGCCGCCGCAATGGCGACCGAGGCGGCAATGAAGGGCGCGATGCCGAAGAGTGGTGTTGCCGCAGGCGGATGCGGAGCAACCCCGGCATAGAGCGAAGACAGCATGACGGCCTGCAAGACGATGAGCGCAACAAGAGCGGCGGCACTCGCATTGGATGTGTGGGACATTGCATCAAACTCCGTAATTTTGTGTACGCTTGTATTGATCCGTAATTGCAGTTACGGTTCATGTCAACCCGGAGATCAGGCCATGCGCGACGAAACGAAACTTGCCCGGCAACGCGAGATCGAAACAGCCGCCTATGCGGTCCTCGAGGAAAAGGGCTATGGCGGAACCTCGATGCTTGCCATCGCGCAGAAGGCGCGCGCCTCGAACGAGACGCTGTACAACTGGTATGGCGACAAACTCGGCCTTTTCCGGGCGCTTGTGGCGCGCAATGCAGAAGAGGTGGTGGCGCTGATCCGTGACCGTATCGCCGGGCAGGGCGATCCGATCGAGACGCTTGCGATTCTGGGCCCGAAGCTCTTGCAGCTGCTGTTGTCGCCGCGTGCCGTCGCGCTGAACCGGGCGGCGGCGGCGGACGCGAGCGGGGAACTGGGGCTGGCCCTGTCCACCGCCGGGCGTGAGGCGACGGCCCCGATGATCGGCAACGTGCTGGAGCAGGCGCGTGACAAGGGAAAGCTCGCCTTCCAATCGACGGAAGACGCCGTGGCGCTCTATCTCGACCTCCTGGTCGGCGACTTGCAGATCCGCCGGGTCATCGGGAGACAAGCCGCCCTTGATGCCGCGGCCCGAGAGGCCCGTGCGGCACGGGCGCTGTCCCGCCTGATCCTGCTTTGCGCGCCCCGCGGCGGCAGGCAGGCCGCGGATCGTTGACCCTTCCGGCGCGCGGCCCTATCAAAGGCGGCAGCCTCGAAGAGGAGAGACGGCATGAAGGTCATCATCTGCGGCGCGGGCCAGGTCGGCTGGCAGATCGCACGGCATCTCTCGGGGGAAAAGAACGACGTGACCATCGTCGACAACAACGCCGATCTCGTCCGCCGCGCGACCGAGACGCTGGACGTTCAGGGCGTCGCCGGATTTGCATCTTATCCCGATGTGCTTGAACGTGCCGGCGCGCGGGATGCCGACATGATCGTCGCCGCGACCCATTCGGACGAGGTGAACATGGTCACCTGCCAGGTCGCGCATTCGGTCTTCGGCATCACCCGCAAGATCGCGCGGCTTCGGGCAAAATCCTATATGGATGCGATCTATTCCGACCTTTACCGTCGCGATCACCTGCCGATCGACGTGGTCATCAGCCCCGAACGAGAGGTCGCGGAGGCGGCGCTGCAACGCCTTGCGGCGCCATCGACCTTCGACACCGAAAGCTTCATGAACGGCCGCGCGCAGCTTCTGGGCGTGGCACTTGGTGAAGATTGCCCGGTCCTGAACACGCCGCTTCGCCAGCTCACCGACCTTTTCTCGACTCTGCGGGCCATCGTCGTCGGCATCCGGCGCGCGGGGCGTCTCTTTGCGCCTCATCCGGGCGATCAGCTTTTCGAGGGCGATCAGATCTATGTCTGCAGCCATGTTGAGGATGTGAACCGCACGCTCGATATCTTCGGCAAGGATACGAAAAAACAGGAACGGATCGTCATCATCGGCGGCGGCAACGTCGGCCTCGCGGTGGCCCAGGCGCTTGAAAAACGCACCGACCGGGTGCGCGCGAAGATCATCGAGAGGAACCGCGCGCAGGCCGAGCGCGCGGCGGATTCGCTGGAGCGGACCATCGTTCTCAACGGTGACGGTCTGGATATCGAGCTTCTGTCCGAGGCCAATATCGACCGCGCCGACGCCGTCTTGGCGGTCACGGATGACGACAAGACCAATATCCTCGCCGCGATCCGCGCCAAGCAGGCGGGCTGTCCGATGGCGATCTCGCTCATCAACGATCCGACGCTGGTGCCGTTGATGGCGGCCCTGGACATCGACGCCTATATCAACCCGCGCGCCACCACCGTCTCCTCGATCCTGCGGCACATCCGGCATGGCCGCGTCCGCGCGATCTATTCCATCGGCGATGCCGAAGCCGAGGTGATCGAGGCGCAGGTCCTTGGCACCTCGCCCATCGCGGGCCGCCTCGTCCGCGACATCGAGTTTCCCGAGGGCGTCCTCGTCGGGGCGCTGATGAAGGGCGACAAGGTGGTGAAGCCCACGGGCGACACCAAGGTGGATGAGGGCGACGTGATCCTTCTTTTCGCCATGTCGGGCGACGTGCCAGAGGTCGAACGGCTCCTGCAAGTTTCCATCGACTTCTTCTGAGCGATGCGGCGGGTCCTCCAGCTTCCGTTCTTTGTCATCCTGATGGGTATCGGGTCGATCGCCATGTATGTGCCGGCGATCCACGGCTTTGCGGTGCGCAACTACTACGTCTCGCGCATCTTCTTCTATTCCGGCACGCTCTTCGTGATGCTCACCGTGCTGATCGCCGTGGCGATGGCGGCCAACGCACCGTCGCGCGGGCCACGCAATCAGCTTCTGACCCTGCTCGCCGCCTATACGGTTCTGCCGCTTCTTTTCGCGGTACCCTTCGTCGAGGCGGTGCGCGACACCACGCTTTATAATGGCTGGTGGGAAATGGTGTCCTCGTTCACCACGACCGGCGCGAGCCTTTACGTGCCGGAACGTCTGTCGGGCACCCTGCATCTTTGGCGCGCCCTTGTCGGCTGGATGGGCGGGTTCTTTGTCCTGCTCACGGCGATTGCGGTATTGGCGCCGATGAACCTTGGCGGATTCGAGGTTCTGTCTGGCGCGACTGCGGGCCAGGGTGCGGCTGCGGGCAGCCAGAGGCTGCGGAGCGCCGATCCTTCCGACCGTCTGGTGCGCTATTTCGGAACGCTTTTTCCCGCCTATGCCGGGCTGACGCTCTCGCTTTGGGTGGCGCTGCTGATCGCGGGGGACCGGCCATTGACCGCGGCCTGCCACGCCATGTCCACGCTTTCCACCTCTGGCATTTCTCCGGTCGGCGGCATGGCGGGGACGGCCTCGGGCGCGGCGGGGGAGGTGGTGATCTTCCTCTTTCTGATCTTCGCGCTGTCCCGCAGGCTTTACCCGAGCGGGCGGACGCTCAGATCGGGGCGCGGGCTGCTGGGCGATCCCGAACTGCGGATGGCGCTCTTGCTGGTGACACTGGTGCCCGCGCTCTTGTTCCTCCGCCACTGGGTCGGGGCGCTTGAGGTCGATGAGGTCAAGGATACCGTCGCGGCGCTCAAGGCGCTTTGGGGGACGGTGTTCACGGTGATGTCCTTCCTGACGACGACCGGCTTTGAATCCGTGGACTGGACCGAGGCGCGCGACTGGTCCGGACTTGCGACGCCGGGCCTGATTCTCGCCGGCCTTGCCGTGATCGGCGGCGGTGTGGCGACCACGGCGGGCGGCGTGAAGCTGCTCCGGGTCTATGCGCTCTACCGCCACGGCGAGCGCGAGATTGAACGGCTGGTGCATCCAAGCTCCGTTGGCGGGGCAGGGACCGAGGCCCGGCAGCTTCGCCGTCAGGGCGCCCAGATCGCCTGGATCTTCTTCATGCTCTTCGCTCTGTCGATCGCGGTCACGATGCTCGGCCTTTCGCTGACCGGTCTCGATTTCGAAGCATCGACGACCTTTTCGGTGGCGGCGCTCTCGACCACCGGGCCGCTCGCGGCGGTCGCCGCCGAACATCCGCTTCTTTGGGCGGAACTCAGCCCCGCCGCCCAGGCCATCGCGGCGACGGCAATGGTCCTCGGGCGGCTTGAAACCCTTGCGATCATTGCGCTTCTCAACCCGGAGTTCTGGCGCGGATAATCAACCTCCACCTCGGCGCAACAATGTTCCATTTTTGTGGTGGAACTTCCCTTAAACTTACGCATACTCAGGCCAAGCTTCCGGTGCAGCGCCGAGAAGCGGGACCCAGCGCGATATAAGAACAAGGCGACAAAGAAAATGGCTGCCGACAAACAGAATTTGCAAGATGCCTTTCTGAACCACGTCCGCAAGGCGAAGGTTCCGGTGACGATCTTCCTCATCAACGGGGTGAAGCTTCAGGGTGTGATCACCTGGTTCGACAATTTCTGCGTTCTTCTGCGCCGTGACGGCCAGTCGCAGCTTGTCTACAAGCACGCCATCTCCACCATCATGCCGGGGCAGCCGATCTCGCTCTACGAGGGCGAAGACTGAGCGCGCCAACCACTGTCCGGCGCGGCCCGACACGGGCCTATGTCCTGCATCCCGACCGGGGTGGCGTCCGCCAGCGGCGGCAGCCGAAGCTCGCCCTGGAAGAAGCCGTGGCGCTGGCCGCGGCACTCCCCGATATCGATGTCGTTGGGGGGGATGTCGTGCGCCTGCCCAAGGTCAATCCGGGCACGCTTTTCGGCTCGGGCAAGGTGGCGGAGCTTGGCGAACGCTTCGCGGCGGACGAGGTTGAGCTGGTGTTGGTCGACGGTCACGTCGGGCCGGTGCAGCAGCGCAACCTTGAGAAGGAATGGAACGTCAAGCTTCTCGACCGCACCGGGCTGATCCTCGAGATCTTCGCCGACCGGGCGCGGACGCGCGAAGGCGTGTTGCAGGTCGAGCTTGCGGCCCTGTCCTATCAGCGAACACGGCTGGTACGCGCCTGGACCCACCTTGAGCGGCAGCGCGGCGGCTTGGGGTTCGTCGGCGGGCCGGGGGAAACCCAGATCGAATCCGATCGCCGCGCCATCGACGAAGAAGTGGTGAAGATCCGCCGCCAACTGTCGAAGGTGGTCAAGACGCGCGAACTGCACCGAGCCGCGCGGCGCAAGGTGCCGTTCCCGGTCGTGGCGCTGGTGGGCTATACCAACGCCGGGAAATCGACACTCTTCAACCGGATGACCGGGGCTGAGGTTCTGGCCAAGGACATGCTTTTCGCCACGCTCGATCCCACGATGCGCGGCGTTGCGCTGCCCTCGGGGCGGAAGGTGATCCTGTCCGACACGGTCGGTTTCATCTCCGACCTGCCGACGCAGCTGGTCGCCGCCTTCCGCGCCACGCTGGAGGAGGTGCTGGAGGCCGATCTGATCCTGCATGTCCGCGACATCGCCCATCCCGAGACCGAAGAGCAGGCCGCCGATGTACAGGACATTCTCGAAAGCCTTGGTGTGGATGAGGATGTGCCGCTCTTCGAAGTCTGGAACAAGATTGATCTTCTCGCGCCCGAACGGCGTCAGGCGCTTCAGGTTCAGGATGCCAGGACACCCGGCATCCACGCCGTCTCGGCGCTGACCGGCGAGGGGCTGGAGGCGCTTCTCGCGGCGATGTCCGAGGCGCTCGACGAGGAGCGCGCGGAAGGCACGGTGATCCTGCCCTTCAGCGACGGGCGGCGGCGGGCTTGGCTGCACGAGGCGGGTGTTGTCACCGATGAGCGTGAAGATGACGACGGCCTGCATGTCTTCGTGCGCTGGACCGCACGACAGCGGGCGGCTTTCGAGGCGCTCTGATCGTCCGGACTGTGCAATTCGCCGTGAAACAAGGCGTCGGCCGCATGACAATGGCCTTGCCTGCGGGGGATTGGCGCTTTCACCGCGACAGACGCCCCGCGCCATATCGGCGCCACAATTGGTCGTGCCGGGTCACCTGGCGCCGGGCATTGTTTACGGTTCCCGCGCAACCTGGCCCGAAATGCACGCTCAGGGCGGTCTGTGGCGTGGAAATCCCCGTTGAATGTTCGCATTTGAGAGACAATCCAACGCCTGACCGCGTCACAATTCCGACATGATTTCAAGGGTTTCGCTTTGGGATTGGCATTTCGCGCCGCTATGATTCCTCAAACCCGCAAAGGACCTGCGGAACGGTGTCGAAGTGCCGACCTCAGACCTACAGACGGCATCCGGCGACGGATACGCGCGGATCGACCGCGCGAGGAGAAGGGCATATGGTGGGGGGCTCCGCCGACACGGAAGAAATTCACGAGGGCACCGCGCCCGCGTCATGGCCTTCGTCTGCAGGACGCTGTGGCCACAGAAGTATGTCTTTCCGCCGTCCGATCCGGGCGGCGGGGAGTGCCGCAACACCCGAAGACCTTCCGGCGTGCCTGGGGGCTGACGCGCCCTGTCGCCGGAACCGTCGAGGGCAAGGGCGGCGCTGTGCCGGAGATGGCCCCGCGGGGCTGCAAGATCGGGCCGCCTCCGGCAAGCGCCGCCCTGACGAATGCCGCAAAGCGCCCGATCGGCCGTGCCGGGGCCTTCGCGTGACAGCAAAGCGCCATCAGCCGTGACCTGCTTTAGCCCCGGAACCATGATCGCGACACCCTGCGGTCCCCGCGCGATCGAAGATCTGCGCCCCGGCGACACAGTTGTCACCCGGGACAACGGGGTGCAGCGCATCGTCTGGTCGGAGGCCCGTGCGCTCGACATGCCGGAACTGGGCCGCGCCCCGCATCTGAGGCCATTGCTGGTCAGTCAGGGCAGCCTTGGCGATGACCTCCCCGCGAGCGACATGGTCGTCGCGCCGAACCAGCGCATCCTGGTTGAGAGCGGCCGCAGCATGTTGGCCTTCGACGGGCATGAGGCGCTTGTCGCCGCCAAGCACCTTGAAAACCACCGAACAATCCGCACGGCGAACGTCCTCGGCGTCACCTATGTCCATATCATGTGCGCCCGCCATGAGGTCGTGCTCGCCAACGGCTGCTGGTGCGAACTGTTCCAGCCTGCCGATCATTCTCTGAACGGATTGGGCAATGCCCAACGAAACGAATTGTTGGAAATCTACCCCGGTCTGGCGCCGAATGCTGTCGGAGATCGCATGGCGCAGAGAGGCCCGAAACACTAGCTGGCGCGTTGATTCTTTCGATAGAAATGATTTTCCCGCGTCGGCGGGTCTTTGCCATATTTTCGCCAGTCTCTTACGAAAAACTCATGTTTGTGTAACAACAAAACAACTCCGGATTGAAATTCCGTAACGTTTTTGTTGCACTCAAACACCTCTTGTCATGCCTGCACCGCAAAGGCGCCGAAATTTCTTTCTATAAGTCAGGGCGGCTGAGATATCTCAGTGTGTGAGTGTTAGAGGTTTGAGATGCAGGTTGAGTCAGGTGGGGCCGAGTGCCGGTCGAGTGTGGAAGTGAAGCGCGCCCGCAAGGCGCCTTATACCCCGTGCTTCGTAGAGGGCAGCCACATCGCGACGGATCGTGGTGCCGTCACGGTCGAAGATCTGCGGGTCGGCGACCGCGTCCTGACGCGCGATCATGGCTACCAACCCATCCGCTGGATCGGCGCGCGCGAGTTCGCGAAGGAAGCGCTTGTGGAGTTTCCGCAGTTGCGCCCGATTACGATCTCGAAGGCGGCGCTTGATGGCATCCTGCCGCTTGTGGATCTTTCGGTCAGCCCCCAGCACCGCATCCTGGTGACCGTGGACAGCCAGCGACCTGGCGACCGGGAGCGGCTCATCCCCGCCATCGCTCTGACGGGGCGTGCGGGCATCGCGCAATGCGACCGGGGCGGCGTCACCTACTATCACGTGATGTTCGACGCGCATGAGGTGATCTGTTCCGAGGGCGCCTGGAGCGAGAGCTTCCTGCCCGAGGCGGCTGCGCTTGACGGTATGCATTCGGCGCAGCTTGAGGAAATTATCACGATCTTCCCAGAGCTTAGAACCTCCGCCGGGCTGGCCGCCTATGGCGGAGCTGCACGGGTTTGCGAAGACGATATCATTGCGACACCTGTCGCTGCTGCAGCCTGAGCGCCATTAGCGCCGCGCGCGCCACTCTGCCCAATCTTCCGGAGTATCGAGATCGTTGAGTGCGCGCCAACCCTGGAGCCGTTTCAGCGTTACGCGTTCACCATTCAACACCCGCCGACCGCCAACATCGCCGGTGACCACGGCAAGCTCGGCGTAAAGCCTGCGCGGAAAGATCACCGGATGGCCGGGTGTCCCATCCTCGGCGGCGGCGCGGATAACCGTGGTCGGGGCAGTTGAAAAGGCGGCGATAAGGGCCGCGATATCCGCCTGATCAATATCCGGCATATCGGGCAGGAGTACCATCAGCCCCATCGCGCTGCCCGCAGCCGCGACGCCAGCCCGGAGCGATGCCGCCATGCCCTCATGTGCGTCCTTGACGGAGACTGGGCGGACATCGAGACCGGCAAGCTCGGCCTTCCTCGGCGCGACATGAGGGCCGCCTTCGGGCAGGGTGACGACGACCTTCGCCCCGGTCGCGCGGGCGATGCGGGCGGTGCGGTGCAGGGCCGTCTCGCCGCCGACATCCTCCATCAGCTTGTCGCCGCCGCGCATTCGCGACGACGCGCCCGCCGCCGGGACCAGGATCAGAACGTCCTCCATGCCGAAATCCTTTCGCGCCGACACTCGTACACGACCCGAGTATCCGCGCTGCCTGACCTCACGGCAAGTGAAACGAGGATCAGCCCCGCATCCGCGCCGCGTCTGCGTCCCACAAGGGGCCGTCGATCATCGTCGCGCGGCAGCGTTCGCCGAGAATCTCGATCTCTGCCTCCAGCCCCTCGCGGATCAGATCGACCGGCACGAAGCCGAGCGCGACGGACTTGCCGGTCCAGTGCGAATAGCCTCCGCTCGTGCAGAAGCCGACGACGGTGTCGCCGATCCAGATCGGCTCATAGGCCACCACGTCGGCATCCTTGGCATCGACGACGAAGGCGCAGTTCCTGCGCTTCGGCCCTGCGGCCTTTTCGCGCATCGCCGGGGCCTTGCCGATCCAGTCGGCCTCCTTGTTCCAGCGGATGAAGCGGTCGATGCCGGTCTCTCCGGGGAAGTAGTCGGGCGAGAATTCGCGTGCCCAGGAGCCGAAGAGCTTGTCGAGGCGCAAGGACATCATCGCCCGCATCCCGAACGGTTTCAGCCCAAGGTCCTGCCCGGCGGGCCAGAGCGCATTCCAGAGCGCCCTCTGTTTCATGAAATCGCAGTAGATCTCATAGCCGAGGTCGCCCGTGTAGCTGACCCGCTGGACGAGGCAGTCGACCATGCCCACGGTGATTTCCATCGCGTCCATGAACTTGAACGCCTCGGCCGAGACATCGGCACGGGTGACGCTGGCGAGAAGGTCGCGCGCCCGTCGGCCCGGCGATCTGGAATCCGGTGACGCGGTCCGAGACGTTTTCGATCGTCACGCCCTCATCGAGGTTCATCTGGAACCAGCGCAGATGCTGATCCTGCGCGCCGTAGGAACCGGTGATCTGGAACACGCCCTCGCGCAAACACGTCACGGTGAAATCGCCGATGATCTTGCCCTTGGGCGACAGCATCGGGGTCAGCGACAGGCGGCCCGGCTTCGGAATGGCACCCGCCATGATCCGGTCGAGCCAGCCCCGCGCATTCGGACCGGTCACGCGGAACTTGCCGAAGTTCTGCACCTCGTTGATGCCGACACCCTCGCGCACCGCGCGGACCTCGCGCGCCGTCGCCTCCCAGGCGTTGGAGCGTTTGAAGGACGGCGTCTCGTAGCGCGGCTCATCGCCCTTGGCGAAGTAGTTGACGACTTCCAGCCCGTATTGCTGCCCCCAGACCGCGCCCATCTTGTCGAAGATGTCGTACATCGGCGTGGTGCGGAAGGGCCGGGCGGCGGGGCGTTCCTCGTTCGGGTAGCTTACCGAAAACCGCATCTGGTAGTTCTCGATCACCTTCGGAACGGTGTAGCCGGGCGAGGTCCACTTGCCGAAGCGCGCCACGTCGAAGCCGCGCGGATCGACCTCGGTTTCGCCGTGGATCATCCATTCGGCAAGGCTCTTGCCCATGCCGCCGCCTTGGCTGAACCCCGCCATGACGGCGCAGGCCGACCAGTAGTTGCGCAGTCCGGGGATGGGGCCGATCAGCGGGTTGCCATCGGGCGCGAAGGTGAAGGGGCCGTGGATCACGCGCTTGACGCCCGCGCGTTCGAGAACCGGGAAGCGGTTATAGGCGAAGGCGACGGATTCCTCGATCTTGGTGAAATCCTCCTGCAACAACTCATGCCCGAACTGCCAGGGCGTGCCGTCGATCGACCAACCCTCGCAGGGTTTCTCGTAGAAGCCGATGCAGAGGCCACGCCCTTCCTGACGCAGATAGCTTTCGCCGCCCGGGTCCATGACATGGGGAAATTCCTTGCCGGATTTCAGGATCTCCATGATCTCCGGAATGTCGTCGGTCACCAGATACTGGTGCGCCATCGGCAGAAGCGGCAGATAGACACCCGCCATCGCACCGACCTCGCGCGCCCAGAGGCCGCCTGCGTTCACCACATGCTCGGCGTGGATGGTGCCCTTTTCGGTGACCACGTCCCACGTCCCGTCCGGGCGCGGGTTGGTCTCGAGCACCCGGTTGTGCAGCACGATCTCCGCCCCACCCATCCGCGCCGCTTTCGCGTAGGCGTGAGTGGTGCCGGAGGGGTCGAGGTGGCCGTCCAAGGGGTCGTAGAGCGCGCCGATGATGCCGTCGAGATTGACCTGCCCATAGGTGAACTTCTCGATCTCCTCCGGCCCGAGAACCTCGGTATGGAGCCCCATGTAGCGGTGCTTGGCGCGTTCCGCCTTCAGCATCTCGAACCGGGCCTGATTGTCGGCAAGGGTGATGCCCCCGACATGATGGAGGCCGCAGGACATGCCGGTGATCTTCTCAAGCTCCTTGTAAAGCTGGATCGTGTAGCCTTGCAGGGCGGCCATGTTGGTGTCGCCGTTCAGAGTGTGGAACCCGCCCGCCGCGTGCCAGGTGGAGCCGGAGGTGAGTTCCGACCGCTCGATCAGCATCACGTCGGTCCAGCCGTACTTGGTCAGGTGATAAAGGACGGAACAGCCGACGACGCCGCCCCCGATGACGACGACCTGAGCATGAGTTTTCATGGGGCACTCCCGGAATGATGGGCCGTTGCGGCTTGGTTTTCGGGGCCGATGTTTACAAAGGCCGGCGGCAAGTGAGTAGCGGAAGGCGACAGTAGGTGTCGTTTTCGTGGAATTCTGGAACTCATATGGCGGCGGTGGCGGGAACCAATCCCCAACCCGGGGCCGCCCTCCGGTGGACGGGGCACCGGGCTTCGGGTAGCACAGGCGCTATGCCTGACGGCTGTGGGAGGATAGTCCAATTCGTATCACTTTGCCGCTGACGCTCGCCATCTTCGCGCTTTTGCTGATCCTTCAGGTGCTGGCGCGGCCACTTCTGCCGATCGACGAAACCCGCTACCTCGACGTGGCCTGGGAGATGCATCTGAGTGGCGATATCACGCATCTGACGCGGAATTTCGACCTTTATACCCACAAGCCGCCGCTTCTCTTCTGGCTCATCAACCTTGTCTGGCTGGTGACAGGTGTCAGTGAGTTTGCCGCGCGACTGATCGGTCCGGTCTTCGCGTTGGCGACCGTGGCGATGACCGCGGGCCTCGCGCGCAGCCTTTGGCCGATGGATCGCGGCATCGGCGGGCGAGCGGCATTGGCGATGATGGGCTTTTCGGTCTTCGCGATCTACGGCAGCGCGACGATGTTCGATGCGATGCTGGCGGTGGCGGTTGTCGCGGGACTCTGGACCCTTTGGCGCATCGGCCTTGGGGAGGCGACGGGCGGCAGCTGGGTGATCTTCGGCCTCTGCCTTGCGCTTGGGACCTACGCCAAGGGGCCGGTGATCCTTGTCCATCTGGCATTGCCGTTTCTGACGATGCGCTATTGGGCGCCGAACCCGCCAGCCTTGCGCCACATGGCGCGGGGCGGGGCATTGGCGCTGCTGGTCGGCCTTGCGGTTGTGGCGCTCTGGCTGGTGCCGGCCGTCGTCGGCGGCACGCCCGCCTACCGCGAGGAACTGCTCTGGACCCAGTCGGCGGCCCGCGTTGCGGGCGGCATGGCGCATGACCGGCCGGTCTGGTTCCTCGCGGCGCTTCTGCCCGTGCTTCTCTTCCCCTGGGTCTGGTCCTTCCGCATCTGGCCCGCGCTGGCCGAGGCGAGTCGCGGCGATGGCGCGGCGCGGCTCTGCCTGGTCTGGGCGCTGGCGGGGCTTGTCCTCTTTTCGCTCATCTCGGGCAAGCAGGCGCATTACCTTCTGCCCGAATTCCCCGCCGTGGCGCTTCTCATCGCCCGCGCTTTCGGGACGGAGCGGATGCGCGCGCCCGGCTTTCAGTTCGCACCGCTTCTGCTGATCCTTCTCGGCGCCGCCCTGATCGCGGTCGCGGCTGGCCTCGTTGCGCCGAAGAACGATGTTGCGCTTCTCCTCCCGAAGATCGCGGTGATCGGCGTCGCGCTTTTCGCCTTCGCGCTGGCGGCGATTTCCTGGGTGACACCCGGCATGGGGGGCTTCGCGGTAGCGGGTGTGGGCCTTGTTCTGGCGCTTCACGCCCTGATCGCTGTGACGGGCCTGCGCGCAGGTTATGACGGCCAGGCGATTGCCGCGCGTCTCTCTGCCGCCGAGGCGGGCGGGCTGGCGGTCACCGGAATGCCCTATAATGCGGAATTCAACTTTGCCGCGCGCCTGACCACGCCGGTCGCGACACCGAGCGATGCGACAGCGCTTGCCGACTGGGCCAAGGCGCATCCCGAAGGGTTGATCTTCGGCCCGCTGAAGGCACTTTCCGCGCCGCCCGAAGCGACCGAGCATTACAACCAGACGGAATTCGGCTTCTGGCCCGCTTCGGCCGTCACTTCTCCGGAATAAGCCCGCGTGGGCTGAACCTCAGCACCAGCAGCAAAACAAGGCCCATGGTCAGAAGCCGCATATGCGCTGCGCTGTCCTGGAGGTGCTGCTTCAGCGCCCCGTCGGCCATGTGCAGGGTGATGAGGTCCATGAGCTGATTGCCCCAGGGCTCGACCTTGATCCAGAGGAACCAGATCAGGAACCCGCCGAGGATCGCACCCCAGTTGTTGCCCGATCCGCCGACGATGACCATGACCCAGATGAGGAAGGTGAAGCGCAAGGGGTTGTAGGCGCCCGGCGTCAACTGGCTGTCGAGCGTCACGATCATCGCGCCCGCAAGGCCGCAGATCGCCGAACCGATGATGAAGGTCTGCAAATGCCGACGGGTCACGTCCTTGCCCATCGCCTCGGCGGCCGTCTCATTGTCGCGGATCGCGCGCATCATCCGGCCCCACGGGCTTTTCAGCGCGAGTTGCGCGCCGATCATGATGAGGGCCAGCACAGCTGCGAAAAGAAGCGCGTAGAGAAGCTTGACCGCGACGGTCGAGGCGGTCACGGGATCGGAACCGAAGCGCGCGGCGAGGTCGACGAACCAGGGATCCGCTTGCAGGTTGACCTCGTAGGGTACGGGGCGCGGAATGCTGATCACGTTCTTGACGCCCCGCGCCAGCCAATCCTCATTCTTCATCACGGCGATGATGATCTCACCGATCCCCAAGGTGGCGATGGCGAGGTAATCCGAGCGCAGCCCCAGCGCGGTCTTCCCGATGATCCAGGCCGCCCCCGCGGCGAACAGCCCACCGACAGGCCAGGACAGCAGGACCGGCAGGTTCAGCCCACCGATATTGGAGAAGGTCGCGGGGCGATAGCTTTCGACAAGATCGGCGGCGGGGTCGAAGATCGCGCGGAAGAGGAAGAATCCGCCGATCAGGACCGTCAGCATCGCCACCGCCTTTGTCCGACCCGTCAGCCGCCTGTTGAGAAAGATCGCAAGGCCGATCACGCCCGCGCCGACAAGCAGCGCGAAAAGGATCCGATAGGCACCCTCTGCCGTCCAGACCGGCAGGACCGGCGGGGTGGAGATCAGTACCGGCGCCAGCCCGCCAAGCGCCACGAAGCCGACGACGCCGACGTTGAAGAGCCCCGCATACCCCCATTGCATGTTTACACCCAGGGCGAGGATGGCCGAGATCAGGCCCATGTTGAGGATGCCAAGTGCGGTGTTCCAGCTTGCCGTGAAGCCCTCGCCGATGATGAGGGCGGCCACGAAGGCGAACAGGAGGATGTTGCGGATGTTCACGCTCATACCGATTTCCCCTTGAAGAGGCCCGTGGGCTTGAAGAGCAGGACGATGATGAGGATCGCGAAGGAGACCGCGAATTTGTAATCCGTCGAGAGCAACTGGACGAGGCTGTCCGGCGCAAGGCTCTCCGGCAGCACATAGGTCGCCACCTTCTTCCAGGCATAGGTGAAGCCGACCTCGGAGAACGCGATGAGAAAGCCGCCCGCGATGGCGCCGAGAGGATTGCCGAGGCCGCCGACGATGGCGCTGGCAAAGATCGGCAGCAGAAGCTGGAAATAGTTGAAGGCCTTGAACGCCTTGTCGAGCCCGTAAAGCGTGCCCGCGATGGTGGCGAGGCCCGCCGCAATGATCCAGGTCACGGCCACGACGCGTTCGGGATTGATGCCGGAGAGAAGCGCCAGATCCTCATTGTCCGAAAAGGCGCGCATCGACTTTCCGGTGCGGGTCCGGTTCAGGAACCAGAAGAGCGCGGCCACGACGACGATGGCGGTGACGATGGTGATCGCCTGTGTCGTGCGGAAGGCCAATCCCTCGGCAAGACCGGTCGCTTTCTTGAAATCGCCTGCGGAGATGACAAAGCGCTCACCGTCCTCAAAGCGGATTTCCCCGACCCCGATGATGAAGCGGGTGACGCCGTTCATGATGAACATCACCCCCATCGAGACGATGACGAGGATCACCGGCGCGGCTTTCTGTTTGCGGTAGAAGCGGTAGACCGCGCGGTCGGTGAAGAGGACCAGCGCCGCCGTCGCCGCGATGCCGAAGGGCAGGGCGAGAAGGGCGGTCGGCAGTGACCAAAGGTGGACGCCGAGGCCCTGGAGCCACCAGGTGAAAAGGATCACCATCGCGGTTCCGAACGCCATCGTGTCGCCATGCGCGAAGTTGGAGAACCGCAAGATGCCGTAGATCAGCGTGACCCCAAGCGCGCCGAGCGCCAGCTGCGCGCCGTAGGCTGTCGCCGGGATCACCACGAAATTCAGAAGCGCCACGATCGCGTTGAGAAGGTCCATCAGCGGGTCGTCTCCTTGCAGGTGCCTTCGGTCGAGCGGGTCAGGACGCCGGCCTCACCGGGTGCCGCGGCGCTGATTTGTGCCGCATGGGTGCCGTCCTTGCCGCGCGTATCGACGGCGATCATCACCGGGCCTGCGTCGAGCATGACGAAGACCGCGCCGATCTTGCCCTCCGCACCGGGCTGGACAAGCGCGGCGGGGTAGAAGAGGTCGCCGACCTTCAGCTTGGTCTTGCCCTCGGCCTCGACCAGCGTCACCGGCTCACCGGCGAAATCGCAGGTCATCAGGGGGCCGTTGCGGCCTTCGGCGAAGGCGGGAGCGGCGGTAAGAAGTGCCAAGACGATCACGAAGCGCATCTCAGCCCCCCAAAAACGTGCGCCGCACGTCGGGGTTCGCCAGCAGCGCCGCCCCGGTATCCGTGTAGCGGTTGGCGCCCTGGACGAGGACATAGCCCTTGTCGGCGATCTCAAGCGCCTGGCGGGCGTTCTGTTCGACCATGAGGATGGAGATGCCGGTACGGGCGACCTCGATGATGCGGTCGAAAAGCTCGTCCATCACGATGGGGGAGACGCCGGCGGTGGGTTCGTCCAGCATCAGAAGCTTCGGTTGCGTCATCAGCGCCCGGCCCACGGCGACCTGCTGGCGCTGGCCGCCGGAAAGCTCGCCCGCCGCCTGACGGCGCTTGTCCTTGAGGATCGGGAAGAGAGAATAGACCTGCTCCATCGTCCGGTGAAAATTATCGCGGCGGATGAAGGCACCCATTTCGAGGTTCTCCTCGACCGACATCGAGGGAAAGACGTTGTTGACCTGCGGCACGAAGCCCATGCCCTTGGCGACGCGGTCCTGCGGCGACAGCTGGGTGATATCCTCACCATCCAGCTTCACATGCCCGCCGCGCAGCGAGAGCATCCCGAAGACCGCCTTCATCGCGGTGGATTTGCCGGCACCGTTCGGGCCGACGATCACCGCGATCTGACCCTTTTCGACTGTCAGCGTGCAATCATGCAGGATATCGGCGGCGCCGTAGCCGCCGGTCATGTTCTCGGCTGCGAGGAAGGGGCCACCGGGCGCGGGCGCGACGCGGCCCGAAACCTCCGGCAACACAAGCTCGCCACCGCCTGCCTTGGTGATTGTCCGATCCTTGTTGCCGCGGTCGTCCTGATAGGGGTTCTGCCCGCTCATGCCCCGGCCCCCGCTTTTGCTTCGGACTTGACCTTGTTCTTGAGCCCGGTGCCCAGATAGGCCTCGATCACCGCGTCGTTCTGCATGATGCTGTCGGCGCTGCCCTCGGCCAGCACGCGGCCCTCGGCCATGACGATCACCGGATCGCAAAGGCGGCCGATGAAATCCATATCGTGCTCGATCACGCAGAAGGTGTAGCCGCGCTCCTTGTTGAGCCGCACGATTGCGTCGCCGATGGTGTTGAGGAGCGTGCGGTTCACGCCTGCGCCGACCTCATCGAGAAAGACCACCTTGGCGTCGACCATCATCGTCCGGCCAAGCTCCAGCAGTTTCTTCTGGCCGCCGGAAAGGTTCCCTGCCTTCTCATCCGCAAGGTGAGAAATCGTCAGGAACTCAAGGACTTCATCGGCCTTCTTCACAAGCGCGGCTTCCTCGGCGCGAATGCTGGCGCGGCCGAACCAGGTGTTCCAGAGCGTCTCGCCCGATTGTGCGGCGGGGACCATCATCAGGTTCTCGCGCACGGTCATCGAGGAAAACTCATGCGCGATCTGGAAGGTGCGCAGCAGGCCCTTGTGAAAGAGGTCGTGCGGCGGCAGCCCGGTGATATCCTCGCCGTCCATGACGACCTTGCCCGACGTGGGCTGGTGGACCCCGGCGATCACGTTGAAAAGTGTGGATTTCCCGGCTCCGTTCGGCCCGATCAGCCCGGTGATGGAGCCTTTGGCGATCTCGACGGAGGCGCCGTCCACGGCACGGAATCCGCCGAAATGCTTGTGCAGATCATGCACAGAGATCATCTTGTCCCCAACCCCTGCGTTCAGGTGCGAAAGCACCGCGATGCTTTTGTTATTCTTATGAAAAAGCAGCCCGGACGCGCCGGGCTGCCTTTCAGTTTCAACCGATCAGCGGTAGCCGACCGTGGTGATCTTGCCGTCCTTGAACTCGTATTCACGATACGAACCTGCGGCCTCGCCCGGTCCGATGAGTTCCACCGCCGTCGCGCCGACATAGTCGATGTCGGTGCCAGCGGCCAGAAGCTCCAACCCCTTGGCAAGCTCGCCCGGATAGATCTTTTCGCCCGGCGCGTTGGCGACGTCCATCACCTTGTCCTTCAGATCGGCCGAGGCGGAGGACTTGGCTGCCTGCATGGCGAGCATGATAAGCGCCGCCGCGTCATAGCTTTCGCCGGTGTAGGAGGATGTCCCGTCGAAATTGGCCGCCTTCGCCATCTCAAGGAAGGTCGTTCCACCCGGACTGTCGTTGCCCGGAACGGTGCCGAAGGAGCCATCAAGCGACTTGCCGAACTTCGTCTCCAGAACCGTGCCATACATGCCGTCCGGCAGCATGAAGGTCGAGAACGCGCCGGTATCGAGCGCGGCCTGGATGATGCCCGAGCCGCCCTGATCGACATAGCCCGCGACGACAAGGGCGTCGCCGCCCGCCGAAGCCAGTGCGCCGACTTCGGCCGAATAATCCGCCTTGCCGTCTTCATGCGCGGCCGAGATCGTGACCGTGCCGCCCGCGGCTTCCACGGCGGCCTGAATGCTGCCGGCCAGACCCTTGCCGTAGTCGTTGTTGGTGTAGGAAATGGCGACGGAGTTTATGCCGCGATCCTTCAGCACCTGAGCGATGACTTCGCCCTGACGCGCATCGGACGGCGCGGTGCGGAAGAAGAGGCCGTTATCCTCGGCCGTGGTCAGGCCGGGCGACGTCGCCGAGGGCGAGATCATCACGATGCCATTCGGCACGGCGACATTGGCGAGGACAGCCCCGGTCACGCCCGAACAATCCGCACCCATGATGGCGCTGACCTTGTCGGTGGTGACCAGGCGCTCGGCAGCGGCCTGCGCGGCGGCGGCGTCGATGCAGGTGGAATCTGCGCGAACGCTCGTCACCGTCGAGCCGTCGAGAAGCTTGCCGGAGTCGCTGACCTCTTTCATCGCCATTTCGGCGCCTGCGGCCATGTTCGGCGTGATCGATTCAAGCGGCCCGGTAAAGCCAAGGATTACGCCGATCTTGACCTCTTCGGCAAAAGCGCCCGAGGACATCAGCGCGACCATTGCGGTCGCCGAAAGAAACTTTTTCATCCATTCACTCCCATGTTGGATCGTAGTTCTGCGCAGAGCCTAGTTTGCGACCCCGCAAAAGAAAAGTGCCTTCAAAGCGCGCTTGCGCTACGGAAATCCACTATCTCTACTTGGCGTTGAGTGGAAAACTTCGCGCGCCGAATGTGATTGGGGGCGCCGCGCCGGGAAGCGGGCCGCGCTTTCAGAATGACAGGCGCGGCGTCGCAATGGCCTGCGCGCCGTGGCTGCCGCGTTCGCGGTAGGGTGTCGTCTGGTAATGCGCGCGGTAGCATTTGGAGAAATGCGAAGGGCTGGCGAAGCCGCAGGCCAGCGCCACGTTGATGACGCTCATATCGGTCTGCATCAGGAGGTTACGCGCCTTTTGCAGCCGCAGTTCCATGTAGTAACGCTTCGGGCTCCGCGTCAGGTAGCGCCGGAAGAGCCGCTCGAGCTGCCGCGTCGACATACCGACATGTGTGGCAAGCTCCGCCGGGCTGATCGGGTCCTCGATATTGGCCTCCATCATCTGGATGACCTGGGACAGCTTCGGGTGGCGGACGCCGATCCGCGTCGGGATCGACAGGCGCTGGATGTCCTGATCGGTGCGGATCGAGGAATAGATGAGCTGGTCGGCAACGGTGTTGGCGATGTCTTCACCATGATCCTGCGCGATGATCTTCAGCATCAGGTCGATCGACGCGGTGCCGCCCGCCGTCGACATCCGGTTGCCGTCGACGACGAAGACGGATTTCGTCAGCTTCACATCCTCGAATTCCTCGATGAAGCTGTCCTGGTTCTCCCAATGGATCGTGGCGCGCTTGCCGTCCAGAAGCCCGGCTTTTGCGACCGTATAGGCGGCAGTGCAGAGCCCGCCGATGGCCACTCCGCGCCGCGCCTCGCGCCTCAGCCAGTTGAGGATCGGCTTCGTCGTCGCCTGCTGCACGTCGATGCCGCCGCAGACCAGTATGGTATCCTCACGCTCGATCTCATCGAGGCCCATGTCGAGCTTGAAGGCCGCGCCGTTCGAACAGATGCTTTCGATCCCGTTTTCGCCGGCGAGGATCCAGGTATAGGCCTCGCGCCCGATGACGCGGTTCGCGATCCGCAGGGGTTCGATCGCGCCGGCGAAGGAGAGCATGGTGAAGCGGTTGAGAAGAAGAAACACAAAACGCCGCCGCCCGCCTGCGGAGGCGCTCCCCGGTCGTCTTTGCGCGGCGGTACTGTGCATTCTGCGACCTTGATTGTCGTTTTGATGACAGAAGCACCTTTGTTTCACCTCGGCAAGGGGAGTCCTGAGGTGCTGTGGGAATTGCATGCGCGCCTGCGCTTGGCTATAAGCCGCGCGTTAACGCTAAAGCCTTCAGGAGATCGACAATGACCAAGGCATGGACCAAATCCGACTGGCGCGCAAAGCCGCGGGTGCAGATGCCGGTCTATACCGACGCGGCCGCGCTCGGCGAGGTCGAATCGCGGCTGGCCAAGATGCCGCCCCTCGTCTTCGCGGGCGAGGCGCGCAAACTCAAGCGCGTCCTCGGCGATGTGGCTGCGGGCAAAGCCTTCCTTCTGCAGGGTGGCGACTGCGCCGAAAGCTTTGCCGAGTTTTCCGCCGACAATATCCGCGACACCTTCAAGGTGCTGCTCCAGATGGCGATCGTGCTGACCTGGGGCGCGAAGCTGCCGGTGGTGAAGATCGGCCGCATGGCGGGCCAGTTCGCCAAGCCGCGTTCGGCCCCGACCGAGGTCATGAACGGCGTGGAATTGCCGTCCTACCGCGGCGACATCATCAACGGCTTTGATTTCACCACCGAGGCGCGGGTGCCCGATCCGAACCGGATGCTTCAGGCCTATACGCAGGCCGCGGCCTCACTGAACCTCTTGCGTGCCTTCTCGACCGGCGGTTTCGCCGACATGCACCGGGTTCAAAGCTGGATTGCGGGGTTCACGGAAGAGGATGAGGCGCAGAAATACCGCGAGGTCGCAAACCGCATTCAGGATGCGATGGACTTCATGGCCGCGGCGGGCGTGACCTCGGACACCGTCCACGCCATGTCTGCGGTCGATTTCTACACCAGCCACGAGGCGCTGCTTCTGGAATATGAAGAGGCGCTGTGCCGGATCGATTCCACCTCCGGCCTGCCCGTGGCGGGGTCGGGCCACATGATCTGGATCGGCGACCGCACGCGGCAGCCGGACGGGGCGCATGTCGAATTCTGCCGGGGCGTGCAGAACCCGATCGGGCTGAAATGCGGCCCGTCGCTGACGTCGGACGATCTGAAGGTGCTGCTCAAGAAGCTGAACCCCGAGAACGAGGCGGGTCGCCTGACGCTCATCGCGCGGTTTGGCGCGGGCAAGGTCGCCGACAACCTGCCACGCCTCATCAAGACGGTCGAGGAGGAGGGCGCGAAGGTAGTGTGGACCTGCGATCCGATGCACGGCAACACGATCAAGGCGGCGTCGGGCTACAAGACCCGGCCTTTCGAGAGCGTGCTGCGCGAGGTGAAGGAATTCTTCGGGGTTCACAAGGCCGAGGGTACTGTTCCGGGCGGCGTGCATTTCGAGATGACCGGCAAGGACGTGACCGAATGCACCGGCGGCGTGCGCGCCGTGACGGATGAGGATCTGTCCGACCGCTACCACACCGCCTGCGATCCGCGGCTCAACGCCTCGCAGTCGCTGGAGCTTGCCTTTCTGGTGGCGGAAGAGCTTCAGGATCGCCGCGAGATGCAAAAAGCGGCGGGGATGTAACCCGCCGCGTCACTTGTACGCACAGCCACTACGGGCGCGTCGAAACGGTCGCCGGTCAATCCTTTTGCGAGACGATGAGCCTGAGATACGGCCGCTCCGATGCAAGGGCGCGGTCGTTCGGTCCGGCAAAGACCGCAGATGCTTCGGCAAAGCCCTGCGCGGCGGGGGCGGGCTGACGGAACGCTCCGGCCTTTTGGCCGTATTCCGTCGGCTGGACCCGGGCGCCTGCGATGTTGAACCGGCGCGGCGCCGGCCCGGCTGACCCGTCGCAGACCATGCAGCCAAGCGCCCGGCTGATATCGCCAAGGTCGCTTTTCATCGGCAGAAGCAGCAGACGCCCCTCCATCCTCGGGCGGCCCGGTCGCGATTCCGCCGCAAGCGTCAATTCCGCGGTCTCCGGCCCGTCGAAGACACGGGCGAGGATCGCCTCGACCTCCCCCCGCGCCTCGGTCGTGAAGAACGAGGTCAGGGGCATCCCGCGCACCTCAAAGCCCATCAGGTCGTTGAGGTGCCTGCCCGACAGCCGGAACCGCGCCACCCGCGGCGCAATGCGTTCGAGGATGAATGTATGCTCCAGCGCGGCCTCGATGCCGCGCGGGTCGATTTCCGACCGGTAGGGCACGTCGCGCCCGTTGCGCAACGCCTCCCAATAGGCTCTGACCACCGAAATGCTGGGAAATCGCATATCCGTCTTCAGCTTCGAAAAGGGGACCACGCCGTCCCGGCAGAAATCGTCTTGCACCATGTCAGACCACCTGGCCTTTTCCAAAGGACCATCGTCCGGCCGCGTTGTGGCGGCAGTCAGGTATTGTTAACCCTAGGACGAGAGTGTTACCGAAATCTTAATTCTTCATACACCAACCGCCCCATCGGCAGAGAGGCAAAAGTGTTAAATGGTTAATGGCTCCATGCGGTCGATGACCGGTTTCGCGTCGCGGCGCGGTCAGGCGGCGGGCCATGACTGGGCCTGGGACATCCGCTCGGTCAACGGCAAGGGGCTCGACCTGCGCTTGCGTGTGCCGGACTGGGTGGAAGGGCTGGAACTGGCGCTCCGTGGCAAGGTCTCGGCGGCTTTGGCGCGGGGCAACGTCGCGGTGTCGCTGAAACTCGACCGGCAGGCGGGTGGCGAGGCGTCGCGGGTCAATGCCGGTGCGCTCGACGCCGCCCTTGCGGCGATGGCGCTGGTGCGGGGCCGGGCCGAGGCGATGGGCATTGCCCTTGCCGAACCCACGGCGGCAGAGATCCTTTCCATGCGCGGCGTGACCGAAACGGCGAGTGCGGCCGAGGATCAGGAGGCGCTTCTGGCAGCGCTTTTGGGGGATTTTGAAGGGCTTCTCAACGACCTATTGGCGATGCGGGCAAGCGAGGGCGCCGCGCTGACCGGTATTATCGGCGGCCAGATCGACCGGATCGAGGTGCTGGTCTCAGAGGCGGCGGACGCCGCCGAGGCCCGCCGCGCCGAGATGGCACAGCAGTTGAACGACAACCTCGCCCGCGTGATGACGGCTGCTGCCGCAGACCCTGACCGGGTGGCGCAGGAATTGGCCCTTCTCGTCGTGAAGGCCGACGTGACCGAAGAGATCGACCGGCTGTGCGCCCATGTCGCCGCCGCGCGAAAGCTGATGGGCGATGGCGGATCGGTCGGGCGCAAGTTCGACTTCCTGATGCAGGAATTCATGCGCGAGGCGAACACGCTCTGTTCGAAGTCCGGCAATGCTGCGCTGACCCGGATCGGGCTTGACCTCAAGACCGTGATCGACCAGATGCGCGAGCAGGTTCAGAACGTGGAATGATCATGAAACGCAGGGGCTTGCTCATCATCCTGTCATCGCCTTCGGGGGCGGGGAAATCGACGCTGGCGAAGCGGCTGATGGAATGGGACCCGACGTTGAAGTTTTCCGTCTCGGCCACCACACGACCGGCCCGTCCGGCTGAGGTGGACGGCACGGACTATTACTTTCGTTCCCGCGCCGAGTTCGAGGCGATGGTGGCCGATGGCGAGATGCTGGAGCATGCGGAGGTCTTCGGCAACCTCTACGGCTCGCCCAAGGAGCCGGTGGAGCAGGCGATGGCCGAGGGGCGGGACACGCTGTTCGATATCGACTGGCAGGGCGGCCAACAGATCCGCAACTCAGCCCTTGGCAAGGATGTGGTGTCGGTCTTCGTGCTGCCGCCCTCGATCGCCGAACTGGAACGCCGGCTTCGCGCGCGCGGACAGGACAGCGACGAGGTGATCGCTGGCCGGATGGCGAAATCCGAGGCCGAGATCAGCCATTGGGCGGAATACGACTACGTCCTCATCAACGACGATATCGACCGGTCCGAAGCGGACCTCAGGACGATCCTCACGGCCGAACGGATGCGCCGGGACCGGCAGCCGGGTCTGACCGAGTTCGTCCGCGGTCTCAACAAGGAGTTCGAAGCCCGATGATCTATGAGCTTGACGGTATCGCCCCGACCATCGGCAAGGATGTGTGGATCGCGCCCGGCGCGCATGTGATGGGCCATGTCGTGCTTGAGGATGAGGTCGGCATCTGGTTCGGCGTCACGATGCGCGGCGACAACGAGGTCATCCATATCGGCCGCGGGACGAACGTTCAGGAGAACGTCGTCTGCCATACCGACATGGGTTATCCGCTGACGGTCGGCCCGGATTGCACCATCGGCCACAAGGCGATGCTGCACGGCTGCACCATCGGCAAGGGCACTCTGATCGGCATGGGCGCGACGATCCTCAACGGTGCGAAGATCGGCGACGGCTGCCTGATCGGGGCAGGGGCGCTTGGTGACGGAGGGCAAGGTCATCCCCGATGGCAGCCTCGTGATGGGCGCGCCGGGAAAGGTGGTGCGGGAACTTGACGCCGAGGCGCGGAAGCGGCTGCTGCTGTCGGCCGAGGGGTACCGAAGGAATGCGCAGCGGTTCATGAAAGGGCTGAGGGCGATCTAGTCGCCCTGCGACAACCGGGCGGAGCGCCCGCCGGGCCGGGCTCACCTGCGGTAGATCGCGGTAGCCTCGACGGACAGCAGTAGTCCCATCGGCAGTTCGACAATCGGCGTAGAGCGCGTTGGCGGGTCTTTGGGGAAATACTCGGCGAAAAGTGTGTTGAGCAGCGCGCGCTGAGACGAGTCGGCGAGATAGGTGACGACTTTGACAACATCGTCCAGGGTTGCACCAGAACAGTCGAGACATGTCCTCAGATTCTCGAATGCCTGCCGGGCTTGCGTTTCGAAGTCCTCCCCGGCCTTCTCGCCGCTCGCCGGAACGATGCCCGCCAGCCCTGAGACAAAGAGGAAATCGCCGGCGCGGATTGCCGTCGAATAGGCGCCGTAGGGCGTCGGCATGTCCGGGTGGTTGATAACCTGCTTTTCGACTGGCATGGCCACCCACCTAATGAATATCCAGCGCAGCTTACCCTAACTGGATTCCCCCGTCACATTATTTGCACGCGCCTCGCGCCCAGAGCGCCCGCCGCGCCGCTGCCTCAGCCTCGGCGCGCGCGACGGCAGTTCCGCTATCACCGCGCGCCGCTCATCCGAGGTCATCCGGCCCCAGCCCGCGATCTCGTCGATGGTCCGGTAACAGCCGACGCACATGCGTTCCGCGGGATGCACCACGCAAACCTTGACGCAGGGGCTTTCGACCTCGTCGCGCTGCCAGACCTCTTCGTTCATCCCGCCCGCCTCATATGCCCGATCCGGTCGAGCGCGCCTTGGAGGATATACCCCGCCGCGACATGGTCGATCACCTCGGAGCGACGTTTGCGCGACGTATCCGCCTCAAGAAGCGCGCGTTCGGCGGCGACGGTGGAGAGACGCTCGTCCCAGAAGGCGATCGGCAGGTCCGTCAGCCTGACGAGGTTGCGCGCAAAAGCCCGCGTGGACTGGCAGCGCGGGCCTTCGCTGCCGTCCATGTTCATCGGCAGACCGAGGACCAGCCCGCCGATCTCGCGCTTCGTGCAGATCGCGAGCAGGGCTTCGGCATCAAGCGTGAACTTCTTCCGCCGGATCGTCTCCAGCGGTGTCGCCACCGACAGCCGCCGGTCCGAGACCGCGACGCCGATGGTCTTTTCGCCAAGGTCGAGCCCCGCGAGGGCCCGGTCGTGGGGCAGGGCAGCGGCGAAGGCCGCGATGTCTTCGCAGATCATCCCGCGACCCCGGCCTGTTCCGCCGCCTGGCGGAGCGATTCCAGCGCCACATCCTGACCGGCGAATGCGGCTTGCGCCTTGGCCCAGGCCTCCTTCGCCTTGTCCTTCTCACCCAGCACGCCGAGCGACGAGATCAGCCGCGACCATTCCTCGACGCTGCCGCCGTCACTCATCAGCCGCTCCGACAACTGGCCCACCATGCCCCGGATCATGGCCGTCCGATCCTCGGCCGACATGTCGGCGGCAGCGGCCATATCGCCCGCCGAAGGCCCCTTCAGCGCGCCGACAGGCGCGGGCGGGGTGTAGTCGACGCCCGCGGCGGCGGCGAGCATCCCGATCTGATCGCGGATCGGCGCGATCCACGGCGCCTCCTCCGGGCCTTCCTCCAAAAGCCCGCGCCAGAAGCGGAAGGCGAGGTCGGGCCGTCCGGTCTGCGCCCACATCAGGCCGACATAGAACCGCGCCGTCCCATTCTTCGGATCGCGGGCCAGCGATTCCCCGGCGGCGGCCTCGGCCTCGGGTGAGACATAGCCGCCGGTGGCGAGGACATAGAGGTCGGTCAGGGCCGCATAATCCTCGGCGGTCGCCTTCGCACCGGTGAGAGCGATGACCTTCGCCTGCGCATTCGCCGCGGCGCTGTAGTTGCCCAGTGTCGCCTCGTTCCGCGCCAGTAGCTGTTGCCCTGTCAGGTCATCGGGCTTTTCGGCGACCGCCTTGCGGAGCTTCTCCATCAGTTCGGCGTATTTGGCATCCGCTCCGGGCACGGGCGGCAGAACCGCCTGCGCCTCGGCCTCGGCTTGCGAGGGCCGGTCGGCGCGCGCCGCCGCCGCCTGCGCCAGGCGTTCGGACATCGGCAGGTCGGGATAGCCCGGCGCGCCAAGCCGCCAGTAGAGACCGACGGCCGCGACCAGAACCGCTGCGACGAAAAGCACGGGCACCAATGCCGGGCCGCCCGCCACAGTGCTGCCGACGGCACCGGTGACGGCGCGGTCAGCCTCGAGGATGCGGCGGGATATCTCGACCCGGCTGCGGTCGGCCTCGGTCGCGCTGATCGTGCCGCGCGCCGCGTCCCGGTCGACCTCGGCCAGCTGATCGCGATAGACCGCGATATCGGCCTCCGCCGTCGTCCGATGGGCAGCGCCCCGGCGCGCGATCGTCCACACCAGAATGGCGGCGAGCGCGAGCGTCAGAAAGGTGGCGGCAATCCAGAACGACATTCTCTTTCCTTATCGGGCGGTTTTCGCTGACTTAAGCCTTTCAGCCCCGCCACGAAAGGGCAAAGCCCGCGCGACACGGGCGCCCTGATGTCGCAGCGCGCCCGCAATGTCGGATTTCGCCCGATTGCGACGTTTGGCACTATGTTGCTATCATCGCGCCGTTCCATCACTCCGGGGCAGCGCGACTATGAGCTGGGGGAGGGGATTCGTATGGGTCTGAAACGGTATTCGGTTTTCGCCATCGCACGTGAAGCGATGAGCTATCACCAGAACTGGGAACGCGCATGGCGCAGCCCCGCGCCCAAGCCGAAATACGATGTCATCATCATCGGCGCCGGCGGCCACGGCCTCGCCACCGCCTATTACCTCGGCAAGAATTTCGGCATCACCAATGTCGCGATCATCGAGAAGGGCTGGCTCGGCGGCGGCAATACCGGGCGCAACACCACGATCATCCGCTCAAACTACCTTCAGGACCCGTCGGCCGCGATCTACGAAAAGGCGCGGTCCCTCTATGAGACGATGAGTCAGGATCTGAACTACAACGTCATGTTCTCCCCCCGCGGGCTTCTCATGCTCGGGCAGACCGAGCATGAGGTCCGGGGCTACAAGCGCACCGTCTATGCCAACAACCTGCAAGGGGTGGAGACGCGCTGGATCGAACCGGCGGAGGTCAAGCGGCTGGTGCCGATCATCAACATCGACGGCCCGCGCTACCCGATCCTCGGCGCGCTTTACCAGGAACGCGGCGGCACCGCCCGGCACGATGCCGTCGCCTGGGGCTATGCGCGCGCCTGTTCGGCGATGGGCATGGATGTGATCCAGCAATGCGAGGTCACGGGGGTCAGGACCGAGGGCGGCCGCGTCGTGGGCGTCGACACCACGAAGGGCGCCATCGGCTGCGACAAGCTCGGCATGGTCGTGGCGGGTCACGCCTCGGTCCTCGCCGAGATGGCGGGCTTCCGCCTGCCGATCGAATCGCTCGCCCTTCAGGCTCTGGTCAGCGAGCCGATCAAGCCCGCGATCGACGTCGTCGTCATGGCCAACACCGTGCATGGCTACATGAGCCAGTCCGACAAGGGCGAACTGGTCATCGGCGGCGGCACCGACGGCTTCAACAACTACACCCAGCGCGGCAGCTTCCACCATGTCGAGGAAACCGTCCGCGCCCTGATCGAGACCTTCCCGATCATCTCGCGGCTGAAGATGCTGCGGCAATGGGGCGGCATCGTCGACATGACCGGCGACCGCTCACCCATCCTGTCGAAAACCCCGGTCGAGGGGATTTTCGTCAACTGCGGCTGGGGCACCGGCGGCTTCAAGTCGATTCCGGGAAGCGGCTGGGCGATGGCGGAACTCATGGCACGGGGGTCCGCGCCGCTGACGGAAGAGTTTTCCATGTACCGCTTCCGCGAGGGGAAGTTCATCGACGAAAGCGTCGCCGCGGGGGTGGCGCATTGATGGATAGCGTCAACGTATCCGCACGGGTGGCGCCCGGCCCGCGCGGGGTGGGCGAGAAGCGCCCGCCCCGTGGGGGGGCGGGTCGGGCGCTGCCCATGCTTGCGCACGGGCAAGATTCTGAAACGGGCGAAATGGCCATGCGCGAAGCTACGGATTGCTCTCCATCTCTGCAGCCAACGCAAGCCACGCCTCATATCCGCCGTGTTCAAGCACCGCCTCTAGCAAAATTCGCCGATATGGATCGAGTGGATCGCGGTCTGCCCAGTCCTCAAAGGCATGGGGGTGGTCCGCCTGCTCGAATTGCGCCTTGTTCATCAATGCACTCCTTTCTGGAGCGGATCATGTCAAGGGATACAGAAAATCAGCAATGCACAGAGATTTTGACTGAGCCCGCTGGTCGCGTTTCGAGCTCATTTGTCAAGCAAATACAAACCTATAGGTTGAAATCATGCTGACCCTCAAAGGCCTCTATTGCGGCGTGAAGGCCGAGGAGACGGAACTCCAGCCGGGTGGCGAGGCGCATCTGAAGCGCGATCTTCTCGATGGGTCCTTCGCGGCTGGGGTGGCGCATTGAGCCTTGAGCGCGATCATTTTCTCTACGCCGGCTCTGCCGTCATCGCGGTCGCAGGCTATCTGCTCGACAGGCATATCGGCGGCGCTGCCTTTCCGCGCGCCGGTGCGCTGATGGTGGCGTTCGGCGCGGCCATGGCGGGGCGCGAGGTCTTTCGGATGGAACGCGCCATCACACGCCATGAATCGCGGGTCGAGAAGATCGAAGCGGCCTACCTCGATGCCGCGCGCGAAGGCAGGGAGGGCGGCGCCCAAGATGCCTTCGCCCGGCTGGCGGAAAACCTCGCCGCCTATCGCGAGGGGCGGCTTGAGCGGGTCGGGCGCATGATCCAGGCCGAAATACTGATCCTGTGCCTAGGCACGCTCATCTGGGGGTTCGGCGATCTTGTGGTCTGACATCCGGAACGAAACGATCAATCCCAGGGAGGGTGCGACATGCTGACCCTAGAATGCCCCTATTGCGGCGTGAAGGCCGAGGAGACGGAGCTCCATCCGGGCGGCGAGGCGCACCTCAAGCGCTACGGCCCCGGCTCATCGGACGCCGAATTCGACGGCTACATGTTCAGCCGGAAGAACCCCAAGGGCGTGCATTTCGAACGCTGGCGGCACGCCTATGGCTGCGGCAAGTGGTTCCTCGCCGCGCGCTGCACCGCAACACTCGAAGTCTTCGGCACCTATCCGGCGCAGTCATCGGCGCCGCCCGCCGACCTGCAAGCGAAGATCAAGGCAAAACGCCCCAACTGGGAGGGCTACAAGTGAGCACGCGTCTTTCCAAGGGCGGTCGTCTGATCGACCGCGCGAAGCCGATGAGCTTCAGCTTCAACGGCAAGCGGATGCAGGGCTATCAGGGCGACACGCTCGCCTCGGCGCTGCTTGGCGCCGATCAGATGCTGGTCGGGCGGTCGTTCAAGTATCACCGCCCGCGCGGTATCGTGGCCTCCGGTGCGGAGGAGCCGAACGCCCTCGTCGGTCTCGGCACCGGCGGGCGGTTCGAGCCGAACCAGCGGGTGACGACGACCGAGCTTTTCGAAGGCGCCGTCACGGAAAGCCAGAACCACTGGCCGAGCCTCGACTTCGACGTGGGGGCGATCAACAACAACCTCGCGCGGTTCCTGCCCGCAGGCTTCTACTACAAGACCTTCATGTATCCGCGCGCCGCCTGGAAGCATGTCTTCGAGCCGGTCATCCGCAAATCCGCCGGTCTCGGCAAGGTGCCGCAAAACCGCGACGAGGACCGCTACGAATATGCCTATGCCTTCGCCGATCTGGTGATCGTCGGCGGCGGCATCGCCGGCCTCGCGGCGGCTTTGTCCGCTGGCCGCAAGGGCAGGCGGGTCTGGCTGATCGAGCAGTCGGCGCATTGGGGCGGCCGCGCGCCGGTCGATGGCGTCGAGATCGACGGCAAGCCTGCGGACACCTGGGTGAAGAGCGCCGTGGAAACGCTTGAGAAGATGGAGAATGTGACGCTCCGTCTTCGCACGATGGCGTCCGGTCTCTACGATCACGGCTATCTTCTGGCCTATGAGCGTGTCGCCGACCATACCCCCGGCGACGGGCGGCCGCGTCACCGCCTCTGGCGGATGCGCGCGGGCCATGTGATGACCGCGACCGGCGCCATCGAGCGGCCCTTGTCCTTCGCGGGCAACGATATTCCGGGCGTGATGCTGGCCTCCGCCGTCCGCGACTACGTCGTCAACTGGGCCGTCAGCCCCGGTGACCGCACCGTGATCGTGACCAACAACGACGACGCCTACCGCACCGCGCTGGCGCTTGCTCGAAGCCGGGCTGGCTGTCCCCGCCGTCATCGACGCCCGGCCCGAGGTCAAGGGCGCTTTGCCCGAGGCCGTGCGGGCGCGCGGCGTCCGCATCCTCGCCGGTCACGGCGTCGCCAAGGTCAAGGGCGGCAAGCGCGTCACCGGCGTCTCAACTTGCGTTCTCGCGGGCGAGGGGGCGGAGCTGGAAACCATCCCTTGCGACGCGGTCGCCATGTCGGGCGGCTGGTCGCCGGTGGTGCATCTCTGGTCCCATTGCGGCGGCAAGCTGACCTGGGACGAGGATCATGGCATGTTCCGCCCCGACCCGCAGCGCCCCGCGACCGGCGCGGACGGTGCGGCGATGGTCACCGCCATCGGTGCCGCCAACGGCATGCTGCGCGCCGCCGATGCCGTCGCCGATGCGCATATGGCCGCGGGAAGCGACGGCGACTGCCCGAAGGCCGTCAGCGCCGAGGAAGCGCCGATGTTGCCGGTCTGGATCATGCCGCAGGGTGCGTCGAAGGAGCTTCGCGCGAAGATGTGGCTCGACTACCAGAACGACGTGAAGGTCTCGGACGTGCAACTCGCCGCGCGCGAGGGCTATGAGAGCGTCGAGCACACCAAGCGCTACACCACGCTCGGCATGGCGACGGATCAGGGGAAGCTGAGCAATATCAATGGTCTCGCCGTGCTTTCCGATGCTCTGCATCAAGGTATCCCGCAGACCGGCACCACCACTTTCCGCCCACCCTACACCCCGATCAGCATCGGCGCTATCGCCGGAGAGGCGCGGGGCGAGATCTTCCAGCCGCTCCGCAAGACGCCGATGCACGACTGGCACGAGACGCATGGCGCGCATTGGGAGCCGGTCGGCCAGTGGCGGCGGCCCTATTGCTTCCTGCGCCACGGCGAGGGCGTCCACGACGCCGTGAACCGCGAGATCCGCACGGTGCGGAACGCGGTCGGCCTCCTGGACGCCTCGACGCTCGGCAAGATCATCGTCAAGGGGCCGGATGCCGGGCGGTTCCTCGACATGCTCTACACCAACATGATGTCGACGCTGCCGGTCGGCAAATGCCGCTATGGCCTCATGTGCAGCGAAAACGGCTTCCTCAGCGATGACGGCGTCGTCGTGCGTCTGACCGAGGATACCTGGCTTTGCCACACCACCACCGGCGGGGCGGAGCGTATCCACGGCTGGATGGAAGACTGGCTGCAATGCGAGTGGTGGGATTGGAAGGTCTATACCGCCAACGTCACCGAGGAATATGCGCAGGTCGCCGTTGCCGGCCCCAACGCACGGAAACTGCTGGAAAAACTTGGCGGCATGGATGTCTCGAAAGAGGCGTTTCCCTTCATGGAATGGCGCGAGGGCACGCTTGGCGGCTTCCGGGCGCGGATCTACCGCATCTCCTTCTCGGGCGAGCTTTCATACGAGGTCGCCGTACCCGCCAGCGAAGGCCGCGCGTTCTGGGACGCGCTTCTTGCGGCGGGTGAGGAGTTCGGCGTAACCCCTTACGGCACTGAGGCAATGCATATCATGCGGGCCGAGAAGGGCTTCATCATGATCGGCGACGAGACCGACGGCACGGTGATCCCGCAGGACCTCAACCTCGGCTGGGCGATCTCGAAGAAGAAAGAGGACTACCTCGGCAAGCGTGCGCAGGAACGGTCCTACATGGCCAGCCCGGAGCGCTGGAAGCTCGTCGGGCTGGAGACGCCCGATGGCAGCGTGATCCCGGACGGCGCCTATGCGGTCGCGGACGGGGTAAACGCCAACGGCCAGCGCAACGTGCAGGGCCGCGTGACCTCGACCTATTTCTCGCCGACGCTTGGCAAGGGCATCGCGATGGGGCTGGTGAAACACGGGCCGGACCGGATGGGCGAAATGCTCGACTTCCCGGTGGACAACGGCAAGGTCGTCAAGGCGCGGATCGTCGATCCGGTCTTCTACGACAAGGATGGGGAGAAGCAGAATGTCTGAAGCTGTCAGTGCCTTGGGGGGTGTTTCTCACAAAGGCTTCGCCGACGTGGCTGAAGCCGGCCTGAAGGGCATGATCACCCTGCGGGGCGATCTTGGCGTCTGCCAAGATGAAGAAGGCGGTGAAGGCGGCGACGGGAACCGCCATGCCGGAGCCGCGCCGGATCGTCATCGGCGACGGCAAGGCCGCGGCCTGGATGTCGCCGGATGAGCTTTTGATCCTCGTGCCCTATGAGGCGGCCCGCGAAACGGTCGAGACACTGGAAAAGGCGCTGGAGGGTGAGCATCACCTTGTCGCCGATGTCTCCGACGCCCGCGCGGTCTTCACCATTCGGGGCGCCAAGGCGGATCAGGTTCTGATGAAACTCTGCCCGGTCGACATGGCCACGCTCGCCGAAGGCGAAATCCGCCGCACCCGCGCGGCGCAGGTCGCGGCGGCGTTCTGGAGATCGGGGCCGGAGGAGTTCACGCTGGTCTCTTTCCGGTCGGTTGCGGGTTATGTGATGGGTTTGCTGGAGACCTCCGCGCGACCGGGAAGCGATGTGTTCTAGTGTTGCCGAACGGGAATAACTCAGTCTCCAATTCGGTGTATTGATGCGACCCATCGGCAGCCTCAGGTTGCAGACACAAAATCTGTGAATAGGATCCTCCAGTGCATCTTGGTAAATGGTTAGCGGCCGCCGCCGTCCTTTCTCTTTCTGTCTCTTCCGTTTCGGCCAAGCCGATGGGCTGGAGCTGTCAGGTCGACCGAAAGACGAAGAGCGGCTGGATCACCAAGGAATACCTCTTCAACTATGATGCCGAGGCAGGGAAGGTGGAAGTCGTGGATGCAATGATCCACTACTACAAGCACGGCTTCATCCCCGCCAAGGTCAAGAAGGACGACGATGAGAAGCTTTCCTTCGGTTGGGTCGTGCGCGCCGATGCAACGGGCGGCCGCAACGCGACCATCGGATTCGACGCCACCATCATCAAAGCGACGCGGCAGTTCCGCATCTCCTCCACGCCGCTTGGCTATGACAATATCGACAGCACGCGCGGCAGCTGTCAGGCCGCGAAAGGCCCTCTCGTTCTGAAAACCAAGTGATTCCTCTCGGTGCGCCTTGCGCCGCCGACAAATCTGACGCCGAACCGAGAGAACACAATGAAAATCACCCTGTTCGCCGCGCTTGTTCCCTGCGTGTTCGCCGCGCTGCCGGCTTCGGCCTACGAGATGTACCTGTGCCGTTTCAACGCGGAGGTAGGGCGTCAGAGCGAGGGCAAGTACGATATTGCCATTCTGCATGACGAAGCCGGTGGTGTCGCGCTTGTCCAGGACGGCGGTGTGATGAGCCAGAAGGGCGGGAAGGATCCGGTCGAGGCGAGGGTCCGCCGCAACACGGCCTCGGAACTCTGGTTGAGCTGGACCTTCAAGAAGTTTCGTTTTCAGGGCAGCTACGTCAGTGATCTCGACTACACCGTCCATATCGGCAAGCGCGATGGGACGATCGATATCAGTCTGCTCCCCGTGTCCTACCCGACCAACATCCACTACACGGGCCAGTGCGACCACAAGACGGTGAAGAAGTAGGGCGCCGCCAGACGCGGCATTCGGATCGAAGCCTTCCGCCCTTGACCTTCGGAACCCGAAGGGTCTTATTCGCGTTAAGCTGCAAACCCGCGAAAGGAGCAGAAAATGGCCTTCACCCTTCCCGATCTTCCCTATGCCCACGACGCCCTCGCCTCGCACGGCATGTCGAAGGAAACGCTCGAATATCACCACGACCTGCACCACAAGGCCTATGTCGACAACGGCAACAAGCTCATCGCCGGGACCGAGTGGGAGGGCAAGTCGCTCGAAGCCATCATCACCGGCAACTACAAGTCCGGCGCGGTCGCGCAGAACGGCATCTTCAACAACGCATCGCAGCACTGGAACCATACTCAGTTCTGGGAGATGATGGGGCCGAAGAGCGGCAAGATGCCGGGCGGGCTGGAAAAGGCGATCAAGGACGCTTTCGGTTCGGTCGACAAGTTCAAGGAAGACTTCTCCGCCGCCGGGGCCGGTCAGTTCGGTTCGGGCTGGTGCTGGCTCGTCAAGGACAAGGACGGCTCGCTGAAGGTGACGAAGACCGAGAATGGCGTGAACCCCTTGTGCTTCGGCCAGACCGCGCTTCTCGGTTGCGACGTGTGGGAGCATTCCTACTATATCGACTTCCGCAACAAGCGGCCTGCCTACCTGTCCAACTTCCTCGACAAGCTTGTGAACTGGGAAAACGTGGCATCTCGTCTCTGACGCGCGAAGCTTGCGCACGCATCTGACGTGATCTCGCGCCGGAACGTCTTGAAAGGCCTGCTGGGAACATTCCTGGCAGGCCTTTTCGTATCCGCCTATGGCTTTTTCATTGAACCGGCGCTGCGGCTCAGGGTTCAGCGCTGGCGGGTCGCGCCGCCGAACTGGACCGGGCGGCGGCTGAAGATCGCGGTGCTGGCGGATCTGCACATGGGCGAGCCGACGGTAAGTCTTCAGCGGCTCGAACGGATCGTGACCCGGACCAATGCGCTCGGGGCCGATCTGATCCTCGTGCTGGGCGATCTCGAGGCGGGGCACCGGTTCGTGACGAAGAAGGTGTCGATGCAGGCGACGGCGGAGGCTTTGGCGAGGCTCGACGCCCCGCTCGGGCGCTTCGCCATTCTCGGCAATCATGACTGGTGGCACGACCGGGCGGCACAGGCGCGGGGTGGCGGGCCGAACGTGATCGCCGGGCTATTGCGGGCGGCGGGGGTGCCGGTCTTGCAGAACGAGGCGGTGAAGATCGGGCAGGGGGCGGAGGCCTTCTGGCTTGCCGGGCTCGACGATCAGCTTGCCATCGGGATCGGGGACATGGTGTTTCGCGGCCTCGACGACCTGCCGGGGACGCTTGCCCAGATCACCGACGACGCACCCGCGATCCTTCTGGCGCATGAGCCGGACATCTTCCCGAAAGTGCCCGACTGCTTCGCGCTGACCCTGTCGGGGCATACGCACGGCGGGCAGGTACGGTTTTTCGGCTGGTCGCCGGTGGTGCCCTCGGATTACGGCAACCGCTTCGCCTATGGCCATGTCCGCGAGGGGCAGCGCGACCTGATCGTGTCGGGCGGGATCGGCTGTTCGATCGTGCCCTTCCGCCTTGGCGTCGTGCCCGAGATCACGGTGATCGAGGTCGCGCCGCCTTCGGTCTGACCCTAGCCAAGCGCCTTGTTCAGGGCGGATTCAAGCGCCGGCACATCCGCTGCCACCGTCACGAAGTCCCGGACATCGGCCTCGGCAAAGCCTTCGGTCACGATGCGGTCGATGAGGGCGACGAGTGGGGTCCAGTAACCTTCGGTGTTCAGCAGGATGATCGGCTTGGCGTGCAGCCCGAGCTGCCGCCAGGTCAGCACCTCGAAGAATTCATCGAGCGATCCGCCGCCGCCGGGAAGCACGACGATGGCATCGCAATTCATGAACATCACCTTCTTGCGTTCGTGCATCGTCTCGGTCACGACGAAGGTGGAAAGGTCGCGTTTGCCGACCTCGCGGTTGAGAAGGTGGACGGGGATCACGCCGAAGGTCTCCGCGCCCGCGGCCTGTGCCGACCGCGCGACCTCGCCCATCAACCCGACATCGCCGGCACCGTAGACCAGCCGCCAGCCGTTGCGCGCGAGCATGACGCCCGTGGCCTTGGCATCGGCGCAATAGGCGGGCCGGGTGCCAGGGCGCGAGCCGCAAAAGACACAGACGGAGGCTTTCGTTCGGGACATGCTCACCCTCTCATAGCGTTTCTTTGACCCCTGATAGCGGCGTTGCTATGGTCGCTCAAGCGCGGTGGGGATAACGCGCAGTCCGGGGGAAATACATGGCGGACGACGTGGGCACGACGGAAGGCGTCGGCAACGGACTGAAATGGGGCGCGGGGGCCGCGGCAGGCGCCGCGGTCGCTGTGGCGATTTGGTATTTCGGCCTTCGCCCGGCACCGGAGACGATGACCGAAGCGACGCCTCCGGCAGCCGAAAGCACGACCGGGCAGGCGGCGCCGGTGACGGCGGCGGAACCTGTGACGGAAACCGCGCCGGAAGCGACGCCGGTGCCTGCCGAAAATGCTCCGACCACGACCGAAGAGACGACGGCGGGCTCCACGCCCGAAGCTGCCGCAACACCGGAAGCCGTGACGGAAAGCGCCGCGCCCGAGACCGCCGCCGAACCGGCAGCGGCCCCCGCAGCGCCGAGCTTCGATACAGTTCGGGTCGATGCCGATGGCTCGGTGCTCGTCGCCGGGCGGGCGGAGCCGGATGCACCGCTGGTTCTTTATCTCGATACGGCCGAAGTGGCGCGGGCCACAGGCGATGCGCGCGGCACCTTTGCCACGCTCTTCACCATCCCGCCAAGTGACGCGCCGCGCACGCTGTCACTGGTGCGGCTGATGCCGGACGGCACGACGGTGACCTCGGAAGAGACGATCATCATCGCCCCCTTCGCCGCCCCGGCGCCGCCGGAGGTCGTGGCCGAGGCGGCGCCGGTCGAGCCGGGCGCAGCCTTGGCACCCGCGACGGAAGCGCCCGCCACGGAGAGCACCGCTGATGCCGTCGTTCCCGAGAGCCCGGCGGACGCGACGACCACAGAAACGGCCACTGCCAAGACGCCGATGCCTGAGTCGCAAGTCTCCTCAGCCGCGCCCGCCGCGCCGGAGGTTCTGATCGCGGATGCCACGGGGGTGCGCAAGCAGGTCATCGCCGAATCTCTGGCCGCCATCGTGATCGACACAATCGGCTACGGAGCCTCGGGCGAGGTCAGCATTTCGGGGCGCGGCACGGCGGGCGATTTCGCCCGTGTCTATCTGAACAACGCCGCACAAGGCGCTGCGGAGATTGCGCAAACCGGCGCATGGTCGGTGGCGCTGAACGATGTCGCCGCCGGGGTCTACACCCTACGCGTCGACCAGGTCGACGCAAGCGGCAAGGTCACCTCGCGGTTCGAGACGCCGTTCAAACGCGAAACGCCGGAGACGGTCGCGGCGGCGCTGGCACCGACGCCGCCGACCGAAGAGGCCGCAGCACTCGCCTCCCGGCCCGCCGTGACCGGCGGCGACAATGCCTCGGTTCCGGTCGCGCCCGATGCCGCCGGACCGGAGACTGCGACGGGCGTTGTTGATACCTCGGCGACGCAGGACGCCCTGACGCCGGCCGTGCGCGCCGGTATCGTGACCGTCCAGCCCGGCTTCACGCTTTGGCGTATCGCGCGGGAAAACTACGGTGACGGGGTGCTTTACGTGAAGGTCTTCGAGGCCAACAAGGATCAGATCCGAAACCCGGACCTGATCTATCCCGGCCAGATCTTCACGGTTCCGGCCGAGTGACCTCTGCCGCGCAGCAGGCCGAGATCGTTGGATCGGCCTTGCAGCAATCGTTCAACAGATAACTGATCAGCCCGCCCATTCCGGCGGGCTTGATCGCGTAGAAGATATGCCGCGATTCCCGGCGCGCGGTGACGAGCCCCGCCTGTTCCAGCGCCGAAAGGTGGAACGACAGGCGCGAGGCGGACATGCCAAGCTCATGCGCGATCCGGCCCGCGCAAAGCCCCTTGTCGCCACGCGCGATCAGCCGGCGGATCAGGTCCAGCCGGGTTTCGTTGGCAAGCGCCGAGAGGGCGGCGAGGGCTTTACTCTGCTCCATCCTTCAATTACTCATGAACTGTTGAATGATGACCTTGATACCCGGCTTCAAATGCGCGATCAAGCGCGCAGTCGAAGCGACGGCTTTACCGTAGAGCGAGGATGGCATGGCAGCGCAGGAAGGCTGGCGGCGCAACGTCAGGACGTTGAGGCGGGTCGCGCCCTATCTTTGGCCAGCGGATCAGGTCTGGGTGAAGCGGCGCGTGGTGCTGTCGCTGGCGGCGCTGATCTTCGCCAAACTCATCTCGGTCGCGACGCCGTTCTTCTACAAGGCGGCGGTCGATGCGCTGAGCGGTGAGGCGCGGGACGAATCCATGCTTCTGGTGCTGGGGGCGGTCGGGCTGACGGTGGCTTACGGCTTCGCTCGGCTTGGCGCGGTCGGGTTCAACGAGTTGCGCGACGGGATCTTCGTGCGGGTCGGGCAAAGGGCGCTGCGGCAGCTCGCGCTGGAGACCTTCACCCATATCCACCGCCTGTCGATGCGCTACCATATCACGCGCAAGACCGGGGGGCTGTCCCGGATCATCGAGCGCGGGGTGAAGGGGGTCGAATTCCTGCTGCGCTTCATGCTCCTGTCGATCGGGCCGCTGATCCTCGAACTGACGATGGTGACGGTGATCTTCGCGCTGATGTTCGACTGGCGCTATGCGGTCGTGGTCATCATCACCATCGCGCTTTACGTGACCTATACGTTCAAGGTCACGGAGTTGCGGGTCAAGATCCGGCGCGAGATGAACGCGCAGGATACCGACGCCAACCAGAAGGCGGTGGACAGCCTGCTGAACTTCGAGACGGTGAAGTATTTCGGCGCCGAGACGCGCGAAGCGGCCCGCTACGACGACGCGATGCGCGGCTACGAGGCGGCGGCGGTCAAGACCGGGCTGTCGCTGTCGGCGCTGAACTTCGGACAGTCGTTCATCATTACCACGGGGCTTGTGATCGTCATGGTCATGGCCGCGCTGGGGGTGCAGGCCAAGGTGCTGACGGTCGGCGATTTCGTCATGGTCAACGCCTACATGATCCAGATCACGATGCCCTTGAACTTTCTCGGCACGGTCTACCGCGAAATCCGCCAGGCCTTGGTCGATATGGCCGAGATGTTCGATCTGCTCGGCCAGCCGGCCGAGATCGCCGACAAACCCGGCGCGCGCGATCTGAAGATCAGGGGCGGCGAGGTGGAGCTTGAAAACGTGCGCTTCGGCTATGAGGCGGCGCGGGGGATCCTGAAGGGCGTGAGCCTCAAGGTCGGCGCCGGGGAGAAGGTGGCCATCGTCGGGCCCTCGGGCTCGGGCAAATCCACCATCGGGCGGCTTCTTTTCCGCTTCTATGACGTCACCGGGGGGGCGCTGAAGATCGACGGGCAGGATGTCCGCGACATCACGCAGGACAGTCTTCATGCGCAGATCGGGGTGGTGCCGCAGGATACGGTGCTGTTCAACGATACGATCCTCTACAACATCGCCTATGGCCGCCCCGATGCCCCACAGCACGAATTGATCGCCGCCGCCAAGGCCGCGAAGATCCATGATTTCATCCTCTCGCTGCCGGAAGGTTATGAGACGAAGGTGGGGGAACGTGGTCTCAAGCTGTCGGGCGGCGAGAAACAGCGCGTGGGCATCGCGCGGACGCTTCTGAAAAATCCGCCGATCCTGCTTCTGGATGAAGCGACATCGGCGCTCGATACCCAGACGGAGCGCGACATTCAGGACAGCCTGAAGGCGATGGGCGAGGGGCGGACGGTCATCAGCATCGCACACCGGCTGTCCACCATCGCTGACAGCGACCGTATCGTGGTTCTGGAAAAGGGCGAGATCGTCGAGGAGGGCCGCCATGAGGCGCTTCTGGCGCAGGGCGGGCGCTATGCCGCGATGTGGGCGCGGCAGTCGGCCGAGGACAGCAAGGGGGAAGGCACCAAGCCCGACGGGGAGGAGTCCGACGATCAGGGATGGGTCGGGTTACGGTCGCTGCCGATGAGCTGAGGGCGCCCTGAGCAGCGCGGGCTTGGCAAGGGCTTGGCCTTGCGTGTAAGACGGGGCCGGAACGCCGGGCCGCAACAAGGCCCTGCCGGGGTGGGAGAGCCGCGTGAGCGAGACCGACAGTTTCATCGACGAAGTCACCGAAGAGGTCCGCCGGGACAAGCTTTTTGCGGCCTTCCGCAAATATGGCTGGATCGGCGGTGTCTTCGTCCTGCTGATCGTCGGTGGTGCCGCCTATTCGGAATGGCAGAAATCCCAGGCCGAAACCGAGGCGCGGAACTTCGGCGACGCTCTCGTCTCCGCGCTCGATGCCGGCGATCCGGCGGCGCGGGTCGCGGCGCTCGATGCGATCACGGCCGAGGGCGCGCAGGGCGATCCGGTCGCGCGCCAGGCGGTCCTCACGATTCTGGCCGCCGACGAGGCGCTGCGCGCGGGCGACGGCGATGCGGCGCGGGCGCGGCTGACCGAGGTTGCCGCGACCGAAGGCCTTGATCCCGCCTATCGCGACATGGCGCAGTTGAAGCTGCTGAGCCTGCCGGGCGACACGACCGATCCGTCGGAGCGGGACCGCATTCTCGCCGATCTCGCGCAGGCCGGGCGGCCCTACCGGGTTCTGGCCGTTGAACAGCAGGCCCTCGTCCTTGTCGCCGCAGGCAAGACGGATGAGGCTTTGACCGCGCTCACGGCGCTTTTGAACGATGCCGATGCGCCAGCGGGCTTGCGCCGCCGCGCGTCACAGTTGATTGTCGCCTTGGGCGGCAAGTTGGACGCGGCCTGAGAAGGCCGGTCGAATGAGCAGGGACAACGGAAGGGGCGTGCGGTGTCGGTGAAGATTTCCTCCGGATTCGGGGCGCTGGCCCTTGTTGTGGCGCTGTCGGCCTGCGGTGAGAAGGAGGTCATCCTTCAAGGTGTCCGTCAGGACCCGCGGACAGCCCAGATCGGGAACGAGCCCGATCCCGCCGCCCTTGCGCCCGCGCCGGTTCAGGCGCAGCCGATCGGCCTGCCTGCCGCGCGCACGAATGCCGACTGGACCCATCGCGGCGGCGCCGTGACCCATGCGATCGGCAATGTGACGCTTGGGGCGTCGCTGACACCGATCTGGGCCGCGAATGTCGGACAGGCCGAAGGCCGCAAGCACCGCATCACCGCGGACCCGGTGATTTCGGGCGGGCGCATCTTCACGCTCGACAGCCGGGCGCTCGTCACAGCGACCGGCACCAATGGCGCGACGCTGTGGCAGGCCGATCTGACACCGGCGTCGGATCGTGGCGATGACGCCTCGGGCGGCGGCCTTGCCGTGGGCGAGGGGCTGGTCTTCGCGACGACGGGATTTGGGGAACTCGTGGCGCTCGATCCGGCGAGCGGCGCCATCGCATGGCGCCAGAAGTTCGATGCCGCCGCAGCCGGGGCGCCCGCCGTCTCGGCCGGACATGTCTTCGTGACGGCGCGCGACGGGTCGGCCTGGTCGGTCCGCGCCCGCGACGGCAAGGTCGAATGGTCGCTGCCCGGCACGCCAAGCTCCGGCGTCACCGGCGGCACCTCGCCCGCCGTCGACGACCGTCAGGTTGTCTTCCCCTTCGCGACGGGCCTGCTTGTAGCTGCGGACAAGTCGAATGCCCAAAACCTCTGGACCGCCTTTGTCTCGGGTGAGCGGCAGGGCCGGGCCTATGCCTCGATCCGCGACGTGACCGGCGATCCGGTAATCGTGGGCGGAACGGTCTATGCCGCGACCTCCTCGGGCCGCATCGTCGCGGTCAATGCCGATACTGGCAAGCAGCTTTGGTCGGCGGGCGAAGGTGCCGTCAGCGCGCCGCTGATCGCGGGCGGATCGGTCTTTGTGGTGAATGACGAAGATCAGCTTGTCCGGATGGACGCCGGGAATGGTGCAGTGATCTGGCGCATCGATCTGCCCTATTACGTGAAAGACCGGCTTGGCAAGCGCAAGACGATCTATACCTATCACGGCCCGATCCTTGCCGGGGGTCGCCTTGTGGTGACGAGTTCCGCGGGCGTGGTGCAAAGCTTCGATGCGGCTTCGGGCCGGCTTGTCGGCTCGGCCCCGGTGGCGGGCGGTGCGGCGAGCGGGCCAGCGGTCGCGGGTGGGGTCCTTTACGTCGTCACGTCGAACGGACAGCTTCTGGCTTTCCGCTAGGCGCAAGACGGTGTAAGGGGGCGGCTTCGACCCAACAGGATCAGGTCATGAGCTTTACCCTCGCCATTGTCGGGCGTCCCAACGTCGGCAAATCCACGCTTTTCAACCGGCTCGTCGGCCGCAAGCTGGCACTCGTCGATGACCAGCCGGGCGTGACCCGCGATCTGCGCGAGGGCGAGGCGCGGCTGGGCGACCTGCGGTTTATCGCCATCGACAGCGCCGGGCTTGAGGATGTGGCCGACGACAGCCTTCAGGGCCGGATGCGGCGCTTGACCGAACGGGCGGTCGAGATGGCCGATATCTGCCTTTTCGTGATCGACGCCCGCGCTGGCGTCACGCCGCAGGATCAGGTCTTTGCCGAGATCCTGCGCAAGAAGAACGCCCATGTCATCCTCGCCACCAACAAGGCCGAGGGCAATGCCGGCGAGTCCGGGTTTCTTGAGGCCTATTCGCTCGGCCTTGGGGAGCCGGTGCGGATCTCGGCGGAACATGGCGAGGGGATGGACGAGCTTTACCATGTCCTGCGCCCGCATGCGGCGGAGCTTGAGGCCAAGGCGGCGCTTGATGCGCCCGAGGTCGATGTCGATGTCAGCGATGACGACGCCGAGGACGGCCCGCGCATCCCGACACGCGAAAAGCCGCTTCAGATCGCCGTCATCGGCCGTCCGAATGCCGGAAAATCGACGCTTATCAACAAGATCATCGGCGAGGAGCGGCTTCTGACCGGCCCCGAGGCCGGGATCACCCGCGACGCGATTTCGGTCCGCGCCGACTACATGGGCACGCCAATCCGGATCTTCGACACCGCGGGCATGAGGAAGCGCGCGAAAATCTCTGACAAGATTGAGAAAATGTCGGTTTCCGACGGCTTGCGCGCGGTGCGTTTCGCCGAGGTGGTGGTGGTGCTTCTCGACGTAGGTATTCCGTTCGAGCAGCAGGACCTGCGGATCGCCGACTTCGCCGAGACGGAGGGCCGCGCGGTGGTGCTGGCCGCGAACAAATGGGACCTCGAAGAGGAAAAGACCGAGAAGCTGAAGGAACTGCGCGAGTCGTTCGAACGGCTCTTGCCGCAACTCAAGGGTGCGCCTTTGGTGACGGTCTCGGCCAAGACCGGCAAGGGCCTCGACCGGCTCCATGCCGCCATCCTCAAGGCCTATGATGTCTGGAACCGCCGGGTGACGACCGCGCGGCTGAACCAGTGGCTTGGCGCGATGACCGAGGCGCACCCGCCCCCGGCGCCGGGCGGACGCCGGATCAAGCTGCGCTACATGACTCAGATCAAGACCCGACCTCCGGCCTTCGTCGTGATGTGCAACAATGCCGACAAGTTGGCGGAAAGTTATTCACGTTATCTTGTCAATGGCTTGCGGGCCGACTTTGACATGCCGGGCACGCCGATCCGGCTGACCTTCCGCGATCAGGGCGACAAGAACCCGTTCAAGGACAAGAAGTTCCATACGCCGTCCCGTCTGCGCAAGCACCGGGGCGTGCAGGTGAAAAAGTAGCCGACGCGCCTGCGCGGTCTCACGCGCGCGAAAGCACCAGGACGCCACCGGATCTGGATTCCGATGATTTCACCGGTTCGAGGCCATGCGCCGCGAGGGCCGCAAGGATGCGCGCCGCGCCGTCCTTTCCATAGGCGGCGGGGTGAAGCTCGATCACCATGTCGCGGACGGGGCTGAGATCGGCGTCGTCGAAGAGGCCATCCTCCCCGCCCTCGATATCGCAGATGAGGACGCTGGGCTTCACCTCCTCCAGCAGTGGCGCGATCGCAATCCGGGGGCGCTTAACCGCGCGGGCATAGGCGCGCAGGTTCGGGTCGAGCGACGAACCCCAGAAATGCCGCCTGAGGTAGAAGTCGACCTCCGCGCCCCGATCTGCGGTGACGGCGCCTTCGATCACGCGGATATTGCTCAGTCCGTTCAGGCGATGGGTTTCATGGATCATCGGGATCAGGCGGGGATTGGCCTCGACCGTGACGACGCATTCCATGCCGGGGGTAAGGGCGGCGTAGGCCGAGAGAAAGCCGATCCCGCCGCCGAGTTCCAGAACCCGGTCGCCGGGCCGCAGCACTTGCCGAAGGGCCTGACATTCGCCGCTTTCATATTGGCCCGCGCGCAGCGGGGCTTCGGTAAGCGGCGTGATGATCGACGGGGCGAAGGGTATGCGGACCCCGGCGACCGTCAGGATTTCGTCGTAACTCAGCATCGCGCCGCTGATGGGGCTGGATGGCGCGCGGCCCGCGCGGTCACGCGAGTTGCCCGTCCGCCGTCAGCCGCGTCTTGCCGCCGAGCCAGGGGTGCAGCGCCCGCGGCAGATCGACTGAACCATCGGCCTGCTGGCCGTTTTCCAGAACCGCGATCAGGCAGCGCCCGACAGCGAGGCCCGATCCGTTCAGGGTGTGCACGAAATCCGGCTTGCCGCCGCCCGCCGGGCGGTAGCGGGCGTTCATCCGCCGGGCCTGGAAATCGCCGCAGACAGAGACTGAGCTGATCTCCCGATAGGCGTTCTGTCCGGGGAGCCAGACCTCGAGGTCATGGGTCTTGCGGGCGCCAAAGCCCATGTCGCCGGTGCAAAGGACCATCGTGCGATAGGGCAGTTCCAGCCGTTCCAGCACCGCTTCGGCGCATTTCGTCATGCGCTCATGTTCGTCCAGCGAGGTTTCCGGCGTGGTGACCGACACCATCTCGACCTTCTCGAACTGGTGCTGGCGGAGCATGCCTGCTGTGTCCTTTCCCGCGCTGCCCGCTTCCGACCGGAAGCACTGGGTATGGGCGGTCATGCGGACGGGCAGGGCGGCCTCGTCGAGGATGTCGCCTGAAACGGTATTGGTGAGCGTCACCTCCGAGGTCGGGATCAGCCACCAGCCGTTGGTGGTCTGGTAGCTGTCCTCGGCGAATTTCGGCAACTGGTTGGTGCCATACATCGCCTCGTCCTTCACAAGGACCGGGGTGATCGTCTCGGTCAGCCCGTGTTCGGTGGTGTGCAGATCGAGCATGAATTGCGCCAGCGCCCGGTGGATGCGTGCGATACCGCCGCGCAGGAGGACAAAGCGGCTGCCGGACAGCTTTGCGGCGGTCTCGAAATCCATGCCCGGCTTCACGCCCGCAATCTCGAAATGTTCGACGGGCTTGAAGTCGAAGCTGCGCGGCGTGCCCCAGCGGTGGCGTTCGACATTGTCGTGTTCATCCTTGCCGACGGGGACGTCGTCCAGCGGCAGGTTCGGGATGGTCAGGAGGAGGTCGCGCAGGCGTGCATCCTCAGTCGCGGCCTCTTCGTTCAGGCGCGCGACCTCTGCCTTCTTTTCGGCGACAAGCGCCCGCAGGCGTTCGAATTCAGCTTCATCCCCTTTGGCCTTGGCCGCGCCAACCTCTTTCGAGGCCGCGTTCTGTGCGGCCTGCGCGGTCTCCGCCGCGAGGATCTTCGCCCGCCGCGCCTCATCGAGGGCAAGAATCTCGGACGACGCCGGCGCGACCCCGGAGCGGCGCGTGAGTGCGGCGTCAAAAGCGGCGGGGTTTTCGCGGATGGCGCGGATGTCGTGCATGATCTCACCTTTTCGGGTCCGTTCGGGCGCGAGTTATGCCCGAATGGCGGTGGAAGTGGAACCGGGAAATCGGCTCGGGCGGGCGGGCGGGGACAGTTGCGCAACGGCCGTACCGGACGCGACATCGGGTCAACGCCACCCCGCCTTGCAAAGCCAACCCGCCGTCTATAGGTTCCCCGCGACAAATGAGAGCCGGGCGGGAAACGCCCCGACCAGAAGGACGATCCTATGTTCATCACCCCCGCTTATGCGCAGGCCGCCGGCGGCGCCACGGCCAGCCCGATCTTTCAGTTCCTGCCGCTGATCCTGATCTTCGTCATCATGTATTTCCTGATGATCCGCCCGCAGCAGAAGAAACTCAAGGAACACAAGGCCATGGTCGAGGCCTTGCGCCGGGGCGATCAGGTCGTGACGCAAGGCGGCGTGATCGGCAAGGTTTCCCGCGTCAAGGAAGGCGAGAATGAGATCGAGGTCGAGATCGCCGATGGCGTGAAAGTGCGCATCGTCCGTTCGACCATCGTGCAGGTCCTGTCGAAGACCGAGCCCGCCGCGGCGAAGTAACGCCAAAGCCCAAGACCGAATATCAAAGCTGAGCGCCCCAACATGCTGCAAATGTCCCTGTGGAAGCAGATCCTCATCTGGGCGCTCTGCGCGCTTGGGGTGCTGACAGCCGCACCGAACCTCTTCTACAACCGTGCCGAGACGTATAACGATGCGGTGACGGCCTCGGAAAAGGCGGGCTTTGCGAGCGATCAGCAAAAGGCCGATATGACGCTTTGGCCCTCGTTCCTGCCGTCGGGGATCGTGAACCTTGGCCTTGACTTGCGCGGCGGCGCGCATCTGCTGGCCGAGGTCGAGGTCGCCGACGTCTACAAGTCGCGGATGGACAGCCTTTGGCCCGAGTTGCGCAAGGCACTGTCCGAGGCGCGGGGCGATATCGGCGGTATCCGCCGGGTGCCCGCCGATCCCGCCGTCCTGAAGGTGCAGATCGAAAAGCCCGAAGGCATGGCGAAGGCGGTCGAGGTGGCCAAGAGCCTTTCGAGCCCGGTCGTGACGCTGACCGGCGTCGGCCAGTCGAGCCTTGATGTGACCGCCGACGGCAACGATCTGACCGTCACGCTGAGCGCAGCCGAACGCGCCGCGACCGATGACCGGACGATGCAGCAATCGCTTGAGATCATCCGCCGCCGGGTCGACGAGGTCGGCACCCGCGAACCGACGATCCAGCGCGAAGGCACCGACCGCGTCCTCATCCAGGTGCCGGGCATCGGCTCGGCCTCGGAGCTGAAGGAACTGATCGGCACCACCGCACAACTGACCTTCCATCCGGTTCTGGGCCGCACGACCGACGCCAATGAGCTCGCCCAGCCGGGGCAGCTGATCTATCCGTCGATCGACGAAAAGGGTGTATTCTACAAACTTGACGCGACGCCGGTGGTGACGGGCGAGGATCTGGTCGATGCCCGGCCCGATTTCGACCAGAACGGCCGCCCCGCCGTCGCCTTCCGCTTCGATTCCACGGGCGCGCGGGCGTTTGGTGATTATACGGCGGCCAATGTCGGCCAGCTTTTCGCCATCGTCCTCGACAAGGAAGTGATTTCGGCACCGCGGATCAACCAGCATATTCCGGGCGGTTCGGGCATCATCACCGGCAATTTCGATGTTGCGAGCTCGACCAATCTCGCGGTGCTGCTGAGGGCCGGTGCCCTGCCGGCGAAGATGACCTTCCTCGAGGAGCGGACCATCGGGCCTGAGCTTGGCCAGGACAGCATCGACGCAGGCCGTATCGCCGCCATCGTCGGCTTCGTCGCCGTCGTCGGTTTCATGATCCTGAGCTACGGGCTTTTCGGGGTCTTCGCCTCGGCCGCGCTCATCATCAACATGGCGATGATCTTCGGCGTGCTCTCATCCATCGGCGCCACGCTGACACTGCCCGGCATCGCGGGGATCGTGCTGACCATCGGCATGGCCGTCGATGCCAACGTGCTGATCTTTGAGCGCATCCGCGAAGAGTTGCGCACCGCGCGAGGCCCGGCCCGCGCCATCGAGCTTGGCTATGAGCGCGCCATGTCGGCGATCATCGACGCCAACATCACCACCTTCATCACCGCGGCGATCCTCTTCTTCCTCGGCTCCGGCCCGGTGAAGGGCTTTGCCGTCACGCTGGTCGTGGGCCTCGTCACCTCGGTCTTTACCGCGATCTATGTCACCCGTCTCTTCGTCGTTCTGTGGTTCGCCCGCAAACGACCGAAGACGATCGAGCTTTAAGGGGCAGGACCATGGCTTTCCGTCTGAAACTCGTCCCGGACCATACCACTATCGACTTCTTCCGCTGGCAGAAGGTTCACCTTCGGCGGTTCGGTGGCGCTGGTCATCGTCGCGATTATCCTGAGCTTCGTCATCGGGTTGAACTTCGGCATCGACTTCAAGGGCGGCACCACGATCCGCACGGAATCGACCCAAGCCGTCGATGTCGGTGCCTACCGGCAGGCGATCCAGCCATTGAATCTCGGCGATGTGTCGATCACCCAGGTTTTCGATCCGACCTTCCGCGCCGATCAGCATGTCGCGATGATCCGCATTCAGGCCCAGGAAGGGGCGGAATCGATCACGCCCGAAACCATCAAGCTGGTCGAAGGCGCGCTGAAGCAGGTGGACCCGTCCGTCAGCTTCCCATCCGTCGAATCCGTTGGCCCGAAGGTCTCGGGCGAGCTTATCAAGACCGCGATCTGGTCGGTCCTGGCCGCGACCGCGGCGATCTGCGTCTATATCTGGCTGCGCTTCGAATGGCAGTTCGCGCTTGGCGCCGTGGTGGCGCTGATCCATGACATCGCGCTGACCATCGGCATCTTCTCGGTCTTCCAGCTCAAGTTCGATCTGACGATCATCGCGGCCCTGCTGACGATCCTCGGCTATTCGATCAACGATACGGTCGTGGTCTTCGATCGGTTGCGCGAGAATCTCATCAAGTACAAGACGACGCCCCTGCGCGATCTCTGCAACCTCTCGGTCAATGAGACGCTGAGCCGGACGGTGATGACCTCGGGCACGACACTCCTGGCACTCATCTCGCTTCTGGTCCTTGGCGGCGACGTGATCCGCGGCTTCGTCTTCGCGATGACCTGGGGCGTCATCGTCGGCACCTATTCCTCGGTCTACGTGGCCAAGAACGTGGTCCTTCTCCTCGGCGTGCGCCGCGACTGGGGCAAGAAGGACGACAGCGCGGCGGGGACGCAATTCGCCACCTCGGGGAAATGATCCGGCTGACCGAAATCGTCTTCGATGCCGCGCGGCCGGTCGATGGCTATGGCCCCGACTTCTTCCGCATCGGCGGCGAGGTTCTGAACGGACCGGTTCTGGTGACAGCGCAGGCGGCGCGGTCCTGGGGCGGGCTGGACGACCTTGCGCCGCTTCTGGCGCTGGCCGGGCAGGTCGACGTCCTGCTGCTGGGAACTGGCGCCGCGATGGGCCGTGCGCCGGCTGCGATGATCGCCGCCCTCGATCCCGCCGGGATCGGGGTCGAGGCGATGGACAGCGCCGCAGCCGCCCGCACCTATAACGTGCTGCTGTCAGAAGGGCGCCGCGTGGCAGCGGCCCTTCTGACGGTCGGTTGAGGGGCGGGGTATGCTGACGGTCCGCGATCTCGCCGCGACCCGCGGCGGCATCCCGATCCTCGCGGGCGTCTCCTTTACGCTACCTCCCGGCGCGGCGATCATCCTGCGGGGGCCGAACGGCATCGGCAAGACCACGCTTCTGAGAATCATCGCCGGGCTGCAACCCGCGGGCGCGGGATCAGTCGACCTGCCCGCCGAAGGGCTCGCCTATGCCGGCCATGCCGACGGTCTCAAGGCGACGCTGACGGTCACGGAAAACCTGACCTTCTGGGCGCGGATCTTCGGCCAGTCGCAAATCGACGCCGCGCTTCAGGCGATGGATCTTGAAACTCTCGCCGACCGGCCCGCACAGAACCTCTCGGCGGGGCAGAAGCGCCGCCTCGGCCTCGCGCGGCTTCTCGTCACCGGCCGCAGGCTCTGGCTCCTCGATGAACCGACGGTCTCGCTCGACACGGCCTCGGTGGCACTCTTTGCCGCCGCCGTCCGCGCCCATCTCGCGGCGGGTGGCGCGGCGCTGATGGCCACCCATATCGACCTCGGCCTGGATGAGGTCGATACGCTCGATCTCTCGCCCTACCGCGCGACGCATCCCCTGCCAGGTCAGGGCGGCGGCTTCGACGAGGCCTTCGGATGACACCAACTTTCATCTTGCCGGAAATACCTCGGGGTCCGGGGCAGCGCCCCGGCCGCCGCCGCGCGTCCGGAGGTCGGCCATGCTAGCGCTCCTCCTTCGCGACCTTCGTCTTGCGACCCGCGCGGGCGGCGGCTTCGGCCTCAGCCTTGCCTTCTTCCTCATCGTCACGACGCTGGTGCCCTTCGGCGTCGGACCCGAGGGCGGCACGCTCGCCCGCATCGCCCCCGGCATCCTCTGGGTCGGCGCACTTCTGGCCTGCCTTCTCTCGCTCGACCGGATCTTCGCGCTCGACCGCGAAGACGGCTCGCTCGACCTTCTGGCCACCGCGCCGATCCCGATGGAGGGCATGGTCGCGGTGAAGGCCGCCGCGCATTGGCTGACAACCGGGCTGCCGCTGACGCTCGCGGCGCCCGTGCTCGGCGTCCTGCTCAACCTGCCCGAAAGCGGCTATCAGCCGCTGATGCTCTCGCTTCTCCTCGGCACGCCGGCACTGTCCGTCATCGGCACCTTCGGCGCGGCGCTGACCGTGGGGCTCAAGCGCGGCGGGCTTCTGCTCTCGCTCCTCGTCCTGCCGCTCTACATCCCGACGCTGATCTTCGGGGCCGAAGCCGCGCGCCGGGGGGCGGAGGGGCTGGCGACGCAAACCCCGATCCTGATGCTGGCGGGCATCACGCTTGGCGCGGTCGCGATCCTGCCCTTCGCGGCGGCTGCGGCAATCCGCGTCAATCTGCGCTAGGCCGCCGCCGTGTTATGGTATTGAGGGGGCTGGCCTGAAAGGGTAGCAAGGGCATCATGTCGATCTGGGAATACGCGAACCCGAAGAAATTCATGGTGACCTCGTCCTGGGCTCTGCCCTGGGTGACCGGGCTTGCCGTGGTCACACTTCTGACCGGACTCATCTGGGGATTCTTCTTCACGCCCGACGATTACCGGCAGGGATCGACGGTCAAGATCATCTATATCCACGTCCCCTCGGCGATGATGGCGATCAACGCCTGGGCCATGATGCTGGTGACCTCGCTGATCTGGCTGATCCGGCGGCACCATGTCTCGGCGCTCGCGGCCAAGGCGGCGGCGCCGATCGGCATGACGATGACGCTGATCGCGCTTTTCACCGGGGCGATCTGGGGCCAGCCGATGTGGGGGACCTGGTGGGCCTGGGATCCGCGGCTGACCTCGTTCCTGATCCTCTTTCTCTTCTACCTCGGCTATATCGCGCTCTGGGAGGCGGTCGAGGACCCCGATACGGCGGCCGATCTCACCTCGGTCCTCTGCCTTGTCGGCTCGGTCTTCGCACTGCTGTCAGCCGCTATGCGGTCTTCTTCTGGAACCAGGGCCTGCATCAGGGTGCGTCGCTGTCCCTCGACAAGGAGGAGCATGTGGCCGACGTCTTCGCCTATCCGCTCTGGGTGTCGATGGCGGGGTTCGTGCTTCTCTTCATCACCCTCGTCCTCTTCCGCACCCGGACCGAGATCAGGGCCCGCCGTCTGCGGGCGCTTGAGGCGCGCGAGAGGATGGCGTGATGGTGGAGCTTGGCAAATACGCCGGCACGGTGCTGGGCGCCTACGGCGTGACCATCGTCCTGCTCCTGGGCCTCGTCTGGCTCTCGCTTCGTCAGAGTGCGCGGATGCGCAAGCGGCTTGAGGCGCAGGAAAGAAGGATGGGACGGCGTGGCTAGAGTCTCGCCCCTGATGATCCTCCCGCCGGTCATCTTCGCAGGCATTGCCGCGATGTTCGTCATTGGCATGAACCGTGAGGACCCGACGCCTTGCCGTCGACGTTCGAGGGCCGCAGGCGCCTGCCGTGGCAGTCGTGCGCGCTCGGTGATCTGCCGGATTTCACGGATGCCGACCTGCGCGACGGCAAGGTCAAGCTGGTGAACTTCTGGGCAAGCTGGTGCGCGCCCTGCCGTGCCGAGCATCCGAACCTCACGAAGCTGAAGGCTGAGGGCGTCACGATCTACGGCGTCAACTACAAGGACAAGCCCGACGCGGCGCTTGGTTTCCTGAACGGTCTCGGCAATCCCTATGCCGCCATCGGCGCGGATGAGAGCGGGCGCATGGGCATCGACTGGGGCATCTACGGTGTCGCCCGAGACCTTCATCATCGATGGTGAGGGCAAAGTGGTGCAACGCTACCCCGGACCGATCACCGAGCGTTCGCTCGATGACGTGATCCGTGCCGGCATAAAAAAAGCCGCCGCGGAGTAGCTGCTCTCCGCGGCGGCTGGCCGTCAGTGCGTCCGTGTTGCGTAGATCAGGATCAACAGCCCCGTGGTCTCCAGCCACACCATACTCGGAACGTACGGCAAGCGATTAATCAAATACTTCAACTCACTACTCCGTTTCCGGCTCTGCCCCCTGAATGGGCGATCGGCGGCGAAGGGTCAAGAAACTGGGCATTTCCCATCGCTCGCGGCGCTCGGAAGGCGACAAGCCGCGCAAGAGCCGCCTACCATTTCTTGCACGGCGTCAATGTAACGTCTTGTTAACGGTGAGTCGCGCGCAGCAAAAAGGGCCACGCCGGGAGGCGCGGCCCTTCAGGTTGGTCACAAGATATTGCTCAGGCCTTGGCGAGGTTCCGCAGCACGTAGTGCAGCACGCCGCCGTTTTCGACATATTCGATCTCGACCTCGGTATCGATCCGGCACTTGATCTTGATCGTTTTCTCGGTCCCATCCGCGTAGCGGATCGTGCAGGGCACGAGGCTGAGGGGCTTCAGGTCGCCCTCAAGCCCGTGGATCGAGATCACCTCGTCGCCCTTCAGCCCGAGCGTCTTGCGGGTCTCGTCCGCCGGTGAACTCGAACGGGATCACGCCCATGCCGACGAGGTTGGAGCGGTGGATACGCTCGAACGATTCCGCGATGACCGCCTTGACACCGAGAAGGTTGGTGCCCTTCGCCGCCCAGTCGCGGCTGGAGCCGGCGCCATATTCGATGCCGCCGAAGACCACGAGTGGGGTGCCCGCGTCCTGATAGGCCATCGACGCGTCGAAGATCGAGGTCTGGGCGCCGTCCGGGCCAAGCGTGTAGCCGCCCTCGACGCCGTCCAGCATCTCGTTCTTGATGCGGATATTGGCGAAGGTGCCGCGCATCATCACCTCGTGGTTGCCGCGCCGCGAGCCGTAGGAGTTGAACTCGCGCGGAGAGACCTGGCGGTCGACGAGGTATTTTCCGGCAGGCGACGTTTCCTTGAACGACCCGGCGGGCGAAATGTGGTCGGTCGTGATCATGTCGCCGAGAAGGGCGAGGATGCGGGCGCCGTCGATGTTGTGGATCGTGCCCTTGTCCTTCGACATGCCCTGGAAATAGGGCGGGTTCTGGATATAGGTCGAGGTCGGCGGCCAGTCGTAGGTCTCGGATTCCGTGACCTTCACGCCCTGCCACTTGGCGTCGCCCTTGAAGACATCGGCGTATTTCTTCTGGAAGGCCTCGCGGGTGACCGTGGCATGGACGAGATCCGCGATCTCCTCGTTGGTTGGCCAGATGTCCTTGAGATAGACCGGCTTGCCGTCCCTGGACGTGCCGAGCGGTTCCTTCGTGATGTCGATGTTCATGTCCCCGGCGAGCGCATAGGCCACGACGAGGGGCGGCGAGGCGAGGTAATTGGCGCGGACATCGGGGGAAATCCGGCCCTCGAAGTTGCGGTTGCCGGAGAGGACGGCGGTCGCGACGAGATCGCCCTCGGCGATGGCGGCCGAGATTTCCGGCTGAAGGGGCCCGGAGTTGCCGATGCAAGTGGTGCAGCCGTAGCCGACGAGGTTGAAGCCGACGGCATCGAGATCCTCTTGCAGGCCCGCGGCCTCGAGATATTCGCTGACGACCTGCGAGCCGGGAGCGAGCGAGGTCTTGACCCACGGCTTGCGATTCAGACCAAGCGCGCGCGCCTTGCGGGCGACGAGACCGGCGCCGATCATCACGTAAGGATTCGAGGTGTTGGTGCAAGAGGTGATCGCGGCGATCACCACCTTGCCCGAGGAGAGGGTGTAATCCTCGCCCTCCACCGCGACTTTCTTGCCGAGCGGGCGCTTGAAGGTCGCCTCCATCTCCTTGGCGAAACCGGCCTTGGCGTCGGTCAGGGGCACGAAGTCCTGCGGGCGCTTCGGGCCGGAGATCGCGGGGACGATCGTCGCCATGTCGAGATGCAGGGTCGAGGTGTAGACCGGATCGTAGTCCGCGCCGCGCCACATGCCGTTTGCCTTGGCATAGGCTTCGACCAGCGCGATGCGGCCTTCGTCGCGGCCGGTCATGTGCAGGTAGCGCAAGGTTTCCGCGTCGATCGGGAAGAAGCCGCAGGTGGCGCCGTATTCGGGGGCCATGTTGGCGATGGTCGCCCGGTCGGCGAGCGGCAGGTTATCAAGACCGTCGCCATAGAATTCGACGAACTTGCCGACGACGCCGTGCTTGCGGAGCATCTGCACGACCTTGAGGACGAGGTCGGTCGCGGTGGTCCCTTCGACCATCTTGCCGGTCAGTTTGAAGCCGACGACTTCGGGGATCAGCATCGAGATCGGCTGGCCGAGCATCGCGGCCTCGGCCTCGATCCCGCCGACGCCCCAGCCGAGAACGGCAAGGCCGTTGACCATGGTGGTATGCGCAGTCGGTGCCGACGAGGGTGTCGGGATAGGCCACTTCCGCGCCGTTCTGGTCGGTGTCGGTCCAGACGGTCTGGGCGAGGTATTCGAGGTTCACCTGGTGGCAGATGCCGGTGCCGGGCGGCACGACGCGGAAATTCTCGAAGGCGTTCTGGCCCCATTTCAGGAAGACATAACGCTCCATGTTCCGCTCATATTCGCGGTCCACGTTCATCTGGAAGGCGCGGGGATTGCCGAATTCGTCGATCATCACCGAATGGTCGATGACAAGATCGACGGGGTTCAGGGGGTTGATCTTCTGCGCGTTACCGCCGAGCGACTTGATCCCGTCACGCATCGCGGCGAGATCGACCACGGCAGGAACGCCGGTGAAGTCCTGCATCAGCACGCGGGCCGGGCGATAGGCGATCTCGCGCGGGTTCTTGCCGCCCTTGTTCGTCGCCCATTCGGCGAAGGCCTTGATGTCATCGACCGAGACCGTGCGGCCGCCATCCTCGAAGCGGAGCATGTTCTCAAGCACCACCTTCAGCGCGGCGGGTAGCCTGGAGAAGTCGCCAAGCCCGGCCGCCTCGGCCGCCGGGATCGAGTAATAGGCGACGGTTTGTCCGCCTGCTGCGAGCGTCTTGCGAGTCTTGGCGGTGTCTTTTCCGGTGACGATGGGCATGGGGCCTCCGTTCTGAAATGAGCTGGGGCAGAGTCTCGTCCGCGTAATGCCGGAAGCGCTTCCCGCGATCAAGGGCTCCTTCACGTTTCTGTATACCATTGTGTACCGTGGGGTGCAAGATGGTCGATCACGGAGTCTCTCGCAAAACCTTGATTGGCCAAAGCAGATCGGCTTGACTATTGCCGGGGACAGAAACGGGACATGGACAATCGGTAATGCGGGCAATTTTGGGCGCCGCTCTGGCCTTCTGGCTGGGCGCGGTGGGACTTGCGGGGGCAGAGGACAGCGGGCGTAGCCCCGTCGTCGTGGAACTATATACGTCGCAGGGCTGCTCCTCCTGTCCGCCAGCGGACGAGATTCTGGCGGGTCTTGCAAAGCGCGGCGATGTGATCGCGCTCGCGCTTCATGTCGATTACTGGGACTACATCGGCTGGAAGGATGTATTCGGCTCTCCGCAATATACCGAGCGTCAGCGTGCCTATGCCCGGGCGGCTGGCGCCAGGACCATCTACACTCCACAGATGATCGTCGCCGGGATGGACCACCTTGTCGGTGTGCGTCCGGCGGAACTTGCGGCGCTCATCAAGCGTCACGCGGCGATGCCGGAACGGGCGGAGCTTCATATCCGGCGCGACGGCAGCGCGATAGTCATCTCCGCCGATCCGATAACGACGCTTCCGGAGGGGGCGATCGTTCAGCTCGTGCGGTACAAGCCGGAACAGTCGGTGCGGATCCGCGCCGGTGAGAATGCCGGTCGGCAAATCAGCTATCACAACATTGTCACCGGCTGGCAGCGCGTCGGCGACTGGGATGGACGTTCGGCGCTTTCAATGCGCCTGGACGTGCCGGCCGGTCAGCCTGCGGTGGTGATCCTGCAAGAGCCGGGGCCGGGCCGTATCCTCGCCGCAGCGCGGGTGAAATAGGCTCAGCCCTCGCGCGCGATGGTGCGGGCGATGAGGGCCGGCACCTCGGGCATGGTCCCGATCGGGGCGAGAACCGCGCCCGCAAAGGCCGCCGTGGCAAGTGCTGCGGGAATATCGTCGATGACGTGGCCCCAGCGCGCAACGAAAAGCGGCAGGCAGATCGCCTTCGGGCCAGCACCCGACGCGACCTCTGCGAGATAGGGGGGTTCTTCGATGAATCCGGTGCGGATCGCGGCAAAGGGTACTTTGGCGGCAATGGCGGTCGCGGTTTGCTCTGCGGCTGCGGCCGGGTAGGGGCTGCGACCGGAGCCGTGGGCGGCGAGGATAAGGGTGCAGTCCCGCGCGGCCCATCCGCGTCCAAGCGCGGCATTCTCGGCGGCTGTCGCGGCGAGGGCGTGAACCTCGGGCAGGAGGCCGAAGGGCGTGAGGATGCGCGCGCCCGTGGACCCCGCGCGGGTCAGCCGGTCGGGCAGGGCGGTGCGAATGAACCAGCCGTCAGCCATGAACAGCGGAAAGATGAGGGGGGCCTCGGTGCCGTCCAGTGCGCCCGAAAGCGCATCGGGATCGGCGAGGGTGGCCGAACGCACATCCCAATCGGGGAGTTCGGCGGCGACCTGTTCCGCCAGCCGCGCGACATCGGCCCCGGCCGGAGCGGGATCGGAGGGTTGGCCGTGGGCCACGAGAAGAACGGTGCGCGTCATCGCCCCTACCTGCGCCCCAGACATCACGAAGGCAAGACCGGAGCTCTGCGCCGCGGCCAGTCGGTCGCTCGGTGCCAGGCCGCGCCAAGGGCGAGAAGCCGCGCATCGCCGCCGTGGGGGCCGACGATCTGCATACCCATCGGCAGGCCCGCCGCGCCGAAGCCGACAGGCGCGGCGAGGCATGGCAGGCCAATGAGGCTGACCGGAACGACGATCTCCATCCAGCGGTGGTAGGTGTCCATCGCGCGCCCGTTGATGCTTTGCGGCCAGCGCCACTCGGCCGGGAAGGGCCAGACCTGCGCCGAAGGCAGGATCAGGACGTCGTAGCTTTCGAACAGTTGCGCCGCACGGGCGTGCCAGCGGGAGCGGATGGTGCTCGCCTCATAGACCGCGGCGGCCGAGAGGGTCAGGCCCTGCTCGATTTCCCAGATCGTCTCGGGCTTGAGTTGCGCGCGTTTGGCCGGGTCGTCATAAAGCGCCTTTTTCGCGCCGGCGTTCAGCATGGCGCGGAGCGTGGTCCATGAGGACCAGAGCGCCTCGGCCGAAAAGGGTGGGGCGACGGGATCGACCGTCGCGCCGAGGTCTTCCAGCATCCTGAGGGCGGCCTCGCAGAGATCGGCGATTCCCGGCTCCAGCGCATAGGCGCCGCCCCAGTCGCCGAGCCAGCCGATCTTAAGGCCGGCGAGGTCGCCGGGGGCGAGGGTTTCTGGCAGAGGCTCGGTCCGGCAGAAGGGAACGGCAGGCAAGGGGCCGGAGAGAACGCGAAGGAGGAGAAGCAGATCCTCGGGGCTGCGCGCCATCGGGCCTTCGGTCGACAGCGTGGAAAGATAGGTATCGCCCACCGCATCCTGTGGGACGAGGCCCCAGGTCGGGCGAAAGCCATAGACGTTGCAGAAGGCCGCCGGGTTGCGGAGCGATCCCATCATGTCGGACCCATCGGCAAGCGGCACCATACGCGCCGCCAGCGCCGCCGCAGCGCCCCCGGACGATCCGCCCGCGCTGCGGGTCAGATCGTAGGGGTTGCGGGTGATACCGTGGACCGGGTTGAAACTGTGCGAGCCGTGGCCCCATTCCGGCGTATTGGTCTTGCCGATGAAGATCGCGCCTGCGGCCCGCATCCGCGCCGCGACAAGATCGTCCTCCTGCGGCACGAAATCCGCGAAGAGCGGCGAGCCCCATGTGGTCCGCAGCCCCTGCGTCGCGACAAGGTCCTTGACCGCGACCGGGAGACCATGCAGCAGCCCGCGCCGAGGTCCACGATCCATCGCCCGCGCTTCGGCCAGAAGTACCTCTCGCGGGCGGAGGGATACGATGGCGTTGATCAGGGGATTCGCGGCCTCGATCTGGTCGAGACAGGCCGCCATGGCCGCTTCGGCGGTGATCCTTCCCGTGGCGATCCCTGCGGCAAGATCGCCGGCGGATAGGTCTGTGACCTCGTTCACTGTGTATTCCCCGGTCATCACCCGTTGTCGAGCCTTGACGCACATGCCGGTCTCTGGCCCGAATGCCGGAAGTTAGCCACACCACAGGCCCGGCTGCAATCGGCCTTGCGCCCCTTGCAGCCCCCGGTGCGCGCCACTAAGACTCGGTCAAGGTTCGGTGCGTAAGCATCGGACCCAGGGAACAGCGACAGGCGGACGAGCATGAAAGACCCCTTGGAAATTTACATGAACACCCTCGTGCCGATGGTGGTCGAGCAGACCTCGCGCGGTGAGCGGGCCTATGACATCTTCTCGCGCCTCCTGAAGGAACGGATCATCTTCCTGTCGGGTCCGGTCCATGACGGCATGTCCACGCTGATCTGCGCGCAGCTTCTGTTCCTCGAGGCGGAGAATCCGTCCAAGGAAATCGCGATGTACATCAATTCGCCGGGCGGCGTCGTGACGAGCGGGCTGTCGATCTACGACACGATGCAGTACATCCGGCCCAAGGTTTCGACCCTGGTGATCGGACAGGCGGCCTCGATGGGATCGCTTCTGCTGACGGCGGGCGAGAAGGGCATGCGCTTCAGCCTGCCCAATTCCCGCGTCATGGTGCACCAGCCCTCGGGCGGCTATCAGGGTCAGGCGACGGATATCATGATCCACGCGCAGGAGACCCAGAAGCTGAAGGATCGCCTGAACGATATCTATCACAAGCATACCGGCCAGCCGGTGAAGAAGGTCGAAGCGGCACTGGAGCGCGACAATTTCATGTCGCCGCAGGAGGCCAAGGACTGGGGGCTGATCGACGAGATTCTGGAAGCCCGCAGCCCGGAAGAAACCAAATCGTGACCCGGACCCGGCATTTCGCCGGGACAGGTAAGGGTTTTTAGCATTGTGGTGATTGGGGGGCTGCCCTAATCTTGTCGAAAAGGGCAGCCACTACTAACAGATGTTGACGCGGGCGACGCGCGCGGACCGCAGAGGATGACGATGGCGACGAATTCAGGCAGCGATAGCAAGAACACCCTTTACTGCTCGTTCTGCGGGAAGAGCCAGCATGAGGTGCGCAAGCTGATTGCCGGGCCGACCGTGTTCATCTGCGATGAGTGCGTCGAACTTTGCATGGACATCATCCGTGAGGAGACGAAGTCTACCGGGCTGAAATCCACCGACGGCGTGCCGACGCCGCGCGACATCTGCAAGGTGCTGGACGACTACGTCATCGGGCAGGAACACGCCAAGCGCGTGCTCTCGGTCGCGGTCCACAACCACTACAAGCGCCTGAACCACGCCTCGAAATCCGCGGATATCGAACTGGCGAAGTCGAACATCCTGCTGATCGGCCCGACGGGCTGCGGCAAGACGCTTCTGGCGCAGACGCTGGCGCGCATCCTCGATGTGCCCTTCACGATGGCCGACGCGACGACGCTGACCGAAGCCGGCTATGTCGGCGAGGACGTGGAAAACATCATCCTGAAGCTGTTGCAGGCCTCCGAATACAACGTCGAACGCGCGCAGCGCGGCATTGTCTATATCGACGAGGTCGACAAAATCACCCGCAAGTCCGACAACCCATCCATCACCCGCGACGTGTCGGGCGAGGGCGTGCAGCAGGCGCTTCTCAAGATCATGGAGGGCACCGTGGCCTCCGTTCCGCCGCAGGGCGGCCGCAAGCATCCGCAGCAGGAATTCCTGCAAGTCGACACGACCAATATCCTCTTCATCTGCGGCGGCGCCTTCGCCGGGCTTGAGCGCATCATCGCGCAGCGCGGCAAGGGCTCTGCCATCGGCTTCGGCGCCGAGGTGAAGGACCCGGATTCGCGCGGCGTGGGCGAATTGTTCGGCGAGCTTGAGCCGGAAGACCTGCTGAAATTCGGCCTGATTCCGGAATTCGTCGGCCGTCTGCCGGTGATCGCAACGCTGACCGACCTCGACGAGGATGCGCTGGTCACGATCCTGACCCAGCCGAAGAACGCCCTGGTAAAACAGTATCAGCGGCTTTTCGATCTTGAGGATGTGAAGCTGACCTTCACCACCGACGCACTGACCGCCATTGCCAAGCGCGCCATCAAGCGCAAGACCGGGGCGCGGGGGCTGCGGTCGATCATGGAGGATATCCTTCTGGATACCATGTTCGAACTGCCCGGCCTGACCTCGGTCGAAGAGGTGGTGGTGAACGAAGAGGCCGTCGATTCCGGCGCCAAGCCGCTGCTGATCCACGCCGACATCAAGGGCGAGAAGACCGCGACGGCGGGGTAAGGTTTCACCAGACCTCGCCGCGCCGTCTTTGGCCTTGTCGATCCCCTGACAGGCGCGCTGCCGGGGGAGCCAGTGCCGAACTTCTTTCTCCGGTTAACGACACTTGCAATTGCCGTGGCGCTTCTGGCGATGCTCTTGCTGAATACGCCGCGCATCATCACGGCACTTCTCGGTGACGGATCATTTCGGCAGTTGTCCGTGGGATATGCCGAGCAGGTTTTCGACGGTGTAGTTGCCTATGACAGCGTTCTGAGCAGTCGCTTCTGGCCGTGGGAAAGCCGCCGCGATTGTTCCCACGTCTTTGTACGACTGTCAGCGAACCCGCCGATGCATCCGCCGTCCGCGCCGATGCGCACCGATCGTGACACAAGGTTTGGAGGCATTTGGCGTCCGACGCCCGTATTTTTCGCCGCCACGCCAGGATTGGATATTCTCAAACCCTGTCGAGGCGTTCTCGGCTCGGGCCTGACGTCGCAGATCAGCGTTGCGCTCGCCGCGCCCGGCGCGTTTTACTCGCGCGATCTTACGGACGGAACGCTTCATATCTATGCGCCGCAAGCGCGGATCGCGGGACGGCTGCGGACGAGGACTCTGTCGCGCCGCTAAGCGCGATTGCCTATCCTCTGGACCTCGCCCGTGCCTGCGCTATAAGGGGGCAGGACTTTCCGGAGGGCACCTGATGAACTTCCTGCTTCGCCTTTTGACCTGGTGGAACAGCCAGACTCTCGGCACCCAGATTTTCACCTGGCGCAAGGGCCAGAAGGTCGGTGAGGACGCTCAGGGCAACCTCTTTTACCAGACCCGTGACGGCAAGCGCCGCTGGGTGATCTACAACGGCGAATCCGAAGCCTCCCGCGTGAGCCCCGACTGGCATGGCTGGCTGCACTTTACCTGGAATGAGCCGCCCACCAAGGCCGCGCTGGCGCACAGGCCCTGGGAAAAACCGCATCAGGAGAACCTGACGGGCACGGCGTTGGCCTATGCACCGTCAGGCTCCATCCGCCGCGCCCATCCGGCCGAACGGCAGGATTATGAGGCTTGGAGCCCCGAATAACATGGCTGAGAGTGTTACCGAAGTTCTGACCGGCGCGGGTGTTCTGGCCGTCGCCGCGGGCTTTCTCGCCTATGCCGCGGGCGGGACCGGACTGGCGTCACGCAGCGACAGCTATTCCCTGACCGCGAGTTTCCGATCCGTCGAAGGGATCACGGTCGGCACCGATGTGCGCATGTCTGGGGTCAAGATCGGCTCGGTCACGGCACTTGCGCTGAACCCGACGACTTTTTTCGCCGACGCGACGGTCAGCGTCCGCAACGGCATCGCCGTTCCCGATGACAGCACGATCCTGGTTGCCGCCGAAGGCCTTCTTGGCGGCGCGTTTGTCGAGATTCAGCCGGGCGGCAGCCCCTCAGATCTGGCGTCCGGGGCGGAGATCGAGAATACCCAAGGCGCAGTCAGCGTGATTTCCCTTCTGATGAAATTCGCCGGCGGTGGATCTGACAAAGCGGAGGAGGCGCCGGCGCAATGAAGGCTTTCCTCTCCGCCGCCGTTCTTTCGCTGCTGCCGGGCGCAGCTTTCGCGCAGGAAGTGGCGAGCGCGCCGGGGGCAATTCTGCGCGCGCTCGACAAGGTTTCGGGCGTGACCGAGGACCTTGAGCTTGGCAGCGGCGAAAGCCAATCGTTCGGGCGGCTCACCGTGACGCTGAGCGACTGCCGCTATCCGGTCGACGATCCGTCATCGAACGCCTTCGCGCATCTGACGATTACTGACACACGGCATCAGAATCAGGAATTTGATGGCTGGATGGTCGCATCGAGCCCGGCGCTCTCGGCGCTCGACGATCCGCGCTACGACGTCTGGCTGTTGCGCTGCAAGAGCAGCTGAGGCGCGGGCGTCTCGGGTACCGTGAAATCGGCATCGTGCCGCAGGGCATCGGCGAGACGTTCCCGGTAGTCCGCCCGTGGGATTTCCACCGCGCCGAGTGACGCGAGATGCGGTGTCAGGAACTGGGTGTCGAACAGCCGGAAACCGGCCGTGTTCAGCCGGTGGACAAGATAGGCGAGCGCGATCTTCGATGCATCCGTCCGGCGCGAAAACATGCTTTCGCCGAAGAAGGCCGCGCCAAGCGTCAGACCGAAGACCCCGCCGATGAGCATGTCATCCTCCCAGACCTCCAGGGAATGGGAGTGACCGATGCGGTGGAGCGCATCATAAATCTGGCGCAGGGGTCCGTTGATCCAGGTTTCATCGCGCTCGGCGCAGGCCGCGACAACCTGAGAAAAAGCCGAATTTGTTCGAATTTGGTAATTTTTAGCAGTGATCCTGCGCCGAAGAGACCGCGAAATGTGGAATTTCGATAGAAGAAAGATTCCGCGCTTGCGCGGGTCTACCCAGTGGAGAGTCTCCGCTTCGCGCGACTCCGCCATCGGGAAGATGCCCTCCGCATAGCCGGACAGCATGAGTTCAGGGGTCAGCATCCTTGCCCCCGCGATCTTGGATCAGCCGAATTCGGCAGCCAGCCACTTTTCCAGCCAATGGATCGAATAGGTGCCGGTCTGGATATCGGGTTCCGCCAGGAGCGCGCGGAAAAGGGGGACGGTGGTGTCGATCCCATCGACGATCAACTCCCCCAGCGCCCGATTCAGCCGGGCCAGGGCCTCGGGCCGGTCACGGCCATGCACGATCAGCTTGCCGATCAGGCTGTCGTAGTAGGGCGGGATCGAATAGCCGTCATAAAGCGCGGAATCGATCCGCACGCCAAGACCACCCGGCGCGTGGTACTGTGTGATCTTGCCGGGGCAGGGCGCGAAGTTCGGCAGTTTCTCGGCGTTGATCCGGACCTCGATGGCGTGGCCGCGAATCTTCAAATCCTCCTGCCGGAACTCCATTTCCTCGCCTGCCGCGACGCGGATCTGTTCGCGCACGAGATCGACGTCGAAGATCGCTTCCGTGACCGGATGCTCGACCTGAAGGCGGGTATTCATCTCGATGAAGTAGAATTCGCCATCCTCAAAGAGGAACTCGATCGTGCCCGCACCGATATAATTGATCTTGGCCACGGCATCGGCACAGATATTGCCGATCCGTGCGCGCTGCTCGGCCGTGATAACGGGGCCGGGGGCCTCTTCAAAGACCTTCTGGTGGCGGCGTTGCAGGGAACAGTCACGCTCACCGAGATGCACGGCGCGGCCCTTCCCGTCGCCAAAGACCTGCAATTCGATATGACGCGGACGCTGGAGATACTTCTCCATGTAGACCTCGTCATTGCCGAAGGCGGCCTTGGCCTCGGACCGCGCGGTGCGGAAGGCCATTTCCAGCTCGCTCTCGTCCTTGGCGACCTTCATGCCGCGCCCGCCGCCGCCCGCCGTGGCCTTGATGATGACCGGATAGCCGATCTCCTTGGCGACTTGCTTTGCATTCGCAAAATCAGGCACGCCGCCGGCCGAACCGGGGACGACCGGAATCCCGAGGTCTTTCGCGGTTTCCTTGGCGGTGATCTTGTCGCCCATGATGCGGATGTGTTCCGCGGTCGGGCCGATGAAGGTGATGCCGTGATCCTCAAGCGCCTGCACGAAGGTCGCGTTTTCGGACAGGAAGCCGTAGCCGGGATGGATCGCCTCGGCCCCGGTGATCTCGCAAGCCGAGATGATCGCCGGGATCGAAAGATAGCTCAGCGTCGAGGAGTTCGGGCCGATGCAAACGCTTTCATCCGCCATGCGGACGTGCATCGCATCGGCATCCGCCGTCGAATGGACCGCGACAGAGGCGATGCCCATTTCGCGGCAGGCGCGGATGACCCGCAGGGCGATTTCGCCCCGGTTGGCGATCAGGATTTTCTGGAACATGGCGCCCTCACTCGATGATGAGAAGCGGTGCGCCGTATTCCACGGGGCTGCCATCCTCGACCAGGATACGCTTCACCGTCCCGGCGCGCGGGGCCGGGATGTGGTTCATGGTCTTCATCGCCTCGACGATGAGGACGGTCTGGCCTTCCTTGACGGTGGCACCCACCGTCACGAAGGGGTCCGCACTTGGTTCAGCAGCGAGGTAGACAGTGCCGACCATGGGCGAGGCGACCACGCCGGGATGGGTCGAAGGGTCGCCGTCCGGGCTGGCGGCGGCGGGGGCTGCTGCCGCTGCGGCAGGTGCCGGCGGCAAGGCCGCAGGGGCGGCGGCGGGCGCCGGGGCCGGAACAGCCCCGTATTTCGTCACCCGGACATTCAGGCTGTCGTTATCGCCGTATTCCCGTTTCACGCTCAGTTCGGCGAGGCCGTTCTTGTTCAGAAGTTCGGCCAAAGCCTCGATGAATTCGACGTCGCTGTCATGCTGGGGTTTGGTCATTCCGTCCTCGATCGGTTCTTGGATGCCATCCGTCTTTGCGGATCTCGGCCTGTCTTTCCGGCTTATACGCGCTCATGCGCAGCGAGGAAAGGCGCGAAAACATGCAGGCGCGAGCAAGAAGTCCGAATTGCGGCATCTCAGAAATTTACCAGTTGATAAAAAATGGATTCGGGTGCAGCCTTTTCTCAACGACAAGCCAGGGAGGCGCATTTGACCCATTCACCCCTGACGCCGGGTATCGCCGCGGGCCGTCTTGCACACGAGGTGCTGGCCGAGAACTTCGCCGACATTGCCCCTCGCCTCGACGCGCATGAGGCGCGGGTAGCGGCGGATCGCTGCTACTTCTGCCACGACGCGCCCTGCATGACCGCCTGTCCGACCGCGATCGACATTCCGCTCTTCATCCGCCAGATCGCGACGGGCACACCCGAGGCGGCGGCGAAGACGATCTTTTCGCAGAACATCCTCGGCGGCATGTGCGCCCGCGTCTGCCCGACCGAGCAGTTGTGCGAGGAGGTCTGCGTGCGCGAGGTAGCCGAGGGCAAGCCGGTGGAGATCGGGCGGCTTCAGCGCTACGCGACGGACAGCCTGATGGAGAAGGGTGTGCATCCCTTCAACCGCGCGAAGGCCACCGGGAAAAAGGTGGCGGTCGTCGGTGCCGGGCCGGCGGGCCTTGCGGCGGCGCATCGGCTGGCGATGAAAGGCCATGACGTCGTGATCTTCGACGCGCGGCCGAAGTCGGGCGGTTTGAACGAATACGGCATCGCCAGCTACAAGACGCCTGACGGCTTCGCGCAGGCGGAGGTGGACTGGCTCTTGAAGATCGGCGGCATCCGGGTGGAGCACGGCAAGGCGCTGGGTCAGGGCCTCGACGCTCGACGGATTGCGCAAGGATCATGACGCTGTGGTGCTGGCCGTGGGCCTTGCAGGCGTGAACGCGCTCCGGGCCGAGGGCGAGGCGTTGAAGAACGTTCTCGACGCCGTCGATTTCATCGCGGAACTGCGGCAGGCGAAGGACAAGGCGAAGCTGCCCGTGGGCCGCGATGTCGTCGTTATCGGCGGCGGCATGACTGCGGTCGATGCCGCCGTGCAGTCGAAGCTCCTCGGCGCCGAGAATGTCACCATCGTCTACCGGCGCGGGCAGGACCGGATGAGCGCCTCGGACTACGAACAGGAACACGCGTCGTCGGTCGGGGTGCGGATCATCCACAACGCCGCACCGGTGAAGGTGCATGGCAATGGCGCGGTGTCTGAGATCGAATTCGCCTATACCGAGGACGGGCCGTCCGGGTTGAAGCTGAAGGACGAGACGTTCCGGCTCAAGGCCGATCAGGTGATGAAGGCCATCGGCCAGACGCTGGATAGCGCGCCCGAGGGCTTGAAGGTCGAAGGCGGCAAGATCGCTGTCAGCGGGTCAGGACGGACGAACCTTCCCGGCGTGTGGGCGGCGGGCGACTGCGCCAGCGGCGGCGAAGACCTGACCGTGACGGCGGTTGCCGAGGGCCGGGACGCGGCCGAGGATATTCATGTAAGTCTGATGGGCTAGCACATGGCATTTTGGCCTTTCCGAGCGCATGAGCGACTGAACACCATCAACTTGTATGGTGATCTCGATGACGTTGAATTGGTCGAGGATATTGAGAAGCAGTTCGGCATTTGCATCTCTAACGGGGAGGCTGAGCAAACCTTAACCATGGGCCAACTGGAAGAACTTGTGCAGAACCATCTGGGCGAACGCGCTGACGAAACCATCTGGGAACATCTGTGCCGGATCGCCCGCTTTCATTCTGGACATGAGGGCCCGATTGACCGCGACACCACTTTTTTCGCGTCACATGCGAAAGAAAGGATAAGAAATGGCTGACCTGACAACGACCTTCATCGGAATCAAATCCCCCAATCCGTTCTGGCTGGCCTCGGCGCCGCCGACGGACAAGGAATACAACGTCCGCCGCGCCTTCGAGGCCGGTTGGGGCGGGGTGGTGTGGAAGACGCTCGGCTCCGAAGGGCCGCCGGTCGTCAACGTCAACGGGCCGCGCTATGGCGCGATCTGGGGCGCGGACCGGCGGCTTCTGGGGCTGAACAACATCGAACTGATCACCGACCGGCCGCTTGGAGGTGAACCTGCGCGAGATCAAGCAGGTCAAGCGCGACTACCCGGACCGGGCGTTGATCATCTCGCTCATGGTGCCCTGCGACGAGGAAAGCTGGAAGGCGATCCTGAAGGCAATCGAGGATACCGGAGCGGACGGGGTGGAACTGAACTTCGGCTGCCCGCACGGGATGAGCGAGCGCGGCATGGGTTCGGCCGTCGGCCAGGTGCCGGAATATATCGAGATGGTGACGCGCTGGGTGAAGCAGCACAGCCGCATGCCCTGCATCGTCAAGCTGACGCCGAACATCTCCGACATCCGCAAGCCCGCCGAGGCGGCGAAGCGCGGTGGCGCGGATGCGGTCAGCCTCATCAACACGATCAATTCGATCACCTCGGTCAACCTCGACAGCTTCGCGCCGGAGCCGACCATCGACGGCAAGGGCGCGCATGGCGGCTATTGCGGGCCGGCGGTGAAGCCCATCGCGCTTTCCATGGTCTCCGAAATCGCGCGGCATGCCGACACGCGCGGCCTGCCCATTTCAGGCATCGGCGGGGTCACCACCTGGCGCGACGCGGCGGAGTTCATGGCGCTTGGCGCGGGCAACGTGCAGGTCTGCACGGCGGCGATGACCTACGGTTTCAAGATCGTGCAGGAGATGATCTCGGGCCTGTCGCAATACATGGACGAGAAGGGCATGACCTCGACCGCCGATCTTGTCGGCCGCGCGGTGCCGAATGTCACCGACTGGAACCAGTTGAACCTCAACTACGTGACCAAGGCCGAGATCGACCAGGACCTCTGCATCAAGTGCGGCCGCTGCTACGCCGCCTGCGAGGATACCAGCCATCAGGCCATAGCCATGTCGGAGGACCGGACCTTCACCGTCAAGGACGACGAATGCGTCGCCTGCAACCTCTGCATCGAGGTCTGCCCGGTCGAGAACTGCATCACGATGCGCGAGCTCGACAAGGGCGAGGTCGATCCGCGGACCGGCAAGAAGGTCGGCGACTATGCCAACTGGACGACGCACCCCAACAACCCGATGGCGCAGGCCGCCGAATAGGCGCAGGACGGGCAAGGCCAGGTCCGCGGTCCGCCCCGCGACCGCGGGCCAGCGGGCGGCCGTTGCTGGCAGATCCGGGCGGGTATTCCTGACCTGCGAAAATCCTCCTCTTGGCGTATGTTCATAGGGTCGGGCCAAGGCCCGGAGTGCATATTTCAATGATGAGTTTCCAGCGTGGTTCCAGGTCGTCCGTTGGTTGCCAGCAACCGCGCCGACCGGCCGCGTCGGCGGGTCACCAGATCGACGTTTTCCTTCATATTTTCATCGAGGTGCATCATGTTGCGTGAGCCACGATTGCATTTGACTTCAATGCCTGCCGAGACAATCGACAGCCCGTCCCCGGCCAGGAAGATCGGTTTCCTGAGTTGGTTCCAGATGGCCTGCATGGTGCAGCGTCGTCGCCACGAATTGGCCGAGTTGCCGCCGTTGATGCTGGAAGATATCGGGATCGATCCGGGCGAGGCAGCGGACGAGGCGGGCCGGCCGTTTGGTGACTTTCCGCGGGACTGGCTGCGCTGAGAGCCTCAGCCCACCGGGGCGAGGAGCTTGCGAAAGAGCCTGTCGAGGAACGCATCCGCCTCGGCGAAAGGGTCGTGCCCCTCGCCAAGGACGGCACGGACCTGCACGTCGAAATCGGCGTAATGCTGGGTCAGGGCCCAGATCGAGAAGATCAGGTGATGCGGCGGCAGGTCGGCGATCCGACCCGCCGTCGCCCAGCCTTGCAGCACGGTGGCTTTCTCATCGACGAGGTCTTTCAACTCGCCGGTCAAGGCCGCCATGATGCGTGGCGCCCCTTGCAGGATCTCATTGGCGAAAAGCCGACTTTCGCGCGGATAGAGTCGGCTCATCTCCAGTTTGCGGTGGACATAGGCAAGGATCTCGGCGACCGGCTCGCCGTCCGGGTCGAGCGCCCTCAGGGGATCGAGCCAGGTGTCGAGAAGACCTGACAGAACCGCTCCGTGGATCGCCTCTTTCGAGCCGAAGTAATAAAGCATGTTCGGCTTGGAGAGCCCCGCAACCTCGGCGATCTGATCGAGCGTGGCGCCCCGGAAACCATAGGCGGAAAAGACCTCAAGCGCGGCCTCGAGGATCGCCTCTCGGTTTCGGGCCTGAATCCGGGTTCCGCCCGAATGCCTGCGGTCGCCCACGATGTCGCTCTCCTCACGCTCGCGCAATCCCGAGGCAAGCATGGAGAGTTTGTACCATCCGGTCAAATCCGAACTGGCGGGGGTCAGGCAACGACGGAGGCCGGTGCCTCAGCCTGATGCGCCGCCTCGGTGGTGAGCGATGCGGGCAAAGGCCGGCGCGGAACGGCATGGGCATGCAGCATGAAATAGGCGCGGCGGCCTTCCGCGAAGTCACGGTAGATCCAGCTTTTCTTTGTGCCTGCCCAGAGATGCGCGAACCAGCGTGTGCCGAAGGGAAAGCGCCGTCCGATCTCGCGCTGACGCCGCGCGTCATCTGCATCGAGACCGGCGAGGATGCAGGCGGTGATATCCTCGACAACGATCCCGCCGAAACCGGCATCGGCGATTTCGGCGACAAGGGCGCCGCGCGCCTCGACCGGATTGCGCCGCGGCGGCGTGAAATCGGCGTAGAGGAGCGCGCCGCCCGGTCGCAGCACCCGATGCGCCTGCCGGAAGAACTCCGGCCGGTCGGGATAGCAGTGCGAACTTTCGATATTGGTGACGGCATCGAAATCCGCGTCGCCAAAGGGCAGGGCAGTCGCATCGCCCTGGACGAACCGCAGCCCTGCGGTCGCGCCATGCACCCTGCGACAGAAGGCGACGGATTGATGGGCGATGTCGCAGCCGACCGTCTCACGCGGGCCGAGCCATCGGTGGATATGGGCCGCACCACCGCCGCGCCCGCTGCCGATATCGAGAACACGTTTGCCCTGAAGCGAGGTCTGCGCGGCGACGGCATGATAGAGCTGCGCCGAATACCGTTCGGGTTCAGCCGCCTCCGGCAGCCGGAGCCCGCTCTCCAGCCCGCCGTCGGAATAGCCGTAGTTCATGAATTTGACGTCGGTTTCGTTGCGGAAAACCCAACCGATGACTTCATAAAGATACTTCGCCCGCGCGCCGAAGAATATCTGACGCTCACTCAGGCGGTTCAATGCCGCACGCACTATCCGATCTGTCCCCTGCTTCTTTTGCGCAAGCTTGTTCGCAGATATACGCCCGGTCAACTTGTCTATTGGTTGGTCCGCTTGGCAGGTTCAACTGTGACTATCGAACATCGCGGCGCCGATCCCGCGCAGGATGATGGCCTTCACGCCATCCTTCGCCGCCTTCCACTGCCGGTCGGACAGGGGCTTGCCGCCGTTCAGGGTTTCGATCTGGTGGCCGAAATCGGCGTAGTGCTGGGTCGTGGCCCAGAGCATGTAAAGGAGGTGCCGAGGATCGACCTGCGCCATCTTGCCCGCGTCGATCCAGCGCTGGATGACCGTTACCCGACCTGCGGTCCATTCCCGCAGCGTGGTCTCGAGATAATCCTGAATGACCGGCGCGCCGTGCATCACCTCGGAGGCCCAGACCTTCGACCCGAAGGGATGGCGGCGCGAGATTTCCATCTTGGCGTCGATATAGGCGCCGATCCCCTCGACCGGGCCGGGGGCCTTGTCGAAGACATCGGCGGCGTGGAGCCAGATTTCGAAGATCCGGCTCACGACCTTGCGGTAAAGCTCTTCCTTGGTGGCGAAGTAGTAGTGCAGGTTGGCCTTGGGCAGCCCCGCCATGTCGGCGATAAGCTGCATCGTGGCACCGCCATAGCCCGCCTCGGCGAACACCTTTTCCGCAGCCGCAAGGATCACCCGCTCATTTTCCCGGCGGATCGCTTCTCTCTTCGTCGGGCGGTCGGTCGCGTTCATCCGGGTCCAGATTTTCGTTGACCGGTTGGTCAGGCTGTGATGCTCTCAACCCTGACCATACGGTCAGAAAACGAGTCGTCGCAAGGGGCATGAAGACCCACCGACGGAACCGACAGGAGGACAAGATGCCCGCACCCGGAGAGAACCTCAGGATCGATGGCGCGCGCCTTTGGGACTGCCATCATGGAGATGGCCAAGATCGGCCCGGGCGTCGCGGGCGGCAACAACCGCCAGACGCTGACCGATGACGACGCCAAGGGCCGCGCGCTCTTCCAGAAATGGTGCGAGGCGGCGGGCCTGACGATGGGCGTCGACGAGATGGGCACGATGTTCGCGACGCGCGCGGGCGAGGACCCCGACGCGCTGCCGGTCTACATGGGCTCGCATCTCGACACCCAGCCGACGGGCGGCAAATATGACGGGGTGCTGGGGGTTCTGGGCGCGCTGGAAGCGGTCCGCACGATGAACGACCTCGGCATCAAGACCAAGCATCCGATCGTCGTGACCAACTGGACCAACGAGGAGGGCACGCGCTTTGCCCCCGCCATGCTCGCCTCGGGCGTCTTCGCGGGGGTGCTGAAGCAGGACTACGCCTATGCCCGCGAGGATGCCGAGGGCAAGACATTCGGCGATGAGTTGAAGCGCATCGGCTGGGTCGGCGACGAAAAGGTCGGCGCGCGCAAGATGCACGCGATGTTCGAGCTGCATATCGAACAGGGCCCGATCCTGGAGGCCGAGGGCAAGGATATCGGCGTCGTCACGCACGGCCAGGGCCTCTGGTGGTTGCAGGTCACGCTGACCGGGAAGGAGGCGCATACCGGCTCGACGCCGATGAAGATGCGGGTCAATGCGGGCCTCGGCATGGCGCGGATCACCGAGGCGGTGCACGAGATCGCGATGGCGAACCAGCCGAACGCCGTGGGCGCGGTCGGGCAGGCGAATGTCTATCCCGAATTCGCGCAACGTCATTCCGGGCCGCGCGGTCTTCACCATCGACATCCGCTCGCCCGAACTGCCGAAGCTGAGCACGATGCGCGAAGAGATCGAACTCGCCGCCGCCCAGATCGCCCGCGATCTGGGGCTGGGCATCGAGATCGAGCCGGTCGGGCATTTCGATCCGGTGACGTTCGATCGAGGGCTGCGTGAAGGCCGTGCGTTCGGCGGCGGAACGGCTGGGCTACTAGCCACATGGACATCGTCTCCGGCGCGGGCCACGACGCCTGCTGGATCAACAAGGTGGCCCCCACCGCGATGATCATGTGCCCCTGCGTCGACGGGCTTTCGCCACAACGAGGCCGAGGAGATCACGCCCGGAATGGGCGGCGGCGGGGACGGATGTGCTGCTGCACGCGGTGCTGGAGACGGCGGAGGTCGTGGGGTGATGAACGTCGCTGCTCGGTCGCCGATCTTGTGCATCGCTTCGTCGAATCCTACGCTGGCTGATGCGCTGAGACGAAGTACGTACGTCGAGATGCATATGCTACCGTTCGAAGTGCGGCCGAGTCGCCCTGATGACCTTCTACTGCACTAGATAGACGGCTGCAAGCCAGCATGCATCACGGTGCCGACATGATCGAGCCTCGTGTTCAATGCATCGTGTGGCGAATCGACATGGTAGTTGCGGGCGCAAGCCGCAGAACTGTTCGGCGCTGGAGCTTGTCATGTCGGTTCTATGGACGCCGACGCAATGCGTCTTGTGCTGTGAGCTCCGCTGAAACGCTGCGGTGTCGAGGCAAGATCATGCTGAACCAACTCTTAGCCAGACTGATCGTTTCGCGATCGAAGGCCTTCGGTTCACGATCTGAGCGTTTCGGACCAGCGCCGCGATCCGAAGATACTGAACGAAGCTGAGGAGACCTGCAATGACCACAGTCATCAAGAACGGCACCATCGTCACCGCCGATCTGACCTACAAGGCGGATGTGCTGATCGAGGGCGGCAGGATCGCCGAGATCGGGGAGAACCTCAAGGGCGACAACGAGCTCGACGCCACCGGCTGCTACGTCATGCCGGGCGGGATCGATCCCGCATACGCATCTGGAGATGCCCTTCATGGGCACCTATTCCACCGACGATTTCGAGTCCGGCACCCGCGCGGCGCTGGCGGGCGGGACGACGATGGTCGTCGATTTCGTGCTGCCCAGCCCGGGGCAGGGGCTGCTCGACGCCAAGCAGATGTGGCACAACAAGTCGGGGCGGGCGAATTGCGATTACTCCTACCACATGGCCGTGACCTGGTGGGGCGAGCAGGTCTTCGACGAGATGAAGACCGTGGTCGAGCGCGAGGGCATCACCACCTTCAAGCATTTCATGGCCTACAAGGGCGCGCTCGATGGTCAATGACGACGAGATGTATGCCTCGTTCAAGCGGCTCGCCGAGCTGGGCGGCATCGCCCTCGTCCATGCCGAGAACGGCGACGTGGTGGCCGAGTTGCAGCGCAAGCTGATGGAGGACGGCAATACCGGGCCCGAGGCGCATGCCTATTCGCGACCCCCGCAGGTCGAGGGCGAGGCGACGAACCGCGCGATCATGATCGCCGACATGGCGGGCGTGCCGCTTTACGTCGTGCATACCTCCTGCGAGGAGGCGCATGAGGCGATCCGGCGGGCGCGGATGCAGGGCAAGAGGGTCTGGGGCGAGCCCCTGATCCAGCACCTGACGCTGGACGAGAGCGAGTACTTCAACAAGGACTGGGACCATGCCGCGCGCCGCGTGATGTCGCCGCCGTTCCGCGACAAGAAGCATCAGGACAGCCTCTGGGCCGGGCTGCAATCAGGGTCGCTTTCGGTCGTGGCGACCGATCACTGCGCCTTCACGACCGAGCAGAAACGCTTCGGTGTCGGCGATTTCACCAAGATCCCGAACGGCACCGGGGGCCTCGAGGACCGGATGCCGATGCTCTGGACGCATGGCGTGGCGACCGGGCGGCTGACGCCGAACGAATTCGTGGCGGTCACCTCAACGAACATCGCCAAGATCTTGAATTGCTACCCGAAAAAGGGCGCGATCCTTGTGGGCGCGGATGCCGATATCGTGGTCTGGGACCCGGAGCGCGAAAAGACCATCACGGCGAAGTCGCAGCAATCGGCCATCGATTACAACGTCTTCGAGGGACACAAGGTCAAGGGCCTGCCGCGCTACACGCTGACGCGTGGCATGGTCGCGGTGAATGACGGCAAGGTCGAGACGCCGGAGGGCCACGGTGAGTTCGTGGAGCGCGAGGCGAACAACCCGGTGAACAAGGCGCTGTCGTCGTGGAAGGAACTGACCGCGCCCGCGTCCGGTGGAGCGGACGGGCATTCCGGCGTCGGGGGTCTGAGTGTCAGGCGGGCACCAGCGCTTCAAGCTCCGGCAGCAGCACCACGCTTTCCTGCTCATGCGGGTCGGTGCGGGCGATGACCGCCGTCGCCGGGCGGTCCGAGACGTTCATCGGCAGATGTGGCATGTCGGCGGGGATATAGAGCATTTCGCCCTCGGCGATCTCCATCCTGTGCTCCAGACGTTCGCCCCAGTACATCACGGTGGCGCCGGCGATGGCGTAGATCGCCGTCTCGTGCGTCGCGTGCTTGTGCGCCCTGGCGCGGCCGCCGGGCGGGATCGTCAGAAGGTGCATGCAGATGGCGCGCGATCCCATGCGTTCGGCGGAGATGCCTTCGATGTAGGTAAAGCCCTGCTTGCCGGCATAGGTGCCGGACGGGCGGATCTTCTGGCAATCGGTCATGGCGGCGGCTCCTTCGCTTCGCGGACAGGGGTGGCGGCATGATACATGAGAATGCTGCGGTCGCCGATCAGGCTACGGTGATCGAGGCCAAGGGCCTCGGGCTGACATTCGAGACCAACGACGGGCCGGTCCGGGCGCTGACGGATGTGGATCTGACCATCTCGAAGGGCGAGTTCGTCAGCTTCATCGGGCCGTCGGGCTGCGGCAAGACGACGTTCCTGCGCTGTGTCGCGGCGTTGGAGCGTCCGACGGCGGGGTCGCTGACCGTCAACGGGATGAGCGCCGAGGAAGCGCGGCAGGCGCGGGCTTACGGCTATGTCTTTCAGGCGGCGGGGCTTTATCCGTGGCGGACGATTGCCGGGAACGTCCGGCTTCCGCTTGAAATCATGGGGTTTTCCAGGGCCGAGCAGGAGGAGCGGGTGGAGCGCGTGCTGTCGCTGGTCGATCTCGAGGGCTTCGGCAAGAAGTTTCCCTGGCAGCTTTCGGGGGGGATGCAGCAGCGCGCCTCGATCGCGCGGGCGCTGGCGTTCGATGCGGATATCCTCCTGATGGACGAACCCTTCGGCGCGCTCGACGAGATCGTGCGGGACCGGCTGAACGAGGAGCTTCTGAAGCTCTGGGCGCGGACCGGGAAGACCATCGGTTTCGTCACCCATTCGATCCCCGAGGCGGTCTATCTCTCGACCAAGATCGTGGTGATGTCGCCCCGTCCGGGCCGGATCACCGATGTGATCGAGAGCACCTTGCCGAAGGAGCGGCCGCTCGATATCCGCGACACGCCGGAGTTCATCGCCATCGCGCACCGGGTGCGCGAGGGTCTGCGGGCGGGGCATGGCGATGAGGTGTGAAAGCCTGCCTGCCGCCGTAGGGATCGCGTATGTTTCCCGTAGGGTTCGCGTAGCTACGGCGCGGTCAGGCGAATTGGCGATGGCGCAACACGGGGGGCTGTCTGCCCCCCGGTCGCCGGCGGGGCCGGCGACTCCCCCCGAAGGTATTGCGGGCAAGATGAAAGGGGGCGGGAGGTGAGGTCTGTCCTGCCCATCCTCGACCGTGCTCCTCGCCATCGTCGCGCTCTGGTATGCGGCGGCGGTCTGGATGAATTCCCACCTGGACCTACGATCAGGCCGGGCGTGCGGGGGTGGAGGTGTCGCTCGGCGCGGTGGTCGCCGACACGATGGTGCAGGAGCGTCCCGTGCTGCCGGCGCCGCATCAGGTGGCGGAGGGGCTTTGGGACGGGCTTTTCGGGCAGGCGATCACCTCGAAGCGGAGCCTTGTCTATCATGGCTGGGTCACGCTCTCTGCCACGCTTCTGGGGTTTGTTATCGGCACGGTGCTGGGCATCGCGCTGGCGGTCGGGATCGTCCACAACCGGGCGATGGACATGAGCGTGATGCCCTGGGCCATCGCCAGCCAGACGATTCCGATCCTCGCCATCGCGCCGATGATCATCGTGGTGATGAATTCGCTCGGGCTTCAGGGGCTGATCCCGAAGTCGATCATCTCGGCCTATCTCTCGTTCTTTCCGGTCGTCGTCGGCATGGTGAAAGGGTTGCGCAGTCCACAGGCGATGCAGCTCGATCTGCTGCGCACCTACAATGCGAGTGCTGCGGACGTTCTCCTGAAGCTCAGGCTGCCCGCGTCGTTGCCCTATCTCTTCGCCTCGCTGAAGGTGGGGGTGGCGGCCTCGCTCGTTGGCGCCATCGTGGGCGAGTTGCCGACCGGGGCCGTCGCGGGTCTGGGCGCGCGGCTTCTGAGCGGGTCCTATTACGGGCAGACGGTGCAGATCTGGGCGGCCTTGTTCGCGGCGGCGATCCTGGCGGCGGGGCTGGTGATGATCATCGGGGTGATCGAGCGACGGACGCTGGCGCGGATGGGGTTGGCCGGATGAGCCGGGCGCTTTCCCCCGGCTGGATCGGCGCGGCCTTGCTGGCCGCAGGCTCGGCGCTGGTCGATCCGCGCATTGCGGGGCTTCTGGCGCTCTGGTTCGGGGCGTGGTGGGTCAATGCGCAACTGTCGCGGCGGGCGGGGCCGGTGCCGCGCTGGCTGGTGCCGGCGATCTTCGGGCTGGCGCTGCTGGCGCTTTGGGAGCTTGGCGTCAGGCTTTTCGGGGTGTCGCCGGTGATCCTGCCCGCGCCCTCGGCCATCGCCGCGCGGATCGGCGACAGCATCCCGATCCTCTGGGCGGATTTCGTGCAGACCGGGATCAAGGGCGCGCTGTCGGGCTATGTCCTGGGCTGCGGCGCGTCGGTTCTGACGGCGATCCTGATCGACCGGTCGAGCTTCTTGCAACGCGGGCTTTTGCCGGTGGGGAATTTCGTCGCCGCCTTGCCCATCGTCGGTATCGCGCCGATCATGGTGATGTGGTTCGGTTTCGACTGGCAGTCGAAGGCGGCGGTGGTCGTCGTCATGGTGTTCTTCCCGGTTCTGGTGAACATGGTCGCGGGGCTGAAGGCGACCGAGGCGATGCAGCGCGACCTGATGGCGACCTATCATGCGAGCTATTGGCAGACGCTGTGGAAGCTGCGCTTTCCGGCGGCCTTGCCGTTTCTCTTCAACGGGTTGAAGATCGCCACGACGCTGGCCCTGATCGGGGCCATCGTCGCGGAGTTCTTCGGCAGTCCCATCGTCGGCATGGGCTTTCGCATCAACGCCTCGATCGGGCAATTGTCGCTCGACATGATCTGGGCGGAGATCGCGGTGGCGGCGCTGGCGGGGTCGGCCTTCTATGGCCTCGTGGCCTTCATCGAAAGGCGGGTGACATTCTGGCATCCGTCGCAACGGCGTTAATCAAGGGGCCGGCAAAGGCCCCGCAACAGGAGAGGACGATATGAAGAAACTGATGATCGGAACCGCGATTTCGGCGCTGATGGCGACGGCCGCCTGGGCCGAGGATGTGAAGCTGCAGCTGAAATGGGTCACGCAGGCGCAGTTCGCTGGCTACTACGTCGCCAAGGACAAGGGGTTTTACGACGAGGAGGGGCTGAACGTCACCATCCTTCCGGGTGGCCCGGACGTGGCACCGACGCAGGTCATCGCGGGCGGCGGCGCCGATGTGGTGGTGGACTGGATGCCCTCGGCGCTTGCCGCGCGCGAGAAGGGGCTGGCGCTCGTCAACATCGCGCAGCCGTTCAAGTCCTCGGGGATGCAGCTGACCTGCCTGAAGGAATCGGGGGTGGAGACGCCGACCGATTTCAAGGGCAAGACGCTGGGCGTCTGGTTCGGCGGCAACGAGTATCCGTTCCTGAACTGGATGGGCAAGCTCGGCCTGCCGACGGATGGCTCGCCCGATGGAGTGACGGTGCTGAAGCAGGGTTTCAACGTCGATCCCCTGTTGCAAAAGCAGGCCGCCTGCATCTCGACCATGACCTACAATGAATACTGGCAGGTCATCGACGCAGGCATCACGCCGGAACAGCTTGTGAACTTCAACTACACCGACGAAGGCGTGGCGACGTTGGAGGACGGGCTTTACGTGATGGAGGACAAGCTTGCCGATCCGGCCTTCGACGAGACGATGGTCAAGTTCGTCCGCGCCTCGATGAAGGGCTGGAAATGGGCCGAGGAAAATCCGGACGACGCGGCGATGATCGTTCTCGACAATGACGATACCGGCGCGCAGACCGAAGCGCATCAGAAGCGCATGATGGGCGAGATCGCGAAACTGACGGCGGGATCGAACGGCGCGCTGGACGAGGCCGATTACCAGCGCACGGTCGATGCCTTGATGTCGGGCGGGTCGGATGCGGTCATCACCAAGGCGCCGGAAGGGGCCTGGACCCATGCGATCACCGACAAGGCCTTGAACTGAGGCGACGGCAAAACCTCGGGAAGGGCGAAGTTGTTCGCCCTTCCGTCATGATCTTGATCCGAGTCAAGGCGTGCGGCTTTCGGATGCGATAATCGTTGCCCCAGAGGTTCGCCCATGCGAGCCGGTGGAGAATGGAGAATCGCTGATGAAGTTGACCCCTGTATTCGTTTTGCCGCGCGCCCGGATGGCGGTGCTGTCCGCTCTTTTTCTGAGCGGGCTTGCCGCTTGCGTGACGCAGGAAAAGGCGGACCTTCAATGTGAACCCGGCGTTGCCGATCTGAGCCGGACCGCCGACGTGGCACCGGGCAACTGCTAAGCCTACAGCTGCCTTTTTGCTTGCCCTTTCGGGTCATTCGCGGTCTATCTTCGGAACGGATGAGATGGGGGACGGGATGACCGGGACGGGTAAGCGGATGGTGGTCGCGGCGCTGGCGCTTCTGATGGTCGCGGGGCTGTCGGGCTGCGGACGGAACAAGCATCCGCTCACGCCCTGCATCGGCGACCATCCGGCGATCGAGCGGACCAAGGACGTGGCCCCGCCCAACTGTCCGGCCGGTTAAGCACTTTTCCTGACTGTGTAAATCTGTAAATCTGTCCTCGCAAATCGGGAGGACGGAATGCCGCGTTCGGCTTTGACCGGGACCAGGGTGCGCGAGCGTCGCCTCAGGATCGGCATGAAGCAGTCCGACCTGGCGCGGGCGGCGGGTATCTCGCCCGCCTATCTCAATCTCATCGAACATAACCGGCGCCGCGTGGGCGAGGCGCTGCTGGCGATCCTCGCGGGCGCGCTTGGCGTCGAGGAGACGGCGCTGGCCGAAGGGGCGGAAAGCGCACTCTTTGAAGGGTTGCGCGAGGCGGCGGCGGGCGCGGATGCGGTCGAGACCCCACCGGAGGTCGCGCGGATCGAGGAATTCGTCGGCCGCTTTCCGGGGTGGGCGGAACTGGTGGCGGACCGGCAAAGGCGCGTCGCTGCCTTGGAGCGCGCGGTCGAGGTGCTGAGCGAGCGCATGGCGCATGACCCGTTCCTCTCGGCATCCTTGCATGAGGTGCTGTCGGCGGTGACCTCGGTCCGCTCCACCGCCGCGATCCTCGCCGAGACCGAGGAGATCGACCCGGAATGGCGGGCGCGGTTTCACGGCAATATCCATGAGGACAGCATAAGGCTGAGCGACGCCGCGCAGGCGCTTGTCGCCTATATGGATGCGAGCCAGGAGAGCGAGACGGGCCTGTCGTCGCCGCAGGAGGAGGTCGAGGCCTGGCTTGAGATGAGCGGTTATCACCTCGCGCCCCTTGAGCGGGCGCATCCGCCCAACCCGGAAAGCCTGATCGCCGGGGTGCCGGAACTGGCGACCGGGGCCGCGCGCAAACTCGCGCTTCAGCATATCGCACGGTATCGGGCCGATGCCCTCAAGCTGCCGCTGGAGGCCTTTGTTCAGGCGGTGGCGGAGCTTGGGGTGGACCCTGCCGCGCTGGCCGCGCGGTTCGGCGTGACGCCTGCGCCGGTCTTCCGGCGTCTGGCCGCGCTGCCGAAGGGGGCAGGACCGGAGCTGGGCCTTGTGATCTGCGATGCCTCGGGGGCGCTGACCTTCCGCCGCGCGCTGCCGCATTTCACGCTGCCGCGACATGGCGCGGCCTGTCCGCTCTGGCCGTTGTACGAGGTGCTGGCGCGGTCGCAGGCGCTGATCCGGGTGCCGGTCGAGATGGCAGGGCGGGTGGCGCATCGCTTCATCCTGCACGCCTTCGCCGAGGCCCGCCATCCCGGCGGCTATGACGGGCCGCAGGTGATCGAGGCGATGATGCTGGTGCAACTCGCGACAGCGCCCCGAAGCGACCGCGAGCGGCCCATCGGCCCCTCATGCCGCATCTGCCCGCGCGGGTCTTGCGTGGCCCGGCGCGAACCGTCGATCCTGGCCGAGACCGGGGCGTGAGGCTGGCGGAGCGGATGGTCTGTTCCTTGGGCGAAGCGGACGTTCTTCACCTGATGTGGAGAGGCGGCTTTGCGGGACGAAACGGTCGGTTGCCGTTCGAATACTAATGTCCGCTCTTTGGCTCTTCGGTCAGTGCACTGGACTTTATGTTGCATTTGCGTCAGGTTTCGAACGGTGCATCTGACGGCATCGCAAGCTCATGAAAAAGTTTAGAATAAATGAATTACACACCATACGGGGTTTGGCCTTTGTCATCGCAATCGGATCGGTGGTCACATTGTGGTCGGGCAACCCAGTGTCCGCACAAACAGAACCTAACTTCGTCGCTTCTCCGACGCCCTCTGCGTCGGAGCTAATTCCACCCGGAACCAACGTTCCCATTGAAATTGCAAGTTGGTTCGGGCGATGGGAAGGCCGGTGGGAAGATCGCTGGCCTATGGTCATAGCTGTAACCGGATTTGAAGAGCGGGACGGCACTTGGTTCGCTAAAGTTCGTTATTACTGGAAAGAGCGTGTTAGTGAGCCCTACCGCTCCCGGCGGTCGTCGAATAACTGGGCGCGAGTTACCCCGACTGAGATAGAAACGAACAGAATGACCCTTTATCGACGTCATCTGACAGATCAGATGGCATGTGCAAGCGGAGCGTTTTCAAAGCCAAGATCAGCGACATTATTCTGGAGGTCCCACGATACTGAATTCCAAGACAACCATCCCGGGTTCTTGGAGTTGTCGGCAGCTTGCTACGAAGATCGGCTTAGTTAAACAACAGCCTGACAATAATCGATATGCGAGCGTTTCAGCCTTCCAGAGAATGCCGCTCAAGCTCAGCTTAGTAGCAATAGCGGCCACCAAAACAATATGCGGAATTGGTAATGTTGGGCGCTCCGCTGCCAAATCATGCCGACCCCCGGCGGTCCACATTGACGCCAAAGGACAGTCACATCTTCCTCCGGCCGGGCCTTGATGCCGCATTCCGTTTTTGACCTGCCCGCCGCAATCGGTGATAGTGGCGGTGCAGTCCATTGGGGAGGCGGGCGGCATGGGCAGGAATGTTCTGCTGATCGAGGATGAGCCGCATATCGCCGAGGCGATCCGCTACGTGCTGTCGCGCGATGGCTGGGATGTGGCGAGCCATGCCGATGGCGGCGATGCGATGGAGGTGATCCGGCGCGTCTCACCCGATGTGCTGGTGCTGGACGTGATGCTGCCGGGGCGGTCCGGGCATGAGATTCTCGCCGACTTGCGTCGCGATCCCGCGCTTCGGGCCCTGCCGGTTCTGGTCCTGACGGCGCGCGGGCTCCAGGACATGCCGGATGGCGCGACGCGGGTGATGGCCAAGCCCTTCGCCAATGCCGATGTGGTGTCGGCCGTGCGTGCCATCGCCGGGGCGAACGGGGCGGCTGGATGAGCAAACGGCCCGCGCCTCTCTTCGTCGCGCGGCAAAGCTACCGGCGGCGGCGCCTGATGGATGCCGCACGGTTGCTGCCGCTGGTCGGGGTCTTTGCCCTTCTGCTGCCGATCCTCTGGCAGCCGATGATGACGCCCGAACCGGATACCGCCTTTGGCCTCGCCTATATCTTCGGGGCCTGGGCGCTTCTCATCGTCGCGGCGCGGGTGATGGCGCGCCTCATCACGCGCGCGCCGACGGATGAGGGACCGGGCGACGGGGACGACGCGGCATGATTCCGTTCAATATTCTCGTCGGCGTCTGCCTGACCTACGTGATCATTCTTTTCACCATCGCCTTCGCGGCGGAGCGGCGCGCGCGGAAAGGCCGCCTCGGCTGGCTGCGCTCGCCCATGGTCTACACGCTGTCGCTGTCGATCTATTGCACCGCCTGGACCTTTTACGGCGCCGTCGGCTACGCGGCGCGGTCGGGGCTGGAATTCGTGACAATCTACCTTGGCCCGACCATCGTCTTCATCGGCTGGTGGGTGATCCTGCGCAAGCTGGTGCGGATCGGACGGACGCAGAGGGTGACCTCGATCGCCGATCTCATCTCCTCGCGCTTCGGCAAGTCGAACATTCTGGGCGTCGTCGTCACGGTGATCGCGGTGGTTTCGGCCACGCCCTACATCGCGCTGCAACTGCAATCGGTGACCTTGAGCTTCGGCGTCTTCGCGAGCGGCACGCCCGAGGGCTGGGCGCTGCCCGAGGGCAATGGCACGGCGCTCTGGCTTGCCGGCGGGCTCGCGGTCTTTACCATCCTTTTCGGCACGCGGAACCTCGATGCCAATGAGCGTCACCACGGCGTCGTCATGGCCATCGCGGTCGAGGCGGTGGTGAAGCTGGTGGCGCTGCTGGCGGTCGGCGTCTTCGCGGTCTGGGGGGTGGCGAATGGCTGGCAGGATGTCGCGGCGCGGATCGAAGCCTCGCCCATCGCCGACTGGCCCTTGCAACCGGGTCGCTGGATCGGGCTGACCTTCCTGGCCGGTGCTGCCGTTCTGACCCTGCCGCGGATGTTTCAGGTGCTGGTGGTCGAAAACGCCGATGAACGGCACCTCGCGACCGCGTCATGGGCCTTTCCGCTTTACCTCTTCCTGATGAGCCTTTTCGTCGTGCCGATCGCCGTCGTCGGGCTTTCGGTTCTTCCCGAAGGGTCGAACCCGGACCTTTTCGTGCTGACGCTGCCCTTGTCGCAGGGTCAGGAAAAGCTGGCGATGCTGACGTTCCTCGGGGGGTTCTCCTCGGCCACCTCGATGGTGATCGTCGCGGCGATCGCACTGGCGACGATGGTGTCGAACCATATCGTGACCCCCTTGTGGCTGTCGCTCAGGCAGGGCGGCGCACGGGCGCCGGGCGATGTGCGCGGCCTTGTGCTGATGTCACGGCGGCTGTCCATCGCGGGCATCCTGGCGCTTGGCTACACCTACTACAGCCTGTCCGGCGGCTCGGCGGCGCTGGCCGCTATCGGTCTGATCTCCTTTGCCGGCGCGGCGCAGATCCTGCCCGCGATGATCGGCGGCATCTTCTGGCGCGGCGCGACGGGGCGGGGTGCATCGCTGGGGCTGACGGTCGGGTTTCTCGTCTGGCTCTATGCGCTCTATCTGCCGTCCTTCGGCACCGGCGGGCTTCTCTCGGACGCGCTCATGGCCGAGGGACCCTTCGGGATCGGCTGGCTGCGGCCACAGGCGCTTTTCGGGCTTCAAGGCCTCGATCCCTTGCTCCATGCCGTCTTCTGGTCGCTGACGCTCAACACCGCGACCTTCATCCTCGGCTCGCTTTTGAGCTTCCCGAGCCCGCTTGAGCGGATGCAGGGCCTCGCCTTCGTCAATGTCTACGAACACGGGCCGGGCGCGCGCGGATGGTCGCGGGGTGGCGCGGAGGCGGAGGACCTTCTGGTGATGTCGCAAGGCATCCTTGGCGCGGAAGAGGCGCAGGAATTCTTCCGCTCGGAGGCGGCGCGGCAGGGCAAGGCCGATTTCCTGCCCGAGACGACGCCCGATTTCATCGACAAGCTGGAGCGGAAGCTGGCGGGCGCGGTCGGGTCCGCGACGGCGCATGCGATGATCGCGCAATTCGCCGTGGGTGCGGCGGTGTCGGCGCAGGACCTGATGGCGGTCGCCTCGGAGGCGCAGCAGATTCTCGAATATTCCGCGCAGCTTGAGGCGAAGTCCGAAGAGGTCGCGCGCACCGCGCGACAATTGTCCGAGGCCAACGAGAAGCTGCGCGATCTCTCGGTACAGAAAGACGCATTCCTCAGCCAGATCAGCCACGAGCTGCGCACACCGATGACCTCGATCCGGGCGTTTTCCGAGATCCTGATGGACCCGGACCTTCCCGGCGAGATGCAGCAGAAATACGCCGAGATCATCCATGAGGAGACGATCCGCCTGACCCGGCTTCTCGACGACCTTCTGGACCTGAGCGTTCTGGAAAACCGCAAGGTGCAACTCAACATCAAGGTCGCCAATCTGCACGACCTTCTGGAACGCGCGGTCCAGTCGGCCTCGAACACCCGGCCTGAACGCGCGTTCATCTATCACCGCGACCTGCCGCAGGAGCATACGCCGGTCATCACCGACACTGACCGGCTGGTGCAGGTCTTCATCAACCTGATCTCGAACGCGCGAAAATATTGCGACGCGGCGCGACCGGAACTGACGATTTCGGTGCGACGGCGCGGCAGCCGGATCACCGTCGATTTCATCGACAACGGCAGCGGCATTCCGAAATCGGCGCAGCGCCTGATCTTCGAGAAATTCGCGCGGCTGACCGATACGCAGCGGGCGGGCGGCGCGGGGCTTGGCCTCGCCATCTGCCGCGAGATCATGGTCAATCTCGGCGGCACCATCGCCTATCTGCCGGGGCAGGGCGGCGCAGCCTTCCGCGTCTCCATGCCGGTCCGGCCCGAGAGCATCGCGGAGGAAGCGGCCTGAGGCCGGGAAACCCTTTGGTAACCGTGGTCTGCCACATCTGGTCCGGGGCATGGAAGAGACCGGGCGGAAGATGGCGGACGAGACGGCAGAGGGACCGATCCTCAAGCGGATGGCGCAGGCCGGCCGGGGCGATGCGGGCGTCTCGTTGCCGGCGCGGGTCTTAGGGGCCAGCATCGCAAAGGCGGCGGAGACGGTCCTTGGCCTGCCGGTCGCGGTGCCCGAGGTCACGGCCGTGCCGGTGACGCTGGCCGACCTTGCCGAGCATCTGGAGGAGCGCGCGCTTCTGGCGCTGGTCGAGGGGCCGGGAGAGCGGACGGGGCTGGTCGCGCTGTCACCGGTGCTGATCGCAACGGTGATCGAGATGCTGACGACGGGGCGGATGGCACCAGCGGCGCCTGCGGTCCGGCGACCGACGCGAACCGATGCGGCGCTCTGTGCCGGGATCATCGACCGCATTCTGTCGGAGACCGACGAAGGGGCTGCGGAGGGCACGGAGCCCTGGACGGAGTGGCCGGCGCAGTTTCGCTATGCCTCCAGCGTCGAGGATGCCCGGCTTTTGCCGCTTCTGCTGGAGGACACGCGCTACCGCCTCTTTCGCTGCACCCTGTCGCTCGGCGCGGAGGGGGAGCGGGCTGGGGGGCTGAGTTTCATTCTGCCGGAGCCGCGCAGGGCCGCCACCCGCCCGCCCGGCGCGGATGCGGCCGAGGCGGCGGACTGGCAAGGGCGGCTTTCCGAAGCGCTTCTGGAGTTTGCTGCGGGCCTCTCCGCGGTGCTCGCGCGGGTGAAGCGGCCGGTGTCGGAGGTGATGGCGCTGGAGCCGGGGGCGCTCTTGCGCCTGCCCGATGATGCGATTTCGCGCGTCCGGCTGGAGGGTGCCGGGCGACGATTCCTGACCGAGGCGCGGCTTGGTCAGTATCGCGGTTACCTCGCGGTCAGGCTGACCCATATGCCGGATGTGCGGGGGCTGAGGGGGCCCGAAGGCGCGGCCGCGCCGCGCGCCGCGGAGGAGGATTTCGAACTGCCGATTGAGGCGCAAACGGTGCAGGCCCGCGCGGTCGGAAGCTGAGGTGCGCGGCGCGAGACTGCTTGCGGAAACCGGAGGAGTGCCGGTGCGTACGGATCAGAGAGCAGCAAATCGCCCCGGCGAAGTGAGCGCGGCGTGGCTTGCTGCCGATGTCAGCATGGGAGCGTCGGGCCGCCGCGAAAGCCGGCCGACCAAGGGCATCATCGCACCGCAGACGCTGTCAGGCTCTTTCAACTCGAACGGCGGTTCTGTCCGCCGACCGGATCATCCGGGTCTCATCACCTGCCCGGACGCCTCAGCCCCGCTCTGCCGCCAGCATGTCGATCTGCGGCCGGAACGGTTCGAGGTTGTAGCCGTGGCGGGCGGCCGTCGCGATCAGGTCGTCGGTTGGCAACAACCCGGCCTGGCTCAGCGCCCAGACGATCGAGGAACGGTTGCCCGAAGCGCAATAGGCCAGGATCGGGCCTGCCGCCGCGGCGACGGCCTCGCCTTGCAGGCGGACATTGTCCATCGTGATGGCGCCGCCGACGACATGGTTGACGACAAAGCTCAGGCCCGCTGCCTCGACGGCCTTGCGCACCGCCTCGGTCTGAAGGTCGGACGGGATTTCCGCATCGGGGCGGTTGTCGATGATGGTCGTGTAGCCTGCTGCCGCGATCAGGGGCACCTCTTCGGGCAGGATCTGCGGGGCAACGGCAAAAGTGTCGGTCAGCGGGCGGATGTCCATCAAGGGTCCTCAAACTTGGAACGGGGCGGCAGGCAGGCCCGGATCGCGGGCGTGGCGACCATACCCGCCATCATCGAGACAAGGAAGACCACGCATCGCCATCCACCGAAATTGAGATCGGCGACCGAAGGAACGGGGCAGAGACCGGAACGCCCCCAATTCGTTCTTTGGAAAGTTCAGGAGAGGATATGCAAATTTCAGGAAGTGGATCTTGCGGCGGTCTTGTCCGGCGCGCCCTTGCGCAAGGATTGACTTGCATCAAGGCCGCGCGCACGTCAGCCTCGTTAAATCGCTCGGAAGAGGCAAGGAGAACGCGATGAAATCGACCGCAGAACGGAAAGCGCAACTGGAGGCCCGCAAGGACGACCTGCTCCGCAGGATCGCCGGGATCGGGGCCGAGCTCGACAGCCATGAGGCCAAGGACTGGGAAGAAATGGCGACCGAGCGTGAGGGCGACGAGGTGCTCGAGGATCTCGGCCAGTCGGCGCAGACCGAGTTGCGGATGATCGACGCGGCGATGGCGCGGATCGAAGAGGGCGAATACGGCTATTGCACGACATGCGGTGACAAGATCGCCGGGGACCGGCTCGACCTGATACCCGCGACGCCGTTCTGCGCCAACTGCGCGCCCTGATGCCACCCGCCCACGGCGCCCCGGCATTGCCAACCGCCCGTGGTCCACTAGAGTAGTGGGCAACAAGACGGAGCGGAGGGACGCGATGGAACCTGTGGCGCTGAGACAGGACCGGGGGATTGGCTGGATCACCATCGACAACCCGCCGGTCAATGCCCTGTCATCGGCCGTGCGTTCGGGTCTTGAGGCCGCGCTCACCACGGCGTCGGCGGATCCTGCGGTCAAGGTCATCGTGTTGCGCGCCGCCGGGCGAAGCTGGTCCGCCGGGGCCGATATCCGCGAGTTCGGCGCGGCGTCCGAAGCCCCCGAACTTCCCGACCTGTGCGCGCGGCTTGCCGCCGAGGCAAAGCCCGTGATCGCCGCGCTGCATGGCGCGGCCCTTGGCGGCGGGCTTGAGCTTGCGCTGGCTGCGCGGCTCAGGATCGCGGCGCCGGAGACGCAGATCGGGCTGCCCGAGGTCTCGCTTGGCCTCTTGCCGGGGGCGGGCGGAACGCAGCGGCTGCCGCGTCTCATCGGGGCGAAGGCGGCGCTTGGCCTGATGCTCAGTGGTCTGCCGGTAACGGCCGAGCGGGCCGAGGCGATGGGGCTGGTCGATGCAGTCGTGGAGGGAGATCTCGATACCGCCGCAGAAAAGCTCGCGCGCGCCCATATCGAGGGCACGGCCGAGCTACCGACGACCGAGGAGCGGTCGGTCACGCCCGACGCCGAGATCTGGCTTGGCGCCGTGGCAGAGGCGCGTGCGCAACTTGGGACGCGACGCCTGCCCGCGCCGGGGCGGATCATCGACTGTGTCGAAGCGGCCCTTCTATTGCCCGCCGAGGAGGGGTTCGCCTATGAGCGCACCGCCTTCACCGATCTTGTCGCCGCGCCCGAAGCGGTGGCGCTGCGGCATGCGTTCCTTGCGGAACGTCGTGCGGCGCATCAGCCTGATCTTTCCGGCGTGACGCCGCGTGCCGCCGGCCATGTCGGCGTGATCGGCTCGGGCGCCACCGGGGCGGGGATCGCCGCGGCGCTTCTGTCGGCCGGGTGCCGTGTCACGATGATCGACGGCGATGCCGACGCCCTGGCGCAGGGCCTTGCCAGAGTGGCCGCGCATCACGACCGCGCGGTGGAGACCGGGCGGCTGACGCCTGCGGCGCGCGAGGCGGAATGGGACCGGATCGAAGGCGCGATCAGATCTTCAGGAACTGGAGACGGCCGACCTTCTGATCGAGGCCGCCGTCGACGACGCTGGCGAGGCGCGCCGGGTGGCGCGCGATCTCGACCGGGTGTTGAAGCCGGGCGCGGTACTCGCCGTCCACGGCGCGCGCAGCTGATCTCGACGCGATGGCTGCGGCGACCGCCCGCCCCGCCGACCTCATCGGACTGCATTTCTTCACGCCGGTCGAGTCGGCGAAGGTTCTGGAAATCGTCGTGACGGACAAGACCGCGCCCGAGGTCGTTGCGACCGCCTTCGCGCTGGCAAAACGGCTGGGCAAGACCGCCGTCCGCGCGGGCGTCTCGGATGGCTTCATCGGCGGGCGCATGATCGCGGCGTATCGCCGGGCGATGGATGGGCTCGTGGAGGCCGGCGCCTCGCCCTACGAGATCGACCGCGCGATGGCGGCCTGGGGCTTTCCGCGGGGTCCCTACCAGATGGCTGATGAGGCGGGGCTTGGCCGCGCTCCGCAGGGCCTGGATGCGCGGTTGCTCGCTGCGGGCCGACGGGGGCGCCTGTCGGGCAGGGGCTACTACCGGTATGCCGAGGGCGCACGGTTGGGTCAGGAAGACGCCGAAGTTCTGGCCCTGATCGAGGCGGAGCGCGAGGCGCGCGGCATCGTGGCGCGCCCTGTCGGCATGCGCGAAATCCAGCGCCGGGCACTGGCCGCGATGGCCAATGAGGGCGCGCGGATCGTCGAGGAGGGGGTCGCGCTCAGGCCCTCGGATATCGACGTGGTGATGCTGGCGGCGGCGGGATTTCCGCGCTGGCGCGGCGGGCCGATGCTGGCGGCGGATCAGGCCGGGCTCCTGGCGCTGCGCGACGATCTCAGACGCTATGCGCAGGAGGATGGCGAGTTCTGGCAACCCTGCGGCCTTTGGGACGAGCTTATCAAGAATGGCCGGAAGTTCGGCGATCTGAACGACGGCTGACGGGATCAGCGCAGGAAGATGCCGACGACGACCATCATCAGGCCGATGGCGGACAGAAGAAGCGCTCCGAGATTGAGCACGATCGCGCGCTGAAGCTTGGCCCTCAGCTCGGCATCCGGCAGGCCTGCGTTCCGCGCCTTGGCGACCGCCATGATGCACCACATCAGAAGCGCCAGCCCCGCCACGGTGACCGCAGCGCCGATCCAGATGAGCGTGTCCATGCCGACCTCCGTTCCCGCCCCGTGCAGTAGCGCGCGCGGTGGTCCCCGGCAAGTGCGAAGGCGCCGCGCGGGGCTTGAAGGGCGGCGGCGGAGCGACTAGTCAGGGGCCAAATCAGGACCCGAGGAGAGCAGGATGAACGATCAGGTTTCCGACGCCACCTATAGCGTCGCCGCCGATGAGCTGCGCCAGTTCATCGAGCGTTACGAGCATCTCGAAGCCGAGAAGCAGGATATCGCGGATCAGCAGAAAGAGGTGATGGCCGAGGCCAAGGGCCGTGGCTATGACACCAAGGTCATGCGCAAGGTCATCGCGCTGCGCAAGCGCGACAAGGACGATATAGCCGAGGAAGAAGCGGTGCTGGAGATGTACAAGGCCGCGCTCGGGATGGCTTGAGCGGTATCGTTCCGTGCGGTTGAAGACCGCGATCAGGGGCGACCGTCGGTGAACTCCACAAGATCCCAGAGCGTCCCGTAAAGGTCGCGGAATACTGCGACGGTGCCGTAGTCTTCCGCCTTTGGTGCGCGGGTAAACTCAACGCCGCGTCCAAGCAACACGTTGTAGTCCCGCCAGAAGTCGTCGGTGCGCAGGAACAGGAACACCCTGCCGCCGGCCTGATTTCCGATGAACCGCGCCTGCTCCTCGGATGAGGCGCGGGCCAGAAGGATCGAGCACCCCCCCGATCCCTGCGGACGGACAACCACCCAGCGCTTGTCCTGTTCCGGCTGATAGCTGTCCTCGACAAGGTCGAAACCCAGCCGGTTCACGTAAAAGTCGATGGCCTCGTCATAGTCCCGAACCAGGAGCGCCACATGGGCCAGGCTTCGGCTGGCCTTCTTGCCCGCGTCCGGTGGGGCCACGGCGCCGGTGGGCTGCGGACGCTCCATCACGGCATCAGGAACGTGACACCGGGCAGGGCGGCCACCTCGGCCACGTCGGCGTCATAGGCTTCGGTCATCTCGGCGATCAAGGTCTCGGACCAGCCGGGCAGGTCGACGGACAGTTCCATCTCCTCTGGCTTGGCGAATTTGCGCAGGAACGTGGCGGCGATCCTCTGGCGCTGATCCGGGCGCAGCGGTCCCTCGTGCGATTTCACGAACTCGCGGTATCGTTCCAGCCCCTCTTCGGTCAGCAGAAGTGCGAGCATGTCATCCTCCCCTTCAAGCGGGTCGGGACCGATATCGCCCGCGACCTGCGCCAGAATATCGGGCCAGAGAAGCGGCGTATCCTCATTGCACCAGAAGACCAGACCGGCATCCGGCACCGCTTCGAGCATCCGCATCAGGACCGGCCTCCAGCGCAGGTCGCGGGGATCGGTGTCGCCCATGAGATCTTCGTATTTCGTGACGTTGCTGCGTTCGAGGAGATCGGGAACCAGCGTCGCAGGATTGCGCAGCGCTACATAGAAGGTGCAGCGATCCGCCGGGAAGATATTCGCGAGTGCCGCGAGCCGCAGGTGGAGATAGGGGTATAGGCCATCCGACCCCACCGCCTGCGCCGGGAAACAGGAGAGGTTTTCGTGACTGAGGATGACGCGGGCGGGCTTTTCCTCGCCCCAGAGCGCGTCGCGCACCATCTCCTGGGCGTCGGCCCCGGCCGCACTGCCGCGCAAGGTCCGCACAAGCTTCGGCAGCATCTGGCGATAGCTGCGCGTCGGGGGCAGGGCGGTTCCCGCTGCCACCAGACGCTCACGGTTCTTCATCAGCGCGCGGAAGAGACGCTCATCGTCGGTGCAATGCACGCCGAGATGAAGTGCGATATCCATGCCGCGTTTCCTGCTCTTGTTAAGTCATGATGGGCGGCTGAAGCCCATTTGGCGAACCCTATACGGGCTTGCTGGACAGGAAAACCGCTTTCCTGTAACCGCAGGGCATGGCCGACCAAAACACTCAGCTAATCCAGCCGATCGCGCCCGCGTCGCGGGCAAGGCGCGCGCGGACGGGTGGTGGCATCTGGTCGGCCGGAGCGCTGGCCATCGCAGCGCTGGTGGTGATGCCGATCCTGTCGGTCGTCGTGCTGGCGCTGCATCCGACCGAGAATATCTGGCCGCATCTTCTGGCCACGACCCTGCCGCGCTACGCCGCGAACACGGCGGTCCTGACCTTCGGCACCGGGCTTCTGGCGGCGGCGGTGGGGACGGGGGCGGCCTGGCTCGTCACCATGTACCGCTTTCCCGGCGCACGGGTGCTTGAATGGCTTTTGCTCCTGCCGCTCGCGATTCCGGCCTATGTCGGCGCCTATGCGCTGGTCGATTTCCTCGACTATTCGGGCCCGGTCCAGACCATGTTGCGGGGCGCGATGGGCTGGACCTCGGCGCGCGACTATGTGTTTCCGCAGATCCGCACCCGCTGGGCAGCAATCATCGTGCTGTCGGCCGCGCTCTATCCTTACGTCTACATGCTCGCCCGTGCCGCGTTCCGCGAGCAATCGGCAGGGAGCTATGAGGTCGCCCGCGCTTTGGGTGCCGGGGCCTTGGGGCTGTTCTGGCGCGTCGGCCTGCCGCTCGCCCGGCCCGCCATCGCGGCGGGGGCGGCGATTGTGATGATGGAGACGGTGAATGATTTCGGAGTCGTCGATTTCTTTGCCGTCCAGACCCTGACGACCGGGATATTCTCGGTCTGGCTCGAGACCGGGAATGCCGGCGGCGCGGCGCAGATCGCCTGTGTCATGCTTGCCGTGATCCTGCTCCTGGTGGCGCTTGAGAAGGTCAGCCGGAAAAATTCGCGCTACTACCAATCCGCCCGGCAGCCGCGTCCCATCCAGCCGATGGCGCTTCAGGGTATGGCGGGCTGGATCGCTACGGCGCTTTGCCTGATCCCGGTGCTGATCGGCTTCGCGCTGCCGCTCGGCGTCATCCTCTACCACGCGCTGTCGCAATCGCGCGGCTGGATCAATCCGGGGCTGACCGAGGCGTTTCTGAACACACTGACGGTTGGCGGCGGCGCCGCGCTTCTGACTGTCGCGGGCGCGCTTTTCATGGTCTATGGCGTGCGCCTGACGGGGCGGACCCTGCCGAGGCTCCTGCTGCCGGTAACGACGATCGGCTATGCCGCGCCGGGCGCTGTGCTGGCGGTCGGCATCCTGATCCCGCTCGCCGCTTTCGATCATCGCGTCGCCGACCTCGTCCTCTGGCTGACCGGGCGCGATCCGGGCCTGCTGCTCACCGGCTCGGCCACGGCCATCGTCCTTGCCTATGTCGTGCGATTCTTCGCCATCGCCCAGGGTGCCACTGACAGCGCTTTCGGCCGGGTGCCGCCTTCGCTGCCCATGGCGGCGCGCTCGCTCGGACGCGGTTTGGGCGGCACGCTGCGCGAGGTCTATCTGCCGATGATGCGGGGATCGGTCGGGACAGCACTTCTTCTCGTCTTCGTCGATTGCGTCAAGGAATTGCCCGCGACGCTTCTGCTGCGCCCGTTCAACTTCGACACGCTGGCGACGCGGGTGCATGAGAAGGCGAGCCTCGAAAACCTGGGCGAGGCAGCCCCGCCCGCGGTTCTCGTCATCCTCGTGGGCCTGGTCAGCGTGCTCCTGCTCGCGCGCGCAAATCTCGGCCGCAGGCGCGGCTGAACAGGCTGCGAGGACACTTGCGCCGCGCGAAAAGCCGCTTTATGTCCGTTACAATGCCCCTATAGCTCAGCTGGTAGAGCATCTGATTTGTAATCAGAGGGTCGGGAGTTCAAGTCTCTCTGGGGGCACCAAAGATTTCAATGACTTGAACGACATCGATGAAATGGGCTACTTGCGCTGGTAAGCTTGGGGTAAGCAAGTATTCTGCGTGCAGCACTGCGCAACGAACGTCAGGCACTTTTGTACACCCCGCCCATGATAGCCCCATCGTCCCGGTTCATCGCCTACGAGCGGGTCTCCACCGCCAGGCGGGTGCAGGCGGGGCCGGGAATGGAAGCGCAGCGGAGGACGATCGATGCCTTTCCAGCGTCGCGAGGTGCCAAGGTCCTTGCCCGCTTCACCGAGGCCGAACGCGGCCGCAACCCGGACCGGCCTGAACCTGGCAAGGCGACCCAGCTTGCACGCCGGACTGGCGCAACGCTCGTCATCGCCAAGCTCGACCGGCTCTCGCGCAACGCGGCCTTCCTGCTCACGCGCCGGGACTCTGACGTGAAGTTCGTCACCTGCGACATGCCTGAGGCAAATGACCTGACCGTCGGCATCATGGCGCTCGTCGCGCAGCAGGAGCGCGAAGCGATCTCGCGGCGGACGAAAGAGGCGCTGGCCGTTGCGAAGGCACGTGGTGTGCGGCTTGGCAATCCGAATAGGGCGGCGGCGTTGAGAAAGGCCGGCAAGGGAGGGGAGGCGCTGCTGGAGGTGGCATGTGTCGAAACTTTGCGACCGAGTTCCGAATCCTTGCTAGGTTGGCCGGCCCCAGCCTATACTTAAGCGCAGATGCGCGAGACCTGTTGTTTCTGACAGGCTGGGTTCTCACGAGAAATCCTGAGACGGACCATCAGGCCGCCAGTCGCGACACCTTTCGAATTCTCCCCGCGCGGGCAGTACGGCCTCCGTGGTTAAGTTGTTGCGGGAGGGACGGGATGTTCAGATCAGTTCGCGACTACCTACGGCTGCGTTCAGGCGAAACGACCTCGGCGATTGTCAGGACGCTTGCCGTCATCTTCCTCGGAATCACGCTGCAAGCCGCAGCGGAACCGGCATCCGCGCAGTCGTCCTGCCGGTTGTCGAGCCTCTCGGAGCCGTCGCGCCGATTGCTCGACTGCGGCGGAGGCCTCAAGATCGAACTGGAGCCCTCGGTTCGGATTAAGGTATTCATGCGGTCCGGCGATGCGCCGCCGCGCGCCCTGAAACTGGAAGGGGGCGGAGCCCTGATCGACGTCGTGCCCGGAAGCAAGCAGACGCAGATCCGGACCCCGCACGCCATAGCCGCGGTACGGGGCACCGTCTATGCCGTCGACGTTTCCCGGGAGGTGACATCGGTTTTTGTGGTGCGCGGGATTGTCGAAGTTCGAAAAGCCAATGGGTCGGACGCGTCTGTCAGGCTCGGGCCGGGGCAAGGTGTTGATGTCTCTGCCGAGACCCCGTTGAAGGTCGCGACATGGCCGACTGACAGGGCGGCCCGGCTGCTCGCACGCTTCGGCAGGTGACAAGCTTTTCGGGCCGCAGATGGATCGCCATACTCGCTTCGCTCGCGGGCGCGGCGTTCTGGGCGGCGATTGTGGTCGTGCTGGATCGCTCTGGGCGTGCCGGTCCGATCGATGCGCTTGAAGCGGGTCTTCTGGATCTACGCCAGTCTTCTCTCGGCCTGCAGGCAGCCAGTGACGATGTCGTCATCGTGGCGATTGACGATGCAACGCTTGCTGCCGCTTCCGCGACCTCCCAGGATGGCCGAATGCGCATAGCGCGGCTGATCGAGAATATCGGACGAAGTGGCGCCCGTGCCTTGGCCGTCGACATTCTCTTTTCCGATCCCGGAACATTGGTTAGCGACCTTGGCCTGAAAAAGGCCCTGGCCTCGATACCTTCGGTGATTGCGGCCGCTGGCAATTTCGACGCTGACCCGAAGGCGGAAGCAATTTCGGCAGTGACCGGCACGCTTTGGCCGCTGCCGATGCTGCAAGAAGTCGCGCCGGCTGGGCTGGTCAACGTTTCGACCGACGCCGGTGGCACGCCGCGCTATGTCCCACTTCTTTTCGTGACAGAAGACGCTGTGCATCCATCTTTGACGCTGCTTGCGGCGACATTGTTTTCCGGGGAGACGCCCGTCTTCACCCCGGACAATGTACAACTCGGGTCGCGGAGAATTCCGCTGGATGCAGGCTTCAACATGCCCCTGCGTCTCCTTGGCCCCACCGGGACCATCCGGACCTACAGCGCGCGCGAACTCCTCGACAGCCCCATGTCGGAAGAGCTGTCCGGTCGGTTGGTCGTTCTGGGGTTCACGGCTTCGGCAGTGGGCGATCAATTCACGACACCGTTCGACGAGAGCACACCCGGAGTTGAAATCATCGCCACCGCCATCTCGCAGATCTTGGGCGGGCCGACGCTTAGGCGGGATGCCAGTCTCAGGGCATGGGACGCAGCCGTGGCAGCGGTGCTGGCGATGTTCTGCACGCTCTTGATCCTGGTGTTGCCGCTCTCGTCGGGCGTTCCAGCCGCGTCAGGGCTGCTCGCTTTGTGGATGGCGGTTGTCTGGGGCCTGTTCGCCGCAGGATTGTGGCTGAGCGCCGCCCTTCCTCTTGCCGCGGCGGGACCTCCGTTACTGGCCGCCTGCATCCTGCGTTACTCCCGCGAAAGGCGCAGCGCGGCCCTATCCGATCGTGCTGCTACTGAATTGAAGCGATTTCAAGCCCCGGCGCTCGCCAGCCAGATCGCAGAGGATCCGGACTACCTGACGGTGCCGATTGTGCGCGACCTTGTGATCTTCTTCGTCGACCTGACCGGGTTCACGCGGACCTCCCAAAAACTTGGCCCGGAGAGAACGCACGGCTTTCTCAAAATGTATCACACGCTTGTGACGGAAGCCGTCGAGGCAGAGGGCGGCAGCGTTCTCAACTACATGGGCGACGGGGCGCTCGCGATATTCGGGCTGACCGAAGGGAGCGCCGCCTCCCCGGCCGACGGCGCTCTGGCAGCCGCATTTCGGTTGGTTGAGACGATGGAACTGCATCAGCGCGACCGACCAACCAATAAGCGACTTGCTTGTCGGTTCGGGCTGCACGCCGGGCCTACGGTCCTCTCCAGATTGGGAGCAGACAATCATCAACAGGTGACCGCGACGGGTGATAGCGTGAACCTTGCCAGCCGGTTGATGGAGATCGCCAAGGCCGAACAAGTCATTATCGCGGCGAGCCGAGACTTCCACCTTGCCCTCAAGAGGGCTCCGGAGCGCGCGCCAGAGCGAACCCTGACCGTCCCAATTCGTGGCCGGGCGGGCAACGTGGAGATAGTGCTATGGCCACCTTGGGCAAAATCCGACGACAGACCGAGTTTTCCGGCGGCACGGTCATGAAGCCGCGAGGGCATTGTCAGATCAAAATGATCTCTTAAGTTTTGCGCTTGGGTCAGGACCCATTGGTCTTGCGTCTGCGGCATGATTCAGGCTCCGCGAGGAGACCGATCAACGAGCGATCTTTTCCGGCTGACGGACGCGCAGATGGCGCCGCTTCAGCCCTTCGTCCCCAAGAGCCACGGCAAGCCGCGCGTCAATGATCGGCGTGTGCTGAGCGGCATTATTTCCATCGATCACAATGGCTTGCGATGGTGCGATGCCCCAACCGCGCGGAGAACTCGCACCAACCGTTTCGAAGGCGGAAGCGGGCGATGCTCCGCTTCCGGCGGATGCGAAGTTTTCAGGAGTTCGCATCTGTTCGTCCTTCAGTCTTCAATCATTTCAATTAGAACCGCAGCCTTTTCACACGGACAATTTTCAAGACGAACCGTGCCGCCGCTCTCGCCGAGTGGAGGGACCTCTGCGCGCGATAATCGGCAGCATCAATGACCTAGCCGAGACGAGTTCGAATGAGTCTGCCAGCACCAGCCTGGTTCAATCGATCAAACAGCGCCCCTGGTAGGCTTTGATGCCGCGGCAGGCCGAATTCGCGCATCAGGCAAAACATCATGGCCTGATTGGAAGTGACTACGGGTTTTCCCAGTGCGGCCTCGATGCGTGTCACGGCTTCGACCGACCGCATGTCGGTGCAGGACAGCACGACGGCTTGCGCTTCCGGGTGGTCGGCCCTGACGGCAAGATCGAACACCTCGTCCGGCGTCAGTTCGCCTTGACCGTAGTTGCCCAGATCGCGACCAATATCCACACGATTGATAACCGCGATGCCTTCGTCGGCCAGAAAGGCCACGGCCTGATCGTTGATCTCGCCAAGATAGGGCGAGGCGAAGCCGACCTTCGTTGCATCCAGCGCTTTGATCGCCGCCACCAATGAGCCAGCAGCCGTCAGCGAGACTGCACCGGAAACCGCCTTGATCTTGGCCGCAAGTTCCCGATCGAATTCTGTGCCATGGGTCAGCGTTGCGGAGGTGCAACCATAAAGAACAACCGCAGGCCGAACACCCGCGATCAAGCGTAGCGTCTCGGTAATGTCAGACGCGCCGAGGCCTGCCATTTGTTCGGAACCCGGAATCTCATCCACGTCATAGCCACCCATTCGTTCAAAATGCAGGGTGCAGCCGGGCGGGCACATCAGCACCATGTCAGGTTCAAGGTTGCAGTTGGTGTAAGGCACCAGCACACCGATTTTCGGCCCCGTGCGTTCAGTCAGCATGGCGGTTCTCCTGAAATGTGGTCAAGGTTTGCAGGGCGCGCGCCATGTCCTTTGGCAAGGCAATGGTCACGCGAAGGCAGTCGGGAAGTCCATACCCCGCCATGCCGCGAGCCAAAAGACCAGCGGCGCGCAACGCTTCATCGGCGGCCTTTGCCTCCAAGGCGTCGCGGAATCGAATGAGCACGAAGTTGGTGTGACTTTCCTGAACCTGCAAGCCAATGGCGCGCAGTGCTTGCGCGAACTGATCACGAGTTGCAGCGGTCTTTGCCACCACATCGCGCATGTGGGCCTGATCGCGTATCGCCGCCGAGGCCATTGCCTGACTGACAACAGAGATATTGTTGGGGTTCAAGAGCTTGCGGACCTCTACTCCGATTTGCGGAGGAAACAGCCCCCAACCGACGCGCGCGCCGGCCAGTCCGTAAGCTTTGGAGAGCGTGCGAAGCACCACGGTGTCGCCCCGGTCTGCAAGCGCGAAGATCGCACGTGGGTCCTGGTCGTCAAACTCACCATAAGCTTGATCGACAACCAGCAGAACAGTGCCGGGCAATCCCTCCCGCAGGCGCAGAATTTCCGCATTTGAGATGCGAGTACCTGTCGGATTTCCTGGGTTGCAAAGGAAAACGATCCTTGTGCGCGGCGTGACCGCGGCCAAAAGCGCTTCGACCGATACGGACATCTGGCCTTCGGTGGCTTTGGCGTGAACCGCCCGGGCCTGTGCCGTGGCGGTGCGCTGGAACAGATAGCCGTATTCGGTTCCCAAAACCTCGTCCCCGGGGCCGGCGAATGCCCGGATCAGACAGCCAATCAACTCCATCGAGCCTGCGCCGCACAGGATCCGATGGGGGTCCAGCCCAAGGACTTGCCCGATCGCGTTTCGCAGATCAGCCCAGTCAGGATCCGGGTAACGCGGCATTCCGGCCAAGGCCGACTGACCCGCGGCAATGGCCAGCTGGCTTACCGGATAGGCGCTTTCGTTCTGGGCCAAAGAGACGGCGTTGGCGTCACCAAGATCGGCAAGTGCGTATCCTGCCATCGCGCTGACATAGGCGACCGGGGAGATCATTCCGATACCCCATAGATTTCGCGAGAGGTGGATTGCGAAACCAGCCCCCGTTTCACATCCAGCTCGACCCTGGCGCGATCGCGTTCCGCAGGCGCGCCAAAGCCGCCGCCGCCGGGCGTGTCAAAGATCAGCCGCTCGCCCGGTTCGACGCGCAATTCGCATTTGCCGGGGATATCTTCGGCGCGCCCGGTGACCCGGATCCGTCCGGCAGCACCAGTCAGTCCGCCGGCGCGGCCCTTCGCGGGATTTCGCAACCGCTCCACCGACAGAAAGACCAGAAACGGCTCTCCAATGGCCGAGGTCATTTCGATCCGCTGCCCCAGCCCGCCGCGATAGCGACCCGCCCCGCCCGAGTCCGGCAAAAGCTCGCGCCGCCAGATGGTAACCGGCGCCACCGCTTCGGTAATTTCGACCTGAGAGCCGAACACACCCGAGGGATAAGCGGTGGCCGAAAGCCCGTCTGCGTGCGGCCTGGCCCCGGTGCCGCCGTTATGCACAAGTTCAATGGCGAACTGGTGCCCGCCGCTTCGCGCCGCTTCCGCGGTGTGGCGCATTGGTAGGTCATACATGCAAGAGGCGCCCTCGGCCGGCACCCGGTCCGGCAGTGCCTGATGCAGGCAGCCCAGCACGAGGTCCGGGGTCATCTGCCCCAAGGTATGGCGCATGGCCACCGGTGCGGGGTGTTGCGCGTTCAGGATGCAATCCGTCGGCCCCGTGACCACAAATGGCTCCAGTGAGCCCGCGTTGTTGGGAATGTCAGGTCCGATGATGCAGCGCATGGCGAAAACCGAATAGGCCGTGGCATAGTTCAGCGGCACATTGATGCCCTTGTCCGACAATCCCGAGGTCCCGACAAAATCAAGGTGCAGCCTGTCAGCCGTGACGGTCAGCGTCGCATGCAGCTCCAGCTCATGCTCATAGCCATCGACGGTCAGCATGTTCCTGTAGACCCCCGGCGTTACCTCTGCGATCGCCTCCAGCGTGCCCCGGCGGGACGTGTCGATGATGTAGGTGGCCAATGCGTGCAGGTCCTCCAGCCCGTATTCCTCCATCATCTCGACCAGCCGCGCGGCCCCTGCCTCGCAACAGGCGATCAGGGCATAGATGTCGCCTTCGTTGGCGATAGGTTCTCGTGAGTTTGCCTTGACGATCTCCAGCAGCAGGGCGTTGATTTCACCGCGATCAACCAGCTTGCAGGGCGGGATCAGCAGCCCTTCGTCATAGATATCTGAGCCTTCCGGCCCCATGCCTTGTCCGCCCAAATCCACCAGATGCGATGTGCAAGAGGTGAAACCGACCACGCGCCCGTCCTTGAAGGCGGGCATCAGCAGGAGGAAATCGTTCAGATGCCCTGAGGCAAGCCAGGGATCGTTTGTCATGTAGATATCGCCGGGTTGCATGGTTTGAACCGGAAACCGGATCCGGAGCGTCTTCACGGCCTCGGCCATCGTGTTGATATGGCCCGGCGTTCCGGTGACGGCCTGCGCCAGCATCCGGCCCTGAACATCGAATATCCCGGCAGAGATATCGCCGCATTCGCGCACGATGGGCGAGAAGGCGGCCCGGATCAGGGTCTGCCCCTGTTCTTCGACCACCGACAAAAGCCGGTTCCACATCACTTGCAGGCGGGCGGGGGAAAGATCGGTCATTATGCCGCTCCCTTCGTCAGGATCAGGTTGCCACGGGCATCGACGGCCAGGGTGAAATCAGCGCCCACAAGGGTCGTCGTCTGCGGCTCGGCAACCAGTGCCGGGCCGGGCAGCCAATCCCCGGGCCGCAAGTCGGCGCGATTGACGAAGGCCGCGTCACGGTGGACGCCGGCCACATCGCAGTAGATCTTGCGCGTTTCGCCGGGTGCAAGACGGCGCGGCCCCGCCACCTCTGCCACCGGCTGAACCGGCAGTGGTGTGGTGGCAACCCGGACCGCCAGTTCAGGATCTCGATCTCCATTCCGGGCACGGGGCGGGAGAATTGCTTGGCATAGACCGCTTCAAATGCCTTGGTCAAAGGACCAATATCCTCGGGGGTGAGTGACCTGTCCGGCAAGGCGATCTCAATTTCATGGCCCTGACCGTTGTATCGCATATAGGCGACGCGGGTGGTGATCACCGGGGCCTCTGGCGCGCCTTGACGTACGAAATCCAGCGCCTCGGCGCACATGGTGTCGAAGAGGGCGTTGACCCGGATGAAATCCAGAGTTTGCAACATGCCGTAAAGGCTGCGCACCATCTCAAACGACACCGGCGCGTAAAGGAACCCGACCGCCGAGCCAACGCTGGGGTTCGCCGGGATCAGCACGCGTGACACACCAGCCGAACGCGCCACACGGCAGGCATGCAGTGGTCCGTTGCCACCAAAGGCGATCATGGTGCGTGGGCCAAGATCCTTGCCCGATTCCACCGCATGTGTGCGCCCTGCGCTGGCCATGCTTTCATCGACGATCCGGCTGACGCCGTCGGCCGCGGCGTAAGCATCCAGCCCCAGCCGCCGCCCAATCACACGTTCCACCGCCTTGGCCGCCGCGGCCGCGTCGATGCGAAACTGCCCCTCGGCAAAGTTTTCGGGCCGGATATAGCCCAGCGCTATATCGGCATCGCTGACAGTCGGCTCGGTCCCGCCCCGCCCGAAGGCCACCGGCCCCGGCTCTGACCCCGCACTTTTCGGGCCCACGGTCAGTCGACCCAGCCGGTCAACCCCGGCGATCGAGCCGCCGCCCGCGCCGATCTCGATCATCTCGATCACCGGAATGCGCACCGGCATTCCTGAACCCTTGATGAAACGCGCCGCGCGCCCGACCTCGAAACTGCGTGAGGTCTGGGGCTGCATATCGTCGATCAGGCACAGCTTCGCCGTAGTGCCGCCCATGTCGAAGGACAGCACCTTCTCCAGACCGCTTCTCCGAAGCGATCCGTGCCGCCAGAATTGCCCCCCCGGCCGGCCCTGACTTCGACCAGCCGGATTGGGAACCTTGCGGCAGTGGCGAGTGTGGTCATGCCGCCGCCTGCAGTCATCATCAGGATCGGGCAGGTCAGTCCTTCGCTGGCAAATCGTGCCGCAAAAGCATCAAGATAACCCGCCATCAGCGGCTGAATATACGCATTGGCGACCGTGGTGCAAAGCCGGTCGAACTCACGAGCTTCGGGGCTGACTTCGGAGCTGATCGCGATTTCAAGCTCGGGGCGTGCGGCGTGAAGCAGCGCGCGCAATCGCTGTTCATGCGCGGGATTGGCATAGGAATGCAGCAGGCAGATCGCCACCGCCTGCGCCCCCGTCGCATCGAGTTCGGTCAGCAATGCCGGTATGGCACTCTCATCCAGGGTCTGTAGCACCCCGCCCTGCGCCGACATTCTTTCGGCAATCGTCAACGACCGTTCACGCGGCACCAGCAGGTCGGTCTTTTCCAGATTGATGTCGTATTGGCTGTAACGCCGTTCATAGGCGATTTCCAGAATATCGCGGAAGCCTTCGGTTGCGATCGTCGCCACGTTTGATCCGCGCTTTTCGATCAGCGCATTGGTGGCCAGCGTGGTGCCGTGAATGAAGCCGGTGATTTCCTCAAGGTCGCGCCCGGCAAGATCCAGCGCCCGCCGCGCCCCGGCCATCGCGCCGTCCGAAGGGTCGCCATGCGTCGTCAGCGTCTTGGTTGAGGCTAAGACCTGGTCTTGGCCATCCATCAGAACCGTGTCGGTAAACGTGCCGCCTATATCAATGGCCATCCGCAGTGCAGTTTTGGTCGTCATCGCCAGTATCCGTCAAATGAAAATGAAAGGGGCATCGGCCATCGCTTTCCGATCCGCAACACGGCACCAGATTGCAGCCGGTTTCCCGCCGGCTGTTCACGTTCTTCACTGTCAGCCACTTGCCGAACGGGCTATGCATTTTCACCTTGCGAATAGATCGGCCCCCCAAGGGGCCAGCTTTAAGTTGATACTGTCTGATTTCGGACCGCCAGAGGAATCTGTCCACCGATCAGGCCATCCATCAGCGTCCGGGTGGGCCATGTCAGAGCAAGCTCACTGGCAGTGCGGTTCTCCCGGGATCGGCTACAGAGCTTCCCCTCGGGCTTGGGCGAACGACATCAAGGGCCCGTATTGTCCGATCGTCTTTCGCTTCGAGCGACCTGTGACGCGGTTACGATATTGTATGACGAAACTCTTTGCTTCGTAGCTCTCCGCATTGCGTCGACGGGTATTCTCCAAGATTTTTGATCAGAGGGTCGGGAGTTCGAGTCACTCTGGGCCACCAGTTCCATTCTCCGACGAGGCGCCCCGATGGCGGTCAGGATGGTGCATGCTTGGCGAAAGGGAAGAACCAGTCGGTGATCGCGTCATACATTGACAAGAGCGGGCGAAGATCGAGGCGGCTTTCCGCGACGGCTTCGATGAGGTCGCGGAGGACGCCGCATTGGTCAGCGGTTTCGACGACGACGTTGGACTGGACCGCGATGTAGCGGCGCTCGTCGCCGAAGATGAGCTCCTCGGGCCAATAGCGGGCGCGCGGCATGATACCTTGCAAGATGCGTTCCACGTCACCGCCCGGCACCGTCGCGAGTTGCGCGGCGAGCGGGATCTGGAGATCGGGATTGAGGCCGCGAAGCATTGCGGTGGCAAGATCGCGTTGCCATGGCTCCAATGTCGGATTCTCAAGCTGCGCCGCAACCAGACGGCCGCCGAACTGATCGTAGAGCTTCGAAAGCGTGCTGAGATTCGGCCTGCCCGAGGCACGAAATTTGAGAATGCCCTCGCTTCCCGGAAATTCGAGAGCGCCAAGACCGTCGTGCCGTTCCTCCCAGCCCGCAGCGAGGCAAAGCGCGGCGGGAGAGAACAGAGAGGGGTTTTCGTAGCTGTCACCGCGCCGAACATACATCCCCCTGCCATGCGCCCGGTTGACATCGACCGGATTCACGATGTTGCGCTGGAAGATCGGCGAAAGCGCCGCCACAACTTCGTCAGGCGCGTCGTTGGCGGCCGCGATGATCGCGGCATAGACGGGTTGGTACGGGCTCTCCGCCTTCAGATGGCGCTCGGCGGCGGCGGCGATCCGATCGGCGCCGATGCCGGCCGCCGCCGTCAGGAGGCATTGCCACAGCGGGTGGCGCCAGTAGCCTTCCGTCTCGCCCTCGCGGAAGCGGCGGGCGGTATCCTCGTCGGGGCGGGCGGTCAGCGCCGCAAAGTAGTCAGGGGCGAGCTGCGCGACCGCGTCGAAAGCAGCGGCGGCAAAGGCGCGCTGGATATCGCGTTCATAGGCCGATGGGAGGCGCTCTGCGTTCGGTGCCGCAGGCGCAATCGACCCGGACGCCCCCGGTCGCGTCGTGATCTTTCCCTTGGCGGCGCGCTTTGCGCGGCGGGCCTTCTTCGGTGGGCTGGTCTTTCCAAGGCCGGCGGCCTCCTCGTTCTTGAACCGCCGCGCCTCACCTATTTCCCGCAGGTCGGGCGGCAGCGTCGCCAGTTCCGCGTCGGTTGGCGTCAGGCCGCGCAGGACGTTGATCCGGGCGCGCCAGGCCAGGGGCATGGTATCGACATCCGCGCCGATCTCGTCGTCGATGTCGCGGGCGGTGGCCGCGTCAAAGGCCTCGGGCGCGGCCGGGCGGGTGAAGCTTGAATAGTAAAGCGCGTGCGCCCGCCGCGTCCTGTCGTCGATGGCGCGCCAGACCTTGTGCGGCTCGGCTCCGGCATTGGCGGGAGGACCTTCGTCGAAGTAACGCGCCGCGGCGGCGCAGGCGGCAAGGGCGCCATCGCGCAGGAGCGTCTTTTCGGCGCGGCGCTCGGCGGTGTCCTTCTCCCGCGGCCCGGCGAAAAGGCCCGGCAGCATCAGGCGGCGGAGATCGGCCCGATGGGCCAGGGCGAAGGGCGGATCGCCCCTCTCGACCAGCCAGTATTCGTCACCGAGATGCTTCAGCAGTTCCTTGGCGCGGGTGGCCGACATCGGAGCGGCATCGCTCGGGCCTTCGCCAAGGCAGGGACCGGCGAGGACGAAGCGGATGAGGTCGGCGCTGATCTGGCGCAGGATAAGACCGGGATGGGCGAGCCGGTTCAACACCGGATCGTCGATCCGCCCGAGGATGCGTTCGTAGAGAAAGACCTGCGCGAATTCATCGCGGAAATCTTCGTTGTTCCTGAGGTCGGCGATCAGGTCCGCCACATCCTCGGGATGACTCCGCGCATATTGCGCGAAGATGATAAGGGCCAGCGGATGGCCGTTCAGCGCGCGGCTAGCCTCGGCGTAAAGGGCAGGGTCGGAGATAAGGGGCGCACCATCGCCCGCCAGGCGCCGATCCTCTTCGGCCAGAAGCCGCGCCCCGGCGGCGGGACTGAGGCCGATGAGCTTGATGCGGCGCGCCTCAGCGCCGAAATAGGTCCGGAGGGCAGTCTTGCTCAGGGGTTCTGCCCGGCCCGAAACCACGGTGCGCAGGCTGCCGAACTGTCCCCGCAGAAGCTTTTCGACGTTCAGGATCGTCTTGACGATCTCCACCCCCCGGCGGTCGACCGCCTCGAAACTGTCGAAGACCATCGCGATCGGCAGGGTCCTGAGGCCGGCGGCCCAGGGCTGGGACAGAGCGCCGGGAAGCCAGCTTACGAGAGTGCTGTATTGTGAGGTGTAGTCGCGCGTTCCGCCGGTGGCGGTAAAGGTTGGCAGGCCGCGGCGGACGGTCTTCAATCCTTTCGCAATCTCGGCCTCTTTCGCGCCGTCGCCGATCATGCCCGCGATCCTGCTTTCAAGCTGGCGCAACATCTCGCTCACTATCTCGACGGGTTGGCCGCCATTCAACTGGCGGCGGTCGAAATCGAGGATCACGGTCAGGGGCGCGTCCTTGTGGCCCTGCCAGCCTTGCAGGATGCGGGCGAGGATCGCCGATTTGCCGACGCCGCCGATGCCGGTGAGAAGGAGCGGGCGGCCAGCCCTGGTCTTGCCGCGCATGAAGGCCGAGATCTCGCCCAGTTCGGTGGAATAGCCGCGATGGCGGCGCGGCAGGACGACGGTCAGATCACGGCGGCGCTGAAGCAACTGGATCTGCCGTTTCGCGTCGTCCTCCAGCGCCAGAAGCGCTGTCCGGTCGAGCAGGGGCACCTCAAGCGCGAATTGCACCGCATCAAGGATCGCCGCATGCCGGCTCAGCGCCGTCGCGAGGGCGGTGTCGTCATGCGCCGCTGCCGCCTCCTGAATGCGGGCGCTCTGGCCAGCGAGGATCTCGCGCAGCGCCGCGCCGAAGAGGTCGTCCTTCACGACCGGCGGCGCCTCGGCCAGAATACGGTCGAGCTGGGTCCGGCTGGTGAATTCGGCAAGCCGGGCGCGGCGTTGATCCGGGGTGAGGAACCAGCCATAGCCGGGGGAGGTGGGATTAGCCGAGGTCCGCACCTCGTCCACGACTTTGCTCATCTCGCGCCAGAGCAGGTCCCGCTCGGGCGCCATCGCCGCAAATCCGAGCGCGTCCGCAAGGGCCGCGGGTTCGAACGCGCCGCTCGCGGCGGCGATGTCGAGGGCCGTGGCCATCAGCGCGGCATTCATGGACCACCGCCAGTGTCCGGTGGCTTCGCCGCGCCCAGATATTCGTCGGCGGCGTCGGCCACATGTTTGGATATGAAACTCGACAAGGCCACCAGCGGGTAGCGGGAGCCCGCGACCGACATCAGGATCTTGGTCAGAAAGCCGTAACTCTGTTCCGTGAAGACCGCCTTATCGGCGCCGCGTTCTTTAAGCCAGTTCTTCAGCTTCTCGTCGAGGCCTGCGACATCGTCGGGATTGATGAAGCTGCGGATCACGTTCTGTTCTTCCATCCCGCTGATCGCGATGCCCTGAGGTAGTCCGATGAGCACGACGCGCAGGTTCGGCATCCGGGTAATCTGATTGTAAAGCGTGGCAAGAAACTCGCGCCCCGAGGCATCCGACAGGTCATGCTTGTCGAGATCGTCGAGGGTGATCCAGACCAGTTTGTTCGCGAGCCGTTCGCTGATGATCTGGCCCACGGCGTTCACCAGCCGTTTGACATAGGCCGCGCTCGTGGTGTCGGGCTTCATGGGCAGACGCCCGACCTGATCATCGGCGAAGGACTTGATGGTCTCGACCGCCATCCGGTAGGCATCGACCTTGATGTCGCCCGCGCGGAAGGTGATGTGGTGATGTTCGGGCGCACGGAAGAGCGATTGCAGGATCTCCTGCGAAAAGCTCTTGCCCGGACGGCTGAGGGGCGGGTCGGTCGCGGCGACATGGACGATCATCATCTGCGGCTCCCCGCGCCAGAGACGCTCAAGAAGCCCGAGGTAGCTTTCACGCCCGAAGACGGGTCGCTTGCCGTCTAAACAGCCGCGATAGGGCCGGATGCCCGAGGGCTCACTGATTTTCGACAGAACCGCCTTCTGGGTCAGATCGGCGGCAATCGCGGTCAGCGACACCGCGACGTTCAGCACCTTGTTGATCTGGTTCATGACAGCCGGCATGGGATCAGCGGTTGCCTGCAAACACATGTAGTGAAGCCCCACCGGCGCGCCTTCGTCGTTCAGAACCAAGCCGCCGGACGATCCTTTCTCTGTCGGAGCGAGGTGGAAGATGCGGTGGCCGCCATCCTTGGTCAGCGTCACAGGCCCCGTCGTGATCGTGTGCGCCTGTTCGCCGGGATGGTGCAGCATCCAGACGCCTATCGGCGTCAACTTGGTAATGTCTTCCAGCCGATACCAGCCGCGCTGCAACCCCGGCGCCCCGTCCAGCGACAAGACAGCATAGTCCAGGGTGCCACTGGCTGTTTCAAGCCAAGCGTTGCGCTTGGCGGGGTCGTCCCACCAGTAATCCTCGGCAGGACCGTTCGGTGCCAGTTCGCTATGCGCGGTGCGCCAGTCCGGCTTTGCAGTGAAGATCGCGCCGTCGGTCCCGCCGCCCGCGAGATTCCGGGTGTTCCGCAGACCCGTGGTCTCCGAGAAGTCGAACTGGACTTCGAGCCGTTCATCCTTTGTCAGTGGAGCCGTCAGATTTCTGACCACGTGGAAGTTGGTCAATACTGACGACGGGCCGATCAGGAAACCGGTTCCGGTCTTGCGTATTTCGTTCGCATCCTTGGCCAGGATCTTACACATCCGCCGTTGCGCAAGGAGAAGCGCGGGAAGGAGGTCGCCGAGATTGGTCCAGAAATCAGTGGACGCAGTCAGACCCTCAAGGGTCGAGGATTGCAGGATCGCGCGGCTGTCGACATCGCCGAGGGCTGTGCGCATGCGCGCGATCACCTTCTGGCGATGCGTCGCCCGTCCGGCCTCGTCCACCGCGCCGTCGAAAAGCCCGGCAGCCACGGCGGCGGCGTAACATTCGAGGATGTGGCGCGGCGCGCCCAAGGCCGCGAGCGCGAGGCAGAGCGCATCACCGTCGCGGCCCGGATGCAAGCCGGCGCCCGCCGTCTCGGACCCCGAGACCACCGCATGAACAAAGCCCGAAGGCCCGGCGGCAAGCGCCCGATCCCGCAGCCAGCCATCGTAGAAGATCCTAAACTGCGGCCGGGTGAAGACCACGCCCGAGGTGGCCCTTGCCAGCCGATCGAGAAGACCGGGCGTCAGGGGCGGGGTCGCGTTCATGGATCGGGGTCACCCAAGAAACCGGTCGAGAATACGCCGTCGCCCCCCGCAAAGACCGTCGCGATATCGTGGGCGAGGTTCTGGGTCAGCGTCTCGCCGCCGAAATGCAGGCCGCAGAACTGGGTCTTGGTCTTGGTGTGAAGCGAGATGATGGCCGAGCCGGAATTGCCCGGCATCGTGGTTGCATCATGAGTGAAAGCCCAGCCCTTCGGGTCGCCCGGCACCGCGCCGGGGCGAAGCATCACGTTGCCGGGGCTCATGTATTTGACACCGTATTCATCGCCGTAAAGCTCTCCGATCCGGTCCCAGAAGGCGAGGAATTTGTCGGTGTCCTCCACTGCCGACGGGCCTTGTGATCGCAGCGGCTTGGCCGGGTAGCCGGTGACCAGCAGCTTGCTCACGGCGGGATCGGTCATCGACACCGTGGTCCGGTCGATGGCCGGGGGCGGGGCGGCGTGACCGTTCGACGGGTCCATCCGCAGCACTGCCATGTCGAGGCTCGTGAGGTCCACGAAGCGGCCGATCCGGTTCTTGCCGGCGGTCACCACTCCGGTGATCGTGTAGCGCGTCGCTTCATCCTTCGCCTCGGGGTCGAAGATGATCGAGGCCTCGCGTCGCATGGTGAAACGTTGTTCGCCCGGCGGCGCGGGGATCGCCTCGGCGAAGGTGTCGAGGACGTGGCGGTTGGTCATCACGTGGCCATCCGTCAGGATGAAGCCGGTGCCGGAATGGACCCAGTCGCCCGACGCGGTGCGTACGTCGATTCGCCCGACCGCGTCAGTCAGGGGCTGCCAGCGGCCGCGCGTGGGGATGAGATCGACTGCCCAGTCACCGATCATTGGATCGGTCACCTCGCTGCCATCGCCCCGGACGCGAAGCGCGGGGCGGCCGGTCAGCTTGACCAGCGCCTCAAGCACCACGCGGGTTTCGGGCGCCGAGATGCCCGCATCGCCCGATGGCCGGGTCAGCGCCTCAAGCGCGCGCTCCATCTTTCCAAGGGCCTCGCGCTGCAATCCGGTATCGACGCGATCGGCCTCGCGCGTCGCCCTTTCGGCAAAGCGGGCGCGGGCAACGTCGAGGATCGGCGCCACGCCTTCGGTCTTCACACGGTCGAGCGCGGTGTCGAAATCGACCGTGGCCGCGGATTCCAACCCGTCTGTCCGACCCACCGCCAACCGCCGCAGCGCATCGTCGATTGGCACCGGGGGCGCGGCGGGCGACAGGATTGCAGCGGGCGCGGGAAGTGCTTCGGGCGGGGTTTCGGTCAGTTCCCTGGCAAACTGGGGCGAGGGCAGGGCGGGCAGGGCGCGCTCCAGCGCCGGGACCGCCTCGGGCAGGGTCCGCATCCGCCAGTCAGTGGCGACGAAGGCGGCCTCGGCCTCGAACCGCGTGCCTTCGAAATCGCGGCCGAAGGCGGCAAGGGCGGGGTTGCCGCTTTCGGTCGCGGGGCCCGCGACGATCTGCGCGGGGTCAAGCTCCAGCAGCGCCTCGGCATTCAGGATACCTGCGCCCATGTCGGTCTTGTCCCAGCCCGGCGGCACTTCAGCCGTCTGCTTGATCGCGGCGCGGAACAACTCCTGAAGCGGCAGGCCACGGCCATGCGCCTCGGCCCGAAGGGCCGCAAACCCGAACCGCTCAAGCCAGAGCGCCGCCACACCGGCCGTCATCGCCACGGCGAAAGAGGTGCCCTGTCCGCGGTCGTTCACATCGGCCAGATCCGCGGCATTTGCCGGTGTCTTCGTCGTGCGGCGCGCGACATGCACATTCTCGCCGGGGGCGGAGATATCGACATCACGCCCGTGGCACGACCCTTTCCAGCGCTGCTTGGCACTGTTGACGCCGGCGACCGCGATCACATTGCTGTCCCAGGCCGGATAGGTGACGAAGCCGATGCAATTGCCTGCCGCCGCCAGGACGATGAGGTCGGCCTGTACCGCCTTGGCCACGGCCTTGCGCATGCTCAGGCTGCCGAATGGGCCGCCAAGGCTCATCGTGATGACGCGGAAGTTGTTGAGCCGCGCGTGGTCAATCGAGCGCGCCACGGCATTGGCGGCACCGATGACGACCGAATTGACCGCACGGAGCGGCACCAGAGTCGCACCGGGGGCGGAGCCTGTGACCTTCAGCGTCTTGCGACTTGCCACCAGTGAACTTGTGCCGGTGCCGTGCCCGGGCGATTTCATCGAGGGCAGAAGCGGATCGGTCGGGTCGCTGGTCCCGTCAAGGTAGTTGTGCCCCAGTTGCTTGTTGATGCCCTGATCGAGTTCGCGATGCTCGGCCACGCCGGTATCCGGCTGGCCGACCTTGATGCCCGCTCCCGAGACCCCGAACCGCGCCCAGGCCTTGTCGGCGCGGATCATCTTCAGCGCCCAGCCCGGATCCGCGAGCGGATCGGCCTTCGTGGTGCAGAGCGTCCAGAAGAAATCGCCCAAGGCGCCCTCTGCCGCGCGCGGATCGCTCAGAAGGTCGGTATAGGGTGCCTCGATCTCGGGCGTGACCGAACGGATATCCAACGCATCGGCCAGCGCCTGCGCCTCCTCGAAGAGGTAGTCGGGCGATTGTTCGATGGGCAGCCCCGGAAATTGCAGGATCAGGATAGCCGGCTCTTCCCCGGAATACGGGAAGAGGTCGAAGCCATCGGCGCCCAGCAGTTCCGCGATCCGCGCGCGTTCGGCCTCGACATCGGGGGCCGCCGCGTATTCAAGGGAAAAACTCAAGATGTCCTGCGGCAATGCCTCGGTGCCACTCGGTTCGGCAACGCGCGCTGCGGCTTTCAACAGGTCCAGCATCGGAGCCTCCGCTAATAATTTTAAGTAAAAAACATCAAATTAGATCGCGCCATGGTAGCAGATACCATGCGGTCTGGAAACAGTCCCGCGCCGCGCTGCGGCATCGTCCACGGATCGCCACGCGTTCGGGGCATTCGCCGGAGACAGCGCCGCCCCTTCATCCTTTGAGACAACGCACTCTTGCGACCGGGGTGGATGGTAGGCCCGGAGGGACTCGAACCCCCAACCAAGGCGTTATGAGCGCCCTGCTCTAACCAATTGAGCTACAGGCCCGGCCGGGCCATTGCCTAGCAGATTGCGGATCGCGGTCAAGAGAAAGGCAGGGGCGTCGGGCGACACGAAGATTTCGGTGGTGCGGCGCCCTCGCGGCGTTGCCGGGGGCGGAGCATTCCTGTATGCCGCGCCGAAACGGCGGCGCTGGCCTTCGGGGGATTGCGATGGCGAACGGAAAGAACGGGCTCACCTATGCTCAGGCGGGCGTCGATATCGACGCCGGCAATGCACTTGTCGAGCGGATCAAGCCTGCGGCCAAGCGGACCCAGCGGGCGGGGACGATGTCGGGGCTGGGCGGATTCGGCGCGCTCTTCGACCTGAAGGCGGCAGGCTATTCCGATCCGATCCTCGTGGCCGCGACTGACGGCGTCGGCACCAAGCTTCGCATCGCGATCGATACCGGACACCTTGATACGATTGGCATCGACCTTGTCGCCATGTGCGTCAACGACCTTGTCTGTCAGGGCGCTGAGCCCTTGTTCTTTCTCGACTATTTCGCGACCGGCAAGCTTGATGTCGAGCAGGCAACGCGGATCATCAATGGCATCGCCGAAGGTTGCGCGCTTTCGGGCTGTGCGTTGGTGGGCGGTGAGACGGCGGAAATGCCCGGCATGTATCACGGCGGTGATTTCGACCTTGCGGGCTTTTCGGTCGGCGCGATGGAGCGCGGGACCGATCTGCCGCAGGGTGTCGTCAAAGGCGACCGGCTGATCGGTCTTGCCTCCAGCGGGGTTCACTCCAACGGCTATTCGCTGGTCCGCAAGATCGTGGAACTTTCGGGCCTCGGCTGGGGCGATGCGTCGCCCTTCGGGGATGGGACGCTCGGCGCGGCGCTGCTGGCGCCGACGCGGCTTTACGTGAAGCAGGCCTTGGCCGCGATCCGCGCGGGTGGCGTGCATGGGCTGGCCCATATCACCGGCGGCGGACTGACCGAAAATCTGCCGCGTGTCCTCCCGGACGGTTTGGGCGCGGAGATCGACCTCACCGCGTGGACCCTGCCGCCGGTTTTCGCCTGGCTGAACAGGCAGGCGGGAATGGCGCAGGCCGAGCTTCTGAAAACCTTCAACTGCGGGATCGGGCTGATCCTTGTCGTCGAGGCGGGTCGTGAGGCGGCGCTCAGCGCGCTGTTGCGCGACGCGGGAGAAACCGTGATCGCCCTTGGCGAGGTGGGCGAGGGGCAGGGCGTCCGCTACAAGGGCACGCTCGCTTGAAGCGGGTCGCGATTCTGATTTCGGGCGGCGGATCGAACATGCTGGCACTGGTCGACAGCATGACGGGCGAACACCCGGCGCGGCCGGTTCTGGTGCTCTCGAACGACCCCGCTGCGCAGGGCCTTGGGCGCGCGGCGGAACGCGGCATCGCCACGGCGGCGGTTGATCACCGGCCCTTTGGCAAGGATCGCGCGGCGTTCGAGGCGGACTTGCTCAAGCCGCTTCTGGCGGCGCGACCGGACATCCTCTGCCTTGCGGGTTTCATGCGCGTCCTGACACCCGATTTCGTCCTTCGCTTCCAGGGTCGGATGCTGAACATCCACCCGTCGCTCCTGCCGAAATATCCGGGGCTTGACACCCACGCGCGCGCCCTCGCCGCCGGGGATACCGAGACAGGCTGCACGGTGCATGAGGTCACTCCGGTTCTCGACGATGGCCCGATTCTGGGACAGGCGCGGGTGCCGGTGAGGGCGGGCGATACGCCCGACACGCTGGCGGCGCGCGTCCTGAAGGAAGAGCATCGGCTCTACCCCGCCGTGCTGTCGCGCTACGCCGCGGGCGACCGCCGCCCGGTCTTCCTCTGACCCGCACCGCCTTGAAGAATCCTTGCCGCCGCCCCTTTTAAACCCCTCGCCGCTGCCCTAAGAGGGCGTGATCTGCGGGATGACCCCGCAAAAAACGGAAGTTACATGCGCACGATCAGCACGACCGAAGACCTCGCCCGCATCTGCGAAGCCGCCAAATCCGAACCCTATGTCACCCTCGACACCGAGTTCCTGCGCGAGCGCACCTATTATTCCAAGCTCTGCCTGATCCAGATGGCGCTTCCGGGCGCCGACGGCGAGGCGGTTCTGATCGATCCGCTGGCCAACGGCCTGTCGCTTGAGCCGCTGTACGATCTCTTCCGCCACGAAGCGACGGTGAAGGTCTTTCACGCCGCGCGTCAGGATCTTGAGATCTTCTTTGTCGAGGGCAATGTCTTTCCGATCCCGCTTTTCGACACCCAGGTCGCGGCGATGGTCTGCGGCTTTGGCGATCAGGTCGGGTATGAGACGCTGGTGCGCAAGATCGCCAAGGAAGGGCTCGACAAGACCTCGCGCTTCACCGATTGGTCGCGCCGCCCCCTGACCGATGCCCAGATGACCTATGCTCTGGCCGATGTGACGCATCTGCGCGTGATCTACGAATTCCTGTCGAAGGAGCTGAAGCGCACCGGGCGGCAGAAATGGGTGGAGGAGGAGCTTGGTATCCTGCTTCATCCCGAAACCTATATCACCCGGCCGGAAGAGGCGTGGATGCGCGTCAAGACCCGCACCACCTCGGGCCGCTTCCTGTCGATCGTGCGCGAACTGGCGCGGTTCCGCGAGGACTACGCCCAGACCCGCAACGTGCCGCGCAGCCGCGTTTTCAAGGATGACGCGCTGCTGGAGCTGGCCTCGACCAAGCCGACCAATACCGAGGATCTCGGCCGCTCGCGCCTTCTTCTGCGCGAGGGGCGCAAACCCGATATTGCTGACGGAATCCTAGCCGCCGTGAAGGCCGGGCTTGAGACAAAGCCCGAGGATCAGCCGAAAGTCGATACAAGCCGCGATCAGCTCCAGGTCGATTCCGCCCTGGCCGATCTGCTGCGTGTGCTTCTGAAGGCGAAATCCGAGGCCGAGGGCGTGGCGCAAAAGCTCGTCGCCTCGTCCGGCGACCTCGATGCGCTTGCGGCGGGGGACCGTTCCGTCGCCGCCCTCAAAGGCTGGCGCGCCGAGGTGTTCGGTCAGGATGCGATCCGGCTTTGTAACGGCGAAATCGCGCTTTCCGCCAAGGGCGGGGCGGTGCGCGTCATTCAGGTCTGAACCGGACGACCGGCCTCAGCGGCTGGTCGACATGCTGTTCGAGGCACCCTGAACGACGATCTTGCGCACGTCCTGCAAGCGGATATCCGACAGATAGACAGCGGCGGTCAGTTCGCGCGATTGCGGCGTCGAGGACCGGGTCGCTTCAAGCGGCTGCTTGACGACGAAGCGATAGGTCAGGACGCCGTCAACCGCGATACCATCGTTCTCCGGCAGCAATTCCGCCTCCCACCAACCTTGCGTCGGCGGCAGGCCCGAGGCGCGGACGATCGCGCCGCCCGGCTGGCGCGCCACGTCAAGGGCCGTCACCTGCTGCACCAGCGGGCGCGGGTCCTGCGGGATGCCGTTGCTGTCCACGACCACGGTCTGCTCAGCCTTCGAGCGGCCAAACCAGTTGAACGGGTTGAGCTTGCTGTCGCGAACGCGCGCGCATCCCGCCACGGCGATCGTTGCGATAAGGCAGGCCGTGATCAGTCGCTTCATGCTCAGTCCCCCATGCTGTTCCGCCTTGGGTAGCCGAATTGTACGCGCCTGAAAAGAGGCGGCAGGGCTGGACCTTGGCGGCACGAGACATTACCTCGAGCGGTGTCACTGGGGAACGATCATGGCCAGCGCCGCCTTCGAGGATATTGCCGACACCTTCGAGTTTCTCGACGACTGGGAGGATCGTTACCGTCATGTCATCGAACTCGGCAAAGCGATGCCGCCCCTCGACGACGCGGTGAAGGTGCCTGCGACCAAGGTTCATGGCTGCGCCAGCCAGGTCTGGTTCCTGCCGCGGATCGAAGGGCAGGGTGAAGGCGCGCGGTTCGACTTCGACGGCGACAGCGATGCGATGATCGTGCGCGGACTGATCGCTATTCTGCATTCGCTCTATTCCGGGTTAACCGTGGAAGAGGTGCTGAGGGTCGACGCGCCGGGCGAGATGTCGCGCCTCGGCCTTGACCGGCACCTGTCGTCGCAGCGTTCGAACGGCCTTCGCGCGATGATTGAACGCATCCGGACGCTGGCCAGCGCCGTGAAAGGCTAAAGCCGCGCCAGCGCCGTCTTCAGATCGCCATAACCGGTGAATTGCCGCTCATAGGCCAGACCCAACCGCGCCGCGCAGTCGCGTGCCTTGGCGTCCAGTGCAGCGTCCTCGGTCTGCGCCTGATAGACGAGCTTGGTGTAATTGCCGAAATACATGTCCCGCAGGTCCGGGTGACGGTCGAGGCCCATCGGCTTCCAGACAAAGGCATCGAACTGGCGTACCAGAAAATCGGTCAGGTAGAAGGCCGTGAATTCCTCTTCGGCCTTCTCGGCAAAAGCGGTATTGCCTTCAAAAAACGAATAGCAATGCGGGCCTTCGATCATCTCGACCCGCAATTCATTGCACTTTTCGAACAATTGCCCGCCAGTTCCGCAGTCCGCATAGACCACGAAGACCGAGGCGTATTTGGCCCGATGCTCCAGAACTGCCGCTTCGACCGCCGCCGTGATCCGGTCCGGCCAGAGATGCAGCTTGGCGGGCAGGCAGGTCAGGTCGAGATGGGTCCAGCCGTTCGCCGCCTTCAGATCGAGGATCTCCCGCGCGAGCGCCCCGCAGGCAATCAGCAGCACGCGCCCCTCAGAGGAGGGCGGCAACCCGGCCTCGGTGAGGACGCGGTCGTCGGGCAGGTTCACGACCGCCTCCTGAGGACGAGCGCGAGACCCGCGACCAGAAGCGGCAGCAACATCCAGCCCGCGGAGGCGCCCGCCACAGGCGCCATCAGCATGGCGATCCAGATGGTGAGCGCGGCGGCGGCGATCACCAGGCCGAGCAGAAGAAGAAAGCGGGCAGGGGGCATCAGACACTCCTTTGCTCTAATCTGGGCATCGAAAGGCGAAAAACAAAGCCGCAAACAAAAAGGCCCCAGCACCGCCGGGGCCTTCCACGCGATCAGACGTGCCCCGGTCAGCCTGCGGCGAGCTTGTTGTGCTTGCGCGCCATGAAGTCCTTGGCGGTCTGCACGGCGACGGCGGCGTCGCGGCAATAGGCGTCCGCACCGATGGCACGCCCGAATTCCTCGTTCAGCGGAGCGCCGCCGACCAGCACGATGAAATCCTCGCGCATGCCCTTTTCCTTCAGCGTGTCGATCACGACCTTCATGTAGGGCATCGTCGTGGTCAGAAGCGCGGACATGCCGAGGATGTCGGCCTCTTCGCGCTCCAGCGCCTCGATATATTTCTCGACCGCGTTGTTGATGCCAAGGTCGACAACCTCGAAACCCGCGCCCTCCATCATCATCCCGACAAGGTTCTTGCCGATGTCATGGATGTCGCCCTTGACGGTTCCGATGACCATCTTGCCGACTTTCGGCGCGCCGGTCTCGGCCAGAAGCGGCTTCAGGATCGCCATGCCCGCCTTCATCGCATTCGCGGCCAGAAGCACTTCCGGCACGAAGAGGATACCATCGCGGAAGTCGGCCCCGACGATGGTCATGCCCGCGACGAGCGCCTTGGTCAGCACATCGTAGGGCGCCCAACCGCGTCCGAGCAGAATGTTGACACCCTCTTCGATCTCTTCCTTGAGACCGTCATAGAGGTCATCATGCATCTGAAGCGTCAGCTCCTCGTCATCGAGTTCGCTGAGGATGATTTCGTCGTCGGCCATCGCGTGTCTCCTGGCGGTTCTGAAAGCCTTAATGCGACCAATCCCCCGGTGTCACTTGGCAAATTGCGACATCGGCGGATGCGGCGGCGACGTTGCGGCGGATCGGATGGCTGACATGGCACAGCATCCCTTGCAAGATGTTCCCTTTATGTTCCATAATCTCCGCATGCCCCTGCCGCCGCCAGATCCCTTCCTGCGCCTCAAGGCGCGCGGTTCCGCCACCAATCCGGCGGGCCGGTTCGAGCATGAGGAGCGCATCGCGGAAAACGACGGCTGGGACCTGCCGGAAGAAGAACGGCTATTGCGCACCGAGGTCCGGGTCGAACGCCCGCGCTCCGTCATCAACTACGTGGCGTCGCCCGATCTGCCGTTCGACCGCACCATCAACCCCTATCGCGGCTGCGAACACGGCTGCACCTATTGCTTCGCACGGCCCGGTCATTCCTATCTTGGCCTTTCGGCAGGTCTCGATTTCGAGACGAAGCTGATCGCCCGGCCCGACGCGCCGAAGGTGCTGGAACGCGAACTCGGGCGGCGCGGCTACAAGGTCCGGCCCATCGCCATCGGCACCTATACCGACCCCTATCAGCCGATCGAGAAACGCTACCGCGTGATGCGGGGCATCCTTCAGGTTCTCAGCGACTGGAACCACCCGGTCGGCATCGTCACAAAGGGCACGCTCATCGAACGCGACATCGACCTGCTGTCCGACATGGCGCGCCGCAACCTCGTCCATGTCGGCGTGTCGGTGACGACCCTCGACAACGGCCTCTCCCGCGCGATGGAGCCGCGCGTCCCCTTGCCCGCCCGCCGCCTTGCCGCCATCGAAAGGCTCGCCGCCGCGGGCATCCCCGTCCGCATCATGGCCTCGCCGGTCATCCCCGTCCTGTCGGAACCGGAGCTTGAGGCGATCCTCGCGGCGGCTGCCAAGGCCGGCGCCAGGGCCGCAAGCTGGATTCTCCTGCGCCTGCCCCATGAGGTCGCGCCGCTCTTCCGTGACTGGCTCCACCGCGCCTATCCCGGCCGCGCGGCGCATGTCCTGAACCGCCTGCGCGAGATGCGCGGCGGCGCGGATTACGACGCCGAATGGGGCAAGCGGATGCGGGGCGAGGGGCCTTATGCCGACCTGATCGCGCAGCGCTTCGCCCTCGCAACGCGCAAACTCGGCCTCGACAGGCCGCTGCCGCCCCTCAATCTCACAGCCTTCGGCCCGCCGCCCCGCGCGGGCGACCAGCTTTCACTCTTCTGACCTTCTTCTGTTCGAAAATACTCCGGGGGAGTCCCGGATCACATCCGGGACGGGGGCAGGGCCCCCTTGCGACCTCTCAACCGCGCCGACGCCCGCGCCGTTCGCGCCCGGCACCAGCCTCTTCCCCGGTCCCGTCCGAGGCCGAGGAAAACCCGCCAAGCGTCGAGGTGATTTCATCCAGCGTCGGACGCGGCCCGCGCGGACGGCTCTCGAGCGCGGCCCGCATCGCGCTGAGATGCTCCGGCATCGTGCCACAGCAGCCGCCAATGATCTTCGCCCCGCAGTCCCGTGCGAGGACCGCATATTCCGCCATCAGGTCCGGCGTCCCGTCATAGTGGATATGGCCATCATGATATTTCGGGATACCGGCATTGCCCTTGGCGATGATCGGACGCTCCGGCCCGGCAGTCACGAATCCAAGCACGGTGCGCAGCAGATCCGAGGCGCCCACGCCGCAATTCGCCCCGAAGGCAAGCGGCGGATTCGGCAGCTTGTCGACCATCGCCACCATCTGCGCCGAGGTGAGGCCCATCATCGTGCGCCCCGCCGTGTCGAAGCTCATCGTGCCGCACCAGGGCATGCCGGCCAGCGCAAAGGCCTCGGCCGCCGCGCGGAATTCCTCCGCCGCGCTGATCGTCTCGACCCAGAGGACGTCGGCGCCGCCCTCCTTCAGCCCCTCGGCCTGTTCATGGAACATCTCGACCGCCCACTCATGGGTGAGCGACCCCATTGGCGACATGATCTCGCCCGTCGGACCGACCGAGCCCGCGACGACAATCGGACGGTCGGCCGCATCGGCGACCTCGCGCGCCAGTTCGGCGCCGATTTCGGTTCAGCTCGCGCACGCGCCCCTGTGCACCGTGCAGCTTCAGACGGCTGGCATTGCCACCGAAAGTGTTGGTCAGGAAGAGATCGCTCCCCGCCTCGACCGCGCCACGATAGAGCGTGCGGATATTGTCCGACCGATCGGTGTTCCAGAACTCCGGCGGCTCCCCCGCCGAAAGCCCCATATTGAAGAGATTGGTCCCCGTCGCGCCGTCGGCCATCAGCCAGTCACGTTCCGAGAGAAGGCGGAAGAGTAGATCGCTCATCGCGGGAGCCTTTCCTGAAATCTGGGGTCGGGGATCGGGCCGCAAAACATCCGCACGCCATCCCCAAGCGTCAAAACCGTCGCCAGCATAGGGCCTCGCCGGAAGGGCTGCCAGCCATGAGATGGGCCTTGGCAGCCTCCCGCCGTCAACACCGGGCGGTCGGCGACACGCTCAGACCTCGTCCATGATCTGGCGCTTGGCCTCGACCATGAGCTCGACCATCCGCGTGCGGATCGTCGTCTCACTGGCCAAGTCGCCAAGATCGTCCGCGACCTTGCGGTAGACATCCTCATCGCCGGCCTCTTCGAAATCCGCGGCGACAACCTCTTTGGCATAGGCGGCGGCGGCATCGCCCGACCTGCCCATCAGACCCGCAGCCCAAAGCCCGAGAAGCTTGTTGCGGCGCGCCTCGGCCTTGAACTTCAGTTCCTCGTCATGCGCGAACTTGTTCTCGAAGGCGTTCTCGCGGTCGTCGAAGGTGGTCATGGCGCATCCTGTCTGCTTGGGCACGTGGCCAAATGAATTTGAGGTTTATTGCCAGAGTTGCAACCCTGCGACAAGTGCGTTGGCATCCGGACGGCAATCTGCGGACTCCTCATCCTTGCGGGCTGCGCCACCTTGTCCTATAGGGGCGCGAGGGTCCGGCCGGGCCCTGGAACCGGGAAGGGGCATCCCATGGCACCACGTCGCAAGAAGGTCTACGAGGGTAAGGCCAAGATCCTTTACGAAGGCCCGGAACCGGGAACCTTCGTCCAGTATTTCAAGGATGACGCCACCGCCTTCAACGCCCAGAAAAAGGCGACGATCGAGGGCAAGGGTGTCCTCAACAACCGGCTGAGCGAATTCTTCATGACCGGGCTGACGAATATCGGCATCCCGAACCACTTCATCCGCCGCCTCAACATGCGCGAGCAACTGATCCGCCAGGTCGAGATCATTCCCCTCGAAGTGATCGTGCGCAACTTCGCCGCGGGCTCCATCTCCAAGCGCCTCGGCATGGAGGAGGGCACACCCCTGCCGCGCCCCATTGTTGAGTACAGCTACAAGAACGACGCGCTCGGCGATCCGATGGTCAGCGAGGAATACATCCTCGCCTTCGGCTGGGCCAACCAGCAGGACATGGATGACATCATCCAGATCGCGCTCCGCGTGAACGACTTCCTTTCGGGCATCTTCTACGGCGTCGGCATCAAGCTCATCGACTTCAAGATCGAGATCGGCCGCATCTGGGAGGGCGACTTCATGCGCCTGATCGTGGCGGACGAGATCAGCCCGGATTCGTGCCGCCTCTGGGACGTGAAAACCGGCCAGAAGCTCGACAAGGACGTCTTCCGCCGCGACCTCGGCAACCTGACCGACGCCTATTCCGAAGTCGCCCGCCGCCTTGGCGTCCTGCCGAACCAGGCGACGCATATGACGAAACCCACGCTGATCAACTGAAAGGCCCCGATGCGATGAAAGCCCGTGTCCATGTCATGCTCAAGGATGGCGTTCTCGACCCGCAGGGCGAGGCGGTGAAGCACGCGCTCGGCACGCTCGGTTTTTCCGGTGTCGCAGGCGTCCGTCAGGGCAAGGTGATCGAGCTCGACCTCGCCGCCACCGACCGCGCGGCGGCCGAGGCCGAGGTCAGGAAGATGTGCGAAAAGCTCCTCGCCAACACGGTGATCGAGAAGTACACCGTCGAGATCGCCTGATCGAAATCCAGTCCGGTTCTTTCATCTTGCCGCAAATACCTCGGGGCTTGGGGCAGCGCCCCAATCCGTCGGCACCACAGGCGCGGCCTCAATGCCCGGCGCCAAGCGCCCCGGTCTTGACCTCGTAATCCACCGCGATCCCGTAATCGGGATCGTCCTCGCTATCGACCATGAGCTGGCCGGCGCGGTTCAGCAGGCGGTGGCAGTCGCGGCTGAGATGGCGCAGCGTCAGCACCTTGCCAAGCGCCTCGTAGCGCGCGGCCAGCGCCTCGATCGCGGCCAGCGCGGATTGATCGGCCACCCGGCTCCCGTCAAAATCGACAATGACGCTCTCGGGGTCGGCCTCGGGCGTGAACAGTTCCGAAAACCCGTCGGTGGAGCCGAAGAAAAGCGGCCCCTCGATCCGGTAGACCTTGGCGCCGTCCGCGGCGATCTCGATCCGGGCATGGATGCGCTTCGCGTTCTGCCAGGCATAGGCGAGCGCGGAGACGATGACCCCGGCCACAACCGCCGTCGCGAGGTCCGTGGCCACCGTGATCGCGGTCACGAGCACGATCACCACCGCATCGGTCGCGGGCACGATCCTGAGCACGCGGAAGGTCTGCCAGGCGAAGGTGCCGATCACGACCATGAACATGACGCCGACCAGGGCGGCAAGCGGGATCTGCTCGATCAGCGGCGAGGCGAAGAGGATGAAGGACAAGAGGAAAAGCGCCGCCGCCACGGCGGCAAGCCGCGTGCGCCCGCCGGAACTCACGTTGATCATCGACTGCCCGATCATCGCGCAGCCACCCATGCCGCCGAAGAACCCGGTCACGGTATTGGCCACGCCCTGCGCCACACATTCCTGGCTGGCACCCCCGCGCTTGCCGGTGATCTCGCCGACAAGGTTCAGCGTCAGGAGGCTCTCGATGAGGCCGATCGCGGCGAGGATCACCGAATAGGGCAGGATGATCTTCAGCGTCGCAAGGTCGATCGGCACCGCAGGCAGGTGAAAGGCCGGCAAGCCGCCCTTGATGGAGGCCAGATCGCCGACGCGCGGCACGTCAATGCCGAAACCGATGACCAGCGCCGCTACGATGCCGATCCCGGCGAGCGGTGCGGGAAAGGCTTTGGTGATGCGCGGCGTCACCCAGATGATCGCCATGGTCAGCACGACAAGCGCCAGCATCGCCGCCAGCGGCCAGCCGGTCATCCAGACATGGCCGCCACCGCCGTCAGGCAGGCGAAACTGCTCCAACTGCGCAAGGCCGATGACAATAGCGAGCCCGTTGACGAAGCCCAACATCACCGGATGCGGCACGAGGCGGATGAACTTGCCGAGCTTCAGCAAGCCCGCCGCGATCTGGATCAGCCCCATCAGCACGACCGTCGCGAAAAGGTACTCGACCCCATGCGTGGCGACGAGGCTGACCATGACCACCGCCAGCGCCCCGGTCGCGCCCGAAATCATGCCGGGCCGCCCGCCGATCAGCGCAGTGATGAGGCCGACCATGAAGGCGGCATAGAGGCCGACGAGCGGATGCACACCCGCGACGAAGGCGAAGGCCACCGCTTCGGGCACCAGCGCCAGCGCGACCGTCAGACCCGACAGAAGCTCGGTCCTCAGCGCGGTGGCCGTGGATGGAAAGGCCGGCGCATGGGTCGGCGATACGGCAGCGGCAAAAGCCGCAAGCGCGGAGCGGGGCATCCTGGTTCCTCGGGAGTTGGTCTGTTCGGTTCCCGCGCTGTAACGGCTCTCGTCTGGAAACGGAACCCCGTCGTGGCGTTTTTGACCCGTTTTGCCCCCGTGCCGTGTGTTTCGGACCCTCCTGTGCAACTTTCATCAAATCGGCGGGCGCATTCGCCGATGGTGAGGACTTCTACGGGGACGGCGTGAACATTGCTTCCCGATTGGAGGGACTGGCGCACGCTGGCGGCATCGCCTGTTCCGAAGTGGTGCGGGCGCAGATCGGCAACAAACTGGAAATCGAGTTTCAGGACCAGGGCGAAAAGACGGTCAAGAACATCGCGCAACCGGTGCGTGTCTTCTTCATCAATCTCGCCAGATCGGCCGCCCCTGACATGCCGCAGTCCGGAGCGTCGCCGGATAACACGCTGCGAAGTGCCAGACCTTCGGTGGCGGTCCTGCCGTTCAGCAACATGAGCAACGACCCGGAGCAGGAATTTTTCAGCGACGGCATCACGGAAGACATCATCACCGATCTGTCGAACGTATCCGGTCTATTCGTGCTCGGGCGCAACACGGTCTTCACCTACAAGGGCAGATCGGTGAAGCTGGAACAGATCGCGCGGGAACTCGGCGTGTCCTATCTCTTGGAGGGAAGCGTCCGCAAGGCGGGTCAGAAGGTGCGCATCAACGCCCAGCTGATCGAGGGCGCGACGGGCGGTCACGTCTGGGCAGCGCGGTATGATCGCGACCTTACCGACATTTTCGAGGTCCAGGACGAGATCACCCGGACGATCGTCGAACAACTGCGCGTCAAACTCCTGCCCGAAGAAAAGAAGGCCATCGCGCACGCCCCGACCGACAGCGTCGAGGCCTATACCTATTACCTCAAGGGCCGCGAACTCTTCCGGCGGAGCTCGAAACCCAACCTGGTGCTGGCCAAACAGATGTATGCGAAAGCGCTTGAATGCGATCCGCTTTACGCCCGCGCCTATGCCGGGATCGCCGACTGCGATTCATTCCTGTTCCTGCAATACAGCGAAAGCGTCGTTGTCGGTGATATCCTCGGAAACTGCGCCAAGGCGTTGGAAATCGACCCGAACCTGGCCGAAGCCCACGCCTCGCGCGGTCTCGCCCTGTCGGTCCGCCAGAAACACGCCGAGGCCGAACAGGAATTCGAGCGTGCGCTGGCGTTGAACCCGAACCTGTTCGAGGCCCATTATTTCTATGCGCGCTCCTGCTATACGCAAGGCAAACTGGACGCGGCCGCGGTATTTCGAACGGGCGTCAGAGGTGAACATCGATGACTATCAATCGGTCATTCTTCTTCATCAGGTCTATCACTCCCTCGATCTGCCCGAGAAGAGGAGCGATGCCAACCGCCGGGGCATCGAGCGGGCATCGCGTGAAATCGCGCGCAATCCCGAAAATCAGCGGCCATACTATCTGGGCGCTTTGTCGCTGCTTGAACTTGGCGAGAGCGAGCGCGAGAGAGAATGGGCGGCGCGCGCCATCGTGATCGACCCAGACGACATCCTGACCCGTTACAACATCGCCTGCTTTCACTGCTTTGTGGGCGATCTGGAGCATGCGCTCGACCTTTTGATAAATCTGCTTCCGCAGGCAAATCACGAGACCAAGGCCTGGATCAGGCAGGATTCGGATTTCGATCCGCTGCACGATCATCCGCGCTGGCAGCGGGTTCTGGAACTGGCGCAACAGGTCTGACCGGACGCAGGCCCCAACGGCAAAGCTCTGGAACGCCGCGCCGGTTTGCGCTAAGGGCCGGGCAAGAACGAGGCCCGAGGAGATCGCCCCATGAAAGCCGCCGTCATCACCTTTCCCGGATCCAATTGCGACCGTGACCTCGCCGTCGCCTTTGAACGGGCTGGCGCAGAGGTCACGCGGGTTTGGCACAAGGATGCGAGCCTTCCGGCGGGGACCGATATCGTCGCCATTCCGGGTGGCTTTTCCTTCGGCGACTACCTGCGCTGCGGCGCCATCGCCGCGCAATCTCCCGTCGCCGCTGCCATCAAGGCCCATGCCGACAAGGGCGGCTATGTCCTTGGCATCTGCAACGGCTTTCAGGTCCTGACCGAGACCGGCCTCTTGCCCGGCGCGCTGATGCGCAACGCGGGCCTCAAATTCGTCTGCAAGCGCGTGGCACTGAAGGTGGCGACGGCCAGCAGCGCCTTTACCAACCTCTGGAAGCCCGGCGCCACCGTCAGCATTCCCGTCGCCCACCACGACGGCAACTATACAATCGACGCCGATGGCCTCGCCCGGCTTAAGGCCGAGGACCGGATCGCCTTCACCTATCTCGAGAACCCCAACGGCTCGGTCGCCGATATCGCGGGGGTCCTCTCGGACAACCGCCGCGTGTTGGGGATGATGCCGCACCCCGAGCGCATGATCGAGGATGCGCAAGGCGGCGCCGACGGATCGGTGCTTTTCCGCTCGCTCATGTCGGCGATGGAACGGGTCTGACACACTATCGCTTGTGGCAGGGCAGGCGGCAGCCTAAAATTACCGCATGTCGAGTGACACAGGACAGTCAGCGGGTGAGACCCGGCCAAAGGCCCCGGACGCTACGGATATATCCGGCGCGCGCGTCGGTTCTGGCCTGCCGATCTCGAATCCGGTGTGGATCCGGCTCATCATTCTGGGCTTCTTCATCGCGGCGGTCGCGGTCATTTGGCAGACGAACGACCTTCTGACCGACCGTTTTTCCGAGACGACGCGCAACCGCGCCGATGTCCGGCTCGCGCTCTTTACCGGCAACGTGATGAGCGAATTGCAGCGCAACTCAGTCGTGCCGCTGCTTCTCGCCCGCGATCCGGCGTTGATCTCTTCCCTCGACAGCAGCGATTTCTCCGCCACATCGCAGCGCCTGATCTCCGCGCAAAACGAAATCGGCGCTGCGTCGATTATGCTTCTCGACGCCGCGGGTCGCGTGGTGGCAGCGACCGACCGGACCCAGATTTCCACGAATTTCGCGCAGCGCCCGCCCTTTGTGGATGCCGTGCGCTCGAAGGACACCGTCTTCACCGTGACCGAGCGCGAGTCCAGCGGCTACGAGTTTTCCTATTCCCGTGCCGTCGTGTCGGAGAACCGCCTCGCCGGGGTCATCGTCGTCGGTGTCGATCTGTCGAAATTCGAACGCGTGCTGACCGGCATCGCCGATGTCGTCGCCGTGGTGGACAGCGAAAGCACGGTGATCCTGTCCACCGAACCACGCTGGCGCGGCAAGACGCTGGCCGATGCGCTGGCCGGAACCCCCCCGGCAACGGCGCTGGAGCGCGCCTTGCAGGCGACCTCGGACTGGACCACGCCTTCGCCGGACGCCTATGTCGGCGGCGAGGCGGTGATCCGCAACGAGGCGCGGATTTCGTTCCGCGGCTGGCGGCTTGTCAGTTTCACCACCTATGCCTCGATCCGCGACAAGGTGAACGCCGTTCTGGCGCTTGAGATCATGGGCTTCGCGGTTCTCCTCGCGCTCATCTTCTACGTCCTTTCGCGGCGCGCGCGACGGCAATCCGCGCTCTTCCGGAGGGAGTCGGTCGAGCTCAGGCAGTTGAACGCGCGTCTCCAGCGCGAGATTGCCGAACGCGAAAAGGTCCAGAAAGACCTCGCCGTGGCCGAGCAGACCCTGGCGCAATCCTCGAAACTCGCCGCGTTGGGTGAGATGTCGGCCGCCGTCAGCCACGAGCTCAACCAGCCGCTTGCCGCGATGAAGACCTACCTCGCCGGGGCGCAGCTTCTTTTGCAGCGCCGACGGCCGGAAGAGGCGCTGTCCTCCTTCCAGCGCATCGACGATCTCATCGAGCGGATGGGCGCCATCACGCGGCAACTCAAAAGCTATGCCCGCAAGGGCGGCGAGGCGTTCGAACCCGTCGATCTCCGGGTCTGCCTGTCCTCGGCGCTCTCGATGATGGAACCGACGTTGCGGACGCGATCGGTGCATATCGAGCGAACCCTGCCGCGGGTTGCGGTGATGGTGCAGGCCGACAGGGTGCGGCTGGAACAGGTCATCATCAATCTCCTGCGCAATGCGCTTGACGCGACGAAGGAGGTCGAGAAACCCCGGATCGAGATCATGCTCTCGGCGGGTGAAACCGCGATGCTGGCGGTCCGCGACAATGGCCACGGGATCACCGATCTCGATAATCTCTTTGAACCGTTCTACACGACCAAGAAGCCGGGCGAGGGCGTCGGCCTTGGCCTTGCGATATCATCCGGCATCGTGAAGGACTTTGGCGGCCGGCTTACGGCGCGCAACGCGCCGGGCGGGGGGGCTGTATTTGAAGTTCAACTCCCCATATTGAACGCAAGTTCGCAAGCAGCGGAATGAGGTGAACATGGCGCGCGCGATGAAAGTTGCCATCGTCGATGACGAACAGGACATGCGGCAGTCGATCAGCCAGTGGCTGGCGCTTTCGGGTTTCGACACCGAAACCTACGCGAGCGCGGAGGACGCGCTGAAGAGCATCGGGGCGGATTACCCCGGCGTCGTCGTCAGCGACATCAAGATGCCCGGCATGGACGGAATGTCCTTCCTCAAGCGCCTGATGAGCGTTGACGGCGGGTTGCCGGTGATAATGATTACCGGGCATGGCGACGTGCCGATGGCGGTCGAGGCGATGCGCGTCGGCGCCTATGATTTCCTCGAAAAGCCCTTCAACCCCGACCGGATGACCGAGCTTGCCAAGCGCGCCAGCCAGTCGCGGCGCATGACGCTCGACAACCGTGCGCTGCGGCGCGAGCTGTCGGACGGCACCACCATCATGAAAAAGCTCATCGGCGCCTCGCCGGCGATGGAGCGGCTGCGCGAGGATATCCTCGACCTCGGCCAGGCCGATGGCCACGTCCTGATCGACGGGGAGACCGGCACCGGCAAGACCCTCGTCGCCCATGCGCTGCATGCCGTTGGCCCCCGCGCGGGCAAGAAGTTCTGCGTGATCTCCTGCGCGGCCTTTACCGAAGACATGCTCACCACCCGGCTTTTCGGCCCGATGGACGATGGCGGACAGATCCCGCTGGTCGAAGAGGCGCGCGGCGGCACGCTGGTTCTGGAGGATGTGGAGGCACTGAGCCAGCCTTTGCAGGCCCGGCTCCTGACCTTCATCAACGATCAGGGCACCCCGGCCGAGACCCGCATCATCGCGATCTGCAACGATCACGAACAGGGCCACACGGTTGAGGACGCGCTGCGCCCCGATCTCTATTACCGCCTCGCCGCGCTGAAGATCACCCTGCCGCCCTTGCGGGCGCGGGGCGAGGATATCCTGACGCTCTTCACCCGTCTCAGCGAGCAGTTCGCCGATGAATATGGCTGCGACGCGCCGCAGGTCACCGCGCAGGAGGCCGCGCAGCTCTTGCAGGCGCCGTGGCCGGGCAATGTCCGCCAGCTCATCAACGTCTCCGAACGCGCCGTCCTTCAGAACCGCCGCGGTTCGGGCTCCATCGCCTCGCTCCTGATGTCTGAGAACGAAGAGGCTGGGCCTACCATCACGACCGAGGGCAAGCCGCTGAAGGACTATGTCGAAAGCTTCGAGAAGATGCTGATCGACAATACGATGCGCCGCCACAAGGGCTCCATCACCTCGGTCATGGAGGAATTGTGCCTGCCGCGCCGGACGCTCAACGAGAAGATGGCGAAATACGGGTTGCAGCGTTCGGATTATCTCTGACCTCGGTGCCAACCGGTGGCTGGACAAGATCGTCCCGATTTCTGTCACCGGATGCGGAGCAGGTCGGGCCGATCACACAAGAGAGAGGCGTGAAACGGCTTCTTTTCTGCGCCACAACCGCGGCTCAGGTTTTCGGCGCACCCGCCGCATTCGCAGCGGTCTTCAGGCCCGACATCCCGCGAGCGGGCAGGGTAGGCAAGGCCGCAATGGCGCGTAACGGAGGGTGATGGCTCGGGCTCCGGCAGGCGCCTTCGAAAAAGCCATTGTCATTTTGCGACGATCCCCGCTAATGTGCGGCACCGCTGGCCCTGCGTTTTCGCGAAGGCCCGCATTACCAGATTCTCTGCCGACCGGCGTCCGGGCACATCGCCAAATGGGCGCGGGGAAGGCAGGCCGAATGACCGCAAGGTCGAACCTATCGCCCGGGCCCTGACAAGGCCGGGGCCCGAAATGGGCGCCTTCGAGGCGTCCGGGACAGAACCGCGATGAAACGCGAGAGGGCAGAGCAGGAAGACCGGATCAGGCCATTGGCCGCCGTCGCCATGCTTTCCTCCGACATCGCCTCAGCAATTGAACGCCAGAACCTCACCGCCCCTCCGGGATTGCGGCGATTGTCTGCGTTCGGAAAGTATTCATGGCCAAGAAAATGCTCATCGATGCCACCCACGCGGAAGAGACCCGCGTCGTGGTGGTCGACGGAAACAAGGTTGAGGAATTCGACTTTGAAACCGTCAACAAACGCCAGCTAGCCGGCAATATCTATCTCGCCAAGGTCACGCGGGTTGAACCCTCGCTTCAGGCGGCGTTCGTGGATTACGGCGGCAATCGCCACGGCTTCCTCGCGTTCTCGGAAATCCATCCCGATTACTACCAGATCCCGGTCGCCGATCGTCAGGCCCTGCTCGCGGAAGAGCGCGCCTATGCCGAGCAGGAAGAGGCCGAGGAGCAGCGCGGCCGCAAACCGCGCCGCAGCGGCAGATCCAAAGCTGCGGCCGCCCGGAATGACGACAAGTCCGTCACCAGCGACGACATTCCCGGCATGGGCGTCGTCGATCTGGACGACGAAGAGGCCGCAGCCGCCGAGGCGCCGCAGGACGACCGGGCCGAGGACGCGGCGGAGACCTCCGACAGCTCCGCCGACGCACCCGAGACCAGCGAGGAGCGCGAGGAACAGTACGTCGCCGCAGATCACGCTTCTGATACGGATGACGAGATCGAATCCGTCGCTGAAGAAGATGTGACCGAGGAAATCCGCCAGCCGCGCAAGCCCCGGCCGCGGCGCTACAAGATCCAGGAAGTGGTCAAGGTCCGCCAGATCATGCTGGTGCAGGTCGTCAAGGAAGAGCGCGGCAACAAGGGTGCGGCGCTCACCACCTATCTCAGCCTGGCCGGGCGCTACTGCGTCCTGATGCCGAACACCGCGCGCGGCGGCGGGATTTCCCGCAAGATCACCAATGCCGCCGACCGCAAGAAACTCAAGGAAATCGCCGGTGAGATCGAGGTGCCGCAGGGTGCCGGCCTTATCATCCGCACCGCAGGATCGCAGCGCACCAAGGCCGAGATCAAGCGCGACTACGAATACCTGATGCGGCTTTGGGAACAGATCCGCGACCTGACCATGCGCTCCATCGCGCCGGCGCCGATCTATGAGGAAGGCGACCTCATCAAGCGGTCGATCCGCGACCTCTACAACAAGGATATCGACGAGGTTCTGGTCGAGGGCGTCGAAGGCTACCGCGCCGCGAAGGACTTCATGAAGATGATCATGCCGTCGCATGGCAAGAACGTGAAGAACTACAACGAAGGCTTGCCGCTTTTCGCCCGCTACCAGGTCGAAAGCTATCTTGCGGCGATGTTCAACCCGACCGTTCAACTGCGTTCGGGCGGATATATCGTCATCGGCGTGACCGAGGCGCTTGTCGCCATCGACGTGAACTCCGGCCGGGCGACCAAGGAAGGCTCGATCGAGGAAACCGCGCTCAAGACCAACCTCGAGGCGGCCGAGGAAGTGGCGCGCCAGCTCCGTCTCCGCGACCTCGCCGGCCTGATCGTCATCGACTTCATCGACATGGAAGAGCGCAAGAACAACGCCGCCGTCGAGAAGCGACTGAAGGACAAGCTGAAGACCGACCGCGCCCGCATCCAGGTCGGCCGCATCTCGGGCTTCGGCCTTCTGGAGATGAGCCGCCAGCGTCTGCGCCCCGGCATGCTCGAATCCACGACGCAGCCCTGCGCGCATTGCCACGGCACCGGCATCATCCGCTCGGACGACAGTCTGGCGCTGCAAATCCTGCGCCAGCTGGAGGAGGAGGGGACCCGCAAACGCTCGCGCGAGGTGCTGCTGAAGGCCCCCGTCGCGGTCATCAACTTCCTCGTCAACTACAAGCGCGAGCATATCGCGCAGATCGAACTGCGCTATGGCATGGCCGTGCGGCTTGAGGCGGACCCGGCGCTCATCAGCCCCGATTTCGATATCGAGAAGTTCAAGACCGCGACCCGCAGCGTCCCCGAGGCCATGAGCCAGGTCGTGTCGGTCAATGCGCTGCGCATGGAAGACGGCGTCGAGGACGAGGATGAGGATATCGTCGAAGCCGAAGCCGAAGACGAGGTCGAAGAGGCTGAAGAAGCCGCGGAGGCACCACAGGCCAGCGCCGAGGGCGAACCGGGCCGCAAGAAGAAGCGCCGTCGTCGGCGGCGTCGGAAAGGTGGCAACGGCGCCCCGCGCGAAGAGGGCAACGAGAGCGCTGCCTCGGATGACGGCGAGGTCGCTGGCGAGGTCGTGGCGGGTGCCGCCGAAGCCATTTCGGACGGCGCTGAGACGGTAAGCGATGCCGCCCCGGAACCGGCGAAAAAGACCCGCACGCGCACCTCGCGCAGCCGCAAGCCCAAGGTCGAAGAGACAGCACCCGCAGTCGAGGAGGCTGTGAGCGCCGAGGCTGCGGTCGCGCCGGAGCCGGAAGCCGAGACAAAGCCGAAGCCGAAACCGCGCTCGCGGAGCCGCGCCAAGGCGAAACCGGCGGAAGACGCCCCCGTGGCAGAGGCACCGGCGGAAGAGGTCCCCGCAAAGCCGAAGACGACGCGCTCGCGCAGCCGAAAGAAGGCGGAACCCGAGGCCGCGCCGGTCGAGGCGCCTGCATCCAAGCCTGCCGCCGCGCCGGAACCCGTCGCAGCCGCGCCGGCCCCGGTGCCGATGCCGGAACCCGCGCCGCATGCGGCAAGCGCCGCACCGCAGCCCGATCCGGCGCAGGACGATGTCACCACGGAAGACGACGCCGCCAAACCGCGCCGCCGTGGCTGGTGGTCGCTTGGCCGCTGATCGCTGACATCACAGGCGGCGCGCTCCAAACGGGGCGCGCCGCCACATTTTCGTGACCTTCGCCGGTAGAACGTGACGCCGGTCCTGCCTTGGACTAAGCCGAAACCATGCTTGAGACGGGGATCATCACCGGCGGTTTCGCCCTGGCCGCGCTGATCGCGCTGCTGGCGGGCATCCTGTCGTTCCTCAGCCCCTGCGTCCTGCCGATCGTGCCGCCCTATCTCGCCTATATGGGCGGCATTTCGATGCGCGACCTGGCCGCCGATGATGCCGATCACCGGGCCGCGCGCCGGCGCACACTCGCCGCCGCGATCTTCTTCGTCCTCGGCCTCTCGACGGTCTTCCTCCTGCTTGGTTTCGCCGCCTCGGCCTTCGGGCGCTTCATCGCCGGCTGGATGGACTGGTTCAACCTCATCGCCGGGATCGTCATCATGGTCTTCGGCGCGCATTTCCTCGGCATCATCCGCATCGGCTTTCTCGACCGCGAGATGCGGATGGATGCAGGCGACAGGGGCGGATCGGCCTTCGGCGCCTATCTGCTCGGCCTCGCCTTCGCCTTCGGCTGGACGCCCTGTATCGGTCCGCAGCTTGGCATGATCCTGTCGCTGGCCACACAGGATGCCTCGCTCGCGCGGGGGCTCAGCCTTCTGGCGATCTATGCCCTTGGCCTCGGGCTGCCGTTCCTGCTGGTCGCGGCCTTCTTCCCGCGCCTCACCGGCACCATCGGCTTTCTGAAGCGCCACATGGAGCGGATCGAGCGGCTCATGGGTCTCCTGCTCTGGACCATCGGCCTTCTGATGCTGACCGGCGGGTTCAGCCAGTTTTCCTACTGGCTGCTCGAAACCTTCCCCGCGCTCGCGGCCGTGGGCTAAGCCGCCTCATTCCGCGCTTGGGCTGATCGTCACGACACCCTTTCCAGGCATATCGACGATCAGCGGCGTGCCTTCGACCACCGCGAAAGGCTGTTCTATCCGCCCCGATCCCGCCTCGACCGCATAGGAGACATAATAGGTCCCCGCCGGCAGATCGGTGATTTCCGCCTGTCCGGCACGGAACGTCTTGAGGATGATCGCGATCTCGCCTGTGGGGCTTTCAAAGGCGACGGGGGCCGCCAGCCACATATCGGTGCTCGCCGCGCCAATCCGGGTGTCGCCGGGATGAACATAGGCCGTGTACTGGCGGAAATAGCGCGCGTTTTCCTTGAGCACCAAGGTCCCGCCATTCGGATGCGCCGGGTCGATCTCGTGATGGCCGGTGACGGTATTGCCCTGCCAGGCCGAGACATTGCCAAGTGTCAGATCCGAATACAGAACCTCATAGGTCGCCTTGTCGAACCACAGCTCCAGCATGGAGGTTTCGATCCCAAGCTGCGCCGCCTCGTCCGCGATGCCCTTGATGACCGGATTCCGTGCGCCGCGATAGCGGTGGTAGGAGAATTCCTTCAGCGCATCCATTGCACCCGGCACCCCGGCGATGCCCTGCATCCAGGACACGGCGTTGCGTGCATCCGTCACCGAGGGTGCGATGATGCGCGGGTGGAACCCGGCACGGTCGAGCCTTCGCGTCGCCGCCGCGATCGCGTCGCCCAAAAGCTCCGGCGTCCAGTTCGGTGAATTCTCGGGCTCGAGCAGCGCTTCCAGCGCATCCGGCACGAAACCGTATTTCTCCTGCATATGCAGGAAGGCGGCGAGCATGAATTCGGCATATTCCTCGGGATCGGTGTGGATGTAGCTGTCACCCCGGTTCTGTCCGGTGAAAGCCTCGTAACTTAGGTTAATCTCCAGTTTCCGGCCGCGCGCCTTGGCCTTTTCCAGCAGCGGCAGCACCGTGGTATCGATCCGCCAGTCGAGATTGGCGAAGTCGAACCCGTCCCAGTTGATGTGTAGGGGATCGTCGTCGTCATTGACCGTCACATAGCGCCGGGCGCGCCATTCATCGCCGTTGATGCGCCTTTCGCGGACGGCGTCAAAGGAGCGGTCGGTGTTTTCGGTTCCGGAGAAGATTCCGACGCGCAGCCGGGTAATGCCAATATCGTCCAGCAGCCGGTCGAACATTTCCTCCCGGTAGGGCGCGATCTTGTCGGGCCAGAACAGATCAACCGTCGCTTCCCAGGCGGTCATCGTCTGATGCCGCTCGGTCCGGTCGAAGGTGATCCGCGCGCCATCGGCCTGCGCCACGCTGGCCGTCAGGCCGAGACCCAGGGCTCCGATGAGCTTCCTGAGACGTTCAGCCGCCATTGCAGGCCCCTCCCAGTTTGGCGAGGGCGGCGTCGCCCTCGGCGATCGTCATGTATCGGCTCCACCCCATCCGGTAGGATTTGCCGTCCTCGCCCTTGTTGATGAACTCGGCCGGCACCGCCCCGTCGGGCCGCGCGAACAGCAGACGGCCGGAGTTTTCCTCCTCGATCATCGCGACATCGCCGGGCAGGACGGTGAACAGCCCTTCGAACAGCGTATGCACATCGGCACCCTCGAAGGCCGCCTTCCAGGGGTTGCGGTCGGTGCCGTTGGTGAAATCGTGGACCGTAATCTCGTTGACGCCGTAAACCCGCGCGCCGGTGCCCTTGTCATAGGCGTCGTTGTTGAAGACCCCGATGCGGTGATCGTCGAGGATATCGACATCGTGCTGCGCCAGCCACGGGCCTTGCTGATACCAGATCACCTCATCGGTAGAAGGCCGGTAGAGCACGATCATCGACAGATGCCGGAAGCTGAGGAACAGATCGCCCTTTTTCCAGTAGGTTCCATCCTCCAGCACCGGCTCGATGTCGTTCAGATGGATCGGGTCCTTCTGGTAGCGCCCGGCGCCGAAGACATCGTATTCCATGCCGTGATCGAGCAGGATCTGCGTGACCGATTTCTTGGAAAGTATCTCGCCCTTCGGTCCGACATGGACCAGCGCATCATCGACGAAATCGGCGGCGGCCTTGTCGATCGCGCTCGGATCGATATAGCCGGGGATCCAGTAGCCGCCCGCGCCGTCGCTTTCGGTCGAATGATGGAAGAGGACGCCGGTCTGATCCCAGAGCTTCTTGCCACAGCCATCCAGCGCATAGAGGAAAGATTGGTGATCCTTTATCAACAATTCGCCCGACGACGTCAGATAGGGATGGATCGCGCGATAATGACGGGTGTTCCAAAGCGTGTATTCGGGCAAGCTGCGACTTGCGTGGCGCGCCTTGCAACAACGTGTCCGCATCCGGCAGCCATTCGTGCTTCACCGCACCATCGGCCAGCGACACGAGCTGCACGACATGGCGCAGTCGGTCGCCGTCATAATGGCTCAACAGGACATATCCGGTCAGGCCGGCATCGGGGGCGAAGGTCCAGCCTGCCGGTTGGTCGGCAAAACGGCTCGGCTCGAAGGCCTGCATGGAGGTGTCGCCCGCGGCCAGATCCTTCACGGTGTCGGGGATTTCGGCCACGGCCAGCGCGACCTCGGCTACGGCACCGAAACGGTGCGTTTCCCGCTCGCCATCCAGAACCACCGCGCCGTACACTACCAAACCACAGAGCCCGAGAAGCGCCAGAAGCAGAAGCGAGCCACAACTCCACCTTCGCGAAAAGAATATTTCGCACCAAAACCCCCATGTTTCCGTCAAATATCCGAGGCGGAGCGTAACACCCCGCCGCCAAAGCTCAAAGTTGCAATCGGGTTACCGCGTCCAGCGCAGGTCGCCATCCAGACGCCCGTCGCGAACATGGTCACGCAGGAGGTTCAGCCGGATGAACCGCGACTCGCGCACCGCCTTGTCGGCGAAGTCGATGGCGCGGACCTCATCGGCCAGTTCCCGCACCGCCGTGGCGAAATCCTTCCGTGGCTGGTGGTTAGGCGCCAAGGCCGAAAACTTCGAAAAATCAACGCGGTAGGACCGATTGTCGGGTGCTGCGCTGGTGTTGATCTCGACCGCGACACCGCCCAGAACCTCGGCCACATCCTTGGCCAGTTGCCCGATCTGCCAGGTCCAGGCCTGCGAGCCGACATTGACCTCGACCATCGCGTCACCTTCGCGCCCCACCGCCCATTCGATGGCGCGGGACATATCCTCGACATGGATCAGGGGTCGCCAGGGCGAGCCGTCCGACAAGACTTCGATGGCGCCAGTGCGCAGCGCCGTCGCCACGAAATCGTTCAGCACGAGGTCGAGCCGCAACATCGGGCTCGCCCCGCAGGCGGTGGCGAAGCGCAAGCTGGTGACGGTGAAACCATCGCCCGCGATGGGGCGCAGGCCGACTTCGGTTGCGACCTTCGACCGCGCATAGGCCGTCAGCGGGTTCAGAGTATCGGTCTCTTTTCGGAAACTGTCCGAGCCTGCGCCATACATTGAACACGAACTGGCAAAGACGAACCGCGCCACGCCCGCTGCTTTCGCCGCCTTCGCGGCCTTCAGGACGGCCTCGGAATTGATGTCGGCGGTGGCCGCTTCGAACTCTTTCCCGATGGGGTCGTTCGACACGGCGGCAAGCGCCACGACGGCGTCGAAACCGGCGAAATCGGCCTTGGTCAGGTCGCGGACATCGGCGCGGCGCTGGCTCTTGAATACCGCGTCGGGAAAGCCCGCGGCCTCAGCCCCTTCGAACCAATTCGCATCGATTCCATGCACTTCCACGCCGGGCAGGGTCCGGGTCAGATGGCTGGCCGCAACCGGCCCGATATAGCCCCTGTGTCCGACAAGCAGGATCTTCATGATCAGAAATAGCCTCCAAACAATGCGTCAGCCGAAACGATCGGCCGCCGGTGCGCAGACTGGCGACCAATCGCGTCGCGCCAGCACCCGGCCTTGGCATAGCTGTAGCGAAATGACCGGCTTTGTGCTACCCCGCTCACCGGGGCGAACGGCGCAATTCGCGGCGTCGGGGCTGCTGTTTTGCGCGGCGTCAGGCCCGGATTTGGAAGGAGCGATTTCATGAAATGCGTCATTCTTGCGGGTGGTCTCGGTACCCGGCTGGCGGAGGAAACGGTCCGCATCCCGAAGCCGATGGTCGAGATCGGCGGCCGCCCGATCCTCTGGCACATCATGAAGATCTACGCCGCCCATGGCATCAACGACTTCGTGGTCTGCTGCGGCTACAAGGGCTATGTCATCAAGGAATATTTCGCGAACTATTACCTGCACGGCGCCGACGTGACCTTCGACCTGCGCGAGGGCACGACCGAGATCATCAACAACCAGACCGAGCCGTGGCGCGTGACCCTGATCGACACCGGTCAGGAAAGCATGACTGGCGGGCGCCTGCGCCGTGTGATGCCCTACCTCAAGGACGAGGAGGCGTTCTGCATGACCTATGGCGACGGGTTGGGCAACGTGGACGTGACAAGCCTCGTCGCCTTCCACAAGGACCACGGCAAGATGGCGACAGTCACCGCCGTGCCACCTGCCGCCCGCTTTGGGCGGCTCGATATTCAGGGCGGTCAGGTCCACGTGTTTTCCGAGAAGCCAGCCGATGACGGCGGCGTCATCAACGGGGGCTATTTCGTGCTGTCGCCGAAAGTGGCCAGGTATCTCGAGGACGACGCGACGATCTGGGAACGCGCGCCGCTCATGGGACTCGCCAGCGAGGGCGAGTTGATGGCCTATGAGCACCGGGGCTTCTGGCAGCCGATGGACACGATCCGCGAGAAGCAGGAGCTTGAGGCGCATTGGGCCTCCGGCGCGGCCCCCTGGAAGATTTGGTAAGGGTTTGATTTGATGCAGGAGATACGCGTGACGACGTTCCCGAAATGCCGCCATTGCGGCACCGAAATGCCGATGACGCTGGTCGATCTCGGGCTTTCGGCGGTCGCCAATTCCTACGTCCCGATGGACAAGGCCGACGCGCCCGAGCCGAAATACACCCTCCACACCCGCGTCTGTCCGTCCTGCTGGCTGGTGCAGGTCGATGAGGACGTGCCCGCAGACCGGATATTCACCGCCGACTACGCCTATTTCTCATCCTTCTCCGACTCGTGGCTTGCCCATGCGAAGCGCTACGCGGAAATGATGACGAAGCGGCTCCACCTCGGCCCCAAGAGCCTGGTGATCGAGATCGCCTCGAATGACGGCTATCTACTGAAGAACTTCGTCGCCGCCGGCATCCCCGTTCTCGGCATCGAACCCTCGGGCTCGGTCGCGGCGGCGGCCGAGAAGATCGGCGTGCCGACCATCGTGGAATTCTTCGGTGAGACGCTGGCGAAGCGGCTTTACGACGAGGGCAGGCGCCCGAACCTCATCTGCTCGGCCAACGTCCTCGCCCATGTCCCCGACATCAACGATTTCGTCGCGGGTGTCGCGACGCTCCTGACCGGGGACGCGATCTATACCGTCGAATTCCCGCATCTCCTGCGCCTCATCCAGGAGGTGCAGTTCGACACGATCTATCACGAGCATTATTCCTACCTGTCGCTACTGGCGGTCGAAAAGGTCTTCGCGTCCAAAGGCTTGCGCGTCTTCGACGTCGAGGAACTGCCGACGCATGGCGGCTCGTTGCGCGTCCATGCCTGCCGGATCGACGCCAGCCATCCCGAATATCCCGGCGTCGCCAAGGTCCGCGCCGACGAGGCGCAGGCGAAACTCGACCGGCCCGAGGGCTATCAGGGCTTCGCCGAAAAGGTGCAAGCCGTGCGCGAAAGCCTTCTGAGCTTTCTCAACAGCGCCAAGGTGCAGGGCAAGACCGTCGTCGCCTATGGTGCTGCGGCGAAGGGCAACACGCTTCTCAACTACTGCCAGATCGGCCCCGACCTCATCGCCTATTGCGTCGACCGCAATCCGGCCAAGCAGAATACGCTGCTGCCCGGCAGCCGCATCCCGGTCTTCGATGTCGATCATCTGCGCAAGGAACCGCCCGATTTCGTGCTGATCCTGCCGTGGAACCTGAAGGATGAGGTCATCAAGCAGCTTTCCGACCTGCGCGCCGGCGGCACAAGCTTCGTCACCGCCGTGCCCGAGACCACGATCTCGGCATGAGCGCGCCTCGCGTCCTCGTCACCGGCGCGACCGGGCTGATCGGGCGGCACCTCGCCGCCCCCCTGGCGGCAGCCGGCTATGAGGTCGTGGCGCTGTCCCGGCAGGGCAAGGGCCTGACCGGCGACCTTCTGTCTGACCCCGAGGGCATCGCCGAGCGCGCGCGCGCCGATCACCTGATCCACCTCGCCTGGCACGACGCGCCGACCGCGCGCATGACGGCGCCCGAGAACCTCGACTGGACCGTCGCCTCGCTGCGGCTGCTGCGCGCCTTCGCCGCCAATGGTGGCAAGCGCGCCGTGATGGTCGGCAGTTGTGCCGAATACGACTGGAGCGGGGCAGGGCATCTCGGCGAGGACGCACCGCTCAAGCCCGCCACCCCCTACGGCGCGGCCAAGGCGGCGACCGGCATGGCGGCGATCGGGCATGGCCGCCGTCGCTCGGCCTCACGCTCGTCTGGGCGCGGCCCTTCTTCATCTACGGGCCGGGTGAGCCGCAGGGCCGGCTTTTCGGCGACATCATCAAGGGGCTGCGGGCGGGCCAGCCGGTCGATTGCACCGACGGGCTGCAACGCCGCGACTTCCTCCATTCCGAAGACGTGGCGGGCGCGCTCGCCCATCTTCTCGCCTCCGACGTCGAAGGTGCGGTCAATGTCGGCTCCGGCGAGGCGGTCGAGGTGCGCGCGATGATCCGGGCCCTCGCCGATGCCATGGACCGCGCGGATCTGATCCGCCTCGGCGCTCGCCCGCGTCCCGCCGACGACCCGGCGCTGATCGAGGCCGATGTCACCCGCCTTGCTCGCCACCGGATTCCGGCCGCGCTACACGATGGAGACCGGCATCCGCGCCGTGCTGAAGGCCGGAAGGATGCCCGCATGATCGCCGCATTGCGCGCCCGTCCCGACCTTTGGCGCTTCGTCAAATTCCTCGTCGTCGGAGTCCTCAACACCGCAATCGGCTGGGCGATCTATGCCGTGCTCCTGCGTCTTCTGGGTCTGCCCTGGCAGGTTGCTCTCGCTCTGGCCTATGTGATCGGGGTGATGTGGAACTTCTTCACCCATGCCCGTCTGGTCTTCCTCACCCGCGGCTTCGGTCGTCTGCCAGCCTATGTGGTGGCCTATGTCATGGTGTTTCTCTTGAACAAATGGGTGCTGAGCCGGGTGATCGCGGCGGGCGTTTCAGAGCTTTGGGCGCAGGCGCTGTTGCTTCTGCCAATGGCGATGGTGACCTTCGTGCTGATCTCTCTCGCGCTCACCGCAGAAATGCCGTTCAAGCTCGGGCGGCGGCGGCAAGGTGACTGACCCTAGGCGGCCGGTCGGGCACGACGACGTCAGAACTGGACGCCCGCAGACAGCACGCGCACCAGCCCCCAGAGGATCAGCGCCAGCGACAGCCATGCACCCAGTCCAAAGGGGCCCATCGCGCGCCAGGACCGCCCGAAACTTGCCCGTGTCGGCGCCCCGCTGCGCGCCTCTTCCATCGCGGCAAGCCGCTTTGCGTTGATTGCGATCCCGATCCCGACGAGCGTGGTCAACGCCAGCCCGAAGACGAACCACAGAATACGCGTGGTCGTGCCGCCCCAGGTTCCGTAATGGACGGGATCAGCGCCCGCCGCGATGCGCTGATGCAAGCTGAGATCCTCGCCACGATGGACACCGAGGACGGTCAGGGCCACGGGGTCCACATGAACCGAGTTCTCGCGATCGCGGACAAGAAGCGCCGTCAACTGGCCCTGAAACACGATCGGCTGAAACTTCATGCGCGGCAGGGCGACCGTCGTGATCCGCAGGCCGGGCAGCGCCTCCCTTGCAATACCCGCCGCCTCGTCCAGTCGGGCGCCAGTGAAGGTCGCAGGCAGAAGTGTGGGGCGTTTCTGTGTCCGGTGCTCCATTTCGGTCTGCGCTGAAAAGCCGATGTTCTCGAGAAAGTACCATCCCGTCGTCAGGGTCAGCGGAAGAAGGAACACCAGCGACCACACCGCGATCAGCCGGTGGAGATCGCTCAGAACAGCGCGGCTTCGCCCGCCGAAGCGAGGCATCCGGAAAAAGCCGGTCCAGAAGCGACGATAGGTCAGCAACCCGGCAATGACGGCCGCCGCCAGGGGCAGCGCGAAAACGGTGACCACGAATTTCCCCTTGCGGCCCTTGATGAGCAGACTTTCGTGAAGCGTCAGGACGGTGTTTTGGAAATTGCGGGTCGAGGTCTCACCCTGGACCGTCGCGCGGTAGGGATCGACCCAGATGTAGTGATCCTCTTGCGAACCCGGTTTCAGCATCACGACCTTGTCGCCGACGTCGGCGGCGTCGTCACGGACGATCCGGACAATCGACCAGCCCGGTCGGTCGCTTGCGGCGGCGTCATAGATCTGGCCCCAGTTCAGCTTGCCGCCGTCCTGCGGCGCAGCGCGCATGTCGCGAGAGATCAGCCAATCGATCTCGGGCGCGAACACAAGCAGCGTCCCGGTGAGGAAGAGGAAGCCGAGGAACAGCGAAGTGGTCAGCCCGAAGAAGGAATGAAGTCGATGCCAATTCACCTTGCGTCGCTTCTTATCAGACACAGCGGTCATACTTCCTCCAACCCCACAAGATATGAGCAGTCTACAAAAGGCGGACTGCCTTCAACAAGCATTCAGAACTGCCGCCACGCCCCAATTCCTGTCCTGCAAATCACGACGCCTTGCGTTTCAGGAGAAGCGCGAGACCCGGAAAGTCAGGACCATTGTCAATCTCGTAATGCTCCCGCAGGTACGCCCCCGAAACCTCGTCCCGCGCCTTGTCGAGAAGCGCGCCTTCCAGCGCGCTTTGCGTGTAATGCGGTGAGGTCAGCCAACTGGCGAGTTTCGGCAACGTCGAAAGCGCGGACTCCGGCTCGGATTTTCCGTCAAAGACACGCTCATAGTCGGCACGGGACATTACCACAAACGCATCGGGATGCTTTTCGAGAAAATCCCGAAGCGGCGACTGAATCTCCGAATACATCAGCGCGTCCAGCGCGAAGTACTGCGAACATACCCCGATCCTGGGCGCGAGCATCCAGGCGGTGCCATAATAGGTAACCGGCCTCGCCGCTGTGGCCGGCTTGGCAAGATACTGGCCGATGCTTGTCAGATTGGGTTCCGGTTTGGTCCGCTCGGGCTCGACGCTGATCTGCCGGAACGTGTCGGGGGAAACGTCGGCGGTCGGAACGCCTCCCAGCACCTCCTGCGCGCCGCGCAGATAGGCTCCGGCATAGCGTTTTCCGGTGCCATAGATTCCCAGAAGATAGGTCGCGGAGGCGACACAGATCAGGAGCACCGCAAACCGCCGGGTTGTGACACTGATGCGGATCACGCGTGTCTCAAGTTGCAGAAGGAACGCGAAGATCAGGGCGATGAACGCGGCATCCAGATGCCAGTGATCGGCACGGGTCAGTCCGCTTTTCAGGGTCACGACGGCAAAGCCCAGCGCGCCGATGAAAAAGAGATCGCCCATCGCCACCCCACGGCTCAGCCCGGGCAGGGCGATGCCGAAGAGGATGCAGGCAAGGCTCAAAAGCGTGAATAGCGCGAGGGAGTTCAGGGTCCAGTAGAACTCAAAGCTCACATGTCCCTGAGACATCGTGCCAACGACACGCTGCAAGGTCTCGATGTAGTAGGGCCAGTCCGAGCCGAGCATCACGAGGACGCCGCCGGCCCAGACCATCCCCGAGAGAAGGGCGATGATCGGCCCGCTTATCAGTGCCTTGCGCCAATTCGACCCGAGAAGGTGAACCGCATACATCAGGCCGATGCCAAAAAGCGTCGCGGCGGCATATTCATGCGAATAGGTCGCGTATAGGCCGACCAGGATCCCGACCATGACATTCGTTCGGACGTCGAACGGGCGTGACGCCGCCAACAACATCGCGAAGACGGCAAGCAACCTGCGCAACGCGCTCCAATTGACGCCGAGAAGCGTGTCGAGAAGGAACGGTGCGAGCAAGAGGAAGACCGCGAATCGGGTCCACCGATCCTTGATGGCAAGCTGCAGAACCGCCATCAGGATCGTGAATTGCACGGCCTCCTGCACGGCCAGGAAGCCATAGTAGCTCTTGATCGACACGCCGAAGATCTGCGCCCACCACCAGAGCGAATAGATCATCGACGGGCCGTAGAGAAACTCGAAGTCGCGATAAGGTGTCTGACCACAGGCCATCCGAAAGATCCCGGTGATAAAGCCGTGGTCTTCCGTGAGGGGACCTTGCCGCGCCAGAAAGAGTGGGAAGTAGGCGATGAAGAAAACGGCGGCGACCGCGATCAGTTCGAGCGGCACCAGCCGCCCGCAGGGTGGCGCCTCGCCTGATGGCGTCGCGGCCCCCGCAGCCACCCTCCGCCCCCAGAACAGTGCCAGACCAACCAGCGCCAGCGTCCAGACCAGCGCGGTCGAATAGGCGAGCGGCGCGTTGTAGCCCCGCGTGAGAGCGGCGCTGACGACCTCTCCGGCGGCTGATGCGGGAATAAGCCGCGGAACGACCGCCAGAAGCGCCACATAGCCGACGAGCCCCGCCAGTGCCGCCAAGATCAATGTCCGTCCCGATCGCATCGTCCACTCCTAGACTGTCGCCGTTGTTCCCAACCGGCGTTGGACCTTCTCACATCGGACGGCCCGAATGCAGTCCCCGCACACAGAAAGTCGCGCGATGGTGGCGCGTGCGCAAACAGTGGCCTGCAAATAGGTGAGTTGTGCCGTCAACGCTCAAGACAGGGCCCGGTTCGGCTGCATTTAGAACGGACCGGTGACGGCGATCACGATCGAAAGCAGAATCGCCAGTATGCAGATCTGGCTCACCCGGTCGCGGAGTGCAAAGACGATCGGGTCGTCATGCATCTTGCCGCGATGCGCAATCAAGACCGTGCGCGTGAGCCAGAAGAAAAGTATGGGACAGATCGTGAAGAGGGCCGGGCGAAATGCATAGAGCCGATCGACGACTGGCGTTTCGAGATAGAGGGCGAGGACCAGAACCGCGACGTGGCCGGAGGCGATCCCGACCTGCGAGATCAAGGGCAGATCCTCGACCCGGTACCCCCTTCCCAGCGATGCGAGCTCTCCGCGGCTCAGCCCGTCGACCAGTTCGGCCTGACGTTTCACTGCCGCGAGCGCGGAAAACAGAAAGCCCGAAAAGGCGAGAAGCCAGACCGAGAGGGCAATGCCGGTCGCCGCCCCTCCGGCCAGAATGCGCGAGGTGTAAAGCCCGGCGAGCACCCAGATATCCACGATCGGTTGACGCTTCAGAGCCAGCGAATAAGCCAAGGTCGAGACATAGTAGGCCGCCGCAACCAGCGCCAGCATCGGGCCGGTGACAAGCGCGGTCACAGACCCCGCCAGAAGAAGCACCCCAGCCATCCACTTGGCATGTGATTTAGGTATCGCGCCCGACGCGATCGGTCTGAAGCGCTTTCTGGGATGGGCGCGATCGGCTTCGATATCAAGCAGATCATTGAGCACATAGACGCTTGAGGCGATCAGGCAGAACGCCACAAAGGCCATGAGGCTTTGATAGAAATTCGCGAGGTCGATCCTGTTGGCAACCAGCATCGGCACGAAGATCAGCAGGTTCTTTACCCACTGATGTGGACGGATTTCCCGCAGATAGGCCAAAGCGCCCGACTGCCGTGCCACCGCTTCCTGTTCGTCAGAGGTCACGATCGATCTCCAAATCGCCCAAACCAGCCCCGCGGCCGTCCGCGGCGCCAGCGCCTAAGCGCGCAATGTCCGGTTCTACGGCGGTTTTGGCAACCCGCAGAGGGATGGTCCGGCCGAAAATTATCAGCAACGCGGAGAATTCACGCGTCGGTTGCGTGGGATGCGGGGATACGGGGATACGGGGATGACAATACGGCGGCTCTGCCTGCCTGAAACAATCCACCCCTGCGATGGCGAGTGTTGATTTGTTCCGTGCTTGGCGTCAGTAAGCTTGAGCGCGGCCACGGAAGCGGTAGAAAACCCGTGGCGATCAGCCTATCGTTACGCATATTTTGATGAAGACGGTCAGGACATTTTGCAGATGGATATATCGACGCCTGATAGCATCCGGACGGAAACCGGGGCCATGCGTCCCCTGAACCCTTTCGTCTCCGTCATTGTCCCGTGCTACAATGAAGAAGAGGTCATCACCCACACCCATGAGCGGCTCACAAACGTGCTCAACGGGGCCGGGTTCGACTACGAGATCATCTATGTCGATGATGGCAGTTCCGACATGACGGCGTTCAAGCTGCGTGACCTGCAACTGGCGGCGACGAATGTGGGTGTCGTGCGCCTGTCGCGGAATTTTGGCCATCAGGTCGCGGTGACCGCTGGGCTCGATTATGCCGAAGGGGACGCCGTCGTGCTGATTGACGCCGATCTTCAGGACCCGCCTGAACTGGTTCCCGATATGGTCGCCAAATGGCGCGAAGGCTTTGATATCGTCTACGGCGTGCGCAGCTCTCGGGATGGCGAAACTGCCTTCAAGCTCTGGACCGCCAAGGCCTTCTACCGCTTCATCAATCTTCTATCCGAAGTCCCGCTGCCGCTCGATGCCGGTGACTTCCGGCTCATCGACCGGCGCGCCGCGGATGCGTTGAGGTCGATGCGTGAACGCCACCGGATGATCCGGGCCATGACGTCCTGGGTCGGCTTTCGCCAATGTGCCATGCCGTATGAGCGCGAAAAGCGTTTTGCGGGCGTGTCCAAATATCCCCTCCGCAAGATGATCCTGCTCGCGCTCGACGGCGTCATCTCATTCTCGGTGGTGCCGCTCAGAATGGTGACGCTGGTCGGGCTCGTCCTGTCGCTCCTGTCCGTCGTCGGCGTCCTCTACGCCCTTATCTCGCGGCTGATGACCGACATGTGGGTGCCCGGCTGGACGCTCCTCTTCATTTCCTCGCTCCTGCTTGGAGGGCTACAGCTCGTTTTCCTTGGCATCATCGGCGAATATGTCGGCCGGATTTACGGCGAGGCCAAGCAAAGACCACTTTTCCTTGTCATGGAAGTGCTCGGGTCCGATCAGTTCCGGGACCGCGAAAAGAGGTTGCAGAGCAAGGTGACCCAATCGTGAGAACGCCGAACATTCTGTCCGTCCTTCCCCCGAACTTGCGGCAGTTTGCGCTCTACGTCCTTTGCGGCGGCAGCGGCGTCATGCTCGACTTCACGATCTACTCGGCGCTCGTGGCTTCCGGGGTCTGGCATCACGCCGCCAATATCGCGGGCTATGTTGCCGGAACGCTGCTCAGTTTCGTCCTGAACCGCGCCATCACCTTCAATGTGCTCGACGCGACGCTGCGGCGGCTGGTGGCGTTTCTCGGGGTGGCAACACTGGGATATCTCTGTTCGACCCTCGTCCTCATTCTCCTGGTAGACATGCTTGGGATGAATCAATTTCTGTCCAAGGCGGTGTCGATCGTGGTCGTCATCGCCGTCCAATTCACGCTGAATTCTCATTTCACATTTCGGCGTAGCGAGTAAGCCTGGAGGCTGGTTTGAGCGAAAGCAGGATATACGACTGCGCCGTCGTCGGCGGTGGCTTTACCGGGCTTGCGGCGGCGGCCGATATCGCGAAGGCCGGGCGTTCCGTCATCGTCCTTGAAAAGGAATCCTCGCTCGGCGGCCTCGCGGCGGGCTTCATGGTCGGCGGGTATGAGCTTGAGCGGTTTTACCATCACTGGTTCACCAGCGACCGCCACATCAGCGACCTGGCCGATCAGGTCGGTGTCGCCGATCAGATCGTATTCCGCGAAAGCGTCACCGGCATCTATTACGCGGGCAAGCAGTTTCGCCTGTCCACCCCATTCGATCTTCTGCGCTTCGACGCGATCCCGCTCTTCGACCGGGTCCGCACTGGCTTTGCCACGCTCGCCGCGCGGCGGGTGAAGGACTGGCATGCGCTCGAGGCGCTGACAGCGAAGGAATGGCTGACGCGGCTTTTCGGGCGCAAGTCCTATGCCGTTATCTGGGAGCCGCTGCTCATCGGCAAGTTCGGCCGCCACGCCGAGGAGATTTCCGCGGTGTGGTTCTGGAACAAGCTCACCCTGCGTGGCGGCAGCCGGGGCTCGGGCGGGGCCGAACAACTCGCCTATTTTCGCGGTGGCTTTGCACGGCTGGCGCGCGCTGTCGCTTCCTATGTGGAACAGCAGGGCGGAGAGGTGCGGCTTGAGACCGGCGTGACGCGGATTTCGCCACGGGACGGCGGTGTGCAGATCGACACGGATCAGGGGCCGATCCATGCGCGCAGCGTGCTTCTGACCACGCCGATGCCGATCGCGGCGAAGATCCTGGAAGGCGAGGTGGCGCCTGACTACCTCGCGCGCCTCGCGGGCATCGACTATATCGGCAACATCTGTCTGATCCTCGAGATGGATCGCTCGCTCTCAAATCTCTACTGGACCAATATCAACGATCCGGAATTTCCCTTTGTTGGCGTGATCGAGCATACGAATTTTGAGCCGACGGAATCTTATGGCGGCCGGCACATCGTCTATTTGTCAAAATATCTGCCGGTCGATGACCCGCTTTTCGCCTATGACGCCGATGAACTTCTCGCCTTCTCCATTCCTTATATCCAGCGCATGTTCCCGGAGTTCAGCGCAGACTGGGTGACGCGCCATCACATGTGGAAGGCTGACTATGCGCAGCCGATCGTCGTGCGTCACTATTCCAAGCTGATACCGGAGTTTGAAACGCCGGTTCCAAACGTCTATCTCGCCTCGATGGCCCAGGTCTATCCTGAGGATCGCGGAACCAACTATGCGGTCCGCGAAGGCAAGAAAGCCGCGGGCGAGATCGTCCGGCGGCTTTCCGTGGAGACTTAGGGCGATCGGGCCGTCAGGCGCGAAGGCCAACCATTCACGGGCATGACCAGTTCGCGACCGAAAAGTATGCGGCCGGATATTCCCGAGCCTCGGTCACTTCCACGACGCGGTTTTCATCATATCGGTTGATGTATTGCCAGGTGATCTCCCGATCCGGCGAAACCTCGAAGACGCGCCCGGCTTCATGTTCGGTCACCAGAACACCGCCAGCGCCGCCGTCGATCGGGTCGATCTTGCCACGAATGACTGAGAGGAATTCCTCACCGGCGCGGTCGCCATATATGACTTCGGTTGCGCCGGTCCTTGGGTCTGTCTTCATGATGTTGGAGACGCGCGGCGCGCTCATATCGGTCTGGCCATCGTCTGTCAGGCTCAGCCGGTAGGCATTGTTGTTGAACACCATGATGGTTCCGTCGGCATCGAATTCCGGGTCGTGTTGACGCACCCAAGGCCCGGTCTGATGCCACTTTACCTTCCAGGTGTCGGGATCGACCACGAACAGAAGATTGTGGCTGCGGAGCGAAACCAGAAGGTCGCCCGCCTCGAACTCGGGGAACTGGTCGGCATAGGCGGCTGGAAGCTCCGCGATCTTGTTCACATGGGTCAGTTCGGCATTGACGGCGCCGTCATTCGTGAAGGAGGTGCCGGTCGCGGTCAGGACCGCAGCCAGCCCGTTGTCGAACAGGATCTCCGGCACCGACTTTTCGAACTCGATCTTTCCATCTTCGGACACTTTGGCGATCTTGTCGTAGAGAAAGAAACCGGCCTTTTTCGTGGGGTGCGTGAGCGGAAAGAAGGCGCCGAAATCGGGCGGATCGATAAAGCCGCGCGTCGGAATCCAGTAGCCGCCCTTTTCGGATTTCTCGACCGAATGATGCGTCTCTGCCGGAAGCGTCCAGATCACATCGCCGCAGCGCGACAGCTTCGTTGTGCCGCCGTAGTCGAAGTTGAAGACGAGTGATCCGTCGGGATTGACCAGCGCACCGTGGGTGTCGATGTTGTTATTGGTCTGCGGCGGAAAGCGCGTGAAGGACAGATCCGGGAAAAGGTCCAGTATCCGAACCGGCCATTTCGCCACGGGCGTCCCGTCGCGCCGGATCAGCCGCACCTCGTTGCCACCCTCGAAATAGCCGGAAATCAGGATCAGCTTGCCGTCATCTGGATGTTTGTCGATGGTGACGCCGTCGCCCGGTTGACGCGCGGGTTCAAGGAAATAGACCGGCTCCCCGTTCGGTATTCGATTCTGCCAATCGGTCTTCAGCGTGTCGACCGTACTTTTGAATTTGAGGGCGGCGCGATAGACGATGTTGCGCGACATGCCGGAATAAAGCCCCGCGCCGAAGGCCACGCCCAATACCAGAAGCGTCGCGGCTCCGATAGAAAGCTTCTTGTCGAGGTTTTTCGGCATCTATCGCTCCTGAATTTCTTTCCGGCTTGCCGTGCCGCGCGGGTCCTTGTCAAAGCCCGCCGCGCCGCACCGCACCATCACCTTGTCAGTTCCCGCAGTGCAGGTTGCGTGTCGCGGCGACGATCTTGTCGCCCAGGTCCTTAGGAACGTAGCGGCTCCAGCCCAGTTGATAGTCGAAGCCGTCATTCGCGCCGTTGATATATTCTGCCGCCGGGTGGCCATCCGGCCCGATTATTGCCAGGCGGCCATAGTTGGTTTCCTCCACCATCAGAAAGCCGCCGGGTAAAAGACTTTGCAGACCCTCGGTTTCGGTCTTGATGTCAAGTTCCCTGAGCGCCCCGAGGTCGTGCGAAGAAACGGTATCGGTGTCAAAATCATAGACAAGCACCTGATTGATCGTACCTTTTGGCGGTTCCTCGAACACGCGGTTGAAGCCGTTATTGAAGACAGAAATCTTGCCATCCGCGACGATATCCACATCGTGCTGCATCATCCATGGTCCCAACTTGAGCCAGACGATCCTCGCGGTTGACGGGCGAAAAAGGGCGATCGCGGATTTATGCCGCATGCTCAGAAAAACGTCACCCTTCTTCCAGTATTTTCCGTCGCTCATCACCGGCTGCACGTCATTCAGGTGGATCGGGTCGTGGTGGTAGTCCGCCTCCATGCCGCCCAGCATGTACCGATAGCCGCTATCCTTGATGACTTGGGTCAGGTCGAACTTCTCGACAGTCTTGCCATCTGAAGTAAGATGAATGATCGCATCGTCGTAATAGTCGTCTGGATGCCCGTTCACCGGCTTTTCGGCCGTGCCCCGCATGAAACCGGGGCTCCAGATATCGCCGTTCTCATCGAGCGATGTCGCATGGTGGAATACCCCGTCGTTCAACCAGATCGGTTTGCCACAGGCATTGATGCGTGCAAGCGGTGATTGATGGTCCTTCACGAGCAGATCGCCGTTCGGAAAGGCCAGAGGGTGAATCACCCGGAACGTCTTGTTCTCGATCGGCGCCTGGCACACCGCGCAGCGCTTGTATGCGCCGAAAAGGAACTCGGCATCCGGCTTCCATGTGAAAACCGTCTTGAAAGTACTCAGATCCACAAGATCCACGACGTGCCGATTGGCATCCCCGTCAAACCGGCTGAGCAGCATGTAGCCTTCAAGCCCGCTTACCGCAGCATCGCTTGCCGGATACCACCCACGGCGGCCCGCGAAACGCTTCCCGCCTTCGATCGCATGCATTTGACGTCCCGCCTGCGTCATCTTCTGGATGGTCGCGGGCATCTCCGCTACGGCAAAGGCGACCTTGCCGATCTCGCCAAACCTCCCGTGACCGAGCGCCTCATTGCGCACCACCACCCCGAAGCCGATGGTGAAGATCAGCGAGGCGATGCCGAGAAGTCCGACCACCCATAGCTCGATCCTGCGGAAAACCAGCCGCTCAATGCCGGATTTCCGGGCGTCGGCCTCGTCATTCTCCTGATCGCCTTCAGGATTCCGTCCGGTCATGTCTTCTCCAAAGTCGACATCCAATCGCGGTCATCAAGGACGAGAGGTTCTTGCAGCGCAAGCCAATCGCCCCTGTCTGCCGCAGCTTCACTTCATCGCGGAGAGGCGTTTTGCATCTTGCAGGGTCAGAGGATGCTGCCCGATCTTCACGTCGTTGAAATCGATCTGATCAATCCGCCGTGTCGTCACTTTGCCAAGCTCCTCAACCAACTTGTCAGCATAGGGGGACTCCGCCCTGACAAAGAGGAAATGCGTGTATTGCTCATCCGCGCCAAGCGGGTAGGGGATCTCGCCCACCGCGATCCAGTGATCGCGCAGTTCGCGCATCCTGTAGTGCAGGGAATCGCGTGTTTCCGCTTCGGTCATCTCGTCCATGAAGTGACCATAATCGGCAAATGTCGCTCGGTTGAGAAGGATCCGCTTGGCATATGGGGTTCGCAGCAGCGGCTCATCCGCCGCATTTGTGATGCCCGGACTGGCAGGGGGGACCGGGCCAAGATAGACATCGGGCTTCGAGCCCCAGATGTATTCCTCGCGCTGAAGCGGGGTCAGTTTGATACGGCCCGACAGATAGTTGTCACAAAGCCCGACAGGGTCGAGGAACGACACCTTGCTGGCAAAGGCGATATAGCCGGCCGCGTCGTAAACCAGCGTGATCTTGGGGCCTGCGCCGGTCCGCGCCAACGCTGCTGCGACCGGTTCGTAATGCAGCATCTGCATATAGGCGAACCATTTGCCGTGATGCCGCCTGTCGATCTGGAACGCCGTCGCGAAGATCAGGAGGATAAGCATCGCGGTCAGGCCGTGCCCGACCAGTGGCCGACCAAGCCGCTGGGCCGCGCTTTGCAGACGCTCGAACGCCCGTCCGGTGTTCAGAAACCACCCGGCGCCAATCCAGAAGAACACCGCGACCGGAAACTCGAACCGGTAGCTGAAGTTCACCAGATGCATGGTAGTGAGGTTATAGGCGAGAAAGCAAAGCACCGGCACAACCAGAAGGGCCACCCGGGTCCAGCGCGCATGCCGCGCGGCCGCCCCGATCGCCTGCCAATCAACAAAAACGAGGAGGGGAAGCGGCAGCAAGGCATGCAACAGCATGTCGCCAAGAAACAACGCAATCGGGGTGACACCTGCAAAATTTAGCGGTGCGATGGCCTTCACGTAGAACGAATTCGGCAGGATGTAGCCAAAATAGCTGTACTTCCAGATGAGGAACGCGCCGCCCATCGAAATCAGGATGCCGAAACACAACATCAGTAGCGGCAGGAACTCCGGGGCATCGCCGGACCGCCGCGCCCGCAGGGCGGCAAACATCAGAACAAGCCCTTGCCCCGCAAGGAAGGGCGCCGCATCAGGTCGGCACCAAAGGCACAGGAAATTAACCAGCGCCAGGGCAACCGCTTTGCCGTGGCTGGGCGCCGAGAATAAGAGCAGGGCGCAGAGAAAGCTCGCGCTGAGCAACGGCACGGACATGATCGTATCCATGCCGGAATTCACATGGATGGAGAAATGCACGCTGGCAAGGAAGAGCGCGACGGGCAACACCGCCGATGGTCCGAACCGTCCGGTCAGCGCGACCATGATCCGGTAGAGCAGGAGTACCAGCGCCACGACCGACCCCGCACTGATCGTCGCGGAGATGGCTCCCACGCTCATCCCGAGGCGGAACCCGGCCGCCGCCACAATGGTGTGGAGGAAGGATGTCGATCCCTCGGTCGGCGGGCCGCCCTCGTTCCAGACGAAACCAAGGCCACGGGCGAGGTGTTCGGCGAAGCGCAGCGTGATATATGCGTCGTCCGGGAAATAGCCGCCATATTTGACCGTGCGGAAGATCAAGAAGACAAGCGCCGCCGCAATCATTCCCCATGAAATGACCGCAGGCCACACGGATGACGTTTGCGTTCCAGCATGCTTCGTATCGTAGCGAAGTGGCGCGGATGAGACTGTCATCGGCGGAATACTCCCTTGTCCGGTCGACGGGCATCCAAGTTGCCGCTCGCGTGCGTTCCGACCCAGACGGGCCATGCGCGCGCAGCCGCACATTGTCGTGCCGATTACGAAAGTGCAACGAAAAGCATCAGTTGCCGTACGAGCCCGCCGCGCCGAGGTGCAATTTGAAGGCTTCGCCTGCTTCGTTGATAGTTGAGCGAATAGCCACGACGACAAGTGTGCGACCTCGCGCCGCGAGGCAGAGGCCTTCGACCGGTCATTCTTCACCGTCAGGAACCGGCGCCGTGGCGTGCAGCGACGGGTGATCCGCCGGTGGAAAGCGCTGAAGCCACCGCGGCGACGATTCCCGGACTTTGCACGGGTTGGCGGCTGTTCGTCAGCATTCGCCGCCGCGCGCAAGCCATTGCAACTGTTGTTATATTCTTTTCATATCCAAACCTGTAGCGATCCCGTGACGACATCTCGGGGATGGCAATGGGTCTTATCCGCTTGGCACTCGCAACCATGGTCGTCCTTCAGCATATCGGCGGCTTTCCCAACATCGGTCACATCGCGGTCTTCTTCTTCTTCGTGATCTCCGGTTACTTGATGACCTTCGTGATGCAAGAGACCTATGGCTACAGCCCGCGCGGCATCCTTCGGTTCTGGGCCAACCGAGCGCTTCGGCTTTATCCGGCGTATTTCGTGACTCTGGCCGCGACAATCGCCTGCATCGTGGTTCTCGGCCCGCCTGCGGCGTTCCGGCAGGCCATGCAGCTCCCGCAGACCGTCATCCAGTGGCTTGAGAATCTGAGCATGATCTATCCTGCATTGCTGCCTATCGGCGTTGAGCCGAAGCTCTCGCCATCGACCTGGGCGCTCACGATCGAGCTGTTCTACCTATGCTGCCATCAGCCTCGGCGCGTCCCGGTCGCGGCTCATGACCTGGACCTGGCTCCTTGCATCCATCGCCTACCATTTCGTCACGATCGACCGCTCCTACATCTGGCACTACTATGCGGTGCCGGCCGGAAGCCTGCCGTTTGCGTCGGGGGCGCTCATCTACCATTACCGGGTCCTGCTGACGGCCCGGTTGGCCGGCATCGCCGATCATCTGCTCGGTGCGGGGATCGTGCTTGGGGCGACACTGGCCGGCCTGCGCATGATGGTCGCCGACACGCCACTTGCCTCGGCACTCATCACCGCGACGACACTGCCCGCGATGCTCGTTGTGATCTCGCCCATGGTGCGGCCCTGGTCGCCGGTGTCACCGAACGCCGACAGGATCCTTGGCGATCTCTCCTATCCGCTCTACATCGCCCATTGGGGCGTTGCCGCCGTCATGGCGCGGGTTCTGGGCCTCAACGCGCCCGAGCTTACGCTGCAACGCACGGAACTTTGCTGACGACTTTCCTCATGGCCGTTGGCTTTGCGGCCTTTTGCAACTTCTGCGTGGACCGGCCGGTTGAGACGTTGCGGCGCGCCGTGCGCGGCAGGAGCGCTTCGCACGGCCCGCAGGCCCAGGCCGGCTCAAACTCTGCGATCTGATCCAACCGCCCAGCGGGAGCCGTCAATGAAAGACAGCCATTCGCCCACCGCACCAGGACGGCAGGGCGAAAGCGATCGTTGCAGCGCTAGTGACGTGGGCTCCAGTTCGGTACGTAGTGCAGGATCTTCCGGCCGGGAAAGGCCTCTTCCAGCGCCCGCAGATCCATCGTCCCGGTGTCGCGCAGATAGACCGGACCGTCACCCGACAGCGTCAGGTCGTTCAGCATCAGCGCGCTGCCCTCGTCGCCGATCTCCTTGAAGAGAACGATATCGGTGCCGAAGGTACCTTTCGCCTCCTCGTCCCGGAAGAGCGAATAGAAGTTGTTGTATTCGTAGTATTTCGTCACCCCGCGCCAGGGCGTGAAGACGAGCATTCCGAAGCAGCAGCAGACCACCAGCACCGCATCGATGCCCACGCCTGCCGCATCGTCGAACCGCGCCCGGATCGCCTCATAGCCCCGCACCGCGAGATAGAAGAACGGAAAGGCCGCGACGAACCAGTAGCGCGGCCCCATGTAATAGGTATCCGCGAACCAGTAGAGCGCCATGACCACGATCACCACCAGGGCGACCAGCGCCATGGCCAGATCGAAGCCGCCCTTCTTCTGCCAGAGGAAATAGGCAAAGATCAGCGCCAGCGACCCCACCGGCCAACCCAGCATCTCGAATTGCAGGCTGGTGAGCGAATTGATCGTGTTCAAAAGCGCCTCGAGTGCGGAATGCCCCTGCCAGAGGTCGAGGCTGCGCCAGCCGCCCGGCGGGCCGATATCAGGGCCAAAGCCATAGGCATTGGCCCCAACGCCCCAGGTGCGGTTGAGGTAATCGGTGAGCGGCAGCAACAGCGGATTGCCGGTGATATAGGCATTATAGGCCAGAAGAAGGCCGCCCACGACCACGCATCCGAACGCATATTGCGCCGCGCGCAGCCAGTTGCGGCCGCGCCCGGTGACGATCCAAAGCCCGGTCAGCGACCCCATCACCAGCCCGTCCATCGGGCGCGCGGCAAAGATCAGCCCCATCGCCAGCCCGGCCAGCACCATCTCACGGCCCCGGTTCTGGCCGCTATCCTCGGATTTGAGGATCGACCACCAGGCAAAGAGGATCAGCATCAACGTCATCGTATGCGGCATGAGCGAGCCCGCCGCTGACAGAAGCCAGGGCGAGCTTGCCATCATCAGCGCCACCAAGTCGCCCGCCTCGGTCCCCGCGCGCCGGCGGGTGATGTCATAGGCCAGAAGCACCGAAACGCCGGCGAAGATCGGGTTCAGCACCCAGGGCGCACCGATGAGGACACCGACCGCCAGAACCGCAGGCCAGCCGGGCAGGGTGGAGGAGAACCAGCGCCCGTCCCGCAGGTCGAGAAGGTAATACTCCAGCCCCGGCCAGGCCGCCTCGGGCGGGGCGGGCAGGGTCAGTGCGCCATGGGCGAAGGTGCGCGCCTGGAAGAGATAGGCGGTCTCATCCTCGACATGCGGCATGTGCTGGAAGGCGAACCAGGACATGAGCATCGCCGCGATGACCGTCAGCAGCGCCGGCACGATCGGCGCGGTCCGGTTGGCGCCCGACATCGGGCTTTTCACCAGCGTCATCTCGACAAGGACGAGGAGATGCAGCGCCAGAAGCCCGCCCCCCACCACGACATGCATGAGATAGGACGGCAGGGTGCCGTGATCGAGAGAGCCAAGGATCGGCACCGCAAAGGCCGTGGTCAGCGCCAGAAAGATCAGGATCCGCCCGATCCCCAGCCGCGCCGCCGCCGCCGCGATGAGCCCGCCCGGCTTCAACCGGATAAGGACCGCCAGCGCCACCACCACCTCAAGCGCGAGGAAGCCCGCCATCGCCCATTCGCCGAGGTCCGACGGCCGCATCCTGAGGTTGGGGAACCACATGGGTTCGGTCAGGTAAAGCTGCGCGCCGCCGCCCATGATGAAGACGAAGGCCAGCACACCGAACATCGCCGCCCCGCGACGGACCGAATAGCCGAAGACATAGAGCGCGACGGCCAGGGCGCTCGCCGCCCACTGGTCCACCGGGCGGAGGCCCACCGCCTCATAGCGGCCGGGGGCGATCTGATGAAGGTAGAGCCCCACCAGCAGCACCAGAGGCGCCGCAAGCATCGCAAGGGCCGCGCCCAGTCGAAGTACCGGCGAGGGTTTTGCCATCATGCCTTGCGCGGAGTCAGAGTTGTGACGCGGCCGGTGTTGCCACCGAGGTCTACGCCCCGACCATCCGCAATATTTATTGTTTCCTTTTCAATCACCATTGGCCCACCACGAACCTGATTGTGGATGGACGTGATATATTCCCCGAGCATCCCGATGAACAAAAGCTGTATCCCCGACAGGAAGAACAGCGCCACGATGATCGTCGTCGTCCCGCGCGGCGCATCACCGATCCCAAGGAACCAGCCGATGACCGAGAAGATCGAAAACAGGATCGAAAAGACCGCGATGCCGAAGCCGACGAAGGTGCAAAACCGCATCGGCGCCTTGGTGAAGGCGAAGATCGCGTTCAGCGCCTGGTCGATCAGCATCATCAGGTTGTGCTTGCTGACCCCGCGCTTCCGCGCCTTCCAGGTATAGGGGATGATGACCTTCTTGAACCCGACCGAGGCGATGATGCCGCGGATATAGGGGTAATGGTCATTGTGGCTCAGAACCGCGTCCAGCACCTTGCGGTCGACCAGCTGGAACTCTCCCACATCCGGCGACAGCTCGAAATCCGAAAGCCAGTTCACGATGCGGTAAAAGGTCTTGCGCGCGGTCCGCAGCACAAAGCCTTCCTCGCGCGTCGACCGCGCGCCGGCGACCACGTCATAGCCGCTTTCCCAAAGCTTCACGAATTCCGGCAGATGCTCCGGCGGGTCCTGAAGATCGACCGGCAGCATGCAAAGCGTGGCATCCCCGGTGGAATGCCGGAGCCCGTTGAAGGTCGACTTGTAGACGCCGAAATTGCGCGCGTTCACCACGACCTTGACCGACGGGTCCTTCGCGGCGATCCCGCGCAGGATCTCCACCGTGCGGTCGGAGGAGGCGTTGTCGACGAAGATATGCTCGCGCTCATAGCCCGGCAGATCGCGGTCAAAGATCGCCTTGACCGTCTCGTAACAGGTCTCGACATTGTCTTCTTCGTTGTAGCAGGGCGAAACGACGGTAATTTTTTTCATGATTTCAAAATCCGGCTGTCCTTATGGGGCAACACCAAACTCCCGAAACGGGCGGCCCGAGTTCGAGTCAGGAAAACTCTACCCGAAGAAGAATGCAAAGCCTTGTGAATTCAGCGGGCTAAGCGACCCCCAGGGCACCTTAGCGTCAAATAGCCGCGGCATCCGGGATTGTTCACGGTTTGAAAACACTCCCCTGTCTGCGCCGATGACAGAGAACTTTGCCGCGCTTCGCTTTTTGATAATCCCGTTTCGTATTCGGTGAAGTGAAATGCCGCGCCCCGGCTATACTCCCCACCAGCAAAGGGAGGAATCGATGCCGCTTTCCATGAATCGCGAGGTCTTCATCACCTGCGCCGTGACCGGCTCCGGCGGCACCCAGGACCGCAGCCCGCATGTCCCGCGCTCGCCTGCGCAGATCGCCGAATTCCGCCATCGACGCCGCCCGCGCCGGGGCCGCCATCGTCCATTGCCACGTCCGCGACCCCGAAACCGGCAAGCCCTCCCGCGATCCGAAATACTACCGCGAAGTCACCGACCGCATTCGCGAATCCGAGGTCGACGTGGTCCTCAACCTCACCGCCGGCATGGGCGGCGACATGATCTTCGGCCCGACCGAGCGCCCGCTGCCCTTGCTGGAAAAGGGCACCGACATGGTCGGCGCCTCCGAACGCGTCAAACACGTCGCAGAATGCCTGCCCGAGATCTGCACCCTCGATTGCGGCACGATGAACTTCGCCGAGGCCGACTATGTGATGACCAACACCCCCGGCATGCTCCGCGCGATGGGCGCGATGATGACGGAACTCGGTGTGCTGGCCGAGATCGAGGCCTTCGACACCGGCCATCTCTGGTTCGCGAAGGAGCTGGTGAAGGAAGGCGTGCTGAAATCCCCCGCGCTGGTGCAGCTTTGCATGGGCGTCCCCTGGGGCGCGCCGAACGACCTCAACACCTTCATGGCGATGGTCAATAACGTGCCCCCGGACTGGAACTGGTCGGCCTTCTCGCTCGGCCGCGACCAGATGGCCTATGTGGCGGCGGCGGTCCTCGCCGGCGGCAACGTGCGGGTGGGGCTTGAGGACAACCTCTGGCTCGGCAAGGGCCAGCTGGCCACCAACGCCCAACTCGTCGAACGCGCCGTGAGCATCATCGAGAACATGGGCGCGCGGGTGATCGGGCCGGAGGAGGTGCGGGCGAAGCTCGGGCTGACCAAGCGGGCGCCGAAGGCGCGCTGACCCATGCCCACCGTCCTCCTCTACGGCGACAGCAACACCTTCGGCACCCCACCGATGGCCGCCCTGGGCGAGGATCGCCGCTTTGACGCCGCGACCCGCTGGCCGGGTGTTCTGGCGGCGGCGCTGGGGCAGGGGATCACCGTCATCGCCGAGGGCCATCCCGGCCGCACGACGGTCCATGACGATCCGATCGAGGGCGCGCATCGCAACGGCCTCACCATCCTGCCCGCGATCATCGAAAGCCACCGGCCCATCGACGTCTGCCGTCCTGATGCTCGGCACCAACGACCACAAGCAGCGTTTCAGCCTCACCGGCTTCGACATCGCCGGCGGCGCGAAGCGGCTGGTCGAGGTGATGCGGGGCTCCCCTTACGTCAAACGCATCCTCTGGATCTGCCCGCCGCCGCCCCTCGAACGCGGCTGCCTCGCCGAGATGTTCCAGGGCGCCGAGGAACGCGGCAAGACCGTCGCCGGGCACATGAAGACGATGGCGGCGGAGTGCGGGGTGAGCTTCCTCGATGCCGGAGAGATCATCGCCGTCGATCCGCGCGACGGGGTGCATCTGAACGAGGCCACCCATGCCGCCCTCGGGCGGGCGGTCGCGGAAAAGGTGCGGAAGATGCTCCGCGACGGGTAGAGGGCGTGTCAGCGCCCGTAGCTACGAACCAACTACGCGAAAACCACGCGGAAACGACGAAACGCATACACCCCGAAACAGGGGCCGGGACGGAAGGGAAGACGACATGGCGCGCAAGGCGGCAATCATCGGCGGGGGCGTCATCGGCGGCGGCTGGGCCGCGCGGTTCCTCCTGAACGGCTGGGACGTGGCCGTCTTCGACCCCGACCCGGAGGCGGAGCGCAAGATCGGCGAGGTCCTCGCCAATGCCCGCGCGAGCCTGCCCGCCTTGTCGGATGTGCCTTTGCCCCCGGAGGGTCGGCTGAGCTTTGCGAAAAGCATCGCGAAAGCCGTTGAAGGTGCTGAATACATTCAGGAATCCGTGTCCGAGAATCTCAAGTTGAAGCTACGCGTTCTGGCCGAGATCCAGACGGCAAGCAAAGGCGTGCCTATCGGCTCATCGACTTCAGGATTCCGTCCGTCGGAGTTGCAGCAAGGGTCCGCCGAGCCGGCGACGATCTTTGTGTCCCACCCCTTCGTGCCAGTCTATCTCATCCCGCTGGTCGAGGTTGTACCATCTTCGGCATGTGACCATGAGATGATTGAAAACGTTAAAGAAATTCTGCGGGAATTGGGGATGTACCCGCTCCATATCCGCAAGGAAATTGACGCCCACATCGCCGACCGTTTTCTCGAATCGGTCTGGCGCGAGGCGCTCTGGCTGGTCAAGGACGGGGTGGCGACCATCGACGAGATCGACGAGTCGATCCGAATGGGTTTCGGTTTGCGCTGGGCGCAGATGGGACTCTTCCAGGGCTACCGGATCGCCGGCGGCGAAGCCGGGATGCGCCACTTCATGAATCAGTTCGGTCCCTGCCTGACCTGGCCCTGGAGCCGGCTAACGGATGTCCCCGACTTCAACGATGACCTCGTTGACCTGATCGTCGGCCAGTCGGACGATCAGAACAAGGCCTACAGCATCCGCGAGCTTGAGCGCATCCGCGACAGCAACCTCATCGGCTTCCTCCGCGTCCTCAAGGACCGCGACTGGGGCGCGGGGCGCGTACTCAAGGATCACGACAAACGCCTCGCGGCGCAGCTTCCGACACCGCCGAAAACCGAACCGATGGTCATGGCGCAGATGCAGGTCCTGCCGGGCTGGATCGACTATAACGGCCACATGACCGAAAGCCGGTATTTGTTCGCCGGATCAGAGACCTGCGACAATTTTCTGAGGCTCATCGGCGCCGATATGGACTATGTGAAGGGCGGCCATTCCTACTACACCGCCGAGTCCCACATCATGCATCTCGGCGAAGCCAAGCTCGGCGACCGCCTGACCGGCACGCTCCAGGTGCTTCACGCCGACGACAAGCGGCTCCACATCTTCACTCGTATCCTCAGGGGCGATGAGGCGGTGGCGACCATCGAACAGATGCTCCTCCACGTCGACATGAAGGCCGGCAAGACCTGCCCTGCATCGAAGGAGGTGTTGGCCAGGCTGATGCCCATCGCGGAAGCCCACAAGGCCCTGCCGCGCCCCGACAGCACCGGGCGCCACGTCGGCCAGCGGAGGGGGTAAGTCATGGATTTCGGACTGACCGAAGAACAGAAGATGATCGTCGAGACGACGCGCGCCTTTGTCGAGAACGAGCTTTACCCGCATGAGGCCGAGGTCGAACGCTCCGGCCATCTGCGCATGGATTTGATAAAAGAGTTGCAGGCCAAGGCGATGGAGGCCGGTCTTTATGCCGCCAACCTGCCCGAGGAGGTGGGCGGCGCGGGCCTCGATACGCTGACCTGGCTGCTCTACGAGAAGGAACTGGGCAAGGCGAACTACGCTCTGCACTGGACCTGCGTCGCGCGGCCCTCGAACATCCTTCTTGCGGGCAACAAGGAGCAGCGGGAGCAATACCTCTACCCCTGCGTCCGGGGCGAGAAATGGGACTGCCTCGCCATGACCGAACCGGGCGCCGGATCGGACCTGCGCGGCATGAAGGCCTCCGCGCGTGAAGACGGCGACGACTTCGTCCTGAACGGCACCAAGCACTTCATCTCCCACGCCGATCTTGCTGATTTCACGATCGTTTTCATGGCAACGGGCGAGGAGGAGACGCCGCGCGGCCGGAAGAAGAAGATCACCGCCTTCTTCGTCGACAAGGGCACCAAGGGCTACACCGTCCGCGACGGCTACCGCAACGTCAGCCATCGCGGCTACACCAACGCCGTCCTCGAATTCGACGATTGCCGGCTGAACAAGCGGCAGGTGCTGGGCGAGGTCCACAAGGGCTTCGAGGTCGCGAACCAATGGCTCGGCGCCACCCGGCTCCAAGTCGCATCGACCTGCCTCGGCCGCGCCGAACGCGCGCTGGCGCATGCGTTGTCCTACGCCGCGGAGCGCGAGCAGTTCGGCCAGAAGATCGGCAAGTTTCAGGGAATATCCTTCAAGCTCGCGGACATGGCGATGGAACTTAAAGCCGCCGAACTGCTCACCCGCGAGGCCGCGTTGGAAATACGACCAGGGCACGCGTGACCGAGGCCGACATGTCCATGGCCAAGCTCAAGGCGACCGAGGTTCTGGCCTTCATCGCCGACGAGGCGATCCAGATCCACGGCGGCATGGGCCTGATGGACGAACTGCCGCTGGAACGCATCTGGCGCGACGCGCGGGTGGAGCGGATCTGGGAAGGCACGAGCGAGATCCAGCGCCACATCATCAGCCGCGAGCTGCTGCGGCCGCTCGGCGCATGAGACAGCGGGGCCTCCGGCGGAGGTATTTATGAACAGAAGAAGTAACGGTTTCTTAACCTTGTGCGCGCCACGATGGACAGCGCGGTACAGGCGGGAGCGCCGATGACCGCAACAGGAGAAGGCGCCCTGCTTCCTCGCTTCGGGGCAGGGTGCTGACTTCCCCTTCTTCTGTTCGCAAATACCTCGGGGGTCCGGGGGCAGCGCCCCGGGCCGTGTCCACCGGCACGGAGGCCCGGTCATGAGCCGCGATCTCTCGCCGCCTTCTGCGCCCTCGCTCCATCGCCGTGATGGGTTCGGTCTGGGCCGAAAACGTCATCGCGCAGTGCCGCAAGATGGGGTTTGACGGGCCGGTCTGGCCGGTCCATCCGTCGAAACCCGCGATCGGCGGCCTGCCCGCCTTCGCCGTCGCTCGCCGACCTGCCCGGGACCGCCCGACGCCACCTTCATCGGCGTCAACCGCCATGCCACGGTCGATGTGGTGTCGGAACTTTCGGCTATGGGCGCCGGCGGGGCGATCTGTTTCGCAAGCGGATGGACCGAGGCGGGGGAGCCGGAATTGCAGGACCGGCTTGTTGCCGCTGCGGGTCGAAATGCCGATCCTTGGGCCGAACTGTTACGGTGTCATCAACTATCTCGATGGTGCGCTCCTCTGGCCCGACCAGCATGGCGGGCGACGGGTCGAAAAGGGCGTGGCGCTTCTTTCCCAGTCCTCGAACATTGTCATCAACCTCACGATGCAGGCCCGCGGCGCTGCCGATGGCCTATGTCGCCTGTCTCGGCAATGCCGCGCAGATCGGGCTGGCGGAGCTGGCGGGCGCACTGCTGGCGGACGACGCGGGTGACGGCCATCGGCATGTATGTCGAAGGCATCGACGATGCCCCCGCCTTCGCGGACACTGGCCGAGACCGCGCGGGCGGCGGGCAAGGGCATCGTCTGCATCAAGTCCGGCAAGACCGAAGCCTCCCGCACGGCCGCCGCGTCGCATACCGCCGCGCTCGCGGGGGGCGGCGCGGCATCTTCGGCCTTTCTGCGGCAGGCCGGGCGTGGCCGAGGTGAACACCCTGTCGGAACTTCTTGAAACGCTGAAGATATTCCACGTTCACGGCCCGCAGGATCGGCCCCCGGCTTTGTTCACTTTCCTGTTCGGGCGGCGAGGCGGGGCTGGTCTCCGACCTCGCACAGCCCTTCGGCATCGATTTCCCGCCGCCGTCCGATGCACAGCGCGCAGCGGCTCGGCGAGATCCTCGGGCCTATCGTCACCATCGCCAACCCGCTCGATTACCACACCTTCATCTGGGGCGACGGGCCGCGCACCACCGATGTCTTCACCACCATGCTCGACAGGCTACGACGCCGGCATCTACGTCATCGACCCGCCGCGCCCGGACCGCTGCGATCCGTCGTCGTTCCAGCCCGCGCTCGACGCCATCGTCGCGGCGGCGCGGACCACGGGCAAGCCGGCTTTCCCCGTCGCCTCGCTGCCGGAGAATTTCGACGAGGACCGCGCCATCGCGATGATGGATCAGGGCGTGGCACCGCTGATGGGGCTGGAGACCGCGCTCGGTGCCCTCAAGGCCGCGCAGACCGGGCCGGGCACGGGCGGGGTGGCGGCCTGCCGGCGCTTTGCCGCCGCGCGAGACGCGGATTCTGGACGAGGCCGACGGGCAAGGCGGTTCTCGATACCGCCGGGGTGCCAATTCCGCGCGGCGTGTCGGGGCGGACTCTGGACGGAGGTCCGCGCGAAAGCGGCGGGGCTGACGCCGCCCCTGCGCTCAAGGGCCTTGGTTTTGCCCACAAGACCGAAGCGGGGGCGGTGCGGCTCGGCCTGCAAACGCTTGACGGACAGAAGCGAGATGCCGGGCGCGACCGGCTATCTCGTCGAGGAAATGGTGACCGGGACGGTTGCCGAGATCCTTCTCGGCCTGCGCCGCGATCCGGTCTATGGCGTGACCCTGACCCTCGGTATGGGCGGGCGTGACGGCAGAGCTTCTGGCCGATACGGTGACCCTGATCCTGCCGGTCGGAACGGAAGAGATCCTTGCCGCACTCGGTCAGTTGAAGCTCTGGCCGCTGCTCGATGGCTACCGGGGCCGCCCCAGGGCGGATGTGGCGGCAGTGGCCGATATCGCGGTGCGGCTAGGGCAGGTGATGCATGACCGGCCGGAACTGGAAGAGATTGAGATCAATCCGATCCTCGTGCGGGAAACCGGCGCGGTGGCGGTCGATGCACTAATACGGGAGGCTTTGTGATGGCGACGATGCAGATGCAGACGGAGGGACCGATCCGGACCAGGCGCGAGGGCGGCATAGTCGAGGTCACGCTCGACCGGCCCAAGGCCAATGCGATCGACCTTGCGACCAGCCGGATCATGGGCCTGACCTTCCGCGATTTCCGCGACGACGACAGTTTGCGGGTCTGCATCCTGCGGGCAGAGGGCGAGAAATTCTTCTGCCCCGGCTGGGATCTGAAGGCCGCCGCCGATGGCGACGCGGTCGATGGTGATTACGGGGTCGGCGGTTTTGGTGGTCTTCAGGAACTGCCGAACCTCAACAAACCCGTCATCTGCGCGGTCAACGGGATCTGCTGCGGCGGCGGCCTTGAACTCGCGCTGTCCTGCGACCTGATCCTTGCCACCGAAAGCGCCACCTTCGCCTTGCCGGAAATCCGCTCGGGCACGGTTGCCGATGCCGCCTCGATCAAGCTGCCCAAGCGCATTCCCTACCACGTCGCGATGGACCTGCTGCTCACCGGCCGGTGGTTCGACGCCGATGAGGCGCTGCGCTGGGGCCTCATCAAGGAGATCACGACGCAAGCGGACCTCCTGCCCAAGGCCTGGGACCTCGCCCGGCTTCTCGAAAGCGGTCCGCCGCTCGTCTATGCCGCGATCAAGGAAGTTGTGCGCGAGGCGGAGGATATGCGTTTTCAGGATGCGCTCAACCGCGTCACCAAGCGGCAGATGCCGACGGTGGACCGTCTCTATTCCTCGGACGATCAACTCGAGGGCGCGCGCGCCTTTGCCGAAAAGCGCGACCCCGTCTGGAAGGGGCGCTGAGGGCGCGAATCCCGGCGGCGCAAACCACGAACTTCATTAACGTTTTCAGCCGGTGATTTCGTCGCCGGATGCACGGAGTTGTGAACGCGCGCGGGGAAACCAGCCGAGTTGGCGGTCGCACATGCGCCAGTCCTTGCCGGGTCAGCACACGAACGCATGATCGGGCGTCACAGCCGCGTGTGACCCCCTTGGAAGCGCCGCTGACGGCGTTAGCTCTACTCCAGCGCGCGCATCCGGTGGCGGGAGGCTGGACCAACGGTCGCGCGCAGGAACGATGAGCAGAAATGGAGACTGATATGAAAACCCCGATCAAAGCGCTGGTTGGCGCGTCCTTTGGAGCCTTGCTGACCGCGCCGGCGTTTGCCGGTGGTCTGAGCCAGCCGATGATTGAACCCGCTCCCGCGGCCCCGGTCACCTATGCGGCGCCGTCGCAGGACTGGACCGGCGGCTATGTCGGCGCCCAGTTGGGCTATGCCGACGGATCGGTCGGCGCGACCAGCGGCAATAACGGAACCTACGGTCTTCGCGCCGGTTACGACTGGGACTTCGGCAAATGGGTTGCCGGTGCCGGGGTCGACTGGGACAAGACCGATATCAACCTTGGTGGCGGCGACAACCTCGATTCCATCGCGCGGCTTAAGCTTCGCGCAGGTGCCGATCTTGGCAAGACACTGGTCTATGTGACCGCCGGTGGCGCGCATGCCAAGGCGACTGTCGGTGGCGCGAGCCATTCCGACAACGGCTGGTTCGCCGGGATCGGCGCGGAATATGCGATCAACGACAAATGGACCGTCGGCGGCGAGGTGGTGAAGAACCAGTTCGACAACTTCGACAATCTCGGCGTCGATGCGGACGCCACGACCGCCTCGGTCAACGTCGGTTTCCGGTTCTGAGCCTTCGCGGCTTTTAACGCTAAGCCAGTTGGGCCGCCCGCACCGGGCGGCCCTTCGTTTTCGGTCGGTCCGGAACCGGCGCATGTCCGGGCGCGCCCCAAGGGCGCTGTCCTGCTTGCCGATCTCGATGGCCTGCCGGAGGGTTTTCCCGAGGCGATGCGCGCCACCGTCTACTTCACGGAATGGCCGCTCTGAGCGTGCCGCATCACCAGCGCCCGCTCGCGCCACCGCCCGAGGATTTGCCACCGCCGAAGCCGCCGCCGCCATCGTTGCTGGAACGCTTCGGCCCGCCGATCCGTTCCTCGCGCTCCTCGCGGTGATCGCAATGCCGGCAGGCCGTGACGATCCGCGCGGCGCCCGGCACGCCCGGCCCGGCATGCACAAGGGTCGATCGGCTGCGCGACAGGCCACGGCGACCACAGTCGGGGCAGCGCTTCAGCCCGACCGCAAGATCCCCGATCCGGCGTCCGAAGACCGCGAACACGGCGATACCGGCGAAGACAAGGCCGATGATCCAGCTCCCGAGATGCTCGAAGGTTTCGCCCGGACGCGCTGGCAAGGCCTCGGGCGCCAGCCGCGCCGCGTGGCGGCGCGCGATCCGGTCGGCCACCGCCTGCATCCCGGTCTCGATCGCGTCCGAATAGTCGCCCGCACGAAAGGCCGGGACGAGCCAGCGGCTCACGATATCCTGCGCAAGCACATCATAGCCCTGGTCGTAGCCCGACCCGAGTTCCAGCCGCGTTTCGTGATCGTCAGGGATGACCAGCAACATGATGCCGTCGTTACGCTCCGCGTTGCCGATGCCCCAATCGTTGAACAGCCCGGTCGCGAAGCCTTCGAGCGATGTAGACGGCGGATCATAGGCGCTCCGCGTCGGAATGGTCACAACGGTGGCCTCGACCCCGGTATCGGCGCGCAGGGTCCTGAGCATGCTGCGGAGCCGCACTTCGGCCTCGGCAGAGATGACGCCGGCGATGTCGGTGACATAGGAATTGGAGGGGTGGGGATAGGGCTCGGCATGAGCGGTGAAGGGAAACCACAGAAAACTCAGAACAAGCGCGACACGGCGCAGCATTTGACACTCCCAGCATCAGGTCTTTCGCCGGAGTGTGACCGCCCCGCATGGCCGCGTCAAATCACGCCGGTGAGGTCGTGGCATTCGCGGCCGGTATCGCCATGCGTGAAGGCCGAGGCGCGATACCCTCTTTCAGGCGAAATCGGGTGGAGATTGCATCACCTGCACCAAAATGTGGGGTGCTCCGGGATGATTTCTTGAGTTTGGCGCGTTCTTAATCCCTTTTTGCCACATAGTGATGCGGTAGATTTGCCGCAGTCAGTCGATTCGACGGCCTGAAGCAAGTGGAGTGAGCGATGCGATTTTCGACCGGGTTTGTGAGGCTATGCGCGGCACTGGCGCTGATCGTCGTGGCAGGCTGCACCGGCACGTTTCGCACCTCCTACCCCGAAGCGGTGCCCGCCGCGCAATCCGCAAACTGGCGGCTGTCTTCGGTCAACGTGACGGCGCCGCGCTCCCTCAGGGTGTCGGAAGCCGAAACCTTCATCCCCGATGCCGACATCGTCTGGCGCGAGGACCCGGCCGGAAATCGCTACCAGCAGGTCGAAAAGATCATGCGCGACGCGATTACGGCAGGCGCGCGCGGCCTTAATGGATCGCGCCCGGTCATCATCGACGTGACCATGAAGCGCTTCCACGCGATGACCTTCCTCGCAGAGACCAGGGCGCCCGGCGGTGTCCACAATATCGAGTTTGACTTGCAGATCCGCGATGCCCGGACCAAGGCCGTGATCTTCGGGCCCGAGTTTGTCGAGGCGTCATTTCCCGCAATGGTGGGTGACCAGATGGTGCGCGCGCGGATCGCCGGTCAAAGCCAGAAAAGCCAGATCATCGTCCATGTCGCGCAGACGATCCGCGGGCTTCTCAGCCTCGGCCCGGACGCGCGGGAGACCTTCTCGGGGATCGGCGGCTAAGGCGCGTCGGCGCGCGGGGGCAGGGCGGCCTGCACCTTCTTCGGCAGCGCTGCGCGGATGATGTCATAGGATCGCAGCAGACGGTGGCGGAGTTCCGCCGCCTCTGTCCCTTCGGGCAGATAGACCCAGGAGCGGTGAAAATACTTCGCCCGCTCGGCGACGCCCGCCGCGATCAGCATTTCCGCCGTCTCGATGCTGTCGGTCTTGACGTTCAGCCCCGGCCTGACCGCGCCGATACAGGCGAACATCTTGCCGCCGACCTTCCAGGCATCATGGCCGCCGCCCCAGGGGTCGGAGACTTCGGCGCCGGGCAGGGTCTCGCAGATGGCACGGGTCATGTCGCGGATCATGGGCCGATGATGCCAGCAACGGGTGCGAAGCGAAAGGCTTTGCACCGGGCGCGGTTCGGCGTTATCAACGGCGCCATGAAGAGCAACGGCATCATCATTTGCTGCATTACCGGCTGAGTTTCTCAGGCGGGCCGCTCATCTGTTTTCATCGAACAAAGAGACTGGTAAGCCCGCCGCCGGGACGCGTGCGCGAGGGGAAGGCATGACCAGGATCAGGCTTTACAACACCAGGACGCGGGCGAAGGAGGACTTCACCCCGATCGACCCTGAGGACGTGCGGATGTATGTCTGCGGCCCCACGGTCTATGACCGCGCCCATCTCGGCAATGCCCGCCCCGTCATCGTCTTCGACGTGCTCTTCCGGCTTCTGCGCCATGTCTATGGGCCGGATCACGTCACCTATGTCCGCAACTTCACCGACGTCGACGACAAGATCAACGCCGAGGCCCAGCGCCGGAAGGATGCGGGCGATCCGCGCACGTTGGAGGAGCTGATCCGCGAGCGGACCGACGAGACGATCGGCTGGTATCACGCCGATATGGCCGCACTCGGCAATCTCGATCCGACGCATGAGCCGCGCGCGACCGAATATATCGGCCAGATGATCGCGATGATCGCCGACCTCATCGCCAAGGGCCACGCCTATGAGAAGGAGGGCCACGTCCTCTTCCGCGTGCGGTCCTACGAAGGCTATGGCAAGCTTTCGGGCCGTTCCATCGACGACATGATCGCGGGCGCGCGGGTCGAGGTCGCGCCCTTCAAGGAAGACCCGATGGATTTCGTCCTCTGGAAACCCTCGTCGGAAGATCTGCCCGGCTGGCAGAGCCCGTGGGGCCGGGGGCGACCGGGCTGGCACATCGAATGCTCCGCCATGAGCCATGAGCTTCTGGGCGAAAGCTTCGACATCCACGGCGGCGGTATCGACCTCCAGTTCCCGCACCATGAGAACGAGATCGCCCAGTCCATGTGCGCGCACCCGGAGGGCGGTTTCGCGAAGGTCTGGATGCACAACGAGATGTTGCAGGTCGAGGGCAAGAAGATGTCCAAGTCCTTGGGCAACTTCTTCACCGTGCGGGACTTGCTGGACAAGGGCGTGCCGGGTGAGGTGATCCGGTTTGTGTTCCTGTCCACGCATTATTCCAAGCCCATGGATTGGACGGAGAAGAAGCAGGGAGAGGCGGAAAAAACGCTAAGGAAGATTGCGGCGTTCTTGGGGAGTGATCCGCTTTCGAAACCCTGGGTTGACCTGCGGAACGCCAGACCCCCGCAGGAGTTCGTTGACGCCATTGCCAACGACTTGAACACCTCGCTCGCTCTGACGCTCATCAGTAAGTACCTTAAGAAAATGCAGGAATTCGAGCTTGTTGGAGCACTTCAATTGCTGGGATTTGAGATCGAAAGTTTGAAGAAGACTTTTTTCGCGTTCGAGTTTCAGTCAATCGAAAATGACTATGTTTCTGGTCGCAGCTTGAGAACTCACGGGGCTGAGGCGGAAGCCTATTTTGATCTACTAGATGCGTTGGGCGATAAACTTGGCATGTTGCGCCAACAGGCAAAGGCGACAAAGGATTTCTCGTCCGTCGACGCACTGAAATTAGCCCTGCTGGCAGCCGGGGTCGAGGTGCGCATGTCGAAGGTGGGACTGGAATTGGTGCGTGGTCCTGACTTCGACCCCGCCAAACTGGAGGCCCTGAAATGAGCCTCCAGACCGCACAGCACCCAACAGAGGGCAGCGCCCGGCACGTCGGGGTGGGCGAGAAGCGCCCGCCCCGGGGGGGCGGGTCGGGCGCTGCCCGGTTCGCAGGCGAACCGGGCGGTAACGTAGCGGGAGGGCGGTTCTCGTGACGAAAGAACGCCTCTGCCTCTACGACACCACCCTCCGCGACGGGCAGCAGACGCAGGGCGTCCAGTTCTCCGTCGCCGACAAGGTCCAGATCGCCACCGCCCTCGACGCGCTCGGCCTCGACTATATCGAGGGCGGCTGGCCCGGCGCGAACCCGACCGACAGCGATTTCTTCGCCGCCCGGCCAAAGACCAAGGCTACGCTCACCGCCTTCGGCATGACCAAGCGGGCAGGGCGGTCGGCGGCGAATGACGACGTCCTCGCGGCGGTGGTCAACGCCGGCACCGAAGCCGTCTGCCTCGTCGGCAAGACCCACGACTATCATGTGACGACCGCGCTCGGCGTGAGCCTCGAGGAGAACCTCGAGAACATCCGCGCCTCGGTCGCGCATATCATGGCCCTCGGGCGCGAGGCCCTGTTCGACGCCGAGCATTTCTTCGACGGATTTGCCGCCAACCCCGACTATGCGCTGGCCTGTGCGCTGGCCGCATACGAGGCCGGTGCGCGCTGGGTCGTGCTGTGCGACACCAACGGCGGAACCCTGCCGCCAGCCATCCAGGCGGGCGTGAAGGCGGCGATCGAGGCCGGCATCCCCGGCGAACGTCTCGGCATCCATTGCCATGACGATGCGGGCGTCGCGGTGGCGGCGTCGCTCGCGGCCGTGACGGCGGGCGCACGGCAGATCCAGGGCACGCTCAACGGCCTCGGTGAACGCTGCGGCAACGCGAACCTGGTCACGCTGATCCCGACGCTTCTCCTCAAGGAACCCTTCGCGAGCCGGTTCGAAACCGGCGTCACAAAGGGCGCGCTGAAAGGTCTGACGAAGGCCAGTCGCCTCCTCGACGACATCCTGAACCGCGTGCCGCTGCGAAGCGCGCCTTACGTCGGCGCCTCTGCCTTCGCCCACAAGGCGGGGCTGCATGCGAGCGCGATCCTCAAGGACCCTTCGACCTACGAACATGTCGACCCGACGCTCGTCGGCAATGATCGCGTCATCCCGATGTCCAATCAGGCCGGTCAGTCGAACCTGCGCGCCCGCCTCAAAGCCGCCGGGATCGAGGCCGATCCGAAATCCCCCGCACTTCCCCGCATCCTCGATGAGATCAAGGCGCGCGAGGATCAGGGCTATGCCTATGACGGCGCGCAGGCCTCGTTCGAGCTTCTGGCGCGGCGGGAACTCGGGCTTTTGCCCGATTTCTTCGAGGTCAAGCGCTACCGGGTGACGGTTGAGCGGCGGAAGAACAAGTACAACCAGATGATCACGCTCTCCGAGGCCGTCGTCGTGGTGAAGATCGGCGGCGCGAAGATGCTGTCGGTGAGCGAGAGCATGGACGAGACCGGCAGCGACCGTGGCCCGGTGAACGCGCTCTCCAAGGCGCTGGCCAAGGATCTCGGCCCCTATCAGGCCTGCATCGACGACATGAAGCTCGTCGATTTCAAGGTCAGGATCACGCAAGGCGGGACCGAGGCCGTGACCCGCGTCATCATCGACAGCGAGGACAGTGCGGGCCACCGCTGGTCCACCGTCGGCGTCAGCCCAAACATCGTGGATGCCTCCTTCGAGGCGCTTCTGGACGCGATCACCTGGAAGCTGGTCCGCGACGGGGCGAAGGCGGCATGACTCTCGCCGCCTGCGCGGAACTGGTGGAGAAGGGCGACCCGGAGCGCTTCGCTGCGACGATGGCGGCGCCTCCGGCGGCGCGCGCCCGGCTCTGGCCGCTCTACGCGGTGAACCTCGAGATTGCCCGCGCGCCCTGGGCGTCGGCCGAGCCGGTGGTCGCCGAGATGCGGCTGCAATGGTGGATCGACACGATCGTCGAACTGGCCGATGGGTCGGAAAGGCGCGGCCATCCGGTGACGGAAACGCTCGCGCCGCTCCTTGCCGCCGACCGCGACATCGCCCGGCTCCTGCAAGCGCTGGCCGAGGCGCGGCGCTGGGATTGCTGGTCTGATCCCTTCGAGGACCGCGCGGCCTTCGACGCCTATCTCGACGCGACCTCCGGCAACCTCATGTGGGCCGCCGCCCGCAGCCTCGGCGCGCCGGACACCGCCGAACCCGCGATCCGCGACTTCGCCTGGGGCGCGGGCCTGGCCCAATGGCTCCGCGCCGCGCCGGAACTCGAAGCGCGCGGCCGCATCCCCTTCGTCGACGGGAGGGCCGAGGCGCTCAGCGCGCTCGCCCGCGAAGCGCAAGACCGCATCAAGCGTGCCCGTGCCGCTGCCCGCCTGATCCCGAAATCCGCGCGCCCCGCGCTCTGGCCGGGCGCCGCCGCCGCCGCGCTGCTTGCGCAAGCCGAGGCCGACCCGCGCCGCATCGCCGATGGCAGCCTTGGCCTTTCCGATTTCCGCAGGCGCGGAAGCCTCCTCTGGCGCGCACTCGCCAGCGGGTTCTAAGCCCTTCTTCTGTTCAAAAATACTCCGGGGGAGAGGCCGCGCCAGCGGCGTCGGGGGCAGCGCCCCCAACCACGCTCAGATATCGCGCGGCCGCATGACAAGCCAGATCAACGCCCCGCCTGCCAGCACCAGGAACGGCAACATCGCGATATTCACCGCCTGCCAGCCGGCGATGACGCTGGTCCCCGAGCAGTTCATCAACCCACCCGAAGAGAGCGAGGCCACCGTCACCCCGCCGAAGACGACGAGGTCGTTGACGCCCTGGATGCGGCCCCGCTCATGCGGCTCATGCGCGGAGGAGAGAAGCGTCGTCGCGCCGATGAAGCCGAAGTTCCAGCCGATGCCAAGCAGCACCAGTGCGATGAAGAACTGCTCGAGCTCAACGCCCGACAGCGCCACCGCCCCGGCCGCCGCCAGGATGAAAAGACCGATCCCGACGATCTTGTGCGCACCGAACCGCGCAATGAGGTGGCCGGTGAAGAATGACGGGATATACATCGCCAGCACATGGGCCGTCACCACATGGCCCGCATCGGCCTTGTCGAAGCCGCAGCCGACGACGGCGAGCGGGGTCGAGGTCATCACGAGGTTCATCAGCGCATAGCTCACCATCGCGCAGATCATCGCGACCAGAATGACCGGATCGCGCAACAATTCTCCCCGGCTCCGTCCTGGCGCCTCACCGGCCAGTGGCGGGGTCGGGCGCGGAATGTCGAGGAAGAGGAAGAGCGAAGCGCCGATGACGTTCAGGACAACCACGGCAAGATAGGTGCCGTAAAAGGCGATCGGCAGCACATCCGCCGTCCCGGTGGCGAGTGCTGGGCCGATCACCGCCGAAAGAAGGCCGCCCGCCATGACCCAGGAAATCGCCTTGGGCCGGAACGCGTCGGTCGCCATGTCTCCGGCGGCGAAGCGGTAGAAGCCCTGCGCCGACATGTAGATGCCGGTCAGGAGAGAGCCTGCGAGGAAGATCAGGAAGGACCCGGAATGGAGGCCATAGGCCGCCACCGCCGCGCCGAGCGCTCCGCCGGCTGTCCCAAGCCAGAAGCCGACCCGACGCCCGTAGCGCGTCATCACCGCCGACAGCGGCGTCGCCGTCAGCATCGAGCCGAGGACGATCATGGTGATCGGCAACGTCGCCCAGCAGGGATTGGGCGACAGCATCTGCCCGGCCAACCCGCCCACGACAAAGATCATCGGCATCTGCGAGCCAAGGATCGCCTGTGCCGCGACAAGCACCAGTACGTTGCGCTTGGCGCGCGCATCGTCGTCGGACAGGCTGGGGTCGAGGCTGGTCATGTTCCTCCGTAGACGCAGCGGCGCAAGCTCGGCAAGGGCGGTTCCGGTGTCCGGCAGGACTAAATTGTCGCGGTCACAATCCGCGCCTCCAAACCTCAGGCATCGGGCGGCACCAAACCGAGACCGCGCAGATAGATGCCGATACCGGACTCCAGGAGATCTTCGGGCGAAGTAGGGCGCGCGGGTGCCCGGCTGGCCGCGCGCGTAAAGCTCAACCACACCGTGGCTCATCGCGAGGATATGAGCCGCGAACATCGAGGCAGGCGGGCGCCGCGCCACCGGAATATGTTTCGACAACTCCTCGGCCGCGCGTAGCAGCACACCGCGCCCCCGGTCGGCCGCGCGCGCCAGCTCGGGGTTCGCATTCATCGAAATCCCGCTTTCGAACATCGCCGGATAATGGCCGGGGAACTTCCGCGCGAAGGCGAGATAGGCGCGCCCGGTCGCCTCGAAGGCCGCAAGCGCGGTTGGCTTGCCGCCGTTATAGGCATGATCCATGAGGTCGGCGAAAATCTCGAAGCCCTGCCGCGCGACCTCGGCGATCAGATCCTCGCGCCCGGCGAAATGGCGGTAGACCGCCGCGGGCGTCACACCCGCCGATTTCGCCGCATCGGAGAGTGTGAAGCCCTGCGGCCCCTGCGTCGCGATCAGCTTCAGCGTCGCATCGACCAGCGCCTGTCTGAGGTTGCCGTGGTGGTAGCCCTGTTTAGGCATCTAAGATCTTCGGCCCGCCACAGATCTTGTCATCTGCCTTGCCGATGGCCTTCTCGTCCTTGCCGGCATAGTCGGTCGCATGAAGCACGGTCTGGATCGCCGCGATGCGGGCGCGCTTCTTGTCGTCGGCGCGGATCACCGTCCAGGGCGCGAAATCGGAATGGGTCTTGGCCAGCGTCTCGCGGATCGCCTCGGAATAGGCGTCCCATTTCTTCAGCCCTTCGACGTCGATCCAGCTCAGCTTCCACTGCTTCAGAAGATCGTCCTCCCGGGCGAGGAAACGGCGAAGCTGCTCGGCGCGGCCGACATTCAGCCAAAGCTTGACGAGGGTGATGCCCTCATCGACCAGCATCTGCTCGAACCCCGGAAGCTGCTTGAAGAAAAGCTTGCGCTGTTCGGGCGTGCAGAAGCCGAAGACATGCTCCACCACGCCGCGGTTGTACCAGGAGCGGTCGAAAAGTGCGATTTCCCCGGCGGCGGGCAGCCAGTCGACATAGCGCTGGAAGTACCATTGCGTCGCCTCGCGCTCCGACGGCTTCGGCAGCGCGACGATATAGGCATTCCGGGGGTTCAGGTTCTCGCGCATCCGCTCGATGGCGCCACCCTTGCCGGCGGCATCGCGCCCTTCGAAGACCACGCAGAGCCGCTTGCCCTTGTCGCGGAGATCATAAAGCATCTTCACAAGCTCCACCTGGAGCTTTTCCATATGCCTGTCGTAGTCCTTCCCCTTCATCTCCGCGTCATAGGGATAGCTTTCGGACAGGATATCGTCCTTGTCGGCAGTCTCGATCTGCTTGCGGATCTCGGCCGGCGCCTCGGTTTCAAGGAATTTGGTGATGTCGCCAACGAAGGGGATTTTCGGGCCGGCCTCGGCGGGCGCCTTGGACTTCGATTTCGGCATCACATGCTCCTTCTCGCAGCTCGCGTCAGTATGGCGATTTGGGCCGCTTCCGCAATCACCCGCCCGTACGCGCGGCGGCGCGGTCGATCGCTTCGATCACCGCCTCGGGGACCACGTGCTGCGGCATGTGACCGATGCCCGGCAAGACGACAAGATGATCGGTCGGGGCGTCGCGCATCAGCTTTTCGGCATGGATATGCAGGCCGACGGTTGTGTCGGCATCGCCGTGAAGCGCCTCTATGGGCATCCTGAGCGCGGGATAGGCCGGAACCAGTGCCTTGATCTCGCTCAGCAGTCCCGCGCGTTCCTGCGCGTTGAGGTAGAGGACCTGGCGCCGCAGTGACATCGCCGCGCCGAAAGCTTCGACATAACCCTCGGGCATCGCTTGCGGCGCGAAGACCGCGCGCACATTCGCCTCCACAACACCATCCGGCACCCAGGCGGAGATGAGCGGCACCGCGATGCGGCGCAGATAGGGGGCGGAGGTGATGACATAGAGCCGGTCCAGGGGCGTGTCCCAGGCGTGCGACGGCGCCGAGAGCATCACCAGCGCGGAAAGCGTCTCAGGCGCGTCCACGGCCCAGGCCAGCGCCACGGCGCCACCGTAGCTGTGGCCAAGGACGATCGGGCGCGTCGCGCCGAGCGCCGCCACGGCGCCCCGGATCAGGCGGGCGTCCTCATGGATGCTGTGGCCGTGAGGTGACGCGTCGGACCAGCCGAAACCGGGCCGGTCCACCGCGATCACCCGGTAGTGCTCGGCCAGGCGCTGCATGAAGCCCGCGTTGAAGTCGCGGACCGAGCCGGACGCGCCGTGGATCAGCACAACCTCCCGCCCGGCGCCGGCGACCACCGCGTGCATCCTCACACCGCCCACGGTCACGAACTGGCCCTGCGGAGGGTAGTTGGCCTCCGCCAGCGCCTCGCGCGCGGAGGCGCGCCACAGCGTCGCCGCCCAGCCTGCTCCGAGAAGCAGGCAGAGGATGAAAAGGCTAGGTGCCAATCGCATTCAGATCGAAGGGCGTGGACTGGTAGATTTCATTGATCCAGTTGCCGTAGAGGAGATGTGCGTGGCTGCGCCAGCGGTTCAGCGGCGGCTGCGACGGATCGTCGTCCGGGTAATAGTTCATCGGCACGTTGATCGGCGTGCCGTTCGAGACGTCCCGGTCGTATTCCTCTTTCAGCGTGCCGCGGTCATATTCGAAGTGGTTGAAGATGTAGAGCGCGCGATGGCCGGGGTCCTCGATCAGGCAGGGTCCAACCTCATCCGATCCAAGCAGCGTCTTCAGCCCCGGCGCGGAGTCGATCTCATCCTGCTTCATCTCGGTCCAGCGGCTGACCGGAATCACGAAATCGTCCGAGAAGCCGCGCAGATAGGGCGAGGCGGGGGCCAGGTTCTGGTGGCGGAAGCAGCCGAAGGCCTTCGCGCCCAGCATATGCTTCTTCACGCCGTGGAAATGATAGATCATCGACATGCCGCCCCAGCAGACGCCGAAGGTGGACTGTACGTTGGTCTGGGTCCAGTCCATGACCTCGCACAGTTCATCCCAATAGGTCACCTCCTCGAACGGCAGATGCTCGATCGGCGCGCCGGTGATGACGAGGCCGTCGAACTTTTCCGCCTTCACCTCCTGAAAAGGGCGGTAGAAGGCCTCCATGTGCTCGGCGGCGGTGTTCTTCGTCTGATGCTCGCTCATCCGGATCAGCTGGAAGTCGATCTGGAGCGGCGTCGCGCCGATCAGCCGGGCGAACTGGTTCTCGGTCTGGATCTTCTTCGGCATCAGGTTCAGAAGCCCGATCCGCAGCGGCCGGATGTCCTGATGCGCGGCGCGGTCCGGCGACATCACCATGACGCCTTCCTTCGAGAGGACCTCGAAGGCGGGAAGCGTCTCGGGAAGGGTGATGGGCATGGTCGTCTCCTTTGAGAAGTCCGGAGATAGCCCGGCTATCCCCGATCCTCAAGGGCGCGGGCGATGAGGTCTTCGAACCCGGCCGGGCTTGCCAGACCGGCGACATCTTCGGCGGTGATCGTCACGCCCCACTTCTCGGCCATCTCGGTATAGATCGGCTGGCGATGCGCCAGCGCGCGGGCATAGGTCCAGCGCACGAAGGCATCCGGATCAACATCGCCGTCCTTGCCATTGTTTTCGCTCAGATATTCTGCCCAGGACGCCTCGAGGAACGCGGACTGGTAATACATCGGCTTCGGTGCGCGGTCGAAGCGGCGGATGAGTTCGGCGGTATGCGCTTCATTGCCCTTGATCCAGACCAGAAGCGCCGCGTTCGACAGCGCGCGCAGGACCGGATCGGCGGGGTCCGCAGGATCGACCACCTCGCAGATCGAGCCGCCGGAATCGCAGACGAAATTGGCGTAGCCGTAAAGCTCATGGGCGCGGTCGCTGAAATGCGCGGTATCGAGCAGCGCGGAAATCTCCGCCGCGCGGTGCTGGTCCTGTCGGCGGCGATATTCGGCGAAGGGCAGGCCGCCCTTGGCCGGATCGCCGGGCTTGCCGAGATAGGTGGACAAGGGTGCCAGGTTGTTGAAGGTGATGTTCGAGGTGATGTGGACTGAATCCGTCATCAGAAGGTCGCGCAGCAGCGGCACCTTCATCGCCTCGCGCTTGAAGTTGTCGGCGATGAATTCGCCCATGTAGCGGGTGCCGATGCGGTAATCGATCGAGTAGTGGAACCAGTCCCCGCTCGCACGCAGCAGGTTCGAGACATGGGTCTTGCCCAGCCCGGACATGCCGAACAAGAGCACCTTCTTGCGCGGCGCGGCGCGCCAGTCCTTGGCGGAAGCGTAGATCATGGCCCTCATCCCGGTCAGTCACGCCTGCCTAGCCGGAACCCGGCGCGATTTCACGCGGTTTCTTGCGGAGTGGCCCGAGGTTTCGGGCCGATGCGGCCATCGAGGATCAAGAGGCCAAGCGCGAGCAGCGCGAAACCGAGATAGGCGGTGAGGTGCAGCGCCTCGCCATAGACGACCGCGCCGAGGGCAATGGCGATGGGCGGGATAAGGAGCGTGACGAGGCTCAGGTTGCCCGCACCCGCGACCTGGAGGACCGCATAGTAGAGCAGATAGGCCAGTGCCGAGGCGGCGAGCGCGAGATAGGCAAGCGCCGCCCAGGTCGCGGGGCCATAAGACAGGCTTGGCGCGCCTTCGACATAGAGGGCGAGGGGGACCATGACGAGCGACGCTCCGGTCAGCATCCCGGCGGCGGAGACCTCGGGCCGCAGCCCCTTGACCGCGACGCGGGCAAAGGCGGCGGCGAAGGCATAGGAGACCGACGCGCCGAGAATCGCGATCTGGCCGAGCGAACGGGGATCGAGCGCGAAAAGATGCGAGAATCCCATCGCCATCGCCACGCCGCCAAAGCCCAGCACAACCCCAAGGGCCTTTCGCGCCGACATGCGTTCATCCGGGAAGATCGCGGCGGTCAGCAGCACGGCGAAGATCGCCGTCGCGGCATTCAGAATCGCCGCGAGGCCGGAATCCACCCGCGTCTGGCCCCAGACGATCAGCGTGAAGGGGATGACATTGTTGAGAAACCCCATCGTGAGGAACACCCAGAGATAGCGCCACGCCCGCGGCAACGGAAGTCGCCGCCAAGCAATATAGGCCCAAAGCGCGACCGAGGCCCCCGCGACCCTGAAGGCGACCGTGGTGAGCACTCCGACCTCGGCCAGAGCGGCGCGGTTGGACAGGAAGGACCCGCCCCAGATCAGCGCGAGCAGCAGCAGCAGCCCCCAGGCGCGCGGTGTCAGTCTTTGCTGTGTCACTATATTTGCCATGCGGCGACGCTAGGCGCGCGTGTCACGAAGCACCACCCGGATCTTGCGCCATCGGGCCAGTCGAAACGAAAACGGCCCCGCTGTCGCGGGGCCGCAGAAGTCACACGCATTCGCGCGTCAGAACGAATAGCCGACCCGGATGCCAGCGCCGATGCCGGTGTTCCCTTTGAACTGAGCGCCGATGCTGGTCGTTGTCGCATCGCCGATGTCATAATAGCTGAGCGCGCCGGTGATCTCGATATTGTCGACCTTGTAGGTCGCGGCGATGGCGATGCTCTTGTAGCCGTTCGTCGGCGCAAGGTTGCCAACCGCCAATCCGTCGTCTTTCTCGTAGCCGAGGATCACGGCACCGGACCATTTGTCGTTGAAGCGCCGCCCGACACCGAGCGAATAGGTGACGACATCGCTCTTGCCATCCGCCAGCGGGTTGGCCGGGTATTCGGGCGGCGAGATGTTGAAGCTCGTCCATTCACGCCATTTGATCGAACCAAAGACCAGGGTGTCCTTCGCGACACCCGACTGGAATTCGAGATTTACCAATTCCGGGATTTCGACGTCGAACGGAGTCGACGAATTATCCTTGAAGGTATGGGTGATCGCCGAGTTGTAGGTCAGAGCGACGCGCAGCGCGATGTCCGGCCGCTCATAGGCGGCGCCAACGACATAGCCGAGATCGGTCTGACGGTCGACGGCAAGGGCGTAGGGTCCACCACCGCTCGGCAAGCTCAGCGAGGCGTCCACGGATTCGATCCGGAGACCGCCGTAGACGCTGAAGTTGCTCGGAAAACGATATTTCAGCAGGCCGGTTACCGCCGTGGATTCGATCGTCGCCTTGGCACCGAAAAACGGATAGGGCGCCGCAGATGCCGGATAGGCGACATTCGCACCAACGGGTTGGTCCACGATAATCGCCAGATCGACCTGATCATTCAGCGGTCGCTTGTAGGTGAAGGAGTAGGTCGTGTAGCTCGGCGCCATGTCGCCACTCGGTACCGCGCCCCCGAAGACGCCGCTGACCGACGGGCTGAACCCACCGAAGCTGAATTCGAGATATTCGCCGGGTTTGAAAAGCGCGCCAACCGACTGGCTGGATCTCTCGATACCACCCGCAAACGCGGACGTGGCACCAAGGGCGAAAATAGATACTGTCGTCAATACACGTCCCATTGTCCTCATCCCTAACGTGTTGCGTGGTCTGGCAATCACACTAGGCGCGGCGCTTTGCCGCAGTCAACGAATGACGTTACGTCCACCCAAATCAACCCAGGACTGTGTCGCCGTTGCGCCGCGTTTCGGCGCGCAGGTTGATCCAGTTCGCAGCAAAGATCACCGCGCCGCCGATCAGCACCCAGCGGTCGAACGGCTCACCGTAGAAAAGCGCGCCCACGACGGCGATGATCGGCAGCCGCAGAAAGTCGATCGGGGTGACGATGGTCGCGGGCGCAAGGGACAGCGCCTTGGTCAGACAAAGATGCGCGACGAGGCCGGAGACGCCCATCAGGAGAACCCAGGGCAGGACGTGCAGTGTGGGCAATGCGATGACGCCATCCCAACCCGCAGAGATCAGGCCGAACGCGGTCTGGGTCAGGGTGAGCCAGAAGAGGATGCACAGCACCGGCACGATCCGCGTCAGTTTCTTGGTCAGGATAGCCGTCCCGGCAAAGCTCACCGCAGCGAGAAGCGCGACACCGAGGCCAAGTGACAGCCCCGCCGCGCCGAAGGGACGGGCGACTATGAGGATCCCCGCGAAGCCAAGGAGCGCCGCGAACAATCGCACCCGCGTCAGGGGTTCACTCAGAAAAAGTGGCGCGAGGAGCGCCACGATGATCGGCGAGGTGAATTCCAGGGCGAAGAGCTGCGCCATCGGGATGAGAAACAGCGCGTAAAGCCAAAGGTTCTGCCCGGCAAAATGAATCAGATTGCGCACAAGCTGAAGGTCGAGCCGTCGCGCCGACACCTCGCGCCAGCGGCCGGCGTAGCTGGTGAACCCCGCAACGATCAAGAACCCGATCAAGGAGCGGTAGAGCATCATCTCGAACGTATCGAGGGCCGGGGTGATCTCGCGTCCGGCGATCGCAAGCCCGCAGAACCCCGCGATGGAGCCGCTCATCCAGAGCGCCGCTGCGAAAGGTCTTGGCTCGGGCTGCATCGGTCCTCCGGCGGGCGGGTGCCGCCTTGATCGCCTTTGCCCGGCGTCTTGTCCAGCCGCCCGAGAGGCACTTCGGCCGGGCGCGGCGCGGATGCCGCAGTCGGACAAAATTCGCGGGTAACGGGACAAAATGCCACTCGTCAGACCATCGCGGGATGTGCAAGATGAAGAAAAATGTCCAAGAGGCAGAGCAGACATGGCTTTTCACCCTCCGGCAGCGACACCGCCCGGTCTCTGGCGTCGCACGCCGCCCGCGATCTTTCCGTCGATCATGGGCCTCTTCGGCCTCGGTCTGGCCTGGCGCCGCGCCTCGGCGGCCTTTGGCGTGCCGAGTGAGATCGGGGAGATGGTTCTTGGCGCCGTGACGCTTCTTTTCCTTTTTAGCCTCATGGCTTACGCCGCAAAGATACTGCGTCGCCCGAAGGTGGTCGTCGAGGAACTCCGTATCCTGCCCGGCCGCGCCGGCCTCGCCACTGCGGCGCTGTGCATCTACCTTCTGTCACTGACCGCGCTGCCCTATGACGCGGCGGCTGCAAAGCTCATCCTTGGCGCCGGTCTCGTGCTGCATTCCCTGCTCGTCGCCGTCCTGATCTATGTTTTCGCCACGGGTCCGGCCGAACAACGCCGCGTGACGCCGGTCTGGCATCTCAGTTTCGTGGGCTTCATCATTGCGGCCCTAGCCGCAGCGGGGGTGCAACTCTATGGACTCACTCTCATCCTTTTCGGCCTGACGGCGATGATGGCCGCCTTCATCTGGGCGGTGAGCCTTGAGCAATTCGTGCGTGAGGACGTACCGGCGCCGCTGCGACCGCTTCTGGCCATTCACCTGTCGCCCGTGGCCCTGCTTGGCCTCGTCGCAGCGGCACTGGACTTTGGCGCGGTAGCGATGGGTTGCGCGGGTGTCGCAGCGCTGCTGCTGGTCTGGATGCTCCTCCGCGGCTTCTGGCTGACCGAGGCTGGGTTCTCAGCGCTTTGGGGGGCGCTCACCTTCCCGCTGGCGGCGACCGCCTCGCTCTGGCTGACGCTGGGCGCGACGTGGAAATGGCCGGGCGTCGCGGCCCTCGCCCTCGCCACGATCATCATTCCCGCGATCGCCTGGAAAATATTGCAGGCCTGGGCGCGCGGTCAGCTTGCGGTCAAGACCAACGCCGCCACGGCCTGAGCGGGTTCATATCCGCGCCACCCAAGCGCGGGCGAGGGCGAGGCCCGCGGCGTCCGCCACGGCGCCCTGGGCAGCCTCTTCCACGGCGTGCATCTCCTGCCAGCCCGGACACATTTCCTCGGTGCCTTCGGGAAAGGCCTTGGTCCAGTGACGAACCACACCGCGGTTCGCCTCGAAATGGAACTGCATGCCGTAGGCCGCGCGGCCGATGCGGTAGGCCTGCGCCTGAACCGCGTCACCCGCCGCAAGGTGCTTTGCGTCCGGGGGCAGCGTGAAGGTGTCTGAATGCCACTGAAAGCTGCGAAATTCGAGGCCTGCGGCGGCGAGAACGGGATCGTTCATACCCTCTGCGGTCAGGCGGACCGGCTGCCAGCCAAACTCCCGCGCGGTGCCGAGGATATTCCGCCCGCCGTGGCCGCGCGCAAGGATCTGGCTGCCGAGGCAGATACCCAACACCGCCTTCTCACCCTCGGCATAGCTGCGCATAAGGCCCGCCAGGGCCGGAAGATAGGGATGCGTCGCGTCGTCGGTCGCGGACTGCTCGCCGCCGAGCACCACGAGCGCGTCGAACGCCGCGGCGTCCGAGGGAAGTGCGCCGTCGCGAAACGGGTGGAACTCCGTCAGCCCGGCTTGCGCCTCCGCAAGCGCGGCGCCCACCTGTCCCAGGTCCGATAACGACGTATTGTGAACCACCGCGACGCGCATAGATCTCCTCCTTTGGCGCGATGAGTCATCATTATCGCGGGGTTCGCGCAAGTGGCCACGCAGTATTCTTCGTTTGGGTCTTGCGCTTTGACCCCTCCCATGAAACAGGGAAGCGCCAAACGAAAACTCCCCACGAGGTGCGCCATGGAGATTCGCGAGGCTCTCACATTCGACGACGTTCTTCTGGTTCCAGCGGCATCCAATGTGCTGCCATCGGATGCCGACACCTCGACTTTTGTGACCAGGTCGATCCGGATGAACATCCCGCTTCTGTCCTCCGCGATGGACACGGTGACCGAAGCCCGGATGGCCATCGCGATGGCGCAGGCGGGCGGCATCGGCGTCATCCACCGCAACCTCGGGATCGAGGAGCAGGCCACCGAGGTGCGCCGCGTGAAGCGCTTTGAGAGCGGGATCGTCTACAACCCGATCACCCTGACCGCGAACCAGACGGTGGGCGACGCCCGCGCGTTTCAGGAGCGTTACAACGTCACAGGTTTCCCCGTCGTGGACAATGAGGGGCGTGTGGTTGGAATTGTCACCAATCGCGACATGCGCTTCGCCTCCGACGACAAGACGCCCGTCAGCGTCGTGATGACAGCGGACAATCTGGCGATCCTGCGTGAGCCTGCGGATCTGGACGAGGCCAAAAGCCTGATGAAGGCGCGGCGGATCGAAAAGCTGCTGGTCACGGACGGGAAGGGCAAGCTGACGGGCCTACTGACGTTGAAGGACACCGAAAAGGCCGTCCTCAACCCGCATGCCTGCAAGGATGAACTTGGGCGCCTGCGCGTCGCGGCCGCCTCGACCGTCGGGGACGCGGGCTTTGAACGCAGCCGCGCGCTGATCGATGCCGGTGTGGACATGGTCGTCATCGACACCGCGCATGGGCACAGCGAAGGCGTCGCCAAGGCCGTCGAGCGGGTCAAGGCGCTCTCGAATGCCGTTCAGGTCGTTGCGGGCAACGTCGCGACGGCCGAGGCGACGCGCGCCCTGATCGGGGCCGGGGCGGATGCTGTCAAGGTCGGGATCGGGCCGGGGTCGATCTGTACCACGCGGATCGTTGCGGGCGTCGGCGTGCCACAACTGACGGCGATCATGGAAAGTGCCGGGGCGGCGGGCGATACGCCGGTCATCGCCGACGGCGGCATCAAGTATTCCGGCGACTTCGCCAAGGCGATCGCGGCGGGCGCCTCCTGCGCGATGGTCGGATCGGCGATTGCGGGGACCGATGAAAGCCCCGGAGAAGTCATTCTTTATCAAGGTCGTAGCTTCAAGAGTTATCGCGGCATGGGAAGTCTTGGCGCGATGGCGCGCGGCTCTGCCGACCGCTATTTCCAGAAGGATGCCGCCTCCGACAAGCTCGTTCCCGAAGGGATCGAGGGGCAGGTGCCCTACAAGGGTACGGCCTCCGCAGTGCTGCACCAGCTTGTCGGCGGCCTGCGCGCCGCGATGGGCTATACCGGCAATCGCAACATCGAGGCGATGCGCAGGAATTGCAGCTTTGTGCGCATCACCGGCGCCGGGCTCAAGGAAAGCCATGTCCATGACGTGCAGATCACCCGTGAGAGTCCGAACTACCGCGTCGGCTAGGGCGCTGCGATGACCCCCGCCGCGCGCGTCGCCGCCGCCATCGACATCCTGGATAGCGTGTTGGACGGACTACCCGCCGAGCAAGCCCTGACCCGTTGGGCGCGGGGCAGCCGCTTTGCCGGATCGCGCGATCGGGCAGCGGTGCGTGACCATGTCTATGATGCGCTCAGATGCCAAAGGTCTTTCGCGGCGCTCGGCGGTGCGTCGGGGGGACGGGGTCTGATGCTGGGTCTTCTGCGCGCTGCCGGAAGGAACCCCGCCGAAGTCTTTACCGGCGAAGGTTATGCGCCCGCCGCCCTGACCACCGGGGAGGCGGCATTCCGGCCGCCCGAGATCGCCGCGCTGCCCCGCGGGACAGCCCTCGATTGTCCCGATTGGCTGCTGCCGGAGTTTGAGCGCGCGCTCGGGACCAAGACCGATGCAGTTCTTGCCGCTATGCGGGAGCGCGCGCCGGTGATTTTGCGGGTCAATGCCCGACGCGTGACGCGGGAGGAGGCGGCGCAAAAGCTTGCCGCCGAAGGGATCGTGACAAAACCCCACGCTCTTGCGAGCTTCGCGCTTCAGGTCATTGATAACGCGTCAAAAATAAAGACATCAAAAGCCTATCTCGGCGGTCTTGTCGAGCTTCAGGACGCCGCCCCGCAGTCGGCTGTCGAAGCTTTGCCGCTGACCGGCGGCAGGCGCGTTCTCGATTTCTGCGCCGGCGGTGGGGGCAAGACCCTCGCCATGGCCGCGCGCGCCGATTCGGAGTTCTTCGCCCATGATGCCGCCCCGAAGCGGATGTCCGACCTTCCGGCGCGGGCGTTGCGCGCGGGCGTCCGGGTGACGACGATCGCGACAGCAGATCTCGATCAGCACGCGCCTTTCGATCTGGTGCTGGCCGACGTACCCTGTTCCGGCACCGGCACCTGGCGGCGCGCGCCCGAGGCGAAATGGACGCTGACAACTGAGCGGCTGTCGGCGCTGACCGCAATCCAGGCGGAGATTCTGGAGCGCTCCGCGCTGCTTGTCGCGCCGGGTGGCTGGCTCATCTACATGACCTGTTCGCTCCTGCGGACCGAGAATCGGGACCAGATCGACGCCTTCCGGAAGGCACGGCCCGGCTTCACTTTGGCGCACGAAAGCCTCGTCACCCCGCTCGACAGCGGCGATGGGTTCTATGCCGCACATCTGCGGCGGGACTGACTTAATATTTGCACAATTTTAGGTTGTTAAGCGACTGCGGTTAAGCCGCATTTAACGAATTCCCGCGCGAATGCGATGGAACTGAAGTGGAAGGAGTCCCCGGTGTCGCATCCGGCGCTATACCCCGATCCCGTCACCCGCACGGCGCTGACGATCGCGCCGCGTTCAATGATTCTGCTCCTCGCGGCTGTACTTTGCGGTGCGGGTGCGATGTTTCTCGACATGGGCCTTGCCGCCGTGGTCGTTCTTTCGGGGGCGGGTGGATTTGCGGCACTGGCGTTCATCACCGGGGCCATCGGGGCACGCGCGAAGGTGGAAAGGTCAGGCGTGAACACCCACATCGCGACCTTCATAGAACATGACGCCGCACCAAGCTTCACCACCGATGCAGCGGGCGAGGTCGAGACGCAGAACCGCGCCGCGCTGGACCGGTTCGGCACCCGCAAGGGCCAGACCCTCGCACGGGCGCTGCGCGAGGTTTTCGCCGATCCCGCCGCGGTGCTGTACCGCCTTCAGAACCGGGCCGAGGCCGCCGGCTCCGCGCGCGAGGACCTGGTGACCCGGCGCGGGCATGTGCGCCTTTCCGTCCACCGTGTGGGCGAAACCGCGTTCCTCTGGCGGCTTGAGGACATGACGGAACGAGCCATCGGCGGGCGCGGCGCCGAGACGATCAGCATTCCGATGCTGACCGCGTCGCGGACTGGTACCATTCTTTTCATGAACGAAGCCCTGCGGCGGATCATCGGGGAGCGGGTCAAGACACTCGACCGGATTCTTACCGACCTGCCGGTGCGGTCCGGCGAGGAACATGAGGTGCGCGGCGCCGAGGGTATGGTCCGCGCGCTGGTGACCGAGGTCGAAGGGCCAGGCGGGCGACGCGAGATGTACTTTCTGCCCGCGACCGGCGCCGCCACGGCGCTGACCACCGATCCGACGGCTTTTGAAACCCTGCCGGTCGCGCTGGTGCGGATGGGCGCCGACGGCACGATCGGGGACGTGAACCGTGCCGCGCGGGTCTTTTTCGGCGATGCGGCAGCGGGGCAGCCGCTCGGCACGTTCCTGGAGGGGCTGGGTCGCCCGGTCGCGGACTGGCTCGCCGATGCGGCGGCCGGGCGCGGGGGCAACCGGCCCGAAGTGCTGCGGCTCCATCGCGGCGATCAGGATGTGTTCCTTCAGGTGACGCTGTCGCGCACGATGGATCAGGGACGCCTCAGCCTGGTGGCGATCCTGTCGGATGCGACGCAGCTGAAGACGCTCGAGGCGCAATTCGTGCAAAGCCAGAAGATGCAGGCGATCGGCCAGCTCGCGGGCGGGGTCGCGCATGACTTCAACAACCTCCTGACCGCGATTTCAGGACATTGCGACCTCTTGCTGCTGCGCCATGACCGTACCGATCCGGACTATGCCGATCTTGTCCAGATCAATCAGAACGCCAATCGCGCGGCGAGCCTCGTGGGACAGCTTCTCGCCTTTTCGCGCAAGCAGACCCTGAAACCTCAGCCCATCGACCTGCGCGACACTCTGGCGGACCTTACCCATCTCCTGAACCGGCTTGTGGGAGAAAGGGTGCGGCTGACCTTCGTCCATGACCCTGAACTCAACATCATCCGCGCAGACAAGAGGCAGTTGGAACAGGTCATCATGAACCTCGTCGTCAATGCCCGTGATGCGATGCGCGAGGGCGGCGAAATCCGGATCGAGACGGAGACGGTCGTGCTGCGCGAACCGCTGATGCGGGACCGGGCGACGGTCGTGGCCGGGCGCTATGTGGTGGTGCGGGTTTCGGACGTCGGGTCGGGGATTCCGCAGGATAAGCTGACGAAGATATTCGAGCCCTTCTTCACTACAAAGCGGCAGGGGGAAGGCACCGGGCTTGGCCTCTCGACCGCCTACGGCATCGTCAAGCAGACCGGCGGCTTCATCTTCTGCGACAGCGTTGTCGGGCAGGGCACGACCTTCACGCTCTATTTCCCGGCGCACGAAAGGTCCGAAGAAACAGTGCCAGTACCGCAGCCTGCCGCCACTCCGCGTCGGAGTGCGCGCTGCGGTGAAGGTGTGGTTCTTCTCGTCGAGGACGAGGCGCCGGTGCGCGCCTTCGCGAGCCGCGCGCTCCGGCTCAGAGGTTATACCGTCATCGAAGCGGAAAATGCCGAAGAGGCGCTGCACACTTTGAAGGATGAGAGCCTCAGCATCGACGTCTTCGTGACCGATGTCATCATGCCGGGGCTCGACGGGCCGTCCTGGGTGAAGGAGGCGCTGAAGACGCGACCCAATACGCGGGTCGTCTTCGTCTCGGGCTATTCCGAGGAAAGCCTGACCGAAACGCGGGAGCGCATTCCGAATTCGGTCTTCCTGCCGAAACCCTTCTCGCTCAGCGAGTTGACCGCGACGGTCCAGGGGCAGATTCACTGAGCGCAGGCAAGTGGGCGTGTGCGGCTTCGCCATTCGGCAAACCGTCGGCGCGGAAGTTCAGGGCAGCGAGGCGTGGAGCGCGAAATCCTCGGCAAGGTCGTGGCGCAGCCGCGTCTCGGTCTCCCGCCGCAAGGTCACGGCGCCCGGGGGTGAGACATTGAGCCGCGGCAAAATGATCTCGCAGTTCAGGCGGTCTTCGAGGAAATCGATGAAGGTTCCGATGCGTTCGTAGCAGAATATGCGGTCTGCACCGCGCTCACCCTCCGGCGCGAGAAAGGCGCCCTGGCGCCCGACATCGGCATAGGGCGGACGGTTCTTGCCGAGATAGGCAGTGACGAAATCGTCGAAACTGACCTCCTTCGTGCTGTTCTGCGGCCGGGGCATCCCGTCGCGCTGACGGTACCGATACCAGCTTCCGAGCCAGTCGACGGGTTCGCGCATCAACGCCACGACCATGAAGCCTTCGCCCGAGGCACGTTCGATGAAGGGGGCGAAGCTTTGCCAGTAGCGCCGGACATTGGTGTGCTTGAGGACCGGCGGGCGTTGAATCACCACGCTCGCCAAGGGCTCGAGCGCCGCCTCGATTGCCGTCGATCCGGTCTTCGGCGTGGCGAGATAGACGAGCCTTTCCTTCCAGAATACCAGCATATACGCCCTTTTCGCCCCTTTTTCCGTCCCTGATCGACCGCATTAACTAAAGATTTACCAAAAGAAGAAAAGCTCAATTTTCAGAAAATACGGTTGAAATGTTCTTCTTTTGTCCTCATAGATACGAGAACAAGAGGCGAACACAGGCAAAGATTGCTGCGCCCGACAGGGTGTGAAATAAGGAACGAAACAATGGCAGTGACGAACCTTTTCGACATGAACGACAAACGCTCCGCAGAAAAACAGAAGGCGCTCGACTCGGCGCTGGCGCAGATCGAACGGCAGTTCGGCAAGGGCTCCATCATGCGGCTCGGCGCCGACAACCCGGTGATGGAGATCGAGGCGACCTCGACCGGCTCGCTCGGTCTCGACATCGCGCTGGGCATCGGCGGTCTGCCGAAGGGCCGGGTCGTGGAGATCTACGGGCCGGAAAGCTCGGGCAAGACGACGCTGACGCTGCATGTCGTGGCCGAGGAACAGAAGAAGGGCGGCGTCTGTGCGTTCGTCGACGCCGAACATGCGCTCGACCCGCAATATGCCAAGAAGCTGGGCGTGAACCTCGACGAGCTTCTGATCTCGCAGCCCGATACCGGCGAACAGGCGCTTGAGATCGTCGACACGCTGGTGCGCTCGGGCGCGGTGAGCCTTGTCGTCGTGGACTCGGTCGCGGCGCTGGTGCCGAAGTCGGAACTGGAAGGCGACATGGGCGACAGCAGCGTCGGCGTCCATGCCCGCCTGATGAGCCAGGCGATGCGCAAGCTGACGTCGTCGATCAGCCGGTCGAACTGCATGGTGATCTTCATCAACCAGATCCGCATGAAGATCGGCGTGATGTTCGGCAGCCCGAGACGACGACGGGCGGCAATGCGCTGAAATTCTACGCCTCCGTCCGGCTCGACATCCGCCGGATCGGCGCGATCAAGGACCGCGACGAGGTCGTGGGCAACACCACCCGCGTGAAGGTCGTGAAGAACAAGGTGGCACCGCCCTTCAAGCAGGTCGAATTCGACATCATGTATGGCGAAGGCATCTCCAAGACCGGCGAACTCATCGACCTCGGCGTCAAGGCTGGCGTCGTCGAGAAATCGGGCGCCTGGTATTCCTATGGCGACGAGCGGATCGGTCAGGGGCGCGAGAACGCCAAGCAGTTCCTGAAGGACAATCCCGAGATGGCCCTGGAGATCGAGGACAAGATCCGCGCGAGCCATGGCCTCGAATTCGGCGCCTCGGACGACACGGCGAGCGACGACGTGGTCGAGGCCTGAGCCCGGGCGCCGAAGCACGCGATCTGAAAATGGACAGCGAGAGCGCGGCCCCGACACGGGCCGCGTTTTTCTTTCGGCCCGAGGAACATACCGGACGCGCCCCGCTGCCGGGCAGGTTCCGGGGCAGGGCGCAGCAATATGGACATGGGCGCGGACACGGGATAACACGCCAAGGCCGATCCCTTCCGCCCAGAGGCCCGCCCCGATGCCCAGCCTGAACGACATCCGTTCGACATTCCTGACCTATTTCGAACGCAACGATCACCGGGTCGTGCCAAGCTCACCGCTGGTGCCGCGGAACGACCCGACGCTGATGTTCACCAATTCGGGGATGGTGCAGTTCAAGAACTGCTTTACCGGCGTCGAAAAGCGCGACTATGTCCGCGCCACGACGGCGCAGAAATGCGTCCGCGCCGGCGGCAAGCACAACGACCTCGACAATGTCGGCTACACGGCGCGGCACCATACCTTCTTCGAAATGCTGGGGAATTTCTCCTTCGGCGATTATTTCAAGGAGGCGGCGATTCCCTTCGCCTGGGAGCTGATCACCAGGGAATTCGGGATCGACAAGAATCGGCCTGATGCGACGGTCTATCACACCGACGACGAGGCGTTCGAGATCTGGAAGAAGGTCGGCGTGCCGGAAAGCCGGATCATCCGCATCGCGACCTCGGACAATTTCTGGCAGATGGGGCCGACCGGGCCCTGCGGGCCCTGCACCGAGATCTTCTACGACCACGGCGACCATATCTGGGGCGGCCCTCCGGGCAGCGCGGAAGAGGACGGCGATCGGTTCATCGAGATCTGGAACATCGTCTTCATGCAGAACGAGCAGTTCGAGGACGGCTCGATGCGGGCGCTCGACATGCAGTCGATCGACACCGGCATGGGGCTGGAACGGATCGGCGCGCTCTTGCAGGGCAAGCACGACAATTACGACACCGACCTTATGCGGGCGCTGATCGAAGCCTCTGCCCATGCGACCTCGACCGACCCAGACGGGCCGGGCAAGGTCCATCACCGGGTCATCGCGGACCATCTGCGGTCGACCTCCTTCCTGATCGCGGATGGCGTGATGCCGTCGAACGAGGGGCGCGGCTATGTCCTGCGCCGGATCATGCGCCGGGCGATGCGCCACGCCCATATGCTCGGCGCGGCCGATCCGGTGATGTACCGGCTGGTCCCCGCGCTGGTCCGCCAGATGGGCGCGGCCTATCCGGAGCTGAGCCGCGCGCAGGCGCTGATCGAAGAGGCGATGAAACTGGAGGAGACGCGGTTCAAGCAGACGCTCGACCGCGGCCTGCGGCTTCTGGACGACGAGCTTGGCAAGCTCGGCGAGGGGCAGCCCTTGCCGGGCGAAGCGGCGTTCAAGCTTTATGACACCTACGGCTTCCCCTTGGACCTCACGCAGGATGCGCTGCGCGAAAAGGGGCGCGCGGTGGACGTCAAGGGCTTCGACCATGCGATGGAAGAGCAGAAGGCCAAGGCGCGGGCTGCCTGGGCCGGGTCGGGTGACACCAAGGATGCCGCGATCTGGTTCGATCTGGCGGAAAAGCATGGCGTGACCGAATTTCTCGGCTATGACACCGAAACGGCGGAAGGCCAGATCACGGCGCTGGTGCGCGACGGGAGAGAGATTGGCTCGGCCCGGAGCGGCGAGAGCGTGCAGATCGTCGTCAATCAATCCCCATTCTACGCGGAATCCGGCGGCCAGGTCGGCGATACCGGCCTTGTCCGCACCGATACCGGCATGGTGCGCATCAGAGACACGAAGAAATCGGCGGGCGTCTTCATCCATGTCGGCGAAGTCACCGAGGGCGAGGTGGCGCGCGGCCAGCCCGCGAAGCTGGAGGTCAGCCATCGCCGCCGTACCGCGATCCGGGCGAACCATTCCGCGACGCACCTTCTGCATGAGGCGCTCCGCCGTGCGCTTGGCGATCACGTCGCGCAGCGCGGCTCGCTGAATGCCGAGGATCGGCTGCGGTTCGATTTCAGCCACACAAAGGCAATGTCCGAGGCGGAACTGGCCACGATTTCGGCGGAGGTGAACGAATTCATCCGCCAGAATGCGCCGGTAGAGACGCGGATCATGACGCCGGACGATGCGCGCGCGCTTGGGGCTCAGGCGCTCTTTGGTGAGAAATACGGCGACGAGGTTCGCGTCGTCTCGATGGGCCGCCTCGGCGGTTCGGGCAAGGGCGCGGAGGGCGACACCTATTCGCTGGAATTGTGCGGCGGCACGCATGTCGCGCGGACCGGGGATATCGGCGCCTTCGTCTGCCTGGGCGACAGTGCGTCGGCCGCCGGGGTACGACGTATCGAGGCGCTGACCGGGCAGGCGGCGCTTGACCATCTGAGCGCTCAGGCGGCGCGTCTTGCGGAAATCGCGGCGGCGCTCAAGGCGCAGCCGGGCGAAGTGTTTGAGCGTGTTCGTGCGCTGATCGACGACCGCAAGGCGCTGTCGAACGAAGTCGCGCAGCTGCGCCGTGACCTCGCGATGGGCGGCGGCGGCGCAAGCGGGCGCGAGGCGAAGGAAATCGCCGGGGTCAAATTCCTGGCACAGGTGGTCTCGGGCGTCTCGGGCAAGGATCTGCCCGCGCTCGTCGATGAGCTGAAGGCGCGGATCGGGTCCGGTGCGGTGCTCGTGGTCGCCGATACCGGCGGCAAGGCGGCGGTCGCAGCGGGGGTGACGGCGGACCTCACGGGCAGGCTTTCGGCGGTCGAGATCGTCAAGGCAGCCGCGGCGGCGCTTGGCGGCAAGGGCGGCGGCGGGCGGCCGGACATGGCGCAGGCGGGCGGCGCGGACCCCTCAAAGGCGGAAGAGGCGGTGAAGGCCGCCGAGGCAGTGATTGGAGAAACGGCATGAGCGGAACGAAATCGGCGCTTTGGATCGCGCATGTGAAGGTCACGGACGCCGATGCCTATGGCAAATACGCCGCACTGGCGGGGCCGGCGATCGCGAACCACGGCGGCGTCTTCCTCGCCCGTGGCGGACGCTACGTTCAGCTTGAGGGAAATGACCGGCCGCGCAATGTCGTCGCCCGCTTTCCGTCGCTGGACGCGGCGGTCGCCTGCTACCAGAGCGCGGAATATCAGGCCGCGCTTGCCCATGCCAAGGGCGCGTCCGAACGCGATCTGATGGTGGTCGAGGAAGCCTAGAGCGGTCTCCGCGTCAAAAATCGCTCCGCGTCAGTGCCCCAGTTCGGCGGGCGGACGCATTACCATGAAGTCGAAGTCAAGCCCGATGCAGTGGCCGCGCACCTCGGAGCGGATGCTCTGAAGATTTGGCAGCGGCGCGGTCAGCGCGCGCAACGGGCCAAGGTAACCGCAGCGCAAAAGGAGTGCGCCAACGTCGAGAATGTCGAACCCCATGCCGACCAGCGGGGCCAGCACCAGTTCGGGATCGTGGCGCGCGATGAGGTCGATATCGACCTCCTGGTAGCGCGCGCTGAATTGCTCCATCCGCGCGACACCCGGAATCGTCGCGACCATGTCCGGTGGCAGGTCGATCAGGAGAACACGGCGCCCGTCGACGGCTGCGCCGCCGCCGCCGAGGAGCGGTATGTCGGCTGAGGTCCGCCGATTCGCCATCTCTGGTCCTTCCGTGTAGCCAGACAGAAGCATGACCCGCTCCCCCCTCGGATGGTTTGGGGCAGCCTTACTCACCTATAGGTTTATCCGAGCGTGTGTCGGCGCGAAAGAGGTCTTGCGCGCCTGATTTACATTTTACCCGCGATCCCGCAGCGTTAGCGAGAATTGCGCCAGAACGGGAGCAGGTATGCCAAGCCAAACTGTCGCCGCCTGCCTTGAGGCGATCCCGATGCCGCTGGTCCTGATTGATGCGGCCCAGCGCGTTGTCTCGGCAAATATCGCTGCCGATACCCTCTTCGGCCTGCCACTGGCGGGGCGGAGCGCCGCAGCTTTCCTGCGCCATCCGGCTTTTCTCGACGGGCTGGAACGCAGTCTCAGCGGCGGCACCCGGTCCGTCACACGCCTCGCCATCGTCGGGCAATCGGGGGAGACCCATCTGTCGGTGACGATCTCTCCCTTCATCGACCCCGCCGAAGACACCGAAGCGCGTGCCGTCCTCGTGGCGTTCGAAGATCTGACGACCGTGGAGAATGCCGCCTCGATCCGCCGGGACTTCGTGGCCAACGTGAGCCATGAGCTCAGGACGCCGCTGACCGCACTTGTCGGCTTCATCGACACGCTCAGGGGGGCGGCGCGCGACGATCCGGCGGCGCGCGACCGTTTCTTGACGATCATGGAACGTGAGGCCGCGCGGATGATCCGGCTGGTGAACGATCTTCTGTCACTCTCGCGCGTCGAATCCGAAGAGCGGCGCCGCCCGAATGAGAAGGTAGAGCTGATCGGGCTCTTGCGTGCTGCGCTGGTGACCCAGCGCGAGCAGGCCTTGGCGGCGGGTGTGGCGCTTGACCTCGACGCCGGCGCAGCGCCGGTCTGGGTCAGGGCGGACGGCGACCAGCTGACGCAGGTTTTCCACAACCTTATCGAAAATGCCGTGAAATACGGCGCCGGCGGAAAAGAGGTGACTGTTCGATTGCGCGAGATCGAACGGGAACCTGTTCTGCGCGGCCCCGCCGTGCAGATCGAGTTCATCGACCGGGGTGAGGGAATCGATGCCCTGCACCTGCCGCGCATCACCGAACGATTCTACCGCGTCGACACCCACCGCAGCCGCGAAAAAGGTGGCACCGGCCTTGGCCTTGCCATCGTCAAGCACATCGTCAACCGCCACCGCGGGCGGCTGAAGATCGAGAGCGAGCCGGGAAAGGGCAGCAATTTCATCGTTATTTTGCCCGCAAGCTGATTGGGCGGGCGCGACCTATCCAATCCCACCCCGCCCCCTGTCATAAATGTGTTACACAACCGTCACAAAAGCATAGCTGCAAGCGCCTAGACGGCGGGCATGGTCGTCGCAGAGGCGGCCCACACAGACTTGCAGGAGAGTGCAATGAAATCCGCGAAATTCACCGCTTCGGTCCTCGCGCTGGCCGCTGCCGCAGGTGTCGCCGAAGCCCGCGACCAGATCCAGATCTCCGGTTCCTCGACCGTGCTGCCCTATGCCACCATCGTCGCCGAAGCCTTCGGCGAGAACTTCGACTTCCCGACCCCGGTCGTGGAAGGTGGCGGTTCGGGCGCCGGTCGCAAGAAGCTTTGCGAAGGTGTCGGCGAAAACACCATCGACATCGCCAACTCTTCTTCGCGCATCAAGCAGTCGGACATCGACAACTGCAAAGCCAATGGCGTCGACCAAGTCATGGAAGTCCGCATCGGCTATGACGGCATCGTCTTTGCCTCGGACATCGACGGCGCCGAATTCGCCTTCACCCCGGCCGACTGGTACAACGCGCTGGCCGCCGAAGTGGTGAAAGACGGCGCGCTCGTCGCGAACCCGAACAAGACCTGGGCCGACGTGAACCCCGCACTTCCGGCGCAGGACATCCTGGCCTTCATCCCCGGCACCAAGCACGGCACCCGCGAAGTCTTCGACGTGAAGGTTCTGGAAGCGGGCTGCAAGAGACTCGGGCGCGGAGGAAGCTCTCGTCGCTGCCAAGGGCGAGGACGACGGCAAGAAAGCCTGTGCGGCGCTGCGCACCGACGGCGTGTCTGTCGACATCGACGGCGATTACACCGAGACGCTTTCGCGCCTCAGCGCCAACAAGAACGCCATCGGCGTCTTCGGCCTGTCGTTCTACGAGAACAACACCGACAAGCTGCGCGTTGCCACCATGAGCGGCGTTGTGCCCTCGACCGAGTCGATCGCTTCCGGTGAATATCCGGTGTCCCGCCCGCTCTACTTCTACGTGAAGACGGCGCATCTCGGCGTGATCCCCGGCCTGCAGGAATACATCGACTTCTTCGTGTCCGACGACATGGCTGGCCCGGATGGCCCGCTGGCGGCCTACGGCCTCGTCTCCGACCCGGAGCTGGCGAAGACGCAGGAAATGGTTGCGGCCGGCACCCCGATGGGTCCGCTGAACTGATCTAAACGGACCGGATGGCGGCGCCCCCGTCGCCATCCGGCAGACATCTTTTCGGGTGGTACGATGCACATCGGGCTCTTGGTTCTTGTCATTCTTTTCCTTGCGGTGGCGGGATACCTTCTTGGACGTCGTCGCGCGATGACCCAATCCGGCGGCGACACGCGCCGCCTTCATTCTCTCATGGGCTACCACGGCCAATCGGTCTTTCTCTTCACCGCGGTTCCAGCGCTTCTCCTCGTCGGCATCTGGCTTCTCGTGCAGCCGGTGGTCATCGAGAACCGTGTCAGCCAACTCATCACCGCGCAGGACGTTCCCGATGGCGGATCGCTCAATCTGGTCATGAGCGATGTGCGCCGCGTGGCCGAGGGGCTGAGCCTCGTGGTCGGCAAGGACGGGCTGAGCGAAGATGCGCTGGCGCGCATGCGCGGCGATTTTGCGGATATGCGGTCACGGCTCGCGACGGTTGGAATCGCTTTGGCCGGGAACGTCCAGCCCAACGTCTTTGAAGCCGCCAAGCAATACCGGAGCCAGAACAACACCGGAAATCTGGCGATGTCCGTCGCAGCGATCATTCTGGCCCTCGCCGGGCTTGCCTATGCACTCTCGCGCATTCACCTGGATTTTCGTGCACGCAACGTGACCGAAGGCTTCGTGAAGCTGCTGTTCATCGGCTCGTCGCTGGTTGCGATCCTCACGACCTTCGGCATTGTCGGATCGCTTCTTGTCGAGACCATCCACTTCTTCAGGCTCTATCCGGCGAAGGATTTCCTGTTCAGCCTGACCTGGAATCCACAGTTCCGCGGCGGCTCGGATCTCGGGATCTGGCCGCTGCTCTGGGGCACGCTCTATATTTCCTTCGTGGCGCTCCTGTTCGCGGTGCCGGTCGGTCTGATGAGTGCGATCTACCTTTCGGAATATGCGACGAAGCGGGTCCGTTCGATCGTGAAGCCTGCCTTGGAGGTTCTGGCGGGGATCCCCACGATCGTTTACGGCCTCTTTGCCCTCATCACGGTCGGACCGATGTTGCGCGACTACATCGCCCAGCCGCTCGGCATCGGATCAAGTTCCTCCTCGGTCATGACGGCGGGTCTCGTCATGGGGATCATGCTTATCCCGTTCGTGTCCTCATTGTCCGACGACATCATCAACGCGGTACCGCAATCCCTGCGCGACGGATCCTTCGGGCTTGGCGCGACGCAGTCCGAAACGGTGCGTCAGGTCATCATGCCGGCGGCGCTGCCGGGGATCGTCGGCGCCATTCTGCTGGCGGCAAGCCGCGCCATCGGTGAAACCATGATCGTTGTCATGGGGGCGGGGGCCGCCGCGAAGCTGGATCTCAACCCCTTTGAGGCGATGACGACGATAACCGTGAAGATCGTGAGCCAGCTGACCGGCGATACCGAATTCGCCTCGCCCGAAACGCTGGTCGCCTTCGCGCTCGGGCTGGCGTTGTTCATCTTCACGCTGGGTCTGAACATCATCGCCCTCTATGTCGTGCGCAAATACCGGGAGCAGTACGAATGACCGACACCGCCGTCTTCCCGACGCCACAGTCCAGTTCGCTTCTCACGCAGGACACCCGCACCCGCCGCCGGAACGCCGCCGAAGCGCGTTTCCAGCTTTATGGCAAGATCGCCATTGGCATCGGCATGACCGCGCTGATGATCCTCTTGATCTCGATCCTCAGCAACGGCGCAAGCGCCTTCCGCCAGACCTTCCTCGACGTGCCGATCTACATGGATCCGGCCGTGCTCGACAAATCCGGCAACCGCGATCCGGAGGTGATGAAAAAGGTCACGACAATCGGCTATGCCAAGCTGATCGAAACCTCGCTCGCCAAGATGATCGAGGACAAGGGGATCACCGTCGACGGGCTGACGTCCGGGGATATCAAGGACATGATCTCAAAGGATGCGGCCGCGCGGATCCGCGACAGCGTTCTGGCGAACCCCGACCTGATCGGCCAGACCGTCGATACCCGCGTCCTGGCGAATGGCAGGGTCGACGGCTATCTGAAGGGCCGCGTTTCGATCTCGAGCGCCGAGCGCGACAGCAACATCTCTACCCGGCAGCTTGTCCTGACCGACGCGCTGCGCGAACAGGGGTTGATCGGCAAGTATTTCAACTGGGACTTCATCACCGCGCCTGACGCCTCGGAACTGCGGCCCGAGGCTGCGGGGCTTGGCGTGGCGATCCTCGGCTCGGTCTACATGATGATCGTCGTGCTCTTGCTGTCGCTTCCCATCGGGGTCGCCGCGTCGATCTATCTTGAAGAGTTCGCGCCGAAAAACACCTTCACGGACATCATCGAGGTGAATATCTCCAACCTCGCGGCGGTGCCCTCGATCGTGTTCGGCATTCTCGGCCTCGCGATCTTCATCAACTTCGCGGGCCTGCCGCAATCGGCGCCGATCGTCGGCGGCCTTGTCCTGACGCTGATGACCCTGCCACGGATCATCATCCCGGCCCGCGCCGCGATCAAGGCCGTGCCGCCCTCGATCCGCGATGCCGCACTCGGCGTGGGTGCGTCGAAGATGCAAACCGTATTCCATCATGTCTTGCCTCTTGCCACACCCGGCATCTTGACCGGTCTCATCATCGGTCTCGGACAGGCATTGGGCGAAACTGCGCCGCTTCTGCTGATCGGCATGGTCGCCTTCGTACGCGACTATCCCGCGGGACTGCCCGAGGGACTTTTCGACCCCGCCTCTGCGTTGCCCGTGCAGATCTACAACTGGACCCAACGGGCCGATCCGGCCTTTGTGGAGCGCGCATCCGGTGCGATCGTCGTGCTCCTGGTCTTCCTTCTCGCCATGAACGCGGTCGCCATCCTTCTGCGCCGCCGCTTTGAACGGCGCTGGTAACATGTCGACGGAGGTTTCGACGATGAATGATATGAGACGCCTGGAGGCTGCCGTGGACACGAAGGACTTGAAGATTTCGGCCCGCAAGGTGCAGGTTTACTATGGCGACAATCATGCCATCAAGGATGTGGATGTCGATATCAACGACCGCATGGTCACCGCTTTCATCGGCCCGTCGGGTTGCGGCAAGTCGACCTTTCTGCGCTGCCTCAACCGGATGAACGACACGATCCCGATCTGCCGCGTAGAGGGTACGATCACGCTCGATGGCGAGGATATCTACGACAAGCGGGTGGATCCGGTGCAGTTGCGTGCCAAGGTCGGCATGGTCTTTCAAAAGCCGAACCCGTTCCCGAAATCGATCTACGACAATGTGGCCTACGGGCCGCGCATCCACGGCCTGACCCGCTCGAAGGCGGAACTGGACGAGGTCGTGGAAAAGTCGCTTCGCCGCGCCGCGCTCTGGAACGAGGCCAAGGACCGCCTGAATGAACCGGGCACTGGCCTGTCGGGCGGTCAGCAGCAGCGCCTGTGCATCGCGAGGGCGGTGGCGACCTCGCCTGAAGTGCTTTTGATGGACGAGCCCTGTTCGGCGCTCGACCCGATTGCGACCGCGCAGGTCGAGGAACTGATCGACGAACTTCGGGCACAGTTTTCCGTCGTCATCGTGACCCATTCCATGCAGCAGGCCGCGCGCGTCAGCCAGCGCACCGCCTTCTTCCACCTCGGCAATCTCGTCGAATTTGGCGAAACCACGCAGATCTTCACCAATCCCAGCGATCCCAGGACGGAAAGCTACATCACCGGCCGTATCGGCTAAGGGGGTCAACATGAGCGAACGCCATATTCTGAGTGCATTCGACCGCGACCTGGAGTCGATTCAGGCGATGATCATGAAGATGGGGGGGATGGTGGAGACCGCCATCCTCGACGCCGCCGAGGCGCTCGAAACCCGCGACGAGGAGCTGGCGACAAAGGTCCGCGAGGGCGACAAGGCCATCGACGCGCTGGAGGAGCGGGTGAACGAAGATGCCGCGCGCCTGATCGCGCTGCGCGCGCCTGCGGCGTCGGACCTCAGGACGGTGCTCAGCGTGATGAAGATCGCGGCGAGTCTTGAGCGCGTCGGCGACTATGCGAAGAACATGGCCAAGCGGTCCAACGTCCTTGGCCAGATGCAGGTCATAGGTGGGGCAGGGGGATCGCTCCGGCGCATGTCGAAAACCGTGGTCGAGATGCTGGGCCATTCGCTCGACGCCTATATCCACCGCGATGTGGCGCTGGCCGAGGATGTGCGCAACCGCGACCGCGACGTGGACCAGATGTACAACGCTTTGTTCCGCGAATTCCTGACCCATATGATGGAGGACCCGCGCAACATCACGGCCTGCATGCATCTGCATTTCATCGCAAAGAACATCGAGCGCATGGGCGATCACGCGACGACCATCGCCGAACAGGTGATCTATCTCGTCACCGGGCTTATGCCGGACGAAGCGCGCCCGAAGGCGGAAAGCGTGACGAGCGCCGGCGTGGAGGACAAGTGACGATGCAAGCGCCGTCGGTACTTGTGGTCGAGGATGAGCCCGCGCAGCGCGAGGTGCTCGCCTATAACCTCGAAGCGGAGGGGTTTCGGGTCCAGCAGGCCGACAATGGTGAGGAGGCCCTGTTGATCGTGGCCGAGGAAACGCCCGATCTCATCGTTCTCGACTGGATGCTGCCCAATGTCTCCGGGATCGAAGTCTGCCGCCGCCTGAAGTCGCGGAGTGAGACGCGGGGTGTTCCGATCATCATGCTGTCGGCGCGGTCCGAGGAAACCGATCTTGTGCGCGGGCTTGAGACGGGGGCGGACGACTATCTGGTCAAACCCTATTCGGTCGCCGAGCTGATGGCCCGCGTGCGCACACAGCTGCGCCGGACGCGCCCCTCGACCATGGGCGAGGTGCTGGAGTTCGAGAATATCACGCTGGACCCCGAAACCCACCGCGTTCATCGGGCGGGAAGCCTCCTGAAACTCGGCCCGACCGAGTTCCGGCTGCTCACCACCTTCATGGAAAAGCCGGGGCGGGTCTGGAGCCGCGAACAATTGCTGGATCGCGTCTGGGGCCGCGATATCTATGTCGATACACGCACCGTGGACGTCCATGTCGGGAGGCTGCGCAAGGCGCTTTGCGCGCAGGGCGGCGATGATCCCGTCAGGACGGTGCGGGGCGCAGGCTACGCGCTTGGCTGAGGACGGGTTTGGGATGTTCGCGGCACAATAGACGGTCGCCTATTCGTCGTCGTCGCCGTAGCGGGCATCGTCATCGGACTCATCCTCGCCCTCGGGCAGGAACTTTGCGGACAGACTGATCGAATGGTTGTCGTGGCTGGGGTCCATCACGACGTCTGACGGCAATTCTCCCGCAAGCCATTCGCGGATCTCGTCGCGCGCGTCGCCCGGTTCTTGGCCGGTCAGTTCGGCGATATAGACGATGAACGCACGCTGATCGCCATCGACCTCGTCAAGCTCGGCCTCATCGGCATCCGGCCAGCGATCAATGATGGCCTCGTAGAAGGCGGCCCAGTTGTCCTGAACGTGATGCCATTTCATCGGGTAGATCCTGTGGCGTAGTGTGTGGTCCGGCAACAGTCTGCACCTCTTCCGGCGAAGGGAAAAGGGTGCGCGGCAAGAATCCGCGTGCGCGGGCTCAGAACCAGCTTTGCACCGAGCGAGCGCCCGATGAGACGTCATCGCCGACGCCAGCGATCGTATTGCAACCGGCCAGCGCGGCCAGCATCAAGATCAGTGCGAGTTTCTTCATCCGCTCATTCCTCATACCACCAGACTTCGGGCTGAAAGCCCGGCCAGTCCCCGTATAGCGGAAGACGTTCGGGATAGTGAAGATGTGCCGAATGCGCGATCTTGCCGGTCTTGGCGAACCATATCGGGATCACATACCGTCCCGCAGTCAGAACCCGGTCGAGCGCACGGGTCGCGGCGATGAAATCGTCGGTGTTATGCGCATTTACCATCGTGTCGATCATCTTCTCGGCGGCGGGCGACTTCATCCCCATCCAGTTCCGCGCCCCCGGCACATCGACGACATCGGAGCCCCAGTAGAGATATTGTTCATTGCCCGGGCTGAGCGAGAGCGCGCGCCAGATATAGGTCATGTCGAAGTCGTAGCGGTCGGTGCGTTGCTTGTACTGGGCTGTGTCGGCGACCGTTACCTGCGGGACGATACCGAGATTCTTCAGCGCCTCGACATAGATGTCGATGATCGACTGCGCCTCGGCGGCACCGGCGGCGAGGAGGATATTGAACTCGAAAGGCTTGCCGTCGGCATTTTTCAACGCGCCGTCCTGCACGGTCCAGCCCGCCTCTTCCAGGAGCCGAAGCGCCTTGCGCAGGTTCGCACGGTCAAGCGCGCGATCCGCGTTGCCTACCGGCAGGGAATAGCCTTCGATCGTGCCCGGTGGCAGATCAGCTGCGAAGGGCGCAAGCAGATCGGCCTCCTGTCCCGTCGCCGCGCCGTGGTCCATTCCGAGCACGGAATTCGAGAAGTACGAGGTGATGCGCGGTTCCGTCCCGCCGTTCAACGTCTTGTTGATGAACTCGAAATTGAAGGCATCGATCAGTGCTTCGCGAACGCGCCAATCGGCGAAGGTCGGATTGCGGGTGTTCATCACGAAACCGATCATACCGGAGGGTCGTTCATGCGGGATTTCGGATTTCACCACCTCGCCCGACCGCACGGCGGGGAAATCGAACTGGCTTTGCCATTTCGCGGTATTCGCCTCGCGGTAGCTGTTGGTGAGCCCCGCCGTGAAGGCCTGAAAGAGACCGTTCTCATCCGAGAAGTAGTCGTAGCGGATCTCGTCGAAATTATACCGCCCCCGGTTGAGCGGCAGGTCGTTGCCCCAGTAGTCGGGATTGCGCCGGAAGCTGACGTAGCGACCCGGCTCGAACCTGTCGACGACATAGGGGCCGGATCCGATCGGGATATCGAGCGAGCTTTCGGCGAAATCCTTGCCCTCCCACTGGGCCTTCTTCAGGATCGGTCGCATCCCCATGAGAAGGGCGAGTTCGCGGTCCGGTTCGGTGAAGGTGAAGCGGATGGTGCGCGGGCCGGTCGCCTCCATCCTGGCGACCTTGGCCCAGGCCCCGCCATAGCGCGGGGAGCCCTTGGTGCCGAGGATCTCGTAGCTCCACATCACATCCTCGACCGTGACCGGGCTTCCATCGGAGAATCTGGCCTCGGGGCGGAGCGTATATTCGACCCAGTTCCGGGCCTCATCGGTGTCGACCGATTCGGCGAGAAGACCATAGAGCGTGAAGGGTTCGTCGATGCTGCGCCCCATCAGGGTCTCGATCGAGAAGAGGGCGAGCCCCTCCGGCGCGGTGCCCTTCAGGATGTAGGGGTTGAAGGAATCGAAACCGCCGACTGCGCCAACGACAATTCTGCCGCCTTTCGGCGCATCGGTGTTGACATAGGGTAGGGACACAAAATCGGGTGGGAGCGCGGGCTTGCCATACATAGCTATGCCATGCATTGGCTCGGCCAGCGCCGGCAGGGACAGGATCAGCGCAAGGCCCGCGGCAACCGTGCGGCGGAGGAGGCGGAGGACACCTGTTTTCATTTCGGAGACACTGCCCTTGTTCTTCTTCTCTTGGCCCGACGCTAGCCGGGCTTTCGTGGCTTTTCAAACTTTTAGCTTGGACAGCGGCGAAGGACCGCGTATAAAGAAGGCACTGCTCGATAGGTTTCTTGCCTGTATGAAACCTGCCTCAATAACTTAACGCCCGCTTCGTGCGGGCGTTTTTTTTGGTCCCGGTCGCGTGGAATTCTTCCGGCGCATATCGCCTCACGGTAGAGAATCAGCCAGTCGTGCGAACGTGACAGATGTGACAGCGAATGCGGGTGCATTTCGCGCGTGCAGCAATTACCTAAGTTGCAGCTATCGTCACCAATGAGGTTTCCCAATGCTTTCCGGCAAGACAGCGATCATCACGGGCTCCACATCGGGCATCGGGCTTGGCATCGCGCATGAACTGGCGCGGTCGGGCGCCGACATCGTGCTGAACTCCTTCACCGACACTGACGACGATCACAAGCTGGCCAAGGACATGGCCAAGGAGCACGGCGTCAAGGTGCGCTACCTCAGGGCCGACATGTCGAAGGGCGAGGAGTGCCGCGCCCTGATCGAAAAGGCCGGCGGCTGCGACATCCTCGTCAACAATGCGGGCATCCAGCATGTCGCGCCGGTCGACGAATTTCCGGTCGAGAAATGGAACGCGATCATCGCGATCAACCTTTCGTCGTCCTTCCATACCATCGCCGCCGCCCTGCCGGGGATGCGCGACAAGGGCTGGGGCCGGATCGTCAACATCGCCTCGGCTCACGGGCTGCGCGCCTCGCCGTTCAAGTCGGCCTATATCTCGGCCAAACACGGCCTCGTCGGGCTGACCAAGACCGTGGCGCTGGAAGTCGCCGGCAAGGGCGTGACCTGCAACGCGATCTGTCCGGGCTATGTGCTGACGCCGTTGGTCGAGGCGCAGATCCCCGACCAGATGAAGGCGCACAACATGGACCGCGAGACGGTGATCCGCGAGGTGATGCTCGACCGTCAGCCGTCGCGCGAATTCGCCACGGTCGAGGAGATCGGCGGCACGACGGTGTTCCTCTGCTCGGACGCGGCGGCGCAGATCACCGGTACGACGATCAGCGTCGATGGCGGCTGGACCGCGATGTGATCCGACGGGTTTCGCCCGCGTTGCGGGCGACCCGCGCGGGGGCGCTGCCCCCGCACCCCCGAGGTATTTGAAGCAAGATGAAACAGGGGTCTGACGATGACAGTCCGGCGGATCAATGTCGCCCTTCAGGGCGGCGGCGCGCATGGCGCATTTACCTGGGGCGTGCTCGACCGGTTGCTGCAGGACGAGACGATCGAGATCGCGGGCATTTCCGGCACATCTGCGGGGGCGCTGAACGGCGCGGCGCTGAAAGCGGGTCTGATGATGGGCGGGCGCGAGGCAGCGCGGGAAAATCTCGACTGGCTCTGGGAGCAGATGGGGGCGGTCGGCGACATGCGGATGGCGCATTGGTTCCGTGCATTTCTGCCGCTGAGCGAGATCTGGAACGAACTGACGGAGCGGTTCGCGCCATTCTCTCCCCTGGAGACCTGGACGCGGTTCTACAGCCCCTATGACTATGGCTGGTTCTATTCCAACCCGCTGGAACCGATCGCCGCCAAGTTTCACCTTCATCACCTGAGAAAGCGCGAAGGGCCGGCGCTCTTCGTCGCCGCCACGAATGTCCGTACCGGCAAGATCCGGGTTTTCACCGGCGACGCGATCACGCCCGAGGCCATCCTCGCCTCGGCCTGCTTGCCGACGCTCTTTCAGGCGGTGGAGATCGAAGACCCCGGGACCGGCAAGCTCGAGGCCTATTGGGATGGCGGATACACGGGCAATCCGGCGCTCTTCCCGCTTTTCGACCTCGCCCTGCCGCGTGATATCGTCGTCATCAACATCAACCCGCTGGTCAGGGATGACGTCCCGCGCAGCGTCATCGAAGTGCAGGACCGGATCAACGAGATCAGCTTCAATTCCTCGCTCTTGCGGGAATTTCGCGCGATCAATTTCGTCAATGAGCTGATCGCGAGCGGCAATGTGACGGAAGGCGTGATGAAGGACGTGCTGGTCCACCTTATCGCGGACGACGACCTGATGGATTCCCTGACCGCCGCGAGCAAGCTCACGCCCTGGTCGGGGCTGCTGCTTGCATTGAAGGAGGCGGGGCAGCACGCGGCGGAGCGGTTCCTCGGCGCGCATGACGCCGATCTGAACGCCCGGAGCACGGTCGATCTGCCGCGCCTATTCGGCTGACGTCTCGGCCGTATCGCCACCATTGCCGTTGCGCGTGTCGTCCTTCGCGGGTGGGTAGACGAGACCCGCCGAGATCACCAACTTGGCCGCATCTTCGACCGACATCGTGAGAACGGTCACGTCGCGTTTCGGCACGTAGAGAAGAAAGCCCGAGGTCGGGTTCGGCGTCGTCGGCAGGAAGACGGTCATCACCTCGTCATCCGGCAGCCTCGCCAGAATCTCGCCCTTGGCCGCGGTCGCGACGAAGCCGATCGCCCAGATCCCGGGACGCGGATATTCGATCATGCAGGCCTTGTCGAACTTCGCTTCGGTCTGGTTGAAGACCGTCTCGGCGACCTGTTTCAGGCCATTGTAGATCGAGCGGACGACCGGCGTCCGGTCGACGAGGCTTTCGCCCCATGAGAGCAGCGACCGCCCCATGATGCCCTTGGCAATCCAGCCCACGAAGACCGTGAAGAAGAGGAAGAAGATGACCCCGACACCCCGGACATCGATCGGACTTTCGACCCCGAAGTAGTCGCGCACCAATTGATCGGGCTGATAGCGGTAGGGCACGAAGGGCAGGACCCAGCCGTCGATCCAGCCCGTCACCGTCCAGATTAGCCACAGCGTCAGGCCGATGGGTGAAATGACCACGAGGCCGGTCAGGAAATTGGCCCGCAGCCGCGCGAAAAGGCCGCGCTTGCGCGGCGCATGATGCGGCTGATCCTGATTGTCGCGTTCCGCGCTCATTGCCTACCCGATCCCCATCGACAGCGCTGAATGTAGAGACTGCTTTCAGGTCCCACAATGGGCAGAGGCGGTCCTGCCCAGGCTTATTTCGCGCGGCTTAGTTCCGAGGCGATTCCCGCCGCAAGCCGTGCGTTGCTGAGAACAAGCGCGATATTCGCGACCAATGAGCGGCCTTCGGTCAGCTCGAAGATGCGCTGGAGCAGGAACGGCGTCACGGTCTTGGCCGCGACGCCTTCAGCTTCGGCTGCGGCCAGCGCCGCCTCGATATGGGGGACGATCTCGGTTTCGGGGATTTCGGCCGCCGCCGGGATCGGGTTGGCGACAAGCTGCCCGCCGTGAAGGCCAAGCCGCGCGCGCATCCGGTGGGCGGCGGCAATCTCAGCCGCGCTGTTCATCCGCAGCGGCGCGCTCAGGCCGGACCTGCGCGACCAGAAGGCGGGGAAGTCGTCTTGCCCGTAAGCGATCACCGGCACGCCCAGCGTCTCAAGCACCTCCAGCGTCTTCGGCAGATCGAGGATCGCCTTGGCCCCGGCGGCGACGACGGTGACGGGGGTCCTGGCGAGTTCGTGAAGATCTGCGGAAACATCGAAACTGTGCTCGGCGCCGCGATGCACGCCGCCGATGCCGCCCGTGGCGAAGACCTCGATCCCGGCAAGATGGGCTGCGATCATGGTCGCGGCGACCGTCGTCGCCCCGGTCCGGCCCGAGGCGAGACAGGCGGCCAGATCGGCGCGGGACAGCTTCATCGCATCGGGCGTCCGGGCGAGCCGCTCAAGCGCGGCATCACTCAGCCCGGCATGGATCTGGCCGCCCATGACCGCGATGGTCGCGGGCACTGCGCCTGCCGCGCGAACCTCGGCCTCGACGCGTTGCGCCGTTTCCAGATTCTGCGGGAATGGCATCCCGTGCGTAATGATTGTGGACTCAAGCGCAACTATCGGCGCGCCGCTTGCACGCGCCTCGGAGACCTCTTGCGAGAAGGACAGGGGCAGGGCAGTCACGATCCGATATCTCCCGATACATATTGCGCCGCGGCGTCGAGGGCCGCCTGAAGCGCCTCGGCCCGCGGGACGCCCCGGCTTTCGGCGACGATATGGGCCGCCATGAAGGTGTCGCCCGCGCCGGTGATCCGGGTGACCAGCACCGGGGGCGGGCTATGCGAAAGAATGCCCCCGGGGGCGCCATCGGCCGTGGTATTGCCGCCGTGGGTGACAAGCACCCGCCGCGCACCGCGCGCCAGCAAGGCCTCCGCCGCCTCGGGCGCGGTCGCAAACCGTCGCTGGCACAGCAGCCCGGCCTCCTCGAGGTTCACATAGAGCGTGGCGTTCGGCAGCGGCAGCAGCGGCAAAAGCCGCTCGGCCTTGCCGGGACTGGCCGGCGCCACGCGCAGATCGGCCGCGGCGAAAAGCGGGGATTGCGCGATGTCGGACAGAAGCGCCAGCGTCAGATTGCCGTCAAGCGCGATGAAGCCGCCCCAGGGCGCGCGCGCGCTGCCAAGGCTGCCATCGCCGAGCGGGCGCAGGATCTTGTTGCCCGCCGCCTCGAGCGAATGGGCATCGGCAATTGCCGCGATCAGGCCATTTGCCCCTTCGACCGCCATGTAACGGTCGGTCGGCAGATCGTCGGAGCGGTAGAGATGATCGGTCACGAGGCCAAGCCGCGCGCAGGCGGCGACCAACTCCTCACCCTCCGCATCCCGACCGATGGCGCTCAGCAGCGCCGGGCGGAGACCAAACCGCGAGAAGGCCATCGCAAGGTTCATCGCGACGCCTCCCGGCAGCCGCGTGATCCGACCCGGAACATCCGCGCCCGCGGCCATGTGGGCAGGCGTGCGGCCGATGATGTCCCACAGGACGGAGCCGATGCAGAGAATGTCGATGGGCGCAGTCATGGCCCCCTCTTGCCGTCTTTTGCGCCGCCCGGCAAGCGGGTGCTCAACCGCGCGGCGGATAGCGGTCGGGTTCCTCGAACACGTCCAGGGCGATGGTCCCGGCGGGAATCTTCACGGCGTGAATTGTACCCGAGGGAATGAAATAGCTCTCACCCGGCCGGTAGGTTCGCGCGGTGCCGTCGATGGTCAGTTCGACCGCGCCTTCGATGACGGTTCCCCATTGGCCTTTGTGGGAATGCGCGGGCAGGGACACGTCCTTGTGGAAAATGAAGAACACGGCCAACCCGGCATCGGATCGCAGGGCGTTGGTCGTCACCATGTCTTCGGGATATGGGAGGTCCAGCGCGGGCATCGCGCGGATGAAATCGGGCAGACGCATGATTTGGTCCTTTCGGGCTAAGGGTCTATACTGTCCAACATGATCCCCGGAGACAAGAAAGGAGACGTGGCCATGTCGCGGTTTGCAGGCTTTCCACCCGAGACCTTTGCCTTTCTTTCCGATCTTTCAGAACACAACCGGCGCAGTTGGTTCGAAGCGAACCGCGACCGCTACGAGACTTACTGGCGCGAGCCGGCGCTTGCCTTCATCGAGGCGCTCGGACCTGGCATGGCGACGATGAACCCGCAGATGAAGGCCGAACCGAAGATCAATGCCTCGCTGCGCCGGATCAACCGCGACACACGGTTTTCAGCCGAAAAGGCGCCTTACGAACCCTTCCTGCACCTGATGTTCTGGCCCGGCGACCACCCCAACCGTGGCGCGGGCTTTCATTTCGTACTGCGCACCGACGGGATCGGCTATGGCGCCGGGCGCTACGCCTTCGCGGGTCAGGTTCTCGGCCACTACCGCACACGGCTCCAGGACAAGGCCGAGCGCGACAGCCTGCTTGCCGCAATCGACGCGTCGCGCGCAATCGGCTGCTATCTCGACGAGCCGCATCTGAAGACTGTCCCGAAAGGGCATGAGGCATCGCCCGAATGGGACTTCCTCCTGCGCTACAAGGGCCTTGTGGTCCGCACGATGGATGGTCAGATCATGCCCGCGTGGATTTCAAGTGAGGAAGCGGTGGACGAGGTGCTGAACCGGTGCCGCAAGCTCATGCCGTTGATCGCCTGGCTGCATGAGATATGAGGTCAGTGCGGCGCGGGCAGAAACATCTGCTTCACGAACTGGCGCAGCAAAAGGATCTGCCCGACGATCATGTGCGGCTCGCCAAGGGACTTAGCCATCACGATGCCGCCCTCGACCACGGTTGAGACCATGTCGGCCAAGGCGTCGAGATCGACCTCCTCACGAGGTGGATAGACTACGGCGATGTCCTCGAAGATCGCACGGAACCGCGCACGCCAGCCGAGCACGGCGCGCCGGTTGAGATCGCGCACCTCGGCATCGAACAGCCGTTCCTGATAGGCGGCGGTCGCCACGATGCAGCCGGGGTGGCCGTTCGGCATGTCCGCTAGCAATTCGGCCAGCAGCCTGAAACCGATCAGCGCGGAATGAAGTGGGTCGTCATGCAACTCTCGTGCCCGCGCCCAGAGATGGTCGAAGATGCGGTCCTCGACCTCGATATGTCGCACGATCAGGGCACGGGCCAGCGCGTTCTTATCGGGAAAGTGATAGAAGAACCCGCCCTTGGTGATCTCCGCCGCAGCCACAATCTCCTCGATCGACGTGGCGTCGAATCCCTTCTGCAGGATCGCATCCTGCGCTATGTCGAGAATCCGGGTCCGGGTGTCCGGCCCTTTCGTGGCGGTTCGCGGCATGGTCGCGCGTTTCTCCGTCGTCTGGTGTACCGGCGGTAAGGTTTTTCGGCCTCCGGCATCTGGGCAGCGCCAGAGCACATTCACTACACCATTGAAACTAAACTGAAATACGCCAATTCATCTACCTATACCACGTTCCCAGTATTCGGAAAAGTGGTGATCCTGTAGCCATTCTGCATCTTGAAACCAAGGAGTTCTGATATGCCGAGTGACAGAACCCGCGCCCTGAAGGCGCGCATTTCCAATGGGCTCTGGCTTGCCGATGGCGGGCTTGAAACGACACTGATCTTTCATCACGGCATCGACCTGCCGCATTTCGCGTCCTTTGCGCTTCTGGCCGAGGATTCGGGACGCGCCCGGCTCCGGCATTACTTCGCCGATTACCTCTCTGCGGCGCGGGCGCATCGCGCCGGCTTCGTGCTCGACACCGTCACCTGGCGGTCCGGCAAGGGCTGGGGCGAGATCATGGGGCTTTCTCCAGACGACGTTGATGCGATCAACCGCGATGCCGTCGTCCTCGCACGGGAGATCGCAGCATCCGCCGAAGCCGCGGGCACAGATATCGTCCTGAACGGCGTTGTCGGTCCGCATGGCGACGCCTATGCGCCGGACCGTCTTCTGGACGCGCAGGAGGCCGAAGCGGCACATGACCGTCAGGTCCGCGTTCTGGCGGAGGCCGGGGTCGATCTCGTGACCGCGACCACCATCGCCAACGCCGCCGAGGGCATCGGCATCGCGCGGGCGGCGCTGAAGGCGGACGTTCCGGTCGTCGTGTCGTTCACCGTCGAAACCGACGGACGGCTTATCACGGGCCAGACGCTGGGCGAGGCGATCGCGGAAACCGAGGCGGCGACCGGCCGGGGGGTGGCATGGTACGGCGTGAATTGCGCCCATCCCGACCACTTCCGTGGCGCGCTGAATGGCCCCTGGCGCGACCGCATCGGCATGGTTCGCGCCAATGCCTCGCGCAAGAGCCATGCCGAACTCGACAAGTCGACCGAGCTCGACGCCGGAGATCCGGGTGAACTCGCGCGTGACTACCGCGACCTGATGCGCCTGCTGCCGTCCTTGCGCGTGCTCGGCGGCTGTTGCGGGACCGATTGCAGCCATGTCGCCGCGATCGGCCATAGTTGCGCCCAGGCGGCCTGAGCATCCGACGCAAGTGAGAAGGGAACGACCATGATCGAACCGATCCGCAAGACCTTACGCCGCTGGCGCAATGACCGGCAATTTCGCCGCAAGACAGCGAACCTGCCCGACTACCTCCTGCGCGACCTCGGGCTGGAATACGACCGGGTGGGGGCGACGCTGATGCGCCACGTCCTTCATCCGGGCCGCTGAACCACTAATGCGGCATCACGCCAAGAAGGGCGCGGGATCCTGGTTCCCGCGTCTTTCCACCTCGCACGGGACGCACCCGATCCGGCCTTGCGACAGAAGGCCGCCCGCTTGCACGGCATTCCTTGTCCGAAACGCCGCTCTTGGCTTGCCAAGGTCAGCGGTATCCGCTAAACGCGCGCTACTTCACAGGCGAGGCTTGGGCCCTCGGGGGAGACATCCCCGAACGGTCCGCCGGTTGGGAGAGATCCCTGATGGCTTCGCCGAGGTAGAAACCGGAAAGGAAAACGGACATGGCACTGCCTGAATTCTCCATGCGTCAGCTTCTTGAAGCGGGCGTTCACTACGGTCACCAGACCCAGCGCTGGAACCCGCGGATGGCCGAATATATCTACGGCGACCGCAACGGCATTCACATCATCGACCTGACGCAGACCGTCCCGATGCTGGACGCGGCGCTGAACGTCATCCGCGAGACGGTGGCCAAGAATGGCCGCATCCTCTTTGTCGGCACCAAGCGTCAGGCCCAGAAGGCCGTCGCCGACGCCGCCGAGAAATGCGCGCAGTACTACATGAACCACCGCTGGCTCGGCGGCACGCTGACCAACTGGAAGACCGTCTCCCAGTCGATCAACCGCCTCAAGCAGATCGACGAGATCATGGCGGCCGGCGCCGAAGGCCTGACCAAGAAAGAGCGTCTGGGCATGGAACGTGAGCAGGCCAAACTTCAGGCCTCGCTCGGCGGTATCCGTGAGATGGGTGGCGTTCCGGATCTTCTCTTTGTCATCGACGTGAACAAGGAAGACCTGGCCATTCTTGAGGCCAAGAAGCTTGGCATTCCGGTCGTCGCCGTCGTCGACACCAACTGCTCGCCGAACGGCGTCGATTACGTGATCCCGGGCAACGACGACGCGGCCCGCGCCATCGCGCTTTACTGCGATCTCGTCAGCCGCGCCGCCCTTGAGGGCATGACCGCCCAGATGGGTGCCGCCGGCATCGACCTTGGTGCGCTGGACGAAGCGCCCGCCGAAGAAGCGGTGGAAGAGACCGCAGAGGCGAGCGCCGAAGCGAAAGCCGAGGCCTGATCGGGCGGGGCCTGTCGCGGCCCCTGTCATCAGACAGTCATCAGGCGGGGATATGCCCCGCCTGACCCATTCGAAGTTGAAGGAGAGCCGCTATGGCGATCACCGCACAGATGGTGAAAGAACTGCGCGATTCCACCGGCGCAGGCATGATGGATGCGAAAAAAGCGCTGACCGAAACCAACGGCGACATGGAAGCCGCCGTTGACTGGCTGCGCACCAAGGGCCTTGCAAAGGCGGCCAAGAAGGCCGACCGCGTCGCCGCGGAAGGTCTGGTCGGCGTCGCGGTCCAGGACGGACGCGGTGTAGCGATCGAGCTCAACTCGGAAACCGACTTCGTCGCCAAGAACGCCGACTTCCAGCAGATGGTGCGCGAGATCACCAATGTCGCGCTGGACACCGGCGAGACGCTGGAAGTGCTGAAGGCCACGCATCTGAACGGCAAGCCGGTCGAGCAGGTCCTAACCGACGCCATCGCGCGGATCGGCGAGAACATGACGCTGCGCCGCATGCACGTTCTGGAAGGCGACACCGTCGTCTCCTATGTTCACTCGGCCGCAGCCGATGGCATGGGCAAGATCGGCGTTCTCGTCGCCGTGAAAGGTCCGAAGGACAAGGCCGAGGCGATCGGCAAGCAATTCGCGATGCACATCGCCGCGACCGCGCCGCTGGCCCTTTCCGAAGCCGATCTCGACCCGGCCGTGGTGGAGCGTGAGCGCACCGTCCAGACCCAGAAGGCGCTGGAAGAAAACGCGGCCTCGGCCAAGCCGAAGCCCGAAGCGGTGATCCAGAACAACATCATCCCCGGCCGGATGAAGAAGTTCCTGTCGGAAAACACGCTTCTCGGCCAGCAGTTCGTCGTGAACCCGGACCTGACCGTCGACCAGGCGGCCAGGGACGCTGGCGTCGAGATCACCGGCTATGCCCGGGTGATGGTCGGCGAAGGCATCGAGAAGAAGGAAGAGGATTTCGCGGCCGAAGTCGCCAAGACCCGCGGCGCCTAAACCTCACGCAGACACAATCGAAACGGCCGGGCCACGCGCCCGGCCGTTTTCATTTTCGGCCGCAGGTATCCGACAGTCGAACAAAGGAAAGCGGTGTGCGCCGACCAAGCACACACCGCTCCCTTTAGCGCGCCGCACCTGTTGGGGATGAGGACAGGGCGCGTCTGGTGCCGGACCTGCCAGGCGTAAAATGCACCCGGCAGATCCAGCGTCCGGTTTCCCGGTGCTTCCCGTTCCCCCGCAAAGACCGGGCTGGTTCAGGTCGCTTGTTCCTGGCTAATGCCACCACTCACGGAACACGTTGAATGTGCCAATTTACCTTACGTAAGGGAAGTACGGGAATCCTTACCTTGCCATATTTGCCGTCACGTCGCTTTGAAACCGACGTTACGAAACTTGCGTGTGCGCACTGTTGACGGAAAGATTCTGTCATCCAGGGGCCGCAAGGCGACAGATTAATTCGGCACTATGAATATCTGATTCTGGTAAGAGGCCTTGAGCACGGCCTGCGCTGTTGTATCGACATCCAGGGCTTCGCGCGCCAGTCGCAGGTGCTTTTCCACTGTCGCGGGCGTCAGCCCCATGATCGTGGCGATATCCTGCATGGTCTTGCCGTCGCCCACCCATTCCAGCGCCTCGCGCTGACGCGGGGTCAGGGGACGACGGGACGAGGCGAAGGGCATCGCGGTCAACTTCAGATGCGTGAGGTTGTTGATGACCGTGATTTCATGGCCATAAAGCTCCCACATCGCGTCTATCTCGTCCTGGGTGACACCGGGCCGCGCGCACAGTCCGATCGCGCCTTTCGCCCGTACTGAAAGGTCGCGAAAGCTGATCGAATAGCCCGCCACGACGTTGAAGCGGGTGTTGAGTTCAACCAGCCTGCGTTCGCCCGGCGTGAGATCGCCCTTGGCAAGGAAGTCGTAGATGAGCCGCCACGAGGCTGCCCCTTCGTTTTCAAGCGCCCAGCGGACCATCGGACCGTTGGCGTAGAGCCCGCTATGAACGAAAGCCTCGATATAGCCCTGATCATGGTTCGACAGCATCAGAACGTCATCCGCGCTGCCAAATTGCGTCTGCGAAGTACGGAACCGGGTGAATCCGTAGATCAGACGGTCGAATCCATATTCGCCCATCTTGCGCAGATGAAGGTCCCAGATTCCCTGGATGCTTTTCGCTTCAAGGACACGTTCCATATGTGGAACGATCGGTGTGATTGCGGGCATCAAGGTCGTCCCTATTACGTTACAGCTTTCGGGGCACCGTTCACTGCTCACAACACGCGACGCGCACAGAAGGAAACAAAGACCTACGATGCCCGTGGGCAAGGTTCAGGTCACACAAGTTACAGAATCCCCATAGCTTTTTGCCACGCGCGGCGTCATCTGTCGAGATAGTGACGCGACGGAAGTTGAAGGACGGAATTATGTGGGATGTCGTGATCATCGGCGGGGCGGTCACAGGCGCCTCGGCGGCTTGGTGGCTGAAGGGGGCGTCGCCCGCTTTGCGCGTCCTTGTCGTTGAAAAGGACCCGAGTTACGCGCACGCGGCGACGGCACTTTCCGTGGCCTCGGTGCGTCAGCAATTCTCCAATCCGGTGAACGTGGAGATCTCGCGCTTTGGCGTCGGTTTCATCCGCGACTTTGCGCGCCATGTCGGACCGGAGGGAGGGGTGCCTTCGCTCGGCTTGCGGGAAAACGGCTATCTTTTCCTGACCGGCACCGAGACTGGTCGCACGGTGATGGAGGAGATTGCGGGCATGCAGCGCGTGCTCGGTGCTGCGACCGAGGTCCTGGACAGCACCGAGCTCGGCCGCCGCTTTCCTTGGATGCGATTTGACGATGTCGTGGCGGGGAGCTTTGGTCCCCGCGATGAAGGCTGGTTCGACAACATGGGCCTTCTGAACGGTTTCCGCGCCGCCGCCATCGCGCGCGGCGCGGTCTTTCAGCGCGATGAGGTCGTGGGCCTTACGCGCGACGGGGGCCGCGTCACCGGCGTGACACTTGCCACCGGCGGCACGATCAGCGCCGGGCAGGTGCTTTGCACCGCCGGGACCGGCAGCGCGGCTGTCGCGGCGATGGCGGGGATCGAGCTGCCGGTCGAGCCGCGCAAGCGCACCGTCTTCGTCATCGACGCGCCGAACGCGCGCCACCCGGAAGCGCCGCTCATCATCGACCATTCCGGCATCTACCTGCGCCCCGAACATGGCCAGTGGATCACCGCGACGGTGCCGGATGCCGATGGCCCCTGCGATCCTGACGACTGGCAGCCGGATCACGCGCAGTTCGAGGACCTGATCTGGGAACGCCTCTACAACCGCGCCGAAGGCTTCGACGCCGTGAAGGTTCAGCGCTTCTGGGTCGGACATTACGATTACAACCGGCTTGACCAGAACGCGATCATCGGGCTTTGGCCGGGATATGAGAATTTCTTCATCGCCGCGGGATTTTCCGGCCACGGGTTGCAGCAGGCGCCCGCGGTCGGGCGCGGCCTGTCCGAACTGATGCTGGAAGGTGCGTACCGGACCATCGACCTTGGTCCGCTCTCGCCGGCGCGGGTTCTCGCGAACGCACCCTTCCTCGAACGCGCGATCGTCTGACCCTTGGGTCAGACCGCGCGCCGCAAGGTGTCGCGACGGGTCTCGGTCAGGGTGCTGGCGGTCAGGTCCGGCGCCAGCGCGCGCATCGCGTCACATTGGGTCAGGAAGGTACTACCGGTCATATCATCCAGGAAATGGCTGCGCTTCAGGCGGTCCATCACCGGCCCCTTGACCTCGGACAGGTGCAAGGACACGCCGCCATCCTTCAGCCGCTGATTGATCGCCTCAAGGCTTTCCAGCGCCGAGGCGTCGATTTCATTCACCGCCGGACACATGAGCACGACATGCTGAAGGCGCGGATTGGCGGCAATTTGCGTCTGCACCACGTCTTCCAGGAAACGGGCATTGGCGAAATAAAGGCTCTCATCGACGCGGATGGTGACCACCTCCGGCGCGGTCACGACCTCATGGCGCCTCACGTTGCGGAAATGCTCGGTCCCCGGCACCTGACCAACGATCGCCACATGGGGCCGGGATGAGCGGTAAAGATGCATCATGAGCGACAGCGCGACCCCGGCGAGGATACCCTTTTCCACCCCCATGGTGAGCGTCACGAGGATGGTCGCCGCCATCGCCGCCGCATCCGGGCGGGAATAGGCGTAGATGCGGGGCAGGGCCTTCAGATCGACGAGGCTCAGCACCGCGACGATGATCGTCGCGGCCAGCGTCGCTTGCGGCAGATAGTAAAGCAAGGGCGTCAGCGTCAGCGTCGCCAGCGCCATCATCACCGCCGTATAGGCGCCTGCCGCCGGTGTCTCGGCCCCGGCATCGAAGTTCACGACCGAGCGCGCGAAACCGCCCGTAACGGGGAAACCACCGGAAAGCGCCGAGCCGACATTTGCCGCACCGAGCGCGATCAGTTCCTGATCGGGGTCGATCCGCTGCCGCCGTTTCGCGGCCAAGGTCTGCGCGACCGAAATCGTTTCCACATAGCCCACGATGGAAATCAGAAGCGCGGGCACCGCAAGCTGCGCCCAGAGTTCCGCATCGAACGGGGGCAGGGCGGGCAGCGGCAGGCCGGAAGGCACCTCGCCCACGGTCTTGATCCCGGTGCCGCCCAAACCGAAAGCCCAGGCCAGCCCGGCAAGGAGCGCGGTCAAAGCCGTCGTCACAACGACCGCGGCAACCGGGCCGGTGCGCGCCAAAGCCGCCGCGCGCTTTGCGTTTATCCCCCTGGAAAGCAAAAGGGGTTTCAGCCCCTTCCGCGCCCAGAACAGAAACCCCGTCGTCGCGATGCCGATGATGAGTGTGAGGGGATTGATCTCCCCAAGATGCGCCCAGAGAGACGAGAGGATTTCGAGCAGGTTATGTCCGCCCGCCGCAACGCCGAGAACATGCTTGAGCTGACTGGCCGCTATGATGATGCCCGACGCGGTGATGAAGCCCGAAATCACCGGATGGCTCAGAAAGGCCGCAAGGAAGCCGAGCCGCGCAAAACCCATGCCCAAGAGCATCAGGCCAGAGAGAAAGGCCAGAAGGATCGCCGCACCGAGGTATTCCGGCGTTCCCTGCCTGGCGAGTTCACCAACCGCCGCCGCCGTCATCAGCGAGGCAACCGCAACGGGACCAACCGCAAGTGCGCGGGACGTCCCGAACACCGCATAGACAATGATCGGCAGGATCGAGGCATACAGCCCGACCTCCGCCGGCAATCCTGCCAGCAGAGCATAGGCCAGCGATTGCGGGATCAGCATGATCGTGACGATCACCGCCGCGAGCGCGTCGGCCGCGAAGGTGTCCTTCGTATAGGCCGGGCCCCATTCGAGGATCGGAAGATAGCGCCTGAACATTTGCGGAAACCGGCCGCGCATCAAAGCTTGTTGACCGGGACCTTCAGATAGACCTTGCCGTCATCTTCAGGCGGCGGCATCTGGCCCGCCCGCATATTCACCTGAAGCGACGGCAAGATGAGACTTGGCATGCCGAGCGTCTTGTCCCGCGCCTCGCGCATGGCGACGAACTCAGCCTCGGACTTCCCCGCGCCGATGTGGACGTTGCGCGACTTTTCCTCGGCGACCGTGGTTTCCCAGGCATAATCCTCGCGGCCCGGCGCCTTGTAGTCATGGCACGACGAAAATCCGTGTCTCATCCGGCAGGGCGAGGATCTTTTCGATCGACTGGTAAAGCATCTCGGCCGATCCGCCGGGAAAATCACAGCGCGCGGTGCCGAAGTCCGGCATGAAAAGCGTATCGCCGACAAAGGCCGCATCGCCGACGACATAGGTCAGGCAGGCGGGCGTATGGCCGGGCGTGTGCAGCACACGGCTCTCAAGCGCACCAATCTCGAACGTGTCGCCCTCGCGGAAGAGGCGGTCGAACTGGCTGCCATCGCGCTGAAACTCGGTGCCTTCGTTGAAGATCTTGCCAAAGGTGTCCTGGACCACTGTGATCTTCTCACCGATGCCGATGCGGCCGCCAAGTCTTTGCTGGATATAAGGCGCGGCAGAGAGGTGATCGGCATGAACATGGGTTTCCAGAATCCAGACCGGATCAAGGGCCTCAGCCTCGACATAAGCGATCACCGCATCGGCCGAGCGGGTATCTGTACGGCCTGACGCGTAATCGAAATCAAGAACGGAATCGATGATCGCGGCGGCCTTGCTGCCGGGGTCGCGGACGACATAGGTGATCGTGTTCGTCGCTTCGTCGAAGAACGCGTGAACTTGCGGGTTGACCTTGGTCGTCATCGTGTCACCTCTCGATCCATCCTCGGCCAGAATATGGGGCAGGGCAAATACATATCAAGACTTGAATATGACGCAGCCGCGACGTCACCCCGCCGGTGCGAGCGCCGTCAGCAGGCCCGGAAGATCGCGAAAATCGGAGAATTCCGCCACCGGCGAAATCTCCGCGCGGGGGACGCGAAGATAACCTTCGGCATAAAGAAAGAAGGGCAGGGCGGCGGCGGCGGCCGTCTTTGCATCGACCTCACTGTCGCCGACATAGGCCGTGACGGGCCGGCCAAGCGCCTGAGCGGCGTGCAGAAGCGGGGCAGGGTGGGGTTTCTTCTCGGCCAGGGTATCGCCCGCGACGATCGCGTCGAAGAAGGCGATAAGGCCGAGCTCGCGCAACACCGCTTCAGTCGCACCACCCGGCTTGTTGGTGCAAAGACCGAGCGGGTGCCCGGCGGATTTCAGACGTGCCTGAAGCACTTCCGGCACATGAGGATAGACCGTCGTCTTCTCGCACGACCGCGCGGTATAGTCGGCGACCATGCGGGCGGTGATCTCATCGTGGCGCGCGGCGTCGATGGCGCGTGCCGACATGACCCGGCGCATCAGGACCGGCGCGCCGTCGCCGACATAGGATTGGACCTCGGCGCGGTCCATCGGCGCAAGGCCCTCGGCGCTCAGAAGCCGGTTCACCGCCGCCGCGATATCGGGAATGGAATCGATCAGCGTCCCGTCGAGGTCGAAGACGACGGCGGGCAGGGCGCTCATGCCGCCTTCCATTTGATCGAACATCCCATCGAGCCGATCTGCTCGCGCGGGCCTTCACCGGTCTCCGCGATCTGTTTCATCGCCTCATAGAGGTCGCGGCGCGCATCGGGGGCGCCGCTCTGCTTGCCCGAGGCATCGAGGCGTCCCCGGTACTGAAGCCCCAATTCGGCGTTGAACCCGAAGAAATCCGGTGTACAGACCGCCCCGTAAGCCTTTGCAACAGCTTGGCTTTCGTCATAGAGATACGGGAACGTGAAGCCGTGTTTTGCGGCCTCGCGCTTCATGTTGTCGAAGCTGTCCTGCGGATAATCCGCCGCATCGTTGGCCGAGATCGCCGCGATACCGATGCCGAGCGCCTGCAAGTCCTTTGCATCCCGGACGATCCGGTCGATGACGGCCTGAACGTAGGGGCAATGGTTGCAGATGAACATGATGAGCGTGCCTTTCGGCCCCTTGATCTGATCCAGGGACCAGTCGCGACCGTCGGTGCCGGGCAGGGTGAAGGCGGGCGCCTTCCAGCCGAAATCGCAGATCGGGGGATAGACGGGCATAAGAGGTTCCTCCGTTAGAGCGCGGCCTCGGCCGCCTTGCGGATCGCCGCGATATTCTGGCCGTAGACCGCGGCGCGATCAACCGAACCGCCGGAAAAGACCGCCGATCCCGCGACCAGCACATCGGCGCCCGCCGCCGCGACCAGCGGCGCGGTCTCGACCGTCACGCCGCCATCGACCTGGATGTGGATCGGTCGGTCGCCGATCATCTTGCGCAAGGAACGTATCTTATCCAATTGATTATGAATGAATTTCTGGCCGCCGAAGCCCGGATTCACCGTCATCACCAGAACCATGTCAGCAAGGTCCAGAAGCTCCTCGACTGCCGCTGCCGGCGTGCCGGGATTGAGCGACACACCCGACTTTTTCCCAGTCGCCCGAATGGCTTGCAGCGTTCTGTGAATGTGCGGCCCGGCCTCGACATGAGCCGTGATCATATCGGCACCGGCGCTGGCGAAAGCCTCGATATAGGGATCGACCGGCGCAATCATCAGATGCACGTCCATGAAGGTCGTCACATGCTTGCGAAAGGCAGCGACCGCAGGTGCGCCGAAGGTCAGGTTCGGCACGAAATGGCCGTCCATGACATCGACATGCACCCAGTCGCAGCCCTGATCCTCGATCGCGCGGATCTCCTGGCCGAAATTGGCAAAATCGGCAGAGAGGATTGACGGCGCGATCTTGATGCGGCGATCGAAGGTCATGGGCAACTCCGGTCAGCGGGGACGTGTCCTGCGTTCCATACCGTCAAATCGGGCATAGGGTCCAGAACCCATAAGCGGTGCCGGGCCAATGTGTCGCGCGGGGCATCATCTAATTACATAATACTGATTATCAGATATTTGGATGCCCGCAAGCCAGCACCCCATTCGGCCGTCAGGCGTTGAAAATCGGCGCCAAAGGCACGGATGCACCGCCCTGCCACACCGCCGTCAACTCCAACCTGTCCGACAGATGCACCATATCGGCACGACGCGCCACCACCAGACGGCCACAGCGATCCTGCAGCCCGAGAACGCGCGCCGGTCCGGAGGTCGCCATCCTGAGCGCGCGGTCAAGCGGCAGACCGAGGTCACGCAGGACCCTCAGCGCACGCGCCATGTCGAGGTCTGCCCCGGCGAGCGTCCCGTCTTCCAGCGTCAGTCGCCCGTTTTCGCGCCGGATGCGGCGGCCGTTCAGCGGGAACTCCGTCAGATCGGTTCCGGCGGGCGCCATGGAATCGGTTACCAGGTAGATCTGCCCCGGCCCGGTCTTTGCCGTCAGCGCGACCCGCATGACCGCCGGATGCACATGGATCGCATCGGCGATCAGCCCCGCCGACAGCCCGCCATCGTCCAGAACCGCGCCGACGAGACCCGGCTCCCGATTGCCGATCTGGCTCATCGCGTTGAAAAGATGCGTGGCGACGCGGGCTCCGGCGGCGACAGCCGCGCGTGCGACATCATAGCTGCAATCGGTATGGCCGAGGGCGACGATGATTCCGGCCTGAGAGAGCCGCGCAATCTGCTCCATCGTCACGCTTTCGGGCGCGAGCGTCGTCAGAAGTCGCGGCAGGCGCGTGGAAGCGGACAGGAGGAATTGCAGATCCTCCTCGGACATCGGCCGGATCAGCGCCGGATCATGCGCACCCTTGCGGGCAAGGCTCAAATGCGGCCCTTCGAGGTGGATGCCCGCGACCCCCGGAACACCCTTGCCGATCGCTTCCGCCACCGTATCGACCGCGCGGCGCGTCGTCTCGGGCGTATCGGTGATGAGTGTCGGCAGGATCGTCAGCGCACCAAGTCCGGCATGGGAGCGGGCCATCAGCGTCAGCGTTTCCACATCGGGGCGGTCGTTCAGCATCATGCCGCCGCCGCCGTTCAGTTGCAGATCGACGAAGCCGGGCGCCAGGATTCCGCCCGGCAGATGCACGACATCCGCCCCCTGCACGCCCCTGCCCGGCGGCAGGATCGCCGCGATCTCAGCCCCGTCCAGCAGCAGATCCCCCGCGCGCAGGCCGTCGCCATCGAAGATCCGCGCGCCGGTGAGAAGCGTGGCCATCAGACCGTCTCCGTCACTTTGCGCAGGTGCCGCGGTGTATCGGGGTTGATGCCGCGCGCCACGGCGAGGCGTTCGACCATCGCGTAGAACGACACGATCAGCGCCAGCGGATCGGTAAGCCAGTGGCCGGTGCGGACGAAGGGCAGAAACTCGGCCTTCTGCACCCGGTCCGTGGTCGCGAAGACCCGCGCGCCCTTTTCGGCCAGTGCATCGGCAACCTCCGCGATCGTGGTTTCAGCGGCGTCGGCGGCGGCAAGGGCCAAGACCGGAAAGCCCTGCCCGACGATGGAGACCGGCCCGTGCATGACCTCGGCCGAGGAATAGTTCTCGGCGTGGATCTGGCATGTTTCCTTGAACTTGAGCGCGGCCTCGCCGGACATGGCGAAGCTCGGGCCCCGCGCGATGGTAAAGAGCGAGTTTTCGTCGGTCATGAATGTCGTGAGCGCCGACCAGTCGGCCTCACAGGCCAGGGCGAGCCGTTCGGGAAGTCCGGCAATGGCGGCCTGAAGCGCGCGGTCCTGTTTCCAGTCGGCCAGAAGCGCCAGCCCGGCCACGGCGGAGGTGACGAAGGTCTTCGTCGCCGCCACGCTGCGTTCCGGGCCGGCCTGAATGTCAATCACCCGGTCGGCGGCCTCGGCCAGCGGAGATCTGGCGTCGTTGGTGATCGCCAGCGCCAGCGCGCCGCCGGCATGTGAGGCGCGCGCGAGATCGACGATGTCGGGGCTCTTTCCCGATTGCGAGACCGAGATGCAAAGCATCTTCGCAAGCCGCAGTTTCGCGCCGTAGATCGAGCTGACCGAAGGACCGACCGAGGCCACCGGCAGCCCGAGCGTCAGTTCCGCGGCATATTTCAGATAGGTGCAGGCATGGTCGGAAGAGCCGCGCGCGACGGTGACGATAACGGCGGGGTCGAGGTCGCGCACCGCCTTTGCAGCGGCCGCGATATCGGCGCCGCTCTTGTCCAGAAGCCGTTGAACGGCCAAGGGAATTTCGCGGACTTCCTGATACATCAGGCTTTGCTGGCTGGTCATGTTAGCGTCTCCGGCAGGCGCAGTTCGGCCACGAAATCGTAGGCGTCGCCGCGATAAATGGACCTTGTGAATTCGATCACCCGACCCTCGGGCAGATAGGATGTGCGTTCGATCTTGAGCCCCGCCGCGCCGGTCGGAATGCCGAGCAGCTTCGCGTCGGGCTCGGACAGATTCACCGCGCTGATGCGCTGGACGGCGCGCACCGGTCGTTTGCCGAGCCGCCCGAGCACCTCGTACAGCGATTGCGTCACCTCGGACGGGTTCGGCAGCACGTCATGCGGCAGCGAGGCGCGCTCGATCGCCATCGGCCGTCCGTCGGCCTTCCTCAGCCGCGAGAGCCGCGCCACCGGGTCCCCTGTCCTGAGGCCGAGCGCCAGCACCTCTTCCGGCGAGGGCACGATCAGGTCGCGTTCCAGCCATTCGACCTCGGATTTGAGACCCCGGCGCGCCATGTCCTCGGTGAACGAGGTGAGCCGCGAGAGCGACTGCTCCACCTTGGGCCGCAGGGGCGCGACGGAAGAGCCGGAGCCCTGCCGCTGGACGATCATGCCGCGCTCCACCAGTTCGGCGATGGCCTTGCGGACGGTGACGCGCGAAAGGCCGGTGAGGGTCGCGATCTCCCGCTCGGGCGGCAGGGCGGTATCGGGGCCGAGAAAGCCGCTCGCGATCCCGGCCTCGATCCGGCGGCGCAACTGGACATAGAGCGGGCCTTGCGCGGGGGTCATCCAGCCTGCGGGGGCAAGATATTCCTCGATCCTCATACCGCCGCCTCCGCCAGCCTGCGGGCAAGGATCAAGGCGCCGTCAAGCGCGGTGCCGTCGGGTGCGGCGAGGCCCGCCGTGATCTCACCCGGCAGCCAGCTTGCATAGGCCGGACCGACACCGCCCGCCAGGCAGAGCCTTTGCCCGGCGCGCCAGCCAAGCGCCTTGAGGGCGGCCACGATATACGCCGCGCCCTCGCGCATCAGACGAGCGGCCAGCGCATCGCCGGCATCCGCCGCGCTGACGATATCGGGCGCAAGGCGGCCATAGTCGGCGGCCCGTGCGGTCAGGCTGAAGCGCGTGATGCCGGCCACGCCGCCATGGGTGTCAAGCATCCGCTCCGCGAGCGGGGTGGGCGGTTCGATCCCGTCGCCGACAAGCAGCACATGCGACAGAAGCCCGCGCCCGAGCCATGCGCCCGAAGCCTGATCGCCAACGGCAAGGCCCCAGCCACCGATGACCCGCACCGCGCCCCCGGCCTGAATGCCGACGAAAGACCCGGTGCCGATGGCCGCCACCGCCCCGTCGCGCCCGCCAAGCGCGCCGACGATCATCGTCGGCTGATCGCTGGTCACACGGATGCGACCGAAGGGCAGCCGCGCAGAGACGGCGTCGGCGCCGGACGGGTCGATGACACCGGCAAGGCCGACATGGGCGGCCGTCGTCGCCATCGCGGCCGCAGGTCCGGCCTGCACGTAAAGCCGGGCAACGAGGGCGGAAATACGCGCCGAGGCGGCCTCGAAATCCGAGATGTTCGCGGGGCCTTCCACGGCGTCGAAACGCGCACCCGAGCCGCGATCGACAAGCGCGCCCCGGCAGGAGGTGCCGCCGCCGTCAATCGCCAGGACATGTCGGAGCTTCGACTTCATGGATAATACCTATATGATACCTATTGATCGCTGCAAAGCGAAAATTGTTCACGTCATGGGTGAAATCCCGAGATTTTGGCGGGCATCACAGCGCATTCAAGTTTTTCTTGGACAAAAGGTATCTAATAGGTATTATTCAATCAAACGGGGAGAATCGATGCACAGCGCCACCACGGAACGCCAGCACCCGGCCGCGAGAGGGCTCGACCTTCTCTCGGATGCTGACATTCTGGGTCATATGCTCACCACCCAGCGCGACGCGATCGAGGCGGTCCGCCCTGCGATCGGCCTGATTGCCAAGGCCGCCCGGCTGATGACCGAGACGCTGCGCGGCGGCGGCAGACTGATCTACGCGGGCGCTGGGTCTTCCGCCCTCATGGCGGTCTCCGACGGGCTGGAACTGCACGGTACCTTCGGCATCGCGCCTGAACGCATCATCCTGTTAATGGCGGGCGGGCTGCCGCGCGATGCGCAGATGCCGGGCGGGACGGAGGACGACGCGAGCACAGGGACGCGCGACGCGAACGGCATCGGCGAGGGCGATCTCGTCATTGCCGTCGCCGCCTCGGGCCGGACCCCCTACCCCATCGCGGTCGCCGATGCCGCCCGCGCGCAGGGCGCGAAGGTCATCGCGATCGCGAACACCCCCGACGCACCGCTTTTCAACCGCGCCGATGTGGCGGTCTGCCTTGAGACGCCGCCCGAGGTCGTCGCCGGCTCGACCCGGATGGGGGCCGGGACGGCGCAGAAGGCGGCTCTCAACATGATCTCGACGCTCGCGGGCATCCGCCTTGGCCAGGTCCATGACGGTTATATGGTCGGGCTGGTCGCCGACAACGCCAAGCTGCGCCAGCGGTCCGAAGCGATGGTCGCCGATATCGCCGGGGTCCCGGCGCCGCAGGCGGCCAGGGCGCTCAGCGTCGCCAAGGGCGCGGTGAAACCCGCCGTGCTGATCGCACGCGGCGCGGCCGCCGGTGAGGCATCCGCGCTTTTGCAGGAACACAAGGGAATTCTCCGTGCCGCCTTGGCGCAATGGGAAGAAAGCGGCCGGGGAAAGACCGGCGAAAGACAACCGCAACAGGGAGACTGACATGACCCGCAACCGACTGCTTGGCCTTTTGCTGGCCTCGACCGTCCTCGGCACCGGCGCGGCCTCGGCCCAGGACGTGACGCTGACCATCGAGAGCTGGCGCAACGACGACCTCGCCATCTGGCAGGACAAGATCATCCCGGCCTTCGAGGCGGGCCATCCCGGCATCAAGATCCAGTTCACGCCCTCGGCCCCGGCCGAATACAACGCCGCGCTGAATTCGAAGCTCGATGCGGGCTCTGCGGGCGATCTCATCACCTGCCGGCCCTTCGACGCCTCGCTCGCGCTCTACGACAAGGGTCAGCTGGCGGACCTCTCCGACCTTGCCGCGATGGCGAATTTCTCGGACGTTGCGAAATCCGCCTGGCAGACCGATGACGGCTCGGCCACCTTCTGCGTGCCGATGGCGAGCGTGATCCACGGCTTCATCTACAACAAGGACGCCTTCGACGAACTTGGTCTGAGCGTTCCGACCACGGTCGATGAGTTCTTCGCGGTCCTCGACAAGATCAAGGAAGACGGCACCTATATCCCGATGGCGATGGGCACCAATGACCAGTGGGAAGCCGCGACGATGGGCTACAACAATATCGGCCCGAACTACTGGAAGGGCGAAGAGGGCCGCCTCGCGCTGATCAAGGGCGAGCAGAAGCTGACCGATGAGGATTGGGTCGCGCCCTATCGTCAGTTGGCCAGGTGGAAGGACTACCTCGGCGACGGCTTCGAGGCGCAGACCTATCCCGACAGCCAGAACCTCTTCACCCTTGGCCGCGCGGCGATCTATCCCGCCGGATCATGGGAAATCTCGGGCTTCAACACGCAGGCCGGCTTCACGATGGGCGCCTTCCCGCCGCCGGTTCAGGCCGCGGGCGACGAATGCTACATCTCGGACCATACCGATATCGCCTTGGGCATGAATGCCAAATCGGCGCATCCGGACGAAGCGAAGGCCTTCCTCGACTGGGTGGGATCGCCGGAATTCGCGACACTCTATGCCAACGCGCTGCCGGGCTTCTTCTCGCTCAACTCAACGCCGGTGGCGATGGAAGACCCGCTGGCGCAGGAATTCGTGAGTTGGCGAGACACTTGCAAATCGACGATCCGCTCGACCTACCAGATCCTGTCGCGCGGCACGCCCAACCTTGAGAACGAGACCTGGAACGCCAGCGTGAGCGTGATCAAGGGGACCGAAAGCCCTGAAGATGCGGGCAAGCGGCTTCAGGATGGCCTTGCCTCCTGGTACGACCCGCAGAAGTGAGCGTTCGGGCGCTGACGCGCCCGACCCAGGCGGGGGGCCTTCTGCCCCCCGCACCCCCCGAGAGTATTTTCGAACAGAAGAAGTGGGAGGGCGAGAGCGATGGCGTCTCGGATCAAGAGCCATGTGGTGGTGTTTCTGGCGCCTGCCGTCCTGGTGTATACGGCGGTGATGATATGGCCGCTTTTCGACACCTTGCGGCTTTCCCTTTACACCAGGGGCGGCGACGGTGCGGAATTCGCGGGGCTTGAGAACTTTCGTACGCTCTTTGGCGATCCGCGCTGGTCGGCGTCTTTCTGGAACGCGCTTGGCAACAACTTCTGGTTCTTCTTCATCCATATGCTGGTGCAGAACCCGATCGGGATCGCATTGGCGGCGATCCTGTCGCATCCGCGGCTGCGGTTTGCGGCGCTCTATCGCTCCGCGATCTTCATCCCGACGATCCTGTCCTTCGTCATCGTCGGCTTTGCCTGGAAGCTGATCCTGTCGCCGATCTGGGGCATCGCGCCGACGATGCTGGATGCGGTCGGGCTGAAATCGCTTTTCGCACCCTGGCTTGGCAAGGAGGAGTACGCGCTGACGACGCTGGCGCTGATCTCGGTCTGGCAGTTTGTCGGCATCCCGATGATGCTGATCTATGCCGCCTTGCTGTCGATCCCCGAAGAGGTGCTCGAGGCGGGCGAGATCGACGGCGTCACCGGCATGGCGGCCTTCTGGAAGATCAAGCTGCCCCTGATCCTGCCCTCGATCGGGATCATCTCCATCCTCACTTTCGTCGGCAATTTCAACGCCTTCGATCTGATCTATGCGGCGCAGGGCGCGCTCGCGGGGCCGAATTTCGCAACCGATATCCTTGGGACCTTCCTTTACCGCACCTTCTTCGGGTTCCAGCTACAGCTTGGCGATCCCTATATGGGCTCGGCCATCGCGACCGCGATGTTCCTTATCATCCTCACCGGCGTCTGCATCTATCTCTTCGGGGTCCAGACCCGCATGCGCCGCTATCAGTTCTGAGGGGGAGATCATGAACAAGGCCCGCCACAATCCCCTGAACGCCGTCGCCGCCCATGCGGCGCTGGTTACCTGGACGGTGATCGCGCTCTTCCCGGTGGTCGTGATCCTCATCAACAGCTTCAAGGCCCGGAAGGCGATATTCCGGGAGCCGCTCGCCCTGCCCACCTCCGACAGCTTTTCGCTGATCGGCTATCAGACGGTGATGAAGCAGGGGGATTTCTTCCTCTATTTCCAGAACTCGATGATCGTGACCGTGGTGTCGCTGTTCTTCATCCTGCTTTTCGGAGCGATGGCGGCCTTCGCGCTCAGCGAATACCGCTTCAGGGGCAACACGCTGATGGGGCTCTACCTCGCGCTTGGCATCATGATCCCGATCCGTATCGGCACGGTGGCGATCCTACAAATGATGGTGGCGACGGGGCTGGTGAATACGCTGACGGCGCTGATCCTTGTCTATACCGCGCAGGGGCTGCCGCTGGCGGTCTTCATCCTGTCGGAGTTCATGCGCCAGGTCTCGGATGATCTGAAGAATGCCAGGCCGCATCGACGGGATGAGCGAATATGCCATATTTTTCAAACTGGTATTGCCACTTGTTCGGCCTGCGATGGCGACGGTCGCGGTCTTCAACATGATCCCGATCTGGAACGATCTCTGGTTCCCCCTGATCCTGGCACCATCGGAGGCACCAAGACGCTGACGCTCGGTTCGCCAGGTCTTCATCGGTCAGTTCGTCACCGACTGGAACGCGGTCCTGTCGGCCTTGTCGCTGGCGATCCTGCCGGTTTTGATCCTTTACGTCATCTTCTCGCGGCAGCTTATCCGCGGCATCACCTCGGGGGCTGTGAAATGAAGGTACTGATCGCGGGCTTGGGCAATATGGGGATGAGCCATGCACTCGCCCATCATCATCATCCCGACGCGGAGATCGTGGCACTGGTGAACCGCTCCGCGCTCGATCTGCCGGAGGAGCTGAAATCCTATCCGTTTTACAATGACTTCGCCAAAGCGCTTGCAGCCGACGAAGCCGGATGTCGCGGTGATCGCCACCTATTCCGACAGCCATGCCGACTATGCCGTCACGGCGATGGAGGCCGGAGCCCATGTCTTCGTCGAAAAGCCGCTGGCGACCACGGTGGCGGATGCGCGCCGGGTCGTGGATGCCGCCAAGCGGCTGAACCGCAAGCTCGTCGTCGGCTACATCCTGCGGCATCATCCGTCCTGGCAAAGGATGATCGCGGAGGCGCGCGCGTTGGGCGGGCCATACGTCTTCCGGCTGAACCTCAACCAGCAATCGACCGGCGAGACCTGGGAGACGCACAAGCGGCTCATGGAGACCACGCCGCCCATCGTCGATTGCGGTGTCCACTACGTCGACGTGATGTGCCAGATCACTGACGCCAAGCCGCTACGCGTGAACGGCATGGGTTTGCGCTTGTCCGATGAGATCGCGGAAAATATGTATAATTACGGGCAGTTCCAGGTCGTCTTTGAGGACGGATCCATCGGCTGGTATGAGGCTGGCTGGGGTCCGATGATGTCCGAGGTCGCCTATTTCGTGAAGGATGTGATCTCGCCCAAAGGTGCGGTTTCCATCATGTCGGGGATGCACCCCGCCTCGGACAGCGTCGAGGGGCACACCAAGGTCGGCGCCCTGCGGGTTCACCGCGTCGGCGAGGCGGACCGCGATGTAGATTTCCCCGGCGAGCCTGGCCATCAGGCGCTTTGCGATGCCGAGCAGGCCTACCTCCTCCGCGCCATCGCGGAGGATATCGACCTTTCCCGCCATATGGAGGACGCGGTGACGTCGCTCGCCATCTGTCTCGCCGCGGATGAGAGCATCCGGACTGGCCGCCCGATTGAACTTGAGGCTTCAATATGACCGCGCTTTCCCTTGAAAAGATAAACAAATCCTTCGGTGAAGTGCATGTCCTGAAGGACATCGACCTGGAGGTGGAGGAAGGCGAGTTCATCGTCTTCGTCGGCCCCTCCGGCTGCGGCAAATCCACACTCCTGCGCGTGATCGCAGGGCTTGAGGATGCCAGTTCCGGCACCATCCGCATCGGTGGCAAGGACGTCACGCAAACCCCGCCCGCCAAGCGCGGCATCGCGATGGTCTTTCAGTCCTACGCGCTCTACCCCCATCTCGATGTGGCCGGGAACATGACGCTGGGTCTGAAACAGGCGGGCGAGACGAAGGCGGTGATCGAGGAGCGGCTCGGCATCGCAGCGAAGATGCTGGCGCTCGATGACTATCTGAAACGCCGCCCGTCGGAGCTATCGGGCGGCCAGCGCCAGCGCGTCGCCATCGGCCGCGCCATCGTGCGCAAGCCGGAGCTTTTTCTCTTCGATGAGCCGTTGTCGAACCTCGACGCGGCACTCCGCATGGCGATGCGCGTGGAAATCGCACGGCTCCACCGCGAGCTTGGTGCGAGCATGATCTACGTCACCCATGACCAGATCGAGGCGATGACCCTTGCGCATCGCATCGTCGTCCTGCGCGACGGGCGGATCGAGCAGGTCGGCAGCCCGATGGCGCTTTACAACGATCCCGACAACCAGTTCGTCGCAGGCTTTCTCGGCTCGCCCGCGATGAACTTCCTGCCCGGCGACGGCGATGCCGCGACCATCGGCATCCGGCCCGAGAACTTGTCGGTGATGCCCGGCGGGCCGCTTGCCGGCGCGGTCATCCATGTCGAGATGCTGGGAAGCGACACGAACCTTCTGGTCGAAACGCCGAAGGGCGCCGTCACCGTGCGGCTTTTCGGCCAGCATCCGCATAAGGTCGGCGACGCGATCACGCTCGGCTATGATCCGGCGCATGTCTACCGCTTCGACAAGGACGGCAAGCGACTGCGCTAGGTCAGGCTCGTCACCCAGAGGATCGTTGCATCCTCGGGGCTGACCGAGACGACATTATGCCCCATCGTCGCGTCATAATAGGCGCTGTCGCCGCGGCGCAAGTTCGATCGGCTCATAGAACTCGGTGTAAAGCCGGATGACGCCGGTCAGCACCATCAGGAACTCCTCGCCGTCGTGGCGCACCCAGCCGGCGAACTCCTCAAGGCTGCGGGCGCGGATGCGCGCGGTATAGGGCAGCATCTTCTTGGTCGAGAGCGCGTTGGCCATCAGCCGGTGTTCATAGGTCGCGGTCGCATGGCCCTGCCCTTCGGCGGCCTTGGTCACCGCCATGCGGCCCGACACCTGGGCCTTCGACGGCGGCGTGAACAACTGCGGCACCGTGATCTGAAGCCCCTCGGCGAGCTTCTTCAACGCCTCGTAAGTGGGCGACATCTGGCCGTTTTCGATTTTCGAGAGGGTCGAGCGCGCAAGTCCCGCCTGCACCGCCGCCTGCTCCAGCGTCCAGCCGCGTTCCTTGCGCAACTCCCTCACCCGCTGGCCAAGGTTGACGGGCTCGGCAGGTTCCGCGCTGTCACCGCGCGCGCGGGCGATGCGGATGATGCCTTTCGGGTCGATATCGCTCATCTTTGTTCATTCCTGGCGCCGATCCTGCGCATTAACGCCAATCCGCATGGTCTTGCAACGCCCCGGCGCGCGGCGTAGCCAAGGCTCATGCTGTCCGTCATCGACACCGGCGCGCCCGCGCCCTGCCCCGCGCCGTTCAACCTGGCGGCCTATGTGCTGTCGGCGGGACAGGCGACGCCCGACCGGATCGCCTTGCAGATCCTGCGCGCTTCCGGCGCGGAACGCTGGAGCTACGGGCGGCTGACCGAGGCTGTTCTTGGCGTTGCGAACGGCCTTCTCGACCGGGGTCTGCGGCCGGGCGACCGGCTCATGCTGCGGCTTGGGAATGGCGTGGGTTTTCCGCTGGCCTTCCTTGGCGCCATCGCGGCAGGAATCGTTCCGGTGCCGACCCCGGCCGGGCTGACCGCATCCGAAGTCGCGAAAGTCGCGGCGCTGGTGGGTCCCGCTATGATTGTCGCGGCGCCGGGTATCGCGCTGCCCGATCCCGCGCCCTGCCCGGTGCTGACTGAGGTGGAGCTGCGCGGCTTCGAGGCCGGCCCCCGCGCCGACTTTGCTCTGGGCGATCCGAACCGGCTTGGCTATGTCGTGATGACCTCCGGCACCTCCGGCACGCCGCGCGCCGTCGCCCATGCCCATCGCGCTGTCTGGGCGCGGCGGATGATGCATGCGGGTTGGGAAGGCCTCGGGCCGTCCGACCGGCTTTTCCATGCGGGCGCACTGAACTGGACCTATACGCTCGGCACCGGGCTTCTTGACCCCTGGTCCGTCGGTGCGACCGCGATGGTGCTGAAGGAGGGGGTCGACCTGCCGCAGATCCCGCTTCTTCTGAGGCGCCATAATGTGACTATTTTTGCTGCCGTCCCAGGGGTTTATCGCAAGATCCTAAATGACAACGCGACAATTTCTCTGCCCCATCTGCGCCACGGCCTCTCGGCCGGGGAAAAGCTGCCCCCTGCTCTGCGCTGCCAATGGCGCAATACGACCGGCACGGACCTGCATGAGGCGATGGGCATGTCGGAATGCTCGACGTTCCTGTCGTCCTCCCCCGGCCGCCCCGCGCCCGATGGCGCGACCGGCTACCCTCAGGCTGGCCGTCATATCGCCATACTGGGCGAGGACGGGACACCCGTCGAACGCGGTATGCCCGGCGTCCTCTCGGTCCGAAGGGATGATCCAGGACTGTTCCTGGGCTATCTGAACGGCGAGACAATCGAAGAAAGTAAGGGCGACTGGTTCCAGACCGGAGACATTGTCACGATGGATGAGAAAGAGGCGGTCCATACCCTTGGACGCGGCGACGACATGCTGAACGCAGGCGGTTTCCGCGTCTCCCCGGCCGAGATCGAGGCCGCGATGAACGCCCATCCTGGCGTCACCGCGAGCGCCGCGGTTGAACTGCCGGTGAAGGCGGATGTGAGCGTGATCGCGCTCGCCTATACCGGCAGCGCCGGCACGGATGCGCTTCAGACCCATGCCGAAACCTGCCTCGCCCCGTACAAGCGCCCGCGCCTGTATCTCCGCCGCGATGCACTCCCCACCAATGCCAATGGCAAGATAAACCGCCGCGCGCTGCGCGAGGAATGGAAGGCAAGCACATGATCCGGCTCGATATTATTTCCGACGTTGTTTGCCCCTGGTGCTATGTCGGAAAGTCCTATCTCGACCGTGCGCTCGAGGCGCGCGCCGATCATCCCTTCGCCATCGAATGGCATCCCTTCCAGCTCAACCCCGAGATGCCCACGGGCGGCATGGACCGCCGCGCCTATCTGGAGGCGAAGTTCGGCGGCAAGGAGGGCGCCGTCCGGGCCTATGCGCCGCTGGTCGAACACGCAAAATCGGCAGGTGTCGCGCTGAACCACGACCTGATAAAGACCATCCCGAATTCGCTCGATGCGCATCGTCTGATCCATTGGGCCGGGCTCGAGGGGCGGCAGACGCCCACGGTCTCCGCCCTCTTCCGCGCCTATTGGACCGAGGGGCGCGATATCGGCGACCCCGAAGTGCTGGCCGATATCGCCGAAGGGGTCGGCCTCGACCGCGCGATGATGCTCCGCCTTCTTCAAGGCGATGCCGACAGCGACGCGATCCGTGACCGTGACAGCCACGCCCGGTCGCGCGGTGTGTCTGCGGTGCCGACCTTCATCATCGCGAACCGCCATGTGGTCCAGGGCGCGCAGCCGACCGCAACCTGGTTGAACATCATCGACGAACTCACCGAAAACCTGAAAGAAAACCCTGATGAGTGATGCAGTTCTAACGCCGGTTCGGCGTCTTCCGGTCGCCGAATTCACGGCCATGCTCGCTCTTCTCTTCGCGACGCTGGCCTTTTCCATCGACGCGATGCTCCCCGCGCTGCCGAAGATCGCCGAGGAGCTGTCGCCGGACGCGGTGAACAATGCGCAGCTCATCCTGTCGTTCTTCGTGCTCGGCATGGGTTTGGGCACGCTCTTCATCGGGCCGATTTCCGATGCCTACGGACGCAAGGGCACCATCGCGGCGGGCTTTGCGCTGTATGTCGGCGCCTGCTGGATGGCCCATTCGGCCGAGCGGCTTGACGTCCTTCTCTTCGCGCGGGTTCTGCAAGGCATCGGCGCCTCCGCCCCGAGGGTGGCGGGCATGGCGCTTGTGCGCGATCTCTACGCCGGGCGCGAGATGGCGCGGATCATGTCCTTCGTGATGATGGTCTTCATGGTCGTCCCGGCCCTCGCCCCTCTCGTCGGCGCGGCGATCATCGCAGGCTTTGGCTGGCGCGCGATTTTCCTTGCCTATATTCTCTTTGCCGCCGTGGCGCTGAGTTGGCTCCTCCTTCGCCAGAGCGAGACGCTTGCCCCCGAGGCGCGCCGCCCCCTGACCCCCGGCAATCTCTGGTCAGCCTTCCGAGAAGTGATGATGAGCGCGGAAGTCAGGCTCTATATCATCGTGATGTGCCTTGGGTACGGCCAGATGTTCGCGCTTCTGTCGTCGATCCAGTCGATCTTCGACCAGACCTACCAGCGCGGTGAGAGTTTCCCGCTGTGGTTTGCCGGCATCGCCGTGATGTCGGCCACTGCTTCGTTCATCAACTCGCGGTTCGTGATGCGGCTCGGGATGCGGCGGCTGGCGACCTATGCCTATGGCGGGTCGTCGGTGCTGTCGCTGATCGCACTTGCACTGATCGGCATGGGGCTTGTCACCGGCACCGCCTCCTTCGTGACCTTCTACCTCTGGGGGACGAGCGTCTTTTTCATCGCCGGGCTGACCTTCGGCAATCTCAACGCGCTTGCGGTGCAAAAACTTGGACATATCGCCGGCATGGCAACCTCGGTCATCACCGCGATTTCGACGGTGGTGGCGGCCTTCATCGCGGGGCCGATCGGCCTCGCTTTCGACGGCACCGCGATGCCGTCGATCATTGGCGCTGTGGTCTGCTCGCTCGCCGCATTCGCGCTGATGCGCTATTCGGAGCGGTATTGAACGGTATCGGAGGTCAGCCCACCTTCCGGGGCGCGACGTCTTTCACCTTTTCCGCGAGGTCACGGGCGATGGCGAAGGCGCCCTTGATCTTGTCGCTGTCGCGCGCCCAGTCGCGGCGCACGATGATCTTGTTGTCCTTGATCTTCGCAAGCCCCTTCTCGGCCTGAAGAAAGTCCACCAAGCCCTTGGGATTGGGGAATTTGTCCATGTGGAACTGGACCGTCGCCCCCTTCGGCCCGGCGTCGAGCCGCGCGATGTGCGCGCGGCGGCACATCGCCTTGATCCGCATGACGAGGAGGAGCGTGTTGACCTCTTTCGGCACCGGGCCGAAGCGGTCGATAAGCTCGGCGGCGAAGCCTTCAAGCTCGACCTTCGTGTTGAGCGAGGAGAGCCGCCGGTAAAGGCCGAGCCGCACGTCGAGGTCCGTGATGTAGCTTTCCGGGATCATCACCGGCACGCCGAGGTTGATCTGCGGCGACCATTGGCCATCGTCCTCGGTCGGCGCTTTCGAGATCGCCCGACTTGATCCGGGAAATCGTCTCTTCCAGCATCGCCTGATAAAGTTCGTAGCCTACCTCGTTGATATGGCCGGATTGTTCCTCACCGAGGATGTTGCCCGCCCCGCGCAGGTCGAGATCCTGGAAGCGAGAGAGAAGCCGGCGCCGAGGCTGTCGAGGCTGCCCAGCAGCCTGAGCCGCTTCTGCGCATTCGGGGTCAGTGGCGCGCGGGGTTTCGTCGTCAGGTAGCAATAGGCGCGCAGCTTTGCGCGGCCGACGCGGCCCCGGATCTGGTAGAGCTGGGAAAGGCCGAACATATCCGCGCGGTGGACAATCATGGTGTTGGCCGCAGGAATATCCAGCCCGCTTTCAACAATCGACGTGGCGAGCAGCACGTCATACTTGCCGTCGTAGAAGGCGTTCATCCGCTCGTCGAGGTCGCCCGCCGCCAGCTGGCCGTGGGCGATGATGAAGCTGACTTCCGGGCACATGGGTCTTGAGGAAATCCTCGATCTCCGGCAGGTCGGCGATGCGCGGCACGACGTAGAAGGACTGGCCGCCCCGGTAGCGTTCGCGCAAGAGCGCCTCGCGGATGGTGACGCTGTCGAACTCCGAAACATAGGTGCGGATCGCCAGGCGGTCGACGGGTGGCGTGCCGATTATCGAAAGATCCCGGACACCTGTGAGCGATAGTTGAAGTGTTCTCGGGATCGGCGTCGCGGTCAGGGTCAGGACGTGGATTTCTGACCGCATCTCCTTCAGGCGTTCCTTGTGGCTCACGCCGAAATGCTGTTCCTCATCAATGACGAGAAGGCCGAGGTTGCGGAACTTCACCTGTTTCGCCAGCACCGCATGGGTGCCGATGACGATATCGACGGTGCCCTCGGCCAACCCCTCGCGGGTCTTTGCGGCATCCTTGGCGGAGACGAAGCGCGACAGCGGCCGGACGGTGATCGCCGTGCCCCGGAAGCGTTCGGAGAAGGTGCGGAAATGCTGGCGCGCCAGCAGCGTCGTCGGCGCGATGACCGCCACCTGAACGCCCGACATGGCGGCGACGAAGGCCGCGCGCATGGCGACCTCGGTCTTGCCGAAGCCGACATCGCCGACGATCAGCCGGTCCATCGGGCGGCCCTCGGTCAGATCGGTGCCGACCTCCTCGATCGCCGAAAGCTGGTCGTCGGTTTCCTGATAGGGGAACTTCGCCGCGAAGGCGTCGTATTCGTGATGCGGCGCCTCAAGAATCGGGCGCCTTCCGCAGATAGCGTTCGGCGGCGACGCGGATCAGGCGTTCGGCGATCTGGCGGATACGCTCCTTGAGCCGCGCCTTCTTGGCCTGCCACGCCCCGCCGCCGAGCTTGTCGAGCAAGCCCTCCTCATGGCCGTAACGGCTGAGCAGTTCGATATTCTCGACCGGCAGGTAAAGCCGCGCGCCTTCGGCATATTCCAGCGCGACGCAATCATGCGGCGCACCAAGCGCCATTATCGTCTCAAGCCCGGTATAGCGGCCGACCCCGTGATCGACATGGACGACCAGATCGCCGGGGGACAGCGACTGGGCTTCGGTCAGGAAGTTCTCGGCTTTCCTGCGCTTTTTGGCTCCGCGGATCAGGCGTTCGCCGAGCACGTCCTGTTCGGAGATGACCGTCAGGCCGTCGCCGGTGAAGCCATGTTCCAGCGCCCAGACGGTGAGATAGAGCCCGCCCTTGCCCTCGGGCACATCGCGGATGTCGCGAATGAGTTTCGCGCCAACGACCTCCTCGTCTTCCAGAAGCCCCTTCAACCGTTCGCGCGCGCCTTCGGAATAGGAGGCGACGATGACCTGCCCGTCCGCGCGCCGCGCATTCAGATGATCGGCCAAAGCACCGAAAAGATTTACATTTTCAAGCGCCCGTTCGGCAGAGAAATTGCGTCCGATGCGTCCGCCCGCGTCGAGCACTCCGGGGCCGGTCGCCTGCGGCAAGGCAGCTAGCTGCACGACGCGGTGCCCGGCAATGGCCACATCCCACCCGGCGTCATCGAGATAGAGCAGGCCCGGCGGCGCGGGCTTGTAGACCGAATCCAGCCGGTCCTTGCGCTTCATCGCCTCGCGGCGAGTTTCGTATTGATCCTCGATCCCCTCCCAGCGCGAGAGCCGCGCGGGGGTGAGCTGGTCGTCGAGCATGACGGAGGCGCCGGGGAGATAGTCGAAAAGCGTTTCCAGCCTTTCATGAAAGAACGGCAGCCAATGCTCCATCCCCGCATGCTTGCGGCCCGCGCTGACGGCCTCGTAAAGCGGATCGTCGGTGCCGGCCGCGCCGAATTCGATGCGGTAGTTCTGGCGGAAGCGGGTGATCGACGCCTCGTCAAGGATGACCTCGGAGACCGGCGCAAGCTCCACCACCGACAGCTTTTCGGTCGTGCGCTGCGTCGCCGGATCGAAGCGCCGCGCGCCGTCCAGAACGTCGCCGAAAAGGTCGAGCCGGACAGGCCCGCCCTCACCCGGCGGATAGATGTCGATGATGCCGCCGCGCACGGCGTAGTCGCCAGGTTCGGTCACGGTCGGCGATTGCGAAAAGCCCATGCGGACGAGGAAGTCGCGCAATGCGGCCTCGTTGACCCGTTGACCGACGCGGGCGGTGAAGGCGGAAGATTTCAGCACCTCGCGCGCCGGCAGCTTCTGGGTCGCGGCGCTGAGCGTCGTCAGCAGGATGAAGGGTTGCGGCAGGCCCTGCGCGAGGGCCGCGAGCGCCGCCATCCGTGTCGCCGAAACGTCAGCGTTGGGCGATACGCGGTCGTAAGGCAGGCAGTCCCAGGCCGGAAAGGTCAGCACCAGCGCATCCGGCGCGAAGAACGCCAGCGCCGCGCGCATCGCCTCCATCCGCCGGTCGTCGCGGGCGACATGGACGACGGGAGCACCCTTGGCGAGTTCGCGCGCGACGAGACGGGCGTCGAAGCCTTCGGGCGCACCGGAGAGCGTGATGTGGTTGGCAGGGCTCATGCGCGTCACCTAGCCTTCCGGGCGGCGGTGTCAACCGGGCAGGACCGAGATGTTGAAGTTCTGGAGCATCCCCCAGAAGGCGGTGATGAAGATCGAGATCATGCCGATCACCTGCACCGTCACGCGGTGCAGCGCCAGGCGGCGGTGAAGCGCATCACCTGCGTCGCCCGCCGCGCGGATCTTGCGCGCGGTCGCGACACTCATCATGCCGACGAAGGACAGCGGCAGGAGGATCAGCGTCAGCGCCTGACAGAACTCAGACCCATAATAAAAGCCCAGAAGAATGAGCGAGGTCAGCGCAAAAGTCATAAGCGCCATCAGGATCAGCCCGGCCTCTTCCGCAATGAAGATGATACGCGAGACATTGACCCGGGTAATATCGGTCAGGTCCTGCTCTGCCTGCCCGCCCATCCGACGGGCGCGCAGCACCATGTCATAGGGGATACCCAGAACCCAATGCGAGGCCGAGGACCAGGTCACAGCGAGGGCGATCCAGTACCAGAGGTTGGAAAAGGACCTGAGGTCTATCAGGTCGAAAATCAGCTTCGTCCAGTCCAATGCCTGCCCCCGGGGACGCCCTGATCGGCGTTTCGCGCGATGCTACCTGCGCGGTGCGGCGGTTTCCACCCTTGAGATGCGCGAAAAAGCGTGGCAGGCGAGAGGAAAGCCCGCACGGAGGCCCGCCATGACACCGCTACACACGCCTTTCCCCGCCCAACGCTTTCGCAGGTTGCGCCGCAGCGCCGCACTACGCGATCTTGTCGCGGAAGAGCGGCTGAGCGTGAAGGACCTGATCTGGCCGGTGTTCGTGACCGATGTCGCCGGTGCGGATGTTGAGGTCGCCTCGATGCCGGGCGTCTCGCGGCGCACGGTCGACGGGACGGTGCGCGCGGCGGAAGAGGCCGCGCGGCTCGGCATTCCGGCGATCTGCCTTTTCCCCTATACCGATCCCGCCTTGCGCACCGAGGCCTGCGAAGAGGCGTGGAACCCCGAGAACCTCTCGAACCGCGCGGTCCGGGCGATCAAGGCCGCGGTGCCGGAAATCGCGGTGATGACCGATATCGCGCTCGACCCCTACAATGCGAACGGCCATGACGGCCTCGTGCGGGACGGTGTGATCCTGAACGACGAGACGGTCGAGGCGCTGGTTCGCATGGCGCTGGCGCAGGCCGAGGCCGGGGCGGATATCCTCGGCCCCTCGGACATGATGGACGGCCGCATCGGCGCGATGCGAACGGCCCTTGAGGCCGCCGGTCACAAGGATGTGACCATTCTCAGCTACGCGGCGAAATATGCGTCGAGCTTTTATGGGCCGTTCCGCGACGCGGTGGGGGCGTCGGGTGCCTTGAAGGGCGACAAGAAGACCTATCAGATGAACCCCGCCAACCGTGACGAAGCGCTGCGGCTTGTCGCGCGCGATCTGGCAGAGGGTGCGGATATGGTGATGGTCAAGCCGGGAATGCCCTATCTTGATATCTGCCGGGCGGTGAAGGACGGTTTCGGCGTACCGACCTTCGCCTATCAGGTTTCGGGCGAATACGCGATGCTGAGAGGCGCCATCCAGAACGGCTGGATGAAGGAGGATGTGATCCTCGAAAGCCTGATGGCCTTCCGCCGCGCGGGCTGCGACGGGGTCCTTACCTATTTCGCGCCGGAGGTGGCGCGGCATCTCGGCGCGTGATCGCCAATCAGATGCCGCAGGAACACAAGGTCTGATGACATGGGCCGCGTGATACCCTATAGATGGTAGCGAACCGGCCACCAAAGGCCGGGTGAGGCAAGAGCGGAGACATCAGATGAGCGACATTTCCCGCCGTGGATTGATCATGTCCGGCACAGCGATGCTGGGCCTTTCGGCCTGCGGCAATGGCATCGGCAGCCAGGGTTCGGCGAAACTCGATGGACGCGTGGACGCGACGCGCGACTATCTGCGCAACACCTTCCCGAGTGCGGCGGACCTGATGCCGAAGGCGGCGGGCATTCTTTACATGCCTTTGGTGACCGAGGCCGGGTTCATCTTCGGCGGCTCCTACGGTCAGGGCGCGCTGCGGATCAGCGACGCGACGGTGGATTACTATTCAGCGACGCAGGCAAGCTGGGGCCTTCAGATCGGCGCCCAGCAATATGCCCATGCGCTCTTCTTCATGACGCCCGAGGCTTTGGCCGATTTCCGTCGCGCCGAGGGCTGGGAAGCAGGTGCGGATATCGTCTATGCGCTGCCCGACCGCGGCGGCGCGGCGGGGGTCGATACCACGACATCTCTCGCGCCGGTCATCGGCTTTGTCTTCGGCCAGTCGGGCTTTATTGCCGGTGCGACCGTCAAGGGCACGAAATACACCCGCATCATTCCCTGATCCGGTTTCGGCCCGGCGCCAGCCGTGCCGACCCGCCGGGGGCCCTGCCCCCGGACCCTGGGGGTATTTTGACAATGAAGAAGCCGGAACGGGTCAGCCGAGCTTGCGCAGCCGCGCGATGAGGCTTGAGGTGTCCCAGCGCTTGCCGCCCATCGCCTGCACATCCTTGTAGAACTGATCGACGAGTGCCGTGACCGGCAGGCTTGCGCCGATCTCATCGCCGGTTTTCAGGCAGATCCCGAGATCCTTGCGCATCCAGTCGACGGCGAAGCCATAGTCGTACTTGCCCGTCGCCATCGTCTTGTGGCGGTTGACCATCTGCCACGATCCGGCCGCGCCCTGGCTGATGACCTCGACCAGTTCCTCGATGTCGAGCCCGGCCTTTTCGGCAAAGTTCAAACCTTCGGCGAGGCCCTGGACAAGGCCCGCGATGCAGATCTGGTTGACCATCTTTGCCATCTGGCCCGCGCCCGACGGGCCGAGGCGGCGGCAGATGCGGGCATAGGCGGCGATCACCGGCTCTGCTTTTGCATAGTCTGCCTCATCGCCGCCGCACATGACCGAGAGGACGCCGTTTTCCGCCCCGGCCTGACCGCCTGAGACCGGCGCATCGACATAGCCGAGGCCCAGCTTTGCGGCGGCCTGCGCCAGGTCCCGCGTGACGGCGGCGGAAACGGTCGTGTGATCGACGAAGATCGCGCCCTTCGCCATGCCCGCAAAGGCGCCTACCGGTCCGAGGCAGATGGCGCGGAGGTCATCGTCATTGCCGACGCAGGCCATGACGAAGTCCGCGCCCTTCGCGGCCTCGGCCGGTGTCGCGGCGGGCGTGCCCTTGTGGGTCTCGGTCCAGCGTCGGGCCTTTTCGGCGCTGCGGTTGTAGACCGTCACCGCATGGCCCTTGGCGGCCAGATGGCCTGCCATCGGAAAGCCCATCACCCCAAGGCCAAGAAATGCCACCTTCGCCATCGTCGCCTCCCATTCGCATTGCGGAACCCGCTCAACTATCCTAGTTAACCGCCCTGACCGGGCCGTCAACCGCCGCAACGCGGGCTGAGCGGTCCAAAACAGCCCCGGGGCGAGTTCGCGGATCGACATGCTTACAGCCTTTCGCTGGCTTCTGCGCATATTCTCGGCGATGGCGCTGCTGGCCGTCGCCATTCTGTCGTTGGGCTACTACTTTGCCTCGCGGTCGCTGCCCGATTACAACGCCAGGTTCGAGGTGGAGGGGATTTCTCAACCGCTTGAAATCGTGCGTGACACGGCCGATGTGCCGCATATCTTCGGCAAGAGCGACGCCGATGTCTATTTCGCGCTGGGCTTTTCGCATGCCGAGGACCGGCTCTGGCAGATGACGATCCTGCGGCGCACCGTGCAGGGGCGGCTCTCGGAGGTCTTCGGGGCGCGGACCGTCAAGACGGATGAGCTGATGCGGCGGCTCGACCTTTACGGGCTGGCCGCGAAATCACTGACGGCGCAGGACCCGGATGTGAAAACGGCGCTTGAGGCCTATGCCAAGGGCGTCAACGCCTGGATCGGCATCGTCAACAGCCAGGCGCGCGGGCGCGGCGCGCCGGAATTCTTCCTCTTCAAGAACGAGATCGCCTATTGGCAGCCCGCCGATTCCATCGCGATCCTGAAGCTGATGGCGTTCAAATCCTCGACCCAGATCAGGACCGAGGTGCTGCGCGCGCGGCTTTCGCTGCTCGATACCGGCTGGGCCGAGGATCTGATGCCGGACATCCCCGGTCCCGGAGCCGCCGCGCTGCCGCCCTATGCGAGCCTCGTACCCGGCGTGACGCGGAGCTATGCGGCATTGGAGCGGGAGGCGCTGCCCTTCCTGCCGCGCGCCATGCCCCCCTTTGGCGGTGCCTCGAACGCCTGGGCTGCGGCACCGTCCCGCTCGGCCGCGGGCGGCGCGCTTCTGGCCAACGACCCGCATCTCGACTTATCCGCGCCGACGCTTTGGTATCTGGCGCGGCTGGAGCTGTCCTCGGGCGGGGTGATCGGTGCGACCATTCCCGGCATTCCGGCGATTCTTGCCGGGCGCAATGCCGAGCTTGGCTGGGGCATCACGGCGGCTTGGGCGGACGATCAGGATATCAAGCTGGAGGAACTGAACCCCGCCGACCCGGAGCGCTACCGCACCCCCGACGGCTGGAAACCCTTCGTCAGCCGGAAGTCGATCATCGACGTGAAGGATGCCCAGCCGATCACCGTCACCCTGCGCTGGACCGACAACGGGCCGGTTCTGCCGGGCTCGCATTACGACATGGCCTCGATCACGCCGCCGAACCATGTCGCGGCGCTGAGCTGGACCGCGCTGGATCCCGCCGACCGCTCGATGACCTCGGCGTTCAAGCTCATGCAGGCGAAGGACCGGGATGAGGGGATCGCGGCGGGCGAGGATTTCGTGGCACCTGCGCAGAACGTCGTGATGGCGGATCAGAAAGGCATCTCGATGGTGATGTTCGGCGCGATGCCGGGGCGCGATCCGAAGATGCAGGGCCAGGGGCGGCTGCCGTCGCTCGGCTGGATGGCGGAGAACCGTTGGGGGCCGCGCCTGCCCTATGCGGACAACCCGCGCTTTACCGACCCTGCGGGCGGCATTGTCGGCAACACCAACAACAAGACCGTCGACCGCCCCTTCCCGCGCCATGTCACCTTCGACTGGGGCGACACGCAGCGGGTGCAGCGCTGGACAAGGCTGATGCAGGAGCGTGAGGTCCATAGCCGCGAAAGCTTCATCGCCGCACAGCTCGACACGACCTCGCCCACCGCGCGGACACTTCTGCCGCTGATCGCGGCCGACCTATGGTTCACCGGCGAAGCCGCGCCCGAGGGGACACCGGAACGGCTGCGTCAGCGTGCGCTTCAGATCCTCGCCGAATGGGACGGCGACATGAACGAACACCTGCCCGAGCCGCTGATCTATGCCGCCTGGGTGCGCGCCTTGCAGCACCGCCTGATCCGGGACGAGCTTGGCCCCCTGGCCGACAGCATCACCTCGGTCCAGCCCCTCTTCATCGAGCGGGTCTACCGCAACGTCGGGGGTGCCGCGCGGTGGTGCGACATCATGCAATCGGCCCCCGAGGAGACCTGCACCGAGGTCGCGCGCATGGCGCTGGACGACGCGCTTCTGGAACTGTCGGAGAAATACGGGCGGAACGTGGAGAGCTGGCGCTGGGGCGATGCCCATCAGGCGCGGCAAGACCACGAGGTGCTGGGCGCGGTTCCGGTCCTGAAATGGGTGGTCAACATCCGTCAATCGACCAGCGGCGGCGATAATACCCTGAACCGCGGCCTGACCGCCGGGACCGGGCCCGACCCCTATCTCAACGTCAATGGCGCGGGTTATCGCGGCGTCTACGATTTCGCCGATCCCGACAGTTCGGTCTTCATCATCTCGACCGGCCAGTCGGGCCATCCGCTCAGCCGCTATTACGACGACATGAGCGAGTTGTGGCGGCGCGGCGAATATGTGCCGATGTCGCTCGACCCCGCGCTGGCGCGGGCAGCGGCGACCGGAATTACCCGGCTGGAGCCCGCAGGGGCGGCAAGCGGTGGCTGAAGGCGCTACTGCAAGGCTTTCATTGCCGGATAGGCCGCGCGAAACCTCATGAACGCATCGTCGAAGGCGGGCGCCAGCGCCGCGTCAGGTGCGATGTCCTCGCCAAGCTCGGGCGCTTGCATCACCGCAAGCGCGTCGGCCCCCGTCCCGGCGCAAAGGCCAAGCCGCGCGGCGCCGAGGGCCGCGCCGAACTCCCCGCCCGCAGGCAGGCGCAGGGGCACGCCAAGGACGGTCGCGATCAGCTTCAGCCAGTAGCGCGAGCCGGTGCCGCCACCTATGGCGATCAGGCTGTCAAAGCGCGCGCCGGTCGCCTTCAGCGCCTCGAAACTGTCGCGCAGACCGAAGGCGACGCCTTCGAGGACAGCGCGGGTCAGATCCTCGCGCGTGGTCTCGGTGCCAAGCCCGGTGAACGATCCGCGGATCGCGGCATCGTTATGCGGGGTGCGTTCGCCCGAGAGGTACGGCAGGAAGCGGACGCCACCCGGCGCGATCAGGTCGTCGCCAAGTGCTGCGGTCAGCGCGGCTGGTTTTTCGCCGACGATAGCGGAGAGCCAGTTGAGGCTGTCAGTCGCCGAAAGCATGACGCCCATCTGATACCAGCGTCCGGGCACCGCGTGGCAAAAGGTATGAAGTGCCGTGTCCGGCGCGGGCCGGTAGCCCTGACGGGCCGCGAGGATCACCCCCGACGTGCCGAGCGAGACAAAGCCCTGCCCCTCATCCATCGCGCCGATGCCACAGGCAGCAGCGGCATTGTCCCCTGCCCCGCCCGCGACGGCGACCTCGCCCGCGATGCCCCATTTCCGCGCGAGATCCGCGCGGAGCGTTCCGGCGCAGTCCGAGCCTTCGACGAGGCGCGGCATCTGATCGCGGCGCATATGGCCCTGTTCCAGAAGATACTCCGACCATTCCCGCCGCCCGACATCGAACCATGAGGTGCCCGCGCTGTCGGACATGTCGGCGACGTAGTCGCCGGTGAGGTAATGGTTGAGATAGGCGGCAGGCAGCAGGACCTTCGCCACGCGCGCGAAATTCTCAGGCTCATGCGCGCGAACCCATTCCAGCTTTGGGGCGGTGAAGCCCGGAAAGACGATGTTGCCGGAAAGATCGCGCACCTTCGCCGTCGCATCGAGCCGGGCCGCCTCGACGTGGGACCGGGTGTCATTCCAGAGAATGCAGGGCCGGATCACCTTGTCTTCGGCGTCCAGCAGCGTCGCGCCATGCATGTGTCCGGCGACGCCAATCCCTTTCAGCGCGGTGAATTCGGGATGCCTTGTGCGAAGCTCCTCGACAGCGCCGTCCAGGGCGGCGATCCAGTCGGCCGGGTCCTGTTCCGACCAGCCGGATTTCGGATGAAGGGCCTTGTAATGCCGCTCGGTCGCGCCGAGGGGCGCTCCATCCTCGTCGATCAGAAGTGCGCGCAGACCCGAAGTCCCGAGGTCAATGCCGAGAAAGCTCATCTTCATCCCTTCTTCTACCCGTCCGAAGTCGGAACGGCCCTGAATGCGGCCCTGCTCCACCACCTTTGGCGCGAACTCTTCTGTCCGCAGGCAACCTCGCCTCGGAACGGGCCTATGTCCAGCCGGATCATGGGCGTCCGGCTCCGTTGCCCGGACAAAGCGCCGCGAAGACATCCTCCATCCGGTCCAGCACCGCAGCGGCCCCGGCCCGGCGCAGCAAGGCCGCGTGGCTGGCGCGGCTGTCCGCCAGATGGCTGCCGCCGGTGAAGCCGACGACACGCATGCCCGCCGCCCTTGCCCCGACCACGCCATGCGGCGAATCCTCCAACACGACGCAGTCTTCGGGCGGAAGGCCAAGCTCTGCCGCCACGAACAGGAAAAGGTCGGGCGCTGGCTTGCCCTCGGCGACCTGATCGGCGCTATAGGCGCGGCCCCTGAACCGATCGGCAAGGCCGGAATATTCGAGTGTCCGCAGCATGCGCCGGACCGACCCACCTGTCGCAATGGCGATGGCAACGCCCGCGGCCTCCAAGGCATCGAGAAGCGCCATCACGCCGTCGATGCGCCTGAGGCCGGTGCGATAGGCCTCAAAAAGCCGTGCCTCGACGCGATCGACGAAATCCTGCGGACAGGCCGCGCCCGATTTCTCGGCCACATGCGCGCAAATCACCCGCATGGAGACGCCGAGAAAGCTGTCGCGGATCGAACTCGAAGGTCGCGTCCGGGATGCCCAGCGCCTGCATCTCATCCGTGATGGCGCCGATGGAAAGCGGCTCGCTGTCCACCAGGCAGCCGTCGAGATCGAAGATCACGGCGCGCGTCTGTGGACGTTCGCTCTCCATCGCTCCGGCCGCTCAGATCCGCTGTTGGCTCTTGTGGTCGAAAAGGTGGACATGCGCCGGATTGATGAGAAAGCCGACCTTCTCGCCCGGTCTGGCGGCGATACGATCCTTGACGATGGCGTCGATCAGATCCGTACCCGCCCGCGCGAAGATCTGGGTTTCCGAGCCGGTCGGTTCTGTCACGACAACGGTCACATGCGTGCCCTCGGGCGACACGGCAATATGTTCGGGCCGGATGCCATAGATGACCTCCGCCCCAACGCGGGCGGCGGTCTGCGGCAACGGCAGCGTCAGGCCGCTGTCGGAGGTGAAAGTCTTGCCCGATGCGGTTTCGCTGATCTTGCCATGAAGGAAGTTCATCGAGGGCGAGCCGATGAAGCCCGCAACGAAGACGTTCTGCGGATGGTCATAAAGATCGAGCGGCGCGCCGATCTGTTCGACCCGTCCGTCGCGCATGACGACGATCTTGTCGGCCATCGTCATCGCCTCGATCTGGTCGTGGGTGACGTAGACGATGGTGGTTTTCAGGCGCTGATGCAGTTCCTTGATCTCCACCCGCATCGTCACGCGCAGCTTCGCGTCGAGGTTCGACAAGGGTTCATCGAAGAGGAACACCTTCGGATCGCGCACGATGGCGCGGCCCATCGCCACCCGCTGCCGCTGGCCGCCCGAAAGCTGCTTGGGGTAGCGGTCGAGAAGATGGGCGAGGTCGAGTATACCCGCCGCGTGGCCGACCTTTTCTTCGATCTCCGCCTTCGGGCGTTTCGCCATCTTCAGCGGGAAGCCGATATTCTCCCCAACCGTCTTGTGCGGGTAGAGCGCATAGGACTGGAACACCATCGCGATGTCGCGTTCCTTGGGCGGCACCTTGTTGACGATCTTGCCACCGATGGAGATGTCTCCGCCGGTGATTTCCTCAAGCCCGGCGAGCATCCTCAGAAGCGTGGACTTGCCGCAACCCGAGGGGCCGACAAGCACGACGAATTCGCCATCGGCGATGTCGACGCTGACGCCGTGCATGACCTGAACGGCACCGTAGCGCTTGGTTACATTTCTGATGGTGACGTTGGCCACGCTGGTTCTCCTTATTGCGGCAGTTCGATCTGCATCTTCACATCGGCCGCTGGGGCCGATGCGGCGATCTCGAATGCACGCACGCTGTCGTCGAATGAGAATGTCCGGGTGATGAGCGGCTTCACGTCGATGGCGCCGGAACTGAGCATCGCGACGCAGCGCGGGAAGACATGGGCGTAGCGGAAGATGTTCTCCACCCGCGCCTCGCGCACCATGGCGGCACCGGCGTCATAGCTGATCGGGTCGGGCTGGCCGCCGATCATCACCACGCAGCCACCGGGGGCCAGCGGTTCAAAGACCTGTGCCGCGGCGCGCGGCGAACCGGTCGCCTCGAAGACCACGTCGGCGCCCCAGCCGTCGGTGTCGCGCTTCACGCGGGCGACGAGGTTTTGCTGCGCCGCGTTGACGCCGGTGATGGCCGGGCTGAGGCTTTCCGCGATCTCCAGCTTCTTTCGGCGCAAGGTCGCTCACATAGACCCGCGCGCAGCCGGCGGCGAGCGCGGAGAGCGCGGTGACAAGGCCGATGGGCCCCGCCCCCAGCACGACGCCGATATCGCCCGGCCTGATCCGCGCCTTGGTCGCGGCATGGACGCCGACGGCGAGGGGTTCGACCATCGCGGCCTCGGCGAAGCTGACGTTGTCGGGCAGCTTGAAGGTGAAGGCTTCGGGATGGACGCAAGTGGGGCGCAGGATGCCGTGCACCGGCGGCGTCGCCCAGAAGCGCACGGCGGGGTCGATGTTGTACATACCCAGCCGCGTCGCCTTGCTGTTGGGGTCGGGGATGCCCGGCTCCATGCAGACGCGGTCGCCCACCTTCAGCGTCGTGACCTCCGCCCCCGTCTCGATCACGGTGCCCGAGGCCTCATGGCCGAGGATCATCGGTTCGTTCACCACGAAAGGCCCGATCTTGCCGTGGGTGTAGTAATGCACGTCCGATCCGCAGATGCCGACGGTGTGCAGCTTGATCCGCACGTCACGGGGACCGATCTGCGCCTCCACCCGGTCGATCGCGGGAAAGTCGCGGAGCGAAAGTTCGTCTTTCTTTTCAAGGACGAGAGACTTCATGGCGTTAGCCTTTCGTTACTATGAGGATGGCCACCGCCAGGGCGATGGCATTGGAGATCCAGATCGACACCCCCATCGGTTCCACGAACCGGAACCAGAAGAGCGACAGCGCCACCCAGATCACCACCGAGATGAAGAGCCGGTCGAACCAGTTCGTCTCGATGGGCAGAAACCCGATGCGTTCGGGCGGCGGCGGGGTATCGTCGTCGAAATGCAGAAGCGGCTCCTCGGGGGTCATCCTGTCGCTCATCGCCCTACCCTTTCACCGCGCCGAACGTCAGGCCCGCCACGATGTGACGCTGGACAAGGCTGAAGACGATCAGCGCCGGGATCAGCGTGAAGACCGAGATCGCGGCCATGATGCCCCATTCGGTGCCGGTCGTGGTGACGTATTCGGAAAGCCCGGTCGTCAGCGTGCGGGCGTTGAAGTTGGTCAGGGTCGCCGCCAGCAGGTATTCGTTCCAGGCGAAGACCCAGGTCAGGATCAGCGTCACGGCAAGACCGGGGCGCGCCAGCGGAAAGACGATCTCGGAAATCACCTTCCAGGCGCTCGCACCATCGACATAGGCTGCTTCATCCAGCTCCTTCGGGATGCCGTCCACGGTCGGTCGCAGCGTCCAGATCGCGAAGGGCAGGTTGAAGGTGCAATAGACGAGGATCATGCCCGTCCGGGTATCGGCCAGCGAGAAATCCCCGATCTTGTAGACCTGAGTCAGCAAAAGGAAGAGCGGCAGCAGGAAGACGGCCGGCGGCGCCATGCGGTTGGTGATGGTCCAGAAGAAGATACTCTCCTTCCCGCCCAGGTCGAAACGCGACAGCGCGTAGCAGGCGAGAAAGCCGAGCGTGGTGCAGAGGAGCGCGTTGCCGGACGATATGATGAGGGAATTCAGCATGTAGCGGCGCAGCGTCGAGTCGTTCAGAACGTCGATATAGTTCTGCCAGTAGATCTTGCTCAGCAGTACCTCGGGCGTCGAGAACAACTCCACCGCCGGTTTCACGGAAATCACGAAGAGCCAGTAGATCGGGAAAAGCGTGAGAAAGCTGATGAGGCACCAGAAAAGCATCATCAGCCAGGGGTGTTTCGCATTCATCGCCTCAGCCCTTCTTCGTGTTGCGGGGCGCGATCAGGCTGACATAGAGCAGCCAGCACGCCACGATGGTGAGATAGAGGACGATAACGGAAATGGCCGAGCCATAGCCGTAATTCGTGCGCGGAAAGACTTCCTTGTAGATGTGGACGCCGACATAGCGCGTGGCCGAACCGGGCCCACCTCCGGTCAGCATCAGCACCTCATCCACGGTGCGGAGCGCGTCCATCAGCCGGATGAAGACGGTGGCGAGGATCGCTGGCCGGATCATCGGCAATGTGATGTGCCAGAAGATCTGCCACCTGCCAGCGCCGTCGATCTGCGCCTGCTCGAACGGGTCGGGCGGCAGAGAGACGAGGGCCGCGATCAGCGTGAGCGTGACGAGCGGCGTCCAGTGCCAGATATCCATGACGACGGTGACCGTGAAAGCCGCAACTGCGCTGCTGCCGATGTTCAGGTCATAGCCGAACCAGTTGTGCAGAAGGTGCGGCAGGATGCCGATCGAGGGCGTCGTCATCAGCTTCCACACGGACCCCACGATGATCGGCGCCATGATGAGCGGCAGCGTGTGAATGGTCCGAAAGAATGCCTTGCCGGGAAAGTCCTTCATGAAGGCCTGGGCGAGGAGATAGCCGATGATCAGTTCCGACACCACGGCGAAGAAGACGAAGGCTGTGGTGACACTGAGTGATGCAAGGAACTGCGCATCGAACACAACCTGCCGGTAATTCGTCGCCCAGTTGAAGCTCATCGTCGGATCGGCGGCGAAGGGGTTCCACTGGTGGAACGACACCCAAAGCACATAGACGAAAGGCAGCACCCCGAAGAAGAAGAGGATGATCATAGTGGGTGCGAGCAGGAGCCAGCCCAGGGTCTTGGAATGCATGGGCGAAGTCCTCCGTAGTCGGCAGGCGCGGTGCTGAAGGTGCACGCGACCGGGTGGCGAAGACAGGCGGGCCGCCGCCTGTCGCGGCGGCCCGGTTCTTGAGGACGATGGGTTACTTCCGGTAACCGAGCGAGGTCAACTCTTCCTCGGCCTTGGCGGCCATCTGGTCGAGCCCGGTATCGGCGTCAACCTCACCGGTCAGGATCTGATAGAAGATCGGCGCGGTCGCTTCACGCAGCTGGGCGTGGAACGGATAGGGAGGAGCGCCGGCAAAGAGCTTGCCGTCATCGCGCAGCATCGTGAAGTAGCCGTTCAGCTTCTTGTCGAGGTCCTGAACCTTCGGGTCGTCATAGGTCGCGGTGTTGGTGATCCGCGACCCGGCGACAGCCCAGTCGGCCTGAACGTCATTCTGCGCGATGTATTCGAGGAAGAGGAGCGAGGCTTCCTTGTTCTTCGAGGTCACCGGCAGGCCGAAGGCGCCACCGTCATAGTAGCCGATGTAACCCTTGCCGGATTCGGCATCCTCAAGCACGCCCGGCGAGAGCGGCGGCAAAGCGACACCGACGTTGCCCACGACTTTCGATTTCGTGGCGTCCGTCGCGATCCAGGCCGCGTTCTCGCCATAGACCAGGCCCTGCGCGACGCGGCCTGCCGCGAAGGTGGTGCCGACTTCGGTCCAGGTCGACTGGTTCGATTCCGGCGGGGCAATGTCGCGCAGGTGCAGCCACCACTTCATGGCCTCCTTCGCCTTGTCGGAGTTCATCGTGCCGCCGTTCGCGACGCTTGCCGCGTAGTTGTTGCTGGCGTCGATGCCCCAATTGTAGACGCCAAAGGTCGGCGCGATGGATTCAAAGAATTCGTACCAGGACGCCGGGTGGCCGGTATGGGCCTGCGCGGTGGTGCCCCAGAGCTGCTCGTCGTGATCCTTGCCCCACTGGGTGAAGAACTCCGCGATCGCGGTATATTCTTCATGCGTGGTCGCGGGCTTCAGGTCATTTCCGGTCTTTTCCTTGAAGGCCGCCTGCACCTCGGGGTCGTTGAAGAGGTCGGTCCGGTAGAGATAGACCTTGACGAAGGCTTCCATCGGAATACCGAAGAGATGGCCGTCGCTGCCCTTGAAGTAATTGGCGAAGGTGGTGAAATTCGCCTCATCGTAGGTCGGCGCCTTCAGGGCCGGATTGTCGGCCAGCATCTGCGTCGTATCGACGAGGAAGTTCCGCGCCAGATAGGCGTAGATGATGTCCTGCTCGATATAGACCATGTCATAGATGCCGGTCCCGGCCTCCATGTCCTTGATCGCCTTGTCGTACATCTGGTCCCAGGACGTCGTCTCGATCTCGACCTTGATACCGGTCTTTGCTTCGAATTCCGGCGCGAGCACGTCCTTGATGTAGTTCGACGGCGGCGTGGATTCGGTCACGCCGTGCAGGACGACGCCCTGATACGCCTTACCGGCTTCGGCCCAGAACGCATCGTCGGCAAAGGCGGCCCCGGATGCCACGGCAAGCGCCAGCACCGACGCGCCAAGCTTGAACGCAATCTTCATTGATATTCCTCCCAGTTGGTTCAGTGCGCGTCGGCGTCAGGCATCCTGATTCAGCCGCCCCACCACGCTTCACTGAGCGCAGTATTACAAATGTAAATAAATTCTTTCAAGTGAAATTTCATCTGTATCGCGCGCTGCCCAACTGTATTATCCTAGCGTTTCATGACGGGATGACTTAGGCACGTCCGAAACGGAACGACGCATATGCCCAAGGATGCACAGACCGACAGCGACGCCTTCGTGACCGAGGTTTGCTGGCACTACTACATCAACGAGATGACGCAGGGCGAGATCGCCGAGGCGATGGGTGTCACGCGCCTGCGCGTCAATCAGGCGATCCAGCGCGCCAAGCAAAGCGGCATGGTCAAGGTACAGATCGAATCGCCCTTCCTGCCCCGCCTCGAACTTCAGGATGAGCTTCAGCGCCGCTTCGGCCTCGACGGCGCTTTCGTCGCCCCGGCGAATGCCGACACCTACGACTACCACCGTCCGGTCGGCGCCGCCCTCGCGAGCTACCTGATGGCGAGCTTCAAATCCAGGTCCTGGAAGAAGATCGGCGTTTCGTGGGGGATGACGCTGCAAGCCGCGATCCATCGGATGGCGCAGCAATCCTACCCTGAGCTTGAGATCATCTCGATGATCGGCGGCACTTCGCAGGGGGCACAGTTCAACTCCTTCGGCATCGCCTCGGGCTTTGCCGAGCGGCTCGGCGCGAAATATTCGCTGCTTGCAGCACCGGTGTTCCTGTCCGAAGGCGTGGATCTGGAGCTGTTCCTGTCGCAGGCACTGTTCCAGACCCATTTCGCGAAGTTCCGGGAACTCGACGCCGCGATCCTGACGGCGAGCAACCTGTCCACACGGTCCTACCTCATCTCGACCGGCCTGCCGGACGAGATCAACGCCGCCGACCTGATCTCGGCGGGCGTCGTCGGCGACGTGGTGGGGCGTTTCCTCGACAAGGATGGCAACATTGTCTCGAACGCGCTCGACGGGCGGACGATCGGCATCGACCTGACCACCCTGCGCTCCATCCCCGACCGGATTCTCGCGGCGGCGGGCCATCACAAGGTCGAGATCATCCTCGCAGCGCTGCGGAGCGGGATCGCGAATACCCTCGTGACCGACGACGTGACCGCGCGCCTCCTGCTCGACCGCGCCTGAGTTGGCCCCGGCCTGAGGCGAGTTGCGCGATGCCCCCGGCGGCGCGCCTATTGCCTGAAGTCTTCCGGCGGCGCGGAATTCATTTGTAATTTTACTGATGCACTTGTAATTTCTTCGCAGCGGCAACCCCGGAGCGGGCCCCTGCTGACATTCCCGCTGAGACGGGACTTCGCGACACGCTTGGGAGGGCGCAATCCGTGCGGCGTTTAGGTATTCACTCCTTCGTCTGGACCGGTGGCCAGACCCAGGAAGGGCTGGAAATGGCCCTGGAGAAATCCGCCGAGCACGGCTACCGGACCATTGAATTCGCTTATCTCCGGCCCGAGAAGTTCGACCTCGACCGGCTGGCGAAGAAGGCGCAATCGCTCGACGTGGAAATCGGCGTCACGATGGGCCTGCCGCTCGACAAGGACGTCTCGAGCGAGGACCGCGAGACCGTGGCGCGCGGGGCGGCGACGCTGGCCGACGCGGTCAAGGCGGTACGCGACATCGGCGGCAACAAGCTTGGCGGCATCCTCTATTCGGCGCATACGAAATACAACCGGGCACCCACGGCTGGTGGCTGGAAGAACAGCGTCGAAACCATTGCGAGGACAGGGGAAATCGCCAAGTCTTCCGGCGTCGATCTGGTCATGGAAGTGGTCAACCGCTTCGAGACAAACCTTCTCAATACAACCGCGCAAGGCATGAAATTCATTGACGAAACAGGATCGGATCATGTCCGCCTGCATCTCGACACCTTCCACATGAATATCGAGGAGGCGAACCCCGCCGCCGCGATCCGTCTGGCCGGCGACCGGCTGGGCTATTTCCACATCGGCGAAAGCAATCGCGGCTATCTCGGCGACGGGGTGATCGACTTCGACCTGATCTTCGACGCGCTTCTCGATATCGGCTATGCCCGCGACGTGGTCTTCGAGAGTTTCTCCACCGCTATCGTCGATGAAGGCCTTTCGCTCGCCTGTGCGATCTGGCGCGATACCTGGACTGACAATGACCCGCTCGCCGCCCATGCGAAGCAGTATATCGAGGCGAAATACGCCGAGGCGCAGCGGCGGCGCGCCACCAACGCGCGGCCCTGAGGTGTCATGACCGTGACGCTCGCCTCAGATACCCTTGGCCCGACGGTGACGATCGGAGAAATCCTCGTGGAGATCGTCGCGACCACCGTGGGCGATGGCTTCGCCGAGGCGCAGCCGCTTCATGGCCCCTACCCCAGCGGCGCGCCGGCGATCCTCATCGACCAATGCGGGCGCATCGGCGGCGCAGCGGCAATGATCGGCGCGGTCGGCGCCGACGATCTCGGGCGGCTGAATGTGGAGCGTTTGCGGCGCGACGGGGTGGATGTGTCAGCGGTCGCGATGGTGCCGGACCTGCCCACGGGATCGGCGTTCGTGCGGTATCGCGCGGACGGGAGCCGCGATTTCGTCTTCAACATGTGGACGTCGGCGGCTGGCCGCATCGCCTGGACGCCGGAGGTCGAGGCGGTGATTGCACGGGCGGGCCATCTGCATGTCATGGGCACACTTCTGGTCCGGCAGGAGGTCTGGGACATCATCGAGCGCGCCATCCCGATCATCAAGGCGCGCGGCGGGACGATCTCGCTCGACCCGAACCTGCGCAAGGAACTGAGCGCCGACGGCGACACCCGCGCGCGGCTTGACCGGATGGTCCAGGCGGCGGATCTTCTTTTGCCCTCGGGCGAGGAGCTTTCCCTCGCCGCTGGTCTTGACCCCTCGGCGGGCGAGGCGGCGGCACTCGCGCGGCTGTTTGCCCTTGGCGTCGGGGAAATCGCCCTCAAACGCGGCGCGTCGGGGGCCTCCGCGATCCTTGCCGACGACACCCGCCACGACGCACCCGCCTTCGCGGTGGATGAGGTCGATCCCACCGGCGCGGGCGACTGCTTCGGCGCCGCCTATGTCGCCTGCCGCAGGCTTGGTCTGGGGTCGCAAGAGGCGCTGACCTACGCCAACGCGGCGGGGGCGCGGAATGTCACGGTGCGCGGCCCGATGGAAGGTGCGGGGACCAGAGCGGAGCTTGACGCCTTCATCGCCATGACGATGCGGCGGGCATGATGCGGCCGGGGCTGACAGACCTCGCCCGATTGGTCCAAGGCGGCGCGCCGCACGGCATACCTTCGATCTGCTCCGCCCATCCGCTGGTCCTGCGCGCGGCCCTGCGCCACGGGCGCCAAACCGGGGCGACGGTGCTGATCGAGGCGACTTGCAATCAGGTCAACCACCTCGGCGGCTATACCGGCATGAGGCCAGAGGATTTCGCCGCGCTGGTGCGACGGCTCGCGGCCGAGGAGGCATGTCCCGAGGCCCAGATCGTTCTTGGCGGCGATCATCTCGGGCCAAACCCCTGGACCGACCGACCCGCCGAACTGGCGATGGCCGAGGCGGAACGCATGGTCGCCGCCTATGTCACCGCGGGGCTCCGCAAGATCCACCTCGACGCCTCGATGCCATGCGCCGATGACGCCCGTGCGCCCGACGACGCCACCGCCGCCGCCCGCGCCGCGCGGCTTGCCGCCGTCGCCGAAGAGAGCGCAGCTCGGCACGACCTGCCGCCACCCCTCTATGTCATCGGCACCGAGGTTCCGGCGCCCGGCGGCGCGGATCATGCCCTGTCCGCCATCGCGCCGACCGCACCGGACGCCGCCAGTCGGACGTTCGACGTGCACGAGGAGGTCTTCGCAAAGCTGGGCCTGAGCGAGGCTTTCGTCCGCGTCATAGCGCTTGTCGTCCAGCCCGGCGTCGAGTTCGGCAATCATAACGTGATCCACTATGACCGCACGAAGACCGCCGGTCTCGCCCGCATCCTCAGTGCTCATCCAGCCATAGTGTTCGAGGCACATTCGACGGACTATCAAGGACTTGCACCTCTTTCTTCACTCATCGAGGACGGCTTTTCCCTTCTCAAGGTCGGCCCCGAATTGACCTTCGTCCTGCGCGGGGCGCTCTATGCGCTCGACCTCATCGCCTCGGACCTCATCGCCGGTTATGGCGATCGCCCGCTCTTTCGCACCATGGAGGGGGTGATGCGGTCCGATCCTTCCGACTGGCAGCGCCACTATGGCGGCGACACGGCGGGGGCCTTTGTCATGCGGCACTATTCGCTTTCGGATCGTATCCGCTATTACTGGACAAAGCCCGAGGCACAGGGGGCCGTCGCGCGACTGACGAAGGCGCTTGACTGTCAGCGTGTAACCCCCGCCGCTTTTCTGGCAGCATCTGCCTGCCGCCGCCACCTTCGCCGACGCGCCGCTCGACCCCGAGGCGGTTCCGATCTGGCGCATCACCGAAACGCTCAGAACCTATCACGCCGCCTGCAAGCCCCGGAGCGGGCGCAACTGAAAACGGAGGACCCTATGACACTCGACAAATTCCGCCTTGACGACAAGGTCGCGCTGATCACCGGAAGCAATCGCGGGATCGGCCTTGCCATCGCCAAGCTCTTCGGTGAGGCGGGCGCGAAATGCATGCTGACCAGCCGGTCGGAAACCCCGGCGCTGAAGGAACTGCTGGCAAGCGACCCCGACCGATATGCCTGGGTCAAGGCGGATGTGACCGAGGTCGAGGCACCCGACCGGATCGTCGCGGCGACGATTGCCCGGTTCGGACGGCTGGACGTTCTGGTGAACAATGCGGGCGTTGCCGACAACGGCAATTTCCATGAATTCAGCGATGCCCAGCTTGCCCGCATCATGGACACCAACTTTACCGCCCCCTTCCGCATCGCCCGCGCCGCGATCAAGGCGATGTTGAAGGAAGGCGCGGGGTCGATCGTGAATATCGGCTCGATCTCCGCCTATGTCGCCAACAAGCCGCAGCTGCAGGTCGCCTACAACTCCTCGAAGGCGGCGATCCACCAGATGACGACGACGATGGCCTACGAATATGCCGACAAGGGCATCCGCGTGAACGCGCTCGCCCCCGGCTATGTCGTGTCCGACATGACTGCGGGCGGCATCGCCAAGCCGGACTGGAACCGGGTCTGGACCGAGAATACGCCGATGAAGCGCTTTGCGCAGCCTGAAGAGATGGCGACCTGCGCCCTCTTCCTCGCCTCGGACGCCGCATCCTATGTCACCGGCGCGACGCTGATCGCCGATGGCGGCTACACAACGCATTGAATCCGGGAGGGAGTGACATGGCAGGCAAACTGGACGGCAAGATCGCCGCGATCACCGGAGCGGCCTCGGGCATCGGGCTTGCGACGGCGGAGGCGCTGATGGCGGAGGGCGCGAAGGTCGTCTTCGTCGACCGCGACGAGGCGGCGCTGGCGAAGCTGGTGGCGAAGCATGGGGGCAAGGCGGTGGCGCAGATCACCGACCTTCTCGACGCGAAAAGCTGCGACGCGATGGTGCCGGAGATCCTGAAGAAGGTCGGACATATCGACATCCTGCACTGCAATGCCGGCACCTATATCGGCGGCGACCTGAGCGAGACGAACGCCGCCGCCATCGACCGGATGCTGAACCTCAACGTCAACGCCGTGATGAAGAACGTGAACGCCGTCATCCCGCATATGAGCGAACGCGGGCGCGGTGACATCATCGTCACCTGTTCGGTCGCCGGACACTACCCGGTGCCGTGGGAGCCGGTCTATTCCGCGTCGAAATGGGCGATCACCTGCTTCGTGCAGACGATGCGGCGGCAGCTCAACAAGAAGGGCATCCGGGTCGGCCAGGTCTCGCCCGGTCCGGTGATCTCGGCGCTTCTGGCCGACTGGCCCGAGGAGAATCTGCGCAAGGCCAAGGAGAGCGGATCGCTGATCGAACCGTCCGAGGTCGCCGACGCCATCGTCTTCATGCTGACGCGGCCCCGCAACGTGACGATCCGCGACATGATCGTGCTGCCGACGAATTTCGACATCTGAGGGGGCCGCGATGACCGATCTTTCCGGGTTGACCGCCCTCATCACCGGTGCTGCGGGCGGCATCGGGCAGGCGATGGCAGAGGGCTTCGCCGCCGCGGGCGCGCGCCTTGCCCTCGTCGATATCAAGGACCCGTCCGCAGTTGCGGCGCGGTTTGGGGCGCAGCATCGCGGTTACGTCCTGGACCTGGAGAATGCCGCCGCGATCGCCGGAACCACGGCGCGGATCGGGGCAGAGATGGGGATCGACATACTCGTGAACAACGCGGGGTTCGGCGTCATCTTTCCAGCCGAGAAGACGGATGTGGAGGCCTGGGACCGGACGCTGGCGATCAACCTCCGCGCGCCGTGGCTGATGGGGGCCGCCGCCCTGCCCTATCTCAAGCAAAGCGGGCGCGGGCGGATCATCAACATCTCCTCGCAGGCGGGAATCGTCGCTATCGCCGAACACGCGGCTTACGGCGCGAGCAAGGCAGGCCTCATCAACCTCACCCAAGTCATGGCGCTGGAGTGGGCACACCACGGAATCACGACGAACGCCATCGCACCGACCGTCGTCGAGACACCGATGGCGATTGTCGGCTGGGCCGGCGAAAAGGGTGACCGGCACCGCGCGGAAATCCCCGTCGGCCGCTTTGCGAAACCGTCCGAGATCGCGGCGGCGGCGATCTATCTCGCCTCGGCCGACGCGGCGATTGTGAACGGGACAACGCTTGTCACGGATGGCGGCTTCACCATCCGCTGAAGCGCAGCGCCCCGACCCATTCCCGATCTGGCATCTTTGCGCCGCGCTTTCATCGGCACGGCGCATGTTCGTCAATCTATGCCGTTGACATTTCATCACCAAATCTCCTTATTGCAGTTGCAAATCATTCTTAGGAAGATCATGTTCTCCAACGGCTGGCTTCAAAGCGTCGACACCCCGTCGCTCTCCGACGTTTTCCGCTCGATCACGGTTTCAAGCCGCGCGACGCCGTTTCGCCGGTTCCTCGCCTTCATCGGGCCGGGCTACCTCGTCGCCGTCGGCTACATGGACCCCGGAAACTGGGCGACCTCGCTCGCCGGTGGTGCGGCCTTCGGCTATGCGCTTCTCTTCGTGGCGCTCCTGTCGAATATCATGGCGATCCTTCTGCAATCGCTCTGCGCGCGCCTCGCCATCGCGTCGGGCCGTGACCTCGCGCAGGCCTGCCGCGACGGCTATCCGGCATGGATGTCGGTGCCGCTCTGGGTTCTCGCCGAAGGCGCGATCATCGCGACCGATCTGGCCGAGGTGCTCGGCACGGCGATCGGTCTCAACCTCATCTTCGGCATCCCGCTTGAGCTTGGCGTCATCATCACGGCGGCGGATGTCTTCCTGATCCTCTGGCTGCAAAACCGCGGTTTCCGCTGGGTCGAGGCTTTCATCATCGCGCTACTCGCCGTGATCGCGCTGAGTTTCGGCATCCTGATCGCACTGGCGTCACCGGATTGGGCAGGCGTCATCAAGGGCTTCGCCCCCTCTCAGGACCTGATCGGCAATCCCGAGATGCTCTACCTTTCGCTCGGCATCATCGGGGCGACGGTGATGCCCCATAACCTCTATCTCCATTCCGGCATCGTGCAGACCCGTGCCTATGGCCTCGATCCGCGCTCCAAACGCGATGCGCTGAGGATGGCGACCTGGGACAGCACCATCGCGCTGTGCTTCGCGCTTCTCATCAATGCCGCGATCCTCATCCTTGCCGCCGCGACCTTTCACAAGGTGGGGCGGACCGAGGTCGCCGATATCGACAAGGCGCATATGCTCCTTGAGCCGCTTCTCGGCTCCACCCTCGCGCCAGTGCTTTTCGGTGTGGCGCTCCTTTGTTCGGGTCTGAACTCTACCGTGACCGCAACGATGGCAGGACAGATCGTCATGGAGGGGTTTTTAAGACTGAAGATCACGCCGTGGCTGAGACGCCTTTTCACGCGGATGCTGGCGATCATTCCGGCGGCGGCGGTCATCTTCATCTATGGCACGGAAGCGACGGGAAAGCTTCTGATCCTCAGCCAGGTGGTGCTAAGCTTCCAGCTGCCCTTCGCCATCGTGCCGCTGGTGATGTTCACCGCAAACCGCAGCAAGATGGGGGAGCTTGTGTCCCCGCTTTGGCTGACCATCGCCTGCGGGATCATCGCGGTGCTCATCATCGGCCTGAACATCAACCTGCTGGCGACAATCTCGCTCTGAGTGCCGAACTGGGCCGCACGGGAATTGGCGGGGCGTGTGGCATCGCCGGAATACCGGGGCCTCGCGACGGTTCTGATCTTCGCCATTGGCGTGAACCACCCGTTCATGTCGACATCCTGACCTTCGAAGCCCACGTGTTCGCCTATCCCCTCGCACTCGCGCTTTCGGCCGTCGCCTTTGTCGTGATCGAGCGCGGCCTCCATCGCGGAGGTCGCGCTCTGCCTTCTGGAATGGCGGGCCAAATCCACCTTCAGGGCGTGACGATCCACGGCGACAGGTTTCAGGCGGGCTAACTCAGGCCAACGGCCCTCACACCTTGATCAGTAAAGGATCTGGGGCGCGTAGATGACGCCTTCGGGCATCTTGCCCTTGTCGGCATTCACCGCTGCCAGAACCATCTCGCCCAAAAGCCGACCGGCTTTGCGGATATCTTCGAATATGCGGTCGGTCTCGGGGTCGATGAGGCTGAGAAGGGTCGAGGAGACCTTGACGACCGCGTTGTAGTCGCGCCCCCTTGCCAGACCGCGCCGGCGCAACCCCGCCGAAGTCGCGAGAAACGAAACCTCACCAGGAAAGACAAACCCGTCCGGCACGGGATCGAGGGCTTCCGCCCAGGCGCTGACCTGTTCGGGCGGCGAGTCGATCGACAGATGCTCCGGCACCTCGAAGGACAGGCCGCGCTCCTCGGCTGACGCGCCGGACACCTGCGCGGAGATGGCCCGCGAAGGTGAAGACCTGCGGCGGCGAGATCAGGCACAGGCGCCGGGCGCCGCGCGTGGCGAGCCGGGTCGCCGCCTCATAGGCGAAGGCCTCGTTGTCGAAATCGACGAAGGGATGCGGCGTCGGCAGATGGGTGCGACCGTGGCAGGCGAAGGGAAAACCACGATCCAGAAGGAACCTTACCCGGTCGTCGTCCGTGCGGGTGCGGGAAAAGATCACACCATCTGCGATGTTGTTGCGCACGACATGCTGGATCTGCGCCAGCGCCCCCTCTCCCGCCGTTTGCGGAAAGACCGTCAGGTGAAAGCCGGTGCCGCTGAGATAGCCGGTGACGCCCTCGATCAGCTCATTGGTGAAGCCGAGGATTTCATGGTGCGGATCGAGGATCAGGCTGATGACCTTGGTCCGTCCGGTACGAAGCCTCTGCGCCGCGCGGTCGGGCACATAACCCAGCCGCCGCGCCGCCGCCGCCACCGTCTCGCGCGTCGATTCTGCGATCTTGGGGTCATTGGCGAGCGCACGACTCACCGTTGCCACCGCAAAGCCGGTTTCGGCCGCCAGCGTGCGCAGGGTCGGCCGGACGCTGCTCTCGCGCAGATGGTCCTTGTGGTCAGCCGACAAACCGCTCTCCCTCCGCTCGCGTTGATTCTGAGGCGAAAATCCGTCTCCGATCGCAGTCCCGGCATGCTATACCGGACGTCGCAAGAACTTCAATAAAACGTTCTAAATATCGCTTGATGGCTGAACGGAAGTTTTGTAACGTTTTAAAACGCCGTAACCAATTGGGAGGAAAACATGGCACTGGTTCGTAAGCTCGCCTTCGGCGGCGCTATCGCTGCGCTCTTGTCCACCACATCGGTCGCTCAGTCCGCCGAACAGGTCGAAGTGCTGCACTGGTGGACCTCGGGCGGCGAAGCCGCTGCGCTGAATGTCCTGAAGGAAGATCTCGCCAAGAAAGGCGTCGAATGGCTCGACATGCCGGTTGCCGGTGGTGGCGGTGAAGCCGCGATGACGGCCCTGCGCGCCCGCGTCACGGCCGGCAACCCGCCGACCGCCGTGCAGATGCTTGGCTTCGACATCAAGGACTGGGCCGCTGAAGGCGCGCTCGGCAACCTCGATGAGGTGGCCACGGCGGAAGGCTGGGATGGGGTCGTTCCCGCCGCCCTGCAGGAATTCTCCAAATACGACGGCCACTGGATCGCCGCGCCCGTCAACGTCCATTCCACCAACTGGGTCTGGATTTCCAAGGCCGCACTTGACGCGGCGGGCGGCAAGGCGCCGGAAACCTGGGACGAGCTTGTCGCCGTTCTCGACAAGATGAAGGAAAACGGCATCACGCCGCTCGCCCACGGCGGTCAGCCCTGGCAGGACGCGACGATCTTCGATGCGGTCGTTCTGTCGATGGGCGCCGATTTCTACAAGAAGTCGATGATCGACCTCGATCCCGCCGCGCTGGACAGCCCGGAAATGGTCGAAGTCTTCAACCGCATGACCAAGCTGCGCTCCTATGTCGATGACAACTTCTCGGGCCGCGACTGGAACCTCGCCTCGGCCATGGTCATCAATGGCCAGGCCGGCATGCAGATGATGGGTGACTGGGCGAAGGGCGAATTCCTCAAGGCGGGACAAGTTCCCGGCACGGACTTCGTCTGCATCCGCTTTCCGGGCACCCAGGGCATGGTGACCTTCAACTCCGACCAGTTCGCGATGTTCAACGTGACTGATGCGGACGCAAAATCGGCGCAGGCGAAGATGGCGTCGGCGGTCGAGGACCCAACCTTCCAGTCGGCCTTCAACGTCGTGAAAGGGTCGGTCCCGGCGCGGACGGACGTTCCGAACACCGACTTTGACGATTGTGGCAAGAAGGGCATGGCGGATCTCGCCGAGGCCAATACCAACGGCATGCTCTTCGGCTCCATGGCGCATGGTCACGCTGCCCCGGCGGCGATCAAGAACGCGGTCTATGACGTGGTGACGGCCGAGTTCAACGGCGAATACGATGCCGCCACGGCCGCCAAGGAACTCGCCAACGCGGTCGCCGCGGCGCAGTAACCTCGCATGTTGCGGGCCCCGCTCCCGGGCCCGCAGCCTCGCCGGCTCCCCTTTCGGGGGTCGGCCCACCCGCCCGGGAGGTAAAGGGACATGATCGACCGTTTGCAGCAATGGCTGCCCCGGCTCGTGCTTGCGCCGAGCTTCCTCGTCATCCTGCTCTTCGTCTACGGCTTCATCGCCTATACCGGCGTGTTGTCCTTTACCGACAGCAAGATGCTCGCCAGCTACGATTTCGTGGGCTTCAAGAACTATGCCACGCTGTTTTCCCTGACGAACTGGCAGATCGCGCTGAAGAACCTCGCGATCTTCGCGACGCTTTATATCGTCGTCTGTTCCTGTCTGGGGCTTCTGATCGCCATCCTGCTTGACCAGAAGATCCGGGCCGAGGGGCTGTTGCGACCGATCTACCTCTACCCGATGGCGCTCAGCTTCATCGTGACCGGCACGGCGTGGAAATGGTTTCTCGATCCCGGTATCGGGCTGGAAAGCATCATGCATCTCTGGGGTTGGGAAAGCTTCCACTTCACCTGGATCAAGGACCGCGACTTCGCGATCTACACGCTGGTGATCGCGGCGGTATGGCAAAGCTCGGGCTTCGTCATGGCGATGTTCCTCGCCGGCCTGCGCGGGGTGGACAATGAGATCATCCGCGCCGCCCAGATCGACGGCGCGACCGGCGTGCGCATCTACACCCGGATCATCATCCCGATGATGCGGCCGGTGTTCCTGTCGGCTTTCGTCGTCCTCATGCACCTCGCGATCAAGGTCTACGACCTCGTGGTCGCCATGACCGGCGGCGGTCCGGGTCGGGCGACGGAGATGCCCGCGACCTTCATGTATTCCTACACCTTCACCCGCAACCAGCTGGGCGTCGGCGCGGCCTCGGCGGTGATCATGCTGATGATGATCTTCGCGATCATCGTGCCCTATGTGTACAGCGAACTGTCGAAAGGAGGCCGGAGATGAGCGGTGCCGTCTCTCAGGATATCGCGATCCGGGGCAACAGGGTCGCGCGCATCGTCATCCATCTCGTGCTTTTCCTCTTCGCGATCTACTACCTGCTGCCGCTTTGGGTCATGCTGGTGAACTCGCTGAAACCGCTTGCGGAAATTCGCGGCGGCAACATGCTTGCCACGCCCGCAGACTGGACGTTCGAGCCGTGGTTGCAGGCCTGGTCGCAGGCGCAGATCGGCGTGCAGGCGACGGGGCTGAAACCCTACTTCCTGAACTCGATCCTGATGGTCGTGCCCGCCGTGGCGATATCGACCCTTCTCGGGGCGATGAACGGCTATGTGCTGACGAAATGGCGTTTCAAGGGCGATGGGATCGTCTTTGGCATGATGCTTCTGTCCTGCTTCATTCCGTTCCAGATCGTCCTGATCCCGACGGCGCGGATTCTCGGCATCCTCGGGCTCGCCGGCACGATACCGGGCCTTGTCCTTGTCCATGTCGTCTACGGTCTCGGCTTCACCACGCTCTTCTTCCGCAACTACTACGCGGCCTTCCCGACCGAACTGATCCGCGCGGCGCAGATCGACGGGGCTGGGTTCTTCCGCATCTTCACGCCGCATCCTCCTGCCCTCCTCCGCGCCGATCATCGTCGTTTCGGTCATCTGGCAGTTCACCAACATCTGGAACGACTTCCTGTTCGGCGCCTCCTTCTCGGACGTGGATTCCGTTCCGATGACGGTTGCGCTGAACAACCTCGTCAACTCCTCGACGGGCGTGAAGGAATACAACGTCCATTTCGCGGGCGCGATCCTTGCCGCCCTGCCCACCCTCATCGTCTACGTCCTCTCGGGCCGCTACTTCGTGCGCGGTCTGATGGCGGGCGCGGTCAAAGGATAAGTCATGGCATCTCTGACCATTCGCAACCTGAGAAAGAACTACGGCGCGGTCGAAATCCTCAAAGGGATCGATATCGAGATCGAGGATGGCGGCTTTCTGGTCCTCGTTGGCCCGTCAGGCTGCGGCAAGTCCACGCTTCTCAACACCATCGCGGGGCTTGAGGATATCACCGAGGGCGACATCATGATCGGCAACCAATCCATCGCCGGCCTGCATCCGTCCAAGCGCGACATCGCGATGGTGTTTCAAAGCTATGCGCTTTACCCCAACATGTCGGTTGCGAAGAACATCTCCTTCGGGATGGAGATGCGTGGCGTGGCAAAGGCCGAGCGGGAGAAGGCGGTGGCCAAGGTCGCGGACCTTCTGCAAATCTCCCAGCTTCTGGACCGCAAGCCGAGCCAGCTTTCGGGCGGCCAGCGCCAGCGGGTTGCGATGGGCCGCGCCCTGGTACGCGACCCGCAGGTGTTTCTCTTCGATGAACCGCTGTCGAACCTCGACGCCAAGCTGCGCGTGGACATGCGGACCGAGATCAAGCGCATGCATCTTCGCATGGCGACGACCACGGTCTATGTCACCCACGACCAGATCGAGGCGCTGACCCTTGCCACCAAGATCGCGGTTCTGAAGGACGGCTCGCTCCAGCAGTTCGGCACGCCCGATGAGATCTACAATGATCCCACGAACGTCTTCGTCGCGGAATTCATGGGCTCGCCCTCGATGAACATGCTGACGCTGCCGGTCGAAGCAGATGCGGGCGGCCTTCACATGACGCTGACGCGCGAGGACGGGACGGCGATCCGCCTGCCGGTGCCCGACAACGGTGCAATGCGCGCGCGGGTCGGCAAGCCGGTGATCTTCGGCCTTCGGCCCGAGGCGCTGACCGATCCGGCGAGCGCGGACCGTTCGGCGGGCGCGATCCTCGACGACGACTTCCTGATCGACGTGGTCGAACCGGCGGGCGCCGATGTCTTTGCGGTGACGGTACTGAACGGCAAGCCGGTCACTGCCCGGCTGAAACCGAATGCGGCCGCGCGCGAGGGGCAGAACGTACCGCTTGCGCTCAATCTCGGGCGGGCGGTCTTCTTCGACCCCGCGTCTCAGGAACGTTTGCGCTAGGAATGGCGATGGTGGCGGAGGCGATCCTGTGTCGACTGCGCTCCGCCCATGGCTCCGCCGGGGTGCGCGGCCTTTCGGGCGCGCTCACCGATCTGGAGTTTGATCTCGGCGGTCGGCCTGTTCGCCCGCTCGCCGCTCCGCCTTGGGGCGCGCGACCGCATCTCGCGGGCGATCCGCCCGCACCGCATCTCACGGTGCTGGGCGGCGAATGGCCCTGCGTTCCTTTCGGACGCAGTGCGGCGGACGAGGTGAAACACGGGTTTGGCACCGACAGCGTCTGGCGGCTTGAACGCTCCGGCGCCACCAGCGCCGCGCTGTCCATCGACTATCCCCGCGACCATCCGGTCGAGCGGCTGGAGCGCTGCATCACCCTTTCGGATGACGCCCCGCGCGTCGACCTGACACTCACCATCCATGCGCGCCGCGCGACCAACCTGCCCGTCGGCCTGCATCCGATCCTTGCCTTGCCGCGCACGGCGGGCGCGCTTCGCCTTGCGCCCGCGCCGCACGGTGCGATCTTCACCGCCCCGGCCCGTCTCGCCCCGGCGGGGAGCCGACTTGTCCCGGATCAGCGGATCGGCGCGGATGGGATAGCGCATCGGCAAGATGGCGGCACCCTCTGCCTTTGGCATCAGCCCGGACCCGAGAGCGAAGAGCTTGTCCTCATCCGCGACTGTGGCGGTGTCCTCGAGGCCGAAAACCGCGACGACGGCTACACCACGCGCCTGACCTGGGACGCCGCCACCTTGCCCCATCTTCTTCTCTGGGTCGCCAATCCCGGCCTGGGCCAGGAACCGCGCCTTCGCGGCTTTCGCGGCCTTGGCGCCGAACCCGTCGCCGCCTATTTCGACGACACATCCGGGGGCATCGAAGGGCTGGCGATCGCGCCCGACACACCGCTGACGATCCGCTACGCCATCGAATGCCGCCCCATCCGTCCCGAGGAGGACCCGTCATGAACCGCTCCGACATCAACGAAATCCTGCTTGAGAGCGACCGTTTCATCCGCTCCTTCGGCTATGTCATGCCGCCTTTCGCCTATTGGACGCCAGAGGAGATGAAGGCCGCCGCGCATGGCGAGATTGCCCGGCGCGGCATGGGCTGGGACATCACCGATTACTGTCTGGGCAAATTCGCCGAAATTGGGCTTTTCCTTTTCACCGTGCGCAACGGGCTTCTGTCGGACCTGCGCGCCGGGGGCGGCATGGTCTATGCCGAAAAGATCATGATCAGCCGCGAGCGTCAGGTCTCACCGATGCACCGGCATTTCGTGAAGACCGAGGATATCATCAATCGGGGCGGTGGCGAGCTGGTGTTGCAACTCTTCGGCTCGGCCGAGGATGGCAGCATCGACCGCGCGGCGGAGGTCAGCGTACTGGTCGACGGGATGCGCCGCGTCATGAAGGGCGGCGATCATCTGCGTCTGACGCCGGGCGAAAGCGTAACGCTGACCCCGACCGTCTGGCACGCCTTCTGGGGCGAGAATGGCGATGTGCTGATCGGTGAGGTCTCGACCGTGAACGATGACCGCACTGACAACTGGTTCGAGATGGAAATCCCGCGCTATTCCGAGATCACGGAAGACGTGGCGCCGGTGCATATGCTGGTGTCGGACTATCCGAAATACCTCGGGACCGCGTGAAAAGGGCGCCGGCTCTCGCGAACCGGCGCCCCGCTTACCTGCTACGCTACACTACCTCAAAGACGACGAGAAGCGATGTAGTCTGCCATCGCCGCCCGCGATCCCTTGTCCCATACCGTCTTCAGTGCCGTCGCGAAGCTCTCGGCGAAACCGGCATCCCCCGCGAGGTCGCCATAAACCGTGCTGATCGAGAGCCAGGCTGAGGGATCGTCTTTCGCGGCTTTCGCGCGTTCGGTCAGCATATCCCAGTTCGGATCGTTCGGTGCGATGCTCTGGCCGGTCTCATCCTCGCCGTAGCAATAGCGGCACCACATGGCCGACAGAAGGATCAACCCCTCGGCGGGCGTGCCCTTCTTCAAGGCGTCGCGGATCGAGGGGATGATGAACTTCGGCTGCCGGTTCGACCCGTCGAAGCAGAGTCTGCGAATCGTGTCCGCGATCTCGGGATTGGAGAAGCGGTCGATGATGAGGCTCTTGTAATCCATCAGGTCCGTGCCCGGCACCGGCGGCACGATAGGCAGAACCTCGGTGGTCAGAACCGTATCGAGGAAGGCGCGGATCTGGTCGTCCGCCATCGCGTCGCCGACCAGCTCGACCCCGGCAAGCCCGCCGGGATAGGCGATGATCGCGTGGCCGCCGTTCAGGATGCGGATCTTCATCATCTCGAAAAGATCGACGCGGTCGGTGAAGGTCACGCCGACCGCCTCAAGCTCCGGTCGGCCATTCGGTGAACTTGTCCTCCATCACCCATTGCCGGAAGGGCTCGCAAGTCACCGGGGCGGCATCGTCGATGCCGAAGCTCTTGGCCAGACCGATCTCGCGCGGGCCGGTCGCCGGGGTGATCCGGTCGACCATCGCGTTCGGAAAGCTGACATTGGCGTCAATCCAGCCGGCCAGCTCGGGATCGATTGCCGCGCGACGCCGACCACCGCGTCATGGGTGACATGGCCGTTATGCGGAAGATTGTCGCAACACATGACGGTGAAGGGCGGCAGCCCCGCCTTGCGCCGATTGGCGAGCGCCCGGGCGATGGCACCGAAGGCGGTGCGCGGAGCCTCGGGGTGTTTCGCATCGTGGCGGATGTCGTCATGGTCGGGGCTGAAGGTGCCGGTATCGGGGTCGGTGAAATAGCCGCCCTCGGTCACGGTCAGCGACACGATGCGGATCGCAGGCTCGCCCATCGCGGCGATGAGGGCGCCGTTGCCTTCCTCGACCGGCACGAAATCCACCATCGCGCCGATCACGCGGGCGGTAAAATTGCCGGGCGCGAGTTCGATGACACTCGACAGGAAGTCCTGCGCGGCCAGGGCATCGCGCATCTTCGCGTCTCCCGCGCGGACTCCGGCGCCGACGATCGCCCAGTCCTGCGATTTGCCCAAGCCGAAGAGGTCGTCGAGATAGACCGCCATATGGGCGCGGTGGAAGTTGCCGCAGCCGATGTGGACGATGCCGGGCTTCAGCGTCGCGCGGTCATAGTTCGGGGCAGCGACACCGGCAGGAAGATCCTTGAGGGTTGCGTTCGTCGGTTTCATCTCATGCCATCCTGCTTCTTGTACCGCCCGCGATAGTCCGAAAATGTCATTCCATCCTCAGGCCGTCGGCGGCGAAGTAGTGGATCTGGCCTTCCTGCGGCGTCAGCCAGACGGTGTCGCCGTGATGCACGTCCATCTCGCCGCCGAGACGGACCGTCATCAGCCCGTGTTCCGTCTGTACATGCAGGAAGGTGTCCGAGCCGAGATGCTCGCTGACGCCGACGGTGCCCTTCCAGGTGCCCTTGTCCTTGCTGACGCTGATGTGTTCGGGCCGGATGCCAAGGGTCTTGGCCTTGTGTTTGGCCGCATCCGCGCCCTCGACGAAGTTCATCTTCGGGCTGCCGATGAAGCCGGCGACGAACTTGTTGCGCGGCCGGTGGTAAAGCTCAAGCGGGCTTCCGACCTGCTCGATCACGCCGGCATGCAGCACCACGATCTTGTCGGCCATGGTCATCGCCTCGACCTGGTCGTGGGTCACGTAGACCATCGTGGTCTTGAGGTTCTGGTGCAGTTCGGTGATCTCGAGCCGCATGTTGACGCGCAAGGCGGCGTCGAGGTTCGACAGGGGCTCGTCGAAGAGAAAGGCCGAGGGGCTGCGCACGATGGCGCGGCCGATGGCGACGCGCTGGCGCTGGCCGCCCGAAAGCTGCCCCGGACGGCGGTCGATGTAGTCGGCAAGGTTCAGGACCTTGGCGGCGTAGTTCACCTTCTCGTCGATTTCCGACTGCGACACGCCCGCCATCTTCAGCGGAAAGGCGATGTTCTTCCGGACCGTCATATGCGGATAGAGCGCATAGGACTGGAACACCATCGCAAGGCCGCGCTTTGACGGGGCAAGCTGGGTCGCGTCGGCGCCGTCGATGAAGATCTTGCCGGCGGTCGTATCCTCCAGCCCCGCGATCAGGCGCAGCAGCGTGGACTTGCCGCAGCCCGAGGGGCCGACGAAGACGACGAACTCGCCATCCTCGATCTCAAGGTCCAGGGGCGGAATGACCTTCACTTCACCGAAGCTCTTTTCAACTTTCTTCAGGCTGATCTTGCCCATGGTCATTCCCCCTTATTTCACCGCGCCGAAGGTCAGGCCGCGGACAAGTTGTTTCTGGCTGAACCAGCCAAGGATCAGGATCGGCAGGAAGGCCATCACCGACGCCGCCGAGAGTTTCGCGTAGAAGAGGCCCTGCGGCGACGAGAACCCGGCGATGAACTTGGTCAACGGCGCCGCGTTGTAGGCGGTCAGGTTCAGCGTCCAGAAGCTTTCATTCCAGGCGAGGATGACGTTCAGGAGAAGCGTCGAGGCGATCCCCGGCACCGCCATCGGCGTCAGCACATAGACGATCTCGTTGAAGAGGCTCGCCCCGTCCATCCGCGCCGCCTCGAGGATGTCGACCGGGATCTCGCGGAAATAGGTGTAGAGCATCCAGATGATGATCGGCAGGTTCATCAGCATCAGCACGATGGTCAGCAGGAACTGGGTGTCGAGGATCTTGAAATAGACCGAGATCAGGTAGATCGGCACCAGCACCCCGGCCGCCGGCATCATCTTGGTGGAGAGCATCCACATCAGAAGATCCTTGGTCCGCGGCCCGTGGACGAAGGCCATCGCCCAGGCGGCCGGGATCGCGATGATCATGCCAAGGACGGTGGAGCCAACGGCGATCACCACCGAGTTCCAGAAGAACTGGCCATAGCCGCGCTGCTGGATCACGGTCTGGTAGTTTTCGAACGACCAGTCGAAGTTCAGGAAGACCGGCGGCGAGGCGACGGCGACCGGCTCCGGCTTGAAGCTCGTCAGGATCGTCCAGAGGATCGGGAAGAAGATGATCAGCGCGACCGTCCATGCGGCGGCGGTGTTGATCGACTTGCGGGCGGGTGTGACGGCGCGTGCCATGTCTTTTCTCCCTCAATCCAGGTTCTTGCCGATCGCCTTCATCAGGAAGATGGCGACGATGTTGGCGAGGATGACGGCGACGATCCCGCCGGCGGCGGCACTGCCCACGTCGAAGTCGAGAAGCGCCTTCTTGAAGATCAGGAACGGCAGCGTGGTCGAGGCGGAGCCCGGTCCACCGGCGGTGGTCACGAGGATCTCGCCGAAGATGCCGAGAAGGAAGATCGTCTGGATCAGGATCACCACCGTGATCGAGCGGCTCATATGCGGCAGCATGATGTACCAGAACCGCTTCAGGGGCGGCGCGCCATCCATCTCGGCGGCCTCCAGTTGATCGCCATCAAGCGACTGCAGCGCCGTCAGCAGGATCAGCGTCGCGAAGGGCAGCCATTCCCAGGAGACGATGGTGACGATCGAGGCGAGCGGCGCCTGTCCCAGAAAGTCATAAGGCGACATGCCGAGGTACTTGAAAAGCTCTCCGAAAAGCCCGTTCGTCGGGTTGAAGAACATGTTCTTCCACACCAGCGCCGAGACCGGCGGCATGATGAAGAAGGGCGAGATCACCAGGATCCGGACCGGCCCCTGTCCCCAGATCGGCTGGTCGATCAGAAGCGCGATCAGGATGCCGAGGACGACGGTGATGAGGAGGACGCCAAGCACCAGGATCAGCGTGTTGATGAGCGCGCCACCGAAATCGGGCGAGAAGACGAAGCTCGAATAATTGTCCCAGCCGGCCCAGCCCGCGCGATCGGGGTTGAGCAGCCGGTAGCGCCGGAACGAGTAGTAGATGACCATCGCCAGAGGCACCACCATCCAGAGCAACAGCAGGATGACGGACGGTGAGATCATCAGTCGTGCGGCGGACCGGGAAGCTTGCGTGGCCATGGGACGCTCCCTTGAATGAATGAGCGGAAAGACCGCGCCGAACCGAAGCTGGAGGACGTCAGGATCGGCCGCGGTCTGGTCTGCGGGGCGAACATCGCCGCCCCGCATCGTGTCGCCGGGTTACCCCGTCAGCTTACTTGATGTAGCCTGCGTCTGTCATTTCCTTCGTGACAAGCGCCTGCGCCGCAGCAAGAGCTTCGTCCGCCGTCTTCTGGCCGGCGAGCGCCGCCGAGAATTCCTGGCCGACAGCGGTGCCAATTCCCTGGAACTCGGGGATCGCGACAAATTGCACGCCGGTATAGGGCACCGGTTGTACCGTCGGATGTTCCGGGTCAGCGGCGTTGATCGAGTTCGATCGTCAGCTTGGCGAAGGGAAGTTTCGCGTATTCCGGGTTCTCATAGAGCGAGGTCCGGGTACCCGGCGGTACGCTGGCCCAACCTTCTTTCGACGCGACGAGCGCGAGGTAATCCTTGTTGGTCGCCCAGTCGATGAAGGTCTTGGCGGCATCCTGGTGCTGTGAAGATGCCGGAATGGCCAGCGACCATGCCCAGAGCCAGTTTGCGCGTTTGCCGAGGCCGGCATCCGGCGCGAGCGCGAAACCGACTTTGTCAGCAACGTCGGACTGCTTGGGATCCAGCAGCGACGAGGCGGACACAGTCGCATCCATACGGATCGCGCACTTGCCCTGAAGCGAAAGCGTCAGGTTCTCGTTGTAGCCGTTGGCGCTGGCGCCCGGCGGTCCGTAGTTGGTCAGAAGGTCGAGGTAATCGGTCAGCGTCGCCTTCCATTCCGGGCTGTCGAACTGCGGCTTCCAGTTCTCGTCGAACCAGCGGGCGCCGTAGGAATTGGCCATCGTGGTGATGAACGCCGTGTTCTCGCCCCAGCCCGGCTTGCCGCGCAGGCAGATGCCGTAGATCCCGTTGGCCGGGTCGTTCATCGCCTTGGCCGCTGCCTTGATGTCGTCCCAAGTCGGCTTTTCGGGGATCGTCACGCCCGCCTTTTCGGCCAGATCAGTCCGATAGTTGACGAAGGACGATTCGCCGTAGAACGGCGAGGCATAGAGCGTTCCGTCGACACTCAGGCCGGCCCGGATCGGCGGCAACAGGTCATTGACGTCGTATTCGGCCGGAAGATCATCCAGCGAAACGAGCCAGCCGAGCTTGCCCCAGATCGGCACTTCATAGGTGCCGATGGTGAGCACGTCAAACTGACCACCCTTGGTTGCAATATCCGTCGTGACCTGCTGGCGCAGCGCGTTCTCTTCAAGCGTGACCCAGTTCACTTCGATATCCGGGTGCTTCGCCTTGAAGTCGTCCATCAGGCCCTGCATCCGGACCATGTCGCCATTGTTCACCGTGGCAACCGTGATGGATTCAGCAAAGGCGCCGGATGTCAAAGCGCATAGAGCAGAAGCGCCAAGAAGCGCCCGCATCGTTAAAGTCATGAGTTCCTCCCAAGGAATTGAGCATATGCTCATATAGCGCGCATATGCTCACCTTACCGCGACATTTTGTCAACTGGGAAAATTTACCTAGCGGAAGAAGGAATTGCCGCGCACTAACCGGCGCTAGACGGCCAGAAGCGCGGCGGCGGTCGGCTCATCGGTCACCAGGCCGTTGATGAGCCGCCCCTTGATTGCCGCACGCATTGCCGCAACCTTGCTCGCCCCCGCGGCGACGCCGATCACCGGTGTGCTGCGGCCGGGTTCGATCCGAACGCCACCCAGACGCGCGGTCAGCGGCGTATCGAGATAGACGCCCTCGGCGTTGAAGACGCAGCCCACAAGCTCGCCCGTCGCACCGCGTGCCTGCATCTCGGCAAGTTGCGCGCGCGTCACGAACCCGTCCTTGAACAGCGGCGCATCCTCGCCCATCTGGCCGATGCCGACGAACATCACATCGGCATTGCGCGCGAGGGCCACCACAGTCTGAACCGGGCCGAGCGCGTGGAACATCTCACGCTCTTTCGGGGTGTCGGAGAGCACCGGCACCGGCATCGGATAGTGCGGGACATGCAGCTTGTCGGCGATCCTGAGGATGACATCGTAGAACGAGGCAGAGCCGTCGGGTGCGATATTCCCGATCAGCGACACCACCTTGTGCTGCTCGGTCGGAACCGAGGCAAGCTCAGCCACCATCGAGGACAGCGACCGCCCGGTGCCGAAGGCGATGACCAGCGGCTCGGTCCGCGCGAGATAGGTTTCCAGAAGCTCCGCCGCCACCGCAGCCGTCGCCCGTGCCGGATCCATGCCGGGACCGAGCGAGGGGGCGACCCGCACCTCCGCAAGTTTGAACCGTCGCTTCAACGCCGCTTCAGCGGCAAGGCAGGAGCCGATCTTGTGCTCAAGCCGGACGTGGATCAGTCCCTCGGACATCGCCCGGCTGACAAGCCGCTGCGCCCGTTGACGCGACACGCCGAGCGAAACGGCGATCTGATCCTGCGTCATGCCCCCGACATAATACATCCAGCCCGCCCGCGCGGCATCGTCATGTTTGGAACTCTCAGGGTCGTGCAGGTTCATTGGGTTCTCCGCAGATGCGGGACAATCTGGAAGAAACTGTCGAAGGAATCAAATGCCAAGCTGGCGCGCACATCTTCGGCGGTGGTCAGGTCACGGCCTTTCAGATGCGTGCCGCCGGTGAATCGGAAGACTTCCGTCCCCGCCGCGACGGCCGCACGGACGCCATTGAGACTGTCCTCTATAACAAGACAATCACTCGGCAAAACTGACATTGCTTCCGCCGCATGGAGAAAGAGATCCGGCGCGGGCTTGCCACGTTCGACCATGGACGCGGTAAAGATCGGCGTCGTATCGAGCCTTGGCAAACCGACGATTTCAAGCGAGCGCCGCGCCCGGCGCGGGCTGGAGGAAGTGGCGATGCAGTAAGGCACCGCGAGCCCATCCAGCACCTCGGTCACGCCCGGCATGATCGTCAGCTCGCGTTCGAACGCCACAAGCAGGCGGTGGCGGTATTCCTCTTCGAATTCCGGCGGCAAGTCGAGGCCGAATTCCCGCCGGATCTGCTGCATCACGACCGGATAGCTGCGCCCAAGGAAATGCCGACCGACGTAGTCGAGGTCGATGTCGACATGCAGCTTCGACAGCTCATCAACCAGCATCCGCGCGCTGATGAACTCGCTGTCGATCAGCACGCCGTCGCAATCGAAGATGACAAGTTGCGTCGCCATGGATCCCCCTCGCGCGCACTATACGCTGCGGATGGCGCGGGGGAAGGACCTCAGCCGTTCAGGTCGCGCTGATAGATCCAGTCGTGATCGGGATGGTTCTTGAACCGCCACTTGCGGATCGGCCCGGCCATGACGTTGAGATAATACATCTCGTAGCCATAGGGCGCGCCGCAGGGATGGTGACCCTTCGGCACCAGAACCACATCGTGGTTCGCCACCGCCATGGCTTCGTCGAGGCTCCCATCCTCAGTCCAGACACGCTGAAGGCCGTAACCCTGGGCCGGGTTCAGGCGATGATAGTAGGTCTCTTCCAGATAGGTCATGTTGGGATAGTCGTCCTCATCATGCCGGTGCGGCGGGTAGGAGGACCAGTTGCCTTGCGGGGTGAAGACCTCGGTCACCAGAAGGCTGTCGGCGACGTCGCGGCCCTCCATTGCGATGTTGTTGATGTGGCGGGTATTCGCACCCTTGCCGCGCGGGGTCAGTTCGATGCCGTCGGGGCCAAGCCGCTGCGCCTTGTGGTTGCCCTTGCCCGGAGCCGTGCAAACGGCGAGCGTGCAGTCGGTCGTGGCGCTGGCTTTCCAGTCGCTTCCGTTCGGGACGTAGAGGCAATGCGGCGGCGTCTTTTCGAAGACATCCATCCGTGCGCCCATCTCGCCGAAATCCTCGCCGGCGGCTGTGATCTTCGCCTTGCCTTCGACGAGGACGAGGATCGCCTCGCGGTCGCCCGTCGCCTCGGCCGCGCTTTCGCCCGCCTTGAGCCGATAGAGCGAAAAGCCGACATAGCCCCAGCCCGCACTTTCGGGCGTGATGTCATGGACTTTGCCGGTCTCGCCCGACGGTTTCATCAGTAGCCTGGCCATGCTTTCACCCCTTGTCGTCGGGCGCGCCCGGGTCTCGCGCATGGTTCACGAACACCCAAAGCGCATAGAGCCCCGCCGCCGCGAAGAGCATGGCCCAGCCGGGCGAGCCGAAGATGAGTTCCACCACCGCCCAGAGAAGGGCGACGCCGACAACGACAACCCTGACCCAGACGGGCCGGAAGAACGGGTGTGCCGGGTCGAGAAATCTCATCGGCAGACCGCCTCTCCAGCGCGCGTTCCATGCGTGGAAGGCCGTGAAGTTTCGCGCGCAAACATTTGATTTTCCTTTATTTCATGCATTCAATCCGCCTTCATCCGCGCGCCTCGACCTGCAACCCGGACTGGCCGCAGATGTCCACGATATGATCGTAGCCGATCTTCGAATATTCGTAAGGTGGCGCCTTGGCCGGGTCCTGCTCGGCTTCGACCACGATCCAGCCGTCATAGTCCATTTTCGCCAGTTCGTCGGTCACGGCCCTGAAGTCGATCGAGCCTTCGGGGTCGCCCGGAACGGTGAAGGCCCCGGCGATAACGCCGTCGAGGAAGCTCTTGTTTTCAGACCGAATCCTGCGGGTCACGTCTTCGCGCACGTCCTTGAAATGGACGTGCCGCACCCGGTCGCCCCATTTCTTCAATGTGCCGAGGACATCGGCACCGCCGAACTTCAGGTGGCCGGTGTCGAACAGAAGCGTCACCTCCGGCGCCGATCCCTCCATCAGCGCGTCCACGTCCTCCTGATCTTCGATCATCGAGCCCATATGGTGATGATAGGCCAGCATCATGCCCTCGTCAGCCATCCATTTCGCCAGATCGGAAAGCTTCGCGGCATAGGCCTTGACCTCATGGCGAGTCAGCTTCGGGCGGTTGTTGACCGGCGTGCCGATATCGCCCTGCACGGTGTTGGAGCATTCCGCATAGACGAGGCAGGGCGAGCGCAGCGCGACGAATTGCGCAACCTGCTGGCGCACCGCCTCGATCTCCGCCTTCACGGTATTCCGCATCAGGTTTCCGGAACACCACCCGCCGCAAAGCGCGATGTCATAGCGGTCGAGATAGGCACGAAGCCCCTCGGTGTCCTGCGGCATCCGGCGGCCGCGCTCGACGCCGGTATAGCCGATCTCGCGCGCCTCTTTCAGCGCCTGCTCCATCGTATAGGCGGCGGTCAGGTCGGGCAGGTCGTCATTCTGCCAGGCAATCGGGGAAATGCCGATCCTCACGCTCATCTCATGTTCTCTCTTTTACAGCTTTTTCATAAGCTTGACGTGCTTTCTTGACCTGATCCCGCGTGGATACCTCCGGCACAGCCACCTCCCACCAGGAACCGCCATGCGGGGTCGAAGGATAGGGGTCGGTGTCGATCACGATGACATAGGGGCCGGCCTTGCCGCGCCGCTTCGCCAGCGCCGCTTCCAGTTCCGCGACAGACCCGACCTTGACCGCCTCCGCCCCCATCGCGCGGGCATGGGCGGCGAAGTCGATATGGCTTGGCACTTCGTGCACGGCATGATCGAGAAGGTTGTTGAACTCCGCCCCGCCGGTGCCCATCTGCAGCCGGTTGATGCAGCCGAAGCCGCGGTTGTCGGTGAGGACGATGGTGATCGGCTGCCCCATCATCGCGGCGGTGGCCAATTCGGAATTGGCCATCATGTAGCTGCCGTCGCCGATCATGCAGATCACGTCGCGGTCGGGTTCCGCCATCCTGATGCCAAGCGCGCCCGCGATCTCATACCCCATGCAGGAAAAGCCGTATTCCATGTGGTAGGACATCGGTCGCGTGGCCTTCCAGAGCTTGTGCAACTCGCCCGGCATGGTGCCCGCGGCGCACATGATGACCGTATCCGCGCCCGAAGCGCGCTGGACCGCGCCGATGACCTGCTGGTCGGAGGGAAGCGCGTTGCCGTCCTTCGGCGCGTCGGTCAACGGATCGACCTTGGCGAACCAGCTGTTCTTGAGGCCAGCCGTATCAATATTTCCTTTTGTTTTACCGATTTTTGCAGTCAGTTCCTCAAGCGTCACCTTAGCATCGGCCTGCAAGGGAAGCGCGCCATGCTTGACCGCGTCATAGGCCGCGACGTTGATCGAGATGAGCCTGCGGCCCGGACGCTTGAAGAGCGACCACGAGCCGGTGGTGAAATCCTGGAACCGCGTGCCGACGCCGATGACGACATCGGCCCTGCCGCAGACGGTGTTGGCGCTTTCGGCGCCGGTCACGCCGACCGGGCCGAGGTTGAGCGGGATGGTCCCAGCGGCAGCGCGGACTTGCCCGCCTGCGTCTCCACCACCGGAATGCCACGCGCCTCGGCGAAGGCCCTGAGCGCGTCGGTCGCGCCGGAATAGTGGACACCGCCGCCCGCGACGATCACCGGGGCTTCCGCGCCCTCGATCGCCTCTGCAACGGCGGCGAGTTCGGCAAGGTCCGGCCGGATGCGGCGCTGGCGCCAGATGCGGGGTTCGAAGAAGGCTTCGGGGAAGTCATAGGCCTCGGCCTGCACGTCCTGACAGAAGGCGAGCGTCACCGGGCCGCAATCGGCGGGGTCGGTCATCGTGCGCGAAGGCGCGGGGCAGCGCGGTCAGCAGCTGTTCGGGCCGCGTGATGCGGTCGAAATAGCGGCTGACGGGGCGGAAGCAGTCATTGGCGCTGACCGTGCCGTCGCCGAAATCCTCGACCTGTTGCAGGACCGGATCGGGGCCACGGTTGGCGAAGACGTCGCCGGGGATCAGGAGCACCGGCAGGCGGTTGACGTGGGCAAGTGCCGCCGCCGTCACCATGTTCGTCGCCCCCGGCCCGATGGAGGAGGTCACCGCCATCGCGCGGCGGCGGCCAAGCTGCTTGACATAGGCGATGGCGGCATGGGCCATGGTCTGTTCGTTCTGCCCGCGCCAGGTCGGGAAGCTGTCCTTGCACGCCATGCAGCGCCTCGCCCAGACCGGCGACGTTGCCGTGGCCGAAGATCGCCCAGCATCCGGCGATGAAACGCTCCCCGTCCTCGTTCATCTGTGCAGAGAGGTAGCGCACCAGGGCCTGCGCGGCGGTCAGTCGTACGGTCTTGGTCATGCGGCTTTCTCCCGCGCGGCAGCCCGCGCCTTGTCCCATGTGCTTGCAAAGGCGGTCGAAGGTCCCGGCCATCTCGGCCACGGCGGCCTCGTCGGTGATCTCGCCCGCCATCCATTTCCGCGCGGCCGTCGGCAAAGATCGTGCGGCCGACGGCGAAGCCTTTGACCAGCGGATGCCGCGCGGCTTCCGCGAAACTCGCGGCGAGGTCGGCATTCCTCCGCGCCGAGGCCGAGAACGACGATGCCGCGCACGTACGGATCATGCGCGGTGATGGCGGCGCAGGCGGCTTTCCACGCGGCGTCGGTCTTCATCGGCTCCAGCTTCCACCAGTCGGGATAGATGCCGATGTCGATAGAACCGCTCGATGATGTCGGCGGTCGTGTGGTCGTCGACCGGGCCGACCTTGGAGGGGATGACCTCCAGCAGCATCTCGAGCCGGTTGCGGCGGCAGGCGTGGAAGAGGCGCGTGACGGTCGCCTCCTGTTCGGCCTTCATCTCCGCGTCGTCGTCGGGGTGGTAGAAGCACAGCACCTTGACGACATGGTCGAGCGGCCATTCGTCGAGGCCGCCGAAATCCGGCCCGATCTCGGGCTCGAGCGTCAGCGGGCGCGAGCCGGGCCATTCCACCGGGCGGCCGATCCAGAGCCCCTGCCCGGCCGCCTTGTAAAGTGCGGCGCGGCCAAGCCGGCTGTCGCAGAGAAGGCCGTAGCCGGGCTTTCCGTCCGCGACTTTCGCAGCGGCGGCGAGGCAAAGTTCCTTGAACGCGCCGACCTTCGCGGGCGTCGCACCCGGGATATCCTCGAGCTGCATCCGGTGGTCGAAGGCGAAGACCCGCATCGTCGACCAGTCGCCCTTGCGGTTGGTCGCCCAGTGGATCTGTTCAAGCGCGCGGTCCTTGCGCAGCGCCTTCTCCTTGACGCCACGCTTGAGGAAGAACTGCAACTCCTCCCAGCTTGGATAGGCGGGCGTGCAGCCGTGGCGGCTGACGGCGAAGGCGCCGCAGGCATTGGCGTAGGTGAGTGCCGTCGGCCAGTCCTCGCCCGGTGAGCCAGCCCTTCAGAAGCCCGGCACATGAAGCCGTCGCCCGCGCCGAGCACGTTGAAGACCTCGATCGGGAAGCCGGGGCCGCTTTCGCCATCGTCCAGGCTGTCGGCGATCGCGCCGGTGAAGGCGACGCCCCCATCGGCCCGCGCTTGCAGACGAGCGTCGCGTCCGAGACCTCGCGGACGGCGCGAAGCGCCGCCAGCGTGTCGGTCGTGCCGCCGGCGATATGGAACTCCTCCTCGGTGCCGACGATCAGGTCGAAAAGCTGCGAGGTGGCGTTGCAGCTTGGCCGTCACGGCATCCGAGGCGATGAAGCGGCTTTCGCCGGCGCCGTGGCCCGCCAGCCCCCAGAGGTTCGGGCGGTAGTCGATGTCGAGCGCGATTTGCAGCCCATGCTTCCGCGCGAGGGTCAGCGCCTTCAGCACCGCCGCTTCGGTGCGCGGGTGGGAAAGATGCGTGCCGGTCACCACCAGCGCCCCGGCGGAGGCGATGAACGCCTCGTCGATGTCGTCCTCGCAAAGTGCCATGTCGGCGCAATTCTCGCGGTAGAAGATCAACGGGAACTGATGCTCGTCGCGGATGCCGAGCAGCACCAGAGCCGTCAGCCGCTCCGGGTCGGTCTTGACGCCCTGAACGTCCACGCCTTCGCGCGCCAGCTCCTCGCGGATGAAGCGGCCCATATGCTCGTCGCCGACCCGCGTGATGACCGCAGACCTGAGGCCCAGCCGCGCTGCGCCGGCCGCGATGTTGGTGGGCGAGCCGCCGATATATTTGGCGAACGAGCCCATATCCTCAAGCCGCCCGCCGATCTGCGCGCCGTAGAGGTCGACGGAGGAGCGGCCGATGGTGATGACATCGAGCGTTTTCATGACGTTAGCCCAGCACTTCGGAAACCTTGACCGCGCGACCCTCCTTCACCGATTTCAGCGCCGCGTCAGCCAGCGCCAGCGCGACCAGGCCATCCTGCCCGCTCGGCGAGATCTTCGCGCCTTCGGTCGATCGCGGCGATGAAGGCGGCGATTTCGGCGGCATAGGCGTCGGTATAGCGGGTCATGAAGAAGTCATGCAGCGGCGGGCGGGTATAGCCCTTCGCCGTTGGCGACCTCGATCGACACCGGCCGCTGGTTCTCGGCCGCGACCATGCCCTTCGGAGCCATGCACCTCGATGCGCTGGTCGTAGCCATAGGTGGCGCGGCGCGAGTTGGAGATCACGGCCTGCTTGCCCGATTGCGGTCGTCAGGATCACCGAGACGCTGTCGATAGTCGCCGGCCTTGCCGATCGCCGGGATCGACCAGAACCGCGGCGGTGCGCCATGACCGTCTCGACCTCCTCGCCGAGCAGGAAGCGCGCCATGTCGAAGTCATGGATCGTCATGTCGCGGAAGATGCCGCCCGAGCGCTTGATGTAGTCGACCGGCGGCGCGCCGGGATCGCGCGAGGTGATCGTCACCATCTCGACCGTGCCGATGCGGCCGTCGTCGATCGCCGGCGCGCACGGCGCGGAAATGCGGGTCGAAGCGGCGGTTGAAGCCGACCATCAGCGTGCGCCTTGTCGTCTCGCACGACCTTCAGGCAGGCCTTGACCCGCGCGACGTCGAGGTCGATCGGCTTTTCGCAGAAGATCGCCTTGCCGGCGCGGGCGAAGCGCTCGATCAGATCGGCATGGGTGTCGGTCGGCGTGCAGATGACCACCGCGTCGATGTCCTTCGCGGCCTCGATCGCCTCGATGCTGCGCACCTCGCAGCCATATTGCTCGGCGATCGCCTCGGCTGCCGGCGGCCATCGCGTCGGCGACCGCGACCAGCCGCGCATTCGGCATCGCCGGTGATCGCCTTCGCATGGACCTTGCCGATGCGCCCGGCGCCCAGAAGCCCGAACCTGACTGTCATTCCCGCTCTCCTTAACCGCCGGTCATTCGGGGTAAGCGCCGGCCACATTCTGATCGAAGTCGATGAGGGCGCCGGTCATCACCCCGGAGGACGGCCCCAAAAGATAGGTCACGAGACCTGCAACATGGGCGGGTTTTACAAGCATCCCAAAGGGTTGCGAGGCTTCCGCCTTTACCAGCCAGTCATCGCCCGCGCCATGCCACTTGCGCTGGGTCGCGTCCTCGCCCGGCGTGTCCATCCAGCCGCAGTTGATCCCGTTCACGCGGATATGGTTGCGTCGCAGCGCCTGCGCGGCGTTCCTGGTGACATTCGCCAGCGCCGCTTTCGATGCCGAATAGGGCGAAAGGAAGGATTGCCCGCAATGGGTGACCATCGAGAGGATGTTGACACAGGACGCCGGGTGGCTGCCGTTGATGGCAAGCTGCGCGAAGCGTTGCAGCGCGAAGAACGGCCCCTTGGTGTTCACGGCCATCAGATGGTCCCAGACCTCGGGCGTGGTGTCGAGGACAGAGCCACGGTCACAGGCGGCGGCGGCATTCACGAGGGCGGTGACACGGCCAAAGGCCCCGGCCGCGCGGTCGATCAGTTGGATAGCGTCCCGCGCGTCGGAAAGATCGGCGCGCAGGAACCGCACGTCGGCGCCAAGGGCCGAGAGGTCGCGCGCGGCCGCCTGCCCCGGATCCTCGCTTCGCGCGGCGATGACGATCCTCGTGCAACCTTCGGCGATCAACCGTTCGGCGACCGCGCGGCCCAGGCCCTGCGCGCCCCCCGTCACCACGGCAACCGTATCGACATGGGTCCGCTGGTCAGGCGTCGGCGACATCGCTCAGCCCTTTGACGCCCGTGATGTAGGACACGATGTCGTTGCCGTCGGTTTCGTCCTTGTTGAGCGAGGCAACGATGCGGCCGCGGCGGAACACCACGATCCGGTCGACGAGGTCGAAGACCTGGCGCAGGTTGTGCGAGATCAGGATCAGCGGCACGCCGCGTTCCTTCAGCCCCCGGATGATGTTTTCCACCTGCGCGGTTTCCTGTACGCCGAGGGCCGCCGTCGGCTCGTCCATGATGACCATCTTCGACGCGAAGGCCGCCGTCCGCGCGATGGCGACGCATTGCCGCTGGCCACCCGACATGTTGCGGATGGCATTGTCGACATTGGGGATCTTCACCGCCGTTTTGTGCAAGGCCTCGAGCGTGCGTTCGCGCATCACCTTGCGGTCAAGCACCGAAAACGGCCCGAGTTTGAGCTTGAAAAGTTCCCGCCCAAGGAAAAGGTTCGACGGCACGTCGAGGTCATCGGCAAGGGCGAGGGTCTGGAACACGGTCTCAATCCCGGCCTCGCGGGCCTCCAGTGGGTCCTGGAATTCGACGGACCGGCCCTCGAAATGGATCTCGCCCGCGCTGTGCTTTTCGACCGCCGTGATCTGGCGCACGAAGGTGGACTTGCCTGCCCCGTTATCGCCGACGATGGCGACATGTTCGCCGCGCTTGAGGGTGAAGTTCGCATCCTCCAGCGCATGCACGCCGCCATAGCGCTTGGTCAGACCACGGGTTTCAAGGATGATGTCTTTGTCCATGTCTTTTCCCCTTTACCCGCGCGACCGGCCGCGCTGCCGCCATTGATCGAGGACCACGGCGCCGACGATGATCACGCCCTTCACCATTTCCTGGTAATAGGCGTCGAGCCGGAGAAACGTGAACCCCGAGATGATGACGCCGAAGATCAGCGCACCGATGACCGTGCCAAGGATCGAGCCGCGCCCGCCTTGCAGGCTGACCCCGCCGATGACGGCCATGGCGATTGCGTCAAGTTCGTACATGACACCCATGCCGGCCTGCGCGGTGAGGTTCTTGGAACTCAGCACGATGGCCGCCAGCGCCGCCAGCATCCCGGCGATGGCATAGACCAGCACCTTGTGGCGGCTGACGTTGATCCCCGACATCCGCGCCGCCTGTTCGTTCGATCCGATGGCGTAGCAATGCTTGCCGTATTTGGTGTAGTTCATGATGGCGTAGAAAAGGATCGCGAGGCCGACGAAGATCAGGACCGGGTTGAGGCCCTTGCCGATGGCGGCATAGCTCTCGGTCGGAAAGGAAATCGGGTTGCCGTTCGACCACCATTTCGAAAACCCGCGGGCCGTCACCATCATGCCGAGCGTGGCGATGAAGGGCGGGATGCGCGTGTAGGCGATGAGCGCGCCGTTGACGAGTCCGGCGAAGATTCCGCAGGCCAGTCCAATGACCACCGGCGCGATCACCGGCAAGTCCATCGCCCAATCGCCAAAGATCGCCTTCGGGTTGGGGTTACCGTTCACCATCGCGGTCTGTGCAAAGCTCAGGGTGACCATCGCGGTTGCGCCGACGATGGAGCCGGAACTGAGGTCGATCCCGCCATTGATGATCACCTGCGTCACGCCGAGCGCAATGATGCCGACGATGGAAACCTGAAGGATGATGATGTTGAGCCGCGCCCAGTTGAAGATCGCGTCCACATTGGCGCGCGTGTTGAACAGGAAGCTGTCATGCACCAGCAAGCGGCCGAGGATTTCGAAGGCAATGACGATCAGGATGAGCGCTATGAAGACGTTCAGTTCCTGCGGCCGCTCGCGCTTTGCCGGGTCGTATTTCAGGCCGCCGAGGCCATGCGATGTCTGCGACACGTCTTTCCCCTCCCGTAGCTGACGACGCGGGCGACCCCTGGTGGGCCGCCCGCGTCAAAGTTTGCTCAGTTCTTGGCGAGGTAGTCGCCGATGTTCTTCGGCGTCACCAGTTCGAACGGAATGTAGACCTTCTGGTCCACAGCCTCGCCCTTGGCGAGCTTGACCGCCGCGTCGAGCGAACCGGAGCCCTGCGCTGCCGCGTTCTGGAACACGGTGACGTCGAGATCGCCCGCCTGCATCGCGGCGAGCGCATCCTGCGTCGCATCGACACCACCGACGACGATGGTGGCCATGTCGAGACCCCCGGCCTTCATCGCCTGGATCGCGCCGATGGCCATTTCGTCGTTGTTGGCGATCACGCCGTCGAAAGCGGTGCCGGTCGAAAGCCAGTTGGTCATCAGGTTCTGCGCCTCATCGCGCGACCAGTTGGCGGTCTGCTCGTCGATGATGTTGAGCGTCACCGCGCACTTTCCGGCCTCCATGACATCATGGATGTCCTTCGTCCGCTGCTGCGCGGCCTGGTTGGAAAGCTGGCCCATCATCACGTAGACATTGGCTTCGGTCTTGCCCTGATCCTCGGCGAAGATACGGCACATTTCGATGGTCTCGAGCGTGCCGGATTCCTCTTCGTTCGAGGCGACGAAGGCCTGATTGTCGGGAAGCGTGTCGACGTTGATCGGCTGACGGTTCACATAGACGAGCGGCAGATTCGCCGCAGCGGCCGCGTCCGTCATCGCCTGCGTGGCCGAAGTGTCGACCGGGTTGACAATGATCGCATCGACGCCCGAGGCGATGAAGTTGTTGATCTGGTCAAGCTGCTTGGCGACATCGTCCTGAGCATCCTCGATCTGCACGCCGATGCTGTTGTCGTCGGCGTATTTTTGCAGACCGTTGCGCAGAACGGTCAGAAAGTTGTCATCGAAACGCGCCATCGACACGCCGACGTTCTCGGCCATGGCGGTGGTGCCCATGAGCGCGGCAAGGCCGCCCGCAAGTACGATCTTCTTCATTCTCTTCCTCCTAAAGGGGTGTCCGGCGCACCCCGTCTCCCTGAAACGCATGCCGGATGCCCTTAACGGGGCATTTCTGATTGGCTGCCTCGCCTCAGGCGTTCACCTCGGCCACCTGGGCCGCGATGTATTCGAAGGACCGGGCGAGGTCGGCCTTCGGATTCTGGCTAGCATGGACTTCCGGGGCGAAGCTTTCCATCGAAATGGCGCCCTTGAAGCCCGCCGCACGCAAGGCGCGGATCTGCTCGATGTTACCAAGCCGGTCCTTGCCGTCGACAAGCACGCGGTGTTCATCGCCCATCTCATCCACCGACAGCGCGGGATCGACCACGCCCGAGATGTGGATGATGCCGGTATGATCCGGGAAATAGTCCCCGCCCCCGGCGAGTGTGTGATGGAATGTATCGTGGACCAGACGGAAGCGCCCCTTGGCATCCAGCGCCTCGATCGCCTCGACCGCTTCGGTCTTGTGGCGCAGCGCGCAGATGGCGAAGCCAAGCGGCTCCACCATTCCGATCAGGTCATGATCCTCAAGCATTGGCTTCAGCTCTTTCAAGGCAAGGCGCAAGTTCGCCTGCCGTTCACCATTGCCAAGCCCGTGGCCATCATTGCGCGGGATAAGGCTGACCGCCTCCGCCCCCGCCGACCTGGCGATTCGCATCAGTTCAAGCGCATCGCGGGCCCTGTCGGGGGACCAGTCGTTGAAGCGCTTGACCTCAGCGACGGCCAGCAGCCGCAAGCCCTTTTCCCGCGCCAAAGCGCCGCCTTGCTCGGGCGGCATGCCATCGAAAAGCGATGCTGGAAGGTCGTTACGGACTTCGACACCGAGGCATCCGACGCCGGCGGCCAGATCAATAAGTTCGCGGTAGCTCAACCGCGCCACCGTCATGTGGTTCAAGGCGAATGGCAGCATGAGTGCGTGTCCTCCTCAAGGCCGCCGAACAGCCCGGCCCGCCTCCCAGCGGTTGGCGCGAAGGTTAGCCTATCGGACCGACCCGTCAATGCTGCGGGCGACAGTTTCCATCATTCCTGACGAAATACCCCTCACCACATGATGTGATTCCATCAGCTACACGCTTTCAGCGAGGTAAAGGTCGGGCTGCAGGAAATGCTGCCCCGTGATCTCGGACGGCCCCTGCTGCGCGGCCGTGACCATGAGCGACACGAGATCGCGGCAGAGCGTAGCGAGCGGCGTCGCGATGATCAGCACCAGATAGCCGTCCTGAAGCGCCGAGCGGCTTTCCGGCGTGAGTTCATTGACGACAAGGGCAACCTCACCCGGCCGCCGCGCTTCGCGCATGGCGGCGATCGCGCCTTCCATGCCACCACCTGCGCAGTAGATGCCGCGCAGATCGGGATGGCGCGTAAGAAGATCGAGCGTCGCCTCATAGGTCAGTTGCCGTGTCTCAAGGTTCACCAACGTATCGAGAACGGTGAATTGCGGCGCGCTTTCGCGGAAAAAGCTCCGGAACCCGGTTTCCCTCAACTCATGGCCATGCCAGCGATACCCACCCACGAAGAGCGCGATCTTGCCCGGCTTGTGGGTCGCGGTCGTGATCATCGAGGCCGCGATGCGTCCGACCCTGAGGTTGTTCAACCCGACATAGCTTTGCCTTATGCCTTGGGCAAAATCATTGAGGATCGCGAAACACGGCACGCCGTTATCGTGCAGATCCTGCACCGCCTCGGTGATCTCATGATGGGTCACGGCAGAGGCGGCGATGACATCGACCTTGCCCTTCATCGCCATCATGACGCGCACAAAATCGCCGGGCGACTGGGACGGCGAGAACGCAACCATCGCCTCGGCACGGACGTTCAGCGCATTGGACACGGCGCGTCCGATCTCGGCGGCGAAATGCTGAAAGAAGGCCTGCTTTTCCTTGTGCAGGACAAAGCCGAAGCGCATGTACGGCAGTTCCGTCTGGAGCCGCTGCCCGATGAGGCCGGCGGCATGATAGCCGATGCGCTGCGCCGCCTCGAAGACCTGGCGGGCGGTCGCCTCGCGCACTTTCTCGCGTCCGTTGAGGACGCGGTCCACGGTCGCGACGCTGACGCCCGCCTCGCGGGCGACATCGGTGATGGTTTTCCTGCGCGCCATTCTCACACATCCTGACGATATCACATCAATGCACCTGACGATATTTGACGAGTTCTGACGGGAATGGAAGCGATGATCTAGGTGATGGCCGTCTCCGCACGTATCGTCGGCACCACGCCACCGAGCGGCCATGAGGAGAGGTCGGCGTGGTGGAGGAGGACATATGGCAAAGCGTGACTACAGCCTTCTGGGGCCGGACGCGCGGCGGGCGGTCGAAACCGGCCTCGCCGCCGCCGAGTGGTATCATACCGACATTCCCCGCAAGGAGATGAAGGCACTGATGGCGCGGCAGGATCAGCCGGCGATCCGCGACACGATCCTGCTCTTTGGCTGCATGGCAGCCTTCGCGGGCATCGGTATCTGGCTCTGGCCAAGCCTGTGGTCGGCGCCGTTCTGGCTTGCCTATGGCACGCTTTACGGCTCGGCGATCGGATTCACGCTGGCATGAATGCGGCCACGGCACGGCCTTCCGCACGCCCTGGATGAACAATGTCGTCTACAACATCGCCTCGTTCTGCATGATGAGGAACCCTGTCGAATGGCGCTGGAGCCATGCGCGCCATCATACCGACACCGTGATCGTCGGCCGCGACCCCGAGATCGCGGTGATGCGGCCGCCGGTCATGCGCAGGGTCATCGGCAATTTCTTCGGCATTTTCGACGTCTGGACCGGCTGGACCCGGATGCTTCTCAACGCCTCGGGCAAACTCGATCCGGAAGAGGCGACCTTCATTCCGGAAAGCGAGCAGCCGAAGGTCATCCGCACCGCCCGCATCTGGGTCGCGATCTATGCCGCGACGATCGGGCTCGCACTTTGGATGGGGTCGATCCTGCCCCTGATGGTGATCGGTCTGCCGCGCCTGTACGGCGCCTGGCATCATGTGATGACCGGCCTCTTGCAGCACGGCGGCCTTGCCGACAATGTCATCGACCACCGGATGAACAGCCGCACGGTCCTGATGAACCCGGTGAGCCGCTTCATCTACTGGAACATGAATTACCATGTCGAACATCACATGTTCCCGATGGTGCCCTATCACCGCCTGCCCGAGCTGCATGCGAAGATCAGGCATGACCTGCCGGAAGCGACGCCCTCGATCTGGGCCGGATACCGCGAGATGTGGCCCGCGTTCCTGCGCCAGTTGCGGTATGAGGACTATTACCTCCCCCGCGACCTGCCGAAGACCGCGCGGCCTTACCGTGAGGATCTGCATTCCAGACGCTCTGGGCCAGGCTGTCCCTGCCGAGTGAGATCAAGGAACCGACAGGAAGGAAACCGAATGACCAACTGGATCGACGCCTGCGCGGCAGGAGAAATCGACGAAGAGGACGTGATCCGCTTCGATCACGGCGGCAAGACCTACGCGATCTACCATTCCCCGGATGGCGATTTCTTCGCGACCGACGGGCTTTGCACGCATGAACATATCCACCTCGCCGGTGGGCTGGTGATGGATTACGTGATCGAATGCCCCAAGCACAACGGCCAGTTCGACTACCGGACCGGTGAGGCGATGCGTGCGCCGGTCTGCGTCAACCTTGCGACCTATCCGGTGAAGGTCGAAGGCGGACGCATTTTCATTCAAGTGGGTTGACATGGCCTTCGAACCGTCGAAACGGCACACAGTGGCGAGCCTGCGCGCGAACCGGGGCAGGCATAAATACGCCATGCTGCGCGTCGAGACCCTGGACGAGGCCGCGGCAGCCGAAGCCGCCGGGGTCGAGATGTTCTCCATCCCGCCCGCCATGATCATGGACCGCCGCTTTCGCGAGGTGGCCCCCAATGCCTTCGTCTTTCCCGGCGACAATTTCTACGAGATCGGCGGGGCGGAAGATTTCCTTCGATGGGCCTTTCCCCTGGTCAAACACGGGGCGGACGCGGTCTATTGCTCGGGCAGTCTCGGCACGGTCCGCGCCCTGGCCGACCACGCGATCCCGGTCTGCGGTCATGTCGGGCTGATCCCCTCCAAACGGACATGGACCGGCGGTTTCAAGGCCGTCGGCAAGACGCTCGACAGCGCGAAGATGGTCTGGGATCAATGCAAGGCGCTGGAAGACGCCGGCGCCTTCGCGGTGGAGATCGAGGTCGTGCCAGATGCGATCACCGCGGCGATTGCGGAGAAGACCTCGCTTTTCCTTGTCGCGATGGGTGCCGGCGCTGCGGGCGACGCGCAGTACCTTTTCGCCGACGATGTACTCGGCCAGAACCGGGGCCGCACCCCGCGCCACGCCAAGGTCTATGCCGATTTCGCGGCCGAATTCGACCGGTTGCAAGCAATGCGGACCGAAGCGATGCGCGCCTTTGCGACGGATGTTCATGGCGGCCTCTACCCTGCCGACGACTATCTCGTGAAGGCCGAAGCGGATGTGGCAGATGCCTTCCGCGACTGGCTTTCAACGAATGGGTGAGACATGAAACCGCTGAATATCGGGCTGATCGGAACGGGCTTCATGGGCAAGGCCCATGCCCTGGCCTTCGGGGCAGTGCGCGCGGTTATGGGGGATGTGCCGCCGGTGCGTCTTCACACCCTCTGTGATACGCCCGCCGACAAGGCCGCCGCGATGGCGGATCAGTTCGGCTTTGCCGCGTCCACGGACGACTGGCGCGCAATGATCGCGGATCCAGCGATCGACGTGGTCTCCATCACCGCGCCGAACGGGATGCACCGCGACATGGCGGTCGCTGCCCTGAAAGCGGGCAAGCATGTCTGGTGCGAAAAGCCGATGGCATTGACCCTTGCCGAGGCGGAGGAGATGGCGACGGCGGCGAGCGCCTCGGGCAAGGTCACGCTTCTGGGCTACAACTACATCCGCAATCCGGCGTTCGCCCATGCCGTGAAGCTGATTGGCGAAGGCCGGATCGGCCGCGTCGTGCATTTCCGCGGCTGGGTGGATGAGGATTATCAGGCCGATGCCGATCTGCCCTGGACCTGGCGTGCGACGCTCGCGCAGGCGGGGCTTGGGACGCTTGGCGATCTTGGCTGCCACCTTGTGTCGATGATGCTGCGGCTGATGGGACCGGTCGAAAGCCTGATCGCCGATAGCCAGATCATCCACGAAACCCGCCCCCTGCCGGACGGCGGCCGGGCGGCGGTGGAGAACGAGGATACCGCGACCGCGATCCTGCGGTTTGCCTCCGGCGCGCAGGGTTCACTCTCGACCTCTCGGTCGGCCTGGGGCCGTAAGAACAAGCTCGACTGGGAAGTGCATGGCACCAGGGGCATGATCGCCTTCGCGCAGGAACGGATGAATGAGCTTCAGCTTTACGTCGCCGAAGGCGAGACGGCCGAACAGGGCTTCCGTACCATCCTGACCGGCCCGGCGCATCCGCCCTATGCGCAATTCGTGCCCGCGCCGGGCCATCAGATCGGCTTCAACGACCTCAAGGTCATCGAGGCGGCAGAGCTTCTGCGCGCCATCGCGGGCGGCCCCGCCTGCTGGCCCGGTTTTGTCGACGGGCTGGAGATCGAACGCATCATCCACGGCGCGGCCGAGGCGGCGCGGAGCGGTGGGCGCGTGCGTTTCGTCGGAAGCTGAGAGCGGAGAGGTCGCTTCCGGCATAGCCGGACCGTGGTCGGCAAGCCAACATGGCCGTATGAGACCGGAGGAGCCATGCCGCCCGACTATGCCCGCCTGATCGACGCCGAGACCTGGGCCTTCATCCGGGAGACGGAGGCACATTATCCGCCCGACGCGGCGACCCACGACATAGCGGCGCAACGCGGATTCTATGACGCCATGTGCAGAACCTTCTATCGCGGCAGGCCAGCGGGCGTGACGACCGATGACCGCCTGTACGGCGACGTACCTTGCCGGATCTACTTGCCCAAAGCGGAGCCTCGCGCCACCGTGGTCTATTTCCACGGTGGCAGTTTCATCTTCGGTGGCCTCAACAGCCACGATGACGTCTGCGCCGAAATCGCATCCGAATGCGGTGTTCGGGTCATCTCCGTTGACTATCGCCTCGCGCCCGAACACCGGCATCCCGCACAGTTCGACGACGCACTGGCTGTGACGAAGGCCGTCGCAGCTGCGTTCACCCCGCCACCGATACTCGTTGGCGACAGCGCGGGCGGACATCTCGCCGCCGCCGTCGCCCATGCGGCGCGCGCAGACGGTCCGGCTATTACCGGGCAGGTTCTGATCTACCCCGGTATTGGCGGCGATCAGAGCCGGGGCAGCTACGCGACCCACGCAAACGCACCTCTGCTGACAACAGCGGACATCGAATTGGGCGCGCAGCTTTGCTTTGTCGATGGCGTCGATCCAGTTCGGGACGCAACTGCCTATCCGCTGCGCGCCGAGAACTTTTCAGGCCTGCCGCGCACCGTGGCCATCGGCGCCGAATGCGACCCCCTCTGCGACGACGCCGCAGACTATGCCGCGCGTATCAATGCAGCGGGCGGTGAAGCGGTGGCATGGGTGGAGCCGGGACTCGTACATGGCTACCTGCGCGCCCGCAGGACCGTGACGCGCGCGCGGGACAGCTTCGCGCGAATCACCTCGGCCGTCTCCGCCTTGGCGCAAGGCCATCTGCCCGAAGTGCCCGATCTGTGAGCGACACCCCTACCCCCGCAAGCTGGACCGACAACGCGACCATCGGCATCGTCATGGTCGGCTTTTCCTCGATCTGCTTCGGCCTTGTTCCTTACTTCGCCCGCAGCCTGACCGAAGCCGGAATCGCCCCGCCCGCCATCGCCTTCTTTCGCTACATGTTCTCAGCCGTCGCCTTCCTGCCCTTCCTGCGGCTCAGGGGCGAAGGCGGACGCGCGAGCCTTTGGGGCTATGCCTCGGGGTTCTGCGTCGGGCTGGGCTGGGTCGGCTATGTGAAGGCGCTGAGCCTTCTGCCGGTCTCTGTCGCGGGGGTCCTCTACATGACCTATCCGCTTTTCACCCTTCTGATCGGCTGGGCCCTTTTCCGCGATCGCCCCGGATTTCGCTCGCTCTTTGGCGGCACGATGATCCTTGTCGCCGCGGCCTTGGCGGCGAAATCGGCTGATCAGGCCGGGGCGCTGACGCTGAGCGCGATCCTTCTGGCGCTCGCGGCCCCCGTCGCCTTCGGTCTCTCGATCAATGTCCTTGCCCGGAAACTGGCCAGCCTGACGCCCCTTGGCCGCATGTCGATCTTCGCGCTTGGTTCCTCATCGGGCCTCTTGCCGCTGATCGCGACCTATCCGCGCGCGGAGGTGCTGCCCGCGACGCCGGACCAGTGGCTTCTGGTTCTGTCGCTCGGGATCGTTTCGGCGCTTCTGCCGCAGCTCATCTACACGACCTTTGTCCCCAAGATTGGCGGCGCGAAAGCGGCGTCGCTGGGCAGCATCGAACTGCCGACGATGTTCGCCGTCGGCTGGATCGCCTTCGGCGAACCCATCGGCTGGCGCGAGGCCATCGCCGGAACGCTGGTCCTGACCGCGATCGTGCTGACCCCGTCGCGGCGACCGCCCGCCTCCGTCACGGCCACCGCAAGCCTTGAGCCAAGGGACTGATCGCTACGCCCACCAAAGAAAAAAACCGCCGCGCTCCGGGCGGGGCGCGGCGGCAGGTGGCGATTTCCGAATTCCGGGCGCTTTGGCTTGGGGAAGCCACGAGTGACAGGGGACAGGCGCAAAACCGGCGGAGAACCGCGAGGCAGAAACAGAGAAACTCAGATGAAGCTGGGCAGATGCAGCGCCACGACCAGCATCGCGGCGAGAGAGGCAACACCCGCGGCATCACGCGCCAATGTGGCGCGGTTGCGGAGGATGACGGATTTGATTTCCTTGGCCATCGGGGCACCTCATGCTCAACGCTTCGTTGCCGCTTTGTTCTCATATCGCGATCAATCTGTAAAGAACTTTTTAAGAACATTAGTGAACAAAGAGTGATTTTGCGCTTATCCCACGGAAATCAGGCGGATCGCGCGGTCCTGCTCCATCAGCCACAGAAGCACCCGCGCCGCCTGTCCGCGCGGCGTACTGAGGTCGGGATCGTCGGAGAGGAGCTTGCGCGCATCGGTCTGGGCGACGGCCATGAGGGCGGACTGCCGCTCCAGATCCGCGATTCGGAATTTCGGCAGGCCGGACTGCGCCGTGCCAATGAGATCGCCCGCCCCGCGTATCGCGAGGTCCTCCTCGGCGATGCGGAATCCGTCCTCGGTTTCACGCAGGATTTGCAGGCGGCGTTCAGCGGTCTCCCCCAGCGGCGGCTGATACATCAGAAGGCAGGTCGAGTCGGCGCTGCCGCGCCCGACCCGCCCGCGCAACTGGTGCAACTGCGCGAGGCCGAAGATCTCCGCCCGCTCGATCACCATGATCGAGGCGTTGGGGATGTTCACACCGACCTCGATGACCGTGGTGGCGACCAGAACCTTGGTCCGGCCGGCGGCGAAACCGGCCATCGCGGCGTCCTTCTCGGCGGGCGGCATCTGGCCGTGGACGAGGCTGACGATACCCTCGCCAAGGGCCGCGCGAAGCACACGGAACCGTTCCTCCGCCGCCGTCAGGTCGACCACTTCGCTTTCCTCGACCAGCGGGCAGACCCAATAGGCCTGCCGGCCCTCGGCCACGGCCTGCCTGAGATGCCCCACCACCTCATCGTAGCGCCCGGCGGAAACCAGCGCCGTCTTCACCGGCTTCCGGCCCGCCGGCTTCTCGTCGAGCACCGACACGTCCATGTCGCCGTATTGCGCGAGGCTGAGCGAGCGCGGGATCGGCGTCGCCGTCATCACCAGCACATCCGCCGCGCCGCCCTTGGCGCCCAGTTCCATCCGCTGCGCCACGCCGAAGCGGTGCTGTTCGTCGACGATGGCAAGGCGCAGGTCGTGGAACGCCACGTCCTTCTGGAAGACCGCATGGGTGCCGACGAGGATGTGAATGTCGCCGTCTGCCAGCGCCTTCAGCTTCGCCGCGCGTTCGGCGCCCCGGTCGCGGCCGGTCAGCAATTCCAGCACCACACCCGCATCCTCGGCCAGCGGCCGCAGGCTTTCCAGATGCTGGCGGGCAAGGATTTCGGTCGGCGCCATCATCACGCCCTGCCCGCCCGCCTCGACCGCGACGAGTAGCGCGAGGAAAGCCACCAGCGTCTTGCCCGAACCGACATCGCCTTGCAGAAGCCGGCTCATCCGGCGGTCGGAGGCCATGTCGCCCGCGATCTCGGCCATCGCGCGGGTCTGCGCGTTCGTGGGCTTGTAGGGCAACGCGGCCAGCACCTTTTCCTGCAAACGTCCGGTCCCGACCGTCGCCCGCCCCTTGCCGCGCCGTATCGAGCGGCGGGCGAGCGCCAACGTCATCTGATGCGCGAACAGCTCGTCATAGGCGAGCCTTTGCCGCGCGGGCGCCTCCGCCGCGACATCGGCGAGCGTTCGTGGCGCATGGGCGGCGCGGACGGCGGCGGACCAGTCCGGCCAGCTTTCCCGCGCCTTCAGGCCCTTGTCGATCCAGTCCGGCAGATCGGGAACGCGGGTCAGTGCCGCGGTCGCGGCCTTCTGCATCAGCTTCTGGCTGATCCCGGCGGTCAGCGGATAGACCGGCTCAAACTCCGGCAGGTCGGTCGCTTCCTCGGGGCGCAGCACATGGTCAGGATGGACCATCTGCGCCAGCCCGTCGAAAAGCTCGATCTTGCCAGAAACGAGGCGGCGCTGACCGGTCGGCAGCAGCTTTTGCAGATAATCGCCCTTGGCGTGGAAGAAGACGAGCTGAAATTCCGTCTCGGCATCCTTCACGAAAATCCGCGCCGGACCGCCCTTGCGGCGGGGCGGCACATGGGCGCCGACCGTGACCTCCACGGTCAGTGTCGAGGGAAATTCCGCGCCGTTGATCGTCGCGCGGCGGCGGCGGTCGACCATCGCGTAAGGCAGCGTGAAGATGAGGTCGCGCGGCCGCGCGATCGTTCATCTGTTCGAAATGCTTTGCAGTCTTGGCGCCGACGCCGTCCAGCGTCTCCAGTTCCGCGAAAAGCGGGAAAAGGATGGCGGGGCGGCTCATCCGCCGATCAGCCGCAACCAGGCATCCTCGTCGATCATCTCGACGCCGAGCCGTTCCGCATCCTTGGCCTTCGACCCCGCCCCCGGCCCCGCGACGACGAGGTCGGTCTTGGCCGAGACCGAGCCGGAGACTTTCGCGCCAAGCGCCTCCGCCCGCGCCTTCGCCTCGGCCCGCGTCATCTTTTCCAGCGTGCCGGTGAAGACGACGGTCTTGCCCGCGACGGGGGAATCCGTCGCCCGCAGCTCGGGCGGCTGGATCGTGAGATGCGCCGTCAGCTTGTCGATAGCGCTGCGTTCCTGCGGATTGGCGAGGCTGTCCGACAGCGACAGCGCGAGGACCGGGCCGACGCCATCGGTATCGACGAGATCGGTCCAAGCGGCCTCCGCGTCGGGCGGGACGGCGGCCCCGGCCAGCACGGCCTTGCGAACCTCACTGATCCGGGCGCGGCGGCCCTCTTCCTCGGCGCGGCGGCGCTCCTCCTCCTCCGCGTCGTCGGCGGCGCGGTGGGCGATTGCCGCGGGCCGGGCGCGGTCGAGGCCTTCGACCAGCGCGTCCCAGCTTCCGTAGTGGCGGGCAAGATCCTGTGCGGCAACCTCGCCCACATGGCGGATTCCGAGCGCGAAGATGAGACGGGCGAGCGGGATATTCCTTTTTTCGTCAATGGCCTGAAAGAGATTGCTCACCGATTTCTCGCCGAACCCGTCGCGGTTCTTCAGCTTCGTGAGGTTCGCCGCATCGCGGGTGGCGAGGGTGAAGATATCGACAGGCTCGCGGATCGGCAGGTCGGCGTCGTTGAAGAACATCTCGATCTGCTTCGCGCCCAGCCCTTCGATGTCGAAGGCACCGCGGGAGACGAAATGCTTCAGCTTCTCAACGGCCTGCGCGGGACAGATGAGACCGCCGGTGCAGCGGCGGACGGCATCGCCCTCCTCGCGTACCGCCTCCGATCCGCATTCCGGGCACTTCGTCGGGAAGGCGTAGGGCACCGCGCCCTCGGACCGCTGCGACAGGTCCACATCGGCGACCTTGGGGATCACGTCGCCGGCGCGGTAGACCTGCACCCAGTCGCCGATGCGGATGTCCTTGCCGTCGCGGATCACCTCACCGCTCGCGGACCGCCCGGCGATGTAATCCTCGTTATGCAATGTCGCGTTCGAGACGACGACGCCGCCCACCGTCACCGGGCTCAGCCGTGCGACCGGGCTGAGCGCGCCAGTGCGCCCCACCTGGATGTCGATCGCCTCAAGCCGCGTCCAGGCGAGTTCGGCGGGAAACTTGTGCGCGATGGCCCATCGCGGCGTCGTCGACCGGAAGCCAAGACGGCGTTGCAGATCGAGATCGTCGATCTTGTAGACCACGCCGTCGATGTCATAACCAAGCGTCGCGCGCTTCTGTTCGATCCCGCGATAGGCGGCAAGGAGCGCCTCCGGCCCGTCGCAAAGCGTCGTCAGCGGATTGGTCTGGAAGCCGAGCTTTGCCAGCCGCCCTATCGCACCCATCTGCGTATCGGCCAAGGGGTCGGAAACCTCCCCCCAGGCATAGGCGAAGAACTTCAGCGGCCGTTCGGCGGTGATGGCGGCGTCGAGTTGGCGCAGCGACCCTGCGGCGGCGTTTCGTGGATTGGCGAAGGTCTTGCCGCCGCGTTCCTCCTGCCGTTCGTTCAGCGCCGCGAAATCGGCATGGCTCATATAGACCTCGCCGCGCACTTCCATCACGTCCGGCGCGCCGCTGAGCCGTTCGGGAATGTCATCGATGGTGCGGGCGTTGTCGGTAACATTCTCCCCGGTCTCGCCGTCGCCGCGCGTCGCGGCCATGACGAGGCGGCCTTTTTCGTAGCGCAACGATAGCGACAGCCCGTCAATCTTCGGTTCCGCCGTATAGGTCAGCGGCACCTCCGCGCCAAGATTCAGATAGCGCCGGATGCGGTCGTCGAAATCGGCGATCTCCCCGGCCTCAAAGGCGTTCTCGAGGCTGAGCATCCGCACCGCATGGCGCACGTTGGCGAAGGTTTCCGACGGGGCCGCCCCGACCTGCGCGGTCGGGCTGCCCTCGGCGATCAGCTCGGGAAACCGCGCCTCGATCGCCTGAAGCCGCCGCTTCAGCGCGTCATACTCCGCATCCGAAATCTCGGGCGCGTCCTCGGCGTGATAGGCGCGATTGGCGCGCGCCACCGCCTCGGCGACCCGCGCCCATTCCGCGTGCGCGGCCTCCGTGCCGAGGTCTTCGACCGGCACCTGCGCCGTTTCGGAAGTCGTCGCTTGCGCCGGCATTGCGCCCCCGTGCGTATTGCTCCTGCCCCCGAGTGTTAGGGCGCAAGCCCGTCCGGGTCCAGAGGCGCTGACTGGCGATCAGGCAAAAGCAAGGGGCAGCCCGAAAGCTGCCCCTCACGCCCCGCTATCCGGAAAATCTCAGGCGACCGCCGCACGGCGTGGCGCACTCGCGGCATTCGGTTCCCGCAACACGTAACCACGGCCCCAGACCGTCTCGATGTAGTTGTCGCCACCCGTCGCCTCGGCGAGCTTCTTGCGAAGCTTGCAGATGAAGACGTCGATGATCTTCAGTTCCGGTTCATCCATGCCGCCATAAAGATGGTTGAGGAACATCTCCTTGGTCAGCGTCGTACCCTTGCGCAAGCTGAGAAGCTCGAGCATCTGGTATTCCTTGCCGGTCAGATGCACCGCCTGATCACCCGTCTCGACCGTCTTCGCATCGAGATTGACCGAGATCTTGCCGGTATGGATGATCGACTGCGCGTGACCCTTCGACCGGCGGATGATCGCGTGTATGCGCGCCACCAGCTCCTCGCGGTGGAAGGGTTTCGTCAGATAATCGTCCGCGCCGAAGCCGAAGCTGCGCACCTTGTTCTCGGTGTCATCCGTCCCGGTCAGGATCAGAATCGGCGTCTCGACCTTGGCCAGCCGCAACTGCTTGAGCACATCATGCCCCGTCATGTCCGGCAGGTTGAGGTCGAGAAGGATCAAATCGTAGTCGTAAAGCTTCGCCAGATCGATCCCCTCCTCGCCCAAATCCGTGCAGTACACATTCAGGTTGGCATGCGTCAGCATCAGCTCGATGCTGCGCGAGGTGGTCGGATCGTCCTCTACCAACAAGATTTCTCATCTGGCGTTCTCCGCATTAATCCCTCGATCACGAAAACCTTCGCGCAGAATGGTTAACTACAAGTTACCGGAGCGCGAACACATCGTGAATCAACTCATAGTTGTCGGTAGCGCTGAATCGCGGTGACTTTAAGGCCGCCTTCGCCGTGTTTTTCGATGGCATCGCGCCAGAGGCAGAATTCTTCCTCAGACAGGGCATAACGTTCAAGCGCCTCATTTCGCGACAACAGCCCGTAGGCCACCGCCTGCACCACCCGCGCCTTGCGGCTGGCCACCCAGCGCCGCGTGTCCGGCGGCGGCAGGTCCGCACGCGTCAGATTTGTGCCATCGGGCAGGGTCACAGCCCTTGGCCCGTCGATTTTCTTCAGGTACATGTCTCACCCCTCGGTCTTCACCGACGCCAAGCCTGCGCGGCCGGGCTTAAGGAGGGGTGAAACCGCGGATTGAGAGTTTGTCGGATTTTCCTATATTCTTAGTGATCCGCAGGAGATGGTGATGGCACTGGACGACGTGAAGCTGAATTCGCTGGGCCTGCCCAAGGCCCCTGCCGACACGCGCGTCGTTGTCGCCATGTCGGGCGGGGTCGACAGTTCCGTCGTCGCGGCCATGCTGAAGGACGAAGGCTACGACGTCGTCGGCGTCACCTTGCAGCTTTATGACCACGGTGCGGCCCTGGCGAAGAAGGGTGCCTGCTGCGCCGGTCAGGATATCCACGACGCCCGCCGCGTGGCCGAGGCGATGGGCTTTCCCCACTACGTCCTCGACTACGAGAACATGTTTCGTGAAGCAGTGATCGACGAATTCGCCGACGCCTATCTGGCGGGCGCAACGCCGGTGCCCTGCATCCGCTGCAACGAGCGCGTGAAGTTCAAGGATCTGTTGGCGACGGCCAAGGACCTCGATGCCGACTGCATGGCGACCGGGCATTACATCCAACGCAAGATCGGTGCCGCCGGGCCGGAACTCCATTCCGCTGCCGATCCGAACCGCGACCAGAGCTATTTCCTGTTCTCGACGACGCCGGAGCAGCTCGCCTATCTGCGCTTCCCGCTTGGGGCCCTGCCCTCCAAGGCCGAAACCCGCGCTTTGGCCGCGAAATACGGGCTGAGTGTCGCCGACAAGCCCGACAGCCAGGACATCTGCTTCGTGCCGAACGGCAACTATGCCTCGGTCATCGAGAAACTGCGCCCCGGCGCCGCCGATCCCGGTGAGATCGTGGATATGGCGGGCAATGTCCTCGGGCAGCACCGGGGCGTCATCCATTACACGATCGGCCAAAGGCGCGGCCTCGGCATAGGCGGCCTCGAAGATCCGCTTTATGTTGTGAAACTCGACCCCGAGGGCCGTCGCGTCATCGTCGGACCTAAGGAGGCTTTGTCGGCCCGCATCGTGCCTGTGCGCGAGATCAACTGGCTCGGCAACGATGCCTTCGACGCGAAAGCCGAATACCATGTCAACGTCCGCATTCGCTCAACCCGGCCGCCACGGCCGGCAGTGATCCGCCCGCTGTCGGCGACGACCGCCGAAGTCGAACTCCTCGATGCCGAAGAAGGCGTCAGCCCCGGTCAGGCCTGCGTCTTCTATGAGACCGGCGGCAGCCGCATCCTCGGCGGTGGCTGGATCTGGCGCGGATACTGACCCGCTTCACTTCTTCTGTTCAAAAATACCTCCGGGGGAGGCGCCGCGAATGCGGCGACGGGGGCAGCGCCCCCTATAGCTGCGACAGAACCGAGCGCGCCGCCCGAAGTCCGGGCGCTTCGCCCCCCGCGCCAAGCCGATCCATCGTCAGGGCCATCGCTGCGAACTGCTTTTCGCGCGCGTCTTCGTCGTCGATCAACGCCATCAGTGCACGGGAGATCGGACCGGGCCGACAGGCGGGGCCAAGGTATTCCGGCACCACCCGCGTCTCGGACACGATATTCACTAGCGTCACCGTATCAATCAGCGCGGCACGCTTCATCAGCCACCAGGTCAGCCGGTTGAAATCATGCGCGATGACCATCGGCACGCGGTTCGCCGCCAGTTCAAGGCTCACTGTCCCCGAGGCCGCCAGCGCCAGATCGGCGGCGGCGAAGGCGCGGGCCTTGTCCTCGGCCGTCTCCACAACCAGAGGCGCCACCTTCCAGCGCCCGGCCAGATCGCGGACGATGCCGGCAACCCCCCGCACCGTCGGCAGGATGACCCGCAGGCCCGGCTCGCGGTCCCTGAGCCGCGCGATCGCCTCTTCGAAGCGGGGCGCGAGCCGCGTGACCTCGCCCCGTCGCGATCCCGGAAGGCAGAGGAGGAGCGGCTGATCCGGGCCGATCGCGTGACGCTCCCGAAACTCCGCGGCTTCCTCCACGCTCGCCCGGGGCTCGGTCGCAACCGGATGACCGACGAAATCGCAAGTCATCCCCGCCGCTTCCATATACGGCGGCTCGAAGGGAAAGAGGGCGAGCACATGGTCGATGACCCCGGCCATCCTCGCGGCGCGGCCCGGACGCCAGGCCCAGACGGTGGGGGCGACGTAGTGGATGGTGCGCTGCGCCGGATCTGCGGCGCGCACCAGACGGGCGACGCGCAGGCAGAAGTCCGGGCTGTCGACAGTGATGAGTGCCTCGGGCCTCAGCCGCGCCACCGCTTCGGCGGTCTCGGTGATGCGGCGCTTGAGGTGAAAATACTTCGGCAGCACTTCCACCAGTCCCATCACCGAGAGTTCCTCCATCGGGAAAAGGCTGTGCAGACCTTCGCTGGCCATCTTCGGCCCGCCGACACCGTGAAACTCGACCTCCGGCACGAGCGTCCTCAGCCCCGCCATCAGCGCCGCACCCAGCGCGTCGCCCGAGGCTTCACCGGCGATGAGGAAGAGCTTCATGGCTCCCGCGCCCAGAGGAAAAGGCCCAAGGCTTCAGCTTCCGCCTGCATCGCCGCGCGGTCAAGCAGGATGGCGCCCCCCGCCTCCCAGACGATACCGGCAAGTCCCGCCCCCGCCGCTGCCCGAACGGTCGCGGGCCCGAGCGTCGGCAGGTCGAAACGGCGGTCCTGACCGGGCTTCGGCGCCTTGTAGAAGACGCCCCTGCCACCCTTGGGGTCGGGGCGGAGAACGTCTGAATGGCGCGCCACGAAATCGAGCATCGCGTCGGTGCCGGGAAGTGTTTCGATGGCAAGGCAAAGGCCCTGCGCCACGACCGCACCCTGACCGATGTCCAAAGGGCCAATGGCGGCGAGAATCTCCGCCGCGCGGGCAGCGTCCTTGCGGTCCGCCTCGGTCGGCGCGCCGGTCAGCACGGCCGCGCCCGGAACGAGGCCGGGCGCGATCTGATCCGCGCCGACAACGGCGAAACCCCAATCCTCGAAAATCGCCGCCACGGCGCGGAGAACGGCATCGTCACCCTCGTTAAGCGCGCCGAGGATGCGCGGGACGAGCGTGGCGCTGCGCGGATCGAAGAGCTCCGGCTCGATCCGTGGCCGCCGGATCGCACCGGCAAAGCTCACGCGGGACACACCCTGCTCCGCCAGATGGTCGAGGAAGGGCACCAGCCGTTCCACCCGAAACATGACCGGCGTCTCGCCCGGCAGATCTGGCGGGAACCCGTCAAGGCTGCCGATGACATAGCTTTGCCCCGCCGCGCGGAGCGCGGCCACAAGCTGCCCCGGCAATGCCCCCTGCCCGGCGATGATCGCCGTCACGCTCATCGCGGCGTCAGGAACGAACGGTCCGAGGGGCCGAGAATGAAGTCCAGAACCTCGCGAACAAGGAGGTTGTCGCCGGCTTTTTCCGCCTCGGCACGGGCGGTGTCGCGGAAGGTGCCCGCTCCGAGCGCGTCGAGAAGCTCGCGCAGTGCCGCGATATCGGCGCGGCCGGCGCCGCGCCGCTTGAGGCCCACGAGGTTCAGCCCGTCAAGCGTGCCGCGCGGGCCCTGGACAAGGCCATGCGGGATCACATCCGCCGTCACCATCGTCACCGCGCCGATCATGGCACCACGCCCGATGCGCACGAACTGATGCACGCCGGACAACCCGCCGACGATCACGCCATCCTCAAGCACGCAATGCCCGGCAAGGGCCGCGTTGTTCACGAGGATCACGTGGTTGCCAAGTTGGCAGTCATGCGCGACATGGCTGCCCGCCATGAAGAGCCCGTCATCGCCGATCCGGGTCACGCCGCCGCCGCCTTCGGTGCCGACGTTTATCGTCACATTCTCGCGGATGCGGTTCCTCGCACCGATGACCAGGCGCGTCTCCTCGCCCCTGAATTTCAGATCCTGTGGAATTTCGCCCAGAGTCGTGAAGGGAAAGACGGCGGTCTCATCCCCGATTTCGGTCCGCCCGGTGATGACGACATGGCTTTTCAGGTCAACGCCGCGGCCAAGGACGGCATTCGGCCCGATGAGGCAAAATGGTCCGATCCGGCAGTCCGGGCCGATCACGGCCCCCTGCTCGACCACGGCCGAGGGGTGCACCTGTGCGCTTGGATCAAGCGACATGATCAGTCCCTGAGGTCCATCATCGCGGCGATATCGGCCTCACAGCACAGCTCATCGCCGACCTTGGCCTCACCGTGGAACTTCCAGATCTTGCCGCCGCCGCGCTTGACCGTCATGTGCAACTTCATCACGTCGCCCGGCACCACCATGCGGCGGAACCGACAGTTGTCGATGGTCAGGAAATAGGTCAGCAGGTCGCGTCCCACGACATCCATCGAGATACCGACCAGAACCGCCGCCGCCTGGGCCATCGCCTCGACGATGGTCACGCCGGGCATGATCGGCTTGGCCGGAAAATGACCCTGAAAGTGCGGCTCGTTATAGGTCACGTTCTTGATGCCGACGCATCCTTCGTTCGCGACGATATCGACCACCTTGTCGATCAACAGAAACGGATAGCGATGCGGGATGATCCGCTGGATGAGGTGGATATCGGCCTCGGTAATCGCGGCGTCGGTCATGCGCGCTCCTTCAATCAAGATGCTGATTGCTAACAACAAGCCCCCGGCGAGGCAAGCTTGTCAGGCTCAGTTCGCTCCGCCCGTCGTCGCCGGGGTCGTCGGCTCGGGGGCCGGATCGGGCGCATTGACGCCCGCGCCGACCGCCTCGTCGATGGCTTTGATCATCTCGTCGGTGACATCGATGGATTCCACCGAGACAAAGATCGCGCGGGAATCGAGCACCACGACCGCGCCACGACGGCGCAAGACTTCCCCCATCACCGGCAGAGCGGCGGCATAAAAGCCTTGCCGTTCAGCATCTGGAATGCGGGCGATGGCGCGGCCTTTGGCATCCTGCGTCCGCCGAAGTTCCACCACGCGCGCGTCGAAATCGTCGGCCGCTTTGCGAAACACTTCCGGGTCCATTGTCGGACGCGCGTCGGTCAGGTCCTTTTCCTCGGCGACAAGCTTTGCCTCAAGTTCTCGATTTTCGGCCGAAAGCCGGGTGGACTCGGCGGAAAGATGCTCAGTGGCGCGTTTACCCCAAGCGGAATCTGCAAAGAGACGCTCCTGGTCGATGGTCAGGATGGGACTCGGCGCGGGCTGCGCGGCCTCGGTCTGAGCGAAGACAGGCGGTGCCAGAAGAAAAAGGCCAACCGCCAACCATGCCCGAAAGCCGCGCATCAGAACTTCGTCGATATGGTCAGATCGAAGTTCTGCTCCTTGTCGTAGCTCTCTTTCTTGATCGCGCGCGAGAAGTTGAAGCGCAGCGGACCAATCGGCGTGGTCCAGAAGATCGAGAACCCGATCGCGGACCGCAGATGCAACTTGTCGTCAACCGGCACGCCAAGGGTATTGTCGAGACCCCAGACCGAGCCGACATCGGCGAAGAGGCCGCCGGTGATGCCGTATTCTTCCGGCAGGCCGAGCGGAAACTCCGCTTCAAGCCGCGCCACTGCGAAGTAGTTGCCACCAAGTGCGTCGCGGTTTGTCACAGTAAGGTCGCGCGGTCCGATGCCGTTAGGTTCAAAGCCCCGGATCTTGCCGTTGCCTGTGAAGCGATCGAGGAAGCGGGTGTCGCCGCCCGAAACCATCACCGCGCCGCCCTCAAGCTCGGCCCGCAATGTGACTTCCTCACGGAAGGCCTTGACCTGGTAAGAAGCGAGAGCGGTCGACTTCACCGATGTGATGTCGCCGCCGACACCTGCGAAATCCTGACCGAAGCGCAGCAGAACGCCACGGTTCGGGTCAAGACCACCGCTGCGAGTGTCGTAGCTGTAGCTATAGCCAAGCGAACTGGTGACTTCCGCACCGCGCGCCTCATCTGCAATCAGAATGGTCGATGAATTCGTATCGACCGACGTGATCTCATCGCTCGACACCTTGTAGTTCAGATCGAGGCGACCATATTCACTGACCGGAAATTCAAAACCAATCTCGCCGCCGAACCGCTTCGTGGAATAGAAGGAGTTCTGGTTGCTGGTGGTGTTGTAATAGGTCTGGAATCGGAATTTCAGATCGCGGTCGAGGAAGGCGGGTTCGATGAAGGTGAAGCCGCTGCTCTTGTTGTCGACCCCACCCGAGAGGTTGAGGGCGACATACTGACCACGACCGAGGAAGTTCAACTCGCTTAGACCCACGGCGATGCCGACACCGTTGGATACGCTGTAGGTCGCGCCGAAGCTGAGCGAACCCGTCGGCTGTTCCTCGACGTTTACGTCGACAATGACCTGATCGCCCGATGTGCCCTGACGCGCGTTGACATCCGCGTTCTTGAAGAAGCCAAGCGCCCGGATGCGTTCCGCCGCCTGACGAATCTCGCGCGGGTTGAAGGGGTCGCCCTCGACCGCGCGGAACTGCCGCCGGATGACCTTGTCCACCGTCGTGGCATTGCCCTGGATATCGATCCGCTCAACGAAGACGCGCGGGCCCTTGGTGAGGGCGAAGACAACATCGAGCGTCTGATTGCGCTCATTGCGGGTGATGCGCGGCTCGACGTTGAGGAAGTTCACACCCTCTTTCAGGGCAATGTTCTCCATCCGCGTGATCGTGCTGTCGATGGCAGTCGGCGAATAGGTCACGCCCGACCGTATCTTCACCGAATTCTCATAAGCCGCAGCATCGACGCCCTCGTATTCGCTGACGACGCGGACCGAGTTGATCTTGTAGCTCAGCCCTTCGCGGACGTTGTAAGTCAGGAAAAAGCCCTCGCGATCCCCGGCATACTCCTGCCCGACGGAGAGGACCTGGAAGTCGATGAAGCCGCGTTCGCGATAGAAGTCGGTCAGGAGCTGCTTGTCGAATTCGATCCGGTCCGCATTGTAGCTGTCGCGCTGAATGACCGCGCGCAGAAGACCGGCCTGCTTGCTGGCCAGAACCTGACGCAGGCGGCGGTCGGAATAGCTGCGGTTGCCGACGAACGACAGACGCTCGACCTCGGTGATCTTGCCTTCGCAAATCTCGAAGACGACATCGACCTTGTTGTCGCCGCGGTCGATGACGCGCGGCTCGACCCGCGCGGCAAGCCGTCCGGCGTCCGAATAGGCCTTGGTGATCGCGGCGGCATCCGCTTCGATCTGAGCAGCCGAGAAGATGCGGCGGCCCTGCGACTTGATGACCGCGGAAAGCTGCTCGTCCTTGAGCCGCGCGTTGCCTTCGAAATCCACGACGTTGATCGTCGGATTCTCGGTAACGCGGATGATGAGCGTGCCGCCCGAGGGCACCAGCTCGACGCTGGAGAAAAGGCCCGAGGCGAGCAGGCGCTGATAGGCGTCGTTCAGGCCGGCCTCGTTGATCGTCGCACCCTTCGGCACGGACGCGAATTTCACGATCGTCGCGGGTTCGATCCGCTCATTTCCCTCAACGACCACGTTGGAGAATGCGTAGGACTGGGCAAAGGCCGGAATGCCGCCAAAGGCGACCGCGGCAGCAATCAATCCGACCGCGCTTGCCCGGCGTACAACCGCAAGGCGGAACCCGCGCGAAACGCTCCAATTCACCGCCATCATCTGCCCCCTCATGCCATTTCTTGGAATAACCTTGGCAATGTGAGTACCGGTAAAGGCGGACCTTGTCAAAAGCCGAGACGCGGCCTTTTCAAGGGGCCGCGTCGGAAGATTTCAACCGTGTCGGATTTGCGCCGGATTCAGCGCATGAATTGGCTGGGCGGGGTCTGAAGCTGGGCGATTTCGGCGCCGATCATCGCGCCTCCGGCCAATCCGACGACGATGGCGAGGGGAATCAGGATTCGGTCGATGCTGAGATCGAATACCAGCGAAAGCCCGCGATATCCGCTTTGTATCATCTGCATCAGCCTCTCCTCCTATCCGTACACTCGCAACCCGTGACCAGAATCCTAGGCGTGGATTGTGGCACGATTGGGGCAAAGCCGGGGCCGGATTACGTTGGGTCAGTCATTGGCAGAAAAGGTCATTCGTCAGCCCGAAGAACATGAGCGCGAGAATGAAGGTGAGGCCGATCGCAAGCGCCACGTTCATCACCTTGTCCGAAGGCGGCTTGCCCCGCGCCCATTCGTAGGCGTGAAAGACCAGATGCCCGCCGTCGAGCACCGGAATCGGGAAGAGGTTGAGAAGGCCGATGGCCGTGGACAGCGCGGCAACCATCCAGATGAAGGACGACAACCCCGCACTCGCGGCGCTGCCGGTCGCCTTGGCCATGCCGATGGGACCGTTGATATTGCAGGTCGAAATACGCCCCGCCACCATGCTTGCCAAAGCGGTGAAGGTGCCGTCGACGACGCCCCAGGTCATGCGCGTCCCGGCCTTGAAGGCTTCGACCGGACCCGGCATCCGGGTCGCGGGATCAAACATGAAGGTGCCGGAAATACCAAGCTGATAGCCGGTCTCCAGACCGCCATCCTCGGTCTGGACCGGCCGCTGGCGGGGCGTGAGGGTCGTCTCGAAGGTTTCGCCCTTGCGCCAGACGGTCAGGGCGACCGGCGCGCCGCCACCGGCCTGAACCGCTTCTTTCAGATCGTCGAAAAGAACGACCGGCTTGCCATTGACCGCCACGATCACATCGTCCGCCTTGAGCTTGGCATCCTCGGCGGCACTTGCGGGCAGGACGGATTCGATCAGGGCCGGGATCAGCGTCGGCCCTGTGACGGTGATATCCTTGCCGTCCCGCAGCACCACATAGGGCACCCCGGCCGCTTTCGGCAGCTTGTCGGCCGCCTCGCCAAGTGCGGTATAGTCAGGCGTCGGAATGCCGGCGACCGACAGGATTTCGTCGCCAGGCTGCAATTCGTTCAGCACCGGAAGCGGTTTCAGCGCCGCGATGGTCGGCGTCTCGGTCGCGACGCCGCTGACGAAGAGCATCCCGCCGAAGACAAGGATCGAGAGGACGAAGTTGAAGGCGGGCCCGGCAAAGACCGTCGCAGCCCGCGCCCAAAGTGGCGCACCGTGCATCGTGTGGCGTTTTTCGTCATCCGAGAGATGCGCCATCGTGTCTTCATCAGCCCCGGCGGAGCTTGCGTTGGCGTCGCCGAGGAATTTCACATAGCCGCCAAAGGGCAAGGCCGCGACCTGCCAGCGGGTGCCGTGCTTGTCCATCCGGCTCCACATGGTGGGGCCGAAGCCGAGCGAAAACACCTCAGCGCGGATGCCGGACCAGCGGCCAACGATGTAATGGCCGAATTCGTGGACGAAAACGATGATCGACAACGCGACGACGAAGGTCAGGACGGTGTAGAGCACACTGCCGAAGCTGAGGAGAAGGGCGGGAAATTCCAATGCGGGCGTCCTGTCTGTTCAGTCTGTCATGCCAGCGGCCAAGCGGCGCGCCTGCCCGTCCATCTCCAGAACCATATCGAGGTTGCCCGGCGCTTTGCCAAGCCCCCCGGCGGCGGAAATGCGGTCAAGAACACGTTCAACGACCTCAGCCATGCCAGTGAACCGGATACGCCCAGCGATGAAAGCGTCAAGGGCTGCCTCTTTCGCGGCGTTGAAAGCGGCCCCCGAAAGGCCACCGACCTCCATCACGTCACGCGCGAGCCTCAGAGCCGGGTAGCGTGCGGAATCGGGGGCGAGAAAGGTAAGTTTGCCTACCTCAGCGAGGTTCAGCCGCGCGACGGGCAGATGCGCGCGGTCTGGCCAATTCAGCGCATAGCCGATGGCGTGACGCATGTCGGGCGCGCCAAGATGGGCGATCATGCCGCCATCGCGGAAACCGACCAGAGCGTGGATCAGGGATTCGGGGTGGAGCAGGACCTCGACCTTTTCGGGCGCTATGCCAAAGAACTCCTTTGTCTCAATGACTTCCATCGCCTTGTTGAACATGGACGCGCTGTCGATAGTGATCCTTTGCCCCATCGCCCAGTTCGGGTGGCGCGAGGCTTCGGCGACCGTCGCCCGCTCCAGCCGCTCCACCGGCCAGTCGCGGAAGGCGCCGCCCGAGGCGGTGATGGTGATCTGCTCGACGGTGGACATATCCTCGCCCACAAGCGCTTGGAAGACCGCCGAATGTTCGCTGTCCACCGGCAGGATGGTCGCGCCATGACGGCGGGCTTCGGCCAGCAGCAACGGGCCGGCGGTCACAAGGCTTTCCTTGTTGGCGAGTGCCAGCGTCGAGCCATGTTTCAATGCGCGAAAACCGGGAATCAGACCTGCAACCCCGACGATGCCCGACATGATCCAATCGGCAGGGCGATCGGCGGCCTCGGCCACCGCAAGATCCCCTGCGGCGCATTCGGTCGGCGTCCCGGCCAGCGCCGCGCACAGATCGGGCAAGAGCGTCTCGTCGGCGATGACGGCCAGTTCGGCCCGCAGCGCCCGGGCCTGTTCGGCCAGCCGCGCGACATTGCGCCCGGCGGTCAGGGCCACGGTGCGATACCGTTCGGCCCCGCCCTGATGCATCAGAAGATCGAATGTACTTTCACCGATGGACCCGGTCGCGCCGAAGACAGATATGCTGCGCATCGCTCAGAACCGGACGGTCGGCACGGGCGTGAGCTGCGCAACAAGAAGCATGAAGAGCGCCGCCCCCAGCAGTCCGTCGAAACGGTCCATGAGGCCGCCATGACCGGGGATGAGGTTGGAACTGTCCTTGACGCCGGACCGCCGCTTGATCGCACTCTCGGCGACATCACCAAGCTGCGAGGCAAATGCAAGAACCGCGGAGATCCACAGAAGGTCGATTCCGGCGGTCGAAATCTTCAGGAAAACAAAACCCACAACCGCAGCACACAGCCAGCCTGCGACAGTGCCGGACCATGTCTTCTTCGGGCTGATCGCAGGCCAGAACTTTGGCCCGCCGACGATCCGGCCCGCAAAATAGCCCGCAATATCTGTGACCACCACGACAAGCACCAGCCAGAGAAGCCAGAGCACGCCATAGCCTTCGCGGAACGCCACCAGCCCGTAGCAGGCGATCAGGATCATCGCGGAATAGATCACAGCCTCAGGCTTCATCGGCCGGCCGGGCCTGAGCGCGATGAGCAAAGGCGGCAGAAGAAGAAGCGGCATCAGATAGGGATTGCGCGAGAAAAGGACGGCCGCAAGCGCGCCCGCGGCGATCAGGCCAAGCGCCTTCGCCTCGGACGGTCGCGCTTGGTCGGTCATCGCCGCCAATTCCCAGACCATCAGCCCGCCGCAGACGATTGCAAGCGTCGCGAACCAGATCCCGCCCATCCAGACCAGGAAAAGCCCGCCAACCGCCATCGCCGCGCCCGAGATCAGCCGGGGGGCGAGGTCATTCCATTTTGCGGAAGCGGTCATGCCGTCAGCGCACCGCCATAACGCCGGTCGCGGGCCGTGAAGCGATCGAGGATGCGCGCAAGCTCCTCCGCCGTGAAATCGGGCCAGAGCGTATCGGTGAATTCGTATTCGGCATAGGCAGACTGCCACAGCAGATAGTTGGAGGTCCGCATCTCGCCACTGGTCCGGATCACAAGGTCCGGATCGGGAAGATCATGGGTGTCGAGCCGCGCTTCGACCGCCTCTTCGCCGACCTCCTCGGGCTTGAGTTTGCCCGACGCGACATCCTCGGCGACGCGCCTCGCGACGCGGGCAAGCTCATCGCGCCCGCCGTAGTTGATGGCGACGGTCAGGTGCAGCCGGTCATTGTCCTTTGTCCGCTCCTCGATCCCCGCCATCAGCTTTTGCAGCTTCTTATCGAGCCGGTCGCGGCCGCCGATGAAGCGCAGGCGTACGCCCTCGACCGACAGCCGCTCCGCTTCGGACTGGATGTAGCGGGCGAAGATCGTCATCAGGCCGATGACCTCTTCGGTCGACCGCTTCCAGTTCTCCGTCGAGAAGGCATAAAGCGTGAGGTAGCGAATGCCGAGGCCGGGTGCGGCCTCGACGATGGCGCGCACACGTTCTGCGCCCCGGCGATGGCCGACAAGACGCGGCCAGCCGCGCGCCGTGGCCCAGCGGCCATTGCCATCCATGATGATGGCAACGTGGGACGGCATCGTACCCGTGATGTCCTTCGCGGCCATTGGCCCTGCCCTTTCCGGCCCGTCTCCGCCCCCGCAGATCCTCAGACCTGCATGATCTCTGCCTGCTTCTCTTCCAAAGCCTTGTCCACGGATACGATCGACTTGTCGGTCAAACTCTGCACTTCGTCGTGCCAGAATTTCTGATCGTCCTCGCTCATTCCTTCGGTCTTGGCCTTCTTGATCTGATCCATTCCGTCGCGCCGCACATTGCGCATCGCGACCCGCGCATGTTCGGCATATTGCGCCGCGACCTTGGTTAACTCACGACGTCGCTCTTCATTAAGTTCAGGAATGGGCAACATTATGATGGTGCCATTGAGCTGCGGGTTGATGCCGAGCCCGCTTTCACGGATCGCCTTTTCGGCCTTGCCGACCAGTCCCTTGTCCCAGATGTTGATGGTGATCATGCGCGGCTCAGGCACGTTGATGGTGCCGATCTGGTTGATCGGCGTCAGGGATCCGTAGGCGTCGACCATCACCGGCTCCACGATGGAGGCCGAGGCGCGGCCGGTCCTGAGGCTCGCGAATTCGTGGCGGAGGGATGCCATGGCGCCGTCCATGCGCCGCGCGAGGTCATCGATGTCGATCTCGATTTCGTCGGACATATATAAGTTCCGTTTCTGCTCGTCTCGTAAGTCTGCGCGCTCTTTTACATAGAACGCCGATAGAAAGATACAGTTTCAGCCAGTTACCGTGGTGTAGGTTCCATGCCCCGCGAGAATGCCACGGAAGCCGCCCGGTTCGTCCAGTGAAAAGACGATGATGGGCAAATCGTTGTCGCGCGCCAAAGCGATGGCCGAGGCGTCCATGACGCCAAGATGCTTTTGCAGGACCTCATCGTAGCTGACGGTGTCATAGCGCTTGGCATCGCTGAATTTCTTGGGGTCCTTGTCGTAGACGCCGTCGACCTTGGTGCCCTTGAAGATCGCCTCGCAGCTCATCTCGTTGGCGCGCAGCGTGGCAGCGGTGTCGGTCGTGAAATAGGGGTTGCCGGTGCCGGCGGCGAAAATGCAGACCCGCTGCTTTTCAAGGTGGCGGACGGCGCGGCGGCGGATATAGGGTTCGCAGACCTGATCCATCGGGATTGCGCTGATCACGCGCGTGTGGACGCCAAGCGCTTCGAGTGCGGCCTGCATCGCGAGCGCGTTCATCACCGTCGCGAGCATGCCCATATAGTCGGCCGTTGTCCGTTCCATCCCCTGGGCGGACCCTTGCAGGCCCGCGAAAGATGTTGCCGCCGCCGATCACCATGCAGATCTCGACGCCGAGGTCGTGAACCGATTTCACTTCTGCGGCAATGCGGCTGACGGTCGGAGGGTGGAGACCGTAGCCCTGATCACCCATCAGGGCCTCACCCGATATCTTCAGAAGAACGCGGTTGTATTTGACCTTTGGTTCTTCTGTACCGCTCATACTACGCTCCACTTGCCGCCCTACTCGTTGCGGCGCAAAATGAAGGAAATCCACGCCGGGTTCAACCGCCCGCGGAGGCGTTCTGCGGCGATCGCGCGACAGGGCGGAAGGATACCTTGTAGCAAGGCAGGCAAACCTCTGTTTTTAATGGATGAAATATCGCGAGATCGGCCCGTTCTCATCGCCGGGCCGACGGCATCGGGCAAGTCCGCCCTTGCGCTGGAGATCGCCGAACGACGGGGCGGCGTCATCGTGAATGCTGACGCGCTTCAGGTTTGGTCGTGCTGGCGGATTCTGTCCGCCCGGCCCGCGGCGGAGGAAGAGGCGCGCGCGCCGCACCGGCTTTACGGCCACCTTGCGCCCGGCGCGGACTATTCGGTCGGCCATTGGCTGCGCGAGGTGGCGCCCATCCTGACGGGCGGCGCGCGGCCGATCATTGTCGGTGGCACCGGCCTCTATTTCACCGCGCTGACCGAGGGGCTGGCCGAGATTCCGCCAACCCCGCCCGAGGTCCGGGCCGAGGCAGATCGCCGCATGGCGGCCGACGGTCCCGCGCCGATGATCGCGGAACTGGATGCGGTGACGGCGGACAGGGTCGACCGGCTGAACCCGGCGCGGGTTCAGCGCGCCTGGGAAGTGCAGCGCGCGACCGGGCGCGGCCTCGCCGCCTGGCAGGACGAAACCGCCGCGCCACTGCTGCCGCTGGCCGGGGCCGATGCGCTGGTTCTGATGCCGGATCGCGACTCGCTCGCACGGCGGATCGACCGCCGCTTCGACCGGATGCTGGCCGAGGGCGCCCTGGACGAAGTGCGCGGCATTTTGCCGTTCTGGGACCCGGCGGCGCTCTGGGCAAAGGCCATCGGCGCGCCGGAACTCGTGGCGCATCTTCGCGGCGAAATGACCCTTTCCGCTGCGCGGGAAGCGGCGCAGGCGGCGACGCGGCAATATGCCAAACGGCAAAGAACCTGGTTCCGAAGCCGCATGAAGGGCTGGCGGCAGATCGCCCTGCCCTAGCGGCCGAAAAAACTTTCCCTTTGTTTCGTCGATATTTGCCCCTAAACTTACGCGGACGCGCAAGGATCCGCGCCGCAGACGCCGGCAAGAAGTGGAGATAGGGAAACGTGAAGCTTTTTTCCGGCACACCGCTTGGGCAGTTTTCTGACCAACCGGACCGAAAGCCGCGCGCCACGCGTTCCGTCGAAGCCCTGCCGAAAGGGCCCGAAACGACGCCCTCGCGGATCATTCCCATTCCGCGTCTCGCCTCGGGTGGGCGCTGGCGGATCGAGGCGATGCGCTCGCTGTCCGAACCCCTGCTTTTGTGGTTCACGCGCGGTCAGGGCCGGATCACCATCGCCGGCGTGACGCGCGGGTTCGGCGCGCATAACGCGATCTTCATTCCCGCAGGCTGCATGCACGGCTTCGAGATGGGCGCACAAAGCTATGGCACCGCGGTCTTCTTCGGGCGCGGCACGACGCTCGACCTGCCTGAGGAACCGCAGCACCTGCGTATCAGGGACGTGGCGCCGCAGGCGGAACTTTCGAGCGTCATCGACAATATCCAGAAGGAACTCGACAGTGGCAAGCCGGGCGCGGAGCGCGCGGCGCAGCATCACCTCGGGCTTCTTGGTGTCTGGCTGGAGCGCAACACCGCGCTTTCGGCTGACAACGGACGCAAACCCGACGCCTCGCGCCGGCTCGCAAAGCGCTACGCGGCGCTTCTTGAGCGCGATTTCCGGACGGGCAAGGGCGTGGCGGACTATGCCCATGATCTTGGCGTGACGCCGACGCATCTGACCCGAGTCTGCAACCAGACCTGCGGCCGCTCTGCCTCGGACCTTTTTCATGACCGGCTTATCTTCGAAGCGCGCCTTCTGCTGAGTGAAACCAAGCTGCCGATCGCGCGCGTCTCGGAGGAATTGGGTTTCACCTCCGCGGCCTATTTCACGCGCGCCTTCCAGCACCGCACCGGCAAAACTCCGTCAGCTTTCCGCCGCCAGGGTTGAAATCCGACGCTGCCCTAGGTCATGATGACGCAAAATCGACATTCCGTGCCGCCCTCAGGCATTGACGCAACGCGAAAAACCGGGCGCTATATGGCTCTGGGCAACCGCCTGCACGGATAGAAACCGGACCAACCGGCACAATGCCAGCATGGTTGCCAAATCGCAGGGAGAAAAGCGAATGACCAAACTGTTTACCCCGGAAAAGTTGCATCCGGCCACCCGCGCCTATGCGCAGGAAGTGGCGGACGGCACCATGAGCCGGCGCGAGTTCCTGACCCGCGCGACCGCGCTCGGGACATCTACTGTTGCGGCTTACGGACTCCTCGGGATGAAGACCCCGGCGGCGGCGCAGGATGCCAAGACCGGCGGCACGATCCGCATGGCGATGGAAGTCAAGGGCGGCAAGGACCCGCGCCTGGCCGACTGGCCGCATATCGCCAATATCTATCGCGGCTGGCTGGAATATCTGATCCAGTACAACAACGACGGCAGCTTTGAAGGTCGGCTTCTGGAAAGCTGGGAGGCCAATGACGACGCCACCGAATACACCCTCAAGGTACGTCAGGGTGTGACCTGGAACAACGGCGATCCCTTCACCGCCGACGATGTGGTGCGCAACTTCGCCCGCTGGACCGACGGAAATGTCGAAGGCAACGCGATGGCGTCGCGCTTCCCCGGCCTCGTCAACCCCGACACCAAGACGCTGCGCGACGGCGCGGTGACCAAGGTCGACGACTCCACCGTCACGCTGAGCCTTTCCGAATCCGATATCGCGATCGTTGCAAACCTTGCCGACTATCCGTCGGCGGTTGTGCATTCCTCGTTCGTTGACGGGCAGGACCCCGGGGCCAATCCGATCGGCACCGGCCCCTATGTGCCGCAGGAATGGGCCGTCGGCCAGCGCGCCGTTCTGGTGCGCGCACCGGATCACACCTGGTGGGCGGGCACCGCGCCGCTCGACGAAATCCACTATGTCGACTTCGGCACCGATCCGGCGACGATGGTCGCGCTTTTCTCCTCGGACGAGGTGGATGCCAACTACGAGTCGGTCGGCGAATATATCGACATTCTTGACGGCATGGGCATGCAAAAGTCCGAAGTCGCGACGGCATCGACCATCGTCGTCCGGATGAACTCCGGCTCGGATCTCTACAAGGACAAGGCCGTGCGCCAGGCGATCCAGCTTGCCGTCGATCCGGCCGTGGTGCTTGAGCTTGGCTACAACAACCTCGGCAAGACCGGCGAGAACCACCACTGCTTCCCGATCCACCCGGAATATGCCGAACTGCCGAAGCAGGTCATCAATCCGGCGGGCCTTGTCCCGGCGCTTGAGGCGGCCGGCCTCAAGGATGCGGAATTCGAGATCATCTCGCTCGATGACGGCTTCGAGGCGGCGACGACCGACGCGGTCGCGGCGCAACTGCGTGATGCCGGTGCGAATATCAAGCGGACGGTGATGCCGGGCTCGACCTTCTGGAACGACTGGCAGAAGTATCCCTTCTCCTCGACGACGTGGAACCACCGCCCGCTCGCGGTACAGAACATGTCGCTGGCCTATACTTCGGCCGGGTCCTGGAATGAAACCGGGATGGCCAACCCGGAGTTCGACGCGCTGATGGTCGAGGCGCTCGCCATCGCCGATGCCGACAAGCGGCGTGAGCTTTGCGGCAAGATGGAAGCGATCCTTCAGGACGAGGGCTACATCATCAACCCGTATTCGCGATCGCTCTTCCGCCACTACAAGGAAGGCTATGCCGGGCTTGATCAGCATCCGTCGTTCGAACATCACCACTACAAGTGGTCGATGGCCTGATCCGACACCACCGGGCGCGCGCCACTCTTGGCGCGCGCCTGTCCGTTCTGCGGCCTGAACCGGCCTTGGGCGCCAGGCGCCCGCGCAGCCCTCACGGGGGAGAGGATCTGCCATGCTGAAATTCATACTGCAACGGCTCGGCGTGATGCTTCTCACCGCGCTCGCGCTGACATTCATCGTCTTCTGGCTCACCAACCTGCCGCCCAACCTCGAAAAGCTGGCGCGGAGCGAAGGTTCGGTCCGCATGACGGACGAATCCGTGGCCATCTGGATCGAACAGAACGGCCATGGTGGATCGGTCGTTGCGCGCTACGGGCAATGGCTGGGCGTGGTGCCCGGCTGGACCCGTGCGGATGAAAAGGGCGTGACGCGTGGGCGTTGCATCGTCGTCGGAGAGGATCCCGCAGCCGCACCACGCTATTGCGGCGTTCTTCAGGGCGACTGGGGCTATTCCACTGTCTTCAAGAAACCGGTCGGCTCCTCGCTTCTGGAAAAGCTTGGTGCCACGGGGTGGCTGATGTTGGCCGTCATGCTGGTGATGGTTCCGGTGGCGCTGCTGCTGGGCGTCCTTTCCGGGATGCGCGAAGGCACGATGACCGACAGGACGCTTTCGACCTTCTCGATCATCTCCACGGCGACGCCGGAATATGTTTCTGGCGTCATCCTCGTCGCGGTCTTCGCGACCGCCGCCACCGGGGTTTCGCCGCTTCTCGCCGATCTTGGCCTGATCGAGCCGAGGAAGACGCTGTTCCTGGCCTCGGCCACTTCGGCGATGGACGACATCACCTTCTGGAATTTCACCCTGCCCGTGATGACCATCGCGCTTTACGGCATCGGCTATATCGCGCGTATGACCCGCGCTTCGATGACCGAGGTGATGACCGCGCAATATATCCGCACGGCCCGGCTCAAGGGTGTGAGCTTTCGCAATGTAGTGCTGAAACATGCGCTCAGAAACGCGCTGATCGCACCTTTCACGGTCATCATGCTCCAGTTCCCCTGGCTTTTGAACGGCGTCGTCATCACCGAGACTCTTTTCAATTTCAAGGGCTTCGGCTGGACGCTCGTCACGGCGGCGGGAAACAACGATATTCAGCTCCTCCTGGGCTGTTCGGTGGTGGCGGTCATCGTGGTTCTGGTGACCCAGCTGATTTCCGACATCGGCTATGTGTTCCTGAACCCGCGTATCCGGATTTCCTGAGGGGGAGTGTGACATGGAAATGTTGACCTGGACCGGCGCGCTGTCACTGCTCAACCCCGTCCTCGGGGGGGTGGCCCTGCTCCTCATCGTCGCGGTGGTCGCGCAGATAGTGCTGTCGTTCGTCGCGGCCGATCCGGGCGTGACCGCACTGCCCGATGGGTCGGCCACGGCCAGCGGGGGCCTTTATGGTACGGCGGCGCGGGCCACGAAGTGGCTCTTCTTGGCTCTCGTTGCGCTCTGCCTGCTCTACCTTCTTGGCGGTCTCGCCCTGCCCTACGGCAAGGCTGGCATCATCGGCGCCGTCGCCAAAAGGTTCCTGCCGGTCTGGATCGCCCTCATCGTGCTCTACCTCGTCTCGATCCGCTTCAAACGCAAACTCGGGCTTTACGGCAAGCTCTTCGATTCCATGATCGGCATGATCGGGTTCGGCATCGTGATGTTCTGGGTCTTCACCGCGATCTTCGCCAATCTCATCGTGACCACAGATGCGCTGGCGCAGATCAGCCAGCTCAAGAACAAGGCCCCGGGCTCGGCGCTGCCGGATGGAGCCGCGTGGTATCTCTTCGGCGGCGATCACCTCGGCCGCGATGTCTTCACCCGCATGGTCAAGGGCAGCCAGATCGTGATCGAGATCGCCCCCCTCGCCACGCTCTTCGCCTTCATGGTCGGCATCACGCTTGGCCTGCCGGCGGGCTACTACGGCGGCAAGCTCGAACTCGCTGCTTTCCTTCCTCGCCAACCTGATCCTCGCCTTCCCGGTGATCCTTCTCTTCTACCTCCTGGTGACGCCCGAGATCGTGACGACGGGCCTGCCACAATACATGGCGGTGGTGCTCTTCGTCTTCCCGCTGATTTTCCTGATCGTGCTCCTGAATTCGCGCTACTACGTGCAGCCCGCGCGACGCAACATCATGGTGGCCCTCGTCGCGTTCTTTGGCGGCTGGCTCTACCTCTCGCTGATCTCGACCCCCGATACCCGCGTCGCCTTCATGCCCGGCGCGATCGATCTCTTCGACGTGCCGCCCAACGTCCTTATCGTCTTCGTCTCGGTCGTCTTCGTCAGCGCGCCCACGGTCTTCCGGATCGTCCGCGGCCTGACGCTCGACATCAAGACGCGCGACTATGTGTCCGCCGCCCAGACAAGGGGAGAGCGGCCCTGGTACATCATGCTGTGGGAGATCCTGCCCAATGCGCGCGGGCCGTTGATCGTCGATTTCTGCCTTCGGATCGGCTACACCACGATCCTTCTTGGCACCCTGGGTTTCTTCGGCCTCGGTCTTTCGCCAGAAAGCCCCGATTGGGGCTCCACGATCAATGCCGGCCGCAGGCTCCTGTCGATCTATGCCCATCCCGCTGTCGTGCCCGCACTCGCGCTGATGAGCCTCGTTCTCGGCCTCAACCTTCTCGCGGATGGGCTGCGCGAAGAAAGCCTGAAGGACTGAGCCGATGCCTGCTGCTCTCTTTCATCTTGCCGCAAATACCTCGGGGGTCCGGGGGTGGAACCCCCGGCCTCGCCGTGAGGGAGAAGACCAATGACCAAATGGGATTACGACGGCCCGATCCTCGAGATCGAAAACCTCTCGATCAGCTTCTTCACTCGGCTCAGGGAAATCCCCGCCGTCATGGATTTCTCCTGCACCGTCCAGCCCGGTGAGGCGATGGGCCTTGTCGGCGAAAGCGGCTGCGGCAAATCCACCGTCGCCCTCGCCGTGATGCGCGACCTCGGCAAGAACGGCCGCATCGTCGGCGGCACCATCAAGTTCAAGGGCCGCGACCTCACGACGATGAGCGAGGAAGATCTGCGCGATATCCGCGGCTCCGAGATCGCGATGATCTATCAGGAGCCGATGGCCTCCCTGAACCCGGCGATGAAGATCGGCCAGCAGCTCATGGAAGTGCCGATGATCCATGAGGGCGTATCGCCGGAGGAGGCGCGCCGACGCGCCCTTGAGGTCGTGACCGACGTGCGCCTGCCCGACCCGGAGCGGATGCTGCGGTCCTATCCGCACCAGCTTTCGGGCGGCCAGCAGCAGCGCATCGTCATCGCGATGGCGCTGATGTCTAAGCCGTCGCTGCTGATCCTCGATGAACCCACGACCGCGCTTGACGTGACGGTCGAGGCGGCGGTGGTCGATCTCGTCAAGGATCTCGGCAAGAAATACGGCACCTCGATGCTTTTCATCTCGCACAACCTCGGGCTCATCCTCGAGACCTGCGACCGCATCTGCGTGATGTATTCCGGCGAGGCGGTGGAGACGGGCTCGATCGAGGATGTCTTCGACAAGATGCAGCATCCCTATACGCAGGCGCTTTTCCGGTCGATCCCGCTGCCGGGCGCGGACAAGAACACGCGCCCGCTGATCGCCATTCCGGGCAACTTCCCGCTGCCGCACGAACGTCCGCCCGGCTGCAACTTTGGCCCGCGCTGTGAATATTTCAAAGCCGGGCAGTGCGATGCCGGTGAAATACCAATGGTCGCCATCGAGGCTAACGACCGGCACGGAACGCGCTGCCTCCGGGTGAAGGAGATCGACTGGACCGCGCCGCCGAAAGTCGCCAAGACCCATGAAAAGGCCCCGGTCGGCAAGGTCGTCCTGCGAATGGACGATCTTCGGAAATACTATGAGGTCTCAAGCGGCAAGTTCTTCGGCGGAGGCGACACCAAGGTCGTCAAGGCCAACGAGACGCTGAGCTTCGAGGCGCGCGAGGGCGAGACCCTCGCCATCGTCGGCGAGAGCGGGTGCGGCAAGTCGACCTTCGCCAAGGTCCTGATGGGGCTCGAGACGGCCACCGCCGGCACGATCATGCTCTACGACAATGAAATCCAGTCGACGCCGATCCAGAGCCGGAATACCGAAACCGTCTCGGGCGTGCAGATGGTGTTCCAGAACCCCTTTGACACGCTCAACCCCTCCATGACCGTGGGACGGCAGATCATCCGCGCGCTGGAGATATTCAACGAAGGCACCAATGATGCCGACCGGCGCGAGCGGATGCTGGAGCTTCTCGACCTCGTGAAGCTGCCCCGCGCCTTCGCCGACCGGATGCCGCGCCAGTTGTCGGGCGGGCAGAAGCAAAGGGTGGGGATCGCACGCGCCTTTGCGGGGGGCGCCAAGATCGTCGTCGCGGATGAACCCGTCTCCGCGCTCGACGTGTCGGTTCAGGCGGCGGTGACGGATCTTCTGATGGAGATCCAGCGCAAGAACCGAACGACGCTGCTCTTCATCAGCCACGACCTTTCGATTGTCCGCTATCTGAGCGATCGTGTGATGGTCATGTATCTTGGCCATGTGGTTGAGCTTGGGACCACCGATCAGGTCTTCGCCCCGCCCTATCATCCCTATACCGAGGCGCTTCTTTCGGCGGTTCCCATCGCCGACACCAAGGTCAAGAAGCGGCACATCGTTCTGGACGGCGATATCCCTTCGGCGATGAACCCGCCGCCGGGCTGTCCGTTCCAGACCCGCTGCGGCTGGAAATCGAAGGTGCCGGGCGGCCTGTGCGAGGTGGAGATGCCGCCGGTACGCAAACTTGCCGGAGGGCATCAGATCAAGTGCCACCTGCCGGACGCTGAATTCGCCGCGATGGAGCCGGTGATCAAGATCGCCGCCGAGTAAGCCTTTCGCGGGCGAAACGCTGAACGCATAAGGAGAGGCCTAAAATGGCGGGGCACGGCTACGACGATGGGCGGCTCAACCTGCCCTTTGTCGGGATTTCGACCTTTGGCAAGCGCCCTTATGTGGAAGACTGGTCGAAGATAGAGGCCCATGCCGCAATCCTTGGCGCGCCCTATGACTTCGGCACCCAGTTCCGCCCCGGCGCGCGGTTCGGTCCGCGCGCGGTGCGCGAGGCATCGACGCTGTTTTCCTTTGGCCATGCGGGCGCCTATGACCATGAGGACGACCGGACCTACCTTGGCGCGAATGTCCGGATCGTCGATATCGGCGATGCCGACATCGTCCACACCGATACCGAAAAGAGCCATGCGAATATCGAGGCTGGCGTGCGCGCGATCTTGCGGGCGGGCGCGCTGCCGGTCGTGATCGGCGGGGATCATTCCGTCAACATCCCCTGCCTCCGCGCTTTCGACGATCAAGGGCCGATCCACATCCTTCAGATCGACGCCCATCTCGATTTCGTTGACGAGCGTCACGGGGTGCGGCACGGACATGGCAATCCGATGCGACGGGCGGCGGAGAAGGACTACGTGACCGGCCTGACGCAGTTGGGCATCCGCAACGTCTCCTCGACCGCGAAAGAAGGGTATGAAGCGGCCCGTGCATTGGGCTCGGATATCCTGTCGGTCCGGCAGGTGCGGCGGATCGGAACCGAGGCCGTGCTCGCGCGTATCCCCAAGGATGCGCGGCTGTATGTGACGATCGACATCGACGGCTTTTGCCCCTCGATCGCCCCCGGCACCGGCACGCCCAGCCACGGCGGATTTCTGTACTATGAGGTGCTTGAGGTGTTGCAGGGCGCCGCGTCGGCGCATGAGATCGTGGGCGTCGACCTTGTCGAGGTCGCGCCGGATTACGATCCGACGGGATCGACCGCGATCCTTGCCGCGCAACTCCTGTTGAATTTCCTCGGCTTCATCTTCAGCGCGCGGGGGTTTTGATATCCGGGACAAAATCTGCGACGCGCCCGGCGCGGGTCGCGTAGGCCCCCGGAAAGCGGCTCTCCCGCACAGCATCAGATCGGTTCCGCAGATCGGCCGCCGCCGGATTGGCGCCCGCCGCCTTGCACGGGCGCAGGATTTGGCGTTCGATCGGCAAAGTTGTGCCGCGACGGCCCCGTACACCGATTAAGGCTCCATAAACCTAAGAGCACGCTAATATCTGATTATGAACATGATTCGTCCTGACCGGAACCGAACCGTCGATGGCACCGCTGCACCCGCGCGGCGCGTGAAGTTCAGCGGCGTGGTCCTGCTCGCTTCGGGAATGTCGGTCTTTCTGATGGTCGTCATGACGGGGTTCACCCTCGCCATGACGATGATCTGGCCTGGCTGATCAGCGATACAGCAGCGATTGCCCGTCGTGGAAGATGTGGACCTTCTTGGGGTCTGCCGTCATCCCGACCGTGGTGTGTCGCAGTTCCGAGTGTATCCCGGGCAGTTTGGCGATGATCGAATGGCCACCGCCTTCCCGCTTGAAATAAAGCTGCGTGACCTCGCCGAGGGCTTCGGTGATATCCACCTCACCGCTGTAGACCGCCGCGCCATCGGTCGGGACGAGATCCTCGGGCCGGATACCGATGCGGACTTTCATGCCCTTGTCCGAGGCCTGCGTCGGCACGGCGGACCGCGCCGTACCACCCGAGGCGAGCTTCACCACCGTCGTATCGCCGGTCTCCACCACCTCACCGTCGAGAAGGTTCATCGCGGGTGAGCCGATGAACTGCGCGACAAACTCGTTCTGCGGCCGTTCGTACAAGTCGAGCGGCGTTCCGACCTGACCGATCCCCTCGCCCACCGTGAGGACGACGATGCGGCTGGCCAGCGTCATCGCCTCCACCTGGTCGTGGGTGACGTAGATCATCGTCGAGTCCGGCATCTTCTCCTTCAACTGCGCGATCTCGATCCGGGTCGCGACCCGCAGCGCGGCATCGAGGTTCGACAGCGGCTCATCGAAAAGATAGACCTTGGGGTCGCGCACGATGGACCGGCCGATGGCGACGCGCTGACGCTGTCCGCCCGACAGCGCCTTGGGCAGACGGTCGAGATAGGGTGTCAGTTGCAGGATATCCGCCGCGCGGTTCACCGCCGCGTCGATCTCGGACGGTGATTTCTTGGCGATCTTCAGGGCGAAGCTCATGTTGTCGCGCACCGTCATGTGGGGGTAGAGCGCGTAGGACTGGAACACCATTGCGATCCCGCGCTGCGCGGGCGGCACATCGTTCATCCGCTGGCCGTCGATTTCCAGCGTCCCGCCGGTGATCGTTTCAAGTCCCGCAACCATCCTGAGAAGCGTGGACTTGCCGCAACCCGAAGGGCCGACGAAAACAATCAACTCGCCCGTCTTGATGTCGAGATTGATGTTCTTGAGAACCTTGACCTCGCCATAGGCCTTCTCAACATTGGTCAGTTTAACATTGGCCATTTGTCCCCCCTCATGCGTCTCTGCGTTGGGCCAGAAGGCAGCACTGCCACGGCTCAAGATTGATAGTTCCGTCCGGTCCGGGGGCCGTGCCGCCAAGCTCCGCCCCGATGATATGCCAGCCCTGCCCCGGCCCGGCGATGCGGGCAGGTTCCTCCGACAGGTTCACGGCAACAAAGATGTGTTCACCCTCACCCGATCGGATGAAGCGGATCACATCGCCTTCGGCCCGCATCTCGGTCTGCGCGCCACGGCCCAATGCAGGATGCGCATGGCGAAGCGCGATGACACGGCGATAATGCGCGAGCAGACCGGAGGGATCACCCGCCTGTGACGCGGCAGCCCTTGCGAGATGCTCGGCCGGGACCGGCAACCACGGCCGGCCATCGGAAAAGCCACCATTGAGGTTGTCGCGGTCCCAGACCATCGGCGTGCGGCAGCCGTCGCGGCCCTTGAACTCGGGCCAGAATTCGATGCCATAAGGATCGCGGAGATCCTCGAAATCAAGCTCCGCCTCGGGCAGGCCCAGCTCCTCGCCCTGATAGATGCAGGTCGAGCCACGCAGGCACATCAGAAGCGTCGCATAGGCCTTGGCGGAGGCGTCGGTCAGTCCCCAGCGCGAATAGTGGCGCATCACGTCGTGGTTTGAGAAGGCCCAGCACGCCCAGCCATCGGGCGCGGCCTTTTGCAGCTTCTCGAAAGTTTCGGCCACGCGCGCCGCCGTCAGCTTGTCCTTTGCGAGGAATTCGAAGGCATAGCACATCTGCATCAGGTCATCGCCCGAGGTGTACTGCCCCATGATCTCGAGGCCCCGCTGCGCGTCGCCGACCTCGCCCACGGCGGCGGCATCGTAGGGTTCCATCACCGCGCGAAGGCGGCGCAGGAAATCGAGGTTTTCCGGCTGGTTCTTGGAATGGATATGTTCCTGCCAGTTGTAGGGGTTCACCGCGGGCGCAATGGAATCGTTCCGCTTCTCGGGCGGCAGCGCGGGGTTGTCGCGCAAGAGCTTGTCGGCGAAGTAGAAGTTGATCGTGTCGAGCCGGAAGCCATCCACCCCGCGTTCCAGCCAGAACCGCGCCACGTCCAGAAGCGCCTCCTGAACGTCGGGGCTGTGGAAGTTGAGGTCGGGCTGCGAGGTCAGGAAATTGTGCAGGTAATACTGCATCCGCCGCCCCTCCCAGGCCCAGGCGGAGCCGCCGAAGATCGACAGCCAGTTGTTGGGCGGCGTGCCGTCGGGCTTCGCATCGGCCCAGACATACCAATCTGGCCTTGGGATTGGTGCGGTCCATCCGGCTTTCCCTGAACCACGGATGCTGGTCGGAGGAATGCGACAGGACGAGGTCGATCATCACCTTGAGGCCCAGCCGGTGCGCCTCGGTCACCAGCGCGTCGAAATCGCCAAGCGTTCCGAACATCGGATCGACGTCGCGATAGTCCGATACGTCATAGCCGAAGTCCTTCATCGGCGAGGTGAAGAAGGGCGAAATCCAGATCGCGTCGGCGCCAAGCTCGGCCACATGATCAAGGCGACGGGTGATCCCTGGCAGATCGCCGATCCCGTCGCCGTTCGAATCCTGGAAGCTTCGCGGATAGATCTGATAGATCACCGCGCCGCGCCACCAATCCTTGTCCAGCCGCCCGGTCATTTGGGTGACGTTCTCCATGGCTGTCATTTGGGTCTCACTTCACCGAGCCGGCGAGAAGGCCGCGCACGAGATATTTCTGCATTGCGAAGAACACGAAGAGCGGCACGGCGATGGACACGAAAGCCGAGGTCGCGAGGATTTCCCAGTCGCCGCCCCGGCTGCCGAGAAGGTTCACCAAGGCGCCGGTGAGGACGAGCTGATCGTTGCCGGTGCCAAGGAAGACCAGCGCGACGAGAAGATCGTTCCAGGTCCAGAGGAACTGGAAGATCGCGAAGGACGCGAGTGCGGGGAAAGAAAGCGGCAGGATGATCTTGACGAAGATCTGGAACTCGCTCGCCCCGTCCACCCGGGCGTTCTCGATGATGTCGCGCGGCAGCCCGACCATGTAGTTGCGCAGGAGGTAGATGGCGAGCGGCAGGCCGAAGCCGGTATGCGCCATCCAGATGCCGAGGTATCCCTTGCCGATGCCGATCCAGTTGTGGAACTGCAAGAGCGGGATCAGCGCGAGTTGCAGCGGCACGACCAGAAGTCCGACGACGGCAGCGACCAGAAGCGCACGGCCGGGAAAGTTCATCCAGGCCAGCGCATAGGCCGCGAAGGCCGCGACGAGGATCGGAATGATCGTCGCCGGAATCGCCACCGTCGCGGTGTTGAGGAAGGCCTGCCCGATGCTGATGCCGGTTCCCTTGCCCAAAAGCACCGTCTCATAATTGTTCAGCGTGAATTCCGGCGGCCGCGAGGCGGTCGCGAAGATGCGTGGCAGGCGCGTACCCTCAAGCGAGGTCGGCGAGGTCAGGACATATGCGCCGCCGGCGTCGAGCGTCAGCGTCTGCCCGTCGCCCAGATCGGCGACATCGCCCGGTTTATAGGCGTCGATCGCGCGCGAGGAGGTGCCCCAGGCGCTCGACCGTGGACAGGCCGCGCGGGAAGAGCGTCCCTTCGATCACGAACGCCCCATCGCGCTGCGCCTCGTCGCCCTCGACCCGGATCGGGGACAGCGCCTGTTCCTGCGTGGTCATCGACTTCCACCAGCCGTTGGCGGAAATCTGGTCGCCCGTCCGGAAGGAGGAGATCAGCAGCCCGAAGGTCGGGCAGCACCCAGAGGATCACGAGGAACAGAACCGAGATATGAACCGCCCAGACCAGGGTGGATTTGCGGCCAGCCATGCGTTCCATGTCCCCGTTCCCCTATTTCATCTCTTTGCGGACGTTGTAGACGTTCCAGATCAGGATCGGCGTCACCAGCAGCATGATGACCATCGCCGCCGCCGAACCGACGCCCACGTCGAAGGCGCGGAAGAACTTGTCGTACATGTAGTTGGCAAGGACCTGCGTCTCCCACTGGCCATTGGTCATGGCCAGCACGATGTCGAAGACCTTGAGCACGACGATGGTGATCGTGGTCCAGACGACGACGATCGTCCCCATGATCTGCGGCACCTTGATCTTGAAGAAGATCTGGAACGGGTTGGCGCCGTCGAGGATCGCGGCCTCCAGCGTTTCCTCGGGGATCGCGCGGAGAGCCGCCGACAGGATCACCATGGCAAAGCCTGCCTGAATCCAGACCAGCACCGCCATCAGGAAGAAGTTGTTCCAGTAGGTAACGGTCAGCCATGTCTGCGGCTGGCCATAAGGAAGCGTCGATGTCGTGACGTCAAGAACACCCATCGCGGATTTCCACAGCAGCCACAGCGCGCCCGCCGCCACGAAAAGCCTGAGCGGCAGATAGCCTGCGCCGCGCTCGTCATCCCTGCCACCACCGAACATCGGTCTGACAAAGCTCCAGCCGACCCAGGCGACCATGAACGCAAAGCCGAGCAGCAGGACCACCGGAATGACCCGCAAGAAGATGACGGAGCCGATGCCGCCATCGAAATTCAGCCAGAGCGCGTTCAGCAGGCCAATCTGGTCCTGCCCCTCGGGCCGCGTGTCGTAGATCAGTTTCCAGATCACCGAGGCACCGACGAAGGAGATCGCCATCGGCATGAAGATCAGCGATTTCGCGATATTGCCCCACCAGATCCGGTCGGTAAGCTGCGCGACCAGAAGGCCGAAGGCGGTTGCCATGGCCGGCACGACAACGAGCCAGAGCATGTTGTTGCGCATCGATTCCCAGAATTTGCCCTCACTCATCATCCGGCTGTAATTCTCGAAGCCGACGAAGGAGCCGCCGCGGTTCAGCGACAGCCACGCGGTCGCAAAGACCGGATAGGCGAGGTAGAGGCCAAGGGCGATGATCGCCGGCATCAGGAAGAGCCACGGCCGGATCAGGTTCGCGCGGTTGATATTGCGCGAAGCGTTCGGTCCCCTGGCGGGGTAGAGAACCTTGTCGAGGACGAGGTTCGACGCATAGAAATAGCCCACGCATCCGCCGACGCCGACAATGATGGTGACGAGTGCCTGAAGTGCCGGATGCATCTGCCCCTCCCAAGATGATGCGGATCGTCACGTTGATCGATCCGACCCGGCATCCGAAGACGCCGGGCCAGCTTTCGGGTTGCCCCGCCAGATCACTTCGGCCAGGAGGCCTCGATCGTCGCGGCGACGTCCTCTGCGGACTTCCCGCCGACATAGTCGACCATGCCGGTCCAGAAAGTACCCGCGCCCACCGCGCCGGGCATCAGGTCGGAACCGTCGAAACGGAAGGTCGTGGAGTTCAGAAGGATTTCACCCTGCTTCTTCAGCGCATCGTTGCCGTAAGCCTCGGGATTGGCCGATTTGAACGGCGTCAGGAAGCCGGACTGTGCCATCCAGACCTCGTGCGCGATCGGCGTTTTCAGCCACTCGACAAAGGCGCGTGAGGCTTCGGTGTCCTTGGTGATCATCACGAGCGTGCCCGCGCCAAGCACCGGCTTGCCGAGATCCTTGCTCGCGTAAGCCGGCATGTAGAAGAAGTCCGCGTCAACACCAAGCTTCGTGCCTTCGGGGAAGAAGGACGGGATGAACGACGCCTGATGGTGCAGGTAGCACTGCGGCGGCGCGGTGAAGAGACCCTTCGGGCTGTCGCGGAAGTCGGTCGAGGCGACAGCGCCAGCGCCGCCGGCGACGAACTTGTCGTTCTTCGCGAACCAGCCGAATTCGTCGATCGCGGTGATGACCGCCGGATCGTTGAACGCGATCTCATGGCTGACCCATTGGTCATAGGTTTCGGGCGGAGAGGTGCGCAGCATCATGTCCTCGACCCAGTCGGTCGCGGGCCAGCCTGTCGCGCCGCCGGAACCCAGACCGATGCACCACGGCGTCTCACCGTCTGCGACGATCTGCTCGGTCAGCGCCTTCAGTTCCTCCATCGTCTGCGGCACTTCATAGCCCGCATCGTCGAAGTTTTCCGGCACGTACCAGACCAGCGATTTCACGTCGATCTTGTAGGGGAAGGCGTAAAGCGCCTCGGCCCCATCCTTGCCCTTGTAAGAGCCGAGCTTCACCCAGCTTTCGCCCGCGGCGTAGTTGTCGTTGAGCCAGGCGGAAGTGTCATCGCCAAGCGGCGTCAAAAGGCCCTTGGAGGCGAGATCCGCGATCAGGCCCGGTTGCGGCAGCACCGCGATGTCGGGGGGAGAGCCCGCCTGCGTGTCGATCACGATCTGCTGCTCGTAGTTCTCGGACGACGAATAGTTGACCGTCACGCCGGTCGCAGCCGTGAAATAGGCCAGCATCGACTCGACCAGTGCCTGGTCCTCACCACGCCAGGGGCCGAAAATGCTGATCGACTGCCCGTCGAGCTTATGCGCGGCGGCGAAGTCGTCATAACTCTTCCAGTTGAACCGCGCGTCTTCACCCGGCTTGAATTTCAGATCCTGCGCGCCCGCGACACCTGCGCAAAGCGCAAGCGCAGCCGCGCCCGCGTATAACGTCCGTTTCATGCAATCCTCCCATTTGGGGCGCCGCCCCACATCCGCTCCAAAACGCACGATTCTCAAAGCGCTTTGGTCCCGCGCAGCTTGCCGGGCGTCTTGCCGCCTGTCAATCCAAAGCGCTTTTGGTCAACAATTCCGCATTGCAGCGTGAATTTTATACTGCAAACGCAGCAATCGAGGCCCGTTGACGCATTTCGGTCGGGTCGCTACGTTTTTCAAAACCGAAGCGCTTTGAATGCTCCCGCCATGAACCTGAAAGAACTTTCGGAACAACTGGGCCTGTCCCAGACCACCGTCAGCCGTGCGCTGAACGGTTATCCGGAAGTGAACGAAGAGACCCGCCGACGGGTTGTCGATGCAGCGAAGCGCCACAACTACAAGCCGAATATCCGCGCCAAGGCACTTGCGACCGGGCGGGCGATGGCCGTCGGCCATGTCATTCCGATTTCGACCAAGCACGAGATCGTCAACCCGATCTTCGCCGACTTCATCGCCGGCGCGGGCGAGACCTATTCCAGTGCCGGATACGACATGGTTCTGTCGGTCGTCCCCGATGCCGACGAGGCGCGCAGCTACCGGGAGCTGAAGTCCAAGGGCAATGTCGATGGTGTCATCGTCCACGCCCCGCATCAGAATGACCGACGCATCCCGCTTCTGCATGAAATCGGCCTGCCCTTCGTGGTCCACGGGCGGGCAACGGGGGCATCGCTGCCCTACACTTGGCTTGATGTGAACAACCGCCACGCTTTTGAAAGGGCGGCAAATCTGCTCCTTGATCTCGGCCATCGCCGGATCGCCTTCCTCAACGGCCTCGAATTCATGGATTTCGCGATCCGTCGCCGCGCCGGTTATGAGACCGCCCTGACGGCGCGCGGTGTCGCGCCCTCACCGGAGTTGATGCGCAGTGAGGAGATGACCGAAGGCTACGGACACCGCGCCGCTGAGGCGATGCTCAAGCTGCCGGACCCACCGACCGGATTTCTCACCTCATCGCTTCTGATTGCGCTTGGGGTGCGCCGCGCTGTCGAAGAGGTGGGTCTGAAGATGGCGAGAGATGTTTCCATCGTCACCCATGACGACGAACTCAGCTATCTGCGCAATGGCGACGAGATTCCGATCTACACCTCGGTCCGATCTTCGGTGCGCGAGGCGGGGCGGCTCGCCGCCGAAATGCTGATCCGTCGCATCACCGACCCTACATTGCCCCACAGCACACGCCTTTTGGAAGCCGAGTTGACCATCGGTCAATCCACCGGCCCCGCCAGGCCCCGTGCCTGAATATCGAAAGTCCGCTGCCATGCGCCTCACCCGTACCGACTTCCCCAAAGGTTTCGTCTTCGGCACCGCGACCTCCTCTTACCAGATCGAGGGCGCCCGGTTCGGTGGCGCCGGGATCAGCCATTGGGACAGTTTCGCCGCAACGCCGGGCAATGTGCTCAACGGCGAAAATGGCGCCGTCGCCTGCGACCACTATCACCTCTGGGAACAGGATCTGGACCTGATCCGCGATGCCGGTTTCGACGCCTACCGCTTTTCGACAAGCTGGGCGCGGGTGCTGCCCGACGGGCGCGGGACGCCGAATGCCGAGGGCCTCGATTTCTACGACCGGCTCGTCGACGGGATGCTGGCGCGCGGGCTGAAGCCGTTCCTGACGCTCTATCACTGGGATCTGCCGTCCGAGCTCGCGATGCGCGGCGGCTGGACCAATCCGGACATCGCCGGATGGTTCACCGATTATGCGCGCGTCGTGATGGGACGGATCGGCGACCGGGTCGCCACGACCGCCACGCTGAACGAGCCCTGGTGCATCGCCTGGCTGTCGCATTTCCTTGGCATCCATGCGCCGGGGCTGCGCGATATCCGGGCCGCTGCCCATGCGATGCACCACGTCTTGCTGGCGCATGGAGACGCCACCGCGGCGATGCGGGCGGACGGATATGAAAACCTTGGCCTGGTCCTCAACTTCGAATACTGCGCCGCGGCCACGGAAAGCCCCGCGGACCAGGCGGCCGCAGCGCGCGAGGATGCGATCTACAACCGATGGTTCGTCGAAGGCGTGCGGTCGGGCCGCTATCCCGAAGAGGCGCTCGACGGCCTCGCGCCCCTGGATGCCGAAAGGCTGGGAGGCCGAGATGGACCGCGTCGCGACGCCCATCGACTGGCTCGGCGCCAACTACTACACCCGCCACATCTACGCCGACGCGCCAGGCGCGCTCTGGCCCGGCACGAAATCCGTCGCAGGCCCCCTGCCGAAGACCTCGATGGATTGGGAAATCTACCCCGAGGGGCTGGAGTTCTTCCTCAAACGCCTTTCCACCGAGCAGGCCAAGGGTCTGCCGCTTTACGTGACCGAAAACGGCATGTCCTGGCGCGACAAACTGAACGGCAACCGCGTCGAGGACCCCGAGCGCATTGCCTTCATGGAGCGCCACCTCGACGTGGTGCGCAAGCGGATCGCGGCGGGCGACGATATCAGGGGCTTTTTCTACTGGTCGCTTCTCGACAACTATGAATGGTCGTTGGGCTACGACCGCCGCTTCGGGCTCGTTTATATCGATTCAAGCTCCTTGCAGCGTTACCCGAAAGCGTCCTATCACGCATTGGCCGCAGCGCTCGGTGCGCGGTGAAGGTTGAGGCGGGCCCGACATGACACTGTCCCTGGTTGCAGATATCGGCGGAACCAACACACGGGTCGCGCTGGCCGAGGGTGCCCGGATCGACCGCGCCTCGATCCGCCGGTTTGCCAATGCCGACCATTCCGGGTTGGGTGAGGTTCTGACGCGCTATCTGGCCGATGCGGGCAAGCCCGCCATCGGCGGCGCCTGTGTCGCTGTGGCCGGTCCGGTGGACAATGGCGTGGCGCAACTGACCAATCTCGACTGGTGCATTGACTGCGCCGGCGTGACAGCGGCGACGGGTGCCACGCGCGTCGCGGTCCTCAACGACCTTGAGGCGCAGGGCCACGGGCTCGACGTGCTCGACCCCGCCAGCCTGCGGCCGGTCATCGCGCGACCCGCGACCGACAAGGCCAACCCCTCGCGGCTGGTCATCGGCGTCGGCACCGGCTTCAACGCGGCCCCGGTGCATATTGCGCCGGGCGGGCGGTTGGTGGTGCCGTCCGAATGTGGCCATGTCACCTTGCCGGTGCGGACCGAAGGTGACCTCCGTCTCATGCGCCATGTCGAGAAGGCGCATGGGTTCGCGGGGGTGGAGGATGTGCTTTCAGGCCGCGGTCTCGAACGCCTCTACGCCTTCCACGCCATCGAGGCGGGGCTTCAGACGCGCCTCAAGGCCGCCGAGATCATGGCGGCGATGGAGCATGGCACCGACGCGGTCGTGATGAAGACGGGCCGCGATTTCGTGCGCCTTCTCGGCGCGGTTGCGGGCGACCTGGCGCTGATCCATGTGCCTTACGCCGGCATCCACCTGATCGGTGGCGTCGCCCGCGCCTTCACCCCCTATTTCGACCGGTTCGGCTTTGCCGAGGCATTCTGCGACAAGGGGCGGTTTTCCGCATTCATGGAGGAATTCGCCGTCTCGATCATCGAGGACGATTATCTCGCGCTGTCGGGCTGCGCCCTGTTCCTCGCCGACGGGCTGGCGGACTGACCGCGCCCCTCGTGGAACGCAGTCCCCGATCAGGTCCGGGACTGCGGCGGGATCAGCCGCGCAGGTAGGCCACAAGTTGCTGCGTCGAGCCGTCCTTGTCCTCCGCCCCCGTCTCGCCCTTGAGCACCGGATCAAGCGCGAGGGCCAGTTCCTTGCCAAGCTCCACCCCCCATTGGTCGAAGGAATTGATCCCGAGGATCACGCCTTCGACAAAGACCCTGTGCTCGTAAAGCGCCACGATCTGGCCCAGGACATAGGGTGTCAGCTTCGGGTAAAGCAGCGTCGTCGAGGGTCGGTTGCCGGGAAAGACCCGGTGGCGCGCCTGCCGGTCCAGTTCATCGCCGGTCAGGCCCTTCTTCGCCATGATCGCGCGCGCTTCTTCAAGACTGCGCCCGCGCAGGAGCGCTTCGGATTGCGCAAGGCAGTTCGCCGCCAGCAGGCGGTGCTGATGGGCGAGGTCAGGCTCATGCCCCTCACGCCCCAGCATGAATTCGCAAGGAACGACGCGCGTCCCCTGATGGATGAGCTGGTAGAAGGCGTGCTGGCCGTTCGTCCCGGGCTCGCCCCAGACGACCGGTCCCGAATTCCGGGTCAGGTCCGATCCGTCCATTGCAACGCGCTTGCCGTTGCTCTCCATCTCCAGCTGCTGAAGATAGGCGGGCAGGCGCACGAGGCGCTGTTCGTAGGGCAGAACCGCGCGCGTGGCATAACCGCAGATCTGATTGTGCCAGATCCCGACGAGGGCCAGCATCACCGGCATATTCTCGGCAAAAGGTGCCTCCAGGAAATGCGCATCCATCGCCGCACCTCCCTTGAGGAAACTGGCGAAATTCTCCGGCCCGATGGCGATCATCAGACTCAGCCCGATCGGCCCCCACATCGAATAGCGTCCGCCGACCCAATCCTCGAAACCGAAGACACGGGTCGCGGGGATGCCAAAGGCTTCGGTTTTGTCGAGTGCGGTCGAAACGGCGGCGAACTGCGCGGCGGGGTCCTTGACCTTCGCCGCCATCCATTTGCGGGCGGTCTCGGCGTTGGTCATCGTTTCGATGGTGGTGAAGGTCTTGGAGGCGACGACGACCAGCGTTGTTTCGGGGTTCAGCGGCTTCAGCACGTCATGCACATGCGCGCCATCGACATTCGAGACGAAATGCGCGCGCGGGCCGTGGGCATAGGGTGACAGCGCAATCGCCGCCATCGCAGGTCCAAGGTCCGACCCGCCGATGCCGATGTTGACGATGTCGGTGATCTGGCCACCCTGCCCCGTGAACCGGCCGTCGCGGACATCGCGGGCAAAGTCCTGCATCTTCGCGTAGATCGCGCGAACCTCGGGCATCACATCGCGGCCATCGACGGTAACACTGCCCTTGAGGTTGCGGAGCGCGGTATGCAGAACGGCGCGGCCTTCGGTCTCGTTGATTTTCTCGCCCGAGAACATGGCCTCTGCGCGTGCGGCGACGCTTGCGCCCTCGGCCAGACGGACCAGCAGGTCGCGGGCATGAGGGTCAATCGCGGTCTTGGAGTAATCGAACAAAAGACCGTCGAATTTGACGCTGAACCCGGCAGGTCGCTTGCCATTATCGAACAATTTCAGGATATGACGGTCTTCCGTCCCGCGCTGATGAAACGCCAGATCATCCCAAAGGCTCATCGCACTAAGCTCCCATTCTCAGGCCGCCCAGTGGACGGTAGCATTGTCCAGAACCGCGCGGATCGGTGCCACTTCGGGCGTCAGGGTCAGGGCCCGCTCAAGCGCCGCGCGTTTGTCCTCACCCTTGATGAGCACATGGATCGACATGGCGTCGGCCAGAACCCGCGCTGTCAGCGTCACCCTCGGCTCACCCGCGCCCTCGGCGCGCATCGGCAGCAGCACGGGCGCATCGGGCGCCAGCGCCTCGGCCAGCCTGTCGGCGCCAGGAAAGAGCGAGGCGGTGTGCATATCCGCCCCCATGCCAAGCAGGAGGACCGAGATTGGCAGGTGCGGCGTGATGGCTTCGGACAGCGGCTCAAGCGCCGCTTCCGGCGCATCGGTATCGGCGTAGAGCGGCAGGAACTCGGCCTCCGCCGCGCGGCCGGTCAGAAGCCGCTGGCGCAGAAGCCGTCCATTGGAACGCGGGTTCGTCTCCGGCACCCAGCGTTCGTCGTTCAGAAAGATCGTCACCCGGTCCCAGTCGAGCCGTACACCCGAAAGCACGTCGAAGACCGGCCCCGGCGTGGTGCCACCCGGCACGCAAAGGCTCGCCCGCTCATGGGTTCGAAGATGCGCGGCAAGCTCGCTCGCCAGCGCATCGGCCAGCGTGAACATCATCAGCTCGGAATCGGGATATTCAACAAGGTTCATTCCGCGATCTCCCGCCACCTCCGGCCGTCCCGGTGCAGGAGCATCAAGGCATCCTCCGGCCCCGAGGACCCCGCATCATAGGACTTTGGCTTGTCGCCCCGTTCTTCCCAGCCGGCAATGATCGGGTCGGTCCAGGCCCAGGCCGCCTCGACCTCATCCCCGCGCATGAAAAGCGTCTGGTTGCCGCGGATCACGTCCATGATGAGACGCTCGTAGGCGTCGGGGATATCCGCGCCATCCTCGCCCAAGGCCTCGGCGAAGGACATGTCGAGCGGCACCTCGGTCAGGCGCATGCCGCCCGGCCCCGGCTCCTTGATCATCACGCTGAGGGTCATGCCTTCATTCGGCTGAAGCCGGATCGACAGCACGTTTTCGCGCCAGCCCTCTTCATCGCCGAAAATCGAATGCGGCACTTCCTTGAAGACGATAGCGATCTCGGACGCGCGCGCGCGCAGCTTCTTGCCCGTGCGCAGATAGAAGGGCGTGCCCTTCCAGCGCCAGTTCGCCACCTCGACCCGCATCGCGATGTAGCTTTCGGTGGTCGAAGCCGGATTCTCCGCGTCTTGCGCGTAGGAGGGCGCATCCTTGCTCGCCCGGTACTGGCCGCGCACGATAGCCTCGGGCCCCGCAGGCTCCAGCGCGCGGATCACCTTCAGCTTTTCATCGCGCACGGCGTCGGGGTCGAACTTGTAGGGCGGTTCCATTGCGATGAGGCAGAGAAGCTGCATCATGTGGTTCTGCACCATGTCCCGCATGGCGCCCGACTTGTCGTAATAGGCGCCCCGGCCGCCGACGCCGACGGTTTCGGCGACGGTGATCTGGACGTGATCAACGTGACGCGCGTTCCACAGCGGTTCGAAGAGGATATTGGCGAAGCGCACCGCCATCAGGTTCTGGACGGTTTCCTTGCCGAGGTAGTGGTCGATCCGGTAGATCTGGCCTTCGTCGAAATGCTCGGCCAGCGTCGCGTTCAGGGCCTTGGCGCTTTCCAGATCGCGGCCGAAGGGTTTTTCGACGACGATCCGGGCATCCGCCGTCGCGATCTTGTTGCTGTGGAGCCGCTCGGCCAAAGCGCCGAACAGGGACGGCGCGACCGAGAAGTAGAAGGCCTGCACCACGTTCTTGCGGATCAGCTTGGCAAGCTCCTTCCATCCGCTGGTGCCTTTCGCATCAACGCTGACATAGTGAAGGTGGTCGACAAAGCGTGCGACGGTTTCACCATCACGGGTCTTGGCCGGCACGAATTCCTCGATGGCTTCCGCCACCATCTTGCGAAAACCTGCATCGTCCAATTCCGCCCGCGCCGCACCGATGATGCGCGACCCTTCGGGAATCTGCCCCGCGATATAGCGGCGATAGAGGCCGGGCAGGATCTTGCGCCGGGCGAGATCGCCGGTGCCGCCGAAAATGACAAGGTCGAACGTGTCGACGGGAATCACGCGCGAAACCATGTGCACCTCGCTTCTGCTGCGCACGTTAGCGCTAACGGTGTCGCTCATAACGACTTTCCATACCCAAGTCTAGCACTGCCGGCGGCTCCACACCACGCGAACTGGCACCATGTGTCACGACCCGGATTCGCAATTCGAACAATTGCGTGCAATCCACGGCCCGGCGGTCGGCGCGGAGACCGGTCAAAGCCTTACTGGCCATACATGCGCTTCTTGCGCTCGCGCGTGAGTTTCGTGGCTTCATCTGTCCCGTCGTGGAATGTGCCGAACCAACGGTCCCACGGCATTTCCTGATTGCCATAGTTGCATTCGTAATAGCGGTGATGGAGCTGGTGATAGAACGTACCCAAAGCGAGGCGGCGTTTGTCCCTGATCAACAGATCCTCGTAGCCGGTATGCGTCATGGCCGCGCCCGGCCCCTCATAGATCACGTGGAAGATGAGGTGAACGGGATGGCTCGGCACGATCCAGTGAACTGCGAGCGTCGAAAGATAGAAGAAGTGTTCAATCGGATGCATCGAAAAGCCCGACCAGGGGCCGACATTCACATTGCGATGATGGAGAGCATGGACCCGCTTGTACAGAAAGGGCATGTGCAACAGTCGGTGCACCCAATAGAAGTGAAACGCGGACCAGACAGGCAACAGAACGAGTGCCAGCACGAACCAGACCGGATGGTCGGTCAGGGTTATCGTTGGGGCATAGCCATTTGCCATCATCCACATCGTGACGGCCTGAAACGCCGTCAGCTGGCCGACGCCGCTCGTCAAGGACCAGAACATGTTGTCATGCACCTGATCGGCGAAGCTCCACAGCCTGTTTCCCTTCGCCTGATCGCGATGATCAAATTTCAGCCGCTTGCCCTGGCCGCGACGCATGTAGAAGTACCAATGCAACCCACCAGCGGTGACCACCATGAGTGCCATGTTCACCGCCCAGGTCTGAAGCACCCACCCCACGGCGAAGGTCTTTGCCGTTTCAAGCGACGGATAGGCGTAGGCCCATGCGGCGGTCGCCAGGATCACCATTGCCACGCGTTCGCTCAGCGAAAGCCAGTTCCTGAGGAACCAACGGGCAAGATATCCCGGTGCTGGCGGCCACTTGAAGACGGACGGATCAGACAGCGGCAGAGTCGGATGATAGTTCCACTCTCGGCTCATCGATGTCTCGTCACCACGGTTCATTGATGGACCCTCAGTGATGTCCGCTATGCCCGAAAACCTAGGGCTCAGCTGTGCCCGCCCGCAACTCGGTTCGCGACATCGCGTGGGCCAGTGGCGTCACGCGCCCGGCGATGCGGCACCGACCAGCTCAGAACCAGACATCCGCGACGCATTTCCCGTCGCGCGGCAGGTCGTCGAAGGTATTCAGGCCGTCGAAATGGTCGAGCGGTATGGCCGCCACGGCCTCGGGTTCGGAAAGCCGGGCATTCACGGCGATCCGGCGCCGACCGTCCGTGCCAGGTTCCAGCGCGCGCCAGTAGGCGATGCATCCGCAATCGGCGCAGAAGTGAAATCCGATGGAACGATGGCCCCAGGAATAAACCGTCGTCGGACCGGAGACGCGGATGCGCTCGTCCTCGTGGTCATAGATCCAGAGAACACCGTAGCGCCGGCAGATCGTGCAGTTGCAGGCGGTCGCACCCTCCGGCATCCCCGCGAATGTCCAGTGCACCTTGCCGCAATGGCAGCGTCCTTCCAGCATCATCCCCTCCACGACCACGAACGCGATCAGGCATTCACATCAACGACAACCCGCCCCCGCACCTGTCCTTTCAGGATCGCGGCCCCGAGGCGGGGCAGATCGGCCAGGGTCGCGGGCTCAACCATAGCCTCAAGCCTGTCCATCGGCAGGTCCCTGGCGATCCGTTTCCAGGCGCGCAGGCGGTTGTCATAGGGCTGCATCACGCTGTCGATACCGAGCAGGTTCACGCCGCGCAGGATGAAGGGCGTGATGAGCGCACCTTCGATCGCGGCCCCGCCCGCAAGGCCGATAGCGGCGACAGAGGTGCCGTACTTCATCTGTTTCAGGAGCCGGCCAAGCATGGCCCCGGCGACGGCATCGACGCATCCGGCCCACATTTCGCCTTCCAGAGGCTTCCGCGTGACCTCGGTCAGTTCCTCCCGCGCGACGATCTGTGTCGCGCCAAGGCTTTTGAGGTAATCCGCCTGCTCAGGCCGCCCGGTGACGGCCGCGACCTCGTGGCCGAGCTTGGCGAGGATCGCCACGGCGACCGACCCGACACCGCCCGCGGCACCTGTCACCAGAACCGGGCCATGCCCCGGTTTCAGGCCGTGATCCTCAAGCGCCATCACGGCGAGCATCGCGGTCAGCCCCGCCGTCCCGACCGCCATCGCTTGACGCGTCGTCAGGCCATCCGGCAGCGGCACCAGCCAATCCGCCCGCACCCGCGCCTTCTGGGCATAGCCGCCCCAATGCGCCTCGCCCACGCGCCAGCCGGTCAGCACGACCTTGTCGCCCTTCTTGTAGCGCGGATCGGAGGATGCCTCGACCGTTCCGGCGAAGTCGATGCCGGGGATATGCGGGTAGTTCCGCACCAGCCCGCCGCCCGGCCCGATACAAAGCCCGTCCTTGTAGTTCACCGTGGAGTAGTCGACGGCGACCGTCACCTCGGATTCGGGCAGGCGGCTTTCGTCGATCTCCTGCACGGCGGCGTGGGTCTTGCCCTCGGCGTCCTTCTCGACCAGCAGTGCTTTCACGGTCATGGCTCCTCTCAAGGGTTGCGGCCGGACCCCGGCCCGAGTCGGCGCCACTTTCCCGGCAACGGCGCGAAAGATCAATTGTCCGAGGCGTTTTCCGCACGGTTGAGCGAAAATTCGATGATCGCATCGGCGAGACAATCGAGCGTATCGGTCCAGCCAATATCAACAGGCAGATGCGGCGTGAGGAGCGATAATTCGGTGCAGGCGATGGCGACGTGATCGGCGCCCTGCGCGATCACCCCCCGCGCGGCATCGGTCAGGGCCTTGACCTCCGCCGCCCCTGTCCGGCCCGCCTTTACCGCGCGGATAAGATCCAGAACCGGCCCTTCCTCCTCCGGCCAGACCGCCACCAGACCGGCCCGCGCGAAAGCCGCGTCGAACACCTTGGCCAAACGCACGGCGGGCGAGGCCAGCATCCCGATCCGCCGCCCCTGCCCCGACAGCCGCGCAACGCTGAGCGCGATCATGTCGAGAAACGGAACCGTCGCCGCCTCCCGGATCGCATCGGCATAGGCGTGGGCGGTGTTGCAGGGCATGGCGAGCGCCTGCGCACCCCCGATCTCCAGCCGCCGCGCCATGTCGACGAGAACCGGCGCGGGGTTTTTCGCCCGTGCCTTCGATCAGCGCCTTGATCCGGCTTGGCACCTGCGGGTTCTGATGGACGAGCAGCGGCACATGGTCCGCGTCATCGCCCCCGGCGCGCCGCGCAATCACCTTCTGCATCAGAAGCACCGTCGCCTCTGGTCCCATGCCGCCCAGAATGCCGACAAGCCGCATCGCGTCCCCTTACTTCAGCCGGAATTCCTCGCCCGGAAAGAATTTCTCCAGCCGAATATCCGCACTTCTGGCATGGCCTTCCATCCCCTCATAGCGCGAAATCCGCGCCGTGACTGCGGCAAGGTCGCGCAAGGCCTCGGGCGAGACCTCCTGCCAGGTCACCGCCTTGAGGAATTTCAGGACCGACAGCCCCCCGGTATAGCGCGCCGCACCCGAAGTCGGCAGGACGTGGTTGGTGCCCGAGGCCTTGTCGCCGAAGGCCACCGTCGCCTCGGCCCCGAGAAAGAGCGAGCCGTAGGACCGAAGCCGCGCCCGCCACCAGTCAAGGTCGGCGGCCTGCACATGCAGATGCTCCGGCGCGATGCGGTCGGCCTCGGCCGCCATCGCCTCGCGGCTGTCGCAGAGGATGATCTCGCCCCGGCCCGACCAGGCCGCATCGGCGGCGGTGCGGTTCGCCTCCGGCAGGGTTGCAATCAGCTCGGGGATGCGGTCGCCGACACGGGCAGCAAGTTCAGCGCAATCCGTCACCAGCCAGACCGGCGAGGTTGGACCATGCTCGGCCTGCCCGACAAGATCCCAGGCGACCAGTTCGGGATCGGCGGTGGCGTCGGCAACGACAAGACTGTCCGTCGGCCCCGCGACCATGTCGATACCGACCTCACCGAACAACTGACGCTTGGCCTCGGCGACATAGGCGTTGCCCGGACCGATCAGGATATCGGCGCGGGGCAGCCCGAAAAGGCCAAAGCTGAGCGCCGCGATGGCCTGCACGCCGCCAAGTGCGAGGATGCTGTCCGCCCCGGCCACACTCAACGCATAAAGGACCGCTGCGGGGATACCCTCGCCCTTGCGGGGCGGCGACGCGGCGGCGATATGCCCGACACCCGCTTCACGCGCCGTCGTCACCGTCATCAGCGCAGAGGCGATGTGCGAATAGCGCCCGCCCGGCACATAGGCGCCCGCCGCCGCGATGGGGATCAGGCGCTGGCCCACGCGAAGGCCGGGGCGAAGTTCCACCTCGGTCTCCGAAAGGCTCGCGCGCTGGGCACGGGCAAAGGTGGCGATGTTCTCGTGGGCGTAGCGGATGTCATCCTTGACCTGATCCGGCAGGTTATCGCCCGCCGCCGCGATCTCGTCCGCCGGCACCAGGATCGGCCCTGTCCAGCCATCAAGCTCCCGCGCGAAATCGAGAGCGGCGGCGTCACCCTCGGACCTGAGCCGCGCCAGCATCGCTGCGACACGTTCCCGCAGCTCTGCCTCCACGGCTTCTGCCTGTTCATTCGCCTTCTTCAGAAACTCAGCGCCCATTGTGGAATGCCTTTGTGCTAGCTGGATGTGCCGGGGCTTGACCCGATGGCTTCGATAGGTTCACGTTTTCGAAATCCGCCCCGGACCCGGAGGTCGAAATGCCGATGTTGCCGAAGGGCGTCAGTCTGCGCGCGCTCGAGCTTTTTGACGCGGTTGCGCAGTCGGGCACACTGGCCGATGGCGCGCGACGCTTCGGGCTCAGCCTGCCCGCCGCCTCGCAGCAGATCAGCAACCTGGAAGCGGCCCTTGGCGCCGAACTTCTGGACCGCGCGCACCGGCCGCTGCAACTGACCCTTGCCGGGCGCCTCGTCCTGAAGCGCGCCCGCGACGCCCTTGCGCAAATCCGTCAGGCGCAGGCAGAGCTTGCGGTTCTGGACATCTCCCAGATCGGGCATCTTCGGCTGGGGGTGATCGACGATTTCGACGTTGAGATCACGCCCGACCTTGTCCTCGCGCTGGCGCAGAACCTGCGCGACTGCCGCTTTCGCCTGACCACCGGACCGAGCCATGAGATCACGGCGCTCTTGACCGCACGCACGCTCGACATCGTCATCGCCGCCGCCCCGCAGGATGCCGTGCAGGGCGCCGTCGAACACCCGCTCCTGCGCGATCCGTATGTGCTGGCAGTCCCGCGCGGCTTCGCGCTGCCCGAGGGTGGCGAGATGGCGGCGCTCGCCGCGCTGCCCTTCCTGCGCTACGACCGTGCGCAGTTCATGGGGCGCCAGATCGAGGCGCATCTGGCCCGCCATCGCATCACCCTGCCCGAGCGGATCGAGATCGACAGCAATCAGTCGATCATGGCGCTGGTCGCGGCAGGTATGGGGTTTTCGATCACGACGCCGCTTGCACTCCTGCGCGCGCGGGCTTTCCTGAACCAGGTGGCGCTGCATCCGCTGCCGCTTGCATCCATGTCGCGCACGATCTCGCTCTTCGCGCCGGCCGATGGCACGATCCCGGTTGCGACCGACATCGCCGGCATGCTGCGAAGCATCATGCACACGCGGCTGATCGGACCGGCCAGAGAGGTCGCGCCCTGGCTTGGCGACACATTCGCGGTGATCCCCTGAAGCCAAGCGCGTCCCGCCGATCCCGGTAAAAGTCCCGGCCGCAGTCTAGCAATGGACGCAGGCGTTGCTGCAAGCGTGGCGGTGAGACTTCCCGAAGATCGAAGCGCGGATTTCAGAATATCGAATTAGGCCCGCTATCGCGCGTCGTAGTAGAGCCCCACGACATGCTCGGCCTCGGCGAAGAAGAGCCAGCGGGCAGCGAACGCGCCGATCAGGTGAATGGCCGCGGCGGCCCACATCACGGGCGGGATCGGCGGCACGAACAGCATGAGGGCGGCGGGTATGAGCGCTCGCACAGAGCACCGCGATGATCCGAAGGCGGCGGACATGCTTGCGCCCGACGTGGTAGATCATCTCCTTCATCAGGTAGTTGCCGCCGGTATGCGGCGGCGCGAACTGCCGGACCGCGCCAAGCGCACCAAGCCCCGTCGCCGTGCCGATGGTCGCGCCGCGCGCGGCAAAGGCACCATCACCGCGCCGAAAGGACCAGACGAGTGCCGCCCCGAGAAGGAGTGCCGAGATCGCCCCGACCGCTGGCTGGCCAGTCAGCGCCGCCCCGCCGGTCAGCGCGAAAAGCATGAACAGGACCGGCGTGATCCAGTGGTTCCAACGCGGCACGGTGCGTAGCTGTGCATAGATCATCGCGGTGCAGAGAACCGTCAGAAGCGCCATTGCGGCCCCAACCGCGCCGAACATCGGCGGCATCACGATCCCAAGCATCGCGGAAAGCGCGACCGGGGCCAGCATCAGGAGCGCCAGCACCGAGGTCCAGCCCTCGCGGCTGAGCCAACTTGTGCGCCACTGGCTGAACGCGCGAAGCGCCCGTTGCGGATTGCCGAGGTGGAAGGTCGAGGCGAGAAGACCGCCAACCGACAAAGCGTAGCCGAGCCCCCAGAGCAGGAACGCCGTCAGCCCGAGCGGATGCGCGGCACCGAGGCCGAGAAAGGCGAGCAGGCCGAAACCCATGCCAGAACAGACGGTGAAGAGGATGACGGAGGGCGCGGGATGCATCAGAGCTTCTCCAGAAGCCGGTCGAGCCATCCCGCGATGCCGCTCGTCTGAACATCCAGCAAGGGTGCAAGCGGTGCATCTGGCGCGGCCCCTTTCTTGCGGGGCGGCAGATATTTGTTCACCGGCGCAGTCTCCATCTCAGGCATCAGATCATAGCCGCCACGATCCGCGACAAGTCGGCTGACCGCGCTGTCGGGGTCGCCGAGATCGCCGAAATGCCGCGCACCGGTCGGGCAGGTGCGGACACAGGCGGGCTCCCGGTCCACCTCGGGCAGGTTCTCGTTGTAGATACGGTCGACGCAGAGGGTGCATTTCTTCATCACCCCGGCCTCGGCGTCCATCTCGCGCGCGCCGTAGGGGCAGGCCCAGGCGCAAAGGCCGCAGCCGATGCAGGCATCCTCATTGACCAGAACGATGCCGTCCTCGGCGCGCTTGTAGCTCGCGCCGGTCGGGCAGACCGTCACGCAGGGCGCGTTGTCGCAATGCAGGCATGAGCGCGGGAAGTTGATGGTTTGTGATTGATGGTCAGCGTCTTGCACTTCGTAGCTGTGAACCCGGTTGAGGAATGTCCCGCAAGGCTCTGATCCATAAGCATCCATGTCCGAAAGCGGCGCGCCGTAGCCCTGATCGTTCCAGCCCTTGCAGGCGGTCACGCAGGCGTGGCAGCCGACGCAGGTGTCCAGGTCGATGACGAGGCCGAGCTTTACTTCGTTGAGGGTGGCGGCAATGCTGTCATGGCCGGTTCCTTTTGGCGGTCGGAACGGGCGACGGCATCGGCCCGAAGGCCGGTTGCGCCTCATCGGGCGGATCGACCTTTTCGATCCTCACGCGCAGGTCGAACCATGCCGCCTGTCCGGTGATCGGATCGGAGTTCGACCAGCGCAGCCCGTCGTCCTTTTGCGGGAGAAGTTCGTGGATCAAATGATTGAGAAGAAACCCTTTCGTCGCCTCCGGCGCATCCGGGTCAAGCGCCCATGCGCCCTTGCGCTTGCCGATCGCGTTCCAGGTCCAGATCGTGTTCTCGTTGAGCGCCGCCATATGTGCGACCGGCACCGTGATCTCGCCCGTGGGCGAAGTCACGCGCGCCCAGTCGCCATCCTCGAAACCCATGCCGCTGCCAGAGCTTCGTCGGCAGGTAGAGCGGGTTCGTCCCGTGGATCTGTCTCAGCCAGGCGTTCTGCGACCCCCAGCTGTGATACATCGCCATCGGCCGCTGGGTCAGCGCGTGGATGCGGATACTCCGCCCCCGCGCTTTCGCCGAAAGGCTCATACCAGATCGGCAGAGGGTCCATCGTCGCCTTCAGACGAGCCCGCAGATGCTCGGGCGGCTGACGGTCTCCGTGGCCTTCGGCGGCGAGGCGGAACCGCTGCAAAGGTTCGGACCAGAGCGAGAAGAGATAGGGCTGCGGTTTGTCGTAAAATCCAAGACTGACGGCCCAATCCTGATAGGCCGCATTCCACGGCTTGAAGAACGTCGCATCGTCCGGGGACATGTTCGATACAGAACCCGCCATTCGCAATGTAGCGGTCGAGTTGATCGGGGTTCGGCGCGCCGCGCCCATTGGTCTCACCGTTCCCGCGCCAGCCCATCAGCGGGCCAACGCCGGGGCGGCGTTCATGGCTGACCATGTAATCCGCGTAATCCCGGTACTTTGCGCGACCTTCCTCATCCACGAAACCCGGTAGTTTCAGGCGACTGGCCAGATCGACCAGCACCGACTGGAAGCCCCGGACATCGCGATCCGGCTCCACCACCGGCCAGCGGATCGCATCCGCCGCCGCCTCCGCCTCGGAGATCGGACGGTCGAGAAGCGAAATGCAGTCGTGCCGCTCCAGATAGGTCGTGTCGGGCAGGATCAGGTCGGCATAGGCCACCATCTCGGAGGCATAGGCATCGGAATAGATGATGCGCGGGATCTTGTAGTCGCCGTCCGCGTCCTTGTCGGTCAGCATCTCCATGACCGACGCCGTGTTCATCGACGAATTCCACGACATGTTCGCCATGTAGAGGAAGAGCGTGTCGATCCGGTAGGGATCGCCGGCATGGGCATTCGGGATGACCATATGCATCAGCCCATGCGCCGACAGCGGGTTTTCCCAGGTGAAGGCCTTGTCGATCCGGGCCGGGCTTCCGTCCTCCTTCAACGCCAGATGCTGCGGGCCCTGCACGAAAGCCGAGATGCGGCCCGCCAAGCGGCTTTCCCGGCACGCAGTCGCAATGCGGCGTCGGATGCGCCTCGGGCGGTTTGGGATAGGGTGGCTTGAAGCGGAAGCCGCCGGGGGTTTCCACCGAGCCGATCAGGATTTGCAGAAGGTGCAGCGCGCGGGCCGTCTGGAAGCCGTTGGAATGGGCCGAGATACCGCGCATCGCATGCATCGCGACGGGGCGGCCCACCATCTTCTCGTGCCGCTCGCCCCGAAAGTCGGTCCAGGCCTGGTCGATCACCACCGGCGTGTCGAAGGCGGCATGGGCGATCTCGGACGCGAGGCCCTTGATGCGGTCTGCGGCAATGCCGGTGCGCTCGGCGACCGCCTCGGGCGCGTAGTCCGGTGACAGATATCGCTCGGCGAGATGTTGGAAGACCGTGCGGCAACCATCGTGGGTCGCGCCAAGGTCGGGACGCACGCCTTTTCTGTCGAAGGGTGCGGGCTTGCCCGTCGCCCGGTCGATCACCATCAGCTTGCCGTCATCGTCCCGCAGCAAGAGCCCCTTCCCCGGCCCCTCGGCCTCATCCACGAGACAGGGTGCGTTGGTCCAACGAGCAAGGTAGTCGAGGTCGATCTTCCCGGCCGTCAGAAGTTCATGGACCAATGACAGGATCAGCAGACCATCGGTGCCGGGCGTGATGCCGTACCAGTCGTCGGCGACACCGTTGTATCCCGACCGGATCGGGTTCACGCCGATGATGCGGCTGCCCCGCGCCTTCAGCTTGCCGATGCCGATCTTGATCGGATTGCTGTCGTGATCCTCCGCCACGCCGAACAGCAGGAAAAGCTTCGCGCGGTCCCAATCCGGCTGACCGAACTCCCAGAACGCTCCACCCATTGTATAGATGCCGCCAGCGGCCATGTTGACCGAACAGAAGCCGCCATGCGCGGCATAGTTCGGCGTGCCGAAGCCCTGTGCCCAGTAGCTTGTGAACGACTGCGACTGATCGCGGCCGGTGAAGAAGGCGAGCTTTTCGGGCGCGCTTTCGCGCAGGGGTTTCAGCCACGAAACCGCAATGTCCAACGCCTCGTCCCAGGAAATCTCCTCGAACGCGCCCGACCCGCGTGGGCCGACCCGCTTCAGCGGCGCCCGCAGCCGCGAGGGGGCCGTCACCTGCATGATGCCGGACGCCCCCTTGGCGCAAAGGACACCCTTGTTCACGGGATGGTCGCGGTTGCCCTCGATATAGCTGACCTTGCCGGATTTCAGATGGACGTTGATCCCGCAGCGGCAGGCGCACATGTAGCAGGTGGTCTTGCGCACCTCGTCCGAGACCTTGGGCGATGTGTCGAGTTTCGGCTGCTCGTAGCCCATTGTTCTTTCCCCCTGCCCTTTTGCGAAACGCTCTCCGCCTTGCGGATCGAAATGCAAGACCTATGTTCCGCAACCGGTGCCGCTGATCAGCGACTTGGTGTCACGGGCGATCTCCGCCTCTTCCGCGGCAGGAACGATGACGACCGGCGGTCCGCCCGCATCGAGACGGTCCGCGCCGCTGCCATTCGCCTCGGCATCGATCGCGACGCCCAGGAAAGCCAGTCCGCGGCAGATCGCGGCGCGCATCTCCGCGTCGTTCTCGCCGATGCCGCCCGTGAAGGCGACGCAGTCGAGCCCGCCCATCGCGGCGATCATGGAGCCTGCATGGCGCACTGCCCAATAGGCGAAATGGTCGAGGGCAAAGCGCGCTTCCGCCGTCCCCGCCGCGTGGAGCGCCCGCATGTCGGAATGACCGCCAAGACCCAGAAGTCCGCTTTCGTGGTTGAGGATGCGGGACGCGCCGTCGATGCCGTGCAAGGCGGCCAGCCGCAGCACCGCGTTGCCGTCGATGGCCCCCGTCCGCGTCCCCATCGTGAGCCCATCAAGCGGCGAATAGCCCATCGTCGTGGCGACAGACCGCCCCGTGCGGATCGCGCACAGCGACGCCCCGTTGCCGAGATGGAGCGCCAGCACCCGGTCGGGCAAAGCGCCCAGCATCTCCGGCAGGCGGCGCGTGAGGCTTGCGTAGGAAATCCCGTGGAAGCCGTAGCGCCTGATCCCGCGTGCCTCCTCGGCGGCGGGCAGGGCGTAGCGCAGCGCCACCTCGGGGTTGGACGCATGAAAGGCGGTGTCGAAACAGGCGACTTGCGGCAGGCTGGGGGCGAGCCGGGCAAGCGCATGAATGGCCGAAAGGTTATGCGGGTTGTGAAGCGGCGCGAGCGGGACAGCCGCTTCAATCCGCGCCAGAACGTCTTCCGTCACGAGGGCAGGCGCAGTCAGGCCCCGGCCGCCATGCACCACCCGGTGTCCCGCCGCCTGAAGACGTGCCAGCGGATAGCCCGCATCGGCGAAACCCTGGATCAGGAGCGCCAGCGCGGCCTCATGATCCGGCGCCGGCGCGTCCTTGCTGATGCCCCCCACGACCAGATGCGAAGCTCCGCCGATTTCGGTCACGGCGCCGGACAGAACCGGCCCGGCCGCCTCACCGAAGAGCGCGGCCTTGATCGAGGACGACCCGGCGTTGACGACAAATATCATCTTGTCCCCGCGACGATGGCGCCGAGCGCGACCGAGGCGATCCGCGCCGCCGCCTCCTGCGAGCGTGAGGTCAGCAGGAGCGGCACCTTCGCGCCCATGACAAGGCCGCCGGCGCAGGCGCCCATGCCAAGCACCATCAGCTTGAAGACCGCATTACCGCTGGTGATGTTCGGCGCGACCATGATGTCCGCGTCGCCAGAGACCTGTGTGGCGTAGTTCTTCGCCACCGCGGCCTCGGCTGAGAAGATGAGGTCAAGCGCCATCGGCCCTTCGACAATGGCGTCGGGCAGCGCCGTCTTCGCCCATCGGGCGATGGCGGCGGATTCCTCGGTCGTCGGGATCGAGGGGCTGACATCCTCCGACGGCGCGAGAAGCCCTGCTTTCGGCCGCGCGATTCCGAGACGTTGGGCGAGCCGCACCGCATGGGTCAGGCAAATCTGCCGGATCGCCATATCCGGGTCCACGTTCAACGCCGCATCGGTCAGGAGGAGCGGCCGGTCCGAGCCCGCGACGGTGATGTGAAACACATGGCCGCACCGCGCGTCACGGTCGCGCAGCCCCGCCGCCGAGGGCAGCAGCGCCTTGAGGAAGGTGGTCGAGTGAATCTGCCCCTTCATGATCGCGTCCGCCTCGCCCTCTCGCGCCATGCGGGCGGCTTCGGGGGCAGCGGTGTCGCGCGGCGCATGGATGACGCGGAGGCCGCCGATATCCCAGCCGATCTGTTCGGCAGTGGCGGCGATCTTCGCGCGGTCGCCGATCAGGATCGGTTCGGCCAATCCCATCTCCGCCGCCTCGCGGGCACCCTCCAACGGATGCGGCGCCCCCGCATTGACGACCGCGACACGCGGCGGCCTGTGGCGCCGCGCCTGGTCGAGAAGCCGCGCGGGGCATTCTGGCTTTTGCGCGGACAGGAAGGGAAAGGGGTCTTTCGTCAAAGCTCTGCTCCGGTCTTGCTGTGGCGTTCGTTGCCGCTTGGTATCATCTTTCATAACCATGACACCTATCAGAAGACCGACCTTGCAAGGCCAAGAACCGCGAGAACCGCCAGCAGCGCGATGGCGAGGCGGCGGAAATTCTGCGGCGCTGACTTGCTGAAGCGGTGATTGCCGAAATGATTGCCGATCAGAAGCGCGGGCAGCGCAAAGGCGAGCGCTAGGAAGGTATCGCGGGAAATCAGCCCGGCCTGCCAGAGAACCGGCAGCGAGAAGAGATCCAGCACCGCAAAATAGGCGATCAGCGTGGCGCGGAAGACCCGTGGCGGAATGGGTTGGGCCGAAAAGAAGGCCGCGACCGGCAGCCCCGCCATCGCGGCACCGTTCGCGACGCCCGAGGCGACTCCCATCGCCGCATTGGGCCAACCCCGGACCTCGCGCCCGAGATGCCATCCGGCAAGGAGGACGCCGCACATGAAAAGGATGAAGAGCGAAATCGCCACCCGTGCGGCATCGACGCCGATGGCAATCAGGCCGTGAACGCCAAGAGGCACCCCTATGGCCGCACCCGCAAGCAGAAGACCGACGCGCCGCCAGTCTATATGTCCCGCGATGCCGCGCGCCGCCTGAAGCGTCATCACCACCTCGCACAAGAGAACCACCGCCACGGCGTTGAGCGGATCACTCACCAGACCCGTCGTCGCGACGACAATCGCGGAAAAGCCGAAGCCGGAAAACCCCCGGATCATCGCGGCGGCAAGAACCGCCGCCAGAAGAAAGACCGCCACCCCCGGCGAAAGGCCGAAGGGCAGCGCCATCACGCGCCTTTCTGCGGCCGCATGTCGGCGGGGTCGATGCCGGCGACCTCGACCGGCTTCTTCATCGCGTCGCGGCGGAAAGGCTCGCCCAGTTCCTGGTTGATGAGCGCCTCGATGAAGGTGGTCTTGCCGGCCTTCTGGTCCTTCAGCGCCTGATCGAGCGCGGCGGTCAGTTCCTCCATCGTCCGCGCCTGCACGCCCTTCAGGCCGCAGGCCTTGGCGATTCCGGCGTAGGACGACGCCCTCATTCAACTCGGTGCCGACGAAGTTGTCGGCATACCAGAGCGTCGTGTTGCGCTTTTCCGCGCCCCACTGGTAGTTGCGGAAGATCACCATCGTGATCGCCGGCCATTCCTTGCGCCCGATCGCCACCATCTCGTTCATCGAGATGCCGAAGGCGCCGTCGCCGGCGAAACCCACGACCGGCATATCCGGGTTGCCGATCTTGGCGCCGACGATGGACGGGAAGCCATAGCCGCAGGGGCCGAAGAGGCCGGGGGCGAGGTATTTGCGGCCCTCCTCGAACGACGGATAGGCATTGCCGATGGCGCAGTTGTTGCCGATGTCGGAGGAGATGATCGCCTCCTTCGGCAGCGCGGACTGGATCGCGCGCCACGCCATGCGCGGGCTGACATCCAGTCGGGCTTGGCCTTCCGCGCGCGGTCGTTCCAGCTGGTGCCGGGATCGTCCTGCTCGTGATCCATCGAGGTCAGTTCCTGCGCCCAGGCCGATTTCGTCTTTGCGATCAGCGCCTTGCGCTCTGCCCGCCCGGCATCGCCGGCGTGATCGCCAAGCTGCGCGAGGATGCTTTCGGCCACCTGCTTCGCATCGCCGACGATGCCGACGGCGACCGGCTTCGTCAGCCCGATCCGGTCGGGATTGATGTCGACCTGGATGAGCTTCGCCGTCTTGCGGCCAGTAGTCGATCCCGTAGCCCGGCAGCGTCGAGAACGGGTTGAGCCGCGTGCCGAGCGCCAGCACCACATCGGCCTTCGAGATCAGCTCCATCGCCGCCTTCGAGCCGTTGTAGCCAAGCGGCCCGGCGAAAAGCGGATGCGAGCCGGGGAAGGCGTCGTTGTGCTGGTAGTTGCAGCACACCGGCGCATCGAGCCGTTCGGCCAGCGCCTGCGAGCGCCGGGATCGCGCCGCCGAGAACCACGCCTGCGCCGTTCAGGATCACCGGGAACTTCGCCCCGGACAGCAGCTTCGCCGCCTCGGCGATCGCCTCGTCGCCGCCCGCGGGACGTTCGAAATCGACGATGGCGGGCAGTTCGATGTCGATCACCTGCGTCCAGTAGTCGCGCGGCACGTTGATCTGCACCGGCGCCGACAGCCGCTTGCCCTTGGTGATCACGCGGTTCAGCACCTCGGCGATGCGGGACGGGTCGCGCACCTCTTCCTGATAGGCGACCATGTCCTTGAAGGCGGCCATCTGTTCCACTTCCTGGAAACCGCCCTGCCCGATGGTCTTGTTCGCCGCCTGTGGCGTCACCAGCAGCATCGGCGTGTGGTTCCAGTAGGCGGTCTTCACCGCCGTGACGAAATTGGTGATGCCGGGCCCGTTCTGGGCGATGATCATCGCCATCTTGCCGGTGGTGCGGGTGAAGCCGTCGGCCATGTAGCCGCCGTTGCATTCATGCGCCACGTCCCAGAAGGTGATGCCCGCGCGCGGGAAGTAGTCCGAGATCGGCATGAAGGCCGAGCCGATGATGCCGAAGGCATGTTCGATGCCATGCCGCTGCAGCACTTTGACGAAGGCCTCTTCGGTGGTCATTTTCATGGTCGGCCTCCCTCGGCTCATTTGTCTCGCACAGTCTTCTACGTCGTCCGGCGCGCAGCACTCTTAGGGCCAGTTTCTATGGCCTCTTAGGTCCAGCCCGGCGGATCGCCTCGGCGATATGGGCGATGCCGTCCGGGATGCGCGTCTGGGCGATCGACGAATAGGCCAGCCGGTAGTAGTTGCGCGGTGCGGTTGCCGGGTCGAAGAAGATGCGCCCCGGTTCGATCAGCACGCCCTTCGCCCTGAAGATCAAGCGCCAGCCGGTCCGGTATCGACCGCCGTCCGGCGCCCGCATCCAGAAACTCGACCCGCCGAAGGCGCCGCGCCCGGCGATCTCCAGCCCCTCGGCATTGATCGCGTCGTCCATCACCGTCCTGCGCCGCTTGTAGGCCTGATTGAGCCGGTTGACGAGCGCATCGTAATGGCCGAGCGACAGGAAATAGGCCAACGTGCGCTGGATATGCCCCGGCGGATGGCGCAGCATCGCGGCGCGCAGCGCCCGCGCCTCGCGGATGAAGGCTTCGGAGGCGACGAGATAGCCAAGCCGCAGGCCCGGGAAGAGCGACTTCGAAAACGACCCCGCATAGATCACCCGCCCCTCGCGGTCGAGCGACTTCAGCGCCGGCGCGGCGGGCTTCAGGAACGACATCTCGAATTCGTAATCGTCCTCGACGATCAGGAAATCCTCCTCCGCCGCGCGGTCCAGAAGCGCCAGCGCGGCGCTCGACCGGCATCGTCGCATTGGTCGGGCAATGATGGCTCGCCGTGGTGAAAACCGACCGCGTACATCCTTGGGCACCGCGTCGGGCGGCAGCCCGTCCTCGTCCACGTCGACCGGACAGAACCTCGCGCGCCAAGCTGCCCCAGGATCGCGCGCAGGCCAGGATAGCAGGGGTTTTCCACCGCGACCGCGCGCGCCCGGCCCCGTCAGCACCTGCGCCGCCAGCCAAAGCGCGTTCTGCGCCCCCATCGTCAAGAGAACCTCCTCCGGGCGCGCCGTGATGCCGCGCCGGGGCAGGATGTTGCGGACGATATATTCGATCAGCATCGGATCGTCGCGCTCGTAGAAATCGTCGGTCAGCACCTCGAAATCGCGCCGCCCGAGGGCGCGCAAGGCGCATTGCCGCCAGTTCTGGTGATCGAAAAGCGCTCGCATCGGCCTGGCCGTAGATGAAGGGATAGGGATAGCTGTGCCAGTCCTGCGGCTTCGCGGCAGTTCGTGGCGCGAAAATCTCCGCGCCGATCATCCGGTCCCAGTCGACGCTGTCGCGGCGCGGCGCATCGACCGGCGGAAGAGCGGGCGGGCGCGGCGCGGTGTCCGAGACGTAGTAGCCCGACCGCCCCTTGCGCGGTCAGGTAATCGCCCGAGACAAGCTCTGTATAGGCCAGCGTCACCGTGATCCGGCTGACGCCGAGATGATGGGCAAGCCCGCGGCTCGACGGCATCTTCTCGCCCGCGCGGAAGCGGCCGCGCAGGATGCCCTCGGCCACCATCTGCTGAATCTCCTGCTGCAAGGTGCCGTTGAACCCGGGCGTCAGGAAGAAGGCTTCGGCGGGGATCGACATCGCTGGCCTTATGGCAGCCCCGGACTGGACCTAAGGCCAAGAAGCGCGAAACGGGCGCCGCCGTCAAGCCGCGGCTGCCCCTTCTTCTTGGCAAAAATACTCCGGAGGGGTCCGGGGAGGCAGCGCCTCCCCGGCGGATCGCCCGCGCCAGCGGGCGAAACCCTGATCAGGAAAAGACCCGTGTCAGCGCCTTGTCGATGGCGCCGGTGATCTCGTCGATGTCGTCCGCCGTCGCGATCAGCGCGGGCGACAGGCAGAGCGTGTTGTTGAACCCCGGCACCGAGCGGTTGGTCGCGCCGATGATGACGCCCTGCGCCATGCAGTCGGCGACCACGGCCTGAACCTTCTTCTCCTCCACCGGCTCCTTGGTCTGGCGGTCCGCCACCAGTTCCGCACCGCAGAACAGGCCCTTGCCGCGCACGTCGCCGATCACCCGGTGCTTCTCCATCAGCGCGCGGAGGTTGTTCATCACCCGCTCGCCCATCTTCACGGTGTTGGCCAGAAGCCCCTCATCCTCGATGATCCGCATGTTCTCGATCGCCGCCGCCGGGCCAGCCGTGCAGCCGCCGAAGGTGGAGATGTCGCGGAAATAGTTCATCGGGTCCGAGGCGTCGTCCTTGAACATCTCGAAGACCGCCTCGGTCGTGACGCAGCAGGCGATCGCGGCATAGCCCGAGGCCACGCCCTTGGCCATGGTCACGAAATCCGGCTTGATGCCGTAATGCTGATAGCCGAACCAGGTGCCGGTGCGGCCGACGCCGCAGACGACCTCGTCGATATGCAGCAGGATCTCGTACTTCTTGCAGATCTCCTGCACCCGCTCCCAATAGCCCTCGGGCGGCACGATGACGCCGCCGCCCGCCGTCACCGGCTCAAGGCAGAGCGCGCCCACGGTATCGGGGCCTTCGCGCAGGATCACCTCCTCGATCGCATCGGCCGCGCGTTCGCCGTAATTCTCGCCGACGTCCCACTGCTTGCGGTATTCCAGGCAATGCGGCACCCGCACGAAACCCGGCGCGAAGGGGCCGTACTGCGCGTTGCGCTCATCCTGGCCGCCCGCCGACATCGTCCGCGATGGTGGCGCCGTGATAGTCGCGCTCGCGGTACAGGATCTTGTGCTTCTTGCCGCCATAGCGCTTGTGCGCGATCTGGCGGATCATCTTGAAGGCCTTCTCGTTCGCCTCGGAACCCGAGTTGGTGTAGTAGACCCGGCTCATGCCCGGCATCTTCTCGATCAGTATGCTTGGCGAAGATCGAACCGGGGATCGAGCCCGCCGAATTCGCGAAATAGTTCATCTTCACCAGCTGGTCGTAGACCGCCTTGGCGATCGACTCGCGGCCATAGCCGACATTGACCGTCCAGACCCCGCCCGACACCGCATCGAGATGCTCTTTGCCCGCGCGCATCCCAGACCCGCATCCCCTTGCCTTCGACGATGATCCGCGGATCGGTCGTCTCGAAGGGCTTGTGCTGGATCAGATGATGCCAGAGATGGGCGCGGTCGGCCTCGACCACTTCGGAAATGTCGTTCGAATAGCGTGTGCTGTCCATGTGTCTTGCCTTTCCGGGACTCGCACCCGAGCGACCGGCGTAACCGGCATCGGGCTTTTCAGAGGTCATCATGAAACCCTTCCACACCGTATGTCCAGATCATGTTGTCCTCTCAGTCCAGCAGGATGCGAACACAGAAACGTGGCAGCGGCGCATAGCACGAAATCTGGCCCTATGCCGCTTGCGTAATCTGGTCCTATGACCCAAAGTAAAGCCGCACCATAGTGGCGCGCAAGCAGGGCGGTTTACGATCCTTGCGGAACAGGGAGAACGATATGAAGAAGACGATGCTGACCTCCACCGTCGCGGCGCTGGCCTTCTTGGCCGGCGGTCAGGCGGCTATGGCGCTGGACGAGATCACCGTGGGCTACTTCCTCGAATGGCCGATGCCGTTCGAATACGCGAAGGTCCAAGGCACCTATGAAAAGGAAATGGGGGTCAAGATCAACTGGCGGAGCTTCGACACCGGCACCGCGATGTCGGCGGCGATGGCTTCGGGCGACGTACAGCTCTCGGTCAGCCAGGGCGTGCCGCCCTTCGTGGTGGCGACGAGCGCGGGCCAGGACCTTCAGGCGCTCGATGTGGCTATCTCCTACTCCGACAACGACAACTGCGTCGTGCGGACCGATCTGGAGATCGACAAGAACAACGCGAAGGAGCTTGAGGGCAAGAAGGTCGCCGTTCCGATCGGAACTGCCGCGCATTACGGCTTCCTCAAGCAGATGGAGCATTTCGGCGTCGATACCTCCACCATGGACATTGTCGACATGGCCCCGCCCGACGGTGCTGCCGCCTTCGCGCAAGGGTCGCTCGACATGGTCTGCGGCTGGGGCGGCGCGCTGCGCCGGATGAAGGAACACGGCAACATTCTGCTGACCGGCGCCGAAAAGGAAGAACTCGGCATCCTCGTCTTCGACGTGACCTCTGCCCCTGCCAGCTTCGTGGCGGAGAACCCGGACCTCGCGGCCAAGTTCCTGAAGGTGACGGCGGACGCCAACGCCATGTGGAACGAAGGATCGAAGCAGGCCGAAATGCTGCCGGTCATCGCCAAGGACGCCGGCATGGACGAGGCCGCGACCAAGGACACCATGGCGACATTCTTCTTCCCCTCGATTGACGACCAGCTTTCCGAGAAATGGCTCGGCGGCGGCGCGCAGGAGTTCATGAAGGGCGTCGCCGAGGTCTTCGTCGATGCAGGCTCGATCCCGTCGGCGCTCGACAGCTATGAGGGTGCCGTGAATACCGGCCCGCTGGCGGCCGCGAAAGGCATGTGATCCTCTAGATCATCCCGCGCGGCCCGGACGCGTCCGGGCCGCCGATCCATACACGGGACCAGAGGGCCATGACCGGACTCATCATCGACAACATCTCGATGCGCTTCGACCTGCCCAACGGCGCGGCCGTTCAGGCACTCAAGAACGTGTCGCTGGAACTGAAGGATGGAGAGCTTCTGTCTGTGCTTGGCCCCTCGGGCTGCGGCAAGACCACGCTTCTGAACATTCTCGCAGGCTTTCTGGCGCCGTCCGAGGGCAAGGTCGTCCTGAACGGACACACCGTGAAAGGCCCGGATGCCGAACGTGGCATGGTGTTTCAGCAAGGTGCCCTGTTCGAATGGATGAGCGTGCGCAAGAACGTCGATTTCGGACCCCGGATGAAGGGGATGCCGGCCGCTGAGCGCGACAAGATCACGGATCACCTTCTGGATGTCGTCGGCTTGCAGGACTTCAAGGAAAAGGCCGTCTACGAGCTTTCCGGCGGCATGCAGCAGCGCGTCGCACTCGCCCGCTGCCTTGCCAACGACCCCGATGTGATCCTGATGGACGAACCCTTGGGCGCGCTCGACGCGCTGACGCGGGAAAAGATGCAAGGCCTCGTCCTTAAGCTCTGGAAAGAGACGGGCAAGACCGTGGTCCTCATCACCCATTCGGTCGAAGAGGCGTTGCTTCTGGGCGAAAGGCTGATCGTCATGGCCCCGCGCCCGGGGCGCATCTTCAAGGAATACCGCCTGCCCTTCGCCGAACGCGGTGTCGGTCAGGATCTGCGGCTGGTGAAGAAATCCGAAGGCTTCGCCGAACGGCGCGAAGAGATACTGTCGATGATCTGGGGCATGGAAGAGGAAATCATGGGACGCGGCGAGAGGGCACCGGCATGACCGTCCTGATCTTCTACCTGGCGCTTTTCGTGAGTTCCTATGTGATTGTCCGTCTCATCCGCGCGCGGCGTGAAGCTCGGCATGATTTTACCAGCCTCAAGACCGTCACCTTCGGCGATGAAAGCGCGATTGCGCCGGATCGCGTGGCCTCGGTCATTTCGGTCCTTGCGATCTTTCTTATCTGGGGGGCCTTCACCGGCTCCAAGCTCGTTCCCCTGCACGTGCCCGGCCCGTTTCAGGGCGATACCTCATTCACCTACACGGCGCAGAACGCTGCGGGGGAAACCAGCGATGCGACTGTCCATATCCAGGTCTATCCGGTGAACGCCAAGCCGGACACTCCCGAGGCGGGCGGCGGCAGCGGCTTTGCCAAGGATGATGCGGCCGTCGTGCAGGCCTGGCGCAGCGTCCTGATCAAACCTGCCGCCAATGATGAAGGCGGGAGCGATCCTGCCTACCAGATCATCGCCATTGACGGGAAACCTGTGGCGCCGGACAGCTCGGTGAGCGCGGCGAACGGCAAGCTGACACTGACCAGCAAAGGATCGCTCAACTTCGAGCCAGCCAAGGGCTGGCAGATGGAGCCGATCTGGCTGCCGTCGCCCGAGGCTGTGGCTTCGCGCTTTGTCGAGATCGCAAACAACGGCTATCAGAACACCTCGCTCTGGGGTCACCTCGGCGCGTCCTTGACGCGGGTCCTCCTGGGTTTTGTTCTCGGCTCAATCGTCGGGATTCCCTTGGGCTATGCGATGGGCCTGTCGAACTGGTTCCGTGGATGGTTCGACCCGATCGTCGAATTCATGCGGCCGGTGCCGCCGCTGGCGCTCATCCCTCTCGTCATCATCTGGTTCGGGATCTGGGAGACGGGAAAGATCGTCCTTCTCTTCCTCGCCGCGCTCTGGATCATGACCATTGCCGCGAGGGCGGGCGTCTCGGGCGTGAACATCGCCAAGATCCACGCCGCCTATTCGCTGGGCGCCTCGAAATGGCAGATCATGCGGCACGTCATCGTCCCGAACTCGCTGCCTGACATCTTCACCGGCGCACGGGTGGCGATGGGGGTCTGCTGGGGCACGGTCGTCGCGGCCGAGCTTGTCGCCGCGCAAAAGGGCGCAGGCATGATGATCATCGCGGCCTCGAAGTTTCAGCTGACCGATATCGTGGTCATGGGGATCATCCTGATCGGCGTCATCGGCTATGGAATCGACATCCTGATGCGTATGGCCGAGAACTGGCTGGTGCCTTGGAAAGGCCGGGGATAGACGCTCGGCAACATACCGCTCAACCCTGCGTTTAGCGAAACATTCCACATTCTCGCCGTATTCCCGGCAAAGAATCACCACTGCACTCTGGCGTTCTGGCATTAGAAACCGACCAGAGTGCTGCCAATGTTGTCCATTCCGCCTATGGGGCCGAAAAAGGCCCGTGCCAAGCTGCGCATTCTCGCTATCGCTGCGCTGATCGCGCTGGTACCGGCGAGTGTTGCGAGCGCTGGCCAGTTGCCGGATTTCCTCAAGGCCCGACAGTCCATCGCCGCGCCTTCGGGATCGGCAGGCCTCTGTTCACACTATGGCTGGGCCTGTGCCCGGCTCGGCCACCTGAACATGTCTGACGCGCAGGCGATGCGGACCGCGCGGGCCGTGAACAGCGCCGTGAACCGCCAGACGCGTCCCGTCTCCGACCTCGCCCAATATGGCGTCGAGGAACGTTGGGCGCTGCCCACGGCGCGCGGCGGCGATTGTGAAGACGTCGTGCTTATGAAGAAAAAAGCGTTGATGTCGCAGGGCGTTGCCCCCGATCGTCTGCTGATCGCGACAGTTCTCGACCGCAATCGCGGCAGCCATGCTGTTCTGGTTCTGCGCACGGCCTCCGGCGACTACGTGCTCGATAGTCTCGTAGGCACGATCAAACCCTGGCGCGCGACGGGCTACAGCTTCTTGAAGATGCAGGACCCGGCATCCCCATCGCGCTGGAACGCGATCTTCGCAGGTGGAATCTTTTCGGCCAAGGCCTGAGGCCCTGGCCGAAGATCGTCCTGACGATCAGGCGACCTGATCGCCCCCGCGCCGTCACAAAGATACCGGCAATCCTCACATCATCGCCTCCGGGCAAGAGGATGCCCGAAGGGTCATGATGAAACGGTCAGTTTCCGCCGTTCCAGCCGCTGCCCGGGCCGTAGCTGTCACGCCAACCCTGCCAACCGGCAGGATCAGTGTTCCTGTTCGGTTCCCGAGGCCGATCGCCACCGGTTCCGCCACCGCCGCCAGCGTCACTACCGCCGCCGCCGCCGCCAGAGTCACCGCCGCCGCCAGGCCACCGCCGCCGCCGCCGGTTCCGCCGCCGCCGCCAGAGTCACCGCCGCCACCGCCGCCACCGCCAGAGTCACCGCCGCCACCGCCGCCGGTTCCGCCGCCACCGCCAGAGTCACCGCCGCCACCGCCGCCGGTTCCGCCGCCACCGCCAGTTCCGCCACCGCCAGTCCGCCACCGCCGCCGCCGCCAGTTCCGCCACCGCCGCCGCCAGTTCCGCCGCCGCTGCCGCCGTCACCACGATCATCGCCCCCGCCGGGGAGGGTCGCTGTCGCCGTATCCGTCAGGACCGCCGCCACAGCCGGACAGTTTTGCAGCGAGTATTCGAGGATCGTCGGAAAATCCTTGCGGCGCTGAAGACGCGAGATTTCGCGCGTCGTGAATTTCGTCCGTTCACAAATCGGATCGCAGGAATTCTCGAGTCCCAGTCCGGGCGTGCACTCCGCCGCGCTGCCAAGGGCGGCGCTGCCGCGCGAAACCTCCGCGCCCGTGCTGCCTGCACCCCGGAGCGTTGCCGTTGCGCCCTCGCTCAGCACCGCCGCAACGCCACCGCATTGATCCGCCGTATAGCGCAGGATCATCGCGTAATCGGGGCGCTTCTGTATCGCCCGGATTTCGGAGCGCTTGAACTGACGCCGCTCACAAAGCCGGTAGACATCCTCCGGCACGATCAAACCTGTCTTGGCCGAAACCGGCGTCCCCGAGAGGACGCCGCCCATACCAACCACACCAGCCGAAGCCAGCGCCAATAGCGAAAACCCACCCAACCATTTCATTGCACACCTCCAAACGCAGGTGCCGTCTCCACCCACAGGAAACCGCAAGCCTGACCCACCATTATTCCCGCGTTCAACGTAGCAGATTGTGCCGGAAGGTGGACCCTGGATTGTCAGAACTGTGGCATATGTTGCGAAAATGCAGACAATCTCATCAAGATGTGCGCTTCGTCTGCATGAGTTGCGCCAATTTCCGGTTTTGAGAACAGGTCACTTCCGCAGCGCGGAGGCGGCCGTTTCACCTGCGCGTGCAGAGAGCGCCATGATAGTCAATCCGGGGTTGTGAAACGGATTTGTCGGAAAGGCGGCTGAGTCGGTCACGAAGACATTCGGCGCATCGTAAAGCCGGTTGTCGCGGTCGGTGACATGGCGCCTCGCGTCGTCGCCCATGCAGGCACCGCCGGTCTCATGGATCGAGGAACCGGGGATCAGCGCGCCTTCGGGCGTGTAGACCAGCGGCCCCGCGATCTTGTAGGCGAGTTTGGAGATCAGGCCTTCCTTGCCCAGAAGGTCGTCGGGCAGGCCGAAGGTCTGCGACACCTCTTTCAGGCTTTCATTCATGTCGCGGATCATGGCGCGTTCGTTCTCTGAATGCCTCAGCGTCACCTTCGCCACCGGAATGCCCCAGGCGTCGCGCTTCGACGGATCGATCTCGACCCGGTTCTCGGCACGCGGCAACACCTCGCCGATCGCCATGAAGAACCAGCCCGGCTCGATCCGCCCGACCGACCCCAGCATGGAATAGCCGCGCAGGAAGCCCTTTCCGTCGTCGCGGCCCACGTTGCGGAAGGACGGGATATAGATGCCCGATTGCTGGCCGAAGTCGTAAGCGTCATGGCTTTCGCCCATGCCCTCGATCTCGGGCAGTGTTCCGGCGCGGAAGACCATCAGGTGATCCGACAGGTAGCGCCCGAGATTGCCGGAGGAATTGCCGAGGCCGTTCGGGTGCCGCGCCCCCCGCGAGTTCAAGAGGATGCGGACGCTTTCGATGGTCGAGGCGGCGACCGCCACCTGCCGCGCAGGGACGGTCACCCGTTCGCGGCTGGCCGCGTCTATATAGGTGACCCCGCTCGCCAGCCCCGTCTCCGGGTCGGTCTCGATCCGCTCGACCACCGCGTTCGAGCGCAACTCGAACCGGCCCGTCGCCTCGGCCGCCGTCAGCGGCGGTGGCGTCCGGTTCGGCATGTGGTGGATGATCCGGCAGGTCGTCGCCGGTCGGTCCGGCCATTTGTCGGCCATCTCGGCCAGAAGCTTGCGCTCCGCCTCGGTCAGCGGATGCGCCCCGGAATAGAAACCGTCGGGCAGGTTCGCTATGCCTGCTGCTTCGCCGGTCACGCCAAGGAATTCCTCGACACGGGCATACCACGGGGCGAGATCGGCATAGCTGACGGGCCAGCTATCGCCGAAGCCGTCCGCCGCGGCCGCCTTGAGGTCGAGATCAGAGATGCGGAGCGCGTTCCGCCCCCAAAGATGCAGCCGCCCGCCGACCTGCCGCGCGCGATACCAGTTGAACCGCGCGCCCTTGCCGGTCGAATAGGGGTTTTCCCGGTCATTCAGAAAGAGATGCGCCGTCATCGGCGTGAAGGACATGCAGCGCGCCTGCACCTGCTGGCCCTTCAGGATCGCCATGACCCGGGTCAGGATCGAGACCCGGCTGCCGCCTTCGTTATCCGGCGCGGGAAAGTCCTTCGCGGGGTCGAGCCTGCGCCCGGCTTCCAGCATCAGGACGCGCGCACCACCCTCCGCCGCCTCCTTGGCGACCCAGCCGCCCGAGGCGCCCGATCCGATGACGATGAGATCCCAGGGCTCGCTCATGGCTTCTTCGTGACATAGCCCCAGACCTCACCCGCGATCCAGGACGTGGTCAGGATCATGGTGTAAGGAAGCGCCTTCAAGTATCTGAGACCCCTGCCCTTTTGCCTTTGTGTAAGGCCGTGACGGACCCAGAGCAAGGGCGGGATGAGCGGACTCATCAGGATCAGTTTCCAGCGTTCGGCCTCGCCCATCGTCATGGTACGAATATGCCCGAAAAGCCGCCCCCAATGGAAGCGTTCCGGGATCAGATAGGCGAGCGTGCAGGGCGGACGGCCATGAAAGATGATCATCTCGTTCGAAAGCCAGAGCTTTTCGCCCTTCTTCATCAGGTAGTCATGCAGGACCGGCTCGTGATACCGCTCCTTCCAGAGATCCCGCATCTCTTCAAGGGCTTGTCGCGAATAGCTCACGTTGACATCCGACACCCATTCCGCCGGGCCGCTTTCGAACGGCAGGCCGTAGCGGCCGAAATCGGTGAGGTAGAAGGCCCAGTTGAGAAGGCTCGCCGGTTCCCGGCATTCGATGCCGCCGCCGACGACGTGGCAGCCGGTCTCGGCGTGAAGCCGCACGATCTGCCGCGCCCAGTCGGCGCGCGGATGGCCGCGATCCTCGAGAATGGCGATGATCTTGCCTTTCGACGCGGCCAGCCCCCGCGCCCGGCGGCGGTCGTAAAGCTCATGCAGGCCCGCCTCGGTGGAGATCGGGTGGATCGGGTCGATCCTGCCGATGTCGAGAAACCTGACCGTCGGGAACTCCGCCGCCATCGCCGGGACTTCCGGGCGGCTCGCGTCGTAGGGCAGGATCACCTCGTGGCTCGGCGGGTCGTCGAAGGACGTCACCGCGCGCAGGAAATCCCGCAAGGGTTCGCCGCCATCGATGATGGTGACGACGATGGAAAGCTCCGGCACATCGCTCACAGCCGCATATTCCCGAGGTTTTCCAGCTTCACTGGCTGCCCGGTCCGCGAGCTTTCCGGCACCGCCGCCGCGATCTCGACCGCCCGCAAGGCGGCATGACCGTCGGCGATGCGCAGGCCCTGACGCCCCTCGGTCAGCGCGATAAACTCGGCCATCTCCGCCTGAAACGAGGCCAAGGCCGTGGTCTTCCACGACCGCAGCTTCTCGCGGATCTGGATATTCCGGTAGCGGTTCCGCGTCACGGTCGTGGGCCCGCCCGGTTTCTCCATCGTGATCAGCATGTTCTCCATCGGCGCATAGGCCCCGCGGACCATGCCGTGCGAGCCATAGACCTCGACCGCGCTCTTGTAGCCTTTCCAGTCAGTCCAGGTCGCCTGATAGATCGCCGAGACGCCCGAAGGCGCCTTGAAGATCGCCATCGCGTTGTCCTCCGACCCCGGCACCTTCCAGACCTTGTTGGTGGCGACGCCGTAGACCTCGGTGATCTCGCCCATCAGGAAGCCGCGCCATGTCGCTCATGTGGATGCCGACGTCCCACAAGGCACCGCCGCCGGAAATCTCGGACTTGTATTCCCAGTCGAAGGCGAATTTCGGCAAGCCTTCATGCCCGCCATAGATGCGGATATGGTCGATCTCGCCGATCCGGCCGCTTTCCATCACGTCCCTGATGTAGGAGAAGGCCGGGTAGTAGCGCATGTTGAACCCCGCGCCGAGATGCCGTTTCGCGGCCTTCGCGGCGGCGAGGATGCGGCGGCTGCCTTCGACCGTGTGATGCAGGGGCTTTTCCGACAGGACGTGCAGGCCCTTTTCGAAGGCCGCAAGGCACAAGGGTTCGCGCACATGGGCGGGGGTGGAGATCACCACGGCATCCATCGGCACGGACAGGAACTCGGTCGAGGTCCGTGAAGGCCGGCGCGCCGTGGGCATGTTCGCGCGCCTTCTCCAGCGTCATGTCCATGACGGCGGCAAGTTCGGCCTTCGGATCCGCCAGGATCGTCGCCACCCGCATCTGGCCGATCTTGCCCGCCGCTCCGATGACACCGATCCGCATGACCGTCCTTTCCGCCCGCGCCGCGAGATCGCGGGTCCAATTCCGACAAAACAATGAAATGCGGCTAGCATGGCGGCCGGATTCTGGGCCAGTCCGGGCGCGCCGGACGCGTTTCAATGACGCCCGCCTGTGGCTATTCTGCGCTGCGGCGGCAAAGGGGATCGGACATGGAAACAGACTGGGCGGGACGGCGGGTCTTCGTCACCGGGGCCACCGGGCTTCATCGGACGGCGGCTGGTTCGGGCGCTTGTCGAAGCGCGGGGCCGAGGTCACGGTGCTGACCCGCTCGCGGTCCTCGCTCGGCCGGTCTGCCGCAGGCGATCCGGTCGCGGATCGGCGTCGATGACCGATCCGAGGGTGATGGGACGCGTGCTCGACGGGCAGGAGATCGTCTTCAACCTCGCCTATGACGTCCGCGCCTCGGCGGCCGAAAACCTCGCCGCCTTCGACGTGCTTCTGGCCGCCGCTGCCAAGGCAGGGCGTCGGCCGGATCGTCCATACCTCCTCCATCGTCGTCCATGACGCCTGGCCCGGCGCCGATTGCGACGAGGCGGGCAGCATGGATCGCCCCGGCGGCAGCCCCTACCGGCAGGCCAAGATCGAGATGGAAAGGCGGCTGATGGCCGGACCGCTCCCCGCCGCGATCCTGCAACCGACCATCGTCTGGGGGCCGGGCTCGACCTTGTGGACCGACGGTTTCGCGCGCGCGCTCCTGGCCGGCGGCGTGGTGATCCCCGAGCCCGAGGGCATCTGCAACGGCGTCTTCGTCGACGACGTGGTGCAGGCCTGCCTCAAGGCCGCCTTGCTCCCCGATCTCGGGCAGGAACGCTTCGTGATCTCGGGTCCGGAGCCTTTCGCGTGGTCGGCGCTGGTCGATGGCTATGCAGCGATCCTCGGCACGAACGGCGCGACGCGGGTTGCGGCGGCGGAGATCGAGAAGGCGCTCGGCCCCGTGCCGGTCGAGGGTGGCGCCGATCACGGCCCCTCGCTCGCCGCGCGGATCAGCGCGGCGGGGCGGCGGGTGCTGGGGCACAGAAGGTTCGAGGCGCTGGTGGCTTTCGCGAAATCGAAGCTGCGCAAAGGGCGGTGATGCTGTATCCCAATCACCACCTTTTCGAGGAGTATATGGGCAGGGGTCTTTGCCGCATCGACCACGCGCGGGCGCGGCTCGGCTACGCGCCGGATTACGATCTGAAGCGCGGGCTGGAAGCGACCGCCGAGCATCTGAGGGCGATGAAAGCCCTAGCCCCGCACCGCTCAGCCGGTAATAGGTGTCCTCGAACTGCCGATGCACCCAGTCCGGGTCGAAGCGGTCGAGCTTGGATTTCTCCAAGGCCGCCGCCGCCATGCGCTGCGCGGAGCGTATCGTCGCCGAGGATGCGCGTGACCGCCCCCGCGATGGCCTCCGCATCGCCGATCGGCACCACGGCCCCGACCGCGTCGTCGATCAGTTCCACCACGCCGGAACAGGCGGTCGCCACGGCGGGCAGCCCGGCCTGAAACGCCTCGACGATGGTGAAGGGCAACGCCTCCCACCGCGAGGTCAGCAGGAACAGGTCCGAGGCGCGGAGGTAAAGATGCGGGCGGCTGACGCGGCCGAGGAAGCTGCAGGTGCTTGTCCACCCCCCTTTCCTTCGCCAGCGCCTTCAGCTTGGCCTCGTCCACGCCGTCGCCCGCCACGGCGAAGCGCCAGCCGGGATGGTCCGGGATCATCCGCGCGATGGCCTCGATCAGCACGTCGATGCCCTTCTGATGCTCGAGCCGCGCAACGGTGATGACAAGCCTGTCGCCGTCGCCCAGAAGCTTCGCGCGCAGCGCCGCGACCTCCGCGGCCGGATCGTCCGGCGCCGGCGCCACGCCGAGGCCGAGCACCGTCAGCTTCGCCTTCGGCACGCCGCCGATCTTCTCCAGATCCTCGGCCGAGCGATGCGAGGGCGTGATGACCAGATCGGCCTTGCGCCGCGATCTTGCCGAAGGAAGCGATGCGCGAGGGTTCGGAGCCGTGATAGGTCACGGCCAAGGGCATGCCCAGCCCCATCCGCGCGAGATTCGCCACCAGCGCTGGCGCCGATTCGTGCGCATGGATCAGGTCCACGGGGTTCTGCTTCAGCCAGCGGCGGAGCCGCCACGCCGCCCGCCCCGCCGCGAGCAGCCGCGCCGGGACCGAACCGCCCTCGCCCGAGACATATTTCGTCGGCAGGTCGAGAAAATCGCTCTCCGTCTCCGGCGCTGCCCAGGCGGCGGGCGAGCCGCCAAGCGTGACCCGGTGCCCCTGCCCGCGCATCCAGTCGCGCAAGCTGCCAGAACGTGCCGGGTGATGCCGCCGACGCCGAACTGGGTCTGCATCTCCAGCACATGAAGCCGCGCGCGGTTGGACTGTCCTTCGCCATCGTCGGAATGCCTGCCTCTGAAATCCGCCCCCGTCCATAGCGCAAGCCGCGCCGGAAGGCACGATCGCCAGAACGCCGCCGGTGCGATCGGCGACGATCCGGAAACGAAGTGGCGGATTTGCCACCTTTGCCCGCGCCAGCGCCCGGCGCCTCCGGCGGGCGCGCCAAGTCACGTGACCTCGCCCGGCCCGCCCGCTAGGAAAGGGCCAGAACAGGCAGAGGTTCCATGATCCATGTCGCCATAGATGCCCTCGGCTGGGACAATGAGCGCGGCTTCGGGCGCTTCACCCGCAGCCTTGTCGCCGCCCTGGCGGCGCGGACACGCGGGCTTTCGCTACACGCTCCTGTGCGACCGTCAGCCCGAATGCCCGGTGCCCGACGGTGTCGAGATGGTGATTGCGGGCGCGCGGAAGGCGATGTCGGCGGCGTCTTCGGGGGCCGAGGCGCGGGCGGGTGCGGACATGCTGACCATGTCGCGGGCAGCGGCGCGGCTGGAGGCCGATCTCTTCTTCTTCCCGGCCAGTTATTCATTCTACCCGATACTGTCGAGGGTTCCGAAACTCGTCTGCATCCACGACACGATCCCCGAACGCTTCCCCGACCTGATCTTCCCGACGAAGCGCAACTTCCGGCTCTGGCAGGCGAAGACATGGCTCGCGCAAACTGCAAGCGCGGCGCATCCTCACCGTCTCCGAAGCCTCCGCCAACGACATCGCCAAGATGCTCGGCATCCCGCGCGGACCAGATCGACGTGACCACCGAGGGCGCGGAGGAGATATTCCGCCCGATCACCGATACCGCCGCCCTCGCAGCTGCCCGCGCCCGCCACGGTATCGCCGAAACCGACCGGGTGCTGACCTATATCGGCGGCTTCAACCGCCACAAGAACGTGGCCTCCCTCATCGACGCCATGCCCGCGATCCTTCAGGCCGTGCCAGACGCGCGGCTTGTCATCATCGGCCGCACCACCGGCGCGCGGTTCTGGGACAACATCGAGGAATTGCAGGAAAGTGCGAGCGCCGATGCCCGCGCCTCCGGCCGCATCGGCTTCGCGGCGAGAACTGGACGACGCCGAAATGGCCACGCTCCTCAACCTCTCGGACGGGCTGGTCATGCCCTCGCTCTGGGAAGGCTTCGGGCTCCCGGCGCTCGAAGCCATGTCCTGCGGCACCCCGGTCCTCGCCTCGGACCGGGGCAGCCTGCCGGAAGTGGTGGGCGATGCCGGGCTCTACTTCGATCCCCTCGGTCGCGACGCCCTCGCGGCGCAGGCGATACGCCTTCTCCTGGAACCCGGCCTCGCGACTACCCTTCGGCAGAACGCCAGCGCCCGTGCGCTAACCTTCGGCTGGGGCCGGGCCGCGGAACTCACCGAGGCGTCATTCCGGCGCGCGCTTGGCAGGGACTAGGCCGCTACCCTTTCATCTTGCCGAAAATACCTCGGGGGTCGTCCATTGGTGCGCCATTGGTTCGAGAACCAATGGACGACGGGGTGGAACTCCCGGCCTCTGCCCCGGTCACACCCGCCCGAATTCGTCCTCGATGCGGACGATATCGTCCTCTTCGAGATAGGTGCCGGTCTGCACCTCGATGATCTCGACCGGGATCTTGCCGGGATTGGCGAGACGGTGGACCGAGCCGATGGGCATGTAGATGCTCTCGTTCTCATGCAGGATCGAGACGGTGCCGTTCACCGTCACCTCCGCCGTGCCGCGTACGACGACCCAGTGTTCGGCGCGGTGATGGTGCTTCTGAAGCGACAGCTTCGCCCCCGGCTTCACCACGATCCGCTTGACGCGGTGACGCTCGCCCAGGTCCATCGTCTGATACCAGCCCCACGGGCGGTGGTTGCGGATATGTTCGACCGCCTCGGCCCGGCCCTGCCCGCTTCAGCGCGCCGACCAGCCCCTTGACCTCCTGCGCCTTGTCGCGGGGCGCGACCATGATCGCGTCGGGGGTCTCGATGATGGCGAGGCCCTCGACCCCCACGGCGCAGACCAGACGGCCCTTCGGAATGGATGAGGTTGTCCTTCGCCTCGTGGGCGAAACCGTCGCCCCGAATGGCGTTGCCCGCCGCGTCCTTCCCGGACTGCTCCCAGACCGCGTCCCAGTCACCGACATCCGACCAGTGGAAGTTGCCGGGCGCGACCCGCGCCTCTTTCGTCCGTTCCATGAACCCGTGATCGAAGGAGATCGAGCGGACCTTGGCAAAGCTCGCGCCCGGAACGTACATGCCGAGATCGCTGACCATATCGGCCACGGCCTTGCCGACCGCTTGAACGGCGTCCGGTTCCAGCGCCTGCATCGCCTCGATCAGCCAGCCCGCGCGGAAGCAGAACATGCCCGCATTCCAGAGGCAGCCTTCTGCGATCAGCTTTTCGGCCCGCGCCTCGTCGGGTTTCTCGACGAATTGCGCCACGGTTGAGGTGCCGTCCTTCGCGCCCGCGCCCGGCTTGACGTAGCCATAGGCGGTCGAAGGGCCGGTCGGTGTCACGCCGATCACGGCGATGCCGGATCTGCGCACCGATCCTGCGGCGGTAAGGATGGCATCCTGAAGGGCCGCGGCATCGCGAATCAGGTGGTCGGACGGCATCACCGCCAGCACCGTATCGGGGTTCTCCGCCGCCGCGATGCTCGCCGCCAGCAGAACCGCCGCCATCGTGTCGCGCCGCTCGGGCTCGATCACGACGCGGGCCTTTGGCGCCACCGCCTCGACCTGATCGCGGATCGTGAAGCGCACCGGATGGGCGCCGATCACCATGGCTTCCGCGAAATTCGCCCCGGTCACCCGGCGCAGGGTCATCTGCAAAAGCGTCTCATCGCCAATGATCGGCAAAAGCTGCTTGGCCATCCCCTCGCGCGACACGGGCCAGAGCCGCGTGCCTGTGCCGCCGCAAAGGATCACGGGAAGGATCTTGTCTGTCATGTCGTGCACTGCCTTTCACGTGGTCCGGGGCGGTTACTTCGCACAGGCCGGAATGGTCTTGAGATAGTCCGGCGCAAGATGCTCGGCATAGGGCGCGAGCGTATTATAGCCGTCATTCAACACATTGTTGAACTCGCTGACGATTTCGCCGTCCGGCGTGACCTCCATCACCCAGCCTTGCATGGTGGAGTTGATCATCCAGTTTCCGTTCGGCAGGTGCTGATGCTTGCCCATGATGAAACTGTCGAATCTGAGCCCGGTTCCGGCGAACATATCATGCGCGATACCGGTTTTCGGATCGATCTCGACGATAGCTGACCGGAAGCGTTCTGTATTGTTGGAAAAGACGGTGATGGTGCCGTCGGGTTGGAAATCCGCGTCGTGCTGGTGATACCAGGGCCCATAGACCGACCATTTGATCTCGCCCGTCTTGCGCCCGATCACCGCGATCTGGTCGATGTCGCGGTTGCTGATCAGAAGGTCGCCCGCCTCGAACTGCGGGAAGGCGGCGGCCATTTCGGGCAGCAGCTCCTCAAGATCGTTGGGGTGGAAGATGTCGGCGCGATCGCCGAATTTCGTTGTCCGGTCGAACTTGAACTCCTCGGGCACCACCATCGCCAGCCGGTTCTCGGGCGATTTCATGATCACATCGTCGATGAGGTCGATCGGATTCGAGGATATCGCCGGTCTCGGGATCGAAGCGGATCATCCTCTGGTCCTCGCCGCCGTTCCAGATCGCCGATTGCCAGGTCCAGTAGCCGTTCACCCCTTCTCGATCGAATGGTGGTAGATCTGGTCGGTCTTGGCCCAGATCGGATCGCCGCAGGCGTCGAGGCGCGCCATGCCCGGTGCATCGTCCCAGACGACAAGGACCGAGCCATCTGGCAGCATCGTCGCGATATGGGCGAATTCGCTCGGGCGAGCCGCCGGGCTTGATCTTCGAATAATCGATGGGCCGGCTGCTGACGAGCTTGCCGCTCGCCTCGTAGAGATCGAGAACATAGCGCCGCTGGTCGCCCGTCATAGTGGTTGATGACCCAGTAGCCGGGTGCGGCCTTGGCGGGATCGTGGACCGTGAAGGCCTCGCCCGACTGTTCCGGGCGGCGCCGCACATAGCTGTCCTCCGGCAGGCCCCAGACCCCGGTCGCGCGCCACGACCGAACGGCGGTGCGCGTCTCGTCCAAGATCTTCCAGGGCCGCCAGTCCTTGTAGGTCGCCCACATGCCCGTGACGAAGGCGACGAGAACGAGGATGAAGATGAATGCAATCAGTGAAATGCGTCTTGGCGATCATAAGTCGTAAATCCCGAATACCCGCAGTCCCAACGGAGGCTTTTATGAACCATACCGCGCGGCAGTGCGGCATGCGACTTTACCACCGTAACAAAGAACCATTTGGACCGACACCGAAACAATTTTGCGATAGACCGCGATTTCGCCTCCGAAATACAGACAGTTGCCCGCCCACATCATGCCATTGATCCGCCAATCGCCGATGCTGCCCCTGCCGCGATACACATTTCTCTCGGCTTTTGGCAAAACCGCACCGATGCGGGTTTTAATCATCTCGCTCCACATTATAGTTCGCGCGGGGGCACGCTCGGATTGCGGCGGCTAACCCATTGAAAGAATGAGGCTTGAATGGCACCGAAATTCGGAACGAGCGGCCTGCGCGGGCTGGTGACGGAGCTGACGGATGGGCTTTGCGCGGGCTATGTGCGGGCGTTTCTGAAATCGGTGCCGCATGGCGGGCTCCTGATGATCGCGCGTGACCTGCGCCCCTCCTCGGCGCGGATTTCGGCAGCCGTGGCCAATGCGGCGGCGGAGATGGGCCTTCGTGTCGCCGATTGCGGCGAGGTGCCGACGCCCGCCCTCGCCCTCGCGGCGATGGCGGCGGGCGCGCCCTCGGTGATGGTCACCGGCAGTCACATCCCCGCCGACCGCAACGGGCTGAAATTCTACACCCCGACCGGCGAGATCACCAAGAGCGACGAGGCCGCGATCCTCGCGGCCTTTGAAGAGGCCGCGCCGGAAGAGACGGCCACCCCCGAAGATGCCAGCGCTGCGCGCGCCGCCTATGCCCGGCGCTACACGCACCGCCTTCGGTTCGGCGCTGACGGGGCAGAAGATCGGCGTCTATCAACACAGCTCTGTCGCCCGTGACCTTCTGGGCGAGGTCCTGACATCGCTTGGCGCAAACGTCACGGTGCTCGGTCGCTCCGATATCTTCGTTCCGGTCGATACCGAAGCGGTGAGCGATGCGACGCGGCGGATGCTTTCCGACTGGGCGGAGGGCGCGGCGCTCGACGCCATCGTCTCGACCGATGGCGATGCCGACCGCCCGCTGGTGGCCGATGCGGCGGGCCGCGTCATTCCCGGTGACGTGATCGGCACGCTGACCGCCGCCACGCTCGGCGCGAATACCGTCGTCACGCCGGTTTCATCGAACACGATGATCGAGGCGTCGGGCAATTTCACCGCGACGGCGCGCACGCGGATCGGCTCTCCCTTCGTCATCGCCGAAATGGAGGCGCGCATGGCCAAGCCCGGCGCGAAGGTCGCAGGGTTCGAACCCAACGGCGGCTTCCTTCTGGGGTTCGCAGCGGACGGTCCGACCGGCCCGCTCGCGCCCCTGATGACGCGGGATGCGTTCCTGCCGATCATCGCGACACTTGCCTTTGCGGCCAGACAGGGAGTGTCGCTTCGCGATCTCGTCGCCGCGCTGCCCGCGCGCCATACCGCCTCCGACCGGCTCGAAGAGGTTCCGACGGACTGGTCCCAAAGCTTCGTCGCGGGGCTTGCCGAACACGCGGGTGAACGCAAAGCCTTCTTCGCGGACAAGACCGAGAGCGTCGTCGACCGCACCGACGGCCTGCGCGTGACCTTCACCGACGGCACGATCATCCATCTTCGCCCCTCGGGCAACGCGCCGGAATTGCGCTGCTATGCCGAGGCGGATGCCCCGGAGCCCGCCGAAACACTGGTCCGCGACACGCTGGCCCGCATCGCCAGCCTGCGCGGCTGAAAGGAGACGCCATGAGCAAGCTCGACAGGGTCCTGTCCGCCATCGACGCCGCGAATGAGGCCGATCCGGACCGGAGCGAAGGCGCCCCCGCCGCCCGGCTTTACGGTGAGCGCATGACGGCCGAACTGGACCGGCTTTTCCCCGCTGCCTCGGACGCGCTGCGGATCGCCGCGCGCGGCCAGCATATCGAACGCTGGACCAGCCCGCGCGCGTCCTATCCCGAGGGGCGCGAGGGCTACCTTTCCTGGCGGCGCGATCTTGGCGCCTATCACGCGGCCCGCGTGGCCGAGATCATGGCGGCGGCAGGCTACGCAGAGGAAGAGATCGCGCAAACCGGGCGGATGATCCGCAAGGAAGGGATCAAGCGCGACGCCGAAGTACAGGCGCTGGAAGATGTCATCTGCTTCACCTTCCTGCGTTGGTATTTCGCGCCATTCGCAGAGGAGCCGCGACGCAGGCGAGTTGGAACGCATCGTCGCCAGGACCGCCCGCAAGATGTCGCCCGAGGCGCGCGCCCGGGCGCTGGAGGAGTTCGACCTGCCCGAACCCTTCGCCGCGTCCTTCCGCTGAACGCAGGCGACTCTGCAACCCACGCGCTTGCCGCATCCGCAAGATGCCCGCAAACCCGTTTCCTTCCGGGCGCTTATGCCGGTGTGTGCGGCGCAAATGTTGCACATGAGACCCTAATCTCGGCATTCCGACGCCTATTCGTTGAGCGAAATGAAAACTGCCCTCAGAATCCCTTGACGGTGACAGGCAACGGCCATATCTGCGCCGCGCCAAAGCCACCGAGCTGAGTGAGCATGGTTTGAGGACAGGTTTGTATGCGGCATGTGCCGCGCGGAAGGAACGGTAAGATGACTTCGTCGAAGCAGATGGGTTCAGAACAGGTCGCGCCGCGTGAAGGCGTGAAGAGTCAGCAGCAGGGCGGCCAGAACTCAGCCCGTGCAGCGTGAGGGCGACAGCAAGCCCACCCCGCAGATGCAGGGAACCCAATTCACCGACTGGGCCTCGATCTGAGGCTTTTCCGCCGGGCCGCGCGGCCCTAGGATCGGTTCCGACGGAAGGAGCCCCGATGCCGCGCCCGGTTTCGACCATTCCCAATCTCGGCCCAGCATCCGAGGAAGGCTTCGCTCGGGCCGGCATCCATTCGGCCGAGGCGTTAATCGCCCTTGGCGCGGACGAGGCCTATCTCAGGCTCCTGCGCGCGGGCACCCGGCCCCATTTCATCGGATACTACGCACTCGTCATGGGGTTGCAGGGGCGGCCTTGGAACGATTGCCGCGATCAGGAAAAGACCGCGCTTCGCAAACGCTTCGATGCGCTGAAGGCGCAAGACAATGCCGCGGGCGAACCGCTTGAAAAGATCATGGACGAGATTGGCCTGGTCGCCCGCAGGCTGAGATAGGCGGCGAAAGCGTCGGGACGGCCTATGTCGGCTTCTTCAGGCTAAAGGTCCCAGCAGTCGCCAGGCGAACTCTCACAGACCCAGCGTCTTAGCTTCAAAGCGCCGGGAAAGCCCGGATCCAAGGCAAGTGCGCGCTTCGCATCCAAAGCGGCACCGGCATAGTTCTCGTATTGAAGACGGTTCATCCCGCGCATTACGAGATTTTTCGGGTTTGCTTCATCCCAATCCGGCATCGACTGAAGCACCGCTTCCGCATCGCGGAACTGTCGGCCGAAGGAAAGTGCAAAGAGAAGATTGCCCCAGTCCGGATAGGACTCCGGCGCTCGCGCGACGACCTTGCGCAAGTATACGGCCGCGGCGGGATAATCTTTCTGCGCAAAGTAAATCTTCGCCTTCATCCGGTATCCGCCTGGCCTGTCGGGTTCGAGAGCGATTGCCCTGTTGGCGGCTTCCCAGGCCATCTCCCACTCCGAAAGATCCAGATGCGCCAACGTTTGCCACTGCGCAATCTGATAGCGCTGGATGCGGGAGAATACGCGCTTGTCCGACAGATCCCGGCAGGCCACCGCGCGCGACGCAGCATCGCGGGAAGGGTTCGCGCAGGGTTCCACCATCTTCGCCAGATCGGGCGACGGCGCCAAGACATAGGCGGAGAGCGCGAACGTAAGCAGAATGATCGCGAGGGAGATTAGCCGCAAAGACAAGAACAATTCACGAAAGATGAATGCCGATGGCCGTAGGATATCGCGGCGAGATTGGCGAAACTGTGACCGATGAAATAAAAAAGGCCGCGCGAATGCACGGCCCCTTCTCTGTTCCGAATGTTCTTGGGGATCAGCCGACGAGCTCGAGGCCCGAGAAGAAATAGGAAATCTCGACCGCCGCGGTTTCTGGCGCGTCCGAGCCGTGGACCGAATTCTCGCCGACCGAAAGCGCGAATTCCTTGCGGATCGTTCCGTCTTCGGCATTGGCCGGGTTGGTGGCGCCCATCACTTCGCGGTTCTTCGCGATGGCGTTGTCGCCTTCGAGAACCTGCGCGACGACCGGCTCGGATGCCATGAATTCGCACAGCTCGCCGTAGAAAGGCCGCTCCTTGTGGACCGCGTAGAACTCGCCCGCCTGAGCCAGGGTCAGGTGGATGCGCTTCTGCGCGATGATGCGCAGGCCCGCTTCCTCGAACTTGGCGTTGATCTTGCCGGTGAGGTTGCGACGCGTCGCGTCGGGTTTGATGATGGAAAGCGTGCGTTCGGTCGCCATGTCTCTTCGCCTTTGGTTCGAGGCCGAGGCTCCTGCCCCCGCCATATTGGATCGCGCGCCTGCTATCACGGCGTCAGGCGATTGAAAAGCGGGTCGCGGGCGGATGCGTCGCGCCGGCGTATTTTGAGACAGAAAGTGAGAGGTGCTTTATCACGACCGATGGCTCTGCTATGCGCCCGCCATGCTACGGATCAGTGACATCATCTATTCGGTCGAGGGACGGCCCCTCTTCGAGGGCGCCTCGGCCACCATTCCCACCGGCCACAAGGTCGGCCTTGTCGGCGCCAATGGCGCGGGCAAGACGACGCTCTTTCGGCTGATCCGGGGCGAGCTTGCCCTCGAAGGCGGCGAAATCGCCCTGCCGAGCCGCGCCAAGATCGGCGGCGTGGCGCAGGAGGTGCCGTCATCGTCGGTGTCGCTTCTCGACACGGTGCTCGCCGCAGACGAGGAGCGTGCGGCCCTTATGGCCGAGGCAGAGACCGCCACCGATCCCCACCGGATCGCCGACATTCAGCACCGGCTGGCCGATATCGATGCGTGGTCGGCGGAGGCGCGGGCCTCCGCGATCCTCAAGGGCCTCGGCTTCGACCTTGCGGATCAGCGCCGCCCCTGTTCGGATTTCTCTGGCGGCTGGCGGATGCGGGTGGCCCTGGCGGGCGTCCTCTTCGCGCAGCCGGATCTCTTGCTTCTCGACGAGCCGACCAACTATCTCGACCTCGAAGGGGCGCTGTGGCTGGAGAGCTACCTCGCGAAATATCCCCATACCGTCATCATCATCAGCCACGACCGCGGCCTTCTGAACCGCGCCGTGGGCAGCATCCTGCATCTGGAGAACCGCAAGCTCACCTACTGGTCGGGACCTTACGACCAGTTCGCCCGCCAGCGCGCGGCACTTCGGGCGACCCAGACGGCCGAGGCCAAGAAGCAGGAGGCGCGGCGCGCGCATCTGCAAAGCTTCGTCGACCGCTTCAAGGCCAAGGCCTCCAAGGCCGTGCAGGCGCAGAGCCGGGTGAAGATGCTGGAGAAGATGTCGCCGATCCTCGCCCCCGAGGAAGCGAAGAAGGTCGTCTTCACCTTCCCCGAGCCGGAACAGCTTTCGCCGCCGATCATCAACATGGAGGGCGCCGCGGTCGGCTATGACGGGCCGCCTGTCCTGCGCCGCCTGTCCTTGCGCATCGATCAGGACGACCGGATCGCCCTTCTGGGCAAGAATGGCGAGGGGAAATCGACCCTCTCGAAGCTTCTCGCGGGCAAGCTGCCCCCGGCGGGCGGGCAGATCGTGCGGTCGTCGAAGCTCAGGATCGGCTATTTCGCGCAGCATCAGGTCGATGAACTTCACATCGACGAAACGCCCTTGCAGCACATCCTGCGGCTGCGCCCGAATGAGGGCCAGCCGAAGCTGCGCGCGCGGCTTGCCGGGTTTGGCCTCGGCGCCGATCAGGCGGATACCGTTGTCGCGCGACTGTCGGGCGGTCAGAAGGCGCGGCTGTCGCTGCTTCTGGCAACGCTCGATGCGCCGCATCTCCTGATCCTCGACGAGCCGACCAACCACCTCGACATCGAGAGCCGCGAGGCGCTGGTGGAGGCGCTGACGGAATATTCGGGCGCGGTGATCCTTGTCAGTCACGACATGCACCTGCTGGGCCTCGTGGCCGACCGTCTCTGGCTGGTGAAGGGTGGCGAGGTGACGCCGTATCAGGGCGATCTTGAAAGCTACCGCAAGGAGCTTCTGGCGGGCGATGAACCGGCGAAGGTGCCGGAGAAGCCAAAGGAAAAGGTCGCGCGCCCGTCGCGCGAGGCGGTTCTTGCCTTGCGCGCCGAGGTTCGCCGCTGCGAGGAAAGGCTCGCCAAGCTCAACGAAATGCGCGACAAACTGGCGAAGAAGCTGGCGAAACCGGAGCTTTACGAGCGTCCCGAGGAAGCACTCATCTGGCAAAAGAAATATGCCGAGGTGATGGAGGGTCTGGACCGGGCCGAGGACCTTTGGGTCAAAGCGGCGGAAAAGCTTGAGACAGCAGAGGGTTAGGGCGTGGACTTGCAGTTATACATCACCGCGTTCGCGACCCTGTTCGTGGTCATCGACCCGCCCGGAATCGTGCCTCTTTTCATCGCCCTGACCCAAGGCATGGATGATGCGCATCGCCGTCGGCTGGCGCTGCGGGCCTGTGTGATCGCCGGTGTCCTGCTGATACTTTTCGGGCTCTTTGGCGAATCGCTTCTGGGCTTCATCGGCATCTCGATGCCGGCCTTTCGCATTGCGGGGGGTATCCTTCTGTTTCTCACGGCCCTCGACATGCTGTTCGAGCGGCGCACCCAGCGGCGCGAGGGCCAGCATGCCGATCCCAATCACGATCCTTCGGTCTTTCCGCTGGCGACGCCTCTGATCGCCGGACCGGGCGCGATCGCCACGATAATCCTTCTGATGGGCCAGACCGGCGGCGACTGGCGCGGGGGCCTGGCGGTGTTGGGGCTGCTGGCGCTCATGCTTCTTGTGACCTATCTCTTCCTGCTCGCCTCGCCGCCGATCGAGCGGCTTCTGGGACGGACCGGAACCATCGTCATCACCCGGCTTCTGGGGATGCTCCTGGCCGCGCTCTCGGTACAGTTCGTGCTGGATGGCATCCGCGGTACGGGGCTGATCTGACCGATGCCGGCCGAGGAGATTCCGCGTTTCGTCTATCTTGTCCTGCTGCTGATCGCGGTCGGCGGCTATGTCCTTGTCGAAAGCCGGAAAAACCTCGGAAAGACGCTGCATCAGGCGGCGATCTGGGGGGTGATCTTCCTCGGCGCGGTGGCGATCGCCGGCCTCTGGCCCGCGATACAGCGCGCAGTGGGGGCTGCGGACCCCGTGGTGACGAGCGCGGGGATCGAGGTGCCGGTTGGTCCGGACGGGCATTTCTACGTCACAGCGCAGGTGAACGATATCAAGGTGCGGTTCGTGATCGACACCGGCGCCTCGACCATCGTCCTGACCGAGCGTGACGCCGAGCGCGCGGGTTTCGATCCGGCGGGCCTGAGCTTCGTCGGATCTGCCTCGACGGCGAATGGTCTGGTGGCGACCGCCCCGGTGCGTATCGCCAAGTTCCAACTTGGCGACGTGACCGACACCGACATCGCGGCCTCGGTCAATGGCGGGGAGCTGGACACATCGCTTCTGGGGATGAGCTATCTCAGCGAGTACCAGATGACCGTGAGCCGGGATAAACTGGTGTTGAAGCGGTAGCGGGCAAAAGCCACATGGCGCAGAACGGCTTTCACAAACTCAGATTATCCGCTCACTCGGACAAGCGCTTGAATGGTTCGAGAAGGAAATTGGATGGGGCGTATCGCCCGCTGACCTCAACCATCTGACGGGTCGGATAGGCGAGCTATACGCAGCTATGGTTACGCGTGGCCGAATGGCGCTCGCGACAAACCAACATGGATATGACGTGGTGTCTCTCGAGGGGGACCGGATTTCCGTCAAGACCATAACCACCTCAAATCACGTCAGGTTTAACAGCAGCACCTTCGATCTGGTTGATCGTGTCATGATCCTTCGCTTGGTTGTTGATGATGATCAAGTATCAATCGAGGAGTTCTTGGACTGCCTCGCTGCGAAAATTCGAGAGCGCGGGGCAAACTCCGCTGGGAAATATATCGTCAACACATACGCACCCGGAGAGCACGGCTTAAGCGACCCAGAAAGTCTGCGTCGTGGTCGCCTACGCATTGAGGAACTCCGCAAGCTCAAAGAAATCGGTCAGGCAATCCACGGAACGCACGGGTCGACAGTATGAGAATGGGACCATCCTAGTCGAAACGAACGGCCAAGTGCAGGAAGTGTCAAAACCCGTGCTGCGCGAGATCGCGAAGATGTGGGCGTCGACATTCTTAATGAGGCGGCAAATAAGAAGAATACACGCTCTTTGGGCGCAGATATCATCAAAGCACTAAACTGAAGTTGCCTCAGAAAACGGCTCACCGTATCTTCCTCCTAACCAGAGGGTCTCTAAGCTCCGCTTTCCGCCTTCTTCTGCCAGCGCCCTCCGTCCTCGCTCCAGTACTGCGCGGCCATGCCTGCGCCGGTCAGCGCCTTCCACTGGCCGCGCGCGGCCTCGACTGCCGCAGGATCGTTGCCGTCGAAGATCACGCAGACCCGCTCCAGCCCGGTACATTCGGCGGGGTCAACCTCCGCCCCGTCGATGCTCATCAGGCATTGTGCGCCGTTGGGCGTCTCGGTCCCGGTCGTCAGCAGGATCGGCTGCGCCGCGTCGTGCTTGCCGCCCGCGAGGCCATGCGGCAGGAACGCCTCTTCCGGTCCCGCCCAGAGCTTCTGGTCGAGCCAGTCCAACCGGCCCTTGTCCACGCCCCGCACCACCACGTGCCACCCCGCCTCGAGCGACCGCGACAGGAGCATCGGCAGCGTCGCCTCCATGGGCGAGCGTGTCAGGTGGTAGAAGAAGGCGGACCCCATCAGCCTTCCAGCATATCCGCCACCAGCCGGTTGAGCGCCATGACGCCCCAGCCGGTCGCGCCCTTGGGTGCGAGCGTCGTCTCCTTCGGCGGCAGGGCGACGCCCGCGATGTCGAGGTGAATCCACGGCATCTCGTCCTTGACGAAGCGCTTGATGAACTGCGCGGCGGTGATCGAGCCGCCGGGCCGTCCGCCGACGTTCTTCATATCGGCGATGCGGGATTTGAGCTGTTCGTCATAGGCAGGCCCCATCGGCATCCGCCATGCGCCCTCGCCCTCGGCCGCAGCCGCCTTGAGGAAGGCGTTGCAGAGCTTGTCGTCATTGGAAAAGACGCCCGCATTCTCATGGCCAAGGCCGATGATGATCGCGCCGGTCAGGGTCGCGAGGTTGATGACGCCGGTCGGCTTGAAGCGTTCCTGCGCGTACCAGATGCACATCGGCGAGGACGAGGCGGCCCTCGGCATCGGTGTTGATGACCTCGATCGTATCGCCCTTCATGGACTTGACCACATCGCCCGGCCGCTGCGCGCGCCCGTCGGGCATGTTTTCGACGAGACCGACAAGGCCGACGACATTGGCCTTGGCCTTGCGCAGCGCCAGCGTGCGCATGACGCCTGCGACGACGCCCGCGCCGCCCATGTCCATCGTCATCTCTTCCATGCCGGCGGCGGGCTTGATCGAGATACCGCCGGTGTCGAAGACGACGCCCTTCCCGACGAGAGCAAAGGGCGCATCGCCCTTCGCGCCACCCTGCCACTGCATGACAACGACCTTGGAGGGGCTTTCGGAGCCCTGCCCCACGCCCAGAAGCGCGCCCATGCCGAGTTTGGCCAGCTCCGCCTCTTCCAACACTTCGACCTTGAGGCCGATCTTCTCCATCGCCTTCAGACGCTCGGCGAAATCGTTTGTAGTCAGGACGTTGGCAGGTTCGTTCACCAGATCACGGGTGAAGATGATGCCCTCTGCCAGCGCCATCGCGGTCGCGGCGGCCGTTTCGGCCGCCTCGGGATCGGCGGACAGGATCACGGCCTCGCCGCGTTCCTTCTTGTCGGCGGTCTTGTGCGCGGTGAAGTCATAGGCCCGGAGTGCGAGGCCAAGCACGATTTCGGACAGGCGTGTCTGACCCTCGACGACAACCGTCACGCCGCCCGCGCCCAGCGCCTTGCCTATCGCCGCACCAGCCTTGCGCGCCTCGGCGACCGCCGCGCGGCGCGGCAGTTTGACAAGCTGAAGCGTCTCGGCCTGAAGCCCCGCCGGCCAAGCCAGGTCCATCGCCTCACCCGGCTTCATCTTCTGCCATGCCTCGCTCGCCATTGCGCGGGTGATGGCCCCGCGACTCAGCCGGTCGAGCCTGCGCGACAGTACCCCTGAACGGCCCACATCTGGCAGGACCACCGCGATACGGCCCGTGACGGCGGCCAGAGCCTCGGGGTCGGCCGTGGCGAAGCGGATCGGCAAAGGGTCGGTCATGTGGTCCTCCGGCATCGTTTCGCCGGACACTAACGGCCAAGCCCCGGCTTTGCCAGATATGAGTTTTCCCGCGCGCGCGCATGGGTTAGGAAAGACGGGAGCAGACCGAAAAAAGAAAGGCCGAACGTGTCCAGATTCGACAGATACATGCTGTCGCAGCTTCTGATGCTGTTCGGGTTCTTCGCCCTGATCCTGGTTTCGGTCTATTGGGTCAACCGTGCCGTGATCCTCTTCGACCAGCTGATCTCGGACGGCCAGTCCGCCTGGGTATTCCTGGAATTCACCGCACTGACGCTGCCGAACGTGATCCGGCTCGTGCTGCCGATGGCGGCCTTTGTCGCCTCCGTCTACGTCACGAACCGGCTTTCGGCGGAAAGCGAGTTGGTCGTGATGCAGGCGACCGGGTTTTCCCCCTTCCGCCTCGCGCGCCCGGTCGTCTATTTCGGCCTTGTCGTCGGGCTGATGATGGCGGCACTGGTCCACGTCCTCGTCCCCGCAAGCCGCGCGGTACTTGCCGAGCGGCAGGGCGAGATCGCGCAGGACGTGACCGCGCGCTTTCTCGTTGACGGCAGTTTCATTCACCCGGTTGCCGGCCTGACGCTCTACATCCGCGAGATCACGCCGCTGGGTGAGTTGCACGACATCTTCCTGTCGGATGGACGCAAGCCCGACCTTCGCACGACCTATACCGCCGAACGCGCGCTTCTGGTGAAAAGCGACACAGGGCCGAAGCTGGTGATGTTCGACGGTATGGCGCAGAGCCTGACGCAGTCGACAGGGACGCTTGCCACCACGCGCTTTTCAGATTCCTCCTATGACATCGGCGCCCTCATCAACCCGTCCTCGGCCGGCAAGCTTGGACCGGACGAAATGGCGACCTCGGCCCTGCTCTGGCCTGATCCCGCCGAGGTGGAGCGGTTGAAGACCACCCGCGAGGCGCTGATCTTCGCGGGTCATGAGCGCATCAGTCAGATGATCCTGCCGCTGGTCGCTGGGCTGATCGGCTTTGGCGCGCTTCTGATGGGCGGGTTCAGCCGGTTCGGCCTCTGGCGCCAGATCGTCGTGGCGAGCGTCCTGCTGATCGTCGTGCAGCTTCTGGTCAACGCGGTCGCGAGCACGGTCAAGCAGACCCCCGGCCTCTGGCCCGCCGTCTACCTGCCGGAGGTCTTCGGCCTTGTCGTCGCCGCACTGATGCTGGCGCTCGCGGGGCGCAGCAGACGGGTCAAGCCGATCCCCGGACTGGCGGTGGCCTCATGACGCTGTCGCTGTATCTCGCGCGCCGATTCCTGACGATGTTCCTTCTGGTCTTCGGCGGATTTTTCGCGGTGATGTACCTGATCGACCTGGTCGAGGAGGTGCGCCGCTTCACCGACGCCGATATCGGGCTGGGTCAGACGGCGGAACTTGCGCTTTTGAACGTGCCTGCCACGCTCTACCGCATCCTGCCCTTGATTGTCATCCTCTCGGCGATCGGGCTGTTCCTCGCGCTCGCGCGGTCGTCCGAGCTGGTGGTGATCCGCGCGGCAGGCCGGTCGGCGCTGCGCATGCTGCTCTCACCTCTGATCGCCGCATTCGTCCTTGGTGCGCTCGCCGTCGCGGTGTTGAACCCGGTCGTCGCGGGCACTGCAAAGCGGTACGAAGAGCTGTCGAACCGCTACCGGCTTGGCGCCGACAACGTTCTGTCCGTCTCGCGTGAGGGGATCTGGCTTCGTCAGGGCGGCATCGACGGGCAGACGGTGATCCATGCCGACCGCACGAATGACGACGGGACGACATTTTACAACGTCAGCTTCATCACCTTCGCGCCGAAAAGCGGACCCATCTCGCGCGTCGACGCGAAGCAGGCGATGCTGACCGGTGGGGACTGGGCGATCTCGGGCGCCAAGGAGTGGCGCTTCGATGCCGGAGGAAACCCCGAGCAGACAGCCAAACGGCATGACACCATGCGGATCGCCTCGGACCTGACGGCGGACCAGATCCGAGACAGCTTCGGCACGCCTTCCTCGATCCCGATCTGGCAGCTGCCCGCCTTCATCGACGGGTTGGAACGCGCCGGATTTTCCGCGCGCCGCCACCTTGTCTGGTTCCAGATGGAACTGGCTCTGCCGCTTCTGATGGCGGCGATGGTACTGGTCGCCGCGGGCTTCACCATGCGCCACGCGCGGTCGGGACGGACCGGCACGATGGTTCTTCTCGCCGTCGTCGCGGGTTTTGCGATCTTCCTGCTGCGCAACTTCGCGCAAGTTCTCGGCGAAAGCGGTCAGATCCCCGTCCTCGCGGCGGCCTGGAGCCCGCCCGTCGCAGCGCTTCTTCTGTCGCTTAGCCTGATCCTGCATCTGGAGGATGGATGATGGCGCGCGCCCTCCGCTTCCTGCTGATCGCGATCCTTCTGGCTGCGCTGCACCTGCCGGGACAGGCTCTGGCGCAGGAGAAGGCGACGCTGATCGCTGACAGTATCTTTTTGACCGGCAACAACCTTCTGACGGCCGAAGGCGCGGTCGAGGCCTATTATCAGGGCAGCCGTGTCCGGGCGGAGCGGATCGTCTATGACTCCGCGACCGACCGGATGACGATTGCCGGGCCGATCACCCTGACCGACGCGAGCGGAACGGTGATCCTTGCCGAATCCGCCGAGTTGTCGCGCGACCTTCAGGACGGCATTCTGCGAAGCGCGCGGATGGTGCTGGACGAACAGCTCCAGCTTGCGGCGCTCGAGGTCAACCGGATCGGCGGGCGCTATACGCGGCTCGACAAAGTCGTCGCCTCCTCCTGTCAGGTCTGCCCGTCGAACCCGACGCCGCTTTGGGAAATCCGCGCGCGGCAGGTGGTTCACGATCAGGAAGAACGCCAGATCTATTTCGACCATGCACAGTTCCGCGTCGCAGGCGTTCCGGTCTTCTACCTGCCACGGCTGCGGATGCCGGACCCTACTTTGAAGCGGGCAACGGGTTTCCTGATGCCGCAGATCCGCACGACCTCGGAACTCGGGCCGGGAATTCTGCTTCCCTATTTCATCGTCCTCGGCGACAGCCGCGATCTGACGCTGACGCCCTATCTCGCGACGCAGCGGACCGCCACACTTGCCTTTCGCTACCGCGAAGCGGTGAAGAACGGCACCATCGAGGTTAACGGCTCTGTCTCCGACGACGATATCCGCCCCGGCGAAGGGCGCGGCTATCTTTTCGCCGACGCGACATTCGATCTGCCCAAAGACTTCGTGCTGGGTCTTCAGCTTCAGACCGTCAGCGACGACGCCTATCTGCTCGACTACGGGGTCAGCGATACCGACTGGCTGTCGAGCGGCGCGACGCTCGACCGCACCCGGCGCAACGAATACGTATCGCTCGGCTTCTTTCAGCATCGGTCATTGCGCTTCGGTGATGTGAATTCCACACTTCCCAATCTCACCGCCGATTTCGATTTCCAGCGCCGCTTTTCACCGCGCTTCATCGGCGGCGAAGGCAAGTTCTCATTCGAACTGCACGGCCATCGACGCAGCTCTGCGATCAACTTCGACGCCAATGGCGACGGCGTGACCGACGGCCGCGACCTCAGCCGCGCCACGGTCGGGCTCGACTGGCGCAGAAGCTGGGACCTGACGAACGGCATGGTTCTGAGTGGGGCAACCAACATCACGGCGGACGTCTACTCGATCTCGCAAGACGCTTTCTATCCGGGCTCGGTCACCCGCGTTCTGCCGCAGGCCGCGGTTGAATTGCGCTGGCCCTGGGTGAAGGCGGAGGCGGGTGGCGGGTCACAGGTGATCGAGCCTGTGGCGCAGGTGATCTTCGCGCCCAACACCCTCAACGCCGTGCCGAACGACGACAGCATGGTGGCGACTCTGGACGAAGGCAACCTTTTTGCCTTTTCGCGCTTCCCCGGCGCCGATGCGCGCGAGCTTGGGAATCGCGTGAACCTCGGTCTGTCCTGGACGCGTTATGACGCAGCGGGGTGGTCCGTGGGCGTAACCGCCGGCCGGGTGTTCCGGGCCCGCGACCTTGGCCAGTTCTCGGGCGGTTCGGGTCTCGATGGCAGCGCGTCGGATTGGCTGATCTCAACGCAACTGATGACCACGGGCGGCCTTGCGGTAAACAACCGGGTCCTCTTCGACGACGGCTTCGATTTCAGCCGCAATGAATTCAGCGTGGCCTACACCGCCGATCGCTACGCGCTCAACGCGAATTACCTCTGGATGGTGGCGGATCCGGCGGAAGGCCGCACGACCGCGACCTCGGAACTGGTGCTTGACGCGGGCTGGGACATGGCTGGCAATTGGCGCGGAACGGTTGCGGGACGCTACGACTTCAACCTCCAGCGTGCCGCGAAGGCGCAAATCGGGCTTAGCTACCGCAACGAATGCGCGGTGGTCGATCTTTCCCTCTCGCGTCGCTTCACGTCCTCGACTAGTGTGGCGGCGAGCACGGATTTCAACGTTTCCGTCTCTTTGGTCGGGTTCGGCGCGGGCGCAGACGGGCGCTCCTACCGCCGAAGCTGCGCCAGATAGGGGTCAGCCCCGACGGAAAACCAGGGGCGAAGCCCCGATGAGAACAGAGCAGACGGACCGGACAGATGCGCATCACTTCATTCCTTCCCGCCGCGATGGCCGCGATGGCCGCCTGTGCCCAACCCGCCCTGGCGCAAAGCAACCGCTTTGCCCCGGTGGTCATCGTGAACGACAACGCGGTGACCGGCTATGAGCTCGAACAGCGCCTGAAGTTCCTCAAGATTCTCGGTGCACAGGGCGACATCGAAACCGAAGCGCGTGAGGGGCTGATCGAGGACCGCCTGCGCGTGGCCGCGGCTGCCTCGGCGGGAATCAAGATAAACGATCAGCAGATCGCCGCGGGAATGGAAGAATTTGCAGGACGGGCGAATCTTTCGACCGAGCAATTTCTTCAGGTCGTCGGCCAGGCGGGCGTGGCACCAGAAACCTTCCGCGATTTCGTCCGCTCCGGCATCGCGTGGCGTGAAGTCGTTCGCGCCAGGTTCGGCCCGAAAGTCGCGATCTCCACAGCAGAGATCGACCGGGCGACCTCGGTCGCCGCGCGGCGCGGCGAAGGTCCGCGCGTCCTTATCTCCGAGATCCTTATTCCTGTGACGGCCGGCACCCTGACCGACAAGACGCTTCTGGCCGATGAACTTGTCGGCAAGATCCGTTCCGAGGGTGAATTCGCCCGCGCCGCGCGCAGCTATTCCGCAGCACCGTCGCGCATCCAGGGCGGCCAGATCGGATGGATCCCGCTCACCAACCTGCCGCCGCAACTGCGCCAGATCGCGGTCCAGATGCAGCCGGGCCAGGTCAGCCCGCCGATTCAGGTTCCGGGTGCGCTTGCCATCATCCGCATGCGCGGCGCAAATCAGGGCGGCGAGATCAAGCCCGGTGATATTTCGGTCGACTATGCCCAGTTTCTCATCCCCGGCGGCCGCAGCGCCGAGGCGCTGGCCGAAGCCGCCCGCATCCGGGGCGAGGTCGATACCTGCGATGATCTCTATCGCGTCGCCAAGGGCCTGCCTGCCGATCAGTTGACCCGCGAGACCCGGCGGGAAACCCAGCTTCCGGGCGATCTGGCGCGCGAGATCGCGACACTCGACGACAATGAGGTCTCGACCGGACTGACGCGGGGCAATGCGCTTGTCTTTCTGATGCTCTGCCGCCGGTCCGCAACGCAATCGGCGGACGCGGCGACGCTTGAGGCCGCGGCCAAGGCCGAAGCCGCGCCGGCGGTGACCGAAAGCGGAGAGGCGCCGCCGCCCATCGATCCCGACCTGACCTTCGCCAAGGGACCCGCTCTGCCGGACATGTCGAGCGAGCTGACCAATCAGCGGCTCGGCCAGGTCGCCGAGGCCTATCTTCAGGACCTGAAGGCCAACGCCATCATCCGCACCCCGTGAGGGGCGTGTGATGTCGGCCAGACCCATCGCGCTCAGCTGCGGCGAACCTTCCGGCATCGGACCCGAGATCGCCGCCGCCGCCCGCGTCCGCCTTGGGGCGAGCCTGCCCTTCTTCTGGATCGGCGATCCCGCCCATCTGCCGCAGGGTACGCCGCACCACGTGATCGCGGCGCCGTCCGAGGCGATGACGGTTTCCGGCGCCCGCGCTGCCTGTCCTGCGCCATGACTTTCCGACCGCCGCGATCCCGGGCCAGCCAGCGCCCGAAAACGCCGCCTCGGTCATCTCGGCGATCGAACGCGGCGTCGATCTGGTGATGCGGGGTGAGGCCTCGGCGCTTTGCACAGGGCCGATCAACAAGAAGGCGCTGAAGGTTGGCGCGGGTTTCGCCTTTCCCGGCCATACCGAATTCCTCGCCCATCTCGCGGGCGTCGACCGCGTGGTGATGATGCTCGCCTGCGACAGCTTGCGCGTCGTGCCGGTGACGATCCACATTCCGCTCTGCGAGGTTCAGGGCGCGCTGACCGAAGACCTCCTCACCGACACCATCCGCATCACGCACGAGGGGCTTTCCCGCGATTTCGGCCTGACCGCGCCGCGCCTCGCCGTGGCGGGGCTCAACCCCCATGCCGGCGAAGGCGGCGCCATGGGCGATGACGAAGCGCGGCTGATCGCGCCCGTGGTCGCGCGGCTGCGCGCGGAGGGGCTGGCGATCACCGGACCGATGCCCGCCGACACGATGTTCCACCCCGCCGCCCGCGCCCGCTATGACGCTGCGATCTGCATGTATCACGACCAGGCGCTGATCCCGATCAAGACCCTCGATTTCGCGGGCGGCGTCAACGTCACGCTCGGCCTGCCGTTCATCCGCACCTCGCCCGATCACGGCACCGCCTTCGACATCGCGGGGCAAGGCAAGGCCGACCCGTCGAGCCTGATCGCCGCCCTCAAGATGGCCCGCGACATGGCGGGTGTGCGCGGATGAGGGTCACCTGATGACGACGATTGACGGCCTGCCGCCCTTGCGCGAGGTCATCGCCGCGCATCAGCTGTCGGCGAAGAAGTCGCTGGGCCAGAACTTCCTGCTGGACCTCAATCTGACGGCCAAGATCGCACGGCTGGCGGGCGATCTTTCGCAGTCGGATGTGCTGGAGGTCGGCCCCGGCCCCGGCGGCCTGACGCGCGGGCTTCTGGCCGAAGGCGCGCGGCATGTGCTGGCCGTCGAAAAGGACGAACGCTGCCTGCCTGCGTTGGCCGAGATCGCGGCGGTCTATCCGGGCCGGCTCGAGGTCGTGAACGGTGACGCGCTCGCGATCGACCCGCTCGCCCATCTCACTCCGCCGATCCGTATCGTGGCGAACCTGCCCTATAATGTCGGGACCGAGCTTCTTGTCCGCTGGCTGACGCCCAGGGACTGGCCTCCGGTCTGGGAGAGCCTGACCCTGATGTTCCAGCGCGAGGTCGCGGAACGGATCGTGGCGAAGCCCGGCGACAAGGCCTACGGCCGCCTCGCAATCCTCGCGCAATGGCGCAGCGACCCCGCCATCGCCCTGACCCTGCCGCCCGAGGCCTTCACGCCGCCGCCCAAGGTCCATTCCTCGGTCGTGCATCTGAAGGCCCTGCCCGCCCCGCGCTTTCCGGCCAACCCGGCCACGCTCAACCGCATCGTCGCCGCGGGCTTCAACCAGCGCCGCAAGATGCTGCGCTCAAGCCTCAAGGGGATCGCGCCCGGTATCGAACGAATACTGGAGGCCGCAGGCATCGCCCCCACCGCACGCGCCGAGGAAATCGCGCTCGAACTCTGGTGCCGTCTCGCGCGAGTTCTGGACGGCGAAACGTCGGTGTGATCGCGAAGGGCGGCGCCCGGCGCGCCCGTTGGGCCTCATCAAGGACAGAACTCGCACCGAGGTTTCCGCGGCCACAGTGTCGACGGCCATTGCATCGGTTCGCCGCGAAGCAAAAGCCCCGCGACATGGCGGGGCTTTTCCATCTCATTCAGGCCGCGATCACTCGTTCGGGGCCACTGGCGCGGCTGCTTCGCCGTCTTCCGCCGTCGCCTTCGGCTTGCGCGGGCGGCGCTGCGCAGGCTTGCGCGGCGGCTGCGCCGCCTCGCCCTCACCGCCTTGCGCCGGGCTTTCCGCAACAGCCTGCGACAGGTTCGGCATCATGCTGGATGTCGGCGCTGCACTGAGGCGGGCCTCGGGCGTCTCGACGAGGCCGGGGCCTTCGTCGTCGCTCCGCTCATGCTCGGCCGCAGCGGGCCGCCGATAATCGTCGCCGCCGCGGTCACTACGCTCACCGCGCTGGTCGTCATTGCGACGGCGGTTCTGTTGCTGACGGTCACCGTTCCGATCGCCATTGCGGTCGCCGTTCCGGTCACCGCCGCGATCACCGTTCCGATCACCGCCGCGGTCACCGTTACGGTCACCGCCGCGGTCGCCATTGCGATCACCACCGCGATCATCGCCACCGGCGTATTGCGAATGACCGCCGGGCTGGCCGGCATTGCCGTTCTGGGCGCCGCCATCGTGGCCGCCTTGCTGCTGGCGGCTCTCCTGCTCGCGCTGCATCTCGCGCTGCGCCTCGCTTAGCATTCGCGTGTAATGCTCGGCGTGCTGGAGAAAGTTCTGCTCCGCCACACGGTCGTTGGACAGCTGCGCGTCCCGCGCAAGTCCGAGGTATTTGTCGATGATCTGCTGCGGCGTGCCGCGCACTTTGCTTTCGGGGCCGGAACTGTCAAAGACACGGTTGACGATGTTGCCGAGCGAGCGCTGCCGGTTCGACTTCGACCGCGAGCGGTTTTTGGATGATCTCATCTGGTATCGTTAATCCAAGTGAATCGGATGGATGAGCCCTGCCCCGATATGCGACAACCGCCTCTGAATTCTGGGGGTCGCAAAGTCTATCGTGATGGGCGAGGCAGCGGGGCGATCCCTACAGGGCCACCCTCACTAAGGCTGTTGTTTGCATGTTCCCAACGCCTGGGCAAGCTGATTCTGGCAAGAAGGGCCGGAATCGGCAGATTCCTGTGGAAAACCGTCGCGGTGACGCAAGATTGACGCGCCGCGGGTGTCAGGCACAGCCGCAGTCGCCACTGTTCTCCGGCCAGGTGGCAAGCACCACGCGGTCGCGACCATCCAGGTCTTGCCTCACCTCAGGCGCCTCGAAGCCGGCGGCGGTCAGGAAGGTCGAGACGGATGCGGCCTGTGTCGGCCCGATCTCCAACGCGATCCGACCGCCCGGCATCAGGCGCGCGCCGGCACCCAGCGCAATGGCGCGATAGGCGTCGAGCCCATCCCCGCCCGGCGTCAGCGCGCCCAGCGGTTCCCAGTCGCGCACCTCGGGGGCAAGACCAGCCATCTCCACCTCCGCGATATAGGGAGGGTTCGAGGTGATGAGATCGAACTTGCCGCCGACACCGGCGAACCAGTCCGCCCGCTGGAACCGCGCCCGCTTGCGGAGCCCGAGCGCGCCCGCATTCTCCGCCGCAACCGCCAGCGCCGCTTCGGAGAGGTCGGTGCCCGTGCCCGTGGCAAACCCCATGCCAGCAAGGCAGGAAAGCAGAACGCAGCCGGTCCCGGTGCCAAGATCGAGCATCTTCACGAACGGCCGCTCCAACGCGACCTCGACCAGCAATTCGGTCTCCGGCCTTGGATCGAGCGTATCGCGGGTGACACGAAAGCCGTGCCCGAAGAATTCGCGCCGCCCGGTGATCTGGCTGAGCGGCTGACGCGCCGCCCGCGCCGTGACCGCGGCGGCAAAGCCCACTTCGGCCTCGACCGACATCTCATCCCGCGCCACGAGCGATACGCGATCGGGGGTGATCCCCAACGCATGGGCCAGAAGCCGCCGCGCATCGCGATTTGCGCCCTCGATCCCGGCTTCCTTAAGCCGCCGCGTGGCGGCGGCCAAAGCCTCCGTTCCGGTCATGCGCGGGCACCGGTGCCGATGTTCAGGGCCGCAGGCCCGAGAACGAGGCTTCTCACGCCTCCATCTCCGCAAGCTTCGTGGCCTGATCGTGCGCCACGAGCGCGTCGATCACCTCGGCGAGATCGCCCTGCATGATCTGCGGCAGGGCATAAAGCGTCAGGTTGATCCGGTGATCGGTCATCCGGCCCTGCGGGAAATTGTAGGTGCGGATGCGTTCGGACCTGTCCCCGGACCCGACCTGCGACTTGCGGTCGGCGGCGCGGGCGTCGTCGATCTTTGATCGTTCCAGATCGTAGAGCCGCGCCCTGAGCACCGCCATCGCATTGGCACGGTTCTGGTGCTGCGATTTCTCCGATGAGGTCACGACGATGCCGGTCGGGACATGGGTGATCCGCACGGCGCTATCGGTGGTGTTGACATGCTGTCCGCCTGCGCCGGAGGCGCGCATGGTGTCGATGCGGATGTCGGAGGCCGGAATGTCGATCTCGACATCCTCGGCCTCGGGGAGCACGGCCACGGTCGCGGCCGAGGTGTGGATGCGCCCCCCGGCCTCGGTCTCAGGCACGCGCTGGACGCGGTGGACGCCGGATTCGAATTTGAGCCTGGCAAAGACCCCCTCGCCCTCGATCCGCGCCATGACTTCCTTGACGCCGCCAAGTTCGGTCTCGGCAAGCTCGAGAAGGTCGAAACGCCAGCCCTGACTTTCCGCGTATCTCTGGTACATGCGCAGAAGATCACCGGCGAATAGCGCGGCTTCCTCGCCGCCGGTGCCGGGCCGGATTTCGAGGATCGCCGGCCGCGCATCCGCCGCGTCCTTCGGCAGAAGTGCTATCCTGAGGCGCGCCTCCATTTCCGGAATGCGCGCCTTGAGTTCCGGGATCTCATCCTCCGCCAGCGCCCGCATCTCGGGGTCGGACAGCATCGCCTCGGCTTCCTCGAGATCGCTGAGCGCCTGCCGGTAGGCGGCGATCTCGGCGACGACCGGCTTCAACTCCGAATATTCGCGGCTGAGCGCCGCGATCTCCGCCGGCTCCGCGCCAGCCGAAAGCTTTGCTTCGAGAAACCCGAAGCGCCGCGTGATCTGGTCGAGTTTTTCCAAGGGCACCATGGCGGCGGTTTCGCCTTTGTCCGGGCTGCGGTCAAGAGGGAGAGGCCGGGGGTTTCACACCCCCGGACCCCCGCGGGGTATTTCGGCAATGAAGAAGTCTAAGGCGCGAGGCGCGATTTCCAGTCGCGCAGGCGCGCCGGGTTGACGCCGAAATCGGCCTTTCCGAAGCGCTGGCGGGCGTAGAGCGCCAGGAGCGTGTCCGCCCCGTCGGCGCGGGCGCTGGCCGTCGTGTAGTCGGGAAAGCCGAATACAGCGGAGCGGGTGATCCACGTGATGCGCCCGTCGCCCGGACTTCCGGCGAGGCGACGGGTGTGCGGGGTCCCGAGGGCGATGGCATCCAGCCGCGCGAGCGCCTCTTCGGGCGCGGCACCGGCGAGGCGAAGAACGGCGCGGGCGCCGTTCTCCTCGGCGACCACCTCGCCTTCTTGCAGCGCAATGGGAGGCGTCGGATCGGTGTTCCAGCGCGCCGGATCGGTGGGGGCAAGTCGGATCCAGGCCATGCCCCCTGCCATCAGCGCGAGAACGAGGAGAAGGGCGACCTTCACCCCTTGCGCCTGGTCCAGCCGTAAAGGCAGATCAGCTCATGCGCGACATGAGCGCCGGCGATGGCGGTTGCGCCGGTGGTGTCATAGGCCGGGGAGACCTCCACCACGTCGCCGCCGACGAGGGTGATCCCGGCGAGGTCGCGCAGGATCGCGGCGGCCTGCCACGAGGCGAGGCCGCCCCAGACCGGCGTGCCGGTGCCGGGCGCGAAAGCGGGGTCGAGGCAGTCGATATCGAAGGTGAGGTAAGTCGGTCGGTCGCCGACGATCGCCTTGATCTTCTTGACGACCGCCGCCGACCCGGTCTCATGCACCTCGCGCGCGTCGATGACCTCCACACCCATGAAGTCGTCGTTATGGGTGCGGATGCCGACCTGGACCGAGGTCTTCGGGTCGACAATCCCGGACTTGATCGCCTTGTAGAACATCGTGCCGTGGTCGATGCGGGAAAAGTCGTCATCGACCCAGGTGTCGGAATGGGCGTCGAAATGCAAGAGACTGATCGGCCCGAACTTCTCGGCATAGGCCTTGAGGATCGGGAAGGTGATGTAGTGATCGCCGCCGAGCGTGATCGTGCCCGCGCCTGCGTTCAGGATGGTGCGGATATGGGCCGTCAGCGTTTCGGGGAAGTCCGCGACCTTGGCATAGTCGAAGGCGACGTCGCCGTAATCCACGATGTCCAGTCTCATCGAGCGGCGAATAGGGCCAGCCATAGGGCGGATCGAAGGGCTGCAGGGCCGAAGCCTCGCGCACCGCGCGCGGGCCGAAGCGGGTGCCGGTGCGGTGCGTCACCGCCTGATCGAAGGGCACGCCGGTGATGGCGAGATCGACGCCGGTGAGGTCTTTGGTATAGCTGCGGCGCAGGAAACTCGTGGCACCTCCGAAAGCATTCTCGAAGGCAAGGCCGCGGCGGTCATTGCGGGTAAAGGCGAGGTCGACCTCGCTCTTGGCGTCTTCCAAAGCCATGGGAAAGGCTCCGTGATGGGTATTCAGCGTCATTCAAGCCGGAGACGCCGCCGATCCGGACGTCCCAAACCCACGGAATTGGCGTCGATTCGTCAAGTTGATTCGCCATCAAATCAAGCGAGAGGCTGTGCCCGCTCCACCAGCCGCGCGAAGAAGCTTGCACCGTATGGCGCCGCTTCGTCGTTGAAGTTGTAGGACGGATGGTGCAGCCCCGCACCCGTCCCCTGACCGAGGAAGAGGTAGCAGCCGGGGCGCTTTTCAAGGAGGTAGGAGAAATCCTCGGCCCCCATCTCGCGTCCCGCATCGGCGACGATACCGGCCTCGCCCGCGATCTCGGCGGCGACTTTGGCGGCGAAATGGGTTTCCTCGGGGTGGTTCACCGTCGCGGGATAGCCCCAGTCGTAGTCGATCTCGGCCTTCACCTCATGTGCGGCGGCGATGCCTTCCACGATCTCGTGAAAGCGGCGCTTCAGGAGCTTGCGCAGATCGGGATCGAAGGAGCGGATGGTGGCGGTCAGCCGCGCCACCTCAGGGATGATGTTCGAGGCGGTGCCGGCATGGATTTCCGTCACTGAAACAACGGCTTCCAGCAAGGGGTTCACGTTACGGCTGACGATGGTCTGAAGGGCGGCCGCGATCGAGACCACGGCCGGAATCGGGTCAATGCACTCATGCGGATAGGCGCCGTGACCGCCGCGGCCGGTGAGCGTCACCCAAGCGGTATCGACGGCCGCCATGATCGGCCCCGGCGTCGTCACGAAGCGCCCCAGCGGTGCCTGCGGCGTGTTGTGGAGCGCATAGACCTCACCGATGCCGAAGCGGTCGAGGATACCCTCCTGCACCATGACTTGCCCGCCGCCGCCGTCTTCTTCCGCGGGCTGGAAGATGAGGGCGACACGGCCGCGAAAGCGGCGCGTTTCCGCGAGATACTTCGCTGCCCCGAGCAGCATCGTCGTATGGCCGTCATGGCCGCAGGCATGCATCACGCCGGGCGTGGCGGAGGCATAATCCAGGCCCGTCGTCTCGGTAATCGGCAGCGCGTCCATGTCGGCGCGCAGGCCGATGGTCGGGCCGTCGCCCTGCCCTTCGATGATGGCGACGATCCCGGTCTCGGCGATCCCCTCGTGGATCTCGTCCACGCCAAACTCGCGCAACCGTTCGGCCACGAAAGCCGCCGTCTTGTGGCAGGCGAATTTCAGTTCCGGGTTCCGGTGCAGATGCTGCCGCCACGCCGCCATTTCGGGCGCGAGATCGGCGATGCGGTTGAGGACGGGCATGTGGACTCTTTCGAGGAGATGTCAGAGGGTCGCCTCCGAGAAATGGGCGAAAAGCGGGATATGCGCAATGGAGAAGCAAGCCTCGGACCGCTTGGTCCATGATACCGAGGGCGGGATTGCGCGGCTGGTGGAGATCATGGCGCGGCTTCGCGATCCTGAAACGGGCTGCCCGTGGGACCTTGAGCAGGATTTCGCGACCATCGCACCCTATACGATCGAAGAGGCCTATGAGGTCGCCGATGCGATCGAGCGTAAGGCCTGGGGCGAGTTGAAGGGCGAGCTGGGCGATCTTCTTTTTCAGGCGGTCTATCACGCGCAGATGGCCTCGGAGGCCGGACATTTCGGTTTTGACGACGTGGTCGGGGCGATCTCGGACAAGATGGTCGCACGACATCCGCATGTCTTCGGCGATGAAGACCGCGACAAGAGCGCGGCGCAGCAGACCCGCGACTGGGAGGCGGTGAAGGCCAGGGAACGCGGGCGGCAGGGCGTGCTCGACGGCGTGGCGCTCGGCCTGCCGGCGCTGGTGCGGGCGATCAAGTTGCAGAACCGCGCGGCGCGGGTGGGGTTCGACTGGCCTTCGACGGCGGAGGTCATCGACAAGATCGTGGAGGAGGCACGGGAGTTGAACGAAGCGAGGGCCGTGAAAACCGAAGCGGAGGTCTTTGAGGAATTCGGTGATCTTCTTTTCGTCGTCGCAAACCTCGCGCGGCATCTCAAGATCGACGCGGAAGCCGCTTTGCGCGCTGCGAATTCTAAGTTCGCGCGCCGCTTCGGATCGGTCGAACGGGCGCTTGCCTCGAAAGGACAGCGCCCCGAGGACAGCACACTCGAAGAAATGGACATGCTCTGGGATGCCGCGAAGCTGGCCGAGCGTGTGGGATGAAGCAAGGCCTTGTGGGTATCTGATTGTTTTTGTCACCTATTGACCGAGGGAGATCCGGGTGGCAAAACCACCGCAGTAAACCTGACAAAAGGAATCAACAATGCAGTTGCGCGCCCTTCCCCTTACCGTCTCCATGCTCGCGCTCGCGGCCCCGGCCCTTGCCGATGAGGTCAATGTCTATTCGCTGCGCCAACCCGAGCTGATTCAGCCGCTTCTCGACGCTTTCACCGCCGAGACCGGCATCGACGTCAACGTCGCGCATATCGACAAGGGCATGGTGGAGCGGCTTCAGAGCGAAGGCGACCGCAGTCCGGCGGATCTGATCCTCACGGTGGATATATCCAAACTCGCGCAGGTGGTCGATGCGGGCGTCACACAAGCCGTCGAATTGCCCGTGCTGGACGCCAATATCCCTGCCGAATTCCGCGACCCCGGCAACCAGTGGTTCGGCCTGACCGCCCGGGCGCGGATCGTCTATGCCTCGAAGGACCGGGTGAAGGATGGCGAGGTCACGACCTACGAAGACCTCGCCGATCCGAAGTGGAACGGCCGCATCTGCACCCGCCCCGGCACGCATGACTACAATCTCGGCCTGACCGCCGCGATGATCGTCCATGACGGCTATGACGCGACCAAGGCCTGGGCCGAAGGGCTGCGCGCCAACCTCGCGAAGAAGCCCGAGGGCAACGACCGCAGTCAGGTCAAGTCGATCTGGGCGGGCGAATGCGACATCTCGCTCGGCAACACCTACTACATGGGCGAAATGCTGGCCGATCCCGAGCAGAAGGAATGGGCGAATTCGGTGCGCATCATCTATCCGGTCTTCAAGGATGGCGGCACGCATGTGAACGTCTCGGGCATGGCGATGACCAAGGCAGCACCCCACAAGGACGCCGCGCTGAAGCTGATGGAGTTCCTCTCCTCCGACGAGGCGCAGAAGATCTACGCGGACACCAACAACGAATTCCCGGTGAAGCCCGGCGTGCCGCAATCGGAACTGGTCGCAAGCTGGGGGCCGTTCACGCCCGACACGATCAACCTGATGGACGTGGCAAAGGAACGCCCCGACGCGCTGAAGCTGATGGAAGAGGTGAATTTCGACGGCTGAGGCCATCGGAACACCGGAAAAAAAAGGCCCGGCGCGTGATGTGCCGGGCCTTCGCGTTTGAAAGGTCTGACCGGTTCGGCTTATTCGGCGGCCATGGCAGGCACCAGATTGCCGACGATTTCCACGCCGCGCATCCGTGCAATTGTGTCGAGATCGGCAACAAAACGCCCGCGAAGATCGGCCAAGGGCAGCCCGGCAAAGCCCGCCTCGCGCGGCAATTGCGGCTGGCGCGCATGGAAGGCGAGGATGCGGTCGCGCTGACCGGCGACGAAGCGGCCACCCTGACGGTAGTGGCGCTGGATCATCGCGATGGCGCTTTCGGTGATCTCGGGCTGCGGCACGGGCAGCGACAGTTTTGGCAGCCGGAAGCCCGGCAGGAGATGCGCGAACAGCTCCTCGGGCGCGGGCCGTTCGGCGAGAATGGTCACGTGGCGCGCGTCAAGACCGTCGCGCAGCGCCTCGACAACATCGATCCAGCCGCCTGAGAAATTCGCCATGCCGGGGGCATAGTCCGCGAACGGTTCCATCGGCCGGTCGAGCGCGAATCGCCTCCAAGCAGCGACGAAAAGCGCATCATAGGGCTTTACGACCAGGACGAGCCGATCGACCGGACGGCCAAGTGCGGCGCGCAGAGCCTCGGCCCGTTGACGGGCGGTCGCGTAGAAACGGCCACTGAGAAGGCCCGCCATGCGGCCGGCCAGATCGTGTTCGCTGATAAGGAACCGGTCGGCCCCGCTGTAGCTGGAGGCCAGCGCGCCGCCGATGGCGGCGACATGATCGCAGATGTCGCTGAACTGGTGACGCGGCTCGGGGAAGGCGCAATCAAACCTGCCGCCCTCGGCGCCGTTCCGCCCCGGAAAGGCAAGGTCAAGCCCGGCATCGGTCAGAGCAGCGCGATTGGCGCCCAGCACGGCCTGGAATTCTTCCGCCCCGGAACAATGGGAACCCGCATGAACAACGATCTGGCAGCCACTCGCGAACATGTTTGATCCCCTTCAGTCGACCGTTTCAGCATCGGCACCAAATATGGCGATCATTAGGCAACTTTTGGTTGCATTCTGGTTATCGCGTTCTTCCTGAGCCTCTCCGCGACGTGATCTGGACAATACGTATCCCGCGCGCCACAGTTCGGCGATGGGGGAATTCATGACCGCGCAGAAGATCATCATCGACACCGACCCCGGACAGGATGACGCGGTTGCGATTCTCCTCGCGCTGGCCTCGCCCGAGCTCGACCTTCTGGGAATCACCTGCGTCGCGGGCAATGTGCCACTTCCCCTGACGACGAAGAACGCGCGCATCATCTGCGAGCTGGCGGGCCGGACCGGCGTGCCGGTCTACGCGGGCTGCGAACGCCCTCTGAAGCGCGAACTGGTGACGGCCGAGCATGTGCATGGCAAGACCGGGCTGGACGGGATCGTGCTGCCCGATCCGACGATGCAGATGGCCGAAGGCCATGCCGTCGATTTCATTGTCGAGACGCTGAGGCGCGAAGCGCCGGGCAGCGTCACGCTTTGCCCGATCGGCCCGCTCACGAACATCGCCACCGCCTTCCGCGCCGCGCCTGACATCGTGGCGCGCATTGGCCGCATCGTCCTGATGGGCGGGGCTTATTTCGAGGTCGGCAACATCACCCCGACGGCGGAGTTCAACATCTATGTCGATCCCGAAGCGGCCGACATCGTCTTCCGTTCCGGCGTGCCGCTGGTCGTCATGCCGCTCGACGTGACGCACAAGGCGCTGACGACACGGCCGAGGATCGAGGCGTTCCGCGCCCTTGGCACGAAGGTCGGCGAGGCGGTGGCGAGCTGGACCGATTTCTTCGAACGGTTCGACATGCAGAAATACGGCTCCGAAGGCGCGCCGCTGCATGACCCCTGCACCATCGCGTATCTTTTGAAGCCTGACCTCTTTTCAGGCCGCGAGATCAATGTCGAGATCGAGCTTGAGGGTCGCTACACCGCCGGCATGACCGTGGCCGACTGGTGGCGGGTGACAAAGCGGGATCGCTAATGCGCTCTTCATCCGCGACATCGACGCGGACGGGTTCTATTCGCTCCTGACCGAGCGGCTGGGGCGGCTATGACGGAGGCGTGAGGGCCATTCCTTTCGCCGCGCGAATCCCTACATTGGGGCCATGAACGACACCCTGCCCTTCGACAATTCCTACGCCCGGCTGCCGGAGCGGTTCTATCACCGCCAGCCGCCCGAACGCGTGGCAGAGCCGCGCCTGATCGCGGTGAACGAAGCACTCGCGCAACGCCTGGGTTTCGATCCCGAGGCGCTGACCCGCCCGGAATGGGTCGAGGTCTTCGCCGGAAACGCCGTGCCGGAGGGCGCGCTGCCCCTCGCGCAGGCCTATGCCGGGCATCAGTTCGGCGGCTGGGTGCCGCAGCTTGGCGACGGGCGGGCGCTTCTGCTCGGCGAAGTCGTGGCGCCGGACGGCGCGCGGTTCGACATCCAGCTCAAGGGCTCCGGCCCGACGCCGTTTTCGCGACGCGGCGACGGGCGGGCGGCCATCGGGCCGGTGATCCGCGAATATGTCGTGTCCGAAGCGATGGCCGCACTTGGCGTCCCGACGACCCGCGCCTTGGCCGCCGTGACGACGGGCCAGCCGGTCTGGCGGGAAACGGCGCTGCCCGGCGCGGTCCTGACCCGCGTGGCGGCGAGCCATATCCGCGTCGGCACCTTCCAGTATTTCGCCGCCCGCAGCGACGTCGACGGGCTTCGGCTCCTCACCGATCATGTCATCGCGCGGCACTACCCCGAGGCGGACGGTCCCCTGGGCCTGATCGGGGCCGTGACCGCCGCGCAGGCGCGGCTGATCGCGAAGTGGATGAGCCTCGGCTTCATCCACGGCGTGATGAACACCGACAACATGGCGGTCTCGGGCGAGACCATCGACTACGGGCCTTGCGCCTTCATGGATGCCTACGACCCCAAGAAGGTGTTTTCCTCCATCGACCAGTTCGGCCGCTACGCCTACGGCAACCAGCCGCAGATCGCGCTCTGGAACCTTGCGCAGTTCGCCTCCTGCCTGATCCCGCTGATGGGGGACGAGGCGCGGGCGGTCGAGGATGCGACCACAGCGATCAACCATTTCGCGGAGACCTACGAGGCCGAATGGCTGCGGCTCTTCGGCGCGAAGGTGGGCATTGAGGCGGCAACGGGCGAGGATGCCGATCTGATCCAGCGCCTGCTGACGGTCATGGCCGGTGAGGGCGCCGACTTCACCCGCACCTTCCGTGGCCTCGCCGACGGGGCGGCGGCGGCGGAATTCGTCGATGCCGCGCGCTTCGAGGATTGGGCGCGGGACTGGCGCGAAAGGCTCGCCACCGAGGACGCGCCAGAGGACCGGATGCGCGCGGCCAATCCCGCCGTGATCCCGCGCAATCACCGCGTCGAGGAGGCGATCCTGGCCGCGACGGGCGGCGATTTCGCGCCGTTCCACCGGCTGAACCGCGTCCTGTCGCAGCCCTTCGCGCTTCTGTCCGACGATGCCGAGTACACGCGCGCGCCGACCGAGGATCAAGAGGTGCGCCGCACCTTCTGCGGAACCTGAGATGATCCGGCTGGCGAGCTACAACATCCACAAATGCGTTGGCATGGACCGGCGCAGAAGTCCCGAACGGATCGTCGCGGTGCTGAAGTCCCTCGACGCCGATGTGGTGGCGTTGCAGGAAGTCGACCACCGGCTGGGATCGCGCCCAACCGCGCTCCCCCCCGACCTCATCGCGGATCACACCGACCTCTCGCCCCTGCCCTATGCGCTCGGGCAGCAAAGCCTTGGCTGGCACGGGCAGACCATCCTCGTCCGGCAGAGCCTGAACGTAACCGCGATCCGGCGGCTGGAACTGCCGGGGCTGGAGCCACGCGGGGCGATCATGGCCGAGGTCGAGACCGATGGCGGGCCGATCCGCATCGTCGGCGCGCATCTTGGCCTCATCCGCCGCTACCGGCTGATGCAATTCGCCGCGATCCGGGCCGCGCTCAGCCGCCGCGCACCGATGCCGACCGCGATCCTCGGCGATTTCAACGACTGGTCGCGTCGCGGCAGCGGCGCGGCCCTCGGCCCCGACTACCGGATGCACTCCCCCGGGGCGAGTTTTCCGGCCGCCCGCCCCCTAGGCGCGCTCGACCGGATCGCCATCGGCGGCGGTCTCCACCTCAAGGATGCCGGGGTCCATGCCGTCGCCCCCGCCGCCATCGCCTCGGATCACCTTCCGATCTGGGCAGATGTGCGGATCGTCTCGGCCTGATACGCGCGCCATTGCGCAGAGGCGGCCTTCGCGTCAGCATGGGCCAACCCGGAATCCGGACGCGCCATGACCGACAGATTAGATACCATTCTCGCCTACGACATTTACCCGGACGGCGCCGCGCGCGCGGTCACAGAGGTCTGGCCCCGCCCCGACCCTGCGGACGGCGCCACCTGGCGCTGGCTGCATTGCGACCGCTCTTCGCCCTCCTTCGCACGGTGGAGCGATGAACATCTGCCACCGCCGGTCCGCACCGCGCTCCTCCTCGCGGAAACCCGGCCGCAGGGCGATCTCGTCGCCGATGGCCTTCTCGTCGTCCTACGCGGCATGAACCTCAATCCCGGGCAGGAAGAGGAGGATATGGTCGCGATCCGGCTCTGGGTCGGGCAACGCCTTGTCGTCTCGACCCGGCTCCGTCGGATCTTTGCGCTCGACACATTGCGCGCCGAATTCGAGGCGGGCCGCGGCCTGCCCACGCCCGGCGCGCTTCTGGCAAGGCTTGCCGATCTTCTGACCGCGCCGATCGAGGAAACGGCGGGCGAGCTTGAGGACCAGACCGACGAGATGGAAGAGGCGCTTTTCGCTGCCCATTCGGGACAGTCGGCCAAGGATGAGATCGGGCTGGCGCCGCTTGCGCGCTCGGTCCTGAAAATCCGCCGCCACATGGCGCCGCAGCGTGACGCGCTGACCCGGATCGCGGGGACCGATACGCCGGTGACGAGCGCAGCGGAACGCTATGAACTGCGCGCGGCGGCCGTTCGGACGACGCGGGTGGTCGAGGAACTCGACGGCATCCGCGACCGCCTGACTAGCCTGCGCGCCCATATCGATTCGATCCACGCCGCCCGCATCGGGCGGAACGGCTATGTCCTGTCCATCGTCGCGTCGGTGTTCCTGCCGCTCGGCTTTCTCACCGGGCTTTTCGGGGTCAACCTCGGCGGCATACCGGGCAGCGGGTCGCCGGAAGGGTTCTTCTATCTGACCGGGGCGCTGGTGCTGATCGGCGCTGCGGTCTGGGCTGCCCTGCGCTGGATGCGGTGGTTCTGACGGGGGATCGCCTCATCGCCCTTGCCTCACCGCGCGGCCCGCGCTAAGCAGCAATTCGCGCGGGTGTAGCTCAATGGCAGAGCAGAAGCTTCCCAAGCTTACGACGAGGGTTCGATTCCCTTCACCCGCTCCATTCCCTTTTCGTACGCGCGCCGCTAACCACGGTCAGTGAAGCAAGGAAAGGATGGACCATGTCCGAAATCACCCGCATCGAAACCGGCAAGCGCATGTCGAATGTTGTGATCCACGACGGGATCGCACGGCTTGCCGGCGTCGTCGGCGAACCCGGCGGCGACGTCGCGCAACAGACCAGGGATTGCCTGGCCGAGATCGACCGCCTGCTGGCGCTTGCCGGGTCCGACAAGACCCGCATCCTGCGCGCGCAGATCTGGCTGGCCGAGATCAACCGCGATTTCGCGGCGATGAACGCGGTCTGGGACGGCTGGGTGCCGGAAGGCAACGCGCCCGCCCGCGCGACGGGCGAGGCGAAGCTGGCCGCGCCGGAATACCTCGTCGAGATCATCATCGACGCCGCGCGGGCCTGACGGGCCCGTTCAGAGCGCCGCGGCCATGATGCACAGCATCTCGAACATCAGGGATGCGCCGAGCCATGCCGTCCCGCCGGTCTGATCGACCGGCGGCGACACCTCGACGAGATCGGCGCCGACGATGTCGAGCCCGGCGCATTCCCGGATGACCTGCATCGCCTGAAAGGCATTCGGCCCGCCCCATTCCGGCGTCCCGGTCCCCGGCGCGACCGAGGGATCGACGAAGTCGATGTCGTAGGACATGTACGTCGGCCGGTCGCCCACGATCTCGCGCGCTTCGGCCATGACATCGGGGATGCCGCGATCGAAGAATTCCTCGATCGTGACGATTCGGATGCCATGCGCCTTGGCGAAATCGCGATCCTCGCTGTCGTACATGGTCCCGCGAATGCCGATCTGCACCATGCGCCTGGGGTCGAGAAGCCCCTCCTCCACCGCCACCCGGAACGGGTTGCCATGGGTCAGCGTCTTGCCGCCGAAATAGGGTGGGAAAAGATCGGTGTGGCTATCGAAATGCACCAGTCCCAGCGGCGCCTCCTGCGCCAGTCCGCGCAACACGCCCAAGGTGCAGAGATGATCGCCGCCTGCCACAAGCGGCCGCAAACCCCGCGCGAAAAGCCCGTGGAAGTATCCCGCAAAACGCTCCAGGGTTTCCGGCCCATCCACCGGATTGGGGCCGACATCGCCCAGATCGGCGCAGCGCACAGTCTCGAACGGCCGCATCCCCGTCACCGGATGCTGCGCCCGGATCATGGTAGAGGCGTCCCTCAGCGCGCGCGGTCCGTGGCGCGGGCCGGGGCGATTCGAGGTGCCGCCATCCCAGGGCAGACCGACAAGGCCGATCTGCACCTCACCAATGCGAGGATGATCCAAAGGCACATGCGGCAGGCGCATAAACGTGGCGATCCCCGCGAATCGCGGCAGTTCCATGCCCGAGATCGGTTGAAAGAATGCGTCGCTCATCCCTAGGCTCCCCCCTCATTCCGGCCAAGCCTAACGGCAGGAACGCAAAGGTAAAGCGGCTCACGCCTCCAGTTCGGCGTCCCAGTAGAGATAATCGGCCCAGCCGTCGTGCAGGTAGTTCGGCGGGAATCGTCGTCCGGCGCGCTGCATGTCCTCGGCCGAAGGCTGACGCGGCGCGTGGCGCAGATGCAACCCCGACTGGCCCAGCGACTTGTTGGCCTTGCGAAGATTGCAGGGCGAGCAGGCGGCCACGACGTTTTCCCAGCTTGTCACCCCGCCCCGCGACCGCGGGACCACATGGTCGAAGGTCAGATCGCCCTTCGATCCGCAATACTGACAGCAGAATTCGTCCCGCAGAAAAAGATTGAAGCGCGTGAAGGCCACGCGCTTCTGGGGTTTTACGAATTCCTTCAGGACAACGACCGAGGGGATTCGTATGGCACTTCGCTGGCTTCGCACAACCTCGTCATATTCCGCGACGATGATCACCCTGTCGAGGAAGGCCGCCTTGATCGCCTCCTGCCAGGGCCAGAGGGACAGCGGATAATAAGACAGCGGCCGGAAATCCGCGTTCAGCACAAGCGCGGGGTAATGCTTGAGCGCCGAAGGTTCGCGCACGAAGCCGGTCCTGAATTCGGGTTCGACGACTCTGTCGAGCATCAACAACTCCGTCCTTGCCTCCGATCATTGCCGGGTTCGCGGGCGGAGGCCCCGCCCCTGCTTGGATCAACTATATATGGCGTACAGGCTCTGACAAGCCCCGCTATTTCGGTTACCCTTGTCGCGCAGTCACGTGACAGAGAGGTGACATCCAATGCCTGCGCCGCCAATCCTCGGAACGCTTGAATCCAGCCTATATGCACAGGATCTGCGCGCCGTGGAAAGATTCTATGCGGGAACGCTCGGCCTTCCCGTCGTGGCGCGGCAGGACGGGCGGCATGTGTTCTTCCGGGTCGGCGCTTCGATTCTCCTGGTCTTCAACCCGGACGCGACGGCCAAAGGCCCGCATCCCGGCGCGAAACTTCCCGTCCCGGCGCATGGCGCTTCGGGACCGGGACACTACTGCTTTTCGGTGGATGCCGGGGCGCTGGACGCCTGGCAGTTGCATCTTGTGGCGCAAGGAATAGGGATCGAAGCCGATTTCAGGTGGCCGAATGGCGCACGCTCGATCTATGTCCGCGATCCTGCGGGAAATTCGGTCGAGTTCGCCGAGCCGGGATTGTGGAGGTGACGGACCGCCGTCAGGCCCGATCCTTGACGCGCAGCGGAATCGGCTTCTTGACCGGGCGATGCGCCACGGCGACCGAACCGAGAATCAGAAGGGCCGAGGCGATAATCGCGGTGGTCATAGCAGAAGCTCCCATGCTGTCGTTCCCTCAAGATAACCTGCCGGTTGGGGGTTTCAACCCCCAGACAGCCGCTCTTTCAGAAACGTGAGCGCGACAGAGAGGCCATCGGGCGCAATCCCATGGCCGGTGCCCTTCATCACGTGGCCATAAGTCTCGAACCCCGCCGCGACAAGCGCCTGACCGGCGGCCTCCATATCGGCGAAGGGCACCATCGGATCGGCATCGCCGTGAATAAGCAGAACCGGCGGTTTCGACCGCGCCTCGGCCGCGAGGGTCTCGGGCGACAGGAGGCGACCGGAAAAGGCGACAAGGCCCGCGACAGGCTCCGCCCGGCGCGGCAGCACGTGGAGCGCCATCATCGTGCCTTGCGAAAACCCGACGATTGCCAGTTGCGAGGGCGTCATCCCCGCCTCGGCCAGACGCGCGTCGATAAAGGCGTTGAGATCCTCGGCGGCGCGAAGGAGGCCCGCCTGCGCCTCGGCCGCGGATGAATTGTCGAGCCACGGGATCGGAAACCACTGCCGCCCGAAGGGGTTGCCGGCACAGGGTTCCGGCGCGTCGGGGGCATGGAAAACGGTATCCTGCAAATGCGGCGCCAAAGGATCGGCGAGGCCCAGCAGATCGGCCCCATCGGCGCCGTAGCCGTGCAGGAAGATGACCATCGAACGCGCCTGCCCCGACCGCGCGGGCCTTGTGCCGAATTTCAACTCGCGAGTCACCGCGCGCCCTCCCGTCCCTTGATGTGCCGGTAGTAGGCCCAGAGCGCGCGCGCCGCAACCGCCCGCCAGGGCCGCCAGGGTTCCGCCAATGTGTCGAAAACGGCGGGCGCCGGGCGTTCCGGCAGATCGAAAAGCTGCCGCGCGGCCTCCTGCAAGGCGAGGTCGCCTGCTGGAAAGGCATCGGCGCGACCGAGCGCGGAGAGCAGATAGAGGTCCGCCGTCCAACGTCCGACCCCCTTCAATGCTGTCAGCGCCTCAATGACCGCGTCGTCCGGCAGGGTCCGCAACACCTCATAATCGACATCGGCGCGCGAAATAGCCTGCAGATAGGCGATCTTCGGACGCGACAGGCCGCAGGCGGCAAGCTCTGTCGGCTCGGCTGCCGCGACACGCGCCGGGGAGGCGAAGCCGGCGGCGTTCGAGCCGCGCATGGATCGCAGATGCCGAGGCGGTCGAAACCTGCTGGCTGACGATCATGTCAAGGATCGCCGCGAAGCCGTCCGGGCGGCGGCGCAGGGGCAAGGGGCCGGTCACCGCCACTATCTCGCGAAAGCGCGGCTCGGCGCGGACGATCCAGTCCGCGCCCTCGGCAAGATCGGCCGCGCTTTCGATGATCCGGCCCGGCATCAGACCGGCAGATCGCCCGGCGGGTTGCGCAGAAGCCGCGCGAGGCGGTCGATCGCCGCGACAAACTCCGCCTCCGGCAGATCGCCATCCAGCGCCATCCGCACCGCATTCGGCGCGCGTCCATCGACCAGCGCATATTCGTCCGCCGAGCGGATCAGGACGCCTGCCGCCTCGGCCTCACGTGCGAAGGTCGAGGCGCGCCAGCCCTGCGGCAGGCGCAGCCAGACGAAGGCGAGGCCGCGCTGCCAGCCGAGGTCGAAACTGCCGAGCGCATTCAACGTCAGCTCAAGCCGCCGGTCGAACACCTCCTGCACCTTGTCGCGCAGGCGGTTGGCAACGCCGGAGACAAGCAGCGCCTGCACGATATCGGTCACCGGCCGCGCGAGGCCGAAATAGGAATGCTGAGCCGCGAGCCGCCCGGCCTCGCCCAGGTCAGCGGGGCAGACGATGCAGCCAAAGCGCAGACCGGCGGCGAGAGATTTGGAGATGCTCGTCACATGCCAGGAGCGTTCCGGCGCGAGCGCGCGCAACGACGGCAGGCTGGCCTTGCCGACCGAATAGCAATCATCCTCGATGATCTGGATATCGTGACTGCGCGCGACCTCGACGATCTGGATACGCCGCTCCATCGTCATCCGCACCGTCGTGGGGTTCTGCGCCTCCGTCGTGATGGTGACGATCCGTGCGCCGGTCTGACGGCAGGCGGCGTCGAGCGCGGAGGCCGACAGACCCTCGTCGTCGAGCGCGACCGGCACGACCTCGGCGCGATTGAGACGCGCGGCGTGACGAAAGCCGGGATAGGCCAGTTCCTCGCACATCACATGCGGGCGGCTGCCCTTCAGGCAGCATTGCAGCGCGAGGCCGATGGCGTTCTGGCCGCCTTGCGTCAGCACGATATCATCGGCCGAGATCGTGCCGAGATCGCGTTCGGCCAGCCAGCCGACCAGCGCCTCCCGCAGCCCCCCGTCCCGGCGCAGGCTGGGATAGCCGAGAATGTCGAGATTGCCTTCCTGAGCCATCCGGGCAAGGATCGCCGCGATGGCGGCTGTTTGCCCGACTTCGGGAAGTTGCGGACTGCGCAGATCGACGAGCCCCGGCGCATCGCCTTTCGGACGGGCGAAAATCCCTACGGAATCAGTAAGAAGCGGTTGCGTCGCCCCAAACCTCGGGCGCGCGGAGGCAACAAAGGTGCCGCGCCCGACAGCGGCATCCAGCAGCCCTTCCTGCGTCACCATCTGATAGGCGCGCGACACCGTGCCGGGGGTAACGCCCAACCGCCAGGCCAGATCGCGCACCGGCGGCAGGCGGGCGCCCTCGATCAACTCACCGCCGCGGATCGCCTGCCGCAAACGGTGGGCCAGCGCCAGATATTTCGGCCCGTCGAAATCGGAGAGATCAGGTTGCCATTTTGTATCCATGACAATTCCCTTCTGGCGGAACAGAAATCCATTTTGTACTCATACAAATATCGAAACACCAGAATTGTATCAATACAAAAGGTGACCCGTGGCACAGATCGCTCAGAACGCCGGAATTGCAGCCCTCAGACCGGAGACCGGCCGCAGCGCCGCGAAAACTCCCGTCCTGACCGCCCTCAGCCGTATGATCGCGACCTGGTCGGCCCGCCGGCGGAGCCGCATCGCCCTGTCACAGCTTTCCCCGGACCGGCTTCGCGACATCGGCCTTGAGCAGATGATCGCCGCCGAAGAGGCGCGCCGCCCGTTCTGGCATCCCTGAAGGGAATCGTCTTTCCCCGACGATCCCCTTTTCCTGGCCGGGCGTCTGCCCGGCCTTTTTTTGACCGGAGGATGAGATGCACGATTTCAAGATGTTCCAGGCCGACGCCTTCACCGACCGGCTTTTCGCTGGCAATCCCGCCGCCGTCATGGTGCTGGACGCGCCGCTGCCCGATGACCTCATGCAGGCGATCGCCGCCGAGAATAACCTCTCAGAGACCGCCTTCGTCGTCGCAAGCGGTGGCAACCACTCGATCCGCTGGTTCACGCCGACGCATGAGGCGGCCTTCTGCGGCCACGCGACCCTTGCCTCCGCGCATATCCTGATGACGGAATACGGGCATCCGGGGCCGCTTGAACTGACAACGCGAAAGGTCGGGACCTTGCGGGTCACCCGGCGCGACGGCGACTATGAGCTGGACCTGCCCCGATACGACGCCACACCGCTTGAAACGGTGCCAACGGCGCTCGCAGCGCTCTTTCCCAACGGTTGGGTGGCGGTCCTGAAGAACTTCGAAAACCACTTCGTTGTCCTGAAGGATGCGGCCGCCGTGCGCGACTATACCCCCGACAGCGCCGCGATGTGCCGCCTCGGCGACAGCGGGATCGCGGTCACCGCACAGGGCGGCAGCGACCATGCGGGCGCACCCGTCGATTTCACCTCACGGTATTTCGCGCCCGCGCACGGGATCGACGAAGACCCCGTGACCGGTTCCGCCCATGCGACGCTCGCGCCCTATTGGGCGGGCGTGTTGGGCCGGACCCAACTGACGGCGTTTCAGGCCTCGGCCCGCGGCGGCCGGATCGGCTGCCGCGTGACTGAGGACAGGGTCTACTTGACCGGGCAGGCCCGAACCTACCTGAAAGGCACGATCACTCTTCCGGTTTGATCCGGTTCAGGCCACCGCCTCGATCGCGATGGAGTGGCGCTTCAACTCGGCATAAAGCGCCTGAAGTACGCGCGGCTGGTTGACCGCCCGCCTGAGCGCATCGCCAAGGACGCTTTCCTTGGCCTGACTGCGCACGCGCCAGACCATGCGCCGCTTGACGCCGTCGTCATAGACGATCTCGACGGAGCCGGTCTTGCCTTTGCGCAAGCCAAGGTAGTCGAAACCCCCGAAGGAGCTGTGGTACGAGATAGGGAGGGGCATGTTGCTGCTCTGTTTTTTGCCTCAATGACCTCACCATTGCGCCAAGGCAATTCATCGGTCAATCGCCCCGCGCCACAAATCCGCGTGATCGCGTCACAAGCGCCACAGAGGCAGAAAGCCGCCAGAAACAAAGGCTTTTCGATGAAAAAAGGCGCGACCCGAAGGTCGCGCCCCATATCTTGCGGTAGGCCGGAACCGGCCCGCCAAATCAGCGCTTGGAGAACTGGAAGCTCTTGCGGGCTTTCGCCTTGCCGTACTTTTTCCGTTCCACGACGCGGCTGTCGCGGGTCAGGAAACCGGCGGCTTTCAGCGCAGAGCGCAAGGACGGTTCATAAAGCTGAAGCGCTTTCGAGATACCGTGCTTGACCGCGCCGGCCTGACCGGAGAGGCCACCGCCCGCAACCGTTGCCATCACGTCGAACTGGCCTTCGACATTGGCGACCGTGAACGGCTGGCGGAGAATCATCTGAAGCACCGGGCGCGCGAAGTAGACGGCCATTTCCTTGCCGTTGACGACGACCTTGCCGGAACCCGGCTTGATCCAGACGCGGGCGACCGCGTTCTTCCGTTTGCCGGTGGCGTAGCTGCGGCCCAGCGCATCGCGCTGCGGTTCGCGCGGCGCTTCGACCGCTTCGACGGCTGCGGGCGTGCCCGCGACCGCCGATTTCAGATCGTCGAGGGATTTGATTTCGTCGGCCATGCTCATGCGCTCCGGGTGTTCTTCGGGTTCATCGACTTGACGTCGAGGACTTCGGGGGACTGCGCTTCATGCGGATGCTCGGTGCCTGCATAGACGCGCAGATGCGTCATCTGCTGCTTGCCGAGCTTGTTGCGCGTGATCATGCGCTCGACCGCCTTCATCACGACACGCTCGGGGTGGGCGCCTTCCAGCACCTGCTCGGCGGTGCGGAACTTGATGCCGCCCGGATAGCCGGTGTGCCAGTAATACCGCTTGTCGGCGCGCTTGTTGCCCGTCATCTGCACCTTGTCGGCATTGATGACGATGACGTTGTCGCCCATGTCCATGTGCGGGGTGAAGGTCGGCTTGTGCTTGCCACGGAGCCGGTTGGCGACGATCGTGGCGAGGCGGCCCAGAACGACGCCCTCGGCGTCGATCAGGATCCACTTCTTTTCGATCTCCGCCGGTTTTGCGGTATAGGTTTTCATGATCTGCCCTTGATCTTCGGGATCGCTGGAGGACGCCTTTCGCGGACGCCCGAATTCGGATGCAGGCTTTTCCTAGATTGCGGGAGCACAGTCAAGCACGCTTGACGCGAATAAATATAGCAAATTCAATAACTTGAAAAATAGGTATTTAAATACCCCATTTTTCAGCGCGTTTTCACACCCTCACATCGCCTCGCGACGCGGCGGAATCGAATACGTCATGTTCGACCGCGCGACCGGCGCCTCGATCCCCTCAGACCGGATCAGCACATCGCCCACCGCCAATACCTTTCCAAGCTTCAGCAAACGCGCCTCGGCCAGAAGGTCGACGCCCGCGGCGGGCTTGCGCAGGAAATCCACCGTGCCGTTCGTCGTCACCGCCAGCCCGACCGGCCCGATCCGGGCGAGGATGGCGAGATAGACCGCGACATCGGCGAGGCCGAAGATCGAGGGGCCGGAGATCGTGCCACCGGGCCTCAGATGCTTCTCCGTTACCTTCAGGCGCATCACGATGCCGTCCCCGGTCAGCCGCTCCACGCGGAAATCCTCGGCCGCCTGCGGGAAGGCGCGCCACATGAACTCGCCCAGCTCCGCCTCGGTCATCACAGGTGTCATCTTCCCTCCCCCGGCCTCTCGCCTTAGACTTTTTCTGAACCGGGGAGGAATGACAAGATGACCGAGTTGCTCTTGCGCGAGGACGATGGCGGGATTGCCACGCTGACGCTGAATGCGCCGGGAAGCCTGAATGCGCTCTCGGACGCGATGCTGGCCGCGCTGAAGGCCGAATTCGGCAGGCTGGCCGAGGACCGGGCCGTCCGCGCGGTGATCCTCAAGGGGGCCGGAAAGGCGTTCTGCGCGGGTCACGACCTGAAGGAGATGCAGGCGGGCCGCGCCGCCCCCGACAAGGGCCGCGCCTATTTCGCCGACCTCTTCGCCCGTTGCGCCGAGGTCATGCAGATGGTCCCCGCCCTGCCCCAACCGGTCATCGCCGAGGTGCACGGCATCGCCACCGCCGCCGGATGCCAGCTTGTCGCCTCCTGCGACATGGCGATCGCCGCCGAGGGCACGCGCTTTGGCGTCAACGGCGTCAATATCGGGCTTTTCTGCTCCACCCCGATGGTGGCGCTTTCCCGCAACGTCCCCCGCAAGGTCGCGTTCGAGATGCTGACCACCGGCCAGTTCATCGACACCGACCGGGCGCTGGCGGTCGGCCTCATCAACAAGGCGGTGCCGAGCCAAGCCCTTGCCGCCGAGACGCGCGGGCTGGCCGAAACCGTGGCCGCCAAGCTCACCGCCGCCGTCAAGATCGGCAAGCGCGCCTTCTACGACCAGATCGAGATGACGCGCGCGCAAGCCTACGACTACGCCGCGCAGGTGATGGTCGAGAACATGATGTGGCGCGACACCGAGGAAGGCATCAGCGCCTTCATCGAAAAGCGCGAACCCGACTGGACCTGACCCTCAGACGAGCAGCGCGCGCAAGGCGAAGGCAACCGCGCCGACCGCCAGCACCCCGGCCAGCCAGAGCAGGATGAACCAGCCTGCGCGGCGCAGCCACATCCTAGTGATACCCCTCGCCCGCCTTGATCTTGCCGCGGAAGACCCAATAGGCGTAGGCGGTATAGGCAAGGATGATCGGCAGCAGGAAGAGCGTGCCGACGAGGATGAACTTCAGGCTCGTATCCGGCGCGGCGGCTTCGGCGATGGTCAGGCTCGGCGGCACGATCATCGGATAGAAGCTGATGCCGATCCCGACGAAGGCCAGGACGAAGAGCGCCTGCGCCGAGAGGAACGGACTCAGATCCTGCTCGCGTTTCAGGCCGAGCCAGAGCCGCCAGGCCGCGAGCAGCACGAGGATCGGCACGACGGCGGAATAAATCGCGGCCGGGAAGGTGAACCAGCGTTCGAAATAGACCGGGTTCTGGAACGGGGTGAAGACGCTGGCCAACCCCAGAAAGATCAGCGTCGCCACACCGAGCCGCAGCGCGAGGCGGCGCATATGCGCCTGCACCCGCCCTTCGAGCACAAGGTTCATCCAGGTCGAACCGAGAAGCGCGTAGCCGACCGGCACGGCGATCCCGGTCAGGATCGAGAACGGCGTCAGCCAGTCCCACCAGCCCCCGGCATAGGCGCGGTCCGCGACCTTGATCCCCTGCACCAGCGCGCCGAGTGCTATGCCCTGCATCACCGCGGCCACGAGCGAGCCGCCGAAGAAGGCATGGTCCCAGACCCGCTTCCACCGGCGCGTCTGCCAGCGGTATTCGAACGCCACGCCGCGGAAGATGAGCGCCAGCAACATCAGGATGATCGGCATGTAGAGCGCGGGCATGACGACGGCGTAGGCGAGCGGAAAGACGGCGAAAAGCCCGCCGCCGCCGAGGACGAGCCAGGTCTCGTTGCCGTCCCAGACCGGCGCGATCGAGTTCATCATCTGACCCCGCTCATCGTCGTCCCTGGCGAGCGGAAAGAGGATGCCGACGCCAAGGTCGAACCCGTCGAGCATGACGTAGATCAGCACGGAAAGCGCGATGAGGCCCGCCCAGATGAAGGAAAGTTCAAGTCCGAACATCTCTCAATCCTCCAATTGCTGGGTGGTGGTGACGCGCCCGGCGATCGCGGTCATGTCCTGCGAAGGCGACAGGTCTTCGGTCGCATCGGAGGGCGCGGGCGACTTGCCCATGAGCCGGAGCAGGTAGAAGACGCCAGCGCCGAAGACGAAGAAATAGACCAGGACGAACGCGATCAGCGAGGCAGCCACCGCGGGCGCGTCGAGCGGAGAATGGCTCTCGGAGGTGCGCAGAAGGCCGTAGACCGTCCACGGCTGGCGCCCGACCTCGGTCGTGACCCAGCCCGCAAGCAGGGCGATGAAACCGGCGGGTCCCATCGCGATGGCAGCGCGGTGCAGCCAGGGGCTGTGGAACAGGAAGCCCCGCCACCGCGCGAAAGCCGCCCAAAACCCGAGGCCGAGCATCGCGAAGCCAAGTGCTACCATGATCCGGAACGACCAGAACACGATGGCGACCGGCGGAATGTCCTCATCCGGCACGCCTTCGAGCGAGGGCACCTCGCCGGTCAGCGAATGGGTCAGGATCAGGCTGCCGAGCTTCGGAATCTCCAGAGCGTAATGCACCGTCCGGTTCGCCAGATCGGGCCAACCGAAGAGGACCAGCGGCGTGCCGCCCTCGTGTTTCTCGAAATGCGCCTCGATCGCGGCCAGCTTGACCGGCTGATGCTCCAGCGTGTTGAGCCCGTGCTGGTCGCCCGCCACGATCTGAAGCGGCGCCACGACGATCAGCATCCACATCGCCATCGAGAACATCCGCCGCACCGCCCGGTCCTGCGCGTCGCGCAGCAGGCGATAGCCGCCCGACGCCCCGACAAGAAGCGCGGTGGAGAGATAGGCCGCCAGAACCATGTGGATAAGACGGTAGGGGAAGGACGGATTGAAGATGATCGCCCACCAGTCCTCGGGTATGAACTGCCCGTTCGGCGCGATGGAATATCCGGCGGGCGTCTGCATCCAGCTGTTCACCGCCAGAATCCAGGTCGCCGAGATCAGCGTGCCGACCGCAACCATCAGCGTCGCCACCATGTGCAGCCCATCGCCCACCCGCTCGCGCCCGAAAAGCATGATGCCGAGGAAGCCGGCTTCGAGGAAGAACGCCGTCAGAACCTCATATCCCATCAGCGGCCCGACGACCGGTCCGGCCTTGTCCGAAAACACCGACCAGTTGGTGCCGAACTGATAGGACATGACGATGCCAGAGACGACACCCATGCCGAAGGCGACGGCGAAGATCTTCTTCCAGTGCTCGAAGAGCGTCCGGTAGCTCGCCTCGCGCGTCCAGAGCCAGAGCCCGTTCAGCACCGCGAGATAGCTCGCCAGCCCGATCGAGAGGGCCGGGAAGACGATGTGAAACGAGATGGTGAACGCGAATTGCCACCGCGCAAGAAGTTCCGCCGTCATCTCCTGCTCCCCCGTTCGCCTGCGCCTATGATCTGATGTTAGCCGCCGATGGCAACAAGCCCAGGGCGGCAATAGAGTCGCGGCATCGGGTGGGTCTCCGTGCCTCAAAGCCCGTAGATGGCGCGGAACTTCGCTTCGAGATAGTCGAGAAGCGGCTCCTCGGTCGGCGGGAAGCCACAGGCGGCCTCGACCGTTCGAAGAGGTTCGTTGAGCGCGCCGAAGTGCTGGAGATGCTCGCGCAGCCAGCCCGTCGCGGGGCTGGCATCGCCACTGGCGAGGCGCGCGTCGAGATCGGGCAGCGTCGGCGCGCAGCGCCTCATGCAGGCAACCCGCATAGACATTGCCCAAAGCATAGGTCGGGAAATAGCCGAAAAGCCCGACCGACCAGTGCACGTCCTGCAACACCCCGTTCGCGGGCCGGTCCACCGCCACGCCGAAATCGGCCCTGAAACGGTCGTTCCAGGCACCTTCCAGTTCGGCCGGCGTCAGATCGCCCGCGATCAGCCGCCGCTCCAGATCGAAGCGCATCATGATGTGGAGGTTGTACTGCACCTCGTCCGATTCCGTGCGGATATAGCCCGGCGTCACGCGGTTGACGGCGGCGTGGAAGGCGTCGGCATCCTTCGCGCCTCCGGTGCCGAAGGTTTCCACCATCTTTGCGAAGATCCAGCCAGTGAAGGCGCGGCTGCGGCCCAACTGGTTCTCGTAGATCCGGCTCTGGCTTTCGTGGACCCCCATCGACACGCCCCGCCCGATCGGCGTGAAGAGATAGGCGGCGTCGACCGCCTGCTCATAGGTCGCGTGGCCGACCTCGTGGATCGTGGAATAGAGGCAGTTCAGCGGCTCGGCCTCGACCACCCGCGTGGTGATCCGCACATCGTTGCCGGAACCGGAGGAGAATGGATGCACCGCCAGATCGAGCCGCCCGCGCGTCCAGTCGTAGCCGAAGGCGTCGGCCATCCGGCGGGCGAGCGCAAGTTGCCCCTCGCGCGCGAAGCTGCCCGCAATCGGCGCGGGTTGCCGCTCCGCCCCGAGCACGGCGTCGCGCAGCGCGACCAGACGCGGCCGCATCCGGTCGAAGATCGCGCCGATGCTCGCCGCCGTGGCGCCCGGTTCGTAGTCGTCGAGAAGCGCGTCATAGGCGTCGCCCGCGCCGAAGCCCGCCGCCACCAGCGCCGAGCCCTTTTCCCGCGTCAGCCGGATCACGTCGCTGAGGACGGGCAGGAAATGCGCGACGTCGTCCTTCGCCCGCGCCTCGGCCCAGATGCCCTGCGCGACGCTCGTCACCCGCGCGAGTTCGGCCGCCAGCCTGACCGGCACCGCCGTCGAACGGTCGAGGTCGCGCTGGATCAGCTCCATCATCCGTGCCCCCGCCGCATCCGGCGCTGTCGCGGCGGCCAGCCATTCGGCGATGCGGGGATCGGTGCGGCGGCCATGCAGCATCGTCTCCATCGCCGCCATTTCCTCGCCCCGCTGAAGCGCGGCTCCGCGCGGCATCACCGTCTCCTGATCCCAGCCGAGCCTGCCTGCGACTTGCGCCAGCGCCTCCGTCTCGCGCTGGAATTCTATGAGCGTCTCGAAAACGGTCATGCGCGGCCTCTTACCGATTGAACGACAGGATACAGCGCCCGGTGGCGGGCGCGCAGGATCAGCACCCAGAGCACCACCGCACCGACCTGGTGGATGAGGCCCAGATGCAGCGGCGCGCCATGCACGACCGTCACGATGCCGAGGACCACCTGACCGAGGGCCATCGCCGCCATCCAGTCAAAGGCGCGCACTGTCGCGGGATGCGCGGACCGGCGCCCCCGCCACCAGGTAAAGAGCGCCATGACGAAGACCAGATAGCCGACCATGCGATGAGTGAACTGCACAAGGCCGGGATTTTCGAAGAACGCCAACAGCTTGGGCCCGCCGTCCGGCAGGTAGAAGGCATCGGCGGGAAAGAACGTCTCGCCCATCAAGGGCCAGGTCGGAAAGGCCCTGCCCGCGTCGATCCCGGCGACGAGAGCGCCAAGTAGAATCTGAAGAAATACAAGCGTTACCAGTATGTTGGAGAGTTTCACGAGCGGCTTTTCCCGCAGCCTCCGCGCCTGCAACAAGGCCGCATCCGAGCGCGCAAGCGACAGCATGAACCAGGCGATGAAGCCAAGGATCGCGAAGGCGAGGCCAAGGTGAAGCGCCAGCCGGTAGGAGGCGACATCGACCATGCGGCCCGACAGGCCGGAGGACACCATCCACCAGCCGATCGCGCCCTGGACCCCGCCGAGGACGCCGATTCCGAACAGGCGGCGCCCCCAACCAAGCGGCATCGTCCGCGCGATGAGAAACCCGAAGAAACCAACCGCCCAGACCAGCCCGATCACCCGGCCAAGCTGCCTGTGCCCCCATTCCCACCAATAGATCGACTTGAAGCCCTCAAGCGTCATCTGGTTGTTCTGCAACTGAAATTCGGGGCTTTGCTGATACTTCTGGAACTCCGCCTGCCAATCGGTGGCGTTCATCGGCGGAAGCGCCCCGGTCACCGGCCGCCATTCGGTGATCGACAGGCCGCTATCGGTCAGCCGCGTCAGACCACCCACCGCGATCATCGCGACGACAAGGGCGAAGAGCACGGCAAGCCAGACCCGGACTGCGCCGCGCGCGCCGCCGCGACCGCGGTCGATCATCCCGCCCTGTGTCGGCTCGGGGCGTTTCGTCTCCTGTCCGACCTCTTCGAAGATGCTGCGTTTTCCGGCCATGCGCCCCTCCGTCTTGCGGGCGGGACACTAGGGCCGCCGGGGTCCGGCTTCAAGACCCGAGCGGGCGGCGTATATCCGTAGTTTCCGCGTAGGGTTGGCGTAGCTCATCCGTCCCGACGCCGCGCCATCTTGCGCAGGATGCCGTGCAGCACCTGAACGTCGGCCCGCGTCAGCGGCATCCGGCTCCAGAGGTTGCGGAGGTTCAGCTTCATCCCCTCGGCCTTGGTCTCGGGGAAGAAGAACCCGGCCTCGTCCAGCCGCTCCTCGTAGTGATCGCCGAGCTTCTCGATCTCGATCGCGGTCGCAATCTCGGTCCCGGCCAAGGCCAGCACCTCGGGCGGAACCTCCTCGCCCTGCCGACGCCATTCATAGGCGCAGAGGAGCACCGCCTGACCGAGGTTCAGCGACGGAAACTCCGGGTTCACCGGGATCGAGATCAGCGCGTTGGCGCGGGCCACATCTTCGTTCTCCAACCCCGCGCGTTCGGGACCGAACATGACGGCGACCTTCTGGCCTTTGTCCACCAGGGCGCGCGCATGCTCCATCGCGCGTTCAGGCGTCATCACCGGCTTGGTGAGGTCGCGGCTCCGCGCCGTCGTGGCAAAGGTATAGGCGCAGTCGTGGATCGCCTCCGGCACCGTCTGGAAGACGCCCGCGTGATCCAGCACCCGCCCCGCGGCACCCGAAGCCATCGCGACGGCGCGCGGATTGGGCCAGCCGTCGCGCGGGTCCACCAGCCGCATGTGGCTTAGCCCGAAATTCAGCATCGCGCGTGCGGCGGCGCCGATGTTCTCGCCCATCTGGGGCCGGACAAGGATGAAGGCGGGCTGGCGGTCGGACATATGCGTTCCCTGAGAGGCCCGCGCCTGATACGCTGCGCATCACCGTATCGCAAGAAGGACCGAGGCCAAGATGGCCTATGACGACGGCTTGGCGCAGCTCTTCCGCGATGATCTTGCGGGGGAAAGCTTCCGCGAACAGAAGATGTTCGGCGGGCTCTGCTTCCTGATGCAGGGCAACATGGTCTGCGGCGTCTATTCGGGCGGCGGCATGTTCCGCATCGGCAAGGACGACCGCGCTGCGGCGCTTGGCGTCGAAGGTGCGGCCCCGATCCAGATGGGCGCGCGCGTCATGGCGGGCATGGTCGGGCTTGCCCCCGCAGACATGGCGGACGATGCCCGCCGCGCCAAACTCCTCGCGCTGTCGCTCGGCTTCGTCCAAAGCTTGCCGCCGAAGTAGCCAAGCACGAAAATCTCGGCTAAGGCACGGGCGACCGCAAGGAGTGACCGATCGATGGCCGAGCAAGACCGCCCGCAGCTTTACCTCATCTCGCCCGCCGAACTGGATCTGGATAGCTTCCCGGATCAGATGGCGCGGATGCTCGACGCGGTGGAGATCGCCTGCATCCGTGTGGCGCTTGCCGCGAAGGACGAGGACACGATCGGCCGCGCCTCCGACGCGCTTCGTGCCGTGGCGCATGAGCGTGACGTGGCCGTGGTCATCGACACGCATTTCCGGATGGCCGAACGCCACGGGCTCGACGGTGTGCACCTGCCTGATGGCGCACGCTCCATCCGCGAGGCGCGCAAGCTTCTTGGCCCGGACGCCATCGTCGGGGCCTTTTGCGGCACCTCGCGCCATGACGGCCTGAACGCGGGCGAAGCCGGCGCGGATTACGTCGCCTTCGGCCCGGTCGGGGCCACGGCGCTGGGGACCGGCCTGCCTGTCGACCGCGAGCTTTTCGCCTGGTGGTCGGAGGTGATCGAGGTGCCGGTCGTGGCCGAGGGCGGCCTGACCGACGCGCTGGTCCTCGACTATGCGGCGATCACGGATTTCTTCGCCATCGGGCCGGAAATCTGGGGGACGGCGGACCCGCTTGCCGCCCTGAAGGCGCTTACTGCCCCGCTCGGCTGAGGCCGGGGTCCGGTTCCCAATGCGCGACACCGAGCGCGTCGCGCAGTTCGGCCCGGACGACATCTTCGCAATGACGTGCGAGCGCCTTGCGGTCGGCAAAGGCATCGACCGCGACGGGGGCGTGAAACACCACTTCGATTGAACCTTGCGGCCACTGCGTGGCTACGGTGAGGAAATGCGGCGCGAAGACCATATCGCCCCACCAGCCGTAGAACCGCGCCGCACGTCCTTTCGGCCCGCGATAGATCACGGTCAGCGGCTGAATCTGCATCACATGTTCAAGCCCGTGGGTGAAGAAAGCGGCGAAGAGGGTCGGCTTGAAGGGCAGAACCCCGAGGCCATCGGTCGAGGTCCCTTCGGGAAAGAACATGAGCTTGTGACCGGCCCGGATGCGCGCCTCGAATTCCGCCTGCTGTGCCTTGGCCTGCTTTGGATCGCGCGCGATGAAGACGGTGCCGGTCGCGCGGGCGAGCCAGCCGATCCCGGCCCAGTCCGCGACTTCGGCCTTGGACACGAAGTAGACCGACTGGCAGGCGTTCAGCGCGAAGATGTCGAGCCATGAGGAGTGGTTGGCGACGACCGCGCCGCGCGCCCGCATCGGCTGCCCCCGCACCCGGTAGCGGAGGCCGAGGATCATCAGGCAAAGTCGGCAGACCGCGCGCGTGATATGCGGGGTCACGGGCCGGTCGGGCCGGAAGAGCGGCGCCTCGATCAACCGCAACAGCAGCAGGAGCGCAAGGCCGCCGTAGCAGACCACGGCCATCAGAACGATGCGGATACCGGCGATGATCCAGCCGAGCGGGCCGATCGCGACCGGCTCGGCCACGTCGTCGCGGTGCCACCTGCTCACACCCGCGCCTCATGCTTGCGGGTGTAGAAGCCCTTGTGCCGCGCGCTCATCTCGGCGGTGTCCATCAGAAGGCAGACATCGGTCGTGTTGAACTCGCGGTCGATGAAGGCGCCCTCGCCGACGAAACCGCCGAGCCTGAGGTAAGCCTTGATGAGCGCGGGCATCGCCAGCATCGCCGCCCGTTGGTCAAGCTCGGCGACGGGCACCAGATCCATGCGCTGGTAATGCTCCGGCAGGGCGCGCACCCTCAGCGGCTCGGGTGCAAGATGCTTGTGATGAAGCCAGGCGAGCGGCATCCGCAGCGCGTCGATATCGGTGCCGTGGAAGCTTGCGACGCCGAAGAGGACTTCGATCCCGTGTTCCAGAACATAGTCGGCCAGCGCGCTCCAGAGCAGGAACATCGCCGTTCCGCCCCTGTGATCGGCCTCCACGCAGGACCGCCCAAGCTCAAGAAGCCGCCTGCCGGAGGTGCGCAACGCCGTCAGGTCATATTCGGAATCGCAGTAGAACCGCCCGAACACCGCCGCCTGATCCGAGCGCAGCAGCCGATAGACGCCTATCACATGGTCAAGCCCCGCCGGATCGCGCCGCGTATCGACCAGAATCAGGTGATCGTTCGCACCGTCGAATTCGTCTCGCTCGAACCGCCCGGCATGATCGACCAACGGGCCGTCGCCGCCCAGTTCCTCGACAAAGACCCGGTAGCGCAGGCGCTGCGCGGCCAGCAGGTCCTGCCCGGTCTCGGCGAGGCGGCTCTCGAAGGGTGAGGATTCAAGCGTCACTGGCATCCGATTTCGGCGGCAGTCCGGGTTCGTGCGGGTTTTATGAGGCGCCTGCCGGCTTTGCAACCGAAACGCCGGGCAATGCCGCATCATTGACACATCTTTGGGTTGTGGTAGCTACTGCCGCGCCCTGTCAGGCGGTTAGTCCCGGCCTGTCACCAGGCGCAACGACACCCGAGACCCGTCAATCACGACCTTGCCCATATGTTCGAAATTCACCGTGACTTTCATGCCGATGCGCGATTGCACCTGACCCAGCCCCCAGTCGTCGTGATCGGGGTGCCGCACCAGCATTCCGGGCTCCAGTATCTCGATCATTCCTGCCTCCGACCAAAGGACCGTTCATGCCCGACACACCCGATTTCGCAGCACTGATCGGATCGCGCATCTGCCACGATCTTATCAGCCCCCTCGGCGCTATCGGCAATGGGGTGGAGCTTCTGGCGATGACATCGGCGGGGGACAGCCCCGAAGTGGCGTTGATTTCCGAAAGCGTGGCCAGTGCCAATGCCCGCATCCGCTTCTTTCGCCTCGCCTTCGGCGCGGCGGGGGCCGGCGCCTTCGTGCCGCTGGCCGAGGTCCGCTCGATCCTCGCCGAGATGACGCGCGGCGGACGGCTGCGGATCGACTGGCAGATCGGGGGCGACCTGCCGCGCCCGAGGGTCAAGCTCGCCTTCCTCGCGCTGCAATGCCTTGAAACCGCCCTGCCCTATGGCGGTGAGATTACGCTGCGCGCAGTGGGTCAGCATTGGCAGGCCGAGGCGCGGGCCGACCGGCTGATGGTCGATGCGGGGCTTTGGGCGAACCTGACGGCGGCGCGGCCTGACGCAGGCATCGCCCCCGCGCAGGTCCAGTTCGCGCTCCTGCCCGTCGCCGCCGCCGCCGAGGGCCGCCTCGTGGCCTGGGATCACGGCGACAGCAGCGTCACCCTCACATTCTAGGCCCGCACCGTCCCGTCGCCGGTGACGAGATACTTGAAGCTCGTCAGTTGCTCCGCGCCGACCGGCCCGCGTGCATGCAGCTTGCCGGTCGCGATGCCGATCTCGGCCCCCATGCCGAACTCGCCGCCATCGGCGAACTGGGTGGAGGCGTTGCGCATCAGGATGGCGCTGTCGAGCCGCTCGAAGAACCGCGCCGCCGCCCTGTCATTCTCGGTCAGGATCGCCTCGGTATGCTGACTGCCATAGGCGCGGATGTGGTCGATCGCCCCGTCCACGCCATCGACGATCTTCGCCGCGATGATCATGTCGAGGAATTCGCGCCCGAAATCCTCCGGCGCCGCCCGAACCGTCCCCGGCACGTCGAGAAGCGCGCCTTCCGCCCGAACCTCGACCCCGGCCTTCAGCAAATCCTCGATCAGCACAACGCCGTGTTTCTCGAGGAACGCCCGGTCGATCAGCAGGCATTCCGCCGCCCCGCAGATGCCGGTGCGCCGGGTCTTGGCATTCAGGACTACACGGCGCGCCTTCTCAAGATCGGCATCGCCATCGGCATAGACATGGCAGATACCCTCGAGATGGGCAAAGACCGGCACCCGCGCCTCCTTCTGGACAAGGCCGACCAGCCCCTTGCCGCCGCGCGGCACGATCACGTCGATATGCCCGACCATCCGCAGCATCTCAGTCACCGCCGCCCGGTCGCGCGTCGGCACGAGCTGGATCGCCGCTTCGGGCAGGTTCGCGGATTTCAAACCGGCCACAAGGCATTCATGGATCGCGCGCGATGAGTGGAAACTCTCCGACCCGCCGCGCAGAATCACGGCGTTGCCGGACTTCAGGCACAGCGCACCCGCATCCGCCGTCACGTTCGGACGGCTCTCATAGATCACGCCGATGACGCCCAGCGGCGTCCGCACGCGGCGAATATGAAGCCCCGACGGCATATCCCATTCCGCGATGACCGCGCCCACCGGGTCCTTCTGCCCGGCGACCGCGCGCAGACCCGTCGACGATGCCGCGAATGCGGTCCTCGGTCAGCGTCAGCCGGTCCATCATCGCCGCCGACAGCCCCTTGTCGCGCCCGTAGGCCAGATCCTCGGCATTGGCCGCGATGATCTCCGCCCGCCGCGCCCAGACCGCCTCGGCCGCGCCGATCAGCGCCGCGTGCTTCTGCTCGGCCGTCGCGCAGGCCAGCTCCGCCGCCGCCGCCCGCGCCGCCGTGCCGATCTCGGCCATCAGTGCCGGGATATCCATGCCGTCCTTCATCTTCTTCTGTTCCCAAATACCTCCCGCCGGAGGCAGCGCGCGCCAGCGCGCTTCCGTCAAAGCGCCATGTCGTCGCGATGCACCATCGGTCCGCGCCCGGCATAGCCGAGAATACCCGCGATGTCACCCGACCGCCGCCCGGCGATGGACCCGGCCTCCGCCGCCGTGTAACGGATCAACCCCTTGCCCTGTGCGGCGCCATCCGGCCCGAGGATCGCCACCGCATCACCGCGCCCGAAGGCGCCCGTGACCGCGATCACCCCGGCGGGCAGAAGCGACTTGCCCTGCGCAAGCGCCGCCACCGCGCCGGCATCGAGCGTCAGTTCCCCGCGCGGCTTCATCGCCGCGATCCAGCGCTTGCGCGCGACCTGCGGATCGCCCTGCGGCAGGAACCATGTGGTCCTTGCGCCCGCCGCCAGCGCCGACAAGGGCCGAAGGGCGGAACCTTCCATGATCGCCATCGCACAGCCGCCCGAGACGGCGGTCTTGGCCGCCATCAGCTTGGTCTTCATGCCACCTTTGGAGTTGCCGGAGATCGGATCGCCCGCCATCGCCTCGATCTCGGGCGTGATCTTCTCGACGATCTCGAAGTGCCGCGCCGAGGGGTCTTCCTTGGGATTGGCGGAATAGAACCCGTCCACGTCGGAGAGAAGGATCAGCTGATCGGCGCCGATGGTCACCGCGATCTGCGCCGCGAGCCGGTCGTTGTCGCCGTAGCGGATCTCATCGGTCGCCACGGTGTCGTTCTCGTTCACGATGGGCACGACGCCGAGGCCAAGAAGCGTCTGCATCGTGGCACGGCTGTTCAGATAGCGGCGGCGGTCCTCGGTATCCTCGAGCGTCACCAGCACCTGCCCGGCGGTCAGCCCATGCGGGGCGAGCACCTCCTCATAGGCGCGGGCCAGCCGGATCTGTCCGACGGCAGCCGCGGCCTGGCTCTGATCGAGCACCAGCGCGCCCTGCGGCAGGCCGAGGACGCCGCGTCCGAGCGCGATGGAGCCGGAGGAGACGAGGATCACATCGGTCCCGCGCGCCTTCGCCGCGGCCACATCCTCGGCCAGCGCGACCAGCCAGTCGCGCCGCAGCCCGCCGGTCTGATCGACCAGCAACGCCGAGCCGATCTTGACGACCAGCCGCCGCGCCGTCCGAATGTCGGGCCTGGCCCCGGCGCTCAGGGATGCCATGTCCCGTCGCTCTCTTCGACATCTTTCGCCATGCGGGCGGGCGATGGCCGCCATAAGCGCGCGCAGCACCTCCTGCACGCCGGTGCCCGCGACGCCCGAGAGAAGATGAACCGGCCCGCCCGAGGCTTTCTCGAGACTGCGCCTGCGGCCCGCAAGGGTCTTTGCGTCAAGCGCATCGACCTTGTTCAGCGCCGTGATGCGCGGCTTCGCGGTCAGCACCTCGGAATAGGCCTCAAGCTCGGTGATGATGGTCCTGTAGTCCTTCGCGATCGTCGCGGAGGTGCCGTCGACGAGGTGCAGAAGCACCGAGCAGCGTTCGACATGGGCGAGGAACGTATCGCCAAGGCCCCGGCCTTCGGACGCGCCCTCGATGAGGCCGGGAATATCGGCCATGACGAATTCCTTACCATCCACGCCGACGACGCCGAGGTTCGGCACCAGCGTGGTGAAGGGATAATCCGCGATCTTCGGGCGCGCGTTCGAGACGGCGGCAAGGAAGGTCGATTTGCCCGCATTCGGCAGACCGACGAGGCCTGCATCGGCGATGAGCTTCAGCCGGAGCCAGATCGTGCGCTCCACCCCTTCCTGCCCCGGATTGGCGCGCGAGGGCGCGCGGTTGGTGGAGGACTTGAAGCGCAGGTTGCCCCAGCCGCCATTGCCGCCCTGGGCGAGGAGCACGCGCTGGCCGACTTGCGTCAGGTCGGCGATCAGCGTTTCCTCGTCCTCATCGAGGACTTCGGTCCCGACCGGCACTTTCAGCACGATATCGGCACCGGTCTTGCCGGTACGCTGGCTGCCCATGCCGGGTTGGCCGTTCTTGGCGAAGAAATGCTGCTGGTAGCGGAAATCGATAAGCGTGTTCAGCCCCTCGACCGCCTCGACCCAGACCGAGCCGCCATTGCCGCCGTCACCGCCATCCGGTCCACCGAATTCGATGAACTTCTCGCGCCGGAACGAAACACAGCCGCCGCCACCACCGCCGGAGCGGATATAGACTTTGGCGAGGTCGAGAAACTTCATGGGGCACGCGCTTTCGATGGATGGACCCCGCGATAGTGCGTGGCGCGGATTTTCGCAAGCGGGGCTTTCGGATCGCAGAAGCGATCCGGCCGAAGCGGGGGGCCAGCCCCCCGCACCCCCCGGGGTATTTTCACAATGAAGAAGCAGGGCGCCGCCGCCTGCCATGCGGCAGGCGCGCGATGGGTCAGGCGATCTTCTTCACGTATGTCCAGGTCGGAACCGTCGTGTTGCGCGCCACCGAGAAGGCCTCGGCATCGCCGAGATAGTCGAAGCCGCAATTCGTGAGCACGCGGGCCGAGCCGGGATTGTCCTGAAAAACCTCGGCGAAGAGCGTCCGCGCCTTGTGCGGGTTGGCGGCGACGACGGCGGCCACCGCCTCCGAGGCGTAGCCGGTGTTCCAGAACGCGGGCGCGACCCAGTATTTGATCTCGCTCTGAGCACGCTCCATATGCGACAGGCTGACGACGCCCAGCACCTCGGCCAGCCCGTGGTCGGAACCGTCGATGACCCAGACATCCTCGGGCCGCTTGTCGGTGAGCGAGCGGGCGATATAGGCCTCGGTCGCGCCAGGCGGCAAGGGGTGTGGGATCGCGCGGGTGCCTTCGGCGACCCGTTTGTCGGAGGTATACATCGCGATGAGCCCGGCATCCGAAAGCCGGATCGGGCGAAGCACGAAACGCTCCGCCGGAATTGCGGATTGTACGACTATAGTTTCCTGTATCATGCCTTCCCTCCTCCGAAACGCATAGACCGACCCTTTGCCGCCCTACCGGCAGGGGAACGGGTAATCTTGACTGCACGTCCACAGCGGCCTGACGGCGCGCGACTTTCGTACTCTCCTCCTGCGTCCGAAATGGGGCGGCACGATGGCCGGATCAATCCCAGGGCGTTCGGACGCGCCGTGACGAGGGTCACGACTTGGTGTTCCAGGGACCGCGTGGTTCGCTCCATCCCCCGAAAGCAAGAAGACCGGCCTTGCAGCCGGTCCCCTCGTACAATCGGATTGTAAAGGTTCGGCTTACTCGGCTGCCTCCGCTACCGGAAGGACCGAAATGAAGGTGCGGCCCTTGAGACCTTTCTTGAAGGTCACGCGGCCATCGGCGGTTGCGAAGATCGTGTGGTCACGACCCATGCCCACGCCCTCGCCCGGCCACCAGGTGGTGCCGCGCTGGCGCACGATGATCGCGCCCGGCTGCGCGGCCTGGCCGCCGTAGAGTTTCACGCCGAGACGACGGCCGGCCGAGTCGCGGCCGTTGCGGGAGGAACCGCCTGCTTTTTTATGTGCCATGGGGTCTTACTCCTTCGTCTCTGCCGCGGCCTTCTTGGCCGGAGCTTTCTTTGCCGGTGCGGCCTTTGCCGCCGCTTTCGGGGCTGCCTTCTTGGCCGGCGCGGCCTTCTTTTCGGCCTTCTCGGCCTTCTTCTCGGCCGGGGCCGCGTTGTTATGCGCCGCGACGCGGGCGGCGTGGGTGCCGATGGCTTCGGTCACGCCCGACTTGTCCGCGCCACGTGGCGAGGATGTCGGTGACGCGCACCAGCGTCAGCTTCTGGCGGTGGCCGCGGGTGCGCTGCGACGAATGCTTGCGGCGGCGCTTCCAGAAGGTGATGACCTTGTCGGCCTTGATCTCGTCGATGACTTCGGCCTGGACGGCCGCACCCTTGACGAGGGGCACACCGAGAACCGGCTTGTCGCCGCCGATCATCAGGATTTCGTTGAACTGGATCTTGTCGCCAGCAGCGGCCGCAATCAGTTCCACGCGGAGCACGTCGCCCGCCTGAACCTTGTACTGCTTGCCGCCCGTCTTGAGGACCGCGAACATGGGTCTTTCCCTTTTCTCTGCCGCGCCCTGTGGCCCCTGCATTGCAGGCGTTCCGGGGTTTCCCCGCCTCGGACAGCGCGCCCCCGTTCGGGGACGATCGTTGAAATCATAAGCCCGGCCGGGCCAGAGACCCGCCGGGATGCGGGCTTATCCTTCAGGTGTGTGGCGAAGTCAAGGGCCGGACCCGCGATCAGTCGAGCGGTGACGCGCCCCCTTCGGCCGTCCGGTCCGCGATGAATCGGGCAATGCGCGCGCCGCGTTCGGCGGTGCCTTCCGGGGGGCGATATTCCGCAAGGCAACGCTGCCAGATCGCGGTGGCGCGTTGGGTCGAGCTTTGCGCGCCCGCCGCCTGCCAGGTGCCGTTGTTGGTGAGGTCCGCGACCAAGGGCGCATAGAAGGCGCGGTCGAACCGCTCCATCGTGTGGGGCGTGGCGAAGAAATGGCCGCCGGGGGCGACATCGGCCAGAGCCTCCCATGCCAGGTCATCGGGCGGCGAAGTGAGCGGCGCACAAAGCTCCGCGATGGTCTGGAGCGCCTCGATATCGTTGATGTACTTCTCATAGCCGAAGGTCAGCCCGCCTTCGAGCCAGCCCGCCGAATGCACGGCCAGCGTCGCGTTGGCCATGAGATTGGCCCAAAGCCCCATGTGGTTCTCTCCCGCCGCCTGCATGTCGGCGGTGTTCGACGCCGACCCGGCCGCCGACCGCCACGGCAGGCCGACATGGCGCGCGAGCTGGCCGGTGGCGATCGCCATGCGGATGTGGGTCGGTGTGCCGAAGGCGGGCGCGCCGGACTTCATGTCGACGTTCGACGAAAACCCGCCATAGCTGACCGGCGCGCCGGGACGGGTCAGCTGCGCCAGCGTCACGCCCGCAAGGCATTCGGCATGTTGCAGCACGAGGGCGCCCTCCACCGTCACTGGCGCCATCGCGCCCGCAAGGCAGAAGGGCGTGATGATCGACATCTGCCCGGCGCGCGCGAAGTCGATGATGCCTTGCGCCATCGGCTTGTCGATCTGGCGCGGGGAATTGGTGTTGATGACGGTGGTGCACCAGGTCTGGTTCAGGAAATCCCCGTCCGACAGCCCCATCGCCATGCGGATCATCGCGAAACTGTCCTCCACCTGCCCCCGCCCCCGCGCATAGACGAAGACCGGCTTGTCGGAGAGCGTGAGCTGGCCGCGCATCATGGCGTAATGGCGCAGGTTCGCGGGCACGTCTTGCGGCTCGGCGGAAGGCCCCAGCTTGTGGATCACGTCGAAGCTTTGATGCAGCTTCAGGGTTTCCTCGTAGGTGGCGAGGTTGCCGGGACGGCGGCCGCGCACGGCATCGGTGGCGTTGGGGCAGCCGCCGGCGGGCGCGAAGATCAGCGCGCCATCCTCGTAGGTCAGGCTGCGTTCCGGGTTCGGCGCGTTCAGGCGGATTGAGCGCGGCGCGGAGGCGGTGGCCGCCGCAACCATGTCGCGGCCGATGCGGACCATTTCGGTGCCCTCATCGACCAGCGCACCGCCTTTCGCATAGATCGCCCGCGCCTCGGGGAGGAGCGCCTTCACCCCCAGCTCCTCCAGCACCTTCAGCGCCATATCGTGAACGGCGGCGACGGCATCGGCGGACAGCACCGATTGCGGCGCGAAGGGGTGGCGGAGATGGCGATAGTCCACCACCCGCGCGGGCGCGGCACTCCGGCGCTCGGCCCGGCCCCGGCGGCGGATGGGTTCGGTTGTGGCGGGATCGGTCATGGCGCGAGCGTCGGCGGAGACGCCCGGCCCGTCTCGTCGGTTTGCGACATGGTGAGACGATCGCTCAGCTGAACTGTCTTAGCGCAATTCTTATGACTGCCTCGGACACTAGCCGAATCGGCGCGCGAGCTTCTTAACGTCGTCAGTATGGAGCGAGCGGGCCGCTCAAGGGTCACCGTCTCCACAGAGCCAGGCTTACAGGCAGCAAACTGATTTGCCTCCGTCTCTTCTCGCGAGCCGATCGTAGAATGTAGCGCCCGATCGGTCTAGATAGGCTAAACGACGCCAATGGACCGCTTTCGTCGCGTGCAGACATGTGTCCCATTTCATGCAGTACGGCGAAACGCTGTGCTTCGACGTCAGGTTCTGCTTCAGCTCAATCTCGGAAACCGTTCTTGCGCAAATCGTCGCGGATTAAGCGTCCTGCCATCCCTCTCGGAAGCTCTGTAGGTTCGCTCACGACGAATCCACTGTTGTCGTCAGGTCCTTCACGGTCTCGGTTTTGCCCATCGACCACTGGGGACATATTGAACGTGCGAAGCGAGTCGCGGACATCACTGTCTGACGCGCAGATGCCTGGATAGGTCTCTCAGACTTTTCATTGCATATCCTCCTCTCAGCTACACCCACTCGTCCCGCCGCAGGTGTTGCACTTCATGCAGGTGCCGTTGCGGACCAGCGTGTAGTTGCCGCATTCGCCGCAGGGGTCGCCCTCGTAGCCCTGCATCTTGGCCTTGGTGCGGGGGTCGAGCGTGACGGTGCCGGAGGCCATGGCGGTCATGCCGACCGCGGCCGCCTGCGCCGTCACCGGCACCAGGGTATTCAGCGCCGCGACCGGATCGCCCGAGAGGACCATGCCGCCGACGCCGCCCTGAAGCACGATCAGCTCCTGCGGCAGGCGCTTCCTGAGGTAGCCGGGCGAGGCGACCTGGCGCAGCATCTCAAGCGATTTCGAGGCGCTGTGGTCGCTGACCTCGGCGACATTGGTCTTGTGGTCCTCGCCGCCGCCAAGATCGTCGAAGCTCGCGCCCTGCGGCTTCACATGCGCGAGATCGGTGCGGTCGAGATAGGAAACCGCCAGTTCGCGGAAGATGTAGTCGAGGATCGAGGTCGCCGACTTGATCGAGTCGTTGCCCTGCACCATGCCCGCGGGCTCGAACTTGGTGAAGGTGAAGGCATCGACGAATTCCTCAAGCGGAACACCGTATTGCAGGCCGACGCTCACAGCGATTGCGAAGTTGTTCATCATCGCGCGGAAGCCGGCACCTTCCTTGTGCATGTCGATGAAGATCTCGCCAAGCTGGCCGTCCTTGTATTCGCCGGTGCGCAGGTAAACCTTGTGGCCGCCGACGATGGCCTTTTGCGTGTAGCCCTTGCGACGTTCGGGCAGCTTTTCGCGGTGGCTGCGGACGATTTCCTTGACGATGATCTTCTCGACGATCTTCTCGGCCAGGACGGCGGCCTTTTCCTGCGCCGAACCGCTGGCCAGGATTTCCTCGGCCTCCTCGTCATCCTCGACGAGGCTCGCGGCGAGCGGCTGGCTGAGCTTCGAGCCGTCGCGGTAAAGCGCGTTGGCCTTGATGCCGAGGCTCCAGGACAGTTCATAGGCGGCGAGCGTGTCGTCGATGCTGGCGTTGTTCGGCATGTTGATGGTCTTGGAGATCGCGCCGGAGATGAAGCTCTGCGCCGCCGCCATCATGTGGATATGGCTGTCCACGCTCAGGAACCGCTTGCCGGTCTTGCCGCAGGCATTGGCGCAGTCGAAGACAGAGTAGTGCTTCGGATCGAGATGCGGCGCGCCTTCGAGCGTCATCGTCCCGCAGACATGATCGTTCGCGGCCTCGACCTGAGCGCGGGTGAAGCCGAGGTGGCGCAAGAGGTCGAATGTGGGATCGGAGAGTTTTTCCGCAGGGATACCAAGGGTTTCGCGGCAGAAGCTCTCGCCCAGGGTCCACTGGTTGAAGACAAAGCGGATGTCGAAGGCCGAGGGCAGCGCCGCCTCGATCTTGTCAAGCTCCGCCTGACCGAAGCCGTGGCCGATCAGCGAGGTGTGGTTGATGCCGGGGCAGTTGCCGAGCGAGGCGTGGCCGACGGCATGGGCGATGATCTCTTCGATCTGCGCCGAACCATAGCCGAGCGTTTCCAGCGCCGCCGGGACCGAGCGGTTGATGATCTTGAAGTAACCGCCGCCGGCGAGCTTCTTGAACTTCACCAGCGCGAAGTCCGGCTCGATCCCCGTGGTGTCGCAATCCATCACGAGGCCAATGGTGCCGGTCGGCGCGATGACGGTGGATTGCGCGTTGCGGTAGCCGTTCTTTTCGCCAAGGCGAAGCGCCTCGTCCCACGCGGATTTCGCAAGGGAAACAAGGGTCTGGTCGGGACAGTTCACGTGATCGAGTGCCACCGGCTTGACCGCCAGATCCTCATAGCCCTCGGTCTTGCCATAGGCGGCGGTGCGGTGGTTGCGGATCACGCGGAGCATGTGGGCCGCGTTCTTGGCATAGCCGGGGAAGGCCCCGAGCTCACCCGCCATTTCGGCGGAGGTGGCGTAGGAGATGCCCGTCATCAGCGCGGTCAGCGCGCCGCAAAGCGCGCGGCCCTCGGCGCTGTCATAGCCAAGGCCCATCGTCATCAGCAGGCCGCCGATATTGGCATAGCCAAGGCCGAGGGTGCGGAAGTCGTAGGACCGCTGCGCGATTTCCTTCGACGGGAACTGCGCCATCAGGACCGAGATTTCCAGCGTGATCGTCCAGAGCCGGGTCGCATGAACGTAAGCTTCGGCGTCGAAGCTGTTGTTTTTATGGAAGGTCAGCAGGTTCATCGAGGCAAGGTTGCAGGCCGTGTCGTCGAGGAACATGTATTCCGAACAGGGGTTGGACCCCCGGATCGCGCCATCTTCCGGGCAGGTGTGCCAGGAGTTCACCGTGTCGTGGAACTGGATGCCGGGATCGGCGCAGGCCCAGGCGGCGTGGCCGACCTGCGCCCAGAGATCGCGCGCCTTCACGGTCTTGGCGATCTTGCCGTCGGTGCGGCGCACCAGTTCCCAATCCGCATCGTCCTTGACGGCCTTCAGGAAGGCGTCGGTGACACGGACGGAGTTGTTGGAGTTCTGGCCGGAGACGCTGGCATAAGCCTCGGAATCCCAGTCGGTGTCATAGGTCGGGAATTCGATCGACGAATAGCCCTGCTTCGCGTAGTCGAGCACCCGCTTGACGTAAGTCTCGGGGATCGCGACCTTCTTGGCCGATTTGATCGCGGCCTTCAGGGCCTCGTTCTTGGACGGATCAACGGCGTCTTCGGTCGAACCGTCCCATGTGCGGATCGCCGCGAAGATCTCGTTCAGCTGGCGTTCGTGCATCTTGGAGCCGGCGACGAGGGCCGCGACCTTCTGCTCCTCGATGACCTTCCAGTTGATGAAGCTTTCGATATCGGGGTGGTCCATGTCGCAGATCACCATCTTTGCCGCACGGCGCGTGGTGCCGCCCGACTTGATCGCGCCCGCCGCACGGTCGCCGATCTTGAGGAAGCCCATCAGGCCAGAGGACTTGCCGCCGCCCGAGAGCTTCTCGCCCTCGCCACGGAGCGAGGAGAAGTTGGTGCCGGTGCCGGAGCCGTATTTGAACAGCCGCGCCTCGCGGACCCAGAGGTCCATGATGCCGCCGTCGCCGACGAGGTCGTCCTTGACCGACTGGATGAAGCAGGCATGGGGCTGCGGATGCTCGTAGGCGCTGGCGGATTTGGTCAGCACGCCGGTCTTGTGATCGACGTAGTAGTGGCCCTGAGATGGGCCGTCGATGCCGTAGGCCCAGTGGAGGCCGGTGTTGAACCACTGCGGGCTGTTCGGCGCGGCCATCTGTTCGGCCAGCATGAAGCGCATCTCATCGTAATAGGCCTGCGCGTCGGCCTCGGTGGTGAAGTAGCCGCCCTTCCAGCCCCAATAGGCCCAGGCGCCCGCCAGACGGTCGAAGACCTGCTTGCCAGAGGTCTCGCCGACGAAGCGTTCGTCTTCGGGCAGTTCCGCCAGGGCCTTTTCATCGGGAACCGACCGCCAGAGGAAGTCCGGAACGTCCTTTTCGCGGACCTTCTTCAGCCGCGCCGGCACACCGGCCTTGCGGAAATATTTCTGCGCGAGGACGTCCGAGGCGACCTGGCTCCAGCCTTCCGGCACTTCGACCTGGTCGTTGCGGAAGACGATCTTGCCGTCGGGATTGCGAATCTCCGACGTGGTCTTCGCAAAGGCGATCTCGGCATAGGCATCGGACCCAGCCTGCGTGAATTTCCGTTCGATCTTCATCTGCCCCATCCTTTTTGGCCGTGCGGCGCACCCTTTAAGGGGGCGTCTTGCCGCGATGTCGCCACGGGGTGCGAAAGGCGACAGACCACCGGACGCGGCAGATGCGCCTGCCGCGACAATGGCCGCTTTTGCGCGGCCTCAATTTGGTGTTTGTGTCCCCGTCGAACCGACCACTAGATGTAGTGGCTTCTCCGTCAGCCCATACAAACTGACGTAGATCGCCCCCCGAGGTCAACAGATTTTTCACATATTCGGGAGGAGATTTCGGTTGACCCCTGACCTGCCGCCGCTCGGCCGCCAGCGGCCCCTGATTCACCTCGGGTTGTGGCCGCAAAGCCGCGCCGCGGGAAGTCCTTTAGCCACGGGGATTTGGCAGGTTTTCCTATGTGTCGGGGTGAATTCGCTCGGCCGGGCGGGCCTGATGTGGGCAGAAATGACACAGCACCCAAGAGCCGGAAAGTCTTTTGAGAAGAATGGTCGGGGCGAGAAGATTCGAACTTCCGACCTACGGTACCCAAAACCGTCGCGCTACCAGGCTGCGCTACGCCCCGACGCGCCTGTCTCTAACGACAGTTTGCGGTCAGGAAAAGGCCTAAGGTTGATTGCAGGGCCAGACAGCGTGGCTTTGGTCAAGCTGGGGGTGGCGGAACTCTGCCCCGACGGCGAGCCCGAGCCGCGCCGCAAGCCCGCCGCCGATCTCCAGCACCATCAACGTGTCCGCAGGCCCCGGAATCGGTGTGAGGTCACCGGGCACCGCGTTGGCATGGACGGCATTCACCCGGCCAGTATCGTCGATGAAGATCATGTCGAGGGGAATCAGCGTGTTCTTCATCCAGAACGCCACCTGCTGTGGCCTGTCATAAACAAAGAGCATCCCGGCGCTTGACGGAAGCTTGTCGCGGAACATGAGGCCCCGTTCGCGTTCAGCCTCGTCATCGGCGATCTCGACGGCGAATCGTGCCTTCCCGTCCTGCCATCGGAACTCCGCCCGGCCCGCGTCGCAGGCGGCATGGGCCACGCCCGCCGCAAGCAGCACCATAGCCGCGGCGAAACATCCGGCGCGCCCGCGTCACTTGTGATCCTTGAGGGCCGCATCCCACGAGGTCACCTGCGCCGCCATCCGGCCGCGCTTGCCGTCGATCACACGCAGGCACACCGCCTCGCCCGGCTGGAGATCGGCGAAGCCGGAGCGGCGCAGAACCTCGATATGGATGAAGACATCTTCGGGACGGCCGTAGACGTTGGCGAAACCGAAGCCCTTGACCTTGTCGAACCACTTGACCCGCGCGGGCTCCAGGGGCAGCGCCGCGATCGTCGCCGCGTCGCTGTCGCCGAGATCCTCGATCGGTGCGGAATCCTCGGTCTCGGGCGGCAGTATCTCAAGCACCTCGACGGCCTGCGCGCCGCGCATGGTCTGCTGGACAATCACGCGGATCCGCGCGTTGTCGGCGACCGAGCCCTGGCCGAAATTCCTCAACACATTGGCGTGCAACAGGATATCTCCGCCGCTCTCTTCGGCGACGATGAACCCGAAGCCCTTCGCCGGATCGAACCATTTCACGCGCCCGATCAGCTCGTGTTGGTTCTGTTGTTCTTCTGTCATAGTCTCGTATTCCCATCCCCCCACGCCGGCAGGCATAGGCGGTTTCATTCGTGATCGGGGTGGAGCCCCATTGTCATATCCATTCGCACTCGTACTCAGGGGTTCAATCGCGTTACCGTCCACTCACCGCCGGGCGTCTCGCGCCGCCACTGAAACCGGTCGTGCAACCGGAAAGCGCCATCCGCCCAGAACTCGATCTCAACTGGTATCAACCGAATGCCGCCCCAGAAAGGGGGGCGCTTTGGCGCGGAACCATGCGCCGCCGTAACGCGCGCCACCTCCGCCAACAGTCTGGCGCGTGACGTCAGGGGCTCGGACTGGCGCGACGCCCAAGCGCCGAGCCTGCTCTGTAGCGAACGTGACGCGAAATAGGCATCCGCCAAGCCTCCGTCTTCGCGACTGGTCAGTCCACGCACTCTGATCTGTCGGCGCAAGCTTTTCCAGTGCATCACAAACGCGGCTTTACCGGTTGCCTCGATCTCCCGTCCCTTCGCCGACCCATAGTTGGTGTAAAAGAGAAAAGCGTCTGGCTCAATCTCTTTCAGCAGCACCATTCGCGCATTCGGCATGCCCTTTGGGTCAGTTGTGGCCAATGCGATGGCATTGGGGTCGTTGGTTTCGGTCTTCTCCGCCTCGGCGAGCCAGGCCCGCGCGATCGCGAAAGGGTCGTCGCCCGCGAAAATTCCGCTCCGGTCGGCCATTTCCTCACTCCTTTGTTCCGCGCGTCTGGATTGAACCGCGCGCCCTTCGCTCATCCGAAAGGAATGCCGCCTTTGTCGACGAAGCGGTCGCCCCGGTCACTTGATGCCACCCGGAACTTCGCCTAATGCTTCGGCACTCGGAAAAAACACTAACGCGGGGACAGATATGGCAACCAAACTGATGGCGGGCAAGCGTGGCCTCATCATGGGCCTGGCGAACGACAAGTCGATCGCCTGGGGGATCGCCAAGGCGCTCGCGGAACAGGGGGCTGAAATCGCGCTGTCCTACCAGGGCGAAGCTCTGAAGAAACGGGTAGAACCACTGGCGGCCACCATTGGCACCACCGAGATCGTCGAATGCGACGTGGCGGACGAGGCATCGCTGGATGCGCTTTTCGACCATCTGAAAAAGGCCTGGGGCAAGCTGGACTTCGTCGTCCATGCCATTGGCTTTTCGGATAAAAACGAACTTCGTGGGCGCTATGTCGAAACCTCGCCCGAGAATTTCCGCATGACGATGGATATCTCGGTCTATTCCTTCACCGCCGTCTGCCGCCGCGCCGCCGCGATCATGCCGGATGGCGGCTCGCTTCTGACGCTGACCTATTACGGCGCGGAACGGGTCATGCCGCATTACAATGTGATGGGCGTCGCCAAGGCAGCACTTGAGGCGTCGGTCCGCTACATCGCCGAGGATCTTGGCAAGGACGGCATCCGCTGCAACGCGATTTCCGCCGGACCGATCAAGACGCTGGCCGCCTCCGGCATCGGCGATTTCCGCTATATTCTGAAGTGGAATGAGCTGAACTCGCCCTTGCGACGCAACGTCAATCAGGATGAGGTCGGAAAATCCGCGCTCTACCTCCTGTCGGACCTCGGCTCCGGCGTCACGGGTGAGGTGCATCATGTCGATGCCGGCTATCATATCGTCGGCATGAAGGCGGTCGATGCGCCGGATATCGACGTCGTCACGGGACGCAACGGCAAGGAGGCCTGAGATGAACGACCGCCTGCCACATGAAAAGGGCTTTCACGTCTCCTGGGACCAGATTCACCGTGACGCGCGCGCCTTGGCGTGGCGGCTGGACGGCAAAGGCCCCGACAATGGCGCGTGGCGGGCGGTCGTGGCGATCACACGGGGCGGCATGGCCCCGGCGATGATCGTCAGCCGCGAGCTTGACATCCGCACCGTCGATACGATCTCGGTCAAGTCCTACAACCATCAGGACCAGTCGATGCCCCGCGTCATCAAGGAGCCGCAGGCCGCGATCATGGGCAAGGACGGCGAAGGCGTGCTGGTGGTCGACGACCTCGTCGATACCGGCAAGACGCTGGAACTCGTGCGCAACCTCTATCCCAAGGCGCATTTCGCAACGGTCTATGCCAAGCCCGAGGGCCGCGCGATGGTCGATACCTTCATCACCGAAGTCAGCCAGGACACCTGGATCTTCTTCCCCTGGGACATGGCGCTGCAATACGTCCAGCCCTATCGCGGCACGGACTGAATCCTTGACGCAGCGCAACTGGTCGCGCCTTCTGCATGATGCGTTCGAGGTCGGCATATTCGCCAAGGCGCTTTTCGCGCTGATCGAAACACTCTGCGGCCTTGCACTTCTGTTCATCCGCGCTGACTGGGTGCACACGACCGCGAGCTGGTTGACCGCAAGCGAGTTGAGCGAAGATCCGGGCGACCGCTTCGGGCGCTGGATCATGGCATTGTCGCAGGGCTACAGCGTCAGCACGCAACATTTCTGGTCGGCCTATCTGATCGGTCACGGCCTTATCAAGCTTGCGGCCGTGGGCGCGCTGATCGCGGGGTTTCGCTGGGCCTATCCGCTGTCGATCGCGGTCCTGATCGGCTTCATTGTCTGGCAGATGCAGAAATGGGCCGCGACGGGGTCCGTGCTGATGCTGGGGCTGAGCCTTTTCGACCTGATCGTCATCTGGCTCATCTGGCACGAATACCGGACCTTGCCGAAGCCGGGCTGATCCGCTTGCGCGCCCCGCGCCGGTCGCTAAAGTCGCCCGGACAGATGACGGAGCCCCGAATGACCCTGCCCCTCACGCCAACGATGGCCGCGACCGAAGCGCCCCCGGTGATGGAGGCGCGGCGCTGGCTTGAGGGGGTGACCTTCCCGCCGGAGCGCCCACTTATCAACGTGAGCCAGGCCGCCCCGATGGAAGCACCGCCCGAGGGGTTGCGGCGGGCGCTGGCCGAGGCGGCGCTGAACGATCCGAACGCGCATCTCTATGGCCCGGTGCTCGGCCTGCCCGCCCTCCGCGCGGAAATCGCGGCGCAATGGTCGGCGACCTACGGCGGCCGGATCACGGAAACAGAGGTCGCAATCACGCAGGGTTGCAATCAGGCCTTTTGTGCCGCGATGTCCACCATCGCGGCCTCCGGAGATGAGGTCATCCTGCCAACCCCATGGTATTTCAACCATAAAATGTGGCTGGACATGCAGGGCGTCAAGGCGATTCCCCTGCCCGCAGGACCCGGCCTGATCCCGGATGCCGAGGCTGCGGGGGCGCTGATCACCGCCCGCACGAAGGCCATCGTCCTCGTCACGCCGAACAATCCCGGCGGCGTCGAATATCCCGCCGAAACCGTCCGCGCCTTCTATGAGCTTGCGCAGGCGCAAGGGCATCGCGCTGGTCCTCGATGAAACCTACCGCGATTTCGACAGCCGCACGGGCGCGCCGCATGACCTGTTCGGCGATCCCGACTGGCGCGGGACGCTGGTGCATCTCTATTCCTTCTCCAAGGCCTTCCGGCTGACCGGCCACCGCGTCGGCGCGATGATCGCCGATGCCGCGCGGCTCGCCGAGGTCGAGAAGTTCCTCGATACCGTCGCCATCTGCCCCAATCAGCTTGGCCAGATCGGCGCGCTCTGGGGTCTTCGCAACCTCAGCCAATGGGTCGCGGGGGAACGCGCCGAAATCCTCGCCCGCCGCGCCGCCCTGGAGGCGGGCTTCGCAGGGCTTCCGGACTGGCGAGCTGCTTGGCTGCGGCGCGTTCTTTGCCTATGTCGAACACCCCTATCCCCTGCCCGCGCCCGACCTCGCCCGCAGGCTCGTGGCCGAGGCGGGCGTCCTTCTTCTTCCCGGCACCATGTTCCGCCCGGCGGACGACGCCGCTGGCGCGAAGGAACTTCGCATCGCCTTCGCCAATATCGCGGCACCCGGCATCGAGGAATTGATCGGCCGCCTCGCCGCCTTTCGGCCCTGACGGGCCGAGCGGCCTTGCTCCGCCCCCTGACCTGACCTAAACACCTTCGAGCAAAACCTTGGGGAGGTAGCCTAAATGTCGACGCCGCTGCGCCAGAAGCGTGGAAACACGATCATCTGGATCCTTATGGGGATGCTCATCCTCGGGCTCGGCGGCTTTGGCGCGCGCAATCTCGGCGGCTCGGTGCAAGCCATCGGCAGCGTCGGCGACCGCGAAATCACCGTCCAGGACTACGGCCGCGCGCTGAACCGCGAGATGCAGGCAGCCTCGGCCCAGGTCGGTCAGCCCGTCGACTTCGCGATGGCCCAGCAGCTTGGCATCGACCGCAGCGTTCAGGCGCGGCTTCTGGCCTCGGCGGCGCTCGAGAGCGAAGCGGCGCGGATCGGCATCTCGGTCGGCGACGAAGAGGTGCGCAAACGGCTCATGGCGTTCCCGGCCTTTCAGGGGCTCGACGGCAAATTCGACCGTGATGCATACAAACTGGCGCTTCAGCGCGAGGGGCTGAGCGAGGGCGAGTTCGAGACGAAGCTGCGCGATGAGGCGGCACGCACCTTGCTGCAAGGCGCCGCCCTCGGCGCGGTGGCGACGCCCGATGCGCTGAACGGCACGATCACCGCCTGGGCGACGGAAACCCGCGATTTCACTCTGGCCGAGCTGATCGCCGCGGACCTGCCCGCGCCGGTTCCGGCCCCGACCGACGATCAGCTCAAGACCTATTACGATGCCCATCCCGCACCCTACACTCGGCAGAGACGCGCAAGATCACCTATGTCTGGCTGACCCCCGACATGCTGGCCGACAAGGTGCAACTGGATGAGGCGGCGCTGAAGAAGACCTATGAGGAACGGATCAGCGAATTCGTGACACCCGAAAAGCGGCTTGTCGAAAAGCTGGTCTATCCTGACACGGCCACCGCGACGGCCGCGAAGGCGCGCCTTGATGCCGGTGAGGTTGATTTCGCCGGCCTTGCCAAGGAACGCGGGCTGGAACTGTCCGATGTCGACCTTGGCGAGGTCTCGAAAGAAGATCTGGGCACAGCCGGCGACGCGGTCTTTGCACTGACCGAACCCGGCGTCGTCGGGCCGGTCGAAACCGATCTCGGGCCCGCGCTCTTCTCGATGAACGGCATTCTCGATGCGCAGACCACGACATTCGAAGAGGCGCGCGACGATCTTTCCTCCGAGGCGCGCTACGATCAGGCGCGGCGCATGATCGCTGACAAGACCAACGACCTCGAAGACCTGCTGGCCAGTGGTGCCACGCTGGAGGAGGTCGCCAAGGAAAGCGAGATGGAGCTTGGCACCCTCGCTTTCGACCCCGCGACCGAGGACGGCATCGCCGCCTATGCGCCCTTCCGCGCCGCCGCCGCCAAGGCGACGGCAGAGGATTTCCCGCAACTGGTGGCCCTTGATGACGGCGGCGTCTTTGCGCTTCGCCTCGACGGCATTGACCCGCCCGCGCTCAAGCCGCTCGACGAGGTGCGCGATCAGCTTGTCGCGGATTGGACGAAGCAAGAAACCGGGGTCGAACTCGTGAAGCTCGCCACCGATGTTGCCGCCAAGTCGGCCGATCCGGCGGCGCTCGACAGTTCGGGCCTCGTGACCACGCGCTATGATGCCTTCGCGCGCAACGGTCATATCGACGGCGCCCCGGCCGAGGTCGCGCAACATGCCTTTGACATGGCCGCAGGCAAGACCGAGGTCGTTGAAGCCGGGGGGCAGGTCTTCCTGATCGCGCTCCGCGCCATAAACTCCGCCGATCCGGCCGATCCCGAGGTCGCGTCGCTCCGCAAGCAGGTGGACGATCAGACGGGCCAGGCCCTCGCGCAGGATGTGTTCCAGCTTTTCACCGAAGCGGTGGAAGCGCGGGCCGGCATCCGGCTGGACCAGCAGGCGATTGCCGCCGTGAATTCCCAAATGAACTGAGATCATGGCCCTGACACCCACCTTTGCCACGTTCGCGGCCGGATGGGCCGAGGGCAAGAACCAGCTTGTGACCATGCGGCTGGCGGCCGATCTCGACACGCCGGTGTCGCTGATGCTGAAGCTCGCCGATGCGCAGCCGATGAGCTTCATGCTGGAATCGGTGACGGGCGGCGAGGTGCGCGGGCGCTATTCGGTCGTCGGCATGAAACCGGACGTGATCTGGGATTGCCACGGCACGCAAAGCCGGATCAACCGGCAGGCGCGTTTCGATCCGGATGCGTTCGAACCCCTGCCCGGCCATCCGCTCGAGACGCTGCGCGCGCTGATCGCGGAAAGCCGGATCGAGATGCCCGAAGGCATTCCTGCCATCGCGGCGGGGCTTTTCGGCTATCTCGGCTATGACATGATCCGGCTGGTGGAACACCTGCCGAACGTCAACCCCGACCCGATCGGCGTGCCGGACGCGGTCCTGATGCGCCCGACCATCATCGCCGTCCTTGACGGCGTGAAGGGCGAGGTGACGGTCTGTTCGCCGGTCTGGGTCGGATCGGGACTTTCGGCGCGGGCTGCCTATGCGCAGGCTGCCGAGCGGGTCATGGACGCCGTGCGCGATCTGGAACGCGCGCCCGCTGGCGAAAGCCGCGCGCTTGGCAACACCACACAGGTCGGCGAACTCAGGTCCAACTTCACGCCCGAGGCCTACCGCGCCGCCGTCGAGAAGGCCAAGGACTATATCCGCGCGGGCGATATCTTTCAGGTCGTGCCCTCGCAGCGCTGGACGGCGGAGTTCACCCTGCCGCCCTTCGCGCTCTACCGCAGCTTGCGGCGCACCAACCCCTCGCCCTTCCTGACCTTCTTCAATTTCGGCAGCTTCCACATCGTCGGCGCCTCGCCCGAGATCCTCGTGCGGGTCCGCGACGGCGAAGTGACGATCCGCCCGATCGCGGGCACCCGGCCCCGTGGCGCCACGCCGGAAGAAGACAAGGCCTATGAGGCCGACCTTCTTGCCGACAAGAAGGAACTGGCGGAGCATCTGATGCTTCTCGACCTCGGCCGCAACGATGTCGGCCGGGTGGCGAAGATCGGAACCGTCCACCCGACCGAGAAGTTCATCATCGAGCATTACAGCCACGTGATGCACATCGTCTCGAACGTCGTGGGCGAGATGCGGGAGGAAGAGGATGCGCTGTCGGCCCTGCTCGCGGGTCTGCCCGCAGGCACGGTGTCGGGCGCGCCCAAGGTCCGCGCGATGGAGATCATCGACGAGCTTGAGCCGGAAAAGCGCGGCATCTATGGCGGCGGCGTCGGTTATTTCGCGGCCAATGGCGAGATGGACATGTGCATCGCGCTAAGGACCGCCGTGGTGAAGGACGAAAAGCTTTATATCCAGGCGGGCGGCGGTGTGGTCTACGACAGCGACCCCGAGGCCGAGTTTCAGGAAACGGTCAACAAGTCCAAGGCCTTGAAGGCCGCCGCCGAAGATGCGGGCCTTTTCGTCCGTCGCGGCAACGCCTGAACCCCGTCGGGTTCAGCGCGCGATGACCGCCGAGAGCGGGCCGATCACGGCCTCTTTCCGCCCGGATGCAATCCAGCCGGTCAGGGCCGAGACGGTCGCCGGGGTGGCATGGCCGATGACCAGCACATTGCCGGTCCGGGCGGCCTCGAATGCCGCACGATCGAGAAGGCGCTGCATCGCCACATCATCCTGCCCGGCCTCATCGAGCGACCGCGTGATGCCCACGTAAGGCACACCCGCGCGCTCCGCCGCCTGCCGTGCCGGGTTGAGGCCCTTGGCATAGGTCACCAGCGCCCGGCCCTCGGCCCCGAGAAGCGAGGCAATATGTTGCGCGAGCCTGCGGTCGCCCTGAAGCGCGGACTCGGGACCAGCGACCAGCGCCACGGATTCGGGAAGTGCCTGCACGATGCCCTGATAGCCAATCTCGACATCGCTGGGAGTCGCGCCAGCGGGCAAGGCCGGGGCGAGAATGGCGATCTCATCACCCGAAAGGCGGTAGGTCTGGGCACGCGCCGCCGCCCCCGCCCCTTCGGGGTCGATCGCGACGGTCACCGGCGCGCCGATGGCGGCGACGCTGTCGGGGTCCGACCCATCCGCCGCGCCATCGTCGATCAGGATCACGGCGATCACGGGCTTGCCGCCGGGGTTGTCGAAGGTGGCTGCGTAGCGGTCCACCGCCCGGTCGGTCTGCGGCGCCTCGGACTCGGCGGGCACGCTCGCGTCCGGCGCGGGCTGCGGCGCGCTGCCCTCGATGCTCGGCAAGCGGTTGATCTGAACTCCGGGTACCTTCTGGAACCCGATCTTCGGCCCGGAGGCGGCGCCAATCGGCGCCTGCGGTGCGACATCGATGATGACCGGCCCGTCGCCGGTGGCACGACGCGTGCCGGGCGTCAGGAACCGCGGTTTGTTGGCGGTTTCGGCGGGGGGGGCAGTTTCGACTTCGGCGCCGGGCTGCGCTTCGGCGCTGTCGTTCGGCTCAGGCGGCGCGGGGGCGATGATCTGCGGCAGGCGCCCCGTGGGCGCGTCCGCGGCCGCGGTGTCCGGCAGGTCGGGCTCGGTGGGAGCCGGTGCATTTTCATCCGCCATCGCGCTCTCATCCGTCGCTTCGGGCGCAGGCGCGAGATCGGGCGTCATTGCAAGACCGGGCGGCGGCACAGGAACGGCAGTCTCGCCCGTCGGGGCCTCTGCCATCGCGTCCGGCGCGGCGGGTGCGGGTTCGGGCAAGGCGGCCGGCGCGACCGCCTGACCCTCTGGCACGGCGGCGGGTGTGCGTTCGGTCAGTTCCGGTCCGGCTTCGGCCGATGGTTCCGAGACCGTGGGCGCGCTTGCCGCTGACGGTGCGGGTTGAGGTGCCGGGACCACGGGGTCTACTTCCGGTTTCGGACGGTTGAACTCCGACCCGGCGGGGACATCGACGACAGGTGCTTCGGGCAGCGGCGCCGCGGCGACCTGATCGGGCGCCGGGGCCGTTTCTGATGCGGGCTCTTCGGCGACGACACCGGCGGTCGCGGAGTCCGGCGTCGGGGCTTCAACCGGCGCAGGTTCGCTGGCGGCCGTCTCGGCAGGTGCAGGTGCAGCGTTGTCAGCCGCCGGGGCGACAGTCTCCGGCGCAGGTGCGCTGGCGGTCGTCTCGGCTGGAGCAGCGGTTTCGGTCGCCACGGGGGCGGTTTCGGGCGCGGCCATCTCGGTCTCGACGGCGGGCGCGGCTTCGGAGGGCTCCGGCTCCGAGGTCGGGGCCTGCGCCGTCGGCGCGGCGGGCGCTTCGGCTTCAGGCGTCTTTACGGCCTCGGCCGAGGGTTCGGTTTCCGGGGCTTCCGCGCTCTCCACCGGTTCTGGCGCGGTCGCCGCGTCGGTCGCTGCCGGCGCGGCCGTTTCCGGCGTCGTCGCCGGGACCGGGGCCTCCGGCGCAGGCGCTTCCGCCGCGCCCGGCATCTCGGGCGGCAACGGCACCGCGACCGGCGGCCACATCAGCGACAAGGCGCCGACGCTTACACTGGAAAAGAGCGCCCCTGCGAGCAACCCGAAAACATACCCTCTGCCCACGTCCGCCTCCGACGCTATGTGCTTTTCTGCCCGCATCCTGCCTTGACCCGGCGGCGCGGCTCTGCCCATGTATAGCCCGACATGCGGGCGTTATCACCCCCAGATTGCACCTGACACCCACGAAGGCCACAACATGCTGCTTTTGATCGACAACTATGACAGCTTTACCTACAACCTCGTCCACTATTTCGGCGAGTTGGGGGCGGATGTGGTCGTTCGCCGCAACGATGCGCTGGACGTGCAGGAGGCGATGGGCGATGAACCCCTCCGCCATCGTCCTGTCGCCCGGTCCCTGCGACCCCGATCAGGCGGGCATCTGCCTGGCCCTGACCGAAGCGGCGGCCGAGACGAAGACGCCGCTTCTCGGCGTCTGCCTCGGCCATCAGGCCATCGGGCAGGCTTTCGGCGGCACCGTCGTGCGCTGCCACGAGATCGTGCATGGCAAGATGGGGGTGATGCACCATTCCGGCAAAGGCGTCTTTGCCGGCCTGCCCTCGCCCTTTCTCGCCACACGGTATCATTCGCTGATCGTCGACCGCGCCACCCTGCCCGAGTGCCTCGAAGTGACCGCCTGGCTCGAGGACGGCACGATCATGGGGCTGAAGCACCGCGAGTTGCCGATCGAGGGGGTGCAGTTCCACCCCGAATCGATCGCCTCCGAACACGGCCACCAGTTGCTGCGGAATTTTCTGGAAGGGGCGAAGGTGCCGCTTACGGTGCCTGCATGACGACGACGGACATCCGCCCGCTGATCGGCCTCGCCGCCGACCGCCCCTTGACGCGGGCGGAGGCCGAGGCGGCGTTCGAGGCCTTGTTCGAGGGTGCCGCGACGCCAAGCCAGATGGGCGGCTTCCTGATGGCGCTGAGGACGCGTGGCGAGACAGTCGAGGAAATCGCCGCCGCCGCCCGTGTCATGCGCTCGAAATGCCATGCCGTCCGCGCTCCCGAAGGCGCGATGGATATCGTCGGCACCGGCGGCGACGGCAAGGGGACGCTGAACATCTCGACCGCGACGGCCTTCGTGGTGGCGGGCGCGGGCGTGACCGTCGCCAAGCACGGCAACCGCAACCTGTCGTCGAAGTCCGGTGCGGCAGATGCGTTGACGCAGCTTGGAATCAACGTGATGGTCGGCCCTGATGTGGTTGAAAAGGCACTGAAAAGCTGCGGCATCGCCTTCATGATGGCGCCGATGCACCACCCCGCGATCCGCCATGTGATGCCGACGCGGACCGAGCTTGGGACGCGCACCGTCTTCAACCTCCTCGGACCGCTGACCAACCCCGCCGGGGTGAAACGGCAACTCACCGGCGCTTTCGCGCGGGCGTGGATTCGTCCGATGGCCGAGACGCTCGGCGCACTCGGGTCCGAGAAGGCTTGGCTTGTCCATGGCGGCGACGGGACGGATGAACTGTCGGTCGCGGGCGTCAGCTATGTGGCGGCGCTTGAGGATGGCGCGGTGCGCGAGTTCGAGCTGCATCCCGAAGAGGCGGGCCTGCCGGTCCACCCGTTCGAGGCGCTTCTGGGCGGCACGCCGGAGGAAAACACGGTGGCGCTGCGGGCCTTGCTCGCCGGCGAGGCCGGGGCTTACCGCGACGCGGTGCTGCTGAACGCCGCCGCCGCGCTCCTTATCGCGGGCAAGGCGGGCGACCTGAAGGAGGGCGTGGCGCTGGCGCGGGAGAGCATCGACAGCGGCAGGGCGGCGGCGAAGGTGGCCGCCCTCGCCAAGGCTGTCCCCATCGCATGATCCCCGCCGCCTGGGCTGATCTGCCGTTCTTCGCGAAGGATTGGCCGCGCGTTCAGGCGCGGCTGGCGACAGAGACCGGTCCGATCTACCCACCGAGCGGTCGCATCTTCGCCGCGCTCGACGCCTGCGCGCCGGACGCGGTGCGGGTGGTGATCCTTGGTCAGGACCCCTATCACACGCCGGGCAAGGCCGACGGGCTGGCCTTTTCCATCCCTGAAGGATTTCCGGGGCGCCTGGACAGTCTTGGTAATATTTTCAAGGAGTTGAAGTCAGATCTTGGTGTAACGCGGACACGGACGGAGCTTGACGACTGGGCGCGTCAGGGCGTGCTGTTGCTGAACACCGCGCTGAGCGTTCCGGAGGGCCAGCCGAAGGCCCATGCCAGGATCGGGTGGGAGAAGTTGGTGGCCGAGGTGTTGGCGCGGCTCGACACGCGCCCGCGCGCGGTTCTCCTTTGGGGAGGACCAGCGCACCGGGTGGCGGCGCGGTATCTGACGAACCCCGACCATCTTCGCATCGAGACGGCGCATCCCTCGCCCCTGTCGGTTCATCGCGGGTTCTACGGCTCGAAACCGTTCAGCCAGGTGAACGCCTGGCTGAGCGCGCGCGGTGAAGAGCCGATTCGCTGGGCCTGACCCGAGTGTTGAAGGTGGGGGTTTCCCACCCCCACACCCCCGGGGAGTATTTCGGAACAGAAGAAGGCGGAAGGGCTTTTCGCGGGCGGGGCCGCCGGGTAAGAGGAAGCATGGATATTCTCGACAGGATCAGGGCCTACAAGCTCGACGAGATCGCCGCCGCAAAGCGCGCGCGGCCGCTGTCGGCGGTCGAGGCGGACGCGCGGGCGGCGGGGCCGGTGCGCGGCTTCGACGCAGCGCTTGGGCGGGCGGAGGCGACCGGCTACGGGCTGATCGCGGAAATCAAGAAGGCTTCACCCTCCAAGGGCCTGATCCGGGCGGATTTCGATCCGTCCGCGCTTGCGCGCGCCTATGAGGCCGGCGGCGCGGCCTGCCTGTCGGTGCTGACCGATGCGCCGTCCTTTCAGGGCGCGCCGGACTTCCTGGTCGCGGCGCGTTCGGCGGTGTTGCTGCCGGCGCTGCGCAAGGATTTCCTCTACGACACCTATCAGGTTGCCGAGGCGCGGGCCTGGGGCGCGGATTGCATCCTCATCATCATGGCGAGCGTCGACGACGCGCTCGCCGCCGATCTGGAGGCGGCGGCGCAGCACTGGGGCATGGACGCGCTGATCGAGGTGCATGACGAAGGCGAGATGGAGCGGGCGCTGCGCTTGGCATCACCGCTCATCGGGGTGAACAACCGCAATCTCAAGACCTTCGAGGTCACTCTTGAGACGACGCGCCGGCTGGCGCCGATGATACCTCCGGGGCGGCGACTGGTTTGCGAGAGCGGGCTCTTCACACCCGCAGATCTGGCCGAGATGGCGCATTGTGGGGCGCGCAGCTTCCTTATCGGCGAAAGCCTGATGCGCCAGGCGGATGTGGCGGCGGCGACGCGGGCGCTTCTGGCCGACCCGGTGGAGGTCTGAGATGGCGCTGACGCATTTCGACGCTTCGGGCAATGCCCATATGGTCGATGTCTCGGACAAGGCGGTGACAAGCCGGGTCGCGGTGGCCGAGGCGCAGGTGGTGATGCTGCCTGAAACCCTCGCTCTGGTGGTTGAAGGCCGGGCGAAGAAAGGCGACGTTCTGGGCGTCGCGCGGCTTGCCGGGATCATGGCGGCGAAGCGGACGGCCGATCTGATCCCGCTTTGCCATCCCTTGCCGATCACCAAGGTCTCGGTCGAGTTGGAGTCGGATGCCGGGCTACCCGGCATCCGGATCGCGGCGACGGTCAAGACCACCGGTCAGACCGGGGTGGAGATGGAGGCGCTGACGGCGGCCTCGATCGCGGCGCTGACCGTTTACGACATGCTCAAGGCCGCCGAGAAGTCGATGCGGATCGACGGGCTGCGCGTTGTCCTGAAAGATGGCGGAAAATCAGGGCGATACGAGGCGGAATGAAAGGGCTTTAGGATGATCTCGGTCGAAGAGGCACTGAACCGGATTTTTGCGCTCTGCCCGGTCCTTCCGCCCGAGATTTCGCCCTTGCGCAAAGCGGCAGGCCGCGTGCTTGCCGCACCCGTCGCCGCGCAGTTGACGCAACCACCTTTCGCGGCTTCGGCCATGGACGGCTATGCGATCCGCGAGGCCGACCATCAGGCGGGGTCCGTCCTGACTGTGATCGGGGAGGCCGCAGCCGGGCGTGGATTCGCCGGGCGGGTGACCGATGGCGTGGCCGTTCGCATCTTCACCGGCGCACCGGTGCCAGAGGGAGCGGAGCGTGTCGTCCTGCAAGAGGATGTAGCCCGCGACGGCGATAGGATCACTCTCGGCGACAGGCTGGAGGCAGGGGCGAATATCCGTGCCGCCGGTCAGGACTTTCGCGCCGGCGACCGCATCACCGCGCCACGGCGGCTCAGGCCCGCCGATCTTGGCCTGATCGCCGCGATGAACGTACCGGAGGTGGCCGTCGCGCGGCGGCCGGTCGTCGCGCTGATCGCCACCGGGGACGAACTGGTCATGCCGGGCGAGGCGCCGGGGCCGGATCAGATCATCGCCTCGAACACCTTCGCGCTGGCGGCGATGGCCGAGGCGGAGGGGGCCGAGGTTCGCATGCTGCCGATTGCCGGTGATAGCGAGGCAAGCCTGCGCTATACGCTGACGCTGGCCGAAGGTGCGGATCTGATCGTGACAATCGGCGGGGCGTCGGTCGGCGACCATGACCTTGTGGGGGAAGTTGCGGGCGACATGGGTCTGGAAAGGGCGTTCTGGAAGATCGCGATGCGGCCGGGAAAGCCCTTGATGGCCGGAAAAATCGGAGCGTCAGTGATGCTCGGACTTCCCGGAAACCCTGTTTCATCAATTATTTGTGGGCACCTTTTCATGTTGCCGATGATCCGGGCGATGCAAGGGCTTCCGCGTGAGGCCGCACGCCGCCATGCCGGGCAGCTTGGCGCGCCGGTCGCTGCCAATGGGCCGCGCGAGCACTATATGCGGGCGATGATGGACCGGAGCGGAGCCGGCGTGACGATCCATCCGTTCGACCGTCAGGACAGCGCGCTTCTGTCGATCCTGTCAAAAGCCGACGCCCTGTTGGTGCGGCCGCCCGGCGACGGCGCGCGTGAGCGGGGCGCGGTGGTGGAATTCATCATGATCTGACCGCCTCAGACAACCGGGCGCCAGGAATTATTGACACAAACCGGGAACGCGGCTAGAACATGACAAGAACAGTCCGCTCACAAGGGTAAGGATTACAGGCACATGTTGACCCGCAAGCAACTGGAACTGCTGGATTTCATCCAAAAACGCACGGCGCGCGACGGGGTGCCGCCCTCTTTCGACGAAATGAAGGAGGCGCTGGACCTGCGATCGAAGTCGGGTATTCACCGTCTGATCACGGCTTTGGAGGAGCGGGGTTTCATCCGCCGCCTACCGCATCGAGCCCGCGCCCTTGAGATCGTGAAGTTGCCGGAAGCGATGGAACGGCCGGGTTTCAGGCCGAAGGTGATCAAGGGTGACCGCGCCGATCCGCCGAGGGGCGCGATGGCAGTATCGGAAGTGCACGCCATGGAACTGCCGGTCATGGGCCGGATCGCGGCGGGCGTGCCGATCGAGGCGATCTCCGAGGTCTCGCATCATGTCACGGTGCCGGGCTCGATGCTGGCCGGGCGCGGGCAGCACTATGCGCTCGAGGTCAAGGGCGATTCGATGATCGAGGCCGGGATCAACGACGGCGATATCGTGGTGATCCGGGAACAGACGACGGCGGACAATGGCGATATCGTCGTGGCACTGGTCGAGGGCCTAGAGGCGACATTGAAGCGGTTCCGGCGCCGCGGCGGGATGATCGCACTGGAAGCCGCGAACCCGGCTTACGAAACGCGCGTTCTGCCCGAGGATCAGGTGAAGGTGCAGGGCCGCCTTGTCGGGTTGATCCGCAGCTACTGAGCTGCGGCAGTGCGTCGGCGCCAGCCGGTTTTGGGTGATGTATTCCAAAGCCTCGCGCCCGCGCTCTTGCGGGCCTCGGTGATCGCGAGGTGATCGCCGTCGAGGCGCACCGCCAAGGCACCGGTGCGGCGCAGGCGCTTCAGATCGAACACATCGCAGTCGTGGCGGTTGCTGCCTTCGGGCCAGTCGCCATTCAGGACGACGATCGTCCCCGGAGCCGCCGCATCGCAAAGCTGGACGGCGCGCTCCGGTGCCGTTTTGCCGGTCACGTGGTGAAGCGCGTGGGTGCCGAATACGCCGTGCCAGGCGCCTTTCCGGGCGGGAGCCGTCCCGCGCTGGAATGCCGCTTCCTGTGAGGTCAGGTCGCCGTCGTCCTCAAGCCAGCTTTGCGCGACGAAACCCGCGCCCTTGGGCTTGGAGAGAACGCGGCCGCCTTCCGCCCAAAGCCCGACCAGCCCACCATCCCCCGCGATCAGGAGCGGCGGACGGTCGGCCCCGGCCCAGCCGATGAGCGCGGCAAGCGCCACTGTGGCCGCCGCGCCGCGCAGCCAGATGCGGCGGGATATCAATGCGCCTATGCCGCCGAGCCCGAGCAGCGGCAGAACAAAATCGGGTGGTGTCGGAACCGCCTGCACCGCCCCTTCGAGCCCCGAGACGAAATCGGCGACCCGGAGGATGAACGCCGTCCCCTGCCCCATGACCCAAAGCGCCGGCGCCTCCAGCCCGACCAGCGTCAGGACGGCGGCGATGACACCAGCTGGCATCACGACCAGCCCCATAAGCGGCACCGAAAGAAGGTTCGCGAGCAGCCCGTATTCCGCGACCCGGTTGAAATGCGCGGCCGCGATGGGCGCCGTCGCCAGACCCGCGGCAAGCGAGGACAGGAGCAGCATCGCGGCCGGGCGCAGAAGTTTCGGGATATGCGTCTGGACCTTCGCCCACGGCTCGAATGCGACGATCAGGGCCAACGTCGCGCCGAAGGACATCTGGAAGCCGGGCTCGACCAGGCTCTCAGGTTCAAGCGCCAGCACCACGAGTGCCGCGATGGCGACCGAACGCAGCGAAATCGCGCGGCGATCGGCGAGGACCGCCGCCAGCATTACCGCGACCATGACGAAGGCGCGCCGCGTCGCAACGTTCGGCCCGGCGAGCATGAGGTAAAAGGCCGCTGCGCAAAGGGCGACGATGGCGGCGAGCTTTTTAGTGTTGAGGCGCAGAGCCACCGGCGGCACGAGGGCGAGGCCATAGCGGACCGCGCCGAAGACGAAGCCTGTCAGAAGGCCCATGTGCAGGCCGGAAATCGAAATCAGATGCGAAAAATTCGCGCCCCTCAGGGCGTTGTTGGTGGCCGAGGCGACCGAGGAGCGGTCGCCGGTCATCAGCGCGGCCGCGAAGGCGCCCGGCTGTCCGGGGATCGCCGCCTGGATCGCGCGGGAAAGCCGCATGCGCAGGCGGAATGCGAACAGGCCAAGGCCGTCGTCCGGCGCCTCAAGCGTCATTACTGGCGTTCGGGTGTAGCCGACCCCGCCGAGGCCCGAAAACCAGGCGAGGCGCTGGAAATCGAAGCCGCCCGGTTCTACCGGTCCTTCTGGTGGCGAGATATGGGCGGTAAGCATCACACGAAGGCCCGGTTCAAGCCGCGCGGCCTCGGCATCTCCATGAAGCGCCACGCGCACCTTCGCCGGCGTGCGGTCGGGCGCGGTGCGCGTCAGGATGATCCGGTCGAGCGTGATCCGCGGCTGATCTGAGAAGGAGCGGTCGATGGCGACGATCCGCCCTTCGACGGGTCCGTAGTAGCGGAAGGTCAGCACCGGCGCGGCGACGCTGTGCGCACGCCAGGTCGCAAGGAACAATCCGGCCAGAACCAGCGCCACAGCAACGCTCGGGATGTGCCAGAGCGGCGGCGCGCGGAATGCCAGAAGGAGACAGGTGGCAAGCGCAAGGCCGAGCCCCAACCAGATCGGCGCGTCGGGCTCCACCGGAAGGAGGAAGTAGAAGCCGATGCCAAGCGACAGGAAAACGGGCGCCCAGGGCAACAGATTGCCCCGCGCCGCAGCCAATGCCTCGATCGGTCCGAGCAACCGGCGCACCCTTGTTTCCCCGCCTCCCATTGCCTAATGAACGCGGGACCCAGCCTCCTCCTTCATGGTTTCCGAAAGGTTAACGCGCGCATGTCCCAGATCGTCACCCGCTTCGCGCCCTCGCCCACCGGCTATCTCCATATCGGGGGCGCGCGGACCGCGCTGTTCAACTGGCTCTATGCACGGGGGCGCGGCGGCAAGTTCCTGCTTGCGCATCGAAGACACGGACCGGGAGCGGTCGACGCCCGAGGCGACGGCGGCGATTCTGAAGGGGCTGACCTGGCTCGGCCTCGACTGGGACGGCGACGTGACGAGCCAGTTCGAAGGCCGCGCCCGCCATGCCGAGGTGGCGCATGAGATGCTGGCGCGGGGCGCGGCCTACAAGTGCTTCTGCACGCAAGACGAGATCGAGGCCTTCCGCGAGGCGGCGCGGGCCGAGGGGCGTTCGACGCTGTTCCAGAGCCCGTGGCGCGATGCCGATCCGGCGACTTATCCCGACGCGCCCTTCGTCATCCGTCTGAAAGCTCCGCGCGAGGGCGAAACGGTGATCGCGGACACGGTGCAGGGCACGGTGAAGTTCCGCAACGATCAGCTCGACGACATGGTCTGCCTGCGCTCGGACGCGACGCCGACCTACATGCTCGCCGTGGTGGTGGACGATCACGACATGGGCGTGACCCATGTGATCCGGGGCGACGACCACCTCAACAACGCCGCGCGGCAGACGCAGATCTACCGCGCGATGGGCTGGGAGATCCCGGTCTGGGCACATATTCCGCTTATCCACGGACCGGACGGCAAGAAGCTGTCGAAGCGCCACGGTGCGGTCGGGCTCGACGAATATCAGGCGATGGGTTATCCGGCCTCGGCCATGCGCAACTACCTCGCGCGGCTCGGCTGGGCGCATGGCGATGACGAATTCTTTACCGATGCGCAGGCAAAGAAGTGGTTCGACCTGCCGGGAATCGGACGCGCCCCCGCGCGGCTCGACTTCAAGAAGCTGGAGAATCTCTCCGGCCAGCATATCGCCGCCACGCCGGATGAGGAATTGATGCCCGAAATTCTCGCATATTTCGACGCCGCCGGACGGCCGAAGCCTTCGCAAGCGCAGAAAGATGGGTTGGCGCGGGCGCTTTATTGCGTGAAAGAGCGGGCCAAGACATTTCCTGAACTTGTTGAAAAAGCACATTTTATCCTGACAGAACGCCCGGTGGAGCCCGACGAGAAGTCGGCCAGGGCGCTTGATCCGGTATCCCGTGGTATACTGACAGAATTGACGCCGCACCTGCAAAATGCTAGCTGGACGCGCGATGTGCTGGAGACCACAGTGGCAAGCGTCGCCGAGGCCCACGGGATCGGGCTCGGCAAGATCGCAGGGCCGCTCAGGGCGGCCCTTGCGGGACGCACGGTCACCCCCAGCGTCTTCGATATGATGCTTGTGCTCGGGCGGGAGGAAACGCTCGCCCGACTGAAGGATGCGGCGGACTGACGCCAAAGGCAGGCAGCGGTTCGTATCGTTCACCCTCCGGCCGCTCCCCTGTGGCCGGATGACCGAAAAGGAGCATGTGATGGCCGAAACCAACAAGATTGCGACGCTGAGCCTCGACAACCAGACCTACGAGCTGCCCGTGCTGAAACCGACCGTCGGGCCGAATGTCCTCGACATCCGCAAGCTCTATGGCGAGGCGGACGTCTTCACCTACGATCCCGGCTTCACCTCGACCGCCGCGACCGACAGCGCAATCACCTATATCGACGGCGACAAGGGCGAGTTGCTCTATCGCGGCTATCCGATCGAGCAACTGGCCGCGAAGTCGCATTTCCTCGAAACCTGCTATCTGCTCCTCTACGGCGATCTGCCGAACGCCGATCAGATTGCCGATTTCGAAAGCCGCGTGACCAAGCACACGATGGTTCACGAACAGATGCAGTATTTCTTCCGGGGCTTCCGGCGGGACGCGCATCCGATGGCGACGATGGTGGCCGTCGTCGGCGCCATGTCCGCCTTCTATCCCGACAGCACCGACATCCACGATCCCTGGCAGCGTGAGGTCTCCTCGATCCGGATGATCGCGAAACTGCCGACGATCGCGGCGATGGCGTTCAAGTATTCGATCGGCCAGCCGTTCGTGTACCCCAAGAACGACCTCGACTATGCGTCGAACTTCCTGCGCATGTGCTTTTCCGTCCCGTGCGAGGACTATGTCGTCAATCCGGTCCTGTCGAAGGCGATGGACCGGATCATGATGCTGCACGCGGACCACGAACAGAACGCGTCGACCTCGACCGTGCGTCTGGCAGGATCGTCGGGCGCCAACCCCTTCGCCTGCATCGCCGCCGGCATCGCGTGTCTCTGGGGCCCCGCCCATGGCGGCGCCAATCAGGCCTGCCTCGAGATGCTGCGCGAGATCGGGACGGTCGACCGTATCCCGGAATTCATCAAGCGCGCGAAGGACAAGAACGATCCCTTCCGCCTGATGGGCTTTGGCCACCGGGTCTACAAGAACTTCGACCCGCGCGCGAAGGTGATGAAGGAAAGTGCGGACGAGGTGCTCGACCTTCTCGGCATCCACAACAACGAGACGCTGAAAGTCGCCAAGGAGCTTGAGCGGATCGCGCTCGAGGATCAGTATTTCATCGAGAAGAAGCTCTACCCGAACGTCGATTTCTATTCGGGCATCATCCTCGAGGCGATGGGCTTCCCGACCTCGATGTTCACGCCGATCTTCGCGGTCAGCCGCACCATCGGCTGGATCTCGCAATGGAAGGAAATGATCGCCGATCCGACCCAGAAGATCGGCCGGCCACGCCAGCTCTACATTGGCCAGCCGCGCCGGGACTACCTCGAGGTCGCGAAGCGCTGAGCGCGAAAAAATAGGGAAAGGCCGCCCTGTCGGGCGGCCTCTGCCCCTTCAGGCCGCCGCGAACTCCTTCGATATCCGCTCGGCCTCGCGGCCATAGATTTCCTCGTAGTGGTCAAAGGCGCTTTCATACCAGGCGGTGCCTTGCGTCGCCCCGCCAAGCGCCGTGACAAGCTCATCCTCCGCAGCGGCGGGCAGAAGCGCGCGGAAAACATCCCACCCGCGATATTCCGGATCACGATCGAAGCCGAGAACCTGCCCTTTGAGCGCCGAAATCATCGACACCATCGCACCGGAATAGACCGAGGGCACATGGATCTCGATCCGGTCGATCGGCTGCAGCAGGATCGGGCCGGCCTTGGTCAATGCGTCGCGGATCGCCATCCGGCCCGCCGTGCGAAAGGCGAAGTCGGAACTGTCGACCGCATGGTGTTTGCCGTCGGTCAAGGTCACTGCGACATCGGTAACCGGAAAGCCCAAGGGACCGCGATCCATCGCCTCGCGCGCACCCTCCTCGACTGACGGGATGTAGTTCCGCGGCACGGCACCGCCTTTCACCACTTCGCTGAACTGGAACCCGTCACCGCGCGCGGCGGGGCGCACCTTGAGGGCGACATCGGCGAACTGCCCCGCGCCACCCGATTGCTTGCGGTGGCGATACTGTTCCTCGACCGGCTTGGAGATCGTCTCCAGATAGCGCGGGCTCTGCGGCGCGGTCGCGACGTCGACCCCGAAATCCTCGGAAAGGCTCGACAGGACATGACGCTCATGCATGGGTCCCTGGAACCGCAGCTTGGCGTGACCGGTGGCGGGGTCCTGTTCGAGCCGCAGCATCGGATCGGCCTCGCAAAGCCGGGCAAGTGCCGCCGAGAGACGCACCTCATCGCGTTCATGGACCGGCGTGACGATCCGGGCGAGCGCCGGCGGCGCGCCCTTGCCCCAGTCCGGCACCTTATGCGCCGCGGCGACACTGAAGACCCGACCCGCATCGAGCTGATCGGATTTCACCGACATGCCGATCTGCCCCGGTTCGAGATCGTCCTTTCCGGGCTTGCCACCAGGCTCCGCAAGGCCACCAAGCCCGTCGCCCGCAAGTTGCACACCCGCGCGCAGGCCTTCGTCCAAAGCGCGCAGGAAGACGCATTTGCCCAGATGTTTGCGGATCTGGGCGTGAAATCCGACGGCCACAGACTCCGCGACCCCGAGCCGCGCCTTCAACCCCGAGACATCCGGCACCTCATGCCTCAGCGCCTTCATCAGGCGCAGGATGCCATTGCGGTGACTGGCTGAACCCAGAAAGCACGGCACCAAGGCGCGGTCCTGGGTCTCACGCCGTGCGATCTCAAAAAGCGCGCCCGTGGCGGGTTCATGGTCCTCGATCAATTCCTCGAGCAGCACGTCGTCGAATTCCGACATATGCTCCAACAGCTGATCGCGCGCCTCGTGCTCGCGGTCCGCCTCCGATTTCGGTATCTCGACCAGGACGGAGTGTTGTCCTTCGCGGTAGCGCCAGGCGCGTTCCGAGATGAGGTCGATCGCGCCGACGATCTGCCCATTCTCGCGGATCGGAATCTGACGCAGGACGATGGGATGGCTGCAATAGGCCTGAAGCGCCGAGACGATGTCGCGGACCCGGCCTTTCGGCGCGTCCATCCTGTTGATGAAGATGAATGAGGGAACTTCCGCCGCCTCCACCGCCCTGAGCCAGGGCGCCGCAAGCACCGCCTCCTCCGGATCTGGCGAGACACACAGCACCGCCGCATCCGCCGCCAGAAGGGCCGCCCCCCCCATTCGCGCGAATTCCGGTCCCCCGGCCACATCGAGGGCACCCCAATCCTCGTCCATGAAGCGGAAACGGGTCAAATTGAGATGGCCGGCCGTCTCGGATTGGGGATGCGCGTCTTCCAGCGCCGCAAGCGCCTTCACAAGCTCAGTCTTCCCCGATTGAGACGGCCCCAATACCGCAAAGCAGCGCATGACATATCCCCCTGACGGCACATCTGGACCGGCGCATCCGAAATGCTGACCCCGTGCCTGAGGGCCACGCGCCCTGATGGGGAAAGTCTCTGCCCGCCCCGCGCGCGGGTCAAGCGCCGAAAGCGGCCTCGCTTTCACCTTGCCCGAAATACCTCCGCCGGAGGCAGCCCGAGCCGTCCCGCCGGTGGCGGGATGGCGAGATATCGCTTGGCGCGGGAACCGCGCCGCCGTCGGAAAACCTTCAGCGACCTTCGAACCTGGCGGGGCGTTTTTGCAAGAACGCGCTCACCCCTTCGAGAAAATCGCCGCTCGCCCCGCATTCCGCCTGAAGCCGCCCTTCAAGCGCGAGCTGCGCGTCGAGGTCATTGGCATAGCTCTCGCGCAGCGCGCGCTTCAGATGCCGGAAAGCCAACGTCGGCCCCTCGGCGATCTGCATGGCCTGCGCGCGCCATGTCGCCTCGAACGCCTCGTCCGAAGTACATTCCCAGATCATCCCCCATTCCGCCGCCTGCCGGGCGACGATCTTGCCGGCGAAAAGGGCTGCACCCATCGCGCGCGGAAAGCCGATCTGGCGCGGCAGCCAATAGGTGCCGCCGGCGTCCGGGATCAGGCCGATACGGGAAAACGCCTGCACGAAGGTGGCGCTTTCGGCCGCGATGACGACATCGGCCGCCAGCGCGAGGTTCGCCCCCGCCCCGGCCGCCGCGCCATTCACCGCCGCGATCACCGGCACCGGGGCGCCGTAGATCGCCCGCAGCATCGGCTCATACTCGTCGCGGAGCGTCGCTTCGAAATCAAGATCGGCGAGACTGCCGCTATCGGCGAGATCCTGGCCAGAGCAGAAGGCGCGGCCCGTCCCGGTCAGGACGATCGCCCGCGCGGTTTCGGAGGCCTCGGTCAGCGCCGCCAGAAGCGCCCTGCGCATCTCCGAATTGAGCGCGTTCATCACCTCGGGCCGGTTCATCGTGATGACCGTCAACCCGCCCGTTTTCTCGACAAGAACCGATTGTCCGCTCATCCGCTTCCCCGCTGTTGCTGTCGTCAGCATGCGGCGGGAGCAGCCGTGGCGAAAGACTTACCGCACGTCACGACTTCAGAATTTCGGTCAGCCGCTTTTCCTCATCGGCCGAGAGCGGCGGCACCACCACCTCCGGCGCGCTGCGCCGACGACGCATGTAAAGCCCCGCACCGATCAGCCCGACCAGAAGCGCGGATGGCCCGGCGATCCAGAGGATCAGGTTCGCGCCCGTCGTGGTCGGGTTCAGAAGGACATATTCGCCGTAGCGGTCGACAAGATAGGCGACGACCTGATCGTCGCTATCCCCGGCCTTCAGCCGCTCCCGCACCAGAAGCCGCAAATCTCGGGCGAGGTCGGCGTTGGAATTGTCGATATTCTCGTTCCGGCAGACGAGGCAGCGCAACCCCTCGCTGATCGCCCGTGCGCGCGCCTCCAGCGCCGGGTCGGCGAGGATTTCATCCGGCTGCACGGCCTGGGCGGGTACCGCCGTCAGCGCGAGGCCGGCAAGGCAGAGGGCGGCGAGGACCTGTCGCATGCTCATTCCGCAGGCTGCGCGGCGACTGCGCTCCGGCGCGCCCCCGCGGCGACGCGGTAGCGGCGATCCGACAGCGACAGAAGCCCGCCCATCGCCATGATGATCGCCCCGGCCCAGATCCAGTTGGCGAAGGGCTTGATGTAGGTTCGAACCGCCCAGCCTCCATCGGTTTGCGGATCGCCGATGACAACATAGAGGTCGCGGAAAATGCCATTCTGGATTGCCGCCTCGGTGGTCGGCATGCCGGCGACGGGATAGAGGCGCTTTTCAGGGAAAAGCGTGGCCACCGTCGCCCCGCCCCGCGTGATCGTCATGGTCGCGCGGGTGGTGAGATAGTTCGGCCCCTCGGTCTTGTCGACCGCGGCGAGCGTGACCTCATAGGGTCCGACCGCGTAGGTCTCACCGATCCTTGCGGTGCGGATATCCTCCACGTTCCAGGCCATCATCAGGGCGATACCCACGAAGGTGACGCCCAGCCCGCCATGCGCCGCCGCCCGGCCCCAGTCCGCACGAGGCAGTCGGGCAAGCCGCCCAGGCTGATGACCGGCGCGCTGCCAGAGATCGCCCACCGCCCCGACGATGAGCCAGACACCGAGCGCCACGCCAACCGGCGCGAGAATCGGGCGGCCGCTGCCGACCACATAGGTCAGCGCGGCAAAGGCGAAGGCAAGGATCGCCGCAGGGATCACGAGACGCCCCGTCCGGCCAAGCTTCGCGCGTTTCCACGGCAAGATGGAGCCGAGCGGCAGGAGGATCGCGAGCAAGACCATGAATGGCGTGAAGGCCGCCTCGAAGAAGGGCGCGCCGACCGAGAGCTTGCGCCCGAAGGCGAGCTCCGCCACCAAAGGCCAGATCGTGCCGACAAAGACCACGAAGGCCGCGACGGCCAGAAGCACGTTGTTGATGACAAGCGCCGATTCGCGGCTGACGAGGCCGAAGACACCCTTCGCCTCCATCGTCCCCGCGCGCGCCGCATAAAGCGTCAGCGCGCCGCCAATGAAGACCGCAAGGATGGCGAGGATGAAGACCCCGCGTTCGGGATCATTGGCGAAGGCATGGACGGAGGTGATGACGCCCGAGCGCACGATGAAGGTCCCGATCAGCGAAAAACCGAAGGCGAGGATGGCGAGGAGAATGGTCCAGGCCTTCAGCGCCTCGCGCTTTTCCACGACGATGGCGGAATGCAGAAGCGCCGTCGCCACGAGCCACGGCATGAACGAGGCGTTCTCGACCGGGTCCCAGAACCAGAAGCCGCCCCAGCCAAGCTCGTAATATGCCCACCAGGAGCCAAGCGCGATGCCGACGGTCAGGAACATCCAGGCGGCAAGTGTCCAGGGCCTGACCCAGCGCGCCCAGGCGGCATCCACCCGGCCCTCGATCAGGGCGGCGACGGCGAAGGAGAAGGCCATCGAGAGCCCGACATAGCCGAGGTAGAGGAATGGCGGATGGAAGGCGAGGCCGGGGTCCTGCAGCAGCGGATTGAGGTCCTGCCCGTCGAAGGGCGGCACCGCGAGCCTCAGGAACGGGTTGGAGGTGAAGAGGATGAAGGCAAGGAAGGCCACCCCGATCAGCCCCTGAACCGACAGCACGCGGGCCTTGAGACGATCCGGCAGGGCGCCGCCGAACCAAGCTGCGGATGCGCCGAACAGGGACAGGATCAGCACCCAGAGGAGCATCGAGCCTTCGTGATTCCCCCACACGCCCGAGACCTTGTAGAGCATCGGCTTCAGCGTGTGCGAGTTGTCGACGACGAGTTTCAGCGAGAAGTCCGAAGTCACGAAGGCATGGGTCAGCGCCGCGAAGGAAATCGCGATGCAGAGGAATTGCAGCGTCGCCGCGACGGGTGCGATGGCCATCCACGACGACCAGCCCTTCTGCGCTCCGATGAGCGGCACCGTACCCTGCACGAGGGCGAGGGCGAAGGCGAGGATTAGGGTGAAATGGCCAAGCTCTGCGATCATGCATGCAGCATAGAGCTTTGCGCGGCGCGGGCCAATGGGCTGTGCGCTGATGTCGCGGGGCCGTGAGATCGGCTGGTGGCGCAAGCGGGGGGCCGTCTGCCCCCCGCGCCCCCCGAAGGTATTTCGGGCAAGATGAAAGGGGCGGTCAGACGCCCCTGCGGCTTTGCCATTCGTCAAGTGCAGGGTTGTTCCCCGGCGTGGCTTCAGGCTGGCTGACGGCGCGAAGCTCCGGCACGGCCGGTACTGCGGCTGGCGTGCCGCCCTGGCGGAAGTAATGCGCCTCGCGCGCACCGAAATAGAAGCCGACGATCGCGGTGAGAAGCCACCAGAGCGGGTCGGGCACGTAGTTCAGCCCCAACATGCGCCTGGTGAAGCTGTCGGGATCGACCATCGCATAGATGAAGAGGCCGAGCGTGCCGAGGGCGAGCATCGGGCGCGGCAGGCGGTTCAGACCGTTGACGAAACGGTCGAAGACCCCGTCGCGGACATATTGGAATTCCGCCCCGTATTCGCCGAGAGCGGCGATATAGGCATCATGCGCCGCCTCCATCTTTTTCGTGGCGTTGGGCACGAAGACCTCGGCGACCGTGGTCGCGGCCTGGCCGAGCGCGGTGGTCGCGGCGGGCGCGCCGAAGATACGCGAGATCAGGCCCATTTCGCGGTCCTTTCACGATGCTCGACGGCACTCAGGTGAAAGCGGGGCGAGATGAACTCCTCGGCGCGGGTGATCCAGCCGCCCTTGCCGCCATCGCGGCGGCAGGCGTATTTGCGGCTTGCCGGGCGGGCATCGGCCAGCGCGTAGTAGTAGTTTCGCCGTGCGATCCCGTAGGCATCGGCGAGAAGGCCCGCGTCCAGACCCGCCGCCGCTTCAGCTGCGGCGATCGTCTGGGGACCGATGCCGCCATCAACGGCGATGGCATGGCCCATCTCGTTCAGGAGCCGCTGAAGAATTCGGACGGCATTGGCGCCCGCATTGACATACATGTCGAAGACCGATGCTTGCAGCGCTTCGGGCAGTCGCGCGATGCCGGGCCGGCGGAAGTAATGTTCGACATAGATGTCACTCGCCCTTTCGGGCGTGAGGTTGCGCAGATCGCCCGTGTCGACCTTGCCGTCGCCCGTCAGGTCGAGCCCGAGGCCCCGAAGCGTCTTCAGCGTGACGCCGTGGTTGGTCGCCCCGCCGGGATCGTCGGGGTCGTTCACATAGCCGCCCTCGCGGGCGACGATTTCCTTGGCGATATCGGTGACGCTGTGCATGGCTTCATCCCATCAATTGGGGGAGAAGCCTGTGGCGAATTGGTTAATTCGTCGCTGGCGCAGCGTTCGGATCGACGTACATGCCCTGTTCCTTCAGCGCATCGACGACCTCTTTCGGCATGTAGCTCTCATCATGCTTGGCTAGGATTTCCGTCGCCATGAAGGTACCGTCGACATACTTTCCCGTCGCCACGACACCCTGATTTTCGCCGAAAAGATCAGGCAGGACGCCTGTGAATTTCACCGGGATCGTGGCATTGGTATCGGTGACGCTGAAGCTGATCTCAGCCCCCTGCCCGCGCTTGAGGCTGCCCTCTTCCACCAGACCGCCGATGCGAAAGGTCTCATTCGGGCCGGGGGCCTTATCGGCGACCTCGGTGGGCGAGCGGAAGTACTGCAGCGCGTTCGGGGCGGCAAGGTAGAAGGCTGCAAAACTCGCCGCCATCGCCACGACTGCAAGGATGATGATCTGTATACGGCGTTGTTTTTTCAGGCCTTTCATGGCGTCCTCACGGGAAGACCGGGGCCAGCGTCAGCCCGGCGGTTTCGTCGAGGCCGAGCATGATATTGGCGTTCTGGATAGCCTGGCCGGAAGCCCCTTTGACGAGATTGTCGAGCACGGAAATCACGATCACCCGGCCCGGAACCCGGTCCGGCACCACGCCGATATGGCAGAGGTTCGATCCCCGCACATGCTGGGTCGAGGGGGTTTTGCCCAGTGGCAGGACATGAACGAAAGGCTCATTGGCATAGGTGGCGTTCAGCGCCGCATGGACCTTGGCGGCATCGCCCGAGGCGTAGATCGTCGCCATCATGCCGCGGCTCATCGGAACGAGGTGCGGGGTGAAGGTCACGGCGACCGGCTTGCCGGCAGCGACGCTCAGTTCCTGATCCAGCTCGCCCATATGGCGATGGTGTGCCACGCCATAGGCGGAAAAGCCGTCGTTGACCTCGCAGAAGAGATTGCCTTCGCGCAGCGCCCGGCCTGCGCCGGAAACCCCGGATTTCGCGTCGATGACGATGCCTTCGGGCACGACGGCCCCCGCCTTCAGAAGCGGGATCAGCGGCAAAAGCGAGGTCGCGACATAGCAACCGGTGTTGGCGGTGATCCGCGCCTTTGCGATCGCGTCGCGGTAGACCTCCGGCAGGCCGAAAGCGACCTCGGGCTGGATATCCATCGCGCTGTGTTCGATGCCGTACCACTTGGCGTAGGCCGCGGCATCGCGGAGCCGGAAATCGGCGGACAGGTCGACCATCTTCACGCCCTTGGGCAGCGTCCGCGCCAACCCATGCGTCACGCCATGTGGCAAGGCACCGAACACGAGATCGACCGATCCGAGGTCGATGTCGTCGATCTGCGCAAGCTTCGGCAGTTTCAGGTGGCGCAGGTGCGGGAAGACCTCGGCCATCTCCTGCCCGGCCTTGCGGTCGGCAGAGAGGGCCGCGATCTCCATACCGGGATGGGTCACGATCAGGCGAACGAGTTCGGCGCCCGTGTAGCCCGAGGCTCCAAGGATGGCGATTCTCTTCGTCATGGCCCACTCCGATCAGATGTCAGAGCCGGTCATGTCGCGCCGGGACGCGGGTTTCAACCCAAATCTTCGTGCGAGAGGTCTTTCGCGACCTCAGGACGCAGCCGGTTTCGCGCGGCGGCGACCGAAAGCCCCTAAGCCGACGACAGCGCCGCCAAGCAGCACGCCAGCGGCCGGAAGGGGCACCGCGGGTGGGGCATTGCCCGGTACGCTGACCGAATAGCTGATGCTCGGTCCCCAGCCATAGATACCAATGTAGAGGGCGCCGCTGAAGTTCGAGGCAAGTGGGATGTACACCGAGCTCGTCCGAGAGAAGAAGTCAACACTGAACGATCCGGCAAGTGTGCCGCCCTTGTTCTTACCAAACGGCTGGGTGCTGTAATAGATTGAACCGCCCGATGAGAAAGTGAGACCAATGTTGGTTGGCGCGGCGAAGGTTAGCGTCAATGACTGCGCGCCGGGGTTAAGGCTACTGAAGGCAAAAATGTCGTTGTTCTGACCATTGCCGCCGTCCGTCGCGCCGGTCACGGTATCGTACCCGTATCCGATGAGCGTGGGAGACTTGAACTTGTTTGAGAAATCCCCGCCGGAAAAGCTGCCCTCGTTGATCGTGGCGGCAGAGGCCGGAACGGTCACGAATGACGCCAGGACCCCAACGATTAACGAACAAATAATCACTGACGCTTTCTTCAACACCCATTACTCCGGTCACAGGCCGCTTTGGGCGATGATGTAGAGGCCAAAGAGGTTAACATTGTGACCGAGTCATGGCGCCGATCCGCGCGAAAATCGAAACGGAGTGGTCATGCTACCGAAGCACTGCGCCCACACACTGAACGAGGCGAGGTGACAGACAGATCGGGATTCGCCGCGGTGTGAGGCCGGATCAGCCCGCAGTGCCTGCCCCATGCACCTCTCGAAAGGCGTGGCGCGTCGTCCGTCCGAGGAGTCTCCCACCCGGAATCATGTCTCTTGGTCACGTCCATCTCCGCGCAGAATCAGAGAACTTGATGCTGCGCGAGGGTCCTGGATCCGCTGCGGGTCTTCGCGGATCGCGCCGCTTGGGCCGCTAGGCGGCAGTCCGCTTCGCACGACGACGGCCAAAGGCGCCAAGACCTGCAACGGCACCGCCAAGAAGCAGCGCGGCGGCAGGCAGCGGCACCGGAGCGACCGGCGTGTTGCCCGGAACGCTGAGCGAATAGCTGATCGGCTGGCCCTGACGTGAGGCTCAGGCCGAGATACAGCGACCCGGCAAAGGACGATCCGAGGTTGAAGGAAAGCGTCTGGGTCGGCGCAGAGAACAGCGCGAGAAGGAAGATGTTTCCCGGATTCGTACCGGAGGTGTTCGACGTGAACGGCGTCGTGCTGTAGCGCACCGTGCCTTGGGAAAGGTATAGCCCCGCGTTACCGGCAAAGCTCAAAGTGATGGTCTGCGCGCCGGATGCCAATCCGGTGAAGACGAGATAGTCGCGGTCACCCGAAGCGATGCTCCCGGTAATGACATCATAGCCGTTGACGATATTGGTCGGCGTCGAGAAGCCATTGCTGAAATCACCGCCGCTGAAGCTGCCTTCATTGACCGTAACTGCAGAGCTGGCCTGCGCCATCGCCGCCACGGCAAACGTCGCGACAAGAATCGGTTTCACGAAACGGGACAGTTTCATCAATTTTAACCTCGACAAAAAGTTCATTCCCCGAAGGGTTAACGGGCAAAAAAGTTAATAATGTGGCAGGCTTGTGGCGATTATCTATGACGAATTGGAAACACTCTGTTTCACGCTTTCTCGAAGGCGATCCGTCGGCGCAGGAACTGCGTGGCCTTGTCCGAAACCCGGACCGGATTCCCCGTCGTCAGGAACCGCGTCGCCGTTCCCGTACCCAGAAATTCCGGCCGCCGCTCGAGATAGTCCCTCAGGCTCGCCGCGACGAGGTTTGCCTGCGAATAGACCGTGACATCAGGGCCGAGCGCATCCTGAAAGACCTTTGCCATCAAAGGATAGTGCGTGCAGCCCAGCACCGCCGCCTCGGGCTTTGGCATGCGCCGTTTCAAGGCTTCGACATGGCTGCGCACCAGAGCTTCGGCGAGGATCTCGTCGCCGTCCTCGATCGCATCGACCACGCCGCCGCAGGGCTGCGCCTCCACGTCGACGCCGATGGCGCGGAAGGCAAGCTCGCGCTGAAACGCGCGGCTCGCCACCGTCGCGGGCGTGGCGAAGAGTGCCACATGCTTCACGGCGACCTCGCGTGGCGGTGAATTGTCGCCCCATTGCCGTTCGGTCAGCGCCTCGATCATCGGGACGAAGACGCCAAGGACGCGCTTGTCCGCGGGCACCCATGTCTCCTGCATCCGCTTCAGCGCCACGGCGGCGGCGGTGTTACAGGCGAGAATGACCAGATCGCAGCCTTCCTGCCAAAGTCGCTCGACACCCGCACAGGTCAGATTGAAGATGTCGTCGGCATCGCGGACGCCGTAGGGCGTATGGGCGTTGTCGCCGTAATAGACAAAGGCGATGTCCGGCAAAGCCCCGGCGACCGCGTCATAGACGGTCAGCCCACCAAGACCCGAATCGAAGATACCGACCGCCATCGCCCATGCCCTCCCCGCGACCGGGGAAGCCCTCAGGCGCGGTATTTCTCTTCGAATTCAAAGCCGTACGCCAGGGATCGGCAAGGGCCTTGGCGACAACTCATACGTCGTGCGGCGCAGGAAATCCATCATCGCGTTCGCGTCGAAGGCGGCGGGCGGTATCGCTGCCAGTCAGGCCCACGGAATTCCACGTGTCACTCCGCCGCCGCCTTCACCGGCGACCCGCCCGCGCGGATGAGCGACAGCAGTTCCTCACGCCGCTTCGCAGCCTTCGCCTCAGCGGCTTCCTTGACCGGGCCGTAGCCGAGCACGCTCATCGGCAGCAGCGCAAGCGCACGGGCCGCCTCTTCGGTCTCGGGCGTGACCTTGGGAAGCACCTCGGCCATGTCGGCCTCATATTGCGCGATGAGCGCCCGCTCCATCTTCCGTTCCGCGCTGCGTCCGAACGGGTCGAGCGCGGTGCCGCGCAGGCCCTTCATGCGGGCGAGCAGGCCGAAGACGTTCAGCATCCAGGGGCCGAAGCGCTTCTTCTCTGGCCGCCCGTTCGGACCAATCCGCGACAGGATCGGCGGCGCGAGGTGGAAGGTCATGCGGAAATCGCCGTCGAATTCCGCGCGCGCCTTCGAGGCAGTCTCCAGATGCAGCCGCGCGACCTCGTATTCGTCCTTGTAGGCGAGGAGCTTGTGATAGCCCTCTGCGACGGCCAAGCGCAGCTTTTCCGGTGCGCTGGCCACCAGACGGCGGAAGCGGTCGGCATAGGCGGCATTCTGGTAGTTCGTCAGGCGTTTCGCCAGAAAATCGACCTTTTCCTTTTCACTGAGCGGCGTTACGACAGGTTCTTCAGCCAGCTTCAGAACCTCGTCCGGGTCGATCGCCACCCAGCGCCCGATCTCGAACGCGCGCTGGTTGCGCTCGACCGCGGCACCGTTCAATGCGATGGCCTCGCGGATCGCCCCGGCGGTCAGCGGCACGAGGCCCTTCTGCCAGGCGGCGCCCAGAAGGAGCATGTTCGAGAAGATCGAATCCCCCATCAGCCGCCGCGCAATGTCGGACGCATCGAAGAAGCTCACCCGGTCCTTCAGCCGCGCTTGAAGAGAAACGCGCAAGGCATCGGACGGCAGATGAAAATTCCGGTCGCGGGTGAAGGCGCCGGTGATGATCTCATGGCTGTTCACAACGGCTCCGGTGCGGCCCGTGGTCATCAGTCCGAGCGCCTTGGAGCCGCCCGTCACGACCAGATCGCCGCCGATGACCGCGTCAGCCTCGCCCACCGCGACGCGGATGGCGCTTATATCCTCGGGGCGCTTGGCCAGACGCAGGTGAATACTGACCGCGCCGCCCTTCTGGGCGAGGCCCGCCATCTCCATCATGCCGGCACCCTTGCCGTCGATCTGCGCGGCCTGCGCCAGAACCGCTCCGATGGTGACGACGCCGGTGCCGCCGACACCGGTGATAAGGACGTTGTAGGTGCCGTCGATGGCGGGCAGCTTCGGCTCAGGCATGTCGGGCAGATCGAATTCCGCCGCCGCGGCCTTCTTCACCTTGGCGCCTTCCAGCGTCACGAAGGAGGGGCAGAACCCGTCGAGGCAGGAATAATCCTTGTTGCACGAGGACTGGTCGATGGCCCGCTTGCGGCCCAGCTCCGTCTCGACCGGCACGATGGAGACGCAGTTCGACTGCACCCCGCAATCACCGCAGCCCTCGCAGACATCGGTATTGATGAAGACGCGCTTGTCGGGGTCGGGGAAGGTCCCACGCTTGCGCCGTCGGCGCTTTTCGGCAGCACAGGTCTGGATGTAAAGAATGATCGACACACCCTTGATCTCAGAGCATTTCTTCTGGATCAGAGGCAGTTCGTGACGCTCATGGAACGGCAACCCCGCAGGGAACTTCGTGCGGTCCGGGTCTTCCTTGTCGTCATAGACGACGAAGATGTTCTCGACCCCCATCGCCTGCACTTCGCGCGCGATGCGGTCGGCGGTCAGGCCGCCCTCGTTCTGCTGACCGCCGGTCATCGCGACGGCGTCGTTGAAGAGGATCTTGTAGGTGATGGTCGTTCCCGCCGCCAAGGCGGCACGGATCGCGAGACTGCCGGAATGGTTGTAGGTGCCGTCGCCGAGGTTCTGGAACACATGCTCCCGCTTGGAGAACGGCGCCTCGCCGACCCAGTTCGCGCCCTCGCCGCCCATCTGGGTGAAACCGAGCGTGCTCCGGTCCATCCACTGCACCATGTAGTGACAGCCGATCCCGGCATAGGCGCGGCTGCCCTCGGGCACCTTGGTCGAGGTGTTGTGCGGGCAGCCCGAGCAGTAATAGGGCAGACGCGCCGCGATTTCGGGCGCGTTGTCGGCGCGGCGCGTATCCATGATCGCGGCGAGCCGCGCCTTGACCTCATCGGTGCCGCGCCCCTCCTCGATCAGGATACCGCCCAGCTTTTCGGCGATATAGGTGGGGTCGAGCGCATAGCGCGTCGGAAACAACTCCTCGCGGTGCATCCCGCCCGCGCCGCCCTTGTACCAGCCATAGACGCGGCGGCCTTGGCGGTCGTCGAAGATCGCCTCCTTGATCTGCACCTCGATCAGCTTGCGTTTCTCCTCGACGACGACGATCAGGTCGAGCCCCTCGGCCCAGTCGTGGAAGCTCTTCATGTCCAATGGGAAAGTCTGGCCGATCTTGTAGGTCGTGAGACCAAGCCGTTCGGCCTCCGTCTCGTCGATGCCGAGAAGTGTCAGCGCATGGACAAGGTCGAGCCAGTTCTTGCCAGCCGCGACGAAGCCGATCTTTGCGCCGGGCTTGCCCCAGACGCGGCGGTCCATGCGATTGGCGCGGGAAAATTCCTCGGCCGCAAAGCGCTTGTAGTCGATCATCCGCGCTTCCTGCGCGACGGGCGTATCCTGCAGCCGGATGTTCAACCCACCTTCGGGCATCTGGAATTGCGGCACACTGAAATCCAACCGGAACGGATCGCCGTCGACGACAGCCGTCGCCTCGACCGTGTCCTTCATGGTCTTGAGCCCGACCCAGACACCCGCGAAACGCTGAAAGCGCCCAGCCGTAAAGGCCGTAGTCGAGGATCTCCTGCACACCGGCAGGGCTGACGACCGGCATGTAGGCGTCGATCATCGCCCAGTCGGATTGATGCAGCGTCGTGGAGCTTTCGCCGGTATGGTCGTCGCCCATCGCCATCAGGACGCCGCCATTGGGCGAGGTGCCCGCCATGTTCGCATGGCGCATCACATCGCCGGACCGGTCCACCCCCGGCCCCTTGCCGTACCAGAGCGCGAAGACGCCGTCGTATTTCCCCTCGCCCCGCAGCTCCGCCTGCTGCGAACCCCAGATCGCGGTGGCGGCAAGATCCTCGTTCAGTCCGGGCTGGAACCGGATGTCGTTGGCGCCGAGGATCTTTCCCGCGCGAGCCATGTTCAGATCGACCCCGCCAAGAGGCGAGCCGCGATAGCCGGTGACATAACCCGCCGTGTTCAGCCCCGCCCGCCGGTCGCGCGCCTTTTGCATCAGCATCAGACGCACCAGCGCCTGCGTGCCGTTCAAAAGCACCGGTGACTTGTCGAGATCGTAACGATCGCTGAGTGAAATCTGCTGTTTGCTCATCGGTGGCCTCCCTCACCTCTGCGTTCATTATAGGTCATAAATGTTGACCTACAAAGCCTGAATTACTGGCAAGCCCACACAAAAGTTTGTACACGCAAGCTCTTTTGCTTTCTCGGCAATAGGAAATCCTGCATAAGTCGCACGGCAAAATTTGAGTGAATGTATCGGTATGGATTGGGATAAGCTCAGAATATTTCACGCGGTCGCCGATGCGGGCAGCCTGACGCATGCGGGGGATAACCTGCATCTGTCGCAGTCCGCCGTGAGCCGCCAGATTCGCGCGCTTGAGGAAAGCCTAAGCACGACGCTGTTTCACCGGCATGCGAGGGGACTGATTCTCACCGAACAAGGCGAGTTGCTGTTCGACGCGACGACATCGATGAACAAGCGTCTTGAAACCGCAGCTGCCCGTATCCGCGACAGCGAAGACGAGGTTTATGGTGAACTGCGCGTCACCACGACCACCGGCTTCGGCACGCTCTGGCTCGCCCCGCGTCTCGGCAAGCTCTACGAACGCTACCCGGACCTGAAGATTGACCTGATGCTTGAGGAGCGTGTACTCGACCTGCCGATGCGCGAGGCCGATGTTGCCATCCGCATGAAGGAGCCAAGCCAGGCCGACCTGATCCGCCGCCGCCTGATGACGATCCGGATGCGTCTTTACGCGACGCGGGATTATCTCGACACAGCCGGAGAACTGACCGCGATCGAAGAGATCGCGGATCATCGTCTTATCAGCCAGAATCCGATGACCGCGCAGGTCGCGGCCGGGGCCTATCTGGTGCAGAGCCTTCTGAGTCACGACATCCGCTCCACGCTGACCGTGAACAACTACTACGGCGTGCTTCAGGCCGTTCTCTGCCACCTCGGCATCGGCGTCCTCCCGGACTACCTTGCCGAAGACTTCCCCAATCTCGTGCGTGTGTTGCCGGATGTGGAGTCCAGCGAAGTACCGGTTTTTCTCGCCTATCCTGAGGAGTTACGGCAGTCGAAGCGCGTCTCGGCCTTCCGCGAATTCGTCATGGAAGAGATCATGGCCTACCGCAAACGCAAGGTCGAAGACGAGCCGGCCTAGTGCCGCAACCATCGGTTGCACTGAGGCATGTCGGCAACGCATGGCGGACATGTTGCATCTGCGGCATGTTTTCTCTTGAACCGTTTTCAAAGCGCACATAAATCGGGCTTGAAGACGAGGGTTGAGGCAACTCGCCGCGTCTTCTACCTCCCTGTTGGACTTGGGCCGAGCTTCGTCTCGGCCTTTTTTTTCGTCGGTCGGATTTCTGGCAATTCAGACCAGGTCAGCGGTCTTTCGCGATCTCGTCCCGGCGCGCCCGCAGGAACGCCCGCTCCGCTTCGGTGCCCGCCAGCTCGATCGCGCGGCCGTAGGCCTTCACTGCCTCTGTCTCCCGGCCCAGCCGCGACAGCACATCGGCGCGGGCGGCGTGATAGGGCTGGTACTGCTCAAGCGCATCGCCAATGGCCGTCAACTCGCGCTCGGCGGGGCCAAGGGCGCCCGCCCCCGCAAGGGCCGCGGCACGATTCAACCGGACCACCGGCGTCGGTTCGTGCCGCAAAAGCGCTTCGTAAAGCAGTATGATCTGCGGCCAGTCGGTTGCAGCTGCACCGGCCGCGCCAAGATGCAGGATCGAGATCGCGGCCTTGATCTGGAACGGCCCCGGCGCGCCATGCGAGACCGCCCGGTCAAGCAGCGTGCGCGCCTCGTCGGTCAGGGCGCGGTCCCACAAAGCCCGGTCCTGCCGGTCGAGCGCGATCATCGCGCCCTCGGCCCCGAAGCGCGCCTTGCGGCGGGCGTGGACCGACAGCATCAATGCGAGAAGGCCAAGCACCTCCGCCTCCTCGGGGCGCAGCGCGTCGACCATGCGGCCAAGCCAGATCGCCTCTTCGCACAGATCGACGCGCAGCGGGGTTTCGCCTTCGGTGCGCGAATAGCCTTCGTTGAAGATGAGATAGATGACGTCGAGGACCGAGGCGAGGCGCTCGGCCCAAAGGTCAGGCCCCGGCACGGCGAAAGGAATGCCGGCGTCGCGAATCTTTGCCTTGGCGCGGCTTAGCCGTTGCGCCATCGCGGCCTCCCGGTCGAGAAAGGCGCGGGCGATTTCGGCGGTGGTCAGGCCGCCCAGGGTCCGAAGCGTCAGCGCGACGCGGCTTTTGCGGTCGAGCGCGGGGTGGCAGCAGGTGAAGATCAGGCGCAGCCGTTCGTCGGGGATGTCTGGCGGAGGTTCGGCACTCGCCGCCTCATCGGCATTGGCAAGGGCGACCAGGTCCGCCTCGCGGTCGCGCCAGCGCCCCGCCTTGCGAAGCCGGTCGATGGCCTTGCGCCGCCCGACGCGCAAAAGCCAGGCGCGCGGTTCATGCGGCACGCCGGACCGCCCCCAATGGATGAGGGCGGCCTCCAGCGCCTCCTGAAGGCTGTCCTCGGCCAGTTGGAAATCGCCAAGCGCCGCGATCAAGGCGGCCAGAAGCCGCCCCCGGTCGGACTGCGCCACCTTGCCGACGGCAGCAGCGATCGCGGGGGCGGTCCCCATTCAGTGCATCACCATCAGGGGGCGCAGTTCGACTGTGCCGAAGTTCGTCCCCGGGATCATGGCCGCATATTTCAGTGCGGCATCGAGATCGGCACAATCGAAGATGTAGAACCCGCCAAGCCGTTCCTTCGTCTCGGCGAAGGGGCCGTCCATGGTTTCGGTCTTGCCCGCGCGAATACGCAGGCTGGTCGCGGTCTCGACGCCCTGCAAGGGCTCACCGGCGACAAGGACGCCGTCGCGTCTGTAGATCTCATTGGCGGCGAAATAGCCTTTCATCATCGTGTCGAACTCAGGCGTCCCGGGCTTCGGCTGAAGCTCCGGGTCGCCGTAGATCAGCGCAATGTATTGCATGATAGTCTCCTCTTGCTTGGTTGAGTTTGGGTCTGTCGGCTTAATGAGGCAAGCGTCACAACGCGAAGGCGCCGCGCAGCAGCGCCACAATCGGAATCAGCGTCGCGATCCAGGTTCCGACCGTCCCCGCGATCCTGAGGGGCAGCGCGCGGCGCGCCTCGGCAAGGCCAAAGGGATGGATGAGCCGCGAGGCGAGAAGCAAAAGCCCCGCAGTGTGCAGCCAGCCCGCTGAAAGCCCCTGCGCCTCACCAAGGGCCATGAGGATCAGCGCCATCGGCACGGTTTCCACAAGATTGCCGTGCCGACGCATCGGCAACAGCAGATCCATCCGCCCGCCATCGCCAAAAAGCACGTCGGTCCGCCCCCGCGCCGCAACGACGGCGATTTGTAGCGCGATCATCAAAAGGCCAAGTATGGCCGCGTAGATCGCCGTGATCGGGAATGTCATGGGTCACCTCCTGTCCTGACATATCAAGGACGAACGGCGCCTGCGGATTTCGACAGACCTGCACGAAAATTTTCACCCGCCGCCCCGGCGGCCCTTTCCTCCGCCCGCCTTCCCCCCTAAAACGCGCGCAATCGCGAAGCGCCGGGGGATGAGATGCAGGAACCTGAGATCACCGAGGATCTGATCGCCGCCCACGGGCTGAAACCCGATGAATATCAGCGCATCCTTGAGATCATCGGGCGGGTTCCCACCTTCACCGAGCTTGGCATCTTCTCGGCCATGTGGAACGAGCACTGCTCCTACAAGTCGTCGAAGAAATGGCTGCGGACGCTGCCCACGACCGGCCCCCAGGTCATCTGCGGCCCGGGCGAGAATGCGGGCGTCGTCGATATCGGTGACGGTCAGGCGGTGATCTTCAAGATGGAGAGCCACAACCACCCCTCCTATATCGAGCCGCATCAGGGCGCCGCGACCGGCGTCGGCGGCATCCTGCGGGACGTCTTCACCATGGGCGCACGCCCCATCGCGGCGATGGATTCGCTCTCGTTCGGCATGCCGGACCATCCCAAGACCGCGCATCTGGTGAAGGGCGTGGTCGAGGGCGTCGGCAGCTACGGCAACTGCTTCGGCGTGCCGAATGTCGGCGGCGAGGTGCGGTTCCACGCCTCCTACAATGGCAACTGCCTCGTGAACGCCTTCGCGGCGGGCCTCGCCGACAGTGACAAGATCTTCTACTCCGCCGCCTCCGGCGTCGGCATGCCCGTCGTCTATCTCGGCGCCAAGACCGGCCGCGACGGCGTCGGCGGGGCGACGATGGCCTCGGCTGAATTCGACGACACGATCGAGGAAAAACGCCCGACCGTGCAGGTCGGCGACCCCTTCACCGAAAAGCGGCTGCTGGAGGCCTGCCTCGAACTGATGGCCTCGGACAGCGTCATCTCGATTCAGGACATGGGTGCTGCGGGCCTGACCTGCTCCGCCGTCGAGATGGGCGACAAGGGTGGCCTCGGCATCAGCCTTCAACTCGACGACGTGCCGCAGCGCGAAGTGCATATGACGGCCTATGAGATGATGCTTTCGGAAAGCCAGGAGCGGATGCTCATGGTGCTGAAGCCGGAGAAAGAGGCCGTCGCCCGCGCGATCTTCGACAAATGGGACCTCGACTTCGCCATCGTCGGCGAAACCATCGCTGAGGACCGCTTCCTGATCCTGCACGGCAATGAGGTGAAAGCCGACCTGCCGCTGTCGAAGCTGGCCTCCTCCGCGCCGGAATACGACCGCCCTTGGGTGCCGACGCCCGCCGCGAAGCCGCTCGGGCCGATCCCGGCCATCGACCCGGTCGAGGGTCTGAAGGCGCTGATCGGATCGCCCAACTACGCGCACAAGTCGTGGGTCTGGGAACAATACGACACCCAAGTGATGGCCGACACGATCCGCACCCCCGGTCTGGGCGCGGGCGTCGTCCGCGTTCACGACACCGGCAAGGCGCTCGCCTTCACCTCCGACGTGACGCCGCGCTACGTGAAGGCCAACCCCGTCGAGGGCGGCAAGCAGGCGGTGGCGGAAGCCTACCGCAACCTGACCGCCGTCGGCGCCCTGCCCCTCGCCGCGACCGACAACCTCAATTTCGGCAATCCCGAAAAGCCCGAGATCATGGGCCAGTTGGTCGGCGCCATCAAGGGCATCGGCGAGGCCTGCATCGCGCTCGACCTGCCGATCGTCTCCGGCAACGTCTCGCTTTACAATGAGACCGACGGCAGCGGCATCCTGCCCACGCCCACCATCGGCGCGGTCGGCCTCCTCAATTCGCTCGACGACCTCATCGCGGGCCTTCCCGCCGCAGGCGACATCGCCATCGTGATCGGTGAGACCAAGGGCCATCTTGGCCAGTCCGCCCTCCTCGCCGAGGCCTTCGGCCGCGAAGAAGGTGACGCGCCGCATGTCGATCTCGCCGCGGAACGGCGGAACGGCGCGTTCCTGCGCGCCAACCGCAAGACCTTCCGCGCGGCGACCGATCTTTCCGACGGCGGCCTGGCACTCGCCGCCTTCGAGATGGCCGAAGCCGCTGACATGGGCGTCACGCTCGACACCAGCGACATCGCCCAGCTCTTCGGCGAGGATCAGGCCCGCTACCTCGTGGCCAGCGCCCCGGATGAGGCTGAGGCGATCCTCGCCGCAGCCGCCGCCGCAGGCGTTCCGGCCAGCATGGTCGGGCGTTTCGGCGGCCCCGAGGTCATCTTCGGTACCGTCTCCGCCCCGGTCGCGGACCTCGCCCGCCTCTACCGCAGCGCCTTCGCGGCCGCCGTTTCATAAGGCGGACATCTCACTTTCTGTCCCGAAATACGCCCGCCGGAGGCTCCCGAACCAACCGCCGGCGCGGCCTTGCGGCGCCTCGCGGCGCGCCTTACATTCCCCCCAAGACAGGAGAGTACGATGCCGATCAGCGCCGAAGAAATCGAAATCCTCATCCGCGAAAGCTTTCCGCATGCGCGGATCGAGGTGCAAGGCGATGACGGCGCACATTTCGCGGCCTTCGTGGAAGACGAAAGCTTCCGCGGCATGAACCGCGTCCAGCAGCAACGCGCGGTCTATGCCGCGCTCAAAGGCAAGATGGACGGCGCGCAGGGCGACCTTCATGCCCTCGCCCTGACCACCAAGGCACCGGAGTAACCCAGATGACCACAGCGACCGACCAGATCCGCAGCACCGTCACCTCGAACGACGTCGTTCTTTACATGAAGGGCACGAAGACCATGCCGCAATGCGGCTTTTCCAGCCGCGTGGCGGGCGTGCTCAACTTCATGGGGGTGGAATTCAAGGATATCAACGTCCTTGAAGACGCCGAACTTCGTCAGGGGATCAAGGACTTCTCCGACTGGCCGACGATCCCGCAGCTTTATGTGAAGGGCGAATTCGTCGGCGGCTGCGACATCATCACGGAGATGACGCTCTCGGGCGAACTTGACCAGCTCTTTGAGACAAAGGGCATTACCTACAACAAGGATGCCGCCGAACAGATCCGCGCGGCGAACGCCTGAGCTAGGGCTTCAGTTTGCACTCAGAATAGAGCGTGACCTCTTCGGAGGTCGCGCCGTCATGCCAGAGAAGCATCGCCGCGTCGCCCTTGGTCCACCAGATGTATCCTGACCCGTCGGAGGGCCAGGCGTAACGTGCCCCGGAGGCGGACGGTCCGATCGGCAGGGTGATAAGGCGGCCTTCAAGATAGAGAACGGCGACGGCGTCAACGGCGCCGTTGATGTAGGATACCGGCACCTCCACCCCGCGGTCGCAAAGATAGGTGCCGCCCTTCACCTCCAGCTGCCCGAATGCGGGTACGGCGACCAGCGAGCTCGCAGCAACCAACGCGGCGACGTGCCGCGCGTTCATGCGTGCAATCGCTCATCCAACCTGTCGGCCAGCGCCTCGGCCCGGGCCGCAAGCTCGCCGAAGGTGTCGGTCACGATGTCCGGAATGACCGGCACTTCGATCCGCTCGGGATGGGCGCGGGCATCCGCGGCCACACGTTCGGCCACCGTCGCGCGTTCCTCGGCCATGCGAAGCTGGTCGTCGAGACCGGCGGCCTTGTCGGCCAGCATCAATCCCGCCATCAGCAGCATCCGTGCCTCGGGCATCCGTCCCATGTGGGTGACGAGAACCTGCGCCTCATTGTCCAGAAGCTTCGCGGCGGAGCGCAGGAAATGCTCCTCGCCCTCCTGGCAGGCCACTTCGAATTCGCGCCCGCCGATCATCACTCTTACTTCAGGCATCAGGCGACCTCTCCGATCAGGGGTTTCAGTTCCGACAGGATGTCGTCCATCTCTGCCAGGTCGGCGGCCCGCGCCGCGCGCAGCGCGTCAAGTTCGGTCATCATCGCGTGGTTGATAAGCTCGGGCTGCGCCACACCCTCTGCCGCGGCGAGACTGAGAGCGCGGTTGGAATCACTCAGATCCTCATTGATCTGCCGCAGCCGCTGCACCTCCATCGTCGCGGTATCGGCCTGCTGTGTCAGGCGTGCGACTTTCTTTTCCAACGCGCCCACCATGGTTTCCTGCTTTTCCCGGATCGCACGCACCCGTTCGGTCAGTTGCGCATTGGTCGAGCGTTCGGCCTCAAGCGCATCCTCCAATTCGGCGATGCGGGCCCCGACCTCCGGGTCGGCTGCCGCTGGCATGGGCGCACCGCCTCCGGTGGTGCCGAGCATATCGAGTCCTGCCCCGATCCGCTCCAGCGCCATTGTGATGCGCCGTTCGAGTTCAGCGATGTCGTTCATTGCTCAAGCCCCCTGTTGCCTGTCACGGTTCTGCGCATGCGCATGCGCACCGGCGCCCGTGTCGCCGTCTCTGCGCGGCGAATTGGACGGACGCCCGACGCACCGAGTTTAGACCAAAGCGCGCGCGGAATTCTGCCCCCTTTCGTACCAGAGGGTTAGCCGGTGCGCTTGAACTTGCCTTCGATGCTGCTATCACCGCCGCAGCCGCGACCTGGATGGAAGGACGAAAAATGGACATTGCGACACTGCGCGACAAGCATCCCGAACATTGGGCGAAAGCCGCCGCAATCCGCGCGCTGGCCATGGATGCGGTTCAGGCCGCCAATTCCGGCCATCCCGGGATGCCGATGGGCATGGCCGATGTCGCGACCGTGCTTTTCTCCAGGCATCTGAAGTTCGACGCCGCCGCGCCGCACTGGGCGGATCGCGACCGCTTCATCCTGTCGGCGGGTCATGGCTCCATGCTGCTTTACGCGCTTCTGCATCTGACCGGCTACAAGGACATGACGCTGGATGAGGTGAAGAACTTCCGCCAGTGGGGCTCAAAAACTGCCGGGCATCCGGAATACGGCCATGCCGACGGGGATCGAGACGACGACCGGCCCGCTCGGTCAGGGGATCGCGAATTCCGTGGGCTTCGCGATCGCCGAGGAATCGCTCCGCGCGCGCTTCGGCAAGAAGGTCGTCGATCACCACACCTGGGTCATCGCGGGCGACGGCTGCCTGATGGAAGGCATCAGCCACGAGGCCATCGGTCTGGCCGGGATGCAGAAGCTTTCCAAGCTGATCGTGCTTTGGGACAACAACAGCATTTCCATCGACGGCAAGGTCAGCCTGTCGGACATCACCGACCAGCGCGCCCGCTTTGCGGCGGCGGGCTGGAAGGTGTTGCATTGCGACGGGCATGATCCCGCCGATATCGACCGCGCGATGACCGAGGCGAAGACCTCCGACCGGCCCGTGATGATCGACTGCAAGACCCATATCGGCTTTGGCAGCCCGAAAAAGCAGGACACGGCAGGCGCGCATGGCTCGCCCCTCGGCCCCGATGAGATCAAGGTCGTGAAGGACATCTACGGCTGGCCGCATGGCGCATTCGAGGTTCCGGCCGATGTGCTTGACGCCTGGCGCAAGGTCGGCGCGAAGGGTTCCGTCGAGCGCAAGGAATGGGAAGGCAGGCTCAACGCGCTTTCAGGCACGAAGAAGGCCGAGTTCGAACGTCAGATCAGCCTCGGCGCGCCGAAAAAACTTGCCGCGACGATCCGCGCGCTGAAGAAGCAGAACTCCGAGGCCCAACCGAAGGTCGCGACACGCAAGGCTTCGGAGATGGTGCTGGAGGTTATCAACCCGGTGATGCCGGAAACCATCGGCGGCTCGGCCGATCTCACCGGTTCGAACAACACCAAGACCGGCGATCTTGGCATCTTCAACCCGGAGAACCGCGCCGGCCGTTATGTTCACTACGGCATCCGCGAACATGGGATGGCGGCGGCGATGAACGGCATGGTGCTGCATGGCGGCGTGCGCCCCTATGGCGGCACCTTCTTGTGCTTTGTCGATTATGCGCGGGGCGCGATGCGCCTGTCCGCACTGATGGGCGTGCCGACGGTCTATGTGATGACACATGACAGCATCGGCCTTGGCGAAGACGGTCCGACCCACCAGCCGGTCGAGCACCTCGCCATCTGCCGCGCGACGCCGAACACCTGGACCTTCCGCCCCGCCGACCTGATCGAGACGGCGGAGGCCTGGGAACTGGCGCTGACCTCGGAAAAGACTCCTTCCGTTCTCGCCCTCAGCCGCCAGAACCTGCCGACGGTGCGCAAGACCCATTCGGTCAAGAACCTGACCGCGCAAGGCGCCTATATCCTTGCCGAGGCCGATGCGCGCCGCCGGGCGATCCTGATGGCCACCGGCTCCGAAGTCGAAATCGCGCTTGCGGCGCGGGAAATCCTTGAGGCGAAGGGTATCGGGACGCGCGTCGTGTCCATGCCATGCATGGAGTTGTTCGCGGCGCAACCGGAAGCCTACCGCAAGAAGGTGCTGCCCGCCGGACCGGTCCGCGTCGCCATCGAGGCCGCCGTGCGTCAACCGTGGGACCGCTTCCTTCTGGGTGAGCGCGGCAGTGAAAAGAAAGCGGCTTTCGCCGGCATGGAGGGCTTCGGCGCCTCCGCCCCGGCCGAGACGCTTTACAAGGAGTTCGGCATCACCGCCGAGGCCGTGGCGGGCAAGGTCGAGACTTTGCTCGGCTAAAACGCGAACGCCCGCCGGGCTGTCCGGATCGGGCAGCCCGGCGGGCGTTCGGGCGATGCGACGCGGCTCGGCTGGGGATCACTCCGGCAGCGCTGGTCGCAAACGTGGCCTGATCGGGGGCCAGCCCATGTCGTTGTCATTCCCATCGCTGCGGTAGAAATTTCCGACGCAGTTCACAGCGTTGCGGTTGCCGTTGTCGTTGCCCGCGTTGCGGTTGCCGTTGTCGTTTCCGCTGTTCCCGTTGCCGTTGCCGTTGCCGCGATTGCCGTTGCCGTTGCCCCGACCTTGGGACATGGCATCGGGGCTCCCGTAAAGCGCCCAACAGTCACCCGCGCGGAGCGAGGGCCGTTCCGTGGCGTCGAGCGGAGACCAGAACGAAGCCGCGGCGATCCACGCGAATGACAGGCCGACAAGGCCGCCGGCGATGGCGCGCCGCGCACCCCGCCCCGGACCGGGCCTGCCGCGCGAGATTCTAGTTGCCATTGTTGTTGCCGTTATAAGAGCCAATGTTTCCGTTGCCGTTGTAGGAGCCGCCGTTGTAGCTGCCGTTGTTCGAGCCGACATTGCCGTTTCCGTTGCCGGTGCCGGTATTGTAGTTGCCGTTATAGGCGCCGACGTTGTTGTTGCCGTTGCCGCCTTGCGTATTGCCGACGCCGTTAAAAGCGCCGACATTGCCGTTGCCGCCATTGAACGCGCCGGTATTGCCGCTTCCGGTGTTGCCATAGCCGATGTTGCCGTTCGCATCCGCCGCGCCGTTTCCGTTGGCGTTGCCGTTGGCGGAACCCGCATTGGCGTTGCCGTTCCCGGATCCGTTGGCGGAGCCGGTGTTCGAGTTTCCGTTTCCGTTGCCGTTGCCGTAGCCCGAATTGGCATTGCCGTTGCCGGTGCCGTTCTGCGCGCCGGTATTGGCGTTGCCGTTACCGTTGCCATTGCCGCCACCGGTGTTGGCGTTGCCATTACCCGAGCCGTTGTAGGCACCGGTATTTCCGTTGCCGTTCCCGTTGCCATTGCCGCTGCCAGCCGGAAAAACGGCCGTTCCAGCCGTCAGAACCGCCAGGCTCAGCCCGGCAACCAACGCCATTGCCGTTGTCGAGCGTTTCATTGCGCTTCTCCCTTCATGGCGTTTCGGGGTCGAGACGATCTGGAGCCTGGGGAACATCGTTTCAAATGCGATACTCGTTGTTCCAGAAAGGCCGAAACGCGCCAAGTTAAATACCTATCCCGATAATCGCGCCAACGATGCATCTGGGCTGTCGCGGTCGCCTTTCCCGCGATTGCGGAAGGGACGCCGACTGCGCCAGCCCAGACCATCATTCTGAGGAATCAGGCGTCAGAATTCGCCCGTCGGTCAATTGTCGTTGCCGTTCCAATTGCCGTTGCCGCTGCCGTAGTTGCCGCTGCCGTTGTAGTTGCCGTTGTTGTGGCCGTAGTTGCCGTTGCCGTTGTAGCTGCCGTTGTAGCTGCCGGAGTTGTAATTGCCGTTGTCGTTGCCGTTGCCGCTACCGTAGTTCTGGTTGCCGTTGTTGTTGCCGTTGTTGTTACCCCAGTTGGCATTACCGTTGCCGTTACCGTTGTAGCTGCCGACGTTGCCATTGCCGTTGCCGTTGCCGTTGCCCGATCCGGCATAAGCGGCTCCGGCCAGGGATGCGGCAGACAGCATGGCGGTGGCGATGATTGCAAAGCGGGTCATTACGTAGCTCCTTTTGAAATGTTGTTTGCGTCCAGTTCCTGAAGAATCAACCTCAGGTGGTCGTGTGCCCTACAGCTGAATATGCTTGGCACGCCTCAAACTCTCTGATCGCGGCCTTAAGGTCTATCGGTGCCTAACATCGTCGCTGACATGTATAATTCTGACGATTTGTATGGAAATCCCCTACAAATAGCCCGAATCTTCCTGACTTCATGAGGGGCAAATCCCTTGCATCTGCCCCGATTCTCGGCGGCGGGTACACATTCAAAAACAACGTTTTCGCACGTGCAATGCACCGAACTTGATGATATAATTCAATTATAGCGCGAACAGAGGCCGCCGGGCTGCAACAGACGGTGCCTCGGGAATTGAGAAAATTTATTCGCCAGAGCCCAACACACATCTGGCACCAATCGCTGAAGAGCGGAAAAACGCCGATCGGGATTTTGCTTGTGACGCATTCGAGCTTGAGGCTTCCACCCTTATCGCCGGTCGGCCAGCGACGCCGTTAGGTGTTTGTCCGGCAGGTCGGCTGCATTCATCGGGAGGAGACACAGTGCCTGATTCAACCCCAACTCATCGCATCTTTCTCGTGGACGATCAGCCTTGCGTCCTTGCGGGCATAAAGGCGATGATCGAAGGGGAGGCATGTCTTGACGTGGTCGGAACCGCTGGCACGGGCAAGTCGGCGATCGAAGGCATTCGGCGGACCCGACCGGACCTTGCCGTGATCGAAGTCCAGCTGCCCGATATCAATGGCGTGGACCTGATCGAGGATATTCACCAAGCCTTTCCGGCGACGAAGACGCTCGTGCTCACGTTCCGCGAAGAGGCGCCGTTGATGGAGCAGGCGATCAGCGCCGGTGCCAGCGGGTTCGTGGTCAAGCGATCGGCGGCCGAAGACCTGATCCACGCGATGAAAGCCGTGCTGTCCGGTGGCGTGTATCTCGAACCGCGGATTGCGGGCAGGTTCATAATGGCGCCAGCCGCCACGGCAGACAGGACGCCGGACGCACTCAGCAAACGTGAGCTGGACGTCATCAAGCGGGTTGCGAAGGGCTTCAGCAACAAGGAAATATCGGCTCAGCTGAGGCTAAGCATCAAGACGATCGAGACCTACCGCGCCCGCGCCCTTGAAAAGCTCGGGACCGGCACGCGTGCCAATCTCGTGGATCTGGCGGTGCGGGAAGGATGGCTGGCGCAATAACACGGCAAACATCGCCGCAGTCAATGTGATCCGCTCTTCGCGCCGGTCAGCCTTTGCAAGACCGGTCCGACCAAACGCGTCCCGACGGGAATCATGACCATGCCCAGCGCAAGGCCGAAAAGCCCGTCGAGCCCTGCGATGATCAACCATTCCAGAAACCCGATCGCTGGACCGGTGATGCCGTGCACCGCAGCCTCGGCGATATGGTGGATTCCGTCATAGAGCCAAGGCCAGCCCAGCTCTGCCAGCCCGTGGGTGACGATGCTGCCGCCGACCCACAGCATGGCGGCCGTCCCGACCGTCGAGAGGATCACCATCAGACGCGGCATGAAACGCACCATGAAGCGGCCAAGCCCCCGCGTGGTCGCCAACCGGCCCTTCCGCGCAAGAACGAGGCCAACATCGTCCATCTTCACCAGAAGCGCTACCGATCCGTAGACCACCGTCGTCACCAGAAGTGCGACGAGCGCCAGTGTCGCGCCCTGAATCCAGAGGCCGCCCGCGTCTTCCGGCACGGCCGACAGCGCGATGGTCATGATCTCGGCCGAGAGGACGAAATCGGTCTTGATCGCGCCCGCCACCTTTTCCTCCTCCAGATGGCTTGGGTCCTTGGTGTCGAAATCGGCCTCGACCGCCGCGTCGGGATGGGGCGCGAGATGGTGGTAGATCTTCTCCGCCCCCTCAAAGCAAAGATAAAGCCCGCCCAGCATGAGAAGAAGCGGAATCACCGCCGGCAGGAACGTCGCCAGCAGCAGAAGGCCGGGCAACAGGATCAGCACCTTGTTCCGGATTGAGCCTTTTGAGATTTTCCAGATGATCGGCAGTTCCCGCTCAGCCGAAAATCCGCTGACATATTTCGGCGTTACGGCGGTGTCGTCGATGATGACGCCCATGGTCTTCGATCCGGCCTTGGCCGCTGCGCCCGCGATATCGTCGATAGAACTCGCCGCGACCTTCGCAATTGCCGCCACGTCGTCGAGAAGCGCCAGAAGTCCACTCATACCTGCCTCACCTGCTGTTACGCCTTAGCGTAGTGGAACGACCCGCCGTGACAAGGGCGAGCGATCTGTAACATTAACGGCGCTTCCCGCCGGATTGTTCACGCTGTTGTCGCTAACACCCGCCTGTTTCCGCTAACATATTGAATTGACGTATTTTCCAGTCGCAAAAGCTTTGTTAAAGCCGACCCGGCACGAGCATTTCTCAGGAGGATTCTGCATGACCGTCACCATCGGCATCAACGGATTTGGCCGCATCGGGCGCTGTACGCTTGCCCATATCGCCGAAGCCGCGCGCAACGACGTGCAGGTGGTGAAGATCAATGCGACCGGGCCGATCGAGACCAACGCGCATCTGCTGAAATACGACAGCGTGCACGGTCGCTTTTCAGGCACCGTGAAGGTCGCGGGCGATACCATCGACCTTGGCCGCGGTCCGATCGAGGTCATGTCGACCTACGACCCGGAGGAGCTGGACTGGGACGGCGTGGACGTGGTGCTCGAATGCACCGGAAAATTCAACGACCGCGACAGGGCCGCCGTTCACCTGACCCGTGGCGCCAAGCGTGTCCTCGTCTCCGCCCCGGCCAAACGCGCCGACAAGACCGTCGTTTACGGGGTGAACCACCGCGAGCTGAAGCTCGACCATCACGTCGTCTCGAACGGCTCCTGCACGACGAACTGCCTCGCGCCGCTCGCCAAGGTGCTGAACGACGCCATCGGCATCGAGTTCGGGCATCATGACGACGATCCACTCCTATACCGGCGACCAGCCGACGCTCGACCGCCGCCACACCGACCTCTACCGCGCCCGCGCTGCCGCGATGGCGATGATTCCGACCTCGACCGGCGCCGCGAAGGCGTTGGGGGAGGTTCTGCCCGAGCTTTCCGGCAAGCTCGACGGCACCGCGATGCGGGTGCCGACGCCGAACGTCTCGGCCGTGGACCTGACCTTCGTCGCGGGCAAGGACGTGACGGTGGCCGATGTCAACGAAGTCGTAAGGGAAGCCGCGGCAGGGTACATGGGCATGGTCCTTGCCTATGACCCCGAGCCGAAGGTTTCGATCGACTTCAACCACACGCCCTATTCCTCTATCTTCGCGCCGGACCAGACCAAGGTGGTGGGCAAGCGCACGGTGCGCGTCTTGGCGTGGTACGACAACGAATGGGGTTTCTCCTGCCGGATGGCCGATGTGGCCGGCGCAATGGGGCGGCTCCTGCAATAAGGAGCTTCGGGGGGCCTCGCTCCCGCCCATGACCAACCGAATCGCCATCGCGCTTCTTGTGCTGATCGTCGCCTTCTTCCTGGCCGACCATTTCGTGCTGCATCTGGGTGCGGCGCTCTTCCTCGCGCGGCAGCTTGCGCTCTTCGTTGAATATCTCGCCTTCTGGAGATAGGGCCGCTACTCTGCGGTTGACCTTGCGGCGAATTTGCCGATGTTAGCGCCAACACAACCCGTCTGCGGGCGGAAACCTTGTCGGAGGAAGATGCCATGACCATCAAAGTCGCGATCAACGGGTTCGGTCGGATCGGGCGGAACGTTCTCAGGGGGATCATCGAATCCGGTCGGACCGATATCGAGGTCGTGGCGATCAACGATCTCGGCCCGGTCGAGACCAATGCCCATCTCTTGCGTTTCGACTCCGTCCACGGCCGCTTCCCCGGCGAGGTGACGACCACCGAGACCAGCATCGACGCCGGCCGCGGGCCGATGGAGGTGACGGCGATCCGCAATCCGGCCGACCTGCCCTGGAACCATGTCGACATCGTCATGGAATGCACCGGCATCTTCACCTCGAAGGAAAAATGCGCGGCACATCTCGAGAACGGCTCCAAGCGCGTGCTGATCTCGGCGCCGGGTGAAGGCGCGGACAAGACCATCGTCTTCGGCGTCAATCACCAAACGCTGACCAAGGACGATCTCGTCGTCTCCAACGCCTCCTGCACAACGAACTGCCTCAGCCCGGTCGCCAAGGTCCTGAACGACGTGATCGGGATCGAGAAGGGGATGATGACGACGATCCATTCCTATACCGGCGACCAGCCGACGCTCGATACGATGCACAAGGATCTCTATCGCGGCCGGGCGGCGGCATTGTCGATGATCCCGACCTCTACCGGGGCGGCCAAGGCCGTGGGCCTCGTGCTGCCGGAACTGAAGGGCAAGCTCGACGGCTTCGCGATCCGGGTGCCGACGCCGAATGTCTCGGTCGTGGACCTGAAGTTCCTGGCGAAGCGCGCGACCAGCGTCGAGGAGATCAACGCCGCGATCAGGGCGGCCGCGGACAGCGGGCCGCTGAAGGGAATCCTCGGCTACACGATGTTCAAGAACGTGTCGTCGGATTTCAACCACGACCCGCATTCGAGCGTGTTCCACATGGATCAGACCAAGGTCATGGACGGCACCTTCTGTTCGATCCTGAGCTGGTACGACAACGAATGGGGCTTTTCCAACCGCATGGCCGATACCGCCGTCGCGATGGGCAAGCTCATCTGAACGACCGGCCAAGCCGAGCATAAGGGCGCCTTCGGGCGCCCTTTTCCATGCGCGAAGTGCAAGCCTTATCTGAGTTGCCATGCGCTCAGCGCAAGCCGGGAATCGCGAAGCGGGGAATTGTTAGCGCTAGCGAAGGCGCACATATTCCTGGCGAGGGCGCAAAGAAGCGCCCCAGTGCAAGGAAAGACCCATGAACTTTATCGAGAAAATCCAAGACGCCCGCCGCAAACACGCGGCCTATATCCGCACCCGCAATGAGATCGCGCGGATGCCGGTCGAGATGGGCTGGGACCTCAACATCTTCCCCGGCGACGCCGAGAAGATCGCCCGCGAAGCGGTCTACGGTCGCTGAACCTCAGCGCCCACCGAGCTTCGCCTTGAGGGCGGCATCGACCGCCGGGGGCACGAATTTCGACACGTCGCCCCCAAGCCGGGCGATTTCCTTCACGAGCTTTGATGCGATGGCCTGACGCCGCGCATCGGCCATCATGAAGACCGTCTCGATCGAGGCATCGAGCGCCCGGTTCATGCCTACCATCTGGAATTCATACTCGAAATCGGCGACGGCCCGAAGGCCGCGCACGATGACGGTGGCACCCACATCCCGGGCGCAGTCGATCAGGAGGTTTTCGAACGGGTGGACGACGATCTCGCCGCCGGTCTTGGCGATGATCTGCGCGCATTCGGCCTGGATCATCGAAACGCGCTCTTCAAGATCGAAGAGTGGCGCCTTGTCGCGGTTGATCGCGACGCCGATCACCAGACGGTCGACAAGCGCCATCGCGCGCTGGATGATATCGGTGTGGCCAAGCGTCACCGGATCGAAGGTGCCGGGATAAAGTCCGGTGCGCATAGTGACGTCCCCTCTCCGTCCAGATCACGCGCACGCCACAATATTGCGCGCTGAAATGCAAGGCCCAAGCGCCGCAGCGCCCGGTCAGTTGCCCATGATCATCCCGGCAAGCGCATCCTTTTCCATCGCAAGCTCGGAAATCCGCGCCGCCACAACGTCGCCGATTGAGATGATGCCGATCATCTTGCCCTCCTCCATCACCGGCATGTGGCGGAAGCGGCCCGCCGTCATCCTCTCGAGCACGCTGTCGGCGCTGTCGGACGGCTCACAGCCGATGAGGTTGCGGGTCATGAGGTTTTCAACCTTGTCATCCAGGCACCCGGAGCCGCGCCGCCCGAGATCGCGCACGATGTCACGTTCGGAGAGGATGCCATCGGGGGTCTGGCCGTCGCGGGAGACGATCACCGCGCCGATCCGCCGTTCCGCCAGAAGCCGTGCCGCCTCCGCGACACTCGCCCCCGGCAAGACGGTGATGACGCTGGTCTTGGGCTTGGAGCGCAAAATCTGATGCACCTGCATGTTAACCTCCCGACCTTGCAGACTGTTTTTCCAGCGTTGCTGGTCGCCGCCCGTCTGTCAAGCCAGCGTTTCCAGACGCTGCACTTCGCGCCCCACGGCCTCGGCGAGAAGGACGGCGAAACGGTTCAGCCGCTCCACCCGCCGATCGTCGGCATGGCGGATGAGGTAAAAGCTGCGCGTCAGGCTGAGCCTGTCGGGCAGAATACGGATGACACCCGTCGTCGAGGGCAGGGCAAAGTCGTGGACGATGGCGACGCCCGCGCCCGCACGTACCCAGTTGAACTGAACCGAAACCGAATTCGAGGCGAGTGCCACCGTCTCTGCCCCGGTTTCCGCGAGGTAGTCGAGTTCCTTGTCGAAGATCAGGTCGGGGATGTAGCCGATCAGCCGGTGGTCTTTCAGATCCGACAGGCTGTCGATCGGCGGATGACGATCGAGATAGTCGCGCGACGCGGCGAGGCTCAGCCGGTAGTCGGCGATCTTCTGGACAGTGAGGCGTCCGGCCTCGGGCCGGCTGACGGCGATGGCCATGTCTGCCTCGCGCTTGGACAGGTTGAAGACACGCGGCAGGGCGACGATCTGCACATCGAGGCCGGGATTGTCGTCGCAGATCCGCGCCACGACCTGCGGCAGAAGGTAGTTTGCGGCCCCGTCCGGTGCGCCGATCCTGACCTGCCCGGTCAACCCGCTTTGCCCGCGCACATCTTCGATCGCTTCTGCCACGGCCTGTTCGACGCGGATCGCGTGGGAGAGAAGCCGCTGCCCTTCCTCGGTCAGCGTATAGCCTTGCGGTGAGCGCGCGAAGAGACGCGCTTCCATCGAATCTTCGAGCTTGGAGATCCGCCGCCCCACCGTCGCGGGGTCGAGCCTGAGTACCCTGCCGGCACCCGACAGACTTTCGCTCCGCGCCACCGCGAGGAATATCTTCAGATCGTCCCAGTCGGCCATTCCGCACCTTTGCAATAATGCAAAACCCTTTTGAGATACTGCCTCTTTAGATTGAAATTCTGCAAGACTATTGTGGCCGGGAACTCTCAGGGAGGATTCCATGCAAGAACTGACCCACTGGATCAACGGCAAGCACGTCAAAGGCACGTCGGGCCGTTTCGCAGATGTCTTCAACCCCGCCACGGGTGAAGTTCAGGCCAGGGTGCCGCTCGCCTCGAAGGCCGAGCTGGACGCCGCCGTCGCTTCGGCCGCCAAGGCGCAGCCCGCCTGGGGGGCGACCAACCCGCAGCGCCGCGCGCGGGTGATGATGGAATTCGTGCGCCTCCTGAACCGCGACATGGAGAAACTGGCCGAGGCGCTGAGCCGCGAGCATGGCAAGACCATCCCCGATGCCAAGGGCGACGTGCAGCGCGGGCTTGAGGTGATCGAATACTGCATCGGCGCGCCGCAGATGTTGAAAGGTGAATTCACCGACAGCGCCGGCCCCGGCATCGACATGTATTCGATGCGCCAGCCTTTGGGTGTTGCCGCCGGCATCACGCCGTTCAACTTTCCGGCGATGATCCCGATGTGGAAGATGGGCCCCGCCCTCTCCTGCGGCAATGCCTTCATCCTGAAGCCGTCCGAGCGCGACCCCTCGGTGCCCCTGATGCTGGCGGAGCTTCTGAAGGAAGCGGGCCTGCCGGATGGCATCCTCCAGGTCGTCAACGGCGACAAGGAAAGCGTCGATGCGATCCTCGACAACCCGACGGTTGCCGCCATCGGCTTTGTCGGCTCCACCCCGATCGCCGAATATATCTACGGACGCGGCTGTTCGAACGGCAAGCGCGTGCAGTGCTTTGGCGGTGCGAAGAACCACATGATCATCATGCCGGATGCCGACATGGATCAGGCCGCCGATGCGCTGATCGGCGCGGGCTACGGTGCTGCGGGCGAACGCTGCATGGCGATCTCGGTCGCGGTGCCGGTGGGCGATGAAACGGCGGACCGGCTGATCGAACGGCTGGTCCCGCGGATCGAAAAGCTGAAAGTCGCGCCCTATACCGCCGGAAACGATGTCGACTATGGCCCGGTTGTCACCGCGCAGGCGCGCGACCGTATCCTGAGCCTGGTGGAATCGGGCGTGAAACAGGGCGCGAAGCTGGTCGTCGATGGCCGGGGGTTCAAGCTTCAGGGCTATGAGAACGGCTATTTCGTCGGCCCGCATCTTTTCGACCATGTCACCCGCGACATGGACATCTACAAGCAGGAGATCTTCGGCCCGGTCCTGTCGACCGTCCGCGCCAAGAACTACGAAGAGGCGTTGTCCTACGCGATGGACCACGAATACGGCAACGGCACCGCGATCTTCACCCGCGACGGCGACACCGCGCGCGATTTCGCGAGCCGGATCAATATCGGCATGGTGGGCATCAACGTGCCGATCCCGGTGCCCTTGGCCTACCACACCTTCGGCGGCTGGAAGAAGTCGGGCTTCGGCGATCTCAACCAGCACGGACCGGATGCCTTCCGCTTCTACACGCGGACCAAGACGGTGACCTCGCGCTGGCCCTCGGGCCTCAAGGAAGGCGGCGAGTTCCACTTCAAGGCGATGGACTGAGCGGGATGGGGCGGCCGCGCGCCGCCCCAATCTGTTCCCGCTGGCGGTTTTTTTGCGGGACCTGCCCGCATCGCCATTGCAATAGTCTCGTAAAGATTGGAATTTAACGTCCGTTCAATTCATGCTGACGGGAGGGTCCAATGGATTTCGCGCTGAGCGAGGAACAGCAGGCGATCTTCGATATGACCTTGGCCTTCGGTCAGGAGCATATCGCCCCCTTTGCGCGGGAGTGGGAGCGGGCGGGGACGATCCCGAAGGCGCTCTGGCCCAAGGTGGCGGAGCTTGGGCTTGGCGGGATCTATGTCAGCGACGCTTATGGCGGGTCTGGGCTGTCACGGCTCGACGCGACGCTGGTCTTCGAGGCGCTCGCCATGTCATGCCCGGCGGTGGGATCGTTCCTGTCGATCCACAACATGTGTGGCGGCATGATCGACAAGTTCGGCTCGCAGGAGACCAAGGCGCGGTGGCTGCCTTCGCTGACCTCGATGGAGAAGGTGTTTTCCTATTGCCTGACGGAACCCGGCTCCGGCTCCGACGCGGCGGCTTTGCGAACGCGGGCGGAGAAAACGAACGAGGGCTGGACGCTCAACGGCACCAAGGCCTTCATCTCGGGCGGCGGCTATTCGGATGCCTATGTGACGATGGTGCGGACCGGCGCGGACGGGCCGAAGGGCATCTCGACCGTCATCGTGGAGGATGGGACGCCCGGCCTGTCCTTCGGCGCACTCGAAGAGAAGATGGGCTGGCGCGCGCAGCCGACCGCACAGGTGCAGTTCGACGACTGCCTGATCCCGCATGACAATCTCATCGGCGAGGAAGGCAAGGGCTTCAGCTATGCGATGGCGGGGCTCGATGGCGGGCGGCTCAATATCGCGGCCTCGGCCCTTGGCGGGGCGCAGGCGGCGCTGGATGCGACGCTGGCCTATATGGGCGAACGCAAGGCCTTCGGAAAGACGCTCGACCAGTTCCAGGCGCTGCAATTCCGGCTGGCGGAGCTGGAGATGAAGCTGCAATCGTCGCGCATCTTCCTGCGTCAGGCGGCGTGGAAGCTCGATACCAAGGCGCCGGACGCGACGAAGTTCTGCGCGATGGCCAAGCTTCTCGTCACCGACAACGCCTTTGACGTGGCCAACCAGTGCCTGCAACTGCATGGCGGCTACGGCTATCTCGCCGATTACGGGATCGAGAAGATCGTCCGCGACCTGCGCGTGCACCAGATCCTCGAAGGCACGAACGAGATCATGCGGCTGATCGTCGGCCGTGCCCTTCTGGCCGAGAGGGGCTGATGGCGGATATACTCATCCGCAAGGAGGGCCGGGCGGGACGGATCACGCTGAACCGGCCTGAGGCGCTGAATGCGCTGACCTACCAGATGTGCCTCGATATCGACGCGGCGCTGATCGATGGCGCGAGGATGACCAGAGGTGGCGCTGGTCCTGATCGACGCCGAGGGCGAGCGCGCCTTCTGCTCGGGCGGGGACATTGCCGAGATGTACGCGACCGGGACCAAGGGCGACTATTCCTATGGCCGGAAGTTCTGGCGCGACGAATACAGGATGAACGCGCGGATCGCGGAGTACGGCAAGCCGGTCATCAGCTTGCTGCAAGGCTTCACGATGGGCGGCGGCGTCGGCGTCGGCTGCCACGGAAGCCACCGGATCGTCGGGGAAAGCTCGCAAGTAGCGATGCCGGAATGCGGCATCGGCCTTGTGCCCGATGTGGGCGGCAGCTTCCTCCTCGCCACGGCGCCGGGGCATATGGGCGAGTATCTCGGCACGACCGGCGCGCGGATGGGGCCGGCGGATGCGATCCGTGCGGGATTTGCCGATGCGTTCGTGCCGGAGGCGGAATGGGAGCGGCTCAAGGCGCGGCTGATCGAAACGGGCGATGCGGGCGAGATCGCGGCCTGCGTTCAGGACGCGCCCGAGGGTCGGCTCGCCGCGCTCCGCCCCGAGATCGACCGGCATTTCGGGGCGGGGACGCTGGCCGATATCGTCCGCTCGCTGCGCACCGAGGGTACGGACTTCACTGCCGAGGCGCTGAAGACGCTGACCCGCGCCGCGCCGCTCTCCGCCGCCTGCGCCATCGAGATGGTCCGGCGGCTGCGCGGCTCTGCTACCATGCGGGCGGCGCTGGCGCTCGAATACCGCTTCACGTTCCGGTCGATGGAACATGCGGATTTCCTCGAAGGCATCCGCGCGGCGATCATCGACAAGGACCGCAACCCGCACTGGCGTCATGCGGGGCCGGAGGCGGTGCCTGCGGAGGACGTGGAGAGGATGCTCGCCCCACTCGGGGCGGAGGAACTGACATTCGGGGAGGAGAACCCATGAAGATCGCATTCATCGGACTTGGCAACATGGGCGCGCCGATGGCGAAGAACCTCGTCGCGGCGGGCCATGAGGTGACCGGCTTCGACACCCACGCGCCGATGCCGGACGGCGTCGTCAGCGCGATCAGCGCGGCGGGCGCGGTCAAGGAGGCGGAGGTCGTCATCACCATGCTGCCGAACGGCGCGATCCTGCGGTCGGTGGCCAACGACGTCATCCCGGCGATGAAGACAGGCGCGGTCCTCTGCGACTGCTCCACGGTCGATGTCGAAAGCGCCCGCGCCGTCGCCGATCAGGCGGCGAAGGCGGGCTGCCTTGCCATCGACGCGCCGGTCTCGGGCGGCGTCACCGGCGCTGCGGCGGGAACGCTGACCTTCATGGCGGGCGGCAGCGACGAGGCCTTCGCCATCGTCAATCCGCTTTTCGACGTGATGGGCCAGAAGGCGGTGCATTGCGGGCCCTCGGGCAACGGACAGGCCGCGAAGATCTGCAACAACATGATCCTCGGCGTCACCATGATCGCCACCTGCGAGGCCTTCGCGCTCGCCGACAAGCTTGGCCTCGACCGGCAGAAGATGTTCGACGTCGTCTCAACCTCCTCGGGCTATTCCTGGACGATGAACGCTTACTGCCCCGCCCCCGGCATCGGCCCGAAATCGCCCGCCGACAACGCCTACAAGCCCGGCTTCGCCGCCGAACTCATGCTGAAGGACCTGCGGCTGTCGCAACAGGCCGCCGAGGCCGCCGATGCCGACACGCCGATGGGTCATCTCGCCGCCCTGCTCTACGAAACCTTCGTGGAGCGCGAGGACGGCAAGGGCATGGACTTCTCCGCCATGCTCCCGACGCTTCGAAAAGCGGCACAGGGGCTGAGGCGGCTTGACCCCGGTGCCGCAGTCGGGTGCTATCCCGTCGCAGAGTGGGGAGCCGGGCGTGACGGACTGGACCGAGACGGCGGCAGGACTGGACGGGCTGGACCCGGCCACACGCAGGCGGCTCTCACGCCTTCTTCCGACCGTCATACGGCGCGGGACCCCGCTTTTCCATCCCGGCGACGCGGCGAAGGGCTTTGTCCTGGTGCTCGACGGGCGGATCGAGGTGTTCCTGATCGGTGCATCCGGTCGCGACATCCTCCTCTATGCCATCGAAGCCGGCGGCACCTGCATTCAGACCACCCTCGGCCTGCTCGGCGGTGACGACTATTCGGGCGAAGCTGTGGCCGCGACGGATTGCACCATCATCCTCATTCCCAAGGCCGAGTTCCTGACCCTGATGGACAACTCCGCCACCTTCCGGGGCTTTGTCTTTTCCGCCTTTGCCAGCCGGATGCAGGGCATGATGCATGTGCTGGAGCGTGTGGCATTCCAGCGCATCGAAAGCCGCCTTGCTGCCGCCCTTCTCGACCGTGCCGAGGGCGGACGGGTCAGCGCCACGCATCAGGATCTCGCCACCGCCATCGGTTCCGCGCGCGAGGTCGTGTCGCGGCGGCTTGAAGCCTTTGCGCGGGCAGGTCTTGTTGACACTGAACGCGGCGCAGTTCTCCTGCGCGACCGCACGGCCCTTGCGCGGCTGGCGGCCATTCCGGACTGAGGTCCGAAACCGGCGCTCTCTGTGACAAGGTCACAGACGCGGCGGCACGTTCGTGCGATCCTCGGCAAATATCCCTCCGGGCCGCCCGGAGGGCGGAAAACGGAGAGATTTCATGTTCAAAACCAATGTCGGCAGTACCGACCGCGTCCTGCGCATCCTCCTTGGCGTCGCGCTGATCGCGTGGTGGTATTTCTCGCCCGGGATGGGGCTTCGCTGGCTGCCGCTCGTCCTCGGTATCGTGGCCCTCGCAACCGGGCTGATGTCCACTTGCCCCGCCTATTCCATCCTCGGGATCAGCACCTGCCCGATGAAGAAGAGCTGATCACTCGGCCCAGCCCAACCGGATCCGGCGCGAAAACTCAGCGCCGTCCGGTGTCGCCGGGCCAAGTTTGCCCAGACGCGCACGTTCCCGGATCGCGGCTTCGGTCATATCTGGCCTGAGCACACCCAATTCGTGCAAGTACCCGGGCAGACGGCCCGACAGGAGCACGCGCGGATCGAGCACCACCTCATCCGATATACGCGCCACGAGTTTGTAGGGCACCGTGGTGCAATTCGCCGTCAGCGTGTTGTACCAGCGCGGCTGACGGGCAAGATCGTTGCCCAGATCGACGAAGGACAGGAAAAGCGCCCGGCGCCTCGGCGCGTCGAGCGTAATCGGATAGACCGATACCTCTTCCTCGCGCACATCGGTGCGAAGGCGGACGATGTCACGCTCATCCGCCGCAATCATCACCAACTCGAACTGACGGAAAAAGCCACCGGCGGAGGAGAAGTCCTCGCCCTTCTCCTTGCGAATTTCTCCCGAAAAAACAATCCTCTGGCCATCGGCGAAGCCGAAGCTGACGAGGGTATGGGCGATCTCAGGGCTATCCCAGACCGACAGGAACATGTCGATCGAGGTGATCGCATCCAGATCGACCACGCGGGTTTCCCAGCGTTCGTTGGCTTCTTCTTCGGTGATCCAGTCGAAATTGCGGACGTTGCGAAGCGTCGCCTGGCTGCCATCCAGATCCGCCGTTACGCCATGCGCCACTTCGGATCGCCATGTCCGGTCGTCCCGTGGCTCGATCGTGGCCCACCAGATGCCGACCAGCCCGACAAGCGCCGCCATCGCGCCCCAGACACGGCCCCAACGCCCTTTGAACGCGAACCACAACATGGCGAGAGAGGCCACAGCCAAAAGCGCATAGAAGACGAAGCTGAGCGGAGCGCCGACCTGAAAATAGAGCGCAAGCGCGGTCCAGGCGACGATGCCTGCGGCAAGCAACAGATGCAGACCGCGGCCCAGAATGCGGAACACCAAATCGGACATCAATGATCGCCACATGCTTTCGTTCGGCCGAACCTGCGGCAATTGTCGGACCGGCGCAAGCGGCCAGGGCGCGGCAAGCACACGACCAATTCTTCAGCCAAGGGTGACGTCGCGGCCTGGGTCCGCTAAGGTATTGCCCTGTCTGTAATGTTGATAAGAGTGCAGCCGATGCTCCGCCTTGTTTCCCTGACCCTCATTCTCGCAACCCTGCCGGTGGTCGGTGCCGAAGCGCAGAATTGCCGCGTGGACAGGACCACCCGCAAGTGCATCTTCGTGCCCGCGTCGCAGCGCACGCCGCCGGATTTCGCGGTGGGCGACGTCTTTCCGATCTATGAGCACAGCATGGTCATGGATATCGACCGCTACGGTCTGAAACCTGTGGACGGTCCGTGGCGCTACTACAAATCGGGGCCCGATATCTACCGCGTCGCCGTCGAGGGATACAAAGTGCTGGAGATCATTCGCAACGCGCGGCGGCGCTGAGAGTCAAGCTCACTCCGCCGCAACCCGTCGGGATTTCAGCATCGGCGCGAGGTAGCGGCCGGTATGGCTTGCCTCGACCTTCGCCACATCCTCGGGTGTTCCGGTCGCGACGATCCTGCCGCCGCCATCGCCGCCTTCGGGCCCGATATCGATGAGCCAGTCGGCGGTCTTGATAACGTCGAGGTTGTGTTCGATGACCACGACAGTGTTTCCCTGCTCCACCAGTTCGTGCAGCACTTCTAGCAATTTTCGAACATCTTCGAAGTGCAAACCAGTCGTGGGTTCATCAAGAATGTACAAAGTCCGACCCGTGGAGCGCCGCGACAGCTCCTTGGAGAGCTTCACCCGCTGCGCCTCGCCGCCCGAAAGCGTCGTCGCCTGCTGGCCGACCTTGATATAGCCGAGGCCGACCTTCACCAGCGCGTCCATCTTTTCCCGGATCGCCGGAACGGCGCTGAAGAAGCCCTGCGCGTCCTCGACCGTCATGTCGAGCACGTCGGCGATCGACTTGCCCTTGAACTTGATCTCCAGCGTCTCGCGGTTGTAGCGGTGGCCCTTGCAGGTCTCGCAGGTCACATAGACATCGGGCAGGAAGTGCATCTCGATCTTGATGACGCCGTCGCCCTGGCACGCCTCGCAGCGGCCGCCCTTGACGTTGAAGGAAAACCTCCCCGGCAGGTAGCCGCGCGCCTTGGATTCCGGCAGGCCGGCGAACCAGTCGCGGATCGGGGTGAAGGCGCCGGTATAGGTCGCGGGGTTCGAGCGCGGCGTGCGGCCGATGGGCCTCTGGTCGATGTCGATCACCTTGTCGAGATGCTCGAACCCCTTGATCGTCTCGCAAGGGGCGGGCGTTTCGCGGGCGCCGTTCAGGCGCGAGGCGGCGTTCTTGTAAAGCGTCTCGACCGTCAGCGTGGACTTGCCGCCGCCCGAGACACCCGTCACGCAGACGAACCGCCCGAGCGGGAATTCGGCCGTCACTTCCTTGAGGTTGTTGCCGGTCGCCTTGACGACCTTCAGCACCTTGCCATTGCCCTCGCGCCGATGCTTCGGCACGGCGATCTTGCGCGTGCCCGACAGATACTGCCCGGTCAGCGAGGCCGCATCGGCGGCGATCTCGTCGGGCGTTCCCCGGCTGATGACCTGCCCGCCGTGGACGCCTGCGCCGGGGCCGATGTCGAAGACGTAATCCGCCTCGCGGATCGCCTCCTCGTCATGTTCGACGACAAGGACCGTGTTGCCCTGATCGCGCAGGTTCTTGAGCGTGCCGAGAAGCCGGTCGTTGTCGCGCTGGTGAAGGCCGATGGAGGGTTCGTCCAGCACGTAAAGCACCCCGGTCAGGCCCGAGCCGATCTGGCTCGCCAGACGGATACGCTGGCTTTCGCCGCCCGAGAGCGTCCCGGCATTGCGGCTGAGCGTGAGGTATTCAAGGCCGACATTGTTCAGGAACCCCAGCCGTTCGCGGATTTCCTTCAGGATCAGCTTGGCAATCTCGTTCTTCTGTTTCGTCAGCTTGGCCGGCACCGTGTCGATCCAGGCATAGGCCTCCTTGATCGACATCTGCACGACCTCGCCCACATGCAGTTTGGCGATCTTCACCGCCAGAGCCTCGGGCCGCAGGCGGTAGCCGTTGCAGACCCCGCAGGGGCGGTTGTTCTGGAACCGCTCCATCTCCTCGCGGCTCCAGGCGCGGTCCGTCTCGCGGTAGCGGCGTTCCATGTTGGGCACGACGCCCTCGAAAGTCCGCGACACCTCATAGACGCGCCCGCCCTCGTCGAAGCGGAACTTGATCTCCTCATCGCCGGAACCGTAGAGGAAAAGTTGCTGCACCTTCTCGGGCAGGTCCTTCCAGGGCTTGCGGGCGTCGAAACCGTAATGCTTGGCCAGCGAGTCGATGGTCTGGAGGAAATAGGGCGTCTTCGACTTCGCCCAGGCCGCGATGGCCCCGTCCTTCAGCTTCAGCGTCACGTCCGGCACGATCAGCCGTTCGTCGAAGAACAGCTCCACCCCAAGCCCGTCGCATTTCGGACAGGCGCCGAAGGGGGCGTTGAAGGAGAAGAGGCGCGGCTCGATCTCGGGGATGGTGAAGCCCGAGACCGGACAGGCGAAGTTCTCGGAGAATGTGATCCGCTCCGGCTCGCCCTCGGTCGGCGCGGTCTCAAGGATCGCGATCCCGTCGGCGAGGTTCAGCGCGGTCCGGAAACTGTCGGCCAGCCGCGTCTCCAGCCCTTCGCGCACGACGATCCGGTCGACCACCACGTCGATGTCATGGCGGAACTTCTTGTCGAGCGTCGGCGGCTCCTCCAGCTCATAAAACTGCCCGTCGACCTTCACGCGCTGGAAGCCCTGCTTGCGCAACTCGATGAATTCCTTGCGGTACTCACCCTTCCGGTCGCGCACGATGGGAGCGAGGAGATAGCCGCGCGTCCCCTCCTCCATCGCCATCACGGCATCGACCATGTCCTGCACCTGCTGCGCCTCGATCGGCTTGCCGGTAGCGGGGGAATAAGGCGTGCCGACGCGGGCGAAAAGAAGGCGCAGGTAGTCGTAGATCTCCGTCACCGTCCCCACGGTCGAGCGCGGGTTCTTCGAGGTCGTCTTCTGTTCGATGGAAATGGCGGGCGACAGGCCAGTGATATGATCCACATCCGGCTTGCCCATCATGTCGAGGAACTGCCGGGCATAGGCCGACAGGCTTTCGACATAGCGCCGCTGACCTTCCGCATAGATCGTGTCGAAGGCGAGCGAGGACTTCCCCGACCCCGAAAGCCCGGTGATGACCGTCAGCTTGTCGCGCGGAATGTCGACGTCGATCGACTTCAGATTGTGCTCGCGCGCACCGCGAACCTCGATGAACTTCTGCTCGGCCATGAACGCCCCCGGGGATCAGACCTTAACAGATAGTGCATGCCCCCTGAGTCTCCAACCAGAATATGAGAACATTGCGCGAACTTACGCCGCATTGGCGATCACGCAGACGTCAGCGACCATCAAGCCCATCCGCGCTATCATTTCTGGCAGACAACGAAGGAGGACGAGACGATGCTCAACCGCCGCTCCCTGCTGACCGTTGCCGCCGCACTGTTCGCAACACCGCTTGCGGCGCATCATGGCTGGCGCTGGACCGATGACGGCGAATTCGAACTGACCGGAGTGATCACCGAAGCGCGCCTCGGCAATCCGCATGGCGTTCTGACCATAGATGCCGAGGGCGAAAGCTGGATCGCCGAAGTCGGCCAGCCCTGGCGCAACGCGCGCGCGGGACTGACCGACGACATGCTCGTGCCCGGCGTCGAACTGACGCTGCGGGGGCATCGCTCCGCCGAGCCGGGCGAACTCAAGATGAAAGCCGAACGGATCATCATCGCGGACAAGCTCTACGACCTTTATCCCGACCGGTCGTGATGGAGCTTTGGGCGGCGCTGGAGGCTACCCAGCTCGCGCAGTTCCTGAAAGCGTCGCGCTGGGTCTATCCGCTGATCAATGCCGGACACATCCTCGGTATCGCACTACTGATCGGCAGCGTCGTCCCCATGGACCTGCGCCTGCTCGGGCTGGTGCGGAGACCCGATCTGGCCGCGACGGTTGCGCTCCTGCGCCCGATTGCTGCCGCAGGGCTTGCGCTTGCTGTCGTCTGCGGCCTTTTGCTCTTCACGACGCAGGCAACCGACTATGCCGGCAACGGTTGGTTCCGCGCAAAGATAGCGCTTGTCGTTCTGGCCACGCTCAGCGCTGCGCTGCATCCCCGGCTGGCGGCCCAGACACCCTGTCGCCGCAGGGTTGCGGCATCCATGTCGCTCGTGCTTTGGCCCTCGGCGCTGATTTGCGGCCGTATGATCGGCTATTCCTGACCCTGCGCGCAGCAAAGCTACACGCTCCCCCTATACAAATTCAGTTTTTTGAATTTAATTGGCGGCAACTCTTGAATCGTCTCTGGCCGCAGGCCAGATCAAACGCCACAACAACCCGACGAAAGGCTTCGTTCATGCTTTCCTTCCTGCGTCCCGGCGCCTCGTCCGTGTCCCGCATTTCCGCGAAGGACGCCATCGACCGCGCCGCCAGAGGCGAGTTGGTGGTCATCGACGTCCGCGAGGGCAACGAGGTCGCGGCCTCGGGCAAGGCCAAGGGGGCGCTGCACGTGCCGCTCGCCGTGTTCAGGATGCGCTGCGATCCGAAAAGCCCGGAATGCCTGGCGGACCTGTCGGTCGAAAAGGCCGTCGCGCTTTACTGCGCCTCGGGTGCCCGCAGCCAGATGGCGGCGCAGATGATGGCCCAGATGGGCTATGGCCAGGTCTTCAACATCGGCGGGCTTTACGACTGGCACGCCGCGGGCGGCGCCATCGAGCGCTAGACGCGGCTTTGCAGCCCTTCCCGCCTGCGGCGACGGGCGAGCCATGAATGCATCGCGATGCCACCGAGGCAGAGCGGCAAGCCGAACCACAGGACCGCGGGCAGGCCCCAGAGGTCGGTCATCCTGAGCAGGATCGGCGTCCCGAGCGTCGTGCCGACATTGCCAAGCTGCGCAATCGCCCCCGCCGCCTCGGCCCGCGCCGAGCCGTCGGCGTTCAACTCCGAGATCGCCGCGAAGCTGCCGCCCTGCACCAGCCCCAGCGCGCCGGAGATCGCCATCACGGAGACCAGCGCGAGCATCCCTGCGCCGCCGCTGATGGCGAAAACCACAAGCGACACCGCTCCCGCGGCGAGGCCGATCTGCACCGTCGCCACCGCCCCCTTCGCCTGCGTCAGAGGCACGCCGATCAGCAGCGACACCACGATGGAGGCCAAAGGCATCACCGTCGCCGTGAGATAGCGCCATTGCGGCGCGATGACGTCGGGCAGCAGCGTCAGGAAAGCCACGAACATCAGCGTGTAGAAGACGAAGCCCAGCGCCGGGGCGGCGATGCGGGGCGAGGCATAGATACGCCGATGTGCGTCGATGACGCCGGCGCGGGCGATCGCATTTGGAGGTGCGGGCGGCTGTTTCGGAAGAAGTCGCCAGAGGATTGCCCCCGCCAGCGCCATCAGCCCGGAATGGATCATGAAGAAGACCGAAGGCCCGTGCGCCTCGACCAGGGGTCGCCCGAGGAATGCCGCAAGGGAAAAGGCCACCGCGAAGAAGGTGGACCAGAGCGTCATGGCGGCGGGCTGGTCCTTGGGCCGTGCCGAGGCGGCGATGAGGACGGGTGCGGCGACGACGATGGCAAGGTGGCTCATCCCCTCCAGCGCGCGCAGGGCGATCATCACCGGCAGGGGTGGAAGCAGGCTTTCGATCAGCGACAGGACCGCCCCCGCCGCGAGCGCGGTCAGCAGCATCCGGCGCGGGCCGATCCGCGCCACGGCGATGCCCGCCGTCGTCCCGAAAACGACGCCGACGAAACCGACGATGGAGACGACGAGGCCAAGCCAGATGCCCGCACCCGGCCAGACCGGGCGCAGAAGGTCGAAGATCACGCCGATCTTGGCAAACTGACCGGCTGCGGTCAGCCCCGCGAACCAGAGGGCCGCGATCAATCCCCAGCGCGTCTGAAGCATCGCGCCCCCGTTCGTGGATGGCGAGCCGGGCGGGAAAGCCCGGCCCTTGTCACATGTGAATGACGCGGCCATAGGCGTCGAGAACCGCCTCGTGCATCATCTCGGAAAGCGTCGGATGCGGGAAGACGCTTTCCATCAGTTCCGCTTCCGTCGTTTCGAGTGTCCGGCCGATGACATAGCCCTGGATCAGTTCGGTCACTTCCGCGCCGACCATATGTGCGCCCAGAAGCTCCCCGGTCTTGGCGTCGAACACGGTCTTGATCATCCCCTCCGGCTCGCCCAAGGCAATCGCCTTGCCGTTGCCGATGAAGGGGAAGCGGCCGACCTTCACCTCATGCCCCGCCTCTTTCGCCTTTGCCTCCGTCAGGCCGACGCTGGCCACCTGCGGCTGGCAATAGGTGCAGCCGGCGATGGAGTTCGGCTTGATCGGATGCGGGTGCTTTCCGGCGATCAGTTCGGCGACCATGACGCCCTCATGGCTGGCCTTGTGCGCGAGCCAGGGCGCGCCTGCGATATCGCCGATGGCGTAGAGCCCGTCGACCCCGGTGCGGCAGAATTCGTCGGTCACGACATGGGTGCGGTCGATCTTCACGCCAAGCGCTTCCAGCCCGAGATTCTCGACATTGCCGACGATGCCCACCGCGGAAATCACCGTATCGAATTCCGCCGTCGTGGTGCCCTTGGCGTCTTCCAGATGCGCCGTGACCTTGCCCTTCGCCTTGTCGAGCTTCTTCACCGTGGTCTTTTCGAGGATCTTCATCCCCTGCTTCACGAAGGCCTTTTTGGCAAAGGCCGAAATCTCGGCATCCTCGATCGGCAGGACGCGGTCCATGACCTCGACCACGGTCGTATCGGCGCCGAGCGTGTTGAAAAAGCTCGCAAATTCGATGCCGATGGCGCCGGAGCCGATGACCAGAAGCTTCTTCGGCATCCGCTTCGGCACCAGTGCGTGCTTGTAGGTCCAGACCAGATCGCCGTCCGCCTCAAGCCCCGGCAAGGTGCGTGCCCGTGCGCCCGTGGCAAGTATGATGGCTTTCGAGGTCAACTCCTCGGTCCCCTTGTCGGTCTTGACGCTGACAGTGCCCTTCTTCGGCAGCGTCGCCTCGCCCATGAAGACCGTGACCTTGTTCTTCTTCATCAGATGGCCGATGCCGCCCGACAACTGCTTGGCCACACCGCGCGAGCGTTGCACCACTGCATCCAGATCGAAGCCCACGCCATCGGCCTTCAGCCCGAATTCCTTGGCGCGGTGCATGAGATGAAAGACCTCGGCCGAGCGCAGAAGCGCCTTCGTGGGAATGCAGCCCCAATTGAGACAGATGCCGCCCAGATGTTCGCGTTCGACGATCGCGACGTTCATGCCCAGTTGCGCGCCCCGGATCGCAGCGACATAGCCGCCCGGCCCGGCGCCGATCACGATCATGTCGAAACTCTTCGCAGCCATGTCTTTCCTCCCTCAGAAAAAGTAGTTTGCCACTAAACTATTTTACAGGATGACGCAACGCGGCGGCCGCCGTAGCGCCATGCGCTGAACGCATAGCGTACTAGACCTCATTCTTGAGCGCCTCGACGATCGCGCCGTAGCCGCCCTTCTCGAGGAAATCCTTCTCCTCGTCGCTCGACACTCTCCCGAGGGCGGCATTGCGGAAGGGAAACCGGCCGAAGCGGCGGATCACCTCGCGATGGGCGCGCGCATGGAGCGCGTAGCCGGCGCCGGTCTCGGGCATCCTTTCGCCCAGGATCCGCACCGAAACCTCCTGATCGGCGGGGTCTTCGGAATGCTCGAAGGGCATGTAGAAGAAAACGCGTTCAGGCTCCGCAATCCTGAGGTCGAACATCTTCGCCACGCCGTCGCGTGCCGCGCCGAGAGCAAGCGGATCGGTGGCGAAGGCTTCGGGCGAGCCGCGGAACATGTTGCGGGGGAACTGGTCGGTCAGGATCAGAAAGGCCAGGCTGCCCCTTGGCCCGTTGCACCAGAACTCGCGCTGCCCGTCGCGGGCTGCCCGCCATTCCGCGCCAAATCGGGTACGTATCTCTTCGTCGAGGGCGGGATCGGCCACGTACCAGCCGCTTTCCCCAACCTCCTTCAGCCAGAAATCGACGATCGCTTCCGGTTCGGACATGGTCGCCTCCCCTGCTCACCCGGTGGATTCCAGCTTTGCAGGAAGGCGCGCCGATTGCCAGCCCTATGGCGTCGGGGCGGCTTCGTTGCTGGCCTCCATGGCGGCCTCGACCGCCAGAACGCTGGCGTTTGGCGAAAGCGGTGTGAATCCCGCCGTCTGATGCGACCGGATGACCCGCCGCCGTGTCATTCGCCAGGCGGCATAGCCGCCAAGTGCCAGGAACAGCAGCGCCATGAACAGGAAGTAACCCGATGGCCCGATCTGCCCCATTACCCAGCCGGTGATCACGGGTCCGGAGATCGCCCCGAGGCCATTGATGAAGAGAAGCCCGGCCGAAGCCGCCGCCATGTCGGCGGAATCGAGAAAGTCGTTCGTATAGGCCACGAGCAGAGAATAGATCGGGTTCGAGATGCCGCCCATCAGTACCGCGATCACCAGATGCGAGGTGAAGTTCATCTTGAAGATCACAGGCATCATCAGCGCGACGCCGCCCAGGAGTGACAGCCACAGCACCAGCTCACGCCGTCCGAGTCGGTCCGACGCCCAGCCGATCGGGTACTGGAAGACAAGGCCACCGACATAGATCGCCGCGACGAAGATCGAAATCTCCTTGATCGTCAGCCCTTCGGCCGTACCCCAGACCGAAGACATGCCGAACTGTGCCGAAAAGACGCCGCCCAGCAGGAACATGCCGACGCAGCCAAGCGGGGAGGCGCGGTAAAGTGCGGCAAAGCTCAGCCGTTTCGTCGTCTCGAACGCGGGCGCCTGGGTCACCGACAGAAGGATCGGTGTGAAAGCGAGAGAGACAAGCACCGAGGGGATGACGAAGAGGATGTAGCCCGAGGGATCGCCGAAGTTCAAAAGCGCCTGCGCCGCGATGATGCCGAGCATCTGCATGATCATGTACAGCGACAGGGCCTGGCCGCGTGTCTCATTCGTCGAGGCGTTGTTGAGCCAGCTTTCGGCGGTGATGTAGACGCCGGAGAAGGAAAACCCGATCAGCACCCGCATCGCCGCCCAGGCGATCCAGTCAGGTGCCGCCGCATAGAGGATCAGGACGGCGGAAATCATCGAGCCCAGCGCCGCGAAGACCCGCACATGGCCGACCCGTCGGATCATCTCGGGCGTCATCCGGCTGCCAAAAAGGAAGCCGAGGAAATAGGCCGCCATGACATAGGACATCTGCGAGGTGGTGAAGCCCTCGATCCCGCCCCGGATACCAAGAAGCGTGCCCTGCATCCCGTTGCCGAGCATAAGAAGCATGATGCCCAGCAACAGGGCCCAGGAATTGCGCAGCACGGTCAGCATGGATCGGATCTTTCATTCGCGTTCGGGGACTGTGCCAGAATCGGCGGGGCGAGTCAGGCTCTCTCCCGACCTTCGGGCACGCCTTCGCGGCGTTCTGGCAGGAGAAGCGAGGCATCGCCATAGGAAAAGAAGCGGTAGCCCTCGGCAATGGCGTGATTGTAGGCACGGGCCATCCGTTGCCGGCCCATCAGCGCCGAGACCAGCATCAGGAGCGTCGATTTCGGCAGATGGAAGTTCGTCATCAGCCCGTCGGTGACGCGGAACCGGTAACCGGGGTAGATGAAGATATCCGTTGCCCCGCGCCAGGGTCGCATCCGGCCGTCCTCGCCCGCAGCACTTTCGATGAGGCGAAGCGCCGTGGTGCCGACCGGGATCACCCGTCCGCCCGCCGCGCGCGTCGCGTTGATCTCCTCGGCGGCCTTTGCCGTTACCTCGCCCCATTCGGCATGCATCCGGTGGGTCGTCACGTCCTCGACCTTCACCGGCAGGAAGGTTCCTGCGCCAACGTGAAGCGTCACTTCGGTGAACGCCACCCCCTTGGCGCGCAAGGCGGCGAGGAGATCATCGTCGAAATGCAGCGATGCGGTGGGGGCGGCGACGGCACCGGCATGGCGCGCGAACACCGTCTGATAATCGTCGCGGTCCTGCGCATCGGGGGCGCGCAGGGCGGCGATATAGGGCGGAAGGGGCATATCGCCCGCCTCGGCCAGCGCGGCGTCGAAATCCGCGCCCGTCAGGTTGAACGAAAGCTCCGCCTGCCCCTCGGCGATCCGCTCCACCCGCGCCGTGAGATCGGCACGAAAGACGATCTCCTCACCCTCTCTCAGCTTCCTCAAGGGCTTGATGAGCGCGGCCCAGCCGCCGCCGGGGCGCGGTTCGGTCAGGGTCACTTCGATCTTCGCCACCGCCTCGCCCTGCGGCGTCATCCGCGCTCGGTGTCCCTGAAGCCGCGCCGGGATCACCCGCGTGTTGTTCAGGATGAGCCTGTCCCCTGGCCCAAGCAGGTCAACCAGATCGCGGACATGCAGATCGCGGATCGCATCGCCCTCGGCGACAAGCAGCCGCGCGGCAGTGCGTGGCTTGGCCGGGCGCGTGGCGATCAGCCCCTCGGGCAGGTCGAAATCGAAATCGCTGAGTTTCATTGCGCGCAGGTCATCTTTGCAGTTTGGGCGGCTCGACCCGGAACAGGTCACGGAACAGACCCGGTGTCAGGATCGACAGTGGATTGACAGCGATCTGCGGATTCTTGGTCGTGCCGGTCAGGTGGTAGTTGAACCCGAAAAGCCCCTCGCGCCGCTTTGAGAAGATCTGGCCGATACCGTTCAGCATATAGATGGGCGAGATCGTGCCGCGCAACTCCATCCGGTCCGAGGCGAATTCATAGACACCGGCCGCCGAAATACCCATCGACGGCCCGATGGCCGAGGCGCGCTGCACCTCCAAGGCATCGGGGGTGAGGTAGAACTCTCCCGACGCGTCGGAAAAGAAGATGCCGGGACCGTTGAGCTGCGTCAGGAGACCGACGACCGACACCGCATCGAGAAGCGCCGCGAGCGATGGCGCGTCCGTCACGCGAAAGGATTTGACGGTCATGCGTCCGGTATAGGTTCCGGGCCCGGCGGCGGGGTCGAGCCTGAGATTCAGGCTGCCGCCACTGCCCTGCCGGTAAAGACCCGCCGCCCTGAGAACCGTGCCGGCATCTTCGGAGGTAATCCGAAACACACTTCGCCCGTCTTTGGGGGTGACGGTGCCGGCGACCGGCGCCTCACCGTTCACCCGCGCCTGGAAACGGCCCGAGAAGCCGCCACTGGTTCCGAAGGCCCCGCGAAAGCCGGTCAGCGCGATGCCCGACGAAATGCGCAGGGTATCGAGCGCAACCGTGATTGGCGTCTCACCGGTCCCGCTGCCCCGCCCGAATTCCGCCTTGCGGATGTCCGCGCGGCCCGAAGCGATCTCGATGGCGACATTCTGGCCCTTGCCGCGCCCGCGCAGCACCACCTGTCCTTCGAACCAGTCGCCGAGGCTCGCCTTGTCCAGCAGTATGGCGTCAAGCGCGCCGTCCTGCTTCAAGGTCACCTTGCCCTGAACCGCGAGGCCGGCGCCGGAGAGTTCCAACTGGTCGATACGCGCGGGTTGACCGAGCGCACCTGCAACCGTCAGGACCCCTTTCTGACCCGTGGGCTTTGTCCAGCCGATCTCGGGCACCGACAACGTCAGCCCGACGAGGTCCGAGGTCAGGCGGAATTCGGTGTCCTTGCCCTTGACCAGCTTCAGGTCGATCGCGCCGCTGCCGCTGCCCTTCACCGTGCCGTCCGGCAAGGCGATGGAAAAGGCCTTGAGCGCGCGGGGCGACAGTTCCACCGTGCCGGTGACCTCGCTCTTGCCCTTGGCCTCGGGGCCGAAGCCCTGCCGCCAGGCGACATCCACCGGAATGCCGTCGAAAGTCCCCGGCCCGGCGATCTCAATCCCCGCGGGGTCGGCCGTGACGCCCAGCTTGCCTGCGGTGATCACCTTGCCCTTCACGATCCGGTCGGAACGGACGTCGTTCAACGTTCCGGCGACCTCATAGCTGATATCTTCGGGCAGGATACGCGCGGCGAGGACCAGTTTCAGGCGGGTCTCCAGATCGGCCGTGCCATCGGCCAGATCGACGGGCTGACCGGCCTTGCTCAGGAACCCGAAGGGCGGCTGATCGAGAAGCGACAGCGCGGCGGTGACGGAGCTTTTGGTCCGCAGCGTAACCTCGGCGGGGGCGGGAACGATCCTCAGATCGGGGATTTGCAGGACCGAACCGGAGACGTCGATCCGCCCGCCATCCGGCGCGGTCACATGGCCCGTGTCTACGACGAGCGTATAGGTGTTGTCCGAAATCGCGGCATAGCCCGCGCCGTCCTGAACCGGCGGCAGGGTACGGATCACGGTAACCTCGGTGGCACGATATTCGTAGCCAAGAGAAAAGCGCGGCTCCTGCCCCGGTTTGACCCTCAGGCCCGCGGTGACGTTGAAGATTTCGCTGGTGGCCACGTTCTGGCGCAGCCAGTCGCGCGTTTTAGGGACCATCACGACCGGCCAGAGCGCGAGGAGCCGGGCGCTTTCGATCGCATCCACGTTGAAATCAAGCGCGGCGGCCCAGCCCTCTTTCTCGGCCTGGAAATCGCCTTTCGCGCTGATCCGGTTCTTTCCATCCATCAGGGACAACTGGCCAAGCTGAAGCCGGAAGGGTGACAGCGTCAGCTTCAGGTCGATCGCGCCTTCGGTCAGCGCAACGGGATTTTCAAAAAGCCCCTCGGGGTCGGCCTTCAGGTCGCTGATCGCGATCTGGCCGACAAGCGCGTTCGGGACCCCGTTGTCGATATCCTTCAGCCAGGCCTTTGCCTCGGCCCGCACCCGCAGGGCGGGGCTGTCCACCGCCAGGTCCCGGAAGTCGAGCTTGTGGCTTTCCGGGTCGTAGGCAAGGCTCAGGGACACGCCATCGAAACGCACGGGCTTTGTGTCCGCCGTCGGCTGCAACGCGCCCTTGCCGAGCTTGAGGCTCGCATGCAGCGGCAGAATCACGCCCGACCTGTCGACCGAAGTCCAGATCGACCCCGAAATCGGCGCATCGAGCGCGCCGAGCCAGGCGAGTGCGGGGGACTGTGCAGCAAGATCGCGCGACGATACGTCCCGGACTTCGGCCGACAGCGTCGCGGCCGGTGAACCCTTCTCCGAGATCAGGCTGACATTCGCGCGCGCGGGCGTCCCGGCACCTTCCGAGACCGAAACGCCGAGATTGACGGTGACGTTCTTGTCGGTTCGGAACATCTGAAGCAAGCTGCCCGCCGCGTTCCAGCGCTTTTTCGCGCGCAGATCGTTGAACTTCAGATCGAGATCAGAAATCTCGATCCTCTCGATTTCGCTCAACACCGGCAGGGTGAAGGCACGGTCGAAGGCTTCGATCGCGGCGACGACATCGACGGCGCCGGCGCCGGCGCCGGCCGCAACGTCCTGGTTCAGCGCGAAGTCCAGCGTATTGTCGGCGTTCCGCTGCAAGGCGATTTCCGCGCCGGTGATGGTCAGGCTGTGCGGCTGAAGCCGACCGCGCAGGATCGCACCGCCGTCGAGTGTACTGCGGACGTTTGGCAGCCGGGCGATGCGGACACCGGCGGGCGAATAAAGTTCGACATCCGTGAGCCTTATGTGCGGAACGAAGCGGTCATCGACGAAAAGTTCAAGGCCGCCGACGGTCGCCCGGCCCTGACCCGCAAGCGCAGCATTGGCGCGCGTCTCGATCTGGCTGACGATCCAGCGCGGCGCGGCAAGAACCCGGTCGGTCAGGCCAAGGATGAGGATGCCCGCCGCGACGGAAAGCACGACAAGGAGCACGACAACCCAGAACACCGGATGGCGATGCGCGGGCCGTTTCCCCGTCTCCTGCCCCTGTTTATCGCCGCTCATCGCCCGCCCTACCCGCAATCCGGCCTTTTTGCTTTGCATTCCCTTTATCTTTCCGCCCCGCCGATTAAAACAGAAAGCATCATCCCCGGCAAAGGACCGCACGCGATGCTGACACCCGGCGACAAGGCCCCCGACTTTGCCCTCCCCCGCGACGGCGGCGGCGAGGTCTCGCTGAGCGGCCTCTTTCCCAAGAAGGTCGTGCTTTACTTCTACCCCAAGGACGACACCCCCGGCTGCACCACCGAAGCGCTTGATTTCACGCGGCTTGCCGATGAATTCGCGACGGCGGGGACGGTTGTCGTCGGAATGTCTAAAGACAGCGCGAAGACGCATGACAAGTTCTGCAAGAAGCACGGGCTCGGTATCATCCTCGCCTCGGATGAAACCGGCGACACCTGCGAACGCTACGGCGTCTGGGGCGAAAAAAGCATGTACGGCCGGACCTACATGGGGATCGAGCGTTCGACCTTCCTCATCGACGGCAGCGGCAAGATCGCCCGCATCTGGCCGAAGGTGAAGGTCAACGGCCATGCGGATGAGGTGCTGGACGCGGCACGCGCGCTATGACGGGTCAGACGCTGGCCAGCATGGCGGTGGAGGTCCTGACCACCGCGGATGGCCGCGCCAAGACCGAACTCTCGCATGCTCATGCCGCCCGCTGGCGTGACGCCCGCGCGGCGGGCGATGCGATCCCCGTCGGGCAGGCCATGCCGCCGATACGCCCCGCCCGCCCCGAGCTTCCGGAATTGCTGCCGCCCCGCGACGTCCCGCGCAGGCGGCCCGGAAGCCCGACGGGTCGTATCGCGCTTCTCCACGCGCTCGCCCATATCGAGCTGAACGCCGTCGATCTGCACTGGGACATCATCGCGCGCTTCACGCATGTGCCGATGCCGCCGGGCTTTTACGACGACTGGGTCAAAGCGGCGGATGAGGAATCCAAGCACTTCAACCTTCTTTGCGATTGCCTGGAGGCGATGGGCAGCCACTATGGCGCGCTTCCCGCCCATGCCGGGATGTGGCGCGCCGCCGAGGACACGGCGGAGGATCTGATGGGCCGCCTTGCCGTCGTGCCGATGGTGCTCGAGGCGCGCGGGCTCGACGTGACGCCGGGCATGATCGAGATTTTCGACAAGGCCGGAGAGGGGAACGCGACCGCTGCGCTGCGCACGATCTATGCCGAAGAGGTCGGCCATGTGGCCTATGGCGTGAAGTGGTTCAACTGGCTTTGCGGGCGAGACGGGCTCGACCCCAAGGACGAGTTTCACGCGCTCGTCCGGCGCTATTTCCGCGGCGCGTTGAAGCCGCCCTTCAATGCGGAAAAGCGCGCCGAGGCGGGCCTGCCACCGGATTTCTACTGGCCCTTGGCCGATGAGATCGCAGGCGCGCCCGGAACCGCAGCCTTTCGCTGAAGCCCTTAAAAGGATTTAGGATTTCAGACTTGCCGCAACGATATCGGCGAGTTTTCGCCGATATGAGCCGCCTTCCGCCTCTCATCCGGACGCTGCGCCCAAAATCCTTGCGGCAGCCGGACCCGGTTGTTAAGCCCGGGTCGGGGGATCTCTTGGGGAAGTCGGTCTCCCCCTCAAGGTAAACACCGAAACGGGGATTGGCTTGCCAAGACGACTTATGAGCCGTTTGAACACGGCATTGGAGCACCGGCTGCCGGAACAACGTTTGTTCCTGCGCTCGGACACGGAGACACGATTCATCCGCCTCAAGCCCGCGACGCAAGCCGTGGCACTTGCGGGGACGTCGATTGTTCTTGCCTGGTCCATCGTCGCCAGCGCGATCCTTCTGATGGACTCCATCGGATCGGGTGGCGCGCGTCAGCAGGCCAAGCGTGAACAGGCGACCTACGAGGCCCGTCTCGACGCGCTGTCGCAGGAACGCGACCTGCGCGCCGAAGAAGCAACCGCCGCGCAGGAGCGTTTCGCCGTCGCGCTTGAACAGGTCTCCCTGATGCAGTCGAAGCTCCTCGCTTCGGAAGAGCGCCGGAAGGAACTTGAGACCGGCATCGGCGTCATTCAGACCACCCTGCGCCGTACCATGACCGAACGCGACACCGCCCGGACCACGGCCGCCGAGATGACCGCGGCCGCGAGCGGCACAGGCACGAACCTTCCCGAAGGCGGAACTTCTGCCGAAGACGTGTCCGAAACGCTCGACTTCGTGACAGCGGCCTTGGGTCGCACCGCAAGCGAACGCGATGCGATGGCACGAACCGCCAGCGACGCCGCAGCCGCGGCCGACGAAATCGCCTATGAAAAGAAGCTTCTGGAAGAACGGCACGACGAAATCTTCACCCAGCTTGAAGAGGCGGTGACGATCTCGATGGCACCGCTCGACAAGATGTTCACCTCGGCCGGACTCGACCCCGACAACCTGCTTGCGCAGGTGAAACGCGGCTATTCCGGACAGGGCGGCCCGCTTGGTCCCCTGATGCCGACCCTGATGCAGAGCAATGATCCCGACAGCGCCCGTGCCGCCAAGATCCTTGAGGGACTTGACCGAATGAACCTCTACCGGATCGCGGTGGAGAAGGCGCCCTTCTCGATGCCGCTCAAGACCTCGTTCCGCTACACCTCCGGTTTCGGCCGTCGTTGGGGCCGGATGCACGAAGGGATCGACATGGCGGGCTCCATGGGCTCCCCCGTCTACTCGACCGGCGACGGGACGGTGGTCTTTGCAGGCGTGGAGAACGGCTATGGCAACCTCATCCGCGTCAAGCATGATTTCGGGCTGGAAACCCGCTACGGTCACCTCTCCAAGATCCGCGTGACCGTCGGCCAAAAGGTCTCGCGCGGGGACAGGATCGGTGATATGGGGAATACCGGTCGGTCCACCGGGACGCATCTTCACTATGAAGTTCGCACCGACGGGGCCGCAGTCAATCCTATGACGTTTATCAAGGCAGCGAACAATGTTTTCTAAAAGCAGGATCAACGAGCCGGGTCCGAAATCCGGCGTCGAGACCGATCAGACCAAAGCCGTCGAGCCGGTCGCGACGAAGCCTGCCTTCGACTATGCAGCGACACCGAAGTCCAAGCCAGGCGCGTCGGTCCTGTCTTCGGACCTCAAGATCACGGGCAACGTCAAGACCTCGGGCGATATCCAGATCGAGGGCGTGGTCGATGGCGATATCCGCGCCCATATGCTGACGGTTGGCGAAAGCGCCACCATCAAGGGCGAGATCGTGGCGGACGACATCGTCGTGAACGGCCGCGTGATCGGCCGGGTACGTGGCCTCAAGGTGCGCCTGACGTCGACCGCGCGGGTCGAGGGCGACATCATCCACAAGACCATCGCGATCGAGTCGGGTGCCCATTTCGAAGGCTCCGTACAGCGCCAGGAAGACCCGCTTTCGGGTGGCGCGCCCAAGCAGATCACCGCCTCACCGGCAGCACAGTAACGACGCCGGGGCGAGACGTTTGAAAGGGCACCTTTTCAGGTGCCCTTTTCGTTTCGGTCTGCCTGTCTAGTCCAGAAGCTTGCGATACATGTGCCAGGTTGCATGGCCAAGCACCGGCAGCGCAATGAAGAGACCGAGAAAGATCGGAATCATCGCCACGAAGAGCAGTACCGCGATCACGATGCCCCAGATGATCATCGCCGGGATGTTGTGAAGAACCGCCCTCACGCTGACGATCATGGCCGAGACGAAATCAACCTCGCGATCCAGAAGCAGAGGCAGGCCCGCTACGGTAATGGAAAAGAGGACCGCCGCGAAACCGGCGCCGATGGCCGAGCCCACAAGCAGCATGACCGGACCACTGCCCTGGAAGATAACGGCGGGTGAGGTGGTGACATTGGTCAGCGCCGACAGCCCCATGAAGAGCGCAAAGATCGTGTGCGCGACAAAGACCCAGAACATGAACATGAGAAGCACGACCATCGCCATCGAGGGGATCTGCCGGTCCTTCTGCGCGAAGACGACGCCGAGGACTTCGGACCAGACCAGCGGGGTGCCACGCTCAAGCCTGCGGCTGACCTCATAGAGGCCCACGGCGGCGAAGGGGGCAAGGATCGGAAAGCCGACGATCACCGGCATCAGCCACCATTCCTGTCCAGCGGCCGCGAAGACCAGGTAGAGCACGATCCCGCCGAGGACGTAGAAGCCGCTGAAAAACAGCCCAAATGCCGGCGCACGCATGAAATCGCGCCAGCCCGCCGCCAGAACCGCCGGAATGTCCGAGGGCGATACACCCTGCACATCCGGCAGGGCATCGGCCACCGTCCGTACTTCTGTCATCTTTCCTCCTCCCTCGCGCGCAAGCGAAGGCTAGGACAGTGGGCGGCGGGCTGGCAAGGGGGATGACGGTGCGGTCTAGTCGTGGGACTGAGCCTCGGCACGGCTCTTGCCCGCGACATCCATCGCAAGCGTCGCCGCCATGAAGCCGTCGAGATCACCGTCGAGAACGCCCTGCGTGTCCGAGGTCTCATGACTCGTCCGCAAGTCCTTCACCATCTGATAGGGCTGGAGCACATAAGACCGGATCTGGTTGCCCCAGCCGGCATCGCCCTTGTTTTCATGCTGGGCGTTGATCTCGGCGTTCCGCCGGTCCAGCTCCATCTGATAAAGCCGCGATTTCAGCGCCTTCATCGCGATGTCGCGGTTCTGGTGCTGCGACTTTTCCGAACTCGTCACCACGATCCCGGTCGGGATGTGGGTGATCCGCACGGCCGAGTTGGTGGTGTTGACGTGCTGACCGCCCGCCCCTGACGAACGGTAGGTGTCGATCCGGATATCGTTCGCGGCGACCTCGATCTCGATATTGTCATCGACCACCGGATAGACCCAGACCGAGGAAAACGACGTGTGGCGCCGTGCCGCCGAGTCATAGGGCGAAATCCGCACCAGCCGGTGAACGCCCGATTCCGATTTCAGCCAGCCGTAGGCGTTCGGGCCGGAAATCTTGTAGGCAGCCGACCGGATGCCCGCCTCTTCGCCGGGGTTCTCCGACATCAGCTCGACCTTGTAGCCCTTTTTCTCGGCCCAACGCACGTACATCCGGGCCAGCATCGAGGCCCAGTCGCAACTTTCGGTGCCGCCCGCACCCGCGTTGATTTCAAGGAAGGTGTCGTTGCCGTCAGCCTCGCCATCCAGAAGCGCCTCAAGCTCCTTCTGTTCGGCAAATTCCTTGAGGGATTTCAGCGAGGCTTCGGCCTCCGCGATGATATCCTTGTCTCCTTCCATCTCGCCAAGCTCGATCAGCTCGACATTGTCGGTCAGTTCACGCTCGATCCGCTTGTAGGTCTCGACCTTTTCCATCAGCATCTGGCGATCGCGCATCAGCTTTTGCGCCCGCGCAGGGTCGGACCAGAGATCGCCGTCCTCGATCATGGCGTTCATCTCTTCCAACCGATGCGGCGCGGTTTCCCAGTCCATCCGCTGGCCGAGAAGCTTCAGCGTCTTGCCAACCGCTTCGGCGATATTTTCCATCTCGGCGCGCATCTGAAGTTCGATCCTTTTTTCGACAAGGCACCTGATACCAACGCCAAAGAGGGGGAGCAAGGCGTCCCTGGCCACGGTGTGCGTCGCGGGAGTTGTCCGACCTACCCGGAATGATCTAGGCTACATCATTGGTTTTCACTTTGACGCAGGGTGATCTGGGCGTGTTCAATCGAATTCTTGCTGCAATCTCCCTCATTTCTTTCGTGTTTCTCGTGTTCCTGTCCGGGATCGCGGTATCCTACCTCAAGCTCTCTCCTTACCTCTTTTTCACGAAGACCTGGCAGTCGTTCAAAGCGATGACCGCGGAGCCTGACCGGCTTATGCCGATTGTCCATGACTTTACCGGCGTTCGCATACACGACCGTGAAGCGATGGCGCCGGGCACGACATTCGTCACCTCCTACTTCCCGGAGAACGACTGGCACGCCGGGGCACGGCTGATCGACGCCGATGGCACCATTCTTCATTCCTGGAACATCGACGCCGACGCGATCTTCGGTCGCAAGCTGAACCTGCCCTACATCCACGGCTCCTACCTGTTTCCGAATGGCGACATCCTTGTCAGCTATGAATTCGTCGGCCTCGCGCGGGTCTCGGCCTGTGGCGAGCTACGCTGGAAGATCACCGATCCGCTGACCCATCACTCGGTCTCCGCTGCCTCCGACGGCACCTTCTGGGTCTCGGCCAATCGTGCGCTGAAAAGTGCCGTGGGGCGCGATGAGGCGATGATGAAGATCCTCGGCTTTCCGGTATACGAGGATCTCTTTCTCCATGTCAGCGCAGATGGCGACATCCTGCAGGAGATCAGCTCCATCGCGGTCATCGACAAGAACAACCTTTACGATGCCGTCATGCGCACCGGCCGGAACTTTGAGGGCGACATCTTCCACCTCAATGATGTCGATGTTCTTTCGCCAGAGATGGCGGATCAGTATCCCTTGTTCACGGCGGGCGATATTGTCGTGTCTATGCGCGATCTTCATATGCTCATCGTGCTCGATCCGGCCACCCTGAAGGTGAAGTGGTACAGCAACGGCACCTCGGTCTTTCAGCATGACGCCGATTTCATCGGGAACGGATGGATCGGGGTCTTCGACAACCGCTACGACCGGACCGAGCGTGGCGACATCCTTGGCGGGTCGCGGATCCCGGCAGTGCGGCCCGATACGGGGGAGGAGAAAGTTCTCTTCCCGACCCATCTGTCACCGCCCTTCTATACCAAATGGTCTGGCAAGTGGCAGAAGCTCGCGAACGGCAACCTCTTGCTGACCGAGGCGCGTGCCGGGCGTGCGCTCGAGGTGACGGCCGCTGGTGCGCCGGTCTGGGAATGGGTCGTCGATCGCTATGATGCAAAGCAAGTGCCGGAGGTGATGGAGGCGACGCGGTATCAGATTTCAGCGGAAACCGCCGCAACATGGACCTGCGACTGATCGGACCTCCGGTCGGAACCCGCCACCTCGAATCGCGCAAATATCCGCGCCAATTCCTGTCGCGGCCTCAATAAAGCCCGCCCGAACTGATTGTCCCGAAATCGGCCTTCTTCGGAATGACCTTGGTCGCGCCGGAGGAGGTGGTGACAGTCGTCCCTTCGTCCCCTCCCTGTTCACCATAGGCGTAAAGAGGCAGGTTCTGCCCCATTGCAAAGCCGCCATCGACCAGCGCGCCGATCCCGAAGATCGGCTCGACCCCGTCGCGGAAATACTCGGCCTGCACGTAATCGCCTTCGGCGTCGTCGGGCAAGCGGTCGCCGGTGAAGCGATTGATCTTGATGAAATGTCCGCCCGGCGGCACCTTGAACTGTGTTCCACCGTATTTCTTCACCGCCTCTTCCATGAACGCCTGAAAGACCGGGACGCAGAGCGTGCCGCCATATGCACCCTGCCCGAGCGTGCGCGGCTGGTCATAGCCCATGTAACAGCCCGCGACGATGTTCGAGGTGAAGCCGATGAACCAGACGTCCTTGGCGTCGTTCGTGGTGCCGGTCTTGCCACCCGTCGGCACCGGCAGATGGACGCCCGAGCCCGAGCCGCGCAGCACCACGCCCTGAAGCATCGAGGTAAGCTGGTAGGCGGTGATCGCGTCCATCACCCGCTCGCGGTTCGAGGTGATCTTCGGCGCCTCGCCCGCGGGCAGGGCCTCGGCGCCGCAATCCACGCAGTCGCGCTGGTCGTGGCGGTAGATCGTCCGGCCCCAGCGGTCCTGCACCCGGTCAACAAGCGTCGGCTCCACCCGCTCGCCGCCATTGGCGAACATCGCGTAGGCCGCGACCATCTTGAAGAGCGTGGTTTCCTGCGACCCGAGCGCGTTGGCGAGGAACGGATCGAGATGGTCATAGACCCCGAAGCGCTCGGCATAACCGGCGACCGTCTCCATCCCGATTTCCTGCGCGATCCGGACCGTCATCAGGTTCCGCGACTGTTCGATCCCGGTGCGCATCGGCGTCGGGCCGTAGTATTTGTTCGAGGCGTTCTTGGGCCGCCAGAGGCCCTGCGGCGTATCCACCTCGATCGGCGCGTCGACCACGATCGTGGCGGGGGAAAAGCCGCTGTCGAGTGCGGCCGAATAGACGAAGGGCTTGAACGAGGACCCCGGCTGGCGCTGCGCCTGTGTCGCGCGGTTGAAGACCGAGGACTGGTAGGAAAAGCCGCCCTGCATCGCGATGACGCGGCCGGTGTTCACGTCCATCGCCATGAAGCCGCCCTGCACCTCGGGCACCTGCCGCAGGGACCAGCGCTTGAAACTGCCGTCGTCGCCTGTCACCGCCCGGACCAGCACGACATCGCCGACCGAGACGAGATCGCCCGCCACCTTCGCCTTCTTGCCAAGCCGTCCGTCGGCCTGACGCTTGCGCGCCCAGGTCACGTCCTCGGCGGGTATCCAGTGGCCGTCCTCGTCGTCGGACACGCCCTCGATCCCGATCCGCGCGGATTTCTCACCGACCTCGAGAACGACGGCGGGCAACCAGCCAGGCACATCGCGGGGCACCTGCTGCGCGGCAAGGGCCGCGCGCCACTGATCCTCGCTGGCCAGTTCCTCGGGCTTCAGAACCTTGTGCGTGCCGCGCCAGATGCCCTGATTGCGGTCGAATTTCTCAAGCGCATCCTGCAATGCCTCCGAGGCGCCAAGCTGCATCTCCGGGTCTTCGGTCGCGCGGATCGTCAGGCCACCGCCAAAGAATTCCTCCTGCCCGAAGCTCTTGGAAAGCTGGCGGCGGATTTCGTCGGTGAAATAGTCGCGCGGCGGCAGGTTCGACTTGAAGGACGGATAGTCGCCGCCCTGCACGGTCTTGAGGGGGGCTGCCACGGCGGCGTCGTAGGTCGCTTGGTCCAGATAGCCGTTCTGCCGCATCTCGCGCAGCACGTAGTTGCGCCGATCGATTGCAGCCTCACGATTCTTGACCGGGTGGTAGCTGTAGGGCGCCTTCGGCAGCGCCGCGAGATAGGCCGCCTCTTCCGGAGTCAGCTCGGCCAGTGTCTTGTTGAAATAGGTCTGCGCAGCAGAGGCGACGCCGAAGGAGAGGAATCCCAGGTCGATCTCGTTGAGATAAAGCTCCAGGATCTTGTCGCGCGGCAGCGTGTTGACCAGCCGGTTGGCGAGGACGAGTTCCTTGATCTTGCGCTCAGCCGTCCTTTCGCCGCCCAGAAGGAAGTTCTTCGCAACCTGCTGCGGGATGGTCGAAGCCCCCCGCAGGGTCTGCCCCCGTGTGCGGATCGCATCCCAGAGCGCGCCCGCCATGCCGCGCGCATCAAACCCTTGATGCGAATAGAAATTCTTGTCCTCGGCCGAGATGAAAGCTTCCTTGACCAGATCCGGAATTTCCTCGATCGGCGCGAAGATGCGCCGTTCGGTGGCAAATTCGTCCATCAGGCGGCCTTCGCCGGAATAGATCCGGCTGATGGTCTTCGGCGCATATTGCGCGAGGTACTCGTGATCGGGCAGATCGCGGCTGTAGACCCAGAAGACGGCACCGATCGCCAGGGCAGCAAAAACCATGCCGGTGACAAGCCAGCTGAACACACCGCCGATCGTGGACACAACGAACCGAAGCAACCCCACACCTCCAAAGGAACGCCCGGTCTATATAGGCACAGCGGGCCGGGGTCAAAACAACTTGGCGGGACGCGGCGGTCCCATGCCCAAGGGGGCGCTTGCGGCCCCCGCGCCTCTGGTGCAGGAAGGGCGCATGGCCAAGGGACTCCCGAACTTCACCTGCTCCGCCTGTGGCGCGGTTCACCGGAAATGGTCCGGGCGCTGCGACGCCTGCGGCGGCTGGAATACGATTGTGGAGGAGGCGCCGCTGACCGCTGGCCCTTCGGGCAAGTCGCTGGGCGGGGCGAAGGGGCGGAAGATCGAGGTCACGACGCTTGCCACCTCGGAAACCCCGCCGCCGCGCGCCGCCTCGGGGATGGATGAGCTGGACCGCGTGCTCGGCGGCGGTCTTGTTCCGGCTTCCGCGATCCTTGTCGGCGGCGATCCCGGCATCGGCAAATCCACGCTTCTTCTGCAAGCCGCTGCCAGTTTCGCGCGCTCGGGCGTGAACTGCCTCTACGTCTCGGGCGAAGAGGCCGCGGCCCAGGTCAGGATGCGCGCCCAGCGCCTTGGCCTTGCCGACGCGCCGGTGCAACTCGCCGCCGAGACCAACCTGCGCGACATCCTGACGACGATGGACACGCTCCGGCCCGGCCTCGTCGTCATCGATTCGATCCAGACCATGTGGGCCGATCATGTCGAGGCGGCCCCCGGTTCGGTCAGCCAGGTCCGCGCCGCCTGCCATGAACTTGTGAGTTTCGCCAAGAAGCGCGGCACATCTGTCGTGCTTGTGGGTCATGTCACCAAGGAAGGCCAGATCGCCGGCCCGCGCGTCGTGGAGCACATGGTCGATACCGTCCTCTATTTCGAGGGCGAGCGCGGCCACCAGTTCCGCATCCTCCGCGCGGTGAAGAACCGCTTTGGTCCGGCGGACGAGATCGGCGTCTTCGAAATGACCGGCGCGGGATTGGCTGAGGTGGCGAACCCGTCCGCGCTCTTCCTGTCTGAGCGAGGAAAGGCCAGCCCCGGCTCCGCCGTCTTTGCGGGGATCGAGGGCACCAGGCCCGTCCTGACCGAGATTCAGGCGCTCGTCGCGCCGTCGACCCTTGGAACACCGCGCCGCACCGTGGTCGGCCTCGACAGCGGGCGCCTGTCCACCATCCTCGCGGTTCTCGAGGCGCGCTGCGGCATCCCTTTCGCCGGGCTCGACGTCTTTCTGAACGTCGCCGGGGGCATGCGGGTCAGCGAACCGGCCGCCGATCTGGCGGTCGCGGCGGCCCTGCTTTCCGCAAGGGAAGATGTGGCACTTCCGCCAGATATGGTGATTTTCGGCGAAATAAGCCTCTCTGGTGCGCTTCGTCCGGTCGGTCAGACCGAAAACAGGTTGAAAGAAGCGCGAAAACTTGGTTTCTCACAGGCGGTCGCCCCGGAACAGAGCAAAACCGGCGGGGGTGACGGGATGCGGGTGCGCAAGATGCCCGATCTCACGACGTTTGTCGGCGAAATGTTTGCGGCAGGCTGAGCGCGAGGAGCGAGGGCATGGAAGGTTTCACGATAATCGACGCCGTGGTTGCGGTCGTCATCTTCATGTCGGCGATTCTCGCCTACAGCCGCGGCTTCGTACGCGAAGCGCTGGCCATCGCAGGCTGGATCGCGGCGGCGGTCCTCGCCTTCATGTTCGCGCCGCAGGCCGAGCCGCTCATCAAGCAGATCCCGGTTCTTGACAAATTCCTTGGCGGAAGTTGCGAACTTTCGGTGATCGCGGCCTTCGGCGCGGTTTTCGCGCTCGCCCTCATCGTCATGGCGATCTTCACGCCGCTCTTTTCCTCGGCCGTTCAGCGCTCCGCCATCGGCGGGGTCGATCAGGGGCTCGGGTTCCTCTTCGGCGTCCTGCGCGGCATCCTTCTGGTCGCCGTGGCCTTCGTCGTCTATGACCGCGCGCTGGCCGGTGCCGGCGTTCCGGTGGTCGACAATTCCCAGTCCGCCCGCATCTTTGCGAGCTTTCAGGACCGGCTGAATCAGGAAGTGCCGCAGGATGCACCGGGCTGGATCAAGGCGCGATACCAGGAACTCGTGGGCAAGTGCGGCGCGCCGGTTCAGACGACGACAGATCCGGCCGCGACAGGCACGACCGATGGCACCGGCGCAAAGACCATCACGCCAGCCGCCCCTGCGAACTGACTTCGGTACACAATTCCTTGTGACAACGGCGTGACATGGGCCGCGCTTGCCTCTACATGAGGGGCGAAGTCTGCATCCGGATTCGGAGACCCGCGCAATGCGCCCATTTCTGAGCCACCCCTTCGACGACGACAAGTTGAAGGAGGAATGTGGTGTATTCGGTGTGATCGGCATGGCCGATGCGGCGAATTTCGTGGCCCTTGGCCTCCATGCCCTTCAGCATCGCGGACAGGAGGCTGGCGGCATCGTCAGCTATGACCCGGTCGAAGGCTTCAACAACGCCAAGCGCTTCGGCTATGTCCGCGACAACTTCACCAAGGCCGACGTGATGCAGACGCTGCCCGGCGGCCTTGCCATCGGCCATGTGCGCTATTCCACCGCCGGGTCGAAAGGCTCGACCGCGATCCGCGACGTGCAGCCCTTCTTCGGCGAATTCGCCATCGGCGGCTGCGCCATCGCGCATAACGGGAACCTCACGAACGCGGCCCAACTCCGCCGTGACCTCATCGAACGCGGCGCGATCTTCCAGTCCTCCTCGGACAGCGAATGCATCATCCATCTGATGGCGCGGTCGATGCAGAAGACACTCTCCGAACGCATCAAAGACGCGCTGCGGGCCGTCGAAGGGGCGTTTTCGGTGGTCGCGATGACCCGCACGAAGTTGATCGGCGTGCGCGATCCCCTCGGCGTCCGCCCCCTCGTCCTCGGCAAGCTTGGCGATGGCTATGCGCTCTCGTCGGAAACCTGCGCCCTCGATATCATCGGCGCCGAATTCGTGCGAGAGATTGAGCCCGGCGAAATGGTGGTGATCGAGCACGGCAAGGTCAACTCCTCCCATCCCTTCGCGCCCGCGAAAGGCCGGTTCTGCATCTTCGAACATGTCTATTTCTCGCGCCCCGATTCCATCCTCGGCGGCCGGTCGGTCTATGAGACCCGCCGCCAGATCGGCGTGGAACTGGCGCGCGAGGCGCCGGTGGAGGCCGATCTCGTCTGCCCGGTGCCGGACAGCGGCACGCCTGCCGCCATCGGCTTCGCGGCCGAGTCCGGCATTCCCTACGGCATGGGCATCATCCGCAACCAGTACATGGGCCGGACCTTCATCGAACCGACCGAGCAGATCCGCAACATGGGCGTGCGGCTAAAGCTCAACGTCAACCGGGCGCTGATCAAGGGCAAGCGGGTGATCCTTGTCGATGACAGCGTGGTGCGCGGCACCACCTCGCGCAAGATCAAGGACATGATCCTCGACGCGGGTGCGGCCGAGGTCCATTTCCGCATCGCCTCGCCCCCCACCGCCTGGCCCTGTTTCTACGGCGTCGACACGCCGGAACGCTCCAAACTCCTCGCCGCGACGATGAGCGAGGATGAGATGCGCGACTGGATCGGCGTGGACAGCCTGAAATTCGTCTCGCTCGACGGCCTTTACCGCGCCGTCGGCGAAGCCCAGGGCCGCGACAGGAACAGCCCGCAATATTGCGACGCCTGCTTCTCGGGCGAATACCCGGTCGCCCCCTCCGACCAGATCGCGAAGGGGTTCGAGATGAAGGCGGCGGAGTGAGCGCGGCCGAGGTCGACGCCTATCTGGCCGCGCGCCCCGAGGATCAGCGCGCCGCCCTGCAAACCTTGCGCGAGCTTCTGAAATCCCTGCTGCCCGAGGCCGAGGAGGTCATCTCCTACGCGATGCCCGGCTTCCGGATCGGCAAGAAGGTCGTCGCGGGCTATGCCGGTTTCGCGAAGAACTGCGGCTACTACCCGCATTCGGGCAACATCATCCCAGAGTTCGCCGACGAGATCGACAGGCTTGGTTTTCGCCACACGGACGGCGCGATCAGCTTCACGCCAGCGAAGCCCCTGCCCGACGATCTGGTCCGCCGTCTCATCGCCGCGCGTCTCGCGGAAATCGGCCATGCCTGAGCGCATCCGCTTCCGCCCGCACCATTTTCTCTGTTCGCTCGGCTTCGAGGGCAAGGGCTATTCCCCCGACTTCACCGCGAACATGACCGCCATCGTCATGGGCCGGCTGCGCGACGAAGGTGGCGACGACGTTGTGATAGAGGTCACCGGTGTCACGGATGACATCTGCGCCCCCTGCCCCAAGCGGCGGGGGCGGCTCTGCACCAATCAGGACAAGATCAAGACGCTCGACCGCGCCCATGCGGCGGCGCTGAAGCTCGACCCGCGCGAGTGCCTGACATGGGGCGAGGCCAAGACCCGCATCCGCACCCATGTGCCTCCGGGCAGCCTCAGGACGCTCTGCGCGGGCTGCGAATGGGAAGCCTTCGGCATGTGCGAAGCCGCGCTGAGCAACTCCACGAAAACGAATAAGGGGCCGCCTGAGCGACCCCTTCCAAAACTTCAGATTGGTGAGGCCCGATCAGGCCTTGCGACCCTTAAGCGCAGCCCAGCCGCCAGAGACGATCAGCGCGGCCAGAACCGCCTTCACGGTATCGCCGATCAGGAACGGCGACATGTAGTACTGCCAGACCGACCCAAAGCTGTCCGCACCCCATTTCGCGGTGTCGATCCCGGCGACTTCCGCCAGCGACATCGCCCAGGCCACACCCGGCACGTAGAGCAGGGCCGAGGCGACAAGCGCCACAGCGGCCGTGCCAAGGAAGCTCCGCACACCCCGGTCCGCCGCATAGCCTGCAATCGCCGCAAGACCGACGAAGCCCACAAGGAAGCCTGCCGTCGGACCAAAGAAGGCGATACCGTTCAGGCCATTGGCGAAGACCGGCAGCCCCATCGCACCCTCGGCCAGATAGGCCACCAGCGTCGCCGCACCCAGCCGCATCCCAAAGGCAAAGCCCACCAGCAGGATCGCGAGCGTCTGCAAGGTCATCGGCACCGGGATCATCGGCACCGAGACCTGCGCCGCGAGCGCGATGAAGAGCGAACCGCCGGCGACCAGCGCCACCTGCGCCAGCCGGGACTGCGGGCGAACGAGCGCCTTGGAGGTTGTCATCTGGAGATCCTTCCCTGTCAGATTTGCCGCGCAATTTCGCCGCAGCGCAGCTTGGTGTCAATCAATTCTGTTGCGAAGCCGCCGCCCGGATGACAAAGGAGGCGCCATGATGGATACCGCTTCCGACCCCAAGATCGCCCTCGTCACCGGCGCCTCGCGCGGCCTCGGCTTCGCCATTGCCGAAAATCTCGGCGCAAGCGGCTGGCATGTCCTCGCCGTCGCCAAGACGACCGGCGCACTGGAGGAACTGGACGACGCGGTGCAGGCCAAGGGCGGCAGCACCACGCTCGCGCCCCTCGACATCACCAATGAAGGTGCCATGGCGCATCTGGCGCAGTCCATTCTCGCGCGCTGGGGCAAGCTCGACCTCTGGGCCCATGCCGCAGTCCATGCCGCCCCGCTGTCGCCCGCCGCCCATACCGACCCGAAGGAACTCGACAAGTCCGTCGCCTGCAACATCCGCGCGACGGCACAGCTCATTCCGCTCCTGATGCCGCTCCTTCACGCGGGCCACGGTACGGCGATGTTCTTCGACGATCCCCGCGCGGGCGAGAAGTTCTTCGGCATCTACGGCGCCACGAAAGCCGCCCAGATCGCGCTCGCCCGCAGCTGGCAGGCCGAATGCGCCAGGACCGGCCCCCGCGTCCTGATCGAAACGCCCGCGCCAATGCCCACCGCCACCCGCGCGCGCTTCTTCCCCGGCGAAGACCGCAGCCCCCTTGCCAGCCCCGCCGACGAAGCGCGCCGCCTCCTCGCCCTGCTCTGAGCGCTTCTTCATTGCCGAAATACCCCCGCCGGAGGCACCGCGCGGGTCCCCCGCGCGGTTTCCACGCATCGACGCCCCGCAATCGGCCCAGGGCGCTTTACGCCCTCTCCCCCGTCGTCTAATCAGGACGGGAACGATCCGGGGCCTCCATGCGCATTCTCATCACCAATGACGACGGCATCAACGCCCCCGGTCTCGAGGTCCTGACCGCCATCGCCGAGGAAATCGCCGGCCCGAAGGGCGAGGTCTGGACCGTCGCCCCCGCCTTCGAGCAATCCGGCGTCGGCCACTGCATCAGCTACACCCACCCGATGATGATCGCCAAGCTCGCGCCCCGCCGTTACGCGGCCGAAGGCAGCCCGGCCGACTGCGTTCTGGCCGGGATCTACGACGTGCTTCAGGGCGGTCGCCCCGATCTCGTCCTCTCCGGCGTCAACCGCGGCAACAACGCCGCCGAGAACGTGCTTTACTCCGGCACCATCGGCGGTGCGCTCGAAGCCGCCCTTCAGGGCCTCCCCGCCATCGCGCTCAGCCAGTTCATGGGCCCGAAGACCGACGATCTTTCTTCGCCTTTCGAGGCCGCCCGCGACCACGGCACCGCGACTGTCCGGGCACTCCTCGACAAGGGCCTCTGGGACACCGGCGATTACCGGCTTTTCTACAACGTCAACTTCCCGCCCATCGGCGCGGGCGAGGTCAAGGGCCTGAAGGTCGCCGCACAGGGCTACCGCACCGATACCTTCTTCGGGGTCGAGCCGCATATCTCACCCTCCGGTCGCAAGTTCCTCTGGATCACCGGCGGCCCGCAACACCACCCGACGGCGCCGGGCACCGATGTCGCGGTCAATCTCGACGGCTACATCTCGGTCACGCCGATGCGCGCCGACCTCACGGCGCACGACATGCTCGCCGACCTCAAGGCGCGGCTCGGATGACCGATATCGCGGAGCGGAAGATGCGCTTCCTCTACGCGCTCCGCTCCAAGGGCGTCACCGACAGCCGTGTGCTGACCGCGATGGAAAAGATCGACCGCGGCGAATTCGTCCGCGGCCTCTTTACCGAACGCGCCTATGAGGACATGCCGCTGCCCATCGCCTGCGGCCAGACCATCTCGCAGCCCTCGGTCGTCGGCCTGATGACCCAGGCGCTCGAGGTCACGCCCCGCGACAAGGTGCTGGAGATCGGCACCGGCTCCGGCTATCAGGCCGCGATCCTCAGCCTCCTGGCACGCCGCGTCTATACGATCGACCGCCACCGCAGGCTTGTGCGCGAGGCCGAAGAGGTTTTTCAGCGCCTCGATCTGACAAATATCACCGCGATGACCGCCGACGGGAGCCGTGGCCTCCCGGAACAGGCGCCCTTCGACCGGATCATCGTGACGGCGGCGGCCGAAGATCCGCCCGGACCGCTCTTGGCTCAGCTTCGGATCGGCGGTATCATGGTTCTGCCGGTGGGGCAGTCCGATACCGTTCAAAGCCTGATCAAGGTGACGCGCGGCCCCGAAGGCTACGAGTACAGTGAGTTGCGGCCCGTACGTTTCGTGCCGCTGGTCGAGGGTCTGGGGCAGGACTGACGCCCGCACCCCCGACGCAACGAGGATAAGAGGCCCGGACAACGGCGCCGCGCAGTGAGGATCGAGCAATGGCACGCCAACGGTATCTTTCACCCAAGCCCATCGCCCTTCTGGGGCTCAGCGTCCTGGCGCTTGCCGCCTGCAATTCGAGCGGGAACTTCGACATGGACATGCGGAATTTCGGACGCGGCGGGTTCGACACCACCGATGCCGCCCGCAACGCGACGCTGCCGCGCCCGGCGACGGACGACCGGGGCGTCATCTCCTATCCGACCTATCAGGTCGTGGTGGCCCGGCGCGGCGATACCGTGCAGACCGTCGCCGACCGCATCGGAATGTCTTCTGGAGAACTTGCGACCTACAATGCCATCTCGCCCGCCGCGGTCCTGCGCGAAGGCGAGGTCCTCGCGCTGCCGCGCCGCGTCGCCGGTGGTGCCGTACCGACCGGTTCCGGCGCGTCCGGTGGTGCGATCGACGTGTCCACCATCGCCTCGGGCGCGATCGACAGGGCCGAACAGAATAAGACCGGCGGGAGCCCCGCCATCGGCACCTCAACGGGCACAAGGAACGTGACCAGCAGCACGATCGGCCAGACCGAGCCGATCCGCCACCGCGTTCAGCGCGGCGAGACCCCCTATTCCATCGCGCGGCTCTACGGCGTCGATGTCAAAGCCCTTGGCGATTGGAACGGTCTTGGCCCCGACCTCGCCGTGCGCGAGGGCCAGACGCTGATGATCCCGATCGCCATGGCCACATCCGGCAATGCCGCTGCCGCATCGGTTACCGCCCCCGGCCAGGGATCGCCCACGCCGACACCGCCGTCCGCTGCCAAGCCGCTGCCCGCCGAAACGACCGCGCCCGCGGCGGAGGCGCCCAAAACCCCGCCTGCACCCGATCTCGGATCGCAAAAGACGGCGGCCTCGGGCAGCGCGAAACTCGGAATGCCGGTCGCGGGCAAGATCATCCGGGGTTATCAGAAGAAGAAAAACGACGGCATCGATATCGCCGCCTCCTCCGGCGCGGCGGTTTCGGCCGCCGGCGACGGCACGGTCGCGGCAATCACCAAGGATACCGAACAGGTGCCGATCCTCGTCCTGCGCCACGACGGCAATCTTTTGACGGTCTATGCCAATATCGACGGCATCACCGTGGCGAAAGGCGACCGGGTCAAGCGCGGACAGGCGATTGCCAAGGTCCGCTCCTCCAATCCCGCCTTCCTGCATTTTGAGGTGCGCCAGGGCTTCGACAGCGTCGATCCCATGCCCTTCCTGCAATAGGGCGACCATCTTCTTCTGTTCGGAAATACTCCCGCCGGAGGCAGCCCGGCCTTGGCCGGGCATCCGCCGTCGAGGGCCGAATCCGCCCGAAATGGCGCGTCAGAGGGTAACGCCGCGCCGCCCCGCGAGATCGGTGAAATACTGCCAGGCCACGCGACCCGAACGTGCGCCGCGTGTCGCCTGCCACTCGATGGCCTCGGCGCGCATCTCCGCGTCCGAAATCGCAATCCCGGCCGCATCGCAATAGCCGCGGATCATCGCAAGATAGTCGTCCTGACTGCACGGATGAAAGCCGAGCCAGAGGCCGAAGCGGTCCGAGAGCGACACTTTCTCCTCGGTCGCCTCCGACGGGCTGATCGCCGAGGAGCGCTCATTCTCGATCATGTCGCGCGGCATCAGGTGGCGGCGGTTCGAGGTCGCGTAGAAAAGAACATTATCCGGCCGCCCCTCGATCCCACCGTCCAGCACCGCCTTCAGAGATTTATAATGCTGATCGTCATGGCTGAACGACAGATCGTCGCAAAAGAGGATGAAGCGGTGGCCCGTGGCCTCGCGCAGATGGCCGAGCAGGCGCGCCACCGTCGGCAGATCCTCGCGGCTCAGCTCCACGATCTTCAGCGCCAGCTCCTCGGCCAGAACCTGCGCATGGACCGCCTTGACGAGCGAGGATTTCCCCATCCCCCGCGCGCCCCAAAGAAGGGCGTTGTTTGCGGGCAGACCGCGCGCGAATTGCCGCGTATTGGCCAGAAGCGTGTCCCGCGCCCGGTCGATACCCACCAGAAGCGGCAGGCCGACCCGCGCGACCTGCCCAACAGGTTCGAGCCGGTCGGGCGTCAGATGCCAGGCGAAGGCATCGGCGGCATCGAAATCCGGCGCCTTTCGCGGCGTTGGCGCGAGACGTTCCAGCGCCTCGGCGATCCGCTTCAGATGGTCCTCGCTCATGCCTTGGGTTCGTCCTCGTCCGCGCCTTCGCCTTCGTCGTCATCTTCGAACGCGTCGAACAGGCTTTCATCCTCACCGATGATACCCTCGGCCCGCGCCTCCTGGTCCTTCTTCTTCTCGACCCATTGAACGAGGAAGATCGAAATCTCGTAAAGCCCGTAGACGACAGTGAAGAGCAGAACCTGCGTCGTCACATCCGGCGGCGTCACGATGGCCGCGATCGTCAGAATGCCCACGACGGCATATTTGCGCACGCTTCGAAGGCCACGCGAACTGGCAAGCCCGGCCTTGCCCATCAAGGTCAGCAGGACCGGAAGCTGGAAGCAGAGGCCGAAAGCCACGATCATCTTCAGCGTGATGTCGAGCGTCTCGTTGACCTTGCCGTTGAAGACGATCTCGATCCCGTGCTTGGCGGCGGCCGGATCGGCCTTCTGACCCGAAACGATGGCCGCCACATAGGACGGCAGGTCCGCAAAGCCGAGGAAGAACTCCATCGCCAGCGGCACCACGATGAAATGCGCGAAGGACGCGCCAATGAGGAAGAGCACGGGGGAAGCGATCAGGAACGGCAGGAAGGCCTGCTTTTCCGTGCGGTAGAGGCCCGGCGCCACGAAGCGCCACATCTGATAGCCGATGACCGGGAATGAAATCATCAGCCCGCCGACCATCGAGATCCGGATCAGGGTGAAGAAATATTCCTGCGGTGCCGTGTACTGCATCACCGGATTGTCGTTGCCGAGCGCCCGCATCGAGCGTTCGATCGGGATCAGCAGGAAATCGAGCAGCGCGCTGCCGAAGGAAAAACAGAACACCATCGCCACCACGAAGGCCAGAAGCGACCAGAGGATGCGATTGCGCAGTTCCGCCAGATGCTCGATGAGCGGCGCGGCGCTGTCGTCGATATCTTCCTTCACGCTCATGCCTCACCCTTCTTCGCGCGGGGTTTCGGCTTGGTCGCAGTGGTTTTCGCAGCGGCTTTCACCGGAGCTTTCGCTGCGGCCTTCTTAACCGGGGCCGCCTTTGCGGGTTTCGCCGCCGCCTTGGCCTTCGCCACGGGCTTGGACTTCGCTGCGGGCGTCGGGGCCGGGCTACCGGCTGCCGTAACGGCATCCGCATCCGCCCGCGCCTTGTCGGCGAGTTTCGCCAGGCGATCCGCCGTCTCCTTGGCCTTTTTCTCGGCCAAAGCCTGCGTTGCCGGACCTTTCGGCGTCGCCGCGGACTTTGTCGGATCCCATTTCTCGAATTTCGCGGCGGCCTTGTCGAGCGCGTCGAGGCCGAGGTTCTTCTTCGATGTCATCGCCTTCAGATCGTCGGCCGCTTCCTTCACACCCAATTCGCGCGCGGCGTCATCCATGGCGCGCTGGAATTCGCGCCCCATGGCGCGGGCCTTCGCGGTAAAGCGGCCAAGGGTGCGGAACATGCCGGGCAGGTCCTTGGGACCGACCACGATCAACGCCACGATGCCGATGAGCAGGAGCTCGCCGAAGCCGATATCAAACATTTATGTACACGCCCCGGTTCAGGCGAGGGACAAGGCTCAGGCCTTGTCCTTCTCGGCTTTGGGAGTCACGTCGCGCGCGGTGTCCGCCGAAGCGCTCTCGATCTCTTCCGAGCCGTCCTTGACGCCCTTCTTGAAGGCGGTGATGCCCTTGCCGACCTCGCCCATGAGCGAACTGACCTTGCCGCGCCCGAACAGGACGAGGACGACAACGGCGATCAGCAGAAGGCCGGGAATTCCGATATTGTTCAGCATGTCTACATTCTCCTCGGGCGGTGACCGATATCGCGCCCGTTTGCCACCCGAGAGATGTAGAGCTTCGCGCCGCCCGCTCCTAGGGGTTTCGGGCCGGCAGAGTGGCGGTGACGCGTTGCGGGGGCAGATCAACTGACATAATATTGTCAGTTGTGGACAGCCAAGGGATACTCATGCCGCGCAAGGACCGCCTTTTCGACATCGTCCAGATCCTGCGCGACGGGCGACTGCACCGCGCGGGCGACCTCGCCGAACGCCTCGGCGTATCCGTCAGGACGATCTGGCGCGACATGGCGGCGCTGGCGGAGGGCGGTCTGCCGATCGAGGGCGCGCGCGGGGTGGGCTATCGGTTGCGTGAACCTACAACCCTGCCGCCGATGGCGCTGACGCGGGACGAATTCGAAGCACTGCGCCTTGGGGTGGCGCTGGTCGCGGGCGCGGCCGATCCGACGATCGCGCGGGCCGCGGCCTCGCTTCGGGCCAAGATCGGTGCCGTCGCCCCCGGCCGCGCGCAGGACCCCGGCAGCGACAGTTTCGTCTTCGCGAGCGAAGAGGCCGCGCGCGCCGCGCCGCATCTGGCGCTGATCCGGCGTGCGATCCGCGACCACCTGACCCTGTCTCTGGCCTATCGCGGGGCCGAGGCGGAGCGGGTACGGCCCTTGCATCTCGACTATTGGGGCAAGAGCTGGACATTGACGACATATCTGGAAAAAATACACGATTTCAAAGTGTTTCGCGTCGATCTTGTGACTTCTCTTTCACATAACGGCGGCGCGTTCCTGCCTGAGCCGGGAAAGACTCTGGAGGATTACCTCGCCCGGCTGTCGCCGGTTTGAGCGTCGGTTGCCGGAAAGACAAAGCAGCGGTCGCGGCGGATCATAAGCCACATCAGGGTGCCGGGCTTCGGCAGGAACACGCCGGGCACGGTCGCGCGGAGAATTTCGCCGCCGAAGTCCATGCGGAACTCGACAAGGCTCTCGCGGCCGAGAAAGCGGGCGCGCTCCACTGTGGCGCGGGCAGGCGTGCCATCCTCGGGCGTCGGATTGGGGCCGCGCCCGGCACGGTCGAAGTCGATCTTGAGGTGCTGGGGACGGATGACAATCTCCACCTCGGTCCCGTCGGGCACGCCCGGCGCGAGAAATTCGCCGAAGGGGGTTTCCGTAAGCGCGCCCTGAACTTTGCCATGCAAGATATTGATATCGGAAAAGAATGCGGCGGCTGCACGATCAGCCGGGGCGTTGTAGATGTTGTAGGGCGCACCGCGCTGTACGATGCGACCCGCGCGCATCAGCGCGATCTCATCGGCCATGCGCATCGCCTCATGCGGCTCATGCGTGACAAGGAGGACCGCCGTGCCCTCTTCCTTGAGCAGTGAGAGCGTGTCGTCGCGGATACCGTCCCGCAGCCGTTCGTCAAGGCCGGAGAAGGGCTCATCCATCAGCAGAATGCGCGGGCGCGGCGCCAGCGCGCGGGCGAGCGCGACACGCTGCTGTTCGCCGCCCGAAAGCTCATGCGGGAACTTCGGGCCGAAACCGGAAAGCGAAACCCGTTCAAGGAGTTCCCCGACGCGGCGCGCGTGATTATCCATGCTCTTCGTCAGGCCGAACGCGATGTTGTCGGCGACCGAAAGGTGCGGGAAAAGCGCGAAATCCTGGAACATCAACCCGATGGCGCGGCGTTCCGGCGGGATGCGGAAGACGGTGTCGCAGACCAATGCGCCATCGACCCAGATCGAACCTTCGTCCTGCATGTCGACGCCCGCGATCATCCGCAGCGTGGTGGACTTGCCGCAGCCCGAGGGGCCGAGAAGACAGGTCACCTGCCCTGCCTCGATGCTCAGCGAGACATCATCGACCACGCACCGCCCGTCGAAGCGGCGGATGAGGTTCCTGACCTCAAGTCTGGGCGGTTGCGGCACCGTGCGTCCTTGCCTGAGCGATTTCCTCGGGTTTCCGCCCGGATAGCAGCCTCACAACTGGCGTGCAAGACCGGGGTTCCGGCCGGGGGTTTCACCCCCGGACCCCCAGAGTATTTTTCAACAGAAGAAGTTCAGAGCGTCGAATTCATCGCTCCGCCGTCGAGCAGGATGTTCTGGCCCACGATATAGCCGGCATGGGCCGAGCAAAGAAAGGCGCACATCGAGCCGAATTCCCCGGCGGTGCCGTAGCGCCGGGCGGGGATGCCGGCGGCGCGGCGGGCGCGGGCTTCGTCAAGCGTGATGCCCTGCGGCCTTGGCCGCGCCGACGTCGAGGGCGTCGGCGCGGTCGGTGGCATGGATGCCGGGCAGGAGGTTGTTGATCGTGACGCCCGATGGCGCGACCTGCCGCGAGGTGCCCGCGACATAGCCGGTGAGCCCGGCGCGCGCGGCGTTGGAAAGGCCAAGTTGCGGGATCGGCGACTTCACCGATTGCGAGGTGATGTTGACGATGCGGCCCCAGCCCCGGTCGATCATGCCGGGCAGGCAGGCCTTCATCAGCGCGATCGGGGTCAGCATGTTGGCGTCGAGCGCGCGGATGAAATCGTCGCGCTCCCAATCACTCCAGTGGCCGGGAGGCGGACCGCCGGCATTGGTGACGAGGATATCGACCGGGCCGGCGGCGGCGAGAACTGCCGCGCGCCCTTCATCGGTGGTGATATCCGCGGCGACAGGCGTGACGGTGACGCCGAAGCGCGTGGAAAGATCCTTCGCAGCGGCCTCCAGAGCCTCGGCGCCGCGCGCGTTCAGGACGAGATCGGCGCCCGCTTCGGCCAGCGCCTCGGCGCAGCCCCGCCCGAGCCCTTTCGATGCGGCGGTGACGAGCGCCCTCTTGCCCCTGATGCCCAGATCCATCCCGCGATCCCCCTCTTTCAGACAGCCCGCAGCATAGAGATTGCTGCGCCCAAGGCCAGAGGTCGGACAGCAGTACGATTGACGCGACGAAGGGGGGGCTGCTACGGCTTTGAAGGAGAAACGGCCAGGAGATCCACTTGCCTGACCGCAGCGCGCCTGCACCGGCCCAATCGGCCTTCGTCCATCCCGCCCGGCAAGTGCCGGTGGTCAGCGGGGCAAATCTTGGTGACCCGATTGCTGCGGCGGAGCTTTGCGAACTCGGCGATGTCTACCGGCTGCGGCCAGGGTCCGAACCGCGCCGTCTCAGGATCGAAGGCGACCCGGCCGGCGGATATCACATCGCCGAAGGCTCAGACGTCGGCCCAACGGGCGCGCGCATCGTACCGCTGTCCGAGCTGACGCTCATGGGCAGCGACGGCGAGCGGATCGAAGCCTTCTTGCTGTCGGTCGGCGACGCGGGCGAGGATTTTCTGCTCCCGCTGTCGCCCCTTGCGCTGCGGACCGATTACACGCTTCTCAATGCGCGGTCGGCGGATGGGGCGCTGCCGCTCACCGACCTTATCTGCGTATCCTTCGCGGCCGGCACGCGCATCACCCTGCCCGACGGCCGCCAGCGCCGGATCGAGGCGCTGCGCCCGGGCGACGCCGTCCTCACCCGAGATCACGGACCGCAGAATATCCGTTGGGTCGGCAAGGCCACGCTCCGCGCCAAAGGCGCTTTCGCGCCGGTCGTGGTCGTTCCCGGAACGCTCGGAAACGACGCGGAACTGATCGTCAGCCCGCACCACCGGCTTTTCATCTATCAGCGCGGCACGCATCGCATCGGCGGCGTGGCGGAGATCCTTGTCCAGGCCAAGCATCTCGTGGACGGGGAGAGAATTCTCAGGCGCGAGGGCGGGTTTGTCGACTATTTCAGCCTGGTCTTCGACCGGCATGAAATCATCTTCGCCGAGGGTATCGCGGCCGAAAGCCTGATGGTGAACGAGGCCACCGTCGCCCACCTGCCGCCAGAGCTCGCGGGAGATCTGCTCAGCCGGTTCCCGGGGCTCAGCCAGGGCCAGCATTTCGGCACCGAAGCGGGGCGCGACCTTCTGGACGAAGTGTCCCGGAAATCTCTTCTCAAACGAGATTTCTGAGCCGATCGTCATCTGGTTTGATCTGGCGCATTGATAAGGGCGCGGCACCTGCGCAGATTCGTGCTGACACGAACCTGAAAGGAAGCAAGCAATGCCGCGCTTCATCGCCGCATCCGACCTCTCCGACCGGGGAGACAGAGCAGTTCACAGGTCGATCCTGCTTGCCAGAGATGCCAAGGCAAAGCTGACCGTGATCTCGGTCGTCGATGACGCATTGCCGCTCCCCATCGCGCGACAGATGATCGCGACGGCCGAGGAGGAACTGAAGCGCATCGTCGCTTCGTTCGCGGAATCCGCCGGGGCCGATGTCGACGTGCAAGTGATCCTTGGCGATCCCGCCCCGGCCGTCTCGCAGTTTGCGATGACGGAAGAGGCCGACCTCCTTGTTTTAGGACGGCACCGAAGCCGTCCCATCGCGGATATTTTCCGTCAGACCACTGCCGAACGGATCGTCGCGCTGGTAGGCTGCCCGGTGCTGCTTGTCAGCGAGGCGCCTGCACGCCCCTATGGCTCCGTGATCGAGGCCATCGATTTTTCGCCTGCGTCCGCCGCCGCGGCCGCCCGTGCAATCAACTTCGCGCCGGATGCCAAGCATGACGGCATCCACGTCTATCACGTCCCCTACAAGGGCCTCATGCCCGGCGACAGCGTTTCTGCCTTCCTGCACGAAGCGGAGCTTGCCGAGTTGTCGTGGCGCAAGCGGTTCGGCATCACGGTCGACACGCTGACCATCCGCCTCGTCCAAGGCGGCGTCCTGAGCGAACTGGCGCAAGCCGTCGCGACGGGCAAGCCCGACCTCATCGCCGTCGGCGCGCATGGCCGCACCGGTCTTTCGGGGGCGATACTTGGCAGCGTCGCGTCCGCGCTGATGCGTGAACCGCCCTGCGATCTGCTGATCGTGCGGCCCGACCCCGAGCATTTCAGCTGAGATTGCGGAAGACCGACCCGCCCGCTATAGCGTGCGGCCATGTCGGACACGCTCACCAACCGCCCCGCCCTGCCGCCGGAAATCGCCCGGAGGCGCACATTCGCCATCATCTCGCACCCTGATGCGGGCAAGACGACGCTGACCGAAAAGTTCCTTCTGTTCGGTGGCGCGATCCAGATGGCGGGACAGGTCCGCGCCAAGGGCGAGGCGCGGCGCACGCGGTCGGACTTCATGAAGCTGGAACAGGACCGGGGGATTTCGGTCTCTGCCTCCGCCATGTCCTTCGATTTCGGGCGCTACCGCTTCAATCTGGTGGACACGCCGGGCCACAGCGATTTCTCCGAGGATACCTACCGGACACTCACCGCCGTCGATGCCGCGATCATGGTGATCGACGGGGCGAAGGGCGTCGAGTCCCAGACGCGGAAGCTCTTTGAGGTCTGCCGGCTGCGCGACCTGCCGATCCTGACCTTCTGCAACAAGATGGACCGCGAAAGCCGGGATACGTTCGAGATCATCGACGAGATTCAGGAAAACCTCGCCATCGACGTGTCGCCCGCATCCTGGCCCATCGGCATGGGCCGCGATTTCCTCGGCTGCTACGACATCCTGAACGACCGGCTGGAGCTGATGGACCGCGCTGACCGCAACCGGGTGGCGGAGAGCATCAAGATCAACGGTCTCGACGATCCGAAACTGGCCGAGCATGTGCCTGCGGATCAGCTGAGCAAGCTCCGCGAAGAGCTTGAAATGGCGCGCGAACTTCTGCCCGCCTTCAACCGGAAATCTTTCCTTGAGGGGCACCTCACGCCGATCTGGTTCGGCAGCGCGATCAACTCCTTCGGGGTCAAGGAACTGATGTCCGGGATCGGTGACTACGGGCCGGAGCCGCAGCCGCAACGGGCCGCTGAGCGGGTGATCGCACCCGAGGAAACCAAGGTCGCCGGGTTCGTCTTCAAGGTTCAGGCCAACATGGACCCCAAGCACCGCGACCGGGTGGCCTTCGTCCGGCTCGCCTCGGGGCATTTCCTGCGCGGGATGAAACTCCTCCATGTCCGGTCGAAGAAGCCGATGGCGATCTCGAACCCCGTCCTCTTCCTCGCATCGGACCGCGAACTGGCCGAGGAGGCCTGGGCCGGCGACATCATCGGCATCCCGAACCACGGCCAGCTTCGCATCGGCGACGCGCTGACCGAGGGCGAGGCCTTGCGCTTCACCGGCATCCCCTCCTTCGCGCCGGAGCTTCTGCAAACCGTCCGTGCGGGCGATCCGATGAAGGCCAAGCACCTGGAAAAAGCGCTGATGCAATTCGCCGAGGAAGGGGCGGCCAAGGTCTTCAAGCCGAATATCGGTTCAGGCTTCATCGTCGGCGTCGTCGGGCCCTTGCAATTCGACGTTCTGGCGAGCCGGATCGAGATCGAATATTCCCTCCCCGTCCGCTTCGAGCAGTCGCAGTTCACCTCGGCCCGCTGGGTTACCGGCCCCAAGGCCGATGTCGAGAAATTCGTGAACGCCAACAAGGGTCATATCGCCCATGATCATGACGGCGATATCGTCTATCTCACGCGGCTTCAGTGGGACATCGACCGGATCGTCCGCGACCATCCGGAACTGAGGCTGAGTGCCACGAAAGAGATGATGGTGTAGCGATCCGGGCGGCATAGCTTCACGCGCCCGCGATCTCACATCAACGTGACACGGGCCGCCACGCCATTCGTGATGTTGTGACGGCTGAAGCCGACTGGATTGGAAAACCACTGAACCGCGTCACAAAGCCGATCAGTCATGCCTTGATCCGCTACTTGCAAAAGCGGAGCGGGCGTTACGCGCCTGTCGCGGTGACGCCCCTGCCGCTGCTCAGAGGCTGCCTCAGGCCGGGCGATATCCTTCTGGTCGAGGGTGACACACGCATCTCTTCCGCGATCAAATACCTCACAACCTCCACCTGGTCGCACGCGGCCTTCTTCGTGGGCGATCCCGATGGCTGCGATCTGATCGAGGCCGATCTGCGCCACGGCGTCCGCTATGTCGCGCTCGATGAATATGCCCGTCTCAACACGCGGGTGTGCCGCGCGGTCGGGCTGGGACAGAAGGACCGTGAAAACGTCATCGCCTTCATGCGCGCCGCCATCGGCAAGAGCTATGATCTGAGGAATTTCATCGACCTCGCGCGATACCTCCTGCCGCAGCCTCCGGTGCCCCGGCGCTGGCGGCGGCGAATGCTCGCTCTCGGCTCGGGCGACCCTACACGCGCCATCTGCTCCACCTTGATCGCGCAGGCGTTCCAGAACGTGCCCTATCCGATCCTGCCGGAACTGAAGGCCGATCCGAACGACCCCGCAGGGCGCGAGGTCTTGCACATCCGCGACCATTCGCTCTTCGTGCCGCGCGATTTCGACCTGTCGCCCTACTTCGCCATCATCAAGCCGACAATCGAACGGGGATTCGACCACCGAGCGCTGCGCTGGTACCGCGCCGAGCCCGGGGCCGATGTGGTGGAACGCGCCGCTATTCCACCGTCAGGTCAAGCGTGATCTCCACCTTCAGAAGCTTCGAGATCGGGCAACCGGCCTTTGCCTTCTCGGCGAGATCACGGATCTTCTCCTCGGGCGCGTCGGCCTTCACCTTGGCCGCAAGATGTGCCGATTTCACGGTCGGACCGCCCTCGGCCGCCGGGTCGAGCGAAATCGTAGACCTGGCTTCTATCCGCTCGGGATCGACGTTTTCACCGCTCATCAGAGCAGAGAGAAACATCGAATAGCAGGCGGCATGAGCCGCGCCGATCAACTCTTCCGGGTTGGCACCCTTCTTGTCCTCGAAGCGCGTCGCGAAGGTAAAGGGCATGTCGGACAGGGCGCCTGACTGAGTGGTTACCTTACCGCCCCCCTCCTTCAGCGTGCCTTTCCAGACGGCGGATGCATATTTCTCGATCATGGCGGTTTCCTTTCGCTCGCGTTCGAATTCGGTCCCGGTATCGCGCTACCGCGGGGTCAACGTGGGTCGGACGCGGAAGTTCCTTCGCCCGCCCAGCACATTTCGACCCGTTCAATCTGCGCCTTTCGCAGCGCGCGCGCCAGTCGCCGGCGCAACATAGCTTCGCGCAGACGTCGCCGCCAGGAATGGCGGCCGTTCGAGATACCCCTGGCGATGCGCTCGCCGAGGATGTCCGAGCCGTGGGTGGGAAAGTCGTGCAGGACCGGCGCGGGGTTGACGAACGCGGGGCGCAACATCGGAAAGCCGCGCCCGGCGCTGCGGGAGAAAAGGTAGTGATCGACGGGCAGCCCCAACTTCGGATGGGCCTCAAGTAGCCGCCTCGCCGCCTCGGGCGTGATGGCATAGGCGCAGCTACCAAGGAAGCCCGCGGCCTGACGATAAAGAACCGCGCCGCCACCCATCGGCAGCGACTCCAGCCTTTGTCCGACCGGATGGCGGCGGCTCCGTTCGCCGCCCGGCCAGTGTTCAAGCTTCAGCGCCCCGATCCCGTGCCGCCGCATCAGGGCACCAAGGTCGCTGCGCGCGAAACCGGCGAAGGCCGGGGAAAGCCGCGCGTCGTCTTCCAGCACGATCACCGCCCCCGCAGTCATCCCGGCGATCCGCTGCCAGAGCCGTTGGTGCGTGAGCGAACAGCAGACATCGCCGAGCGTCGCGGGATAATCCCGGCCGATCGCATCCGCGCCGAACTCCGCCCAAAGCTGATCCGCGCCGGGCGCAAGGCGGTCCAGCGCCGCGATCCGCTCGGCCTCCAGCCCCAACGCACGGAGTTCGGCGGACACCGACTGCCAGCGGGTCGGCGCACGGTCGAGCGTCAGGACGAAGATGGGAGTCAAGACTGTGGCCATCCTTTCTGCCGCGCACCCGTCCTCCAGGCGCCGGACGAACTCCTGCGGGAAATGTGGCGGAAATACGGCAGCCCGCGCCGGGTTGCCACAAAAAAGCATGTCCGACTGCCTGAATCGCGCCCGATTTGCACCATATCTCCGGACAAAGGGCCACGCGGGCTTGCCTTGAAGACTTCGCGTTAAGGGTGAAATCACAATTTTGCCTCAACCTTAGGCAACTTCATGCCGAGATTGTCCCCAATCCGGCTCGAAACCCCAAGAGCAACCCCATTCTGTCGCGATTTCATAAACATGCGGTTTCCACGCCGCAAAAAAGTCTCAATTATGGGCTGAATTGTTAACGCAACCTGCAATCAATGGAGCTGCCATGTTGAAACACTCTGTCAAAGCGCTGGTCGTGGCAGCCACGCTTGTCACGGCTGGGTACGCTCAGGCCGGGACGGTAAACTACACCGTGGACAGCGGCTGGAATCGTTTCCAGGCCGGTGCCGTGGGAACGACGGTCAACAGACAATACAGTTTTACCCTGACGCAGAACGCCATCCTCTCGATCGTGGATGGGTTTCTCGCGGGGGACCAGTATGAGGTGTTCGCCAACGGCGCGTCGCTTGGACCCACATCGGTTCCCGGCACCGGGCCGAGCACGGGGATGAACTTCGATGCTGCGCTTGCCGATGGCATCCACAGTATGGGGCAATTCATTCTTGGACCGGGAAGCTACCTGATTTCCCTCGCCGTGCTGAGCCGTTCCGGCACTGATACCGGCGGGCATCTCGGTGCGCTGCGCGTCGATGTGGCGCCGGTCCCGGTTCCCGCAGCAGGGGCGTTGCTCCTGTCGGCTCTTGGTTTCGTGGCGCTTCGGCGTCGCCGCCGCGCAGTTTGAGGCAGGGCAGGCAAAGACCTCCCGTCGACAGTTGTACACCCAAGAAGACCTTACCCACCCATACCCCAAAACCAAGGCGCCGTCCGTTCCCCACGGGCGGCGCCAAACATTTTCCCCCTTTTCGGCACAAGTTGACCTTCGCGGCATTGTGAAGTAGGCACACGCATCCCACATCCGGTGGGTTCGCCGGGACGCTCGGATCATTGCGTCCCCTTCTCATGCGGTCCGATACCGCAGCATATGGACGCTGATGACAAAATTCTCTGACCTGAAGCTGGACCCCAAGGTCCTGCAAGCCATTGCCGAAGCCGGCTATGAGACCCCCACCCCGATTCAGGCGGGCGCAATACCCCCCGCACTGGAAGGCAAGGACGTTCTCGGCATCGCCCAGACCGGCACCGGAAAAACGGCAAGCTTCACGCTGCCGATGATCACGCTTCTTGGCCGCGGCCGGGCGCGGGCGCGGATGCCGCGGTCGCTGGTGCTGGCGCCGACGCGAGAGTTGGCCGCGCAGGTGGCTGAAAACTTTGACGTTTACGCCAAGCACACTAAGCTCACCAAGGCGCTGCTGATCGGTGGCGTGTCGTTCGGTGAGCAGGACAAGCTCATCGACCGCGGCGTCGACGTGCTGATCGCCACGCCGGGTCGCCTCCTCGACCATTTCGAGCGTGGCAAACTTCTGCTGACCGGCGTGCAGATCATGGTGGTGGACGAAGCCGACCGCATGCTCGACATGGGCTTCATCCCGGATATCGAGCGTATCTTCTCGCTCACGCCGTTTACCCGTCAGACGCTCTTTTACTCCGCCACGATGGCGCCGGAGATCGAGCGCATCACCAATGCCTTCCTGCACTCTCCCGCGCGGATCGAGGTTGCCCGTCAGGCGACGACCTCCGAGACGATCGAGCAGCGGCTGATCGAGCTGACGCCGACCCGCAAGGACCAGACGGCCAAGCAGAAGCGCGAATTGCTCCGCGCCGTCATCACGGCCGAGGGTGAGGCCTGCACCAACGCCATCCTCTTCTGCAACCGCAAGACCGAGGTCGATATCCTCGCCAAGTCGATGAAGGCGCATGGGCTGAACGCCGCGCCGATCCACGGCGATCTCGACCAGCGCCAGCGGACGCAGACGCTCGACGGGTTCCGCGACGGCTCGATCCGCTTCCTCGTCGCCTCCGACGTCGCCGCCCGCGGCCTCGACATTCCGGCGGTGAGCCATATCTTCAACTTCGACGTGCCGAGCCATGCCGAGGATTATGTCCACCGCATCGGCCGCACCGGCCGCGCGGGCCGCAAGGGCATTGCCGTCACCATTGCGACGCCTTCGGACAAGAAGTACCTCGACGCGATCGAGAGCCTCGTAAAGACCTCCCTGCCCCGCGTCCCGGCCCCCGAGGGCTTCACACTGAGCGAGGCCGCGCAGCGCCCCGCCCGGAAGGACGACGAACGCAGCAAGCCGCGCCGTGCGCCTTCCGAGAAGTCGCGCCGCGACCGCCCGGTGAAGCCGCATGGCGAAGAGGCGTCGCTGACCCCGGTCGCGCAATCCGCCGCGGCCCCTCGGCACGAAACGCATCCGGCGAAAGTGGCCGAAGCGCCCGCCGCCGCGCCCGAGCCCCGGCAAGAGCCGGAGCGTCGGCAGGAACCCGAGCGTCGGCAGGAGCCCGAGCGTCGGCAGGAGCGGAACGACAACCGCAGGGACCGCAAGGATGATCGCCGTCATGGCCGTGACGACCGCGTCGTCGGCATGGGCGATCACATGCCCGACTTCCTGACCCGCAGCTTCCGGACCTCGCCCGAAAAAGAAGAAAGCTGATCCTCTGATCGCATTCAGCACCGCAGCCCCGGACCTGATCCGGGGCCGCGTCGCGTCCTGCGGCCTATTCGACCGCCAACCGGCTGACCACCACGCGCACCTCGGGCTTCCTGCCGATCTCTTCGACCGAGACCTGTCGCGCGATACGGCGCACGGCCTCTTCGACCTTGTCGTCATTGCTCAGGACCTTCACACCGGCGCCATCGAGAAACTCGTTCAGCTCCGCCTCGATCACATCGGCGAGCGGCTTCCCGGTCTTGGTCTTCGCGGGCAGGCCCATGATCTCGACCCAGGCATCGCCCAGCGGCCGATCTTCCTCGTCGAAGATCATCGTCGCCAGCACGGCGCCGTTCAGCGCCATGCGGATGCGGTCGCGCACGACGCCGTCCATCGCCCCGATCAGGACCGAGCCGTCAAGATAGGTCCGGCCCGCCTCGACATATTCCACGATGCGCGGCTCATTCCCGGTCAGATCGACGACACTGCCGTTGATGGCAAGCTCCGCCGCCATGCCCTTGGCGATACCGATCTTGCAATGTTCGCGCAGATGCCGGTGTTCGCCGTGCATCGGGATCAGGATCTTCGGCGCCAGAAGCTCGTGCACCGCCTCCAGATCGGGCCGGTTGGCATGGCCCGAAACGTGGTAAAGCCCGCCGTGGTCTTCGATGATATCGACGCCCATTTCCGAGAATGCATTCATCACCCGGATCACGCCGCGCTCATTGCCCGGAATCGTCTTCGAGGAAAAGAGGAAGGTATCGCCCTCTTTCATCTCAAGGCCAAGATACCTGCCCCGCGCAAGCTGGGCCGAGGCCGCCCGGCGTTCGCCCTGGCTGCCGGTGACGATCAGCATGAGGCTGCCATGCGGCACCTCAAGCGCCTCTTCCGGCGTCAGGACCTGCGGGAAATTGGTCAGCACGCCGGTCTCGACCGCCGCCGTGACCATCCGCTTCATCGCCCGCCCCAAAAGGCAGACCGACCGCCCCGCCGCATGCCCGGCCTCGGCCAGCGTCTTCAGACGCGCGACGTTCGAGGCGAAGGTGGTGGCGACCACCATGCCCTCCTGCTTGGCGATCAGTTCGGATATCGGCCCCGCCAGCGTCGCCTCCGACCGCCCCGGCAAGGGCGAAAAGACATTGGTGGAATCGCAGACCAGAACCTTCACGCCTTTGCCCTCATGTGCGATGGCGTGCCATTCCTTCGGGTCGAAGGGCTCACCCACGATGGGCGTCCCGTCGAGCTTGAAGTCGCCCGAATGAACGATCCGCCCGGCGGGCGTGTCGATGATAAGGGCCGCACTTTCCGGGATCGAATGGCTGACCGGCACGAACTGCACCTTGAACGGCCCCGCGGTCACGACCTCGGGCCGGGGCTTCACCACCTTGATCTTGTCGAGCGGTTGGCCCTGCTCCTCCATCTTGATCGTCGCAATGGCGGCGGTGAAGGCGCGGGCATAGATGGGCGCCTTGAGGCGCGGCCAGAGAAAGCCCAGGGCCCCGACGTGATCCTCATGCGCATGGGTGATGAAGATCGCTTCGATCCGCTCGGCATTGTCGGCCAGCCAGTCGACATCCGCCATGATGAGGTCGATGCCGGGCGAAGATTCCATGTCGCCGAAGGTGACGCCCAGATCGACAACGATCAGCCGTTCCTGCCCCTTCGGCCCGTAGCCATAGACATAGGCGTTCATGCCGATTTCACCGGCACCGCCAAGCGGCAGGTAGATCAGGCGGTCTTTCGTCATCGGTTTTCCAGTTCCCGGTTATAGCGGTCAATCAGCACAAGGCCGTGCATGGTCAGATCGTCCTCGACGCTGTCGAAAATGTCCGTGCCCTGATCGAACAGGGGCGCAAGCCCCCCCGTGGCGATGACCTTCATCGGCCGGTCCCGTTCGATCCGGATCTGACGGACGATGCCTTCGACAAGGCCGACATAGCCCCAATAGATGCCTGACTGCATACAGGCAACCGTATTGGTGCCGATGGCCGATTGCGGTTTCGTGACATCGACGTGAGGCAGCGCCGCGGCGGCCATATGCAGCGCCTCAAGCGACGTGTTGACGCCGGGCGAGATCACGCCGCCGATATAGGCGCCGTCGGAATCGACCACGTCGAAGGTCGTCGCCGTGCCGAAATCGACAATGATGAGGTCGCCGCCGTGGCGGTCAAAGCCCGCGACGGTGTTGACCAGGCGGTCCGGGCCGACGGTCGTCCCCTGATCGACGCGCGGGGCCACGGGCAGCGCGCAATCGGGCTTGCCCACCACGAGCGGGCGGCAGTGGAAGTAGCGGTCGCAGAGGACGCGCAGGTTGAAGACGACGCGGGGCACGGTCGAGGAGATGACGCAGGCGTCAATGTCCACGGGCACCTTGTGATGTTGCATCAGCGTGGAGAACCAGACGAAATACTGGTCTGCCGTGCGCTGATGCTCGGTCGAGGTTCGGAGCGTGCAGACGAATTTCGTCCCGTCCCAGACCGAAAAGACGGTGTTGGTATTGCCGGTGTCGATGCAGAGAAGCATGGTCGGCTTCCTCCTCAGAAATAGACATCCGCCGCCGGGATCGTCCGGCGGCCTTGCGGCGTGGCGAGCACCAGCGCGCCATCCTCGGCGATGGTCTCGAACGTGCCGTCAATCGTCTCATTCACGGTGCGCGCGGTGATCGGCTGGCCGATGCGGGCCGCGCGGGCAAGCCATGCGGTGCGGATCGGGCCGAAGCCATAGGTCTGAAGATGGCGCTCCCAACGGTCGAATGCGTTGGCCAAAGGCACGAGGAACTCCTCGGGCGCGATGCGGATGCCGGTCTCGCCCAGCAGCGAAACCGGCGCATGGGCACCGGGTTCCAGCGCCGTCGCAGGCGGAGCCTCCGCCAGGTTCACGCCGATGCCGATGGCGAGGTGGCTGACCGCCCCGCCCTGGCCCGCGCTTTCCAGAAGAATGCCCGCGACCTTGCCGCCGTTCAGCAGCACATCGTTCGGCCATTTGAGCGTGATCGTCACTCCCGGCCCGGCCACAGCCGCCAGCGCATCGGCCAAGGCCAGGGCGGCCACGAAGCTTCGCTGCGCCGCCTCGGCGGGCGCACCCGCAGGGCGCATCGCCAGTGTCGCACCGAAATTCCCGGCGGGTGCGACCCAGTCCCTGCCGCGCCGCCCGCGCGCCGCAGTCTGGCGATGGGCGAAGATCCATGTCGGCTGGGTCAGGCCGGGCGCAAGGCGCGCGGCCTCGGAATTCGTGCTGTCGACTTCGGTCAGGACGTGGCGCGCCACGCCCTCGGGCCAGGTGAACGGATCGGACGCCCGGTCAGTGGACAAGCGCTTCGGCAGCCGCCGCAGCGGCCCCTTCGATCCCGAAAAGGTTCACGACGCCAACGACCATGATGGTGGCCGAGGCCATCAGCAGGAGCCACTGCGCCGGAACCATCCGGGTGTTGAGCACATCCGTCTCGGTGCCGAAATACATGTAGTAGACGATGCGAAGATAGTAGAAGGCGCCGATGACCGAAGCGACGGCGCCCGCCACGGCAAGCCAGGTCATCTGGGCATTCACCGCTGCCATCAGCACCCCGAACTTGGCGAAGAAGCCCAGCATCGGCGGCACGCCGGCGAGCGAGAACATCAGGATCAGCACCGCCAGCGCCTTCACCGGCTCCCGCTTCGAATAGAGGTTCAGCGCGGCGATGTCGGTGACCGGCGCGCCGTCCTTTTCCATCGACAGGATGAAGGCGAAAGTGCCGACGTTCATCGCGACATAGACAGCCATGTAGATCAGCATCGCCTCGACGCCCTCCGCCGTGCCCGAGGCGAGACCGACCAGCGCGAAGCCCATATGGGCGATCGAGGAATAAGCCATAAGCCGCTTGATGTTGGTCTGCCCGATCGCCGCGATGGCGCCGAGGAACATCGACAGCACCGCGAGCAGCGCCAGCACCTGGCTCCAGTCGGCGGAAGCCGCGCCGAACCCGCCCTGCATCAGCCGCGCGAAAAGCGCCATCGCGGCAACTTTCGGCGCGGTCGCGAAGAACGCGGTGACCGGCGTGGGCGAGCCTTCATAGACATCCGGCGTCCACATGTGGAACGGTACGGCAGAGACCTTGAAGGCAAGGCCGGTGATCAGGAACACAAGGCCGAAGAGAAGGCCGAGAGAGACATGCTCCCCCTGGATCGTCTCAAGGATGCCGGTGAACAGCGTCGTCCCGGTGAAGCCATAGGTCAGCGAGGCGCCGTAGAGCAGCATCCCCGACGACAGCGCGCCAAGGACGAAATACTTGAGGCCCGCCTCCGTCGATTTCGCACTGTCGCGGCGCAAGGCGGCCACGACGTACAGCGACAGCGACTGCAACTCCAGCCCCATGTAGAGCGACATGAGATCGCCCGCCGAGACCATGACCATCATGCCGACGACGGCAAAGGTGATGAGAAGCGGATATTCGAACCGCCCGAGGCCGCGGCGTTCGACATAGTCCTGTCCCATCACCAGTACCGCAGCGGCGGACAGAAGCACCGTCACCTTGGCAAAGCGCGAAAAGGCATCGTCGAGGAAGGCGCCGTTGAAGGCCATCGTATCGCCGCTGCCCGAAACGCCAATCCAAAGGGCGATGCCGACAAAGACGGCGGCGGTGGCCCAGGTCAGCGTACCAGTCATCTCATCCTTGCCGGTGTAGACCGTGCCGAGAAGGGCGGCCATGCCGTAGAGGACCAAAACCACTTCGGGCAGGATGGCGGAGAAATCTGCGGAAATCATCGCGTTACGTCCTTAGTGACTGGCGACCTGCGCCGCGTCGGCGGCGACAGGCAGGGCGGCATGATATTCGGAGACGAGATTCGACACCGAAGGCCCGGTGATGTCGGTCACGAGGCTCGGGTAGATGCCGAGCAGAAGCGTCATCACCACCAAGGGCGCGAAGATCGCCTTTTCGCGTCCCGTCATGTCGGTGATCGACTTCAGGCTTTCCTTGATGAGATCACCAAGGACCACCCGGCGGTAAAGCCAGAGCGCATAGGCCGCACTCAGGATCACGCCGGAAGTGGCGACGGCGGCAGCCCAGGTATTGACCTGGAAAATGCCCACCAACGTCAGGAATTCGCCGACGAACCCGCTCGTTCCCGGCAGGCCGACATTGGCCATGGTGAAGAACATGAAGATCAGCGCATAGGCGGGCATCCGGTTCACCAGACCGCCATAGGCGTCGATCTCGCGCGTGTGCATCCGGTCATAAATCACGCCGACGCAAAGGAAGAGCGCGCCGGATATGAAGCCGTGGCTCAGCATCTGAAAGATCGCGCCGTCGACGCCCTGCTGGTTCGCCGCGAAGATACCCATCGTGACGTAGCCCATATGGGCGACCGAGGAATAGGCGATCAGCTTCTTCATGTCGGATTGCGCCAGCGCCACGAGCGAGGTGTAGACGATGGCGATCGCCGACAGCCAGAAGATGAACCCCGCCAGCTCCGCCGACGCGATCGGGAACATCGGCAGGCTGAAGCGCAGGAAACCGTAGCCGCCCATCTTCAAGAGGATCGCCGCCAGCACCACGGACCCCGCTGTCGGGGCCTGCACGTGCGCGTCGGGCAGCCAGGTATGGACCGGCCACATCGGCATCTTCACCGCGAAGCTCGCGAAGAAAGCGAGCCACAGAAGCGTCTGCATGCCGCCGATGATCTGGAAGCCGAAGACGCTGATCGTCGCTGATGAAAACTGGTGCGTCAGCAGTGTCGGAATGTCAGTCGTGCCCGGCATCGACATACATCGCGATCATCGCGACCAGCATCAGGACTGAACCGAGGAACGTATAGAGGAAGAACTTGAAGGCCGCGTAGATCCGCTCCTTCCCGCCCCAGATCCCGATGATGAGGAACATCGGAATGAGGCCCGCCTCGAAGAAGAGGTAGAACAGGACAAGGTCGAGCGCCACGAAGACGCCCAGCATCAGCCCCTCGAGGAGCAGGAAGGCGACCATGTATTCCTTGACCCGGACGTCCACCTCCCAGCACGACAGGATCGTGATCGGCATGAGGAAGGTCGTCAGCAGGACGAAAAGAACTGAAATCCCGTCCACGCCCAGCTTGTAGTTCAGGCCCATGATCCATTTGTGCTCTTCCACGAACTGGAAGCCAGTATCCGCGGAATCGAAGCCGGAAAGCAGGAAGAGCGACACGAGGAAGGTCACCGTGGTCGCGATCAGCGCCAGCCACTTGGCATTCTTCTGCGCCGCAGGATCGTCGCCCTTGAGAAACAGCGCCAGGATCGCCGCCGCCACGAGGGGAACGAAAGTGATGATGGAAAGCAGGTTTTCCATTAGTGCGCGCCCCCCGAGAGCGTCATCCAGAGAAGAAGCACCGCGATGCCGATGACCATCGCGAAGGCATAGGTGAAGATGTAGCCCGACTGAAGCCGCGCCGCGATCCGCGTGAGCATCGGGACAAAGCCCATCGCCACGCCGTTGATCGTGCCGTCGATGACGTTGCCGTCGCCCTTCTTCCACAGGAAGCCGCCGAACCGCTTGGCGGGGCCGACGATAAGCGCGTCATAGATCTCATCGAAATACCACTTGTTCAGAAGGAAGCGGTAAAGGATCGGCTGCTGCGCGGCGAGGCGTCCGGGAATGGACGGATCGCGGATGTAAAAGACCCAGGCGGTGAAGAACCCGATCAGCATCGCGACGAAGGGCGAGACCTTGACCCAGGCCGGGGCGTGGTGGGCGTTGTCGAGGACCGTATTCGAGGCCTCCGACATGAAGATGCCGCCTTCCGGCGCATGTCCGGCCATGGCCGCATGGTCCTCGGCAGGGGCCGCCGCCGCAGCGTGACCCTCTGTCGGGACCGCTTCAGTGGTTGCGGCATGATCGGTTGCCGCCTCGGTCGTGGCCCCCTCAGTCGCCGCAACCTCGGCCGCCGGGGCTTCTGCCGCCGCCTCGGCGTGATGCGGCATCGCGAAGAACGCGGTCATCCGGTCGTGATCGCCGAAGAAAGGCTTGTACCAGAGCATCCCCGCGAAGATCGCACCGAGCGCCAGAACACCCAGCGGCACGGTCATCGTCATCGGGCTTTCGTGGGCATGCTCATGCGCGTGATGGTCGCCGCGTTCGGTGCCGTAGAAGGTCATGAACATCAGCCGCCAGGAATAGAAGCTGGTGAAGAGGGCCGCGATGACGAGCGCCCAGAAGGCAAAGCCGTTGCCCGAACCCCAGGCGCTCTCGATGATCGCGTCCTTCGACAGGAAGCCCGCAAAACCGATCGAGGTCAGCGGGATGCCGACGCCGGTGATGGCGAGCGTGCCGATCATCATCGCCCAGAACGTGAGCGGGATCTTCTTGCGGAGGTTGCCGTAGTTCCGCATGTCCTGCTCATGGTGCATCGCGTGGATGACCGAGCCCGCGCCAAGGAACAGCATCGCCTTGAAGAAGGCGTGGGTCAGCAGGTGGAACATCGCCGCCGAATAGATGCCCGCCCCGGCGGCAACGAACATGTAGCCCAACTGCGAGCAAGTCGAATAGGCGATGACGCGCTTGATGTCGTTCTGCACAAGGCCGACCGTGGCGGCGAAGAACGCCGTCGCCGCGCCGATATACATGACGAAAGCCTTCGCCTCGGGCGCGTATTCGAACAAGGGCGACATCCGGCAGACGAGGAACACCCCCGCCGTCACCATCGTCGCGGCATGGATAAGGGCGGAAACCGGCGTCGGACCCTCCATCGCGTCCGGCAGCCAGGTGTGCAGGAACAATTGTGCCGACTTGCCCATCGCGCCGATGAAGAGCAGGACGGCCAGCAGGTTCGCCGCATTCCAGTCGGTCCACAGGAAACCGAGCCGGGTTTCGGCGAGCGTCGGGGCAGCGGCAAAGACATCGTCCATGCGGATCGAGTCGACGAGGTAGAAGAGCCCGAAGATGCCAAGAGCGAAACCGAAATCGCCGACCCGATTGACGACGAAGGCCTTGATCGCGGCGGCGTTGGCACTCGGTTTCTTGTAGTAGAATCCGATCAAGAGGTACGAGGCGACGCCGACGCCCTCCCATCCGAAGAACATCTGGACGAGGTTGTCCGCCGTCACCAGCGCCAGCATCGCGAAGGTGAAGAACGACAGATAGGCGAAGAACCGCGCCTTGTAATGCTCGTGATGGCCCCAGTTCTCATCATGGGCCATGTAGCCCCAGCTATAGAGATGCACGACGCTCGACACCGTCGTCACCACGATCAGCATGATCGCCGTCAGCCGGTCCACCCGGATCGACCATTCGGTGTCGAGCGTGCCGGACTGGATGAAATTGAGGATATGGATGTGCTGCGTTGTGCCGTCGAAGCCGAGGAACACGATCCAAGAGAGAAGGCAGATCAGGAACAGGATGCCGGTCGTGACCGCCATCGCCGCCGTCTCGCCGATAAGCCGCCAGCCGAAACCCGCGATGAGCGAGCCGAGAAGCGGCGCAAGAAGAATGATCGTTTCCATGGCCCCTTAGCCTTTCATCACATTGGCGTCTTCGACGGCGATGGTGCCGCGCGTGCGGAAGAAACAGACGAGGATCGCAAGGCCGATGGCCGCCTCGGCGGCGGCGACGGTCAGGACGAACATCGTGAAGATCTGGCCCACGAGATCGTGGAGATAGGCCGAGAAGGCGACGAAGTTGATGTTCACCGCCAGCAGCATCAGCTCCAGCGACATCAGGATGACGATGACGTTCTTCCGGTTGAGGAAGATGCCGAAGATGCCGATCACGAAGAGCGCGGCGGCAACGCCAAGGTAGTGTGTCAGTCCGATCATTCTCGTCCCTCCGGGTCTATCGTCCCCGTATCGTCTTTTCGGTTGCCGCCCCGGAAAGTGCCGGGGCCGCGCATCACTCAAAGGGCGGCGCCTACAGCCCCTGCCCCGGCTTCACGTCCTTCAGCTCCATCGCCTTGGCCGGGTCGCGCCACATCTGGTGGAGCACGTTCTGGCGCTTGACGTTCGGGCGGTGGCGCAAGGTCAGGACAATCGCCCCGATCATCGCGACCAGCAGGATCAGCCCCGCAAGCTGGAACATCAGGATGTAACGGTCATAGATCAGCATCCCCAAGGCGGCGGTGTTATGCGTGCCCTCGGGCGTGATCGCGGCGCGCATCGCGTCTGCCGTATCCGCCGACTGCCAGGAGCCAAGCGCGATGCCAAGCTGCATCAGCACCACGACGCCGATGAGCAGGCCCAACGGCATGTAGCGCGCCATCTCGCCCTTCAGCTCGGCGAAATCGACGTCGAGCATCATCACGACGAAAAGGAACAGCACCGCCACCGCGCCGACATAGACGATCATCAGAAGCATCGCGACGAACTCCGCCCCCAGCAGCACGAAGAGACCGGCCGAGGAGAGGAAGGCGAGGATCAGCCAGAGGACCGAATGCACCGGGTTCCGGGCCAGAACGACCATCAGGCCCGCCGCCACCGCCGATATGGCGAAGAGGTAGAAGGCGAATACCGCGATCGTCATGCGTCATCTCCCGCTTTGTCACCAACCTCCTCGAAGACACGCTGCGCGATCTCCAAGGCCTTGGTCATGGCGGGCACGCCGCCGAACATGCTCATCTGATAGATCACTTCCGCGACCTCACGCTTCGTCGCCCCGGCTTCGAGCGCGTGGCGGATCGTCAGCTTCATCTGCGGCTCGGCCTGCGCGCCAAGCACGGTCAGCGCGGCGACGGTCACCAGAAGCCGGGTCCTGGCATCCAGCCCGTCGCGGTTGAAGGTCTTGCCGAACCACATTTCCAGCATGTCCTTCGACATGGTCGGGAACATCTTGTCGAGGCCGACGGCCGAAAAGTTCTCCAAGGCAGGGTTGAGCGAGCGGGCCATCTCCTGCCCCTGCTCCATCATCTGCGCGAAAAGTTTCTGGAAGGCATCATTCATCTGTAGGGTGCGTCCAGTTCGAGGTTGCGGGCGATCTCGGCTTCCCAGCGGTCGCCGTTCGCCAGAAGCTTGGCCTTGTCGTAGAACAGCTCCTCGCGGGTTTCCGTCGCGAATTCGAAGTTCGGGCCCTCGACGATGGCATCGACCGGGCAGGCCTCCTGACAGAAGCCGCAATAGATGCACTTGGTCATGTCGATGTCATAGCGCGTGGTGCGGCGGGAGCCGTCTTCGCGCGGCTCCGCGTCGATGGTGATCGCCTGCGCCGGGCAGATCGCCTCGCAGAGCTTGCAGGCGATGCAGCGTTCCTCGCCGTTCGGATAACGGCGCAGCGCATGTTCGCCGCGGAAGCGGGGCGAGAGCGGCCCCTTCTCATGCGGGTAGTTCAGCGTCGCCTTCGGCGCGAAGAAGTATTTGAAGCCCAGCTTGAACCCGACGAGGAAGTCGAACAGCAGGAAGTACTTCGCGGCGCGGGTGTAGTCGGTCGTGCGTGCCGGTCCCATGATCAGCCCCCAATCGCCCAGCGCGCCCAGAAGCCGCCGAACACTTCGAATTTCGCCAGGAACGCGACGATTACCACCCAGCCGATGGAGAGCGGCAGGAACACCTTCCAGCCGATCCGCATCAACTGATCGTAGCGGTAGCGCGGGACGATGGCCTTCACCATCGCAAAGAAGAAGAAGAAGACCCACATCTTGCCGACCATCCACCACCATCCATCCGCGATGCCGGGAATGGGGCTGAGCCAGCCGCCGAAGAAGAGAAGCGAGATCAGCGCGCACATCAGGAAGATGGCGATATATTCGCCGGCCATGAAGAGAAGGTAGGGGGTCGAGGAATATTCGACCATGAAGCCCGCGACGAGTTCGGATTCCGCCTCAGGCAGGTCGAAGGGCGGGCGGTTGGTTTCCGCGAGCGACGAGATGAAGAACAGGAACACCATCGGGAAATGCGGCAGCCAGTACCAGTTGAAAAGGCCGTAAGACCCCTTCTGCGCCTCGACGATGGCCGAGAAGTTCATCGACCCCGTGGAAATGATGATGCCGATGATGATGAGGCCAAGCGAGACCTCGTAGGAGATCATCTGCGCGGCGGATCGCAAGCTCCCAAGGAACGGATACTTCGAGTTCGACGCCCAGCCGCCCATGATGACGCCGTAGACCTCGAGCGACGAGATGGCGAAGACGAAGAGGATGGCGACGTTGATGTCCGACAGGACCCAGCCCGCATCGAAAGGCACCACCGCCCAGGCGAGGATCGCGAGCACGAACGAGAGCATCGGGGCGAGGAAGAAGACGAACTTGTCGGACCCGGCCGGAACCACGATTTCCTTCAGCACGAACTTCAGCGCGTCCGCGACCGATTGCAGAAGGCCGAAGGCGCCGACCACGTTCGGGCCGCGCCGCATCTGCACCGCCGCCCAGATCTTGCGGTCGCCATAGACGAGGAAGAGAAGCGAGATCATCACGAAGGCGATGATGCCGAGGCACTGCACCGCGATCAGAAGGAACGTCCCGAAAGGTGTCGCCAGAAATTCAGCCATTCTCGTGTCCCCAGACCGTCCGTCTCATGCCGTTGGTATGCCCTGTTCGGCGCAATCGGCCACCGTCACTTCCGCGTCGATGGTCCTCAGCCCCTTGGGCAGTGCTGGCGAGATGCTGTAAACAGCATCCGCGATCCAAACGCCACCCTCTTGACGCACATTCGTCCGCAGCTTTCGCACGAAACCTGCATCTTTTTGAAGCGCATAGCCCGCCACCATGCAGGTGACATAGGCTTCGATATCCCCAGGCCCGCGCGGGTTCCTGATCTGCACCGCGAAGCCGTAGAGATCGTCGCCAAGCCCCACCGGTTCCGCGCCGAGATAGACCGGCACCCGGGTCGCGTCGGGCCGTGGCGCGCCGCCGGGCGCGGCACAGGCCGCGAGCGCCGAGAGGCCGCCCGCCATCACGCCTGAAACCGCTGCGCCGCGCATCATCTTCGCCCCTTACTCCGCCGCCATCGGCTTGCTCGCGCGCGCCTTGGCCATGGCCGACACCTCCGCCATGATCTGGGAGGCCCGCGCGATGGGATTCGTCAGGTAGAAGTCCCCGACCGCCGCCACGAAATCCGCCTTTGCCGGGGCCTTTAGCGGCAACGGCTGCCACGCGTTCTCCGCCACCTCGTCGATCGCGCCCAGATGCGGGTGCGCCGCGATCAGCGCCTGACGTAGCTGCGCCAGCGAATCCCAGGGCTGCGTCGCGCCAAGTTCCGCCGAGAGCGCCCTGAGGATCGCCCAGTTCTCCTTGGCCTCGCCCGGCGCGAAACCGGCGCGCATGGCAAGCTGGGGACGGCCTTCGGTGTTGACGAAAAGCCCGTTTTCCTCGGTATAGGCGGCAGCCGGCAGGATGATGTCCGCCCGGTGCGCGCCACGGTCGCCGTGGCTGCCCTGATAGATGACCTTGGCGCCCGGCGCGATCTCCACCTCGTCCGCGCCAAGATTGTAGACCACCTCGGGGCCCTCTATGGCGGCGGCAAGCCCGCCTTCGGTCACCGCGCCGACATCCATCGCGCCGACACGGCTCGCCGCCGTGTGCAGGATCAGAAGCTTCGATTCCGTCATCTCGGCGAATTTCATCGCATGGGCCAGCACCGCCTCGCCATCCGCCTCGCGGATCGCCCCCTGCCCGACGATGACCAGCGTCTCCTTGCCAAGCGCATCCTCATGCGGCTTCGATGTCAGCCCCACCAGTGCCGCGCGATCCGCACCTATATGAAAATAGTCGTATGTCAGATCGACAGCCGGTCCGACCACGCCGATCTTTGCGCCATGGCTCCAGGCCTTGCGGATGCGGGCGTTCAGCACGGGCGCCTCGGTGCGCGGGTTGGTGCCGATCAGCATGATCGCCTTCGCGCTGTCGATATCCTCGACTTCGCGCCGTGCCCGCATATGCCGACCGGTTCCCTGCGGGCAATTTCGCGCCGTCGGTGCGGCATTCGACCGAACCGCCCTGCCCCTCGATCAGTTGCCTGAGGCTGAATGCGGCCTCGACCGGGGCAAGATCGCCCACCAGCCCCGTGACCTTGCGGCCCTTCATCGCAGCAGCGGCCGCGGCCAAAGCCTCCGGCCACGTCGCCTTCCTGAGCTTGCCGCCCTCGCGGATATAGGGCGTATCCAACCGCTGACGCCGCAAGCCATCCCAGACAAACCGCGTCTTGTCGGAGATCCATTCCTCGTTCACGCCGTCATGGTTGCGCGGCAGGATGCGCATGACCTCACGGCCCTTCGTATCGACGCGAATGCTGGACCCAAGCGCATCCATCACGTCGATGGTCTCGGTCTTGGTCAGCTCCCAGGGCCGCGCCGTGAAGGCGTAAGGCTTCGACGTCAAGGCACCCACCGGGCAAAGATCGATGATATTGCCCTGAAGGTTCGAATCCAGCGTCTGGTTCAGATAGGAGGTGATCTCCGCATCCTCGCCCCGGCCCGTCTGGCCCATCTGGTTGATCCCCGCCACTTCCGAGGTGAACCGCACGCAGCGCGTGCAGGAGATGCAGCGCGTCATGCAAGTCTCGACCAAAGGCCCGAGGTCCAGATCCTCGCTCGCCCGCTTCGGTTCGCGGTAGCGCGAGAAATCGACGCCGTAGGCCATCGCCTGATCCTGAAGGTCGCATTCGCCGCCCTGATCGCAGATCGGGCAGTCGAGCGGGTGGTTGATGAGGAGGAACTCCATCACCCCTTCGCGGGCCTTCTTGACCATCGGCGAATTGGTCTTGACGGCCGACGGCTCGCCATTCGGCCCCGGCCGCAGATCCTTGACCTGCATCGCGCAAGAGGCGGCGGGTTTCGGCGGGCCGCCCACAACCTCGACCAGACACATCCGGCAGTTGCCGGCGATCGACAGCCGCTCATGATAGCAGAAACGCGGAATTTCCACGCCGGCCTGCTCACAGGCCTGAATGAGCGTCAGGTTCGGATCGACCTCGACTTCGATATCGTCGATGATGATCTTGCGCAGATCCGCCATGTGTCTCGTCCTTTACGTCCCGCGCGGGGGCCTGCCCCACGCGCCTGATTATTTCTCGTAGATCAGCGAACCCGCGATGGACTTCGCCGCAACTTCCTTGTGTCCGAGGGCGCAGAAGCCCGCGATATTGTCCGGCGTCGCGCCATTGGCCGCGAGGTATTCCTCGGCCTTGGCGTAGATCGCCCTCTTCTCGACCTTGTCTTTCAGAAAGCGGTCGATCTCATCGCCGCTATAACCCTGATCCTCGGCCCAGTCCTTCAACGCGAAGGCCTGCCTGAAGGCATAGATCATCCGCGCGCCGATCTCGTCCGGGCAGGTCTTGCGGATACGGTCGGCCACCCGCGCCGCGATCAGACGGTCGGTGACATAGGTGTTCTTGCTCAACGGCTCCAGCGCCGAGGCCGAGGCCCCCGTGGCCATGACAGCGGCCAGCGCGAGCGGCAGCGTCAGTCGTAAAATGCGTTTCATCCTGCGTCCTTCCGGGGCGGAGTGCCCCCGGCGCAGATGTGGGTTCCGGCGCGCGCGATATGCAATAACCGCATTCATTCCGCCGCCATCCCGGCACAGTTCCGCTGACGCCAAAGCTCTGCGTCCTTCAGATGCGCCCAGCCAAAGGCATGGTCGCTGTCGCCATGACGCTTGAGATGGTCGAGCCGATGGAGCGCCTCCTCCAGCGTCGGCTTGTGGCCCGCAGGCACCCACCACATCACGAAATGCATCGCGCCCAGAACCTCGAACCAGTCTTTCCGGCGCTCATAGAACTGCCGGTGGACGGTGTTCCAGACGAACTGCTCAAGGCTCGCCACATCCTCCCAGACGGTGAGGTTCGAGACATATTGCGGATCGCCGCCGATCTTCGCCTCGGTATTCCCGGTCCCCGGCTCGCCCGAGCCCTCCATCATCCAGACAAATCCCGGCATCCGGCTTGCCCAAGCCCGTTGATCCGGTCGAGGGCCGCCATGAACTCCGCCACACGCGGATCGTCCGTGGGCGCGATGAGGCGGCCTACGTTCAGTTCGGCGAGGTGATGGGTCTCTTTCATTCCCCGCCACCCAACTTGAGTAGAATCAAACTTAGAATGACGAAGTAAGCCACCCAGTAAACTAAGAACAGTTTCGCAGTTTCCGCAAAATGAGGAGCATCCGCGATCCGGTACTGATCCGGCTGATCATTCGAAACACAAAGTGCTGGCCAGCAAGCGTCAACAGCAAGATCAGCAATGGCAATAGCTCTAGCGCCTGTCCAGTTCCCCGCCTTTGCGGCGAACCCTAAGGGGACAATGACGAAGTATAGAAAGACCAGTCCCAAGACGATGCCAATACGACGCGAAGATGCGAGCCGGACGCGAAAGTCTCAGTCGAGGGACGGAGACGCGCCAAGTTTGATTGTGCAGTTCAAACTTCTTGTTCACCAGAGTATCCACTCACTCCGCCGCCATCGCGCCCATACGCCCCGTCTTCCGCGCCTTGATCCGGTCCTCGATCTCGCCGCGGAACTGACGGATCAGCCCCTGGATCGGCCAGGCCGCCGCGTCGCCCAGGGCGCAGATCGTGTGGCCCTCGACCTGCTTGGTGACCGACAGAAGCATGTCGATCTCCTCGATCTCCGCCTCGCCGCGCACCAGCCGGTCCATGACCCGCATCATCCAGCCGGTGCCTTCGCGGCAGGGCGTGCACTGGCCGCAGCTTTCATGCTTGTAGAACTTCGACAGCCGCCAGATCGCCTTGATGACATCCGTCGACTGGTCCATCACGATGACCGCCGCGGTGCCGAGGCCGGACTTCTGCTCGCGCAGCCAGTCGAAATCCATGATCGCGTCGTCGCATTCCTCGGCCTTGAGAAGCTGCACGGACGATCCGCCGGGGATCACCGCCTTGAGGTTCTTCCAGCCGCCCCGCACGCCGCCGCAATGCTTGTCGAGAAGCTCTTTCAGCGGGATCGACATCGCCTCTTCGACGACGCAGGGGTTGTTGACATGGCCGGAAATGCCGAAAAGCTTGGTGCCGGTATTGTTCGGCCGCCCGAAGCCCGCGAACCAGTCCGCCCCACGCCGCAGGATCGTCGGCACGACCGCGATGCGATTCCACGTTGTTCACCGTGGTCGGGCAGCCGTAAAGCCCCGCCCCCGCCGGGAACGGCGGCTTCATCCGGGGCATGCCCTTGCGGCCCTCGAGGCTTTCCAGAAGCGCGGTTTCCTCGCCGCAGATATAGGCGCCGGCGCCGTGGGCGAGGTAGATGTCGAAATCGAAGCCCGACTTGCAGGCGTTCTTGCCGACAAGGCCCGCCTCATAGCACTCATCCATCGCGGCCTGAAGCGCCTCGCGCTCGCGGATATATTCGCCGCGGATGTAGATGTAGCAGGCATTCGCGCCCATCGCGAAGGACGCGATGAGGCAGCCCTCGATCAGCGTATGCGGATCGTGGCGCATGATTTCCCGGTCCTTGCAGGTGCCGGGTTCGGATTCGTCGGCATTGACGACCAGATAGGAGGGCCGCCCGTCCGACTGCTTCGGCATGAAGGACCACTTGAGGCCGGTCGGAAAGCCCGCACCGCCCCGCCCGCGCAGGCCCGAGGCCTTGATCTGATCGACGATCGTGTCGCGGCCCCGCGCGAGGATCTCTTTCGTCCCGTCCCAGTGCCCACGCTTCTTCGCGCCCGCGAGGGTGCGGTCGTGCATCCCGTAGAGGTTGGTAAAGATCCGGTCCTGATCTTTCAGCATCGTCAGTCCTCAATCCCCTCGGGCCGCGTCTTTCGCCGCCAGATACGCCAGGTTACGACCAACGCCCAGATGAACGCGGCCAGTGCGGCAAGGTCGAACAGGAAGGCATAGGACGGATCCCATCCCAACAGTCCACCGAGCCATTGCAGCCCAAGCCAGAGAACCATCGTGACCGCGATCACCACCGCGACCAGCCGCGCCTCGCGCGCGAGCGTCAGGTCCTTGCCCTCAGGCCGTGTCATTCAGCCTCTCAGTACACGTCGCCCTTGGCGACACGTGCGGAAAATTCGGTCGTGCCGCCTTTGGCGAGCACCTTGGCCTGCTTGACCCATTCGTCGCGACTGATGCGGCCCTTGAAGCCCTCCATCTTGTCATCGACAATTGCGATGTCCTTGGCCTTCCAGCTTGCGATCTGGTCGAAATGCCAGACACCGACATCGTTCAGAAGCTTCTCGAGCTTCGGCCCGACGCCCTTGATCTCTTTCAGGTCGTCCGCCTTGCCGCCGCGCGGCGCGGTCAGAAGCTCCGGCCCGGCCTTGTTCGCGGGTTCCTTCGACTTGGCCAGCGCGGCATCGAGCGCCGACCCGGTGCGCGCCTTCGGCGCCGCCACTTTCGGAGCGGCCGCTTTCGGCGCAGCCTTTGCCGCCGCCTTGGGTTTCGGCGCGGCCTTCGGTTTCGGCGCGGCCTTGGCTTTCGCGGTCTCTTTTGTGGCTACGGGCACCGCCGAGGTGGTCACCGCCTCAGCCGGTGCGCGTTCGCTTTGCGCCGGTGCAGCAGGGGCGGTGGCGGGCATCGCAGCGGCCCTGAGCGGCTCGGGTGCTGGCGTCGGCTCCGGCTGCGGCGCGGGGACCGGACGCGCGGGCGCGGCGGCGACCGCCGCGACGGCCTCATCCTTGCAGAACGCCCAGATGAGGAAGAAACCAAGCAAGACGCAGACCACTGCCCCGATGACAAGCGCCCCGAAGAACCCGTGATGCGCCACGAAGAACAGCATGGCGGCGACCAGCAGACCCGCCACGATCGCGGCCAGCCAGGAATTGCGCCGACAGGTCATATTCGCACTCTCGTTCATAGCCCGGTCACCTTTCAAATTGTTCAATACACGTCACCCTTTTTCACGCGCGACGAAAACTCCGTCTGTCCGCCCGAAGTGAGGGTCCTCGCTTGTCCGATCCAGCCATCACGGCTGGCGCGGCCCTTGAAGCCTTCCAGATTGTCATCGACCCAGGCCAGTTCCGCCTCGGTCCAGTCTGCGATCTGGTCGAAATGGTAGAAGCCAAGCGTGTTGAGCAGCGCTTCGAGCTTCGGCCCGACGCCCTTGATTTCCTTGAGATCATCCGCCCCCGACTTGCGCGGCGCCTTCAGCGCGCGCGGCTTGGCCGGTTTCCCAACGCGGCCTTGCCGGTCGTCGGCTTTGCCGCCGGCGATGGTTTCGGCGACCCTTTGGAAACGGCCCGCGCCTCCTGCACGGTGACGCCGGTCGCGTCGGCGGGCGCGCCTTTCGACGGCTTCGGCTCCTTCGGCTTGCCTCTCGCGGCAGTCGCGGAGGCGGCCTTGCCGAGCCACGGCGTCAGAAGCGGCACCTCGGTCCCGTCGATGCGCTTGATCGTGTCGCCAAGATCGACCGCACGCTGCACCGAGGCGTTGTATTGCCTGCGGCCGGACTTCGAAGTCCTTGAGGCTGGTCAGGCCCTTGAGCGGCTCGGACGCATAGCGCCCGTTCTGCGGCCCCGGCACCGGCACCTTGCCCGAGCGCCAGGTCGTCGAGAAGCTGCGCGAAGCCCTCGGCCGTCAGATCCTCGTAGTAATCCTTGCCGATCTGCGCCATCGGCGCATTGGTGCAGGCGCCGAGGCATTCGACCTCTTCCCAGCTGAAACTTGCCATCAGCGGAGAGGGTATGCGCCGTCGGTGCGATCTTTTCGCGGCAGACGCGGATCAGATCCTCGGCGCCGCAGATCATGCAGGACGTGGTGCCGCAGATCTGGATATGCGCAACGGAGCCAACGGGTTGCAGCTGGAACATGAAGTAGAACGTCGCGACTTCCAGCGCCCGGATATAGGCCATGCCGAGCATGTCGGCGATATGCTCGATCGCGGCGCGGGAGAGCCAGCCCTCCTGCTCCTGCGCGCGCCACAGAAGCGGGATGATGGCGCTGGCCTGACGGCCCTCGGGATATTTCGTGATCTGCCCCTTCGCCCAGGCGAGGTTCGCGGGCGTGAAGGCGAAGGAAGCGGGTTGGTCGTGGTACAGACGGCGGAGCATTAGTTGATCCCTCGGAAGTCATTCTCGCAAGCGGCGAGCAATTCAGCAGCGGTCGGGCGCACTTCCTTCATGTACCACGACATCGAGCAATCATCATTTGTCCTCAATCCGAGAGAGCAGTCGCGAGCCTTGATTTCAAACGCGTTGAAACGATCGTCTTCATCCCAAAGCAGATGCTGAGCATTCGGCCCAGCAACGATCCGAAGCACCGTCTTAGATGTCCCGACGGCAATCGACGCTTCGTCAGCAATTCGGGATGCGCGCCTCACGTCGTCGCCTCCAACGGTGGCAGCTAAACCAAGCGCTTGGATGTACTCAGACACCCGGACACAATGCTCAACCACACCTACCTCTGTCGAGTTTGCGGAGGTGCCAATTGCAAGCGAGACGGCAAGAGCAGCAAGAGGTCTCACCGATCCACCTCCCCAAAAACGATATCCATCGTGCCGATGATGGCGGCGACATCGGCGAGCATGTGGCCCTTGGCCATCCAGTCGATGCTTTGCAGGTGCGGATAGCCCGGCGCGCGGAGTTTGGCGCGGTAGGGTTTGTTGCTGCCATCGGCGACAAGGTAGACGCCGAATTCGCCCTTCGGCGCCTCGACCGCGGCATAGACCTCACCCGCCGGCACGTGGAAGCCCTCGGTGTAAAGCTTGAAGTGATGGATGAGCGCCTCCATCGAGCGCTTCATCTCGGCCCGCTTCGGCGGCGACAGCTTGCCGCGTGCGAGGACCTCACCCGGTTCTACGCGCAGCTTCGCGCAGGCCTGCTTGATGATCGAGGTCGATTGCCGCATCTCCTCCATCCGGCAGAGGTAGCGGTCGTAGCAGTCGCCGTTCTTGCCGACCGGGATCTGGAAGTCGAACTCGTCATAGCACTCATAGGGCTGGGCGCGGCGCAGATCCCAGGCCATGCCGGACCCGCGCACCATGACGCCGGAATAGCCCCAGGTCAGCGCATCCTCCTCGGTCACCACGCCGATATCGGCGTTGCGTTGCTTGAAGATGCGGTTTTCGGTGAGAAGCCCGTCGAGATCGTCGATCACCCTGGGGAATTCGTCGGCCCATTGGTCGATATCGTCGATCAGTTCGGGCGGCAGGTCCTGATGCACGCCGCCGGGGCGGAAATAGGCGGCGTGAAGCCGTGCGCCGCAGGCGCGCTCGTAGAAGACCATGAGCTTCTCGCGCTCCTCGAAGCCCCAAAGCGGCGGGGTCAGCGCGCCAACGTCCATCGCCTGCGTGGTGACGTTGAGCAGGTGGTTCAGGACACGGCCGATTTCCGAGAAAAGCACCCGGATCAGCGAGGCGCGGCGCGGCACGGGCGTGCCCGTCAGCCGTTCGATGGCCAGGCACCAGGCATGTTCCTGATTCATCGGCGCGACATAGTCGAGCCGGTCGAAATAGGGCAGGTTCTGGAGATAGGTCCGGCTTTCCATCAGCTTCTCGGTGCCGCGATGGAGAAGGCCGATATGCGGGTCGCAGCGTTCAACGATCTCGCCGTCCAGCTCCAGCACGAGGCGCAGAACGCCGTGTGCCGCCGGGTGCTGCGGGCCGAAGTTGATGTTGAAGTTGCGGATCTGCTGTTCGCCGGTCAGCGCGTCGTCGAAAGTGCCATCCATCATGCGAACCCCTCGCTCATCGTCTTTTGCCAGTTGTCGGGCAGATGCTTGAAATACTTCGCCGCGAATTCGTACTGCGGCCTGAGTTGACGCCGCGCTTCGGCACGAAGCTCATCGGGTAGCGGCGCACCAATACCCGCGTTGACCGCCTTGTTCAAATCCGCCTCGAGGTGGCGGATGTTCAGGAATTTGCACAGCTTGCGGACGCCCTGCCGGGTGAGGAGATGTTCATAGCACATCACCAGAAGCCTCTCTGCGGGAACGGCCTCGGTGAGCCGCGTGATCACTCCGGCATAGTCAGAATAGACTATGAGCGGGCGCTTGGGGTCGCATCTCCCGGCAAGCTCGTCCGCCATAAGTTCCTGCGACCGACGATCAAAATCCAGCGGATCGCCCTTTTCGTGCTCGACTGCCATCCGAATATGGCTCCAGAGGCGGGACACCGGTTCGCGCACCAGATAGACAAAGCGCGTCTGGGCGGTCATCCCCGCCATTTCGTGCAACACTTTCGTTGGCAGCAGCGCGTAGGCGGGTGTGATATCGCCCACCAGCCTCTTGGCGCCTTTGCCGTGAAGCAGAAATTGCGCGTACCCGAAGCGGTCATCAACCCTCTGTTTCACCAGTTGCAGGTAGTCGCGGGAATCCACCAGTTCACGAAGGCTTCTTTCGCGCTCTTCGCCCTGCTGGTTCAGCGCGTAGATTTCGAGATTCTCGATGCGCTTGTGTAGGAGCTCCAGCATCCAGTCAAAGCCGAAATCATACAGCGTGTCGAAATAGTGCAGCTCCTTCAGCGCGCGAAAATGGCAATCTGGATGCGCCGCCAGGTAGCGGTGCATCCAGGTCGTTCCGCACTTCGGCGCGCCAACGCCGAACATGAGCGTTGGGGGCACGGCCCGACGCACCGGCGCGGCGGTCTGCGGTCTCATCCGTGGAGAAGACTGAACAACCATTCCTCAGATCACGCCTTCTTCTCATCGCCGGGAAGGATGTAATGTGCGCCTTCCCACGGGCTCATGAAATCGAACTGGCGGTATTCCTGGGTGAGATTTACGGGCTCGTAGACGACGCGCTTCAGCGCCTCATCATAGCGGACCTCGGTATAGCCGGTGGTCGGGAAATCCTTGCGCAAGGGATGCCCGCGAAAGCCATAGTCGGTGAGGATGCGGCGCAGGTCTGGATGGCCCGAGAAGATGATCCCGAACATGTCGTAGACCTCGCGCTCGAACCAGTTGGCCGAGGGGTGGATGTCGATGATCGAGGGCACGAAATCCTCTTCCCGCACGGCGACCTTCACCCGGATGCGGGCGTTCTGGTACATCGACAGGAAGTGGTAGACGACATCGAACCGCGCGGGGCGCTCGGGGTAATCGACGGCCGTGATGTCGATCAGCGTCGAGAACCGGCAATTGCGGTCGGCGCGCAGGAATTCGACGAAACCGACGAGGCGCTGCAAGCGCCACCGTGACGTTCAGTTCGCCAAACGCGATGTCGCGCGACAACCACGTCATCGGGGCGCTTCAGCTCGATCTGGGCGGCAAGCTCTTGCAGGGCTTCGGACATGTCTTCCCTCCTCAGCGGACGAGCGTGCCGGTGCGGCGGATCTTCCGCTGCAACTGGAGAATGCCGTAGAGCAGCGCCTCGGCGGTCGGCGGGCAACCGGGGACGTAGATGTCCACCGGCACGATCCGGTCGCAGCCGCGCACCACGGAATAGCTGTAGTGATAGTAGCCGCCGCCATTGGCGCAGGAGCCCATGGAGATCACGTAGCGCGGCTCGGGCATCTGGTCGTAGACCTTGCGCAGCGCCGGGGCCATCTTGTTGGTCAGCGTGCCCGCGACGATCATCAGGTCGGACTGGCGCGGGCTGGCGCGCGGCGCGGTGCCGAAACGTTCGAGGTCGTAGCGCGGCATCGAGGTGTGCATCATCTCGACCGCGCAGCAGGCAAGTCCGAAGGTCATCCAGTGCAGGGAGCCGTTCCGCGCCCAGTTGATGATGTCCTCGGTCGTGGTCAGCAGGAAGCCCTTGTCCTGCAACTCGCGGTTCAGGACCTGGGTCGCGACCTCACGGTCTCCACCGGCGGTGTTTGCACCTGTCATCACGCCCATTCCATCGCCCCCTTCTTCCATTCATAGGCAAAGCCGATCGTCAGGACGGCGAGGAAGACCATCATCGACCAGAAGCCCACCATGCTCACATCCTTGAAGGCGACCGCCCAGGGAAACAGGAACGCCACCTCGAGGTCGAAGATGATGAAGAGGATCGAGACGAGGTAGAATCGCACATCGAACTTCATCCGCGCATCGTCGAAGGCGTTGAAGCCGCATTCGTAGGCCGAGACCTTTTCCGGGTCAGGATTGCGCACCGCAAGGATCGCGGCGGCCAGAAGCAGCACGAGGCCGAGGCCGATGGCAATCGCCAGAAAGATCAGGATTGGCAGGTATTCGCGCAAGAGAATGTCCAAGGATCGGCTCCTTCGTATGGCGCCCGCCGGGGCCGCGCGTCGATTGGCTATCGTTCGTTTACTCCGCGGCCCGGACATGGTCAACCGAACGCGGCGCGGAATCCGCGGTGCAGCAACGCCTAATATGCCGGAAATATTTGCGCAATCGGCTAGAGTTCTTGCGCGCCGAGGCGCCCGATCGACCTGGACGGGATCATTGCGCCCAGCTCGGCTTGCCCCTGTCGAAGAATGCGGCGATCCCGTCCCGCGCCTCGGCGCTTTCCCAACGCCGCACAAGCGCCTCGATGGTCCTCGCAATAACGGCCTCGTCAATGGGCGGGCCGAGCCTGCGGGCCAGCGCCTTGGCTTCGGCGACAGCCCCCGGTGCGCAGCTGAGGTAGGGCGCGACTTCGGCCTCGACCGCGTTGTCGAGGTCTTCCAGTTCGACGGCGCGCGCCAGAAGGCCAAGCGTAACCGCCTCCTCGGCCGCGAAGGGGCGCGCCGACATGAAGACCCGGCGCGCCATCGCCTCGCCCATGCGGGCGAGGACATAGGGGCCGATTGTCGCCGGGATCAGGCCGAGCTTCGTTTCGGTCAGGGCGAAACGCGCCGTGGCCGCACCAATCGCGATATCGCAGACCGACATCAGGCCGATGCCGCCGCCGAAGGCGTTGCCCTGCACTCGACCGATCAAAGGCTTCGGCAGCAGGTTGAGCGTATTCAGCATCATGGCAAGCTTCTTGGCTTCCCGCGCCCGTGCCGCGCCGTCGGCTTCCACCTGCTCGCGCATCCATCCAAGGTCGGCCCCGGCGGAAAAGCTCTTGCCTGCTCCGGTCAGCACGACAACGCGCACCGCCGGATCGCGGGACAGCCGCTCCGCCGCGCCGGTCAGTTCACCGATCATCGCGGAAGACATCGCATTGTGCTTCTCGGGCCGGTTGAGCGTGAGCGTGGCCACGCCGCGTTCGTCGCAGTCGATCCGGATCGTTTCGTACATTTCCTACCCCCGCATGGATTGCGCCAGGGCCGCAGCCTCGGCGAGAACCCCGGCATCCAATCCCGTTTCATATCCCAAGTCAGCGAGCCGCGCCGCAACCGCCCCGGTGGCCACATTACCTGCCGCACCCGGCGCGTAGGGGCAGCCACCAAGGCCGCCCACCGCCGCGTCGAAGACCCGCAGCCCGCGGGCCAGCGAGGCCTCGATATTGGCGAGCGCCCGACCACTCGTGTCGTGATAGTGTCCGGCGAGCCGCACGGCAGGCATCTCCTCCAGCACGGCAATCAGCATCGCGTCGATCGTTTCGGGCCGTCCCTGCCCGATCGTGTCGCCGAGGCTCACCTCATAGCATCCCATATCGCGCAAGGCCGCCGTCACCTGCGCCACGGCCTCTGGGGCGACCCTGCCATCATAGGGGCAATCCGTGACGACCGAGACATAGCCCCGGACCGGAATGCCATCGGCCTTCGCCGCCGCGGCCACCGGGCGGAAGCGGTCGAGGCTTTCGGCGATGGTGCAGTTGAGATTGGCCTTCGAAAATCCTTCGGAGGCCGAAGCGAAGATCGCCACCTCATCGGCTTTCGCCGCCTTCGCGGCCTCATACCCCTTCATATTGGGCGTGAGCGCAGCGTAGCGAACGCCCGGCGCACGCCTGATCCCAGCAAGGACCGCGCCGCTGTCGGCCATCTGCGGCACCCATTTCGGGCTGACAAAGCTCGCCACCTCGATACGGCGGAACCCGGCGCGGCTCAGAACATCGACCAGCGCGATCTTCTCTGCCGTCGGGATGATCCGCTTTTCGTTCTGCAAGCCCATCGCGCGGACCCATTTCGACGATTTCGACGAAATCAGGCATCGGCGACCTCATAGAAGTCCTGGCTGTAGAACCGCTGCTCCCCGTCCCGCGCCCGCGCCGCCACGAACCCAGGACGCGCAGCCGATCGCGCGATATAGGCGCGAAGGTTCGGGAAGGGGTCGAGCCGCACGAAATGGGGCACCGCCAGAAGGTTGTAGCCAAGCATTGTATCGGCGCCGGAAAAACCGCCGGGAAGCAGGTAGTCCCGCGACGCCATCGCGACCTCCAGCGGCTGAAGCGTCAGGGCCAGACGGCGCGTGTCGAGCTTCAGCAGCGTCGGCGAGCGCATCGATGGATCGCGGAGGAAGACCCACTGGAGGTTCAGGTTGGCGATGAGATGCGCCATCGTCTCGGCATAGTGGATCCATTCGAGATAGGCCGCGCGTTCGGGATGGCCGGGCGCGCGACCGAAGCCATGCGCGGGCCGCGTCTCGCAGAGATATTCGGTGATCGCGCCGCTCTCGAAGAGGGTGATCCCGTCGATCTCGAGCGCGGGCACCCTGCCTGCGGGCGACTTGGCCAGATAGTCGGGACGGCGGAGCGAGCCGTCCGTGATCGAGTATTCAGCGATCTCGAAATCGAGGCCCATCTCGGTCATCAGCCAGAGGATCCGGAACGATCGGCTGAAGGGAACGTGGTGGAGGCGGATCATGCCTCTTCCTCCAGCCGGACAAGCGCGGCACCCGCTTCGACCTGCGCGCCGGCCGCGACGAGCACCTCGGCGACGATACCGTCGCGCGCAGCGGTCAACGTGTGCTCCATCTTCATCGCCTCCAGAACGGCAAGCCGGTCGCCCACTTTTACCGCCTGCCCGGCCTTGACGAAGACAGCTTTCACGAGGCCGGGCATGGGCGACAGCGTCAGCCCCCCGCCCGCCGCGTCGGCCTGCCGGGCGAGCGGGTCGGTCAGGTGGAAATGATGCGCGCCGCGCCCGAAGATGCTGACGAGGCCCGGCGTGAGGACGATCCGCGCGCCCGAAGGCTGGCCATCGACCCACCATTGGCCCCCGCGAAGGAAGCACTCCGCAGTCTCGTCAGCGATACTGTACCCGCGCCCGGTCGGGCGCCATGACCTCGACGACCGCTTCGACACCCTCGAGAGGGACCGAGCGGCGGAGCGGCTGCCAGAGAGTGAAACCGGCCAAACTGCCGCCGCCCTCGGCCAGCCCCGCCGCGCCAAGCGCTGCGAGCGCCTTCACCGTCATATCCGCCGGGGCGACATCGGTCAGCGCATCGAGATCGCGGGCGATCAGCCCGGTATCCACGTCCCCCGCGGCGAAGCCCTCATGCCGGGAGAGCGCGGCGAGGAAGGCGAGGTTGGTCACCGAACCCGCGACTTCGGTCGCCTCGAGCGCCGCCGTGAGCTTTGTCAGCGCGATGGCGCGCGTGGGCCCGTGGGTGATGATCTTGGCGATCATCGGGTCATACCACGGGCTGATGGTGTCGCCGGGCCTGACGCCGGTTTCGGCCCGCGCGCCTTCGGGGAATTTCAGGTGGGCGAGCGTGCCGGTCGCGGGCAGGAAGCCCGCAGGAACGTCCTCGGCGTAAAGCCGCGCCTCGAAGGCGTGGCCGTTCAGGTGGATATCCTCCTGCGACGCAGGCAGGCTTTCTCCGCTCGCCACGCGGAGCTGCCATTCGACGAGGTCGATGCCGGTCACGGCCTCGGTCACCGGATGCTCGACCTGAAGGCGCGTATTCATCTCCATGAACCAGAAGCGGTCGGGCCGAAGCCCGTCGGAGGCATCGACGATGAATTCCACCGTTCCCGCGCCGGAATAGCCGATGGCCTCGGCGGCCCGCACCGCCGCCTGCCCCATCGCCGCGCGCATTTCCGGCGTCATGCCGGGTGCGGGCGCTTCCTCGATCACCTTCTGGTGGCGGCGCTGGAGCGAGCAGTCGCGTTCGTAAAGATGCACCGCACGGATGCCGTCGCCAAAGACCTGCACCTCGATATGACGCGGTTTCTGGACGAATTTCTCGATCAGGACGGCGGGGTTGCCGAAAGCTGTCCGCGCCTCGGATTGCGCGCTTTCGAGCTTTTCCGCGAACTCCTCCGGTCGCTCCACCAGACGCATCCCCTTGCCGCCGCCGCCCGCGACGGCCTTGATGAGCACCGGGTAGCCGACCGTCTCGGCCGCACCCGCCAGATGCTCGGGGTCCTGGTTGCGCCCATGATAGCCCGGCACGACCGGCACGCCCGCCTTTTCCATCAGCGCCTTGGCAGCATCCTTGAGGCCCATCGCCCGGATCGCCTTGCGCCGAGGGGCCGATGAAGACGAGGCCCGCCGCCTCGACCGCATCGACGAAATCGGGGTTCTCGGAGAGAAAGCCGTAGCCGGGATGGATCGCCTCCGCCCCCGTCGCTTTCGCCGCCGCGATGATCGTGTCGCCCTTCAGATAGCTGTCCTTCGGGGCGGGGGCACCGATATGCACGGCCTCCTCCGCCATCGCGACATGGCGGGCCGAGGCGTCGGCATCGGAATATACCGCGACCGTCCGCACCCCGAGCCTGGCGCAGGTGTCGATGACGCGGGCGGCGATCTCGCCCCGGTTGGCGATCAGGATCTTGGCGAACACGGTGTCATCCTTCCGTCAGCGCCGGGGGTTTCACACCCCCGGACCCCCGTGGGGTATTTGAACAATGAAGAAGCCGGATCGAGTTTCATCTTGCCGGAAATACCTCCGCCGGAGGCAAGAAGATTTTCATGGCACCAAATCCTCGATCAGGCGGAACCGCTCGCAGACGAGTTCCATGTCGGGATCGAAGCCGCCATTGCGCCCGAAATAGTCGCGATGACCCGCCCGCCAGTCTTCCAGCGTCTCGTCCTCGCCCTCGGCCAGCGCGAAATCCGCGTCCACGTCGCTGAAGCGGCGGATCGTGACTTCGGTGGTTTCGATCACGAGCGCCGGGTTGCCGTCCCAGTCGAGCGCGATGTCGCGGCGTCCGCTGACGGGCAGCGCCTCGCCGCCATCGGTGAAGTCCCTGAGCGCGCCGCAGGTCGCGCGTTTCGCGCCGGAGCGGACAAGCGCCAGAAGCGCGTCGCAGAGCGCGCGGCTGTCGCCGAAGGTGAAGGTCTGCGCCCCCGGATGCCGGGCCATCGCCTCGTCAAGCGTCATCGCGCATGCCTTCGTGCTGCCGGAACGGCGTCTGTACGGAGTGTGCACGGGATGTGTACGCGTCGTGCATGGGTTTCCTCACATCCGGAACACGCCGAAGCGCGTCTCTTCGATGGGGGCGTTCAGCGCGGCCGAGAGCGAGAGCGCCAGCACCTCGCGGCTTTTCCTCGGGTCGATGATGCCGTCGTCCCAGAGCCGGGCGGAGGCGTAGAGGGGGTGCGACTGCTCTTCGAACATCTCGATCGTGGGGCGCTTGAACTCGGCCTCCTCCTCGGCGCGTCCAAGTGCCGCCCGCCCGCTCGATCCCGTCGCGCTTCACGGTGGCCAGCACGCCTGCCGCCTGTTCGCCGCCCATGACCGAGATGCGGCTGTTGGGCCAGGTCCAGAGGAAACGCGGCGAGAAGGCGCGGCCGGCCATGCCGTAATTGCCCGCGCCGAACGATCCGCCGACGAGCATGGTGATCTTCGGCACCGCCGTCGTGGCCACCGCCGTCACCATCTTGGCGCCGTGCCGGGCAATGCCCTCGTTCTCGTATTTGCGGCCGACCATGAAGCCGGTGATGTTCTGCAGGAACACCAGCGGGATCTTCCGCTGCGCGCAAAGCTCGATGAAATGCGCGCCCTTGATCGCGCTTTCCGAAAAGAGCACGCCGTTGTTGGCGACGATCCCGACCGGGCAGCCCATCACATGCGCGAAGCCCGTGACCAGCGTTTCGCCGAAGCGCGGCTTGAACTCGTCGAAGCGGGAGCCGTCGACGATCCGCGCGATGACCTCGCGGATATCGTAGGGCGTGCGCAGGTCGGCGGGGACGACGCCGAAGATCTCGTCGGGGTCGTAGGCGGGGTCTTCGGGGCTTTGCCATTCGACCGTCTTCGGCTTCGCGCGGTTGAGGTGCGACGACGGCGCGGCGGGCGAGCGCCAGCGCATGGGCGTCATCCTCGGCCAGATAGTCGGCGACGCCCGACAGCCGCGTATGGACATCGCCGCCGCCGAGGTCCTCGGCGCTGACGACCTCGCCCGTCGCGGCCTTCACCAGCGGCGGGCCGGCGAGGAAGATCGTGCCCTGATCCTTCACGATGATCGAGACGTCGGACATGGCGGGGACATAGGCGCCGCCCGCCGTGCACGAGCCCATGACGACGGCGATCTGGGGGATGCCCTTGGCGCTCATGTTCGCCTGGTTGAAGAAGATGCGGCCGAAATGGTCGCGGTCGGGGAAGACCTCGTCCTGGTTGGGCAGGTTGGCGCCGCCGGAATCGACGAGATAGACGCAGGGCAGATGGTTCTGCTCGGCGATCTCCTGCGCGCGGAGATGCTTTTTCACCGTCATCGGGTAGTAGGTGCCGCCCTTCACGGTGGCGTCGTTGGCGACGACCATGACCTCCTGCCCGTGGACGCGGCCGATGCCCGGCGATGAGACCCGCAGCGGGGGCCGCGCCACGGTACATGCCATGCGCTGCCGTCGCGCCGATTTCGAGGAAGGGGGAGCCTGCGTCGAGAAGGTTCGCCACCCGCTCGCGCGGCGGCATCTTGCCGCGCGAGACATGGCGGGCGAGGGATTTCTCCCCGCCCCCGGCGGCGGCACTTGGGCGGCCTCGGCGATGGTCGCGAGCATCGCCTCATGCGCCGCGCGGTTGGCGCGGAACGTGTCGGAGGTGGGGAGGACGGAGGAAGGTCAGGCGCATGATCGGAACTCCGGAAACGTGTGTGCATTGCGCGGAGGGCGGCGCCCGGCCCGCAGGGTGGGCGAGAAGCGCCCGCCCCGGGGGGGCGGGTCGGGCGCTGCCCGGGGTTCCGCCGGGCGGGACGATCGATCGGTTAGGACAACACAGCGCATCGCGTCGATCAACCTAGATGTGCCATCTGAGACCGCGCCGAGAGCTTAATAGCACGCTGACCAAAAGTGGCATACTCTGCGATACCATCTACGTGATGCGCCAAAGATCATGATCGGCCAATGCAATCCGGTCCTGACTTTCTGGACAGCGCCTAAGTAAGCAGCGTCTTCATCGTGCTCATCTGCTCGAGAAGTATGAACTGGCGAACCAATGCTCGCATGGTCACGATCATGTTCGGCGTCGCGATTGCTGCGTACTTGGCTGACCAGTTTAGATCGACTAACATAAGTGCACGCGACCGCTCAGCATGACAAGGCACCGATCGATACCACATGCGTGCGTGTGGCAGCGACTGAAGCATGACAATCTGCTCGGACAGCCCGGCAATAGCTGGCATTGCGATCAATCGCACCAAGCCGGAAGTCACGGGTGAGGTTCTTAGGACACTCCGACAAAGCACCATACTCATAGGAATCGCTGCGGAAAAGGTTCTCAGGTATTCCCCGTGAATTTGGTCAGTCTCGAATACGTGCCTTCTCATACTCTTCACAACTTGTCGCTGAATGTCATGCGTTGGATACATCAGCCATCACCCCATCGCCCCCATCAGTTCCCGCCCGATCAGCATCCGCCTGATCTCTGATGTCCCTGCCCCGATCTCCATCAGCTTGGCGTCGCGGAAGATGCGGGAGACCGGGCGTTTCGTTCATGAAGCCCGCGCCACCCATCGCCTGCACTGCCTGATGCGCGACCGTCATCGCCTCTTCCGAGGCATAGAGCACGCAGGCCGCCGCGTCCTGGCCCGCGTGACCTCGCCCCGGTCGCAGGACCGCGCGACCTCGTAGACATAGGCGCGGGCGGAGTTCATCTTGGTGTACATGTCGGCGATCTTGCCCTGCATGAGCTGGAACGAGCCGATGGGCTGACCGAACTGCTTGCGCTCGGCAAGGTAGGGCATGACCTCGTCGAGGCAGGCGGCCATGATCCCGGTGCCGATGCCCGAAAGGACCACGCGCTCGTAATCGAGCCCCGACATGAGGACGCGGACGCCCTTGCCCTCCTGCCCCAGCACATTTTCGAACGGCACTTCGACGTCCTCGAAGATCAGTTCGGCGGTGTTCGACCCGCGCATCCCGAGCTTGTCGAAATGCTTCGAGGTCGTGAAGCCCTTCATGGTCTTTTCGACGATGAAGGCGGTGATGCCCTTCGATCCGGCCTCGGGGTCGGTCTTGGCATAGACGACAAGCGTGTCGGCATCCGGGCCGTTGGTGATCCAGAATTTCGTGCCGTTGAGGACGTAGTAGCCGTTCCGCTTTTCGGCCTTCAGCTTCATCGAGACGACATCGGACCCCGCCCCCGCCTCGGACATGGCGAGCGCGCCGACATGGTCGCCGGAGATGAGGCCGGGAAGGTATTTCTTCTTCTGCTCCTCGGAGCCGTTCAGCTTGATCTGGTTGACGCAAAGGTTGGAATGCGCGCCGTAGGACAGGCTGACCGACGCGGACGCCCGCGCGATTTCCTCGATGGCGATGACATGGGCAAGATAGCTCATCCCCGCGCCGCCATATTCCTCGGGCACGGTGATGCCGTGAAGGCCGAGATCGCCCATCTCCTTCCAGAGCGCCGCCGGGAACTCGTTCGTCCGGTCGACCTCCGCCGCAAGCGGCTTCACCCGATCCTGCGCCCAGCGGTGGACCATGTCGCGCAGCGCCTCGACCTCATCGCCGAGGTGGAACTTCATCGACGCGGTGAACATGGCGGCCCCTCCCAAGGAAATGAACGTGTGTTCAATTCATAAGGCCAAGCCCCGAGTCGGGTCAAGCGGGTTTCATGGGAACCCGTGGCGGCGGGCGGGGCGTTGTGGCATCGTCCGGATGCCGAACCGAAAGGACCCCGCCATGTTCCCGCGTCTTGCCCTCGCCCTCCTCGCCACCCTGCCCGCCGCCGCCCGTGCCGATGTCGTCGGCAAGGTCGGCGTCGACTGGGTCGGCAACGACATCGTGATCGAGGCGATCCCCGATCCGAAGGTCGAGGGCGTGACCTGCCATGTCGCTTATTTCAGCCGCTCGATCATCGACCGCGTGAGCCAGGGCAATTGGTTCGAGGACCCGTCCTACTCGGCGCTCGATTGCCGCCAGACCGGGCCGATCACCCTGGGCGACATCGACCGGAGCAAGGACGGCGAGAACATCTTTTCCGAGCGCACCTCGCTCATCTTCAAATCGCTGAAGGTGACGCGGATCTTCGACCAGGAGAACAACACGTTGATCTACCTCGCCCATGCCAGCGAACTGACACAAGGGTCCGGCAAGATGTCGATCTCGACGGTGCCGCTTTATGATGCGACGAAGTAGGGGGCGCTGCCCCCGTCACGGCTTTCGCCGCGCCTCCCCCGGCGTATTTCGGGACAGAAAGTGATGGCGGCGCGTCAGTCGGCGAGCGGGGCTTCGGCGATGACATCCGCATTGCCCTGATGGACGGCAGAGACCTCCTGCCGGAGGATGCGGGCGATGAGCGCGGCGTCCTCTTCGCTGAAGGTCAGCGGCAGCCGCATGTCGACGAGGCCGGCGAGGATGCGGTCGGTCTGCGGCAGGCTCTGCGGCTTGGCGTAGCGCCAGCTGTCATGGCGCGAGGTGAAGCCCTGCGGCTCCTTCGCACCGAACCATTTCAGCTCCACCCCCCGCGCGGCGGCGCGGGCAAGCAGGGCGCGGACCTTGGCTTCGGGCCAGTCGGGCAGCAGAAACTGGAACGACGAGGCGACGTAGTCTTCGTGCTCCGGCCGGTCGATGAGCGCGAGGCCGGGCGTGTTCTTCAGCCCCCCCTCCAGCACGCGGTAGAGCGCGTTCCAGCGGGCGCATTGGCGCGGCAGGTCGGCGAGTTGCGGGCGCAGGATCGCGGCGCGTAGGTTGTCCATCCGGCCGGAGACGTTGGGCGTGACATACTTCACCTGCTCGAACGCCTCGAGCGGTGGTGCGGCGCGGTGGCGGGGATAAAGCATGTAGCTGCCCGAGAGGATGATGGCCTGCGCCATCAGGTCCGCATCGTCCGAGACGATCAGCCCGCCCTCGCCCGAGTTCATGTGCTTGTAGGTCTGCGTCGAATAGCAACCCGCGACGCCATGGCGCCCCGAGGGCGTGCCGTTCCACGCCGCCCCCATTGTATGGGCGCAATCCTCGACGACCGGCAGTCCGGCCGCGTCGCAGGTGGCCATCAGCCGGTCCATGTCGCAGATATGGCCGCGCATGTGGCTTAGGAGGAGCGCCTTCGCGCCCGGCGCCTTGGCGGCGAGGTCGTCCATGTCGATGGTCAGCGCTGCGGTCGTCTCGACGAAGACCGGCTCCGCGCCCACCGCCGCGATGGCCCCCGGCACCGGGGCAAGCGTGAAGGCGTTGGTCAGGACGCGGTCGCCCGGACCGATGCCGAGCGCGCGCAGCGCGCAGCCGAGCGCATAGCCGCCCGAGGCGACGGCGAGGCAGTATCTCGCACCGGTGAAGGCGGCGAATTCCTCTTCCAGAAGCGCGGTTTCCGCGATCTCGTCGCCTTGGGTGTTGTAGCGGTGCAGGCGTCCGTGGCGGAGCACGTTCAACGCCGCCGCGATCCCCGCCTCGGGGATCGGCTCCTGCTGGGTGAAGCTGCCGGTGAATCTCTCCATGCGCGGCAGATTGGCGGGTGGGCCGGGGAAGGTCAATCATGCGTCGCTTGACAAGCGGCGCCGGGGATGGCCCTTTCCGGGTTTCCGGTTTCAAGAGATATCCTGTGTCGCCCCGCATCATCGCCTTTTTCGCATTTCTGGGTGCGGCGGCCCCGGCGGCGGCCGCGACGATCACCTATGAAGGTGAGGACGCGGCGCGGCTGAAATGCGCGGCGATGCTGTCGCTCGCCAGCAATTTCGCCGAAGCCGAGGGGCGGCTGAAACCCGGCGCGCATGTCAAGAGCCGGGCGGCGGTGGCAGAACTGCTTGAGCCCCTCCCGGGAACACGCTCGGACAAGGCGCGCGCCATGCAGACCGTCGCCGACCGGATCATGCTTCGGTTCACGCCGGATGCCTTGAAGGCCGAATTCGAACGCACCCTGCCGGCCTGCGGACGCTTTTTCTGATCAGAGCGGCAGGAAACGCTCTGCTAGTTCCGGTAGATCGGCATAGGCATCAAGAAGTGCCTCGGGCTTCAGGCGCGCGATCCCGGCACCTTCGGGGCCGAAGGTCACGAGAACGGACGCAACACCGGCCGCCGCGGCGGTCTTGCGATCAGTCTCGGTGTCGCCGATGAGGATCGAGCGTTCGGAGATGCCCCCGGCGTCGCGGACGGACAGATGATAGGGCGCCGGATCGGGCTTGCGCACGGGCAGCGTGTCGGCCCCGACGAGTGAGCCGAAAAGGCCGCGCACCCCGAGCCGCCGCATGAGGATCTCTGCCAGACGTGACGGTTTGTTGGTGCAGATGCCGGTGGCGAAACCTGCGGCACGGAGCGCCTCCACCGCTTCGACCGCGCCGGGATAAAGCTTTGTCTCGCGGTCGATTCCATCTTCATAGGCCGCAAGAAGCGCGGGATACCAGCGATCAACCTCGGCCTCCGCGACCGGGCCGAGACGGGAAAGGCCAAGGCGCAGCATGGCCCGGCCGCCGTGGAACGCGGTCAGCGCATCATCGATCGGATGCAGCCGCACATTCAGGCCCATCCCGAGGAAACAGGCGTTGGCGGCGGCAATCAGATCGGCGGAGGTATCCGCAAGTGTTCCGTCGAGATCAAAAATCACCGTTCGCATGAACCGTTTCCCATGTAACCTGCCGAAAGGAAGTTTGATGCCCAACCCCTTGCGGCAACCGGGGCCATGGTTAAAACGGGCGCGACGCAAAGGAAAGCTGCAACATGGCCACAGCGCTCATCATTCTCGCCGCGGGACAGGGCACGCGGATGAACTCCGACCTGCCCAAGGTGCTGCACCGGATCGCCGGGGCGCCGCTTCTGGTCCATGCGATGCGGTCGGGTTCAGGGGTCGAGCCCGAACGCACCGTGATTGTCACGGGCCACGCGGCAGCGGCGGTGACGAAGGCCGCCAAGGACTGGGACGAGAGCGTCGATGTGGTGCTTCAGGCCGAACAGCGCGGCACCGGGCACGCGGTGATGCAAGCGCTGCCGGCGCTCGACGGGTTCGAGGGGCGGGTGATCGTCCTTTACGGCGACACGCCCCTGATCCGGCCCGAGACGCTTCAGGCGATGCTGGCGGCACCGTCCGATGTGGTGGTCCTCGGGTTCGAGGCGACCGATCCGAAGCGCTACGGGCGGCTGGTTGTCCATCTCGGCCAGCTCTACCGGATCATCGAATACAAGGAAGCGACAGATGAAGAACGCCTCATAAACCTTTGCAACAGCGGCGTTATCTGTGCTGACATCAAGATCCTGACGCGCCTCGTGCGCGAATTGAAGGACGATAACGCGGCGGGTGAGTTCTACCTCACCGATATCATCGCTGCCGCTCGCGCCAACGGCATGACGGCCGAGGTCGTGACCTGCCCCGAGACGGAAACCTTGGGCGTGGACAGCCGCATGGGCCTGGCCGCCGCCGAGGCCGCGATGCAGGAGCGGTTGCGCGCCGAGGCTATGGACAACGGCGTGTCAATGACCGCGCCGGAGACTGTCTTCCTGTCCTATGATACCGTCATCGGCCGCGATACGGTGGTCGGGCCGCACGTGATCTTCGGCCCCGATACGACCGTGGAATCCGAAGCGGAGATCCTGCCCTTCTGCCATCTCGAAGGCTGCCACATCTCGCGTGGTGCGCGGGTCGGTCCCTTCGCCCGGCTGCGTCCGGGCGCGGAGCTGGCAGAGGACGTGCATGTCGGCAATTTCGTCGAGGTGAAGAACTCGATCCTCGATGAAGGCGTCAAGGTCGGCCACCTGACCTATCTGGGCGATGCCCATGTGGGTGAGCACGCGAATATCGGGGCGGGCACCATCACCTGCAACTATGACGGCGTGATGAAACACCGGACCGAGATCGGGGCGCGGGCCTTCATCGGTTCGGACACGATGCTGGTGGCGCCGGTGACGGTCGGCGCGGGGGCGATGACGGCTTCCGGTTCGGTCATTACGCAGGATGTGCCCGAAAACGCGATGGCGGTCGCCCGTGCGCGGCAGGTCAACAAGCAGGGCTTGGCAACGAAATTGTTCGAAATGTTAAAGCTAAAGAAGACTTCTCAGCGGAAAGAAACGCAATAATGTGCGGTATTGTCGGGGTTCTCGGGAACCATGAGGTCGCGCCAATCCTCGTCGAGGCGCTGAAGCGGCTGGAATATCGCGGCTACGATTCCGCCGGGATCGCGACCGTGAACAACGGCAAGCTTGACCGCCGCCGCGCGGTCGGCAAGCTCGTCAACCTCTCGGACCTTCTGGTGCACGACCCGCTGGCGGGCAAGTCGGGCATCGGCCATACCCGCTGGGCCACACACGGCGCGGCGACCGTGACGAACGCGCATCCGCACCGTTCCGGCCCCGTCGCGGTGGTGCATAACGGCATCATCGAGAACTTCCGCGACCTGCGCGCCGAACTGGCCAAGGCCGGGCTTGCCGCCGAGACGGAGACGGATACCGAAACCGTCGCCCTCCTCGCCCGGCACTACATGGACGAGGGGATGCCGCCGCGCGAGGCGGCGCGCGCCACGCTCGACCGTCTCGAAGGCGCCTTCGCGCTGCTCTTTCTCTTCGACGGCGAGGAAGACCTGATGATCGCCGCGCGCAAGGGTTCCCCCCTTGCCATCGGGCATGGCGACGGCGAGATGTTCGTGGGTTCCGACGCCATCGCGCTGGCGCCGATGACCGACCGGATCACCTATCTCGAGGAGGGCGATCATGCTTTCGTCACCCGCGACGGGGTGGAGATCTACGATTCCACGGGCCGCCACGCCAACCGCGAGTTGAGCCGTATCCGGATCGATCAGACGCGGATCGAGAAGGCGGGCTACAAGCACTTCATGGCGAAGGAGATCGCCGAACAGCCGGTCGTTCTCGGCGACGCGATCAAGCACTATGCGCAGCCCTCGGGCATCGCCCTGCCCGCAAGCCTCGATTTCGCGGGGCTAGACCGGCTGACGATGGTCGCCTGCGGCACCGCCTATTACGCCTGCCTGACTGCGAAATACTGGTTCGAGCGCCTCGCGGGCCTGAACTGCGAGGTCGACGTCGCCTCGGAGTTCCGCTACCGGGAGCCGCCCCTGCCGAAGGCGAGTTTCGCGCTCTTCGTCAGCCAGTCCGGGGAGACCGCCGACACTCTGGCCGCACTTCGCTATGCCAAGGACAAGGTGCGCAAGATCGTCTCGGTCGTGAACGTGCCGACCTCCACCATCGCGCGCGAAAGCGACTTGGCGCTGCCGATCTTCGCCGGGATCGAGGTCGGCGTCGCCTCGACCAAGGCTTTCACCTGCCAGTTGACGGTGCTTCTGCTTCTCGCGCTCAAGGCCGCGCTCGATCGCGGGCATCTGACAGATGCGCAGGTGACGGAGCATCTGAAGGGTCTGAGCACCCTTCCCGGTCTCGTCAATCAGGCGCTTGGCCGCGAGGGCGAGATTGCAGCCCTCGCCGAAGCCGTCGCCGACGCGCAGGACGTGCTCTTCCTCGGTCGCGGGTCGATGTATCCGCTGGCGCTCGAAGGGGCGCTGAAGCTCAAGGAAATCAGCTACATCCATGCCGAGGGCTATGCGTCGGGCGAATTGAAGCACGGGCCCATCGCGCTGATCGACCGGATGGTGCCGGTCGTCGTCCTCGCGCCCCGAGACGGGCTATTCGACAAGACCGTCTCGAACATGCAGGAGGTGATGGCGCGCCACGGCAAGGTCATCCTGATGACCGACGCGGCGGGCGCACGCGAAGCGGGCGAAGGGACCTGGAAGGTGCTCACGATGCCCGACGCGCCGGAGCTTCTGGCGCCGATCCTCTACGCAATCCCGGCGCAGCTTCTGGCCTATCATGCGGCAGTGGCGAAGGGGACGGACGTGGACCAGCCGCGCAACCTCGCCAAATCGGTGACGGTGGAGTGACGGGCGTCACGCTGGAAACCGCACTGGCGGAGCTTCGGGCGGCGGGCGATCCCGAACGCGCCGCGGGTTCCGCTGCCTATCACAAGGCGGATCGCCCCTATCTCGGCGTGCCGGTGCCGGTCATCACCGATCTGGCGAAAGGCTGGCGTGACGGGATGGACCTGCCCGGCCGCGTGGCGCTGGCCGATGGGCTCTGGCGGACCAATATCCACGAGGCGCGGATTGCTGCCGCGAAACTGCTGACGCAGGCGCGGATCAGGGATGATGCGCCGGTCTGGCGGCTCATCGCCTCCTGGGTGCCGGATTTCGACGCATGGGCCATCGCCGATCACGTGTGCGACGCGGGCGGACGGCGGCTGGTGGCCGACCCGTCGCGGATTGACGAGGTCGAGGGCTGGACGAAGGCCGAAAGCTTCTGGACCCGCCGCGCGGCGCTCGTCATCACGCTGCCCTGGACCAAGCAGAACTTCCCGAAACCCGAAGACCTGGAGATCCGCGACCGCGTGCTTGGCTGGGCCGCCGCGATGGCCGACGACCGCGAATGGTTCATCCAGAAGGCCATCGCCTGGTGGCTGCGCGACCTGTCCAAGCACGATCCCGACCGGACGCGCGCTTTCCTTGAGCGGCACGGACAGCGCCTCAAGCCCTTCGCCCGCAAGGAAGCGTCGAAATACCTCGACGCCCCGACCTAAGGCCACCTTGCCGCTGCGCGCGCGGAGGCCTAGATTGAATGACATGACCCCGCTCATCGACCCCTTCGCCCGTCCGATCAGCTATCTGCGCGTCTCGGTGACGGACCGCTGCGATTTCCGCTGCACTTATTGCATGGCCGAACACATGCAGTTCCTGCCGAAGAAGGATCTTCTGACGCTCGAGGAACTGGACCGCTTGTGCTTCTGCCTTCATCCGTCTCGGGGTCGAGAAACTGCGGATCACCGGGGGCGAGCCGCTGGTCCGGCGCGATATCATGACCTTCTTCCGCGCCATGTCGCGGCATCTTGGGACCGGCGCGCTCAAGGAACTGACGCTGACCACCAACGGCTCGCAGCTGAAGCGCTTCGCGGGCGAACTGGCGGATTGCGGCATCCGGCGCGTCAACGTCTCGCTCGACACACTCGATCCCGCGAAGTTTCAGGACATCACCCGCTGGGGCAAACTGCCGCAAGTGCTCGACGGTATCGAAGCTGCGAAGGCGGCGGGCATGCGGGTCAAGATCAACACCGTCGCACTCAAGGGCTTCAACGAGGCGGAGTTGTTCAGCCTCGTCGACTGGTGTGCGCGGGAAGATAACGACCTGACCTTCATCGAGGTCATGCCGATGGGCGAGATGGGCGAGGAGATGCGGCTCGACCAGTACTGGCCGCTGAAGGATCTGCGTGCGCGGCTGGCCGAACGCTTCTCGCTGACCGAGTTGCCCGAAAGCACCGGCGGCCCCGCGCGCTATGTGCGGCTTGAGGAGACCGGCCAGAAGATCGGCTTCATCACGCCGCTGACCCATAACTTCTGCGAAAGCTGCAACCGTGTGCGGGTGACTTGCACGGGTGAGTTGTTCATGTGCCTCGGCCAGGAGGACAATGCCGATCTCCGCGCGCCCTTGCGTGCCAGCGAAAGCGATGAACCGCTGGAACAGGCGATCCGCGCCGCCATCGCCCGCAAGCCCAAGGGCCACGATTTCGACTATTCGCGCCAGAAGGTCGCGGGCCAGATGAAACGGCACATGAGCCATACGGGCGGATAGCCGTGTGTCCGGCCTTTCACGCTTCCACGACGCACAGGCCGGCAGCCACGCGGCGGCCCTCGCGGAGTTGAAGGCGGGCTGCAAGGCGACCCACTGGATGTGGTTCATCTTTCCCCAGCTTGCAAGTCTCGGCCGCTCCGCGACGGCGCGGTTCTACGGCATCGCCGGTCTTGCCGAGGCGCGCGCCTATCTCGCCGATCCGGTGCTGCGGCAAAGGCTCGACGCCTGCGCGGATGCGCTTCTGACGCATGACGGCATCGGCGCCGAGGCGATCATGGGGTCGGTCGATGCGCTGAAGCTGCGCTCCTCGGCCACGCTTTTCCGTGCGGCCGATCCGGACGGGCCGACCGGGATGAGGATGCAGGCGCTGCTCGACCACTTCTATGACGGTGCAGGCCTGCGCGCTAACGATGCGGCGAACTTGGCCTCTAGGCCGCGGGCATCCGCGCCTCGACCATCCCGGCATACCAGCTCGATCCGAAGGGAATGGCCTCGTCGTCGAAATTGTAGGCCGGGTGATGGACCATCGCGGTGTCGCCGTTGCCGACGAAGATATAGGCGCCGGGGCGTTCGTTCAGCATGAAGCTGAAATCCTCGGCCCCCATCAGGGGCGCGATGGACATATCGCAGGCCCCGGCGATTGCGCGGGCGACATCCGCGGCGTGTTCGGTTTCCTCGGGCGCGTTCATCGTCACCGGATAGCCCCGGTGATAGTCAAGTTCCGCCACCGCGCCATGCGCCGTGGCGATTCCCTCGACGAGCGCCTTCAGCCGCGCCTCGACGAAATCGCGCACCTCGGGGTCGAGCGTGCGGACCGTGCCCTTCATCGTCACGGTCTGGGGGATGACGTTGTAGCTGTCGCTTTCGGTCTTCACCGTGGTGATGGACACGACGACCTCCTTCAGGGGATCGACGTTGCGGCTGGCGATGGACTGGACGCCAACGACGATCTGCGCGGCGACCAGCACCGAATCCACGCAATCGTGCGGTTTGGCGGCATGGCCGCCCTTGCCCGTCACCTTCACGTCGAACTGATCCGCCGCCGCCATCATCGCGCCGGGACGAATGGCGAAAGCGCCGATGGGAATGCCCGGCATGTTGTGCATGCCGTAGACCTCCTGGATGCCGAACCGCTCCAGCATCCCGTCCTTGACCATCTCGCGGCCGCCGCCGCCGCCCTCTTCGGCAGGCTGGAAGATCACTACGGCGGTGCCGTCGAAGTTCCGCGTCTCCGCCAGGTACTTGGCCGCCCCCAGAAGCATCGCCGTATGGCCGTCATGGCCGCAGGCATGCATCAGGCCGGGCGTCTTCGAGGCATAGGGAACGCCCGTCTGTTCCCTGATCGGCAGCGCGTCCATGTCGGCGCGAAGGCCGATCACCCGGCCCTTCGTATCGGTGCGGCCCTTGATGACACCGACGACGCCGGTTCTGCCGATGCCCTCCACCACTTCGTCGCAACCGAACTCCTTCAAAAGTCCGACCACCTTGCCGGCGGTGCGATGCACCTCGAAGAGAAGCTCGGGGTTTTCGTGGATGTCGCGCCGCCACGCGGCGATTTCGGGCTGCAATTCGGCGAAGCGGTTCTTCACGGGCATGGCGGTCTCCTTCGGCGGCCGGTCGACTAGCGGTCCTTCAAGCCGTACCACGCATAGGCGGGCCGCAACAGGTTCCGCCGCAAGGGCCCGAAGGGGAAGCGCCGCGGTGCGGGCGCCATCAAGGCGGGCGCCTTGCGTTCCCCCGTGGCAAGGCCCGCGAGGAGCTTGCCCGACCAGGTGCCCAGCGCCACGCCGTTGCCGTGCCACGCGAAGCCGGCCCAGGCATTGTCCCAGTCGCCGATGGGCCCGGCGAAGGGCGTGAGGTCGCGGGTCAGGCAGACGAAGCCCGACCAGAAATGCGGCGTCTCGACCTTCGACCATGCCGGGAACATGCGCTCGAAATCGGCGCGCAAGATGTCCCGCCGTTCGGCCAGCGCCTCGGCGCTGGAGCTTGTCCCGCCACGCCCTCCGAAAAGGAACCGCCCGTTCGGCATCAGGCGGAAATAGTGCAGCAGGTTCCGGGTGTCATAGGCGAGCCCGGTCGAGGACCAGCCCTGCGCCGCGATCTCCCCTTGCGTCAGTTCCCGCGTTACAAGGATCGCCGACAGCGCCGGCAGATAGCGCCCGGCCATCCATCCGGGGATATCCTCGCTCGAATAGCCATTGGTGCCGAGGATCAGCTTCTTCGCCCGCACCCGGCCTTTCGGCGTGGTCAGGACGTAAAGCCCGCCCTCATGCGCGACAGAAGTAACCGGGGCATCCTCAAAGATCCGCGCCCCGGCGGCGCGGGCGGCATCGGCGAGGCCGAGGACGTATTTCAGCGGATTGAGCGCGAAGCCGACGGGCAGGCGCAGCCCGCCGTGAAACTCCGGCCCCGCCATGCCCTCGGCGACCAGTTCCGCGCGACTTAGCACATCGACCTTGACGCCGTAGACTTGTGAAAGCTCCCCCGCCTCGGCCCGGAACGCCGCGAAATCCTGCGGGCGATGGGCAAGGCACATCTCGCCTTCGTGCGAATGGGCGTCCACGTCGATCCCATAGCGCCCGACGACCTCGCCAACCAGAGCGCAGGCTTCCTTCTGCGCGGCGTACCATTCGGCCATCGCCTTGGCGCCGAAGCGCCGGTGGAGCGTCGCATCGCTCGCCTTCGTGCCGCCCATCGTGGCGAAGCCGCCGTTCCGGCCCGAAGCACCCCAGCCGATGCCGTTTGCCTCAAGCACCAGGACATCCGCGCCCGCGTCGCGCGCAAGGTGCAGTGCCGCCGACAGGCCGGTATAGCCGCCGCCGATGACGGCAATCTCGGCGTGACATCGCCCTCAGGGCCGGGACGCGCGCGGCGGGCCGCGTGATCGTCGTGTCCCAGTAGCACTCCGCCACCGGGCCGTCGCCATAGGCGAAATCCTCGTAGATGCGCTTCATGACAGTCCCGTCAGGTCCGCGCCGCCGCCTGTTCGTCAGCCTTCTGCCGCGCGATCTGCCGCTTGGTGACAAGCGAGGCGGCGATGACGCCGACCGTCACGATGCTGATGAGCATCGTCGAAAGCGCGTTGATCTGCGGTGAAACACCAAGTCGGACGGAGGAAAAGACCTTCATCGGCAACGTGGTGGAGGACGGCCCGGCGGCGAAGGATGCAATCACCAGATCGTCGAGCGAGAGGGTGAAGGCCAAAAGCCAACCCGAGATCACCGCAGGCGCGATGATCGGCAACGTCACCGATTTGAAGGCGTCGAACGGCGTACACCCGAGGTCCAGGGCCGCCTCTTCCAGAGACCTGTCGAAGGTCACGAGCCGCGATGAGACGACGACCGAGACGTAGCACATGGTGAAGGTCGTATGGGCGAGGATGATCGTGAGGACACCGCGATCAAGCCCGATGGAGATGAAGAGAAGAAGGAACGCCAGACCCATGATCACATCCGGCATGACCAGAGGCGCGTAGATCATGCCGGAGAAGAGCGTCCGCCCCAGGAACCGCCCCGCCCGCATCAGCACATAGGCCGCCATGGTGCCGAGAACGGTCGCGATGGTCGATGAAACGACCGCGACCTTGAGCGTGACCCAGGCTGCGTCCAGGAACGCCTGATCCCGCAAAAGCTCGCCATACCATTTGGTCGAAAATCCCGCCCAGACCGTCACCAGCTTCGACGAATTGAAGGAATAGATGACGAGGATCAGGATCGGCAGGTAGAGAAACGCGAAGCCGAAGGTCAGCGAGGTCGCGTTGAACCATGAAAATCTGCGGTTCATCGGCCGGCCTCCCGCTGCTTTTCTTCGTTCTTCTGGAAGAGGATGATCGGGATGATGAGGATCAGCAACAGCACGACCGCCACCGCCGAGGCCACCGGCCAGTCGCGGTTCGAGAAGAACTCCTCATAAAGCGTCTTGCCGATCATCAGGGTCGAGGTGCCGCCGAGAAGCGAGGGGATGACAAACTCGCCAAGCGCCGGGATGAACACAAGGAAACAGCCCGCGATGATCCCCGGCCGCGACAATGGCGCAGTGACGAGCCAGAACGCCGAAGCCTTGGAACAGCCAAGGTCCTCCGCCGCCTCGATCAGCGACCCGTCGAGCTTTTCCAGCGCCGAATAGATCGGCAGGATCATGAACGGAAGATAGCCGTAGACGATGCCGATATAGACCGCGACCGGGGTGTTGAGGATCGCCAGCGGCGTGTCGATGAGCCCGGTCCAGATCAGGAACTGGTTGAGGAAGCCTTCGTTCTGAAGGATGCCGATCCAGGCGTAGATGCGGATCAGGAACGAGGTCCAGAACGGCAGGATCACCAGCATCATCAGGGTCGGGCGCCATTCGTCCGGCGCCTGCGCCATGCCATAGGCGATGGGGTATCCGATAAGCAGCGTCAGGAGGGTGGAGATCGCCGCGATCTTCAGGCTGGAGAGATAGGCGGTGTAATAGAGCGCATCGGACGCGAGAAAGGTGAAATTCTCAAAGTCCAGGCCGCTGAAGAAGCTCTTGATCCCCGCCCAGCCCTGCGCGAGGTCGATCTGGGGCGTATAGGGCGGGATCGAGAGCGCGTAATCCGACAGCGATATCTTCAGGACGATCCCGAAGGGGATCAGGAAGAAGAAGATCAACCATGTGTAGGGCGTGAGGATCAGGACAAGGCGGCGCAGGTTGGTCATCGCTCCGCCCCCCTCAGGTCAGAAGAACGACGCCGGCGGTATCCGTGAAGGACAGCCAGACATCGTCTTCCCAGGTGATATTGCGCCGCGAGAGGCGCCGTTCATTGGCGACCTGCGCCTTGATCATCTGCCCGCCGGCGAGCTCGACCTTGTAGGTGGAGATATTGCCGAGATAGGCGATGTCATGGACCTTGCCGGCGATCACATTGGCGCGGCCTTCGGGTTTCTCGCTCGCGATCGCGACCTTCTCTGGGCGGATCGCAAAATGGACCTTGGTCCCGACGGAAAGCGAACTGGCCGGAGTGGCGTTGATCGGCGGCTGGCCCTCGGCCCAGGCAATCGCGGCCTTGTCGCCATTTTGCGCCGCAACGGCCCCCTCGATGATGTTCACATCGCCGATGAAATCCGCGACATAGACCGAATTCGGCATCTCGTAGATCTTGTCGGGCGTATCGACCTGGATCATCCGGCCGTTGTCCATCACCGCCACCCGGCTCGCCACCGTCATCGCCTCTTCCTGATCGTGGGTCACGATCACGAAGGTGGTGCCGGTCTTTTCCTGAATATCCATCAGTTCGAACTGCGTGTCCTGCCGCAGCTTCTTGTCAAGCGCGCCCAAGGGCTCATCCAGCAGCAGAAGCTTCGGCGCCTTGGCGAGCGAACGGGCGAGCGCCACCCGCTGACGCTGGCCGCCGGAAATCTGGTGCGGCTTGCGCTTGGCGAACTTGTCGAGCCGGACGAGGCGCAGCATCTCCTCGACCCGCACGGGGATCTGGTCCTTCGGCATGTCGGACCGCTTCAGACCGAAGGCGATATTGTCCCAAACCGACAGATGCGGAAACAGCGCGTAGCTTTGGAACATCATGTTCGTCGCCCGCTTGTTCGGCGGGATCGGCGCGAGGTCGACGCCGTCGAGCAGGATCTTGCCCTTGGTCGGCGCCTCGAACCCCGCGAGCATCCGCATCAGCGTGGTCTTGCCGCAGCCCGACGGCCCCAGAAGCGCGAAGAACTCGCGCTGGAAGATGTCCAGCGTGATGTCGTCGATCGCGGTGAACTCACCGAATTTCTTGGTGACATTCTGAAACCGGATCAGAGGCTTTTCATTGGGATCGGCCCAGGGCGCAAAGACCGGGCGGTTGGCGGGCTGGGCCATGATATCCTCGTCTGATCGTGAAAAACCCCGCGCCGTGGCGGCGCGGGGCGATGGTGCGGTCCGGGGTCAGGTTCCGGATTTGATCTTGGTCCAGAGCCGGGTGACCTGCGCGGTTCACCTTCGGATCCCAGGGCGACCAAGTGTAGAGGTTCGCCATCGTCGCATCGTCAGGATAGATCGCCTTATCGCCGATCACGTCCTCGCTCAGGAACTCCTGCGATCGCCTTGTTACCGTTGGCGTAGTAGACGTAGTTCGACGCTAAGGCCATGTTGTGCGCATCCAGCATGAAGTTGATGAACTTCTCCGCCGCCTCGGGGTTCGGCGCATCGGCCGGGATCGCCATCTGGTCGAACCACATCTGCGCACCTTCCTTCGGGATGTGGTATTCGATCTCCACCCCATTGTTGGCTTCCGCCGCCCGGTCGCGGGCCTGAAGCACGTCACCGGACCAGCCGAAGGCCACGCAGATGTCGCCATTGGCGAGCGCGTTGATGTATTCGGACGAATGGAACTTCTGCACATAGGGCGCCAACGCCGTCAGCACGGGCTCGACCTTGGCAATCGTCTCGTAGTCCTGCGCGTCCGGGTCCTCACCAAGATATTTCAGCACTTCCGGAATAATCTCGGTCGGCGCGTCGAGCATCTGCACGCCGCACTTCGACAGCTTTTCCAAGTTCTTCGGATCGAAGATCAGGGCGAGCGAGTTGACGGGCGCATCGTCACCCAGCGCTTCCTTGACCTTCGCGACGTTGATGCCGATCCCGGTCGTACCCCACATGTAGTTGACGGAATATTCATTGCCCGGATCGTATTTCGAGGTCCGCTCGGCCACCATGTCCCACATGTTCGTGATGTTCGGCAGCTTCGACTTGTCGAGCTTCTGGAACACGCCGGCCTTGATCTGCCGTTGCAGGAAGCTTCCGGTCGGCATCACGACATCGTAGCCGGAACTCCCCGGCAAGCAGCTTGGTCTCCAGAATCTCGTTCGAATCGAACACGTCGTAGACCAGCTTGATGCCTGTCTCTTCCTCGAACTTCGACAGAAGCGACTCGTCGATATAGTCGGACCAGTTATAGACATGGACCTCTTCGGCACCGGCCACCCCGACCGTTACCAACACCGCCGCAGCGGTCATCCCCAGTAGTTTCATAGTACCTCCTAGTCAGGTCTTCGGCAGATCGGCAGCGTGCCGACATGCCGTCCGCGTTTTTTCGTTGTATCGATACTGCTATTTTGATCAAAATTTCCGACTCAATTCAACATAGCATTTCATCGACGTGTATTCTATTATGACATAAAGGAAATTTCCCGCAGCCCCTTTGAGGAAGAGCGATGGAGAAGCTTCGAGAAACGGGCAAGATGCCCACAAAAGTGCCATCGCATGAAATCACATACTGTCGTCTGAGGGACATGATTCTCTTTGGGCAACTCACCCCTGGCCAAGCGGTAACGATCCAGGGGCTGGCGGGCATGCTCGGCGCGGGCATGACCCCGGTACGCGAGGCAATCCGCCGCCTGACGGCCGAGGGCGCGCTGGCGCTTCAGGGCAATCGCCGGGTGCTGGTGCCGGTGCTGAGCCGGTCCCAGATCGAAGAACTGGCGTTCGCGCGCATGACCATTGAATCAAAGATCGCCCAAATGGCGGCCGGGCGGCTTACCGTGCAGGACGTCGCGGCGCTTTCGAAGATCGACGATGAGATCGACGCAGCCATCGCCGCCGGTGACGTCAACGGCTATCTCAAGGGCAACTTCCGCTTCCACTTCGGGCTCTATGACCGGGCCGAGGCCCCTATTCTCGTTGCCCTGGCCCATACGCTCTGGCTGCGCTTCGGCCCGTCTCTGCGCGTCGTCTGCGGCCGGTTCGGCACGCTGAATCTTCCCGACCGCCACGAAGAGGCTCTGGCAGCGATGCGCGCGGGCGACGGTGCTGCCCTCGCGCACGCCGTCGAGCAGGACATCGCTCAGGGCGTGGAACAGATCCGGCTGTCGCTCGACTCCGACTGAATTTGATCAAATTTCGTTGACACCGCGACTTTTGATCATATTCTTGGCGCAAATCATCCGCGCCCTGCCCTGTCCGGGCTTGCGGGATGGAAATTTCGCACAGATCTCGCTGCGGCCCTCCGCCATACATCACAGGTTTCGCCATGACCCAGATCACCAACCATATGCCGACCAAGGAACTCCAGGCGCTGGACGCCGCGCATCACATGCACCCCTTCACCGACGATGCGGCGCTGGCGAAGAAGGGCGCGCGGATCATCACGCGCGGCAAGGGCGTCTGGCTGACCGACAGCGAGGGTGAGCAGATCATCGACGGGATGGCAGGCCTCTGGTGCGTCAGCCTCGGTTATGGCCGCAAGGACATCGCCGAGGTCGCCGCCCGGCAGATGGAGGAGCTGTGCTACTACAACACCTTCTTCCAGACCTCCCATGTTCCCGCCATCGCACTGGCGGCCGAGATCGCCGAGCTCGCGCCCGGCGACCTGAACCACGTCTTCTACGCAGGCTCGGGCTCCGAGGCGAATGACACCAACATCCGCCTCGTCCGCCGCTACTGGGACGTGAAGGGCAAGCCCGAGAAGAACATCATCATCGCGCGGCTGAACGGCTATCACGGCTCGACCATGGGCGGCGGATCGCTCGGTGGCATGTCGGGCATCTGGGCGCAAGGCGGCCTGCCGATCCCGAACATCACCCATATCGGCCAGCCCTACTGGTACGGTGAAGGCGGCGACATGACGCCGGAAGAGTTCGGCCTGAAGCGCGCACGCGAGCTTGAGGCGAAGATCGAGGAGCTCGGCGCCGACCGCGTCGCGGCCTTCATCGGAGAGCCGATCCAGGGCGCGGGCGGCGTCATCGTGCCGCCCTCGACCTACTGGCCCGAGATCCAGCGCATCTGCGACAAATACGGCATCCTCCTGATCGCCGACGAAGTCATCACCGGCTTTGGCCGCACCGGCAACTGGTTCGGCTCCCAGACCTTCGGCATCAAGCCCGCATATCATGACCATCGCCAAGGGCCTGTCGTCGGGCTACGCGCCGATCGGCGGTTCGATCATCTGCGACGAGGTCTACGAGACGGTCGCGAATTCGGGCGAGGACTTCAACCACGGCTACACCTATTCCGGCCATCCGGTCGCCTCTGCCGTCGCGCTGAAGAACCTCGAAATCCTTCAAGACGAAGGCGTGATCGAACATGTGCGCGACGTTGCGCATCCCTATCTCGCCGAACGCTGGAACGCTCTGGCCGATCACCCGCTGGTGGGCGAGGCGAGCCTCGTCGGCCTGATGGGTTCCCTCGCGCTGACGCCCGACAAGGCAACCCGCGCGCAGTTCGCCTCTGACGCTGGAACCGTTGGCTACCGCTGCCGCGAGCGCTGCTTCGCCAACAACCTCATCATGCGCCATGTCGGCGACCGGATGATCCTCGCCCCCGCGCTGACGATCACCACGGACGAGATCGACATCCTGATGGATCGTGCGACCAGATCGCTTGATGAATGCTATGCCGGCCTGAAGTCCGACGGGCTTCTGAAAGCGGCCTGACGGGCCTGCATGGACATCCTCTACGCCAATGACCGGGCCGGGGAATATCCCCGGTCCTGGTATGCCGCCACGGCAGAGGCGCCCGGCCCCTTCCCGGCGGCCATAGGCGATCTGACCTGCGATGTCTGCGTCGTCGGCGCCGGCTTCACCGGCCTTTCGGCGGCGCTTCATCTGGCGGAACGCGGCTATGACGTGGTGCTTCTCGACGCCCACCGCGTCGGCTGGGGTGCCTCTGGCCGCAACGGCGGACAGGTCGGCACCGGGCAGCGTCTCGACCAGGACGATCTGGAAAGCCTGGTCGGCAAGGACCGGGCCCGCGCGCTCTGGGACCTCGCGCTGGAATCCGTTGCGGACGACCAGGGCACTCGCCGCCGAACACGCGCCCGAGGCGGGTTTCGCGCCCGGCATCATCCATGCCTGCCACCGCGCGCGCTATGTCCCCCATGCCCACGCCTATGCCGAAAAGATGGCGCGTGACTACGGCTACGATCAGATCCGGCCGCTTGACGCGGAAGAGATGCGCCACCTCGTCGGCTCACCGGCCTATCATGGCGGCGATATCGACATGGGCGGCGGCCATCTCCACCCCCTGCGCTACGCCTTCGGCCTCGCCCGCGCGGCGGCGACGAAGGGCGTGCGCATCCACGAGGGGTCCAGGGTCACCGGCGTCACCTTCGGCAACCCGGCACTGGTCACGACCGACAAGGCACAGATCAAGGCACGCCACGTCCTTCTGGCCTGCAACGGCTATCTCGGCCACCTGAACGGGCGCACCGCAGCCCGCGTCATGCCGATCAACAACTTCATCGTCGCGACCGAACCGATGACGCCCGAGGCGCAGGAAGAAATCGTGCGCGGCAACCACGCCGTCGCCGACAGCAAATTCGTCATCAACTACTTCCGCTTCTCCGAAGATCACCGCCTGCTCTTCGGCGGTGCCGAAAGCTACGGCTACCGCTTCCCCAAGGACATCTCCGCCCTCGTCCGCAAGCCGATGCTGGAGATTTTCCCGCAGCTCAAGGACACGAAGATCACCCATGCCTGGGGCGGGACGCTCGGCATCACCCTGAACCGGATGCCGCATTTCGAACGGCTCGCGGGCAATGTCCTCACCGCTTCCGGCTATTCCGGGCAAGGCGTCGCCCTGGCCACGCTCGGCGGCAAACTCGCCGCCGAAGCCATCGCCGGCCAGGCGGAACGCTTCGACCTCATGGCCAGCGTTCCGACCCGCCCCTTCCCCGGTGGCGTCGCGCTCCGCTGGCCGCTCCTCGTCCTCGCGATGGTCTGGTTCTCGCTCCGCGACCGGCTCTGATCCCTTCGCGCTTCTTCATTGCACAAATACCCCCGCCGGAGGCTCCGCCGAGCGGGGGCTCGATGCCCCCCGAGGCGGTCCCGCCTCAGAGAGCGGGGCCAAGCTTGATCGGCGAGCCGTCCGAAAAACGCGAAAACCGGAACCGGTGGAGGTCATGGCCCGGCTTCCGCCCCGTCACGAGGTCCGCGACAACGCGACCCACGCCCGGCCCGATCCCGAAGCCATGCCCCGACATGCCGGTCGCCAGCGTCAGCCCCGGCAGCGCCTCGACATGATCGATCACCGGCACCACGTCGGGCATGGTGTCGATCATCCCCGCCCAGGCCGCCGCGATTGCCGGTCGGCCCGTCTCGGGGAAGGCGCGGCTGAAACGGTCGCGGAGCCGTTCCACCTCGGCCCGGTTCGGCGCGGGGTCGAGGATGCGCATCCGTTCGAAGGGTGACACCGCATCCTCGGCCCAGTTGCGCGGCGTCAACCAGCCGTCCGGATAGCCGCGGGGTGCCGCTGGCAGGAAGCGGGTGCCGGAGATATCCGCGCGGATCTGCGTCCAGAACGGGCGCAGGTTCCGGAAGGCGTCGGGGCCGATGAAGAACTCGTGGAAATGGCCGGGTGCCAGCGTGTAGCCGCCGTCAAGCCGCCGCCGGATGGCGAAGTCGTTGTCGGCCGCCGCGCCGGAATGGAACTCCGGCATCGGCGCCGTCGCGGCGACGGTCGCGCGGACCGAAAGCTGCGGGACGCGCACCCCGTGGCGGGCGAGGAGGAGCGACGACCAGGCACCGCCCGCCAAGACGACCCGCGACGCGGTGATGCGTCCCCGTTCCGTCACGACGCCGACGACTTCGCCGCCCGCCATGTCGAGTGCCCGCACCGCGCAATCCTCGACGATCGTCACGCCCTTCCGCGCCGCCGCTTCCGCCAGGCGCGGCACCGCGATCCAGGGCTCCGCGCGCCCATCCGATGGTGTCAGAAGCCCGCCAACCCAGCCCACCGCGTTCGGCAGAAGGGCGTCGATCTCGGACTTGGTGAGCATCCGCGTGTCCAGCCCATGCTCCCGCGCATGGACCATCCAGCCTTCGTATTTCGCCATGTCCTCCGCCGTATTCGCGGCATAGAGGATGCCGGTCCGGCGAAAGCCCAGCTCCGCACCGGCGGCCTTCGTCAGTCCGTCCCAGATCGTCAGGGCTTCGATCATGATCGGCAGTTCCGCTGGATCGCGGCCCTGCTTGCGCACCCAACCCCAGTTGCGGCCCGACTGCTCGGCCGCGATCCGGCCCTTTTCACAGAGGACGACCCGCTCGCCCCGTTCGGCAAGGAACCACGCCGTCATCACGCCAATCACGCCGCCGCCGATCACGACCACATCGGCTTCGGCGGGCGGCGGACCCGGAAAGCGCAGGGGCATCCCGGCGCGGAACGGAAGCGCGATCCCCGGTTGCGCTGTCATCTGCCTCAAACTTCTCCCTGCCCTCTCGGCGGCGACCGTCGCGCCGCCGCTGGAAAACGTCAATGCCCGGACGAATGAACGCGCTTGCGGATGCGCCGCACCATCAACCAGACGAGCGCCACGACCACCGGAACGAGGGCAGCCGTCAGGACGGATTTGGGCCAGTGCCGGGCTTCCGCGAAGGGCAGCAAGAGATAGCTGGCAAGGCTCACCGCGTAGTAGCTGATAGCCACGACCGACAGCCCCTCGACCGTGTGCTGGAGCCGGAGCGCAAGATCGGCGCGCCGGTCCATGCTTTCAAGAAGCTTCTGGTTCTGCGCCTGCCGTTCGACATCGACCCGCGTGCGCAGAAGTTCCCCCGCCCGCTCCGCCCGCGCCGCCATCTGTTCGAGCCTCCGCTCCGCGGATTTCACCGTCCGCATCGCCGGATCGTAGCGCCGCATCATGAACTCGCCAAAGGTCTGGCGACCGTTGAACCGGGTCTCGCGCAGGACGGCCACCCGCTGGTTGACGATCGCCTCATAGGCGCCGGTCGCGCCAAAGCGGAAGGAATGCGCGACGGCAAGGCTTTCCAGATCGGCCGAGATGTTCAGAAGGTCGTGCAGGGTCTCTTCGGAGTCGCGGGATTTGTCCGAAATCGTCGCCACAAGCCCGGACAATTGCGGATCGAGCGCGCTCAGTTTGCCGCCAAGACCGCGCGCGCGGCCAAGGCCGAGCATCGACATCGCTCGGTAGGTCTCGACCTCGCAGAGCCGTTGCACGATGCGGCCGATGCGGCGCTGTCCGGTGCCCGGTCGGGCGAAGACCGCGAACCGCATCATGCCCGACGGGTCGATCTGAAAATCTCCGGCGATGATGGCCGCCTCATCCAGAACCCAGGAACAGGCGAGGCTTTCGGGCACGAACCACTCTTCGACCTTCGCCTTCGCATCGTCAAGGTTTTCAGGCAGCGGCTCGACCCGGATCAGGATCGCGGCGACGACCTTGCCCGGCGCACCCGCCATCCAGTCAGAGGGAAAGACCTCGGCCTCCGCCGGGTCGAAGGGGCGTGTGGCGACACCGCGCCCAAAGGCGGAATAGGTCACGAATTCCGTGTGGCTTTCCCATTTCAGATCGTAGCGCCCGATCCTGGCAGCATGGTGGGTGGCCTCATCGGGCGGATGCGCCGCGCCATTCCGGTCCAGAAGCGCCAGAAGATGCGCACGGTCGGCATCCCGGTCGCGGTTATGGGCATCGAACTGTTGCTTCACGGCGAAATAGACTGCGTGACAGGGCGCCTCCAGCGTCGGGAAAGGCCGCGCGTGAAGTTCGTTCACCAGCGCATAGCGCAAGGGATGGTTTTCGATCTGTGCCATGCGCCTGTCCTGCCGCGAATGCCGGGCACCCTAGTGGATCATCGCGCGTGAATAAAGAGAAAATTCAATTATTGCAGACGGTTAGTCGCATACCATCGTATGCGCTTGGTCAGTTCCGAATCCGCCCCGTCAGCGTGAGCGCCACTGCGGCGGCGATCGCGCCCAGGATGAAAGTCGCGGAAGGGCTCGCATAGGCCCACAGCGCCCCGGCGAACGTGTTCGCGACGAGAACCGCGAGGCCGGATATCAGGTTGAAAAGCCCGAACCCGGTGCCGCGCAGATGGGCGGGAACCGTGTCGGCGATGGCGGCGGAGAGAAGCCCCTGGCTCAGCCCCATATGCAACCCCCAAAGGAGGACACCCGCGAAGGTCACCAGAAGCGAAACGCTGAAGGCCAGCATCAGATGGGCAGCGGCCAGCACAACCAGCGACAGGATCAAAAGCCCGCGCCGCCCGATCCGGTCCGAGAGGACGCCAACCGGCCAGGCCACCACCGCATAGACGATGTTCAGCGCGACCAGAACGGCCGGGGCAAGCGCTGTCTCAAGCCCATTCGCCGAGGCCGAAAGGATCAGGAAGGCTTCGGAAATCCGCGCGAAGGACATCACCGCCCCGAGCGCGGCGATGGCCCAGAAGGCGCCGCCCAACGCGCCCACGAGATGGCGGTCAAAGGCCGGGCGTGCGGACTGATCTTTCCGTTCGGGCTCTTCGACACCACGGATCAGCACCGCAAGGGCGAGGAACGCCGGAATGACCGCAATCCAGAACACCAGCCGGATATTGCCGCCCGAGAGCGCCATCACCGCCATCGCGATCAGCGGCCCCGCGAAGGCACCCACCGTGTCCATCGTCTGGCGGAGGCCAAAGGCCGCGCCGCGCCGCCCCTCTGGCGCGAGATCGGCCAGCAGCGCGTCACGCGGCGCACCGCGGATACCCTTGCCGACGCGGTCGGAAAGCCGCGCAGCAAGCACCAGCGGAACCGATCCCGCCAGCGCGAAGACCGGCTTGGTCACGGCGGCAAGGCCGTAGCCCAGAACGACCAGCGGCTTGCGCCGCCCCATCCGATCCGAAAGCGCGCCCGAAAAGACCTTGGTGATGAGGGCGACGGCCTCGCCCGCGCCCTCGATCAGACCGACGATCAGTGCGCTCGCGCCCAACGTACCGGTGAGAAACAGCGGCAGCAGCCCGTGGATCATCTCGGATGAGACATCCATGAACAGGCTGACAAGGCCAAGGGCAATGACACCGCGCGGAAGGTTGGAACGCAACGCACCTGCTTTCCGACGGCAAGGGCCTCGCCGCCGCGTTCATTCGAGTGGTTGCCGAAGGCATAGCGCCTTACGCAGGGATCCGCCAGATTGTCCCTTTTGTCTCCTCGACGAAGCGAGGTTCGCCTTCAGACAAGGTACTTCGCGAAATGCTCCAGCGTCCGCGACCATGCCAGTTCCGCTGCCTCGGCGTCGTAGCGAGGCGTCGTGTCGTTGTGAAAGCCGTGGTTCACGCCCGCGTAGATATAGGCCTCGTAGGTCTTGCCGTTCGCCTTCAATGCCGCCTCATAGTCGGGCCAGCCCGCATTGACGCGCTCATCAAGGCCCGCGTAGTGCAGCATCAGCGGCGCCTCGATCTTCGGCACGTCCTCGGTCGCGGGTTGGCGGCCGTAGAAGGGGACCGAAGCCGCAAGGTCCGCATAGGCCACGGCAAGCGCGTTGCAGACGCCGCCACCGTAGCAGAAGCCCACCGCGCCAACCTTGCCGGTGGAGCTTTCGTGGGCGCGCAGGAACTCGTAGGCCGCGAAGAAATCCGCCATCAGCTTCGCGGGGTCGATCTTGGACTGCATCTCGCGGCCCTGATCGTCGTTGCCGGGATATCCGCCCAAAGGCGTCAGCCCGTCTGGCCCGAAGGCGAGATAGTCCGGCCTTGGCGACCCGCCGCACGACATCCTCGATATAGGGATTGAGGCCCCGGTTCTCATGGACGACGAGGACGGCCGCCAGCTTGCCCGCAGCACCCGCGGGCTTTGCCATCAGCCCCTTGATGCGGCCGTTGCCCTCCGGGCTGTCATATTCGACCGTCATCGTCTCGATCGCCGGATCGTCGGCCGCGACCTGCTGGGCGAGCGCGTAATTTGGCTGTAGCTGGGCAAGGATCGCGGCGCCGGTCACCCCGGCGGCAGCGAACTTTCCGGCGCGTTCGATGAACTCGCGTTTCGACATCTTGCCATGCACATAGCCGTCGAAAATCTCGAGAATTCGGGGATCGAAGTCTTTCGCACTCTTGCGCGGTGTGGGTTTGTCCTGCGCGTTCATTCTGGTCTCCTTCCATTGGAGGCGGAAGGATAGCGCGAATGGACATCTGCGCCGGACAAAAGAAAGTGACCCCGCCGGGCGGGCGGGGTCACGCGCACTCTGTCCGGCGAAGGCTCAGTCGATCTTCGGCAAGAGTTCGTCGAGCGACTTCTTGGCATCGCCGTAGAACATCCGCGTGTTGTCCTTGTAGAACAGCGGGTTCTCGATACCGGAATAGCCGGTGCCCTGCCCGCGCTTCGACACGAAGACCTGCTTCGCCTTCCAGACCTCCAGCACCGGCATCCCGGCGATGGGGGAGTTCGGATCTTCCTGCGCGGCCGGGTTCACGATGTCGTTCGAGCCGATGACGATGGCGACGTCCGTCGAGGGGAAGTCGTCGTTGATCTCGTCCATCTCAAGGACGATGTCATAGGGCACCTTGGCCTCGGCCAGAAGCACGTTCATATGGCCCGGCAGACGCCCCGCGACCGGGTGGATGCCGAAGCGAACCTCCTTGCCCTTGGCGCGCAGTTTCCGCGTCAGTTCCGCGACCGACTGCTGCGCCTGCGCCACCGCCATGCCATAGCCCGGCACGATGATGACGCTGTCGGCGTCATTGAGCGCCGCCGCGACGCCATCGGCGTCGATGGCGATCTGCTCGCCCGCGATCTCCATCGCCGGGCCCGTGGTGTTGCCAAAGCCGCCGAGGATGACGCTCACGAAGGACCGGTTCATCGCCTTGCACATGATGTAGCTCAGGATCGCACCCGAGGAACCGACAAGCGCGCCGGTCACGATCAGAAGGTCATTGCCGAGCGAGAAGCCGATGGCCGCAGCCGCCCAGCCCGAATAGCTGTTCAGCATCGACACGACGACCGGCATGTCCGCCCCGCCGATCCCCATGATGAGGTGATAGCCGATGAAGAGCGCGGCGAGCGTCATCAGGAACAGCGGCACGAAGCCCCCGGTGTTGAAGTACCAGATCAGGCAGATCAGCGAGAGCGCCGCAGCGCCTGCGTTCAGCATATGCCCGCCCGGCAGCTTTTCCGCCTTCGAGGTCACCTTGCCCGCGAGCTTGCCGAAGGCAACGACCGATCCGGTGAAGGTCACCGCGCCGATGAAGATGCCGAGGAACAGCTCGACCCGCAGGATGTTGACCTCGACCGCGCTCTTGTGGGCGAGAATGGCGGCAAAGCCCTCCAGCGCCTCTCTCGCCGCCGCGTCCATTGCCAGCACCCGGCCCATCTCGAAATGGGCGTTGAAGCCGACGAAGACCGCCGCCAGACCGACCAGCGAATGCATCGCGGCGACAAGCTGCGGCATCTCGGTCATCTTTACGCGCTGCGCGACATAGACGCCGATGATGCCGCCGCCCGCGATCAAGAGGACCGAGAGCAGCCACAGGCCCGAGCCCGGACCGATCAGCGTCGCCAAGACGGCAAGGCCCATGCCGACGATCCCGTACCAGACCGCGCGCTTGGCGCTTTCCTGACCCGACAGACCGCCGAGCGAGAGGATGAACAGAACAGCCGCGACGACATAGGCGGCAGTCGTAAAACCGAATTCCATTTGCCCGGCCTCCTTAAGATTTCTGGAACATGGCGAGCATGCGCCGGGTGACGAGGAATCCGCCGAAAATGTTGATTCCGGCCATGAAGATAGACAAGGCTGCGAGCAGGATCACGAGGAACGACCCCGATCCGATCTGCATCAGCGCACCGAGAATGATGATCGACGAGATCGCGTTGGTGACCGCCATCAGAGGTGTGTGCAGCGAGTGGCTGACATTCCAGATCACCTGGAAGCCGACGAAGACCGACAGCACGAAGACGATGAAGTGCTGCATGAAGCTCGCCGGTGCCACGAGGCCCACGCCGAGGAGAAGCACCGCCCCGACGCCGAGCAGCGTTACCTGGCTTCGCGTCTGCTTCTTGAACAGCGCGACCTCGTTCGCCCGCTTCTCCTCGACCGTCAGTTCGCGCGCCTTTTCCTTCGGCTTCTGCACCGCGATGGCCGCGACCTTCGGCGGCGGTGGCGGGAAGGTGATCGCGCCGTCATGGGTGATGGTCGCGCCCCTGATCACGTCGTCTTCCATATTCTGGTTGATGACACCGTCCTTGCCCGGCGTCAGGTCGAACATCATGTGGCGGACGTTGTTGGAATAGAGCGTGGAGGCCTGCGCGGCCATACGGCTCGGGAAGTCGGTATAGCCGACGATGGTCACGCCGTTGTCGGTGACGATCTTCTCGTCCGGCTTCGTGAGTTCGCAGTTGCCGCCACGCTCGGCGGCGAGGTCGACGATGACGGAACCGGGCTTCATCGCCTCGACCATGTCCTTGGTCCAGAGGACCGGGGCGTCGCGGCCGGGAATGAGCGCGGTGGTGATGACGATATCCATCTCAGGCGCCAGTTCGCGGAACTTCTTCAGCTGCGCCTCGCGGAATTCCGGGCTCGACGGGGCGGCATAGCCGCCGGTCGCCGCGCCGTCCTGCGTCTGTTCGGCGAAATCGAGATAGACGAACTCCGCGCCCATCGATTCGATCTGCTCGGCCACTTCGGGGCGCACGTCGAAGGCATAGGTGATCGCGCCGAGGCTGGTGGAGGTGCCGATGGCGGCAAGACCCGCGACGCCCGCGCCGACGATCAGCACCTTCGCGGGCGGCACCTTGCCCGCCGCCGTCACCTGCCCGGTGAAGAAGCGGCCGAAGTTGTTCCCGGCCTCGATCACGGCGCGGTAGCCGGCGATATTGGCCATCGACGACAGCGCGTCCATCTTCTGCGCGCGGCTGATCCGCGGCACCATATCCATCGCGATGACGGTCGCGCCCTGCTTGTTGGCAAGCTCAAGAAGCGCTTTGTTCTGAGCGGGATAGAAGAAGGAGATCAGGGTCTGATCCTTGGTCAGGCGCTTGGTCTCGGCGTCCGAGGGCGGCCGGACCTTGGCCACCACATCGACCGCCTTGAAAAGCGCCGCCGCCGTTTTCACGACCTTGACGCCCGCCGCCTCATAGGCCGCATCGGAGAACCCCGCCTTGGCTCCCGCGCCCGTCTCGATGAAACACTCATGGCCCAGCTTCTGAAGCTGAAGGGCCGAGTTCGGCGTCATTGCAACGCGGTTTTCGCCTTCAAAGATTTCCTTCGGTGCCCCGATCTTCACTGTCTCTCCCTTTCCGCAAAGCGATCCCGACGATCCCCAATGGCTAATAATGTTGCCCAAACTGCGCCCGCACTGTTACCGCGTTGCGGGCGCAGTGGACAACTAGGTTTTCGGAGAAATGTGCCGGAGCCTCAGAGCCAGCGCCGGGTGCGGGCGCGGTATTCGTCGAAGACCTCGCCGAAGATGGCGTGAAGGCGGGCTTCCTCGGGCCGGATGAAGCGGCGCGTGAGGATGGCCATGAAGACCGCGACCAGCGGCAGCGCGACAAGCGCATCCCAATGGATGTAAAGGCCGGTCAGGACGAGCGCGTCGGCCAGATAGATCGGGTTGCGCGACAGGCTGAAGACGCCACCCATCACCAGCGCCGAGGGGTCGCGATGCGGGATCACCGTGGTCCGCGCCATGGCCATCTGCCCCGCCGCCACCAGCATGAGCAGGAGCCCGACGAGAATCAGCGCGGCACCGATGATGCTGTTGAAGGCAAGCTCGACCGGCGCAATACGCCCGACAACCCCGCCAACGGCAGCGAAACCGGCCAGCCATACCGGCGGAAAATCAATCTCTTTGGCCATCAGACGTCGTCCTGTTCGTGCACCCTTGCCTAAGTATTTGCCAGCGCGCGGCGGCGCAAGGATGACGTGACTGCGGCGACGCCACGGCATTCGGCGCGCACGGGTGACGCGGTCGCGCGTGAATCTTCTGGCATGCCGCGGACAAGTGTCCTACCGCGGAGACAACCGATCATGACGAGGAACGTGCAACATGCAGAGCGATTTCGACGCGACCCGAAAGCTCTTCCACCTGCCGGATGGCGTGATCTATCTCGACGGCAATTCGCTTGGCCCGATGCCGGTCGCCGCGCGGAAGCGGGTCGATGCCTGCCTGGCGGACGAATGGGCAGAGATGCTCATCACCGGCTGGAACAAGGCGGGCTGGATGGACATGCCGGCGCGGCTCGGCGACCGGATCGCCCGGCTGATCGGGGCGGAGCCGGGCAGCGTGGTCCTCGGCGATACGCTCTCGATCAAGGTCTATCAGGCGCTGGCCTCGGCGCTGGAACTGCGGCCCGACCGGAAGGTGATCCTCTCGGATACCGGCAACTTCCCCTCGGATCTCTACATGGCCGACGGCCTCGTCCGCAGTCTCGGCGGTGGCCGCGAACTTCGCACCGTGGCGCCGGAGGAGGTCGAGGCGGCGATCACGCCCGATCTCGCGGTCCTGATGCTGACCGAGGTCGACTACCGCACCGGGCGCAGGCACGACATGGCGCGGCTGATCGCGAAGGCCCATGCGGCGGGGGTGCTGGTGGTCTGGGATCTCGCGCATTCCGCCGGGGCGATCGAGGTGGACCTCAAGGGCGCGGATGCCGATTTCGCGGTCGGCTGCACTTACAAATACCTCAACTCCGGCCCCGGCGGCCCCGCCTTCATCTACGTGGCGCCGCGCTTGCAGGACAGGGTGCGCCCGGCGCTTTCCGGCTGGCTCGGCCATGAGGCGCCCTTCGCCTTCGATCCCGACTACCGCCCCGGTCGCGGCATCGAGAGGATGCGGGTGGGCACGCCGCCGGTGATCCAGATGGCGGCGCTCGAGGCGGCGCTTGATATCTGGGACCGCGTGGAGATGGCGGATGTGCGGGCGCGGTCGCTGGAGTTGACGGAGGCCTTCATCAGGGGAGTGGAGGCCGCTTGCCCCGATCTCGCGCTCGCGTCGCCCCGCGATTCCGGTCAGCGCGGCAGTCAGGTCAGCTTCCGCCACCCGCAAGGCTATGCGATCATGCAGGCGCTGATCGCACGGGGCGTGATCGGCGATTTCCGCGCGCCGGATATCCTGCGGTTCGGCTTCACGCCGCTTTACACGGCGATGGCGGATGTCGAGGGCGCCGTCGCGATCTTGCGCGAGGTGATGGCAGGCAATCTCTGGGACCGGCCGGACTACAAGCGGCGCGCACGGGTGACCTGACAGGTTTCCGGGCCATGCGGCCCGGACCCGCGGGGGTTCCACCCCCGCACCCCCGGGGTACTTCGGCAATGAAGAAGCGGGAAGCGGGCGCGATCAGGCGCTGGCGCGGCGCGGCAGGTGGCGAGCTTCCGACCAGGCGCGGACCGCTTCGCCGAACGCGGTGAAGAGCGGGCGCGAGACCGGGTCGCTGGCCGCATTCCATTCGGGGTGCCATTGCACCGAGAGCGTGAAGCCGGTGGCGCCCGCGATAAAGAGCGCCTCGGGCGTGCCATCAGGCGCCCAGCCATCCACGACGACGCGCGCGCCAGGGGTCTTGAGGCCCTGACCGTGGAGGGTGTTGGTCCAGACCTCCGGCGATCCCATCAGGCGCCGGAAAGGCCCGCTTTCAGTGAAGCGAACCGCGTGGCGGAGGGCGAATTTCTCTTCCAGCGTGCCGTCGGGCGGCATCCGATGGTTCGTCCGCCCCGGCAGATCGCGGATTTCGGGGTGGAGCGTGCCGCCCATCGCGACATTCACTTCCTGAAATCCCCGGCAGACGCCGAGGAAGGGTTGGCCGCGATCGACGCAGGCCCGGACGAGCGGCAAAGTGATCGCATCGCGGCAGCGGTCGAAGGTGCCATGCGCCTCGGTCGGCGTCTCACCATATTCCTCGGGGTGGACGTTCGGACGACCGCCGGTGAGGAGAAAGCCGTCGCAGACCTCCATCAGCTCCTCGACCGAGACCAGGCGCGGATCGGCGGGAATGAGCAAAGGCATGCAGCCCGCGACCTGTGCGATGGCAGTGCTGTTCATCGTACCGCCGGCATGGACGGGATACTGATCGTTCAGCAAGCTGTTGTTGCCGATGATGCCGACAACCGGTCGTCTCATGCGTTCCCCTTGCCCCATATCCCAGGCTGAGACGAGCGTAGCGCCGGAGCACGGCGGAAAAAAGGCCCGTCGGCAGGTTTTTGTGCGATCAGCGGTCGGAAACCAAGCCGGTTTTCAGTTCCGCACGCCGTTTGTGCAGGACCGGCTCGGTATAGCCCGAAGGCTGGACACGCCCCAGGAAGACGAGATCGCAGGCCGCCTGAAAGGCGAGGCCATTGAAATCGGGCGCCATCGGCAGATAGGCCGGGTCGTCCGCATTCTGCCGGTCCACGACGGCCGCCATCTTTTGCAGCACCGCCATGACCCGCTCTTCGCCGACGACGCCGTGCAGACAGCCAGTTGGCAAGCGCCTGGCTTGAGATGCGGCAGGTCGCGCGGTCCTCCATCAGCGCCACGTCGTGGATATCGGGCACCTTGGAGCAGCCGATGCCCTGATCGACCCATCGCACGACATAGCCGAGGATGCCCTGGGCGTTGTTCTCGATCTCCGCCGTGATCGCCGCCTCCGACCAGTCGCGCCGCTTGGCGAGCGGGATCGTCAGCAAGATCGTCGAGCCGCGCCAGCGGCCTTTGCGCGGCGATCTCGCGCTGGCGGGCGAAGACATCGACCTTGTGGTAATGCGTCGCGTGCAGCGTCGCGGCGGTGGGCGACGGCACCCAGGCGCAATTCGCGCCCGCCATCGGATGGCCGATCTTCTCGTCGAGCATGTCGGCCATCCGGTCGGGCATCGCCCACATGCCCTTGCCGATCTGCGCCTTGCCCGACAGTCCGCAAGCGAGGCCGATATCGACGTTGCGATCCTCATAGGCGATGATCCAGGGCTGCGCCTTCATGTCGCCCTTGCGCACCATCGGCCCCGCTTCCATCGAGGTATGGATCTCGTCCCCGGTGCGGTCGAGGAAGCCGGTATTGATGAAGGCGACCCGGTGCTTCGCCGCGCGGATGCACTCCTTGAGGTTGACCGAGGTGCGCCGCTCCTCATCCATGATGCCAAGCTTCACGGTGTATTGCGGCAGGCCCAGCGCCTGCCTCGACGCGGGTGAACAACGCGTCGGCGAAGGCGACCTCCTCCGGCCCGTGCATCTTCGGCTTCACGATATAGACCGACCCGGCGGCGGAATTGCGCGGCCCTTTCGTCTTCTTCAGGTCGTGCATGGCGATGAGGACGGTCACCATCGCATCCATGATACCCTCGGCGATCTCATCGCCTTCGGCGTCGAGGATCGCGGGGTTGGTCATCAGGTGGCCGACATTGCGCACCAGCATCAGCGCGCGGCATTTCACGTCGAAGAGCGTGCCGTCCGGCGCGGTATAGGTGAAATCGTCATAGAGTGATCTGGTGAAGGTCTCGCCGCCTTTCGTCACCTCTTCGACGAGGTCGCCCTTCATGAGGCCGAGCCAGTTGGCATAGGCGAGCACCTTGTCCTCTGCATCCACGGCAGCGACGCTGTCCTCGCAATCCATGATCGCCGAGACAGCGGCCTCGACGTTGACCGTGGCAATGCCTGCCGGATCGGCCTTGCCGACGTCGTGTTCAGGATTGATCAGAATCTCGATCTTCAGGCCATTGTTCTGCAAGAGGACGTGCCGCCAGTCGCCGCCTTCGGCATGGCCGATATACTGGTCCGGCGTCGTCAGCGCGGTTTCACCTTTCGCGGTGGTCAGCCGTAGTCTCGCGCCCGCCTCGATCCCCGTCACCTCGTCCCATGTCGCATCGCGCAGAGGCGCCGCCTCATCCAGGAACGCCTTGACCCAGGCAACCACCCGTGCCCCGCGCGCAGAATCGTAGCCCTTGCCCTTTGGCAGATCGCCCAACGCATCCGTGCCGTAGAGCGCATCGTAGAGCGAGCCCCAGCGCGCATTCGCGGCATTGAGCGCAAAGCGCGCGTTCATGATCGGCACCACCAGCTGCGGCCCCGCGATCGACGCGAATTCAGGATCGATATTCGTCGTCTCGATGCTGAAATCCGGGCCTTCGGGAAGGATATAGCCCAGCTCTTCGAGAAACCTGCGATAGGCCGCTTGGTCATGCGCCTGACCGCGCCGGGCGACATGCCAGGCGTCGATCCTTTCCTGAATCTCCTCGCGGTTGTCGAGAAGCGCGCGGTTCTTAGGTGCAAGATCGGTCACGATCCCGGCAAGCCCCTGCCAGAACGCCTCCGGCGCAACAGCCGTTCCGGGAAGCGCGCGCGCCTCGATGAAGTCTGCCAGTCGCTTGTCGACCGCCAAACCGCTCCGCAGCACTCTTGCGTTCACCCGTATTCTCCCCTTGGTCCCAGCACCCGGCGTCACCGCATGCGACAGCTCACGATAGCGCTGCACCGGGAGGCGCCGCAACCGCAGTGGGGGCGGGACTTACCCGAAATTGCCGAAAGCATCTTCAGGGATCGGCGCAACAATACCATGCGCTTGGCGTTGCAGCGCCGGGCGGCGCGGCTTATCCTGCGCCCGCACCGATCCCCGAAAGGACTACCCCCGTGAAGGACGCCGCCCCCCAGCCGACGCTTCTGTCCGCATACCAGCCCTATCCCTACCGGATCGAGGAGGTTTCGCTGACCTTCAAGCTTTCGCCGAAGGCCACACGGGTCCTGTCGCGGATCACGTTCGCGCCCAACCCCGAACGCCCCGGCAAGCACGACCTTCGGCTTGACGGCATCGGCTTGAAGCTGACCCGCGTGGCGATCGACGGCGAGGCGCTGAAACTCAAGCCCGATGCCACGGGGCTGACCATCCCCGCAAACGCCCTGCCCGGCGGCACCTTCACCTTCGAGGCCGAGGTCAGGATCAGCCCCGAGGCCAATACCGCCCTCGAAGGGCTCTATATGTCGGGCGGCATGTATTGCACGCAATGCGAGGCCGAGGGCTTCCGCCACATCACCTTCTATCCCGACCGGCCGGACGTGATGGCACCTTTCAAGGTGCGCATCGAAAGCGACATGCCCGTCCTTCTGTCCAACGGCAATCCGACGGGCGCGGGCAAGGGCTGGGCGGAATGGACCGATCCATGGCCGAAGCCGGCCTATCTTTTCGCCCTCGTCGCGGGCGACCTGGCCGCCGTCCGCGACAGCTTCACCACGAAATCCGGCGGCAAGGTCGATCTCGCCATCTGGGTGCGCAGCGGCGACGAGGATCGCTGCGCTTACGCGATGGACAGCCTCAAGCGGTCGATGAAATGGGACGAAGACGCCTATGGACGCGAATACGACCTCGATGTCTTCAACATCGTCGCCGTCGACGACTTCAACATGGGCGCGATGGAGAACAAGGGCCTGAACATCTTCAACTCCAAGCTGGTTCTCGCCTCGCCGGAGACCGCGACCGACGGCGATTTCGAGCGTATCGAATCCGTCATCGCGCATGAGTATTTCCACAACTGGACCGGCAACCGCATCACCTGCCGCGACTGGTTCCAGCTTTGCCTGAAGGAAGGGCTGACCGTCTTCCGCGACCAGCAGTTCACCGCCGACATGCGCTCGGGCCCGGTCAAGCGGATCGACGACGTTCTGGCCCTGCGCGGGCGGCAATTCCGCGAGGATATGGGCCCGCTCGCCCATCCCGTCCGCCCCGACAGCTATGTCGAGATCAACAACTTCTACACCGCGACCGTCTACGAAAAAGGCGCCGAGGTGATCGGGATGCTCAAGCGTCTCGTCGGCGACGATGGATACAAGACCGCGCTCGACCTCTATTTCGACCGCCATGACGGCGATGCGGCGACGATCGAGGACTGGCTCAAGGTCTTCGAGGATGCGACGGGCCGCGACCTCACCCAGTTCAAGCGCTGGTATACCGATGCCGGCACCCCGCGCCTGCATGTGTCCGAGGCATGGTCGGACGGGGTCTACACCCTGACCTTCCACCAGAAGACGCCGCCCACCCCCGGTCAGGACCGAGAAACCCCCGCGCGTGATCCCGATTGCGGTCGGTCTTCTCAACCCCAACGGCGACGAAGTCGTGCCGACCACGGTTCTGGAACTGACCGAAACCTCACAAAGCTTCCGCTTCGAGGGGCTCGCCTCGCGCCCCGTCCCCTCGATCCTGCGCGGCTTTTCCGCGCCGGTGGTGCTTGAACGTGACAGCGATCAGGCCGAGCGCGCCTTCCTCCTTTCCCATGACACCGACCCGTTCAACAAATGGGAGGCGGGCCGCGCGCTCGCCAAGGACGTTCTGGTGCGGATGATCGCTGAAGGACGAAGAGCCGTCGAAAAGCTTCATCGACGCGCTTGGCGCGGTTCTCGCCGACGAAAGCCTCGACCCCGCCTTCCGGGCGCTCTGCCTGCGGCTTCCGTCCGAGGATGACATCGCCCAGACCCTGCATGACGCGGGACATGTCCCCGATCCGGCGACGATCCATACCGCGCGCGGCAGTCCTGCGCCAAGGCCATCGCCCGGCAGTTGCAAAAGCCGCTGACCGAGACCTATGACGCCATGAAGACGCCCGGCGCGTTTTCGCCGGATGCTGCCTCCGCGGGCAAGCGGGCGCTGAGGACGGCCGCGCTCTGGCTGCTCAAGCATATCGACAACGGAACCCGCGCAGCCTCGCTCTTCGCGGGCGCCGACAACATGACCGAAAGCCAGGCGGCGCTCGCCTGCCTGATCGAAGGCGGCCGCGGCACGCGCGAGATTTCGGCCTTCCACCAGCGCTGGCGCGAAAACCGCCTTGTGATCGACAAGTGGTTCATGGTGCAGGTCGCCCATGCCGGGCCGGATGAAGCCGCCACGGTGGCCGAACGTCTGATCGCAACATCCTGATTTCGAATGGAAAAACCCAAATCGCTTCCGCGCTCTGCTCGGCGCGCTTGCTGCCAATCACGCGGGCTTTCACCACGCGTCGGGCGCGGGCGTACCGCTTCTATGCCGACTGGCTGATCCGGCTTGACCCGATCAACCCGCAGACCACGGCACGGATGACCACCGCCTTCGAGACCTGGACCCGCTACGATGCCGACCGGCAGGCCCTGATGCGGGCCGAGCTTGAACGCATCGCCGCCGCTCCGGGCCTCTCGCGCAACACCGGCGAGATGGTCACGCGGATCCTCGCGGCCGCCCCATCGGCGTGAGCGCGCGGCGATTCTGCAACCCAAGGGTTTGCGCCATTCGCCTCACGCGCCGGGACTTTGCGGCGATAGGCGCAAATCCGTGAACTTTTGAGTGATCGTTTCCGAACAGACACCAAAGCCTGCCCGGACCTGCCCTGCATTCGACCAGGCGCCCTGCCGGGCGTAGAATACGATCGGGTTCAGGGGGCTGACATGACGACCGAGAGCTATGGCTATCGCAGCCAGGCGCGGCGACCGCGCACATATATCGCACTAGGGCTCGCGATGGCCGTCGTCTATCTCTGCGTGACGCTCGAGATGAGCCAGCTCATCGTCGCGCTGGCGGTGGTCTTCCTCGCGCTGATCCTGCGACGGCTGTGGCAAAACCCGGTCAAGGGTTTCCGGCTGGGCCGGAGCTGGGTCGAGATCTATCGCCCGCGCGGCAATGAGACCATTCACCTCGACGACGTGGCAAGCGTCACCGTCACCCGCACCAACTGGGGCGCCACGGCCTGTTTTCTCAATCTGGAGGATGGCGATGTCCTGCCGCTCCCCGGCGCGGAAAAACTTGAATCCCAGAAACTCATGCGTGAATTCGGCCTGCGCGGCGTGCGCGTGATCGCCTGACGCTCAGTTGCAGTAGCTCTGCCGGCGGGTCCAGTCCGCGACATCGGCGCGCTTTTGCGAACTGCGCAGCGGCGCCCAGTCGCGCGCGGCGCCACGCCAGTCGCCCGAACCATCGGAGACGATGGCGCCATCGCGCCCGACCTGCTTCGCCGCGATCCTGACGGCACAGGCGAGGTTCGCCGCGCCATCGGTCAGGCCCTTACCCGCAGGAAGGTCGCAACCGTTCGCGCGCGCGGTCTGCGGCGCGATCTGCATCAGGCCGATCCATTTGCCGCCGCCGCCCTTGGCCTTCGGGTTCCATGTGCTTTCATGCTTGGCGAGCGCCGAGATGAAGCCCGCCCAGAACGCCCTGCGCTCGGTGGGCGGCGCCTCTTCATAAGCCGGGCAAAAGGCCTTGATATCGGCGGGAACCGTCGTTTCCAGAACCGCGCCTTCTTTCCTCAGTGCGGCCAGCGTCGCCACCGTCCAGCGGTCCGCCTCGGGCCGGTGATCCCAGCGCATCGCGGGCAAGAGCGCGGCAGAGGTCACTTCGGACTGATCGGCGGACTGCATACAGGCCGCCGGCGAGACCAGTGTCAAAAGGGCCAAAGCACGGAAAAGGGCGAGACGCATTGCGGTCATCACGACAGACCGGACCTCTGTGCCGGCCCCCGCTTGTCGCCCGATGCCGTGCTTCCGGCAATCCCGTCCGTTTGCCGTCGGCGGAACTTTGCCTCTGCCACCCGAAAGCCGCCTAGTAGATATAGCGGATCTGATCGCCCCAGAACCGCTCAAGACGCCGCAGCGTCGCGTTGACCTGCTCCTGCGCGGCCAGTCCGATCACCGATTTCTCCTGCATCACCTCGGCGTGGCGGGCGAAAAGCGTGGCCACGACATCGCGCACCGCCGACCCCTTCTCGGTCAGCCGCACCCGGACCGAGCGGCGATCCAGCGCGCTGCGTTCATGGTGCATATAGCCCATATCGACCAGCTTCTTGAGATTGTAGCTGACGTTCGACCCCTGATAGTAACCGCGCGATTTCAGTTCGCCCGCCGTCACCTCGTGCCCGCCGATGTTGAAGATCAGAAGCGCCTGCACGGCGTTGATCTCCATCTGGCCGAGCCGCTCGAACTCATCCTTGATGACATCGAGCAGCAGGCGGTGCAGCCGTTCGACAAGGCCGAGCGTTTCCAGATAATGCGATTGCGCGCCGCGTTCGGGCGCCTCTGCCATCGCCGCGTGAATCGTCATCTCGCCCTCCGCCGTTACTCCGCTGCGACCGAAGCATGGTGGCGAATGCCGAAAGTTTCGTTAAAAAGCACAAAATGCGCCGCGCGATGTCAGGCGCCCGCGCCGTGGCGTCCCCGCGCAAAGGCTGAAATCTCGGAAATCAGCGTCTGGAACCGGGCGGGCGCCGTGCCCGCGCCGGTGATCCAGGGATAGATATCCTGGTCGTTTTCGGACAGAAGCGCGTCATAGACCTCAAGCGTCTCAGGTCCGAGCCGCGCCAGCCGTGCATCGGCGAAAGGCCCGAGGATCAGGTCCATCTCCTTCGTGCCGCGCCGCCAGCTGCGCATCGTCATGCGCTTCAGCCGCGCGTCCGGCGTCTCGCTCATGCGGCCTCGCGCGCCATCGACAGGCGCAGCCGCGCCTCGACGCGGCCAAGCTGTTCGGCCAGCGCGCCCATCGTATTGCGCATCTCCCGCAACTCATGCATCAGCGCCTCGGTCTCATCGCTATGTGCGGGCCGCTGATCCGGCGCGGCAATTCCGCTGCCCTCGCCCGTCAACAGCCACATGAGCGAGACGTTGAGCATGCCCGCCAGCATCTGAAGCCGGTTCGCACGCGGCTCGCTCACGTCATCTTCCCAGTGCTGGATGGTCTTCGTCCGCACGCCGATGCGTTCGGCCAAGTCCCGTTGGCTCAGGCCCAGCGCTTCACGCGCACCGGCGAGCCGGTCGCCGAATGTCGCGTTTTCCTCGCTGTACCAATTGTCCGAGGCTGCGGCCTCCACCGCTTCATGTTCAATTGTCATCGTGAGGATATCCTTTCCGAAGCCGCTTGAATGGGCCCGTGCGGCAAACTAAGACATGGCTCCGGAAATTACAAACCGGAGTCCCCCCAAATGGCGTTCATTTCCGACACCCTCGCCCGCGTCAAACCGTCGCCCACGATCGCGGTGACGAACAAGGCGCGCGAATTGAAGGCTGAAGGCCGCGACGTGATCGGCCTCGGCGCAGGGGAGCCGGATTTCGACACGCCTGACAACATCAAGGCCGCCGCGAAGCGCGCGATCGACGAAGGCAAGACGAAATACACCGCCGTCGATGGCATCCCGGAGTTGAAAGAGGCGATCTGCCGGAAATTCGAACGGGAGAACGGGCTGAGCTACAAGCCGAACCAGATCACCGTCGGCACCGGCGGCAAGCAGACGCTCTACAACGCGCTTATGGCGACGCTCAATCCCGGCGACGAGGTCATCATCCCCGCGCCCTACTGGGTCTCCTATCCCGACATGGTGCTGCTCGCCGGCGGCACGCCGGTCGCCGTCGAATGCGGGATCGAGAGCAATTTCAAACTCACGCCCGAACAGCTTGAAGCCGCGATCACGCCGAAGACCAAGTGGTTCATCTTCAACTCGCCCTCGAACCCGACCGGCGCCGGCTATTCGCGCAAGGAACTGAAGGCGCTGACGGATGTTCTGATGAAGCATCCGCAGGTCTGGATCATGTCGGACGACATGTACGAACACCTCGTCTTCGACGATTTCGAATTCGTCACCCCGGTTCAGGTCGAACCCGGCCTCTATGACCGGACGCTCACCTGCAACGGCGTTTCCAAGGCCTATGCGATGACCGGCTGGCGGATCGGCTATGCGGCGGGTCCGGTGGAGCTCATCAACGCGATGTGCACGATCCAGTCGCAATCGACATCGAATCCCTGCTCCATCGCGCAATATGCCGCCGTCGAGGCGCTGAACGGGCCGCAAGGGTTCCTCGTCGAGAACAAGGTGACGTTCCAGCGCCGCCGCGATCTCGTCGTGTCGATGCTGAACCAGGCCAAGGGCCTCAAATGCCCGCGCCCCGAAGGTGCGTTCTACGTCTATCCCGACATCTCCGACTGCATCGGCAAGACCTCGGCCGGTGGCGCCCGGATCGCCGATGACGAAGCTTTCGCAAGCGCGCTTCTCGAGGAAACCGGCGTCGCCGTCGTCTTCGGCGCGGCCTTCGGCCTGAGCCCCAACTTCCGCGTCAGCTACGCCACCTCGGACGCCGCGCTGGAAGAGGCCTGTTCGCGCATCCAGAGCTTCTGCGCCGGGCTACGCTGACCCCGAGGCGGTTGCGGCCCACCCCCGGCAGCTGGCGTCTGGCCAGCCGTCGGGCGCGCTGCTATCGTCGCTGCGGAACCCAATGAAGGGGCAGAACAGGCGATGCCGCTCAAACTTCCGGAATACTATTTCCGCGTCCGCGAAAACGGCGCGGCTGTCTTCCGTGTCGATACCGAAAACCGTTTGCGCCGGATCGAGATGGAGCAGATCGCGGTCGCCAACGTGAAAAACGGCGATATCAAGCCGCATGGCGACCGCAGCCTCAGCCCCGAGGATATGGCCGAGATCAAGCGCTGGCTCGCCGATCGGCAGGCCGTTCTGACCGAGCGCGAGGTCGATGACATCCTGCGCACCGTGGATCACCTCAACCTCACCACGCAATGGGCGCAGTCCCGCGCGAGCGACGCGCAACTGAACGAAGTGACCAACGCGCTCCTGCTGGCGATGCACGACCTGCGCGCGGTCCTTGTCCGCAAGCAGGCCGAACGGCTCCCCGCCTCCGCGCCCGACGCGGAGTGATCGGCCGCCTCAGGCTGGCGCGCGCGCCGTCCCGGCGGCGCCGCTGGCCCAGGGGCCGCGCCAGAAGCGGATCATCAGAAGAACCGCCGCAACCGCGAGCCCGACGACAAGGCCGAACCACAGCCCCACCCCGCCAAGACCGAGCGGAAAGGCGAGGACATAGCTTACCGGAATGCCGATCAGCCAATAGCTGACCGAGGCCATGATCATCGGAACCCGGGTATCCTGCACCCCGCGCAGGAAGCCCAGCGCCATCACCTGCGCCGCATCGGCCAATTGGAACAGCGCGGCCATCGCCAGAAGTGACGATCCATAGACCACGATTGCCTCCGCCTGCGGGTTCGACATGTCGAGGAACGGCCGGATCAGCGGCCCCGGCACCGAAAGAAAGATCGCGATGATGAGCGTGGCAAAGACCACCGACATGGCGATGGCCACGAAAGCCCCATCGCGCAGCCCGCGGCCGTCGCGCGCACCATGATAGCGCCCGGTCCGCACCGTCGCGGCGTTGGAAAGACCAAGATGGCACATGAAGGTGATCGCGGCGAGTTCCAGCGCGATCCCGTGCGCGGCCAGTTCCATCGTCCCGATCCAGCCCATCATCAGCGCCGCCGCCTCGAAAAGCCCGCTCTCGAACAGCCCGGTCAGGCCGATCGGCCAGCCCAGCCGATAGACCTGCGCGAAGGCCGGCCAATCGGGCCGCCAGAAGCGCTGGAAGAGGTGGAAGCGCCGGAAATCCCGGTGCAATCCGGCATAAAGCACCATCACCACCAGCGTCAGAACCTGCGTCGCGACCGAAGCGATGGCCGCCCCGCGCACGCCCAGTTCCGGCGCGCCCCAATTGCCAAAGATCAGCGCCCAGTTCAGCACGACGTTCAGCGCCACGCCCGCCAGCGTCGCCCAAAGGACGATGGAGGCCCGCTCCAGCGCCGAAAGAAAGCTCCTGAGCGCCATGATGAGAAGCGCGGGCACCATGCCGAGCCCTGCGATGCGCAGGTAATCCTGCGCCAGCCCCGCCACCTCCGGCGCCTGTTTCAACGCCAGAAGGATCGGCCCCGACCACCACATCACCGGATAGATGGCAACGCCGAACAGGATCGAGAGCCACAGGCCCATCCGCGTGTCGCGGCGGACCTGCGTCTCATCCCCCCGGCCCAGCGCCGCCGCGACAAGGGGCATCACCGCCTGCGCAAAGCCCGATCCCAGGATGAAGAGGATGAAGAATGTCGAGGCACTGAGGACAACCGCCGCCAGCTCCGTCACACCGTACCAGCCCAGCATCACCGTGTCGGTCACATGCAGCGCCATCTGCGCGAGGTTCGAGCCGACAAGCGGCAGCGCCAGCACCGCCAGCGCCCTGACATGGGCGCCATATGTCTCCCTCTCCCTCATGCGCCAGCCTTACGTCGGGCGCGGTACAAGGTCCAGAGCCCGCCGGCCCAGCGCGGGCGCAGGCGCGAGGTCGATCAGATGGGCGGTCACGGTCGTCGGATCACCGTCCAAGACACGGGCGAAGCCCGCGCGGTCGGCGATCCGCCGCATCGCTTCGTTGCCGCTGAGATAGATCACCCAGACATCCTCGATCCCGCGCCGCCTGCATTCCTCGACCGCGAGGGAAAAGAGCGTCCAGCCCACCCCCCCGCGCCGCATCTCTTCATCGACCGAAAGCGCAATCTCGGCCGCGTGCGGACGCTCATGATGCGGATGCACCTCGGCGACGCCGCAAACCTGCCCGCCCGCCTCCGCCGTCACCACGAAGATCGGCTCCGCCTTGCCGACATAGGCCGCGATCATGTGGTCCGGCGCCGGCGTGAAAAACCGGTTGAGACGCGATGTCAGGTCAAGCCGCAGGAGATGCCGCGCAAGCGCCTCCCGCCAGCCCGGGGCCGCCGCAAGCGGCCGGGTCATCTGGAAGCGGCAAGGAAGACTGCGGCCCATCGGGGTTTCTCGTTTCTGCGTGCGCAATGCTGCAACGCAGAATAAAGATAGGCCAAAGTGTTACGGTTTTGTATTTCCAGCCTGCGCATAGGCGATATCCCGCAGGCGCATGGCCGTGAAATCCGAACCGCAAATCCTATCATGTGACATTATTACAATAGTCTTACACGGGTATCTTCATGCTTTCGCAGCAGCGGCACGGGCGGATTTTGACGACATCTTTCCGGCACCTTTCGCTGCGTGATCCGACGGTGCATCCCCCGAACCCGCCCCGCCAGACACCTGCCCGTTCCCCTTCTTGTCCGCGCGGCGCAGATCGGGATGAAGCGAGGCGCCAAGGATATGGTCCGACCCATGCACCACATGCGTCGCACGCCCGACGATCAGCGGATCCGGCGCCTGCACCACGTCAAGATCCTTGCCCGGATAGTCGAGCGCATTCAGGAAATGCCGCATGCAGTTCAGCCTTGCGCGCTTCTTGTCGTTCGACTTCACGATGATCCAGGGCGCGTCGGCGGTATCGGTGTAGAAGAACATCGCCTCCTTGGCCTCGGTATAGTCGTCCCACTTGTCGAGGCTGGCCTTGTCGATCGGGCTGCAGCTTCCAGCGCTTCAGCGGATCGGTTTCGCGCGACATGAAGCGGCGGCGCTGCTCTTCCTGCGTGACCGAGAACCAGAATTTGTAGAGCCGGATTCCGGACCGGACGAGCATGCGCTCCACATCGGGCGCCTGACGCATGAATTCGAGGTAATCGGTCGGCGAGCAGAAGCCCATCACCCGCTCAACCCCGGCGCGGTTGTACCAACTCCGGTCATAGAAGACCATCTCGCCAGCGGTCGGCAGATGCTCGATATAACGCTGGAAGAACCACTGGCCCTTCTCGACATCCGACGGCTTGTTCAGCGCCACCACACGGGCGAAACGCGGATTGAGATGCTCCATGAATCGCTTGATCGTGCCGCCCTTCCCGGCCGCATCGCGGCCCTCGAAGAGGATCACGAATTTCTGCCCCGTCTCCAGCGCCCATATCTGGACCTTGAGAAGCTCGGCCTGAAGCTTGGCCTTCTCGGCCTCATAGGCAGAGCGGGCCATCTTGCGGCCATAGGGATACTTGCCGCTCTCGAAGGCATGACGGATCGCGTCGGCATCGACCACAGGGAAGGAACGCGGCCCCTTTGCCTTCTCGCCCGAGGGCATCTGAGCATCCTGATCGGTCGCGACCGAGGCCTCCTGCGGCATCGCCTCGGTCACGGCGGCGGCCTCTTCCTTCACGTCCTGCATCGTATCGCGCATGGTATCTCCCTCGCTGTTCACGAGCGCACATGATACCCGATGCGGCGGCGCGGCGCCTTGACACGCATCAAATTCGTAACGGTTTTGCGACGGGCGGGCGCGGTCGGGTATTCCCTACCCCAAGGTAAACTTCCTTGGCCTGACGGCTCCTTTGGCCTACCCTTACGTCCATTCAACGGAGACGATTATGACTGCGCTCATTGGCTATGGCCTGTGCTTTCTGGCCACGCTCGTCGTCATTGCGGGCGATTATTACATCAAGCTGGCAGTGGATCGCGGCCACACCCTGCAATCGCCGATCTTCCTTCTCGGATGCAGTCTCTATGCGCTCTCTGCAATCGGCTGGTTCCTCGCGCTTCGCCACATCTCGCTGGCGCAGACCGGCGTCGCCTTCTCGATCTTCTCGCTTCTGGCGCTCTGCGGCATGGGCGTGGTGTTCTTCGAGGAAAAGCTGGAGACGCGCGAGATGTTCGGCATCGCCCTTGCCGTCTGCGCCATGCTCCTCATGGCGCGGGTGGCATAGGCGGGGTCAGCCGGGCTTCCGCGCGATGAAATCGACAAGGGCGGAAAGGCCGGAATGGCCCTTGCCCTCGTCCACCTCGGCGTCGAAATCCTCCAACCGGAGAATGTCCCAGCCGTCGAACGCCGCGCGCAGCAGTTCCACGGTGTACATGTTCTCCCGGTCGGGCGGCCCGCCCGTGCCATACTCCACCTGACGCGGCGCGTAGCCGTGGAGAAGCAAAAGCCCGCCCGGCTTCACCGCCCCCTTTATACGCTCGAAGAGCCGCGCCCGATCAACCGGGCCGACGAACTGGATGAAGATGCCCGCAACAACATCGAACTCCCGAGACCAGTCCCAGCCGTCGAGGTCGGTGACATGGTAATCCACCGCCACGTCCCGCGCCTCGGCCAGTTTCCGCGCCTTGGCGACCGCGTTCGTCGCGGGATCAAAGGCGCTGACCCTGAGACCCTGCCCCGCCAGCCAGACCGAATTCCGCCCCTCGCCGTCGGCAATCGAAAGCGCGCTTTCCCCGGCCTTCAGCCACGGCTTGGCGCGCAGCAGGAAATCCGCAGGCTCCGTCCCGAAGAGGTAATCCTCCCCCTGATAACGCTCATTCCACATAGTCCTCTCCCTTGTGGCGCGGCCTCGGCCGCCCCCCATATTTCGCGGGCGCGCGGCGGTTTGCAATCCCGCGCCGCTTGCCCCCGCCGCCCCCGCATGGTCTAATCCGCCCCCATAGAAAAGCGAAGAGCAGCAGCCATGGCCGACGACCTCCTTTCCGCCCATCCGGACGACTACAACGCGTCCTCGATCGAAGTCCTCGAAGGGCTCGAACCTGTCCGCAAGCGGCCCGGCATGTATATCGGCGGCACCGACGACCGGGCGCTGCATCACATGGTCGCGGAAATCCTCGACAACTCGATGGACGAGGCCGTGGCGGGCCACGCCAACCGGATCGAGGTGGAGCTTCACGAAGACCACTCCCTCACCGTGCGCGACAACGGCCGTGGCATCCCGGTCGATCCGCATCCGAAGTTCCCCGGCAAATCCGCGCTCGAGGTCATCCTCTGCACCCTCCATGCCGGCGGCAAGTTCTCCGACAAGGCCTATTCCACCTCCGGCGGCCTCAACGGCGTCGGCTCCTCCGTCGTCAACGCGCTTTCCGACAGCATGATCGTCCAGGTCGCCCGCAACAAGGAGCTTTACGAGCAATCCTTCGCCCGCGGCGTCCCCCTCGGCCCGATCCAGAAACTCGGCCCCACCCAGAACCGGCGCGGCACCACCGTCACCTTCCACCCGGACCCCGAGATCTTCGGCCATCTCCAGTTCAAGCCCGCGCGCCTCTTCAAGATGACCCGCTCCAAGGCCTATCTCTTCTCGGGCGTGGAAATCCGCTGGAAATCCGCCATCGACGATGGCGAAACCCCGCTTGAGGCGACCTTCCACTACCCCAACGGCCTCTCCGACTACCTCGCGCTCACGATGGAGGGGGCAACCGCCTATGCCGACCGCCCCTTCGCCGGCAAGGTCGGCTTTCAGGAGAAATTCGGCGTCCCCGGTTCCATCGAATGGGCGATCAACTGGACGCCGATCCGCGACGGCTTCATCCAGTCCTATTGCAACACCGTGCCCACGCCCGAAGGCGGCACGCATGAGGCCGGGTTCTGGGCCGCGATGCTGAAGGGTATCCGGGCTTACGGTGAGTTGGTCAGCAACAAGAAGGCCGCCCAGATCACGCGCGAGGATATGCTGACGGGCGGCTGCGCCCTCATCTCCATCTTCATTCGGGAGCCTTCCTTCGTCGGCCAGACCAAGGACCGGCTTTCCACCGAGGAAGCCGCGAAATGGGTCGAAAGTGCGGTCCGCGACCATTTCGACAACTGGCTGGCGAATGACACCAAATCCGCCGGCGCCATCCTCGATTTCCTTGTGCTCCGCGCCGAGGAACGCCTCAAGCGCCGGGCCGAGAAGGAGACGCAGCGCAAGACCGCGACCAAGAAGCTGCGCCTGCCCGGCAAGCTCGTCGATTGCTCCGCCACCAACCGCGAGGGGACGGAGCTTTTCATCGTCGAGGGCGACAGCGCTGGCGGCTCCGCCAAGATGGCCCGCGACCGTACCAATCAGGCGCTTCTGCCGCTTCGGGGCAAAATCCTCAACGTCCTCGGCGCCGCCTCCGCCAAGATGGGCCAGAACCAGGAGATCGCCGATCTCTGCCAGGCGCTCGGCGTCGGCATGGGCGCGAAATTCCGGCTCGATGACCTCCGCTACGACAAGATCATCATCATGACCGACGCCGACGTGGACGGCGCGCACATCGCGTCCCTGCTGATGACCTTCTTCTTCACCCAGATGCGGCCGATGATCGACAAGGGCCACCTCTACCTCGCCTGCCCGCCGCTCTACCGGCTGACGCAGGGCGCGAAACGGCTCTACGTCTCCGACGATGTGGAGAAGGAAAGGATGATGGCGGCGGGCCTCGGCGGCAAGGGCAAGATCGACGTCCAGCGCTTCAAGGGTCTGGGTGAGATGGACGCCAAGGACCTGAAGGACACCACCATGAACCCCCTGACCCGGAAACTGATCCGCGTCACCATCGACGAGGACGAACCCGGCGAGACCTCGGACCTCGTCGAGCGGCTGATGGGCAAGAAGCCGGAACTCCGGTTCCAGTATATCAGCGAGAACGCGCGGTTCGTGGAGGAGTTGGATGTTTAGTGAAATTTTGGATCGAGAGCATTCGAGCGTAGGAGATAGGAAACGTGCAGGTAAAGGCGCGACACTAGCGATTGCAGCGATAACCGCAGCTACGATCACAAACGTCGAAACACCAAGTCTTGATACCTTCTTGGTGAGCCTGATCACGCTCCGGTCCAAATTTCAGGCTTGGTGCGTCGGTCCCGGGATGGGTCGAGAACAATCCGTCCTTTGAGATCCAGACAGTGCGCGGGCAGTATAATCGCACAAGTAGATGCAGGCTATGCTTCTAGGGCAGAACTGGAGAGATGTCCCGTGGATATGGGGGTTTGCTTCGTCACTGGCGAAGGTTTGTTGCGACTCTCCGATAGTCAGAATTGTGGGTGACGATCGTCGCCATAGAGGACGTCCAGGCAAACGATACCCAACTATGAGAAGGCGGCCTCTGCCATTAAACGCTGCTGGAACATTGGGGCATTGTCGACCGCAGCGCTCGACAAGTCTGAGACTGTGTCATTTGAAATGGTCGAATACGGCAAGTTGGCTTCCAATTCGAATGTCAGTTGCGAGCTCCAGTCGCGACGGACGAACACGATCAATTGGCATTTGAAGCTGCCCGGCGCGCAATACTCAGATGCTCAACTGACCTAGAGCTACCGGAGGGCGACTATCTCGCCCAATTCAAACGGGTCACATTAGCTTGTCACCATCGAATAAGCCGTAGCACGCGTCGGATTGGGTGAACTCATCCCTTTGCCCGATTTGGCCCGTGCCAAATCGGACCGTGCTGCCTGCCCCCGGCAGGCGCGTTACCGCGCCAGCCCAGTCAGGCGCGCCCCGATTACTCAACGCACGGCGACACCCGCAAACCCCTTGCCGTCCGGCTCACGCCTCCCGGCATCGGACCTGCCGAAGGTCCACTGGACCTTCGGCGACGGTCCTCGGGCACCCGGTTGAAACCTTTCCGCCCCTCCCCACACTTGCCCCCGAACGACTCGAGGAGGCTCCCATGCCCACCACAACCGGCGGATGCCTCTGCGGCGCGGTCCGCCTCACCGCCACCGGCGACCCCGACCGCACCGGCCTTTGCCACTGTCTCGACTGCCGCAAGCATCACGGCACCCTCTTCTACGCCGCCGCGATCTTTCCCGCCGCTGCCGTGACCGTGACGGGAGAACCCACGCCTATCAGGGCCGCCACTTCTGCCCGCGCTGCGGCTCTTCCGTCTTCGCCCGCTCCGGGGACGAGGTCGAGGTCCATCTCGGCGCGCTCGACGCGCCCGACCATGCGCCCCGGCCTATGAATGCTGGACCGGGGCAAAGGTCCACCGGACCTTTCCCTTCCGGTCCTCGAACGCGACACACCCCGCGCCCTATCGCCTCACCCCCCTCGCACCGGGCCCTCGCCCTCCCCATCTCCGAGGCAACAGCAACGGAGGCCCCCATGCCCTATACGATCGACCGCCTGATCCCCGGCGTCACCATGACCGAAGCCGAGGAGCGGACCCGCGCCGCCCTCGCCGCCGCGTCCTTCGGTGTCCTGACCGAAATCGACGTCGCCCAGACGATGAAGAAGAAGCTCGACCGCGACATGGCCGCCTACCGCATCCTCGGCGCCTGCAATCCCGGCATGGCGTGGGAGGCGGTCCAGATGGAGCCGCGCGTCGGCGCGATGCTGCCCTGCAACGTCATCCTGCGCGCGGTCGAGGGCGGCGTCGAGGTCAGCGCCATCGACCCCGTCGCCTCGATGCAAGCCATCGACAACGCCGACCTCAGCGCCGTCGCCGGGCAGGTGCGCGACATGCTGAAGGCCGTCGTCGCGGCGATCTGAGCGGATGCGCCCTGTAGCTACGGATAAACTACGGATGCACGACGGAGACCCGACAAGGGCGCTACGTCCCGATCGCCCTTGAAGGCGGCCCCGCCGCGGCATAGATTCGGGATGCAGGCCGGCCGTTCTTCCGAACGCATCGCCTGCTGCCCATCGGGTTCATCGCCCTGACCAAGTCAGGCTCCCCTGCCCCCCCTGAGCATCGATCCGCCCCGGCACGAGCCGGGCGGTCCTCACGCGAATAGGTATTCAAATGTCCAAGGAAAAGAACCGCGGCAACAAGGAAGCCAAGAAGCCGAAGAAGGAAAAACCGAAGGTGCTCGCCACCGCGAACTCCGGTGCGGGCAAGGCCGATACGGTGATCGCGGGCAAGAAGGTCAAGTGACCGGCAGGGACCGGATCCGCGCCCCGGCGCGGGTCCGTCCGCCCGCCTGAGGCCCGCCGCCCGGCGTATGCACAGGATGTGTACGCTGAAGAGCGCGGCCCGCGTCGATTTCGGTGATAGGCAGGTCCCCGGCCGGCTCTTCCCCGACAGAGCCGCGCACGACGCTCAGCATCTCCCGCTCCGGCTTATGTCAGTAGCGCACCGCGACCGCACCCGACACCGGATCGACCACGAAGACGAGGTGTAGTCGCGCAGGGAAATGACGAGATCGCCCTGCGAAAACTCAGGAAAGGCTGCCGCGCACGGAATCATCGAAAGCCAAGGCAATCCGTCAGGCAGACAGCGTCAGCGCTGAATCCCGCGCAGATATTCGGCAAGTGCAACGAGATTGCCGGGCGTCGGGGTCGCCACTCCGTCGCCGGTCTCAAGCATCACCAATGGGCCTTCCTGAAGCACGACGCCAAGCTCGGGCATCACTGACGAGCGGTCGCCGCGCCGGGTGTAGCCGTCGATGACCGACATGACCCGCACCATCGGAAAGCTGCCGTCATTGCGCGCCGATATCCCCGTCAGATCGGCCGGGCGCTTGGCCAGCCCCTCGGCCGCTGGACCGTCCCCGCGCCCCTCCGTGCCGTGACAGGAGACGCAATACTGATCGAAAAGTGCGCGTCCCGTCACCTGCCGGTCTGGCGCACAGGCCGCAAGCGCTCCGAGCGCGAGGCCCGCGCATGTGGCAAATGCAGATATCCTCATCGCGATCTCCCTTTCATCATTGCTGTCAGATTAATGTCCGGTTGCTCGATCCGCCTTGATCGGGATCATGCCGCGACAAGCCGCCCGTTATCCAACCGCAACACCCGGTCCATGCGCGCGGCAATCTCCAGGTTATGCGTGGCGATCAGGGCGGAAAGCCCGGTCGACCGGACAAGGTCCATCAGCACCGCAAAGACCTGGTCGGCGGTCGCGGGATCGAGGTTTCCGGTCGGCTCGTCGGCCAGAAGGAGGCGCGGCTCATTGGCGAGCGCCCTGCAGAAGGCGACGCGCTGCTGTTCGCCGCCCGAGAGCGCTGCGGGCCGGTGATCGGCGCGCGCCGCAACACCGACCTCAGCGAGAAGGTCGCGCGCCCGCACATCGGCCCTGGCGCGCGCCACACCGTCGGCAAGCTGCGGCAGAACGACGTTTTCGAGCGCGGTGAACTCAGGCAGGAGATGATGGAACTGGTAGACGAAGCCAACCTCGGACCGCCGGAGCGCCGTTCTCTCGCGATCGGGCAGGCCCGAGGCATCGCGCCCGCCGATGGCGACGCGGCCCGCGTCCGCACTGTCGAGAAGCCCCGCGATATGCAGCAGAGTGGACTTCCCCGCCCCGGACGGTGCCACCAGCGCGGCGATCTCGCCGCGTTGCAAGGTCAGGTCAAGGCCGTTCAGGACAGCCACCTCGCCCGGCGTACCGCGCAGATAGACCTTCTCGATCCCCTGAAGCTCCAGCACCGCGTCACTCATAGCGCAGCGCCTCCACCGGGTTCATCCGCGCTGCGCGCCGCGCCGGGAAGATGGTGACGACGAAGGCGAGGATCAGCGACAACCCCACCGCCCGGCCGATATCCCAGGCGCGCAGCTCCGCCGGCAATCGGTAGATCCCCCGGATCGAGGGGTCCCAGGCGCCGCCGCCGGTCATCCAGTTGATCGCCGACATGATGCTGTCGATGTTGAGCGCGATGAGACAGCCAAGGAGCACACCCGCCAGCGTGCCGATGATGCCCACGAAAGCGCCACACAGGAAAAAGACCCGCAGGATCGACCCTTCGGTGAGGCCCATCGTCCGCAGGATCCCGATATCGCGGCCCTTGTTCTTGACCAGCATCACAAGGCCCGACGTGATGTTCAAAGCCGCGATCAGCACGATCAGCGACAGGATCACGAACATCACGTCATCCTCGATGGAAAGCGCGTTCAGGAAGGCCCCCGAGCGGTCCTTCCATGTCCAGACATAGCGCCCCTCGCCCGCCGCCGCCAAAAGCGCGGGCGTGAGCGTATCGATATCGTCGGGGTTCTCGACATAGACCTCGATCTGGTCGGCCACGCCCTCGCGGTTGAAGAAGCTCTGCGCCTCGGGCATCGGCATGTAGATGCGGGCACTGTCCACATCCGCCCGCCCGACCGAGAAGACATAGACAACCTCATAGACATTCACGCGCGGACTGACGCCGAAGGCGGTCTTCACCCCGTTCGGCTGGATGAGCTTGATCTTGTCGCCCGGCCCGACGCCGAGCGTCCGCGCCATGCCCGCGCCCATCGCGATACCCTGGTCAAAGCGGTTGATATCGCCGAGCGCCTGCGGCGCGCCCTCAAAGCTCGGCAGGGCTTTCAGGACATCGCCCGTCACGCCATAGATCTGACCGACCGAGGATTGGTTGCCAAAGGTCGCCATGGCGAAGCCGTCGACACGCGGATTGGCGCGAACGACGCCCGGCACGGCGCGGATCTTTTCGGCAAGCGCGTCGTAATCGGTCAGCACCGTGGTCGCGACACCGTCATCGTTCACATAGGAATAGCTGCCGATCTCGGCATGGGCATAGGCACCAATCACGGTGTTGACAAACTCGGTCCGAAAACCCGACCGCACCGCCAGCGTCACCACCAGCGCCATCACGCCCAGCATTATGCCGACAAGGCTGATCCAGGTCATCACGCTGACGCCGCCCTCGGCCCGGCGGGCGCGCAGGTAACGCCATGCGATCATGAATTCAAAGGGCGCGAAAGGCGCGGTGCGGCTGGCCATCGGGGCTCCGGTTTTCAGTGGCGCGCAACGTGGCGGCGGGCGCGAGAAAGGTCAAGGCCCGCGACCGCCGCCTGAACTGCCGGATTCCCCACGCGCCCCAAGTTCGCTAATCTCCACCCCACATGCCGCCGCCCTGCGGCGGTGCCTGCCAAAGGAGACTGTGATGAGTTTCATCGACACGATCGGCGAAGAGAGGGCCACGGGTGCGGCCGACGAAATGTATGCACGGCTGCGCCAAAAGGGGCCGATCGCGAACTGGGCGGCCGTGTTCAGCCTGAAACCAAGCCTCCTGGACGGTTGGATGGCGCTTCTTGCCGCGGTGAAGGCGGGCCAGGACCCGCGCCGGTATGAGCTTGCGACGCTGGCGGCAGCACGGGCGCTCTCATCCTCCTACTGCATGCTCGCGCATGGCAACGTGCTGCTGAACGACGGCATGGAGCCGGATGTTCTGCGCGAGATCGCCGACACCGGGACCGCCGATGCGCTGACCTCCACCGAGCGGGCGATCCTCGCCTACGCGGCCAAGGTCGCGGCAGATGCCTCCTCCGTGACCGCCACCGACATCGACACATTGCGCCGCGAGGGCCTGAGCGATGCTGAAATCCTCGACATAGCCGCAACTGCCGCCGCAAGGTGCTTTTTCTCCAAGCTCCTCGATGCACTTGGCGTGCAGCCCGATCGTTCCCTTCGGTCGCTCCCAGAGGCGCTCCGAACAGCGCTGACACCGGGGCGGCCCATCGAAAGCTGACATTCTGCGCGGATTGGCGCAGTTGACCGCGCCCGGTGCGACTGCGTGACTCCCGGAGTGCGGAAAGGTTGACCTCATGAAGCTATTGATCCTCGGCGGCTACGGCGTATTTGGCGGTCGTCTGGCGGAGCTTCTCTCGGACCTGGAGGGGCTTGAACTCCTCATCGCCGGGCGCAGCCTCGATAGCGCGCGCGCCTTCTGCGCGCATTGGGTCGGTCGGGCGACGGTCCGCGCGCTTGAGGCGGACCGCGCGGAGATCGGCCATGTCCTGATGCGGGAACGGCCTGATATGCTTATCGACGCCTCGGGCCCCTTCCAGACCTATGGCGACCAACCCTACGCCGTGGCCGAGGCGGCCATTGCCGCCGGCATCCATTACCTCGATTTCGCGGACGGGTCGGATTTCGTCTTCGGCATCGGCGCACTCGACGCGCGGGCGAGGGCGGCGGGGGTCTTCGTCCTTTCCGGCGTGTCGAGCTTTCCAGTCCTGACCTCTGCGGTTCTGGCCGAGATGGGAGGCGAGATGGTGCTCCGGCGCGTGACCGGTGGCATCGCGCCGTCGCCCTATGCCGGGGTCGGCATGAACGTGATGCGCGCGGTCCTGGGCTATGCCGGGCAGGATGTGGCGCTCAGGCGCGACGGGCGCGCGGCGACGGGGATCGGCCTTGCCGAGACGCGCCGCTACACCATCGCGCCGCCGGGCCGTCTGCCGTTGCGCAACATCCGCTTTTCGCTGGTCGATGTCCCCGATCTTCAGGTAATCCCCGCCGAGCGGCCCGAGATCACCGATCTCTGGATCGGCGCGGGGCCGGTGCCGGAGGGCCTGCACCGGCTCCTGAACCTGCTGGCCCGCGCCCGCCATGCGCTGCACCTGCCAAACCTCCGCCCTCTTGCGCCGCTTTGCTACCGGGTCCTCAACGCGATGAAATTCGGTGAGCATCGTGGCGGGATGTTCATCGAGGTCGAGGGCGAGCGGGATGGCGCGCCCCTGACCCGGTCGTGGCACCTGCTGGCCGAGGACGATGACGGCCCCTACATCCCTTCAATGGCGATCGAGGCGATCCTTCGGCGCGGGCTGGGCGGCGCCTGGCCCGCCCCCGGCGCACGGCCGGGGAGTGGAGAGCTGACGCTCGCCGACTATCATCAGGTTTTCGTCGGCCGCCGCATCCAGACCGGATGGCGCGAGGTGGCGGCGGACAGCGCCTATCCGACGGTCCTTGGCGCGGCCTTCGCGCAGCTTCCCGCGCGGATGCAGATGCTTCACCGTCCCGGCGCGCGCGCCGTCTGGCGCGGCGAGGCAGAGGTACGGCGCGGGCGCGGGCGCATTGCCAACCTCATCGCGCGCGTCTTCGGATTTCCCGAAGGCGGCAGCGCCGTTCCGGTCGAGGTCACCTTCACCACCGACGCAAAGGGCCGCGAAACATGGGCGCGGCGTTTTGGCGGCCGGCTGATGCAGTCCACGCAGGAGGCCGGAAGCGGGCGCGACGCCCATCTGATCGTCGAACGCTTCGGCCCCTTCGCCTTCGGCCTCGCGCTCGTCTGGGACGGCGCGCGGCTCAGCATCATCCCGCGCCACTGGCGGATCTTCGGCATTCCGCTGCCCCGCGCGCTAATGCCGGGTGGTGACAGCTTTGAGCGCGTCGCGGGGGGCGATTTCCGCTTCCACGTCGAGATACGCCTGCCGGTCCTGGGTGCGGTCGTGACCTACGAAGGCTGGCTCAGACCCTTACCAGAGCCTAACGCGGCGTGATCCGCAGCAGCGCGCCATCATCGGCGTCGGTCACGGCAAGGATAGCGCCGTCGTGGTCGATGGCGATGTCGCGGAACCGCGCGGTGCCGTAGAGATAGCGCGCCTCGCCCACCACTCGGTCGCCCTCGAGTTTCAGGCGCACGATCCCGCCGGGATTGAGCGAGGCCGCGACCACGTCGCCCTGCCAGTCGGGAAACATCGCGCCCTGGTAGAAGGCGAAGCCGCCCGGCGCGATGACCGGGTCCCAGAAATAGACCGGCTCCGTCATGCCGTCGCGATGCGCGATCCCTTCGCCGACCGGACTGCCGTTGTAGTTCTCGCCGTAGCTGACTGCGGGCCATCCGTAGTTTGCCCCCGCTTCGATCCGGTTCAATTCATCGCCGCCCCGCGGCCCATGTTCCAGCGTCCACGGCCCGCCACCGGGACGAAGGGCGGCACCCTGAAGGTTGCGATGGCCAAGCGACCAGACCAGCGCCGCGGCGCCGCCCCGATCGGCAAAGGGGTTGTCCGTCGGGACAGAGCCATCGGCCATGAGGCGGATCACCTTGCCGTAGGGGATCGCGGGGTCTTGCGCGAATTGCCGTTCGGTCTCGGTGAAATGCTCGCCCGTCGTGATGAAGACATGATCACCCTCGGGCACGACGCGTGACCCGTAATGCGCCGACGTGGGCGAGGCGGGATCCTGCACGAAGGCGTCGGCGAAGCCATCCAACCTTGCGCCGTCCATGCTGAGCGTGCCAAAGCCGGCCGCCGTGGCAGAAAGCCCGTCGCCCACCGGCTTGGCATAGCTCAGCCAGATGCGGCGACTTTGCGCGAAGTCGGTGGCGAGTGCCACGTCGAGCAGACCGCCCTGCCCCTGCGCCAGGACCTCTGGCACACCTTCGACCGGATCGCTGACCTCTCCCCTCACGCTGATCCGGCGGAGCGCACCAGAGCGTTCCGTCACGAGATAGCCGCCCTCGGGCAGAACCGCGATGGCCCAGGGATGGTCGAGGCCGCGGGCGAGCGTCTCGACGGCAAGCGCACCGTCATCGGCAATCTTCGGCGCGCGGGTCTGTTCGGGGAAAGCGGGCACCAGATCGGGTGTGTTGCGCTGGCCATAATCCCAGTCCTCAGCCCTCAGCGGCTGAGCAATCAGGACGAGGACGGCGGCGGAACGTATCAGCGAAAGCATGGCATGGACCTTTCTGTCGGCTATACCCCATTGAACGCGGGCAGAGGCGACATGCAGAGTCAAACTTTCGTCAGTGGCAGGATCAGGCCGCCCGTCGCCGGAACGGGCGCGTGAGAAGTGACAAAAGTCCTGCGATCGCCGCCCAGCCCGCGCCGAAACCAACCGCACCGGTGGTCAGCCCCGCCGTCGTCGCCGGAACCGCGGCCTGGTAATCGCCCCAGGTTGCCCGCAAAAGCTCCAGATCGTCGAAGCGCTGCGGCAGCATCAGGCGCTCGACCGGCCCCGCCTCGCGCAGCATGGTCAGATCGGAACTCAGCCGCTCATACCGCACGAAGGCAGTGCGCATGTCGGCCTGACGGAAGCCGAGAAAATCGGTCCCCTGCATTGAGGCGAGCGCCTCCTCGCGCGTCAGGTTCGCCTTCGCGGCCGAGGCATCGAAATCGGCGGTCACCGCGCCCAAGGCGTCAACCTGACCGGCGAGCCGTTGCAGGTATTGCTGCGAGAATTCGGGGAATTGCGACAGGGCGACGCCGCCCGCCAGCCCTCCGGCAATCGCAATCATCCTCGCCACCATGTCCCGTCCTCATCTTGCCGCATTGCCAGCGGCAGTTTCGTCGCATTGCACGTTCACCGCAAGCCCGCACAGGGCCAGCGGAGCGGTCCATCGGACCGCGCCGCTAAAGCGAGAGCCGCCCTACGGATGCGCCGCGTAAATCTGCGCGACGCGGGCGACAGCGGCTTCGGGGGTCATCTCCTCGCTCGCACCCGTGCGGCGGCTGGTCAGCTCGACCTTGTTCCCGGCGATGCCGCGCGGGCCGACGGTGATGCGCCAGGGCAGGCCGATCAGATCCATCGTCGCGAATTTCGCCCCGGCCCGTTCGTCGCGGTCGTCGTAGAGCGGATCGAGCCCCTTGGCCTTCAGGCTCGCATAGATCGCTTCGCAGGCGCCATCGGTCGCGCCATCGCCCTGCTTGAGGTTGACGATCCCGACCGAGAAGGGTGTGACACCTTCCGGCCAGATGATGCCCTTGTCGTCATGGCTGGCCTCGATGATCGCGCCAAGAAGGCGGCTGACGCCGATCCCGTGCGACCCCATATGGACCGGCACACGGCTGCCGTCGGCAGTGACCACGGTCGCGCCCATCGGCTCGGAATACTTGGTGCCGAAGTAGAAGATCTGACCGACCTCGATCCCGCGCCCGACCTTGCGTCGGTCCTCCGGTATCTTGTCGAACATCACCGCGTCGTGCGTCTCGTCGGTGCGGGCGTAGAGCGAGGTGAACTCGTCGCAGATCGCCGTGACTTCTTCGCGGTTGTCGTAATCGACCTCGCGGTCGCCAAGCCGAAGGTCGGTGACCGCGCTGTCATAGAAAACCTCGCTTTCGCCGGTCGAGGCCAGCACGAGAAACTCATGCGTGTCGTCGCCGCCGATGGGGCCGGAATCCGCACGCATCGGTATCGCGGTCAAACCCATGCGCTCATAGGTGCGCAGATAGCTGACCATGTGGCGATTGTAGGCATGCAGCGCATCTTCCTTGGTCAGGTCGAAGTTGTAGCCATCCTTCATCAGGAACTCGCGTCCCCGCATGACGCCGAAGCGCGGGCGCACCTCATCGCGGAACTTCCACTGGATGTGGTAGAGCGTCAGCGGCAGGTCCTTGTAGCTCGACACATGCGAGCGGAAGATGTCGGTGATCATTTCCTCGTTCGTGGGACCATAGAGCATGTCGCGGCCATGTCGGTCGGAGATGCGGAGCATTTCCTGACCGTAATCGTCGTAGCGGCCGGATTCGCGCCACAGATCGGCGGGCTGGAGCGTCGGCATCAGAAGCGGGATGTGGCCGGCGCGCCGCTGCTCCTGATGAACGATATCCTCGATCCGGCGCAGCACCTTGTAGCCAAGCGGAAGCCAGGAATAGATGCCCGCCGCCTGCTGCTTGATCATGCCCGCGCGCAGCATGTAGCGGTGGCTGACGATCTGCGCCTCGGCGGGGTTTTCCTTGAGGACGGGGAGGAAGTAGCGGGACAGACGCATGGATCGTGGCCTCTGAGAAAATGGGGTCGAACGCGTACCTAGCGGGAACTGTGCGGCCCGGCAAGGCACAGCAGCCTCGGTCGGGGCACCTCCGCGGGGCCTTGACAGGCCGGGGCGTTTTCTGTCGGCTGACCCGGTCGGGGAGGATCCGCAGACAATGAAACCGCAAGACAACCGGGCCTGGCTGCTGCTTCTGCCCGCGCTCGGCCTGATGGCTCTTGTCGGCGCCATTCCCCTCGTCGCTGTCTTCAACTACGGCTTCCATGACATCTTCACGCTCGAAAAGATGTTCTGGGTCGGCACGGAATGGTATGCCGAGATCGTCCGTTCTCCGAAGTTCCTTGCCTCGTTCGGGCGCAGCCTCATGTTCTCGGCGCTGGCGCTGACAATCCAGATTCCGCTCGGCATCGGGATCGCGCTTCTGCTGCTCGGCCTCGGGCGGCGGGCGATCTGGTGGATCATGCTCTGTGCGCTGCCGCTTGTCGTGCCGTGGAACATGATCCCGATCATGTGGCTGAACCTGATCGGCACGAAGAACGGTCTTGCCGGACCGCTGCTGGCGGCGGCAGGCTTTGACTACAGGTTCACCGCGCCACACACTTGGGCGCTGCTACTCGCCATGGACACCTGGCACTGGGTGGGTCTCGTCGTCATCATGGCTTATGCGAGCCTGTCCGCAATCCCGCCCGCCTATCGCCAGGCCGCGGCCATCGACGGTGCATCGCGCATCGCGGTCTTCCGTCATATCGAGCTTCCGCGCATCGCCGGCGCGCTGTCGATCGTGATGCTGCTGCGCTTCGTCGACAGCTTCATGATCTATACCGAGGCCTTCTCTGCTGCAGCGGCGCGCCAGGACCTGGCCGGCCGACCCAGACCTGGCCGAGGCCGCCACGGCGGCGACATCTGCGGCCGCAGCCGCCTTCGGCTGATCCAGGCCAACGATTCGATCCGGGCTGGCCCGTCGGCACGAACACGCCCAGCTCGTCCGTAGACTGGCTGGGACCGGATGGTGGTTCGATGATGGGAGACCGTGATGGGCGAGGGCTCGCAACCTGATGGCAGGCAACGTCTTGCGGCGGTGGTGGCACTGGTGGCCGGAGCCCTGGCCCTGGTGGCTGTCATGGCGTTCACCCTCGGGAGCCTCGGCAACGTGCTGCTGTCATTGGTGGGCGTGGCGATCGCGGTGACCGGCGGGTGGTACTTCGTCGCGCACCGGGGGACGCCGCGTGTGGTTGCGGCCGTCATCGCACTGCTGGGCGCCGGGATGGCGCTCCTGGCGCTGCTGGCAGCTCGTTCCGCGCTCTGGGGCCTGCTGATCGCCGGTGTCCTGCTGGCCATCTCCGTCTACGGCGCCCAGATCGCGACCAGGACCCGAGTCGACTCGGTCACGGCTGCCGAGTTGGGGACTGCGCACCCCGCCGCCCAGCACCCGGTGCTGATCATGAACCCCTGGTCGGGCGGCGGCAAGGTCGCCACGTTCAATCTCGTCGACGAGTGCAGGGCGCGCGGCATCGAGCCGGTGGTCCTGGCCGAGGGCGACGACCTCGTCGCAGCTCGCCGAGGACGCGATCGCGCGCGGCGCGGACGTCATCGGCATGGCCGGCGGCGACGGCTCGCAGGCCCTGGTGGCCACCGTGGCCATGAAGCACGGGCTGCCCCATGTCGTGATCCCGGCGGGGACGCGCAACCACCTCGCACTCGACCTCGGCCTTGATCGCGATGACGTGGTCGGTGCGCTCGAGGCCTATGTCGGGGGCATCCCGCGGACCATCGACCTGGCGACCGTCAATGGTCGAGTGTTCGTGAACAACGTCTCCATGGGCCTGTACGCGGACATCGTGGCGTCCGACGCCTACCGCGATGCCAAGCTGCGCACCGCCCTGGACACGCTGCCGGACCTGCTCGGCCCGAACGCCGACTCCCTCGACCTGCACTTCGTGGATGGCGAGGGTGCCCAGCACGACACCGCCGACGTGGTGCTCGTGTCGAACAACCCCTACGTCCTCGACAGCCTCGGGGGAGTGGGCACGCGCGCCCGCATGGACACCGGTGAGCTCGGGGTCATGTCGCTGACCGTGACCAGCGCGACCGACGCGCGCCGCTTCCTGGCCATGGAGACGGCCGGACAGGTGCGCAAGTTCTCCGGGCTGGCAGGAGTGGTCCACGCCCAGCTTCCAGGTGGACTCCAGTGGCCCGGTCGCGCTTGGCGTCGATGGCGAGGCGCTGACGATGGACCCTCCGGTCGAGTTCCGAGATCCTGCCGGCGGCGCTCACGGTGCTGCTGCCGCCGCAGGCCCCCGGTCGGTCCCCGGCCGCTCGCAGGACGTCGACCTCGACCACGCAGGTGTGGGACGTCGCCCTCGGCCGTTCCTGATCCATCGGTCCAGCCGGCCCGTCGCGCGGTCAGCCCGCGGCCGGCCCCGACAGGTGGGTCCCGGGCGGGAGCGCGAACTCCTGCACAGGACCCGGCCGCCATCCATCGGAGTCTGACAGGTGCTGTGTCACGGTCACGGTGCTGGCGGTGATGTCGAGCTGCGACCAGGAGCGCAGGGACCCACGGGTCCGGTGACTGGTGGCCGTGCCGGCGATGTTCTCGATGATCGGCCTGGTCCGGTCCCCGGAGCCGACATCCAGCACCCGGACCGAGGGCACGTGGGTGTGACCCGCCAGCACGATGTCGACCTCGGCTTCGACCAGCGCCTCCTCGAAGTCATCCCCACCGGCGATCGACGCCGCCTGGTCCGAGCTCGGCGGGTGGTGCAGCGCCACGATCCGGACCGTGCCGGTCGGGGCGCCTGCGAAGGTGCTGATCACCAGCGCCGACTGCCGATCGGAGATCCGTCCGGACTTCCACCGCCACCGGGGCATGGAGTCCAGGCCCTGGATCCTGACCATGCCGATGTCCAGGATCGGGTCGAAGTCCCCGCTGACCTGGGACCGGAACTTGTCGTAGGGGGAGGCCAGCCGGCGGAACGGGTTGGTCAGCGGGATGTCGTGATTGCCCATCACGACCACGGCAGGCGCTGGGAACTCATCGATGACCTGCCGCGCTCGGACCAGCTCATGGGTGCGGGCGCGCATTGTCAGGTCGCCGGTGACCACGGTGGCCACCACCCCGGCAGCGTGCAGGTCGGCAGCCAGCCCGTCGAGGGCCACATCGTCGGTGGCCCCGACGTGGATGTCCGACACGTGTCCCAGGCGGATCGAGTCCCCGGGCGGGGGTGCCATGGAACCTCCTCCACTGTGCAGGTGCTCAGGATACGCCGATCGGGCGGCGCACATCTCGGGGCGGATGGGCGTGGACGATCCGGGGGCGCGTAGCGTGTGGGAATGGCCACCACTGCAGTCCGAGGAACTGATGCCGCAGATCCCGCGAACCCCCACCCGGCGGTCGATCCCGATGTCCGCGCGGCCACCGGTGGCCTGCGTGGGCACGTGCCGGCTGCCCTCGTCGAGTCGCTGCTCGGCTCGGTTCGAGCCACCGGCGGACTGACCGAGGAGACGGTGGCCCCGTTCACCGGCGAGCACCTCTTCACGTACCCGATCTCGACCGAGGCCGACGTCGAGCAGGCCTTCAGCAGCGCTCGGGTGGCCCAGGCCGAGTGGGCCGCACGGCCAGTCAGCGAGCGGGCCGCCATCATCGGCAAGGTCCACCACATGGCACTGCAGCGCCAGGACGAGCTGATGGACCTGCTCCAGCTCGAGGCCGGGAAGACCCGGTACGACGCGTTCGCGGAGACCGCGGCGGTCGCGGTGTACGCCCGCTACATCTCCAGGACAGCACCGCAGCTGCTGGGCCAACACCGGCGCCGGGGCATCATCCCGCTGGTCACCAAGGCCTACGAGCTGCGCCACCCCAGGGGAGTCGTCGGCCTGGTCACCGCCTGGAACTACCCCGCCGTCTTCGCCTCGGCAGATGGCTTCGCCGCCGTCGTCGGCGGGAACGCGGTCGTGCACCGCCCGGACGTGCAGGCCAGCCTGTCGGCGATCTGGGTCCGCAGCCTGGCTGTCGAGGCCGGCGTGCCCGACGACGTGTGGCAGATCGTCCTCGGTCCCGGGCGCTCCGTCGGCAAGGCGGTCGTCGACCGGGCCGACGCCGTTGCCTTCACCGGCTCGACGGACGCGGGACGCGCGATCGCCATCCAGGTCGCGCCCCGGCTGGTCTACACGTCCTTCGAGCTCGGCGGGAAGAACCCGTTCATCGTCATGGCGGACGCCGACATCGAGCGCGCCGTCGACGCGGTGATCCGTGCGTGCTTCATCGGCGCCGGGCAGACCTGCGTGGGCCCGGAGCGGATCCTCGTGCACTCCTCGATCCGCGCCACGTTCCAGACGGCCCTGGTCGCGCGGGTTCGGGCGATGCGCATCGGTGTCGGCATGGAGTTCGGCTTCGAGATGGGATCGTTGATCGACCAGGCCCAGCTCGACAGCGTGCAACGGCACGTGGATGACGCCGTGGCGAAGGGCGCCGAGATCCTCGTCGGCGGGGTCCCACGCCCGGACATCGGCCCGTTCTTCTTCGCCCCCACGATCGTGGCCGGTGTGTCCACGGACATGGACCTGTGCACCGAGGAGACGTTCGGGCCGGTCGTCGCGCTCTACGAGTTCGAGTCCACGGATGAGGCCATCGAGATGGCCAACGACACCGAGTACGGGCTGCACGCGGTCATCTGGAGCCGGGATGTGCGCGCGGCCGAGGCGATGGCGGCGCGGATCAAGGCCGGCACCATCGAGATCAACGATGGGATCGCCGCCACGTGGGGCAGCGCCGATGTCCTGCAGGGCGGGATGAAGTCCTCGGGGATGGGCCGGCGAAACGGCAAGTACGGGATCCTGCGCTTCACCGAGCCGCAGTCGATCGTGATCCAGCGACTGCACGGCGTGCACCCGCCCGGGTCGATGACCCACGAGCTGTTCTCGGCCGTCATGACCCATTCGCTCAAGGCGATGCACCGCCTGCCCCGCGCCTGACGTTGCGGGCCCCGCGTGGTCGCCCGCCCGCCGTGCCCGCCGCCGTGGTAGTCGATTCGCTACAGTGAATGGGCCGAACTGACTACCACGACGGAAGTCGGGCGGGTCGCATCTGGGTTGCGGCGGGCTGGCGGCTCCTAGACTCGGTGCCGTGACCTCGTGGACCCCGCTGCTCGCTGGGGTCGCGGCGGGTCTGGGCATCGCGCTGCCCCTGGGTGCGATCGGGGTGCTGATCGTCCGGGAGGGCGTGGAACGCGGCGTTCGCGTCGCTGGTGTCGCCGCGCTGGCCGTGGCCTGCGTTGACCTGAGCTATGCAGTGGTCGCCGTCGTGCTCGGTACCCGAGTTGCGCAGGCCCTGGCCGGGGCCGAGCGGCTGGTGCAGATCGTCGGGGCGGGGGCGCTGGCCATCGTGGTGGTGGTCGGCGTGCGTGACCTGCTCCGCACCGCCAGCGCAGCACCGCCGGAGCCGCCGGAGCCCCCGGAGCCCCCGGAGCCCCCGGAGCCGCCGGAGCCGCAGGAGCCGAAGGATGCTCGGACCAGCACGGCCGGGACGACGCGCGGGATCTACCGGCGGACCTTCCTGCGCTTCCTGAGCCTCACGGCGATCAATCCGATGACTGCGGTCTACTTCGTCGCCCTGACAGCGGGCCTCTCGCAGCGACTGGCCGGTCCCGGTGCCGGAGCCGCGTTCGCGATCGGGGTGTTCCTCGGGTCGTTGGCCTGGCAGGAGACACTCGCTGTTGGCGGCGCCACCGCGGGGGCCCGGATGTCCGACCGGATCCGGCTGGGAGTCTCCCTGCTCGGCTACGCGATCGTGACCGGCTACGCGCTCAAGCTCGCCCTGGGCGGCTGAGCAGCGTGCACCCATCCCTGAGGTAGTCGATTCGGCGCATCCGATGGGCCGAATCGACTACCACGACGGGCCGGGAGAACTCGGCCTCGACCTCGGTCCTCAGTCCCCAGTCTCTCCTCGCCCGGTGCTCAGTCCTCCGTCGTCGGCCAGTCGGCCAACGTGTCGAGGTACATCTGGCGCACCTCGGCGACGTGCTCGTTGAGGTCCTCGGCCGTCCAATCCTCGGTGGGAATCGGCGGCAGGACCGCGACATCGACCGTTCCCGGATGGATGGCCATCGAGTGCGCGGCCATGATCTCCCCGCAGTTGCGCATCACGATCGGGACGATCGGCACCCCGGCCTGCATCGCCATGTGGAACGGACCCTTCTTGAAGGGCAGCAGCCGCGGGGTCGGCGCACGGGTTCCCTCGGGTGCGATGGCGATCGACTTCCCGTTGCGCAGGGCGTCGACGGCCGGTTCGAGGCCCTGGCGGGCCTTGGCGCTGTCCGTGCGGTCGATGTAGGCCACGTCGGCGAGGAAGCCGACGGGCGCGAACATCGGGTCGCGCTCGAGGGACTTCTTGGCCACGCCGGTGAAGTCCTTGCGCAGCAGCGCGCCGAGCACGAACGCATCGAGCTGGCTCTGGTGGTTGAACAGGAACACCGCCGGGCGGGCTGCCCACACGTTGTCCTCGCCGACCACACGCAGCCGAACGCCGGCGGTCGCCAGGCCCAGGTCACAGCCCACGCTGGCCGCGACGTTCGCCCCGAGGCTGCGGCTGCGGTTCAGGACCGCCAACGCACCCGCGGCCCCCACGCTGCCCGCGAAGACGCCGATGGCGGCCACGCTGCGGACCACATCGACCGGACCCGTCGATCGGGCCTCGACCAGTCTGGCCACCGGCCACGATCGGTCGGCGGCGATCTCCTCCAGGCTCTCGTCGGGATTCAGGGCGCACGGCCGACCGACGGTCTCCAGGAAGGGCACGTCCTCGCCGCCGTTGGAGTAGCCGAACGACTCGTCGAGGTCGATCTCGTACTCCTCGGCGAACTCCACCACGGCATCGGACTTGCCCTCGCCCCACCGGATCGGGCTGGCGAGCGCTCCGGTGTACAGGCCCTCGTCGTCCACCTCGAGCTCGGTGCACAGGATGTGATCGATGCCCAGGTCGTCGGCGGTCGCCTGGATCTGGGGGCGGGTCGCGGATGAGGCGACGACCACCGTGTGGTGCTTGCGCAGGTGGGCGTCGATCAGCGTGCGGGCGTCCGGGTAGATCATCTCGGCGATGTTGGCCGCGAAGACGGTCCGGGCCCAGCGCTCGACCTCCTCGGCCGATCGGCCGGCCTGGCCCTGCGCCCCGAGGTTCATCAGCTCCGTGACGTCGTGACCGCGGCGCTCGACGTTGACGCCCTCGGCGACCGTGCGCATGAGCTCCCTGGTGGAGATCTCGCGGCGCTTGAGCCGGTAGGTGAAGAACGCGGCCGCCGAGTAGCCGGCGATCAGGGTCCCGTCGAAGTCGAAGAACGCGCCGACCTGGGGTCCCTCGGGGGAGTTGTCGATCTCCTCCACGAGCCATTCGATGTCAGCCATGTGACCCTCTCTGAGTCCTGGGGGAGCGCTCGGCCATGAGGGGCTGGCCGGCGGCCTGGGCGATGGCCGCGCAGATGCGTCCAGCCGGCGGGTGATCTCATGGAGCTCGTCGGCGAACGCCCGGCGCTGCTGTCCCAGATCCGGGTCGTCCGAGGCCATGAGCCCCATCTTGTCGGCCAGTTGGATGGCATTGCGGAAGTAGTCGGCGGACACCGACTCCGGGGTCGTGAGCTGGCGCTGCAGCCATCGCTGCTGGGCCACCCCGATGCTGCGCTGCACCAGCGAGTGCCGACTCGGCTGGGAGCCGTGCCGAGGAGGGCCAGCTCGTCGGCCAGCACGCTGTAGGCCTCGAGGAACGGCCCGATCACCCGGTGCGCGACGAGCATGTCCTGGTCGGCCATCTCCGCCAGGACCTGCGTCCGGGCTGTAGGTGTGGTCCTGCCATCCCGGGTTGATCAGCGTGGTCTCGGCGGCCACCTGGTCGGCGAACTCGCGCGTGGACGGGAAGAAGAACTCGAACCTGAGGAGGTCCTTGAGCCGGCGGGCGTTCTGCCACGTCGCCTCCGGGATGTCGGGCGCGTGGTCCTCAGCCGCCTGCAGAGCGGCGAGCTCGGCGATGGCCCGGGTGAGGAAGAAGTGGATGATCGTGTTGCGGTAGAACGCCGCCTCATGCTGCTTGCCCGGGGCGATGGCGTAGACGGGCTCGTTTCCTCCGCTCGTAGACGGTCACGACCCCCTCGCTGACCAGCCGTGTCGAGCGACCTCGCGCATCTTGCCGAACTCGTTGAGGTCCGGCCAGGCGGTCATCGGCAGCCCCCGGCGCTGGATGTAGTCGACCAGGGGCAGCAGGATCTGGCGGCCCTCGCCGTGCGGTGATCGACCGGTCGCCGTTGTCCAGCAGGGCGAAGGTGACCAGCGCCCCCGGCGTGATGGGCGTGGCGGCGTTGATCCTGTTGGCGTTCTCGATGGCCACCTTGGACACAGCCAGCCGCGGACGCAGGTTCCCCTCGTCATCGGCCGTGAGCGCCACGGCATCACCCAGGGACAGCGGCTCGCCGAACCTCAGGTACGCACGGCCGAGCCGGCGGGACTGCGAGGAGGCGAACTGGTACATCCACTTGAGGCTCTCGGGCTTCTTCGTCCCGCCCATCTCCTCGGCGGAGATCGCCCCCACCTCATGCTGCTGGTCGTAGATGATGGAGGTCGGGATGACCAGCACGTCGCGCTCGGGATGTTCGCCGTAGGCGTCCATGACGTAGCTGAGGATGCCCAAGCGCGGTGGGCGCAGCTTCCCGGTGCGGGTCCGCCCACCCTCGATGTACCACTCGAGGTTCTGGCGCTGCACCATCAGGTGCGACAGGTAGGCCTTGAGCGTCGCGCGGTAGACGTGGTCGTCGCGGAACTCCCGGCGGATGAACACGATGCCGTTGCGCTGGCCGATCTCGGAGAACGGCCAGATCGCCAGGTTCGCCCCACCGAGGACGTTGTTGGGTGGGAAGCCGTGCTGGGACAGGGCCGAGCGCAGGATCATCGGGTCCAGGTAGGAGCGGTGGTTCGGCAGGAAGATCAGGGACGCAGACTCGTTGAGCTGGCGCAGGCGCTCGACCTCCTCGCGGCTGTAGTCCACCCGGTAGGCCCGACTGAGCCATGTGCAGAAGCGGTCCCACACCGACCGGCTGAGGTCGCCCGGGTGCACCTCCATCTCCTCGAGATCGGCCTCGGCCTCCTCGCGGATGGCTGCCAGCGGCGTGCCTGATTCGTCAGCCAGCGTCTGCAGGGTCGCGATGAACTCCGGGGAGTCCAGGACTTCGTTCATGGCGGCTCCGATCGACGCGTGCACAGTTGCCTTGAGGCTAGTCGCGTGGTGGGCTGGTCGCAGGTCGAGTCCGTGGGTTGAGCCCGGGGGCCACATGGACCGCCGTACTGCACCTCGCCGTGGCCTCGCGTGGGCCAGGACCGGCGCCGCGGTCGAGGTCGAGGTGTCGCGGGGATCCGGGTGATCGGTCGCTGCACCGCGCAGGAGCCCGGGGCTGGGCCTACGATCTGGTCAACGCCCTGCCGTCTGCCGAGGAGGCCATCGAGCATGCCTGACCAGCCAGTCCCCGCCGCCGACCTCGACGCCGCGATGGCCGCACTCGCGGCACGCCACCCGGAGGTGGGCTCCGGTCTCGACGATCGTGCCCGGGCCCGGCTCGCCACCGTCCTGGCCGATCCGGCCGGTGAGTCATGGATGGACGCGGCCGGGCTGTTGGACGGCGACTCCTGCGGCTACCCAGTGACCGGCGGGCTCTACGACGTGAAGAGTGACCTCGGTGCGCTGCCGGCAGTGGCCGCCGACCCGGGCGTCCGTGATCAGGTCATGGCCCGGCTCACCCAGGAGTGGTCCGACGACTACGTGCTGACCGGTCGCGCCCGGCTGGACCGCCCATGGCAGTCCTACGTCGCCGAGGAGGCCGCCCGGTAGGGCTCCCGGTCGCATCGCTCAGGCAGGATGGCCGCATGCCAGCACGCCCGGATCCGCGCTCTGCGTGCCGCGGACGTTGCCGAGGCGCTCGAGATGTTCGCCCAGGTGGCTGCCGAGGGGATCTGGCTCGGGACGCAGGCCGGCTTCGACCGACACATGCGACGTCAGGCGTGGCTCGACGGGCTGGCCGATCCCGCGGTGCGCAGCCTCGTCGTCGAGGAGGTCGGCCCGACTCGGCTCGTCGGTCAGGGGACCGTGCGGGTCGCCGGCTATGGGGTCGCTGAGCTGGGGATGAGCCTCGCGGCCGACGCCCGTGGGCGAGGGCTCGGCGGACGCGCTGCTCGACGAACTCATGGTCGGCGCCGGGGAGCTCGGTGCGCACAAGGTGGCGCTGCAGGTCTGGCCGCACAACGAGCCTGCGATCCGGCTTGTACCTGTCGCGTGGGTTCGTCGTCGAGGGTCGGATCCGGTCGCACTACCGGCGCGCGTCCGGCCAGGTGTGGGACGCGATCCTGATGGGTCGGCTCCTCGACGTGCTGCCTGCGGACAGCGCGCACGGATCGGGGCTGCCCGGATGCGCCCTGCCTCCCCGAGTCGATCCCGATCACCGACCCAGGAGGTCCAGGGCGTCAAGGCAGCGGTACGCGGAATCAGCGTCCGTGAGCTCCCCGCCGCGCACGTGGGCGACGAAGTCGGCGATGTCGAGCTCCACGGCCCTGCTGAACTCGTCACCAGCCTGGATCGGATCTGCGACCCACCGGCACCCCCGGGCCACTGCGGCGTACCTGCGAATCGTCGAGAAGCCGGCCAGCCACGAGCTGCCCACGACCTCAACCGATGCCGCTGCGTACCCGGTCTCCTCGAGCAGCTCACGCGCCGCCGCGGCAGCGATCTCCTCCCCGGAGTCGACCATGCCGCCCGGGAGCTCGTCGATGACCGCACCGGGCCCGGGCCGGAACTGGCGGGCAAGCACGACCCGGCCGTCCTCGGTGAGGGCCACCACGGCCACCGTCCGACCGCCGAGCAGGACGTCCCAGCGGGTGTCGCGACCGTCGGGGAGCCGGTACTGACGTGACTCGATCCGGAGGAAGCCGCGGTAGGCCTCCGCGGAGTCCACGGGGGTCCACTCCAGCGCGTCATCCATGCGTCGCATCCTGCCAGCCCCGCGTAGCACCCCAGCACCCCGCCTCAGGCGTCGGTGACGCTGCGGAACCTGCGCAGCCGGAGGCTGTTGGTGACGACGAACACCGACGAGAACGCCATCGCAGCTCCGGCGATGAACGGGTTGAGCAGGCCCAGCATCGCCATCGGGATCGCGGCCACGTTGTAGGCGAACGCCCAGAACAGGTTGCCCTTGATGATCCGCAGGGTTCGACGTGACAGCCGGATGGCGTCCACGGCTGCCCGCGGATCGCCACGCACGAGCGTCAGGTCCGCGGCGGCGATCGCCACGTCGGTCCCGGTGCCCATCGCGATGCCGAGGTCAGCGGTCGCCAGCGCGGCAGCATCGTTGACCCCGTCGCCGACCATGGCGACCACGCGCCCTTCGGCCTGCAGGGCGCGAACGGCCTCAACCTTGCCCTCGGGAAGCACCTGCGCGATGACCTCGGCGATGCCGACCTCGTCGGCGATGGCGCGGGCTGCGCGCTCGTTGTCCCCGGTGAGCAGGACCGGCGAGAGCCCGAGCCCGCGAAGCTCCTCCACAGCCTGCGCCGAGGTCGGCTTCACCGTGTCCGCGACCTCGATCACGCCCCGCGCGGCGCCGTCCCAGCCGACCGCCACCACGGTCTGGCCCAGGCCCTGGCCGACGCGCACCTGCTCGGCGAGGTCGGCGGGCAGCACCATCGCCCACTCATCGGCCAACCACTCCGGCCGGCCCGCCACGACGTGCCGTTCGCCGACCATCGCCTGCACTCCCAGCCCGGGGGTCGCCCGGAATCCCGCCACGCTCGGGGTGCCGGACCCGGAACCGGACGCCGACGCCGGTCGCCGGCCCCACGGTCCCCGGGGCCGCCCTCGGTCCCGACGCTCGCAGCGGTGACTCCGCGCTCGACCCGGCCAGCCGGGCCGCTGCGGCGATCGCCTCCCCGACCGGATGCTCGGAGGCATCCTCCACCGCGCCGGCCAGGGCCAGGACCAGGCCGGGCTCGACGTCGCCTGTCGCGTACACCCCCGCCACCTGCATCTGGCCCGAGGTCAGGGTGCCGGTCTTGTCCAGCACGATCGTGTCGACGCGGCGGGTTGACTCGAGCACCTCGGGCCCGCGGATCAGGATCCCCATCTGGGCGCCCCGACCCGTGCCCACGAGCAGCGCGGTGGGCGTGGCCAGCCCGAGTGCGCACGGGCAGGCGATGATCAGCACGGCCACCGCGGCGCTGAAGGCAGCCTGGGGCGAGTTCCCGAGGGCGAGCCAGGCCACCAGCGTGAGCAGGCTCAGAGCGATGACCACCGGCACGAACACGGCCGAGACCCGGTCAGCCAGTCGTTGGACGGGTGCCTTGCCGGCCTGCGCGGCGGAGACCAGCTGGGCCATCTGGGCCAGCTGGGTGTCGGCGCCCACCCGGGTCGCGACCACCACGAGTCGCCCGCCGGCGTTCATGGTCGCGCCGACCACGGGATCCCCGGGTCCGACCTCGACCGGGACCGGCTCGCCGGTCAGCATCGAGGCGTCGATGGCCGACGTGCCCGAGACGACGGTGCCGTCCGTGGCCACCTTCTCCCCGGGACGGACCAGGAACTCGTCACCCACCTGCAGGTCGGCCACCGGAATCCGCTGCTCGACCCCACCGCGAAGCACCGCCACGTCCTTGGCGCCCATGTCCAGCAGGGCGCGCAGGGCCTCGCCGGAGCTGCGCTTGGCCCGGGCCTCGAGGTAGCGCCCCAGGAGCACGAAGGTGGTGACGGCTGCGGCGGTCTCGAGGTAGATGTGCGGGATGGCATCGTCCGGGTGGGTCAGGATCGGACCCGGTCATCGTCATCCCGGTGATCCCCGCGCCGCCGAGGAACAGGGCCCACAGCGAGTAGACGTAGGCCGCGGTGACGCCGATGCTGATGAGCGTGTCCATCGTGGTCGCGCCATGCCTGGCGTTGACGAACGCCGCTCGGTGGAAGGGCCAGGCGCCCCAGACGACGACCGGCGAGGCCAGGGCCAGGGCCGCCCACTGCCAGTAGGTGAACTGCAGTGCCGGGATCATGGACAGCACGACCACGGGGATGGTCAGCGCGGCGCTGATCTGCAGCCGCTGGCGCAGCGAGACGAGCTCGGGGTCCGGGGCCTCGGCCTCGTCGGAGTCCGCGGCAGCCCGCTCCGCCGGCGTCTCCGGCAGGGCCGCGGTGTAGCCGGTGGCCTCCACGGTGGCGATCGCCGCGGCCACGTCGGTGCCCTCCGGCAGGCTCACCCGGGCCCGCTCGGTCGCGTAGTTCACCGACGCCTCGACGCCCGGCATCCGGTTGAGCTTCTTCTCGACCCGCGCGGCGCACGAGGCGCACGTCATCCCACCGATGTCCAGCTCGAGGACGGTCGGCGCATCGGCGATCGAGGTGGCCACGTTGTCCGGTGCGGCGTTGGCGGTCATGAGCGAACCAGTCGTGCGATCGCCGTCGAGGCCTCCTTGAGCTTCGCGTCGCCGACCTCGCCACCCTCGGCCACCGCATGGGCGACGCAGTGCGACAGGTGGTCGTCGAGCAGCAGGAGCGCGACCGACTCCAGCGCCTTGGTGGTGGCCGACACCTGGGTCAGGACATCGATGCAGTACGTGTCCTGCTCGACCATGCGGTGCAGCCCGCGGACCTGGCCCTCGATGCGACGCAGGCGCTTGAGGACGTCGTCCTTGTCCGCTGTGTACCCAGGGGGGGTATGTTCAACCATCCCGCCTAGGGTACCCCTATGGGGTATGTCGAGCAAGGCTGCCCCGGTCAGGGGATCGCGGTCGGAGCCATCGGCGCAGCACCGGAGGCCTGCGGATCGGGCCACTGCGCCTGCGTGAGGAAGCCCTCGTCGAGCCCTGGCCAGGCGTCGGCGCCCGCGAGCGTCGCCTCGGCCGGGCCCGGATCGGGGGCGCCGCTCCCGGGAGCGAACTGCACGACAGCCTCCGCCTCCTGCCCGGCCGCGATCTGGATCGTGCTGCCGGTCGGGGCGCCAGCGGCGACTGTGCTCCAGCGCACGCGGCAGATACCCGGGGTTCTGCGCGCCGGGGCTGATGCTCACGGCGTACTCGCCCGGCGGGATCGGTCCGACGCGCACGCTGATCGGTTCGCCCGGAAGCCCGAGGTCGTCGCCGGGCCGGTGCGCGAAGTACTGGCCGTACATCTTGCCCGCCGTCCTGAGCCACACGATCGCCCGCAGGGGTTCCGTGCGACTGGTCCCGCTGACTCGGACGGTGACGTGAGCTGACCTGACCAGGACGATGTCCACGTCATCGATCACGTCGCCCGCCTCGACGTTCAGGGTGGTCGTCGGCGCCGCAGTGTCCCCGCCGAGGAACCACCGCTGAGCAGCCCCTGACCGGGCACCGCCTCCAGCCGGAGTCCTGCGCCGGGAGCCACGCCCGACGAGTCGGTACGCGCCCGAGCTGTCGGTGATGGCCTCCGGCGGGCAGCGTGGGCGCGCAGCCGACGGCACGTACCGGGCCCGCGCGACCGGCGCACCTGAGTCGTCGAGCACCCGTCCACGGATCTCGGCGCCCGGGTGCAGGCGGATGACCGTGCCCACGGTGTCCAACGAGCCGTCGACGCGCAGGTCATCGCCCGTCGGCCCGCCGCCGGGCGAGACGTAGGAACTGCCCGGGCGGAGGTTCGACGGATCAGGTCGATGGGCACGGGCGGGAGCCCGGAGATCGAGAAGGTGCCGGTCACGTCAGTGGTCACGTCGGTCCCCAGGGCCGTGCGCGGAGGGATCGTCCGCGAGGGTCGCGGTGATCCGCGCCCCGTCGATCGGTGCGCCGGTCATGGCGTCCTGGACCTGCCCGGCCGTTGAGCCGCCACGGGGCAGCTCCAGGTCAGCTGACACCGGCTGGCCGGTGAGCTCGATGATCCCGGCGCTGGCAGATGAGTAGGCCTGCGGCCAATAGGTCGTGACGTACTGGCCGGACAGCGGACTCATCACGTGGATCTTGACGAAAGCGGCGTCCACGGCAGTGAACTCGTAGCGCCCCGACCCATCGGTGATGGCCACCAGGGGCGCCCCCTCCTGGGTCCCGGCGCCGGTCACGGGCGTGAGGGTCACCCACACGTTGGCCAATCCCGTGCCGGAGCCGGTGACGATGCCTGACACGCTGCCGACCGGTTCGGCCGAGGCGGGCGTGACCGGCAGCAGGCTGACGATCACGGTCAGCAGGGCGGCCACGATCAGCAGTCGCGGGGCCCGGCGTCGGCGGATCATCGGCGCGGTCACGTCACTGGGCTCGGATCATCGACGCCCCAGTCAGGAACCGGGTCCGGTGCCCCGGCGTCGGACCCGTTGACGGCCGACGTCGTTGCGCGACTGGCATGAGCACTCCTGAGATCGATCCCAGCTGCCAGCATGCGCCACGGGAGCGACCCCCGCAACGGGAGCCGATCAGCGCTCCTCGGGGCCTGCCACGGAGCGCACCGCGCCGCGGACCACGAGCCGTTCCAGCATGACCTCGGTGGCAGCGGCAATCGAGTCCACGGCAGCCTCGAAGGCCTCGGCGTTGTGCGGTGCCGGCGTTCGGAAGCCGCTGACCTTGCGCACGTACTGCAGCGCTGCCGCGCGGACCTCCTCGGCCGTGGGGTCTTCGTGGAACGGGGGGCGCAGGGTCTGGATGCTCCGGCACATGCCGCCCAGTGTGCGCCCGGCCTGTGGCTCGGGGCCAGTGCGACCTCGCAGTGGCTAGTCTGGGGACGTGGCTGAGATCGTGTCGCCCGTCCCGCTGTGCACCCCGGCGGGTCGGCTCAACCCCGCCGCCGTCGGCTGGAGTCGGCGTCCGCTGCACACCGCGAACCTGCGTGGCTGGGGCCGGACCAAGCGGTGGGAGTACTGGGGGATCGTGACTCCCACCGCGATCGTCGGGCTGACCATCTCCTCGCTGGACTACCTCGGGCTGCTGTCCATCTACGTGTTCGACCGACGCAGCGGCACCGAGCTGATGCGCACGTCCCTGGACCCGCTGGCGCGGGGCGTCGAGCTCGGCGATCGCAGCGGCGTCGGCGTCGCCCGGGGCAGCTCCGGCGGGCTGGCGCTGACCTTCGCCAGCTCGGCCGCCGGTACCCGCCTGACGGCCACTGCGTCGGGCGTGAGCCTGGACGCACACGTCGGACCAGGGCGGGAGAGCCTCGGGGTGGTGGTCCCGTGGTCTGACCGGCTCTTCCAGTACACGGTCAAGGACGTGGGCCGGTCGGTCGAGGGGTCGCTTCGACTCGACGACGAGGTGATCACCTTCGGCGGTGACGATGGCTCCTTCGCCGTCCTCGATCATGGCCGTGGTCGCTGGCCGTACTCGATGACCTGGAACTGGGCGGCCGGATCCGGGCAGGTGGCGGGTCGTCGCATCGGGCTGCAGCTCGGCGGGACGTGGACCGACGGCACCGGCAGCACCGAGAACGCCCTGTTCGTCGACGGCCGAATGCACAAGATCGGGGAGGACCTGTCCTGGACCTACGACCGGGGCGACTGGATGGCTCCCTGGCGGATCCGAGGTGCTCGCGTGGACGTGTCCTTCGCGCCGTTCCACGAGCGCGACGAGCGCACGAATGCCCTGGTGGTCGCCTCGGAGATCCACCAGTGCTTCGGGGTGTTCACCGGGTGGGTCGCCGACGACTCCGGGCAGCGCATCCCGGTCGACGGGATCGTCGGCTGGGCAGAGGAGGCTCGCAACCGCTGGTGACCCGCCCCTCAGCTCATCCGCGCACGAAGGACACCGATTCGCGCCGCCTCAAACGGCATCCCAGCGAACCGCGCGTGATCGGCACCGAAAGGGCGGTGGCTCAGGGCCCAAACGGTGCCTGCGGTGCGCGGTTGGCGGCGAGCACGGTATCGACCCCCTCCACACCGTGCCCATCGTGTGCGGTTGGCGGCCCGCGATGCGGTGGCCCATCCACGCCACGCCCTTCGTGCGCGTGGGCCGGTCCGGGGCGTAGGGTCGGCCAGTGATCGACCTCCTGCGCCAGCAGCTCCAGCCCTACCGGCGCGACTTGGCGATCGTCGTCGGCCTGCTGGTCCTGCAGGTCCTGGGCACCCTGTACCTCCCGGACGCTCAACGCCGACATCATCAACAACGGCGTGGCCCAGGGCGACACCTCCTACATCCTGCGCGTGGGCGCCTGGATGCTGTTCGTGGCCCTGCTCGTGGGTGTCACCGCCATCGTCGGGGTCTACTTCGCGTCCCGGACCTCCATGTCGGTCGGCCGGGACATCCGTGGGCGCCTGTTCCGCTCCGTGCAGCAGTTCTCCCTGCGGGAGATGAACACCTTCGGAGCCCCGACGCTGATCACCCGCAACACCAACGACGTCCAGCAGGTGCAGATGTTCCTGCAGATGGCGCTGACGGTCATGGTGACCGCGCCGCTCATGGCGGTCGGTGGGGTGATCATGGCCTACCGCCAGGACGGTCCGCTGTCGCTGCTGCTGCTGGTCATCGTGCCGATCATGATGGTCGTGATCGGTGCGGTCATGGTGCGCGCGGTCCCCCTGTTCCGCGCGATGCAGGTCAAGATCGACCGGATCAACCTGATCCTGCGCGAGAACCTGTCCGGCATCCGGGTGATCCGCGCGTTCGTGCGCACGAAGCACGAGGAGGTCCGGTTCGCCGAGGCCAACGCCGACCTGACCCAGACCACCCTGAGCGTCAACAGGCTCTTCGCGCTGATGATGCCGGTGCTGATGCTGATCATGAACCTGTCGAGCGTGGCGGTCGTGTGGTTCGGGGGGCAGCGGATCGCCTCCGGGGACATGCCGATCGGCAACCTGATGGCGTTCCTGGCCTACCTCATGCAGATCCTGATGTCGGTGATGATGGCCACGATGGTGCTGGTCATGTGGCCACGCGCCGCGGCCTCATCGGAGCGGATCAACGAGGTGCTCGATGTCGAGGCCGTCATCCTGGACCCCGAGGTGGCCGAGCCCGGCCAGCCCATGATGCGCGGGACGGTCGAGTTCCGCGACGTCGACTTCGGCTACCCCGGGGCGGCGGAGCCGGTCCTGTGCGCGGTCTCGTTCACGGCGCGCCCGGGGCAGATGACCGCGATCATCGGTTCCACCGGCTCGGGCAAGTCAACGCTGATCAACCTGATCCCCCGGCTCTACGACGTGACCGGTGGGACGGTCCTCGTCGACGGCGTGGATGTGCGCGAGTGGGACCGCTCGGACCTCTGGGCCACGATGGGGCTGATCCCGCAGAAGGCGTTCCTGTTCTCCGGGACGATCGCCGACAACCTGCGCTTCGGCGCCCCGGACGCCACCGAGGAGCAGATGTGGCGGGCCCTGGAGATCGCCCAGGGCGCGGACTTCGTGCGGGACCTGCCCGAGGGCCTCGACGCCCCCATCGAGCAGGGTGGCGTGAACGTCTCCGGCGGCCAGCGCCAGCGGCTGGCGATCGCCCGAGCCCTGATCCGCGAGCCGTCCGTCTACGTCTTCGACGACTCCTTCTCCGCCCTGGACTACGCCACGGATGCGCGCCTGCGGGCGGCGCTGCGGGAGCCGACCAGGGACGCCTGCGTGCTGGTCGTCGCCCAGCGGGTGGCCACGATCCGGCACGCCGACCAGATCCTCGTCCTCGACGAGGGCGCACTGGTCGGGGTCGGGACCCACGACGTGCTGATGGCCACCTGCCCGACCTACTCCGAGATCGTGCTGTCCCAGCTCTCGGCCGAGGAGGCCGCGTGAGCGCCCGCGGCGCCCCGGCCGCGCCCCGCCCCGGGGGTCCGGGCGCACCCGGCGGTGGCGGGCCGATGGGCGGGCTGTTCGTCCAGGCGCAGAAGTCGAGCGACTTCACCGGGACGGTCCGCCGATTGGCGCACCGGTTGCGTCCGCACGCGGTGCTCATCGGCGCCGTCATCCTGATGACCGTCGGCAGCGTCATCCTCGCGGTGATGGGCCCGAAGCTGCTGGGCAACGCGACGACGATGATCTTCGAGGGCTACGTCTCCTCCGAGCTGCCCGCGGGCGTGCCGGTGGACGTGCTCGTCGCGGAGCTGAACGCTGAAGGGAGCACCGACCAGGCGAACATGCTCGCCGCCATGGATGTGGTCCCCGGACAGGGCGTGGACTTCACCGAGCTGGCCCGCCTGCTCACCTTCGTCGCGCTGCTGTACCTGGTCTCCTCGCTGCTGAGCTGGGCCAGCGCCTACATCATGGCCGGCGTCACCCAGTCGACGATCTACCGCCTGCGCGAGGAGGTCGACGGCAAGATCGGCCGGCTGCCGCTGAACTACTTCGACACCCACCCGCGCGGTGACCTGCTCTCCCGGGTGACCAACGACATCGACAACATCTCCAACACCCTGCAACAGGTGCTGACCCAGCTGATCACCTCCGTCCTGACCGTGATCGGCGTCCTGGCGATCATGTTCTGGATGTCACCGCTGCTGGCGCTGGTCTCGCTGCTGACCGTCCCGCTGTCGTTCGTCGTCACGATGGCGATCGCCAAGCGGTCGCAGAAGCAGTTCGCCTCCCAGTGGGAGTGGACCGGTGCCCTCAACGGGCACGTCGAGCAGATGTACACCGGTCACGAGCTGGTCAAGGTGTTCGGCCACTCCGGCAAGGCGGTGGAGGAGTTCGACGAGCTCAACGAGCGGATGTACTCCGCGAGCTTCAAGGCCCAGTTCATCTCGGGCATCATCCAGCCGGCGATGATGTTCATCTCCAACCTGAACTACGTGCTGATCTCGGTGATCGGCGGCCTCCAGGTGGCCGCGGGAGCGATGCCGCTCGGTGACGTGCAGGCGTTCATCCAGTACGCCCGGCAGTTCCAGATGCCGATCACGCAGATCGCCGCCGTGGTCAACCTGATGCAGTCCGGGGTGGCCTCCGCGGAGCGGGTGTTCGAGTTCCTCGACGCCGAGGACGAGACTCCGGACCCGGCCGATGTCGCAGTTCCCGGACCCGCTGCGGGGCCAGGTGGTCTTCGATGACGTGGCGTTCCAGTACGTCCCGGACGCGCCGTTGATCCAGGACATGAACCTGGTGGTCCTGCCGGGTGAGTCGTGCGCGATCGTGGGGCCCACCGGGGCGGGCAAGACCACGCTGGTGAACCTGCTCATGCGGTTCTACGACGTGGACGCGGGACGGATCTCCCTCGACGGGGTCGACATCATGGCCATGTCCCGCGACGACCTGCGCGGCAAGCTTCGGGATGGTCCTGCAGGACACCTGGCTGTTCGGCGGCACGATCCGGGAGAACATCGCCTACGGGGCGGCGGACGCCAGCGATGAGGATGTCCTGGCGGCGGCGCAGGCGGCCTACGTGGACCACTTCGTGCGGACGCTTCCTGATGGGTACGACACAGTGCTCGACGACGAGGCGTCCAACGTGTCGGCCGGCGAGAAGCAGCTCATCACGATCGCGCGGGCCTTCCTGAGCGACCCGGCGATCCTGATCCTCGATGAGGCGACCTCGTCGGTGGACACCCGCACCGAGGTGCTGGTCCAGAAGGCGATGGCCCGGCTGCGCCACGGCCGCACGTCGTTCATCATCGCCCACCGGCTGAGCACCATCCGCGACGCCGACACGATCCTGGTGATGGAGTCCGGCGCGATTGTCGAGCAGGGCAACCACGAGGCACTGATGGAGGCCGGAGGGGCCTACGCGCGGCTCTACCAGAGCCAGTTCTCGGCGGCGATCGTCGAGTAGGCTCGGCCAGTGGTTCCGCGCTCTGCGGAGCCGCTCAGGGCAGCAGGATGGTCGCCGTGCCCTTGTCGAGGTCGATCCGGCTGCGCGGCGGCGCCCCGTCGGCGTCCTCCTCGGTCACGAGCGCCTCATGGGCGCGCTGCTCGATCTCGTGCTTCTTGGAGGGGTAGAGCGCCTCCTGGAGGACATCGAAGCCGGTTGACGACATCGCCGAGCCGCGCCCACCGCGGCGCTTGGCACTGATCATCTCCAGAACGCCGAGCACCGTCAGCAGCAGCACGAGGGCGGGGAGGGTCATGGCGAACAGCAGTCCCATGGTCGTCCTCCCTCCCAGTCCTCACCACCAGTGTCTCGCGGTCCCCGGCAGCGGGGCAACCCTTGCCGCCGGCGACAGCCGGGTGCTTCGCTGAGAGGATCGGGGCATGCGCATCCTCATCATCGGCGGGACCACGTTCGTCGGGCGGCACCTGGTGGCCGAAGCGATCACCCGCGGGCACACGGTCACGGTCCTGCACCGGGGCGTCGCCTGCGCCGGAGCCCCGGGCGCCGAGCACCTGCACGCGGACCGCAACGGCGACCTGGGGGTCCTCGCGGATCGTCATTGGGACGCCACGGTGGATGTGTGCGCCTACTGGCCGAAGCAGGTCGGTCGACTCGCCGACGCGCTCGGCGACCGGGGTGGGCGGCACCTGCTCGTCTCCACGGTCTCGGTCTACGCCGACCCTCCGGAACCGGAGCTCGACGAGGACGCGGCGCTGCAGGCGCCGCTGGGCCTCGACGGCGACACCCCGCCCATCGACGCAGCCACCTACGGCGCCCTGAAGGTCGGCTGCGAGCACGTGGCCCAGCAGCGCTACGCCGGCGAGCTGCTCGTCGTCCGCCCGACGTACATCATCGGCCCGCACGACCCGACTGCCCGATTCCCCTACTGGGTCGACCGGCTCGCCCGCGGCGGAACCGTCCTGTGCCCGGGGAATCCCGAGGCGCCCTTCCAGAGCGTGGACGCCCGTGACCTGGCGACGTTCACCGTGGGGCTGCTCGAGACCGGGGATGAGGGCACCTTCCACGTGATGAACCCGGCACCGCCGTACTCCTTCGCCGAGATGCTCGAGGAGGTGCGCGCTGCGCTCGCGCCCCCGGGCACGCAGCTGGAGTGGATCCCGTCGAGCTGGTTGGTCGAGCGGGGCGTGACTCCGGCCATGCTGCCGATGTGGGGCGGGACCGACGACCCGGAGTTCGGGCTGGCCATGGACCCGGCCCGCGCGGTCGCGGCCGGGCTGCGCTCCCGGCCGCTGGGCGAGACGGCGGCCGACACCCTGAGGTGGTCAGCTGACCCGTCGTCGGGGTGGGCTGGCCGCGGCGGGCACCTGGATCCCAGCGAGGGAGCAGGAGCTGCTCAGCGAGTGGTCAGGTCGATAGCCGCCTCGTCGGCGAGCGCCGTGCGGCGAGCGCGATGGGCGGGCTCGACGACCAGCCACGACAGCCAGATCACGACCAGCACCATCGGCCAGCCCAGGGCGACCTTCGCCAGGCCGAGCGCCACGGTCATCCCGGACAGCCACAGGGGCGTCATCACCGCGACCCGCACGAGGAACGACACCACCCAGATCCAGCTCGCACGGCAGTAGGCAGCGAGCATCACCGGATCGGTGCGCCAGGCGGATGAGCGGGTCAGCGCGCCCACCGTGAGCCCGAGGAACGGGCGCTTGATCCAGATCGACACCGCCCAGGCCAGCGCTGCCCCGGCATTGGCCAGCAGGCTGGGCAGGAAGTAGTCCTCAGGTCGACCCGTCCGGGAGGCGACGAACGCCGCGAGGGCCACGGCGCCGAAGCCGGCCAGCGCATGGCGCAGGGTGTCGCGGTGGGCCAGCCGGAGCGCGGTGACGACCACGCCAGCAGCCAGCGCGGCCAGGAGCGCGGTGGTCAGGTTGGAGCCGGAGGCCACATAGGTGCCCGACGAAGACCAGCGGTGGCAGCCCCGAGTCGACGACGCCGCGGCGCCCGCCGAAGGCTTCCATCAGCGAGACCTCCGCGAGGTCCTGCGTCGGTTGCTGCTCGGCCATGCTGACAAGGGTACGGGCGATGTGAGCAGCGGGACATCCCGTTCCCGCGGCGGCCGTGGCCGGCGACTAAGGCTGACCTGCGCGATCGGTCGCTTTCCCCGACGGAGTAGGCTGTTCCACAAGCCCCCGGGGGTATCCCACCTGAATCAGGAGAACGTTCCATGTCCGTCAACCGTCGCCGTCCCGCCATCGCCGCTGCCGTCCTCCTGGTCGGCATGCTGTCCGCCTGTGCCTCGGACTCCGATGGCACTGACGCCGCCACCGAGGCCGCCGGCGGCGAGGCCGCTGCGTGCCCGATCACCGTCGCCGATCCCTGGGTCAAGGCCACTGACACCGAGATGACCGGTGCCTTCGGCGTCCTGACCAACACCGGGGACAGCGAGATGACGATCGTCTCGGCGACCAGCCCGTCGGCCGGCAAGATGGAGATCCACGAGGTCGTCGACAAGGACGGCGAGATGGTCATGCAGCAGATCGACGGTGGGCTGGTCATCGCCGCCGGCGGGACTGCCGAGCTCGCCCCCGGGCAGAACCACCTGATGCTCATGATGCTGCCCGCGCCGATCGAGGCGGGGGAGACCGTCGAGATCACCATGACGTGTGCTGACGGCGGCACGGCGCCGTACAGTGGCGTGGCGAAGCCCTTCGACGGTGGTGAGGAGTCCTACGAGCCCGGCATGGAGGGCGAGGACATGGAGGACATGGAGGGCGAGGGACATGGACGCCTCGGCCAGCCCCGAGAGCTGATCGGAGACCTGTGAGCAGCACGCCGACGACCCCCGAGGGTGCGCACGCCGCTCCCCGTGGGGTCAGTCGGCGTGCCCTCCTGGGCCGGCTGGCGCTCGGCGGCGTGGGTGCTGCGATCGCCTCGACTGCAGCGGCGCCGGCGGTCGCGGTCGCCCCGGCCGCTGACCCAGCGCCGTCCGGGAGTGACGGACAGGTGCCCGCCCTCGGCGACGTTGTGGAGCCGTTCCGCGGTCCGCACCAGGCCGGGATCGCCACCCCGATGCAGGCCACGGCCACCTTCGTCGCGCTCGACCTGCGCGATGACGTGGACCGCGATGCCCTGATCCGGATGATGGTCCTGCTGACCGACGACATCGACCGGCTCTCGCAGGGCACTCCCGCCCTGGCCGATCCACAGCCGGAGCTGGCGACCGTCCCGGCCAGGCTCACGGTCACTGTCGGTTACGGCCGTGGTGCCCTTGTGGCGGCAGGGCTGGAGGATCAGGCGCCCGCCTGGTTGGCCGCCGGCCTGCCGGAGTTCAGCATCGACAAGCTCCAGAAGCGCTGGAGTGACGGTGACGTGATCCTGCAGGTCGCGGCTGAGGACCCGGTCACCGTGTCCCACGCCCTGCGCGTGCTCCTGACCGACGCCGACCCGTTCGCCACCGTGCGCTGGGTCCAGTCGGGCTTCCACCGGCCCGCCAACACGACCCCCGGCGGCACCGGCCGCAACCTGATGGGTCAGGTCGACGGAACGGTGAACCCGACGTCGGGCACCGAGGACTTCGACGACGTCGTGTGGGTGCCGGACGGCCCGTCGTGGCTCGTGGGCGGCACCGCGATGCTCGTGCGGCGGATCGCGATGGACCTCAAGACCTGGGGTGCCATGGACCTCGTCGGCAAGGAGGAGTCGATCGGCCGGCGCCTGTCCGACGGGGCGCCCCTGACCGGTGGTGACGAGTTCACCGCCCCCGACTACGAGGCCGTCGACGAGAACGGCTTCCTGGTCATCCCGCCCACGGCGCACATGCGCCGTGCGCACGCCACGGCCCCCGCCGAGCGGATCCTGCGCCGGCCCTACAACTACGACGACGGCATCGCCAAGGACGGTTCGGCCGACGCCGGCCTGATCTTCGCGGCCTACATGGCCGATCCGATGGCGCAGTACGTGCCCATCCAGCAGCGCCTGGCCGCCGCGGACGTGCTCAACGTGTGGACCACCCCGATCGGCTCAGCCCTGTTCGCCGTCCCCCGCGGTGTCCAGGAGGGCGAGTACATCAGGCCAAGCCCTGCTGGGCTGAGCGCGCCGCACAGTTGGCGCCCCACCTGGGCTGGCCACCCAGCACCGCCACCCCTTGCTCGCGCGCTCCTGATTCGCGAGGCCTCGCGGAGCAGGGCTGGTGTGTGTGACGTTCCCCAGCGCTCGCCGATTCCTGCCGAATCGACTCAAGTCGGCCGCGGAGGCCGTCGATGTGGGATATCGACCGCCGGTTGCGTTGTGTGACCGAACGGACACGAAGGGCCGAACATCGGCAACTGGGCCCCCGAGGGCACAGCACGTCAGCACACACACCACAGAACGAAGGGGAACAGGAAATGAAGCTCTTCTCCATCCAAGAAGCGAGTCGCGGCAATCGGCGCCCTCACGGCAGTCGACCCTGGTCGGCGGCGGCATGGCCTACGGCTACTGGACCACGACGGGTACCGGTACCGGTCGGCTGCCGACGTCGGCGCGGCTTCGGGCATCACCGTCGTCGGCACGGCAGCTGACGCCCTGACCCCGGTGGGCTGGCAGCGCCGTGACGTTCACAGCCTCCAACCCGGCCGACGCGACTCAGAAGATCACACAGATCCAGCTGTCCGGAGTGACTGCGGTCAGCGACGTCGACGTGCGACACCGCTGACTTCTCCGATGGCCGATGTCGACTTCCTTCGCAACAGTGGGGATTCTCGCACCTGGCGCAGTGAACGCCGCCACTCGTTCCAGAGGGCCTGCTGCTGATGGCCAACACCACCGCCAACCAGGACGCCTGCTCAGAGCGCCAGTCTGACGTTGGCCTTCACGACGTCCTGACCAGCGACCCGCGACCCGGGAGACGTCCGCAGGAGCCGACTGGATCAGCAGTCCTCACGCGGCGGGTCACTGGACCTCCTTCGGCTGAGGCCCGCCGCCTCCAGCCGGCCGGTCCCCGGCTAGGCGCGGTCGCCGAGTTCGCTTCATGCGCCGGGTGTCAGTGACCGATGAGCGGCGCTCAGGACCGATAGGGAGTAGTGATGGCGAGCCGGACGAGTGGCAGCTGGGCGGGGCGGCGCTCTGGCGCTCGCTGCGGTCATGCTCCTCGTCTCGACGGTGGACCTGCTGGGTCGCCCCTCGCCGGCCGTGGCAGCCGGGCCCGACTCGGGCCCGGCCTTCACGATCTCCAGCACCATCAGTAGCTCCGCCACCTCGGCCGACCCGCCCGCGCAGCTCTCCCTGGGCGCCCAGCGCTACCTCTGGTACCGAGTGAGCAACCCGCTGTCGGTCCCGATCACGATCACGGCAGTGGACATCGAGAGCGTCGACGCACCCGCGACCTGTTCGTGGCCAACCTCGATCTGGGCGATCCCGAGTTCACCGGAGCACACGTGGTGCCCCCGCGGAGCACGAACGTGGTTCCCGCACCCGTTCCGATCTCCCTGATCGACAAGCCGAACGTCAACCAGGACGGCTGCAAGAACGCGACCTTCCGGTTCACGTTCTCCGGCACCGCGCAGTACACCGACACCACGTCCACCGTCCTGACCTCCTCGGCGAGCCCGACGGCCCAGGGCACACCGGTCACGTTCACGGCCACGGTTGCCGCGGGCAACGCTGACCGCCACGGCGGCCGGCCCACCGGGACGGTCACGTTCTACACGTGCGCCAGCGCCGGCTGTGACCCGACGACCGTGCTCGGCACCGCGACGATCGGTGCTGGTAGCCAGGCCACCTTGACCACCTCGGTCCTGCCCGGCGGGACCACCCGGGTCCGGGCCGTGCATGCCGGCTCGGGCACCGACTACGCGGGCAGCTCCTCCAACGTGGTCAGCCAGGTCGTGACACTCGACCATCGAGACGCGGACGTGCTCGCGACCTCGCTGAAGTCCTCGACGCTCGGCCAGCCGGTGATGCTCACCGCCACCGTGACCAGCAGGGGGCGGTCGGCCGCTCCGAGCGGTTCCGTCGCCTTCTTCCTGATCCCGGCCAGCGGGGCCCACACGCTCCTGGGGACGCGGCTCCTGGATCCGGGTGCGCAGGCCAGCCTGACGGTCTCATCCATGCCAGCTGGGTCCGGGGGGCTGTACGCGGTCTACCAGGGCTCCACGCCGTTCGCCCGCTCGACCTCGGAGGTCATCCGGCACGCCATCATCGCGCCACCCCCTGAGTGCACCGGGACGTACGCGACCTGGATCATCGCCACGCCGGACACACCTGTGGTCAGGGGCACCCCTGGCACCGACTTCATCTACGCGGTCGGTGGCAACTACCGGATCAAGGGCCGCCAGGGCAACGACTGCCTCGTGGCCGGTGACGGAACCAACAGGATCGCCGACGGCAAGGGCGCCGACGTCGTCATCGCCGGCGACGGGCGGAACAAGGTCTACATCCGCGGCAGCAGGAACACGGTCATCGTCGGCGACGGCGCCCGGAACCGCGTCAAGATCCGTAATGGCAACGGGAACCTGATCACGGTCGGCGACGGCTTCAAGCCCCGGGTGAAGATCCGCAAGGGCAACGGGAACCAGATCACGGTCGGCAACGGCGACAGGGCCCGGGTCAGGGTGCGCAAGGGCAAGGACAACCTGGTCACGATGGGCAGTGGCAACCGGAACCGGGCCTTCGTGCGCAAGGGCAACAGGAACTGGATCGCGATCGGTGACGGCGCCAGGAGTCGCGTCAAGGTGCGCACGGGCAACAAGTCCCGCATCGAGGTGGGCGCCGGCGACCGCAACCGGGTCTTCATCCGCAAGGGCAGGAAGAGCCAGATCACGGTCGGCGACGGGTACAAGAACAAGGTCATCGTCCGGCAGGGGCAACAAGAGCCGCATCACGGTCGGCGACGGCGACCGGAACCGCGTCTACGTCCGGCGCGGCAACGAGGGCCGCGTCGTGGTCGGCGATGGCAGCAGGAACCGCCTGACCATGGGCAAGGGCAAGCGGAATCGCATCACCGTCGGCGTGGGCACCCGCAACCGGATCAAGCTCAAGTCGGGGTCCGACCGAGTCCGGATCGCCACACCAGGCAGCCGCAACGTGGTCTCCGCGGGAGCGGGAAGGAAGCGGATCCACCTCGGCGGCGGAACCCAGAACTCGTACCGCGGCGGTCGGGGGAAGGCAACCTGCTACCTGCCCGCGCCGCCGAGCCCCTGGGTCGGCAAGGCCAAGCGCTACTACCGAGACTCGATAACCCGATGTCGGGTGGTGACCACATGAGTCGCCGGCCGCCCCAGCCCCTGCCCGCCGCGCCGCGGCCGGGGCGCTGCTGTGCGTTATGGGCGAATGCTCGGCTCCGTCCTGCTCCTTCGTGGCCGCACTGACCACCGTCGCCAATGGAGCGTGGGCCTATTGGACGACCACGGGTGCCGGCACCGGGACCGCTGCCACGTCGACGCTCAACCCGCCAACCAACGTCGTGGCGAGCTACACGCCGGGCACCAGCACCGTCGGGGTGACGTGGACGAGCCCCCTCGTGCCCCTGGCACCTGAGGGGTACTTCGTCACGCGTGTGGCTGAGCCCGGCGGCGCGACAACCCCGGCGTGCGCGAGCTCCCAGGGTCGCTGGTCTCCAGCCCGTGCCAGGACACCTCGGTGCCGAACGGCACCTACCACTACGTCGTGACCGCCGTGTACCGGACGTGGACGGCCACGAGCGACGCCAGCGGCTCCGTGACAGTTGACAATGACGCGACTGCCCCGACGGTCACGGGTGTGTCCTCACGTTGCCCGATGGCAGCTACAAGGCCGGTGTGGCGGTGCCGATTGTCGTGACGTTCAGCGAGTCGATCACGGTGAGCGGCAGTCCGACGCTGACTCTGGCGACGGGTCCGTCCGCCACGAGCCTGGCCTCCTGCGCACCCGCCGCCGCGACGGACACCCTGACCTGCAGCTACAACGTCACAGCGGGCGACAGCTCGCCTGACCTGGACTACTCCGGGTCGGCGGCCCTGTCGGCCGCCGGTGGGTCGATCAAGGACGGGGCCGGCAACGATGCGACGCTGACGCTGCCCGCCCCGGGTGCGCCCGGCTCCCTCGGCGCCAACAAGGACCTGGTCATCGACACGACAGCGCCCACGGTGCGGCTCCGATCCGTCCTGGCGGGCGCGTCCCCGACGAGGACGGGTCCGTTGTCGTGGATCGTGACCTTCTCGGAGCCGGTGACGGGTGTGGCGACGACGGACTTCGGCCTGGTCACCAGTGGGGTCACGGGCACGCCGACGGTCACGAGCGCCACGGCGTCGGGTTGGTCGCCGAGTGCGACGTGGACCGTGACGACAAGCATGGCCGGGGCATCCGGGGCCAACGGGGCCACGGTCGGGTTGGATCTGACCGGGGTCGGGTCGATCACCGACGCTGCGACCAACGCCCTGGGCACCGCGTCGTTCACCGGCCCGACCTACGTCTACGACACGACAGCTCCTCGCGGTGACCGATGTGACCTCACCGTTGGCCGATGGCAGCTACCGGGCGGGCCAGGTCGTGCCCGTGACGGTGACGTTCACCGAGCCGGTGATCGTGTCCGGGGCGGCGGCGACCCTGGGGCTGGCGACCGGCTCCCCGGCGACCACCCCGGTGACGGCCGCCTCTGGTTCGGGGACGAACACGCTGACGTTCGCCTACACGGTTGCTGCCGGCAATGCGTCTCTGGACCTGAACTACGCGGCGACGACGGCGCTGACGGGCGGCATCACCGACGAAGCCACCAACAACGCGAACTTGGCCCTTCCGGGGCTGGCTGCTCCCGGTTCGCTGGGTTCGAACAAGGACCTGGTCATCGACACCACCGCGCCGGTCGTGACCGTGTCGAGGATCAACGGCGCCGCCCAGACCTTCCCCTACATCACGACCGGCAACATCACCTCGATCGGGGGCACGTGCGGGACAGCCAGCGGTGACCAGGCCACGGTGACCCCCCTGATCGACGGGGTTGCCACGACGCCTGCCACGACCACCTGCTCGTCGGGTGCCTGGAACCTCACCCTCGCACCTGCCCTGACCACCGACGCGTCCCTGGCCCTCTCAGCCACCCAGGCCGACGCCGCAGGGAACATCGGCACCGCACCCACCAGAGCGCCACCATCGACAAGACCGCACCCACTGTGCTTGCCATCGAGCGCGCGGGGGCGTCGGAGTCGGTCAACGCCGGCCCCCTGTTGTGGACCGTGACCTTCAGTGAGCCCGTCTCCGGGGTGGCCAAGCGGAACTTCCGGCTGGTCCGGAGTGATGTTTCGGGCGGGCGGCCGAAGCTCACAGTCGTGACCCCGTCGGCAGCTCGCCCAGCGCCACGTGGACCGTGTCCACCAGTGAGGACGGCCTGAGCGGGACCGACGCCGCGTCCATCCGCCTGGACCTCCGGCGGGCCGGGGCAGTCGTCGACGTCGCCGACCTTCCTCTGAGCACCACGTCCTTCACTGGTGAGGCCTACACCTACGACACCACCAGCCCGACAGTGACGTCGATCGTCCGGGCGGAGGCATCCGCCAGCGAACGGGCCGTTGTCGTGGATCAGTGACCTTCTCGGAGCCGGTGACGGGTGTGGCGACGACGGACTTCGGCCTGGTCACCAGTGGGGTCACGGGCAGCCGCCGACGGTCACGAGCGCCACGGCGTCGGGTGGGTCGCCGAGTGCGACGTGGACCGTGACGGCAAGCATGGCCGGGGCATCCGGGGCCAACGGGGCCACGGTCGGGTTGGATCTGACCGGGGTCGGGTCGATCACCGACGCTGCGACCAACGCCCTGGGCACCGCGTCGTTCACCGGCCCGACCTACGTCTACGACACGACAGCTCCTGCGGTGACCAATGTGACCTCACCGTTGGCCGATGGCAGCTACCGGGCGGGCCAGGTCGTGCCCGTGACGGTGACGTTCACCGAGCCGGTGATCGTGTCCGGGGCGGTGGCGACCCTGGGGCTGGCGACCGGCTCCCCGGCGACCACCCCGGTGACGGCCTCCTCTGGTTCGGGGACGAACACGCTGACGTTCGCCTACACGGTTGCTGCCGGCAATGCGTCTCTGGATCTGAACTACGCGGCGACGACGGCGCTGACGGGCGGCATCACCGACGAAGCCACCAACAACGCGAACTTGGCCCTTCCGGGGCTGGCTGCTCCCGGTTCGCTGGGCTCGAACAAGGACCTGGTCATCGATACCACAGCGCCGGTCGTGACCGTGACGAGGATCAACGGCGCCGCCCAGACCTTCCCCTACGCGACGAAGGGCAACATCACCTCGATCGGTGGCACGTGCACAGCCGTCGCGGGCGATCAGTCCATCGTGCGTCCCCTGATCAACGGGGCTGCCACGACACCGGCCACCGTCGCCTGCGCGTCGGGCGCGTGGACCCTGACCAGCGCCTTGACCAGCGACGCAATCCTGACCCTCTCAGCCACCCAGGCCGACGCAGCAGGGAACACCGGCACCGCACCCGACCAGAGCGCCACCATCGACAAGACCGCACCCACTGTGGCCGGCGTGTCGCTCTCCTCTGGCCAACGGCAGCTACAAGGCCGGTCAGACCATCCCCGTGACCGTGTCCCACTGCCAGCATGACCGTCGTGGCCAGCCAGGACGACGAGGCAGGACGTCGGCACGTCGGGACCCAGACGGTCAGCAGCGACCGCACGGCGCCGACGGTGACCGGTGTGTCCGCGACCGCGGCGACGGTACGTACGGGGTCGGCGCCGTGATCCCGATCACGATCACGTTCACCGAGCCGGTCACGGTCAAGAAGACCCCCCGGCTCACGCTGGCGACAGGGTCTCCGAAGACAACGGAAGTGGACTACACCTCAGGCTCCGGAACGGACACGCTGACCTTCACCTACACCGTCGCGGCCGGCAACACGAGCCGGCGGACCTGGACTACGTCGCGAAGGCGCCGTCGTGCTCTAAGCGGCGCGTCGATCAAGGACAGTGCCGGCCAACAAGGCGCGACGCGACCCTCCCCGCCCCGGGTGAGCCCGGCTCGCTGGGAGCGAACAAGGAACTGGTCATCGACACGACGGCGCACACGTCGGCGCCGTTATGGTCATCGCCGTGCCCTCGGCCGGGGCTTCTACTTCGGCAGTCGCGGACGGCCGAGCCAACTGCGGTCCGGGCCTGCACCTGGCAGAGACGCCGGTCCCCCGTCCCGGTCACCTCCTCCGAACCGGCGCCGACGTGCCCGCATCTCCGGCAGCCAGGCGCCGCGCCGCCCCCGCAGCCACGGCTTCACCTGGGGAAATCGCGACGTGCCACGTCCGCGGCGGCACTCACCAGGGGCCGCCGCGCGACACCGGCACGGAACCCGAGCCCAGCCATGGCCCACGACCCCGGCTGAGCCCGCTGACCTCGTCCGATGAGCTGCGGCTCCGCCCCTCAGTCCCGGACTCAGCGCCCGGAGCTGTCGCCGTGGCCCGTGCCCGCGCGATCCTCGACGTTGTCGGTGAACGAGCCCGCGTGCGCCCGCTTGGACGGATCCCGGCGCACCGCCACGATGCTCGCGACCGTGGTCACGGTCAGCACGACAGCGATGAACACCAGGGAGAACACGATCGAGATCTCCGGCACCGACGGCCAGATCCCGTGCGCCCAGTGCAGCGAGAGCTTGATGCCGATGAACACCAGGATCATGCGCGAGCCCGGTGGACAGGTAGATCAACCGGTCGAGCAGGCCATCGACGAGGAAGAACAGGGCACGCAGGCCCAGCAGTGCGAAGGCATTGGCCACGAACACGATGTAGGGCTCGTTGGTGACGCCGTACACGGCGGGGATCGAGTCGAGTGCGAACAGGATGTCCGTGGAGGCGATCGCGACGAACGCGATGAACAGCGGCGTGGCCATCCGGACGCCGTTCTCACGGACGAAGAAGTGCCCCTCGCGGTAGTCCTCAGTCACGGGGATCCGGCGCTTGGTGGCCCGGACCAGCGCGTTGTCCTGGACGTCGGGGTCCTGGTCGCGGTGCTGGTAGAGCTTGATCCCGGTGACGATCAGGATCGCGCCGAAGACCAGGAACATGAACGAGAAGTAGGCCAGCAGGGTCGCGCCGATCGCGATGAAGATGGCACGCAGCACCAGCGCCAGCGCGATGCCGAGGGTGAGCAGCTTGTGCCGGTGCTCGGCGGGGACCGCGAACGCCGACATGATGATCACGAAGACGAACAGGTTGTCGATCGACAGGGTCTTCTCGACGATGTAGCCCGCGAAGTACTCGGCGCCGTAGGGCGAGCCGGCCCACCATGCGAAGACCAGCCCGAAGACGATCGCCACCGAGATGTAGAACACCGACCAGCCGACGGCCTCCTTGAACCCCACGGCGTGCGGGTTGCGGCCGCTGATGACCAGGTCGAAGGTGAACAGCGCGACGATGACCCCGAGGGTCAGCGCCCAGACCTGGATCGGGATGTCGAGCGTCGGGCCGGAGCCGGAGGACTCGGCCAGTCGAACGGCGGCCGGGGCGAGTGAGGGCATGACTGGAATCGTAGTGAGAACCGGTCGGCGCCGCCGGTGCACCGCGCCACGGGCACCGCCAGCCGCACTCACCTCTTGGGCTCGATCAGGCCAGCAGCCCGTCCCAGACCGGGCTGTCGGAGACGAACTCCACCAGCTTGTCCACGTTGCCCTTGGGGGTCAGGATCGTGAAGTACTGGTCCTTGATCGTGGGGGCCAGCTTGATCGCCTCGATGAACGCCGCACGCTCCAGCGGGTTCTCCTTGACGAAGCGCAGGAACCCGGTCTCGGCCAGCACGGCCACCACGTCGTCCAGGCGGGGATGCTCCTGCAGCCACATCGTGCCGATGGACGCCAGCCCGACCTGCAGGCCGTGCATGCTCGGCCGGTCAGCCACCTTCTCGTAGGCGTGCGAGATCAGGTGCTCACTGCCCGACGCCGGTCGCGACGAGCCGGAGACCTCCATCGCCACCCCGCTCATCACGAGACCGCCGGCCATGAGCTTGATGAAGTCCAGGTCGCCGATCGACTTGTTCGGATGGTTGACGAAGTTCTCCACGCTCTGCAGGGCGATCAGCACGGCGAAGTCGTTGACCTGCTCGCCGGTCTCCCAGTAGGCCAGCTTCCAGTCGTGCACGGCGGAGTACTTGCTGAGCAGGTCACCCACCCCGGAGTGGGTGAACCGTGGCGGGCTGTTGGCGATCACCGACGTGTCGAGCACCACCCCGAACGGGATGTTGGCCGGGCAGCTGACGCGTTTGCCGGCGACCTTGAGGCTCGCGCCGGGGGACGAGAAGCCGTCGTTGCTCAGCGCCGTCGGCACGGCGATGACCGGCTTCTTCGTCAGGAAGCCCGCGTACTTCGCGTAGTCGATGGCCATCCCGCCGCCGACCGCCACGATGGCATCGGTGGTGCGCGGCAGCGCGAACGCGCTGGTCACGACGGCCTCGATGTCGTTGGTCGTGACGGTCTCGGTGTAGCGGGTCTTGATCTCCGAGCTGTCCAGCGAGATCTCGACGGTCTGCCCCAGCATGTCGGCGATGCCCTCGCCGTAGAACAGGGCGATCCGGTGGAAGTCGTTGCGCCGCAGGTACTTGCCCAGCTTGTACAGGGTGTTGGGCTTGACCCGCAGCAGCGTGGGGATCTGGATCGCGGTGGAGGTCGTCACGTCCCGACGTCGCCGCCCGCTTCCAGGCCGCCGGCCAGTGCCTCCCAGTCGATCGAGGCGACCGAGTCGAACACGTGGTCCGGTCGGTAGGGGAAGTGCTCGACCGTGTCCCGGTCCGACACCCCGGACAGCACCAGCGCGGTGCTCATCCCGGCCTCGAGCCCACCCACGATGTCGGTGTCCATCCGGTCGCCGATCATCACGCAGTCCTCGGCGTGCGCACCGAGCATCTGCCGGGCGTAGATCATCATCAGGGAGTTCGGCTTGCCGACGATGTAGGCCTTCCGGCCGGTGGCCGCCTCGATCGAGGCCAGGATCGCCCCTGCGGCCGGTTCGGTCCCGCCCTCCACCGGGTCGATCAGGTCGGGGTTGGTGCCGATGAACCGGGCGCCACCGTCGATGAGCTGTGCGGCCTTGCGCATCGTGGCGAACGTGAAGTTGGCGGTCTTGCCGACGACGACGTAGTCCGGATGGCTCTCGGTGATCGAGTAGCCGACCTTGTAGAGCTCGGCGGTCAGGCCGCTGCCGCCGACGACATAGGCCGTCGAGTGCGGTCGCTGCGCGTGCAGGAACTGCGCCGTCGCGATCGCCGCGGTGATGAAGTTGGCCTCGGTCAGCCCGTGGATCCCCATCCCCTCGAGCTTGCGCTTGAGGTCCAGCGGGGTCTGCTCGGAGTTGTTGGTCAGGAACAGGAAGGGGATGTCGTTGGCTCGCATGTGGGCGACGAACTCCTGGGCGCCGGGGATGAGCTCCTTGCCCCGGTAGATGACCCCATCCATGTCCGAGATCACGCTGAGCCGGCCCATGTGCATCCCTTCCGCAGGTGTGCCCATCAGGCTAGTCGGGAGGGGGAGTCCCGCGCGTGGGGGACAGCGGCCCGCGCGGGTGCCACGCGGTCAGGGGGACCCCCTTGACAGCAAGTTACTGACGGGTAGTAGTCTGTTGACACTTGCTCAATAGGCCGGATCGACCACGTGATGGGTGATCCGTTGGGCATCACCACGACAGCAACGAGGAGACGATGCAGGCGTGATTTCCGAGGCATACATCTACGAGGCGATTCGTACCCCGCGCGGCAAGGCCAAGAATGGCGCCCTGCATGGGACCAAGCCGGTCACCATGCTGACCGACCTGATCCACGAGATCCTGGATCGGAATCCGGGGCTGGATCCCCTGCTGGTCGAGGACATCGTCGTCGGCTGCGTCACCCCTGTCGGCGATCAGGGCGCGAACATCGCCCGTACCGCCGCGATCGCATCGGGCCTGCCGGATGCCGCCGGCGCTGGCGTCACGATCAACAGGTTCTGCGCGTCCGCCCTGGAGGCGGTCAACCTCACCGCTGCCAAGATCCGCTCGGGCTGGGAGTCCGTGGCGATCGCCGGTGGCGTGGAGGCCATGAGCCGCGTGCCCATGGGCATGGACGGTGGAGCCTGGGCGATGGACCCGGAGACCGCCTACGACACGTACTTCGTGCCCCAGGGCATCAGCGCTGACCTCATCGCCACGGTCGAGGGCTTCTCACGCGACGACGTCGACGCGTACGCGGTGCAGTCCCAGGACCGCGCTGAGGCAGCGTGGGCCGACGGTCGGTTCGCCAAGTCCATCGTCCCCATGAAGGACCGCAACGGTGTGGTCCTGCTCGACCACGACGAGCACATGCGGCCCGGCACGACCACTGAGGGACTCGGCAAGCTCAAGCCCTCCTTCGCCGGGATGGGCGAGATGGGCGGCTTCGACGCCGTGGCCCTGCAGAAGTACCACTGGATCGAGAACATCAACCACGTCCACACCGGGGGCAACTCCTCGGGCATCGTCGACGGCGCTGCGATGGTCCTGATCGCCTCTGAGCGGATCGGGCGCGAGGCCGGCATGACCCCCAAGGGTCGTGTGGTTGCCTCGGCGGTTGTCGGCACCGAGCCCACGATCATGCTGACCGGCCCGGTGCCGGCCACGGAGAAGGTGCTCAAGACCGCGGGCTTGGCCATCGACGACATCGACGTCTTCGAGGTCAACGAGGCCTTCGCAGCCGTGGTCCTCAAGTGGATCAAGGACCTCGATGTGGACCCGGCGAAGGTCAACGTCAACGGTGGCGCCATCGCGCTGGGCCACCCGCTCGGCGCCACCGGAGCCATGATCCTGGGCACCTGCCTCGACGAGCTCGAGCGCACGGGCGGCCGCTACGGCCTGATCACCCTGTGCATCGGCGGCGGCATGGGCGTGGCAACCATCATCGAGCGGCTCTGAGACCCCTACCGGACTAGGAAGGCATCACACATGACTGAGATCAACATGTTCGGCTGGGAGATGGACGAGGCCGGAATCGTCACCCTGACGATGGACGACCCGACCCAGGGCGCCAACACGATGAACGCACTGTTCACCTCCTCGCTGGCGGCGACGATGGACCGCCTCGAGGCCGAGAAGGACAAGGTCAACGGCGTCGTGATCACGTCGGCGAAGAAGACCTTCTTCGCCGGTGGCGACCTGCACGACCTGAGCCAGGCCACCCCGGCCGACGCCCAGCAGGTGACTGACCAGGTCAACCTGATGAAGGCCCTGCTGCGCCGCCTGGAGACCCTGGGTCGCCCCGTGGTCGCCGCGATCAACGGATCGGCCCTCGGTGGCGGCCTGGAGATCGCCCTGGCCTGCCACCACCGCGTTGCCCTGGACGTCAAGGGCTCGCAGATCGGCCTGCCCGAGGTCACCCTCGGCCTGCTGCCCGGTGGCGGCGGTGTCGTGCGCACCGTGCGGATGTTCGGCATCCAGACCGCGCTCATGAACCACCTGCTCCAGGGGCAGCTGCGCAAGCCCAAGGACGCGCTGGCCGCCGGAGTGGTCGACGAGCTCGTCAGCACTCCCGAGGAGCTGATGCACTCGGCCAAGACGTGGGCGCTGTCCAACCTCGAGGCCGTGCAGCCCTGGGACGTCAAGGGGTACAAGATCCCCGGCGGCACGCCGATGACCCCGGCGTTCGCGGCGAACCTGCCGGCCTTCCCGGCGAACCTGCGCAAGCAGCTCAAGGGCGCCCCGATGCCCGCACCGCACCACATCATGGCCGCGGCCGTGGAGGGCGCGCAGGTGGACTTCGCCACCGCCGAGAAGATCGAGACGCAGTACTTCGTCAACCTCGCCATCGGCCCGGTCAGCAAGAACATGATCCAGGCGTTCTTCTTCGACATGCAGCACATCAGCAAGGGCGGCGACCGGCCCGAAGGACGTCCCGAAGTACACCGCCCAGAAGGTGGTCGTGCTCGGTGCCGGCATGATGGGCGCGGGCATCGCCTACGAGTGCGCCCGGGCCGGCATGGAGGTCGTGCTCAAGGACATGACCCTCGCCGCCGCGGAGAAGGGCAAGGCCTACTCGCAGGGCATCCTGGACAAGGCCGTCACCCGGGGCAAGATGACCGCCGAGGCGCGCGACGAGGTCCTGGCCCGGATCCTGCCGACCGAGGACATGGCCGATGCCAAGGGCGCTGACCTCATGATCGAGGCCGTGTTCGAGGACCCGGCCCTGAAGAAGTCGGTGTACGCCGAGGTCGTGCCGCTGCTGGCGCCGGATGCCCTCCTGGGCTCCAACACCTCCTCCCTGCCGGTCACCGGCCTGGCTGAGGGGGTCGACCGGCCCGAGGACTTCATCGGGCTGCACTTCTTCTCGCCCGTGGACAAGATGAAGCTGCTGGAGATCGTGGTCGGCAAGGAGACCTCGGACGAGGCGCTGGCCAAGGCCATCGACGTCGCTGTCCAGATCCGCAAGCTGCCGATCGTGGTCAACGACAGCCGCGGATTCTTCACCAGCCGGGTGATCGGCACGGTCGTGGCGGAGGCGGCATCGCTGATCGGCGAGGGCGTCCCGGCCAACAGCGTCGAGCAGGCAGCGCTGCAGGCCGGGTATCCGGTCGGCCCGCTTGCCCTCACCGACGAGGTCAGCCTGACGCTGGGCCTGAAGATCAAGAAGGAGGCAGCCGCAGCCGCAGAGGCCGAGGGCGTGACCTTCGAGGCGCACCCGGGCTACGCGGTCATCGAGAAGATGGTCACCGAGCACGATCGTGGTGGCCGCGCCGCCGGCGCTGGCTTCTACGAGTACGTCGGCGGCAAGAAGCAGGGCCTGTGGGCCGGGCTTGTCGATTCCTTCGGAGGCGACAACCTGGACATCCCCTTCACGGATCTCCAGGAGCGCATGCTCTTCATCGAGGTGATCGAGAGCATCAAGTGCCTCGACGAGAACGTCCTGCGCACCGTGCCGGACGCGAACATCGGCTCGATCTTCGGCATCGGCTTCCCGGCGTGGACCGGTGGCGTGCTGCAGTTCGTGAACACCTACGCAGGTGAGGGCGCGACGGCCTTCGTCGCCCGGGCCAACGAGCTGGCCGAGCAGTACGGCGAGCGGTTCACCCCGCCCGCGTCGCTGGTGGCGATGGCCGAGTCCGGCGGCACCTACAAGTGAGTGCCCGCGGTGGCCCCGGAGCGCCTCACATGAGGACGGTTCCGGGGCCACCGCGCATGTCTGCCCAGGACCGTCGCCAGCAGCTGGTCGACATCGGGCTGGACCTGCTGGCCACGCGCTCCATCCACGAGCTGGCCATGGACGAGGTGGCGGCTGAGGCCGGGGTCTCCCGGACCCTGGTCTTCCACTACTTCCCATCCAAGGGTGACTACTTCGCCGCAGTCGTCTCCAGCGCCGGTGCCCGGCTCATGGACGCGGTGCCGCGGGATCCGGACACCGATGTCCACACGCGGCTGCGCATGATGGTGACGGCCTTCCTGAAGTTCGTCCAGCGCAAGCGCGGGGTCTATGTCGCGCTCGTGCGGGGTGCGTCCGGTGGCGATCCCAAGGTGCTGGCCGTCCTCGACGAGGTGCGCGCCAGCCACGTCATCCAGTGGCTGGACGCCGCCGAGTGGCCAGTGCGCGACGAGGTCACCCAACTGGCCGTGCGTGGCTGGCTGGGCTCCCTCGAGGAGGTCGCGCTGGCCGCGACCAACTCGCCGGTCGCCCGCGAGACGGTCGTGGAGCTGCTCGTCGAGGGACTGCTCGCCGATCTCGAACGTGCCGCCCGGTTCGCGTCCGTGCCCGGAGTCCTGTCCTCCCGTGGCTGAGGCCGAACGATCCTTCGACGTCCCGATGCGCCGGCTCCCACGCTGGCTGGAGGGCTTCGCGACCCGGCACGGACCCTGGCAGGCCCGGCCATTCGAGGGCCGATCAGGGGGCACTGCGGGTTGGGACGTGGTGGCCGAGGACGGCTCACGCGCGCATGTGGTCCCACCGCCGTGGCTCGACGCCACGCCCGGCGCCGCGTTGGATGCCATCGAGTTGGCTGGCACCCAGCCTGCCTACGGGGTGGTGCTGCTGCGGCGGGCCGGCTATGCGGTGGGCGCGTTCGAGGGGTCCGCGCTGGTCGACCGGAAGGTGAGCACCCGGCACATCCACGGCAGGACGGCCGCGGGCGGCTGGTCGCAGCAGCGCTACGCACGCCGGCGCGCGAACCAGGCCGACGAGATCGTGGCAGCGGCCGCGGCGAGTGCGGATCGGATCCTTGGCTCCCGCCGCGGGCTGCAGTTCCTGGTCACTGGTGGCGACCGGGAACTCCTGGCCGCCGTCCTTGGCCGGTTCGGTCCGCGCGTGTCCGGGCTTCCAGACGGAGGCCACGTCGGGGTCGGCGCACCGGACGCAGCAGTCCTGGCCGGAATGCCCGACCGGATCCTGGCCGTCCGGATCGACCTGTCCGAGGCGTGACCCGCAGGCTCTCGGCATCATGACGGGCCAGGCGGGCCACCAGCAGGCTTGTGGGAGTTCGCCTAGCCTTGTCATGTGCGCGTTCTCGTCGCTACCGCCCTCGTGGTCGGAGCGCTCCTCGTCCTCACCCTGGGTCGAGGATCCGCGCTGCCCTGGCAGCCCGCCTGCACGATCGCAAGCCCTTCCGGGGAGGTGCTGTTCGAGGGAACGCCGGAGGAGGCCGCAGCCCGGGTCGACTCGGCCGGCCGCCGCCTCACGCGTGCGCTCGGCGCTGGGCCTGCGGTGTCCTGCCGGGTCGGCGCTGTCGGAGTCTCGGACGCTCCCAAGGAGGCTCCGCTGGGGCTGACCCCGCGGGCCGCACAGGTGCGCGACGAGGTTCGTCGAGGTGTTCGGCGACGTGCCCGACGGCGGGTTCGGGGTGGCTGCCGTCCTGCCGGGTCGCAGCGCGCGAGGCGAGCACTCGATGGGTCGGGCGATCGACTTCTTCTTCCGGCCCTACGGCGACACCGACCAGCAGGAGGCCGGCTGGCGGCTGGCGAACTGGTCGGTGGCCAACGCCGAACGCCTGGGCATCCGCACGGTCATCTACAGCGACCGGATCTGGACTGCCCGACGATCGATCCAGGGCTGGCGTGAGTACCGGTTCTCCGGCTCGGATCCGGACAACCCGGTCAACCGGCACCTCGACCACGTTCACGTGGACGTCGGCTGAGTTCGGCGATCAGGCAGGCGCCGGCCCGGCGTCGCCCGCTGCGCGACGCCAGCCCGGCCTCACGAGCCCGGCGCCTCAACAGAGTGGTTCAGCCCGGTCAGCCCCGTTCGATGGACGCTGGCCACCGTGATCGGAACGGCTGCTGAGACCGTCCGGAGCAGGCCTTCCCCTCGGGTGCGATGAGTCGCCGAGCCTGTGGATCCGGTGCTCCGAGCAGGGCGGCCACCCAGGACCACAGGTGTGCGGCCACCTCGAGGAACATCTGCTCCTCGGGGAAGCCGGCATCCGGAAGGTCGTGTCCGCAGACGTGCACTGCGCCCCATCCGGTCCCGATGCCGGCAGCACGCATCTGGCGGGGTAGACCGCCCTGTCATGGGCATGCAGACCGCGCCCGAGTCCGCGTCCCAGTCCGCGTCCCAGTTCCCCGCCGACATCGCGTTTGGGTGGTTGGACCCAGGGGTAGGTAGGCTGGGTACCCGGCATCGTGCCGATTTCGTTGAGCAACGTTTCCTCAGTTGGCCCTGTGGCGGCCATTTCAGACGCGTTGAAGACGACACGCCCTGAAAATGAGAAGGAACACCGTGGCTGAGCACGCCCCGCAATCCCGCGCGCCCCGATCGGGCCCGCGCACGAACACGACGGCCCCATCGAAGGGGGCCAAGAAGTCGGGCTCCTGGAAGAACGGCGCCAAGGAGTCAGGCTCCTGGAAGGGCGCGAAGCAGTCGGGCTCCTGGAAGGGGGCCAAGAAGTCGGGCTCCTGGAAGAACGGCGCCCAGCAGTCGGGCTCCTGGAAGGGTGCCAAGTCCCAGTCCGGCGAGGCCACCGCGACCATGGATCGCAGTGGCGCCCCGCGCACGGACCGCGCCCCGCGCGCGATCGGCCCGCGCACCGACCGCGCCCGCGGGCCGCACGTCGACTGGCGCGACCGTGACGACCGCCCCGCCGGAGCGTCCCGCGCAGACCGTAGCGGCGCTCCCGCGCGTGCAGACCGGACCGGTCGACCCGATCGGCCGGCTCGCTCCGGGCGGCCGCCGCACCAGGGCCGCTCCGACCGGTACGAGCGTCGTGGCCGCAACGATCGCCGTGATCGCAGCGACCGCCCCATGCGCGCGCCGCAGGTCCCGGCCCTGACCGGACCCAACGCGTTCGTCGACCTTGGCGTCCCGACGGCGCTTGCCGCCGTGCTGGCCAGCCAGGCCATCACGGATCCCACGCCGATCCAGGCGATGACGGTTCCGGCCGCCCTGACCGGCCGCGACGTCCTGGGTCGGGGCCGCACAGGCTCCGGCAAGACCCTGTCCTTCGGACTTCCCATGCTCACGATCCTGGGTGGACCTCGGGAGAAGCGGCGCCAGCCCCGCGGGCTGATCCTGGCCCCCACCCGTGAGCTCGCGATGCAGGTCGTCGACGCGCTGGCGCCCCTGGCTGCAACTCTGGGCATGCGCACCCAGCTGATCATCGGGGGCAGCTCCTACGACCGGCAGATCCGCGGCCTGGAGCGCGCCGACATCGTCGTCGCCACTCCCGGCCGACTTGTCGACCTGGCCGAGCGCGGTTCGGTCGACCTGGGCGCGATCAAGGTCGTCGTCCTCGACGAGGCAGATCACATGGCCGACCTGGGCTTCATGCCCGAGATCGAGGCGATCATGAGCCGCCTGCCCGACGACGCGCAGGGCCTGCTCTTCTCGGCCACCCTGGACCACGACGTCGACCGGCTGGTGCGCAAGTACCTGCACGACCCCGTCGTCCACAACGCCGACCCAGCCACCGCAACCGTGGGCACGATGGAGCACCACGTCGTGCTGGTCCACCCCAAGGACAAGGACGCGGTCACCGCGGACATCGCGATGCGCCGCGGTCGCACCGTTGCGTTCGTGCGCACCCAGCTCGGGGCGGACCGCCTGGCCGGCCAGCTCGAGGTCCAGGGCGTCCGCACTGCAGCCCTGCACGGTGGGATGAAGCAGGGAATGCGGACCCGCACGCTGGAGGACTTCCGGCGCGGCCGGATCGACGTCCTGGTGGCCACCGACGTGGCCGCACGCGGGCTGCACGTCGATGACATCGACCTCGTGCTGCACGTCGACCCCCCGCACGGGCCCAAGGAGTACCTGCACCGCTCCGGGCGCACCGCGCGTGCCGGCGCGTCGGGCACCGTGATCTCCCTGGCGACCCTGCGTCAGCAGCGGTCGGTCACGGCCATCACGTCCAAGGCCGGCGTGACCCCCGCGGTGCTTCGCGTGCGTCCCGGCGATGAGGCCCTGCACGCCCTGGTCAGCTGACCCTGCGGAGTTCCCTGGCCTGAGACAGCCCTGACCCCGGGGACGCCGCTGGCCGCGGCCAGCGGCGTCCCGGGGTGGCAGGATGCCACCGTGGCTGACAACGGATTCACCTGGAACAGCGTCCTTGTCGACGGCAACTGGATCCGGTACCGCGTTGGCGGGCCGGTCGATGCGCCCGTGATGATCCATCAGCACGGGTTCGCGATCTCGGGGACCTACTTGCTGCCCACGGCCGAGATGCTCACGGACTCGTTCCGGGTGTACCTCCCCGACCTGCCCGGCTTCGGCAGGAGCCCCAAGCCGGAGGTGCCGCTGACCATCGAGGAGCTTGGCACCGCCCTGAACCACTTCATGGATGCGGTCGGGATCGAGCAGGCCGATCCTGGTCGGCAACTCGTTGGGCTGCGCGATCACCGCGGAACTCATCGCTGAGGCTCCTGAGAAGGTGTCGAAGGCGATCCTGGTCTCGTTGGCCGGCGGTCCGCACAACCAGCCACTGGGCAAGGCCATCGCGCAGATGGCCCGGGACGGTCTGGTGGAGCCTCCCGTCGCTGCTGCCCGTGGCGGTGCCCGACTACCTGCGCTTCGGCATGATCCGAGCGATGCGGCTGTTCATCGCCATGGCCAAGTTCCCGGCGTATGACCGGGTCATGGCCATGCCGATGCCAGTCCTGATCGTGATCGGCAGCGAGGACCCCGTGCGGCCCCCGTGGAAGAACATCAGCCGGGCCATGGCCGATCTCCCTGCCCAGGTCACGATCGTGCTTCTCCAGGGTGCAGCGCACTCCATCAACTTCGCCCACCCGCGTGAGCTGTCCCACCTGATCCGGCAGTTCGTCGCCGACGAGGAGATCCGCATGGACGCGGACAACCCCGACGGTCTGCCGGTCCTGGAGCTCCGGCGCCCCGAGTGAGCAGGTCTCGGCCATGGAGCTCGCGGGTCCCAGTTGCATCGAAATGGGGGGATTCGGTGGGTGCATGGCGTCAACACGGCCAAGTCGGGGTTGAATAGGGCCCGTGGGGAAGACAGTGATGGTCGTCGAGGACGACGAAGAGATCCGTTTGGTGATCCGCTATGCCCTCGAGGATGACGGGTACCGCGTCCTCGAGGCTGCGAACGGGGAGGAGGCGCTGGTCATCGGGCAGGACGAGGATCCCGATGTGCTGCTCGTCGACCTCCGGCTGCCGGGCATCCATGGCCTGGACGTGGTTCGCAGCGTCCGGGCGACCAGCCGGGTGCCGATCATCATCGTCACCGCTCAGGCCGACAGCCATGATGTCGTCTCCGGGCTCGAGGCCGGCGCCGACGACTACGTCACCAAGCCGTTCGTCACCAAGGAGCTGCTCGCGCGGATCCGTGCCCAGATCCGCCGCTCCGGGGATGTCGAGGTCGACCACGGACTGCTCGAGTGCGGTGAGGTCGTGCTGCGACCGGACACCGCCGAGGTCCAGGTGGGTGCAGCGGATCGTGCCGCTGTCACCGACGGAGTACAAGCTCCTGGCCGAGCTGATCGGCGCTCGCGAGCGGGTGGTCAGTCGCGACGACCTGCTGCGCAACGTCTGGGGGTACCGCAACCCCGGCGACGGGCGCGTCGTGGACAACCTCGTCTACCGGCTGCGGGCCAAGATGGAGACCGACCCCGCCGAGCCGGTGCACCTGATGACCGTGCGCGGATTCGGCTACCGCCTCAAGGCCTGACCGATGCAATTCGGCCTGCGTACGCGGGTGGCACTCGTGTTCGCGGTGCTGTCCGCCTTCGTCGCCGTCCTGGTGGCCAGTGGGATCTACCTCGTCAGCCGCACCTACCTGACCAACGAGCGGCAGTCGATCGGCCTGACGCGTGCCCTTCTGGACGCGCGGTCTGTCGACACGGCGATCGCCGGCGGATCCCAGCCCGGCGAGGTGCTCAGCCAGCAGCCCGTGATCGGGCAGTCCCAGGCGCTGATGCGGGTCGGCACGGTCTGGTACTCGCGCGGCAGCACCGTGGCCCCGTCGGAGATCCCCGAGTCCCTGATCGACCTGATGCTCACCGAGGGTGGCGCCCAGCAGACCTTCGCGATCGATGACGAGTACTACTACGCGGTCGGGGTGTACACGAGGTCCGGGCTGTACGTCGAGCTGTTCCCGCTGGCCGACCTGCTCGAGACCCTTCGCAACGGAGCGCTGCTGCTGGTCCTGCTGGCGGTCGGGGCCTTCCTGCTCGGCGGGGCGGTCGGTCGCTACATCGGTGGGCGTGCTCATGCACCCCCTGCGCCAACTGGCCGATGGTGCCCGCGACCTGGCCGACGGGAACCTGGACGTGCGGCTGCCCGATACCGGGGACCCGGACCTGGACCCGATCTCCGACTCCTTCAACGACATGGCGCTGGCGGTCGCGTCGCGCATCGAGCGGGAACGACGGTTCGTGGCGAACGTGAGCCACGAGCTGCGCTCCCCACTGACCACTGTCGTGGCCACCGCTGAGCTGCTCGATGAGCATCGGGACACGTTCCGGCCCCGCGAGGCCCGGCTGGTCACCAGCCTGGCCACGCAGACCCGGCGCCTGTCGCAGATCCTCCTCGACCTCCTGGAGATCTCCAGCGTGACCGCGACCGCCCCGGTGCAGCGGGACGTGACCGACATCGCCGGGCTGGTCGAGGGGGTCCTGGCCGCGCGCAACCTCGAGGCGGGGATCCTGGCAGGGGATCGTCCCCAGATCCTGACCGATGCACGTCGTGTCGAGCGGGTCGTGGCCAACCTCGTCGACAACGCCACCAGGCACGGCGACGGAGTCCGTCAGATCCTCGTGATCGCCGGTGGCGGTCGCGTCCGCATCCACGTCGATGACGCTGGGCCCGGGGTGCGACCCGAGGAGGCCGAACGTCTCTTCGAGCCCTTCGCGCGCGGTGCCGACGTCAACGAGCGGCGGGTCGAGGGGGCCGGGCTGGGCCTGGCGATCGTCCGTGACCAGGCTGCTGCGATCGGCGCCCAAGTGACGGTTGAGGACTCGCCGTTCGGAGGTGCCCGGTTCACCCTGGACCTGCCGATCGAGAGGACGCCATGATGGCGGCCCGCTGGCATCGGTCGCGCAGCCACGCTCCCGGTGCTCGTGCTGATGCTCCTGGTGCTCGTGGGTGTGTCGGGATGTGGGGTTTCCACGCAGGACCAGGCCCAGTCCCTGCCCAGCGGTGCGCTGCCCGGGATCCCCCGACCCGGACCCCGACTCCCACCCCGAGCCCGATCAGCAACGAGGCGACGGTCTACTTCGTCTCGGGTCGAGGCCTCGAGGGTGTCCGGCGAGGCGGTGAACGAGCGGAGCGTCGCAGGCGTGATGGCGGCCCTTGCGGCGGGGCCGCCGGTGGACCGGGCATCGGACCTGCGCACGTTGCTCGTCGATCCGCTCACGGGCGCACCGGTCCTGACGGTCGTGGACTCGACGGCGTCCGGGTCAGGTTGTCCTGTCCCGGACCGAGGCCTTCACCCTGCTGCCGGCCAACGACCAGGTCCTGCTCGTGGGCCAGGTGGTGAGCAGCCTGGCCGAGGTCGGCATCTCCTCGGTGGTGATCACCGACGAGACCGGCCAGCCGATCCCGCTTGTGCTGCCCGATGGCCGGGTCCTCGAAGGCCCGGCCACTCCTGCGGACTACGCGGTCCTGGTGATCGGCTCGCCCGACGCCTCGGGCAGCGCCTCGCCCGAACCCTGATCCGCCCGAGTCTGATCCGCCGTCCTGATCCGCCGGCCCGTCGCCGCGGGTCGGCCGTCAGCGGCGGATGACCCGCATGAGCGCTGGTCGGTCAGGGCGGATCGTGACCAGCGGCAGGGGACGCACGGGCGGTCCTGAGGGCTGGAGTCGAACCGCCCTGCAGATCATCGCCAGGGACAGCACCGCCTCTGCGTAGGCGAAGTCACGCCCGATGCACATGCGCGGTCCGGCGCCGAACGGGATGTAGGCGGTTCGCATCCCTGGGGTCGAGCCCGCCGCCGGGGGAAGGAACCGTTGCGGGTCGAACCTCTCCGGCTCGCTCCACACCGACTCGTGCCGGTGCACGATCCACGGGCTGAGGATCACCAGCGAACCGGCCGGGACGTGCGAGCCGCCGAGCTCCATGTCAGCCGATGTGCTCCGGGTGATCAACCATGCAGGTGGGTTCAGACGCATCGCCTCGTCAACAACGGCTCGGGAGACCTCAAGCTCGGCCAACGTCGAGAGGTCGACGGCCGCGCCAGGACCCAGCCCGCCCAGCACCGACTCGGCCTCCTCCGCGACTCGGTCGGCGACGTCAGGATGGGTGCTGAGGAGCACGAGGGCCCACGTCAGGGCTGAGGCGACTGTCTCGTGACCCGCGACCAGGAAGGTGACGATCTCATCGCGGACCTCCGTGGGGTCCAGGGTGGATGCGAGGAGCAGGTCGAGCATGTCCGGGGGCTCGCTCGGGCCCTGGGCTCGTCGCTGGGCGAGGATCGCCGTGACGGCTGCATCGAGCTCGGCCAGGGAGTGTGCCATCCGGCGGTTGCCGGGGGTGGGGATCCAGCCGGGCGCCCGCAGGGGCATCCGGGCCATCGAGACGACCTCTTCGAGGGCCGTCAGGGTCGCGGCGGCCAGTCGATCCGCGACCGGCCCCAGACGGTGGCCGAACAGCGAGTCGCCGACCACCTCGAGGGCCAGGGTCATCACCTCGGAGTCGATGTCCACCACGCCGCCGTCGCCGAGCGCGCGGAGTCGGTCCACGAGCACGTCCGCGGCTCGCGCTGTGTGCTCGGCGACCTGCGGCAGCGTGTCGGCGTGGAAGGCGGGTTGGAGGATGCGCCGGTGCTCGCGCCAGATCGGGTTGTCGCTGGTCAGCAGCCCATTGCCGGTGACCCGGGACAGCGCGCGGTACTGGATCGTGTCCTTGCCCACGTCCCGGGCTCGACCCACCAGGACCGTTCGCACGTCATCGGGGTGGCACACCAGATACGTCGGCGGGGACGGGATCGGGAACTGGACGACGTCGCCGTGGATGCGCCACTGCGAGGCCAGGAACGCGAGGGGGTCGGTGCCGATGCGCCGCATCGCGCGCAGCATGTCCCCACCGGTGGGCCCCGGGGCAGTGGCCGGGGTCCGTCCAACCTTAACGGCTTTTCTTCGATCTGCCGGCCATGACGTAGTTCAAAAAGATGTCAATTTAGAAATGTACGACTGGTATTTTAGTCGGGATTTCCTCCGTCGCATTCTTAAAAAAGTTCCCCAGCAACTTGATCGTCTCAAAAAGATTGGGAAGAGTCGTGAGTTAACTGATGCGGAAGTGGACCTTCAGTTAGCTCTCTGCAATTGTACCCGAGGCTACATCAGCGATTTAGCTGAAAGAGCTGAGAAAGCAAAGGAAATTGTTCGAAGCCAAGAGTTTTACGAGAGTGACAAGCTGGAATGGGTGATGAACACATTCAGGGAAGTGACGGCCACGATATCCTTGGTGTATGCCCCGGCAAGAATCTGCATGCCTCCCATGGAAACTGATTTATCCTATAAGCTATTTATGTCGTCTGAAGTGCTTGAAGCCGTTGAAGATACTCAAGTCAATGTCTATCGGGATGTGTTTGAGGAAATTCTGAAGCCTGCCATTCTAGCCGAAAAGCCTGATGTCATTGGGATTTCAATTGTTCTTCGACAGCAATTGTTTTCCTCTATGACATTTTGTGCACTCATTAAGGAGCAATTCCCCGATATTCATGTGACCATCGGAGGCAATACCGTAACCCGCCTGAGAGAAGTGCTTCCAGATATCCCAAATCTATTCGCATTATTTGATAGCGCGATTGTCTATGAAGGTGAAACTGCCCTGTTGCGATTAGTGGAAGCCATAGGCTCGGATGGGGATTTATCACATGTTCCTAATTTACTGTTCAGAGATGCAGCGGGGATTCATGTGAATTCCGAATCCTACGCCGAAAATATGGGCGAGTTGCCTCCCCCAGATTTCGACGGATTGCCATTAGAGAAATACTTTGTACCTGAGCCGATTCTTCCCTATTTAGCCACTCGCGGATGTTATTGGGGGCGGTGTGAGTTCTGTGATCATGGTGAGGGCTATACGGCAGGGTATCGGACCAAAAGGGATTGGCAGATTATTGAAGAACTCACCTATTTGAAAAATAAGTATCATGCCCGAAATTTTCATTTTACGGATGAGTCATATCCCCCTGCCTTATTTCGGAAGCTCACCAAGAAATTGATTGAGTCGAATTTAGATATTGCCTGGACCACACATATCCGTTTCGAAAAGAGTCTTCTTGAGGACCAGGTTTGGGCGGATGCCCAGACATCGGGATGCAAATTTCTCCATATGGGCTATGAATCTGGAAGTGAGCGTGTGCTTCAACTCATGGACAAGGCGACCACGACGGAGGTGATCCAGCGAAGCTTAGAGTTGTCCTCCCAAGCATGGGGTTTGGAATCATGTCATGGGATTTTTTGGATTCCCAGGGGAAACCTACCAAGATGCGAAATTTTCTATCCAATTTTTAGAAGATAATCGAGAGCACGTCCATTCGATTGGATTTGGGACCTTTGATTTGAGCAAGCATACCCCCGTCGCGAAGAATCCTGAAAAGTTTGGCATCACCTATTATAAAAATCCGGAATGGGATTTGGCCTTGGATTATTATTTTACGGTGAAAGAAGGATTGAGTATTGAGGATGCCGAACGGGTATTCGAGGAATTTGAGCAAAATCATTATGCGGGGTGGGATTTGAAAATCTTCGTGCGGGAATATGTGTTTTTATACGTGGCCCACTTCGGGACTAATAAATTACCTTCTCTGCAATTTCGCCTCGACTCACACGATTCCTCAACGAAATTAGCCTCTGTCTAATGTCAGGAGCGTTGATCATATGACTGATACCTTAATTGAAATCGAGCGTGGTGGTTCGACCGATAAATCCAGGCGGATTTTTAAAACGATGTTGCTCTTTCCTCCGGAATGGGTTCCTACCGCTCCATATCTTGCCCTACCCAGTCTGACTGCCGTTCTTCGCTCCTATGGCCATGAGGTGGTACAGAAAGATGTTAACATCGAAATGTACGACTGGTTTTTCAGTGATACCTTTTTAATCTGGGTCAAGCTTCGAATGGATCAGCAGCGACGAGGTTTGAACGAACGGGAAGCCCGCAATGAATTGACCGATTTGGAACGAGACCGACTGGCCTGTTTGACATCGCAAGATGCTATAGATGTGATGGAATTGGCTGAACAAGCTGTAGAGGCCAAAGCCATCGTGCGAGGCGAGTCGTTTTATGATGCAGAAAAACTGGAATGGGCCTTAAAAACGTTTCGAGATGTCATGCAATTTATTTCTGCGGCCTATTTCCCCGCTTCCCTCGTGTTCTATCCCATGGAAAGTAATCTGGGGTATCGCTCAGGAGTCTCGACTGAAGTGTTGGCATGCCTGGATGACGACAGTGTCAACGTGTATCGGGATGTGTGCCGTCAGTTAGTGCTTCCTGCTATTCAGAAAGAACAACCGGAAGTGATAGGAGTTTCCGTCGGAACCCAAATGCAACTGTTGGCGGGCATGACCTTTTGCAAAATGATTAAAGAGGAATTTCCTGACATTCATGTGACGGTGGGTGGCAACGTGATTACCCGGTTAAAAGATGATCTCCCCAAACGGAAGCAATTTTTCACGCAAGTCTTTGATTCGGCCATTTTGTATGAAGGCGAACATGCGTTGGTTTGGTTGCTGGAAGCGCTGGCGGGGGAACGAGACTGGGGAAAGGTCCCTAACTTGATGTGGCATCAAGAGGGGGAGGTTCGTGTGAATGATGAAATATATACCGAAAAGACGACGGCCTTGCCTCTTCCGGATTTTGAGGGGTTACCGTTGGATGCCTATTTTGTCCCGGTTCGAATTTTACCTTACTTGGCCACGCGAGGGTGTTACTGGGGACGATGTACCTTTTGTGATCATGGACAGGGATATTTCGATCAGTACCGTGGAAAACCCGCGCATGATGTAGTCCGAGAAATCAAAGCTTTGAAAGAGAAATACCAGGCAGAGCACTTTTTGTTTTCCGATGAATCCTATCCTCCCGCGTTATTAAAAAAGGTTTCGCAATTGTTGATTGAGGAGCAAGTGGGGATAAAATGGACGACCTTAATCCGGTTTGAAGAATCATTGCAGGATCCTGAAATATGGAAACAAGCCGTTCAAGCTGGCTGTTGCACCCTGTATTATGGGATGGAATCGGCAAATGAGCGTGTTTTGGAGCTTATGGATAAGCATGCGAAAAAGGCGGTGATTGAAAATAATTTACGGGAAGCCGCCAAAGCCGGGATCTGGAATCATGTGATGGCTTTTTATGGATTTCCGGGTGAAACACGGGATGAAGCGGAGGAGACACGGGAATTTCTCCTGGAAAATAAACGGTATATTCATTCGGTGGAATTATTTTATTTTGTGGCCTACCGGCATACACCCATGGTTCGGAATCCTGATAAGTTTGGTATCACCATTCATAAGCAGGAAGAGTATGATATGCCTCTCGATTACTATTACACGCTTAAAGAACCTGGTGGAATCACGTGTTTGGAGGCGATGCAATTGGCAGAGGAGTTTTATCAGAAGGATTTTGAGCCATGGGCTGTGAGAGTCAATGCTCGTGAACATGTATTCCTCTATATTTCTAAATTCGGTACGAATTACCTGCCTCAGATCTATGCGATGAAAGCCGGGCAGGATGAACCACGAACTGATGGGGTCCAGGGTCTTATTACCTGGCCTGTGTCTCATGCGCCTTCCGATAAAAATTCAAAAGGTGAGCCCGGGATGTCCCGAGTGGTCAGTCATGCTGCTCCGTGATCATCTTTTTGGGAGAGGAATGGCTATTCAGCAGATGATTGGATAGAAATTGATAGGCTGCCTGAATTTCCTTAGTTTTGGTCTCTCCCTTTTTGTACATTTCCATATATTTCGCTGGATTATTGGTGAGGCCTGCGTAACGTGAGGGGTACCAGACTCGCCTGGCTTCTTCATATCGTTGCTGTAAGGTATCATGCGAAAATGGCTCGGTTAGATTCAAGAGAAGCAGTGCCTGTTCTATGGTCATAAAATTTGAATCGTTTGAGGAGATCATGAATTTTCCATCAGAAGATTTTATAATGCCCAGCAGTCTGATTGATATTCCTAAGTGTTTCAAAGGAGGAGTGGTACTGTCAATTGGATTTCAGCCTAACCCACAGTCGGTCTTTTCCTTAGAAAGTGTTGACGATGCTGCGTGAACTCCCAATATTAGAAGCTCCGAAGCTATTTGCCAAACACGATTACCGCGATGTGTTGAAGCGGGAAATGGATGCAGGGAAAATTCCGTTGAGCTTAGGGAAAGAATGTCCAGTCAAATGTGCATTTTGTTATGAATTAGACCATTCCTACCGAGAAACGCTGGACCCACCAAAAACGTCCCAGGAAGACTGGCAGTTCATTTTGAATTATATTAGCTCCAAGCCAACAGATCCTCTTCAGTTCTGGTGCCTCGGTGGTAATGAATACATGGAATGGACCGATTTGTTTCTTCATCCAAAAGCCATGGAGTGGATCGAAGATTTTTTGAAATTTACCGATAAAAACATTCAATTTTTCACGGTTGGTTTTGTCCATGTTCCCAAGATTCATCGGTTGGTCGAGCAATATCCCGGGAGAATAAATTTTGAGTTATCCGTCATTACCCTTGGGGAGTATCGACAAAAACTGATGCCGCATGCTCCATCTGTTAAACATCTGATGAAGGTCTTGGATGGCCCTGCAGTTTCCTCTGCAAATTTTTATGCCTTTGATGAAAATACGATGTCTGCAGATGCGAAAACGATTTCCCGGATCAATTCTCGGTGTGTACTGTGGATGGGATGTTTGACGCCGGTGGGCGGAATTCAAGAGGCAACAAGTCGTGTGATGAGGCAAGGTCGAAAATATCTTGCTGTTGAGGCGGAAAAGATATACGATGCGGGCCTTCCAAATTTTACGACGATTCATACGGAAGCCTATGTGACGGCTTTTTTGAATCGAAAGCGAATTATTAGTCTATTTGATTCTTTGGAATTAGAAAAGCGGGATTCGATCGTCATGGCGGGAAGTGTGTATCGGATATTGTCTATGTTCAGGAAAAATCGAGCAAGGTTTCTCCATGTTCCGAATGCCACCCTTGGAGGGGATTCTGATTGTACGGTCCTGTTGACGTTGAATGACATTGCCAAACGACTGACAAAAGAGAAATATATTTATGTCCCTCAATGTATTGTGGAGTCCGGAAGAGGTCCAGAATCGCGATATTGCCGGGGTTCACGTTGACGACTTTGTAAGTAAGACCGGAGTGAAAGTGAGGATTCTGCCAAAAATTAGTACTAAGTTTGCCAATAATCGATTGTATCGAAATGGGTCATTACAAAACTATGTGGAGGACTATGTGCGTAATCCCTTGGCTCGTTCTTATGAAGCGATCGCGTCCATAGCGTAAATTGTCTGGAAGATTTCATAAAGAGAATTGATGGGAAGGTAGGTGGTCCAGACCCTACCGGACAAATCAAAAGTTCTGAGGTTATGCTGATGAAAAGAGTAAGAGGATTTTTCTTTTTTTTGTTGCTATTTGGGGCTATAGGGTGTTCCGGAAATCTGGAAAGCCAAGAGACATTCAGTCTGCAAAAAAATGAAAATGATTCCGTTAGTGTGAAGAAATGACTGATGGGAGAATGGGGGGTAGAGGAGTTCCTGGCTGGCAAAGAGCGTATGAGGAATGCATGGTCACGGGAGGGCAGTAAAAGTGCCCTGCTAAGATGTAATGCCATGTATGGTTTTGTGGATTTGAAATTCGTATGACATGTTTCTAATCTTCCTGAAATGTTTTCTAGTTGATTATGGATTCTTCCAAAAACTGGCTTCAATTTTATCAGGTTGATGTATTCACAAGTGAGCCTTTTGGCGGCAATCCTTTGGCGGTGTTTCCGTCCGCAGGAGAGCTTAGCGAACGGGAGTTTCAACAAATTGCGCGTGAAATGAATTTGTCTGAAACGGTGTTTGTCCTACCGCCTACCGATCCCAAGGCTGCCGCCAAGGTCAGAATATTTACCCCTCTTCAAGAAATTCCGTTTGCGGGCCATCCTATTTTGGGAACATTCTATGTTCTCGGAACAACTAAAGCATCTTGCCTTGCAGGAGCCCGTGACGAAAGTTTTTTATGAATGTACCCTAGGCTTGTATGCGCTTGACCTTATTGTCCTGAAGGGACAAATTGAACAGGTCATCATGTCGCAACCCTCTCCGCAATTTATAGATGTCATCACACAGGCGGAAGCCATTTATGATATTGCCAAGGCTTTGGGAATTCACAGATCGCTCATTGCCGACACAATTTTCCCTGTTGAAGTGGTCTCGACAGGATTGCCGGTGCTAATTGTGCCTATTCGAAGCCTGACGGCCGCAAAATCCATGGAGGTTGATCATTCTGAAGTTCTTGAGATTTGTGCTCGCTTTGGGGCCAATGGAATTATGATCTTTACGACGATGACAGTGGAGGAAAGCGCCACTGTTCACACTAGAATGTTCGCCGATCCAATTGGTATTTCCGAGGACCCTGCAACCGGCAGCGCAAGTGGCGCCCTTGGTGCCTATTTAGTCAAGAATGGAGTCGTAGAAGTTGGTCCAACCACCGAAGTGGTTATGGAACAGGGGTATGAAATTGACCGGCCGTCCCGTATTTTGGTGCAGATTTTTTCTGATGATGATGTGATTAAAGAAATTAAAGTGGGAGGACAAGTGGTGATGGTGGCGGAAGGAAAGATGGTTTACTAGCGTGTAAATTTCCTCCTCGCTCGCTCTGCATTCTTGATAAGAGGTGTTCTGAATGTTCCGTAATGGGGATTGAAGAGGAATTTTCAGGAAGATGTCTACTTCGTCAGCTCTCCAGCTATGTGCCCCATTTCAGGTAGAATAAGTTGCTCCATTGCCAGGCGGACCGCCCCTTGAGAACCTGGAATAGAAAAAACCACAAGCTTTCCATGTGTGCCCGCAACGGCCCGACTTAACATGGCGGGCGATCCAATATCTTGATAGCTCAAAAACCGAAAAAGCTCTCCAAATCCATCAAGTCGTTTTTCCAAAAAGTCATCAACGGCTTCAAATGTGGAGTCTCGCCGTGAAATACCTGTCCCGCCATTGATAATGATAACCTGAAGCGCCTCTTGACCAATGGCTTGGAGAAGAAGGGCCTTAATATCGGTCGGTTCATCTTTAATGATCCGATATTCTGCAATGGTGTGTCCCTGCTCTTTTAAAAGATGACAGATTAACTTTCCACTGGTATCGGAATCTGGCGTTCGGGTATCACTACAGGTGACCACCATGCAGGATAAAGAGGATGCTCCCTGTGTTTTGTGTGTGAGGTGAGACAGGGGCGGTATGGGATCCATGCCCTTCATGATGTTGGTGGTCACCCATGGTTAACAAATTGGCTAAACCTGACAATTAAGCCCAAACGGAATCCGGTTTGAGCTGGGCAGCAGGCTCTCCTTTTTTGATGTGCTCATCCAAAATAACCGCTACATCAGAGTCTTTGACCTGAGAGTACCAAGTTCCTGTTGGATAGACGACAACGTTAGGGCCACTTTCGCAAGGCCCGAGGCAAGTTGTCCCAGTGACTAATACCTCGCCAGGCTGAACACCACGTTCAATCAAGCCCATATTGAGTGCCATTAATAAATTTTGAGCTCCCGCGGCTCCACAAGAAGGCTTGGGATGCCCAGGAGGACGGGAATTCGTGCACACTAGAATATGATACTTCGGTTTTGGCATAGAAACTCCTTCTTAACGAATAGGTAAAAGGGAATGGAAATTCAATGATAAATGGACGAAAGGCTCATTTCGAGCGAAACAGATCCCACATGTCCACGCATTCATCCGGTAACTTCCAATGCTTGACTCCCGCAAGAATCCAATCAAAATAATGATCTTTGGCCTTAAACTTTCCAATGCTTTGGGCTACATGTGTGCTTACGAACTCCTTTTCTCCATCCTCAGTGAACACATGTACCTCAACATGACGAAACGCTCCTTCAGGAAGATCGCCCTCGAACTTGTCCATTTCCTGGACATCCTCCTGGGTAAGCTCAAAAACCCCTCCCCACACTCGCTCACCAGCAGAAGGGGCAATAGTGGCTAATCCACAGCGCCATTGGTTAGACCAGCGCCCAAATTTGATGGTGTGGTCTGGCACGTATGCCTTAAATAAAAATTGTGCTTCAGGAGCACGCCGTTTGAGCTGCGTGGGATTCAAATTGTCCGCATAAATGAAAAATCGCATGGGTTAAGTCCTGTCTGTTTAGGGGAAAGGTAGTATTACCATACTGCCTTCGCGAACTGTCAAGGACTGATTTTCGGTATCCTAAGGGCGGGAGCTTTATTTTGTAAGGTCGGGAAGGATCTGAAGAAAAGTTCATGCCCTGGCCCCCAAACTCTCAAGTCAAGGGATTGGGGATGGGACCTAGCTCAAGATTGATAGCAAAAGAACATCAAGGTAGAGCTAGAAGGGACTCTGAAGCCTAAGTCCTTGGCGAGAGATGTAACTGTTGGTTGGAATGGTCCAGACGAACAAGGAAACGATCAAAGAAACTGAGACCGAGTAGGCCATCAATCCCGTCTGGGAGGTTCGGTATGGTATGTATGACCACTTGGACATCATCCCTGTCCTGTATTTCCCACACGAATTCTTCGTGCGATGCCTAGCTCGGCCTGAACTTTTCCCCCGACAGTAATGAGGTTAATCCGCGAATTGGCCGAATCTGACCGAATTCCCGCATCAAATGCCAAATCTTCTGAAATGGTCGTAAATGTTGCCCCCGTATCAACAATGAGTCTGGCTTCATGGAAGTCATTCAACTCCACTCGTGCCACCCAAACACCTCCTAAATGTTCAAGGGGAATCACAGAATCCTCGGATCCAGCAGTCACTTGGCCCTGATTGGGTGGGAGGAAGCGAGCGAGTGGGAAGAAGAGATTGGTCTAAAGATAGTCGACTGAGAATAGCCTGACCACCCACCACTGTAACGATCGCTAGTACCATAAAGGTGATAAAAAGTCTGTTGGCAGTCCCCAATGCGTAAATTCCTCGATGAAGGAGCAGGTTTTAACGATTATATCCTTAGGATGGACCTCAGTAGGCTTTTCGGTTGGGACCGAGCAAGCCTTGAAGACTGAGTTGAACAGTGGAAATGGTATTCAGTTTTTCTTGATGGAGTGGTCGTGGTGAATTTTATTGATTTTATTACCGTTGACAGGAATTTCATCAAAGGCTAATCTGATGCAAGGTAATGCTTGTAGTTACCGTATGCTCAGAAAGTCTTTGTTGCAATTTAGTTGCAATTGCTGTTGACTCTCCTAGAGGCCTTTGGTACTTTTGGCCGCAAGGCTTTTATTGAGCAAAAATCTCCATGATCCGAATGCCGCCATCTCTCATCTCTCGATGTAATATCAGCTTGGCTCTAGCGCTTGGTTTGGTGTTGTTGAGTTCAATACCGTTTGTGCAGGCCCTAGAAATCCATCATCTATTTGCTGAGGTGGATTATGATGGGCATCAACATTCTGATGATGATTTGTGCCAATGGGTACAGCACCATACGTCCAATTCCCTAGTTTGGGATGCCTCGGGTTTATCTCATTGGTCTGTTGTTGCCGGTTTCCTTTCCCTTGATCGAGAAGAGACGTATGCGTCTCTCACCCTTCCCCTCGGTAACCCTCGCGGTCCTCCAGCTTCCTTCTTTCTCCTAATTTTCTTTTTTTACAACTGTCTTTCACCGTCGATTCATCCTTGCGCGGCTTTCCAAAGCGGAAGGTTGCCTGTGGATGACGCAAGGGGAGAAATACGGCTAATCGATTATTAGATGCTGGAGGTTTCTGTATGTTGATTGGGTATGATAAATGGGGGGAGTGGTGTGGACTTGTTCTCTGGATTTTCGGATTGGGGACGTTTATCGAGTGTTGGCCTTGTTCAAGCTATGGAAAAAGACAATGACAAAAAAGTCTGGATTGTAACCGGTGTCGTGCAATACGAGGATCTTCGCCGAGTTCCTCAGGTAACAGTGGAATTGCGGGATCAGGAAGGCACCATCATTGATACTCAGGTGTCGAATGAAGGGGGTGAGTTTATTTTTGCTCCTCCTGAGTCTGGTATTTATTCTATTCGAGCAACCCAGTCAGACTTATCGAGCGAATCAACTATTCTTAAGATTGAAAATGATCCCTTCCTTGAGATCAAGTTAACCCTGGCACATCGCCAGGAACTCACTCTTGAGGTTGTGGCTTCTTTGCCTCCCATTCAGCATCGTCTCTCCGGAGAATCCTATTCGGTGAGTCGCAAGGATATCGAGGAATTACCCCGAGGGAATAATATTGCTCTTAATGATCTGCTTTTAACCCTTCCTAGTGCTGTAGACGGGGGACTGAAGCAAGTTCACATTCGTCAAGATCACGCTAATTTTCAATTCCGGATTGATGGTGTCCCCGTTCCGGATACCGTTTCTTCTGTCTTTACGGATGTCATTTCTCCACGAACCTGGGAGCGTGCAGACATTATTTTGGGTGGGCCGGAAGCGCAATTCGGGAATAAAACCGCTGCGGTAATTGACGTAACGACGAAAAGCGGGACACAACCCGACTCTGGCTCAGTGCAATTCTTTGGTGGCTCGAACGAAACCACTGAATCCTGCTTTTGAATATGGGGGAACGGTTGGCTCGGAACTTTCGGTACTACCTGCATGAATAGCTTTATCTCGACAAACCGGGGAATTAATCCGCCCACCTTAGGAAAAACCGTATTTCATGATCAAAGTAACCAAAACCAATCCCTGTTCCGTGGAGATTGGCAGATTGATAATCAGAACAGTGTCACGTGGTTGTTCCTGAATTCGATTGCCAAATTTCAGATTCCCACTCAACCTGGCCTAGCGGTCAATCCTACTTTAGTTGGACTGATCCAAGGAGATGAATCCAGGTTTTGAGCCGGTTAATTCTCAAAATATAGATGAATACCAAAAGGAGAACAATCAATATTCACAGCTCGTCTGGCGCCAGGATTGGAGTCATGATCGGTTTTTCAGTCTGGCCGGGTTTTTTCAGCATTCCCGAGCCACATTCAAAACCGACCCCTTCAATGCCTTATCGTATACAGCAGATACTGACGAACCTTTTTCGGCAGGAGATCAGGACCGATGGGCCTATACTGGAGGGATACGGTTTGATTACAGTCATCGATTAAATTCCGAATCATTTAGTGAAAACGGGATTTCAGATTCAAAGGACCCAGGCTGTGAATAAAACCCGGCTATCGGCTTTTTTGAGGGATGGAGCAGGCGATCCGATAGGGGGAGTCATTTCTCGGAATGGCGATAACCGCACCATTGGATGGCGCGAGGAATTCTGGATTCAGGATCAATGGACTCCCTGGGCTCAATGGACCTTTAATCTTGGTGTTCGCTTCGATCAAATCCAGGCGTTAACCAATGATGGGCAAGTGAGTCCACGGATAGGAGCCACATATGCCATGACTCCAAATCATGTCTTTCATGCCTTCTACGGGAGAATGTTTACTCCGCCAAATTTAGAAAGTGTGCCTTTTCTTCAACTGAACACGGTGGGAACTACGGCGGAGCCAGAGAATTTGACGAATACGCACCGTGAAACCTGAACGGGCTCATTATTTTGAGGTCGGTTCCGCCCATGCCTTGGGGGATTCATTGTCAATAGAATTGACCGGTTATTATAAATTGAGTAAAAATTTATCTGATGCCGGACAATTCGGAACAACCCCGCTTCTTAATTATTTTGCGTTTAAACGTGGTTGGCAGCGGGGAATCGATCTGGCTGTGAAAGCCAAGTTTTTAGAAAATCTGTATGGGCGTGGTAATGTCGCATGGGGCCAGTGTCGAGGGAAAAAACTTCAATCAGGTTTTATGTTGTTAGAGCAGGATGAAATTAATGATATCAATTCCAGCAGTGGAGTATATTGTGATCATATGCAACTGGTCACCAGTTCGGCTGTCCTAACTTATCGTCCGTTTACGCAAACAACGATCACTGGGCAAATGTTATTTGGGTCTGGGACTGCGGACAACGGACGGGGGAGGAAAGACTAACGCGCACCCATAGCCCGTCGTATACCACCTATAATCTTTCCATTGAGCATCTTCTTCCTCTTTGGGATAACTATAAACTGTTGCTTGGGTTTTGATGTCATTAATCTGCTCGACCAACATGTGTTTTTAAATGATGGAGAGGGGAGTATTGGGCTTGGTGTGGCACATGCTAATATGCCGCGATCATTTTTCTTTCGTGGACAATTCTTCTTTGGTGCGTAAGTCTATGAGCGTTTTCCGGAATCTTGGTTTCTGCATGCACGTGCTCTGGCTTCTAAGTGGTCCGTCGCTTTCCTATCCGGCCCAATCGGATTTCGCGACGCATCAATCTGACCATGAGGAAGACGTACAGGTGGAAACCCTCGACACCGTCCATGTCCATGGGCTACGACTCAATAAAGATCAACAAATTGGGCCGGTCCCTCAACGAACACCCTGGCCGACAGTTCCATCTACCTTAGATGGGCAGGTCTTAGATGATTGGCTCAAAGCTCGAATTTTGGTTAGTAAATCTTCCGAGGTGACGGTCGTGATCCTTCAACCTGCCACGCATCGAGAACTCACTCAATCCTCATTGGCAGCTCTCAAACAATGGACGTTCTTACCTCAAATGAATGGCGATGAACCAATCGATGGTGAGGTCTCACTCCGTATTCACTTCCGCACTCAGTAAATCATTTCTGACCCGTATAGGTGCTGGACGGGTGGCAGAACAGTTTCCTCAAGATGGTTAGGTCTTAATGTCCAATGGGGTTGTAGAACCCTGAGCAGGGCTTTTGTCTTCCTTCCGTAATCATCCTTCCATGTTGGAGTTCTGGATAGACATTTTTTGCGCAAAAGCATAGGATATTCTCTCTACTTTGTGGATGGTTGGTGGTCTTCCATTCGATTGAGGGAGGGAATCATTGATTCTCTTTGACGTTCTTCCTCGTGCTTTCACGCATGGTTTCTGTAGCCCTGCTGCTCGTACTCCCTTTCTCTTCTGTTCCATTCCCGGTGCTTGATGCTTCCTGATCAGCAAAGAATCCTAAAAATTGTTCTGATGTTGACAGCATTACATCCTGTCCCTTAGCGTTTTTGTGTTTATTTGGCTTTATTTTGAAGCGGTCGAAGATGAAAAGGATCGACTGACTCATCTGTCCAGCATACACGTTCATCACTTGGAAGCCATGAATCAATTGACTCCCGGGTGGGACGAAGGGGCAATGCCTCAAGAGTTCTTCGCAAATCGCATTCAACAGGTATTTGATTCTCTGAAGGATCAACATCACTTTGGGCAAACAGGAGAGATGCTTCTAGTTCCCCGCCATGAAAATGAATGGCAGAGTCCTTCTCAATTTCAATTGGATTTATCCGTCGATAGCCGGACGCAAATTTTGCCTGATAGTCGTGGGAATATGTGTCCTGGCTAGCCTATCAACCCCTAGCAGGTCTTCCTCTGGGAGTAATAGCGAAAATCAATATTCAGGAAATCCAATTTCCCTATTTTCTTGGTGGAGGAGCCATTGGATTACTGGAAGTAGGAATCATGATGGTAGTCGGATTTATCCTGGTTCAAGGTAAAAATGCCACCAGGCAGCACTCGCCTAAAGATCGACAAAAAATTCGAGGAGTCGTAGCGAGTGAGGGCGAGGGAATTGTGACTTTCAACGAATGTGGGAAGATCGAAACATTTAACGAAGCAGCGGAAGCGATGTTTTCCTGGCAAGCCTCAGAGGTAATAGGTATGCCGTTTAGAAATCTGGTTATTTCCCCGGAACAAGACGTGTGGGATCTATTTGTCTTGTCCTATCGGCAATCGAGAGTAAAACATATTGGTGGTTTGCTGAAAGAATTCAAGGCTCAAAGAAAAGATGGAACAGTTTTCCCTTTGTTGTTGACCTTGACCGAGGTCACCGCTAATGGACCAGCGACTGTTCACAGCGTTATTACGGGATGAGACAGAACAAAAACTCGCTGAACGCCGTTTAGCCGCACAATATGCGATCGCCAGGGTGTTGGCCGATTGCACGACTATTCAACAAGCCACTCCAGAAATTCTCCAGGCGGTCTGTAATAGTTTAGGATGGCAAGTGGGAGTACTCTGGCAAGTGAAACCTGGGACAAAACTCCTGTGTTGTGTGGAAGTGTGGCGAACCTCCCATGAACGGTTTTCTGAATTTGTTACTGTGACGCAAAGTATGTCCTTCTCGAAGGGAGTTGGCCTGCCTGGACGGATCTGGGAGACAGGTAACCCGATCTGGATTCCTGATGCGGTTAAGGACCCCAATTTTCCTCGTGCACCAATGGCCGCTCAGGCAGGGTTACATTCGGCATTTGCCTTTCCTATCAGGCTAGGTGAGACCATTCTTGGAGTAATGGAGTTTTTTAGCCGGGAAATCCAGGAGCCGGATGAAGCCTTGTTGCACCAAATGGTGTCCGTTGGAAGCCAGATTGGGCAGTTTATGCAACGAAAAGAGACAGAGATGGCCCTACGGGAAAGTGAAGAACGAACACGGCTCATTCTGGACACGGCCCTTGATGCCGTGGTCACCCTAGATGAACATGGCTCTGTTATCGGGTGGAACTCACAGGCCGAACGCATGTTTGGATGGTCCAGGGAGGAAATCATTGGGCAACAAGTCGTAACTACTATTATCCCACCGAAGTACCGAGATGCCTATCCACAGGGAATTCAACACTATCTCACTTCAGAGGTCAGTGCAATTTTAAATAAACGGATTGAATTGTCCGGATTACATCGTGATGGCCATGAGTTTCCTCTGGAATTGGCGATTACGGCTGTTCAATCACAAGGGAAAACAATTGTGAGTGGGTTTCTCCGCGATTTAACCGAGCGACGGCAGACAGAAGAAGCCCTGTTGAAAAGTGAAGAGCAACGCCGTCAAGCCCAAAAAATGGAAGCGGTAGGGACCTTGGCCGGTGGGATTGCACATGATTTTAATAATATCTTATCCGCCATAATTGGCTATACCGAACTGGCCATGACTCAAATTGGGGTAGGAAGTCCGGTGTTGCCCCGTTTACAAGAAGTCTTACGAGCAAGTTATCGCGCCAAAAATCTTGTTCGGCAAATCTTAACTTTCAGCCGGCGAGATGAATCTGGAAGAAAAGTGATGCATTTACAGCCGATTGTGCAGGAAGCGTTGAACCTCCTTCGTGCTTCTCTTCCGTCTACGATTTCCCTACATGCCGAACTCCAGTCAAGCTCTGCGCCGGTTCTGGCTGATGCGACTCAGATCCATCAAGTGGTCATGAATTTGGGGGCTAATGCGGAATATGCGATGCGGCCGATGGGCGGAAGGTTGACGGTAACATTAGATGAAGTAGCGGTTGATGAAACGACGGTTTCTCTTGTTCAAGGGCTGCATGTGGGGCCTTATATCCGTCTGAAAGTTGCTGATTCCGGGCAAGGGATGTCACCGAGTGTTACGAAACGAATTTTTGATCCGTTTTTTACCACCAAGGATGTTGGGGAAGGAACGGGGATGGGGCTGGCCGTTATTCATGGGGTAGTGACCAGTCATGGAGGTGTGATTCGGGTCGATAGTCAGAAAGGCCATGGGCACGACCTTTACCATTTATTTCCCTTGTTCCTCTCTTCCAGTCGAAGTTCAGCAGGTCCCGTCAAAGTCTTCTTCTTATTGTAGGAAGGGAACAGTGATGTTTGTGGATGATGAGGTGTCTATTGCCAAATGGGCCAAGGATATGTTGGAAAATATGGGCTACATGGTGGTCGTATTTACCAATGGTCCTGAAGCGCTGCAGGCATTTAAAGAGAATCCTGATCAATTTGATGTACTTGTGACGGATCAAACCATGCCAGGAATGACGGGAGAATTGCTGGCTCGTCAAGTAATGAGCATACGTCCAGGATTCCCTGTTATTTTGTGTTCAGGGTTTAGTTACACGATGAATAAAGACAAAGCCTTGTGCGATGGGTCTCCGAGCTTATTTGTCCAAGCCGGTGTTAATGGGTGATATGGCGCAAGCGCTTCAAGTTGCGTTGACTCCTTCTGTCCCTCATTGAGCCACGGGATTCTATCTTTGATTTAATTTTCTGCCACGTGTATTTTTGCATTCCTTCTCGAATGAGTTGGGATGCAGTCCTAGCCTATATTCGAAGCTGTTTGACGATTGATTCAGTTACTGGGCCAGAAATCCTCTCTGGAAAAACAGGCCACGGTTAATATCTCCAATGCTGATCATTCCCAGAAGCTTCCCATTTTCCGCAACCGGGATACGACGAAAATGTTTTCTCCCCATGAATGAGGCGGCTTCTAGAATTGGGGTATGTGGGGAAACGGTAAGAGGGTTTTTGCTCATAATCGATTCAATTATTTTTCTGAAGGATGTCCGGGTATCCTTCCTCCATTTCCGTGAAATCACGGCTATGAACATTGTCATGTATGTAATCCCCAAAATTTGGGAAGAGGGGAAGCATGACATCCCGAAGGGCGACGAGTCCGATCAAGTTTAGATGTTCGTCAATGACAGGCACTGCCCCGCAATGGCGGCTGACATTTTAATGACTACCGATCGTACTGAATCTGTTGGGAACGCGGTTACGACTCCAGTAGACATGACTTCCTGAACTAGCATGACAGCCTCCTTCTGTGAATTTGGTAGAGGGGAATCCCCAGCGCAGACATGGATTCATGGGCAAAAATCTTTTCCCTCCCTTCAGCCCCACCGTCCTGAATTTTATTGTTTCCGTATAAGTGTTATTTAAAGAACAATACTATTTGGCGGATTTTTATCTTGAATTTTACGTGGTTCTTTTATTTCCGCAATAACAGAGGCATGAAGGGGTCGGAAGAGTTTGAATGAGTCCTATGTTATGGCTCTCAAATCAAGTATTTCCGGTTTCACTATCGTGAAGGTTTGGAACACAAGTATGGAGAATCCCTGGAAATAGCTCCTTGAGGAGGATAATTTTGATCCGCTACGAGATGGTGGTGGCTCCATTAGAACTCAATGCAATTGTGAAAGCTGCCCATATGGGTTGCAGATACCCTTATCGCAACGAGTGGGTGAATCCCATGAAGGTACTTTCTTATTCCATGAGATGAGGTGGGTAGGGAAGCTCGCTACCAGTGGATAGGGATTATCTTAGAATTTCAGATTGCTCTGAGGGATCATCAACAAAATTTCTTTTTTCATCTCTTTTGCTTTTATTTTAAAGTCCATTATCTATTAGGTCTTTTTGGGCATTCATTTCAAATTCGTCGTGTTCGTCTGACAGTTTCTGTGGCTGTTTTTTTGACTATCAGAAACTTCGCTTTAGATGTTGGTGGACTTACCTGTGTCATCCCTTAAAGTGTCGAGGTGTTTGTCAAAAGAGGAAAGGACGGCTTGTTTAACGTCTTCCTCGTAAGGACTAGGTGGGAGAAGAGAGTTCAAGACAAGCAAGGGGAAGTGATGAAAACGGGGCGTCCTGTGTGTTCGGTTTACCATTTGCATATTCCATATAAGGTTGGGTGGAGGAAGTCCTACAAAAGAGAAAACGTAGTTTCAGAAGGAGATTGCGAAAATGGGTGAATTTTTTTTCAAAGACCAGGGGACGGCAGCGATGGAATATGCCTTACTTCTAAGTTTAATCGGTATGATCGTTATCGGATCTCTTCAGGTGTTAGGCTCCAATGTGTTTGATGGTCTTTCGGCACTAGATCATGTTTTTGTATCGACCCAATTCAAGGATGACCTGTTGCATCACCCATAGGTAGAAAGTTCCTACTCATATTCTTAACCCTCTGCCCACTGGGGTTTTACCTTCCATGTGCTTTTCTGCACTTCGATATTGAAAAAATTTCTGATTTAATTCGTCGTTAATTTGGGAAAAGTGGTTGTGGAATTCTTCGGAGGTGAGTAATGCAGCTTTTTCTCCTCAAATTTTTAGTAAATGGGACCAAACAGTCCACTTAAAATACTACTATCTTCTTTAAATCTTAAGTCTAGGGGGTGCCTTACCGAAAAAATGAGAAAAAGAAGGGAGTTTAGATATGTTTGTACGATTTCTTGGGATCCTTATGGTGTGTGCGACATGGGGCTGTGAATCGTTTTCAATGAATCATCAGACTTCGGATGTCTTGACTCCAGGGCCACCCCCGGCCACCCTGACCTCTCTTTCGACATCGGAACTTCAAGGCTCCTCGAGCACTTTCCCAACGGATGAGCATTCCTCAAGCCCCGAAGAACGGAATATCTCAGGAAAAAGGCACCAATAGACCCATTCCCCACTGTGTACTTTCCGTTCGATAGTTGGGAGATTTCATCAGAAGTTCAAGATCGTCTGGATGCCACGGCTAGTTGGATGAATCGCTTTCCGAATTATGAACTCACTATTGAGGGGCATACCGATGTACGTGGGACAGAAAGTTATAACATGATTCTTGGGGTACGACGAGCAAAAGCTGTCAAAGAATATCTAGCCAATCTAGGAATTTCACGCAAACGTCTTGATGTGGTTTCTTTTGGGAATACCTTGGTTCTGTGTGAGAGTCGATGATGAACATCAATGTCATCAATTTAATCGACGTGCCGACTTGCTGCTGGAGTAATTCTCTTCTCTGCTGTTAAACACGCTGACTTCTAGTCGAGATAAGTGAGTTTGACTTTTTGTAATGTTCCCACCTGATACGTCTTCCAGTCTTTCCTCTCAGATTTTCCAAATTCAAATCAATTCGTGAGGGCTCGGTTCGTAAATGTTCTTATTTTTGTATTGGATTTGGCATCGAGAATCCTTCTCCATGAGAGTTGTCTTGAGCCGGCTTTCCTGAAATTCCGCCTCGTAATTGACAATCATTTGCCGATATGGTATTTGCAATAAACTTGCAATAAGGAATCGCCCAATAAGGGTTTAAATCTTTTGTTAAAATTGGAACCTAACATCAAAAAAGATCTGCGAGCCACAGGGCGACGCATGACCCGTACTCGCCAAGCCGTCTTGGCGTTACTGCAAAGGACTCGCCAACCAGTAAGTGCCACGGAAATTTTTGAACAATTGCAACAGGAAAAAGTGGCAATTGATTTAGTGACCGTGTACCGAACCGTGCATGTGCTGAAAGAGTTAGGCCTGGTTCTCCAATTGGACCTTCACCAGGAAGGTCTCTCAAGATATGAACTGAAAGAAGGGCGAGAACATCACCATCATATTCGTTGTCAGATCTGTGGTCAGATCGTGGATTTGTTGTTATGCCCGTTAAAAAAAGTCACAAAATTGATTGAACAACAGACGCAATTTATCGTGGATGATCATACATTGGAATTCACGGGATTGTGTCCACAATGCCAATAATATGATCAAAACTCTTGGACCGAGGCTTTCAAAAGCTGGCTCTATCGCTTCTCTGGTGTGTGCTGTGCACTGTGCGTTGACGCCTTTGGCATTGCTTGCCCTTCCCGTCATTGCCGCACATTCGTGGGATGGTCTTGATGGAATATTAGGAGCCTTTTGGGCCGATACCACTGAATGGATGTTTTTGGGGGTGATAGCCTTATTGGCAGGTTTTGGATTGTTGGCGACCTATCCTAGGCATCGAGATAGCCGTCCTGCTCTTCTGACTGCTGGCGGACTTGTGGTGTTAATGGCCGCTCATCTCCTGATTGAATCAGGCGGTGGGGTAGAGATAGTTCTTGATGTGACTGGAGCCTCTATGATCGCACTGGCCGGGTTTTGGAATCGACGTTTATGCCACCATTTAGGTTGCCATACTCATGAGCACACGCATGAAACTAGCGGTTCTAAAATTCAACCCCTTCCTGATTTATCCTCCAATTCTTAAACTTTCATATCTTTAGCTCGTTTACGCAGGCTCCATCAAAGGAAATTTTCTTTGGTAATTCCCCGGAAACACGGTGTCTACTTTTTATGCAGAGCCGAGGCCTGTGAGGTATGTAAGGGGTAGAAGAAAACGCACTTTTATCATTTGAGGGACCAGTGGGCAGGTA
>CAVPZT010000001.1:0-1270560 GCA_963710285.1 uncultured Alphaproteobacteria bacterium | reverse complement strand
AACAATTTGGCGGGGGCGCGCGAAAGAAGATTACGCCGAGGTGCGCCGATCACGGCATCGGTCCGGGTCTTTCCACAGCCTCGGCACTCGAGTTCTCGGCACCCCGAGCGCTGAATCTTCGCGGGAAGGCACCGAAAGCCGTTCTCTAGAGGGTGATTCCTGAGGCGCGACCGTCAGAATCCCGAAGATGGCGTTGCTCGAAGCATCCGATTCCCAGGGTGCCCGCCGACTCGGACGGGCAAATCGCTGGAATGATCCGCCACGGCAGGGAATCGCACGGCAGCTCACGGAGACGTTATCGCCAACCTTGATCCGTCCGTCGTCGGGCTTCGTAACCCCTACGTCTCGCGAGACAAAGACTTCTAACATTCAACAGGAGAAACAGGATGATCCGCAGAACATTCCTTGCAATGACCGCCGTCGCCGCCTTGGCGACCCCTTCCTTTGCCGCAGACAAGGATGTCGTCGACACTGCTGTTGCCGCAGGCAACTTCACAACTCTTGTTGCTGCGGTCCAGGCCGCAGGCCTCGTGGATACGCTGAAGGGCGCAGGTCCCTTCACCGTCTTCGCCCCGACCGATGACGCTTTCGCCGCGCTTCCCGCAGGTACGGTGGAAGATCTGCTGAAGCCTGAGAACAAGGAAAAACTCACCAAGATCCTCACCTACCACGTCGTTCCGGGCAAGGTGATGTCCACCGATCTTACCAACGGCATGAAGGCTGCGACGGTCGAGGGCGCCGAAGTCACAATCACCGCCGAAGGCGGCGTGAAGGTGAACGACGCCAACGTCACAACCGCAGATATTGAGGCGACGAACGGCGTCATCCATGTGATCGACGCGGTGATCCTGCCGCCGATGTAATCGCCAGCGCCGGGCCGCAACCCCGGCCCGGCGATTTCTTTTGTGATATATAAGGAGGAACGGAATGAAACGAAGAACCCTGTTCAAGGGCATCGCCGCTGTATCGGCTGCAGCCTTGGTATCTGCCTGTGCCCCGATGCATAACCGTCAACCCGACATCGTCGATATCGCTTCATCCAATCCGGATTTTTCGACGCTTGTCACTGCGGTAAAGGCCGCCGGGCTGGTCGATACGCTCAAGGGCGAAGGGCCCTATACCGTCTTCGCTCCAACCAACGAAGCCTTTGCCGCCCTGCCGGCCGGGACCGTCGAAAGCTTACTCAAGCCAGAGAACAAGGCCAAACTGGTGGCCGTCTTGACCTACCATGTCGTACCGGGCGCCGTGACATCAGATCAGCTGGCCGGGAAGCGGCTGGACGTGGCGACGGTTCAGGGCAAGACGGTGCATGTCGATGGGCGCAAGGGCGTCAAGGTCAACAAGGCCAACGTCATCAAAGCCGACATCGTGGCGTCGAACGGCGTGATCCATGTGATCGACCGCGTTCTTCTGCCCTGAAGGGCGAACACTCAGGACGACGCGATGGGGGGCGGGTCGACCGCCCCCCTATCTTTTTTATTCAGCGGGGCCTGCCGCGGGATTGCGCGCAGGGCCAGTAGCGCGACCACCACGCCGAGATATACGAGGGGCTGTGGGGGCCAGGCCTTCACCAGCCAGACGAAATGGACTGCCGCCAGCACCGCCGCCGGATAGGTCAGGCGATGCAGCTTCCGCCACCGCAACGCGCCGAGCCAACGCAGCGCCCGGTCATTCGAAGTGGCCACCAGCGGCACCAGCATCAGAAACGCCGCCATGCCGAGCGTGATGTATGGACGCTTCACGATATCGCCCAGCGCCTGGCTCATATGAAATGCCATGTCGAGCGCGACCCAAGTCAGAAGATGCAGCGCCGCGTAGACGAAGGCCATGATCCCGACCGCCCGGCGAAACTTCAGAAGGTTCAGTCCGACGAACCGCCGGAGCGGCGTGATCGCCAGCCCCGCCACGATCAGTTGCAGCGCATAGAGCCCGGTCTGATGCTCGATCGCCTTAACCGGATCGGCGCCGAGCGTGTTTGCCACCCCCTGCCAGAGCAGCAGCGCGGCGGGGATCGGACACACTATATATATAGGCCACGCTGGGAGCTTGCGAATCCAGCCGTTCAACCGATCCACGATCACGGCTCAGAAATCCTTCGCCAGATCCTGTCCGGCATAGAGTCCGGCCACCTCGTCGCCATAGCCGTTGAACTTGATCGTATCCTCGCGCCCACCGAAAAGACCCGAGCCGATGCGCCGTTCCGTCGCCTGGCTCCAGCGCGGGTGATCCACCTCAGGATTCACGTTGGAATAGAAGCCGTACTCGCGCGGCCCCTGCATGTTCCAGGTCGTCTCGGGCTGATTGTCGGTCAGGCTGATCCGCACGATCGACTTGATCGACTTGAAACCGTATTTCCACGGCACCACCAGCCGGATCGGCGCGCCGTTCTGCTTCGGCATCTCTTCGCCATAAAGCCCCGTCGCCAGAATCGTCAGCGGATGCATCGCCTCATCAAGGCGCAGCCCCTCGCGGTAGGGCCAGTTCAGGATCGCGGATTTCTGCCCCGGCATCTCCTCCGGCCGAACCAGCGTCTCGAAGGCCACATATTTCGCGCCCGGCTGAACCCCGACACGGGTCAAGAGGTCCGACAACTGGAACCCGATCCACGGCACGACCATCGCCCAGGCCTCGACACAGCGGAAGCGGTAGATCCGCTCTTCCAGCGAAACCCCTTTCAGCAAGTCCGCCAGATCGTAGTCGCCCGGCTTGTCCACCATCCCGTCGATCTTCACCGACCACGGGTCGACGGTCAGCGCCTGCGCGTATTTCGCGGGCTCGTCTTTCCCCAGCCCGAACTCATAATAGTTGTTGTAGCTGGTGATGCTCTCAAGTGTGTTCGGCTCCGCATCGGTGGAGTATTTCGACGGGCCATAGACGAGCTTTGCCGCCGCCGGCCCGGCGAAGGCCAGTCCCGCAGCCCCGGCCAGTAGCGCGCGGCGATTGAGGAAGGCGGATTTCGGTGTGACATCGGACCATTTGAGATCCGGGCGGGTGCTGCGCATGGTCGTATCCCTTCTCCGTTTCGCTGACGCTACACGGGATACGGATGCGCGGCGAATAAAGTTGCCTCACAACTTCTTAGGCCGTTTGTAACAAATTCCCCTTCCTCTCCGACATGGCGCAGGCCAGTCTCGCTTCAGTTCGACCACATGAGAGACTGCCATGAAAACCGCCCTCGTCACCGGCGCCGCGCGCGGCATCGGCCTTGCCACGACCGAACGCTTCCTGACGGATGGCTGGGCCGTCGCCATGCTTGACCGCGACGCGGACGAGCTTGCGAAGGTCGCCTCCGCACTGACCGCTGCGGGCAAGCCTGTCCTCGCCGTCATTGCCGACGTCTCCGATCAGCGTCAGGTCGACACGGTACTGCCCTCGGTGCTTGACCACTTCGGCCGCGTCGATGCCCTCATCAACAACGCGGGCGTCGCCGATTTCGGCCCGATCGAGGAAACCGGCTTCGCCCGGTGGCGCCGGGTAATGGAGACCAATCTTGACGGTATCTTCCTGATGACCCAAGCCGCCACGCCCGCTCTCAAGGACACGCAGGGTGCGATCGTGAACATCGCCTCGATCTCCGGCCTCCGCGCCTCGACGCTCCGCGTCGCCTATGGCACCTCCAAGGCCGCCGTGATCCAGCTCACCCTGCAACAGGCGGTGGAACTTGGCGAATACGGCATCCGCGCGAATTGCGTGGCACCCGGCCCGGTTCGCACGAAACTCGCCATGGCGGTGCATTCGCCCGCGATCATCGCGGCCTATCACGACGCAATCCCCCTGAACCGCTACGGGTCCGAGGGCGAGATCGCCGAAGTCATCCATTTCCTCTGCTCGGCCCGCGCGTCTTATGTCACCGGGCAGACCATTGCCGTCGATGGCGGCTTCGAGGCGACCGGCATCGGCCTGCCTGCCTTGCGCGGCTGATGGATGAAAAAAGCCCCGGCGAACCGGGGCTTTCGTCAGTCTTGCAAAGGTCAGACGTCAGTGCAGCGGCGCTCCTTCCGGCCGGGGGCGGTTCGCGGCAAGAACCGTCTCGCCCACGATCAGGCCATCGGCTCCGGCAGAGACGTGGATGAGATCGCCGTCCTTCACGTCGCCGGCAAGGATCATCTCCGCCAACGGGTCCTGAAGATCGCGCTGGATCACCCGCTTCAACGGTCGCGCGCCGTAGACCGGATCATACCCCGCATCCGCCAGCCATTTCTTCGCGGCCTCGTCGAGATCAAGTTCGATCTTGCGTCCGGCAAGCCGCTTGACGAGGTGGCGCAGCTGAATATCCACAATCCCGGTCATGTCCTCGCGGCTGAGCCGGTGGAAGATGATCATGTCGTCGAGACGGTTCAGAAATTCCGGCCGGAAATGCGCCCGAACGGCCTCCATCACATCCTGCCTCGCCTGCGAACTGTCCGCGCCCTCGGGCAACTGGCTCAACGCCTGGCTCCCGAGGTTCGAGGTCAGCACGATCAGCGTCTGCTTGAAGTCGACATGATGGCCCTGACCGTCGGTCAGCCGCCCGTCATCCAGAACCTGCAACAGCACGTTGAACACATCCGGATGCGCCTTCTCGACTTCGTCGAAGAGGATCACCTGATAAGGCCGCCGCCGCACAGCTTCGGTCAGCACACCGCCCTCGTCATAGCCGACATAGCCCGGAGGCGCGCCGATCAGCCGCGAGACGGAGTGCTTCTCCATGAACTCGGACATGTCGATTCGAACCATCGCATGTTCGTCGTCAAAGAGATATTCCGCCAGCGCCTTGGTCAGCTCGGTCTTGCCGACGCCGGTCGGTCCGAGGAAGAGGAACGAGCCCAATGGCCGGTTCTCGTCCTGCAAGCCCGCCCGCGCCCGGCGCACCGCCCGCGCGACGGCGCTGACCGCCTGAGACTGGCCAACGACCCGGCGCTCAAGCTCCTCTTCCATCTTCAGAAGCTTTTCTCGCTCGCCTTCCAGCATCTTTGACGTCGGAATGCCGGTCCAGCGTTCGACCACTTCCGCGATCTGCTCAGGCCGCACCGCCTCTTCCACCAGCAACGCATCATCCGTTCCGTCCGACACCGCCAGTTGCTTCTCCAACTGTGGAATGACGCCGTAGGACAGTTCTCCGGCCTTCGCCAGATCACCCGCCCGCTTGGCATGGTCCAACTCGATCCGCGCCTGGTCGAGCTTTTCCTTCAGCCCGCGCGACGATTCGAGCCGGTCGCGTTCCGTCTGCCACCGCGCCGTCATCTCAGCGGACCGCTCGGACAGCCCGGAAAGCTCCTTCTCCAGCTTCTCGAGCCGATCCTTCGACGCCGTGTCTTCTTCCTTCTTGAGAGCCTCCGCCTCGATCTGCAATTGCAGGATCTGCCGGTCGAGCTGGTCGAGCTCCTCGGGCTTCGAATCCACCTCCATCCGCAGCCGCGACGCGGCTTCGTCCATGAGGTCGATCGCCTTGTCCGGCAGGAAGCGGTTGGTGATATAGCGCTGGCTCAGCGTCGCCGCCGCCACCAGTGCGGAATCCGAGATCTTCACCCCGTGGTGAAGTTCATACTTCTCCTTGATGCCGCGCAGGATCGAAATCGTGTCCTCGACCGTCGGCTCCTCGACCATCACCGGCTGGAACCGGCGGGCCAGGGCCGCGTCCTTCTCGACGTATTTGCGGTACTCATCCAGCGTCGTCGCACCCACGCAGTGCAATTCGCCCCGCGCCAGCGCCGGCTTGATGAGGTTCGCCGCGTCCATCGCACCGTCAGATTTGCCCGCGCCCACAAGCGTATGCATCTCGTCGATGAAGAGGATGATCTCGCCGGCCGCAGCCTCGATCTCCTTGAGAACGGATTTCAGCCGTTCCTCGAACTCACCGCGATATTTCGCGCCCGCGATCAGCGCCCCCATGTCGAGCGCCATCAGCTTCTTGTTGCGCAAGCTCTCCGGCACGTCGCCGTCGATGATGCGCAGCGCAAGGCCCTCCGCGATCGCGGTCTTGCCGACGCCGGGGTCGCCGATCAGCACCGGGTTGTTCTTGGTCCGCCGCGACAGCACCTGCATCGTGCGCCGGATCTCATCGTCGCGGCCGATGATCGGGTCGATCTTGCCCTCTTCGGCGGCCTCAGTCAGATCACGCGCGTATTTCTTCAGCGCCTCATAGCCTTCCTCGGCGCTGGCGCTGTCCGCCGTCCGGCCCTTGCGCAGATCGTTGATCGCGGTGTTCAGGTTCTGCGCCGTGACCGCACCCGCGCTCAAAGCATCCTTGGCTTTGGTATTCACCATGGCCAGCGCCATCAGCACCCGCTCTACCGGCACGAAACTGTCACCCGCCTTCTTGGCGATCTTCTCCGCCTCGTCCAGCACTCGGACCAGCGAGGTATCGACATAGACCTGCCCGTCACCGCCCGAAACTTTCGGCATCTTGGCGACCATCTGATCGACAAACTCCTGCACGCGCTTCGGCTCACCGCCCGCACGCTTGATGAGGTTGGCCGACAGCCCCTCGTCATCATCCATAAGCGCCTTCAGAAGATGCTCCGGAACCACCCGTTGATGTTCCTCGCGCATCGCGATGGTCTGTGCGGACTGAAGGAAGCCGCGCGACCGCTCCGTGAACTTTTCCATGTTCATCGGTTATCTCCTTTTCTAGCCCCCGGCTTCCAGTCGCCCGCATCCGCAGCACGACACATTCCGGGTCTCGAGCTTGAATTGGCGATCGGAACGGGGGATTTCAAGACGAAGGCCACGGCCGAAATAGGGAAACGATTTGGAAATCAGAATCAGGACTAATGGGCCTTAACGTTAATGGAGGACCAGACATGACCCGACTTGCGACGAACCTTCTGAACGCGACCGGCCTCTATCTCGGCCTCGTCGCGCCGCATCCACGCCAACTCACCGCGCTCGCCCACCGGGGAGGGTTGCCTCGGCCCGAAGGGCTGCCTTCAACCTTTCGCCGTCACTGAATACTGGTGCGGCGCGTATTCAAAAGCTCGGCCGGGCGCATAACGCCCGGCCTCGCTCGCAACGACCCGATCTTCGTGGTGGTGGCTCCAGAAGGGCCGTCACAGGCTGGTTACTGAACCGGCACGGGTGCCGTCGTCGCTCCGTCTGGCGCCGACGGGTCGGTGCCGGCGTTGGGGGCCGCCGGATCGACGATCGGCGAGGTCGGTTCAGTCGCGGGCGCCGCCGGGTCTGTGACGGTCGCCGCAGGATCGGTCGCGGGTGCAACCGGGGCGGCCAAGGGGTCGGCCGGGGTGACGGCCGCCGGATCAGTCATACCAGGCGCCGTCGTCGTTCCGTCATTACCCGAACCGAGCCACAGGATAACCCCGAAGAGCGCGATGAAAACCGCGACCGCAATCAGGATCTTCCCGGACCCGCCCGAGCGGTACCGCGCGTCGCTTCCGAGGGAGGAATCGTAAGCGGGGCGGCCAGTCAGATTTTGTTCGTTTTGCATATCGGCCTCCTTTCTGGCACGAGTGTGAACCAGAGGTGATGCTTTATCTAAACCTTTCAAGACGCACGGTTTTTCTCGGCCAAAGCTAGCCGGAATCGGGCGCCTGACATCGCGGTTTTCCGCTTTGTCTCGACATTTGGCGGGAACCGGCCGACAGCGAGGGCCGTACTCGGCAGCTATTTTCCTGCCAACGCCGCCTTCAGGGCGAGCACCTCGCCCGCGTCGGTCTCAAGCCGCTCTGGATGGCAGAACTCCATCGCCACCGCCCGCGCCTGCATCGGTTGCAGCCGCCCGCAGGCCGAATGCACCTCATCCACATTCACCCGCGCCATGAGCGCCCCGACATTGGCTGACGTGATACCCGCGCCCGGCATGATCCCGATCCGGCCCGCCGCGTAGCCGCAGATCGCGGCGATGGCCTCTGCCCCCTCGGGCGCGCCGATGGCCCCGCCCGAGGTCAGGATGCGGTCGCAGCCGAGCGCTACCGCAGCCTCCACCCCTTCCGCGAAATCGGGAAGAAGGTCAAAGACCCGGTGCAACGTCACGCTCATCTCCCCCGCCGCCCCGCGCATCCGCGCCAAAGCCGACAGGTCCAGCCGCCCGTCCGGCAAGGCCGCTCCGATCACCACGCCGGCCAGCCCTGCCTGCCGGGCGGCCCGAATATCCGCGACCATCGCCGCGACCTCGTCCTCCGGGAAACAGAAATCCCCCGCCCGTGAGCGTATCAGGGCATGAACCGGCACGGACAGTTCCGCCGCCCGCGCCATCTGCCCTGAAGACGGGGTCAACCCGCCCACCTCCAGCGCCGAACAAAGCTCGATCCGGTCCGCCCCGGCGCCTGCCGCCGCCAGCATCCCCTCCACGCTGTCCACACAGACTTCCAGCCTCATCGCCGTCCCCTTCGCGTCGCCCACCCGACGACCTTGACACCGGCCCCCGCAAACCGCAAACCCGGCCGAAACGAAAGGATGCGATCCCGTGACCAGCCCCCGCGCCGATGACCGCCTGATCGTTGCCCTCGATGTTCCGAACGCGCTCGCCGGACTGGAGCTCGCCGAGAAACTCGGCGACGCGGTCAACTTCTACAAGATCGGCCTTGGCATGCTGACCGGCGGCGGGCTCGGCCTCGCCAATGAGCTGAAGCAGGACCGGGGCAAGCGCATCTTCCTCGACATGAAGCTCTTCGACATCGGCGCGACGGTCGAGGCCGCCGTCCGAGGCCTCGCGCAATTCGATCTCGATTTCCTGACCGTCCACGGCGACCCGAACGTGGTGCGGGCAGCCAAGGAAGGCGCCGGCGGCAAGGACCTCAAGATCCTCGCCGTGACGATCCTGACCTCGCTTGATCGCGCCGATCTCGATGCCGCCATGCTCGTGCCGGGTGATATGCAGGACGTGGTCACCGAGCGCGCCCGCCGCGCGCTTGAGGCCGGAGCCGATGGCGTCATCTGTTCGCCGCGAGAGGCGCGCCTGATCCGCGCCCTGCCGGAGGCTGAAGGCCGCCTGATCGTAACGCCCGGCGTCCGTCCCGCAGGCGCCGCACCCGGCGATCAAAAGCGTGTCGCAACTCCGGCCCAGGCGATCGCCGATGGTGCGGATCATATCGTGGTCGGCCGCCCGGTCTGGGCTTCCGCCGATCCGGTCGCCGCCGCCGCCGCAATCCTTGAGGAACTCGCCTCGCCGCAAGCGAAGCAGCCGAACCGCTAGGGCCTAGCCGGCACCGACACCTGGCTGTTGCAGCACGCTTTCCGCGCCAAGCTTGTCTGCGGGAATGGGCCGATCGACCAGCCAGAGGATCGCTGTCCCCGCGGCGACGATTGCTGCGAAGCGAAGAACGAATCCACCGGATTTGCGCGCGCCGCGCCCGCCCGAGGCCACACGACGCCTGCCGCGAGAAGGATTAAATCCGCCACTTGTCCGCGCTGCCATGTCTCTCTCCGTATCGGACCCCCGACGAAATCATGAGAGAAATACCACCAAAGCGCGAGTCTTTTTCCCGCAGTCGGCTTGCCGCCGCCGAACAAGACGCCTCAAGGTTGCACAAATCCGCGCATGTCCGGGGCCTCCGGCAGCTCAGTTGTCGTTGATATCGCGGTCCCAGACCTTGACCTGACCGCGACGCACCCCAACCAGGCGGTGCAGCGCCAGCCAGGCAACAAGCGAGGCCACCCCGAAGACCAGAAGCAGCATCCCGAGCGATCCGCCAAGGACGCCAATGAGTATGAGGAATCCCGTCAGCGCCGCCCCGATGGCAAAGCCGAGCAGGATGAACCCCGGTATCAGCACCTCAAGAATGCCGAGCACCGCGCCGGCCACCATCCAGACCCACCATTCCTGCCAAAGCGCCATCACGACCGCCCCTTCAGCATCTTGAACGCATCGCCAAAGGCCTCAAGCGCCTGCGCCGGCACGATCACCGTCTGCTTGCCGGCACCCTGTCCAACCGCTGTCAACGCCTCGACCTGTTTCAGCGCCACCTGATACTGCGCCGCTTCGATCCCGTTCTCCTTGATCGCCTTGGCCACGACCTCGGTCGCATAGGCCTCTGCATCCGCCGACACCCGCCGCGCCTTGGCCTTCTGCTCGGCCGCGTAAAGTTCCGCATCCGCGTTCAGTTCGACCGACCGCTTGGACCCTTCCGCTTCCGTCACCTGCGCCCGCCGCGCCCGTTCGGCATTCAACTGCTGCAACATCGCCGCCCGCGTCGCGTCGTCGAGGTTCACGTCGAGGATCTCGGCCCGCGTCACCTCTATGCCCCAGTCATCCACCATCGCCCGCACATGTTCGCGGATATGCTGGGTCAGCTCGGTGCGGTTCGACTGCACCTGATCCAGCTCCATCTTGCCGATCTCGCTCCGCACGATCCCCGCCACCGTCGTCGCGATTGCGCCGTCCACGTCGCGGATCCGGTACACTGTCTTTTCCGGCTCCGTGATCCGGTAGAAGACGCTCGTCTCGACCTTCACCAACACGTTGTCCGTTGTGATCGCGTCCTGATGCGCCGTCGGCAATTGCCGCTCGAGGATCGAGACCTTGTGCGCCACCCGGTCAAGGAACGGCACTATGAAGTTGATGCCCGGCCCGAGCACCGCGCGCAGCCGCCCGAACCGCTCCACCACATGCTTTTCCGACTGCGGCACGATCCGCACGCCAAGCATCACGCAGATGATGACAAAGACCGCGAGCGCGAGGATCACGCCATTCCCGCCGATAAGCTCGCCCAAAACCTGCCCGAAATTCATTGATGTCTCCTTAAATACGCCCCGGCAGGACTATGCCCTTGTGCGCAAGCCCTGAAAAGACCGGAAACAGCCCGCCACATGTACAGCGAGGTTTCATTGCATTTTCCCCGCGCTCATTTAGTCGCTATCCCCTTAATCTATTGAACTTGCCGCAAATCGTGCCAATTCAGGCGAGCTAGTTTATCCGAGGGCTCCTATGACCGATCCCATTGCAGGGACATCCTTCTGCCAGAACGCTGCACAAAGCGTGTTCGATTGGCTGTTGAACGAAAGCTATGCGGAGCGCTTTCTCGACCGTATCGTTGCCGGGCTTGGGGCGCGTCTCCGCAATGCCGGTCTTTCCGTTGCACGCGTCACGGTGCACCTGCGCACCGAGCATCCCGAATGGAGGGGCGCGACGCTGCTTTGGCGAATCGGCCTGGATGAGGCGGAGATCTCTCTGCGCGATTATTCCCTGGCCACGTCCAATGTGTATCTTCGCAGCCCGGTCCACGATATTCACGACGGCCAGTCGGAAGTGCGGCGACGTTTGTGGCAGCTTGCCCCCGATGCGTCCGATTATCCTATCCTCGACGAGCTGCGCGCTGAGGGCTGCACGGATTACGTCGTCTGGCCGATTTTCCACACCCTGGACAAGCGTCATGTCGTGTCATTCGGCTCGGACGCCAAATCGGGCTTCAGCGACGATGAGATCGACATCCTGCGCGGTCTCGTTCCACTCGTCGCGCTCGTCACCGAAGTGCGGCTGAAGAACATCCTGGCGCGGACTTTCCTGGAGACCTATGTCGGGCCCCTCGCCGCGAAACGGATACTGAACGGCGATACGCGACGTGGCTTCGGTTCCTCCATTGAAGCGGCGGCGATGGTGTGTGACCTGCGCAACTTCACGGAGCTTTCCGCCGAATGGCCGCGCGATCGTATTATTGAGCTTCTGGACGCCTATTTCGACGCGGTTGCCGAGCCGATCGAACGCCACGGCGGAGAGATTCTCAAGTTCATGGGCGACGGCTTGCTGGCGATTTTTCCGATCGACCAGCCAGACGCCTGCGGGAACCTGCTCCGCGCGATTCGCGAAGGTCAGCAGGCACTGGAACAGTTGAATTCAGAAAACCGCTCAAGCGGCATGCCTGTGTTGCGTCAGGGCGTCGGCGTACACGTGGGCGAGGTCAGCTACGGCAACATCGGGTCCCGCCACAGGTTGGATTTCACCGTGATCGGCCCGGTTGTGAATATCGCCTCGCGCCTACAGGACATGACACGCGACGGCGTTCATTCCGTCCTCATCTCCGGCGATTTCGCAAAGCGGTCCGGCAGTAGGGCGGATCTGAGTGAAGTCGGGACATTCCCGATCCGCGGCATTCCCGAAATGATTGACGTCTATGCCCTGAAGCCTTGGTGATTCCGCACCCGTCAAATACGTCGGCAAGCGCAAGCGCCCTCTCCCGCACCCCGCCGGACTGGGCTATCCTCTCCGCATGCCCGCCCTTTGCCGCGACTGCCTGACGACCTTCGAGACCGGCCCGCGCTGCCCGGCCTGCCGGTCCCCCCGCATCCTCGCCCATCCCGAGCTTTTCACCCTCTCCATCGCCCACATGGATTGCGACGCCTTCTATGCCAGCGTCGAAAAGCGCGACAATCCGGACCTGCGCGGCCAGCCCGTCATCGTCGGCGGCGCCCATCGCGGCGTCGTCTCGACCTGCTGCTACCTCGCCCGGATCAAGGGCGTCCGTTCCGCCATGCCGATGTTTCAGGCCCTGAAACTCTGCCCCGAGGCCGTCGTCGTGAAGCCGAGGGGCAGCCATTACGCCGCCGTTTCCAAACAGATCCGCGCGCTGATGGACGAACTCACCCCCGTCGTCGAACCCCTCTCCCTCGACGAGGCGTTCCTCGACCTGACCGGCACCGCGCGGCTTCACAAGGCGCCCCCCGCCGTCCTTCTCGCCCGGCTCCTGAAACGGATGGAGGATGAGATCGGCCTGACCGGGTCCGTCGGCCTTTCCCACAACAAGTTCCTCGCCAAGATCGCCTCCGACCTCGACAAGCCGCGCGGGTTTTCCGTCATCGGCAAGGCCGACACGGCGGCGTTCCTGAAGGGCAAGCCGGTCCGCATGATCTGGGGCGTCGGCGCGGCGAGCCAGGCCCAGCTCGACGCCGCCGGCATCCGCACCTTCGACGACCTCGCCCGCTGGGACCGCAAGGACCTGATCCACCGTTTCGGCCAGATCGGCGACCGGCTCTGGCACCTCGCCCGGGGCGAGGATTTCCGCCGCGTGAATCCGCACGAACCGATGAAGTCGATCTCCGCCGAGACGACCTTCGACGAGGATATCTCGGACCGTGACCTGCTCGACGGCCATGTCTGGCGGCTCTCCGAACGCGTCACCGACCGCGCCAAGGCCAAGGATCTCGCCGGGCGCACGGTCACCCTGAAGCTGAAGCGCACCGATTTCACCACCCTCACCCGCCGCCACACCTTGCGTGAGCCGACCCAGATGGCCGACCGCCTCTACCGCGAGGCCGCCGATCTGCTGGCCCATGTCGAGGGGCGCGAGGCCTACCGTCTGATCGGTGTCGGCCTCTCGGACATCGGCCCGGCCAGCGGCGCCGACCTCACGCCGGACCTGCTCGATCCCGACGCCAAGCGCCGGGCCGAGGCCGAACGCGCGGCCGACGCGATCCGCAAGCGGTTCGGCTCCGATGCCATCGTGAAGGGGCGGGCGCTGCGCTGACAACGCGTATGGGTCTACGCTGAAGCTCGACGATCTGAGTTCGCCCGAAACTGGCGCGAATTCAGGTTCGATGTAAACGCAAACGCTCTATTCGGCAGCGGCAAGGATCGGGCGCGCCTGCCCGATCTCCGCGATCTCAGCCAGGATACCGGCAAGCGTCGCCTTGAAGCCCTTGTAATTGCCGTTCGGCCGGATTTCCCGCTCGTTCATATAAAGCGAACGATCGATCTCGATCTGCACGACATGGGTGCCGGTCACGGGCCGTCCGTAGGTCTGCGCGATATAGGCCCCGGCGAAGGGCGCGTTGCGCAGCGTGTGAAAGCCTCTCGCCCGAAGGCCGCCTCGATCCGGTCCACCACATGACCCGACGCCGCCGCGCCGAAACGATCGCCAAGCACGATCTCGGGCCGGCGCGCACCAGCGGCGGCGATGGACTCCACCGCCTCATGCGGCATCGAATGCATGTCGATCAGGATCGCCTCGCCAAAGAGTGTGCAGCTTTCCGTGATCAGGCCCTTCAGACAATCGTGATAGGGCGTCCAGCAGGTGTCGATCCGCTGCATCACCTCATCCGGCTTCAGCTTGCCGCGATAGATCGGCTTGCCGCCGGCGACGACGCGGGGGATGACGCCCAGGCCCGACGAGATGCGCGGATTGTACCCGGCGGGCCGCAACCCCTCGATCACGGCCGGGTCAAGCTCATCCGGGCCACGGTTGAGATCGACATAGGCGCGCGGCGTCCGCGCCGCGAGAAGCGGCGCGCCAAGCGTGGCACCCCGGTCGAGAAGAGTCGTCGACAAAGGCATCCTCGGAGGATCGGATCGTGCGCTCGTCGAGAACGCTCGTCGCGAGGAAACGCAGCGGGATAATCGCGGCCGCTATGCGGCGGACGAAAACAACGCTTGTCCGGCGTTCGCTCGGGCATGGTCAACTGATAGGGCGCATGCGCCATGCCTTCTCCTCCGGATGTCGCGAACTATAACGGCATATATTTGCGAGCCCGAAACCCCTTGAAAGCGTGTGCCGACTCCTTTTATAGACCGCAGGACCGACGCGGTTCCGCCCGCGTTCCAATTGCTTTGGAATCGGCGGAATCGTTGACGGAACGGGCGGTTAGCTCAGCGGTAGAGCACTACGTTGACATCGTAGTGGCCACTGGTTCGATCCCAGTACCGCCCACCATCCGCCCCCGATTCGGGGGCAAGTTTTTTCACAGGCGCGACGCGCGCCGCGAATAGGAGAAGACCAATGAAGGTCAGAAACTCGCTCCGCTCGCTGAAGTTGCGCCATCGCGACTGTCAGGTCGTGCGCCGCAAGGGTCGGGTCTACGTGATCAACAAGACGCAGCGCCGCTTCAAGGCCCGTCAGGGCTGATCCGCGATCACGATGGTGCGAAAGGCCGCCGGGAAACCGGCGGCCTTCGTGTTTTCGGGCGGTTGCGGCGCCGCTGGCAACATCGGCTTGATACAGGTCAGTGCGATGTCCCGCGGCATGGCCGACAATGGGCCAGTTGCCAAGCGGAGGACGCGATGGCCAAACCTGCAGCCCCACCGAAGCCCGCCAACGTCGCTGTGCCCGCAGTGCCGGCCGTTGTCGCGAAAGCCCCCGCGCCAGATGCACCGCTGTCAAGTGACCGTCTGAATCGCTCCACGCGCGCCGCCCTGGCGCGGATGACGGGCGGTATCTCGCCTTATTCCGCAATGGCCGCCTGGGCCGATTGGGCCGCGCATCTTGCCGCCGCACCGGGTCGGCAGATCGAACTTCTCGAACGCGCCCGGCGCAACGCATGGAGCCTCGCCATCTTTGCCGCGACCGGAGCGATCCAGGGCGGAGAGCCGCCGTTCCGCCCCCGCCCCACCGACCATCGCTTTGGCCACGAAGGATGGCGCAGATTTCCCTTCAACCTGATGGCACAGGGCTTTCTCGCCACCCATGACTGGTGGGACATGGCGACCGAACCCGTGCGCGGCACGCTTCCGCGCGATGCCGACCGCGCCGCCTTCATGGCGCGCCAGATGCTCGACACCGTTTCGCCGTCGAACTTCGGCTTTCTCAATCCCGAGGTGATCGAAGCAACGCGCCTGTCATCGGGCCACAATCTGATGAACGGTGCCTCCCTGCTCGCACTCGACATCGCGGCCGTTCAGCACGACACGAGGCCGACGTTCGAGACAACCTTTCACGTCGGCGAAACCCTCGCCTGCACACCCGGAGAGGTCGTCTTCCGCAACCCGCTCTTTGAGCTTCTGCAATACACGCCGCAAACGCCGAAGGTTCACGCGGAGCCTGTGCTGATCATCCCGCCGTGGATCATGAAATACTACATCCTCGATCTCAGGCCGCAGAATTCACTCATCAACTACCTCGTCGGGCAAGGGTTCACCGTCTTCGCGATCTCCTGGCGCAATCCGGGGGAGGCGATGCGCGACACCTCGCTTGAGGATTACCGCAAAGAAGGCGTCATGGCCGCCCTCGACGCCGTGACAAAGATCGTGCCCGACAGCAAGGTCCACACCTGCGGCTATTGCCTCGGCGGGACCATCCTTGCCATTGCCGCCGCCACGATGGCGCGGGACCGCGACGACCGGCTTGCTTCGATCTCCCTCCTCGCCGCGCAGACCGACTTTACCGAAGCCGGTGATCTGATGCTCCTCATCGACGAAAGTGAGGTTTCATTTCTCGAAGACATGATGTGGCAGAAGGGCTATCTCGACAGCGATCAGATGACCGGTGCCTTCCGTGTGCTGCGGTCCGAGGATCTGATCTGGTCCCGCGCCATGCGACGCTACATGCTGGGCCGCGAGGAAGAAGCCTCCGATATGACCACCTGGAGCCGCGACAGCACGCGGATACCCTACCGCATGCATTCGGAATATTTGCGCAGCCTGTTTCTTGAGAACCGCCTGACCAGCGGGCGCTTCGCAGTCGACGGACGCGTCATCGCGCTCAAGGATATCTCCGCGCCGCTCTTCGTCGTCGGCGTAGAACTTGATCACATCGCGCCGTGGAAGTCGGTCTACAAGACCGCGCTGTTCACCGATGGAGATCTCACCTTCGTGCTCGCGAATGGCGGCCATACCACCGGCATCGTCAGCGCGCCGGGCGATGCCGGTGCCCGCCACCGGATCGGCCACCGCGACCCCGGAGCGCTCTACAACGGCCCCAATCGCTGGTTTGAGGATCACCCCGCTCGGGACGGAAGCTGGTGGCCGGAACTGGCGGCATGGCTTGTCGCGAAGGGCGGCGGCAAGATGGTTCCGCCGCCGCCAACGGGCCGCGCCAAGGCGGGCCTGCCGCCGCTTGGCGCAGCACCCGGCACCTACGTCTTTACCGTGTGATCCGACGGATCAGAGCGAATCGACCAATAGCCGTGCCACGGTCTGCTGGTTGAGATAGCCGCTGACCGGCAGGCCGCGCGCCTGCTGATAGCGGCGGATCGCGCGGCGCGTGTCGGAATCGAATCGTCCGTCGACCTTGCCGGGCTTGAGGCCCAGCGCCGCCAGCCGCTGTTCCAGAAGCCGCTTGAGCCCCTCGTTCAGGCCCAGCGCCTCTTCCGTGCGTTTGGCGCTCTGATCGGCCTCGGACGCGCCCATATCCTCGAGGATCTGCTTGGCGTCATCGGCAAAGGCCCCGTTCGGATAGGCGGCAAGGTATTCTCGGAACCCGGCAGCCGTGTTGATCGCCAAAGCCTTGTCCCAGGCTGCCCGCTCCGCCGCTGCCGCCTCGGCCTTGCGCTGATCGTCAAAGACCTTAAGCCGCTCCTGCGCGAGTTCCGCGAAAAGCCCGTCCGGATAGCGCTTGATGTAGGCGCGCAAGCCCGGCTCGTCGCCCGCCTTGCCGGTCTGCTCCCAGTAAAGCCGGTCCTGTCGCTCCTGCTCGATCTGCCGCTTGGCCGCCTCGGCCTCAAGCTCTGCCGCGCGCTTTTCCGACTGCGCCGCCAGCACCGCCATCTGCTCGCCGGTGATATAACCGGTGCCCTCATATTTGTTCCGCTGCTGCCAGGCCGAAATCGCGCTGCGCGAGCCGCGACCAAAAAGCCCGTCGATTCCACGCGGGTCGATGTCGAGGATCGAGAGATCGCGCTGCACCTGCCGCCGCTGATCGCGGGACAGGCCCAGCGCATCCTCGACCGCCTTGGCGCGTGCGACAGGGTCGTTCTGTGCGGCAATTGCCTTGCGCGCCGCATCGGCGAAAAGCCCGGCCGGATAGCGGCGCAGATAGGATTCGTAGCCCGGAACCGTGTCGATGGTGCGCGTCGTCTCCCACAGATCGCGCTCGACCTGATCGGCGGCAACCGCGCTGCCGCCGTCGTTCGGGGCGGCGACAGCCTCGGTCAGGAAGGGTGCGGCGTTCCCAAGGAACCCGGTCACGCTCAGATCGCCCGCCCGCGCCGCAAGTGCGGCGGCGCTCTGCCCCGGACGGGTCAGGATGCCCGAAGCGAAGGCGGCGATATCCGCCGCATCACCGGAAATGACCGTGACACCCTGCGGCGCGTCGATCGCTCCGATCCCGGCGATCAGCCCGCGGCCGAGCGTCAGGCGCCGATCCTCGGTCCCCAGAAGCACCATCGCGGCACCCGGCCGCTCCGCCGCCATCTCAAGCACGGTGCCAAGCGGTATCCCCTCCGCATCGGCATCGGCCAGACCGGGCGCATCGGCATCGGTGCCAAGAAACCAGGTCTCGCCCCCGTGCTGCGCGAAATGGCCCGAAAGAAGAATGACGCTCCGCCCAGGCGAGGCAGCGTCTCCATAATAGGCCCGCACCAGATCGCGCATCTGCGCGACGGTCAGATCGGCACCCTTACGGACGCGGAACCCGATACCCTCCAGCATATCGGCGGCATCAAGAGCATCGCTGGCGGCCGAGATATCAGATCCGCTTCGGTAGTTCTCATTGCCGATGACAAGGGCCGCATCCTGCGCGGCGACCGGCCAGGCCAGAGAGACGAAGACGACGAGGGTTGAAATGCGAACCATGATGAACCTTCCTGACTGACGCAGAAAGACTAGCGTCGAAAGGAACGTTATCCCATCACCGAGGGCCTCGGTGCCGCAATATCGGGCGCGCCAGCCCATGCCGGACCCTCATTTCGGATATGCGGTGCCTTGGCGTCATTCGTAGGCGCGCTGATCCTCGATCACCTTGCCATCGTTCGGCAGCGACCCGCGCGGCACGATTTCTATACGGCCGCGCAACTTCAGAATGTCCAGAACGGATTTCTCATAGGCCCCGGCATCCTTGGCATCGGTCTCGACCATCACGGTCATCGCGTCCAGCTCGCCCTCGCGGGTGGCGACGACGCGGGCGCGGGCGACGTCCGCGTGGCGGGCGACGAAATCGGCGACCTGTTCGGGCCGCACGAACATGCCCTTGATCTTCGTGGTCTGGTCGGCGCGGCCCATCCAGCCCTTGATCCGCAGGTTGGTGCGCCCGCAGGGCGATTGCCCCGCCATGACCGCGGAAAGATCGCCGGTGGCGAAGCGGATCAGCGGGTAATCCGGGTTCAGCGTCGTCACCACGACCTCGCCGACCTCGCCCTCCGGCACCGGGTCGCCGGTGCCGGGGCGGACGATCTCGACGATCACGCCCTCATCGACGATCATCCCCTCCATCGCCGGGCTCTCGTAGGCGATGTTGCCAAGGTCGGCCGTCGCATAGCATTGCAGGCAGGAAATCCCGCGGTCGGCATATTCGCGGCGCAAGCTCGGGAACAGCGCCCCGCCGCCGACGGCGGCCCTGGCGATCCTCGAGCTGCCCCCCATCTCCTCGGCGCGGTCGAGGATCATCTTCAGATAGTCCGGCGTCCCGGCATAGGCCGTGGTGCCGATATCGGCGGCGGCGCGCACCTGAAGGTCGGTCTGCCCGGTCCCGGCCGGCAGGACGACCGCGCCGACCGCACGCGCGCCATTCTCGAAGATCATTCCCGCGGGCGTCAGGTGATAGCCAAAGCAGTTCTGCACGATATCGCCCTTGCCGATACCGCAGGCATGCAGGAACCGCCCCATCCGCCACCAGTCGTGGCTGACCCCGCCCGGCTCGTAGATCGGGCCGGGCGACTGGAAGACATGGGCGAAGTTACTGACCGGCAACCCGCCGAAGGGCGGCTTCGCCTTCTGCCGCGCCGTCAGGTCGGACTTGCGCAGCACCGGCAGCGCGCGCAAGCTCGGACAGCGCCTTGACCGGCGCCATCCCGTTGCGCTTCAACTGCCCATTCAGCGCACGAAGCTGATCGGCGGCGCGTTGGTCGGCAGACCGGATTTCGAGATCGTCGTAATGGGTCACCTTCGCATCCTTCATCACGCCAGCCACCGCTTGCGGCGGCGATAGCTCCGCACATCGCGGAACGACTTGCGCCCCTCGTCCGACATGCCGAGGTAGAATTCCTTCACGTCGGGATTCTCGCGCAGATCCTTCGCCGGTCCGTCCATGACGACACGGCCGCTTTCGAGGATGTAGCCGTAATGCGCGAAGCGCAGCGCCACGTTGGTGTTCTGCTCGGCCAGAAGGAAGGTCACGCCCTCCTTCTCGTTCACCGCCTTCACGATCTCGAAGATCTGCTCGACGAGCTGCGGCGCGAGGCCCATCGACGGCTCGTCGAGAAGGACCGTCTCGGGACGTCGACATCAGCGCCCGGCCGATGGCGACCATCTGCTGCTCGCCGCCCGAAGTGTAGCCGGCCTGGCTCTTCCGCCGTTCCTTCAGGCGCGGGAAATAGGTATAGACCAGCTCAAGATCGGCGCGCGATCGCGGCCTTGTCGTCCTTGCGGGTATAGGCGCCGGTCAGAAGGTTCTCCTCGACCGTCAGATGGCTCGAAGCAATGGCGCCCCTCCATCACCTGGATGACGCCCATCTTCACCAGATCGGCGGGCGTCGAGATCCTGCACACGGCTCGCCGCGATAGAGGATCGACGCCCTTCGTCACCTCGCCGCGCTCTCGGATTTCAGCAGGTTGGAGATCGCCTTCAGCGTCGTGGTCTTGCCCGCCCCGTTGCCGCCCAGAAGCGCGGTGATGCCGCCCTTCGGCACCGAAAGGCTCACCCCTTTCAGGACGAGGATCACGTGATTGTAGATCACCTCGATGTTGTTGACCTCAAGCAGGGTCTCGGTCTTGGCGGCATCGAGCATCGGCGTCCCCCCGACGGAAATTGATCCAAAGGCCCCCGGCCCTGGTCGGGCCGGGGAAGTTCATGCATGGGCGCTTAGTTGCAGCGCTCGGCGATGTTGTTCTCGGCGGCGAAGGCGGCCGAGTCTTCCATGACGAGAGGCGTCAGCACCTCGTCATCGGCGCGATGAAGCCGGTGATCAGGTTCCACTTCTTCGCCGTCGCATCCCATTGCTGGATCATGGCCGCACCGGGACCACCGTGATCCTCGCAGGACGCCGCGAAAGGCTGGCCGAAGTCCAGGCAGGCCAAGCTCGGCCATCCGCGCCTCGGTGATCTCCAGAGCCTCGAACCCGTCGCGCACTGCGGCCGCGTTGATCGCCGACGTGCCGGCAAGCTCCTGCGCCTTGCGGATCGCTTCGGAGATGACGAGCGCCGCATACATGCCGCGCGAATAGAGCACCGAGCCGACCTGGTCGCCCGCGCCGCTGCCCTTGCCCGCGTCGATGACGTACTTGCTTCAGATCGGCATAGACCGGGTAGTCCATGCCGGTGCCGTGCATGCGAGCGCTCTTGTAGCCGTTGGCGCCGTCGCCGGCGGACAGCACGTCGTTCTCCGAGCCCGACCACCAGATGCCGATGAAGTGGTCCATCGGATACTTGATGTTCGCGGCTTCCTGGATGGCGACGGCGTTCATCACGCCCCAGCCCCACATCAGCACATAGTCCGGCTTGTCGCGGCGGATCTGCAGCCACTGCGACTTCTGCTCCTGTCCCGGATGGTCGACCGGCACTTCCATCGAGCGTGAAGCCGTGCTTCTTGGACAGTTCCTGAAGCGTGCGGATCGGCTCCTTGCCATAGGCGGAGTTGTGATAGACGAGCGCGATCTTCTTGCCTTCGAGATCGCCGCCATTCTCGTCCAGCAGGTACTTGATCGCCATCGAGGCGCCATCCCAGTAATTGGCCGGGTAGTTGAAGACCATTGGCGAAGACCTTGCCGTTCGCGGCCGAGGTCCGGCCATAGCCCGGCGTGTAGAGCGGGATGTGTCGGCCGTCGACCTTCGGGATCAGCTGATAGGTGATCCCGGTCGACAGCGGGTTGTAGACCAGCGCGCCGGTGCCCTTGGTGGCCTCGTAGCACTCCACGCCCTTCTCGGTGTTGTAGGCGGTCTCGCATTCGGGGTTCACGCGACCTTCTCGCCGCCGATGCCGCCATCGCGTTCGTTCAGCAGCGTGAAGTAGTCGTTGAAGCCGTCAGCATAGGGAATGCCGTCCGCGGCATAGGGGCCGGTCCGGTAGCTCAGGTTCGGCACGACGAGGTCGGCCATCGCCGGCGTCGCGACCGCCATCGCCAGGGCCATGGCAGTCAGGGTCTTCTTCATCTGGGTCTCCTCCCAAGGGTTGACGTTTCGCGTGCCGGCCTCTGCCGGTCTTCTCGGGCGCCTGCTGCGGCGGCGCCACTGTTGGGCGGCCCCTCAATGCGGGAAGGGCCAAAGCCGCAGTTTCTCCTTCGCCAGCCGCCAGAGCTGCGCCATGCCGTGCGGCTCGGCGATCAGGAAGATCACGATCAGCGCGCCGACGATCATCAGCTCGATATGCGCGGCGAGGTCGGTCGCCCAGCCGAGCTGGCCGACGAGGATGTTCTTCAGGAAGCACCGGCAGGAGGACGAGGAACGCCGCCCCCGCGAAGCAGCCGAAGATCGAGCCCAGCCCGCCGATGATCACCATGAAGAGGATGAGGAACGATTTCTGGATGCCGAACGCCTCGCCGACCTCGACCGCGCCGAGATAGACGCGAGAAGAACAGCGCGCCCGCCACGCCGATGTAGAAGGACGAGATCGCGAAGGCGGAAAGCTTCGTCGTCAACGGGTTCACCCCGATGATCTCGGCCGCGATATCCATGTCGCGGATCGCCATCCACTTGCGCCCCGCCGTGCCCCGCGTCAGGTTCCGGGCGAGCCAGGCCAAGACCGAAGAGGATCACGAGGCAGAAGAGATACTTCGCCGAGGCCGTCGTCGTTGGCCCCGGTCACGCATGGCCAAGAACCGTGCGTTCCGGCGCCGAGATCTGGCCCGAGGCCGAGTAGTTGTAGAACCACGGCACCTTGTTGAAGAGCCAGACGAGGAAGAACTGCGCCGCCAGCGTCGCGACGGCGAGGTAGAAGCCCTTGATCCGCAGGGACGGCAGGCCGAACAGCAGCCCGACCCCGGCCGTGATCCCGCCCGCGAGAAGCACATGGATCAGGATCGAGACCTCCGGGAAAGGCCGTCATCAGCTTGTAGCAGGCATAGGCCCCCACGGCCATGAACCCGCCGGTGCCGAGCGAGACCTGCCCGCAATAGCCGACAAGGATGTTCAGCCCGATCGCCGCGATGGCGTAGATCAGGAACGGCACGAAGACCGCGTTGGCCCAGTAGTCGTTGATGAAGAACGGCACGACCCCGAAGGCCACGGCGAGGATCGCATAGTAGCGCCAGCGGTCGAACTTGATCGGAAAGGTCTGGCTGTCGTCCGGATAGGTCGTCTTGAAGTCGCCTGCCTCGCGGTAGAACATCAGCCGAACTCCTTCGCGTCACCCGGAAAGTCGTCGCCCTGCGGTCGCACCAGACAGAAGCGGTGCCCGGTCGGCGCCTCCATCACGATCCAGGTCCTGATCCGCGCCACTTCCTTCGCGCCGAACGCCCTTCAGTCGCTCGCATTCCGCGTCGCATGTCGTCCGTCTCGATATCCAGATGCACGCGCGGCTCGTGATCCACGGCCTGCAACAGCACACGCGGAAAGCCGGTGTGGCCGTCGAAGGCCGCGTATTTGCCGCGCTCGTCAATCTCGCCCTTCATGCCGAGCATGCCGGACCAGTAGGCGACGGCCTCTGTCAGGTCGTCGGTCTTGCAGTCGATGCAGAGGACGCCGATGCGGGATCGGTGGCTCATGCCCCGCCCTCCGGCTCCGATGATGCTCGCGCGGCACCTGATTGGCGGCGCTTGGCGTAACCCGTCGCCTCGGAATGGCGCACCAGCCAGAGCCACGCGACCGAAGCCGATGCGCGCCGCCGAGCGCCGCAAGGATCGCGGCGGTGGTCAGGCTGCGCGCCGCCCGTCGCGCGGTCAGCGCGATATAGCCGAAGGCCCAGAAGCCGGCCCAGGCGACGACGTTCAGGATCGCGATCAGTTTCTGCATTCTCATACCCTCTCGATGATCTTTTCACCGAAGAGACCTTGCGGCCGGAAGACGAGGAAGAGAAGCGCCAGCACATAGGCGAACCAGTTTTCCGTGGCGCCGCCGATCATCGGACCGATCCGTGAACTCGAAGAGCTTCTCGCCCATCGCCGATGATCAGCCCGCCGACGATGGCGCCGGGGATCGAGGTGAACCCGCCGAGCATCAGGACCGGCAGCGCCTTGAGCGCGATCAGCGAGAGCGAGAACTGTACCCCCGATTTCGTGCCCCACATGATGCCCGCGACCAGCGCCACGAATGCCGGCGATGGACCAGACCAGCACCCAGATGAAGCGCGAGCGAAATGCCGACCGACAGCGCGGCCTGATGGTCGTCGGCCACCGCGCGCAGCGCCCGGCCGTATTTGGTGTATTGCGAGAAGAGCGTCAGCGACAGGACCAGAAGTGCCGCCACCACCGTCGCGACGATATCGAGATTGTCGATGAAGAAGCCATAGCCCAGAGCACGCTGTCGGTCACGCTCTCAATCGTCTCGGAGATGCCCTGCGGCAGGCCGACATCGAGCTTCTTGATGTCCGCGCCCCACATCAGGTCGCCGAGCCCTTCGAGGAAATAGGCCATGCCGATCGTCGCCATGAAGAGGATGATCGGCGGCTGGTTGACGAGGTGCTTGAGCACCAGCTTCTCGATCACGATCGCCAGCAGGACCATCACCCCGGCCGTCAGGACGATGGCGACGAGCGCGGGCAGGTGCCAGCCGAAGTTGTGCAGATCGGTCCCGAAGATCGGCGTTGATCAGATGCGCGAAGGGCACCTGCCCGTCCTGGAACCCGACAAGCGTCAGCGCGGCGAAGAGCGCGAGCACGCCTTGTGCATAGTTGAAGATGCCGCTCGCCTTGAAGATCAGGACGAAGCCGAGTGCCACGAGCGAATACATCACCCCGGCCATGAGGCCGTTCAGCGTGACCTCCATCGCGAAGAGAAGCTGGTCAGGCATGGCGGGCCTCCGTTGCGGCAGGTGACGCGTCTGTACGGGCGGTGTACGGGGGATGCACGACGGATGACGGCCGAAATCAGTCATGCGCCACCCCCAGATAGGCGTCGATCACTGCCTGATTGCTCGCGCACCTCGTCGGGCGTGCCGTCGCCGATCTTCTTGCCGTAATCCATCACGACCACCCGGTCGGACAGGTCCATGACCACGCCCATGTCATGTTCGATCAGCGCGATCGTGGTGCCGAATTCGTCGTTCACGTCGAGGATGAAGCGGGACATGTCCTCCTTCTCCTCGACGTTCATGCCGGCCATCGGCTCGTCGAGAAGCAGCAGCTTCGGCTCTGCGGCCAGCGCCCGGGCCAGCTCCACCCGCTTCTTCAGGCCGTAGGGCAGACCGTCCGACCGGCGTTTTGCGAATGTTCTGAATTTCAAGGAAGTCGATGATCTTCTCGACCTTTTCGCGGTTTTCGGTCTCTTCCCTTTGCGCCCCGCCCCACCAGATCGCCTGGCCGAGAAGCCCCGATTTCATCTTCGTCAGCCGCCCGGTCATGATGTTGTCGAGGACAGACATCCCGTCGAAAAGCGCGATGTTCTGGAACGTCCGCGCGATGCCGAGGCGGGCGACCTGATAGGGCTTCATCGGCCCGCGCTTGTAGCCCTTGAACCAGACCTCGCCTTCCTGCGGGACGTAGAAGCCGCTGATGACGTTGAGCATCGAGGACTTGCCCGCCCCGTTCGGCCCGATGATGGCGCGGATTTCCCCTTCGCGGATGTCGAAGGAGATATCGGTGATCGCCGTCACGCCGCCGAAGCGCAGGGTGATGTTCTTCATCTCCATCAGCACACCGCCGATCTTGCGGCCGTCGGCGGTGGTGTAACCCTCTGGATTCACTGCATTCATTCCGCCGCCATCCTCTGCTCAGGCGCCACGACTGCGGCGTCGCGGATCGTCCAGCGTCGCCGTGATCTTGCCCTTGCGGCCGTCTTCGTAGGTGACCTCGGTTTCGGTGTAGATGCTCGTCCTTGCCGCCATAGAGCGCGTCGATCAGATCGGCGAATTTCTCGTCGATGATCTTGCGGCGGACCTTGCGGGTGCGGGTCAACTCTCCGTCGTCGGCGTCGAGTTCCTTGTGCAGGATCAGGAAGCGGTGGATCTGGCAACCCGACAGCATCGGGTCGGCCGCGACCGAGCGGTTGACCTCTTCCACATGGCTTTGGATCATTTCAAGACCCGCGGATGCTGGCTCAGTTCCTGGTAGCAGGCATAGGCGATGTTGTTGCGCTCCGCCCAGTTGCCGACCGCGTTGAGGTCGATGTTGATGAAGGCGGTGCACATGGTGCGGCCCGCGCCGAAGACCACGGCTTCGAGGATGTTCGGGAAGAACTTCAGCTTGTTTTCCACGTATTTCGGGGCAAAGAGCGTGCCGTCGGCCATCTTGCCCACATCCTTGGCGCGGTCGATGATCCGCAGATGTCCGGTGCCTTCCTCGAAGAAGCCGGCATCGCCCGGTCGCGACCCAGCCTTCGGCGTCCTTGGTCGAGGCGGTGGATTCGGCGTTCTTGTAGTATTCGACGAAGGTGCCCGGCGAGCGATAGAAGACCTCGCCATTCTCGGCGATCTTCACCTCGACGCCCGGCGACGGCACGCCGACGGTATCGGACCGCACCTGCCCATCCGGCTGCTGGGTGATGAAGACCGACGCCTCGGTCTGCCCGTAAAGCTGCTTCAGGTTGATGCCGAGCGAGCGGTAGAAATCGAAGATCTCGGGCCCGATCGCCTCGCCCGCCGTATAGCCGACGCGGATGCGCGAATAGCCAAGCGTGTTCTTCAGGGGACCGTAGACGAGGACGTTGCCGAGCCAGTAGCGGAACCGGTCCATGCCCGCTGACCGGCTTGCCGTCGAGAATCGCGGGCCGACACGGCGCGCGACGCCCATGTAGTGATCGAACATCCGCTTCTTGAACCCGCCCGCATCCTCCATGCGGATCATGACGTTGGTCAGCTGCCCCTCGAACACCCGCGGCGGGGCGAAGAAATAGCTCGGCCCGATCTCGCGCAGATCGGTCATCATGGTTGCCGCGTTTTCCGGGCAGTTGACGGTGAAGCCCGTCCAATAGCCTGGCCCGACCGAAAAGATGAAATCACCGACCCAGGCCATCGGCAGATAGGCAAGAACTTCGTCGCTCTGCCGCAGGTGATCGAACTCGGCCGAATTCTTCGAGGTCTCGATGATGTTGCGGTTCGACAGAACCACGCCCTTGGGCTTTCCCGTCGTGCCCGAGGTGTAGAGCATCACGCAGGTATGGTCGTAGGTCAGCTCCGCGATGCGCTTGTCGAGTTCCGCGTCGAAACGCTGATGCGCGGCACGGCCCTCGGCGGCGATATCGACCAGCGCATTCATCGCGGAATGGTCGTATTTCCGCATCCCGCGCTTGTCGAGATAGAGGATTTGCTGGATGGCGGGCAGCCGGTCCTGTATCTCCAGAACCTTGTCGACCTGCTCCTGATCGCCGCAAACCACGAACCGCGCGCCGCAATGGTCGAGGACATAGGCCATCTCCTCGGCGACCGCGTCCTGATACAACGGCACCGGCACCGCGCCGCACATCTCGGCGGCCACCATCGACCAGTAGAGCGCGGGCCGGTTCCGCCCGATGATCGCGACATAGTCGCCACGCTCGATCCCCAGCGTCATGAAACCGAGCGCGATTGCGCGAACCTCGTCGGCGGTCTCCGCCCAGGTCCAGCTTTGCCAGATGCCGAATTCCTTTTCCCGATACGCAGGATATGCGCCCCAACGCGCCGCGTTGCGCGCCAGAAGCGCCGGAATGGACTGCGGACCTTGCGCCGTCGCTGTCTTCTCCACCAGGCATCCTCCCCACGCCGATCGCTGCGGCGTTCCCTTCGTCCGGCAGGACTTCTCCCCCGCCGACAGAATTGAGCGCGAGTTGGACCTGCAACCTTTGCCTGACTTTTTCGCAAATCTTACGAATTGTAACACGCATGGCATCTTCCCTTTCTATCCTGGCGCCAAGGGTGATAGCGATGGATCGAAAGGAGCGAGAGATGGAGAGCGAGGACACCCGCGCCCGCCTGACGCAGGCCGGGCTGAACCTCATTCAGCAGGCACTGTCGATCTTCGACAGCGATCTGCGTCTGGCCGTCTCGAACCAGAAATACCGGCAGATGTTCGACCTGCCCGAGGAACTCGCGCAACCGGGTGCGCCCTTTGAGGATACGATCCGCTACCTCGTCCTGCGCGGCGAATACGGCGAGGTGGACGATCCCGAAGAGGCCGTCCGCGCCCGCGTCGAACAAGCGCGGACCTTTCAGCCGCACTACATGGAGCGCAAGCGCGCCAACGGCCGCACCATCTCGGTCGAAGGCTCACCACTCCAGAACGGCGGCTGGGTCACGGTCTATACCGACATCACCGAGATCAAGCAGCAGGAAGCTCTGCTCCGGTCACACTCCGCGGAGCTTTCGGATCAGGTGCTGGCACATGCGGAACGCCTTGCTGCCGCCAACCGCGAACTCGCCGCCGCCAACACCGCGCTGGAGGAAGCCAAGCGCGAACTGACCGAGATGGAAGCGCGCACGCGCCTCGTGACCGAGATGATGCCCGCCCATATCGCCCATGTCGGCCCCGACCTGCGCTACACCTTCTCGAACCGTCGCCTGTCGACGGTCATGCCGGGCAGCCTGTCCGATATCGTGGGGCGCCGAGTCGAAGACGCCTTGGGCGCGGCGAATTTCGCCCCGATTGAGCCGAGGCTGAAGCGTGCGCTCTCGGGCGAGGCAGCCGTCTTCGAAATCACGCACGAAAGTTCCGGTCGGCGCATCCGCATCGCCCTGACGCCCGACGCCGGAGGGCAGGGCGTCTATATCCTGTCGACCGACGTGACCGAGGAGGCGCAGGCGCGCGCTGCCTTGGGCCAGACCGCGAAGCGCGAACTCGCCGCGCAGCTTACATCGGGCCTCGCCCATGACTTCGCCAACCTCCTGACCATCATCATGGGGCTTCAGGGCCGGCATCGAGCGCATGGAGGGATTGCCGCCCGAAGCCGCCGACCTCGCCCGCGCCACGCTCGGGGCGGCGCGGCGTGGCGGCACGCTCCTGAACCGGATCGCGTCGATCTCCGGACCGCGCGAAATGCGCCCGGCGCCGACCGATCTCGCCGCTTTGTTAGAGGATCTGCGCCTGATGGCGGTGCCCTCACTTCCCGAAGGCGTCGGTCTCGACATCATCGCCTCCGGCCTCGCGGGGCAGATCCTGATCGACGCAGGATCGGTGCAGGACTCGCTTCTGAACCTTATCCTGAACGCCCGTGACGCCATCGGCCTCCGCGGTGGCCGGATCGTCGTCACGGCGCGGCCTGTGCAGGAAACCTGGCTGGAAATCAGCGTGGCGGACACCGGACCGGGCTTTACCGAAGAGGCGCTGAACCGCGGGCTCGATCCCTTCTTCACGACCAAGGGTGGCGAGGGCTCGGGCCTTGGCCTGTCGATGATCTACGATCACATCAAGCTTGCCGGCGGGACCGTGAAGCTCGCCAACCGTCCAGAAGGCGGCGCGAAGGTCACGTTGCGCCTGCCGCTGCGCCGCGCGCCCGAGGGCCGGGACGAACCGCGCCTTGTGCTTCTGGTCGAGGATAGGGACGAAATCCGCACCGATGTGCGCGAGATGCTGCGAGCCCTGGGCCACAACGTCATCGAAACCGGCAGCGCGGATGAGGCGCTGGACCTTGCGACACTGCAAGGCATCGACATGGTGCTGAGCGATATCGGCCTGCCGGGCGCCGTCTCGGGGGTGGACCTTGTCGCCGCGCTGGCCGAAAAGGGCACGGCGGCGCGGCTTCGCCTTATGACCTCGCTTCCGCCCGGGCGATCCGTCACGCGCCCGCGCGGGCGAGGTGCCGATCCTGACCAAACCCTTCACGGCCGCCGAACTCGCGGCCTTTCTGAGTGACACCGAGGCGAGATGACGAAGGCCACCGATACGCGCACGCATGTCGCCATACTCGACGATGAGCCTGAGGTGCGCCGGATGCTGTCCGACGCGCTGGAAGAAGCGGGCTTTCGCACCTCGTCCTTTTCCCGCGCGACGGAGTTCGAGGCGGCGCTGAAACGCACAGCACCCGATGTCTGCCTTGTCGATCTTGGCCTGCCGGACCGTGACGGGCTGGCGCTGGTGCATCGTCTCGCTTTGGAAAGCGGGGCGGCGATCATCATCATTTCGGGCCGCGCACAGGTACAGGACCGCGTGACGGGGCTGGAGCTTGGGGCGGACGACTACATCATCAAGCCCTTCGATCCGGCCGAGGTCGTCGCCCGTATCCGCGCGCGGCTACGCAAGGGCGCGGACCGACACAGACCGCGCCGCGTCGGTCGCCCGATTTGCGGGCTGGACCGCCGATTTCGACCGCTACACTCTGGTCAGCGAAGCGGGAGCCGAGACGCCCTTTTCCCATGCCGAAGGTGAAGTGCTTCGCCTCTTTCTCGACAGCCCCAAGCGCCTGATCTCCCGGGCGCAGATGCAGGAGATGCTGGGCGGTGCCGCGAGCGACAGCTTCGACCGCGCGATGGACGTGCGAATATCGCGGCTTCGGACCAAGCTTGGCGAGGATCCAAAGAACCCCCGGCTTATCAAGACGATCTACGGGGCGGGCTACATCTTCCTCGGCGATGTCACCTGGGGATGAGCGTGCCATGACCGAAATCACCCTGATCCGCCACGGACAGGCGAATGCCGGCGCGACGAACGAGGCCGACTATGACCGCCTCTCGCCGCTTGGCCGCCAGCAGGCCGCATGGCTCGCGGACCATCTCCGCGCCACGCGGGAGATCACGCGCGTCGTCTCGGGTACGCTGAACCGGCAGGTCGATACGGCGTTGGCGATTGCGGGGACCGATCTCGATCACGCGCGCGACCCGCGCCTCAATGAGCTTGACTATTTCGGCCTCGCCGCGGCGCTGAAAGAGGTGCGCGGCGTGCCCTTCCCGACCGGGCCAAGCGAATTCGCCGCCCATGTGCCGCAGGTTCTCGATATCTGGCGCAAAGGCGAGGTCGGACCGGAGCATGAGACCTACGATGCCTTCCGCGCCCGCGTGCTGGGTGCGCTGACCTCTGCCGCCGAAGATGGGCCGGGCGCGGCGCTGGTAACCTCGACCGGCGTCATCGCCATGCTGACCGCGATCGCGCTTGGCCTCGCCACCGACGCCAAGGCGCAGATGTTCCTGCGTATTCGCAACACCTCTGTCCACCGCTTCGAGCTGATCGGCGGCAACGTCTTTCTCACCCAGTTCGGCGCGACCCCGCATCTCGACCTGCCCGAACGGCACTCCGCCCGTACCTACCTTTAGCCTCAGCCTTGCGCGGCGGCGGGGCGCGGCGCAATCTGGCAACGCGTCGATAGGGGAGGTCTTTTCATGCGGATACATTGGTGCGGAACGGGTCTGTCCTCCCGCCCCGGCCTCAGACGCCTGATCCTCGCCGGCCATCCGATCACGGTGTGGAACCTGCCAGTTGACCAAGCCGAAGCCGCTGTCGGGGACATCACCGGGGACATTCACCCCATGACGCCGGGCGCGCTGGAAGATGCGCTTCGGCACGGCGACATCGTCGTCTCCATGTTGCCCGCGATGATGCATGCCGACCTTGCGCGTCACTGCGTCGGCCACGGTGTTCACTTTGTCTCGTCAAGCTACGCCTCGCCCGAACTCAGGGCGCTTGACGAACCTGCCCGCCGTGCCGGTGTCGCGATCCTCTGCGAGGTTGGCCTGGACCCCGGCATCGACCACCTCATGGCCCATGATCTGGTCACCGCCTACCGCGCGAGCCATGCGTTTCATCCCGGCAACACCTTGTCGTTCCTGTCCTATTGCGGCGGCGTTCCGGCCGCCCCGAACGCCTTCCGCTACAAGTTTTCCTGGTCGCCCGTCGGCGTCCTGCGGGCCCTGATGTCGCCGGCGCGGTCAATCCGCGACTTTAGCGAACTCCGCGTTGCCCATCCCTGGGACGCCGTGACGACCTATGCCGCCCCCCTGCGCCGGGCCGAGACCTTCGAGGTTTATCCAAACCGCGATTCCCTCCTCTATCTCGAGGACTACCGCTTTGAACCGGGCTGGAAGGTGAAGGAATTCGTCCGCGGCACTTTGCGGCTGAACGGCTGGGCGGACGCCTGGCGGCCGGTCTTCGACATACTCGCCACCGCCCCCGATGATGCACAGATCACGGCGCTGTCGGATGAGCTTTGGGAGAAATACCCGCTTGCCGAGGGTGAGCCGGATCGCGTCGTCCTCTGTGTCTCGCTCAAGGCCGAACGCGGAGGCGTCCCGGTCTGGCACAAGACATGGGCGCTGGATGCAGAAGGCGACGTGCGCGGCTCCGCCATGGCCCGGCTGGTTTCCGGCACCGTGGCGCTGGGCGTTGAGGCGCTGTTGGCGCGGGAAATCCCCGTTGGTCTTCACGGCGCGCCATACGATCCCCGGCTGGTTGGCAAATGGCTGGAAGAGATTCACACGCTGGCACAGTTCATGCGGCGCATCGACCACGGATGAGCCGCCCGGCCCGCCACAAAGCGCTGGACCCCCTGCACCCCGCTGCCGCATAAGTTCGGCAACCGCCAGAACCAAGCACTCGGACCCAAATACATGAGCCTTCACTCCCTTCGCGCCAGCCTCAGAGACGTGGTTCAGAAGATGGCGACCGGCGCCGACGCGGCCCATGACCTCGCCCATTCCGACCGGGTCTGGGCACTGGCCCGATCCATCGCCATCGGTGAAGCTTTTGAGTTGACGCCGGTCCTTCTTTGCGCCGCATATCTCCACGATCTCGTCTCGCTGCCGAAGGACCACCCGAAGCGCGAAAAGGCCGCGATGATGTCCGCCTCGGCCGCCGGGCCGGTCATGCAGGCGCTCGGCCTTTCGCCGACCGAGATTGCCCGCACCCGCCACGCGATCGAGGCGCACAGCTATTCCGGCGGCGCCCCCGCAAGCTCCGTCGAGGCGAAGATCCTGCGCGACGCGGATCGGCTTGAGGCGTTGGGCGCGATCGGCATCGCCCGATGCTTCGCGGTTTCCGGTGCACTCGACCGACCGCTTTTCCATTCCGAAGACCCTTTCGCCCGCTCGCGGGATCTGGACGACACGGCCTACGCACTGGACCATTTCGCGGTGAAGCTTCTGAAGCTGCCCGATACCTTCCTGACACCGACGGGCCGGAAACTGGCCGAAGAGCGTGCGGCGCGAATGCGCCGCTACCTCGCCGATCTTGCCAGCGAACTAGGAAGTCCGCCGCCCAATTGGTGAGACCACGACGGAATCCGGCGGGTCGCGCGTTTCCTGTCTATTGGAAAGAGGGTATTCCCGATGATCCGTTTCATCCTCTTCATTTTGCTCCTGACCCTTTCGCCCGCTACGACCTTCGCTGGATTGACGCAGGCAAAGCTCACCCATGACGGCATCACGCGGACCTACAGGCTCTATTCTCCCGAAAACTCCGCGCGCGGGATGGCTATGCCCCTTGTCGTCGTTCTCCATGGCGGAGGTGGCACATCACGTGAAGTGATCTATTCGACGCGCGGGCGTTTCAACGCTCTGGCCGAGCGCGACAAATTTCTCGTCCTTTATCCCGACGCCATAGGGCGCGTATGGGACACCGGCAGCGGGCTGATCTCAGACAGTCTCAATCCCCGTCGCGACGATGACGGATTCCTCCGGGCGGCCATCGACGCGGTCGCGCGCCAGCACACTGTCGATCGGAGCCGCATCTTCCTGACCGGCGTGTCGCGGGGCGGCATGGAGGCCTACGCGGTCGCCTGTGCACATCCGGACCTTATCCGCGCCATAGCCCCAGTCGCGATGCCGCTGCCCGAAGCCTCGACCAAGGCTTGCGCGCGCGGTCCTGCGCTTGGTTTTCTGCTTATCCACGGCACTGCGGACCCTTACGTTCCCTATGATGGCGGGCCGATCAACGTCGGCCGCCGCGACCGGGATCGGGTCGCCGCCGCGCCCAAGACCTATGAGATGTTCCTGCGCCGCAACGGATGCGGCGGCGACCAGACGACGCGAAAAGGCAGCGTCGGGATACATGAGGCGATCGGCTGCGCCGCGCCCACGAGCTTTGCCAGCGTCGGCGGCGGCGGTCATGGCTGGCCCGGCGGCCGCAAGGTCTTGCCGGGGAATCGTGCCGGCCCGGTGAATGCCGACATCAGTGCGCCCGACGTCATCTGGGACTTTTTCCGGCAGTTTTGATGGGTCCTGTCACGCGGTCGGGCTCTGCTTCGAAAGCTGTACCGCCAGAATGCCCGCCGCAATGATCACGACGCCGACGATGTCACCGAGCCCAAGCGTCTCTCCCAGAAGCACCGCAGCGACAAGGACACCAAAAAACGGGTTCAGAAAATGATAGGTCGCTGCGCGCACCGCCCCGATCCGCGCCACTAGCTTGAACCAAACCCAAGTCGCGAGAAGGCCGGGAACCAGGGTCGTATAGACGAAGGCAAGAACCAGGCGCGGCGACCAATGGACTGGAAGCCCACGTTCTGTCAGAAGCGCCGCCACCGCAAGGACCGCAGCACCAACAAACATCTGAAGGCCGACGATCATCAGAACATTGCCGCCCGATGACGCACTCCGCGCCGTCAGCGTCGCAATCGCCAATGCCAGCGCCCCGAGCACACAGAATACAAGCCCCTCGACGCTGACCCCGCCGGAAAACCGCGCGCCCATGATGATCGCCACGCCGATCACCCCGGCGACAAGGCCAGCGACACCCAAGTGGCCGCACCTTCTGGCCAAGGAAGGCCCAGCCGAGCAGTGCGACCAGCAGAGGCATCGTCGAAGCGATGATCGCGGCCAGTGACGCCTCGACCCACTGCATCGCGACGAAGTTCAGCCCGAGATAGAGCGCGTTCTGGCAGAGACCGAAGATCATGACCGTTCGCCACTGCGCCCTGGTCAGGTGCCAGCTTTGACCCGCAGCCCGTGCGATCGCCACGCCGATCAGCCCCGATATCAGAAACCGGGCCGCGAGCGCGGTCATCGGCGGCGCATCGGCGACGATCATCCGCGCCGAGGTAAAGGCCGATGACCACATGAGGGCGAAGGCAAGCCCCATGAAGACCGCGCGAATGTCCATCTTCAGGGTCCTGCCTCTCAGCGATCAGATATTGCGCACCGCACCCTTGGACGCGCTGGTGGTCAGCGCCGCATAGGCACGGAGCGCCGCCGAGATCTTGCGCTTGCGCGGCTTTTCGGGCTGCCACCCCTTTGCCTCGCGGACCTTGCGGCGTTCGGCCAGCACCGCCTCATCCACCGCCAGATGGATGCGTCGGTTGGGGATGTCGATCTCGATCGTGTCGCCCTGTTCGACGAGGCCAATCGCACCGCCCTCCGCCGCCTCGGGCGAGACGTGACCGATCGACAGACCCGAGGAGCCGCCCGAGAATCGCCCGTCGGTGACCAGCGCGCAGACTTTGCCGAGGCCCTTCGATTTCAGATAGGAGGTCGGATAGAGCATCTCCTGCATCCCCGGGCCGCCGCGCGGCCCTTCGTAGCGGATCAGCACGACCTCGCCCGGCTTGACCTTGCCGTTCAGGATGGCCAGGACCGCGTTGTCCTGGCTTTCGAAGATATGCGCCGGTCCGCTGAACTTGAGGATCGACTCATCCACCCCGGCCGTCTTCACGATGCAGCCTTCTTCGGCGAGGTTGCCGTAAAGCACCGCCAGCCCGCCATCCTTGGAGAACGCATGGTCGGCGCTGCGGATCACGCCCGCCTTGCGGTCGCGGTCAAGCTCCTTGTAGCGGTTCTTCGTGGAAAACGCCTGCGTCGTCCGGACCCCGCCCGGCGCAGCGCGGTAGAATTCGTCCACCTTGCCGTCATTGGCGGTGACGACATCCCATTTCTGGATCGCCTCGTCCATCGTCTCGGAATGCACGGTGCGCGCGTTCGTATGCAGCAGTCCGGCGCGGCTCATCTCGCCGAGAATTCCCATGATCCCGCCCGCGCGGTGGACGTCCTCCATGTGCACGTCCTGCTTGGCCGGCGCGACCTTGCAGAGAACCGGCACCTTGCGGCTCAGCCGGTCGATATCTTCCATCGTGAACTTGACGCCGCCCTCATGCGCGATGGCGAGAAGGTGCAGCACCGTATTCGTGGATCCGCCCATCGCGATATCGAGGCTCATCGCGTTCTCGAACGCGTCGAAGGTCGCGATGTCGCGCGGCAGAAGCCCTTTGTCGTCCAGTTCGTAGTGCGCGGCGGGTGACTCTCGACGATCTTGCGGCCCGCCTCGAGGAACAGCTCCTTCCGGTCGGCATGGGTGGCGAGCATCGAGCCATTGCCGGGCAGCGCGAGGCCCAGCGCCTCGGCCAGGCAGTTCATCGAATTCGCCGTGAACATGCCCGAGCATGACCCGCAGGTCGGGCAAGCCGCCTGTTCGATCTGCCAGCACCTGTTCGTCGGTGTAGCTGTCATCGGCCGCGACGACCATCGCGTCGACCAGATCGAGGTCATGGTCGATGATGTCGGGGCTGATCTTGCCCGCCTCCATCGGCCCGCCGGAGACGAAGATCGCCGGGACGTTGAGCCGCATCGCCGCCATCAGCATGCCCGGCGTGATCTTGTCGCAGTTGGAGATGCAGACCATCGCATCAGCGCAGTGGCGCGTTGACCATGTACTCGACACTGTCGGCGATCACCTCGCGCGAGGGCAGCGAATAGAGCATGCCGTCATGGCCCATCGCGATGCCGTCATCGACGGCGATGGTGTTGAACTCCTTCGCCACACCGCCGGCCGCCTCGACCTCGCGCGCGACCATCTGGCCGAGATCCTTCAGGTGAACATGCCCTGGGACGAACTGCGTGAAGCTGTTCACGATCGCGATGATCGGCTTGTTCCAGTCGTTGTCGGTCATGCCGGTCGCGCGCCAAAGGCCGCGCGCACCCGCCATATTGCGTCCATGCGTGGTGGTACGAGAGCGGTAAGCTGGCATAGTCGGTCCTCCTGATGCGGCGCGACCCTAGCGGAGCCTTCCGGCCTGGGCCATCTGGAAATTTAACCTCTCGCAGCCACTTTTTCACGCCCGCATCAAAAGAGAAAGGCCGCCCGAAGGCGGCCCATCACGATAATGCATCAGGGGATCAGCCGTTCACGCTATCCTTCAGCGCCTTAACGATCGAAACCTTCACGACCTTGTCAGCCGCCTTGGTCATCGTCTCGCCCGTCGCCGGGTTGCGTACCTGACGCTCCGGGCGGGCGCGACACTGAACCTTGCCGATGCCCGGCAGTGTCACAGCGCCGCCAGCGGCAACTTCGCGCGTCACAACCGCAGCGATCGCGTCCAGCGCGGACGAGGCGGTTTTCTTGTCGGCGCCCATTTCCTCGGCCAGGGCCGCGACGAGCTGGGTCTTGGTCATCGGTTTGGACATATCTGTCTCCTCACTATGCCCCGATCCTTTGGGGGTCATTCGCTCATATTAGCGTCATATAGTGTTGCTACACTACCTTTTGGGGCCCATGGCAAGCAGTTTTGGCCGTTTCAGGGGATTTTTTGCCGATTCAGAGAAAAGCTGTCTCCTCAAAACTGCGCAATTTGCGACTGTGGATGCGTTCAAGCGGCATTTCGCGTATCCGTTCCATCGCCTGAACCCCGATCAGCAGATGGCGCTCGACCTGCGTTCGGTAGAATTCGGTCGCCATTCCGGGCAGCTTCAGCTCCCCATGCAGCGGCTTGTCCGAGACGCAAAGAAGCGTGCCGTAGGGCACCCGGAACCGGAACCCGTTCGCCGCGATCGTGGCGCTTTCCATGTCGAGCGCGATGGCGCGGCTCTGGCTCAGCCGCTGCACCGGGCCGGTCTGGTCGCGCAGTTCCCAGTTGCGGTTGTCGACGGTGGCAACGGTGCCGGTACGCATGATGCGCTTCAGCTCATATCCTTCAAGCTGCGTGATCTCGGCCACCGCTTCCTGCAATGCGATCTGGATTTCCGCGAGCGCGGGGATCGGGACCCAGACCGGCAGGTCGTCGTCCAGAACCCTGTCTTCACGGAGGTAGGCGTGGGCGAGGACGAAATCGCCAAGGCTCTGGCTATTCCTGAGCCCGGCGCAATGGCCGACCATCAGCCAGGCATGCGGTCGCAATACCGCGATATGGTCGGTCGCGGTCTTTGCGTTCGACGGGCCGACCCCGATATTCACCAGCGAAATGCCCTGCCCGCCCCGGCGCTTCAAATGGTAGGTCGGCATCTGCGGCAGGCGCAGAAGTTGCGGGATCTCTCCGTCCGGCGTCGTGATTTCGGAATTGCCGGGGCCAACAAAAGCGGTGTAGCCCGAGGTGGGATCGCCCAGCGCCTTGCGGGCGAAAGCCTCGAATTCATCGACATAGAACTGGTAGTTCGTGAACAGAACGTGGTTCTGGAAATGTGCCGGGCTGGTCGATGTGTAATGTGCCAACCTTGCGAGCGAATAATCCACCCGCTGCGCGGTGAAAGGCGCGAGGTGGCCCGAGCCATCGGGATTTGGCCGCGCCGTGCCGTTGACGATATCATCGTTCGTCGTCGCCAGATCCGGCACGTCAAAGATGTCCCGCAACGGGAAGTCCAGAACCCCCTCCTGCGGAACAGCCAGCGCGGTATTCGCCGCGACGGCGAAATGCACCGGGATCGGCGTGGCACTCGGCCCGACAATGAGCGGAACGCTGTGGTTCTGGATCAGAAGGTCAAGCTGCTGGATCAGGTAGTTCCGGAAAAGGTCCGGCCGGGTGATCGTCGCCGTATAGGTGCCGGGGATCGCGACATGGCCGAAGCTCAGCCGACTGTCAGCCTTGGCATGGCTCGTGGTCGTGATACGCACCTCGGGGTAGAAGGCGCGCACGCGTGTCTGCGGGCGATCGCCGGTCAGCGTCTTTGTAAACTGATCGACGAGAAAGCTGGTTGCCTGGGCGTAAAGCGACTCAAGTCGGCTGACCGCTGCCTCGGCATCGTTGAAAGCCTCGGCCCCAGGCATCGGCGGCATCACGATCGGAAGATGGTCCGGCTCAGTCATCACATGCTCCGTGGCTCAGACGCCTGAATGCAGGGAAATCGCCATCTGACGACTGCGCGCCAAAGGTCTGGCCGAAATATTGGAAAGGTTTGCGTCATGGCGAAAGGTGTCAGAAGGCCTCGCCGCAAGCAAGGCCCCGGATCAGCGCGCGAGGCCGAGCGACGCGAATCCGCGCGCGGCGAGACGCGCATGCAGAGCCTCCGCCTCGGCGGCAAGTGCCACATCGTGGTCACCCGCGGGCTTTTCGGTCACCGGCCTGAGCTCTGCGGCCGCGCTCGGCGCGACCCCGATCAGCTTGGCCACCGCCTGCCAGACCGCCGGATCGCTACTCAGCGCCTCATAGGGCACGAAGAATACATTTTCTGCCGCAGCCTCTGTTAGATCGAGCGCCGAATAGGCCGAAATCCAAGCCTTCAGCCAATAGTCCACCGTCATCGGATCGCCCTCGGGCTTGCCAGCGAAGAGGAACGGCCGGTGCGTCGCGCCAAACTCATGATGGCCAAGCCAGGTCATGTAATCACGCGTAAACGCATCCGCATCGAGGAATCGCTCGTGCTGCGACAGCAGGCTCGCCGCGTGGTCCAGCGGGCGGCGCAGGGGCACGAGGAACACCGCCTCGGGCATCGCGGCGGCGAGCGCGGGCAGGCGCAGGATATTGTTGTTGTTCTTCGACACATAGCGCGTCTTGCCAGTCTTGCGCATGACAAGCCGCATCAGGTCGCGGTAGCCCTGGATCAGATCGCCGTCCGGGTCATGCGGCGACAGCCCGTCTTCGGCGATATAGTCGCCGCCGTCGAAAACCCGCCAATAGACCTCATCCAGCGCCTCGGGGCTTTGGGTGTCCACCTCGATCCCGTCGCCATGGGCACGTTCGGTCTTCTTGCCGGGGGTCTGACCCTTGCGGCTGATCTGCGCCCAGGTGTTCGGCGCCAGAACGAAGGGCATGTCGGCATAGGTCAGCGACCCGAAATTGTCCGTCCGGTGGATCTCCCGCATGAGGATTGTCGTTCCGGCGCGGGCGAGGCCCGTCACGAAGACATGCCGCCCGCTATCTTCCGGCGCGGATTTCAGAAACCGCGCACGCTCCATGTCATGGAGCATCTCGGCCAGCGGGCCGAGCGCCAGCCGATGCAGGAATTCTGTCGGTGCCGGAATAGTCCGAGGACGTCCCCGTTCCGCCGGGCTTTTTCACCCGCAGCATGATATAGCCAATGGACACGACGCATAGGACAAGAATGACCAGCGGCCTGAGCAACTCCTCCACCCAGACGCCGATACCACCCGGATAGACCAGCCCCAGAAGCGCCACCGGCAGAAGCGCCAGGCACAGCATCAGGAAGAACAGGACGGACCCTTTTCCGATCACAAGGCTGTAGCGCGGCAGAACACGCTCTTTCCAATGGTCGGAAATACGCTTGCTGCCGAGAACCCTGCCGGATTTTTGCGCCGTCTCAGTCACCCGCTTGATCGTGGGAACAAGAGGTAGACGCAAAAACGCTTCGCTGGCGAGCACGCCCGCGGCCACGACGAAAATCCAGAGGATCATGTTACTTGGACGTCTTGTCGCCCGACGCGGTCTTCGCGCCTTTGCCCTTGCCGCCCTTCAACATCCGCTTGATCGGGTAGTAGACCACCGCGACGATGGCGAGCAAGATCGAGCCAAGAACGCCAACGACGGCCGCGATGGCGCCCGCGCCGACGCCCGGACCGATATAGGCCAGAGCCGCAACCGGCTGGAGCGCAAGGATCAGGGTGGCAATCAGAAGAGGCGTGACTGTTCGCTGCATGAAATTTGATTCTCCGTCACATTTTAGGACCCGGTGGAAATATCAAACCGAGTCTCGCTGCAAGACAATGGCAGAAAACCTTACCTGTGGCCAAGCATTTGCGGCACCGCAGCACTCAGCCAGAGGTCTGAACCGTCTCTCGCGCGCATCAAATTGCCGCGATCGCCGGGTTTGTTTCGCTGCCGTGCAAGGCGTCGCGTAAATTGGCGGTGTTTGCTTCAGTCCGAACGCTTGCGGAAACTGACAAGCCATCCGGTATCTTCGGCATGATCGCCAGATGCCGCCGCGCCGTAGATGCGGAACGGTTCCGTCCGAAACGCCTCGATCCCGGCAGCCAGCCTGGCAAAGCGCGCCGCGAATCCGCCCACCTCATAGACCGCCGCATGGACCGTCAGGACGAAAAGCGCGCCCGGCGCCGCGATGCGCAGCAACTCATCGAACGCCTCCGGCCCGACATGCCCTTCCGTGAAGGTGCCCGCACTGACGCAGCCCGCATAGACGCCGTCCGGCAACGGCAGCAGACGCGTCAGATCGGCCCGGATCGCCGCACGATAGACACCCTTCGCCTCCGCGATTTTCAGCATGTCGTCCGAAATATCGATCCCGTCGACTGGCGCGATCCCAAGCTGCGCCAGCGCCTCGGCGACAAGCCCGGTTCCTGCGCCGACATCGAGAACAGGCCCTGAGCCGCCCAGCGCAGCATAATGCCGCGCCACAGCTTCAGGGCTGCGATAACCCATCTCCTCAGCGAAATCGCGGTCATAGCGGCGCGCCCAATCGCGATAATACTGCACCGAATCCGCAGGGGTGCGGAGCGCATAGGCGGCGTCGAGTTCATCGTCCTGGCCCATCATCCCGGCATCGGGACATGGCTTGGCGGTTCGGTCAAGCGCGGGCTTGCGTCCGGCTTCGCAAATTTCGATAGTCCGCCCATGACCAGCACGCTTCTCATCTTCGGGCTTGGATATTCCGCACAGGTGTTGGTGCGGTGGCTGCGCCAAGACTGGAACGTCATCGGTACCACGCGACGGCCGGAAAAGGCCGAAAGGTTGCGTCAGCAAGGGATTCAGGCGCAGCTCTGGCCCGGTGAGGATCTTCGCCCTGCGATAGCGCGCGCGACCCATGTCCTTCTTTCCATCGCACCCGGCGCCGAAGGCGATCCGGTCATCGCCACCTATGCGGAAGATTTCGCCCGCGCCGCACCGCATCTGCGGTGGGTTGGATACCTTTCCACCACCGGCGTCTACGGTGACCATGGCGGCGGATGGGTCAATGAAGACACGCCCCTCTCTCCCTCGACGGAGCGAGGCCGGACACGGGTTCTGGCCGAAGGTCAGTGGCAGGAGATGGCCGCCAGATCGGCACTTCCGCTGCACATCTTCCGGCTCGCGGGAATCTACGGCCCCGGACGCGGGCCGTTCGAGAAGGTCCGCAACGGAACCGCCCGCCGGATCATTCGGGAGAACCAGTATTTCAGCCGGATTCATGTCGATGATATCGCGGCCGTGCTCGCCGCCTCCATCGCCCGGCCGATGCCTGGCAGCATCTACAATGTCGCCGACGACGACCCCTCGCCGCCCGAGGATGTCCTGGCCGAAGCGGCGCGTCTGCTCGACCTTCCGCTACCGCCGGAGGTGCCGTTCGACGACGCCGAGATGACGCCGATGGCGCGCAGCTTCTATGCGGAATCGAAGAGGGTGAGAAATGACAGGATCAAGGAAGACCTTGGCGTGACCCTCGCCTATCCCGACTACCACAGCGGCCTTCGCGCGCTGATATCCGAACCTTCGGGCGATGACTCGCTGCCCTGAAGGACCCGGGCAAGACAGGGGCCCAGCATACAAGAGGAGACCGTCCAACATGCCACTGGAGCCGATTGCCGCCGATATCCGCAAGGCATTGGAGACCCGCCGCTTCGACGGGTCCCTCACCTTCGACTGCGGCGAAGATGGCGTTATCGTTCTCGCCGACGGGACCGCCTCAACGACGCCTCAACCGACCGATTGCACGCTGGAAATCTCGCACGAGAATCTCCTCAAACTATTGGACGGAAAGTTGAATCCGATGATGGCGCTGGCCACGGGAAAGCTCAAGCTGTCCGGCGACATGAAGGTCGCCATGGGGCTCGCCAAGCTTCTGGGCTAGCGTAGCGCGTAGCTACGAAGATGCTCATAATAGGGCAGCGCCTGATCGGCGAGTGTCCGATAGTCCGTCGGAAGTTCAGGTGGCGCGCCCTCGGCCCCTTCGAATCCCGTTGAACGGTGCACCGCGCCGTACCAATGCGGCGCCCAGGTGCCATCGTAGGGCTTCGGTCCTTCCGGCCAGTGCAGCATGCGTTCGGTGAAGGGAACGCCCAAGGCGCTACAAAGTTTTTCCATCATATTCAAAGGGTTGGCGCGGATGTCGTGGCTGTCCACGACGACCGGGGCCTTGCCCCTCCACGCGGCCACCTCATCGAACAGCTCGGCCTGCTGGACGAAGCCAATATCGGCCAACGTCGGGCCCTCGCGCTTCTTCGCGTAAGATGCGACGACCCGCGCCGGGTGGCGGATCAGGAAGACGTTTTCCATGGCGCGCATGAAGCTGCGGTCGAAGCCCGGGATCATGTGGACGGTCATGTGTTTCTGATAGAACAGGCTCTTTCCTTGCGGAATCTCGCCGGCGCAGGATGCCGCGACCCTGTCGGGATCGGTCTCGTTCCCGGCGATGATCTCGTCCCGCATGGGGTGGTCGATGCCGGTCGCCTTGAGGTAGGCGGCATAGAACGGCTCGTCCCAGGCAGCGCAATCGCCCCGCGCTGCGAAGGCATACATCATCGCGGTCGAGAGGTTCCTCGGGCCGCTCCACATCGCGATTCTCATGTCGTTTCTCCGTGGTCTTTCCGTCGGGTTTTCGTAGTGCATCCGTAGCTACACGGCCGCGCTGCGCGTTCACGATGTGACGAGATCCTTGTAAAGCCCGCGCAGCCGTTCGGTCATCGGCCCCATCTGGCCGGTGCCGATCATCCGACCGTCGATTTCACCCACCGGGGTCTGCGCGCCGAAAGTGCCGGTCAGGAACGCCTCGTCCGCGCCGTAGGTGTCGACGAGGGAGAAGTTGCGCTCATAGACCGGTATGCCGTTCGCGCGGCAGAGGTCGATGACCTTCTGGCGCGTGATCCCGTTCATGCAGTAGTCGCCGGTCGAAGTCCAAACCTCGCCCTTGCGCACGATGAAGAAGTTGCAGGCGTTCGTGGTGTTCACGAAACCATGCACATCGAGCATCAGCGCCTCATCGGCGCCCGCCTTTTCGGCGGCGATGCAGGCGAGGATGCAATTGAGCTTGGAATGCGAGTTCAGCTTCGGGTCCTGCGTCATCGGCAGGCCGCGGATATGCGGCACGGTGGCGAGGCGGATGGGCCGGGGGATCTTCGGGCGCGAATGCTCCATGATGATCACCACGGTCGGGCCGGAGCGCGACAGCGACGGATGCTGGAAGGGACGGGTCTTGACGCCCCGCGTCACCATCAGCCGCGCATGGGCATCGGTGGTCATGCCGTTGGCGCTTTGCGTCTCTGAAACGGCGGAAATCACCTGATCCCGCGTCATACCGATATCGAGGTCGATGGCCTTCGCGGCCTCGAAGAGCCGATCCATGTGTTCGTCGATGAAGGCTCCAGCGCCCGCCGTAAAGCCGCAATCCCTCCCACACGCCATCGCCCAGCATGAAGCCGGAATCATAGACGCTGACCAGCGCCTCCGCCTTCGGGACGATGCGGCCGTTGACATAGATCAGGATCGCGTCGTTGCGCGCATCCTCTTCGGCCTGATGGGTGGTGACGTGATCTGCCATGGCGCCCTCCGGTTTCCCCGAGACGCTAGTGCCGGCGGCAGGAAAGGCCAAGGGCCGCGATCACGGAGTGATGAGGTCACGCGAAGATGAGTTGTTTGAAACGTGATTGTCGGGCCACGCTGCGGCGAAAGAGGAGATTTCCATGCTGCGTCTTGCCCTTGCCTTGCTGCTGCTTGCGTCCCCCGCCCTTGCGGCGACGAAGACCGCGACCGTCGCGGGAGGGTGCTTCTGGTGCGTCGAAAGCGATTTCGAAAGCGTGCCGGGGGTGAAAGAGGTCATCTCCGGCTATACTGGCGGCACGACGAAGAACCCGACCTACAAGGAGGTCGGCACCGGCACGACCGGCCATTACGAGGCGGTGCAGATCCAGTATGATCCGGCGAAAATCAGCTATGCGAATCTGATGGAGCTGTTCTTCCGCTCGGTCGATCCGACCGATGCGGGCGGGCAGTTCTGCGACCGGGGGCCGACCTATCGAACCGCGATCTTTTACGGCGATGACGAGGAGCGTGGCCTGGCCGAAGCCGCAAAAGCGGAGGCGGAGAAGGCGCTGGGCCAGAAAGTCGTCACGACAATCGCCCCCGCCGGGCCGTTCTACAAGGCCGAGGATTATCACCAGAACTACTACAAGGGCACGGATATCGTGCTGACCCGGCGTGGGCCGAAGTCACAGGCCAATGCCTATAAATTCTACCGCAATGCCTGCGGCCGCGATCAGCGGGTGAAGCAGTTGTGGGGCAATGCCGCGCCGTTCACGCATTAGCGCGAAAGGCCTCGACCTCATCCCGCGTCGGGATTGCGTCGGCGGTGCCGGCGCGCGTGACTTTTAGGCTGGCGGCGGCTCCGGCCAGTTCCAGCGCCTCGGCGGGGCTCAGGCCGGCATCGCGCGCGGCGGCGAAATAGCCTGCGAAGGTGTCGCCCGCGCCGGTCGTATCGACGGGATCGACCTTGATCGGGGCCGCGGTGACGGTCTTGCCGCCGCCGCGCCATTCCGCGCCTTTGGCGCCGCGTGTGACGAGAAGCTCCGGCACGTCGAGATCATCGAGAGTGACGCCCAGCGCCGTACAGAGTTGTTCCGCCTCAACCGCGTTTACCGCAAGGACAGAGACGTTTTTCATGACCGCGCGCACGGCATCGACGTCGAAGGGTGCGGCGGAATAGATGACGTGCAGGCCCCTATCGCGGGCGAGCTTCGCCGCCTTGGCCTGATGCGCGGTTTCGTTCTGGAGCATCAGTGTATCGCCAGGCTTCGCGGTGGACAGCGCCCGTTCCACGGCATCGAAGGGCATCGCCCGGTTGGCGCCGGAAAAGAGGACGATGCTGTTTTCGCCATGCGCATCGACATTGATGATCGCATGGCCGGTCGGCGTGTCGAGCCGCATGATTCGGGATGTGTCCACGCCCCAGCCCTTGAGCCGGTCCACGGTCCAGCCGCCCTCCGGCCCGACGGCGCCGATATGGACGACCTGCGCACCGGCCTTGGCGGCGGCGGCGGACTGGTTGGCACCCTTGCCACCGAGACCAATGGTGTAATCGGTCGCCGCCAGCGTCTCGCCCGGCGCGGGCAGGTGCGGCAGGCGGTAGAAATGGTCGATGTTGATCGAGCCGAGATTGAAGATGGTCATGCCGCCCTCCGCTTACGGGCGATCATGCCCCAGACGACAGGCCGCGATCACCGCCATGTTAACGATATCGTTCACGGTCGAGTCCGGTCGAGCAGATCTGGATCGGCTTGTCGACGCCGGTGAGGATCGGGCCGATCACCGTCGCGCCCGCCATCTCCTGCATCAGCTTGACCGAGATCGAGGCGGAATGGCGCGCCGGGACGACCAGGACATTGGCCGGGCCAGTCAGGCGGCAGAAGGGATAATAGGCCATCTGCTCCATGTTGAGGGCGACATCGACGGTCATCTCGCCCTCATATTCGAAATCCACGCCGCGCTTGTCGAGGACATCGGCCGCGACATGCATTTTCGTCGCGCGTTCGGAGACCGGGTAGCCGAAAGTGGAGAACGAGAGGAACGCCACGCGCGGCTCGATCCCCATGCCGCGCGCCACGGCGACGCCGCGTTCGGCGATATCGGCGAGGTCGTTCTCATCCGGCCATTCGTGCACCAGAGTGTCGCCGATAAAGACGATACGGCCCCGGTGCAGGACGGCGGTGATGCCGACCGCTCCATCCTCGGCCCGCACGTCGAAGACGTGGTTGATGAGGCCAAGGACATGCGCCGATTTCCGCGTGGCGCCCGTCACGAGGCCGTCGCCGTGGCCATGCGCCAGCATCAGGGCGGAAAAGACATGCCGGTCGCGGGCGGCGAGGCGGTGGACGTCCTGACGGTCAAAACCCTTGCGTTGCAGGCGGGCATAAAGGAAATCCCGGTAGGCGTTCAAGTGCGTCGTGTTGGCGGCATTCACCACCTCCAGCTCCTTCACCGCGTCGGCGAGGCCCTCGGCGGTCAGCTTTTCCTTCACATCCGCCTCGCGCCCGACGACGAGCGCCTTGCCAAGACCGGCGCGCTGATAGGCGACGGCGGCGCGCAGAACGCGCGGCTCGTCACCCTCCGCGAAGATCATCCGGGCCTGCGCCTGACGCGCGCGGGCATGGATGCCCTGAAGGATCGAGGCGGTCGGGTCCATGCGGGACTTGAGGTGAAGCTCATAGCCCTCCATGTCGATGATCGGGCGGCGGGCGACGCCGGTTTCCATCCCCGCCTTCGCCACGGCGGGCGGAATGACGTAGATCAGGCGCGGATCGAAGGGCGTCGGGATGATGTAATCGCGCCCGAAGGTCAGCTTGCGGCCATAGGCCATCGCGACCTCATCCGGCACATCCTCGCGCGCCAGCCGGGCGAGCGCCTCGGCGCAGGCGATCTTCATCTCGTCATTGATGGCGCGGGCGTGGATGTCGAGGGCGCCGCGGAAAAGGTAGGGGAAGCCGAGGACGTTGTTGACCTGATTCGGATAGTCCGACCGGCCGGTGGCGACGATCGCATCCTCGCGCACGGCGTGCGCCTCTTCCGGCGTGATCTCGGGGTCGGGATTGGCCATCGCGAAGATGACAGGGTTCGGAGTCATCGAGGCGACCATCTCCGGCGTCACCGCGCCCTTGGCGGACACGCCAAGGAAGACGTCCGCCCCCTTCATCGCATCGTCGAGCGTCCGCGCCTCGGTCCGCGCGGCATGGGCGGATTTCCACTGGTTCATGCCTTCCTTGCGGCCCTGGTAAATGACGCCCTTGGTGTCGCACATGATGCAGTTGTCGTGCCTGGCGCCCATCGCCTTCAGAAGCTCGAGGCAGGCGATCCCCGCCGCCCCGGCACCGTTGAGGACGATCTTCACCTCACCGATCTTCTTGCCGGAAAGCTCCAGCGCGTTGATGAGGCCGGCGGCGCAGATCACCGCGGTTCCGTGCTGGTCGTCATGGAATACCGGGATGTCCATGATCTCCTTCAGCCGGCTTTCGATGATGAAGCATTCCGGCGCCTTGATGTCCTCAAGGTTGATACCGCCGAAGGTCGGCCCCATCAGTTTGACCGCCTGGATGATCTCATCCGGGTCTTCGGTATCGAGCTCGATGTCGATGGCGTTGACGTCGGCGAAGCGCTTGAAAAGGACCGCTTTCCCCTCCATCACCGGCTTCGAGGCGAGCGCGCCGAGATTGCCCATCCCAAGGATCGCGGTGCCGTTCGAGATGACCGCGACCATGTTGCCCTTGGTCGTGTAATCGTAGGCCGTTTCCGGCGCGTCCGCGATCGCCTGCACCGGCACCGCAACGCCGGGCGAATAGGCCAGAGACAGATCGCGCTGGGTCGCCATCGGCGTTGTGGCGACGATCTCGTATTTTCCCGGCGTGGGGCTCAGGTGATAGGCCAGCGCCTCTTCCGGCGTGACGCGGTTCTTCGGTGCCATCGGCGGTGGTCCCCCCTGCTGTTCTGCCGTCATAGCGCCGCAGCCGGGGCCTCACAACGCCGGAGGCATTTGTTAGCGCCACCATTATTTCGGCTTTTCGGCCCTGAGCCGCTTCTGTAGGTTTCGCCGCAAACCGGGGGAAAGCGTGGACACGAGCGACGGCACCGTCACGCCGATGATGGCGCAATATCTGGAGATCAAGAGGCGTTATTCCGACGCGCTTCTGTTCTATCGGATGGGCGACTTCTACGAGATGTTCTTTGCCGATGCCGAGGCGGCGGCTTCGGCTTTGGACATCGCGCTGACCAAGCGCGGTCAGCATCTGGGGCAGGACATTCCGATGTGCGGCGTGCCGGTCCATGCCGCCGAAGGTTATCTTCTGACCCTGATCCGCAAGGGCTTCCGCGTCGCCATCGCTGAGCAGATGGAGGACCCGGCCGAGGCGAAGAAGCGCGGGTCGAAATCCGTCGTCGCGCGCGACGTGGTGCGGCTGGTGACGCCGGGGACGCTGACCGAGGAATCGCTGCTGGAGGCGCGGCGGCATAATTTCCTCGCCGCCTGGGCCGAGGTGCGGGACGAGGCGGCGCTTGCCTGGGCCGACATCTCCACCGGCGAGCTCAGGGTGATGACTTGCCCACTGGTGCGGCTGGGGCCGGAACTGGCGCGGCTCGGCCCGAGCGAGATTCTGGTGTCTGAGACACTGTTTTCCGGGATTTCGTCGGTTGCGGAGGATCAGCGCGTGGCGATCACGCCCCTCGCCCGGTCGAGTTTTGACAGCACCGGGGCCGAGAAGCGCCTGCTGGCGCAATTCGGCGTGGCGACCACCGACGCCTTTGGCGCTTTCGACCGCGCCGATGTGTCCGCCGTCGGTGCGATTCTCGACTATCTGGATCTGACGCAGAGGGGCAAGCTGCCGCTTCTCCGTCCGCCGGTAAAGGAGGCGACGGGTGCTGCCTTGCAGATGGATGCCGCCACCCGTCGCAATCTTGAAATCACGCGGGCGCTGTCGGGCGGGCGCGACGGCTCGCTGATTTCCGCCGTGGACAGGACGGTGACGGCGGGTGGCGGGCGGCTTCTCGATCGGCGGCTCTCGGCCCCGTCGCGCGACCTGTCCGAGATTCGGGCCCGTCTGGACGCTGTGCGCGCCTTCGCGGAGGATTCGCGCCTGACCGAGACGCTCCGCGCCGATCTGCGCAGGTCGCCGGATATCGACCGCGCGCTGTCGCGGCTGGCGCTCGACCGGGGCGGGCCGCGCGATCTGGTGGCGATCCGCACCGGGCTGGAACAGGCGGACGCGATTGCCGCACGGCTGCAAGGCGATCTGCCGAAGAAAATAGCCGACGCCGCGCGCGCTATGACCGGGTTCGATGATCTGGTTGCGCTTTTCGGGCGGGCGCTGGTTTCCGATCCTCCGCTTCTGGCCCGCGATGGCGGCTTCGTTGCGCCCGGCTATGACGGCGAACTCGATGAGGCGCGCCGCTTGCGCGACGAGGGCCGCGGCGTCATCGCCGCGATGCAGGCCGAATATATCGAGAAGACCGGCATCCAGAGCCTGAAGATCAAGCACAACAACGTGCTGGGCTATTTCATCGAAACCACGGCGACCCACGCCGAGAAGATGCTCTCTGCTCCGCTCAGCGAAACTTTCATCCACCGCCAGACGACAGCCAACCAGGTGCGCTTCACCACCATGCCGCTGTCGGAGATGGAGACCAAGATCCTGAATGCCGGGAGCCGGGCGCTTGAGATTGAAAAGCGGCTCTATGATGGCCTGAAAGCCATGGTCATCGACGCCGCCGCGCTGATTTCCGGGGCGGCGCGGGCGCTGGCGGAGATCGACCTTTTCACCGCTTTCGCTGATCTCGCCCGGTCAGATGACTGGTGCGAGCCGAAGGTGGACGACAGCCGCGCCTTCGCCGTCGAAGGCGGACGCCATCCGGTCGTGGAGCGCGCGCTGAAACGGGCAGGTGAAAGCTTTGTCGAGAACGATTGCGTCCTGACGACGGGCGATACGCCCGCGATCTGGCTTCTGACCGGCCCCAACATGGCCGGCAAGTCGACGTTCCTGCGGCAAAACGCCTTGATCGCGCTTCTGGCGCAGGCCGGCAGCTTCGTCCCGGCGCGAAGCGCCCATATCGGCCTCGTGAGCCAGCTTTTCAGCCGCGTCGGGGCCGCCGACGATCTGGCGCGCGGACGGTCGACCTTCATGGTCGAGATGGTGGAAACCGCCGCGATCCTCAATCAGGCCGACGACCGCGCGCTGGTGATTCTCGACGAAATCGGGCGCGGCACGGCGACCTATGACGGCCTTTCCATCGCCTGGGCGACGCTGGAGCATCTGCACGACGTCAACCGCTGCCGCGCGCTGTTCGCGACGCACTATCATGAGATGACCGCCTTGGCCGGAAAGCTGCCGGGTGTTGAGAACGCCACGGTCACCGTGAAGGAATGGGAAGGCGATGTGATCTTCCTGCACGAAGTGCGCAAAGGCGCCGCCGACCGAAGCTACGGCGTTCAGGTCGCGCGGCTTGCTGGACTGCCGCCTGCGGTCGTGGAGCGCGCGAAGATCGTGCTGGAAGCCCTGGAGAAGGGCGAGCGAGAAGGCGGAACCCGCAAACACACGCTGATCGACGATCTGCCGCTTTTCAGCGCGGCATCGGTCGCGCCGCCGAAACCCGCGACGAAACCGTCCGGCATCGAAGCCGAGGTCGCCGCGCTTCATCCCGATGAGATGACTCCGCTCGAGGCCCTGAGCGCGCTTTACGCACTCAAGGCAAAGATCAGCCCCTGACCTTCTTCTGTTCAGAAATACTCCACGGGGGTGCGGGGGTGTGAAACCCCCGCTCCGACGCCGGAAATCACGATTTCGGCGTCGAACTCACACCAACCTGAGCGGGCCTGAGAAGCCGCTCGTGCAGCATGAAGCCCTCGGTCATCACCTGAATGATGTCGCCCGCCTTGGTCCCCGGCACCGGCGCCTCGAACATCGCCTGATGGATCTGCGGATCGAACGCCTCGCCCACCTCGGGCACCACAGGCTCCACGCCATGCTTGCCGAGAACGGTGATAAGCTCCTTCATTGTCAGCGCGATCCCGTCGAAAACCGCCTTCGATGCTTCGCGCTGCTCATCAGACGCCGAGTCGAGGGCGCGCTTGAGGTTGTCGTAGACCGGCAACAGATCGCGGGCGAGCCGTGATCCGCCATATTGCTCGGCCTCACGCCGGTCGCGCTCGCCGCGCTTGCGGATGTTCTCCGCATCGGCGAGCGCCCGCATGAAACGGTCCCTCATGTCGTCGCGCTCGGCACGCAGTGTTTCGATCTCTGCGGACACATCATCGGCGAGGATATCCTCCTCGCCCATCAGCGCCTGGTCTTCCGCAATCTCGTCTTTCTTCATCTCACTCATGGTCTATCCTTTACGCTCCCCGGACAGCAGTCGCCCGACAAGCTGCGCCGTGTAGTCGACGATTGGCACGATGCGCCCGTAGTTGAGCCGCGTCGGACCGATCACGCCTACGGCGCCGATGATCTTACGGTCTGCGTTCATATAGGGAGAGACCACCAGAGAGGAACCCGAAAGTGAGAATAACTTGTTCTCGGAGCCGATAAAAATGCGCACGCCTTCGCCCGAATCCGCGAGTTCGAGGAATTCCGCGATATCGCGCTTGCGCTCAAGATCGTCGAAGAGCGTGCGGATGCGTTCCAGGTCGGCCTGATCGCCCTGTTCCAGCAGATTCGCGCGGCCGCGAACGATAAGTCTTTCCGTCGTCTCGCCGGAATTATCCCAGACCGCCAGCCCCCGCTCCACCAGATCGCGGGCGGCGCTGTCGAGCTCCTGCCGGCGCCGGGCAATCTCACCCACGATATGGGCCCGAAGCTCCGACACCGTACGGCCTTCGGCCATCGCGTTGAGAAAGTTTCCGGCCTCCCGCATCGCCGACGGCGTGTGACCCATCGGCGGCATGAAGACCCGGTTTTCGACGTGCCCGTCGGCGAAGACCAGCACCACAAGCGCCCGGTCGGACCCGAGGCTGACGAATTCGATATGCCGGATCGGCGCCTCGCGCTTTGGCGTCAGGACAAGGCTCGCGCCGTGGGTGATACCCGAAAGCGCCTGGCCGATGCGGTCGAGAAGTGAGGACACGCCCGCCTCGTTCCCGGTCGTCGTCGCCTCGATCGCCTCGCGGTCTTCGACAGAGACGGTGCTGACCTCCATCAGCCCGTCCACGAACATCCGCAAGCCAAGTTGTGTCGGCACGCGCCCGGCGGAGGTATGCGGGCTGTCGAGAAGGCCGAGGTATTCGAGGTCCTGCATCACGTTGCGCACAGTCGCCGCCGAGACTTTCTCGTTCAGCGATCGGGTCAGCGTACGCGACCCGACGGGATCACCGGAGTCCAGATAGCTTTCAACCACCCGGCGAAAGACTTCGCGCGAACGGTCGTTCATCTCGGCCAGGATTTTCGAACGGTCTTCGGTCATTGTCCGCCGAATATGGGCTGGAATGGGATAAAGAGCGAGTCCGCGCGAGGTCAATCGGGGTTGCGTCCGCCATTCTGCGGCCTGTAATTGGCCCGCGACCAAATGAAAGGACCGATCATGCGACCCTCTGGCCGGAAACTCGATGAAATGCGCCCGATCACCATCGAGACGGGCGTGACCAAACATGCCGAGGGCTCCTGCCTGATCCGCTGTGGCGATACGCATGTCCTGTGCACCGCGACGATCGAGGACAAGGCGCCGTCCTTCCTGAAGGGATCGGGTCTTGGCTGGGTCACGGCGGAATACGGGATGCTGCCGCGCGCGACCAACACACGCAACCGGCGCGAGGCGGCGGCGGGCAAGCAATCGGGGCGAACCCAGGAAATTCAAAGGCTTATCGGGCGAGCGCTGCGGGCTGGCGTCGACCGCGTCGCGTTGGGCGAGCGCCAGATCGTTGTCGACTGCGACGTGATCCAGGCCGATGGTGGCACGCGCTGCGCCTCGATCACCGGCGGCTGGGTGGCGCTGCGCCTCGCGGTGAACAAGCTGCTGAAGGCGGGCGTGGTGACGAGCGATCCGCTGGTCGATCATGTCGCCGCAATTTCCTGCGGAATCTATGCGGGGCAGTCGGTGCTGGACCTCGACTATGCAGAGGATAGCGAGGCCGGGACCGATGGCAATTTCATCCTGACCGGCCGGGGCCGCTTGATCGAAGTGCAGATGTCGGCCGAGGGTGCGACATTTTCCCGCGATGAAATGACCCGGCTTCTCGATCTGGCCGAGGCCGGAGCAACCGAATTGGTCGCCGCGCAGAAGGCGGCCATCGCGTGAGACGGTTCGGCGGCAAGGAGCTTTTGGTGGCGACCCACAACAAGGGCAAGCTTGAGGAGATCGCCTATCTTCTCAAGCCCTACGGCATCCATTGCATCGGCGCCGCCGAGATGAACCTGCCGGAACCTGCGGAGACCGAGACGACCTTTGTCGGCAACGCGCGGATCAAGGCCCACGCGGCGGCGAAGGCGACCGGCTTGCCCGCGCTCGCCGACGACAGCGGGATAGAGGTCGATGGTCTGGGCGGCGCGCCGGGTGTTTATACCGCCGATTGGGCCGAAACACCGGACGGACGAGACTTCGTGCAGGCGATGACGCGGACATGGGGCGCGTTAGAGGCGGCCAGCGCGCCCTACCCGCGCACCGCGCGGTTCCGGGCGACGATGGTCCTCGCCTGGCCGGATGGCCATGATGAGGTTTTCGCAGGCAAGGTCGAGGGGCAGGTGGTCTGGCCAATGCGCGGGGCCGAGGGGCATGGCTACGACCCGATGTTCCAGCCGGACGGCCATGACATCACCTTTGCCGAGATGGATACAGCAGAGAAAAACCGGATCAGCCATCGCGCGGATGCGTTCCGCAAGCTGGTGGCCTGTTTTGAAGGGGATGCGGCATGAAGCGGATTTCGACGGGATCGCCGTTCGAGAAAACGATGGGATACAGCCGTGCCGTGGTGAAGGGCGGCTGGTGCTTCGTCTCAGGCGTCACGGGTTATAACTATGCCACGATGGTGATTCCCGACGATCCCGCCGCGCAGGCGCGGAATTGCTTCGCGACCATCGCCCGGGTGCTGGCCGAGGCCGGGTTCGACATGGGAGATATCGTGCGCGTTCAGTACACCGTGACGGACGCCGCCTTCGTCGATGCAATCGTCCCGGTTCTGGGCGATGCGTTGGGCGAGATCCGGCCCGCCGCGACGATGGTGATCGCCGGCCTTATCAAGCCCGAGATGAAGGTCGAAGTCGAAGTGACGGCCTTCAGGGGCTGATCTGATGGAAGACTGGCGCCACGGGGGATTCGGCCTTTACCTGCACTGGCCCTTCTGTGCCGCCAAATGCCCCTATTGCGATTTCAACAGCCATGTCGTCGGCGTCCGTCGATCAGACCGCCTGGCGCGATGCCTATGTTTCGGAATTGCGCCGTGCGGCTGCGGAGACCAAAGGCCGGGTGCTGAATTCGGTCTTTTTCGGCGGCGGAACCCCATCGCTCATGGAACCGGATCTGGTGGCCGCGATCATCGCGGAGGTCCGCGCGCTGTGGCCTATGTCCAACGACCCGGAAATCACGCTGGAAGCCAATCCTAACAGTGTCGATTCCAGCAGATTCAGGGGATTTTCGGACGCGGGCGTCAATCGCATCTCGATGGGTGTTCAGGCGCTGAACGATGCGGATCTGAAGCGTCTGGGGCGGCTGCACAGCGCGGCCGAGGCGCGGAGAGCCTTCGATATCGCCCGCGCAGAATTCGACCGCGTAAGTTTTGACCTGATCTACGCGCGCCAGCATCAGACGCTGGCGGATTGGCGGAAAGAGCTTGCCGAGGCGGCGACCATGGCGGTCGATCATCTGTCGCTTTACCAACTGACCATCGAGGACGGCACCGCTTTCGGCGCGCGCCATGCGGCTGGCGGACTAAAAGGCCTGCCGGATGAGGATCTGGCGGCGGACATGTATCAGGTGACGCAAGAGGTGCTCGATGGGCTGGGTATGCCCGCCTACGAGATTTCCAACCATGCGCGCGAGGGCGCGGAGAGCCGTCACAACCTGATCTACTGGCGCTACGGCGACTATGTCGGGATCGGTCCCGGCGCGCATGGGCGGCTGACCTTGGGCGGCCGCAAGATCGCGACCGAAGCGCCACGCGCACCCGGGGTATGGCTTGAGGCGGTGCACCGCGAGGGCGCGGGCGAGCTGCCGCGCGTGGCGCTTACCGGCGGCGAATGCGCGGATGAGTACATTCTCATGTCACTGCGCCTTCGCGAGGGTGCGGATATGGCGCGGTATGAGGCGATTTCCGGGCGACCCCTGCGGCTGGAGGCGATTTCCCGCCTGGAAGAACTGGGGCTGGTTCGCGTTTCCGGATCGCGCATCGCCGCCACCGCGCCTGGCCGGATCGTCCTGAACGCGATTCTGCGGGAAATCGTCCCGTGATGCGGCTTGCCGTGATCGCTGTTGGCCTTATCTCGCTTGCGCTCGGTGCGGTCGGGCTGTTTCTGCCGCTCTTGCCGACCGTGCCTTTTCTTCTGTTGTCAGCGATCTGTTTCGCCAAAACCTCAGAGCGGCTCCACGGCTGGTTGTTGTCGCACCCGGTCCTCGGACCGCCGATTCAGAACTGGAACGAACGCGGGGCCATAAGCCCGCGTGCAAAATGGCTTGCCTCGATCTCCATCGTCGCAAGCTTCGCCCTGGCGGTCTTCTTCGGCTTTGGGCCGCTCGTCCTCTCCATCCAGGGAATCGCGCTGATCGGCGTTGCGATCTTTATCTGGTCTCGGCCCGGCGCCTAGCGTGACCCACCGAGGAGCTGGCAAAGCTCGTCAAGTTGATCGAGCGTCTTGTAACTTACCGTTATGCGCCCTCCGTCATGACCCTGATGGTCGATCACCACCGCCATGCCGAGATTGGCCGACAGATCCTGCTCAAGCACGCGGGTGTCGGCGTCCTTTTCTGCCCTGCGCCGAGTCGGGGCCGTCCGGGACTTCGCACCGGCGGTTTTCGCGAGTTGCTCTGTCTCGCGCACCGACAATCCGCGCGCGATGACCTGTCTGGCGAGCGCCACCGGATCGTCGGAGGTGATAAGCGCACGGGCGTGACCGGCGGTCAGCTTACCCTCCCGGAGCCAGGCCTGAACCTCGGCCGGCAGGGAAAGCAGCCGCAGAAGATTGGCGATGTAGCTGCGGCTTTTGGAGAGCGCCTCGGAAAGCTTTTCCTGGGTGTGCCCGAAGCGATCCATGAGCTGACGGTAGGCCATCGCCTCTTCAATCGGGTTGAGGTCGGCGCGCTGGATATTCTCGATGATCGCGATTTCCAGAACCTCGGTATCATCGAAATCCCGGACGATGACGGGAACATCGTGGAGCTGCGCTATTTGCGCGGCGCGCCAGCGTCTTTCACCGGCGACAATCTCATAACTATCTGATCTTCTTGGATTATCTCTGACAATCAAGGGTTGGATGATGCCCTTTTCCCGGATCGAAGCCGCGAGCTCTGCCAGCCCTTCGTCGGAAAAATCGCGTCGAGGCTGGTTGGGGTTGGGTTCGATCCGCTCCACTGGAACGCGCATGTCGGCGCGACGGGGCACCTCGGATTCTGCGGGCTGGGCCACATCGGACATGAGGGCGGAAAGGCCCCTGCCGAGGCCGCGGCGTTCGTTGCGTTTGTCCGACATGCTCTGCCTCTTATCTGTTTGCTCTGCTGTGGCGCGCGAGAAGTTCCTCGGCCAGCGCGCGGTAGGCGGTGCTGCCGCGCGACAGCGTATCATAACTCAACACCGGAACGGCGAAGGAGGGTGCCTCGCTCAACCGCACATTGCGGGGGATGCGGGTGCGAAAGACGAGATCGCCGAGATTTTCGCGCGCATCATCCTCAACCTGTTGGGACAAGTTGTTGCGGGTATCATACATCGTCAACACAACACCTTCGATCCGCAGATCCTTGTTCGCAGCCTGACGGACATCACGGATCGTCAGCATGAGCTGCGACAGCCCTTCCAACGCATAGAACTCGGCCTGAAGCGGCACGAGCACCGAATGCGCGGCGACCATGGCGTTCACTGTGAGCAAGCTCAACGAAGGGGGGCAGTCGATCAGGACATAGTCGAATTCGTAGGAGTCGATGTCCTGCTGCCGGAGCGCGTCATGCAGAAGAAAGCTGCGTTTCTCAGTGGAGAACAGCGCGATATCGGCCGAGGAAAGGTCCGTTGTCGCAGGGCAGATCCAAACGCCTTCGGTGTTCGTTTTGCGGATGACCTCAGGCAGCGCGGCATCTTCGACGAGCAGATCATACGTCGTCTTTTCGCGGTCAGAAACATCGACACCGAAGCCAGTCGAAGCATTTCCCTGCGGATCGAGGTCAACCAATAGAACCTTCCGGCCACGTTCTGCCAGCGCCGCCGCAAGGTTGATCGCCGTTGTGGTCTTGCCGACCCCGCCCTTCTGATTCGCGATCGCAACGATTCGCGGACCTGAGGGGCGACTGAGATCAGACACGTGAGATACCTCCGACAGAAAGGATGACCGCCATCGGGTCCGTCTGGCTTGGGATCTTCTGAAGGGTAAAGCGGAAGGTTTCAAGGGCCTGTTCTACCTCCGCCTCAGCCTGAGCGCCCTTCAGGAGGAGCGCCGTGCCGCCCGGCTTGAGGTGCCGCATCGCCAGCGCAAGAAGATCTCCCAATGGCGCAAGAGCTCGCGCCGAAAGAATGTTACTGTTGCAAGGGGTTAGCGCCTCGACACGCTCTGGCTTGACCACAACATCCACGCCGGTCTGGCGCGCGACCTCACTCAGAAAGGCCGCTTTCCGCAGATCGCTTTCGACGAGCGTAACCCTAAGGTCGGGGCGCAGCTCCTTTGACAGAATTGCCACGACGAGGCCGGGAAAGCCGCCACCGGAGCCGACATCCACCCACGTCCCAATATCTTTGGGCGCGACCGTAAGAAGCTGGGCGGAATCCAGGAAGTGGCGCATCCAGGCGTCTGGAAGCGTGGAGCGCGACACGAGGTTGATCGCGGGATTCCATTTCCGCAGAAGTGCTTCGTAAAGATCCAGGCGATCCATTGTTTCACGTGAAACATCCAGCGCCGGAATGACGCGGCCTGATAGCGTCATCCCGCGAACCGCGCCAGCTTTCGCTTTCGCAGCGCAGACAGAACGAGCGTCAGCGCGGCGGGCGTCATGCCATCAATGCGCCCTGCCTGCGCAAGCGTCGCAGGTCTGGCGCGGCAGAGTTTCTCCGTCAACTCGCGCGACAGGCCGTTCAACGCGCGATAGTCGAAATCGCTTGGTATCGCGTGGGCTTCGTCGCGGCGAAGCGCCTCGACTTCTGCCATCTGACGGTCGATATAGGTCGCATACATCGCGTCACGCGCGACCTGCTCCTTGATTTCGGGATCGATTTCAGAAAGCTTCGGATCCGCGCGCTCAAGATCGGCGAATGTCACATCGGGAAACGACAGAAGTGAAAAGCCACTTCGACGCTGGCCGTCCTGTCCGACGCGAATCCCGTGTGAGGCCGCCTCGTTAGGGGAAAAGCTGCTGGTCTCGAGCACGAGCCGTGCCGCGGCAAGCGCCTCACGCTTCGCCTCGAAGGCGGCCCGCCGCCCCTCTCCAACGCATCCAAGCGCGATTCCCATGGGGGTGAGTCGTTGGTCCGCATTGTCGGCGCGGAGCGAAAGTCGGAATTCAGCGCGCGAGGTGAACATGCGATAGGGCTCGCTGACACCCCGCGTCACCAGATCGTCGATCATCACGCCCATATAACTATCGGAGCGGCTGAAGACCGCCGCTTCCTCACCCGCAACCGCGCGCGCCGCGTTCAGGCCGGCAACAAGGCCTTGCGCCGCAGCCTCTTCATATCCCGTCGTACCATTGATCTGGCCCGCCAGGTAAAGTCCCTCGATATCCTTAAGCCGAAGCGCTGGTGTCAGCGCGCGCGGATCGACGTAGTCATATTCGATTGCATAGGCTGGCTGTAAAATCGCCGCTCGCTCCAGCCCACGGATCGAGCGGACGTAAGCCTCCTGTACATCGACCGGAAGAGAGCTGGAAATGCCATTCGGATAGACTGTCGGATCATCAAGGCCTTCGGGCTCAAGGAAAATCTGATGAGAGTCCTTGTCGGCAAACCGCACAACCTTGTCCTCGATAGACGGGCAATATCTCGGACCCACGCCTGAGATATGCCCACCATACATGGCGGAGCGGCTCAGGTTTTGTCGGATGATGTCGTGCGTTCTCGCGTTGGTGTGTGTGATTCCGCAGGCAATCTGGCGCGCGAAGGGCTTCCGATGAAGGAAGGAAAACATCTCGGGCGCATCATCGCCCGGCTGCTTTTCGAGGATATCCCAGTTGATCGTCCTGCCGTCCAGCCGCGGCGGAGTTCCCGTTTTGAGCCGACCAAGCGGAAGGGCGAAGGCGTCAAGACGCTCTGCAAGCCGCACCGACGGCCGATCGCCCATTCGGCCGCCCGGCCGCTGAACGTCACCAATGTGGATTACGCCCCGGAGAAAGGTCCCGGAGGTCAGGATTACAGCCCCCGCGTTAATCCGAGCGCCGTCCTCGAGCACAACGCCGCCCACGCGGTCGCCTTCAAGAATTAGGTCAACGACCTCACCCTCAACAATATCCAGATTGAGTCGCGCCTCTGTCTCCGCCAGCATGGCCTCGCGATAGAGGCGGCGGTCCGATTGCGCGCGCGGCCCCTGAACGGCGGGGCCCTTGCGTCGGTTGAGAAGGCGGAACTGGATGCCCGATCGGTCCGCAACACGGCCCATGACGCCGTCGAGCGCATCGATCTCACGCACCAGATGGCCCTTGCCGAGCCCACCGATCGCCGGATTGCAGGACATGACGCCGATCGCCTCACGTTTCAGCGTCACCAAGGCTGTCCGCGCGCCCACGCGCGCGGCCGCGTGCGCAGCCTCGGTCCCGGCATGGCCGCCGCCGACGACGATGACATCAAAATGTTTCACGTGAAACACTCCTCACTTGCCGATGCAGAAGCTGACGAAGATTTCGTCCAGCAGATCTTCGACGTCGACATGGCCTATCAGAGAATCAAGCGCCAAGACAGCAGAGCGAAGCGCATCCGCAGCGAATTCGACAAAGTCGGGACCGCGCGCGACTTCCTCTAACGCCAGCCTCAGCGCCTGTGCCGCCCTGTCGGCGGCGTGACGATGCCTCTCTCGCACCAAAACGCCGGCGCCGGAAACGCGCTGGCTCAAGGTCTGGTGGAGCAGATCAACGAGGTCACTCATTCCCTCACCCGTTACGGCAGAAATATGCAATCGCTCCGACTCGCGATTCGCAACAAGATCCGCCTTGCCAATGGCATCGATATCGCCCGCCCGCATTTCGATCGGCAAGACTTCATCGGCAGATTTCAGGAATATTCGTAGGTCAGCCAATCGCGCGCGGTCCAGCGCCCGATCGATCCCGATCCGTTCCACCGGATCGGAAGCCTCGCGTAGCCCGGCCGTATCCAGGAGGGTCACGGCCAAGCCGCCGATCTCCATGCGAACCTCGATCACATCCCGCGTCGTGCCTGCGTATTCCGAAGTGATTGCCGCGTCACGTCCGGCCAATGCGTTCAAGAGCGTCGACTTTCCGGCGTTCGGCGCGCCGAGGATGGCGACCTCAAACCCGTCGCGAATCCGTTCCGCGGCGCCGAAGCCTGCAATCTCCCGCTCAAGATCCGTGAGTACATCAGTCACCAGCGCCACGACCTCTGGCGCCACGTCTACCGGCACATCCTCATCCGCGAAGTCGATCGTCGCCGAAAGAAGTGCCGCCGCCCGGATCAGGTCCCGACGCCAGCGCGCTGTCCGCTCGCCCATCGCGCCTGAGAGAATCCGTAAGGCCTGCCTACGCTGCGCCTCGGTTTCTGAGTCGAGAAGATCCGCAAGCCCCTCAACTTGGGCAAGGTCCATCTTCCCGTTGCTGAGTGCACGGCGCGTGAATTCCCCTGCCTCAGCCGGTCGCAAGCCCGGAATAGCGGAGAGCGCGCGCAGCACCGCCGCAACCGTCGTCGTCGCGCCGTGCAGCTGAAATTCCACCGTCGGTTCGCCCGTAAAGCTGCCACCGGCCGGAAAGGCGAGCACCAGCGCAGAGTCGAGTACCTCGCCATCCGCTGCCTTCAACGACATCACCGTAGCGCGCCGCATGTCAGGCACGCCACCGGCCAGAATCCGCGCGGCATCGAACGCCTGAGAGCCCGAGACGCGCACGATAGCAACGCCTGCCTTGCCGCGGGCGGATGCCAGCGCATAGATCGTATCCATATCATTAACCCATTGTTTTAAAACAATAAGTTACGCATTCATGGAATCGAAGAATTCCGAATTCGACTTGGTCTGCTTCAGCTTCGAGATCAGGAATTCGATCGCATCCGTCGTCCCCATCGGGTTCAGAATACGCCTCAGCACATAGGTCTTCTGAAGGTCGTTCTTGTCTACCAGAAGATCCTCTTTCCGGGTGCCGGACTTGAGGATGTCCATTGCCGGGAAGACGCGCTTGTCGGCAATCTTCCGGTCGAGCACGATCTCCGAGTTACCAGTACCCTTGAACTCTTCGAAGATGACTTCGTCCATGCGGCTGCCGGTGTCGATCAGCGCGGTCGCGATGATCGTCAGCGATCCGCCCTCTTCGATATTCCGCGCAGCACCAAAGAACCGCTTCGGCCGCTGAAGGGCGTTCGCGTCCACGCCGCCGGTCAGGACCTTGCCCGAGCTCGGCACAACCGTATTGAACGCACGCCCTAGACGGGTGATCGAGTCGAGCAGGATGACGACATCGCGCTTGTGTTCGACCAGGCGCTTGGCCTTCTCGATCACCATCTCTGCCACCGCGACGTGACGGGTCGCGGGTTCATCGAAGGTCGAGGATACGACCTCGCCCTTCACAGACCGCTGCATGTCGGTGACTTCCTCGGGCCGTTCGTCGATCAGAAGCACGATCAGATAGCATTCCGGATGATTGGTCGCGATCGACTGCGCGATGTTCTGCAAGAGCACCGTCTTACCCGTCCGCGGCGGGGCGACGATCAATGCGCGCTGGCCTTTGCCGATCGGGCTGACAAGGTCGATGATCCGGGCCGAGCGGTCCTTGATCGTCGGGTCCTCAATCTCCATCTTCAGCCGCTCATCCGGGTAAAGCGGTGTGAGGTTGTCGAAGGCAACCTTGTGGCGCGCCTTCTCCGGATCCTCGAAATCGATCAGCGTTACTTTCGTCAGGGCAAAGTACCGCTCGTTCTCACCCGGCGCGCGGATGACTCCCTCGACCGTATCGCCGGTGCGCAGCGAATACTGCCGAAGCATATCAGGGCTGACGTAGATATCGTCCGGACCGGGCAGATAGTTTGCCTCGGGCGAACGGAGGAATCCGAACCCGTCCTGGAGCACTTCGAGAACGCCGTCACCGCCGATCTCATATCCCTCCTCCGCATATTCGCGGAGGATTGAGAACATCATCTCGCCCTTCCGCATCGTCGATGCGTTTTCGATCTCCAGTTCCTCTGCCATCGACAGAAGGTCAGCAGGGCTTTTGGCCTTGAGATCGGCAAGGTTAAGACGGTCTTTGGTCATCAGGTGGCCTTTGGGCGGATGGCGCGTCGCCGCGCGATATCTGTTTTGGGAAGAAACCCGTCCGGACGGAGGGCGCGCCTTCCCTACACCCGCGAACACATCCGAGTCAATCCAGTCAGAATTTCAGGATCACCGAAAAGACAATGATGATCAGAAGGACAGTCGGCACCTCGTTCATCATCCGGTACTGGCGCCCGCTGATCGTGTTGGAGCCAGACACGAAATCCTTCCGGCGCAGACCAAGCCAGTGATGGAACCAGGTCATCGCGCAGACCGACAACGCCTTGGTCCAAGGCCAGACCATCGACCAGTCGACGATCCCCGGTGTGAAGACAAGGCAGAGGCCAAAGATCCAGACCGCCGTCATCGCCGGATTCATGATCGCCCGCAGCAAGCGGCGCTCCATCGTCTGGAAAAGCTTGTCGGTTTCGCTGCCTGGTTCCACCGTCTCGACGTGATAGACGAAAAGTCTTGGCAGATAGAACATACCGGCCATCCAGGCGATTACCGAGATGATGTGGAGCGCCTTGGTCCAAGGATAGGCGGAAGCCAGAAAATCCGTGATCATTGTTGCCCCGTGTGTGCCCCGTGTGTGCATCGCTTTCTGCTCTTCCTAAATAAATATAAAAGAGATTGAAAAGAGATGTTGTTGTTTTAGGCCCTGTGGGTGGCGTGGATTACGAGCCTTCGGGACAGGAACTCCACAGGTTCATGGCTTTGTGGATAAGCTCCGGAAAATGGTAAGCACCGCGATATTTCACATAAAATCAAATATTTTCAATGCATTATATCCATTGTCATCACCGGATTCCTACATCAAAACAGCCAGATCATGTGGACATCACATCTGTCCACAGCTCGCTTTCGTCCGCTTCCACATGGGGAAGGAAAGCACTGGGACGATTGACAACCGCCCGAGCTTTCCCCAACCACGGAGCCACCCGGACTTACCGACAGGACAGGCCACCGGGCAGACCGGGACTTTTCCACAACGTGACCCACATGGCGACACTCGAAACCCGAAAGATCCTGCTTGCGTCCGGCTCGGAAATCCGCGCGACGCTTCTTCGCAACGCGGGGCTCACGATAGAAACGCAGGTCGCGCGCATCGATGAGGACGCAATCCGTGCGGCGCTCGATGCCGAAGGGGCGACACCCCGAGATGTGGCGGATGCGCTGGCCGAGATGAAGGCCCGGAAGGTTTCCGATCGCCACCCCGAGTCTCTCGTCATCGGCTGCGACCAGATCCTTGATCTCGACAGCCGGGTGCTGAACAAACCCCAAACCGCCGCCGAAGCACGCATCCAACTTTCCGACCTGCGCGGCAAGACCCACCGGCTTCTCTCCGCCGCCGTCGTCTGCCGTGCGGGCCGTCCGCTCTGGCGGCACGTCGGGACAGCCCGCCTGACCATGCGTGATTTCTCGGATGACTACCTCGACGCCTATGTCGCGCGGAACTGGCCCGATATCGGCGCCAGCGTCGGTTCCTACAAACTCGAATCCGAGGGCGTGCGCCTTTTTTCGCGCATCGAGGGCGATTACTTCACCATTCTCGGGCTGCCGTTGATCGAACTCTTGACCTGGCTCTCTATTCGGGGCGACATCGCGGCATGACCGACCATCCTCGTATTCCTCTTGCCGGCGTCATTGGCTCGCCCATCGCGCATTCGAAATCGCCGAAACTCCATCACCATTGGCTGAAGGCCTACGGGATCAAAGGCCATTATGTGCCGATGGATGTTTCCCAGTCGGATCTGCGGGAAGTTATTGCAGCTCTGCCCAAGGCGGGCTTCGTCGGCTGCAATGTGACGATCCCGCATAAGGAAACCGTTCTGGCGCTTGCAGATGTCGTGACAGACCGCGCCGCGCTGATCGGCGCGGCGAATACGCTGATCTTCCGCAAGGACGGCCGACTACATGCCGACAATACCGATGGCTACGGTTTTATCGCGAATCTGCGCCAGAACGCGCCCGCGTGGGACCCGACTGCGGGCCCTGCGGCGGTGATCGGCGCGGGCGGCGGTGCGCGGGCGGTGATCGCCTCGCTGATCGAGGTTGGCGCGCCGGAAATTCGTATCGCCAACCGTACCCGCGCACGGGCCGAGGCTTTGCGCACGGAATTTGGCGCCAAGGTCGTCGTGAACGACTGGGTCCAGGCTGGCAACATGCTTGAGGGCGCGGCGACGGTTGTGAATACTTCGTCTCTCGGCATGGAGGGCAAGCCCGAGTTCCGGATTCCGCTGGACGCCCTGTCGTCGAAGGCCATCGTCACCGATCTCGTCTACACGCCGCTGCGCACGCATCTGCTTGAGGAAGCAGCCTCGATGGGCTGTGTGACGGTGGACGGCCTCGGTATGCTTCTGCATCAGGCCGCGCCAGCATTTGAGCGCTGGTTCGGCATCCGGCCAGAGGTCGATGACGCTACCCGCTCGGCTATTCTCGCCGAATGACGCGGCCCTTCCTGATCGGCCTCACAGGATCCATCGGTATGGGAAAGTCCACGACCGCCGCGATGTTTGCGGATCACGGCATACCTGTCTGGGATGCAGACGCGGCTGTTCATCGACTTTATGCGAAGGAGGGGGCTGCCGTTCTGGTCATCGGAGCGCTTTGTCCCGGGGCCGTTCGCGACGGCGCGGTGGACCGCGACGCGCTGAAGAACTGGATTGGCCGCGACGCCGGGGCGCTGAGGCGGCTTGAGGCCGCGATTCATCCACTTGTCGCCGCAGACCGCGCGGCCTTCATCGATGCCGCCGCGCGAGACGGCGAGACCGTCGTCCTTCTCGACATTCCGCTTCTTTTTGAGACCGGCGCGGAAAAGACGGTCGACGCGGTCGTCGTCGTCTCCACCCCTGCCACGATCCAGAAGGCACGGGTCATGGAGCGGTCAGGCATGACCGAGGCGCATTTCCAGACAATCCTTGACCGGCAGATGCCGGATACCGAAAAAAGAAAACGCGCGGATTTCGTGATCGACACCTCGACCATGGAAGGCGCGAAGGCCGCGGTCGCGCGGGTGCTGAAGGAGATTGGCAAGAATCATGCGTGAAATCGTACTCGACACCGAGACCACAGGATTCGAACCGGGTGAGGGCGACAGGATCGTTGAGATCGGTGCGATTGAACTCTTCAATCACGTCCCGACCGGCCGGGTCTATCATCAGTATATCAACCCCGAACGCACGATGCCGAAAGCGGCATTCGAGGTGCATGGCCTGGGCGATGACTTCCTGCGCGACAAGCCGAAGTTTGCCGCGATAGCCGCCGATTTCGTTGAGTTTATCGGATCGGATTCGATGCTCGTCATCCATAATGCCGCCTTCGATATGAAATTCCTGAACGCTGAGCTTGGCTGGGCCGGCCATTCCGTATTGCCGCTGGACCGCGCCCTGGACACGGTCGCCATGGCGCGGCGCAAGTTTCCAGGCTCACCAGCCTCGCTTGACGCGCTCTGCCGCCGCTTCGGAATCGACAATTCCGCACGCGAGAAACACGGCGCTCTTCTCGACAGTGAGCTTCTGGCCGAAGTCTACCTTGAGTTGATCGGCGGTCGTCAGCCGGATTTCGCGCTTTCCGTGACAACGGAAGCTTCCGAAATGGTGGTAACCGAAGGCTGGCGCCCGAGCCCGAGGGCCGAACCGCTTACCCCGCGCCTCTCCGAAGCCGAAGCGGAGGCCCATGCGAAGCTTGTCGCATCGATTGGACAAAACGCGATCTGGAGCAGGTTCTCCGACTGAGGCGTCAGCGACCGGTCGCGCGCAGTACCACAACGAAAGTTCTGAAGAAGATCCGCAGGTCGCCGAAGAAGTTCAGCGATCTCGCATAGTCCAGATCGTAATGCGCACGCTCAGCGAACGACCCTTCATTGCGGCGGCTGACTTGCCAAAGCCCGGTGATCCCGGGGCGTAGCGCGTAGTAACCCACCGAGCCGCCGAATTCTGCCTCGTAGAGGTCGCGCTGATCGGGTGTGAAGGGGCGCGGGCCAACAAGACTCATATCGCCGCGGAGCACGTTCCAGACCTGTGGCAGCTCATCAAGGCTGGTCTTGCGCAGGATGCGCCCGATCAGGGTAATACGCGGATCGCGGGAAAGCTTCTGGTTGACCGCCCATTCCTGCGCGAGCCCGGCATCTTCTGTCAGAAAGCGCAGAAGAAGGGCGTCGGCGCCGCGCACCATGGTCCGAACCTTCCAGCAGCGGAAGATCCTTCCGCCCCGGCCGATACGCTCCTGTGCGTAGAGAGGCTTGCCGCCCGTCACCCAAACCAAGGCGACCATCAGCGCCATGACTGGCAGGATCACCGGCGCGGCGAACGCGAGGACCGCAAGATCGAAGAACCGCTTTCCATGGTCGGCATAGGTTCTGCGCGGACGCGAAACCGCAACGCTATCAACCGAGAAGTCAAAGTAAGGGGCCGCCATTGTATCCTCGCACTGTCTAACTCTTGGCCTAGCCCCCCGGCGCGGTCTAATAACCTATAGGTTGAAAAACTGAGGCGTTGTTAAGGCTAATTTCGTCCTAACCATGAAACTGTCCGGAATTTCGGCAGCTTCCAGCCGATTTCTGGACATCGCGCGCGGAATGATGCTGCTTTTGCGGGCAAAAGGGTCCGAAGGAAGGCCCAAAGCATAAGCCAGCACACCGCAGGCAGTTGGGTGATTCGATCAGAGTTGCCAGCAACAGGCGCGTTACAAGGGGAATTCCTGACCCGATCATGCGCTGCCCTGGCGGGCCGATCAGTCACAGAGCGTTGCCTTCGCGCCGCCTTCGCGCCGCGTTCTCTTCACTTCTTCGCAGATCCCTTGCGCACCCGGTTGCGGGGCCCGAAGATTGTAGGCGAAGTGCTTACCCCTATGACGCGGCCGAAAGGACATCGGACAAAAGTTGAATGAAATCCGAAGAATTTGGCGGCTCGCGATGGCCGTCTGGCATGCGATGGATGAGCGTCATATCGGTGTCATTGCCGCAGGTGTCGCTTTCTACGGGATGTTCGCCGTCTTTCCAGGCATGGCCGCAATGATTGCGATCTGGGGTTTCTTCTCGGATCCGAGTGTCATACCGGCATATATGAGCGCGATTTAGGATGTTATCCCCGCCACGGCCTATGACGTTCTGGAAACACAGCTTGTCACGCTTCTCAAGGCGGATTCCCGTACACTTGGCTGGACGACGATTCTGTCGCTGCTGGTCGCCCTCTATTCGGTTCATGCTGGCGTGGCGGCTCTGATCTCCGCCTTGAATGCCATCAACGGCCACCCCCCGCGGCGAGGGCTGCGTCGCTTCGCAGGCTCGGTCTCTATGACCTTCGCCACCCTCGGGTTGGCGGTCTGCGCCCTTGCGACGGTTGTGATCGTCCCGGTTGCGCTTAACCTGCTGAACGTCGGCCGGGCAGAAGGGATAATCCTCAAGACTCTTCCGTGGATCGTACTCATCCTCGTTCTTCTGGTGTTTCTCGGAATGTTTTACCGCTGGGCGCCCAACAATGATGCCGCGCGCTTTGATTGGCTGACGCCTGGATCGCTTCTTGCAGTCGCGCTCTGGGCTGGCGCTTCGATCGCTTTTTCGGTCTATCTCGTCAACTTCGGCAGTTACAATCGGATTTACGGCTCAATCGGTGCTGTGATTGCGCTTCTGATGTGGTTCTTTATCTCGGCCTACATTGTTCTTCTTGGAGCTGTGCTGAACGCCGAATATGCCCGCCTACGTGCGGATCAGTAGTCTCGCTCGTAGTAGATCCCGACGCTGGTCCCGCCATTGCCCGCCAACGTGCCGCGCAGCGTCAGGTCCGGTCGGACATCGAGGTTGATATTCACCTCGGTCTTGCCGTCCGATCCGATGGCGACATTGGTATAGACCTTTTCGGATATGTATTTCCCGACCCGAAGCGAGGTTTGCCCCTCGGTGTCAGACGCGAGGTCGAGATCGTCGAGCCCGAATGAATTGCGAAGCTTTGCGATGATTCCACCACTGCCCTTGCCGGCAAGAGTTGCCACCGCAGACGCAAGTTGCGCCGCTTGGAAGGCCGAAAGATTGCTCAGGCTTTTTGAGAACAAGAGCCGCGAGATCACCTCTTCTTCCGGCAAATCCGGGTTGGACAGGAACTTGATCTCGGGTGCGGTGGCGTCGCCTTCGATAAGGATCGTTGCGGTGATCCCCTCGCTTTGCGTGGTCGCACTGAAGCGCACATATGGGGTCAGCGCGCCCTGAAGCTGGATCAGCCCCTCATCAATTGTGAAACGCTTGCCGAGAATGTCGAGTCGGCCACGGATAAGGTTGAACTGACCGCTCGGGATGACATTATCGGTTGTCCCCGTCACATTCAGCGCGCCGCCAAGCTCTGCATCAAGTCCACGGCCGCGCACAAAGATCCGACCCGGCGCGGAGATCGTGAGGTCCAGGCCGAAGGCCGGACCGCTATCGCGCGCGCCGCCGCCCTTCTCGACAAGGCCCGCGCGTTCGCGGGTCTTGAGCACTGGCTGCGGCTCGGCGATATGCGTGACGTCGTTCAGAAGCGCCTGACTGCCGAAGCCGGTCGAGGGGATGCGCACCTCGGTCTTGCCGAGCGATACGGCGCCGCGAATATCGGCGCCACCGATCAGCGGTCCGGTGATCCGCACTTCGCCGTCGACATCGGTGTCGAAAAGCTCAGGGTCGCGCAGATGCACCGACCGGAGGGTCGTGGTCAGATCGGCCACATAGGGGGATGCCAAAGCGACCGGCCCTGAAATCCGCACCTCACCGCCACCTCGGACCTGACCGGCAGCAGAGATGGTCGCCCGCGCGCCATCAAGGTCAGCGGTCGCGCCCAGATTGACGATCTCAATGCCGAACGTCGGCGCGATGAGCGCGCCGTTTTGCAGGCTGACCTTGCCAGACAGCGCGGCAAGACTTGGCGCGCCATTCAGCCTGAGGTCAAAGCTGACCGGCCCACTGACGTTGCGCGGCGCGATAAAGGGATTGACGATGGCGGACTGTGCGCCGCCAGCTATGGCGAGATCGGCCGTTGATCCATCGGTCGACACATTGCCGGCAATTGTCGCCGTGGTGCCGCCCGGACCCGATCCGCTCAAGTCGAACTCGATAGCCGGACTCCTGCTGGTCGATCTTGCCGCTGAGGGTCAGAGGGCCGGGAAAGCCCGGCGCGAGAAGCGACATGTCGCGAAGGCGGGAGGTCAGGTCAATCACCTGCCCAGCCCCGGAGGATGCCCCCGTCGCCTCGACGGAAACCTCGTCATTCTTCAGCGAAAAAGAGCGAAGCTCAACCGCATTGCCCTTCTGCACAACGGCAAGCGAAAGCGCGGACGGGCTGCCGATGATGCGGTCGATCTCTGCCTGTCCGACCGCGAGGCGATTTCCAGTTGCGCTCATCGCAATGTCGCGCGCCTCGGCTGGTCCTTTCATGGTTGCGGAGGCCTTGAGAGCGCCCCGATACCGTCCGCCCAGTGCGGAAAGATCGCTGAAATCGAGATCAGCGGTCAGATCGCTGGTCTTGGACGCGATGAGACCAGTGGCTGCTGCCTTGAGTGTGCTGGCGGTAAGAGATGACGATCGGATGCGCGTCCCCTCTTGATCGCGCCGGACCGAGGCGGTCAGCCGAGAATCGCCCTTCAGCAGGTTGTCGACCTCAGCCTGCGAGATACTGAGATCGCGCCCGCGCAGGTCAATATCTCCATCAACGATCCCGGATAGAATACCATAGGAGCCCTGTACGGAAACATTGCCAGATCCGCCAACCGACCGACCAGCAAGACCCTCAAACCGCGCAAGGTCGGCGACAGATGCCGTCAATCTGCCCGCCACCTCCACGCCGCTATCCAGCCCGTCGATCGCAAAATTTGCTGTCGCGCCGTAGCCTTGCCCCGTCACCTCAAGCGCCGGGAATCGAAGCTTGCCGCCCTGCTGCCAACTGAAGACAGTCTTACCGCTGATATTTGGGCCGATGGCCTGTCGCAGACCGGGGTCCGCCGGCTCGATCCCTTGGGCGTCGAAGCGGACCGTTCCACCGATCAGTCCGGGCGCCAGCTTGCTGCCGGTTGCGATCCGGCCGGAACCGCCCAGCGCGAGATTCGCGATCGAAATCGACGGTTGGCGAAGCTCGGACATTGTTCCATCGAGTGTCCAGCCGTTTCCCTTTGCCTGATCGTACCGCAACTTCAGATCGGCAGACCGCACAAAAGTCTGATTGCCCGGGATGGGCAGAAGAACCTCACCACCGGACACTACGCCGACGCGCAGCGTCATTGCGGCTTGCAAAGGCAATCCCTCCGAAGTGAGGCTGAGTCGACCAGTCAGATCGACCCCTTCGGAATCGATCACCAACCGGCTCAGGTCCATTTCGCCCGTCGGAAGACGCCTTCCCTCGGCCTCAAGCGACACATCGTCGCCGAAGAAGTCTCGGTACTCCGGCAGGAAGAGTGGCGTCACATCGCCCGCAAGCTGCGCCTGAAACCCGCGCGTCAGGGCGCCGTCCTTACCTGCCTCGGCGCTCAGCTGAATCTGACCGCTGACGCGCGGCTGACCGTCGGTGCGAACGGAAATATCGGTGCGAAACGCGTCGATCACGCCGCTGCCGTGAATGGCCAGCTCTGCGGAGGGGCGGCCTGGGATGCCGAGCAGATCAACCGCAATGCCGCCCGCCGCTTCTTTCACCAGAAGATCGAGCTTCGCATCGCGCGTCGCGTTGGAATAGGCGCCGGAAAGGACAAGCGATCCCTGTTGGCCGTCGATGCGGGTGATATCGAGATCGGCGGAGCCCTCGCCACCCTCCAGTTTCGCGGAAGCCTTCAGCTGCACCTCGGCCGCGACACCCATGATCGGCTGCCCAAGGACGACGCGATCCGCGCGCAAGGCACCAATGGACACCGCCACCGGCAGTTCCGGCAGTGAAAAGCCCGTTGCCTCGGACGGCGTGTTGGATGAGGCGGGTCGCCTTGGTAGATCGATCTCCTCGGCCGACATCTCCTCGATTTCGATGCGACCGGAGAGAAGGGCGGAGCGATTCCAGCTGATCGCACCGTTCCGGACGGTGATCCAGACGCCCTCGTCATCGGCAATCGAAAGCTGATCGAAGGTCGCCCGCGACGACAGCGCCCCGGCAAATCCATCAAGCCGCACGCTGCGCCCGGCGCCAGAGAGATTGTCCTCGATCAGCGCGGTCAGGTAGCTTCGGTCCCGTTCGGTCGTCGCCGAATCCTGTGCGATCACTGCCGCAGGTGCGAAGAAGAACAAGGCAAGGTATAGAACCCGGCGCATCAGAATGCCTGCCCGATGCCGATGTAGACCTGGACACCGCTGCCTGTTGACCCCGAAACTGGCGCGGCAAGATCAAGTCGGATCGGCCCAAAGCCGGTGTCGTACCGCAGACCAAGACCTGCCCCCGCGTGGGATTTTTTCGTGCCGCTGAAGAAATCCCCGCTGCTGATATAGCCAACATCGTAGAACGCCACGGCACCGATATTCTCGGTAACGCGCGCGCGCACCTCGCCGGAAAATCCGGCAAAGCTCGCTCCACCGGTGTCAATCATGCCGCCCCCCGGCCTAGGAACTGTCACGTCCAGCGACTGATAAGGCTGGCCCCGGACCGTGCCACCGCCACCTGACAGGAAAAGATAGGTGGGCGGAGTCTTCATGATCGCCGATCCGGTCACCGTGCCAAGCTGGACGCGACCCGCCAGCACAAGGCCTTTGTCCTTGCCAAAGGTCTTGTAGTAGCGCGCATCAGTCTTGATCTGCGCGCCGGAGCCTGTGCCGCTAAAGCCGAGGAACGGCGTCACGTCTGCCTGAAGATAGAAACCCTTATGCGCGTTTACCGGATTGTCTCGCCGATCCCAGGTGAGCGAAACGGGAAGCGACAGCGACTTGTAATAAAGGCTGCCAATTGCGTCCGTCGCTGTGGAATTTGCATAGGACAAGGACGCCTCGGCGGTCAGTGTATCGCTCAGGATACGCGTGAGGCCGAAAGTCACCTCCTGAGTGTCGACCCGCCAGTCGGCGAGGTCGGTGCGCTGCGCCCTGATCTCCGCGAAGGCGGTCGCGTCGGTAACCGGTGTCGCCGGGCGGTCAATCCGCAGCCCGACATTGTAGCCCAAATCACGCACCGCGGACCCGCCGATCTGGGTCACCGCCGCGTCGAATTTCAGTTGTTCGCCGCCGCCCAGAAGGTTGCGGTGTAACCAATAGCCCGAGAGGTTCAACCCCTCGGAACCCGAGACATCGGCGCCGAAGCCGAAGCGGTGAAGCTTCTCTTCGGTCACGACCAGATCGACATCAAGCGTGTCGCCAGGGCCAAGCGCCTCGGATTCGGTCAGTGCGGCGGAACTAAATACGCCGATTCGGCGCAGCCGCTTGCCCACGGTTTCAAGATCGGACGGCTTGTAGACCTCGCCAGTGGGGAACCCCGCGATCTTGCGGATACGCTCGACCCGCATCCGCTCGTATCCACTCACGTTCAGTGCGCCAAAGTGCACCTTCGGCCCAGGCGCCAGCAGGATTTCCGAGCTCAGCGTGTTGTTGTGGTGATCGGCCACGATGGACTGACCCGATACATCGGCCTTGGCATGCCCGATATCGCGCCAACCCTCGACGCCCGCGGTGGCAGCGTCGACAATGGCCGTGGATTTCGCGGGCAATGTATCACGGTATTCCCCGGGCAGCTTCGTGCCGCGCGCATAAGGCTTCATCCTTGCGGCGGAGAAGGTGAAGCGCGGGCCGGGCTTCACGGAAACGTCGATGCGAGAAATGCGCTCTGGCGCATCAAGGGGGTCAATCGCGGCCGCCTCCTTGCCGTCGATCAGAATGCTGATGACGCCGGAATAATAGCCATCGGAATACAGCGCCCCGATCAGGCGCGCGTAATCGGCGCGCGCCGAGGCAAAAAGATTCTGCGGGTCGGTCTTTTTCTCGGCTTTGGCGCTGAGGAGAAGTGAAGCGTTCCGCAGAGAGGTTCTGAGATCGTCATCCGCACCCGGCGTGGCAAAACCGATGCTGTCCAGTGCGGTCGCCGTCCCGACAGCTCCGGGCGACAGCAAAGCGCTGGCCACAACCGCTATCCCGACGCGCAGAAATTGCCGACGCATCCAAACCCCCAAACACGCAACCTGCTTCGCGCGTAGTCCTTGCAGGATATCCGTACGAATACCAGAAGTCCCGAGCCTGAGCGGCGGTTCCGTGCCGCGCTAGACGAAATTGTGAACTATTTCCGCGTCAGGGCCGCGTTCCATTCGTCCAGAAAACCCTGCCGCTTGATGCTGTCGAGAAACACCAAGAGCCCCGGATCGAGGCGCATGGGCCGAAGATAGGGTCGCGCGGCCAGCGCGGCCTCGTCAATCGGCGGTAGCCCAGCCTGGTTTCGGATCGCAGCCTGCCCTTCGACGCTGAGCAGAAAATCAAGGAATGCGCCGCCTCGCGAAGGCATCTTCGCGGTCGTCGGAATAATCGCGGTCCGAAGAAGGGTCAGCGTGTAGTCCTGAAGCTCGACGATAGCGATGTCGGGGTCGTCCGCCAGCCGTGGTCCCGCGTAGCTTCCCAACACGTTGTAAGCCAGCGCAAGCCGTCCGGATGTCACGTCGTCAATCATGTCGTTCGTTGAAACATAAAGTTTGGGCGCGAGGCTTCCCATCACCTCGGCAAGCCGCCAGAAACTGTCGGACTGACGGGTATCCTGCGTTGCGAAAAGATAGCCCGCGCCGGAGAGGGCGGGGTCGTATGTGCCAATCCGCCCCCGAAACAGCGTCGAATTCTCGCGCAGAAGCTCGATCAGATCACGCCGGGTTTCGGGCAGCGGCAGGTTTCCCAGCGCCTTTCGCGACACCAGAAGAACCACATCTTCCTGCGCGAAGGCGTAAAGCCGATCCTGCCAGCGCGCCCAGGCCGGAATCCGATCTGCTTGGGGTGAGATATGTGACAAGGCGTAGCCGTCGTTGGCGAGCTTCATCTGAAGGTCCATCGCCGAGGAAATCACCAGATCGAAGGCCAAGCCCTCGTCGTGGATCGCCGAGAAAACCTCTTGGCTCGAGGCAACCGTGTAGCGGACGGCTATTCCGGGATGGTTTTTCTGAAAGGCGGTAATGACCGGGGCAAGGACCGAGGTGTCCGTCGTCGAAAGAATCGAAATCTCGCGCGTGTCAGACCCTTCGGCGGGAAAGAGCCGCTCTTCCTCCGTCTCGAAAGCCTGCGCCGCGATCGGCAGGCAAAGGCTCAGGACAATGGCAAGGATAGCCGCGCGCATGTGCCGCCTCCGTCTCTTTCAATCAGGGTGAAGCTGCCGCCATGTGCGGCGGCGACCTCTTCGACAATGGTGAGGCCAAGGCCGGAGCCGACGACATCGCCCGCGTTCTCGCCCCGGACAAACCGGCGCGACAGACGGGCCTGATCCTCGCCCGACAAGCCGCGCCCGCGGTCGGCGACAATGATCACCGCGTCGCTGCCCTCCGTCGTCACGGACAGATCCACCACCGTCTCATCCGCCGAATATTTGACGGCATTATCGAGAATATTGCGAAGCGCCGTTTCTACCAGCGGTCGGTCGCCCGTCACCGTGACCGAGTCATTCGGAAGCGAAAGCATCAGATCCATGTCCCGCAGATCCGCCGTCGGTCGGAACGCATTTACAAGGTCCTGCAACAGCGGGACCAGGTCGACCCGCTGATCGATGAGCCGGTCCGACCGATAGACCACTGTCGCGTGGGCCAAAAGCTGGCCGGCTGAACGGCTGCTTTCGTCGACCGCGCGGATCACGGAACGGAGCGCGTCGCGTGTGTCCTCCGACTCGCTCTGACGCATGGCGATCTCCGCGCGGGTGCGAACCACGGCAAGAGGGGTGCGGATGTGATGTGCCGCCTCGGCAATGAAAGTCTCGGTGCGCGACAGCCCGGCGCGCAGCCGCGCGATGAATCCGTTCAACGCGGTGATGAGAGGCTTCAGCTCCGATGGCGTCGGGTGATCTACAAAGCGCAGATCCTGAGGGCCGCGACGCCCCACGGCCTCTGCCAACCGGTTGATCGGGCGCAAGGTGCTTTTCGCGGCCAATAGGGACAGTGCTGCTGCCAGTGCGAAAAAGCCAAGTCCGAGGGCGGCCGCGCGCTGGGCGACCGATCGCGCAATGGTCTCCTGCCCCTGCCGGGTCTGCGCGACGAGGACGAGGACGGGAACCGGTTGGCGGTTGACCAGAACGGTGCGCGACACCGCCGCGATCCTGACTTCGGTATCGCGGAAGGCGCGGGTGTAGAAGACAGGGGCCATCGACGGGCCGGCCGTGTCCGGCAAGGGCAGATCGGCGTAACCGGTCAGCGTCTTCACCCCCGCATCGATCCGGTAGAACACCCGGTCGGCGCTGATCGAGCCAAGGATGGAAAACGCCTCATAAGGCAGATCGACTCCGACGATCTCTTCGCCACCTTGAAGGCGTTCCGCGATGGCGAGGGTTGCCGCGCCCAGAACGCCGTCCTGCGTCGCCTCGGCGGCCTGGTTGGCCACGGTCCGGACCGTCAGATAAAGCACGACGGCCAGAAGCGCGGCCACGCCCAGAAGCTGAAGGATCAGCCGAAGCTGAAGGGAGGGTGTGCCGCGCTTCATTCCCGCGTCAGCCTGTAGCCGATGCCGCGCACCGTCTCGATCCGCGCGCCGGACCCCTCGATCTTTTTCCGCAGGCGCGCGATATAGACCTCGATCGCATTGTCCGTGACGCTTTCGGCATAGGAAAACAGCCGGTCGCAGATCTGGCTCTTCGAGAAGATCCGTTCCGGCGCGGCCATCAGGATCTCAAGAAGCCGAAGCTCCCGATTTCTAAGGTCCCGCATCTCATCGCCAATGGAAAGGCTTGCGGTCAGCGGGCTGAACGTCATTCCGGCAAAGTGCTGCACCGTCTGTAGCGCAACCCCCCGGCGGCGCAGAACAGCGCGGCAACGCGCCTCGAGCTCGGCAAAATCGAAGGGTTTCGTCACATAATCGTCCGCGCCGAGGTCCAGAACGTCCACGCGGTCGGACACATCGGCCCGCGCGGTCATCACGATGAAGGCGGTGTCGCGCCCCAGCCGCCGCTGGCTTGACAGGAAATTCCGACCGTCGCCGTCGGGAAGAGAAATATCCAACAAAATCAGATCATAGGGTGCGGCGGCAAGGCAATCTGCGGCCTCTGCCAGCGTTCCCGCATGATCCACCGCATGACCATCGAGCCGCAGTCGATCCGCCACAGACTGCGCAAGATCCTTGTTGTCTTCGACGAGTAGGAAATCGCATGCTTCGAGGGTCCGGCGGCTGTGACAGGTTCCTGTCAGGTTTCACAGCGAATCGTCGTGACTGCAAGTGGATCGCTGCCCAGAGGAGCTGTGGTGCGGTTCTGCAAACGAAAAAGTCTGGGAGGACTACATGATTTCGAACCTGTGGAAGGCGCTGGGCACCAGCGCCGTGGCAAGCCTCATGGCAGCCAGCTCGGTCTGGGCGACCGAGTGCATCGCACCGGCGAACCCCGGCGGTGGCTGGGATTTCACCTGCCGTCAGATCGGCAAGATTCTCTTTGACATCGGTCAGGTCGATGCGCCGGTTCAGGTCACCAACATGGCCGGTGCTGGCGGCGGTCTTGCATTCAACAACGTTGTTCACGAACGCAACGACGATCCCGATCTGATCGTGGCAGCCTCGTCCGCGACGACGACGCGCCTTGCGCAAAAGGCGTTCGGCGATGCGACGGCGGATCAGGTTCGCTGGGTCGGAACAATCGGGGGCGATCCCGGCGTGATCGTCGTGGCGAAGGACAGCCCCTTCCAGTCGTTGAACGACCTCGTCGAGGCGATCAAGGCCGACCCCGGCTCCGTCGCTTTCGCGGGCGGCTCGGCTGCGGGCGGCTTTGACCACATGAAGCCGCTTCAGGTGCTGAAGGCAGCAGGCTTCACCGATATCGGCAAGGTCAAGTATATCGGCGTGGACGGCGGCGCGGATGCGATTACGCAAACCGTCGGCGGCTTTACCCAGGCAATGACCGGCGACATGTCGGAAGTCGTCGGCTTCCTAAAATCCGGCGAAGTGCGCGCGCTAGCTGTGCTGACCGATGAACGTGTGCCGGGCTTCGAGGACATTCCCACCGCGAAGGAGCAGGGTTACGATGTCGTCGCCGTCAACTGGCGCGGCCTCTATGCTCCGAAAGGCATCAGCGACGCCGACTTCCAGAAATGGGCGGACCGGCTTCAGGCCGTCGCCGACAGCGATGAATGGAAACAGGCGATGGCCGCGAACGGGCTCGCCCCCTTCACCAAGGTCGGCAACGACTTCCAGGGCTGGGTCGATCAGGTCATCGCCGACACCACGGCAATGTCCAAAGAGATCGGTGTGATCCAGTGATCCGCACTGACCGCATCTTCGGAGTGGTCGTGATCCTTGTGGCGCTCGCGTTCATAGCGAGCGCCTACAATCTTCCGGCCGGCAGCATCTTTGACAAATTGGGACCGAGGGCCTTTCCGATGATCATCGGTGTCGGAATGGCGCTCAGCGCCACGATGCTGATCCTGCGCCCCGATGGAGAGCCGGACTGGCCCGCAGGCAAGACCATTCTGGCGCTCGCTTTCGCGACCGTCGTGCTGGTTGGCTATGCCCTCTCGCTCGGTTCGCTCGGTTTCCTGATCCCGACCGCGATCGCCGCCTCGGTGCTGAGCTACCAGATCCGGCCGACGCCGCTGCCAGCCGTTCTGACCGGGATCGGTCTTTCGGTCGGGCTTTTCATCATATTCAAATATGCGCTGGGACTTAGCCTTCTTGCCTTCCCGCGCAGCCTGATGGGCTGAGGGACGATTATGGACATCTTCTCGAATCTGGCGCTGGGCTTCAGCGTGGCTCTCTCTCCGCTGACGCTATTTCTGGCGGTGGTGGGCTGCTTTCTCGGGACGATAATCGGCGCGCTGCCGGGTCTTGGCCCGTCGAACGGCGTGGCGATCCTGATCCCGATTACCTTCTCGCTCGGACTCGACGCGACGGCGGCGCTCGTGCTGCTGACTTCAGTCTATTACGGCGCGATGTACGGTGGCCGGATCAGCTCTATCCTGCTGAATATTCCGGGTGACGAGCCTGCGATGATGACAACGCTCGACGGATTTCCGATGGCCAAGAACGGCCGCGCTGGCGATGCGCTGGTGATTTCGGGCGTGGCCTCCTTTGTCGGCGCCCTCCTCGCCACGATTGCATTGGCGCTGGTCGCGCCTTTCCTCGCGCGGATCGCCTACAAGTTCGGACCTGCCGAATATTTTGCGCTTTACGCGCTGGCTTTCGCCACGCTCGGGGGAATGTCCTCGAACAACCAGGCCAAGGCGGCACTCGCCTCCTTCATCGGTCTCGCCATCGCGCTGATCGGTCTCGACAACAACTCGGGCTTTACGCGCTTTACCGGCGGGAACCTGCATCTTGCCGACGGCGTCGATTTCCTCGTGGCCATTGTCGGTCTCTTCGCGGTGTCCGAGGTGTTCGTCTTCATCGAAACCCATGGCAAAAGCAGCGCGGCAGGCGTGACGCTCGGCAAGGTGACGGTGCCCTGGAAAGACATCTGGGAGACGCGCTGGACGATGATCCGGTCCTCAGCGGTCGGCTTTATCGCAGGCGTGCTGCCTGGCGCAGGCGCATCACTCGGATCGTTCATGACCTACATGATGGAGAAGGGTATCGCAGGCGAGAAGGGCGGTTTCGGGACTGGCGTCCCGAAAGGCGTAGCAGCGCCCGAGGCCGGCAACAACGCGGCGGCGGGCGGTGCGCTGGTGCCGATGCTGACGCTGGGCGTTCCAGGCTCCGGCACGACGGCAGTCCTGCTGGCGGTTCTGATGACGCTGAACATCACGCCCGGCCCGACGCTGTTTACCGACCGGCCAGAAGTTGTCTGGGGCCTGATCGCGTCGCTCCTGATCGCGAATTTCGTGCTTCTGGCGATGAACGTGCCGATGGTGAAGGTCTTCGTGAAGATCCTGATGGTCCCGCCTGCCGTCCTGCTGCCGGGCGTCACGATGATTTCCTTTGTCGGGATTTACTCGCTGTCTGGCAGCTATTTCGACCTTCTCCTGATGATCGCCTTTGGTGTCCTGGGATATGTTTTTCGCAAGATGGATATTCCGACGGTGCCGGTGATCCTCGGCATCCTTCTTGGCTATCACATGGAAAACAACCTGCGCCACGCGATGACGCTGTCCGACGGCGACTGGACCTATCTCTTCGCCACACCGATCGCAGCGGGTCTCTGGATCGCGGCGGTTCTGGGCTTTGTCGCCCCGATCTTCCTGCGCGGCCGGCTGAAACGCCCGCCGATGCCGGAAACGGTAGAGGGCACGGGCGACTGATGACCAGGGTGCGCGTTCTGATACCGACAGGCGCGCTTGGCCTCAGCTATGACCGGGCGGCGCTGGCGCGCGGCGTTGCGACGGCGCCGGATATCATCGCGGTCGATGGTGGGTCCACGGATAGTGGGCCAGCCTATCTGGGGCGCGGTGTGTCGAAATACTCCCGCGCCTCGACCAAGGACGAATGGCGCGACCTGATGGCGGCGCGGGCCAAAGCCGGGGTGCCGCTTGTGATTGGCACGGCGGGCACCTGCGGCTCCGATCAGACACTGGATTGGCTTTATGAGATCACGGTGGAGCTCGCGGTGGAGCTTGGCCAACGCCTGCGCGTCGCAAGGCTTTACGCGGCCCAAGACCCTGATAGCATCGCCGCCGCCTATGTCGCGGGAAAGATCACGGCGCTTCCGGGCGCGCCGGAGATCGACGCGGCGACCTTCCGCGCTTGTTCCAATATCGTCGCCCTCGCCGGCGCGGAGCAAATCGCGGCGGCATTGGCGACCGGCGCGGATATCGTGATCGCGGGCCGCACCACGGACACAGCGATCATTGCCGCCTTGCCCCTGATGCGCGGGTGCCATGCGGGCGCGGCTTGGCACGGCGCCAAGATCGGCGAATGCGGCGCGCTGGCGACGACGAACCCGGCGACCGGGACCATCCAGATTGATTTCGATGAGACCGGCTTCACGATGGAGCCATTGGCCGCAGCCGCGCGGGCCACGCCCTACACCGTCTCCGCCCATATGCTTTATGAGAACTCCGACCCCTATATCCTGCATGAACCCGGCGGCCATCTCGACGTGCGCAGCGCCCGCTATGAGGCGATAAGCGACCGCGCCGTTCGGGTTGAAGGCTCCCGCTGGGTTAAGGCGCCCTACTCAGTGAAGCTGGAGGGCGCCCGGATCGCCGGATACCAGGCCGTCAGCCTGACCTTGCTCCGCGACCGGCGCTATGTGGAAAATGCGCGCGTCTGGTGTGACGAGATCATCGCCCGCGTGACTGAAGGCGTAACTCGGCGCATAGCGTTGTCGGCTCATGACTTCGACATCGAGATGCGACTGATCGGTCAGGACGCGACGCTGGGGTCGCTTGAGACCTCCACCGTCATACCAGCCGAGATCGGCGTCCTCACCATCGTCACCGCACCTGAGGAGAAGCAGGCGGTCGAGATCGCAAAGATGCTCAACCCCTATCTGCTGCATCACGCGCTGACCGAGGATGAGCCGATGCCGACCTTCGCCTTTCCGTTCTCGCCGGCAGAGATGAGCCGTGGTGCGCTTTACGAATTCTGCCTGCACCACGTGCTGGCGCTCGACGATCCGATGGCTTCCTTCCGGCTGGTGGTGGATGAGGTTGGGCATGACTGAACTGCGTGACATTGCCACCAAGATCAGGTCAAAAAACGCCGGCCCATTCTGGCTGACAATCGACATTTTCTGCCGAAACAGTGACGATTTTCGCCGTGTCTCACAGGGTCTTTCGACGGAACAGGTCGCCGCCCTTTTCAAAGTCGCGCCCGAGGGTCTGAAGCGCTTCGATATCGAAGACCTCAACGTCGTGAAATTCTCGCTTCCGCGCCCCGAAATCCAAGGCACGCGACATGATCGCGATATGCACGGTGCGTCCTGGGCGGTGTTGCTGGAAGCGGTTGAGGTCAACTGACCGTGCCGGGCTGCCTTCCGACTGTCCCAAACAGCATGTCGCGATGTTCGGCGAGGTAGATGCGCAGCCAGGGCGTGAAGATCTCCGGACGTGTCGCGATCTCGCGATCAAGCGCAGTCAGACCGATCCAGCGGGTGTCCATGACTTCCTCGGGGTGGGGCGACAGCCCCACGTCACACGGCACCTCGGCCACGAAGATATCCACAACCTCGTGCTCGATCATGCCGCCGCCGACATCAGCGCGGTATTCAACCTGACCGACCGCATCCGGCGCAACACCCTGAACCCCAAGCTCCTCGACAAGCCGACGCTTCGCGCAGTCTTCCGGAGACTCGTCCCAATGAGGATGGGTGCAGCAGGCGTTCGCCCAAAGGCCGGGGGTGTGATACTTGCCCAGCGCGCGGCGCTGAAGCAGGATCGTTTCGCCGTCGCGCAGAAAGACGGAAACCGCCTTGTGGCGGAGCCCGTCACGATGCGCCTGAAGTTTGTCGAAGGGCAGAAGCTGCCCCTCGACCCACGCCGGAATAAGCGTTGCCGCCGTCACGACACCTGCTGCGGCGCGGATTGCTGGGCCGCTGCGCGGCGCGCAAGTTCCTGACGGTAGAGTGCCAGAAAATCGACGGTGTCGATGTTCAGGGGCGGGAAACCGCCATCGCGCGTCACGTCCGAAATGATGCGGCGGATAAACGGAAACACCATGCGCGGGCATTCGATGAGAAGGAAGGGGTGCAACTGATCCTCCGGCACGCCCTCGATGTGGAAAATCCCGCCGTAGTCGAGCTCAAGAAGAAAGAGCGGCGACTTGTCGGCCTTGTTGGCCGAAGTCACCTTGAACTTGCTGATGACCTCATACTGATGCTCAACGTTGCGCTTGCGGGCGTCGAGGCTGACCTGAACCTGAATGTCGGGCTGGACCTCGGCATTGCTGAGGCCCTTTTGCGCCACCACATTCTCGAACGAGAGGTCGCGGACATATTGCCCCAGCACCTGCATCTTGACCTGCGGTGCCTCGGGTGTCGCGTTGCCGTTGGTGTTCTCGGCCATGTCGTACTTACTCCAGACGAATATCGTTGCCGGGCGGTTTAGCAGTTTGGCAGCGCCGCCTCAATGCTGTGTCCACCCTGACGGACCCTTTCGCGGCGGAACGGACGGCTCGTCAACTTCGACGAAGTCGCCGTCGATGACATCCGGCCGGTGCGCCTCCGGACGTGGCGGGGTACCGAATTCGAATCGCTGGACGCTGATCCGGCTTGAGATATAGCGAAAAACGGCAGTTCTGACGGAGGGAACAAGGAGCAGAAGCCCCATCGTATCGGTGAAAAAGCCCGGCGTGATGAGCAAAGCCCCGGCGAGGAGAATCATCGCACCATGGGCAATGGGGAGCGTCGGGTCGCGCAACTCCTGGAAGGAACCGCGCAGGTCCGCCATCGCCATCGCCCCCTGCATCCGGACCAGCCAGCTTCCTGCAAGCGCCGTCAGAAGCACGATCGCCAGCGTCGGCCAAAGACCGATGAGGCCGCCGACCTTGATGAAGAGACCAATCTCGATCATCGGGATCGCGACGAAGGCGAGAAGTAACCACATATCGATCCTTTCCGGCCGCAGGTGGACTTGACCCGGCCCGTCACCTACATAAGTGGGCAGTAACACGATTGCCAACCCGCGACGCCCGTCCGTTTCCCAGAAGGCCGAACAATGACAAATTCGCTCATCCAGATTCTCGTCCTTGCCGGGATTGCTCTCTTTCTTATCCTGCGGCTGAAAAGCGTGCTGGGAAGCCGTGACGGGTTTGAAAAGCCGCCCGCCCCCGCGCCGGTCACAGACGCGCGGCGGAACAAGTTCGAAGTCATCGAAGGCGGTCCGGATCGCGACATCAGTGATCATGTGGCCGAAGGGTCACCGGCCGCCAAGGCGCTGGCCGCGATGAAGCTGGCAGAGCCGTCGTTTTCGGTCTCTGAATTCCTGCGCGGCGCTCGCGGCGCCTATGAGATGATACTCATGGCTTTTGAGCGTGGCGACCTGGCCGAGGTGAAACCCTTTCTGGCTGCCGATGTCTACGACGCCTTTTCCGAGGTCGTCGCCACGCGCAAGGCACGCGGGCTGACGGTGGAGTCCGATTTTGGCGGCATCCGCGAGGTGACCTTGCAGGATGCCGAGTTTGATCAGAAGACGCGTGAGGGCGAGGTCACGATCCGCTTCGCAAGCGAACTCACATCGGTGACACGCAATGCCGATGGCAAGATCGTTGAGGGCAGCAAGTCTGAGCTTCGCCGCCAGCGTGATGTCTGGACCTTCGCCCGCGCGATGGGGTCGAATGACCCGAACTGGTTGTTGGTCGCGACAGGCGAGTGATATGCCGGAAACGCCGACGGCGGAGCCTGCGGCCCTGCCGGGTTGGGTCGATGACGACCAATCGGCAGCACTTGCGGTTTACCGGCGCACCTACGACAGGCTCGGGCCGGGCTGGCCAGAGCTGCCTGACCCTTCGGTTGACGCGCGCGACTTCTTCGCCACGCAGTTCGAGGCGGTCGCCACCCCCTGTCATTTCACCGGATATTATGAGCCGGAGTTGGCGGGACGCTCCACCCCAGGCGGCCGATATCGCCACGCCCTTTATGCTGTGCCTGACGATCTTCCCGCCGGCCCCTGGTTCAGCCGCCGAGAGATTGTCGCGGGCAATCTTCTGGCGGGCAAGGAAATAGTCTGGCTCGACAGCGCGATTGAGGCCTTTCTCGCTCAGGTGCAGGGGTCGGTACGGGTCCGGCTGGAGAACGGTCGGATCCTGCGGTTGGGCTTCGCCGCGAGGAACGGCCATATGTACCGTTCCATCGGTCAGGAACTAGTCCGGCGTGGCGACATCCCGGCCGACGCGATCTCCGCCGATGCGATCCGCGCCTGGTGCGCGGCCCATCCTGAGGACGTCGCGGAATTGCTGGCGCATAACCCGTCCTTCGTATTCTTCCGGTTGCTTGATCTTCCGGAGGATAGCGGCCCGATTGGTGCGTCTGGCGTTCCTTTGACCACATTCAGAAGCCTCGCCGTGGATCCAGAGTGTATCGCGCCGGGAGTGCCAATCTGGGTCGAATGCGGCTCTATTCAGGCACTTTTCGTCGCTCAGGATGTTGGAAGCGCGATCCGTGGCCCCGCACGTGCCGATATCTTTTGCGGGTCGGGCGACGTGGCGGGGCAGATGGCGTCCGCGCTGAACACCCAAGGCAGACTTCATATTCTGACGCCGCGCAGGGCCACCCGATGAGCCGGAAGCGCAAAGGCTTGTCACCCGAGGATATCGACCTCTGGCATCGGGTGACGGCGACAGCAGTGCCTTTGCGCAATAAGCCGGTGATCCGGCACCCTGACCTCAAGCCGAAAGCGCCCGCCGCCAGACCGTCGATCGCGCTGCCAGAGGACTTTGCCTTCGGCCCGTCCGGCAACGCGCCCCGGACCCGCATCACCCTGCAACCCATGATCGAGGAGGCCGTTACAGCCCATCCCCTCAGGATGGATCACGGTACCTTCCGCAAGATGAAGCGCGGCAAGTCCGAGCCGGAGGCGCGGATTGACCTGCATGGTATGACGCTGGCCGAGGCGCACCCAGCACTGATTGGCTTCGTCCTGCGCGCCCGGACGGCCGGATGCCGACTTCTTCTCGTTATCACCGGCAAGGGCAAGAGGGCGGAGGATGACGGTCCGATTCCGCAGCGGATGGGCGCGCTCAGGCATCAGGTGCCGCATTGGCTGCATAGCCCGCCCTTGGGGGCTGTCGTGCAGCAGATCACACCGGCGCATCAGCGCCACGGCGGTGCGGGGGCGTACTACGTCTACCTGCGGCGCTCGCGCTAGGCGACCGATCCGATCACTGCGACAGCGCAGCTACCGGCGACATTATGATTTCGGTCGCCCGTTGCGCCGTAAGCACCACCCCTGGAAGAAGTCCCGGGCGGCCCGTCCGATCCCCGGCGAAGGCGCTTTCGATATCGGGCAGCCGTCCAAGAAGCGAGATCAGCGCTGGAGAGTTGCCAAGGTTGAAGTGGCCGCCCCCAGTCGAAAAGGCGGTCGTATCAAGGAAAGTCACCTTCAGATCACCAAGTCTTTTGATATCCTTGATGTTGCCCAACCGCTCCCGTACTCCGGTAAGCCGTGCCGAAAGTGCCAGAGCGTGATCTTTCTTCGATGTGAATATGATAAAGGGCTCTGGCAGGGCTCCGATCCTTTCAGCCTGCGCGCGGAAGACATCGATATCGATATCCGGCGACACCAGAACCACGCCCGAAATCCGCGACATGAGCCGAGCCTCGCGCGCAATCGCGATCTGGCGCAGCGTCTCCATGGTAAGAGAGGCACCCATCGAATGGGCGACAATGATAATCTTCGAAGCGCCGGCGGCCTCGACCTCTCTTAGAAGCGATTCAAGACCGTCGCGGGCGAAAAGCGCACTGTCACGATCATAGGCATAGCCGAGCGGATGAGCGGCGGACGGCCATGAGTAGTGAACCAGCGCCGTCTGGATATCGAGATCATCCCCGAGCTGCGCGAGGCGATAGGCACCCTCGGCGAAATTGTTGTTGAATCCATGGACGAAGATGATCGCCTCTCGCCGGCGGCTCGGCTCGCGGAGGATTGCCTGGCGAAGGTCCGCGCGGAAGCCGGTCGCACCGGCGTAGACCACTTCTTCCGTAGCCAGGAACTGCTTGGTCGCATCGGGCTTCTGACGCGGTCTCGGCCAGACAATCTGGCCGGCAGTGCGGTTTGGCGGAACAGAAACTTCAAGACGGACATATCTTATGTCGGCGCTTCGGGCGCTGCCGAAGGGGTCGCCGGTTTTCTCGTCGCGGCCGCGCGTCGTGCCGATGTAGAGCCGTTCAACCTTGCCCACCTTGGCAGCGCTCGGATCGACGATGATCGCGCCGCGCGGCTCGCAAGCCGCAAGCCCCAGGACCAGAAATACAGCAATCAGATATCGCGCCATCGCAGATCAACCGTCCCTCGCCGAGCTTTCGGTCAGATTAACCGAGCGGTCGGTCGAGGGCCAGCGGATCACAGGATGTAGCGACTAAGATCCGCCGATCTTGAAAGATCGCCGAGATGAGCCTCCACAAAGGCGGCATCCACTGTAACGGCCTCACCGTCGCGGTCGGGCGCGGTAAAGGAAAGCTCCTCGAACACCCGCTCCATGACGGTGTAAAGCCGCCGCGCGCCGATATTCTCAATGCTGCGGTTGACCTCGGCCGCGATGCCGGCAAGCGCCGCAATCCCGTCTTCGGAAAAGGTGACCGCCACGCCCTCGGTCCCCATCAAGGCGGAATACTGGCGGGTCAGGGCATTATCGGTCTCGGTCAGGATGCGCACGAAATCCGCTTCGGTCAGAGCGCGCAACTCCACCCGGATCGGGAGGCGGCCCTGAAGCTCGGGCAGAAGGTCCGAAGGTTTGGCGATGTGAAAGGCGCCCGAGGCGATGAAAAGGATATGGTCGGTCTTTACCGGCCCGTATTTTGTGCTGACGGTCGTTCCCTCGATCAGCGGCAGAAGATCACGCTGGACGCCTTCGCGACTGACATCCGCGCCACGGGTTTCGGCGCGGGCGCAGACCTTGTCGATCTCATCCAGGAAGACGATGCCGTTTTCCTGAACCGCCTCAAGGGCCGCCGCCTTTACCGCCTCGTCATCCAGAAGCTTGTCGGCCTCTTCCGAGAGCAGCACTTCGTAGCTGTCCGCGACCGTCATCTTCTTGCGGACCCGGCGTCCGCCGAAGGCCTTTCCGAAGAGATCGCCGAGGTTCATCATGCCCATCCCCTGCTGGCCGGGAAGGTCCATCATTGGCATCGACGGCGCGGCGTCATTTACTTCCAATTCAATAACGTGCTGATCAAGATCCCCTGATTTCAAACGCTTACGAAACATTTCACGCGTGGATTCCCGCGCATCCGTTCCGGTCAACGCCTCGATCACCCGCTCCTCCGCGGCGGCCTGGGCGCGGGCCTTCACTTCCTCCCGCATCCGCTCACGGGTCTCGATGATGGCGGCATCGGTAAGGTCGCGGATGATCTGCTCGACATCGCGGCCGACGTAGCCGACCTCGGTGAACTTCGTGGCCTCGACTTTGAGAAACGGCGCCTTGGCAAGCTTGGCGAGGCGCCGCGAAATTTCGGTCTTGCCGACGCCGGTCGGGCCGATCATCAGGATATTCTTCGGATAGACTTCATCGCGCAGATCGTCCGCAAGCTGCTTTCTGCGCCAGCGATTGCGCAAGGCAACAGCTACGGCGCGCTTGGCATCTTTCTGGCCGATAATGAACCGGTCGAGCTCGGAGACGATTTCACGTGGTGTCAGATTGGTCATTGGGTCTCCGAATAGGGTGGGAGCCGGTCCTTGCCGGGGAATGCGGGAAGCGCGTGCATGATCGCGGCGCGCAAAGGCACCCACCAGGTGCCGATGAGAGTAAAGAAAAGACCGAGCAGGATCAGGATCATCGCCCAGTCGCGCATGCTCGCGCGCCCGTCCCCGGCAACGGCCCAGTAGATGACCGCCCCTATATAGACCGTGCCCGCGGTCAGTAGGGAACGCCGGTCGATCACCAGGGCGACGAAGGCGAAGATCAGCAGGGCAGTAGCCGTCGGCAGGATGCCGGCAGAGCCGCCGTGGTAAAGGTTCCCGGCGATGGTGTTGACCAGCGCCGCGCCCGCAAGGACATGCAGCCAGAAGGCCGTCGCCGAATAGCGCCCGATGCGGTACCGGTCGCGCAGGTCGAACCACATCGCACCTGCAAAGGCGGCGACCCCGAACACCAGCGACGCGAGCGTGAGGTCGAGCCGGGGCACGAAGCTTTGCGCCCAGCCTTCGAGTGTGTCGAAACGGCCCTGCCCGCCAGCATACTGGGTGAAGAGCGCATAGGTGGCCAAGAGTGCGAAGACACCGAGCACGAACATCGCGAAAGGCAGCTTGAATCGGCGGAACCAGAACGCGGTCGCAACCACGGTGACTGCCGCGGCGGCGAAGGCGATGCCTCTGAGGCTCATTGAGGTCTGGCCGAAGAATGTGAGTGCCGAGACGTAGATTCCACATGCGTAGGCACTGACCAGTACCATCGAGGGCAGGTTCATCCGGCGCTTCAGCGTGAAGTAGCGGGCCATCCACCAGGCGATGACGGCCATGATGGCGGGGATGGCAATCAGTATGGTGATGCCGCCAACGACACTCAGGAGAAGCGCAATCCCGCCGAGAAGGATCGACAGGCCCACTGAGATGAATATCTCCGCGAAGCCCCGGAAGAACTCGAAAGGCTCGTCCTCGGACGGAAGTCCGGCGCGCTTGCCCGCCCGGTCATGGGCGAGCGCGGTTAGTTCCGCGGCCTGACCCTCCGTCAGGATACCCGCTGCGACAGCGGCGCGCATCTCCGAGAGACCGAAAAGCTTCTGATCCTCAGCCACGGATGGTTTCCACAGTTAGATTACCATTGGTGTAGACACAGATATCGGCCGCGATCGCCATCGCCTTGCGGGCGATATCTTCGGCGGAAAGGTCAGTTTCCATCAGTCCGCGCGCGGCGGCCAGTGCGAAATTTCCGCCCGAGCCGATCGCGGCCACGTCATGCTCGGGTTCAAGCACGTCCCCTGCCCCGGTCACAACCAAGAGGGTCTTGCCGTCGGTCACGATCAGCATCGCCTCGAGCTTTTGCAGGTATTTGTCGGTGCGCCAGTCCTTGGCAAGCTCGACACAGGCCCGCATCAACTGCCCCGGCGCGGCCTCAAGCTTCTTCTCCAGCCGCTCCAGCAGCGTGAAGGCATCCGCCGTCGAGCCGGCAAAACCCACGACGACGTCGCGGTCGCCTGGATTGATCCGCCGAACCTTGCGTGCAGTGCCCTTGATGACGGTCTGACCAAGGCTCACCTGCCCGTCGCCCGCGACCACCACCTCACCGCCGCGCCGCACCCCGATGATCGTCGTGCCGTGCCAGCCGGGGAATTTCTCGTCCGCCATGTCCTGCCTCCGTTCGTCCGGTCCTATATGGCTTCGGGCGCACGATCCCGCAACCTGCCAAGCAAAAGGGCGCCCGAGGGCGCCCCTGATTTAGCCTTTCAGCACGGGTCAGATCGACGATTCGATCCAGCTCTGAAGCGCCGCCTTGGGTGCAGCGCCGACCTTGTTCGAAACGATCTGTCCATCCTTGAACATGAAAAGTGCCGGGATGCCGCGCACGCCGAACTGCGCCGGCAGGTCAGGATTCTCATCTACATTGACCTTGGCGATTTTCACTTTGCCCGCCATTTCGGCCGAAATCTCTTCCAGAGCGGGGCCGATCTGCTTGCACGGGCCGCACCACTCGGCCCAGAAATCAACCACGACCGGAATGTCCGAGTTGCGGACTTCGGCATCAAAGTTGGCGTCGGTGACGGCGACGGTGGACATCGGAATTCTCCAGTTCGGAAGGGTTGCGAGAAACGTAAGAGCGCTGCTGCCGAACGTCAAGGGATAGGGGTTGCTGCCAATGCCGCCCGCACCATATCGGGTGGAAGGCGCATCAAACCGCCGGTGGCGGTCCAGAGGATTGCGGTCTCGATCTGCCGGTCCGGGTAGATCTGCTCGAGCAGAGCGGCATAGGCGCCCATCTGCCGCAAGATACCCTCCGGCACATCGCCGAGCGTGGCCGGCGCGGTTGCGTTCGACTTGTAGTCCACCGCGAGTATCCGCTCGGGCGCGACGATCAGGCGGTCGATGGTTCCGTGAACGATCTTCCCGCCAAGCGCCGCAACCGGCCCGGTTAGCTCAACCTCCAAAAGCGCTTCCGGCCCTCGCAGTTCAGCGAGGTCTGGGCTGCGCAGCACGGCGCGGGCACTTTCGAACAGCTCCGCCAACTCCTCCTCTGACAATGTGCCGTGCGATCCGCCCTCGGCTTCGCTGCGGATGGCCTGAAGCAATTCCGGCCAATCCTCCTCTGCCCATTGCGGCAATAGCTCGAGCAGCCGGTGCAGAGCCGTCCCGCGCAGCATCGCGTGACCAGGGTCGCGGCCCTCCGCACCGCCCAGGGCTTTCGCGCCGCCGAGGCCAGAGGGCGAAAGTGGCGTTTCCTTGGGCGGAGGAGCAGCAGGACGTTGCCGGACCCAATCGGGCAAGATCACCTTACCCTCGGCTTGTTGCGACCGCTTTGCAGGGGTCGCGGGTTTGGGCCAGACGCCGGATTCATGGCGCAGAACACCCATGCCATCGAAATCGGGCTCCAGGATCTCAGCCGATCCGGCTTTGGTCAGCCCTTCCCGCACGAGATCGTACCAGCTCAGCTCATCCTTCGACGGCTCCCCTGCCCCGCAAACGATGAGCCAGCGTTCGGCCCGCGTCATCGCGACATAGAGAAGCCGCATCCGCTCTTCGCGCTGCTGGCGCTTCAGGTCCTCCAGCAGGCTCGCCAGAGCTTCGGGCGTGTCGTCCGCGCCGGTCTTCCAGACCGCGCTCTCACCCATTTGCAGAACCTTCGATCTTATCTCATCGCGCCGCGTGGCGGTGTCCGGCAGAATGACAATCGGCGCCTCAAGCCCCTTCGCGCCATGAACCGTCATCACACGGATCGCCCGGCGCGCGGAGTCGGGACGCCGCTTCACATCGATATTTTCAGTATCTATCCATGCCAAAAAACCGGTCAGGCTCGGGATGTCCGCCTGCTCGTAGGCCAGAGCCTGTGCAAGAAAGACGTCGATTCCATCCTCTGCCTCCGGACCCAGGCGGCCAATCAGCTTTTGCCGCCCTTCATGTCGGACCAGCATCCGCTCGATGAGTTCATAGGGCCTGAGAAAATCCGCCTGCCCGCGCAGGTCGTCGAGAATGTCGAGTATCGCAGGGAACTCGGTCCGTCGCCGCCGAAGCGCCGCCCAAAGAAACTCCCCCTCGCCGCGCGGCTGCGCGAGATCAAAGAGCGCTGCCTCGCTCAGCCCGAACAGTGGCGACCGCAGTGCGGCAGCAAGCGAAAGATCGTCCTCCGGCAACGATATGAAATTCAAAAGCGCGGTAAGATCCCGAACCGCCAGCTCGCCGCCAAGCTTCAGCCGGTCGGCGCCGGCTATCTCAAGCCCCTGATCCTTGCAGGCGCGGATGATCTGGTGAAACATTTCCGATCGGCGCTGCACGAGGATAAGGAAATCCCCCTCATCGACCGGGCGTGGCGCATCCTTGCCGACGATCTGCACACCGCCGTCGATCATGCGCCGGATTTCCGAGGCAATGCGGCGGGCGAGGACGACGATGTGGTGATCCTCGCTCGGCAGATCCTTCGGATCGAACCAGTGTTCCTGCTCCGGATCGCTGGTTTTCGGCACCAGCGGCCATAGGTCGACGCGCCCCGGCACGTGATTGTGAAACGCGATGTGACGCATTTCCCCGCCGACGCCACGTTGAACGCGCTCATCGAAGGTCAGATCTACGACCCGGAGAATGGCTTCGGACGAGCGGAAGGAGTGTTCAAGCTCCATCGGCTGAAAGGCGACATTTACCTCGCGGTACTTCGCGTCGAAATGGTGCCGCATCCGGTCGAAAGCGTCGAGATCTGCACCCTGGAACGAATAGATCGATTGCTTCTTGTCGCCGACGACGAAGATCGACCGCGCCACGTCCCGCGCGCTCTGCCCCGACGTGAAATCCTCGGCCAAGCTCTCGATGACCCGCCACTGCGAAGGGCTTGTATCCTGCGCCTCATCGACAAGGATATGGTCGATGCCGCCATCAAGCCGGTAGAGCACCCAGGCCGCGACATCCCGATCCGCGATCAGCGTTGCACTGCGCCGGATCAGATCGTCGAAATCGAGCCAGCCGCGCTTGGCCTTCCGCGCCTGATAGCGCGGCAGGAAAGCTGCGGCGAATGCATGAAGTGCCGCTGTACGTTCGGCCGCCGCGAGCGCGAGGCGCAGCGGCCGCGCGACCTCAACCCGGCGCATCAGCCCTTCGAAAGCCTCCATATGGGGCGCACAGATACCTTCGCGGAGTTTCTTGCCCGGAAGATCCCCAACCTTCGCGGCGAAAGGCGCTTTCGCCCCGGCGCCATAAAGCAGCTTTCCCTCAAGCGGCGGCAGCGAAGCGAGCCGCGCCGGCGAGGAGCCAAGGCCGGTGAGCATGTCAGCAAGCTCGCTGTCGCGAACGCCACCCGTGCGCAGCAGCGGGATCACGGTTGCAAAAAGCTCCGCCTCATCGCCGGTGAAGACCTCGCGCACCAAAGCCTCTGCATCGAAATCGGGTGGGAGACCCAGCATCACGCGACAGCATTCGGCCGTCAGGAATCGTGCAAAAGTGTCACTATTCTGGCAGATTTGATCCGAAATAGCACTCAGGTCCGCATCCGATGACAATCGAGCGACAGCATCCAGAACATCGACATCCGGCCCGATCGCTATTTCGTCGATGATCTCGTCGCGGAGTTGCCTCGCGGAACGTTCGTCCAGTTCCATGAAATCGGGGGAGACCTGTGCCTCGATCGGAAACCGGCGCAGGAGGCCTGCGCAGAACGAGTGAATGGTCTGGATCTTCAGCCCGCCCGGCGTGTCGATGGCGCGGGCGAAAAGCTGGCGGGCGTGACGCAATACCTGCGAGCCGATTCCACCATCGACACCCAACTCACCCAATGCCGCAGCGAGTTGCGCGTCCGGCAGCATCGCCCAGTGGCCGAGCCGCGTGAAAAGCCGGTTCTGCATCTCTGTTGCGGCGGCCTTGGTATAGGTGAGGCAGAGGATGCGTTGCGGCTCGGTTCCGCCGAGAAGGAGCCGGGCGACCCGGTCAATCAGGACGCGGGTCTTTCCAGACCCTGCATTGGCCGAAAGCCAGACCGACGCGGTCGGATCTGCCGCCTCGATCTGCCGCTGGCTCGCCGCGTCACGCATCGCCAACATCTTCCGGCTGCGGAGCGTCGCTCATTTCCCACTCGCCCGCGCGGGCGAGATGATCATAGTCGCCCGCGATCCGGATCTGAAACACTGCGCGGCGGGAGGAGTAGCCCGTTTCATGGCGGGCGTAGGTTGCGACGAGTTTCTCCAGCCCGTCCCATGTCTCTGCAAGTATCTCGGGCGTCAGCTTTGCCGGATGCTCCCCGGCATCTGAGCCGAGACCAATATGCGTGATCTTCACGACCCTTCGCGGCCCAAGTGAGGCAAAGCCGCCGCGCTCCGCCATCGCCGCTTCGAGCAGAAGCTGCTTGTCAAAATGATCCTGTTGCTTCTGTGATGGTGGTTTGCCGCTCTTGTAGTCGAAAATGTGCAGGCTGTCGTCGGTCAGAACGTCTATCCTGTCGGGTCGGGCGGTTAATCTAAAATCAGTGTTCTGAAGCGTAACAGAACCTGATTTCTCGATGAGAAGGGCCTGCCCCTCCGCAGTTCTCCGCATCTCATCCGCGATGAAGTCGTCGGCCACGCTGCCGAGCTTAGCCAGATAGATGCGCCGCGTTCCAGGCCAGGGCACGTGGGTTGCAACCACGCTTTCCGCCACCTCACGGAGTCTCTTGCCCGCGGCCTCTGCGGTCTCAATCTCGGGGCGTTCACGAACGAAATGCTCCATGATCTTGTGCAGGACGATGCCGCGCAACCTTGCGTCAGGGCGGCGAAGAAGGGGGTCAAGAGGGCGCAAGCGCAGCACGCGAGAGGCATAGATCGCGTAAGGGTCGCGGATCAGCTTGGCGATGTCTGTGACAGGCAACTCTTTCGGTCGGGCCTCTACCGGCGGGCGCGGTGCCGGGCGCGGCGCGGGCGTGGCGACCTGGTTGCCGCGTGGGGCTTCTGCTGCACGCGCCAGGCGAAGCCAAACCTCGCCCCTCGCCCGTACTTCCTGCCATGCAACCGGCCCGCCTTGTTCCGGCAGGCCGGAAAGCAGGCTTATGAGCCGAGACATCCAGCGCGACGGCACGGTCTCGCTCTCATCATCGCGTAATGCGCGGCTCAGCACGATTTCGGGTGCGCCGGCAGCCTGCTGGAAATCATGCGCGGCAAGCCCGATTTGCCGTTCGGGAGCCAAAAGACCCGCCTTTCGACGCATCTGCCGCGACAGCCAGGGATCGGGGTCGAGGGCACCGGGCCAGACGCCCTCATTCAATCCCGCGAGAATGACGAGATCGGCACCCTGAACGCGCGCCTCCAACGTCCCCCAGATGGCAATCAGCGGATGCGCCGCCTGGGTTTGGCGCACGGTTTCAGCAGCGAGAACCGATCCGATGAGATCAGCGTAGTCAGCCGCACTGAACTCGGGTGCATCGGCGGCCGCAGCGGACAGGTTTCGGATCGCGCGCAATGCCAGTTCGCCAGCGCTCTCCCGCCAAAGCTCGCTCGCGGTCGAGTTTCCGCTTGGGCCGTTAGCGACGCACTCAGCTCGCGATAAATGCGTCTCTATCAAAGCGGAAAGGGGCAAGTTTTCCACCGAGTTGGTAAATTCGACGATGTCTGAAACCCAACCCGCCCACTCTACTTGCGCGACCTCGCCGGATCTGTTCGCCCATTCCATGATGAACGTTCGGTCAGGCATGGCGACACCCTTCCGCCTCAGGGCGAGCTCCAGCTCGCGGGTGAAGCGCAGATGCGGGCCGCGATCGCTCGCGCCGGTGGCCGTGATCGGATGTTTCAATAGCGCGAGGAGAATCTCAGCGCTGAGCGGGCGCTGACCCAGCGCAGCGATCTGCCGAAGGAAGCGCCCAGGGGCGGATTGAATCAGTGGCCGCCCGGCGCTGTCGTCCGGCACAATTCCCCAGCGGTCAAGCGCCGCCGCGACGCGTCGGGTCAAAACCCGGTCTGGCGTGATGAGCGCCGCCCGCCGCCCATCTTCGACCGCGCGCCGCAGAATCAGCGCGATTGCGCCAGCTTCTTCTCGCGGGGTCGGGGCCTCAAGTGCCGTCACACCGCGCATCGCCGCGGACAGGTCGCCAAGCTGCGGCGCTTCGGAAAGCCAGCGGTCCGTGACGGGCGCAGGCCGAAGGGCGAGCGAGAGCACACGGTTCCGATGCTCATCCGGCGCTGTGCCGCCCCGCCACTCCGCCACTTCGGAGGGGAGCGCACCAAGCGACCGCAGAAGAGCGAGGAAGCGATACTGTGGATGATCTTCAGACGGATAAGTGGCAGCATCGAGACTGTTCCATCCGATCTCTGGCATGTCGAAATCAAAGCCGGGCAGGACCACCGCTCCCTGTGGCAGTGATGCGACCGCGCGCATGAACGCGAGCGTCGTGCCGCGCGAGCCGGTGGAGCCTGCGACGATGATCGGATCGGCGGGAGCGGCCGTCCGCCAGTCATCGAGAAGCCGCTCGACGACCTTCCTGCGGCGACCCTCAAGATCAGGACGGATGTCGGACGAGAGATAGCGAGTGACGATGCGGATAAACTGAAGACTCTGCTCCCAATGGCGCGCGTGATCGTCGGCGAAATCCGGGGCCTCGAAGACCTCCGGTTGCACGCCTTCGCCGTGTATCTCATCAAGAAGTCGGGCGAGGCCGTCGGCGAGATCAATAGCGGTCGCGCTGGACGCAATGTCAGCGCGAGTCTCGGCCAGAGCCGCGACCAGGCGCATCAGTTCCAAACGTCTTTGAAGGGGCGGCACGGGCAGCGGTAGACCCCGCGCGGGGTCGAGCGCAAGATCGGTCACCAGCCGGAATCGCGGCAAGAACCGCGCGCCGTGGCAGTCGAAGGCCGCTCGCACCGCGCGCAGCATCCGGCCGGTGTTGAGGTAGAGCGTGACGCGCGCCATCGCCTCCGGCGCCTGGCCGGCCGATCGCTCAATGAGGCCGCGTACCAATTCCGATGGAAAGTCCGCGCCGGGGGGCAGGGCAAAGAGACGCGGTTGGTCGGCGGGCTCAAACATCCCCGGAATCTCGCACAAAGGCCTCGGCGAGGGCAATGCTGTCGGGCCTACCGACATCGCAGAAACCACCTTTGTGGAGCGTGCCGAAGAGGCGCCCCTTGTTCAGCATCACGTCCCAGACCTGGTTCAGTGAAAATATCCTTTGCGCAATCCGCCCCACGCGGTTCAGGTCGATAATCTGGACGCCCGTGTAGACATACGGTCCGCCTCGCGTAAGCCGTCCGTCCGCCGCGAGGTCAAAATCGCCCTTGCCGGTGTGACCGATTGCGTGGTCGCGATGAACGAGCAGCAGGAGCGCCTCCATCAGCGTCGGGTCCCAGCCGTTAGCAAGCTGGGCCAGAGGATTGCCGCCGGACCAGACGGCATCGGTGTTCATTGTATAGACAGCGTTGCCGGTCAGCAGGGGCAGGGCGGCCTTGAGTCCGCCGCCGGTTTCCAGCAGCGCCGTCTCATCCGAAAAGACGACGTCTTTCCGATGCGCCAGGTGGGTGCGGATCATCTCGGGCATGTAATGTAGGTTGATCACGATGCGGGAAATTCCGGCGGCATCGATTTGCCGAAGCGCATGGTCGATAAGCGGCATACCCGCGACCGCGATCAGTGGCTTCGGCAGGTCATTCGTCAGCGGCATCATCCGCGTACCAAGCCCTGCCGCGAAGAGCATTACGCAGTCGGGCATTCGGAGACCATTCTCTCGATGCGTTCGGCGGTGGGTTCCGGGACCGCGCCGAGAACCGCCTCGGCCAGATCGGACAGGGCAGGGTGAGTGAGGTTTGCCCTCAGATTCTGCCAAACTCGCGGCATGAACTGCGCATAGCGCGGCTTTCCGGATTGAAGGATCAATCGGGCAAAGACTCCGAGGATGCGAAGCGCCCGCTGAGCACCGATCAGCGCGTAAATCTGCATGAACGACGCCACGCCTTGGCCGGTCTGCGCGCAAAACAGATCAATCGTTGCAGCCTCAGTCCCAGGCTGAAGATCGCGGCGCGCATCCTGAAGGAATGAAACGAGATCGTAGGCGGGGTGCGCCAAAACTGCGTCCTGAAAGTCCAGAAGACCCAACCGCGCGGCGCCGTTCCTCTCGGGCAGCCAGATCACGTTCTCGGCGTGGAAATCCCGCAGACTGGTGACGAGAGGCGCTTCGCCGGCAAGGCCCTCATAAAGCTCGCTGATCAGGTCCGGAATATGCCTGGCCGTGGTTTGCCGCGTTCCGCTCAGGCCGGGAATGTACCAGTCGAGTACCAGTTCGGTCAGTTGTCCCAATGCAGGTCCATCCAGAGGCGACAGATGCTGGGGAGGGTCGTGGCGTTGGAGGGCCGCCAGAAATTCGGCTGTCACGGAATAGAGTTCGGTTTCGCGTGAGGGCGCATTTTCGAGGATTCGGGCGAAAAGAGCGTCGCCGAAGTCTTCGACCAGAAGCATCTCGGCAGACAGGTCGGCCGCGAGAACGCCTGGCGCGGAAAAGCCGCGCTCGATCAGCCACCGCGACATGTTGGAAAACCGTGCGCTGCTGCCTGGGGCATCAGCCGAGGCGTCCATCAGGACGGCCGACCTCCCAAGTCTTGCCAGACGCGTGAACTTTCGTGCTGATGCGTCACCCGCGATCGGCAGTGCGGTGGCGTTCGACCAGCCCGCAATGCGTAGGAAGGTTGAGATGTCTCGTCCATCAGCCATCGGCGCACGCGCGATTCTGCGAGGCCAGAGATGAGAGTAGGTCTTTCCAGCGGGAACTCGTCGCGGAGAAGGTTGCAATCCGGGAGTCGGCATCGTCGCCATCAGCGGTAAGGCACAGCCTCAAAGCATTCTTCGGTGCCGCTTCGCCAAGCCTGTCCGGCCATTCGATTAGCACGACAGCCGTCTCATAGGCTTCGTCGAGGCCCAACTCCCAAGTCTGGTCGGGGTCGGTGAGGCGATAGAGATCTGCATGCCAGACCTCCATGTCGGGAAGTTCGTAGGTCTGAACCAATGTGAAAGTAGGCGAGGGGACATCTTCGTCCCACCCCTCTTTCGCGAGCATGTGCCGGATTGCGGCACGGCAGAAATGCGATTTTCCCGCGCCGATTGAGCCTTCGATCAAAAGAACGTCGCCGGGGGCAAGCCAGTCTGAGATGTGCTGCGCCAGACGTCCCGTCGCCTGCGGCGATGGGAGCCGGACCTGTGCCGAAAACGTGGGTGCCGAGATCGCCGTCATGCGACGACTCTTAGCGTCTGGAGCGCGCCCCGCAAGCCGGATCGGCCCTCACACTGCCGCCGTGTCCGTCGTGATTCGGCCAGCGGCTTCGAGCGAGCGCGACGCGGCGCCCGCAAACGTCGTGAACCCGATGAGCGTCGCGCCATCCTGCAAGGGCAGCATTCGGCAGCGAAGCTGTCGGCCATCGTTCAGCGAGCAATTGCCGTCCCAATCCACCCGCTCGTTGATATCGCCGACAAAGTCGCGGATATCGCCCCAGATCGGGTCCGGGCGTGCGAGCGACTGCCAGTGCCGCACCGAATCAAGAATTCGCACCGTCCCAAGCGTTGCAACAGGTTCGACATTCCAGAGCATCGCATAGGCGGCGTTCGACATTATGAGGTCGCCCGCGGCGGAAAAGACCACGATTGCCTCGTCGACCGAGTTTATTACGGCCTGGCTGAGCTGAATCTCAGTGCGGAAACTGCGCGTCATTGCGGTCTCGGCGCTGATGTCCTCAAGCAGGAAGACCAGCGCGCCGTCGGTATGGGGATGCCCGGTCACACGATAGGTCTGGCCCGAGGGCAGTGCCCACGTGTCTTCGAATTGACCGGACGCCGCAGCGCGTTCGAGTTCAGCCATTTGCTGGCGCCAGAGACCATAGTCCTTAGGCTCAGGGATGATGCGGGCCTCGCGGAGCCGATCGAGGAAAGTCGGCAGGCTTGGTCGCGAAGAGAAAAATTCAAAGCTGAGCGAAGTCAGATCGAGAAGGGCAGGATTGAACAGCTGCAACTGGCGTGATCGGTCGAAAATTGCGAGACCGATCGGCACATGCGCGAATGTCTTCGTAAGAGTTTGCACAAACTCCTGCAAAGATCGTTCCGCGCGCACCGCCACGTTCGCCGGAATGGCGTAGTATAGAGTACCCTCACCAGACGCGAAGCTGTGGCAATCGTACCAAAGCTCGGTCATATGCGGTCGCGCCGGGATGTGAAGCCGGCGCTTGGCGTCCTCATGTGGTGCGGTCGGTGTGAAAAGTGCCGGGATAGGCCAAGTGAGTTCATCCTCGCGTAGCTGATCCCGTTCCATCACCTTGAAAAGATAGGCGCCGTTCGCCCAGACGATCGTACCGGAGGCATCCGTACGCCAGATCAGCATCGGCGCCTGCGACAGACACTCGCGCAACTCCTCAAGCTCATTTTCCTGCGCTCGGAGGCTGAGACCGTCGACCATTACGCCAATGCCTTCCCGCGAAGTATCGCTGATGGTAAGCCGCGTCAGCGCGCCCAGCTTTTCTGCATGGACGCCGATGCCGCTGCCCGCGACCCCCTCAAGGTCCACCTCGCCGCGTTGCGGAAGTTCGGCCATTTGACCAAGGAAATGGTCGATACTGCGTGAAAGGTAGTCAGCAAGCCGCTTCCAGTCCGAGTTTTGTGCTGGCAGTGATGCCAGAAGCGCACGCGCCGACCGTGTCGCATCGACCAGTTCATCCTCGTCGAAGAGAAATACGGCGCGTTCCAATGGCCCGTCCCCGGCATCTGCCACTCCCGGCCTTCGCCGATGACGATCGGCTAGCTTCGTAAAGACCATCAGCGCAAGTGTCGCGGCCGCGAGAGATGATATGAAGATCGTCGCGGCCAGAATGAAAGATGTCACCATATCCAACTCGTTCTTCCCATAGAGTCTTTGCCCCTTGGGTCAAGGCTTTCTTGAAAGAGTTAAGGGCGGGTTAATCTCGCGCAAAGGTTGAGTTAATTCAGCTTTGAATCGGCATGTTTTCCCCAATTCTGTCGGCGGCTTTCGCCTCGACAGCCTCTCGACGCCATACTACCTCCACCACGGCGCCCGAACGCTCCGGCCGCTCGTCTTCGGCCAGAAAGGGGTCTGTTCCATTCGAAAACCTCAGGCTCGCTCCGGTGCGCTCAAGGAGTGTCTTAGCAATGAAGAGGCCGAGCCCCATGCCGTCATAGGAGGGGCGGGGATCACGCTCGCCCTCACGCCGGTGCCGTACGAAGGGATCGCCGATCCAGCCGATGAGATGCGCCGGAAAACCCACCCCATCGTCTGCAATGCGTACCGTGACCTGACTGTCATCCCATTCCATGTCGATCCAGACCTCCGCTGACGCGAAATCCACTGCGTTCTGGATAAGATTCCTGAGACCGTGAATGAGCTCAGGTCGGCGCAAGATCACTGGCTGATGGCGAAGCGCAGGAGAAGGCTCCACAGGCGTGAAGATCAGTGTCTTTCCACGCGCAATGTGGGGTTCGGCCGATTCGCGCACCACCGTGGAAAGCGGCGCGCTCCGCATGTGCAGATCGTCCTTTCCCGCGCGCCCCATTGATCGCAGGATATCTCGGCAGCGATCAGCCTGCTCGCGGATCAGCGCGGCGTCGGCCTTCAGGTCTGGCTGGTCAGCGAGATCGTCGATCATCTCGGCACTGACCAGCTTGATGGTGGCGAGCGGGGTGCCAAGTTCATGCGCGGCAGCGGCAATCACGCCGCCAAGGTCGGTCAACTTCTGTTCACGCGCGAGGGCCATCTGGGTGGCTAGAAGCGCACGGCTCATCGACTGCATCTCCGACGCGACGCGCCTCGCGTAGACGCCAAGGAAGATGACACCCGTCACGATAGCGAGCCAGAATCCGAATCCGAAGATCCACGGAACCTCAATCACCTCTCCACCGGAACGCAACGGCAGGCTGAAACGTGCGATGAGCGTCACAAGGGCAATCGTGACAAGCCCGATAAAGGCAGTGGCGCGGGTCTGAAGCGCGGTTGCGGCAATGGTCGCGGGCGCGAGGATCAGAAGTGCGAAGGGATTGTTCAGTCCGCCGGTAAGGAAGAGAAGAAGCGACAGCTGAAGCGTGTCAAAAAGCAGTGCGGTCAGCGCCTCGCCCTCGCTCAACCGCTTGGTCTGAGGAAAGGCGTAGATCGAGACAAGATTGAACGCGACCGCCGCGCCGACGACGGCAAGGGACACCGCGAGGTGCAACTCGATCGCGTAGTAACGCCAGGCGATCAGAATCGCAGTCAATTGCCCCGCGATCGCCATCCACCGCAAGAGAACAAGCGTTCTGAGCCGGACCCAGTCGCTTGGTACCTTCAATTCGTGACCCTGCTCGGGCGACGCCGTGGAACCGGGAGGGCGGACATTTCCCATAACTGTCCTTATTGTCACATCGGCCTGCGAAGCAATTGATAGTCGCGCCTCAATGCGCAATCAATGCGCGCACCACTGATCGGGGGAAAGACGATGAGCATATCGACGCGGACCTATGCGCTTGCCGCCACCGCCATCGCGGCAATTGGGCTTGTAACGCTTTACGCGGCAACCAAGTCCGGCTCTGCCGACAGATTCGCGCCGTGCCGCACTTCTGTCATTGCTGGCGGTGCTGGCGCGATCGGCGGGCCTTTTACCCTGACTGACGAAGAAGGAAATCAAGTCACCGACAAAGACGTGTTGTCGAAGCCTAGCCTCGTTTATTTCGGCTATACCTTCTGCCCCGATATCTGCCCCGCCGATGTGGCGCGCAACGCCGAAGCTACCGACGCACTCGAAGAAATGGGCCACATCGTGCAACCTGTGTTCGTCTCGGTCGATCCTAACCGCGATAAACCCGAGGTCCTGAAAGAGTGGACCGACTATATTCATCCCAGAATGCTGGGTCTGACAGGCACGCCCGAAGAAATCGCCGCGGTGGCAAAGGAATATAAGACCTTCTACAAGTTGCCAGAAGATACTTCCGATCCCTATTACATCGTCGATCACATGACGCAGACCTATCTGATGCTGCCGGACTATGGATTTGTCGAATTCTACGATCGTGAGACTGACCCGGAGAAAATGGCATCCAGCATCGCCTGTTTTCTGGACGCCGCAGCCCACTGAAATTGACCGCGCCAAGCTGTCTCCCTACAGTCGCTGAAACAGAGACGAGGTTCTCCATGACCGAAGACGGCACACAGGATCTTGGGCCGGATCCCAGCTTGCTCCTTGTCGACGATGACGCGCCTTTCGTCACGCGGCTTGCCCGGGCGATGGAGAAGCGCGGATTTCGGACTGAAACGGCCGAAAGCGTCGAGGCCGGAAGGATCGCCGCATCGAGCCGGCCACCGGCCTATGCGGTTGTGGACCTGCGCCTCGGCGACGGCAACGGACTGGATGTTGTTGAGACGCTTCGTGAGCATCGCCCCGATTGCCGGATCGTTATCCTGACCGGCTACGGCGCCATCGCGACGGCCGTGGCAGCCGTAAAAATCGGTGCGGTAGACTACCTTTCAAAGCCAGCGGATGCCAACGATATCGCCAATGCGCTTCTGTCCGCGGGTGAATCCCGCCCGCCGCCACCCGAGAATCCAATGTCTGCGGATCGGGTGCGGTGGGAGCATATTCAACGTGTCTATGAACTTTGCGACCGAAATATCTCAGAAACAGCGCGTCGTCTAAATATGCACCGGCGAACGCTTCAGCGGATTCTTGCAAAAAGAAGCCCGAGATAACCAAAAGCTTCGTTTGTACAAAAACACAGCTTGAAGTTCGTGATGAATGACATTTACCTGCATCCAATCAGGAAAACTGAAAGGTTAGGTAATGGCGATTGATCTTGGAAACATGTCCCTCAAGGAGCTCAAGGCGCTCCACACACAGGTTGCGCGGGAGATTGAGGGCTTTGTTGAGCGCAAGAAGCGCGAGGCGGTGAAGGAACTTGAGGGCGTCGCAAAATCGCTCGGCTATTCTCTGGACGAACTTGTCAGCGCGAAACCGACACGCAAGCGCGCACCTGCGAAGCCGAAGTATGCCAACCCGGCGAATAAATCCGACACATGGACCGGCCGCGGGCGCAGGCCGCGCTGGGTCGAGGCGGCACTTAAGTCTGGCAAATCGCTCGACGATCTGGCGATCTAAACGCTTGCTTTCAGCCATCGAATGAATATCCGCGTGGCGTCTCGTCTCGGCCCGAGCGGCATTACGACATAGTAGGCATGGGCATCCTCTTTTGCCTCGTAGGCGATCAGAAGCCGCCCGTGCCGCACATCTTCTTCGACCAAAGCATAGCTCGAAACATGTAGGCCAAAGCCCTGTCGGGCGGCCTGCAAGGCCATTTCGTCCGTCGCGAACTCGGTGATTTTCAACGCGGAAAGATCAAGCCCGGCCTGTGACGCCAGCCACTGGCGATGCTCCGGCCAGTCCGGCTCGAGCACCCAAGGCATGCCCGCAAGCGCCGATTGGGTCAACCGCCCGCGCTCGGCCAGGAATTCGGGCGACGCCACGATGACGTATCGCGCCGACGTCAGAAACTGAGACTCAACGCTTGGCCAGCGTCCGCGGCCGAACCGGATGCCGAGGTCAAATCCTTCGCGCGCCAGATCGACCAAGCGATGATCCGGTTGAAGCGAGACCTGAATATCAGGGTGGTCGCGCCAGAATTTCCCGAGCCGGGGCATAAGCCAGTTCACAGCGAAGCTGGGCGATAGCGTTATCGCGACGGGACGGTCGGATTTGGCGCGGACGGCGTTCGCTGCCGCCTGTATCGCCATAAATCCCGCCGTCAGTTCTGACGCAAGTACACGCCCCTTGTCGGTCAGACCGAGTGATCGCCCCTCACGAAAGACGAGCCCCTCGCCGAGCTCCCGCTCCAACGCCCGCACCTGCTGCGCGACGGCAGCAGGGGTGACGTTCAGTGACCGCGCGGCCACGCTGAAGCCGCCCAGTCGCGCCGCAGCTTCGAACGCCCGAAGCGCCGCGAGCGAGGGGAAATTGATCCAGTCAGGCTCCGGCATTTGATAGTTTTTCTACCATATCGAAAGTTCTTCTGGCTCACAGATTGCCGGAAAGAGGGCATAAGCTGTTGATAGAAAGTTCAGGAATGGAGGCCAATATGTTACTCATTCTCGCAGATGTCTACCGCATTGCAACGTTTCGCGCGCCTGACCCTCCGCGCGCCGGGCGCCGCGCAAAGCAGGATGAGGCCGACCGCGCGTGCGGGTGGTTTCGGATCGTCGGCCTGCTGCGCTAGTCCTATGCCATCTCGGCAAGCAACGTCATGTGCCGATCAACGTAGTCTGCGCGCACCTCCATCGGTGGGCGCAGACGAATGGTTAAACCGCGCAGCAGGGTGCCCTGCGCCTCGATGGCCCCGAAGAACCTGTCGGCCTCATCGCGTGAAAACCCCGCGATCTGCACGGCTTCCAGCCAGGCTGAGATGCGGTCCGCTCGCTTGATCTCTTTCTTGATTGCCGCCGGCAGGGCGGCCGGCAGGCCGAAGCGCAGGTGAATCGCTGCCGTCAGGCGTTCGTCGAGCGCTCCGTATCCTGGGCCGATGGCGGCCTTCACCGGACTGATCATGTCGCCGATGACATATTCTGGCGCATCATGCAGCAGCGCCGCGAGCTTCCAGCGAGTCGCGATCCCCGGATTGGCGCGCGCGAAAATCTCTTCGACCAGAAGCGAATGCTCAGCCACCGAATAGGGCCAATCCCCCATCGTCTGTCCGTTCCAGCGCGCGACGAACGATAGGCCGTGGGCGATATCCTCGATCTCGATATCCACCGGCGTCGGGTCCAGAAGATCCAATCTCCGCCCTGAGAGCATCCTTTGCCAGGCTCGCGGCTTTTTCATGCTGCGTATTCCCTTGCTCCAGCCTTCGCGGTCACGCCGCCGTCACCCGACGAAGCTATCCCTTTTTTCCTTTTCGCGTGATAGTCGGTAACGCAGGGAATGGCTATCGGGACAGTCGCCAAACATGACGCCGCAGGACAGCAGACAGATCGAATATCTGCGCGTCTTCTGCATTCTGGCGATGATGTGGGTGCATGTGAGTCCGGGCGTTGCAACGCCCAGCGTTGTCTCCGGTGGTGAATTCGCCGTCGTCGGGCTTGTGCTCGGCGATACCCTCGGTCGCATAAGTGTTTCTTTGTTGAGTTTCGTCAGCGGTTACCTCTTTTGGACACGCGCCCGGCACTTGCCATTCCTGACTGTCGCATGGCGGCGGTTTGAGAGCATATACCTGCCTCTGCTTGTCTGGAGTGCGGTCTACCTCGTCCTCGCTGCGTCGAAGATCACCTTCACGGGCACGGTCGCTTCGGTTTTTACCCGAACAGACAGTTCGCTGATGGAGGGCATCAACGCCTGGGCCGGAATCACAGGGCCGACGGCGAATGTCTCACTTTTCTTCATCCGGGATCTTCTTGTTTCGACACTAATCCTGCGCGCGCTTGTGCCAGCGATCGACCGGGCGCCCAATTTTCTGATACTAGTTGCCCTCTTGATGGGAATTCTGGGCGATCGTCTTCAACCGCTGATCTTCCGCGACGGGATCTTGCAGTTTGTCCTGCTTGGCGCGGGTGCGGCTCGGCTCGGCGTGTCGCTTGCGACGCTGTCGCGGCCCTCCATAGGGCTGATATTCGGCTATCTCTTCGTACTTGCCGGATATGGGCTTTCGGATTTGCCGGATGCATATTGGACGGAGTACCTGCACCTTCCGCTTCTTCTCCGGCGCATGGGGATCTGCTTGCTCACGTTGTCGCTGAGCGCTGCCCTTCTCCAGGTGTTCAGCCGCGGCACCGCGCCGAAACTCGGGCGCGCTACCTTCTTGGCCTATCTCATGCACATGCCTTTGATCGGTATTCTCTGGGTGGTCTGGGAGCAATTCGTCGGAACCGAGATGGATGCGAGCTACCTCGCCTTCTATCTCTTCACGCCCCTTCTCGCATTGCTCGCGGGATATGCGCTCGATTCCCTATTGGACGCCGCACCCCCGACAATGCAACTCGCCCTTCGTGGAAAGGTACGCACCCGGAGACGGCCGGGGCCTGGTTGATTGCCGGTCGGGCCTGACAATGATATTTGAGCGCCAACGAAAGATTTTCAGGAGTACGGTGGATGCCGAAGGATTACATAGTTCGCGATGTCGGTTTGGCTGCATTTGGGCGCAAAGAGCTCGATATCGCTGAAACCGAAATGCCGGGGCTGATGGCTCTACGTGAGGAATATGGCGGCAAGCAGCCGCTCAAGGGCGCGCGGATCGCCGGGTCGCTGCACATGACGATCCAGACGGCGGTCCTCATCGAAACGCTCAAGGCGCTGGGCGCGGATGTGCGCTGGGCCTCGTGCAACATCTTCTCGACGCAAGATCACGCCGCCGCCGCCATCGCGGAAAGCGGAACCCCGGTTTTTGCCATCAAAGGCGAGACGCTGGAGGATTACTGGGCCTATACCGACAAGATCTTCCAGTTTGCGGAAGGCACATGCAACATGATCCTCGACGATGGCGGTGACGCAACGCTCTACATCCTCTACGGTGCGCGCGTTGAAGCCGGTGAGAAGGATCTCATCGAGATTCCGACCTCCGAAGAGGAAATCTGCCTCTTCAACCAGATCAAGAAGCGTCTGAAGGAAAGCCCGGGCTGGTTCACCAGGCAGCGCGACGCAATCAAGGGTGTATCCGAGGAAACCACCACCGGCGTTCACCGGCTTTATGATTTGCACAAGAAGGGCCTTCTGCCCTTCCCGGCGATCAACGTGAACGACAGCGTGACCAAATCGAAATTTGACAACAAATACGGCTGCAAGGAATCGCTGGTCGACGGTATTCGCCGCGCAACAGACACGATGATGGCCGGAAAGGTCGCCGTCGTCTGCGGTTATGGCGATGTCGGAAAAGGCTCCGCCGCTTCGCTGCGTGGGGCTGGCGCCCGTGTGAAAGTGACCGAAATTGACCCGATCTGTGCGCTTCAGGCGGCGATGGACGGATTTGAGGTTGTCGTGCTGGAAGACGTTGTGAGCGACGCCGACATCTTCATCACGACGACCGGGAACAAGGACGTCATACGCATCGAGCATATGCGTGAGATGAAGGATATGGCGATCGTCGGAAACATCGGCCATTTCGACAACGAGATTCAGGTCGCCGCGCTGAAGAACCACAAGTGGACGAACGTCAAGGATCAGGTGGACATGATCGAGATGCCGTCGGGCGCGCGGATCATCCTTCTGTCGGAGGGCCGGCTCCTGAATCTCGGTAACGCCACCGGCCATCCGTCCTTCGTGATGTCGGCAAGCTTTACCAACCAGGTTCTGGCTCAGATTGAGCTTTGGGCGAAGTCGAGCGACTATCAACCGGGTGTCTACATCCTGCCCAAGCACCTCGACGAAAAGGTCGCGCGGCTGCATCTGAAAAAGATCGGTGTGAAACTGACTGAGTTGCGCAAGGATCAGGCTGACTATATCGGCGTCGCGGTCACCGGGCCGTTCAAATCGGATCACTACCGCTATTGAACCCTGCGGCCTTTCCGCCGGCCCGTGGAAATGCGGGCCGGCGGAATGACGCTCGCGGAATGGGTAACTGCGGCAATTTTTCCCCTGAAAACTTGGCGCGTTCTGCCGTTTTTCTTTGCCCGGCGCGGGAAATGGACGTTTACTGCCGCGCATCGCGGCGGGCGCAGGAGGCGCGCGCTTCGAAGTATGTAACGGGAGAGTGGAGAAAGACCCATGGGCAAGAGAGACGAACTGATCGCGAAATATGCCGACGATCTGAAGAACAAGTGCAAAATGACGCCGGACATGGGCCTTCTGACGAAGGTGACGATTGGCTGCGGCCCGTCGATCTACGATGCGGATGCAGCGACCGTGGCCGCAGGCCAGGCGTCCGAGCTTGAGACCGTGAAGAACAACTTCCTGGTCAAGAAGCTCGGCCTCAAGGACGGCCCCGAGCTTATGGCCGCGATCAACTCGGTGATCGAAACCTACGGCCGGTCTGAGCGGAACAAGTATCGCGCCGTCGTCTACTACATGCTCACCAAGCATTTCGGCAAGGAAGCGGCCTACAAGTAAGGCCGCGCTTTCGACCGGGCCCTGCACAGTCGTAGGCGGCCCGGTCGGAACAGTTAACCACTTCCTATGATAAATACCTGATTTTGAAATGTATTGTCGGAAACTATCGCTTGTCGGAAACGCGTTGGCGGGCTAGTTTTCCTCGACAGGCCAGGACGGCCGAGACCTTTCCAGAGTCACATGTGGTGCAGGGGTGCACCGGGGTGGCGAGGGGTCCCGGTTGGGTGGCCGGGACCCCTTTTCCTTAAAACAGCTGCAATACGGCACCGATGATGGCGCAGCCTAAAACGGCATAGCCGCCATCGATCACCGTCAGTCGAAACGGTCGCATCGCATAGGCGTTGTTGATCATCACCCAAGGCGCGATGAAGAACAGCCCGATACCAAGTCCGGCGACAAGACCGCCGCCGACCGTGGCGATCCCCGACATCGTGAAGATGTGGCGCATCATTCCGGCCACCAGAACCATGCAAATGGCAGAGAGGACGAAGGGAAGGGGGTTCATCCCACCCGCCGGACGCCCGTTTTCGTCGACCTTGACCCCAGACGCTTCGATCCACGGCTTCGACAGCGCCATGTAATAGGCCGCCCCAAAAATCCATGACGCCGCCGCTGCGACGATTACCGAAAGAAATCCCATCTTTTCCTCGCGCGTTGTCTCACGCACCAATCATGCGCCCGAAGACGCTTCGGGTCTACAGCCCGCCGAGGTCGCAAATGATCTTCCATTCGGCTTCGGTCACCGGCTGCACCGACAAGCGCGTGTTTTTCACCAGCGCCATCTCGGTCAAACGTGGATCGGCCTTGGCTTCTTCCAGTGTGACCGACCGCAGCAAGGGCTTAACCGCCTTGATGTCGACGCAGTCCCAGCGCGGATCGTCAGTGGTGCTGTCCGGGTGACTTGTCGCGCAGACCTCCACCACGCCGACGATCTCTTTGCCGACATTGGAGTGGTAGAAAAAGCCAAGATCGCCGACCTTCATCGCCCGCATGTTGTTGCGCGCCTGGTAGTTGCGCACACCGTGCCATTCCTCACCGATCTCACCCTTTGCAACCTGCTGATCCCAGCTCCACGCATCAGGTTCCGATTTGAAAAGCCAATATGCCATCAGCCAACGACCTTCTTCCATTCGATGACCTTCACATCGTCGAACAACCCCGCCGCCTTGTAGGGATCGCCCGACGCCCAGCTTTCCGCCGCTTCGAGGTTGTCAGCCTCGAGGATGATGAGAGAGCCGCACATCTGCCCGCCTTCGAGGAAAGGCCCCGCCATCCTCACCATCCCGGTTTCCTCAATATAGGCCAGATGCGCGGTGCGGGTGTTCAGACGGACGTGCAATTGGTCGGGCTTGTCGCGGCAGATAATGGCATAAAGCATCAAGTTTCCCTTTTCAGTGGTCGATTGAGAAGTGCACCCATTGCCTCGGCAACGCCAAGGTCTCGCGCGACGAGGGCTGCGACCATCGCTGTAACGGGCATATCAATGCCATGGCGTTTGGCCAGTGTCATCGCTGCGGCCGCAGTTGCCGCTCCTTCGACCGTAATGCTTGGGTCGAATGTTTCGCCACGGCCCAGCGCACGACCGAAGCGGAAGTTACGCGATTGGTCGGAACCGCAGGTCAGGATCAGATCGCCCAGACCGGACAGGCCGACGAGCGTCTCCGGTCGCGCGCCATACGCGGCGGCAAGGCGTTGCATCTCCGCAAAACCGCGGGTGATGAGCGCAGCGCGCGCGCTTTCGCCAAGCCCTGCGCCCGCGACGACACCCGCGGCAATCGCGATGACGTTCTTCAGCGCGCCACCCAGTTCTGCGCCCGGTATATCGTCGGTCAGATAAAGCCGCAGGACCGGGGTCGAGAGCGCTGCCTGCAATGCCTCTCCGTGCTTTTCATCGGCGCAGGCGAGTGTCAGGGCGGTGGGCAGGCCTTTCGCGATGTCCGAGGCAAAACTCGGCCCGGTCAGAAGGCCAGGAATAGCGGCCGGGCAGGCGCGCCGGATGATTTCCGCAGCGCCAAGCCCGGTCGCAAGGTCGATGCCCTTGGCGCAGCTCACCAGAACACGTCCATCGAGACGTCCCGCCCAGTCGCTGAACATTCGCCCCATTTGCTGCATCGGTGTCGCCAGCAGGACGACCCCGTCGCCCGCAAGGTCCATCATTTCCGCAGTAACAGAGATGTTTTCTGGCAGTTTTACGCCCGGCAGATAGCGGTCGTTCCGGCCCGTATCATGCATTTGCAGGGCATGATCGGCATTGCGCGCCCAAAGTGTAACCTGGCTTCCGCCGCGTGCCAGCGCGACGGCGAGGGCCGTCCCGAAAGCGCCAGCGCCGATGATGCCGATCGTCACGCCTTGGCCCCTTTCTTCCCGGACCCGAGAAGTGCCGGCCGCGACGCATCGAGCGGCCAGCGCGGTCGCGCAATCAGGTCGGCCGGGTCATACGCGCCGATCCGCAGCTTTTCGATCCCCGCCCAGGCAATCATCGCGGCATTGTCCGTGCATAGCGCGAGTGGCGGCGCGACGAAAGCGACACCGCGTGCGTCGCAGAGACTTTCAAGTCCTGCCCGGATTGCAGTGTTCGCTGCGACCCCGCCCGCGACAGCGAAGCTCAGCGCCGATGCGCCCCTCTCGGCATAAACATCAAGCGCAAGGCGCGACTTTTTCACAAGCACGTCGGCGACTGCGGCCTGAAATCCGGCGCAAAGGTCGCGCCGGTCCTGCGCCGTGAGTCCCGCCCTTTTCCACGACAAGAGCGTCCCGGGCGCGAAGAAGCGCGGTCTTCAGACCCGAGAAGGACATGTCGCAGCCGGGGCGGTCCAGAAGCGGCCGTGGAAAGGCAAAGCGCGCTGGATCGCCGCCCCGAGCCTCGGCCTCGACCGAAGGACCCCCTGGCTGCGACAGGCCAAGAAGCTTGGCGGTCTTGTCGAAGGCCTCGCCAGGCGCGTCGTCAATCGTTCCGCCCAAACGCGCAAACCTGTCCGGCGCTTCGGCGATCAGAAACTGACAATGCCCGCCGGAGACAAGGAGGATAAGATAGGGAAAAGCTAATCCATCCGTCATCCGCGGCGTCAGCGCGTGGCCCGCCAGGTGATTGATGCCAAGAACCGGCAGTCCGGTCGCCGCGGAGAGTCCTTGCGCGCACATCACTCCTGAAAGAACGCCGCCTATCAGCCCAGGCCCCGCAGTCACTGCAATCGCATCTATGTCTTCAAGCCCCAGGCCCGCAACAGATAGCGCCTCTTCCACGCAGAGATCCATCTTCTCAGCGTGGGCGCGCGCGGCGATCTCGGGCACGACGCCGCCAAAATCGGCGTGCAGCTCGGTTTGTCCATATACGACGGAGGACAGAACTTCGCCGCGACCGTTCCCGGCACGCACGATCGCTGCGGCAGTATCGTCGCAGCTGCTTTCAAGACCAAGAACAATAGGCATGATGGGCTGGATGTCCGATTGTTGCGTCGCCATCCTAGGGCAGGTAACACCGGCGGGCTTGTCGTACAATCCCGGGGGTCCCTTGCAACAGAATCGGCCGACTTTGCTTCTGATCCGGCCCGACGTGTCATCGCGACGCTTTCTGAAAGATCTGCGCGCCGCGATGGGAAGCGACTGGCCCGCCGTCATATCGCCGTTGATGCAAACGCGGTTCTTCGACGCAGCGATTCCCGTTTGCACGAGTATTGTGTTCACCTCTGAAACTGCTGTCCGCGCCGTTGAGCGGCTGAGCACGGACCGCACCGCAGTCGCCTGGTGCGTCGGGCCGCGCACCGAAGAGGCCGCCCGCACTGCGGGGTTTCGGACGCGCGGCGGCCCCGGCTCGGCGGAAGGGTTGGCAGAGGCGATCATCGTGGCGGAGCCAGAGGGCCTGGTGTTCTGCCCAACGGCCGCAGATCGCGCCTTCGATATGGCTGAAACTCTGAAAAAGGCTGGAATAGAGACAATCTCGACAGAGATCTACACCCAAGAGGCGTGCCCGCCAAACGCCGATGCGGTGGCTCTTCTCGCTAAGTCCGGTCCGGTGATCCTTCCAATCTTTTCCGCGCGATCTGGCCGTTTGGCTGCAGCTGCGTTTGCTTCGCGTCCGGCGCGTCTCTTGATAGCGGCGATCAGCGAACAGGTCGCGGCAGAAGCGCGCGCGCTGGCCCCCGAACGCATGGTCGTGGCGAGCACCCCGGACGCTGAGGCGCTCATTGCTGCAATTGCCAAACTGGCCGATTCATCAGAGTCTGGTTGAGCGTGGATGGCTGCGGCACTAGATTGATCGAGAAGGCAATCAGGTTCGGTCCCGCTGGGGACGCCGAAAAGGGAGATGTCCGTGGCTCGTACACGAAAAGCCGACCCGAAACCTTCGCAAGAAGCAGATCTGCCTGAGTTGGACGACAACATGACCGCAAGCTCTGCGGAACCTCCCGAAGTGGCGATGGCTGATTCTGTTGCTGCGTCGGATGACATGAACGAAGAGGTGGTGGCGGATGCGCCCGCGCCCGAAATCACGCCACCCGAAGCCGAGCGTCCTGTTGACGCCACCGAACGGGCGTCAGCGCCCCCCGTCGTGAAGGTGGAACGCAGGGGTGGATTTTTCCCGCTTCTGATTGGCGGACTGGCGGCGGGCGGCATCGGCTTCGGGACCGCCGCTTACGTCCTTCCACGATTTTTCCCGACCTCGGACGATGCCGTCGCTACCCTCAGTGCTGAGGTAGGGGGCCAGGCAGAGAAACTCACGGCTTTGGACAGCTCGCTCGCCGACATGCGCCGCGCACAAGAGGCGCAGTCCGCCGTTCCTGCGGTACCTGACGCGGTTTCGGCTGAGATCGCGGATATCGGGGCTAGACTTGAGACGCTCGACCGCGGCGTTTCTGCGCTCGGCGAAAAGGTTGCTTCGCTCGACACCCGGCTCTCCACGACCGAACAGCGCCCAGTGACTGGAGACGCCGCCTCTGCCGCGGCGCTTGAGGCGTTTCAGCGCGAAATGGAAGGATTTCGTGCAGAGATTGCCGCGCAGAAGCAGGCAGTTGAGGCCGCAAAGGGCGATATTGTCGCCGCCGCGAGCGCCGCCGCCGCAACGATAGACACTGTCAAGGTCGACGCTGAAAAGATGCGTAGCGATGCCGAGGCCGCCGCACGCAGCGCGACGATCCAGGGCAGCATAAGCCGTATCGAAGCAGCGCTCGACAGTGGCGCGGCGCTCGGCGAACCGATTGCGGAACTCCGCGCCGCCGGCATCGATGTGCCGGTGGCACTCGGCGATCAGGCGCAGGGTATTCCTACCCTCACTGCACTACGCGACAGTTTTCCCGCTGCCGCGCGATTGGCACTTGCGGCTTCGGTTCAGCAAGGGGCCGGATCAGACACCTGGAGCCGTATCACCGCCTTCTTTCGTAGCCAGAGCGGCGCGCGCTCCTTGACGCCTCGCGCGGGTGACGACCCGGATGCGATCTTGTCCCGCGCCGAGGCAAATCTGCATGCCGGTGACCTCTCGAACGCGCTTACTGAACTGAAGTCGCTGCCCGAGGCGGGGCAGGCCGTGATGGCCGAATGGATGACGCGGGCCGACCGCAGAGTGCAGGCGGTTGCCGCCGCCGCGACGCTGAAACAGCAGGTGGAGTAAAGGTTTGATGGTCTGGTCATTCGTCAAGATAACGGTCTTCATCGCGATCGTCGCGGCGCTCGCTCTCGGTGCAGGTTATCTCGCCGAAACCGGCTCGGGCTTGCGCATCACCATCGCGAATATGGAATTCACTTTCGGCCCCGTACAGATGGTCATCGGGGCCGCCATCGCACTTTTGCTTCTTTGGGTCGCGCTCAAGGCCATTGGCCTCATTATCGCAACCATCCGCTTCATTAATGGCGATGAAACTGCGATCAGCCGCTATTTCGACCGGAACCGTGAGCGCAAGGGCTATCAGGCGCTTGCCGACGGGATGGTCGCCCTTGCGTCGGGCGAGGCGCGCGCCGCAATATCCCATGCGTCGAAAGCTGAACGTTATTTACAGCGCCCTGAGCTGACCAACCTTCTGACCGCTCAGGCGGCGGAGATGAGTGGCGATACCAAGCGGGCGACAGACGTCTACAAACGGCTCTTGCAGGATGAGCGTACACGCTTTGTCGGTGTGCGCGGGCTCATGAAGCAAAAGCTTTCTGATGGAGATTCCGCTACAGCCCTCAAACTCGCCCAAAAGGCGTTCACCATGAAGCCGCGGCATGAGGAGGTGCAGGACGCGCTCTTGAAACTTCAGGCCGATAGCGGCGACTGGAAGGGCGCGCGCGAAGTACTCGGTGCCAAGTTGAAACAGGGTCTGCTGCCGCGCGATGTGCACCGCCGCCGCGATGCCGTCCTTGCACTGCAAGAGGCCAAGGGCATTCTCGCCGATGATGCGACGATCGAGGCGCGCGAGGCCGCCATTGCCGCCAACCGTCAGTCGCCGGACCTGATCCCGGCGGCCGTCATGGCGTCGCAAAGCTATGTGGATATCGGCAAGCCTAACTACGCCGTTCGCGTCATCAAGAAGGCATGGTCCGTTCAGCCGCACCCGGACCTTGCCGCCGCCTTTGCCGCGATTGCGCCGAACGAAACACCCGCAGAACGCCTGAAGCGGTTCGCCACGCTTCTGGCGATTCAGCCCGACAGCGAGGAGACGAAGCTGCTTGCCGCCGAACTGAATATCGCGGCCGAGGACTTCCCGGCCGCGCGGCGCGCCTTGGGCAGCCTGCCCGAAACGCATCCCACCGCCCGAAGCCTGACCATCATGGCGGCCATCGCGCGCGGCGAAGGCGAGGGTGATGCGGTGGTGCGCGGCTGGCTCACCCGTGCGCTTACGGCAAGTCGCGGTCCGCAGTGGGTCTGCGACAACTGTCATCATGTCCAGTCAGGTTGGGCCCCCACCTGCGAAAATTGCGGCGGATTTGACACGCTAAGTTGGCGCGAGGCGGCAAACCATTCCGCCAACTTGCCCAACAGCGCCGAAATGCTGCCGTTAATCGTTGGCAGGCCTGAGCCTTCGCCGGATGAGCCTGACCGCAGCGAAGAAGATGAGGAAGATTCTCCCTCTCTCGACGAAAGCGCCATCATCAGTGAAGAGACCGGACGTAGGGCGCAAAATTAGGGCTACACAGGCCCGAATGATGATGCTATCAGCGCGTCGTTGTGGCGACAGGTGCTGCGTCTGCAAGAGAAAAGGCCTTTTGGCCGGACTTGCTAGACACAGCGCGTATCGCCCAACAGTCGGCGGCATCGCCCTGACACAAGAAGTTGGCCGCTGTAGCTCAGCTGGTAGAGCACGTCATTCGTAATGATGGGGTCGGGGGTTCGAGTCCCTTCAGCGGCACCAATTCTCTCAGAAAATATGTTCAACCTCAAATGGTTGAGCAGTGGCAACGTTTCTCAATCCACCACTTCATCCCCCTTTCACTATAGCACCGGTCTTCAAGGCAGTTGGTTATGAGCGTAACGTTCCGATTGTCGTGCGGATAGACGAGGACTATGGCCGAACTACAGTTTGTCACGGCTTCGCGCCCCGCATGAACCAGCTCGAATAGATGGCATTACAGTCGCAAACCCCACAACTGTTGACCTATGTTGACATCATGTCTGGACGGCCCCTGATGCGCAAACTGAGAATCTGACGAGCCTATGCCGAAAGCAGGCATGTCTACGGCCTTTGTGTGCGGGGGAACCGCTGGCCCAGATGAAGTCCGCAGATCAGGTCCCAATCAAAATTACGCGCTCAACTCGGCGCCTTGACCCCATGGGGTGTCCTGATCCCCGGTTCGACCGGTTTGTCATCTTTCCTCAGTCTCGACGCATTCGCCTCCGCTACCTGTCGCCGATCATGCGGCTGGGGCGGCGTAAACCTCATTTCGCCGCAGGATCGCCCAAGCGATGCGCGCGGTCTTGTTCGCCTGAGCCACCGCCACGACCTTGGGCTTCTTGCGGTCCTTCAACTGCAATAGCCAATCCTTCCCCGGATCGCCCTGTCGGGTGAACCGTAGAACTGCGGTCGCCCCGGAGACCAGCAGGCGCCGGATATAGGGCGCTGTTGCGTAACTTGCGCCTGAGGCAAGACATCCGCTTTCCCCGTCGGCATCAGGCCACACGAACGATCTCGGCGGTGCCGAGGGCATTGAAGCGGTTCATGAGGGCGACCCGGATTTGGATTTCAGCGGTCTGGCGGTCGGGGTCTCTGGCGGCGATGCGTTCGCCAAAGGCTTTGAGGCACCGCATCTTCGCCTCGATCCGGCTTCGGACGTGGTATCCCGTCCAGCGCTTCCAGAATGCCCGGCCATAGTGCCGGGTGGCACGCAGGGTTTCGTTCCCGGCAATCGCCGCCGGGCAGCCCTCTTTCCAGGGCCGACCGTTCTTGCGGATCGGGATGATCGCAGTGGCTTGGCGGTCGATGATGGCGGTGTGACAGCGGCGGGTGTCATAGGCGCCATCAGCGGTCACGGTGCCGATCTCTTCGCCGTCGGGGATCTGGTCCAGCAACGCCGGCAGAACGGGGCTGTCGCCGTCGCTGCCAGCGGTGAACTCCACCGCACGGATGTCCGACGTGGCGGTGTCCATCGCCAGATGCACCTTTCTCCATTGGCGGCGCCCCTGCACGCCGTGCTTGCGCGCCTGCCACTCGCCATCACCAAGGAACTTGATCCCGGTGCTATCCACCAGCAGGTTCAAGGGACCGTCGGCGCGACGATACGGGATCTGGACGGCCAGCGTCTTCTGCCTGCGGCACAGGGTCGTATAGTCCGGCACAGCCCAGTCCAGGTTCGCCATCTTCAGCAGGCTGGCCACCATTCCAGTGGCTTGCCTCAGCGGCAGTTTGAACAGGACCTTAATCGTCAGGCAAAACTGGACCGCCGCGTCGGAGAAAACTGCAGGGCGACCGGGGCTCCCGTCAGGCGGTGCGAGCCAGGTCATGTCCTTGTCCAGCCAGATCAGCAGTGACCCGCGTTTGCGCAGCGAAGCAGTGTAGCGGGACCAGTTCGTGGCGCGGTAGCGGGCGGGTGTCGGCTTGCTCATGCCGCCTGTCTAACCGCATGGATTCACAATGTGAATCCTCAATGGTTAGAGTTCTGCAACAACGCCGGTCCGAGACCGCCTTCTGCAGTGCCCGCTTCAATTCTAAGCCCCGGCCGTCGACATCTATCTGGTGCAGCCAATCCCGATGCCTCAGCCGCGCAAAAACACTGACGCTGGACGCGCAGCGACAGACCAGCGATACGAGCCCGGTGTGATGGCGCCTGCCAAACGTCCCGCGTGTCGGGCGCGACGTCGGCGCAACTCTGCTAGGCGCAACGGCGCATACGTGTAAAGCTCATCGAGATATGGGCGCGCTGAATCAGCGCCGCGGCATGGAGGTCGCCTATCTCCAGGGCCCGCAGGATGTCGTGGACCTCGCGGTCAAAGACATCGACCTCGTCGGCAAGGTCAATCTTCGACGCGAAGACGGATTTCAGCCAGATACGCGTCGTCTGGAAATAGAGACGCTCGCATATATCCTTCAGCGGCTCGTTTGTGGTGAGTTTCAGAAGCGCGATGAAGAAATCCATATTCAGTTCGGCAAAGCGCCTCGCATCGGGATCGTTCAGCAGCGCCTTCGAGCGGGCCGACAGGGCGTGGAATTCCTGCCAGAGGTCGGCGTTAGGTGCGACCGCGCCAAGTTTGCCCGTCAGTTCGGCAAGTTCCAGTCGAAGCTGATAGGTTTGCGCCAGTTCGGATATTTCGACATCGGTGACGAAGGTGCCGACGCCGTGGACCGATTGCACCAGCCCTTCGCCCTCCAGCCGGACAAGAACCCGCCTGAGAGGCGTGCGACTGACGCCGAATTCGGCTGCCAGCGCCTCTTCCGATAGACGCGTGCCGGGGGCGTAGTCGAGGAGGCAGATCCGGGTCCGGATCATCGAATGCATCCGGTCGAACCGGTCACGGGCGCTTGGCGTGAGTTCTGTGGTTTCGATGTTCACCGGCGCGTCATCTCCTTGCCTGTCTGCTGACCATGTAGACGCCTGACGCCGAAAGAGCAAAGCCGGCAAAGGCGAGCGGAGTGACGGACTCGCCGAGGATCGCCCAGGCGAGGACCATGGCGAGTGGCGGGACAAGATAGAGCAGCGCGGAAATCCGTGTGGCATCGCCGCGCTGAAGAAGCGCGATGTAGAGGCCAATCGAGATGATCGAATTGGCAATGACGAGATAGGCGAGCGCGATGATGAGTTCAGGCTGCCAGTCGATCGCCATCGCTTCGCTGAAGAACGCAGCCGGCATAAGAACGGCAAAGCCAACGACATACTGCACGATACCGCCGACCACCGGATCGGTCTTCATCCCATGCCATTTCTCGAAGAGCGTTGCGGCGGTGATGCCGCCGAGCGCGCAGAGCGCGAGGATCACCGCAAGCCAGGGGCTGGGGCCAAGTGAACCCTCCGACAGGATGACCAGCACGACACCGGCGAAGCCGAGCGCAAGTCCGAGCCAGAGAAACCGCCCACCGCGCTGGCCTGAAATCATGGGCGCCGCCACAGCGACGAGGATCGGTTGCAGCGCCATGATAATTGCGGTGGTGCCGGCATTCATGCCGCGCTTCATCGCAAGGTAGGCCAGACCGAAATAGACGCACTGGATCAGGAAGCCCGTGATCGCGATAGCGCCCCAGTGTCGCGCATTCACTGGCCAGCATGGTCTGCGGACCATCAGGAACGGAAGCAGCGCCAGAACTGCCAGCCCGTAACGCAGGGCGAGCATCGTCAGTGGCTCGATATGCGCGAGGCCGAGTTTGGCAAAGCTGTAGCCGCCGGACCAGAAGATGAGGAAGATGAACGGCGCCGTGCGCCAGAAGAATGGCTCGGTCGATCGTCCCGGTGCTGCGGCAGCGTCCATCACAGCCTCATGCGGCGATCCTGTCAGCCAGACGTTCCAGCATGGTCAGGCATTCTCCAAGCTGATCGAGCGCGAGGAATTCGTCCGGCTTGTGGGCCTGTTCGATGGAGCCAGGCCCGCAGACCACCGCCGATATGCCGAGCGCCTGAAAGATCCCGGCCTCGGTCCCGAAGGGCACCACGTCCGCGCCGTTGGCACCGGTCAGTTCCATCGCGATCGACTTCGCCTCGTTCTCGTCGGCGGGGATCAGGCCTGCGACCTCCCCGATGGTCTCGGTGACGATGTCGGCCTCGGGCATCACGGCGCGCATGGCCGGCAGCAGCATGTGGTCGCAGTACTCACGCAGATCGGCCTTCACGAATTCCGCGTCACCTGGCTGAACGGGCCGCATTTCCCAATCCACCCGCGCCTTGCCGGGGATGACGTTATGGGCGACGCCGCCGATCAGGGCGCCGGTATTGATCGTGGTCCAGGGCGGGTCGAAGCGGCTATCCGCGGGCGCCCGGGTCTTGAGCCGCTCCTTCAGTTCCAAGAGGCGCGCGACGTAGCGCACGGCATATTCAACCGCGTTCACGCCGCGGTCGGGGCCGGAGCCGTGGCCCTCCAACCCGGTGAAATGGGTCGAGTATTCGTAGCAGCCCTTGTGGCCTTCGATGACCCTCATCGACGTCGGCTCTCCGATGATCGCGACGCCGGGCCGCACGCCCTGTGCCTTCAGAACCTGCGCCAGAGCCTGCGCGCCGAGGCAGCCGGTTTCCTCGTCATAGGTGAAGGCGAAGTGGATCGGGCGGTTCTTCACGCGTTCGGCGTAAAGGGGCGCGATGGCGACGGCGGCGGCGATGAAACCCTTCATGTCGCAGGTGCCGCGACCGTAGAGCCTGCCGTCCCGTTCCACCATCGCAAACGGATCTGTCGTCCAGTCCTGATCGGCGACCGGCACCACATCGGAATGGCCCGACAGGAGAATGCCGCCATCAACCTCCGGCCCCAGGGTGGCGAAGAGGTTGGCCTTCGCCCCGGTTGCGTCGCTATGGATCTCCACCCGCGCGCCGACCGCCTCCAGACGGTCGGCAAGGAACGCGATCATCGCCAGATTGCTGTCGGTCGACACGGTGGGATAGGCGATCAACTGACGCAGCAGCGCCTTGGTGTCATCGAGGAGGTTCAAGCGTCAGTCCTTTACAAATAGCTTCCGCTCCACCGTGCAGAAGGGCTCCGCAGGGCCGCTTTCGGTGATGAGGATCGGCTCCGTGGTCTCAAGCCCCCAACTTTCCATCCAGAGGGCCGGCATGAAATGGAAGGCCATGCCGGGTTCGAGCACCGTCTCATCCTCGGCCCGGATCGAGGCAGTTCGTTCGCCCCAGTCGGGCGGATAGGAAAGGCCGATGGAATAGCCGCAGCGGCCTTCCCGGTGGATGCCGTACTTCTTCAGGACGCCGATGAAGGCGTTGGCGATGTCTGCCGTCCGATTGCCTGCCCGCGCGGCATCGAGGCCCGCCTCGATGCCCTCGATCTGCGCCTTTTCGGCCTCCAGCATCTCAGCCGGCGGCTTGCCGAGATAGACCGTGCGGCAGAGCGGCGCGTGGTAGCGGCGGTAGCAGCCGGAAAGTTCAAAGAACGTCGCCTCCCCCGCCCGCATCCGATCGCCATTCCAGGTCAGATGCGCCGCCGTGGCGTCGAGGCCCGAGGGCGTCAGCGGCACGATTGCCGGATAGTCGCCCCAGTCTTCGCCGACGCCGGTGATCCCGGCATGGAATATCTCCGCCACGAGGTCGTTCTTGCGCAGGCCTGGTTCGGCCTTCTCGATCGCGGTCCTTACAACCTTCTCCGAAATCCGCGCTGCCTTGCGCATGAAGGCGATCTCGTCTTCGGATTTGACCAGACGCTGCCAGTTCACCAGCGCCGTGGCATCGGCGATGCGCGCGTTGGGAAGTTCCGCAGTCAGGACCGCATGGGCCTTGGCGGAGTAATAGTAATTCTCCATCTCTACGCCGACCCGCGCCTTGTCCAGACCAAGCTCGCGGATGATCCGCGCAAGGTCCTGCATCGGGTGACGCACGGTCGATTGCACGTAGCTGTCGGCATAACCGTGGATGGTCCCGGACCCCATCCAGCAGGTCCTGAGCGCGCCGAGGCTATCCATGTAGCGGCCCCACCAATGCGGGTCACCCTCCCGCGTCAGGATCACGCCCTGATGCACATAGAAGGACCAGCCGTCATAGCCCGTAAGCCATGCCTGATTCGACGGATCGGTAACGAAGAGAAGTTCGATCCCGGCCTTCTCCATCGCCGCGCGAGTTTTCGCGATGCGGCCGGAGTATTCCGCGGCGCTGAAGGGAGCGTTCTGCAATCCCATGACTATCCTCTTGTGAGTCGATCTTATTTGTACACAACGCTATGCAGGGCGTCGCTATTTGGCAAGATAATTGCGCCCTTTTCGCCTTACTCGTCAATAAATTTCTTGACAGTTAGATATGCTGTATAATGATGTACACAACACAACGAAGCTTTGACTCTGAACTCGAAGATATCCAGCACGGGAGACCACAATGAAAAGATCTCTTCTGACGACGACCATCATGGCGGCGCTTGCCGTTGGCGGCTCGGCGGTGGCGGCCCTCGCAGGTCCGCTGATGGACCGTATCGACGCGGGCGAAACCATCCGCATCGGGTTTGCCAACGAGGTTCCCTTTGCCTATCCGGGCGAGGATGGCAGCCCCAAGGGTTTCGTCAATGCCGAGGTGCTGGGTGTCCTGAAGAATATGGGCTACGATAACATTGAGCCTGTGCAGACCGACTGGGGCGGGCTGATCCCCGGCCTGCAAGCGGGCCGCTTCGACATCATCACGGGTGGCATGAACATCCTGAAGTCGCGCTGCGAGAACATCGCTTTCTCCGAGCCGATGGCGAGGATTGGCGATGCTTTCGTCGTTGCCAAGGGGAACCCGAAGGGGCTGAACACCTATGCCGACATCAAGGACAAGGGTGCGATCATGGTGACCGGCGCCGGCTATTCGAACATTGAGGCCGCAAAGGCCGCCGGCGTGTCCGAAGGCGACATCATGCAGGTTCCCGGCCCGACCGAGATACTCGCTGCGGTGAAGGCTGGGCGCGCGGATGCCGGCGCCGGAACCTACTTCACGGTCAAGCAACTGGCCGACAGCACCGGCGGCGAACTTGAGGTTTCCGACCCCAATGCTCTGCCCGAAGATGCGATGAACTGGGCCGGGATCGGTTTCCGCAAAGAGGACCAGGATTTCCTCGACAAGTTCAACGCCGCGCAGAAAGATTATCTCGGCACGCCCGAAATGATGGATGCGGTCAAGGAATACGGCTACGGCGAAGCCTCGCTCCCGGGCGACAAGACCACCGAATGGGTCTGCGCCAACCGCTGATCCTCTGAGGGGCGGTCAGACCGCCCCTTACTTATCCGACCGGGGGGATGACCGATGCCGATCTGGGAATTCCTTGATACCTACGGTACGCGGCTCGCCAGCGGTACAGTCGTCACCTGCGGGCAATTCGTGCTTTCGGCGGTCATCGCCGTTGTGGTTGCGCTCCTCGCTGGCCTTGGCAAGCTTTCGAAGAACCGGCTGATCCGTGGCATCTCGGTCGTCTATATCGAGATCTTCCGCGGCACTTCGCTTCTGGTTCAGCTCTACTGGATCTTCTTCGTCCTGCCGCTCCTTGGAATCACCCTGCCGAAATTCGTCGCAGGATTTGTGTCGGTGGGTCTCAACGTCGGCGCCTATGGCGCCGAACTTGTCCGCGGTGCGATCCAGTCGGTGCCGAAAGGGCAGTGGGAGGCAGCCTATGCCCTGTCGATGTCGCCGGCCAAGCGGATGCGGCGGATCATCCTGCCGCAGGCAATCGTGATCATGCTGCCGCCCTGGGGCAACCTCCTGATCGAGCTTCTGAAGGGCACCGCGCTCGTCGCATTGATTTCGGTGACCGACCTGATGTTCCAGGCCAAGCAGATCAATGCCTCGACATTTCTGTCGGCACAGGCCTTCGGGACGGCGCTCGTCATCTACTACATCCTCGCCCGGTTCCTGATCACCCCCTTCATGCGCTGGCTTGAGCGGGTCATGGCGCGGAGGCTGGGCCGGGCATGAGCTTCAACTGGCGCTGGGACTTCACCTGGGAAATTCTGCCGCGGCTCTTGTGGGCCACGGTCAACACGCTGATCGCGGCGGGGGCAGGCTACGCCATCGCCCTTGTGCTTGGCCTGATCCTGGCGCTGGCGCAGCGGACGAACTGGAAACCCCTGACGCTGGCGGTGCGGGAATTTGTCGAGTTCATTCGCTCCACACCGCTCGTCCTGCAAATCTTCTTCGTGTTCTACGTCGGGCCACAGTTCGGGATCCGCCTGTCGCCCTGGATGTCCGGGATGATCGCGATCGGCCTGCATTATTCGGCCTATCTTTCCGAGGTCTACCGTGCCGGGATCGACGCCGTCCCGCGCGGCCAGTGGGAGGCATGCCGCGCCCTCAATATGTCGACCCGGAATACCTACTTCCGTATCATCATACCGCAGGCCCTGCCGCCCTCGATCGCCGGGATGGGGAACTACCTTGTCGGCATCTTCAAGGATACACCGATGCTTTCGGTCATCGGTGTCGCCGAACTCATGCACACCGCCAACGCGATCGGATCCGAGAGCTACCGTTTCCTCGAACCCTACACTCTGGTCGGCTTGATCTATCTCGCCATCTCTCTGCCCACGGCCGGGCTGGTCCGGCTGTTCGAGGGTTGGGTGCGGCGCAAACTGGGACTTTGAAGCATGGACATGTCTGCCTATCCGCTGGAACTGCCGGAAGACGATCGCCCTATGGTCCGCTTCATGAACGTCACCAAGAGTTACGGAAAGCTGGTGGTGCTCGATAACCTCGATCTCGATGTGGCGGAGGGCGAAATGGTGACCGTCATCGGCCCGTCCGGTTCGGGCAAGACGACGGTGCTGAGGATGTTGATGACGCTTGAGACGATCAATGGCGGCGTCATTTATGTCGATGGCAAGCCGCTGACGCATATGGAAAAGGGCGGCGTATTGGTTCCGGCGGATGAGCGGCACCTGCGGAAGATGCGGTCCACCATCGGGATGTGCTTTCAGCATTTCAACCTCTTCCCGCACATGACCGCGCTTCAGAACTGCATGGAGGGGCCGGTTCAGGTTCTGGGCCTGTCGAAGACGGAGGCGCGGGAGCGGTCGGAGGAGTTGCTGACGCTCGTCGGCATGATCGACAAGAAGGATCAGCATCCATCGCGCCTGTCCGGTGGTCAGCAGCAGCGCGTCGCGATTGCCCGCGCATTGGCGATGCGGCCGAAGGTGATGCTGTTCGACGAGGTGACATCCGCGCTCGACCCTGAAGTGATCGGCGAGGTGACGAATGTCATCCGCAAGCTGGTGAGCGAACACAACCTGACAATGCTGATGGTTACCCATCAGATGGGCTTCGCCCGAGACATTTCCGACCGCGTCTGCTTCTTCTTCGCCGGCAAGATCGAAGAGCAAGGCCCGCCGGCCGAGCTCTTCGGCAATCCGAAGCGCGACCGCACCAAGCAGTTCCTGTCGGCAGTCAAGGAAGCCGACTGAGATGGACTTTTCTCTGGCCGATATCCTCGCCGCAAGGCGGGTCATTCGCGGCGTCGCGGATAGGACTCCCTTCGTCCCGTCTCCCTACATGACGCAGATTGAGGGGCATGATTTCCTGCTGAAGCTCGAAAACACGCAGCCCGTAGGGGCATTCAAGCTACGCGGAGCGGTAAACGCGGTGATGACGCTGCCCGATGCGGTGGGCGGCGTGACCTGCTGTTCCACCGGCAATCACGGGCGCGGGGTCGCCTATGCGGCCCGCGAGCGCGGTATGAAGGCGGTCATCTGCATGTCGAGGCTGGTGCCGCAGGCCAAGGTAGATGGTATCCGCGCTCTGGGCGCCGATGTGCGCATCGTCGGCACCAACCAGGACGAGGCGATGCGCGAAAGCCAGCGCCTGTGCGAGGCCGAGGGCCTGGTCGAAATCTCGCCCTTCGACGATCCGAAAGTGATCGCCGGGCAGGGGACCATCGGGTTGGAGATGCTGGAGGCGCGCCCCGATCTTTCGACGATCCTCGTGCCCCTGTCGGGGGGCGGCCTTGCGGCGGGTGTCGCGGTCGCAGCGAAGGCGATCAACCCGAAGATCAGGGTCATCGGCATCACGATGGACCGGGGTGCGGCGATGCACGCTTCTCTCCAAGCCGGTCGCCCGATGGAAGTGCCGGAATATGCCTCGCTCGCCGACAGTCTCGGCGGTGGGATCGGGCTTCGGAACCGCCTCTCCTTCCCGCTCTGCCGTGACAACCTCGACGACGTGGTGCTGGTGACAGAGGAGGAAATCCGTGATGCCATGCAGGTTCTCTATTACGAGGACCGCATCGTGGCCGAAGGCGCGTCGGTCGTGGGCCTTGCGGCTGTTCTCTCAGGGAAGGTCAAGGCGGACGGTCCCGTGGGCACTATCGTCACCGGCCGCAATCTCGACATGGGCGTGTTCCACAGGCTCATGGCCGGCGAGGACGTGCAGATTGGCGACTTGACTGTGAAGGGCAAACGCTATGGCGCATGACATCCAGATCGTGACCGAGGCGGAATTGCGGAAGGTCGTGAAGCTCGACCTGACCGCGGTGGATGTCATCGAGGTGGCCTTCGCCGCGCTTGCCCGGGGCGGCGTCGTCATGCCGCCGATCCTGTCGATGGACCTGCACCAGGCCAACGGCGAGGTCGACGTCAAGACCGCCTACATCCCCGGCTTCGACGGCTTCGCGATAAAGGTCAGTCCCGGCTTCTTCGACAATCCGAAGCTCGGCCTGTCAAGCCTCAACGGGTTGATGATCCTTTTTTCCGCCAAGACCGGGCTGGTGGAATCGCTCTTCCTCGACAACGGCTATCTGACCGATATCCGCACCGCCGCCGCGGGCGCGGTCGCCGCGCGCCACCTCGCTCCGGAAAGGGTCGAGACTGCGGGCGTGATCGGCACCGGCGTTCAGGCGCGGCTGCAAATACAGGCCGCTCATCTGGTGCGGCCGTTTGCCCGCGTTCTGGTTCATGGCCGCAACATGGACAAGGCCCGCGCCTGCGCCGCCGATCTGGCGAAATCGCTCGGCATCAGGGCCGAGGCGGTCGCCGACGCCGCCGCGTTGGTGGCCGAAAGTCAGCTTGTCGTTACCACCACACCGGCGCGTGACCCCGTCCTGAAGGCCGACTGGCTGCATCCCGGCCTGCATATCACCGCTATGGGTTCCGATCAGGCCGGCAAGAACGAGATCGAGCCAATGGCGCTCATCGCTGCCGATGCCTATGTTTGTGACCGGGTGAGCCAATGCGAGGTTTCGGGAGAGCTCGAGGCCGCACTCGCTGCCGGAATCTGGACCAAGGGCACGCCCGCCGAGCTTGGCGAGGTCATCATCGGCCACAAACCGGGGCGCAGATCGCCCGGCGACATCACCATCTGCGACCTGACCGGGACCGGCGTTCAGGACACCGCCATCGCCACCCATGTCCGCGCCCGGTTTCCGGATGCCGGCACGATCATCCGGGCGTGAGACATGTTCCGGAACCCCTTTTCCGATGAGGAGCTAGCGGGCCGCCTGAATGCGGTCCGCGCCGAGATGGCCGCGCGCGATGTCGACATCGCGGTCTTTTCCGCCCCGGAAAGCGTCTTCTACCTGACCGGCCTCGACCACTGGGGCTATTTTGCGCCGCATCACCTGATCCTGCCTGCGGCGGGCGAGATGGTGCTGGTGACGCGGGCTATGGAGCGGGTCACGGTCAGGAATCAGGTCCGAAACGCCCGCTTCTCCGGCCATTCCGATAGCGTGACCGCGCAGAGCCATCTGGCGGCGGAATTGGGCGCTCTCAACGGCAAGAGGGTCGGGCTCGAGATCGCATCCTCTGGCCTGACCTACGGCGCGGGAAAGGAATTTTCGGAGAGCCTTGGCGCCGATTGGTCGGACATCTCCGACCTGACCCCCATCCTGCGCCGCGTGAAATCGCCCGAGGAACAGGCGTTGATGCGCGCCGCTGCGAAAGCGTCGGATGCCGGAACGATGGCCGCCATCGCCGCGATCCACCACGGCGCGCGCGAGGCCGACGTGGCTGCCGAGTGCATTGCCGCGATGGTCCGCGCCGGGTCCAATCCGCCCGGCTTCGGCCCCTTCATCCGCCCTGATCACCGCATCGCCGAGGAACACACAACCTGGGGTGACGGAACCTATGCGAAGGGCGGGCGCGTGATTCTGGAACTCGCCGGCTGCGTCTCGCGCTACCACGCGCCGATGGGGCGGCTGATCCATCTCGGGACGATCCGCGACGAGGATGCCGCGATGGCGGAAGTCGCGAAACGCGCCTTTGAAGCGAGCCTTCAAGGCCTCCGTCCGGGCCGTAAGGCGCGCGAGGTCTATGCCGACTGGCAGGCCGTGGTTGACGCCGCCGGGATGCCGCAGTACCGCCGACATCATTGCGGGTATCTGGTTGGTTTGAGTTTTCCGCCGACCTGGACCGGAGGGAACAGTGTGACGGGGCTCAGGCATGACAGCGATCTGGAAATCAGGGAGGGCATGACCTTCCACCTGCTCTCGTGGTTCACCGAGACCGGGCGCGGGGACTTCTTTGTCTCGAACTGCGCGCTGCTCGGGTCTGAGGGGCCGGAGCTTTTGACAACCGCGCCGATGGGGCCGACGGTGATCCGATGAAACTCGACGACCGCGACATCGCGATCCTGCGCGTCCTTTCGACCGAAGGCCGCATCACGAAATCGGCGCTGGCCGATCGGATCGGCCTGTCGCCGACGCCCTGCTGGGACCGGCTGAAGAAGCTGGAACAGGCCGGGCTGATCGAGGGCTACCGGGCGGAGATCGCGCTGCGCAAGCTCGGCCCCCATGTCACGGTCTTCGTCGCGGCCGAACTGGCGGACCATACGGCGGCCAGTTTCCGGGCCTTCGAGGACGCCGTGAAGCGGTATGATGAGGTCGTCGCCTGCTGGGCTCTGGGCGGCGGGTTCGACTATCTGATGCAGATCGTGACCCGCGATATCGACGCCTATCAGCGGCTGATCGACGCCATGCTGGACGCGAGGATCGGGCTGGCGCGGTACTTCACCTATATCGTGACGAAGCAGGTGAAGGGGGTTTCCGCGCCGCCGTTCGAGGTGCTTCTGGGTGGGTGACAGCCCATGCATTTGCGCGCGTTTATGCGTGAAAATCAGGGTGGTATCTGATGTCAAACAGTTTTTGGTTTCGTTTGCTCAATATTAACCTGCTTCACAGATCGAACGGCCGTTCGCTAGACACGACGGTAAAGGGCGGGGCGGGACACCTAGCAGACATTGAGGCGCCGACTGACAAAGGCTGGGGATGGACTTGTGGCGACCGTGTCATATCCGGCGCACTCAGAAACGCAAAGACAGTCTGCTCCCGGTCGGAGTAAGTTCATTCTTCAATTCACCGTTCAACTGCGATGCGGCTGCCAACACCAGATCTGAACCCAACCGCTCGGAGTGGTTAGGTTCCGGCTGACCGCGCCCAAGTCCTATTCCATTGTCACGACATTCCAGAATAAATCGGCTCTTCGCCTCTCGAAAAGTAATGCTGACATTACCCGATGCTCCATCGGGAAAGCCATGTTTGAAGGAGTTGGCGACGAACTCGCTCACGATCATCCCCAAGGCCGATGCCGCGCTCGCACTCAGATCTATCTCGTCCGCGTCGCAGGAAATCACGACACTTTCAGGTGCCGACCCCTGCAACAGTTGGACAACACGGTCCAGAAACGAACGGGAGTCGACCTGACCCGCGCCGGACCCCTGTAATTCGCCGTGCAACGCGCCGACGGACTCGATCCGCCTCTGAATCGCATCGAAGGCTCCCTGCGACTGACCGTCCGTCAACGTTCGACCGTAGAGCCGTACGACAGACGCCAGCGTCTGGAGGGAGTTCTTGACCCGGTGGTCGGCCTCATGCAGCAGCGTATGCTGGTTTTTCAGCGCGCGCCGAAGCTCCAGCTGTTTCATCACCTGACGGGACAGCACCCTGAGTGTTTCCCGCTGAAGATCGTTGAGGTGGCGGGGGTTGTTGTCGAGCACGCATAGCGTACCAATCGGCAATCCGTTTGGCGCGACCAGCCGCGCACCCGCATAGAACCGCAGGCCCGGCTCGGCGAGGCAAAGCGGATTGTCGACCATCCGATTGTCAAGCAGAGTGTCCGGTATTTCGACGAAATCGTCCTGCAATATCACGTGCGCGCAGATCGATGTTGCCAGTGGCGTTTCGCGGGCATTCAGGCCGACCTCGGCCTTGAACCATTGCCGATCCTGGTCGATCAGGTTGATGACCGAGATCGGCGTTTCGCAGATGCGGGATGCAAGCTCCACGATCTCATTAAAATCCGCTTCGCGAGGTGTATCGAGGATTTCGTAGGAATGCAGCGTGTCAAGGCGTCTGGTTTGTTCGTAATGTTCAGGTGGAAGCAAGTCTGGAGCCTTTCCGTCTTAGCGCGATTCATGCGGATAGCCGTCAAAAATCACCAAATAAATGTTCCTTCATTTCGTAGTTTAGATCAGCGTCCCTCCGAGGTCGACACGCGCCGTAGTGCGTCCGCGTACCGCGCAGAAGCGATCTCTAACATGCCTCCCTCGCCTCGTGTGATTGCGTTCAAGGCGCACTTCCCCGCCCTGATCTTTTTCGGTCTACTTTACCCGCTCCAGGCAGAGGAATCTTCTGCGCACTCCCCGAAGTTTAGGCTCATTCCCTGTCCGATCCGGCGATCCTTGGCAGAACAACTCACACGAGGTTCAGATGTTGGACACTGCGCTTCCTACCGGCATGGATATTGCCGACAAGAAACTGTTCCGCTGCTTTTCCTATATCGGCGGCAAGTGGCGCGCCGCCGCTTCCGGCGAGACGATCAATGTGACCGACCCGGCGACGGGTGAGGTTGCCGGCGAGGTCGCCAGCCTGTCCGGCGACGAGGCGCGCGGCGCCGTCGATGCCGCGCAGGTGGCGTTTGCGGGCTGGGCCGGGCTTTTGCCTCAGGAGCGCTCCGCCATCCTGCGGCGCTGGTTCGAACTGATGCTGGCGCACAAGGAGGATCTTGCGCGGATCATGGTGGCAGAGCAGGGCAAGCCGCTGTCGGAAGCGCGGGGCGAGATCGACTATGGCGCGGCCTTCGTGGAGTTCTACGCCGAGGAGGCCAAGCGCCCGAATATAGAAGGCGTGACGAGCCATCTGCCGGATGCCGAGGTGGAGTTGTGGCGCGAGCCGGTCGGCGTCGCAGCACTCATCACGCCGTGGAACTTCCCTTCGGCAATGCTGACACGAAAGGCGGCGGCGGCGCTGGCGGCGGGTTGCACCGTGGTGTGCCACCCCTCGGCCGAAACCCCGTTCTCGGCGCTGGCGCTGGCGGAACTGGCCGAACGGGCGGGCATTCCGGCGGGGGTGTTCAACGTCGTCACCGGCCACGCGCCGGTGATCGTGGAGCCTTGGACGAAGGACACGCGGGTGCGGGCCTTGTCCTTCACCGGGTCGACCGAGATCGGGCGGCTGCTCTACCGGCAATCCGCTGATACCGTGAAGCGGCTGGTGATGGAGCTTGGCGGTCACGCGCCGGTCATCGTCTTTCAGGGCGCGGATATGGAGAATGCCGTGACCGAGACGATGAAGGCGAAATGGGCGACGACGGGGCAGGACTGCCTTGGCGCGAACAGGATCTATGTGGAGCGGCCGATCTATGATGACTTCTGCAAGCGCTTCACCGAAGCGACGAAGCGGCTGACCATCGGGCCGGGGATGGAAGATCGCGATCTTGGGCCGCTGATGAACGAGAAGGCGGTGGTCAAGCAGGAGGAGCATGTGGCGGATGCGCTTGCCAAGGGCGCGAAGCTGACCTGTGGCGGCAAGCGCCATGCGCTCGGCCCCCTGTTCTACGAGCCGACGGTGCTGGTCGATGTGCCTGGGGGGGCGAAGATCCTGAGCGAGGAGACCTTCGGCCCGGTCGCCGCGATCCTGCCTTTCGATACCGAGGAGGAGGCTATCGAGAAGGCGAACGCCACCGAATACGGCCTTGTCGCCTATATCCACACCCAGGACCCGCGCCGGATCTATCGCCTGAGCCGCGCCTTGCAGTTTGGCATGGTTGCGGTGAACCGCACCAAGGTCACCGGCGCGCCGATCCCGTTCGGGGGCACGAAGCAGTCCGGACTTGGCCGCGAAGGGGCGCGGCTGGGGATGGAGGAATTCACCGAAATCAAATACGTCTGCCGTGACTGGGCCTGAGAGGAAGGAAAGAGACATGCTGAGAAACGATCAACTCGACCAATGGGACCGCGAGAATTTCTTCCATCCCTCGACCCACCTGGCCCAACATGCGCGCGGCGAAAGCCCGAACCGGGTGATCAAGACCGCCTCGGGCGTCCATATCGAGGACCGGGACGGCAACAGGCTTCTGGACGCCTTTGCGGGGCTTTACTGCGTCAACGTCGGCTACGGACGGCAGGAGATCGCCGAGGCCATCGCGGCGCAGGCGAAGGAGCTGGCCTATTATCATTCCTATGTCGGGCACGGCACCGAAGCCTCGATCACGCTGGCGAAGATGATCCTCGACCGGGCGCCCGCGAACATGTCGAAGGTCTATTTCGGGCTTGGCGGGTCGGATGCGAATGAGACCAACGTGAAGCTTGTCTGGTACTACGAACAACATCCTCGGGCGGCCCGAGAAGAAGAAGATCATCTCACGCTGGCGCGGCTATCACGGCTCGGGGCTGGTGACCGGGTCGCTGACCGGGTTGGAGCTTTTCCACAAGAAGTTCGACCTGCCGCTTGCGCAAGTGATCCATACAGAGGCGCCCTACTACTTCCGCCGCAAGGATCTGGCCCAGTCCGAGGCTGATTTCACCGCACATTGCGTGGCCGAGCTGGAGGCGCTGATCGACCGCGAAGGCGCAGATACCATCGCCGCCTTCATCGGCGAGCCGGTCCTTGGCACCGGGGGCATCGTGCCGCCGCCCGCGGGCTACTGGGAGGCGATCCAGAAGGTGCTTCAGCGCCACGACATCCTGCTGATCGTCGACGAGGTCGTCACCGGCTTCGGCCGGCTCGGCACGATGTTCGGCTCCGATCACTACGGGATCGAGGCCGATATCATCACCATCGCCAAGGGCCTGACCTCGGCCTATGCGCCGCTTTCCGGGTCGATCATCTCCGACAAGGTCTGGAAGGTGCTGGAGCAGGGCACCGACGAGAACGGCGCGATCGGCCACGGCTGGACCTATTCGGCGCATCCGATCGGCGCGGCGGCGGGGGTGGCGAACCTCAAGCTGATCGACGATCTGGGGCTGGTGAAGAACGCGGGCGAGGTCGGGGCGTATCTGAAGAAGGCCATGACCGAGGCGCTGGGCGATCATCCGCATGTCGGCGACATCCGCGGCGAGGGGATGCTCTGCGCGGTCGAGTTCGTCGAGGACCGGGACAGCCGGACCTTCTTCGACCCGTCGAAGAAGATCGGCCCGCAGGTCTCCGCCACGCTTCTCGCGCAGGACAAGGTCATCGCGCGGGCCATGCCGCAGGGCGATATCCTCGGCTTCGCGCCGCCCTTCTGCCTGACCAAGGCCGAGGCCGATACCGTCGTCGCCGCGACGGTGCGGGCGGTGAAGACGGTTCTCGGCTGAGAGCCTGATGGGGAGCGCGGGACCGCGTTGACCACGGTTCCGCGCGTCGGGCGATACCGCGCCGTGGCTGCCGGTGAGTAAACCGGCGCGGCTTGGGCGGCGGGATCTTCGCTTACCTCGCGGGGTTTTCGCATGAAGGCGATCTGACCCATGGCGGGGTTGTCGGCAGCTGACGGACGCGATCCACCCTTTCGAGGGCGACGCATCTGATTGACGGACCATGGACCGCCGCCCGCCTCCTCTCGGAGAATCTGGTAATCGCTCTCGAATTTGCTGCTTCGCAAAGAAGCCCGGCCTGCGGCGGGCAAACTGCATCCGCAAAAGGATGCACCGATGCCGCAACACCCGACCGACGATCCGGACCTGCCCCTTTCGGAACTGTTTCAACGGTGGCCGGATTGCGCCCAAGTGTTACTCGCCCGCAAGATGGGATGCTTTGGCTGCGTGATCGCGCCGTTTCACTGCGTCAGCGACGCGTGCAGGGAATATGGACTGAACGAGGAGGAATTCCACGCGGCACTGCGAACCGCCAGCAAGCAAGGGAATTAGGGTGCCAACGAACCGCTCAGTTCCACCAGCCGGTGCGGGTTTGTCACCACGATATGGCGGCGACGGCTTTGCACGACGCCGTCCTTCTCCCAAGTGCTGAGCAACCGGCTGACAGTATGTAGTGTCGTACCCGTCAGATCGAGGGGCTGGACCGCATCCACAAGACCCGGCGCATCCAGCGCTGCTTCGACCTGTCGGCCACACCCTTTGCACCGACCGGCAAGAAAAGCACTGATACGGCGCTGTTCGGCTGGATAATCTCAGATTTTTGGGCTGAACGACGCGTTCGAGGCCGGGCTGGTGAAAACCCCGCGCGTTGTGGTCCGCGACGATGCCGTCCCGGACGCCAAGACTCTGCGCTCGAAGCTCTACCACATCTACCGCGATCCATCCGTCTCCGAGGAACTGAACCGGGCAAAGGCAGAGCCGCACGAGGCGCTGCCCAAACTGGTCCAGGACGCCTACACGCTGCTCGGCGCCGACTGGCGAGAAACGCGCCGACACTGGCGGGAGGCTGGGCATCATTCGCCTCCGGTCATGCTCACCGTCTGCAACCGTACGGAGACTGCGGCTCGCATCGAGAACTACTTCAACAGGGGCGATGCGCACTGGCCCGAACTCCACGCGTCCACACGGACGCTCCGCGTCGATTCCAAGGTGCTTGAGAAGGCCGAGATCGGCGAAACCGCCACATCGGATAAGGACTATGAGGCGCGCCTGAAAGCGATCATCGAGGCGGCTGACCTTCCCGAAACCCGCCGCCAGCAGTTTCTTGCCCTGAAGAAGGAAGAACTGCTGCGCGAAATCGTGGACAACGTCGGGAAAAGGGGTGCCGCCGGTCAGGACCTCCAGAACGTCATATCGGTGGCGATGCTGTCGGAGGGATGGGACGCCAAGTACGTGACGCACATCATGGGGCTACGAGCCTTCACGTCCCAGCTGCTCTGCGAGCAGGTCGTCGGGCGCGGGTTGCGTCGGGTCTCCTACGATACCGACGAGAACGGCCTGTTCCTGCCCGAATACGTCAACGTTTTCGGCGTGCCTCTATCGATCTCGGAGACCGGCGAAGGTGGTGAGGCGCCGCCACGGCCGAAGCCAAACACGCAGATCGAAGTGGTACCTGACCGGGCGCATCTGGAACTTCGCTGGCCGAACGTGCTGCGTGTGGAGACGGTCGTCAAACCGGAGCTCGCCATCGACTGGAGCAAGGTACCGCCGCTTGTGCTCGATCCAGCAAGTACTCCGATCAGTGCCGAGCTTGCGTCGGCGCTGGGCGGCGCGACGGACATTGGCAAGGTCACCGCGATCGATCTCGGGAAACTGCCGGATGGCTTCCGCCTTCAGCGCCTTGTGTTCCAGGCCGCACGAAAGGCATTCGCCGAGCTGAGCCATAGCTTCACCGGCAGCCACGAGTACCTGGCGGCGCAGATGGTCAGGATCGTCGAAGCCTTCCTGAAATCTGATCGCCTCGACATCCCGTCGCTGTTTCACTCCGATCCTCTTCGGCGACGTATCCTCATCGCACTGAACATCGATCTCGTGGTCCAGCACGTGCTGAGCAATGTGACGGAGCAGAACACGGAACGCCTGACGCCGGTGTTCGACGAGGAAAACCCGATCGGTGCAACCGGCCAGATGCGCACCTGGTACACGACCAAGCCGTGCTTCCCGACGACCAAGTCTCACATCAGCCATCTGGTTGGAGATTCTGCCTGGGAGGGCCACGCGGCCAACGTCTTCCAGAAGCGCGAGGACGTTCTTGCCTACGCCAAGAACGATCACCTCGGTTTCCAGATCTACTACATGTGGGCGGGGTCCCGGCGGCGCTACGTCCCAGATTTCCTGGTGCGCCTTGCCGGCGGAACGATCTTGGCGCTCGAAATCAAAGGCACCGACAGCCCTCAGAACAAGGCCAAGCGAGACGCGCTGAACGAATGGGTGAAGGCGAACAACGCAGCAGGCGGTTTCGGGCGCTGGACTTGGGATGTCGCGTTCAAGCCAGGCGAGGTGCAGGACGTCGTCACAAAACACGCGGCCGTCAGCTGATGCCATGGCCTGCAAGTCGCCCACGCCGGAATCGCCGACCTTGCGGCCTCCGACAAAGGCCTACTGCCGCGCGTTCTGATCTGTGAACCGTCCGCCTCCATCGGTATGCGCCTTTATGCGAACGCCCTTGCTGAGAATTTTGGCAAGATCAGCAGCACCCTGCATTGTGACTCGCCACACCCGCGGTGTCCGTGGATAAACGATTCTGCCACGAAAACATCAAGATAAGATTGGCGACCGGGCTATGCTCCTATTTTTTTGGACACTTTACTCAGACAAGGCGCAAACCGGAGCCACCACTCCAAGACAACGAACCGCTGAAAAGAGGGATGTACCGCCTCGCTGAGGTCCATGGCCGATCGCCGCTGCTGTGGGGGACGCCCTGGGGGACCAACAGAACCCCCGAAGCAATTTTTTCTTAAATTTCAGTTTTTTTAATGTTATTTTGGTGCCCAGGAGAGGACTCGAACCTCCACGCCTTGCGGCACACGGACCTGAACCGTGCGCGTCTACCAATTCCGCCACCTGGGCAGGTGTCGCGATGGGCGATGTATAGGCGGCGAATAAGCGTGTCAACGGGGGTCGCGCGCGAAAGCCTTGGAAACTCATTCCACCTTGTTCGGCGCCGGTCTTGGCGCTAATCAGGGGGCGATACACTATTGCCGGAGGCCCACCCATGTCCAAGCTCGTCACGATCTACGGCGGTTCGGGATTCCTCGGCCGGTACATCGTGCGGCGCATGGCGAAAGCGGGCTGGCGGGTGCGCGTCGCAGTGCGGCGCCCGAATGAGGCGCTCTTCCTCAAGCCCTATGGTGCGGTCGGTCAGGTGGAGCCGGTTCTCTGCAATATCCGCGACGATATGTCGGTGCGGGCCGCGATGCAGGGTGCGGATGCGGTGGTGAATTGCGTCGGCACGTTCGACAAGGGTGGTGCAAACAATTTCGCGGCAGTTCAGGCCGACGGCGCCACGCGTATCGCCCGGATCGCCGCGGAAAGCGGCGTTCAGAGCCTTGTCCATGTCTCTGCCATCGGCGCGGATGCCGAAAGCGAAAGCCAATACGCCCGCAGCAAGGCCGAAGGTGAAGCCGGCGTGCTTGCGCATTTCGCTGGCGCGATGATCCTGCGTCCGTCGGTCATGTTCGGGCCTGAGGATGGCTTCTTTAACCGCTTTGCCGGGCTGTCGCGACTGGGGCCGGTGATGAACATCGTCGGCGGCAATACCCGCTTTCAACCCGTCTATGTCGACAATGTCGCCGAGGCGGCCGTCGCGGGGATCAAGGGGCATGCGGCGGGCGTTTACGAACTTGGCGGCCCGGATGTGATGACGCTCCGCGAAGCCGTTCAGCAGATGCTTGGCGTGATCCACCGCCGCCGGCTGATCATCAACCTGCCATTCTGGCTTGGCTCCGCCATCGGCACAGGCCTCGATATTGCGTCGACCGTGACCGGTGGGCTTATCGCCAACCGTATTCTGACTCGGGATCAGGTGAAATCGCTCAAGGTCGACAATGTCGTGTCGGAGCGCGCAAAAGGCCTTGGCGATCTGGGTATCGCCGCGATGCCGGCAGCGGCGATCCTGCCGGATTATCTGTGGCGATTCCGTCCTTCGGGTCAGTATGACGCGATCAAAGCTTCGGCCAAGAACCTCCGGCCGCATAACTGAACGCACTCGCGCAAAATCCTGATCGACAAATCCGACGGCCTGCACGGATTGTTTCTGTGTTCGCAGAGTCCGCGCTTTGTTGGCCGCAATTGGTTGACGTGACCATCCAGTGACCTAAGTTTCCAGTTGTAGGGTGAACGAATTCGGGAAGGGTGACAGCATGGCCGCGCGGCTCTTGCTGCATATCGGGTATCACAAGACGGCGACGTCTTGGATGCAGCAGCGCCTTTTTGTTCCGGAGCACGGCTACCGGCAGGTCGCGCGGCACGCCGAGGTCTGGCGGCATGTCGTCGGCAAGCATGGGCTTTTGTTCGAGGCTGACGCGATGAGGGCCGCCATTCGCACCGGAATGTCGGGTCTGATAGAGGGCGAAGTTCCAGTCATCTCTTCCGAAATCCTGTCCGGCCACCCCTTCTACGGCGGCATCGGCAGTGATGTCTTCGCTCAGCGGCTGAAGGAAATCGCGCCGGACGCACGCATCCTGATCTCCGTCCGGCACCAGCGCCGGATGCTGACCTCGGTCTATATGCAGTACCTGTCGCGCGGCGGCACGATGAGCCCCGAGAAGTTCTTCGCGGGCGATCCCGATCTTGGCTTCAACGGCTTCCGGCCGGAGCATTTCGCGTACCACCGGCTGGTCGCACTTTATCAGGACCTCTTTGGGGTCGAGAATGTTTACGTGATCTCGCAGGAAAGCCTCGCGCTGGACATGGACGATGCGTCGCGCGGACTGGCGAAATTCGCGGGCAATGAGCGTTTCGACAGGGTTCTTCCGACCCATCGTGCCGTCTATGCGCCAAGCTATCCCGAATACGCGGTGCCGCTTTTGCGGCGGATCAACAAGTTCCAGAAAAGCGTTCTGACGCCGGCGCCGACCATCCGCTTGGGTACGACGCCGAAAGGCATCTACCGGCTTGTCGGGGCGGCAATGCGCAGGCCGCCGTTCTCGACGGTGCTGAAGGGCTACTGTCCGGTTTCCGGCTATGTGGAGCGGCACTTCGCCGACTATTTCGATGACAGCAACCGCAGCCTGATCGCGATCATCAATCAGGATTTGCGCTGGCCGGGCATCGCGTCGGCGCAGGAGGTGGAATTGAAGGCGCCCGAAACGCAGAGCTATCACTCTGTGAAGGTCACCGAAGGCCGCGCCTGAGCCGCCTTGTCTCGGTCTGTCGACGGGCCTAGTGTCCGATACGACGCGGATAGGATCATCCCGACATGACCGACACGACGCTGACCGCCCTGTTTCTCGGGGTTCTGGAAGGGCTGACGGAGTTCATTCCGGTGTCCTCGACCGGGCACCTGTTGCTCGCCAGCCATTTCCTCGGCTTCGAGAGCGCGGGCAAGACTTTTGAGGTGGTGATCCAGCTTGGAGCCGTGCTGGCGCTTCTGGTGGTCTATGCCGCCAAGATCACGCAGACGATCGTGGCCTTGCCCTCTGATCCACTGGCGCGACGCTTCGCGGGTTCGGTCCTTCTGGCCTTCCTGCCTGCGGTTGTCGTCGGCGTTCTGGCGCATGACATCATCAAGGAGGTGCTGTTCGAAAGTCCCCGGCTGATCGCGACCATGCTGATCCTAGGCGGAATCGTCCTTCTGGTGGTCGACCGCCTGCCACTGACACCGCGTTATCATGCGGCGGACCGGCTGCCGTTGAAGGTCGCGCTGGGGATCGGCCTGATCCAGTGCCTTGCCATGATTCCCGGCGTCTCACGCTCCGGCTCGACCATCGTTGGCGCGCTGGCGCTGGGCGTGGACAAGAGGTCGGCGGCGGAGTTCTCATTCTTCCTTTCCATCCCCACGATGGCGGGGGCTTTCGCCTATGATCTCTACAAGAATCGCGATGTGCTCGACTGGTCGGCATTGAACGAAATCGCGCTGGGCTTCGCGGCCGCCTTTGTCGTGGCGATCCTCATCGTGCGTTGGCTGCTCGGCTATGTGAGCAGGCGAGGCTATGCCCTTTTCGGCTGGTGGCGAATTGGAGTTGGCGTAGTGGCTTTGGCGGCGCTTTGGGCGGGTTTCTGACAAATAGGTATAATGTACTGACCTATTTTTCGCGCGAGAAGCTTGAAGAGGTGTAGCGCGGTGAAAAAATCCTGCAATTAGGTCAGCGAGTCTGACTTTTATTTCTTTGGTGACGGATGTAGCAATGCGCACTCAGTCCTTTCGCGGGAAGAAGACTTATGGCCAAGCAACCGATGCTGAAATTCGTGACCATCTCCAAGGAGATGCCGGAGAAGCGTGAGGCCAGTGTCCGCGCTCAGGATTTCAGCGAGATTTACCGCGAGTACGCCCTGGCCAAGGCCGAGGAGCAGGCCGGGCGGTGCAGCCAGTGCGGCGTGCCCTATTGCCAGTCGCATTGCCCCTTGCACAACAACATCCCCGACTGGCTGCGGATGACCGCCGAAGGCCGTCTTCAGGAAGCCTATGAGCTGAGCCAGTCCACCAATACCTTCCCCGAGATCTGCGGCCGCATCTGCCCGCAGGACCGGCTTTGCGAGGGCAACTGCGTGATCGAGCAGTCGGGCCACGGCACCGTGACCATCGGCGCGGTCGAGAAGTTCATTACCGACACCGCCTGGGACAACGGCTGGGTGAAACCGATCAAACCGGTCGAGGAGCGCCCAGAAAGCGTCGGCATCATCGGCGCGGGGCCGGGCGGGCTGGCCGCCGCCGACACGCTGCGGCGGGCAGGGCTTCAGGTCACGGTCTATGACCGTTACGACCGCGGCGGCGGGCTTCTGACCTACGGCATTCCCGGCTTCAAGCTGGAGAAGGACGTGGTTATGCAGCGCATCACGCAGCTTGAGGATGGCGGGGTGGAATTCGTCCTGAACTGCAACGTGGGCAAGGACATCACCTTTGACGCGATCCAGGGCAAGCACGATGCGGTCATCATCGCCACGGGTGTCTACAAAAGCCGCGATCTGGGCGGGCCGGGCGCCGGGGCGGCGGGGATCGTCCGCGCCATCGACTATCTGACCGCCTCCAACCGCAAGTCGTTCGGAGACGAGGTACCGGAATTCGACTCGGGCGAGTTGAACGCTTCGGGCAAGCGCGTCGTCGTCATCGGCGGCGGCGATACCGCGATGGACTGCGTGCGGACCGCGATCCGGCAGGGCGCGCAATCGGTGAAGTGTCTTTACCGCCGCGACCGGGCGAACATGCCAGGGTCGCAGCGCGAGGTTGCGAACGCCGAGGAAGAGGGCGTCGATTTCGTCTGGCTGACCGCGCCGAAGGGTTTTGCCGGCGGCGATACGGTCGAGGGCGTCATGGTCGAGCGGATGCGCCTTGGCGCGCCGGATGCGACCGGCCGCCAGGCGCCGGAGATCATCGAGGGCGCGGATTATGTCGAGCAGGCCGACCTCGTCATCAAGGCGCTGGGCTTCGAGCCGGAGGCGCTGCCGAAGCTTTGGGGTGTCGAGGACCTGGCAGTGACGCGCTGGGGCACGATCAAGGCCGATTTCGGCACCCATGCGACCAGCCTGCCGGGCGTTTACGCGGTGGGCGACATCGTGCGTGGCGCAAGCCTCGTCGTCTGGGCGATCCGCGATGGGCGCGAGGCGGCGGCGAGTGTTCTGGACTACCTCGCAACGTCCGAGGCCGTCGCGGCGGAGTGAGTTAACCGTTCCGAAGCGCCGGAAATATCGATGCACAAGCCGTACACATGATGTGCACCGGTCGTGCAGACAGAAGGCGCCAGGGGCGGAACGCGAAAAGGTTAAGGGTCAGGGGTGCTGACCAGGATCGTAAAGGAAGTCTGAAGATGACGACGGTGCGGATCATCGTGACAGGCGGCGCGTTCGCGCTGCTCTCGGCGTTTCCTGCCCTTGCGGCCGGCAAGTTCGCCGCGCCGAAGGGCTGCACCGTCTATCAGACCGTGCAGATGCACAACTGCCAGGTCTCACATCTTTACCGGTGCGACGGCGATGGTGCGGGCGATCAGTGGTCGGTCTACCTGGATGGGGACGGACCCTTCTACATGAGTCAGATCGACAGCGAGACGCGCTGGCTCGACAGCTACGACCTGACCAGTGGCGAGCGCGATCAGATTCAGGAGGAGACCGATCCGGCGTCCTTCTCCACGCTGCTGGAGACCGGGCGCGACACCTACGATTTCACCACGAAAAGCTCTTCCGGCGAGCTGCGCCGGTACAAGGGCTTTGACGAACTGACGGGGGAAAAGGTGGTCATCGACGGCGTGACCCTGGAACGAACCCGCTTTGACCTGACAGCGACGGATCCTGATGGGAAGATGATCTGGCACCGGACCGGCCAGCAGCTCATCCAGCGGGACTGGCGCCTGTTCTTCGCCGATCGCGAGAGCTTTGAGAACGGGTTTGGCGACAAGAGCGATGTCCGCGACACGCCGGTCACCTTCGCCGGACCGGGCGAGCCCGGCTTTCTGGCCGCGAAGCCGGAATATGATTGCGACGCGATGATGACGCGCCTCGAGATCGCGCCGGGAGGGCCATCGTGAGCGCGGCGGCAAACGTCATCTCCGGCGCGTGCCTCTGCGGCGCGATCACGGTGACCGTCGCTGGCCACGATCCCCGCGTCGGCGCCTGCCATTGCCGGATGTGCCAACGCTGGTCGGGCGGGCTGTTCCTGTGTTTCAATGCACCGGTCGACCGCGTGACGATCACCGGCCCGGTGACGCGTTACGCTTCGTCGGAATTTGCCGAACGGGCGTTCTGCGCCACTTGCGGATCGCACCTCTGGATGCGCGACACGGCACGGGACGACGCGCCCTACGATCTGATGCCGGGGCTGTTCGACGCCGCGCGCGACTGGCCGATGCGGTCGGAAATCTACGTTGACCGGGCCTATGCGTCGGTAAGGCTTGCTGGCGATCACAAGCGGGCGACGCAGGCCGATTATGAATCGAAGAATCCCCATGTGGATGAAGGAGACGGGCAATGACCGGATTTGATGCTGAGTGGGTCCGTGCCGAAGAGGCCAAGCGCGCCCGGATGGCGGAAAACAGTCTCTATCGCGGCGAAGATGAGCATTCTTCCTGCGGTGTCGGCCTTGTCGTTTCGATCAATGGCAAGGCATCGCGCAAGGTGGTCGAGAACGGGATCGACGCCTTGAAGGCGGTCTGGCACCGGGGCGCTGTCGATGCCGATGGCAAGACCGGCGACGGTGCCGGTATCCATGTGCAGATTCCGGTCCGGTTCTTCTACGACCAGATCCGCCGCACGGGGCATGAGCCGGACGCCAAGGCGCTGATCGCGGTCGGTCAGGTGTTTCTGCCGCGCACCGATTTCGGCGCGCAGGAAACCTGCCGGACCATCGTCGAGACCGAGGTGCTCCGCGCGGGCTATTACATCTATGGCTGGCGCCACGTGCCGGTGAATACCGAGGTGCTGGGCGAAAAGGCCAATGCGACGCGGCCCGAGATCGAACAGATTCTCATCAAGAACTCAAAGGGTGTGGACGAGGAGACGTTCGAGCGCGAGCTTTACGTCATCCGCCGCCGGATCGAGAAGGCGGCGGCGAATGCAGGCATTTCAGGGGTCTATCTCTGCTCGCTCAGCTGCCGGTCGATCATCTACAAGGGGATGTTCCTGGCGCAGGATTGCGCCGAGTTCTACCCGGACCTGAAGGACGAACGCTTCGAGAGCGCCTTCGCCATCTATCACCAGCGCTATTCGACCAACACCTTCCCGCAATGGTGGCTGGCGCAGCCGTTCCGCATGCTGGCCCATAACGGCGAGATCAACACGCTGAAGGGCAACCTCAACTGGATGCGGAGCCATGAGATCCGCATGGCCTCCACCACGTTCGGCGAGCAGGCGGGCGACATCAAGCCGATCGTGCCGCAGGGATCGTCGGATTCCGCTGCATTAGACGCTGTTTTCGAGGTTCTGGTGCGGGCGGGACGCTCCGCGCCGATGGCCAAGACCATGCTGGTGCCGGAAGCCTGGTCGAAGTCGGCGGTCGAGATGCCGCGCGCCTGGCAGGACATGTATGCCTATTGCAACGCGGTGATGGAGCCGTGGGACGGGCCCGCAGCGCTTGCCATGACCGATGGCCGCTGGGTCTGCGCCGGGCTCGACCGCAATGGCTTGCGCCCGATGCGCTATGTCATCACCGGCGACGGGCTTCTCATCGCCGGGTCCGAGGCCGGGATGGTGCCGGTCGACGAGGCCGTGGTGCGCGAGAAGGGGGCGCTTGGGCCGGGGCAGATGATCGCCGTCGATATGAAGGACGGCAAGCTTTTCCACGACACCGAGATGAAGGACAAACTCGCCGCCGCGCAGCCCTATGCGGACTGGATCGAGAAGGTCACGGACCTGAACGCGATCATGCGGGATGTGCCGGAAAAGGCTCTGTTTGAAGGCGGCGAACTCCGCAAGCGGCAGATCGCGGCGGGCTATTCGCTGGAGGAGCTTGAGCAGGTCCTGGCGCCGATGGCGGAGGACGGCAAGGAGATGATCGCCTCGATGGGCGATGACACCCCGGCGGCGGTGCTGTCGTCGGTTTACCGCCCCCTGAGCCACTTCTTCCGGCAGAATTTCAGCCAGGTGACGAACCCGCCCATCGACTCGCTTCGTGAGAGCCGGGTGATGAGCCTCAAGACCCGGTTCGGCAACCTGAAGAACGTGCTCGACGAGGACAGCAGCCAGACCGAGATCCTGGTGCTGGAGAGTCCGTTCATCGCCAATGCCGAGTTCGACGAGATGGTGCGCCAGTTCGGCGGCAATGTCGCCATGATCGACTGCACCTTCCCCGCCGGCGGCCAGCCCGACGCGCTGCGGCTGGGGCTGGAGCGTATCCGGGCCGAGGCGGAGGATGCGGTGCGGTCCGGTGCCGGGCATATCGTCCTGACCGACGAGCATCAGGGCGAGGCCAAGGTCGCCATGCCGATGATCCTTGCGACGTCCGCGGTCCATAGCTGGCTGACACGGAAGGGGCTTCGCACCTTCTGTTCGGTCAACGTGCGCTCGGCCGAGTGCATCGACCCGCATTACTTCGCGGTGCTGATCGGCTCTGGCGCCACCACGGTCAACGCCTATCTGGCGCAGGATTCGGTCGCCGACCGGCATCGGCGCGGCCTGATCGAGGGGGCCTTCATAGACGCGATGCGGCGCTACCGCGACGCGATCGACGCGGGCCTCTTGAAAATCATGTCCAAGATGGGGATTTCGGTCATCTCCTCCTATCGCGGCGGGCTGAATTTCGAGGCGGTCGGCCTGTCCCGCGCGCTGGTGGCAGAGTATTTCCCCGGCATGCACAGCCGAATCTCGGGGATCGGCCTTGCCGGTATCCAGATCAAGCTGGAAGAGGTCCATGCGAAGGGCTGGAAATCGGGCACCGACGTGCTGCCCATCGGCGGCTTCTACAAGGCGCGGCGGTCGGGCGAGAAGCACGCCTGGGAAGCGCAGACCATGCACCTTCTGCAAACGGCCTGCGACCGGGCGTCCTACGACCTCTGGAAGCAGTATTCTGCCGCGATGCGGGCGAATCCGCCGATCCATATCCGCGACCTTCTGGACGTGAAGCCGCTCGGCAAGCCGGTGCCGATCGAGGAGGTCGAAAGCATCACCTCGATCCGCAAGCGGTTCGTGACGCCGGGAATGTCGCTTGGGGCCTTGTCGCCCGAGGCGCACAAGACCCTGAACATCGCCATGAACCGGATCGGCGCGAAATCTGACAGCGGCGAGGGCGGCGAGGACCCGGCGCATTTCGTGCCGGAGCCGAATGGCGACAACCCGTCGGCCAAGATCAAGCAGGTGGCGTCGGGGCGGTTTGGGGTCACGGCGGAATACCTCAACGCCTGCGAGGAGCTGGAAATCAAGGTGGCGCAGGGTGCGAAACCCGGCGAGGGCGGGCAGTTGCCCGGCATGAAGGTGACGAAGCTGATCGCGCGCCTGCGGCATTCGACGCCGGGCGTGATGCTGATCTCACCGCCGCCGCATCATGATATCTATTCCATCGAGGACCTCGCGCAGCTGATCTATGACCTGAAGCAGATCAACCCGCGCGCCAAGGTGACGGTGAAGCTGGTCTCAAGCTCCGGCGTCGGCACGATTGCGGCGGGCGTGGCCAAGGCCAAGGCCGACGTGATCCTGATTTCGGGTCACAACGGCGGAACGGGGGCATCCCCGGCGACCAGCATCAAATATGCCGGCCTGCCGTGGGAGATGGGCCTGACCGAGGCGCATCAGGTGCTTGCCATGAACAAGCTCCGCGACCGGATCACCTTGCGCACCGATGGCGGGCTGCGCACCGGGCGCGACATCGTCATCGCGGCGATGATGGGGGCTGAGGAATACGGCATCGGGACAGCGGCGCTCATTGCGATGGGCTGCATCATGGTGCGGCAGTGCCAGTCGAACACCTGCCCCGTGGGCGTCTGCACGCAGGACGAAAAGCTCCGTGCGAAGTTCACCGGCAATGCCGACAAGGTGGTGAACCTCATCACCTTCTATGCCCAGGAAGTGCGCGAGGTGCTGGCGGGCATCGGTGCGCGGAGCCTCGACGAGGTGATCGGGCGTGCTGATCTTCTGACCCAGGTGTCGCGCGGTGCCGCGCATCTCGATGATCTGGACCTCAATCCCGCTGCTCATCACCGTCGATGGCGCGGAGCGGATCGTCTATGACCGCTCAAAGCCCAGGAACGCGGTGCCGGATACGCTGGACGCGGAGATCATCCGCGATGGCGCGCGATTCTTCGAGGACGGCGAGAAGATGCAGCTTTCCTACGCCGTGCGGAACACCCACCGCACCATCGGCACGCGCGCATCGAGCCTGATCGTGAAGAATTTCGGCATGCGGAACAACCTGCAACCGGACCATCTGACGGTGAAGCTCGCCGGCTCCTGCGGTCAGTCCCTCGGTGCTTTCGCGGCGCCGGGGTTGAAGCTGGAAGTGTCGGGCGATGCCAACGACTATGTCGGCAAGGGTCTGTCGGGAGGTGTGATCGTCGTGCGTCCGCAGATGATCTCACCGCTGGTGGCGTCGGAGAACACGATCATCGGCAACACAGTGCTTTACGGCGCGACGGATGGTTACCTTTTCGCAGCCGGGCGCGCGGGCGAGCGTTTCGCGGTGCGGAACTCGGGCGCCAAGGTGGTAATCGAGGGCTGCGGGTCGAATGGCTGCGAATACATGACCGGCGGCGTAGCGGTGATCCTTGGCCGGATCGGCGCGAATTTCGGCGCGGGCATGACCGGCGGCATGGCCTATGTCCATGACCCGGACGGCAAGGCGGAAGAGCTGATGAACCTTGAGACGCTGGTGACCTGTGCGGTGACGCAATCGCATTGGGAAGCCGAGTTGAAAGGCCTGATCGAGCGCCATGCGGCGGAGACCGGGAGCCTGAAGGCGAAGCAGATCCTGACCGACTGGGCCGAGGAGCGGGCGAATTTCATTCAGGCCTGCCCGAAGGAGATGCTGCCGCATCTCGTCCATCCGATCAGCCTGGATGCCGAGGCAGTTCCGGCGGAATAGACACCTTTTTGAAGGGAAAAGCGGCCGGGATTTCCCGGCCCATCCCCTATTGTGGTGGGGCGCCAAGGACACGTTCGTATTCAGTTTTGCGAAAATGACGGCTATTGCCGCAAGAATGACGAAATATTGGTGTTAACTGGTGTGAAAGTTCCAAGGAGTCCCGATGGCGACTTACAGTGACCAGTTCTATCTTATGGACCCTTCCGCGCCGCCAGGCTTCGGAACTGCACTGAACTACGTCAACTACACGCTGAACGACCAGAATAACGACGGCGATTTCGACCGGTTCAACAACGACAGTATCAACGGGTCGGACATTTCGAGTTCCTACCCCGGTGATACCGTGACGGTGAACGTGGCGGGCGTGGGCAACGTCAGCTACACCGGCACGACCTTTTATCTCGCGAATGGCCAGGTGGTGTTCACGCCGAACGACGGGCAGGTCCTTAAGAACGGCACCTTCGTTTCATCCACATTCGTCAATACGCAAGGGCCGCTTCTGGTGCCGCAGCTTGGCCCGGCGTGCTTTACGCGGGGCTCGCTGATCCGGGTGCCGGGCGGCGAAGTCCCGATCGAAGCGCTGAACCCCGGCGACCTGGTTGAGACGATGGACCGGGGGGCGCAGCCTGTGCGGTGGATCGGGCAGAGCCGCGTCGATGGAATGGGTGAATTCGCGCCCATTCGGATCGAGGAAGGGGTGCTCGGCAATTCGCGACCACTTCTCGTTTCCCCGCAGCACCGGATGCTGATGGCGGGGTGGAAGCCGGAACTGATCCTCGGCGAGCCGGAAATTCTGGTGCCCGCCAAGCACCTTGTCGGAATGGAGGGCATCGCGCAGGAGCCGATGGCGGAAGTCGACTATCTCCACATCCTGTTCGAGCGGCATGAGATCGTCTTTGCCGAGAACGCGCCGAGCGAGAGCTTTCATCCTGGTAGCCAGATGCTTGAGGACGACGGGCCGCTTTATGCGGAAATCCTGTCGATTTTCCCGGAACTCAAAGACATGTCCGATGAGGCGCTACGCCCCGCGCGACGTGTCGCGCTGGCGCACGAAAGCCGGCTTCTCGCGGCTTGACGGGTGCTTGACCACCGAGGCCGGTTCATGGCTAAGGTTCGGCGATGGCAAAGAGCAGCACGACCCGACGCAAAACGACGAAATCCCGCGCGAAGCCGAAGGCTAAATCGCCTGTCTTCGCGCGTCCGACCCTGCGCGGCAGCTTGCGCTGGCTTGGGCGGGGCGGGGTGGCGCTTGTCGGCCTCTTCCTGGTGCTGGTGATCCTCGGTACCTTCATCAATCCGCGGTTGACGCCCTATCTGATCGCAGAGGGCTGGCGCCAGGGCGGGGTGGAGCGGGCCTGGGTGCCGATGGAGGAGATCGCGCCCGTAATGGCGCGGTCCGTCGTCGCCTCGGAAGATGCGAATTTCTGTGAGCACTGGGGCTTCGACATGAAGGCGATCCGCGCGGCGCTGGACGAGGGCGCCGGGCGCGGCGCCTCGACGATCAGCCAGCAGGTGGCGAAGAACGTCTTTCTCTGGCAGGGGCGAAGCTGGCCGCGCAAGGCGCTCGAAGCCCTGATGACGCCGGCGGTGGAGCTGTTCTGGTCGAAGCGGCGCATTCTTGAGGTCTATCTGAACGTCGCGGAAACCGGAAAAGGGATCTTCGGGGTCGAGGCGGCGGCGCAGCACTATTTCGGCGTCAGCGCCGCCAAGCTCAGCCCACCGCAGGCGGCGCTCATCGCGGCGGCCCTGCCCGATCCAACGGGGCGCAACCCGGCCCGGCCTTCGGGCTTCCTGCGTGCCCGCGCGCGCGCAATCCTCGATGGTGCGGCGACGATCCGCGTCGATGGGCGGGCCGCCTGTTTCGAGGATTGAACCGAAGGGGCGCGCCCGCTATCAGGAACCATGACATCGACCAGCGCCAGAGAGCCCATGACCCGTCTCTACCACGTGCCCCTTTCGCCCTTTTGCCGGAAAGTCCGCCTGACGCTTGCGGAAAAGAAGATCGAGGTCGAACTGATCGAGGAGCGTTACTGGGAGCAGGCCCCGGAATTCCTCCGCCGCAACCCGGCTGGCAAGGTGCCGGTGTTGCGCTACGACGGCAAGACCCTGACCGAGAGCCAGGCGATCTGCGAATTTATCGACGATGTTCTGCCTGAGCCGAAGCTCATGCCGCGCGATGCGGCGGGGCGCTACGAGGTGCGCCGTCTCTGTGCCTGGTTCGATGACAAGTTTCATGACGAGGTGACCTCCAAGCTCGTCTATGAGCGGGTCAACAAGAAGGTGATGAAGCTCGGCTATCCGGATTCGAAGAACGTGAAGTCAGGGTCCACGCGGATCAAGTATCACCTCGACTACATGGCCTGGCTTCTCGATCAGCGGCGCTGGCTGGCGGGCAATGAAATGACCTTGGCCGATTTCGCGGCGGCGGCGCATCTTTCCTGCCTCGACTATATCTCGGATGTGGACTGGAACCGCAGCCAGAACGTCAAGGACTGGTATGCGAAGATCAAGTCGCGGCCATCGTTCCGATCGCTTCTGGCCGATCAGGTGCCGGGCTTCCTGCCACCTGCGCATTACGCGGATCTTGATTTCTGATGGCGAGGCCGGGGGCGCCGCCCCCGGACCCCCGAGGTATTTTGGGCAAGATGAAAGGGGTGCCGTTTGCAAGCGGCCGGGCTGAAAGCGCGCATCATTGAACGGGCCTTGGCCGAGGGTTTTTCGGCGGCCGGTTTTTGTGCGCCGGATGCAATCCCGGAGGCGGCGGGGCGGTTAAGTACTTTCATAGAGGCGGGCCGGCATGGGCAGATGGGGTGGATAGCCGAGCGAATGGGGTGGCGCGGCGATCCCGCGGCGCTTTGGCCCGAGGCCCGCACGGTCATCATGTTGGCCGAGATATATACACCTGAGGATGACCCACGGGCGGTCCTGGGCGAGCGGGGCCGGGCGGCTGTGTCCTGTTACGCGCAGGGGCGGGACTACCATGACCTTGTGAAGAAGAGGCTGAAACGGGTTGGTCGCTGGCTGATCGAGGAGGCCAAGAAAGGCTCTGTTGAGGCGGAAATCAAGGTTTTCGTGGACACCGCTCCGGTAATGGAAAAGCCCTTGGCCGAGGCGGCGGGGCTGGGCTGGCAGGGCAAGCATACCAATCTGGTGAGTCGCGAACTCGGGAACTGGTTCTTTCTGGGCGCGATCTTCACAACGCTCGATCTGCCGAAGGATGAGCCCGAGGCCGATCATTGCGGGTCGTGCCGCGCTTGCCTCGACATCTGTCCCACGAAGGCTTTTCCTGCGCCCTATCAGCTCGACGCGCGGCGGTGCATTTCCTACCTGACGATCGAGCACAAGGGGCCGGTGGACGAGAAGTTGCGCGGTCTCATGGGCAACCGGATCTACGGCTGCGACGATTGCCTCGCGGTCTGTCCTTGGAACAAGTTCGCCGCCGCCGCGCGGGAGATCGGCTACCAAGCGCAGGTGGGGGCGCCGGAGTTGGCCGAGCTAGCGGCATTGGATGATACTGCGTTCAGGGCGCGATTCTCAGGCTCGCCCATCAAGCGGATCGGGCGGGATCGGTTCGTACGAAATGTACTCTATGCCGTGGGGAATTCGGGTTTGGCGCGGCTTTTGTCGGTGGCGCAGGCACTGACCGGGGATGTGGATGAGGCCGTTTCTGACGCAGCGCGTTGGGCGGTTTTGCGGCTGAAGACCGCTGGTCCCGATCACAATCTGGACTGAAGGGTGGAAATGAGACCGATTCGGCCTCATCTTGAAGGAGTCCCCCGATGAGGGGCAGACGCAACCTGAGGAGGATCGAATGAGCCGGCATATCGCTGACCGCAGGAAATCGCATGAGGGCGGGCGTCTGAAGAATTACGTGGTGCTGGAGCGCTGCACTGGCGAGGAGGGGTCGCATCCCGCCACGCGCGCCCTGCATGAGCGCCCGGCGAGCCGTTCGGAAGCCGCCCGGATGCGCGAATATGCGCGGATCGAGCGGGGCCATACCGCTTAGGGTCCAGACTCATTGATCGTCAGAGCCAGAAGATGACTGTTGCGGCGAGGGCGACGGCGGAGAGGAAGGTCTTTGCGCACCTGTCATAACGGGTTGCGATGCGGCGCCAGTCTTTCAATCGGCCGAACATGATCTCGATCCTGTTGCGGCGCCGGTAACGTCGTTTGTCGTAGCGGACTGTCTTGCCGCGCGACTTTCGACCGGGGATGCAGGGACGTATCCCCTTGTCTTCCAACGCATCCCGGAACCAGTCGGCGTCATAGCCCCGGTCGGCGAGCATCCATTCGGCAGCGGGTAGACTGCCCAGCAGGGCTGCAGCTCCGGTATAGTCGCTGACTTGGCCTGCTGTCATGAAGAACTTCAGCGGACGACCCTTGGCGTCAGTGACGGCGTGCAGCTTGGTGTTCAACCCACCCTTGGTCCGCCCGATCAGGCGCCCGCGCTGGTCGTCAGGCCCCCCTTTTTCGCCCGCAGGCTCGAAGCCGTGCGATGTGCCTTCAGGTAGGTCGCATCAATCATGATGGTCTTCTGCTCGGTGCCTTTCGAGGCCAGCCCTTCCATCATCCTGGCGAAGACCCCCATGTCACCCCACCGCTTCCATCGGTTATAGAGCGTCTTCGGCGGGCCATACTCACGCGGCGCATCGCACCACCTCAAGCCATTGCGATTGATGAAGATTATGCCGCTCAGAACCCGCCGGTCATCTACCCGCGGTTTGCCATGGCTCTTCGGAAAGAACGGTTTCAGCCGCTCCATCTGCTCGTCCGTCAGCCAGAAAAGATTGCTCATCATCACCCCCGTCAGCTCGGGGCCTTGAATCACGCAGCGACGGCAGCCTCAAGCAGATCAATGGGTCCTGAGCCTAAGACGCGCGCGTTTGGAAAGGTGGAAAGCGCGTCTGCCCGTCAGGCGCGCTTTTCGTTGAGCCGGGCGACGCCGAGGACGTCGAGCACTTTCGCCTCGATCTCGGCCGCGTTCATGCCCGCGACGGCGTACATGTCCTCGGGGCTCGACTGGTCGATGAAGGTGTCCGGCAGGACCATGGAGCGGAACTTGAAGCCGCGGTCGAAGATGCCCTCATCCGCCAGAAGCTGCGCGACATGGCTGCCGAAGCCGCCGATGGCGCCTTCCTCGATGGTGATGAGCGCCTCGTGATGAGCGGCAAGCTGAAGGATCAGGTCGCGGTCGAGCGGCTTGGCGAAGCGCGCATCGGCGACGGTCGGCGCAAGGCCGCGCGCGCCGAGGCTTTCGCGGGCCTTCAACACCTCCGCGAGGCGGGTGCCGAAGGACAGGATCGCGACGCGGCCGCCCTCGGCGACGATGCGCCCCCTGCCGATCTCAAGCGGTATCCCGCGTTCGGGCATGTCGACGCCCACACCTTCGCCGCGCGGATAGCGGAAGGCGCTGGGCCGATCGTCGATGGCGGCGGCGGTGGCGACCATGTGGACCAGCTCCGCCTCATCGGCGGCGGCCATGACGACCATCCCCGGCAGATTGGACAGGTAGGCGATGTCGAAGGCGCCGGCATGGGTCGCGCCGTCCGCGCCGACAAGCCCGGCGCGGTCGATGGCGAAGCGGACGGGCAGGCGCTGGATCGCGACGTCGTGGACGACCTGATCGAAGCCGCGCTGGAGGAAGGTCGAGTAGATCGCGCAGAAGGGCCTCATGCCCGCCGCCGCAAGACCGGCCGAGAAGGTCACGGCATGCTGTTCCGCAATGCCCACATCGAAGCAGCGCTTCGGGAAACGTTCGGCGAAGAGGTTGAGGCCGGTGCCGTCGGGCATGGCAGCGGTGACGGCGACGATCTTGTCGTCTGCCTCCGCCTCCCGAATCAGCGACTGCGCAAAAACCTTGGTATAGGCGGGCGCGTTCGACGCGGCTTTCTTCTGTTCGCCCGTGACAGGGTCGAATTTGCCCGTCGCATGGCCCTTGTCGGCGGCGCGTTCGGCAGGCCCGAAGCCCTTGCCCTTCTTCGTCAGCACATGGATCAGGACCGGCCCGTGGGCGCGGTCATGGACGGTGCGCAGGACGCTCAGCAACTGCTCCATATCGTGCCCGTCTATGGGGCCGACATAGGAAAAGCCCAGTTCCTCGAACATGGTGCCGCCGACGGTCATGCCTTTCAGCATTTCCTTCGCCCGGCGCGCGCCTTCCTGGAACGGCGGCGGCAGCAGGCTGATGGCACCTTTGGCGGCGGCCTTGAACTCCTGGTAGGGCGTCCCGGCATAGAGCCGAGAGAGATAGGCCGACATCGCGCCGACCGGGGGGGCGATGGACATCTCGTTGTCGTTCAGGACGACGAAGAGCCGCTTTTTCAGGTGGCCGGCGTTGTTCAGCGCCTCATAGGCCATGCCCGCGCTCATCGCGCCGTCGCCGATGACGGCCACGGCGTCACCCGCATCGCCGCCGAGGTCACGGGCCACGGCAAAGCCGAGGGCGGCGGAGATCGAGGTGGAGCTATGCGCCGCGCCGAAGGGATCGTAAGGCGACTCCGACCGCTTGGTGAAGCCGGACAGCCCGTCCTTCATCCGCAGCGTCCGGATGCGGTCGCGCCGCCCGGTCAGGATCTTGTGCGGATAGCACTGATGCCCGACATCCCAGATGATCTTGTCGCGCGGGGCGTCGAAGACGGCATGAAGCGCCACGGTCAGTTCGACCACGCCAAGCCCCGCGCCGAGATGGCCGCCGGTGACGGAGACGGCGCTGATCGTCTCGGCCCGCAACTCATCGGCAAGCTGTTTCAGCTCGCGTTCCGAGAGAGCCTTGAGATCGGCGGGAACCGTCACGCGGTCAAGGATCGGGGTATTTGGTCTGTCGCTCATCACCGGCCTTTGCCGTTCACATCTCACGCGAGATAACGAAACGCGCGGCGTCTCTCAAGGTGTCGGCTTTCGGACCATAGGGCAAGAGCGCCCGTTCCGCATCTGCCACGAGGTCGTGGGCGCGCTGTTTGGCGCCCTGAAGGCCGAGGAGCGACACGAAGGTCGCCTTGCCGGCTGCGGCGTCCTTGCCAAGCTTCTTTCCCGCCTTCGCGGGGTCGCCCGCAACGTCGAGGATGTCGTCGGCGATCTGGAAGGCGAGGCCGAGGGCGCGGGCGTAATCCTCCAGCGGTCGCGTATCGGCCCCGGCGAGGATCGCGCCCGCGGTCGCTGCGAAGGTGATGAGCGCGCCGGTCTTGCCGGCCTGAAGCCGGGCGATTTCCTCAAGCGTCAGGGGGGCTGAGGCGGTCTCGGCGGCGATGTCGAGAGCCTGGCCGAGAACCATGCCCTCCGCGCCGGACGCCTTGGCAAGCGCGGTGACAAGGTCGATGCGCCGCGCGCCGAGGATCGGGTCGCAGCAAAGCTCAAACGCGAGGGTCTGGAGCGCATCGCCAGCGAGGACCGCCGTCGCGTCGTCCCATTTCACATGGACTGTGGGCTGGCCCCGGCGAAGATCGTCGTCATCCATGCAGGGCAGGTCGTCGTGGACCAGCGAATAGGCGTGCAGCGCCTCGACGGCGGCGGCGGCGGGCATCGCGTCGGGATCGTGGATGCCGTGAAGCCGGGCGCTTTCGAGGACGAGGAGGGCCCGAAGCCGCTTGCCGCCCTGAAGCGCGTAGCGCATTGCATGGACCACGGGCACCTCAGAATGGAAGGCGAGCGCGTCGTCGAGCGCCACCTGCACCTTCGCCTGCACCCGGCTGAGGCGTTCGGCGAACACCTAGAGACCTTCGACGGGCGTGGTCCCTGTGGGCTGGCCGTCGGGACCGAGCGTGATCTTGGCGACCTTCTCCTCGGCCTCCTTCAGCTTTGTCTCGCAATGTGCCTTGAGTTTCGCGCCCTGTTCGTAGAGCGCGATCGACTTCTCCAGCTCCACATTGCCGGATTCGAGGGCGCGTACGACCTCCTCCAGCTGCTTCATCGCCTCTTCGAAGCTGAGTTTCGACATATCGCTCATTGGCCGCGCTCCATCAGGACCTTGACATGCGCCGCGACCGAGGCGGCGAGTGCGTCAAGATCATAGCCACCCTCAAGGCAGGATACCACCCGCCCGCCGCAGGTTCGCGCGGCCAGATCGCAGATCGCCTCGGTGATCCAGACGAAGTCTTCTTCGGTCCAGTTCAGCCCGGCCAAGGGATCGTCGCGATGGGCGTCGAACCCGGCGGAGACGATGATGAGATCGGGCCGGAACGCCTCGACCCGCGCCAGCGCCGGTTCCCAGAGCGCGCGCATCTCGGCGCCGCCCGATCCGGGGCGCAAGGGCAGGTTCACGACCTGCCCGTGCGCGCCGGTCTCGCTGGCGTTCCCGGTGCCGGGATAAAGCGGCATCTGGTGAGAGGAGACGAACATCGTGCGCTTCTCGTCCCACAGAAGGTCCTGCGTGCCGTTGCCGTGATGGACATCGAAATCGAGGACCGCGATGCGACCGAGGCCGTGGTGGTCGAGTGCGTATTTGGCAGCAACAGACACGGTTCCGAAGAGGCAGAACCCCATCGCCCGTCTCGCGCTCCGCATGGTGCCCCGGCGGGCGCATGGCGACGAAGGCATTCGAGGCCCCTCCGGTCAGGACGGCATCCACCGCCGCCTCCGCCCCGCCGATGGCGCGCAGCGCTGCCTCCCAGGATCCGGGTGCCATGAAGGTGTCGGGGTCAAGCTGCGCCCAGCCCTCCTTGGGCCGCGCCGCGCGGATGTGATCCAGATAGGCCTCGCTGTGGCAGCGCAGCACTTCGGCGGGATCGGCCGAAGGTGCCTCCCGCCGGTCAAGCGCGGCAAAGGCGGGGTCGGCCAGCGCCGCGGCGATCGCGCGCAGCCGGGCGACCTGCTCAGGATGACCGGGCGGGGTGACGTGGGCGAGGCCACTGTCATGCGTCAGAAACAAGGTTGCCAATGGTCTGCTTTCATCTTGCCAAAAATACCTTCGCCGAAGGCATGATCCGCGCGTGGCGGATCATTCCGGCGCAAGCATGTAGCCCGCGCCGCGTACTGTTTGCAGATAGCGGGGCTGCTTGGGGTCGCTTTCGACCTTGCGCCGAAGGCGGGTGATCTGCACATCCACCGCCCGCTCCTGCGCCTGCGCGGCCTCGCCGCGACCGCCGCCGCGGCCGAGGTCATCGACGAGCTGGCTGCGGCTGACCGCCTCGCCCGGTCGGGCGGCGAAGATCCGCATCAGCGCGGCTTCGGTCGCGGTCAGGCGGATGAGGTCTTCGCCCCGCCACATCTCGCCCCGGTCGACGTCATAGCGCACCGGCCCCATCTGGAGAACGCGCGGCACGCGGGTTTCGGTCTGTGGCGGAGTTCGGCGCAGGATGGCGTTGATGCGCAGCAGAAGCTCCTTCGGCTCGAAGGGCTTGGTCAGGTAGTCGTCCGCCCCGGCTTCTAGCCCCGCGATCCGGTCGTCCGTCTCGCCCTTCGCGGTCAGGAGCAGGATCGGCGTCGAAATCGTCCGCCTGAGGTCGCGGGTCAGGCTCACGCCGTCCTCGCCCGGCATCATCACATCCATCACGATGAGATCGAAATCGAGCCCGGCGAGCAATCGCCGCGCATGGGCGCCGTCCCGCGCGGAGGTGACAAAGAAGCCGTTCCGCATCAGATATTTCTGCAGAAGCGTGCGGATGCGTTCATCGTCGTCGACGATGAGAAGATGGATATCGGGTTGAACACTCATGCGGCACCGTCCTTCATCGCCTGATAGTGCCGCCGAAGCTCCGGGTCCATCATTGCCTCAAGCACCTGGCGAAAGCCGCTTACCGCCGCAGGCCCGGCGGCGCGATAGGCCGCACGCATCCGCGCGCGCTGGGCATCCGACAACTCACGCTCAAGCTGCGCGCCCTTGTCGGTCAGAAAGAGGTTGCGCTCACGCTTGTCGCGCCGCCCGACGCGCGCCTCGACCAGCCCATCCTCGACCAGTGTCCGCAGGACGCGGTTCAGCGACTGCTTGGTGACGCCGAGCATCGCCAGAAGCGTGTTCACCGTGAGCCCCGGCTGGCGGTTGATGAAATGGATCGCGCGGTGATGGGCGCGGCCATATTCGTAATTCTCGAGTATACGGTCGGGATCGGCCGTGAAGGCGCGGTAGGCGAAGAACATCGCCTCGATTCCCTTGCGGAGCTGTTCGTCTGTCAAGAACAGCAGGCTTTCGCCGCCGCCTGTCTCCCCCCTGCTGACTTCCATATTGCCTTCCGTCGCCACCTCGACCCGATTTTATGTCAGTGTTGTTGACTTTCCAAGAATCAATTGATAGCGAATGGCCGAATTCGCGCAATATTATGTCCGAATCGGACCTAGTATGCGCAATATTTGCAAACGGGTGCGCCCGAGGAGGATGACATGGCTGGGGCTTATGACGACCGCGACGGCAAGATCTGGATGGACGGCACACTGGTCGACTGGCGCGACGCAAAGGTCCATGTCCTGACCCACGCGCTGCACTATGCCTCCTCGGTCTTCGAGGGGGAGCGGTGCTACGACGGCAAGATCTTCAAGGGCCACGAGCATTCCAAGCGCCTGCTGCGGTCCGGTGAACTTCTGGACATGCAAATCCCCTACACCGCCGAGGAAATCGACGCCGCCAAGGAGGCCATGCTGAAGGCCAACGGCTGGACCAACGCCTATGTCCGCGCGCTTGCCTGGCGCGGCGCGGGCGAGGACATGGGGGTTTCCGCCCGCCGCAACCCGGTGCGGCTGGCGGTCGCCGGCTGGGAATGGGGCAACTATTACGGCGACGCGAAGACGCGCGGCGCCAAGCTCGACATCTCGAAATGGAAGCGCCCGTCGCCCGAGACGATCCCGTCAGAGGCCAAGGCGGCGGGTCTCTACATGATCTGCACCATGTCGAAACATGCAGCCGAGGCTAAGGGCTGCTCCGACGCGATGATGTTCGACTACCGCGGCTATGTCGCCGAGGCGACCGGCGCCAATATCTTCTTCGTCAAGAATGGTGAGGTTCACACTCCGAAGCCGGATTGCTTCCTGAATGGCCTGACGCGGCAGACGGTGATCGGGATGCTGAAGAACATGCAGGTCAAGGTCCATGAGCGGCACATCATGCCGGAGGAGCTTGAAAGCTTTGAACAGTGCTGGCTGACCGGTACGGCGGCAGAGGTCACCCCCGTCGGCCAGATCGGCGATTACAATTTTGAAGTCGGCGAACTGACCAAGCGGGTGGCCAGCGAATACGAAAAACTTGTGCGCGCCTGAACGCGCACAAGTTATCCAGACTTACGGACAGGCCGCGCGATAGGTGCGGCCGTCCGGATAGCGGTAGATGCACTGCTGCGGCTGGTTGGCCTGACCGACAAGACTGCCGACCGCCGCGCCCGCTGCACCGCCGAGAAGCGCGCCTTCGAGTTTATCGCCCTTGTCCGAGGCAATCGCGCCGACGGCCGCGCCGGTCAGCGCGCCTGTGGCGACGGTCTGATCGCTCGTCGTCTGGCAGGCAGCGAGGGTAAGCGCGAGGGGCAGCGCAAAAATGATTTTGTTCATGGGAAACCTCCAGGTGATTGGCCCGATCATACAGCCTAAACGCCATATTCGCGCCGGAGGTTCCAGGCGGCCCGCAGTTCTCGGCGGCAAGCTGCCGAAACTGGCGCAAATCCGCCGATCTTGCCGGACGCAGGCGTGTCGCCGGGACAGGTGCCGGATTCAGGACTGCGCTTGATCTTCGACCCTGGCCGAGGCGAAGTCGATCCGAAAATGGAGCCGGTTCTCGTCGCCCACGCGGGAATAGACGAGATCCCGTGTCAGACTTCGAATGAGATGCCAGCCCCAGCCTCCTTCACTCAGGAGATCGTGCTCCGCTGCAACGGCGGCCGACGAAGGTCTGGGCGGCGGGGTCAGGCCAGGCATCTCGCGCCCCTGATCGACGATCCGGCACAGGAGCGTTTGCTGACGCGCCTCGACGCTCAGCGAAATGCTGCCGCTTCGGCCGGCATAGGCATGCTCCACAATATTGTTCAGCGCTTCGGCAAGGGCCAGTTCCAGCGCCCCGGCATCCTGCGCGCCAAGCCGTCGCGCGAATCGCGCCACCGCACCACGAAGTGCCGCCCGCACCGCCACTGGTTCGGCGGCGAAGCGCAGTCGGTAGCGCAGGGGCCCCTCGCAGCGGCGGTCTTCAGCTTGCATTGGCGGTGTCCGCGCCCGGGCTGGAGGGCAGGATCCGGAACACCTCGTTCATTCGCGTGAGCCGGAACACCCGCTCCACATTCGGAGTCAGCGCCGCCAGTTCAAGTCGCCGGACGGGTGCGAGAAACTTCAGCACCGAGACGATTGCGCCGAGGCCCGAACTGTCGATGAAGGTCACCGCACCCAGATCGAGAACGACCCTGTCCTGTGCGGAGCCCGTCAATTCCCGCATCGCATCCTTGAACTGAATCGCCACGGCGGCATCGATCCTGGCGTCAGCGACGCGCACGACCGTGACACCATCCGCATCGCTCATGCTCAGATCCATCGCATTCCATCCTCTGCTGCCCCGGAAACGCTAGACGGCAATCCTTACTATTCTGTATGCCGGTGCTGAGAGACTGGAGGTCGATATGGACGATGAGGTGGTGATCTGTGGCGCGGCGCGCACCGCGATGGGCGGGTTTCAGGGCGCCTTCGCCGGTGTCGACGCCGCCGACCTTGGTGCTGCTGCCATCGCTGCAGCCATTTCCGATGCCGGTGCGCGCGCCGATCAGATCGAAGAGCTTCTGATGGGCTGCGTCCTGCCTGCCGGTCAAGGCCAGGCCCCGGCGCGGCAGGCCGGGTTCAAGGCGGGCCTTGCGGAAGGTGTCCCGGCTACGACGCTCAACAAGATGTGCGGCTCCGGCATGAAGGCGGCGATGATCGCCTTCGATCAGCTGGCACTCGGGCGGACCGGGATCATGGTCGCGGGCGGGATGGAGAGCATGACCAACGCGCCCTACCTCTTGCCGAAGATGCGCTCCGGCGCGCGGCTCGGCCATGCGCAGGCCATCGACCACATGTTCCTCGACGGGCTTGAGGATGCCTACGACAAGGGCCGCCTCATGGGCACCTTCGCCGAGGATTGCGCCGCCGCCTTCCAGTTCACCCGCGCCACCCAGGACGATTACGCGATCGCCTCGCTCTCCCGCGCGCTTGAGGCCCAGAGGTCAGGCGCTTTCGCGCGCGAGATCGCGCCGATGATTGTCGCCTCGCGCAAGGGCGACATCACCGTCGACGCAGACGAACAGCCCGGCAACGCACGTCCCGAAAAGATACCGACGCTGAAACCCGCCTTTCGCAAGGACGGCACCGTGACGGCGGCCAACTCCTCCTCGATCTCCGACGGCGCCGCCGCCCTCCTTCTCGCCACCTCCCGTGCTGCGGAAGCCGCCGGTCTGACACCGCGTGCCCGCGTCCTCGGCCATGCGAGCCATGCCCAGGCCCCCGCAGATTTCCCCACGGCGCCGATCCCGGCGGCCAAAAGGCTCCTCGACCGTCTCGGCTGGCGCAAGGAAGACGTCGACCTCTGGGAGGTTAATGAGGCCTTCGCCGTCGTCCCCATGGCCTTCATGCAGGAGATGGGTATCAGCCACGCGAAGATGAACGTGAACGGCGGCGCCTGCGCCCTGGGCCATCCGATCGGTGCCTCGGGTGCGCGGATCATCGTCACCCTTCTCAACGCCCTCGAAAGACGCGGCCTGAAACGCGGGATTGCCGCGATCTGCATCGGCGGCGGCGAAGGCACGGCGATCGCCATCGAACGCCCGTAGCTTCTTCATTGCCCAAATACCCTCGGGGGTCCGGGGGCAGACAGCCCCCGGCCGCCAGCGAAAGGCACCACATGCAGGTCGATTATCGGACACTCGAGAAAACCCTTAACAGCCTGACCGAGGGCGAAACCGACGAAGTCGCCCTCATGGCCACCGTCGCCTGTGAGGTGCATCATGCCGACCGCCGCTTCGACTGGACCGGCTTTTACCGCGTCACAGAGCCGGAGCTTCTGAAGATCGGGCCCTATCAAGGCGGCCACGGCTGCCTCGTCATCCCCTTCTCACGGGGCGTCTGCGGCGCGGCGGCCCGCACCGGGGACATCCAGATCGTGCCAGATGTCAATGCCTTCGCCGGCCACATCGCCTGCGCCTCCTCCACCCGGTCGGAGATCGTCCTGCCGGTCTTCGGCGCGGGCGGTCGGCTCCTTGGCGTCTTCGATATCGACAGCAATCAGCCGGATGCTTTCACCGAGGCGGATGGCGCGGCGCTGGCCGCGATCCTCGCCTCCGTCTTCCGAAGGATCTGACAATGGAGGCCCGGACGCATCACGGTTCCTGCCTTTGCGGCGGCGTCGCGTTCGAGGCTGGTGCGCCCTTGCGTCCCGTCATCGCCTGTCACTGCACGCAGTGCCGTAGGACCTCCGGCCATTACTGGGCCGCCAGCTCGGTTCCGCTCGACCGCTTCCGGCTGAGGGAGGAGGCGACACTCGCATGGTATCGCGCCTCGCCCGTCGCCAGGCGCGGATTCTGCGCTCAGTGCGGCGCAAGCCTTTTCTGGAAGCCGGACGGCGTGGCGCGCATCTCCTTTGCCGCGGGTGCCCTGGACGGGTTGACGGGCCTCACCATCGCGGAGCAGATCCACAAGGTCGACGCGGGCGACTATTACAGCCCCGAGGGCCCGCCACCGCCGGCCTCCCTTGCGCCAAAGCGGCTCTCTTGCGCCTGTCTTTGCGGTGGCAACGCCTTCGACCTTCCCGGCCCCACGGGCGACATCACTGCCTGCCATTGCACCCAATGCCGCAAGCTTTCCGGCCACTATTCCGCCTCCTTCGACGCCGATGAGGCGCAGATCCACTGGCACCGCCGCGAGACGCTGACAGACTATGAGACGCCGGGAAAGGGCCGCCGGGGCTTTTGCGGCAGATGCGGGTCGAGCCTCTGGTTCCGCTCCGCCGCAGGCGAGTTCTCGGTCGAGGCGGGGTGCGTCACCGGACCGACCGGCGGACGGCTCGCTGAACATATCTTCGTCGCGTCAAAGGGCGACTATTACGACCTCGACGATGGCCTGCCGCAAAGCGGCGGCTGGTAGGTCAAGGGAAACATCATGTGGGACCTCATTCACAGCTATCCGACGGCGGAGCTTCTGGCGTTCCTCGCCGCAGGTCTTGCGCTCAACCTGTCGCCGGGGGCGGATGTGATGTTCGCCACGGCCTCGGGGCTGAAGGGTGGGCCGCGCGCCGGCATGGCGGCGGGCCTCGGCGTCGGCTTGGGCGGGGCGATGCATGTCTCGCTCGCCGCTCTCGGGTTGGCCGCGCTGATCGCTGCCCATCCCGGCGCCCTGACCGCGATCCGTTATGCGGGGGCCGCCTATCTTCTCTGGCTCGCCGTCACGACCTGGCGTTCCGGCCCCGCCGAGGTGCAGGGCGATGGCGCCATTCGCCCGTCCCGCGCCTTCCTGCGCGGTTTTCTCGCCAATGCGCTGAACCCCAAGGTGATCCTTTTCATCCTCGCCTTCCTGCCGCAGTTCACCCATGCTGGCTACGGTCCGGTCTGGCAGCAGATCGTCCTTCTCGGCGGCATCTTCACGGCGACCGGCACCGTCATCACCATGGGCTACGGCGCGCTTGCCGGGGCGCTCGGGCAATCGCTCGGGCGGCGTCTTTCGGGCCTCAACAAGGCTGCAAGTGTGATATTCGCGGGCCTCGCCGCCCGCCTGATGTGGGAGTGAGGCATGACCGATATCGTTCTTCTCGACGGCGGCATGGGGCAGGAACTGGTGGCGCGGTCCGGCGATGCGCCGACGCCGCTCTGGTCGACGCAGGTGATGATCGACCATCCCGGCCTCGTCCGGCAGGTGCATGAGGAGTATTTCGACGCCGGCGCAAGCGTCGCGACGACGAACACCTATGCGATCCATCACGACCGGCTGGTGAAGTTCGGCCTCGACGACCGCTTCGCCGCCCTGCACATGCAGGCGCTGGCCGAGGCCGCCGCCGCCCGTGCCGCGCATGGCTCCGGCCGGATCGCGGGATCGCTCGGGCCCCTCGTCGCCTCCTACCGGCCCGACACCCATCCGCCTCATGCAGAATCCGTGTCTAAATATGCCGAAATCGCAAGATTGCTCGCCCCTGCCGTCGATCTCTTCCTGGCCGAAACCGTGGCCTCGCTCGCCCATGCGCGGGCCGTTCTGGAAGGCGCACTCCGGGGCGGCAAGCCGGTCTGGCTGTCAGTGACCGTGGACGATCACGACGGCGCGCGCCTGCGCTCGGGCGAGGCTGTCGCGGATCTTGCGCCCATCGTCGCGGGGCGCGCGGGCGCGGTGCTGGCCAACTGCTCCGCGCCCGAGGCGATGGCAGCGGCTCTCACCGTCTTTCAGGGCTTCGGCCTGCCCTACGGCGCCTATGCCAACGGCTTCCAGCAGATCACCAAGGAGTTCCTGAAGGACAGCCCCACCGTTGACACGCTCCATGCCCGCCCCGAGATGACGCCGGACCTCTACGCCGATTTCGCGATGCGCTGGGTCGGCATGGGCGCCACGATCATCGGCGGCTGCTGCGAGACGACCCCCGCCCATATCGCCGAGATCGCCCGGCGGCTGAAGGCGGCGGGGCACCGGATTGTGTGAGACCGGGGCCGTAGGGATCACGTCGGTTTCCCGTAGGGTTTGCGTAGGGTATCCGTAGCTACGGAGCGCGCGCGCGGTTGCAGGCCTGTTCCCCGGCAATGGGGGCCATGTCGAGCCGTGGCGGCGGGGTTAACCCCGCCCTACGCTTCGCCGTCGCGCTGGCGGCATGGTGCGCAATGAATGCGCACGCTACGGCTCGCTGTGGTCGGATCGTAGTCGCGCATCCAGTTCTGGTGCAAGCCGCGTTCGGCCTGGAACCACTGGCCGGGGAACCGCAGGTCGATGCCGCCGGTGGCGACGTGGACGCCGCCGAAGGGCAGGTAGCTGGCGCTCCCAGACCTTCACGCCGAGGTCGTTGGTCGCAAAACCGGCCGGCCGATATGGTCGGTGCGGACATAGAAGATCTCGTCTCTCTCGACCGAGCGGCAGCTGCCAGTCCGAAGTACTCTCTCAGTGCAGCTGACGTGACTCGAGCGAGTCGTTATCCACGTGCGATCAATCAGGAGTTTCACCGCCCATCATAGAAATCTCAATGTTTCTGCCTTTCGTCTTCATCCAAGTCGACCAACGCGCTTTCGAAGTACGAGACGAACGTCATGGCAATGTTAGATTTTCCTTCCCGATTTTGGATTGAAGATAAGCATAAGACTGTCCGTTTACGCTAATCCGAACGCGGTGTTAGCCTCAAAGAGATTTCAGCGAACGTCTGAATTGCTTTAAAATCTTTGCACTCTCGCATGATAATCTCCTTAAGACCGCGATAGAATTCATGTCTGAAAGAATGAGCGGAAGGACTTGTGAGGATCCACCTCCACCAAAACCATACAACTATATAGGTTGGGGTCCCGGTATCGCAGTAAGAGGGAAGAAGTCAAAGCGGAATCGTACTCTCAGGTGACGGTATCGCTCTCCGTTGTCGGAACGTCCCTGAACCATTTGTCCCAATCACCTCCTCGTCCTGGCGCTTCATATATCTCGGGGATTTGTGGGCTGACGCCCGACACCTTCATTATACTCGCGGATCGCGTCGTTTATGATTTCGATCGGCTCCAGTTGGCGGATCCGCCATTACCTCGTTCACCAATTCCATCAATTCGCGATACTGTTCCCAACAGGAATCGCTATCTTCCACACACATTAGGCCTGGGATGGGATCAATGCTTGGCGACATCCGTGGCCCGACGAAGAGACCGAGCTTATCATTGAAACGCCCCGGGTTCTGCCGTGCGTACCCATAGACGCTCGCCCCATCGACCAGCCCCAGCGGATCGGCCTCGAGTACCGCCCCGTCGTCGGATCGTAGTCGCGCATCCAGTTCTGGTGCAAGCCGCTTTCGGCCTGGAACCACTGGCCGGGGAAGCGTCTCCCCGATTGCCCGCGCGCCGCCCCGCTGCTATCCCCGCCGCCATGATCGATCCTGACTACACCCCGCCCGACGCGCCCCTGCGCCTGATCCATGCCGATCATGCGATCGTTCTGGTGGACAAGCCCGCCGGGCTTCTGACCGTGCCGGGCAAGGGCGAGGATCTGGCGGATTGCCTCATTTCCCGCCTGCACAGTGTCTATCCGGATGCGCTTCTGGTCCACCGGCTCGACCGCGATACCTCGGGCGTGATCGTCTTCGCGCTCACCCGGCACGCGCAGCGCGACCTTTCCGCGCAATTCGAGGCGCGGAGGACCCGCAAGGCGTATCGCGCGCGGCTTTGGGGGCGGCTGGAGCCGAAGGAGGGCACGGTCGATCTGCCGCTGATCGTCGATTGGCCGAACCGCCCGCTTCAGCATGTGAACCATGAGACCGGCAAACCGGCGCAGACCGACTGGAAGGTGCTGGGCTATGACGGCGACATCACGCGCGTCCGGCTTTTCCCGCTGACCGGGCGCAGCCATCAGCTGCGCGTTCACATGCAGGCGCTCGGCCATCCGATCCTCGGCGATCCGCTTTATGCGACGGGGGCCGCGCGGGATTTTCCCCGGCTGATGCTTCATGCCGAAAGCCTGCGCCTCAGTCATCCGGAGACCGGGCGCGGGATGACCTTCACCGCGCCGGTGCCGTTCCGTTGATCCTGCGGCGGCATGAGGCGGGCGATACGAAGTCCGAGGCGCTTTATTCGGACTGCGGGGCCTACCGTTACCGGCTGTCGCGGAGCTGGGGGCCGGGGGCGCGGCTCGCCTGCGTGATGCTCAACCCCTCGACCGCGACGGAGTTGCGCAACGATCCCACCATCGCCCGCTGCGAGGGGCGGGCGCGGCGCGGCGGTTTCGGCGGGGTGGATATCCTCAACCTCTTCGCCTTTCGCGCCACCCGGCCGCAGGAGCTGCGCAAGGCCGCCGATCCGGTCGGGGCCGGGAACGAGGCGGAGCTGTTGCGCGCCGTCGAGAGTGCCGGAAGAATCCTCTGCGGTTGGGGCGTTCACGGCGGGTTCCGGGGCGAGGGCGAACGGATGCACGGCCTCTTGCAGGCGACGGGCCTGCCGCTTTTTCATCTGGGCCTGACGAAACACGGCCACCCGCGCCACCCGCTCTATGTCGGCAATGCGGTGGACCTTCGACGCTGGGACTGACCGGCCCCCGCGAAGTGCCCACAATTCGAGGCATCTGCCCGCCGTTACCGCCGTCTTAACCGTTCCTCCGCCAGAAGGGTCGCGGGATGTTCCGCCCTGAGTGCGGGCAAACAGGGGTACGACAATGCTGATGTTCGCGGGGCTCTTCGGGCTGCTCGCCGTCGGGATGAGCGTGGATTTCACCGGCCTCGGCCGGGCTGACGACGATGAGAATGACGACGCCGACGGTGAGGATACACCGTCCGCCGAGGTTGGAACCGCTATCCAGGGCACGGACGAGGCCGACATGCTCTCCGGCGATCCGGAGGGTACGGTGTCGGATGACCTGATCGACGCCGGTGCGGGCGACGATCAGGTCAACGGCTATGGCGGGGACGACAGCATCCTCGGCGGCGATGGCGCGGACGATCTTTGGGGCGGCGCGGGCGATGACACGCTGCATGGCGGCACCGGCGCGGATACGCTTCGGGGCGGCGACGGTGCGGACCGCCTGTCGGGCGGCGCGGGCGATGACAGTCTTGCCGGACAGGAAGGTGAAGATACGCTTGACGGCGGCGACGGCCAGGACAGTCTTGTCGGCGGTGGCGGCGACGATCGTCTTGATGGCGGGGCGGGCGATGACGCGCTTCTGGGCGCGCTCGGTAACGATACGCTGATCGGCGGCGCGGGACAGGACACGCTGATGGGCGGTGACGGCAACGACCGGCTGGACGGGCATGTCTCGGGCGACGGTCAGCCGGATACGGACGGGCGCGACTATCTCAATGGCGGGGCGGGGGATGACACGATCCTTTCCGGTCATGATGACTGGGCCACCGGCGGCAGTGGTGCGGATGAGTTCACCCTGCATGACTGGCTTGGCGACGGCGGCGGGATCGCGACGATCGGCGACTATGATCCTGCGGCGGACAGGCTTGTCCTGCTCTACGATCCCCGCGCCCATCCCGATCCTGCGGTGACGGTCGAACAGCCCGAGACGGCGGGCGCCGCCGCGCGCATCCTGATCGACGGGCTGGCCGTGGCGCAGGTCTTTGGCGCGGATCATATCGACCCGGCGGATATTCTTCTGAGGGCCGCGACGGGGTGAGGCAGTGATTCCCGCTTTCCTTTTGGGCCGATTCCCCCTATAGGCGCGCATCCGCCCTGTGGCGGAGACCTCCACGGGCCTTGCTGGACGACATCCCGGCCTGAGCCATAACCCCTTTTGAGAAGGAGACCCCGATGTCGATTACGGTTGAAGAAAAAGCCCGCGTCATGAAGGAATTCGCGACCAAGGAAGGCGACACCGGCTCGCCCGAAGTTCAGGTTGCCATCCTCACCTCGCGCATCACCACGCTGACCGAGCATTTCAAGAGCCATGCGAAGGACAACCATTCGCGCCGTGGTCTGCTGATGATGGTCGCCCAGCGCCGCAAGCTTCTCGACTACCTCAAGAAGAACGACGACGCGCGCTATCAGAACCTGATCCAGCGCCTCGGCATCCGCCGCTAAGTCGGTCCGGCTGACGGATTGGAACGCCCGTGCCGAAAGGTGCGGGCGTTTTGGTTAGATGAGCCGCTTTGCGCCCTTCTACGACCTTCGATTAGGCGCGGCGAATGTCCGGTCTGTGAATGCATAGGTAACTGAACAGGATTCTAGCAGGATCTGGATCTGCCCGGAGTGGCGTCTCAAAAGGGGAAGGGGGCTCCCAGCGCAACGACGGAACCGTTGCGGACCGATGTTCTGAGAATACCCCCTTTCTGGATCGACTCGGTCAGCGGACTCTCCATCGTCGGCGGCGCTACGTCGAGAACTCCAAGCGCGTTTAGCCCGCCCAGGATTGCATCGACGGCGATGGTGGCAAGGACAATCCCCATAACGCGGCTGATTACACTGGCACCCGTGTTCCCGATCACTCGATGGACGAAGGTCGCTGCCAAAAGAAGCGTCAATGTCAGAACCAGAACAAGTACCAAGAGCCCGGCCGTGACGGCCTGCTCGGTGATGGTTTCGGTGTGGTTGTCGGTCAGGATCACGATGGCCAGCATCGCGCCGGGAGAGGCAATGGAGGGCATTGCGAGCGGGAACACGGCGCCAGCGAGGTGATCGCGCTCAGCCTCCTCGATTTCTCGAGCGGGTTTGGATTCGCCAAAGATCATGGTCATCGCGAACAGAAAGAGGATAATGCCGCCGGCGATCTGGAACGAGCCGAGACGGAGGCCCAGCGTTTCAAGAAGAACCTGACCGCCAACGAGGAATGCGAGGAGAACCAGACCGGCGATCACGACGGCACGTAGAGCGAAGCTGCGGTGCAGCCCACGCGGCACGTTGTGAACGGCGAACAGAAAGACCGGGATCGAACCCACTGGGTCAATGACGACCAGCAGCGTCACAAACTCCTTTACGAGAGGGGTCCAATCCAAAATGTGCAACCTTTCTTGGCAATGCGGCGACAGCGATCACTGTCGGATTGTGATGGTTCATCAAGCAAAAAAACCCGAACCAAACTGGTCGATGTTGGGCTCTTTCTCAAGCGGTAAAGACATTGCCTCGTTCGACTTGGTCTGACTAAGCAACCATTAGACGACTTCTGTGTTGAAATGAGCGTTTCTGCCCAATCGCTTTACAAGATATGCGCTTTGAAATGCATCGCGTCGGAAGCTGACATTCGGATCGAGTATGTTAGCGGCGGAAATGGCCCGCAAACCTGCCGTCGCAATCGGCCACCCTCCAACCCACCCCTTCCCAACCCGCGGCTTTTGCTGTAAACGCGCGCAATCTGTGACGTGAGCCCTGCCCCCGGGCGCATGCGATAGGATTGGGGGCGGCGGCAATGGGGCCGCTATTTGGAAATGGGAGACACGGGATACGCCCGTGGGTGCTCCCTTGAGGAAACGACATATGTTCAATGTGACCAAGAAATCCATCCAGTGGGGCCAAGAAGAGCTCTCGCTGGAAACGGGGAAGATCGCCCGTCAGGCCGACGGTTCGGTTGTTGCCACGCTCGGCGAGACCTCCGTCATGGCCAACGTGACCTTCGCCAAGCAGGCGAAGCCGGGCCAGGACTTCTTCCCCCTGACCGTGCACTACCAGGAAAAGACCTATTCCGCCGGCAAGATCCCCGGTGGGTTCTTCAAGCGCGAAGGCCGTCCGAGCGAGAAAGAGACGCTGACCTCGCGCCTGATCGACCGTCCGATCCGCCCGCTCTTCGTGCCGGGCTTCAAGAATGAAGTGCTGGTGATCTGCACCGTGCTGTCGCACGACCTCGTCAACGACCCCGACATGGTGGCGATGATCGCCGCGTCGGCTGCGCTGACGATTTCGGGCGTGCCCTTCATGGGGCCGATCGGCGCCTGCCGCGTCGGTTTCTCGAACGGCGAATACGTGCTGAACCCCGAAGTCAGCGACATGGACCAGCTCCGCTCGAACCCCGAGCAGCGGCTCGACCTTGTCGTCGCGGGCACCAAGGACGCCGTGATGATGGTGGAATCGGAAGCCTATGAGCTTTCGGAAGCCGAGATGCTGGGCGCAGTGAAGTTCGGCCATGACGCGATGCAGCCGGTGATCGACCTCATCATCGACTTCGCCGAGGCTGCCGCGAAAGAGCCGTTCGACTATCAGCCGGCCGATTACTCGAAGCTTTACGCCAAGGTGAAGAAAGCCGGCGAAAAGCAGATGCGCGCCGCCTTCGCGATCCGCGACAAGCAGGAGCGCACGAATGCGATCTCTGCCGCCGTGACCGCGATCAAGGACGCGCTGTCGGACGAAGAGAAGGCCGATGAAAATCTCGGCTCCGCGATCAAGAAGCTGGAATCCAGCATCCTGCGCGGCGATGTTGTCAAGAACGGCATTCGCATCGACGGCCGTGACACCAAGACGGTCCGTCCGATCGTGTCGGAAGTCGGCATCCTGCCGCGCACGCACGGCTCATCGCTGTTCACCCGTGGTGAGACGCAGGGCCTTGTCATCACCACGCTTGGCACCGGCGAGGATGAGCAGATCATCGACGCGCTGCACGGCAACTGGCGGTCCAACTTCCTGCTGCACTACAACTTCCCGCCCTATTCGGTCGGCGAGGTTGGCCGCTTCGGTCCTCCGGGCCGTCGCGAGATTGGCCACGGCAAGCTTGCCTGGCGCGCACTTCAGGCGGTTCTGCCGGCGCCGACCGATTTCCCCTACACGATCCGCATCGTGTCGGAGATCACGGAATCGAACGGGTCGTCCTCGATGGCCACGGTTTGCGGGTCGTCGCTGTCGATGATGGATGCGGGCGTGCCGCTGAAAGCGCCGGTCGCGGGTGTCGCGATGGGTCTGATCCTCGAAGATGACGGCAAGTATGCCGTTCTGACCGACATCCTTGGCGACGAGGATCACCTCGGCGACATGGACTTCAAGGTCGCGGGCACCGAAGCCGGCATCACCTCGCTCCAGATGGACATCAAGGTCGCGGGCATCACACCGGCGATCATGGAGCAGGCGCTGGCGCAGGCGAAAGACGGCCGTCTGCACATCCTTGGCGAGATGGCGAAAGCCCTGACCCAGGGCCGGAGCGAGTTCTCCGCCCATGCCCCGCGCATCGAGACGATGACGATCCCGACCGACAAGATCCGGGAAGTGATCGGCTCGGGCGGCAAGGTCATCCGCGAGATCGTGGAAACCTCGGGCGCCAAGGTCGACATCAACGACGATGGCGTCATCAAGATCGCCTCGGCCAATGCCGAAGCCATCAAGAAGGCCTATGACATGATCTATTCGATCGTGGCAGAGCCGGAAGAGGGCAAGATCTACACCGGCAAGGTCGTGAAGCTCGTCGATTTCGGCGCCTTCGTGAACTTCTTCGGCAAGCGTGACGGTCTGGTCCACGTGTCCCAGATCGCCAACAAGCGCCTGACCCATCCGAACGAGATCCTGAAGGAAGGCCAGGAAGTGAAGGTCAAGCTTCTGGGCTTCGACGATCGCGGCAAGGTCCGCCTTGGCATGAAGATGGTCGATCAGGAAACCGGCGAGGAAATCGCCCCCGAGAAGAGCGAAAAGGCTGACGCCGAATAAGGCTGACGGTCTTTACAGTGATTGCAAAGAGGGTCCCGGCGGAAACGCCGGGGCCTTTTCGTTTGCGCACCGCGTGTCGCGCGGCAAAGAAAAGGCCCATGGCGGGTGCCACGGGCCGATAGGGCGGCAGAGCGAGGGAGGAGATCGCCCTGCCGGAACCCGGAGCCCGAGGGAGGAGGGGCCAGGGTGAAACCTGTCGCTTACTTGCCGTAAGCCGCTTCGTAGGCGATGTCCTCGATCTGCACCCGACCGATGCCGATATCCGCGAGATCGCGGTCGGTCATAGTGCGAAGTTCGCCCAGCGTCCGGTTGTAGACGGCGCGGCGGGCATTTGCCTCTTTGATCGAGGCGAGGGAGTGCGCGGCGAACTCGGTGAACGAAAAGCGCGAAGCGCGATGGGAAGTTACATAAGCCATTTCAAAACCTCATTTCCTGTGGCGCGTTCATTTTTCTGCGCCGTTGCCGCTAACATGTGCGTCATGCTGCAACTGCACAATCCTCGTAATGGCCAAGGTCGCTATGCGTCTTCCGCATGGCTAGCCATGCGCCGGAAACGAAAACCCCGCGCCGAAGCGCGGGGTTCATGGTTTGGGAAACAGTCCGGCGTCAGCCCGGCAGCTTGGCGTAGCGCAGATAGGGCAGGACCTTGTTGATCTTGCCGAACTTCTTCTCGGCATCCGCATCGCTGACCGCGGTCGGCACGATCACGTCCTGACCGACTTCCCAGTTCGCGGGTGTCGCCACGCCCTTGCCGTTCGCGGTCTGAAGCCCGTCGAGCGCGCGCAGCACCTCGGCGAAGTTGCGGCCGACGTTCATCGGGTAGATCATCGAGAGCTTCAGCTTCTTGTCCGGCCCGATGATGAAGACCGCGCGCACCGTCGCACTGTCATTCGCGGTGGCGTTGCCGGGCAGGTAGGCCTCGGCCGGGAGCATGTCGAAGGCCTTGGACACGGCAAGATCCTGATCGGCGATGATCGGGAAACCGGCAGGCGCCTTCGCGGTCGACTCGATATCGGCCTTCCAGCGCTTGTGCTCCTCGACGCCATCGACGGAAAGGCCGATCACCTTGGTGTTGCGCTTCGCCCATTCAGCGGCGAGCTGCGCGACGGCGCCGAATTCGGTGGTGCAGACGGGGGTGAAATCCTTCGGATGCGAAAAGAGGATCGCCCACTGGTCGCCGATCCAGTCGTGGAACTTGATGTCGCCCTGATCGGTCGCGGCAGTGAAATTCGGAACGGTATCGTTGATGCGCAAGCCCATGGTGTGTCCTTTCGGTTTTGACGTATTCGAAGGGAACATATGCCCGGCCCTGCGGAAGTACACCCCGCGCGGCGATGAAACCGGTGGGGCGAAAGCGCGCAGCGGCATTTGATCAAATTTCTGGTATCCCCTTGCCGCGACTCTGCGGCGCTGGCAGTCTCGCCCGCGACAGAGAATGAGGTGCACCATGATTGAGAAACGCGACTTCTACATCGGGGGAGCCTGGGTTCAGCCGCTTCAGCCGACGGATCATCCGGTCATCGACCCCTCGACCGAAGAGCCCTGCGCGGTGATTTCGCTCGGCTCCGCCGCCGATACCGACCGCGCCGTGGCCGCCGCCAAGGCCGCCTTCCCGGCCTGGGCCGCGACGCCGCCCGCCGAACGCAGGGCCATCGTCGCGCGCATTCTGGAGCAGTATGAGAAGCGCAAGGATGAGATGGCCGAGGCAATCTCGCTTGAGATGGGCGCACCCATCGACATGGCGACCGGCAGTCAGGCGCCCTGCCTGCCGTGGCATCTCACGAACTTCCTGACGGCCTTCGATCAGATCGAGTGGGTTCGCCCGCTTGGCCCCCATGCGCCGAACGACCGGATCGCGCTGGAACCCATTGGGGTTGTCGGCCTCATCACGCCGTGGAACTGGCCGATGAACCAGATCGCGCTGAAGGTCATTCCCGCACTTCTCGCCGGTTGCACCTGCGTGCTGAAACCGTCCGAGGAAAGCCCGCTCAACGCATTGATCTTCGCGGAGTTCTGCCACGATGCCGGTGTGCCTGCCGGGGTCTTCAACCTCGTGAATGGCGACGGGCTGGGCGTGGGGACGCGGTTGTCGGAGCATCCCGATGTCGAGATGATTTCCTTCACCGGATCGACCCGCGCGGGCCGCGCGATCACCAAGGCGGCGGCAGAGACGCTGAAGCGGGTGACGCTGGAGCTTGGCGGCAAGGGCGCCAACGTGATCTTCGCCGATGCCGACGACAAGGCCGTGAAGCGCGGCGTTCTGCACATGATGAACAACTCGGGTCAAAGCTGCAACGCGCCGTCGCGGATGCTGGTGGAGCGGTCGTACTACGATCAGGCGGTGGACATCGCCGCCGAGGTCGCGAGCGCGATCAAGGTCGGCCCGGCGTCGGAGCATGGCCGCCATATCGGCCCGGTGGTGAACAAGCGCCAGTGGGACCAGATCCAGGGCTATATCCAGAAGGGCATCGACGAAGGCGCGCGACTGGTCGCGGGCGGCCTCGGCCTGCCGGAAGGCATGAACAAGGGCTATTATGTCCGCCCGACGGTCTTTGCGGACGTGAAACCCGGCATGACCATCGAGCGCGAGGAGATCTTTGGCCCCGTCCTGTCGATCATCCCCTTCGAGGATGAGGCCGAGGCGGTGAAGATCGCCAACGACACGCCTTATGGGCTGACAAACTATGTCCAGACCCAGGACGGCGCGCGGCGGAACCGCCTGGCGCTGGCGCTGAAGTCCGGCATGGTCGAGATGAACGGCCAGAGCCGTGGCGCGGGGGCGCCCTTCGGTGGGGTGAAGTCCTCCGGCCGCGCGCGCGAGGGCGGTGTCTGGGGCATCGAGGAATTCCTCGAGGTCAAGGCGATCTCCGGCTGGGCCTCCGACCTCGCGGCGGAATAGGGCGCGGCCCTCGGGGGCATCGAGCCCCCTTCGGGCCGTCCCGGCTGCCGCCGGGGCCCCCTCCCGACCCAAAGCGACATTTGAGGCGCGGCAAATGTCGCGCCTGCTACTTTGCCTGAGACCGACCCTGACCCTAGAATTTGCTCTTATCGTCAGGAGCGGGGGAGGGTCCCATGGCATCGGATCTTGTCGAACACAGAGCGCGCCACGGCGGGCGCGAGGCACGGCGGCGCGAGCGCGCGCAGAAGTCGGCGGGGTTGGGCCGCCCCTATATCACCCGCAACATCCCGACCTATGACATCCTGTCGGAAGAGAACCTTCTCAGGGTCGAAGCCGCCGCCGACCGCATCCTCGCCGAAACCGGGATCGAGTTTCGCGAAGATGACGAGGCGCTTGGGCTCTGGAAGGCCGCTGGTGCCAAGATCGACGGCGTTCTGGTGAAGTTCGAACCGGGTATGCTGCGCGAGATCCTGCGCTCCGCCCCTCCCGAATTCACCCAGCACGCGCGCAATCCCGCGAATTCCGTGCGGATCGGCGGCAAGAACGTCGTCTTCTCGCCTGCCTATGGCTCGCCATTCGTGATGGACCTCGACCGCGGCCGCCGCTTCGGCACGCTTCAGGATTTCGAGAACTTCATCAAGCTGGCGCAATCCTCGCCCTGGTTCCATCATTCCGGCGGCACGATCTGCGAGCCGACGGACGTGCCGGTGAACAAGCGCCACCTCGACATGGTCTATGCCCATATCCGCTACTCCGACCGGGCCTTCATGGGGTCGGTCACCGCAAAGGAGCGCAGCGAAGACAGCATCGACATGGCGCGGATTGCCTTCGGTGCGGATTTCGTCGAGGAGAATTGCGTCATCCTCGGTAATGTCAACGTGAACTCGCCGCTGGTCTGGGACGGCACGATGACGAAAAGCCTGCGCGCCTATGCGCGCGCGAACCAGGCCGCCGTCATCGTGCCTTTCATCCTCGGCGGCGCGATGGGGCCGGTGACGAACGCGGGCGCCATCGCACAGTCGCTCGCCGAAACCATGGCGGGTTGCGCCCTGACGCAGTTGGAGCGCAAGGGCGCCCCGGTCATCTTCGGCAACTTCCTGTCGTCGATGTCCTTGCGCTCCGGCTCGCCCACCTTCGGCACGCCGGAACCGGCCATCGGCAGCATGGTCATCGGCCAGCTTGCGCGACGCCTGAACCTGCCCTTGCGCTGTTCCGGCAACTTCACCACGTCCAAACTCCCCGACGCGCAGGCGATGACCGAAGGCACGATGTCGATGCTCGCCGCCGTGCATTGCGGAGCGAATTTCATCCTGCATTCGGCCGGGTTCCTCGACGGCCTTCTCTCGATGTCCTACGAGAAATTCATGCTCGACACCGATCTTTGCGGCGCGCTCCATACCTATCTCGACGGGGTGAAGATCGACGACAATGAACTTGCAGTCGATGCTTTCGCCGAAGTCGGTCCGGGCAATCATTTCTTCGGTTGCTCCCATACGATGGCGAATTACGAAACTGCTTTCTGGGATTCGGAAACCGCCGACAACGAGCCTTTCGAGAAATGGGAGGCGGCGGGCAGCGACGATGCCGCGACGCGGGCGAACCGGCTCTGGAAGCAGCGGTTGCGCGACTACGAGGCGCCGCCGCTGGATGAGGGGATCGACGAGGCGCTGACGGCGTTCGTGGCCAGGAAGAAGTCGGACATGCCCGATGCCTGGTACTGAGACGACCCATCCGCACCTGATGTCCCCGCTGGCACTTCGCGGCCACACCCTGCGCAACCGCATCGTCTTCGGCGCGCATACCGCCAACATGTCCGACATGGGGCTGCCGGGCCCACGCTACGCCGGATACCTTCTCGAACGCGCCCTCGGCGGCGCGGGCATGATTGTCGCGGAACCGATGCCCGTCCACCGCACCGGTGTCCTGACGCGCGGCAACTTCCTGCATTCGACGGACGAGGTCATCCCGCATTTCCGAAAAGTCACCGAGCCGGTGAAGGCGGCGGGCGCGGTCATCCTGCAGCAGCTCTACCATATCGGCGCGCATGGCGATTCCGACCTCAGCTTCGCGCCGCATTGGGGGCCGTCCGGCGGGCCTTCCTATCACGACAGCGACGGCTCCCACACCATGACCGAGGCCGAGATCGAAGAGATGATCGCGGCCCATATCGCCGCCGCGATCCGCTGCCGGAAGGCCGGCTTCCAGGGGGTTGAGGTCTGGGCCGCCTACCATTCGCTGCTCGATCAGTTCTGGACGCCATGGTCGAACAAACGCACCGACAAATGGGGCGGCAGTCTTGAAAACCGCACCCGTCTTTCCCGCACGATCATCGAGGGCATTCGCCGCGCCTGCGGCGAGGATTTCGTCATAGGCCTTGCCATTTCCACCTCGGACCTGTTCGACGTCACCTTGAAGGGCGACGCGCTGACCGAGATCGTCGCCCTGCACGATGCTTCCGGGCATATCGACTATGTCACCTGCGGATATGGCGGCTATCTGGATTTCGAGCCGCTGATCCCGACTTTCCTGTACGGCGAAAAGCTGACCTCACCCTATACCGAAACTCTCAGGGCGGTTCTGAAACACGCCAAGGTTACCTCCGAGGCGCATATCCGCACGCCGGAAAACGCTGAAAGCGTGATCGCCTCGGGCCAGGCGGATCTGGTCTCCATCGTGCGCGGCCAGATCGCCGATCCCCATCTTGCCCACAAGACTGCAGAGGGCCGGGCCGAAGATGTGCGCGGCTGCATCTCCTGCAACCAGATGTGTTGGGGCAGGCGCAGCCGCGACTACTGGATTTCCTGCCTTATCAACCCCTCGGCGGGGCGCGAGTTCGAATGGGGCGGCGACCGCTTCACCCCGGCCGCCAAACCCCGCCATATCGTCGTTGTCGGTGCCGGTCCCGCCGGGCTCGAGGCCGCGCGGACGGCGGCCGAACGCGGCCACCGCGTAGATATCTTCGAGGCGCAGCCTCGGACCGGCGGCCAGTTCCGACTCGCCGGCGAACAGCCGCGCCGCGCGCAGATACTGGATCTTCTCGACTGGTACGAGCGCCAGTTCGAGAAGCTTCAGGTCCGCCTCCACCTCAACGCCTATGCCGATGCGGACGACATACGCGCGCTCCGCCCGGATGCGGTGGTGCTGGCCACCGGATCGCTGCCCGACGACAACGGCTTTCAGCGCTGGATTCCCGAATTCGAACGCCTGCCTGGCATCGAAAAGGGAAATGTCTGGTCGCCCGAAGCGGTCATGCGCCGCGAGGCCAGGCTTGGTGATCACGTTATCCTCTATGACGAAGGCGGCAACCTGCGCGGCCTCGGAACTGCCTGGGCCATGGCGGAACGGGGCCTGCGGGTCAGCATCATCACGCCCGAGGCCTTTATCGGCAAGGAGGTGTCCCGCACCTCGTCCGACGGCACGTTGCGCGGGCGCCTCGCGCGACTCGGCGTGGCGTTCCTGACCGAACATGTCATGCTGGAATGGCAGGGTAACGGCGTGCGCTTGCGCAACATGCTGACCGGAGAGGAATCCTGCCTTGAAGCCTCCGCCCTGGTCATGTCCACGACGAACCGCGCCTTTGACCCGCTCTCGGCAGACCTCGCCGGTATCGAGACCCACCTGATCGGCGATGCCGCCGCCCCGCGTCAGGCGCCCTATGCATTCCACGAGGGCCGCAAGACCGGCCTCGCCCTTTGATCTTCTTCTGTTTGAAAATATTCCGGGGGTCCGGGGGCAGCGCCCCCGGCTCCGGCCTCAAAGATTGAACACCCGGCTCGGATGCAGTTCGCCCGACTTGTAGGTCCCCACCGCCACCGCGCGGCCCTGATAGCTCGCCCAGGCCTCGTCGCCCCAGTCGACATCCGAGGCGATCACCATCCCCGGATTGCCGTTCTTCAGCCGTGCCGCCCCCTCGGGCGTCGCCTTCAGTTCCGGCAGATCGGCAAGTCCGACCTCCAGCGGCAGGAGGAGCGCGTCAAGCGCCTCTGTCTTCGCCAGTTCCTCGACCCGATCGAGGCTCACCCCGTCCGAGGCCTCGAACGGCCCCGACCATACGCGGCGCAGCCAGATCACATGGCCAAAGCAGCCCAGGGCCGCCCCAAGATCGCGGGCGACGGACCGGACATAGCCACCCTTGCCGCAGACCATTTCCAGTTCGACCGTATCGGCGTCGGGCCGGGCGATCATCTCCAGGCTCTCGACCCAAAGCTCCCGCGCTGCCAGATCCATCTCTTCGCCCGCCCGTGCCAGGGCATAGGCGCGCATCCCGTCAACCTTGACGGCGGAAAACTGAGGGGGAACCTGCATAATCGCACCCCGGAACGCCGCCAGAGCCGCGCGGATGTCTTCGTCCGAGGGCCGCGCCTCTGACGTGGCGATCACCTCGCCCTCGGCATCGTCGGTATTCGTCCCGACGCCCAGCCGCACCGCGAAGCGGTAGCATTTCAGCGCATCAGTGATATAGGGCACCGTCTTCGTCGCCTCGCCCAGGGCCACGGCCAGAACCCCGGTTGCGTCGGGGTCCAGCGTTCCGGCATGGCCCGCCTTCTTCGCGTCGAACGCCCAGCGCACCTTGTTCACGACAGCGGTCGAGGTCACGCCCGCCGGCTTGTCCACTACCAGCCAGCCCGAGATGTCGCGGCCCTTCTTGCGTCCCATGCCCAGTCCCTTCGATCCGAAGCGCGCGGCTTAGCGAAAGCCCGGAAGCCCGTCAATCCGCAGGCACCGCAAGCCCGACGATCGGCCCCATCGGAAAGCCGAGATCGTTGCGTCCGATTTCCGGCGCATAAAGGCGCGAGATATTGCCATCGAAGTAGAGCGCATCCCGCACTTTCAGCGCGTCTCGGAAGAACCGAGCGAAGCTGTGAAAATTCACCGGCGCGTTGGAAATGACGAACCAGGCGGTGCGGCCATCCGCACTGACACCCACGCCGTTGCGGTAGTGCAGGGAATCCGATCCCGCCAGGAACTTCGGATGCAGCGCCCCGTCGATCACCAGCATCGGCCCCGATTGCGTCGCGAACCGGCAGGCGGGCTTCTGCTCGGCATAGCGGCGGGATTCGATCAGGGCGAAGGCGGCGTCGCCGATGCAGAAGACGCCGTTCGGCAAAAGGCCGAAGTTCCCGGGCCCGGCGGAGGTGACGATCCCGCGCAGGGTCTCGCCCTTCTCGACATAAAGCCCGACAGGGCTTCGGTCGGGGTGATACATGCCCGCATTCATCGCGAAGACGAGGTTGCGCCCCTCGGTGGTAAGCTCCGCGCCGACCCGGTCGAACCCGGCCAGGGGGGCGCCGTCGTGGCCGTTCAGGAACAGCCGCAGATCGTCGCCTGCATGCACCTCGCAGACGGCATAGGACATTTCCTCGAAACCCTGTGTGGTGCAGGTCTCTCCCGCCGCCGGGGACGCGAGTGCGACCAGAGCGAGGACCCTAGCCCAGATCGTCATCGCCATCGTCGGGCTTCGCGATGTCGCGCTGCACACGTTCGTCGGCCAGAAGCCGGCGCATGTTGTCCATCTGGTCGAAGGTCTCATCCAGCATGAAGCGCAGTTCCGGCGCGAATTTCAGCGTCATCTCGCGCACGATGAGATGGCGGATCTCGCCCCGGGACTTGTTCAGCGCCTTCAGCGCCTCCTCACCGCCCGAGCCGCCCAGAGGCAGCACATAGGCCGTCGCGACGCGCAGATCGGGCGAAATCCTGACCTCGCCCACCGTGAGCGAATGGCGCGCCAGATCGTCATTATGGACCTCGCCCCGCATGAGGATCTCGGACAACCTCCGGCGGATCGCCTCACCGACGCGAAGCTGACGTTGCGAAGGGCCGTTGCCCGGACTTGTGCGATGCTGTGCCATGCGCCCGATTTAGGCCATGCGCGCCTCGCCCGCAACGGGGGCTTTGCCAACGCTTCCGTGACCGGCTAAACCGAGCCGACCGACAGAGGAGCATGACATGCAGCCAGCGCAGGATTTGCCAGGCATCGTGGTGACGGGTGCCTCGGGCCGCATGGGCCAGATGCTGGTCAAGCTCATCTCCGGCTCCGACAAGGCGCGCCTTGTCGGCGCGGTCGAACGCAGCGGCACCCCTTGGATCGGCCGCGATCTCGGCGAAGCGATGGGTGGGGCGGCAAACGGCGTCATCGTGACCGACGATCCCCTGGAGGCTTTCGCCAGCGCCCAGGCGGTGATCGACTTCACCGCCCCCGCCGCCACGGTCGAATTCGCCGCGCTGGCCGCACAGGCGCGTGCCGTCCATGTCATCGGCACCACCGGGCTTGAGGCCGTGCATCTGGCAAAGCTGAAGGCCGCCGCTCGTCACGCCGTCATCGTCCGCGCCGGCAACATGAGCCTCGGCGTGAACCTTCTGACGCGGCTGACGCAAAAGGTGGCCGAGGCGCTGGATGCCGATTGGGATATCGAGATTGTCGAGGCGCATCACCGCATGAAGGTCGATGCGCCCTCGGGCACAGCACTGATGCTGGGTCAGGCGGCCGCCGATGGCCGCAGGCTCAACCTTCCCGACGTGCGCGACAGCGGCCGCGACGGCATCACTGGCGCGCGGCAGCGTGGTCACATCGGCTTTTCCGCGATCCGTGGCGGCGACATCGTTGGCGAGCATGACGTGATTTTCGCAGGTGAGGGCGAGCGTATCGTTCTGCGCCATGTCGCGACCGACCGCGCGATCTTTGCCCGCGGGGCGCTCAAGGCCGCGCTTTGGGGGCAGGACAAGAACCCCGGCGAATATGACATGATGAACGTGCTGGGAATCTGAGCCTTGAGTGCGGCCTCGGCCGCGGGACCGGCCCGCGCGCGCCGGAGCCACGCGTTCCCCCCGGCATGTCTTCGGCGGGGGTATTTCTGCAATGAAGAAGCAAGTGTCGTGACCCCGTGCCGATCCGCCTGGCCACCGGGGTTCTTCGTGCCGATGGGATATGGGTGCTGCGTGACGGCCCCGAACCACATGTCGCCGGGAAAGCATCCATGTCCGATCCGACGCTGAACGATGCGACGCAAGCCGACGGCTTCGTCACCTGGCGCGAATTCCTGGGGCGCGTGGACCGTCTGCAACTGGCGCTGGTCTGCTTGGCGGTCTGGCTTCATGCCGCTGACAGTCTGATCATCGCGACGATGATGCCGGCGATGGTGGCCGAGATCGGCGGCCCGGAATTCATCGGCTGGACCTTCGCGCTTTATGAAATCGGCTCCATCATCGCCGGGGCGGCGAGCGCGCTTTTGGCCACGCGCTACGGGTTGCGCCTGCCGATGGTCGGGGCGGCGGGGCTATTCGCGATGGGTTGCGCCATGAGCGCGCTTGCCCCGGCGATGCCGGCGGTGCTGGCCGGGCGCGTCCTTCAGGGTCTCGGCGGCGGCGGGCTTGTCTCGATGTCTTTCGTTGCGATCGATGCGACTTTCGCGCGCCGTTACGTGGCCCGCGCGCTGGCGGCGGTTTCGGCGCTCTGGGGCGTCTCGGCCTTTCTCGGGCCGCTCATTGGCGGGTTGTTCGTGGAACACGGCACCTGGCGCGCGGGGTTCTGGTTCTTCGCGGCGCAGGCCCTTGGCCTCGGCCTCTGGATCGCGCTTGCCGTAGGGCGCACGCCCTTGGGCGGGGCGGCGACGGCCGAGCGTTTTCCGTTCTATCGCCTCGCCCTCCTTTGCGCGGCGATCCTCCTCATTGCATCCGGTGGCATCGGTGTCGCCTTATTCCGCACAACGGCGATGGTCGCCGCGGGAGTGGCCTGCCTCGCGCTTTTCCTCTGGCGCGACGGGCGTGCCGGGGCGGATCGTCTTTTGCCGAAGAGCGCGGCCAAGCCGCGCGGCATCGCGGGCGCGACGCTTCTGATGATACTCAGCTTCTCGATGGCAACGATTGCGATCACCGCCTTTGGCCCCATCCTGATGACCCGCATTCATGGGCTTCCCGCACTGACCGTCGGTTATATCGTCGCGTGTTCGTCGATCGGCTGGACGCTGCTTGCCGTCACGGTCAGCGGCGCGCCCGCGCGGCTGGACAGCGCCATGGTTGCGGGCGGCATGGCGATGACGACGCTGAGCATTCTGGTCTTTCTCTACGCCGTGCCGAACGGCCCGGTCTGGCTGATCGCCTTGGCAGCATTGCTGGAAGGCGGTGGCTTTGGCATGGCCTGGACCTTCATGATCCGGCGCTCGACGGCATTGGTCGGGGCGGAGGAATCCGCGCGTCTTTCCGGCGCGGTGCCGACGGTCAGCCACCTCGGCTATGCGCTGGGCGCGGCCTATGTCGGCATCGTGGCCAACGCTTCGGGCTTTCTCACGATGGCTGGACCTGAGGAGGCCGCATCGGTCGCGCGGTTGATCTTCCTGTCCTGCCTGCCCCTTGCCGGGATCGGAATTCTGGGCGCTGGTGGGCTTTGTCAGGGCAGGGCGCGACGATGAAGGCAATCCTTAAGAAGGTGCGTGATTTCACGGATGGGCAGGTCAGAAATCGACCGCGATCCCCTTCTTTTCCCAGTCGCCGAACCTAACCGGATCAGGCCCCTCGCGCCCCCCAAGCTCCACCGGGAGATCGAGCGCCTTGACCTTTTGTCGCCGGTCCTCGGCCTCGGCCAGCGCGCGCTTCGCCGCCTGGGGCAGGTCATTTTCAGGTGTCGTCGTCATGGCGCGGTCCTTGTCCGGGGCGCGGCCATGATATAGGCGGCGGGGCAGCAAGAGCAATCGGGGACGGCATGGCCGAAGACATGACGGCACGCGGCGCGGCGGTACGGCTGGTTCAGGGGGTGATCGAGGATCGCGCCTCGCTTTCCGATCAGATCCAGCGCGGGGCACTGGCCGCGCTCGCCCCACCCGATCGCGCGCGGGCGCAACGACTGGCCCTTGCCACGCTCCGCAATCTGTCGCGCGCCGACGGGGTGTTGAAACCCCTGATGCGGAAACATCCGCCGGCCGAAATCCGCACCATCCTGCGCGTCGCGGTGACCGAGATGTTCGCTGAAGGTGCGGCCCCTCACGGCGTGGTCGGCGATGCCGTCGCTGCGACCCGCGCGCACAAGCTCGACGGTTTCTCCGGTCTCGTGAACGCCGTCCTGCGCCGCGCGTCCGAGACCGCGCCGGACTATTGGGCCGGGCTGCCCGCGCCGGAACTTCCGGGCTGGCTGCGCGGCAGGCTGATGTCGGCCTACGGCAAGAAGGCGACGCAGGCGATGGAGGCCGCCCATGCCAAGGGCGCGCCACTGGATCTGACACCGAAGGACGGGGATGCCGTCGCGCTGGCCGCGCGGCTCGGCGGCGAGGCATTGCCGACCGGATCAGTGCGTCTGCCCGTGGGCCATCAGGTGAGCGAACTGCCGGGCTATGAGGCGGGGCATTGGTGGGTACAGGACGCCGCTGCCGCTTTGGCTGCGAAGGTTTTGGCCGTCCAGCCGGGCGAAAGGGTGCTCGACCTCTGCGCCGCACCGGGCGGGAAGACGATGCAGCTTGCCGCCGCCGGGGCCAATGTGACGGCGCTCGACCTGTCCGAACACCGGCTGGAGCGGGTGCGGGAGAACCTGTCGCGCTGCGGCCTGTCGGCGACCATCGTGGCCGCCGACGCGCTCACATGGGACGGCCCGCGTGATTTCGACGCCGTCCTGCTCGACGCGCCCTGTTCCGCCACGGGCACGATTCGCCGCCATCCCGATCTGCCGCATGTCCGCGACGGCGCCGCGATCCGCGATATCGCGCGCCTTCAGGGCGATCTCCTCGACAGCGCGCTGAGCCACCTCGCGCCTGGGGGGCGGCTTGTCTACGCCACCTGTTCGCTTCTGCCCGAGGAGGGCGAGCGTCAGATTGCTGCGGCGCTGGCGCGTCATGCGGACCTGAGTATTGACGGGGCGGCATTTGACCGCGACGGCATCGAACCGCATTGGAAGACGCCCGAGGGCGGTCTTCGGACGCGGCCGGACGATTGGACGGACAATGGCGGGCTGGACGGGTTCTATATCGCGGCTCTCCGCCGGTCTTGAGGGTAGTTCGGCCATTCGGCGGTGACATGGCGCGGGCCGGAGGCTAATCTGGGCCTGGGCAGAATCTCCGGTGAATGGGCCGGGGCAAAAGCAAGGACGTTGGGGCGTGGCGCGATCCGATAAGCAACCGCGTGCGACGGTCGGGGGTTTCGACCGTCTCCACGCGCGTCTTGCCGCACTGGCCCGCCCCGCCACGGGCTTCGTCAGCCAACCGGAGCCGAAGACGATCGGCGCCTTCGCGCGTGGCCGCCAACTGATCGCCGGAAACTTCCTCTTTGCGGGATTTCTCATCGAATCGAAGGATCGGTCGATCTGGGACCTGCCGGTGCCCGACCCGAGATTCGAGGAGGCGATTCACGGTTCGGCCTGGCTTGACGATCTCGCCGCCGTCGCTGACCTGCCGGCGCGGAAACGCGCGCAGGACTGGGTTTTCGACTGGATCTCCCGCTATGGGCGTGGCGCGGGGCCGGGCTGGACGCCAGACCTCACCGGTCGGCGTCTCATCCGCTGGATCAATCATGCGATTCTTCTCCTCAATGGCCGCAGCCGCACCGATTCCGATGCCTACTTTCGTTGCCTCGGGCGGCAGACCATATTTCTCGCGCGTCGCTGGAAGACCGCCGCCCCCGGCCTGCCCCGGTTCGAGGCGCTGACCGGTCTGATCTACGCGGGCCTGGCGCTGACCGGGATGGAGCGTCACGTCGCCGCGGCCGCAGAGGCCTTGGGCCGCGAATGCGCGCGTGAGATCGACGCAGAAGGTGGCGTGCCGACCCGCAACCCCGAGGAGCTGCTTGAGGTTTTCACCCTGTTGACCTGGGCCGCATCCGCCTTGGGCGAAGCGGGCCGTACCCCGCATCCCGATCATATCGCTGCCATCGACCGTATCGCGCCGACCCTGCGGGCGCTTCGACATGCCGATGGCGGGCTGGCGCGCTTCCACGGCGGCGGCCGGGGTCTTGAGGGGCGGCTCGATCAGGCACTGGCGAATGCGGGCGGGCGGGCGCTGACCGCACATGGCCTGGCGATGGGTTACGCGCGCCTCGCCGCTGGCCGCACGACGGTCATCGTCGACGCGGCATCGCCGCCGACGGGCCGCGCTTCGGAAAACGCCCATGCCTCGACCCTTGCGATGGAGGTGACATCCGGGCGCCGTCCGCTGATCGTCAACTGCGGCTCGGGCGCGAGTTTCGGCCCGGACTGGCGGCGCGCGGGCCGCGCAACACCGTCGCATTCCACGCTTTGCCTTCAGGGCTTTTCCTCCTCGCGCCTTGGCGCCGAGGGACCGTTCGGCGCGCGCGGCCAGTTGACGGACGCGCCCGATCAGGTCTGGGGCCAGCCAGAAAGTGACAGCGGGGGCCACCGGCTGATGGCTGGTCACAACGGCTATGCGCCGACGCACGGGTTGACCCACATCCGCCAACTCACACTCGCTGTCGACGGTCGTGCGCTTATCGGCGAGGATACGCTCGGCGCGATGACCGTGGCCGATCGCCGCCGCTATGAGACGATCATGGAGCGGACGCGTCACAAGGGCGTCGCCTTCGATCTGCGCTTCCATCTGCATCCGGACGTGGACGCGACCGTCGACCTTGGCGGCTCAGCGATCTCGATGGCGTTGAAAAGCGGGGAGATATGGGTCTTCCGCCATGACGGGGTGGGCGAGCTGAAGCTTGAGCCATCCGTCTATCTGGAAAGCGGGCGCCTGAAACCGCGCGCGACGCAACAGATCGTGCTTTCTTCGGCAGTTCTCGACTATGCCTGCCAGTTGGGCTGGACCTTGGCGAAGGCTCAGGATACCCCAGCGGCGATCCGCGACACACTCCGCGATGGCGACGCGTCCGACCTCTGACGCCCCGATTTCGAAAGACCAGACCTGTGACCGTTTCCGCGCCCCAGAACCAGCATTCCGATCTTGCACCGCTGCGTCGCGCGCTGATCTCAGTCTCGGACAAGACCGGCCTTCTCGATTTCGCCAGCGCGCTGGCCGCGCGCGGAGTTGAGCTTTTGTCCACCGGCGGCACCTCGGGGATGCTGCGCGATGCGGGTCTCAAGGTGCGCGACGTGGCCGATGTGACGGGGTTCCCCGAGATGATGGATGGGCGGGTAAAGACGCTTCACCCGATGGTCCATGGCGGGCTTCTGGCGTTGCGCGACAACCCCGACCATGCGGCCGCGATGAACGATCATGGCATCGCGCCGATCGACCTTCTGGTGGTCAATCTCTACCCGTTCGAGGCGACCGTCGCGAAGGGCGCGGACTATGCCACCTGCGTCGAGAATATCGACATCGGCGGCCCGGCGATGATCCGCGCGGCGGCCAAGAACCACGCCTATGTCTCGGTCGTGACGGATGTCGAGGACTACGCCGCGGTGCTGGCCGAACTCGACGCCAACGCCGGCCAGACACGTTATGCGTTTCGCCAAACGCTGGCCCAGCGAGCCTATGCGCTCACGGCGGCCTATGATGCGGCTGTGTCCGGCTGGATGGCTGCGGCGATCGGTGAGGCAGCGCCCCGCCGCCGCGCCTTCGCGGGCAAGCTTGCGCAGACGCTGCGCTACGGCGAGAATCCGCACCAGTCGGCGGCGTTCTACACGGATGGTTCGGGTCGCCCCGGCATCGCCACGGCAAGGCAATGGCAGGGCAAGGAGCTGTCCTACAACAACATCAACGACACCGACGCGGCCTTTGAGCTTGTGGCGGAGTTCGATCCGGCCGAGGCGCCCGCCTGCGCGATCATCAAACATGCCAATCCCTGCGGCGCGGCGCGGGGTGCAACGCTGCTCGAGGCCTACAGGGCCGCCTATGACTGCGATCGCACGTCGGCCTTCGGCGGGATCGTGGCGCTGAACCGTCCGCTCGACGCGGCAACTGCCGAGGAGATTTGCCAGATCTTCACCGAGGTGGTCATCGCCCCCGGCGCGGATGACGCGGCGAAGGCCGTCTTCGCGGCCAGGAAGAACCTGCGGCTGCTGACAACCGAGGGTCTGCCCGACCCGAAAACGCCGGGACTGACCTTCCGGCAAGTCGCGGGCGGATTCCTTGTTCAGGATCGCGACAATGGTGTGATCCTTCCGGGCGACCTTGAGGTCGTGACGAAACGCGCACCGAGCGAGGCGGAGATCGCCGATCTGCTTTTCGCCTGGAAGGTCGCCAAGCATGTGAAGTCCAACGCCATCGTCTATGTTAAGGGCGGGGCGACCGTCGGTGTGGGCGCTGGCCAGATGAGCCGCGTGGATTCGACCCGGATCGCGGCCCGCAAGTCTGCGGATATGGCGGAGGCGCTGGGGCAGGCCGAGCCGACCGTCAGGGGTTCGGTCGTCGCCTCCGACGCCTTCTTTCCGTTCCCGGATGGCCTTCTGACCGCAGCCGAAGCAGGGGCGACGGCGGTCATTCAGCCAGGCGGTTCAATGCGCGACGCCGATGTCATCGCTGCGGCCGATGAGGCCGGTCTTGCCATGGTCTTCACCGGCCAGCGGCATTTTCGGCACTGAGGTCCCTGATGCGGCTCGTTGTCCTGACTGCTGCGGCGACCTTCGTGCTCGACCAGATCACGAAATTCGTGGTGGTGCAGGTGATGGACCTCTACACGCGGCAGGAAATCCTTGTCTTTCCACCCTGGCTCACTTTTCACATGGCATGGAACCAGGGGATCAACTTCGGGCTCATGTCCCATTCCTCCGACCTCGCGCGTTGGCTCCTGATCGCGCTTGCGTTTGCAATTTCGGCCTGGGTCTGGCTTTGGGTCCGGCGCGAACCGCATAGCGCGATCGTCAAGATTGCCGCGGGTTGCCTGATCGGCGGGGCGATGGGCAATGTGCTTGACCGTATCATCTATGGCGCGGTCGCGGATTTTCTGAATATGTCGGTGCCGGGGCTGCACAACCCCTATTCCTTCAATGTCGCCGATATCGCTATCTTTGCGGGCGCGATCGGTCTTGTGATATTCACCGGGCGGGAGAAGACCCCGTGACGAGGCGAATGACTTCGGCTAAGACGAAACGAGGCAGGTGAGGGAGAAACGGATGCGGCCGATGCTGACTCTGAGCAGGATTGCGCTTGGCGCGGCACTGTTGCTGTCGCTCTCGGCTTGCGGGAGCATGTTCGGCAACAAGGACAAGGTGCCGCAGCTTATGAACGCCCGCGCGCAGACGCGCAGCCCTGACGAATTCTCGATCTTGCCGACGAAGCCGCTGCAAATGCCGGAAAGTCTGGCGGAACTCCCACCGCCGACACCGGGCGGCACCAACATCACCGATCCGACGCCCGAGGCCGATGCGGTGGCCGCGCTCGGCGGCAATCCCGCCGCGCTGGGTCAGGAAAAGATTGCGGCCGCGAACTCGGGTCTCGTGAACTATACCGGTCGCCTTGGCCGGACGGCGGGCATCCGCCAGACGCTGGCATCCGAAGACCTCGACTTCCGCCGCCGTCACGACGGGCGGATCTTGGAACGGATCTTCAACACCAACGTCTACTACAAGGCCTATGCGCCCATGTCGCTCGACCAATATGCCGAGCTGGAATACTGGCGCGCCCGTGGCGTGCGCAACGTCGGCGCCCCGCCCGAAAGTGTCGCGACGCAGAAGAAGAAATAATCACCTCTTCGTCACTGCCGTCGCCTTCCGCTTGACGCCCAAGTGCCAACCGCTACCTCTGTCGCCACCGAAAGGGAGTGAGGCATGATCAGATTTTTGCGCCCCTTTGCGCTAGCCGCCTTTATCGCGGGCCCCGCCGTCGCCGGCGATGTGACGTCCTTCAACCTCGACAATGGGTTGGAGGTTGTGGTGATCGAAGATCACCGCGCGCCCGTCGTCGTCCAGATGGTCTGGTACCGGGCAGGTGCCGCCGATGAAAAACCGGGCGTCTCGGGCGTTGCGCATTTCCTTGAGCACCTGATGTTCAAAGGCACCAAAGTGGTTCCCTCCGGCGCCTTCTCGAAGACCGTCGAGGCCAACGGTGGATCTGACAACGCCTTCACCGCATGGGACTACACCGCCTATTACCAGCGCATCGCCTCGGACCGGCTTGAGATGGTGATGAAGATGGAGGCGGACCGGATGCGCAATCTCAACCTCTCCGAAGACGACTGGAAGACCGAGCGCGAGGTCATCATCGAGGAGCGTAACCAGCGCACCGACAGCGATCCCGGCGCGATCTTCGGCGAACAGCGCCGTGCCGCGCAGTATCTCAACCATCCCTACGGCACGCCGATCATTGGCTGGCGTCATGAGATGGAGAAGCTGTCCCGCCAGGATGCGCTAGACTGGTACCGGACCTATTACGCGCCAAACGATGCGGTCCTGGTCGTGGCCGGCGATGTGAAGCCGGATGCGGTCAAGGCCCTGGCCGAAAAGTACTATGGCCCGCTGGAGCCGACCCCCGGCATCGGCCCGCGCAACCGCCCGCAGGAACCCGCCCAGCTTGCCGAAAGGCGGATGAGCTACAAGGACGCCCGTGTCGCGCAGCCCTATATCACGCGCAGCTACCTCGCCCCCGAACGCGATCGGGGCGATCAGAAGCAGGCGGCCGCGCTGACCATCCTGGCTGCAGCCCTTGGTGGCAGCGCCCAGACCTCGATCATGGCGAAGAAGCTGCAATTCGACAGCCAGATCGCGCTTTATGCCTCGGCCGGATATGATGGCACATCCTATGACGATACGACCTTCAATCTGGCGCTTGTGCCCGCGCCCGGCGTCGGCATGGCCGAGGCCGAAAAGGCGATGGATGCGGTTCTCGCGGATGTGATCGAAAACGGCATCGACGCAGAACAGTTCGAACGGATCAAGACCCAGATCCGCGCCGACAACATCTATGCGGAGGACAACGTGATGGGCCTTGCCCGCCGCTACGGTGAGGCGCTGACGACAGGGCTGACGATCAGGGACGTTCAGGACTGGCCTGCCGCGCTCGACGCCGTCACGGTCGAGGATGTGAAGACCGCCGCCGCCGATGTACTGGACAGGCGCCGCGCGGTCACCGGCTGGATGATGCCCGAAACCGCGACCGACGACACAACGGAGCTGATGCAATGATCCGCGCCCTTTTTGCCGCCGCCGTCGCGGTCGTGACGGCCCTTCCTGCGTTTGCAACCGTGCAGATTCAGGAAGTTACCTCGCCCGGCGGTATCCGCGCCTGGCTGGTCGAGGAGCATTCCCTGCCCTTCACCGCACTTGAGCTGCGCTTCGAAGGTGGCACCAGCCTTGATGCGCCGGGCAAGCGTGGCGCGACGATGCTGATGACCTCGACGCTTGAGGAAGGCGCGGGTGATCTCGATTCGCAGGGCTTCGCCGCCGCACGGGAATCGCTGGCCGCCGATATTTCCTTCGACGCGGGCGATGACGCGGTGACCGTTTCCGCGCAGATGCTCACCGAAAACCGCGATCAGGTTGTCGCCCTCTTGAAATCCGCGCTGACCAAGCCGCGCTTCGATCAGGACGCGATTGATCGGGTCCGGTCGCAGATCGACTCGATCATCCGGCAGAACGAGACCGACCCGAACGAGATCGCCAGCCGCACCTTCGATCAGCTTGCCTTCGGGAGCCATCCCTACGGCTCTTCGCGCTTTGGCACGGCAGAGAGCCTTGCCGGGCTGACCCGCGACGATCTGGTCGCTGCCAAGACCGCTGTGATGGCGCGTGACCGCATCTCGGTCGCCGCTGTGGGCGACATCAACGCCGATGAGCTTGGCCGCGATGCTCGACGATCTGCTGGGCGGCCTGCCGGTAACCGGCGCGCCGATGCCGGACGAAGCGAAGCTTGGCCTGACCGGCGGCGTCACGGTCGTCAGTTTCGACACACCGCAATCGGTGGTGAGTTTCGGCGAGGCCGGGATCAAGCGCGACGATCCGGATTTCTTCGCGGCCTATGTGTTGAATCATGTCCTCGGCGGGCAGGGCTTTGCCGCGCGGCTGATGAACGAAGTGCGTGAAAAACGCGGGCTGACCTATGGCGTCGGCAGCTATCTGGTACCGATGAACCATGCGGAGACCTGGCAGGGTTCCTTCGCTTCCGCCAATGAAAAGGTGGCGGAGGCGATTTCGGTGATCCGGGATGTCTGGGCCGATGTGGCCAAGAATGGCGTGACCCAAGAGGAACTGGACGCCGCAAAGACCTATCTCACCGGCTCCTTCCCGCTGCGCTTCGATGGCAATGGGAAGATCGCGAATATCCTCGTCGGAATGATGTCCGAGGGGTTGCCTGCGTCCTATGTCAACGACCGGAACGGCTATGTCGAGGCGGTCACGCTTGACGATGTTAAGCGCGTGGCGGCACGGTTGATGAAGCCCGATGGCTTGCGCTTTGTTGTCGTCGGCAAGCCTGTGGGGCTGGAGACGACGAACTGACGTCTTGCCTCTGTGACGATAGCCGAATCTCTCCAGACCTGCTAATTCTGGTAGGATGAACGCACAGAGCCCCAAGATAGCGCCTGAACGGCCGGTGATCCGCCAGCTTGACGAAGCCGCCGTCAACCGTATCGCCGCGGGCGAAGTGGTTGAGCGTCCGGCGTCTGCCGTGAAGGAGTTGATCGAGAACGCGCTTGATGCGGGCGCGCGGCGGATCGAGGTCGCCTATGCCGATGGCGGCAAGACCCTGATCCGCGTCGCTGACGACGGCTGCGGCATGACGGCCGAGGATCTGCCGCTGGCGCTGGCCCGTCACGCGACATCCAAGATCGACGGGTCCGATCTTCTGAACATCCGTACCTTCGGCTTCAGGGGCGAGGCCTTGCCATCGCTCGGCGCGGTCGGTCGGCTGCGTATCACCTCCCGTGTTTCCGGCGGCGAGGCGGCGGAAATCGCTGTCTCCGGCGGCCGGATCGCGCCTGTGCGCCCGGCAGCCCTCAGCCGCGGCACGGTGGTCGAGTTGCGCGACCTCTTCTATGCGACGCCTGCGCGGCTCAAGTTTCTGCGCTCCGACCGGGCGGAGACGCAGGCGATCCGGGATGTGGTCCAGCGGCTTGCTATGGCGGAACCTTTCGTCGGTTTCACGCTGCGCGACGTTTCAGGCGGCGGCGAGGGTCGCATGACCTTGCGTGCGGAGCCGGAGCAAGGCGACCTTTTCGATGCGCTCTCCGCCCGTCTTGCCAATCTGATCGGCAAGGACTTTGCCGACAACGCCCTGCCCATAGATGCCGAACGCGAGGGCATCCGCCTGACCGGCTTCGCCGCCCTGCCGACCTACTCACGCGGCGCAGCGGTCGAACAGTTCCTTTTCGTCAACAGCCGCCCGGTGCGCGACAAGCTGCTGATCGGCGCGCTGCAGGGCCGCCTATATGGATGTGCTGAGCCGCGACCGTCACCCCGCCGCCGTCCTCAACCTGATCTGCGACCCCGAGCGGGTCGATGTGAACGTCCACCCGGCCAAGGCCGAGGTGCGGTTCCGCGAACCGGGCGTCGCGCGCGGCCTCATCGTCTCGGCGCTGCGCCACGCGCTGGCCGAGGCCGGTCACCGCGCCTCATCGACCGTGGCCGGGGCGACCCTTGGCGCGATGCGCCCGGAACCGGCAGGCGCCGCGCATCTACCAGATGGACCGCCCGTCGCAGACCGCGCTGCGCATGGCCTATGCCGCGCAGGCGCCGCTCGCCGCGGCTTTGCCGAGGCCAGCGCCCGCTTCGATCCGCATGCCGGTAGTCGAGGACGAGGCGGAGGCCGAGCACCGCCCCCTCGGCGCCGCCCGTGCGCAGGTGCATGAGAACTACATAATCGCCCAGACCGAAACCGGCATGGTGATCGTCGATCAGCATGCCGCCCATGAACGGCTGGTCTATGAGCGCCTGAAGCGGCAGCGCGACGAAAACGGCGTCGCCGCGCAGGCGCTTTTGATCCCCGAGATCGTGGAACTGTCCGAAGGCGACGCTGCCCTGCTTCTGGCTCATGTCGAAACGCTGTCGGCGCTCGGCTTGACCATCGAACCTTTCGGCGGTGGCGCAATCGCGGTGCGCGAAACCCCGGCGTTGCTGGGTGAGGTCAGCGCCGCCGCCCTTATCCACGATATCATCGACGAATTGCGCGACGCGGGTATGAGCCAGAAACTGCAGTCGAAGATCGACGCGGTCCTGAGCCGCATGGCCTGCCACGGATCGGTGCGCTCAGGTCGACGGATGCGGCCCGAAGAGATGAACGCGCTTCTGCGCGAAATGGAGGCGACGCCGCTTTCCGGCCAGTGCAATCATGGCCGGCCAACCTATGTCGAGTTGAAGCTTTCCGATATCGAACGGCTTTTCGGACGCACATGATCACCATCTACGGCCAGACCTACAGCTTGTCGGATCCCCTTGTTTTGGGTGTGCTTGGCGGCGCGGCGCTGGTGCTATTGCTGTTCGTTCTGGTCTTTCTCACGATGCGCGCCGCCGCGCGCTCGGCGCGGATGACCGAGCCTATGAGTTATCATCTGAGTCAGCTTGGAATGCGGGTACAGACCCTGTCCGAGGGCCAGCAACAGCTTTCCGGCGGACTTACCCATGTGGCCGAGGCACAGGCAGCGTCGCAGACCCGCGTCCTGCAACTGATGGAGCAGCGGCTTGCGGAGGTGTCGCGCGGCATGACGGAAAGCCTCCAGGGAACGGCGACGCGGACGGCGCGGTCGCTCGGAGACTTGCAACAGAGGCTCGAGACGATCGACAAGGCGCAGTCGAATATCGAGAAGCTGTCGGGTGATGTCCTCAGCCTGCAGGACATCCTCTCGAACAAGCAGACCCGCGGCGCGTTCGGGGAAATCCAGCTGAACGACATTGTCAGGAAGGCGATGCCGCCTGATGCCTTCACCATGCAGGCCACGCTGTCGAACGGACGGCGGGCGGATTGCCTGATTCATTTGCCCAATCCCCCTGGCCCGATTGTCATCGACTCGAAATTCCCGCTTGAGGCATATGAGGCGCTGCGCCGGGCCGAGAACCAGTCGCAGACCATTGAAGCGCAGAGAATGCTTCGCATCGCGGTCCGCAGCCATATCAAGGCGATTTCCGAACGCTACATCCTGGATGGGGAGACGGCGGATGGCGCGTTGATGTTCCTGCCCTCCGAGGCGGTCTATGCCGAACTTCACGCCAACTTTCCCGAACTTGTGCGTGAAGGTTTCGACGCGCGTGTCTGGATCGTGTCGCCCACCACATGCATGGCGACGCTGAACACCATGCGCGCGATTCTCAAGGATGCCCGCATGCGCGAGCAGGCGGGCGCCATCCGTGGCACTTTGCGACAGCTTCACCGCGATGTCGAACTGGTGGTGGAACGGGTCGAAAAGCTTTCGACCCACTTCCACCAGGCACGCGGCGATCTGGAGGGGATCACCACCGCCGCCGAACGCGCCGGCAAGCGCGCGGCCAAGCTCGACAATTTCGATTTCGAGGAGCTTGCGCCGGAAGAGGACGCCCCGCGTGTGGTGCCAATGACAAAGCTCTGACCGAACCGCGCCGCATTGTCGGCGAATTTGTCGGTTAATTCGCGACAAAGGCGAACGCAGGGCGGCATATGCACCAGATCGACACCAAATCCGTGACCGGGCCGGGACTTCTTGTGCCGGTGCTTTTCACAGCAACGATTTTTCTCAGCGCGTCACTTCTATTCTTCGTTCAACCGCTGTTCGCCAAGATCGTGCTGCCACAGATCGGTGGCGCTCCCGCGGTCTGGACGACGGCAATGCTGTTTTTCCAAAGCGTCCTGATAGGCGGCTACCTCTATTCGTATCTTATCACCCGATATCTGCCGCCCGCCGCGCAACTGGCGGTGCATCTCGCGCTCTGGGCCGCTGCTCTTGCCTTCCTGCCGCTCGCCATACCGGCGGGCTGGAGTTACGACCCTTCTGTGCCCGCTGCGTGGCAGACACTCATGCTTTTCGCGCTTGGCGTCGGGCTTCCTTTCGGCGTTCTGTCGGCCAACGCGCCGCTCATCCAGTTCTGGTACGCCCGCAGCGACGGACCCTCGGCCGATGATCCCTACTTTCTCTACGGAGCAAGCAACCTTGGCTCACTCGTCGCGCTTTTGGCCTTTCCGCTTCTGGCGGAGCCGCTTCTGGGCGCCAAGCGGATCGGTGAGCTCTGGGCATTGGGGTTCTTGTGTTTCGGGGGGTTCCTTCTTCTTTGCGGCCTGAACGCCCTGCGCGGAGCGCGTGCTCGCACCGAACACCGGGAAGCGACCGCCGCGCCCGTGACCATCGGACAGATTGGTCGCTGGACGCTTCTCGCTTTCATACCTTCGTCGATGATGTTGGCGGTCACGACCAAGATCAGCACTGACATCGGAGCCGTCCCGCTTGTCTGGGTGATTCCGCTGTCGCTGTATCTCCTGAGCTTTGTCATGACCTTCTCGCGACGTCCGCTCACCGTGACGCGGGTGATGACCATTGCCTATCTGCTGGCGCTCGCCGCGCTGGGGGCAGCATTCGCCGGTCTGACTGGCGCGGACCTGGATCTGGCGGGCGCTGCGGGCCTTATCGTCACATTTTTCATCGTTGCCCTATTTGCCCATGCGAAGCTCTATGAATCGCGGCCCGACGGGCGGCACCTGACGCTATTCTATCTGGTGATGTCGGTGGGTGGCGCTCTTGGCGGTTTCTTCAATTCCATCCTTGCCCCGGTTATCTTCGATAGCCTGGCGGAGGGGGGTGTGACGACGCTTGTGGCGGCGACCCTCGTCCTGAGCCCTGCCATGCGGCCGACGCGTGCTCTGGCGGCAAGCGGCCTGGCGTTCGGCGTCATTGCGACCCTGCCGCTATACTTCGCGCGAAGCGTCTTCGGTGTCGAAGACGCAGCACTCCTCAAGGGCGCAATGTTCGTGCTCGCGGCAGCCGTTGCGGTGATCCTCCGCAGGAAACTTCCCGCCGCCGCGATCGCCGCCGGAGTTGTTGCCGTATCAGGCGTCTACCTGATTCCGAATGGCGACCTCTTCCGCGATCGCAGTTTCTTTGGAACGCATAGAATCGTGGATGCCGATGGCTTGCGGCAATACGCGAATGGCACCACGATTCACGGGGCGGAGCGTCTTGTCGATTTCGATCGCGCCCGGCCCGAGCCACAGTTCTACTATCATCGCAACGGTCCGATGGCGCAGGTCCTAACCTCGGATGTCGGGCGAAAGGCGCAAAGGATCGGCATCGTCGGTCTCGGCGCCGGTGCGCTCGCCTGCTACCGTCGCGACGGGCAGGACTGGACCTTCTATGAGATCGACGCGGCCGTCGACCGCATCGCGCGAAACCCGAACTTCTTCACCTTCCTGTCGGCCTGTGCACCGGACGCGCCGACGCGACTGGGCGATGCGCGCATGATGCTGGCGCAAGAGGGAACGGAGCCGCGCTACGACGTTCTCATCATCGACGCCTATGGTTCGGATTCCGTTCCGATGCACCTGACAACGCATGAAGCGATGCAACTCTACATGAGCAGACTCGCGCCGCAGGGGGTGCTGCTCTACCATATCTCCAACCGCTACTATGCGATTGACCGGCCGCTGGCGCGGAGTGCCGCGGATCTGGGTCTGACGGCGCGGTTTCAGGGCTATGCAGGTCACGTCGCGACCGAGCTTGGCGACACGCCATCACACGTAGTCATGCTCGCAAGGAACGAAGACGCACTGGGTTCGCTGGCGCAGGACGTGCGCTGGCGGGCGCTTCCCCCGGACGGTGGGCGGATCTGGACCGACGATTTTGCCGATCTGCTGTCAATCCTGAAATAGCCGCGGGGCGATCCGGCGGATCAACAAAGAACCCGGTCGGCCGTCAGGAAGCGCAACGCTTCGCGGCCTCATCGAGCGCGGCGGAAATACCGAGAAGCGAGAACGAGTCCTTGGTCTGCGTGCCGCGTGCGGAGCGTGCGGTCAGAGCGGCCGACGCGCCGGCCTTCAAGGTCGTGACGATCTTGGCATCGTCATCCTTCGACCCGGCCCAAGCCCATTCGCCATCCGAGAAGAGGTCGAATTTCGTCCCGCCGATGTCCAGCTCAACGGTCGAACCGCCCGCGAAGGGATAGCCGCCGGTAAAGGAAACCTCACCCTGCGCAGCGCCGGGACGGTAGGTGACGAAGAGAAGAATATCGCCGCGCCGCACGGCAACGGCTTTGCCGTCGCGCGTATTCACGGTTTCCTTGGGGGCCGAGACGGCCCAGCATTCCTTGGGGCTGTCCTCGACGAAAACGCTCCAGTCGGTCTCTGCCGCGACGCGATTGGTCGAAACCTGCGCGAGCGCGCCGGTAGCCATGCTCATCGCCAGAACCGTCGCGCCCATCGCGCGTAGTATCGTCGATGCCATAGGACCCGCTCCCTTTAAACTCTTGCCTCTCGCGTCCCGTCCCTCCGCTTTCGGTGCGGAGTTTTCGGTGGCGGGACGCCTTCGCACTCGCTATCGGTGTCATAACGCGATTTACGCGCAAGGGAAAAGCCCCGACGGCAGAAAATCGCGCATTGGTGAGGATGTCTTGGCTGCAATTCCGATGATCGAACTCTGGCGTGGCGGGCTCCTGGAAAGCGTCCACGCTGGTCACGCCGTGATCTGCGACGAGAATGGTGAGGTGATCGAGGCTTGGGGCGACCCTGAGGCGGTGATCTTTCCGCGCTCCTCTTGCAAGATGATCCAGGCGCTGCCGCTCATTGAAAGCGGTGCTGCGGAGGCATACGGGCTGACCGAGGCGCAACTGGCGCTGGCCTGCGCGAGCCACAATGGTGCGCATATCCATACCGATGCGGTGGCGGGATGGTTGGCGGGTCTGGGACTGGGTGAGCGCGATCTGCGCTGCGGATCGCAGATGCCCGATGATCCTGCAGCGCGAAAAGAGCTTGTCTGCTCTGACACCTCGCCCTGCCAGCTTCACAACAATTGCTCGGGCAAGCATGCCGGGTTCCTGACGCTCAACAAGCATTTGAAGGCGGGGCCGGACTACGCGGAGCCGGATCATCCCGTGCAAAGGACCGTCCGCGCGACCTTTGAGGAGGTGACGGGCGAGACGTCGCCCGGCTACGGGATCGATGGCTGCTCCGCGCCCAATTTCGCAACTTCGGTACATGGGCTCGCGCGATCCATGGCGCGCTTTGCCGCCGCCGACCCCGACGGTTCGTCGCGCGAAAGGGCCGAAGCGCGGCTTTGGCGGGCGATGGTCGCCTATCCGGAATTGGTTGCGGGCGATGGTCGTTCCTGCACCAACCTGATGCGCGCCATGGGTGGAAAGGTCGCGGTGAAGACCGGGGCCGAGGCAGTTTTCGTCGCCATCCTGCCGGAGTTGAAGCGGGGCATCGCGCTCAAGATTCTCGATGGTGGCACACGGGCATCCGAGGCGGCGATCACCGCGCTTCTTCTCCGGCTCGGAGTTCTGGAGCGCGGCCACCCTGTGGTCGGCAGGTATCTGACCGACCCTATCCTGAGCCGTCGGGGACTTCGCGCCGGCGAGATGCGTCTGGCGCAGGGTTTCGCGGGCTGACCCAAAGGCCTGCCCGTTCCGAGCGCAAGTTTTCCTCTCACGCCCACCGTTCGCGCGGCGGACGTTCGGGCGCCTCCGGCGGGGGTATTTCGGCAATGAAGAAACGCGAAGATCAGGCGAAGTCGGTCACCGAGTAGCCCTGAATGTAGAGAAGCGCGGTGAGGTCGCCATGGTTGATGCGGATATCACACTCGGCCGCGACCGAGGGTTTGGCGTGGAGGGCGACACCCGCCCCCGCGAGCTTGAGCATGCCAAGATCGTTGGCCCCGTCGCCGACGGCCATCACGTCGGAATGCGCGATGCCGAGCCTTGCAGAGATGTCTTTCAGAGCAGCAATCTTGGCTTCACGACCGAGGATCGGGCGGGCAACCTCGCCGGTGAGCTTGCCGTTCTCGGTCAGAAGCGTATTGGCCCGGTGTTCGTCGAAGCCGAGTTTCCGTGCGACAGCGTCGGTGAAGGCGGTGAAGCCGCCCGAGACGAGTGCTGCGTAGCCGCCTTTCGCCTTCATCGTCGCGATCAGCTCGCTTCCGCCTGAGGTGAATGTGATACGTTCCGCGAGAACTTGGGCGATGACGCTTTCCGGCAGTCCTTTCAGAAGCCCGACACGCTCGATCAGCGCGCCTTCGAAATCCAACTCACCGTTCATCGCGCGGCGGGTGATTTCGGCGACGTGGGGGCCGACCCCGGCCATGATGGCCAGTTCGTCGATGCACTCCTGCCCGATCATCGTGGAATCCATGTCGGCGAGGAGCATTTTCTTGCGGCGGCTCGACTCCGCCTGAACCACGAGATCGATGCCGAGGTGCTGAAGGCCCTCCCACGCCTCCCAGCGGCTTGCGGGGATCACTTGCACCGGAAACTCCGCCGCGATGCCGGCGTTGAGCCAGCGCGCGTCACCGCCGCCCCAGGCATCGCGCAGCGCCTCCACGGTCGCGCGGTCGAGGTCGGCGCGGACAGGATTGGCGAGAAGCGTGGCGATGAACATGGCGAAGTTTCCGATAGTGAACAGGATGTGTCGCAATTGATGGCTCAAGCGGCGCTTTAGAGAAGTTTTCCCGCTTGTGCCAGAGCGCGGCTCCCTCTATCTGCGGCGGCGGGACACCCCTCCCCAACGAGGGGCGTATATCTGGAAGGATACCAGCAATGGTTACGAACACACCGGTCGCGCGCCCGGCTAATCCGCGCTTCTCTTCGGGCCCTTGCACGAAGATCCCCGGCTTTTCCCTCGACATGCTTTCGGATGCGCCTTTGGGCCGTTCTCATCGCGCCACGGTGGGCAAGACGAAGTTGAAAGAGGCGATCGACCTTACCCGTGAAATCCTGGGCGTGCCCGCCGACTACCGCATCGGCATCGTGCCCGCCTCTGACACCGGCGCCGTCGAGATGGCGCTTTGGTCGCTTCTCGGTGCGCGTCCGGTGGAGATGCTGGCCTGGGAATCCTTCGGCGAAGGCTGGGTGACGGACGTCGTCAAGCAACTGAAGCTGGACGCCGTGGTGAGGAAGGCGCCCTATGGTGAGATCGTGGACTTCGCGACGGTCGATTTCGACAAGGACGTGGTCTTCACGTGGAACGGCACGACGAGCGGCGTGCGTGTGCCGAATGGCGACGCGATCCCGGCGAAGCGCGAAGGTCTGACGATTTGTGATGCGACCTCGGCGGCCTTCGCGATGGACCTGCCGTGGGACAAGCTCGATGTGGTGACGTTCTCGTGGCAGAAGGTGCTGGGCGGCGAGGGCGGGCATGGTGTTCTGATCCTGAGCCCGCGTGCGGTCGCAACGACTGGAAAGCCACACGCCGGTCTGGCCGCTGCCGAAGATCTTCCGCATGACGAAGGGCGGCAAGCTGATCGAAGGCATCTTCACCGGCGAGACCATCAACACACCGTCGATGCTGTGCGTCGAGGATTACCTCGTGGCGCTGAAGTGGGCGAAGGAGATCGGTGGCCTCAAGGGTCTGATCGCGCGGTCCGAAGCGAACGCGGGCGCCATCGCTGAATTCGTCGCAGGCAAGAACTGGATCACCAATCTCGCCATCGAACCTGCCACTGCCTCAACGACCTCTGTCTGTCTCAAGTTCACCGATGCCCGCATCAAGGACGGCGCAGCATTCGCGAAAGCCGTGGCCAAGCGGCTGGAGAAGGAAGGCGTGGCGCTGGACGCGGGGGCCTATCGCGACGCGCCTCCCGGTCTCAGGATCTGGTGCGGCTCGACGGTTGAAACCTCGGACGTCGCGGCGTTGATGCCCTGGGTCGAATGGGCATTCAACGCAGAGATCGAAGCGCAGGCGGTGGCGGCCTGAGGCCGCCCTGCATCTTCCCCGAATTTCCTGACATCCAAGGAGCCTTTCGAAAATGGCACCCAGAGTTCTCGTCTCGGACAAGCTTTCCGAAACCGCCGTCCAGATCTTCCGCGACCGCGGGGTTGAGGTCGATTACCTGCCGGATCTCGGCAAGGACAAGGACAAGCTTCTCGAAGTGATAGGCCAGTATGACGGTCTCGCGATCCGGTCCGCCACCAAGGTCACCGAAAAGCTGCTTGAGGCTGCGACCAATCTCAAGGTCATTGGCCGCGCCGGGATCGGCGTCGACAACGTCGACATTCCTGCGGCCTCGAAGAAAGGCGTGATCGTGATGAACACGCCCTTCGGCAACTCGGTCACGACGGCTGAGCATGCGATTGCAATGATGTTCGCGGTCGCGCGGCAACTGCCCGAGGCTTCGGCCTCGACCCATGAGGGCAGGTGGGAAAAGAACCGCTTCATGGGTGTCGAGCTGTTCAACAAGACGCTCGGTGTCATTGGCGCGGGAAATATCGGCGGCATCGTCTGCGATCGGGCGCTTGGCCTGCATATGAAGGTTGTCGCCTACGATCCCTTCCTGTCGGAAGAGCGGGCGAAGGTAATGGGCGTGACGAAAGTCGAGCTTGATGAGCTTCTGGCGCGCGCCGACTTCATTACGCTGCATGTCCCTTTGACCGACAAGACCCGCAACATCCTGTCGAAGGAAAACATCGCCAAGGCGAAGAAGGGCGTTCGGATCATCAACTGCGCCCGTGGCGGTCTGGTGGACGAGGCTGCCTTGGCCGACGCGCTGAAATCGGGTCACGTCGCAGGCGCGGCCTTCGACGTGTTCGAGAAGGAACCCGCAACGGATTCGCCGCTCTTCCATCTGCCGAATGTTGTCGTGACGCCGCATCTTGGCGCATCGACGTCCGAAGCGCAGGAAAACGTTGCCCTCCAGGTGGCCGAGCAGATGTCGGACTACCTCTTGACCGGTGCGGTGCAGAACGCGCTCAACATGCCCTCCGTGACTGCTGAAGAGGCAGCGATCATGGGCCCGTGGCTGAAGCTCGCCCAGCATCTTGGCGCCTTCGCGGGCCAGATGACGGATGAGCCGATCAAGGCGATCAACATCCTCTACGACGGCTCGGTCGCGACAATGAATCTGTCGGCGCTGAATTGCGGGGCTATCTCGGGGATCATGAAGGCCACCAACCCCGACGTGAACATGGTTTCCGCCCCCGTCGTGGCGAAAGAGCGCGGTATCCAGCTTTCGACGACTCAGCAGGAAAAGGCCGGCGTCTTCGACGGTTACATGAAACTGACCGTGGTGACGGACAAGCGTGAACGCTCCATCGCCGGGACGGTCTTCTCGGATGGCAAGCCGCGCTTCATCCAGATCAAGGGCATCAATATCGACGCCGAGATCGGGGCGCACATGCTCTACACGACGAACGAGGATGTTCCCGGCATCATCGGCATGCTGGGCCAGACGATGGGTGAGAATGGCGTCAACATCGCGAACTTCACGCTGGGCCGTTCGGCGCGGGGCAAGGATGCGATAGCGCTGCTTTATGTTGATGATGCGATCCCGCAGCCGATCATCGACAAACTGATGAAGACGGGCATGTTCCAGCAGGTCAAACCGCTCGTCTTCGACGTCGCCTGAGGCGGCGGAAAGCGACCAGATCGGGCCGGCAGTTCGGCCCGTTCCGCTATCTTGTCTGCGGAGTATCAAAAGCGACAGTTCTTGTCGCCTCCGGTTGCGTCGCCGCGCTGATTCTTCGCCAAGGCTCTGTTCATTCCGACCGCCGGAAAGGATGCGCCGATGTATTCGCCAGAGATTGATGCGCTGCTTGAAATCCTGGCTGCCCTCTACCGCAGCGAAGACCGGGATGAGGCGCTGCGAACGGCACATACGCTTCTCACCACACCGTCGCCCGAGGCGCTCGGGCCGCGCGGCGCCTGTAGCCTCGATGCTCTGATCCGGGACGCCCTTGCGGCTTCGCCGCTTCCGGCGGCTCGTGCCCTGCTGGCGGCACAGCCCTACGTGCCCTGGGGCACCAACCCGGTGGCCGCGCAGATGACCGACGATGCCGCCGCGATCTGTGCCGTGGCGGAGCTGATGGGGCCCGAAGGGCCGATCCCCGCGCCGGATCTGCGGCTCGGACTGCTCTACCAGCGGCCGGATACCTACTATCCGCTCCATAACCATGACGCGGATGAGACTTACGTGATCCTTGCCGGTCAGGCGCTCTGGACGGCCGGCGATGATGTGCGGATGCGTGAGGCAGGCGAAATGATCCACCACCCGAGCCTGATGCCGCATGCCTTCCGCGCGGGGCCGCAAGGCTTCGTCGCGCTTTATCGCTGGAGCGGCAACATCAGTGCGCAGTCCTACGCCTTCCTCGAGGATCCCGGACAGCGCGTCGGCTGAACATGCCGCATTGCGGCACTGCATGGCTTTGGCTAGGGTCGCGGCAGAACGGCGCGCGGGCGGAACATGCGGATCTATGCCATCGGTGACATCCACGGCCAGCTTGAAAAGCTGCGCGAGGTGCATGAGTTGATCGCGCGCGATCGCGCCGTAGTTGGAGACACAGCCGCCGAAGTCGTCCATGTCGGCGACCTTGTTGATCGCGGGCCGGACAGCCGTGGTGTGATTGACTTTCTGATCGGAGGCGAAGCGCGGGGCGAGCCTTGGGTGACGATCAAAGGCAACCACGACCGGATGTTCGAGGGTTTCCTTGGCGATCCCGACCACTACGATGCCGGTCTGCGCGCCGGGTTGCACTGGATCGACCCGCGCCTTGGCGGGGATGAGACGCTGCGATCCTATGGTATCGAGGGTGCGGGCGAGCGGCTGCTGTTCGATCTGCACGAAGATGCGGTGCGCGCTGTTCCTGAAAGCCACCGAACCTTCGTGGCAAACCTGCCGCTGATACACCGGGCGGGGGGCGCCGTCTTCGTTCATGCGGGCATCCGGCCGGGAGTGCCACTCGACGCGCAGATTGAGGATGACCTCCTGTGGATACGACGCGCGTTTCTGGACGACACGCGCGATCACGGCGGCCTGATCGTTCACGGCCATACGCCGGTTGATGAGGTTACGCACTATGGCAATCGACTGGATATCGACACCGGAGCAGGCTATGGCCGTGCGCTGAGCGCCGTCGTCATCGAGGGCGCGCGCGTGTCGCTACTGACGCAGAAAGGCCGCGTCGAGATCGTTCCGATCCAATGACGGGCGCGTCCAGGCTTCGCAGGTTCTATGCCCCGGCGACGATGCTGAGCTTTCCGCGCCTGGTGCGGCACCACGTTACGCACCCCGGCTGGGATCTCCCGGATCTGACAATTGCGGTTTTGTCGGATCTTCATGTCTGCCGCCCCTGGACGCCGCTCGGCCGGGTGGAGCGGATCGTCGCCGCAGTGAATGCCTTGGGCGCCGACCTGATCCTGCTTCCGGGCGATTTCCTGATGGACCGCAACCTGCCGGGTATCCCTGTTCATGCCGGACCCATCATCGACCGGCTGAAACCGCTGACCGCGCCGCTCGGGGTTGCGGCTGTACTGGGCAATCACGACTGGTGGGATTGCCGCCTGTCACGCCGGACCGACTTTGCCCGCAATTCGGTCGCCGAAGCGCTGGAGGGCAGCGCGATTGTTCATCTGGCGAACCGGGCGATGGAAATCCGCCACGGGGAGGGGTCCTTCTGGCTGGTCGGGATTGATAGTCAGGTTGCACGCCGGCATCTGCATCAGCCCGGGTTTCACGACCCGCACGCCGCCTTCGCCAAGGTTCCTGCGGGCGCGGCTTCGATCCTCATGGCGCATGAGCCGGATTACTTCGCCGAGGCCGATCATCGCGCCTTTCTCCAGATCAGTGGTCACACCCACGGAGGCCAAGCCAATCTTCTCGGTTGGCGACCGATGACACCTTCGGCTTTCGGCTCGCGCTATGCCTGGGGTCACGTCCGGGATGGCGAAAGGCACCTCGTCGTCTCAGGCGGGGTCGGCTATTCGGGCGTGCCGCTACGTATTTTGCAGCCGCCCGAGATCGTTGTGGTAAGGGTTACGGGCAGAGGCTAGCGTCTACTCAGACCAGCATTCGGGGGGCTTCAGATGAGCGACGATATCGTAATCCTGTCCGGCGCGAGGACGGCCATTGGCACCTTTGGCGGCAGCCTCGCCGGAATGGGCCCTATCGACACGGCGACCGTCGCCGCGAAGGCTGCGATGGAGCGGGCTGGGATTGATCCGGCGCAGATTGGCCATGTCGTCTTCGGTCATGTCATCAACACCGAGCCGCGCGACATGTATGTCAGCCGAGTCGCCGCAATGCAGGCTGGTATTCCGAACGGCACCCCGGCGATGAACGTGAACCGGCTTTGCGGTTCGGGCGCGCAGGCTATCGTTTCCGCCGCGCAGAGCCTGATTCTGGGTGATGCGGATTTCGCCCTGGCGGGCGGTGCGGAATGCATGAGCCGGTCGCCCTATATCCTGTCGGCTGCGCGGTTCGGCCAGAAGATGGGCGATACCACGGCGATCGATATGATGACGGGCGCTTTGAGTTGCCCCTTCGGAACCGGCCATATGGGTGTCACCGCCGAGAACGTGGCAAAGGAGCATGGCATCAGCCGCGCGGATCAGGACGCATTCGCGATGGAGAGCCAGAACCGAGCCGCAAGGGCGATTTCCGACGGACGCTTCAAGGAGCAGATCGTCGCGCTCGAGATCCCCTCGCGCAAGGGGCCTGTGGTGTTCGACACCGATGAGCATCCCAAGGCGACGAGCCCCGAGGCGTTGGCCGGTCTCAGGACGGTGTTCCAGAAGGATGGCACGGTAACGGCGGGCAATGCTTCGGGGATCAACGACGGCGCGGCGGCGCTGGTGCTGGCGCGGGCCTCGGCGGCGGAGAAGGCCGGTCTTAAGCCGCGGGCGCGGATCATCGGCTATGCCCATGCGGGCGTGCGGCCCGAGGTCATGGGCATCGGACCGGTGCCGGCGGTTCAGGCGCTGATGAAGCGGACGGGTCTTTCGGTTGGTGATTTCGACGTGATCGAGTCGAACGAGGCCTTCGCCGCGCAGGCGCTGGCAGTGTCGAAGGAACTTGGCTTCGATCCGGCGAAGGTGAACCCGAACGGCGGCGCCATCGCGCTTGGCCATCCGGTGGGCGCGACGGGCGCGATCATCACCGTGAAGGCGATGTATGAGTTAGAGCGGATCGGCGGCAAGATCGCCCTCATCACAATGTGCATCGGGGGCGGTCAGGGCATCGCGCTCGCCATCGAGCGGATCTGAGAGGGAAACCGGCTTGGGGGGTATCGAACCCCCGCTCGCCGGGGCCGCGCGAGGGGCGCGGCATGCCTCCGGCGGGGGTATTTTGACAATGAAGAAGCTCAAGGACGAAGGGTCACCGCGGCGGTGGCGCTTCGCCCTTTCACGTCGATGACAGAGAGATTGAGAAAGCCCGCGCCGGGCGCTGCGAGCGAGGTTTCGCGGGCGCGGTCGGCGAGAATCACGGGGCTACCATTGGCAAGCCAAGTGAAGGGCGGGGTGCCGCCCCGGACCTTGAGCGCGAGCGTCGCGCCGAGATCGAGCTGAGCGCCGTCAGGCGGGAAGGCCACTTCGGGCGCGTCTGTCATCTCCGCAAGTACGGCGCCGCGCGGGCGGAAGTGCTGAAGCGGTAGCGGCAGGCGGGCATTGGGCAGGATCAGCGTCGCGGGCGGCGGGGGCGGCAACGGGTCGGGCAGGGGTTTAAGACGCGCGAAGGCCTCGAAGAGGATCGGCGCGGCGAGGTCGCCGCCGAAGGCGCCCGGCACGGAGGCACCGTCGGCGCGCCCCATCCAGACCCCCGCGACATGCACGCCGTCGAAGCCCAGCGCCCAGGCGTCACGGTGGCCGTAACTCGTGCCGGTCTTGTATGCCATCCGTCCGGTGGGGGCGTTGGCAGGTGGTGGCAGACCTGCGAGGATGTCGTCGGTGAGCCAGGCGGCTTCACGCGAGAAGAGGCGGGGCAGGGGGTTCTCCGTCGTCTTCGGCAATGGCGAGAGCCTGACCGGATCGCCAAGCCGGGCGAGCGCGGCATAGGCCTGCACCAGATCGGTGAGCGTGACGCCGACGCCGCCAAGGGCCACCGCGAGGCCAGGCTGGCCGCCGGGCACAACCGGCCTTGCCCCGGCGCGTTCGAGGGTGGAGATCAGCCGCGCGGGGCCGAGCGCCTCGGTCAGGCTCACCACGGGGATATTGAGCGAGAGTTGCAGCGCCTGCCGGACCGGGATCGTACCCCGGAACTGGCGGTCGAAGTTTTGCGGGGCATAGGAGCCGAAGGCGGTCGGGCGGTCCTCGATCAGCGTTTCGGGGTGCGCGAGGCCGTCGTCGAAGGCAAGCGCATAGACGAAGGGTTTCAGCGTCGAGCCGGGGGATCGCAGCGCAGTCGTCATGTCGACGAAGCCGGCGCGGCGGTCATCCGTCCAGTCGGGTGAGCCGACTGACGCGAGGATTTCTCCGGTCCGGTGGTCGGCGACGACGATGGCGAGCGAAAGCTTCGCGCCCTGTGCTTCCGCGGCGCGGGCGGCGAGTGTCTCGAGCGTGCGTTGCAGGCGGGCGTCGATGGTGGTCTCGATGCGCGGCGCCAGCGGATCGTCGGCGCGGAGCCTTGCGGCGAGGTGCGGGGCAAGCGCGGGGAACTCGCGCCGGGCGGCTGGAACGCTCTCGCGGCGGGCGGCGTCGGCGCGGTCCCGCGTCAGGACGCTTGCCGCGACCATGCGGTCCAGCACCCGGTCGCGCGCTGCTTCCGCCGCTTCCGGGAAACGGTCCGGTCGGCGGGTTTCCGGGGATTGCGGCAGCGCGACGAGGAAGGCCGCCTCGGCCGGCGTCAGGCGGCGCGGCTCCTTGCCGAGCCAGGAAAGGCTCGCCGCGCGGATGCCTTCGAGGTTGCCGCCATAGGGCGCGATCCGCAGGTAGAGAGCGAGGATCTGCTGCTTGGTGAGCCGCCGTTCCAGCGCCAGCGCTGCGCGGATCTGGCGGAGCTTGCCGGAGAACCGCCCCGTCCCGCTGTCTTCCAGCAACCGTGCCACCTGCATCGACAGCGTGGAACCGCCCGAGACGATGCGTCCGGCCATCAGGGACTGCATCCCCGCCCGGATCATCGCCTGCGGATCGATGCCGGAATGATCGAAGAAGCGCTTGTCCTCATAGGCGATCAGCATCTGCGTGAAGAGCGGATCGACCGGGCCGGGATCAAGCCGCCAGCGGCTATCGGCAACAGTGAAGGCGCGCAGGAGTGTGCCGTCGCGGGCGACGATCTCGGTTCCCGTTTCGACGGTCAGCGGCGGCAGGACCGTGGCGTCGATCCATTTGTCTGCCCTGTCCCGCGCCAAGGCGCCCGCGAAGAGGAGCGCCGCAGCAAGAAACGGCAGGTGCCAGCCTATCCCGGCGCGACAGCCCATCTCACTCGCTCACCGTTACCCGGCCCGCTTCGGTCCGGGCGCGGTAGTCGGGGCGGTACATGTCCTCGACCGTCGCGGCGGGCTGGTGGAAGCTGCCGGGCGAGATCGCGCGCAGGATGTAGGCGAGGCGGAAGGACTGGCCGCTCGTCCAGTCGAGCGCGGCGAGGAAGCGGTCCTGCCGGAACTCGGTCATCCGCGTGTCCTGGGCGGTGTCGAGCCAGGGCAGCACCGCGATGTCGCCCGCGCGGATCAGCGAGGGGTTGTCGATCTCGAAGCCCGCGGGCAGGGGATCGTTCACCATCAGCCGCGCTTCGCCATTCCCGTGCGGTGTCACCTCGATGACGGCGACAAGGCGGCTGCCCTGCGCGACGGTGGAGATGTCCACGGCATCGCCCTCCATGGTGTAATAGCTGCGAGTGATCGTGTACCCGCGCCCGCCCGCCGGTTCTGGCTCTGCCGGAACGCCGAACGTCGTGAGGGTCACGGTCGCGCTCTTGCCGGTGCCGTTGGTGATGCTTTGCGGCGTCGCCGCGTCACCCTCGGACAGCGCGATCACTGGGCGATCGGCGGGCGCGCCGTTGACGGTGAAGCCCCTGGTATCGGGCCGGTCGATCAGCGCGTGCGTCGCAAGCAGCGCCCATGTCGCTTCCTGCGTCGAGAGGTGCTGCCCGGTGAGGCCCGAGGCGACGGCGTTCGAAAGCCCCTCGGGGTCGATGGCGGTCGATCCGGCCTCGAAGGCAAGCGCCAGAAGCGCCGTAGCATCGCGAAGCCGGGTGCCGTAATCGGCGCGCCAATACTGCGCTTCCTTCTCGGTCGAGCGGGTGGCGACGATCCGGGCGGCCTCGGTGAACATCGCATCAGCGCGCCGCTGATCGCCGTAGGAGGCGAGTGCCGCGCCAAGCTGGGCCGCCGCGATGGGCGTGTCGAAGGCCGTCGGCCTTGACGTCGGCGTAATAGCGCAAGTCACCGATCGCCGCCGCGCCCTCGCGGGCCAGAACCATCAGCGCGTAGGCGTAAGGTCCGCCGCCCGCGTCGAAGTCGGGTGCGTAGTTGACCTGGTTCCTGAGATTGTCGAGCGCGTTGCGGAAGGCGGTGTCGGGAACCGTGTAGCCTTGCGCGCGGGCGCGGCTCAGGAAATCCGTGACATAGGCGTCAAGCCAGAGATCGCCGGTATCCGGATACCAGAGGCCGAAGGCACCGTTCGAGGACTGGTTGAGGAGGATTTCGGCGATGCTTTCCTCCACTCTCTTCCGCACATCGCCGTCATAGGAGGCACCGAGGGCGGAGGACACATCCTCGAAATAGAGGAGCGGCAGCGCCTTGGAGGTGAGCTGCTCGGTGCAGCCATAGGGATAGGCGTTGAGCGTCGCCAGAAGCCCCGGCGCATCGAAGCGCGCGAGGGGACCAGCGGTCAATGTCGCGCGGCCGGTGCCGGGAACGAGGCCCGCGAAGGCGTTGCGGTCAAGCGTGAAGGTGGCGCCGTCGGCAAGGTCGAAGCGGCTCTGGCGGGTGGTTTCGGGATCGTGCGTTTCCACCGGGATGGTCAGCGTCTTGAGAAGCTGTTTGCCGGCGGGCGTGGTCAAGGCAATGCGGATGGTTGCGTTGCCTTCTTCCTGCGCGGCGGAAAGCAGGACGGAAACCGTGGCCTTGCCAAGCTCGGCCAAGTCGACGCCGGATGGCGCGGAGCCGAGGGTCAGGCCCTCACCGCTCACATCGAGACCCATGCGACCAGTCGGACCGGTGGCGTGGACGATTTCCAGGAGTACGCGGCTCTCATCGCCCGGCGACAGGAAGCGCGGGACCGAAGCCGTGACGACGACGGGATCGCGCACCAGCACCTCGGACTGCGCCTGCCCGATGGCCGATTTCGACCAGGCGACGGCCATCACCTTCACCGTGCCGTTGAAGGAGGGCAGCGCGAATTCGGTGCGGGCATAGCCATCGGTGCCGACGGTCAGGGGACCGGAGAAATAGGCGACGAGTTCCTCGGTCGGCGGCGGAGATTGCATCTTCAGCCCCGTCGCCGCGTCGCCGCCCGAACGGACAGCGCCGAGCGTGCCGTTGCTGCCGTCGATCAGCCGGCCGTAGATGTCGCGGATGCCGACGCCAAGCCTGCGCTGGCCGAAATAGTGATCCTCGGGGTCCGGCGCGGTGAAGCCGGTCAGGTTCAGGATGCCCAAATCGACGGCGGCGATGGTGGCATGGACCGTCTCGCCTTCCTTCGCTCCGTCCACCTTCAGCGCGACCGGGAGCGGGCCGCGTGGGTCAACCTCAGGCGCGACCTCGATCTTGGTAGTCAGGCGGCGGGTACCGGGATCGACCGGCGCGTAGGACAAACCAAGCGCCCGGACCGGATTGCGCCCGGCCTCTGCGTTCAGGGGACGTATGACGGAAGCGGTGACATAGGCCCCCGCACCCCAGTCGTCAGTTACGGGCAGGTCGATGACATTCTCGCCCACCTTGACCGGGACCGCCTTCATGTCGATGAGCCGGTTCGACAGGACCGAGATCACCGCGATCCCCTCGGCGCGTGGCTCGATCCGAAGCTTTGCAGTCTCACCGGGCCGATAGGCCGGTTTGTCCAGCGTGAGTTCCAGCGTGTCGGGGGTGCTCGCAGCATCGGCGGGGACATACCAGCCTGCGTAGAATTTTATCGCGCTCGCCGTATAGGCACTCTCGGTGGTCTCGACAACAAGCTCATAGTTACCCCAGTCGACGGGGGCGGAGATGCTTTGCGGGCCATCTGTGGTTAGTGTCAGGTCGCCAGATGTGACGCGGCTGCGGATCGTCGTCACCTCCCAGTTCCACTGGCCGTAGAGCGAATACCATTGATAGTTCCGCTCCAGCCGGTTCAGCGTCCAATGAACATTGCCGGCGGCGGGTTTCTGATCCGGGCCGACAGCGATCACCTGAAACTGAGCCTTATCGCCCTGCGGCACCACGCCGCCTTCGAAAGCCGGTTTGATACCAAGGACGGCGGAATTCGGCATGACAGTGCGCGCGATGTCGCGCTCAACAGGCCGGCCGGAGCCTTCCTTCACGCGGACGGTCACGCGCGCCTCAAGCGGGCGGTTTGCGGCCTCGCCAAGATCGGGGAGCGCGACGGGAAGAATGGCCTGCCCCTGATCGTCCGTCATCCCCGCATCCGACAGCGAGTCACCGTAAGGCGAAAAGGGCTCATCGTAGCGCCCAAAGCTGTAGCCAGGGAATGCGTCGAGCGTACCAAGCGCGGTCAGCCGCAAGTCACCCTCGAGCGCAAGCCCCGCGCCGGGTGCGCCAAAAAGATAGCGGGCATCGACCGTCAGGGGCTGCGTATCGCCGAGACGTATCGGCACGTCGGGCAAAGACAGGGCAAAGTCGATCCGTTCGGGTAGAAAATCCTCGACGAGGAAGCTTTGCGATGCCAGGACGTTTCCCTCTTCCAGGAAGCTCTCGATCCGCCAGGTGCCGCGCGGTGCGTTCCCCGCGAGACCCATGCTGACAACATGGCCGCCGGCCCCGGAATCGGGTGCGAGCATGCGGCTGTATTCAACCCCATCGGGACGGATCAGCCGTGCCGTCAACGGCAACCCTTCAAGCGCTTCCATCTTGCTGTCACGCGCAAGTATTGTCGCGTTCACAGTCTCACCGGCGCGATAGGCACCCCGGTCGGTCGACAGGAACACGTCGATCGCGGGCGCGGGCTCGTGCCCTGCAACCCCTCGGTCGGAAAGGTCAAATTCGGCTTCTGAAAGCGACAGGAAGGCGAAATCGTCGCCCTTTCCGACGGTGACGAGCGCCGGGGCCGCCCCGCCCGTGCCCGCTGTCAGCGCCTCACTGAACGGCGCGTAGCCCTGCGCATCGGTCCTGGCCGTGCCTATCACAGCATTGGCTCGTGAGATTAGGCTCACCTCTGCACCTTCGACCGCCGCTGCATCTGAAAGCGCACGGACGAAAACATTCAGCCCGTCCGCCCCGCTCAACGTGGTCATGCCGAGATCGGAGATCACGAACCATTGCGTCGCCGAAGGATGGTCGTAGGGATCGAGTCCCGGAACAGCGGCTTGCAGCGCATAGATTCCCGGCCCGAGGTCGCGCATGACATCGTCAAGTGGCAGAAGCGTGGTCATGTCGCGGTTCACCTCCATCGCGACATCGCCCTTGCCGGTCCAGACTTCCTCGGCGATTTCGGCCTTGAGGTTTTCACTGGCCCACAGGTCGAGCGGGCGGCCGAAGTAGTCGGCCTGAATGGCGCGGATGAGGTTCCGGTCTGAAATACGCAGCAGTGTCAGGTCCAGCGTCTTGGCGTTCACTGTCTCAACCGGGATACCACCCTGCCCGACACGCGGGAGGACATAGGCGCGGCCGGGAAAGCGCACGTCAGGGCTGCGGTCCCGGATATATTGCGTGATCGCGATGTCCTTGCTGAGCGTCTCACCATTTGCCGAGGGCAGGCCCTCGCGGAAGGTCAGGCTGTAGCGCTTGCCGTGCTCGACCCCGCCCACACAGATGTTGCGGTCCGAGGCATCGACCGAGAGACCGCCTTCTGGCAGCTTCACGAACGGCGCGTAATCCGTCCCGGCGCGGATCAGATCTGCGTTGAAAGTCACGCAGATACGTGGTCGCGCGCTGTCGCTCTCAACCTGCGTCTCGGCGATCCGGAAACCGAATTTGCGAATGGCGTCGTCAAGTGCGGCGGCCGTATCGTCGCGCGGTTGAAGCGATTGCGAAAGCCGCAGCGCGGGGATCATGTCGCGCCCACGATCCACGACCTCGAAGGCGCGCGCGAGCGTGGTGAGCGCCGTCGCGCGGACCGCCGTGCTGTCGCTGCGGAGGTACGCGTTGATCGAAGCGGCGGCAGCATCCCCGGCGTAGGCGCGTCGGTCACTGTCGTTTTGCGATCTGATGAGAAGAAGGAGATCGGCATAATCCGACCAGAGATCGGCCTCGTCAGTGAGGTTGATCGCGGACCCCGTGAGCCGTGCTGCCCCGCGCATGTCGCCGGTGCGCCGTGTCGCTGACGCCGCATCGAGAAGCTCCTCAGTCGTCGAGGTGCCGGTTACGTGCGCCGCCGCCAGCCCACGCGCCTGCGAGAGCGCCGCATCGAAATCGGCGGGTTTGAGGAAATCCAGCTCGGTCGCCCGTGTTGCGGCACGGGGTGCGGCCCCCGCCTCGGCCTCGCGGACCCAGCCGGAGATTGCGCCCTGGTAGGGATCCTGACGGCTGAGGTCGGATTTCAGAAAGCAGGAGCTTGACCGCGTGTTGAAGGTGAAGGCATGGCAGGCGGTATCGCCGAGGCACGCCGCCTCACAGGCATCGCGCGTCGTATCGAAGACCGATCGCAGGTCAGAGCCGTAGAAATCCAGATCCTGCACGAGGATTGCTCGACGCTCGGGGATATAGCTCCGGTCCTGTGCGGGTACGGCGGTTGCAAGGCAAGTGACGGCAAAGGTAAGTGCCAGACCGAACGCACGCATGAAAAACTCCTTCGCGAAGAATAATCTCATGCTGACATGCGGACCCGCGGATTTGCAAGCAAAGCCATTGGCGCGCACGTTCAGACTTCTTTCACGCGCAGGCATCATCGTAGCCCCTGCCGTTTGGGTTTGGTGACCTGACGGGCGGAGGCTGGTTTGAGTTACATTGAACGGCTGGCGAATGAACGCCGCGGGCGGCTCGCGGCGCAGCGCCTTCTGGAACAGAAGCAACGGGAGCTCTTTGCCGCCAATTCGGAACTGGCGCGCCATGCCCGAACGCTCTCCGATCAGATCGTCGAACAGCGCCACGGCCTGGAATCCGCCCGCCACGAGGCCGAAGCCCTGCGGGGCACGACCACACGGGCGCTCTCCGATCTGGAACGCGCGAACGCCGCCGCTCAGATCGCCGAACGGCGCCTCTGGGAGGCACTTGAAACTATCCGCGATGGCTTTGCCCTTTTCGATGAGAATCTTCGCCTCATCGCGGCGAACGGGGCCTATCTGTCGATGTTCGGCCCCGGCTCCGACCTGCCTGCGGGATGCAACTACGATGAGGTGATGTCACGCCTTTCTGAACAGGCACTGCCCGCTGCGACGGCTGAGGATCGTCAGGACTGGCAGCACGAGATGATCGGCCGCATCGCGGGGGAGGAGATTGAGCCCACGGTCATCGGCCTTGAAGACGGGCGCCACTTCCGCCTGATGAACCGCCACGGCACCATGGGCGATCTTGTCTGCCTTGCGCGCGACATCACGCTCGCCGTAGCGCGCGAGGCCGAGTTGCAGGAGGCGCGCGAAAAGGCCGAAGCGGCAAGCCGCGCCAAATCCGCCTTCCTCGCCAATATGAGTCACGAAATCCGCACACCGATGAACGGGGTCGTCGGCATGGCAGACCTGCTCTGCCAGACCGATCTGACCGATGACCAGAAGCTCTGCGCAGAAACGATCCGCAACTCCGGCGAGGCGCTTCTGGCGATCATCAACGATGTGCTCGACTATTCGAAGATCGAGGCGGAAAAGCTCAGGCTCTACCCCGAGCCCTTCGATTTCGAGCGTTGCCTGCACGAGGTTATCCTGCTTCTGCAACCCTCCGCCAAGAGCAAGGGTATCTCGGTCCTTGCCGATTACGATCTTTTCCTGCCGACACGCTTTGTCGGCGACCGGGGCCGTGTTCGGCAGATCCTGACCAACTTGCTCGGAAACGCCGTGAAGTTCACCAAGTCGGGCCATGTCCTTGCCCGGGTGGTCGGGATCGAGAATGACAATGGTCAGTTCGAACTGCATATCAGCGTCGAGGATACCGGCATCGGCATCGCCGCCGAACATCTGGACCATATCTTCGGGGAGTTCAGCCAGGTCGAGGATCAGTCGAACCGGCAGTTCGAAGGGACGGGTCTTGGCCTTGCAATCACCCGCCAGCTGGTCGAACTCATGGACGGTCAGATGTGGGTCGAAAGCGAGTTCGGGCAGGGCTCCTGCTTCGGATTCCGCCTGATTCTGGCCGCGGCCGAGCCGGTGATACCCGCCCATGCGCCACGACGTCCGGTTCTGCTGAAAAATGTCCTCGTCGTGTCGGACATTCAGCTCAACCGGATCATCCTGCAACGACAACTTGAGACCTTCGGCCTGAGCGCCGTCCTCTGCCACGATTTCACCGAGGCTGAGGCCCTGATTGCGGCACAGACGTACGACCTGATCGTGACGGAGTACCATCCGACGCAATACGACGGCCTCGGCTTCATCGACAGCCTCAGGGGCAAGGGTGTGCTCACCCCCGCCGCGATCGTTCTGGCGGAAAACGCAACACCGCCGGCACGGAACGACATCCACACCCTGGTGCAGCCCGTGCTGAGGAACGAGCTGTATCGCCTTTTGGAACGCCTGTCCTATCCGGACCTGCCCGTCACGGTGCAGCCTGCCGAAATCGCGGGTCCAAAGCCGAGGCGCCGGATGCGCGTCCTGGCAGCGGAGGACAACCGCACCAATCAGCTTGTCTTCCGCAAGATGGTCGATGACGTGAAGATCGACCTCATGTTCGCCAACGACGGCCGCGAGGCCGTGGATCTGTGGCAAAGTTTTGAGCCGGACCTGATCTTCATGGATATCTCGATGCCTGGAATGGATGGCCGCGAGGCGGCGAGGATGATCCGTGCCGCCGAGGCGGAAAAAGGCGGCGGGCCCGTGCATATCGTGGCGCTGACGGCGCATGCGATGGAGGGCGACAGCGACTCGATCCTGGCCGCCGGGATCGACGACTATCTCACGAAACCTCTGAAGAAGGCCGCAATCCTCGACGTGTTGCGAACATTCATGCCCGCCTGCGTGGATCCTCCGACGCCCGACGTCGCCGCGGATCAGGCGTCGGTCAGCACCTGAAGGAAACGCGGACCGAAGCGTTCGGCCTTTTGCGGACCCATCCCGGTAATCCGCTCGATCTCCGGCAATGTCCGGGGACGGGTTTCGGCGATCTTGCGGAGCGTCGAATGCGTGCAGGACAGGTACTTTCCGGTCCCGTCCTCGCCGCGCGCAAGTTCGGATTGTGCTGCGATGAGGCGATCGAAAACCGCGCCCGCTTCGCGGCCCGCAAGCTTCATTCGGGCGGGGTGCATATGTTCCGCCGCCCCCGCGATGACTTCCAGAAACGCAGCGCCGTAGCTTTCCAGCTTTTTCGCGCCGACTCCGTTCACCCGCGCCATGTCGTCGAGCGTTGTCGGCCGCCGTTCGGCCATCTCGATCAGCGTGCGGTCGGGGAAGATGACATAGGCGGGCACCCGCGCCGCTTCGGCCAGCGCGCGGCGCTTGGCCTTCAGTGCCGACAGAAGCGGCGCATCCTCGTCGCTTACAAGCGTGCGAACCGCAGGGCCGGGGGCCTTGCGCAACGTGTCGCGGCGGAGCGTGATCCCCGCCTCGCCGCGCAGGATCGGGCGGGCGGCATCCGTCATCCTGAGCGCGCCATGGCGTTCGGGATCGGGCCGGACGAGGTCCTGCCCCATCATTTGCCGGAAGATCGCCTGCCATTCGCCCTTTGACCGGGCGCGGCCGACGCCGAAGGTCGGCAGCGCGTCATGCGACCATTGCCGTACCTTCAGCGTTGCGTCGCCGCGCAGGATGTCGATGAGGTGCATGGTGCCAAAGCTTTCGCCCGTGCGCAGGATCGCCGAAAGCGCCATCCGCACCGCCTCGGTCGCGTCGAAAAGTTCGGGCGGGGTTTCGCAAAGGTCGCAGTTGCCGCAGGGCTCCGAGACCTCGCCGAAATAGCCCAGAAGCCGCTGGCGTCGGCAAGCTGTCGCCTCGGCCAGCCCCAGTAGCGCGTTCAGCCGGGCGTGATCGGCGGATTTGCGGTCGGCGGGGGCGAGGCCCTCGTCAATCTGCGTCCGGCGCAGGCGGATATCCTCGGGGCCGTAGAGCGTGAGGGTTTCCGCCGGGGCGCCGTCGCGTCCCGCCCGGCCGATTTCCTGATAATAGGCCTCGATCGACTTCGGCAGGTCGGCATGGGCGACCCAGCGGATGTCGGGCTTGTCGATGCCCATGCCGAAGGCGACGGTGGCGACCACGATGAGCCCGTCTTCGCGCTGGAACCGGACTTCGACCTCGCGCCGGTCGCCCGCCTCCATCCCGCCGTGATAGTGGCAGGCGGAATGGCCCTCCGCGCGCAGCGCGGCGGCGAGGGTCTCGGTCTTGGCCCGCGTGCCACAATAGATGATGCCCGACTGGCCCTTGCGGGCGGTCGCGAAGGCGAGGATCTGGCGGCGCGGCTGGTCCTTCACCTCGAAGGCGAGGCGGATGTTCGGCCGGTCGAAACCGCGCAGGAAGGTCTCGGGCGCCTGCCCGTCGAACAGCCGCGTCACGATCTCGGCCCGCGTTTCCTCGTCAGCGGTGGCGGTGAAGGCCGCGAGGGGTACGTTCAGCGCCCGGCGCAGCTCACCGATGCGCAGGTAATCGGGGCGGAAATCATGGCCCCACTGGCTGACGCAATGCGCCTCATCGACGGCGATGAGGTTGGCGTTGATGCGTCTCAGGAGCGTCAGTGTGCCACCCGAGGCAAGCCGCTCCGGCGCCATGTAGAGAAGCTTGAGCCGACCTTCGTCGAGCGCGGCAAAGACCTCCTCCGTCTCCTCCTCGGTATTGCCGGAGGTCAGCGCCCCCGCCTCGACCCCCGCCTCCTTCAAGGCCCGGACCTGATCGCGCATCAGCGCGATCAGGGGCGAAATCACGACCGTGACGCCATCACGGAGAAGGGCAGGCAGTTGAAAGCACAGCGACTTGCCGCCGCCGGTCGGCATGATGGCAAGCGTATTTCGCCCCGCCGAGACGGCCGCGACGATTTCCGCCTGTCCGGGGCGAAAGCTGTCGAATCCAAAGATGGAGGATAAAAGCTCCCCTGCCTGCCGCATCTGCCCCTGATCTTCTTATCTGGCCCGATGCGGGACCATCCCACAGCGGTCGAGGCGGGGCAAGGCTCAGTAGCCGTAGAAGAAGCCTGCGTTGTTGATAAGGATGCGTTGCAGGATGATGAGGCCGATGAAGGCGACGAGAGGTGCGAAGTCGAGGCCCGGCGTCTGCGGGAGAAAGCGGCGGATCGGGGCATAGACAGGCTCAAGCACCCGGTTCAGCCCGTACCAGACCTGCGCGATCATTGGCTGGCGGGTGTTCAGCACGTTGAAGCTGATGAGCCAGGACATCACGATATGCGCGATCATGATGAACCAGACCACGTTTAGGATCAGCGTCAGCGCCTGGAAAAGCGAAACCATCATTTTCTCCGACCATTCGTCGCGGTCAGAGGTAAGGCCTGATCCCGCTTTCCGCAACCTCGTAACGCCACGTTGCAGGTTGACCTCGGCGTAAGCGTGCGTCACCCGAAGGTGCAAACGCAGGCTTCTGGAAGGACCGCCAATGTACCCTTTCGTTCGCATGGTCAAAGAGATGTGGAAATACCGCAAGGCCGAACCGCTCGGCCTGACCGAACCGCATATCTCGCACCACATCTGCTGGCCTTGGGATCTCGACTTCTGGATGGAGCTGAACAACGGCCGGACGCTCACGCTTTACGATCTCGGTCGCATTCCCTTGGCAATGCGCGCGGGGCTCATCCCGGTGATGAAGCGCGAGCGCTGGGGCATTACCGTCGCGGGCAGCACCGTCCGCTACCGTCGCCGCGTCCGCGTCTTTCAGCGGGTCGAGATGGTCAGTCGCGTCATCGGCTGGGATCAGCGCTTCCTCTACATGGAGCAAAGCATGTGGCGGAACGGCGACTGCACGAGCCATATGCTCTTGCGGTCCGCCGTCACCGACCGGAACGGCATTGTCCCGACCGAACGCCTTGCGGCGGCGCTGGGTCATGGCGCGCAAAGCCCCGATCTGCCCGGACTGGGTCACGGCCTGGATCGCGGCGGATGCAGAACGTCCCTGGCCGCCGGTCCGCTGAACCTGGTCATCCGGCCGTCGCAAGGCCATGCTTGCGAAACCTTGGCTTTTCGGGCTTGATCGCGCCAAACGCGAGGGGCAGGCATGACGGTATCGGCGAAGAAGCGCATCTGGGGCTGGTGGTTCTTCGACTGGGCCAGCCAGCCCTACAACACGCTTCTCCTGACATTTGTCTTCGGCCCTTATTTCGCGGAAGTCGCGCGTGCCCACTATCATGGCGACCGGGCTGGACAACGAGGCGGCGGGGGCCGTCGCGCAGGCCTATTGGGGCTGGGGACAGACGGTATCCGGGGTCATCATCGCCCTGCTTGCGCCGATCCTCGGCGCCATCGCCGATGGCACCGGAAAGCGGATGATCTGGATCTGGATCTTCTCGGCCTTCTATGTCGTCGGCTCCTGGATGCTTTGGTATGTGATGCCGGATCAACCCGATCTGCTGAAGGCGATGATGTGGTTCGGCATCGGCCTGATCGGCATGGAGTTTGCCACGATCTTCACCAATTCGCTTATGCCCCATCTGACCGGCGATGAGGATATGGGCAAGGTTTCCGGGTCCGGTTTCGCCTTCGGCTATGTTGGTGGGATCGTGGCGCTTATCATCATGCTGCTCTTGTTCAACGAAAGTGCCGCGACGGGAAAGACCTTGATCGGCATTGACCCGATCCTTGGCCTGGATGCCGCGACACGTGAGGGGACGCGTGCCGTCGGGCCGCTCACCGCGATCTGGTATGCTGTCTTCATGATCCCCTTCTTCCTCTGGGTGCGCGAACCAAAGGCACCTGCGCGTCGGTTCAGCCTGTCAAAGGCGATGAAAGACCTGTGGCACCTCATCAAATCGCTGCGCCAGCGCGAGAGCCTTGCCGCGCATCTTCTCAGCTCGATGTTCTATCGCGATGCGCTGAATGCGCTTTACGGGTTCGGCGGTGTCTATGCCTCGGGCGTACTCGGCTGGTCCGTCACCAAGATCGGCGTCTTCGGGATCGTTGCCGCGATCTCGGGCGCGTTTTTCGCCTGGCTCGGCGGCAAGATGGACAGTGCTCGCGGGCCGAAACCGGTGATGACGCTTTGCATGTATGTGCTGATCGCGGTCTGCCTCGTCATCGCGGGCATGTCGCGGGATGCTTTCTACGGGACACCGTTCGCCGATGGTTCGCCGATGCCGGACTACATCTTCTATGTCTGCGGCATCCTGATCGGCGCGGCCGGCGGCGCGCTTCAGGCGTCGAGCCGGACGATGATGGTCTACCACACGTCGCAGGAGCGTGCGACGGAGTCCTTCGGCCTCTATGCGCTTTCAGGCAAGGCGACCGCTTTCATCGCGCCATTCTCCGTCGCGCTCTTCACGACGATCAGCGGCTCCCAGAGACTCGGCATCGCGATACCATTGATCGCGCTCTTCTTGATCGGCATGATCCTTCTCAGATGGGTGAAGCCATTCGGGGAGAGACGATGATCAGCCGCCTTCTACTTGTTATTGCCGCACTTGCCGCCTTCGGATCAGCGACAGAGGCGGCGCCGCTTGCCAAAGACCTCTTCGGTGCGAAGCAAAGCGGCTCTCATCAGCGGTCGCAACCGATCGGCACCTATGCCAAGGGCTGCGGCGCGGGATTGGTGCAACTGCCGGAGAGCGGGCCGACGTGGCAGGCGATGCGGCTCAGCCGCAACCGCAACTGGGGTCAGCCGGAGCTTGTGCAGTACCTGATGGACCTGTCCGGCGTGGCGCGCCAGATCGGCTGGGCCGGGCTTTACATTGGCGACATGAGCCAGCCGCGCGGCGGGCCTATGAAGACAGGCCATGCGAGCCATCAGATCGGGCTGGATGCCGACATCTGGATGCTGCCGCCGAAGCGGGTGAACCTCAGCCGGGGGGAACGGGAAAGCCTGAGCTCAATCTCGGTTCGGACCGAGGATCAGACGCGCGTCAACGGCAACTGGACGCGGGCGCATCAGGCGCTTCTCAAGGCGGCGGCATCGGATCCGCGGGTCGACCGCATCTTCGTCGCGGCGGCTGTGAAGATCGCGATGTGCAACTCTTCGACGCGGTCCGACAAGGCGTGGCTTCAGAAGATCCGCCCGCTCTACGGCCATAACACGCATTTCCACGTGCGCCTGAAATGCCCGCCCGGGTCGAGTCAGTGCCAGACGCAAAAGCCCACGGTTGCGGAGCTTTCGAAGGGCGGTGACGGGTGTGACGAGACGCTGAACTGGTGGGTCACGACCTATCTCGATCAGCTGAGGAACCCGCCCAAACCATCCAAGAACAAGGGGTCGCGCAAGAAAACCGCGCGCGAATTCACCATGACCGATCTACCCAAATCATGTTCTGGGGTCCTGGCCTCGGACTGAGCGCGGTTGCCGCGCTCGGTCTTGCCACCATGACATCGCCGCAGGCTGTGGAGACCGGCGTTTTTGTCTGGCACGAATCCATGCCTGAATTCGGCGGCCTTTCCGCGATTGACCTGCAACCCGACGGTTCAGGCTTCGTCGCCGTTTCGGATCACGCGGCGATCTTCTCGGGCCGGTTGCGTCGTAGCGCGGACGGCGCCGTGATGGGGGTCGATCTGGAGCCGGGAATGCCGGTGATCCCGGTCTCGCATCACGGCAATCCGGTGCAGGATCCGATGCGCGATGCCGAAGGAGTGGCCTATGCGCCCGATGGCGGGCTTTTCGTCTCTTACGAGAATCAGAACCGGGTCGTGGAGTATGGCCCGGAAGGGCGAAAGTTGATGGCGGAGGACTGGCCCCCGGCTTTCAAGACCTTCGATATAAACGCCGGGATCGAGGCGCTAGCCATCGACGGCGCGGGCCGGCTCTGGGCGATGCCCGAGCTTTCGCCCGATCCGTCCACCATCCCGGTTTACCGTCGCATCGCCCATAAAGACTGGAGTCAGCCGCTGAAACTGCGCCGCGACGGCACATGGCGGCCGGTGGGCGCTGATTTCGGACCGGACGGACGGCTCTACCTGCTCGAACGCGACTATTGGCCGATGCTCGGTTTCATGAGCCGCATCCGCCGTATCGCCTTCGACGGCGACCGTGTTCTTGCCGACGAGGTGCTGATGGAGTCCGAGGCCGGGGTCTACGACAATCTCGAAGGACTCGCTGTCTGGCAGGACAGCGACGGGGCGATCCGGCTGACGGCGATTTCGGACGACAATTTCCTGCCGACGCAGAAGACCGAGATCGTGGATTTCCGCGTCACGGAATGACTTGACTGGCCACAGCGAAGGGCGTAGGTGCCGCGCGTTCCGGCGATGGGCCGGGACCAAGTCTCCGCGACCTTGCCAAAACGGAAACCAGACATGACCCGCAACCTGATCCCCGGCGTTCTTGCCATGGCCGCCATTGTGGTGGCCTCGAATATTCTTGTGCAGTTCCTCTTCGGTCAGTGGCTGACCTGGGGTGCCTTCACCTATCCTTTCGCCTTCCTCGTCACCGATCTCACCAACCGCCTCCAAGGGGCGGCGGCTGCGCGCAAGGTCGTGCTCGCCGGATTCGTCGTGGGCGTCGTCTGCTCACTCATCGGAACCCAGATCATCGGTGCGTTCGGCCCGCTCGTGACCCTGCGCATCGCGCTTGCCTCGGGCCTTGCTTTCCTCGTCGCGCAACTCATGGATGTGCATGTCTTCAACAAGTTGCGGGTTGGGAGCTGGTGGCGGGCGCCTTTGGTTTCCACGCTGGTCGGGGCGTCCCTCGATACGGCGATCTTCTTCACGATCGCTTTCTCGGCCGGACTGGCGTTTATCGAACCGGCCAATGACGTCGCCTGGGCGAATGAGTTGCTGCCGCTTCTGAGCATGGGTCCGGCGGTGCCGCTTTGGGCCTCGCTGGCCACCGCGGATTGGATCGTGAAGCTATCGCTCGCAATTGTGGCACTGGTGCCGTTTCGGGTGTTTGTTTCAAAGATGACAGCAAAAGTTGCGTGAAATGATTTGACAGACACAAAATCTGTGGCAGCCTGTGGATAACGGCAACACAGAGAAAGGAGGTGATCCAGTGTCTAGAGTGATATTGGAGAGACGTGTCGGGACAGTGTGGGGGGCCGTGACCTAGGGGCAAACCCCGGGTTGTAAACCCCAGGCTGGGCCACGCCGGACATCCGGCACCCTAACTGGCTCATCTCCGTAGATCTCGGAGGGCCGCTCCCACCCGGAGCGGCCCTTTCCGTTTCCAGGCCCTCGGTATGCACAACCTGTACACCGGGCGTACACAACCCGTGCATATGCGAGGGCTGCTGAGCGTTCGGGGGCACAGCGCCGCGTCCATTCGGCGACAGCGCGAGGTTATTGCGACTTTCGCGGGAATATTTTGGAGCGCCGCAGCACGTCTCACTGCACGGCGCTCGCGTCTCGGTTCTTGGCCTTGAGCGGTCCGCTCTGAGAGGCGCAAGTATCAGCTAGTCGCCGGACCATCAGGTGACGCGAACAAGAAGCGTTTTCTCTGTGGCATATCCCCCGTGAACCGGACAAGATCCCGATCTTGAGCCTTTCGAATGCTGGACACCGCAATGATCAGACGGCGCCTTGGCGAATTCGATCCGATCGAGAAACTCTCCGCTTCCTATCCGCGTCTTCTGTTGCAGGCCGGCTTTGGCGTCTTGTGCTTCGGCGCCGCCTACGCGACCCGCGAATTCATCGACATGTTCTCGGTCGGCGCCGGGCCGTTTTCCCTGATCTTTCCAACGATCATGATCTCGACGCTCTACGGGCGCTGGCAATCCGGCTTGGTGACTTTCTGTCTCGCGTTTCTGCACGCGTGGTATTTTGTCTTGCCGTTCCCCCAGTCCTTCGCGTTTGAAAACGCAGAGGATGGCGCGCGCACGATCGTCAACGGGTCGGCGGCGCTGTTGATCCTGTACTTGGCCGAGGTGTTTCGCGCGGCGGTCCGGCGTTCCTCGAGCGAGCGGGATCAGGAGCTGGAGACCCAGCACCTGCTGATGAGGGAGCTGGAGCACCGTACCAAGAACAATTTCGCGATGGTGTCGTCGCTCCTCTCGATGCAGCAGCGCGATAGCGCATCCGAGGAAGTGAAACATGCGTTGATGTCTGCTGCGGCGCGCGTTCAGAGCTTCGCGGCGATTCACGAGACGATCTACACATCGGCGAAATACTCTGCCGAGGTCTCGCTGGCGCAATATCTGGAACCGCTTATCCGGCAGCTTGAGCGCGGCCTGTTCGATGGTCGGCCGGTGACCGTCGCGCTCAAATGCGATCCGGTGTCCGTTCCGCGCGACCGCGCCCTGGCTTTTGGGCTGATCGTCAACGAGTTGGTGACCAACGCGGCCAAGCATGCGTTTCCGGAGGGTCGGGAAGGGCAGGTCACGGTTGAGTATCGCGCGGAAGAAAATGCGCCCTGGTGTCTTTCGGTAAGTGACGACGGTTGCGGAAATATCAACGCAGACTCGGCCGATGATGGTGCCGGTTCGGGTCTGGGAAAAACGCTTCTGGCGAGCTTTGCCATCACGGCCGGCGGCGAAATCACCGTCGAAAACCTTGAGACAGGAACACGCATCAAGATCGTGGAAATCAGAAACGCCTGGGATGTGGCGTAGGCAGAGCCTATTTCGCCGAGCCGCAGAACAGGATCGGTAAGGGCGTAAGGCCGCATTGGGGCGATGCGGCCGAAAGATTATTCCCGCCATTGCCCGTGCCGCCGGGGAACGCCATGATCGCGCGGCACTTCGCAGGGCCGGACCAAGACCAATGCTTCGCATTACCGACAACCTCGCTATCGCCGACTGGGAGCTGACAGAGAGCTTCTCGCGCGCCTCCGGTCCGGGGGGACAGAACGTCAACAAGGTGTCCACGGCGGTCGAGCTTCGGTTCGAGGCAGAGCGGAGCCCGCATCTTGCACCGGCGGTCAAGACGCGGCTGAAGCGGATCGCGGGGCGGAAGTGGACCAACGAGGGCGCCATCGTCATCCGCGCCGAGGAGACGCGGAGCCAGCTTCGCAATCGTGAGATCGCGCGGGAGAGGCTGGCCGAGATGATCCGCGCGGCCCTCGTCGCGCCGAAGAAACGCCGCCCGACGAAACCGACGCTTGGCAGTCAGCGCCGGAGGCTTCAGGCGAAGACAATCCGTGGCACGGTCAAGGCGATGCGTGGAAAGGTCGGGGACGACGCGGATTGATCCGCTTCAATCGCGGGAAATACGGCGAATCGTTGCTCAGGCAATCGTTTTCGTTTGGTTTCTGACCCGTGCCGTGTCACCACGCTACCGAAGCCGGGCAAAAGCCCTTGGGCCGGAAAAGACAGAGTTCGGGCAGACCGCAGAATGCTGAAAAAAGCCTTCCTCGTCGTCGGTGGGAATGCCTTCGGCTCGGCCCTGCTGCTGTTGCGAAACCTTATTGTCGCGCGGCTCGTCACGCCCCATGACTACGGTATCGCCTCGACCTTCGCGATCAGCATGTCGATTGTCGAGATGCTGTCCTATGTCGGGTTGAACCAGCTCATGGTGGTGGACAAGGACGGCGACGACCACCGTTTTCAACGCGCCATGCAGGGCTTTCAGGTGATGCGGGGGCTGACCTCCAGCGCGATCCTGTTCCTCATCGCCTATCCCTATGCCAAGTTTCTGGACATACCTGAACTGGCTTGGGCCTATCAGATCATCGCCTTCATCCCGCTGGTGAACGGCTTGCAGCATTTCGACATGCATCGCCTGCGGCGGCATATGAACTTTCGCCCGTTTATCGTGACCCAGTCGATCCCGCCCCTGATCTCGGTCCTGCTGCTCTGGCCCATCGCGATGCTTTACGACGATTATCGGATCATGCTGGTGTCGCTGCTGGTGCAGGCCGGCTCGATGGTGATCCTGTCGCATGTCATGGCCGAGCGGCCCTATCGGCTGAGCCTCGACTTCGCGTTGATCAGGAAGGCGATGATCTTCGGCTGGCCGCTGCTTATCAACGGCGTGTTGCTGTTCGGCGTCTTCAACGGCGAAAGGCTGATCGTCGGGCGGGAATTGGGAATGGCGCAACTCGCGGTCTTTTCCATGGCGATCACGCTGACGCTGACGCCGACGCTGGTGCTTGGCGGGGCGGCGCAAAGCCTGTTTTTGCCGAAGCTTACCGCCGCGCGTGACGATGCGCCGGCCTTCAACTGGTTCGGTGTCGCGTCGGTCGAGGGAGGGCTGGCGATCGGGCTTCTGCTGCTGCTGGGGACGGTGCTTCTGGGCGGCCCGATCGTGCATCTTCTTCTCGGCGCGAAATACGAGGCGATGCTGTCGATCCTGATCCCGATGGCGGTGATGCAGGCGGTGCGGGTTGCAAAGACTGGCGCCTCGACCGTGGCGCTGGCCAAGGGGCGGTCGGGGAACTCGGCGGTAGCGAATATCTTCCGGGTGATCTCGCTTCCGGTCTCCTGGTATGCGGTTGTGCAGACCGGATCGGTCTACACGGTGCTGGCGATCGCAATGGTCGCCGAGGCTTTGGGCTATGTCGTGTCCCTGCATCTGGCCGCGCGGCGCACCGGGCTCATGCTGCGGCCGATTATCCTGCCCTCGGTCCTTTTCGCGCTGGCCTGCGCCGCGGCACTGATCGAGGAGCGGATGCTGATGCCGCAGACCGGATGGATTGCCAACCTGCACTGGACCCGATGGGTCGTGGCCGCGATCATCCTCGCCGGGCTCGCCTCGATGTCTGGTCTGCGGGGGTATCTCGTCCGGCAGTTCCGCTAGGCGTCGCCGCGCATCTTCACGACCCTGGCCGGAACACCCACCGCAATGCCGCCCGCAGGCACATCCTTCGTCACGACCGAGCCCGCGCCGATCACCGCCCCATCGCCGATGGTGATGCCCGAGGTCAGGATCGCCCGCGTGCCGATCCAGCAATCGGTGCCGATCACGATGTCACGCTCGATCATCTCCTGATCGGTGATGCGCTTGTCGGCGGCGAGGCCATAGTCGGCTGCGGTGGCGAAAACTTCGGGGCCAAAGGTGGTGCGATCGCCGACCTTGATCCAGCTTGCGGTCTTCCCGGCCCAGAGAGAGCACCGCGCGCCGATCTGCACCTGATCGCCCAAGGCGATGCGTTCGGCATTGGCGAAGGAGACATTCGGCGCGATCCGCACGTCGCGGCCAAGCGTCAGGAGCCGGCGCGGCCTGACATGGGTATAGCCGTAGTAGTGCATGAGGCGGAAGGGATGGATGAGAACGCCCGGATCGAGGAAGGAGCCGATGGCACGCTTCAGCCTTGTCATCACACTCCGCGTCCGGACGGCCATCGCATTCTCCCGCCTGTGGGGCGCCGCGCGTGCATTTCTGCGTAGCGGCGCAAGTGTCAAATTGCTACCACGTTCGGGGGACAGAGCAAACGCAAGCGGACGGACCTTGAGGCCATGACAACCGAAACCTGCCCCATCGGCGCTGTCGTCGTCGCCTTCAACGCCAGCGATGTCATCATCGGCTGCGTCGAAAGCCTGCTGGCGCAACGCCACGGGCGGCCGAAGATCGTCGTCGTCGACAATGCCTCGGCCGACGATACGGTGGCGGTGCTCCGGCACTGGGCGGCGAAACACCCCGAGATTCAGCTTCGCGAATTCGCCTCGGGAGAGCGGCCTTCGCACGAAGAGGCGGGCGATGTGACGCTGCTGCATTCGACCGTCAATCTTGGCTTTGCCGGGGGTGTGAACCTTGGCCTGGCGTTGCTGGCCCCGATGCCGGAGATCGGCCATTTCTGGGTGCTGAACCCTGATGCCTTTGCCGATGAGGATGCGACGAAGGGGATCATGGCGGCCGCCGCTGCGACGCCGGGTTATGCGCTGATGGGCGGACGGGTCTGCTACGCCGATCCGAAGACGCGAATCCAGATCGACGGTGGCACGTTGAACAAATGGACCGGGGTCAGCGGCAATGTGAACCTCGGGCGGGACGCCGACAAGACGGCGCTGCCCAAGGCCGATCAGCTCGACTTCATCACCGGGGCGAACATGGTCGCCTCGCGCCGGTTCTATGAGGCGGCGGGGCCGATGGCCGAGGATTATTTCCTTTACTATGAGGAGGCTGACTGGGCGATGCGGCGGGGCGCGATGCCCCTCGTCGTGGCGCCGGGCTTCACGGTCTATCACCATGCGGGGACGGCCATAGGATCACCCACGCTGGACCGCATGGCCTCACCGTTTTCCTTCTGGTTCAAGTATCGCGGGCGGACGATATTCATCCGCCGCTTTCATCCTATAGCCTTGCCGGTGACACTGGCCTATGCCGCCGCCAAGGCGCTCCAGATCGCGGCGAAGGGCGCGCGGCCGCAGGCGGTGGCGCTGATGCGCGGCGCCTTGTGTATGGAACCGCCGCGCGAGGTTCGCGACCGGCTGTCGCCCGAAGCGCAGAAGATCGCGTTTGGCCGTGCACTGGATTAGCGCGGGTCTTGTCGCGCTGGGCCTTGTCGCGGGACCGGCGCAGGCGCTGGAACTTCGCCTGTTGGACAGGTTCGCGTGGTCGGGTGACGATGCCGATTTCGGTGGCTTCTCCGGCATCATCGTCACCGATCAGGGCCGTGCGTTCTGGGCGGTCAGCGATCGCGGAACGCTCTGGAAAGCCGGGATCGACCGCGACGCCGAGGGTCATATCGCCGGGATCGGCACGCTCTGGCACGACCGCTTTCTCGACAATCATGGCAAACCCGTCAGTGGCTTTACCGCCGATTCCGAGGCAATTGCCGCCGGATCGGACGGCAGCCTGTTCATCGGCTATGAGAGCTATTCCCGCGTCACCGGTCTCCACCCGCCCGATATGCATCCGATCGCCTTGCATCAATGGGAAAGGTTCAAGGGCGAGTGGAACAACAAGGGCTTCGAGGGCCTCACGCAGCGCAAGGACGGATCGCTCCTTGTCGTTGTCGAGGGGCGGGATGAGACGAAGGGCGGATATCGGACCTACATAGGGCGCGGCCTCGATTGGCGGCCCGGACCGATCCTGAAGACCGGGCCCGATTTCGGCGCCTCGGACCTGACGGTCGATGAGGATGGCATGCTCTGGCTTCTCGAACGGCGCCTGACCTGGGTCGGTCAGTTCGAGGTCCGCATCTCGACCTGTCCCGATGCGGATGAAGGCGCGATGACGTGTCTTCCGGTGATGACGGCCCCGGGCGGGGATCTGGGGAACATGGAAGGCCTGTCGCTTTGGCACGATTCGGATGGCCGCCGCTTCATCAGCCTGATTTCCGACGACAATTTCAGCATGTTCCATTCGACGGCAATCGTGGAATACGAAATCCTCCCCTGATGCGCATTGTGCACGGCGCGGGGGCGACAAAGCGCCGTAGGGGAAATTCGTTTTGCCAAGGTTAAGGCGCTCGGCTAAAACAGGCGCGGAATTGAGGCGGGGGCGTTCAGGGAATTCCGGACGGATGGCAAGGTTTGCTGACCGTCGAAAAGTAACGGAACCGAGGCGAGCGCGAGGTTTGCAGTGAAGATCGCAGTTTTTGGTCTGGGCTATGTCGGCATCGTGTCGGCGGCCTGTCTGGCGCGCGACGGTCACGAGGTGATCGGCGTCGATCCGCAGCCGACCAAGGTCGACCTCGTCAATGGCGGCAAGCCTCCGATCATCGAGAAGAACGTGGGCGAGCTGATCGCCGAGGCGGTCGAGGGCGGCAAGTTGCGTGCCACGACCTCGCCCGCCGAGGCGGTGGCCTTCGCCGACCTCAGCCTTGTCTGCGTCGGCACGCCTTCACGCAAGAACGGCAGTCTTGAGACCGGCGCGGTTCAGCGGGTCTGCGAGGAAATCGGTGCGGCCATTGCCGCGAAGGACAAGCCGCATACGGTGGTGATCCGCTCCACCATCCTGCCGGGCACGATGCGCGGGGTCGTCATTCCGACGCTGGAGCAGGCGGTGGGGGCGAAGGCAGGTGACCTGCTGCGCGTCGCCAACAACCCGGAATTCCTGCGGGAGTCGACCGCCGTCTATGACTACGATAACCCGCCGAAAACGGTGGTCGGGTCCGAGGACGAAGCGGTTGCGCAGGCGGTGCTGGACCTTTACGCCGACCTGCCGGGACCGAAGATCGCGACGCGGCTTGAAGTCGCCGAGATGGTGAAATACGCCGACAATTCCTGGCACGCGGTCAAGGTCGCCTTCGCCAACGAGATAGGCAACATCGCCAAGGCAGTGGGGGTCGACAGCTGGGAAGTCATGGACATCTTCTGCCAGGACACCAAGCTCAACATCTCGCCCTATTACATGAAGCCGGGCTTTGCCTTTGGCGGGTCTTGCCTGCCGAAGGACGTCCGCGCGTTGACCTTCAAGGGCCGTGACCTCGACCTTGACCTGCCGCTTCTGAATGCGCTCATTCCGACCAATGTGAGCCAGGTGGACCGCGCGGTGGAGATGATCGGGGACTACGGCGTGCGCAATGTCGCCTTCCTCGGCATCAGCTTCAAGGCGGGCACCGATGACTTGCGCGAAAGCCCGCAGGTGACGCTGGTCGAACGGCTGATCGGCAAGGGTTTCAACCTTCGTATCTACGACAGGAACGTACACCTGTCGCGGCTTCTGGGCGCGAACCGGGCTTATATCGAAGGTGCCATCCCGCATATCGCCGACATCCTGTCCGACGACATGGACGCGGTGCTGGCGCATGGTGACCTTGTGATCATCGGCAACCCCGCGCCGGAGTTCAAGTTCCTGGGCTCGCAGGTCCGCGCCGATCAGAAGGTGCTGGATCTCGTGCGCATCCCCGGCCTGTCGGCGGAACTGGGGGAGCGCTACAGTGGCATCAACTGGTAAGCCCATCGCCGATCAACGTGGCCGCGGCCGGAAGGTCCTGATCGTCGTCGAGAACCTGCCGGTGCCCTTCGACCGCCGCGTCTGGGCCGAGGCGACGACGCTTGCCGCGCACGGCTACACGGTTTCCGTCATCTCGCCCAAGGGCAAGGGGTTCGAGGCGGAATACGAGCATCTCGACGGCGTCCATGTCTATCGCCATGACCTGCCGCCCGAAGGCAATTCGGCCGGCGGGTATCTGCGCGAATATGGTTCGGCCCTCTGGAACGAGCTGCGGCTCGCCATAAAGGTGAAGCGCGAACGCGGCATCGACATCCTGCACGGCTGCAACCCGCCCGACCTGATCTTCCTCGTCGCCTGGGCGATGCGGCTTTTCGGGGTGCGTTATCTCTTCGATCACCACGACATCTGCCCGGAGCTTTACGAGGCGAAGTTCGACAAGCGCGGCCTTCTCTGGAAGGCGATGGTTCTCTTCGAATGGCTGACGTTCAAGACCGCAACCGTCTCCATCGCCACCAATGAAAGCTATGCGGAGATCGCGCTGCGCAGGGGTGGCATGAAGGCCGAGGATGTGTTTGTCGTCCGCTCCGGCCCGAAGATCGAAAAGCTGGAAATCCGTCCGCCCCGCGTGGAGCTGAAGAAGGGTGCCAAGTTCCTCATCGGCTATGTCGGTGTCATTGGCCAGCAAGAGGGCCTCGACCTGCTGGTGGCAAGCGCCGAACACATGATCCGCGAGATGGGGCGGACGGATGTGCATTTCGGCATAGTGGGCGGTGGTCCGGCGCTGGAAGAGATTGAAGCAGATGTGAAGGCACGGGGGCTTGACGGCTACTTCACCTTCACCGGCCGCGCGCCGGATGATCTTCTGCTCGATATGCTCAATACCGCCGATGTCTGCGTGAACCCGGACCGGGTGTCGCCGATGAACGATCTTTCGACGATGAACAAGATCATGGAATACATGACACTGGCCAAACCCATCGTTCAGTACGAGTTGAAAGAGGGCCGGGCCTCCGCCGCCGAGGCGTCGCTTTATTCCACGCCCAACGACACTGTGGATTTCGCCGAAAAGGTCGTCACGCTGCTCGACGACCCGGCGAAGCGCGAAGAGATGGGCCGGATCGGGCGCGAAAGGGTGCAGGCAGCGCTGAGTTGGGCGCATTCGGTGCCGAACCTGCTGGCGGCCTATGACCGGGCGTTTGCCAAGATCGGCAAGTAGGCCTCAGGCCCGGCGGGACGGGGCGAGCGCCGCGTAGATCGCACCGGCAACGAACCCGCCGAGATGCGCCTGCCAGGCAAGGGTGCCGCCCATCGCCCACCATAGAGCCGCGTTCAGAAGCACGATGCCGCCCGCCGATTGCACGACCGGCAGGATGCTTCGTCCGCGCTGGCGAAGCTGCTTTGCCGTCAGCACCAGAAAGGCCCCCGCCAGCCCGAAGATCGCGCCCGAGGCCCCGACCATCGGCGCGCCGTCCGCGCTCAGCCAGCCAAAGGCCAGCCCGCCGCCGATCTGCGCGAGGGCGTAAATCAGGAGAAACGATGTGGTGCCGAAGCGCGGCGCGAGAACCGCGCCGAAGGCGATCAGCGTCGCCATATTGAGCGCGAGATGCGACAGACCTCCGTGGAGAAAACCATAGGTCGCGAACATCGCGACAGGCTGCCCCGGCCAGGTTGCCTGCCAGCCGTGCATCAGACCTGCCCAGAAGGCGCCGTACTGATAGGCCGTGAGCCGCCATTCAGGGCTTCCCCATAGCCCGAGATCGGCGCCGGAGAAGATCGCCTCTGGGATGGCCGAGGCGAGGACGAGGAGCCAGATGACAGGGGGAACCGGGCGGCGCGAGGGGGCGAGAGCCACGGCGATCAGAACGGGACGAAGCGTGGCAGCGGTGTCAGGCTTTGCCGCATGAAGCCCATGAGCCGCGTCTCGGCCTCGGCCTCGGTCTCATCCGGCCCGATGGGGGTCACGTAGCGGACCAGCGCGCCGTCGGTCCGGCCGATGACAAGGCTGTCCTTGAGGACACTGAGCTTGGCCCGGAAGTCGTTCGACAGCCTCTGCCCGCGCCCCTCGAACCAGTAGATCACGAGCTGCTTCGACAGCCCTTTCTGGATCACCGCCCGGTTCGCTGCGAATGTGCCATAGCCCTCGGCGGTCAGGTCAAGCTGCGTCTCTTCAAGACTGAACACCTCCCAACCGCCGGTCGGCAGGCAGACCTCGGGAGAATGGATGCCCTGACCTTCGGTCTGTTTGTCGTACCAGGCGACGAAAAAGCTGACCGGCTGGGGTGCGTCAGGGCTTTGGTAGATCGCGTTCAGGTAATCGTCGGCGGCCAGAACACGCTCGATGTTGGGCTCGAGCTTCTCCGTATAGCTTTGCCAGGTGCCGATTTGTCGCGGATAAAGCGCGAGCGGGTCGCGTTGTGGCGCGGTGACGGGCTGCGCCGGCAGGAATTGCCAGGCGGCGGAGACGACAGCGGTCAGAAGGACGGCCACCAGAAGACCGCCCGTTGCGCGGATACCGAACACCCGCGCGAAAATGCCGCCCATCCCCTCGAAATCAAGGTCGATGGCGTCTGCCAAAGACAAGGGCGTCGGCGCAAGCCGTTGCAGTCCCATCGCCATCAGGAACAGGATCCCAACGCAGATCAGGAAGATCACCCAGCCTTCGAAGAAGTGCAGGAATCCTTCCGCCTGTTCGATCCCGTAGCTGTTGACCAGGATGCCGATGATCCCGATGCGGATGGAGTTCATCAGGACGGTGAGTGGCGCCGCCGATAGCAGGAGCACGATCTTGTGCCAGAAGGGTCCGCGGTAGAGGATCGCGAAGAGGTAGGAGAAGCTGAGGATCGGGAAGAGATAGCGCAGGCCGGAACAGGCCTCGGCCACCTGGAGCTTGTAGACGCCCAGGTCGATCACATTGCCTTCGAGATAGACCGCGATGCCGGCGAGGCTGACCAACCACACGCCGATCTCGGACGAGACGGTTTGCAGGAAGATCGTGAGCTTCCAGTAGAGGATCTGCGGCAGTGGCAGCATGAAGATCAGATGGACGACTGGCAGCATATGGTGCCGCCCGCGGTCCCAGCCGAAGATCGTGAGGACGACGCCGCCGACCCAGATGATGAAGGCATAGGTCACGATGTCCGGCACGTGCATGAGGTTGCCGAGCGTGGCAAGCGCCAGCCCGCCCGCGAGGACCGCGAGCCCTTGCCAGCGACGGCGCGCGGGTCCAGGTGGCGGCATGCGCCGAAGCTCTCGCAGGAAGAGGTAGAGCGAGATCATGGGGATGAGTGGGCCGTGGCTGTATTCCGCCGTGGACCAGGCCATCGCAAGCGAATGAAAGCCGATCCAGAAGATCGGCAGCGAGGCGACGAGAAGCGCAAAGAAAAGTCCGAACCCCAAGGGGCTGACGGAGAAGGCAAGGCGCGATGCGGCCTCGTCAGGCATTGGGCTTTGCGTCATGCAGGGCGTCGTCCGAATTCGTCAAGCAGGCACAAGCTACTGGATTCGCTTCCAAAGGGCGACAGACAACCGCTTGGCCCGGCTGAACTTTGCGTCAGATCACGGAATTTGTTGCCAAAACCCGCGCGAGATCCTGTGTCGCGCGGGGATTGCATCAGGGCCGGTAGCTGAAGTTCCGATCGAGCGTCAGGAAGATTGCGTTCGAATGGGCATTGCCCGAGGTGTCGGAGCGATGCCGCATCTGAAAGCCGCCGGTCACACTCCAGTCCTGCGTCAGCGCGCGCGAATAGGCTGCGCGCAGCGTGGTGCGATCGGTCGTGTTGAAACCGGGGGCATTGTCCGCGGCCTCGGACCGGCCCCAGTTCAGCGAGAGGTTCAGGGTCGAGTTGTTGTTGATCGCGTAACTGTAGTTGACGCCGACGCGGGTGTTCAGGACGTCCTGGCTCGCGCCGTTGGTCGACACCGCCCGCGCCGCCGTCACGATGATATCGCTCGACCGCACGGTGCGGCTGTAAGCCAGCGCGCCACTGATGTGGTCGTTGCCGGCCGGGGTATGGGTCACGCCGATATTGCCGGAGAAGGTGCCGTTCGGAAGCTGGAAGTCGCGCCCGAAACTCAACACGCTTTGTGTGCCGTTCTGGTTCACCGTCGAGGCGAAGCTGCCATAGACGGTGCCGTTGGGCAGCGTCTGGGTCAGCCTGACCGCGCTCGTCGCGCCGGAGCGTGTGCTGCGCCCGCCGGTGGTGTCGGTGGTGACGTCGGTATAGCCGATCTGGCCATCAAGTTGCAGGACTGGGTTGATGTCCATCACCGCGCCGATGGCATAGTCGAGCGTCCGCCGCTGCGTATTCAACAAGTCCTGCGCGTCGTATTCCGTGAGGCCGACGCTGCCGCGCAACTGCGTGACGGGGGAAACCTTCATCGTCACCGTCGCCTTGGCGGTATCGGTCGTCCGGTCAAAGAGAAGCGGATTTACCGACTGCGCGAGCGCATCATAGCTCTGCTCGGCATGCTTCACCGCAAGCTGGAAGCCGAGCGGATCGTTGATGCCGGTGACATAGGTTGCGCCGATGTCCTTCCACGTCACCACCCCGCCGCCGCCGATCAACTGACCGAGCGCCTGTTCTTCCTGTTCGACCTGGAACGGGTTGAGAAACTCGCGGTCGGCATGACGATAGCGGCCATCCAAGGTGAAGTTGCTGTTCAGGCCATCGAGCTTGTACTGCAGCCGCACAGTCGGGTCTTCGAAGCCGTTTATGGAACGGCCGGGAATCTCTGCAGCACGCAGCACCGTCGAAGCCGTCAGGCTGAGGTTCTGCGTCGGTGTGATGTTGGACAGACCGAAGGTCAGGGTGTTGTCCCAGATCGTCGAGGTTCCGGTGCTGCTGTTTGACAGCTTGAAGTTGTCGTCGAAGCTGAGATTGCTTGAGATTCCGAAATCGAACTGAAGCCCGCCGGTGTTCCTCAGACCTGCTGCGGCTGTAGCAACCGTGCCACCACTTGCCTGCGGCGTCGCAACCGGCGTCGCTGCGCCAGTTGTACCAACGCCCCCCACTTGCTGCGGGAGGGCGCTGTTCGGCATCAGTGTCGAGAGGGCCGCGATTACCGCGATTTTTTTACTGCTCGTCCCCACCACGCGATTTACCCTTTTTATTCGAAGAGTTTGCGCTCCGGCGCCACGATGACATCTCCATCACGAAGCACGATTACCGGCGCCTGTACCCCGGCTTGTACTGCTTTGTAATTGTAGTTGTACACCGTTTCGGTGCCAGTTTTGTTGTTCGGCCGACGCAACTGGATACGCTTGGTCGCGGCAAAGCGGCTCAAACCGCCCGTCTCGGCCAGGAACTGAAGCAATGTCGTGCCGGATTTCACATCCACTTTGCCCTGTGTATTGAACTCGCCCATCGCATAGACCGAGACGGTATTATAGGGCTGGTAGTTCGCGGCGGCGGCCTGAGCGGCGGCGTTGTTCACCGCGCTGGTCACCGGGTTGAGCTGACCGACCGACAGATAGACGGTGGGCGGGCTCGCGAAGTTCGACGCCAGAGCGGCAGAAATCGCGCCCTTCATGGCCTCGACGCTCTTGCCGGAGGCGCGCACCGAACCGACGAGCGGCAGGCTGATCGTGCCGTCTGGCAACACCATGAGGCTGCGATTGAGGCTCGGGTCCTCAAGCACTTCCATCTGGAGCACGTCGCCGGGCTGGATGCGGTAACCCTGCGCCAGAGCGGCGGGGGCAAGAAGAACGGCCAATACGAGGCCGAGGAGGGTTCTGAGCATAGTGACACCCTGAGTTTCGAATCGTAGCCAGAATAAGCCCGATGATTGCTTTATCAAACTGTTAACTCCCTTTCCTCATCTATGTGGTCGTTGCGAGACGCAACGTGCCCGTTGGGCAACACAGATCTGTCAGTTTCCGACGGTTACGCCCGCCGCTTCAAGTTTGTCCATTTCGGTCTGCGCCGTCTGTACGAAGTCCGGATATGGTGCACCGGACGGAATCAGGGTCATCATGCGATGGAACTGTGCGAGCGCCTCGCTCTGCTTGCCCGTCGAAAGGTAGGCCATCGCGAGGTGGTACTGGACCGATGCGTCTTCGGGCAGCCCGGCCGCCGCCTTGACGAGCTCGGTCTCCGCCTCGTCATAAGTGCCGCGCTGATAGGCGATCCAGCCATAGGTGTCCTGGAAAGCCGGAACCGTGCTGCCGCGCAGACGGCGGGCGATAAGCTCGGCGCGATTGAGGCTGTCGGGATCGGCACCATGCATCGATAGAAGGCTCGCCAGGTTATTCGCGACGATCGGGTTGCCGCTGTTTTCCTTATAGAGATCCTCATAGATCGCGATGGCACCGGCGAAATCGCCCTTGCGCTCGAATACGCCGGCCTTGGCCCATTTTAGTTCCGGCTGATCGGGGGCGGTCTCCTGCGCCTTGGCGATCAGTGCCTCCGTCTCATCCGTCCGCTCGGGGTCGGTGGCAACGATTCTGACAAGGGCGAGCCACGCCTGGATACGGCTCGGATCGCTTTCGACGAGCTTGCGCATGGCGGTTTCGGCAACGCTCAGATTGCCGGCCAGAAGCTGGACCGAGCCGTTCACGAACTGCAACTCCGGGTCGTCCGGCGCTTCGTGCAGCATTTGGTTGGCGTAGGCCAACGCCCGGTCGATCTGGTTGTTCACGACATAGGTCCTGAGGATCGCGACCTTGGTGCCGAGATCGGCGCTGCCGCTGTCGACGAGACCCTTAAGATAGCCGATCGCCTCATCGCCCTTCTGTTGTCCGCTGAGCACTGCGGCGCGCAGCGTGACGGCGGCGCTGCGTTCATTCGCTGTGGTGCCGGCGCTGAGCTGATCGGCGACCGCACTGGCACGCGGCCAGTCCTGCATGGCGATGTAGATCTGACCAAGCGGAATCAAGAGACTAACGTTGCCGGGCGACAGGCGGAGCGCGTCGATGATTACGCTTTCCGACTGCACGAGCTTGCTGTCAGAGGCAAGGAACTGCGCATACCGCAGTGATTCTTCCGGTGCGCGGTTCGAGGCGTTGACGGCAAGCGACAGCATCTCGCGCATCAGATCGCGGTTGCCGTCGCGCTCATAGGCCTGCGCCATGAGCGTCAACAGCGCCGCATCGTTGGGGTTTTCGTCGATCGCCTCGCGCAGCGTCGAGATAGCATCGCCAACCTTGTCGTCGCGGATGAACCAGGTCGCCTTCAGCTTCAGCGCCTCGACCGCGCCGGAATCCTCGGCCAGGACTTCGTCAACAAGCTTGTGTGCCTCGTCCTCCTTGCCGGTCGCGGTCAGCATCCGGGCGAGTCCCATCTTGATGCGGCGCGCGTCGGCCGCATCGGTGTCCAGCGCGAGTACCGCGCGCATGTCGGCGATGGCCTTATCGCGGTCGCCAAGATCAAAGAGGAAGCCCGCGCGGGCGGAGCGGAAGATCGGCGTCGTGGCGCCACCCGCGATCACCTTGTCAAGCTCATCAACGGCGACCTTGTTGGACCGGTGTTCGGCCAGGAACCGGATGAGCGCGAACACACGCTCGACCTCAGGCGATTTCGGATCTATGCGGCTGCGCAGATGCGCTTCGGCCTTGTCGAGCGATCCGCGCGCGACATACCAGCGAACGAGCGTATCGCTCATCTCCGGGGCGTCGGGGAAACGGGCGACCATGTCGAGCAGCCCCTGCTCCACCGCGTCCTCATTGCCGAGGGCGGAGAGTACCGCCATGCGCTGGGCGAAAAGCTGACGGTCCTTCGGCTCGAGGACGATCGCGGCGTCGATTTCGCGAAGCGCTGGGTCGAAGTTCTGCCCACGCAAAAGATCGTCGATGACGACGCGGCGCAGGAGGATGTTCGCGGGGATCTTTTCGCGCAGGTCGCGCACCCGTTTCATGGCATCGACGACGCCGGCGGAGTCGTTTGCCGCAGTCGCCGAACCGTAGTCGGTGGCGGCCTTGATGGCGAGAAGTTCGAGGTTGTCCGGCTGAAGCCCTACGGCCGGTGCGGCGTAGCGTTCGGCCACCTCCCAATCGCCATTCGCCACTGCCATTTCCGACAATGCCTGAAGTGCTTCGAGATCGTTGGGATACTGTTCGATCAGCCGCAGATATTGCGAGAAGGCTTCGCGTAGGTTGCCGCGGTCGCGTTCCACATGCGCATAGGCGCGACGCGCTTCCTTGTGTTCTGCGTCGAGCTTGAAGACGTTGCGAAACTCGATCAAAGCGCGATCGACGTCGCCCTTCTCAAGATAGGCCACTCCGGACTGATAGAATTTCTCGGCGCGTTCCTTGGCGGAATCGCAAGCCGCAAGCGCCGTTAGACTGACGGCCAGAGCGGCTGAAACCAAGATTTTCCGGAGCTTCATCAAATTCCTCTTATGCGGCTGCGATCTGCCGCATAGGCGAAGACCACGGCGCGAATATGGCAACAGTTCTAGTTCTTGGGGGCCGATTGCACAAAATACCGAACAAAGGTCAATTCAATAGCCCGTGCCCTTGAGCACGACGCTGACAGTTGACCAAAGAAGCCAGAGGTCCTTTCCGAAGGACAGCGTCTCATCATATTCACTGTCATACTCGGCGCGCTTGGAAAAGGCACTTTCGTTGCGATCCGACACCTGCCAGATGCCGGTGATGCCGGGACGCAGGCGGTAGTAGGCAAGTCCGTGGTAGAGCGGCCGCTGGCTCGGCATCATCGGGCGCGGCCCGACAAGGGACATGTCGCCGATCAGTACATTCCAAAGCTGCGGCAGTTCATCGAGCGAGGTCTTGCGCAGAAAACGGCCGATGCCGGTGATGCGCGGATCGGTCTTGAGCTTCTGAGTGCTATTCCACTCCAGCCGCGCCTCGGCGTTGCGCGACAGATGCTCTTCCAGCATTTTGTCGGCATTTGGCACCATGGTGCGCAGCTTCAGCATCCGGAAGGTGCGCCCGCCGCGTCCGACCCGGTCGTTCCAGTAGAAGGGATTGGAGCCGTCGAACGATACAATCAATGCCATCAGCACGATCAGGGGACCGACCACGACACTGCTGACCGCGACCGCCGATACGTCGAACAACCGCTTCAGATAGTTGCGGTAAAGGCCAGAGCGGAAAGGAACAGTCACAAGACCCACCGGAGCGCTCGACATATCAATTTCGTCTGACAATTCATTCAACTGAAGCGTCATACGCTCACTCCGCTCGTATCACCGCTTACCCCCAAACGCATCTCGAGAAGTGACGCGTCAAACATCGCACGAATCCATGATGTGGCAGCATCACTGTTTGTCTACTTAGCATTTTCTGCACTGTGGCGAAAACAACAATTCCGGTGGAGGAGGACTACGAGCGCCTTTGCGCCACCGCACCATCCGATTCCTGACCGTTTCGACAGCAGCGTACAAGATATTGAGATTATTTCGTTTCTTTGTTGGAAACAGAGCGCGCAACGAATGCGGTTTTGTTCTAGTTTGCCGCGCCGCAGCAACGCGCATCGGCTCGATTCGATCTCTGGCAGAGCAACACTCTGGCGCGGATGGAAGCTGTGCCATTAAGTTGCCGAAGTTCTCGGGCAGTTACACCGTGAACTCTGCCCCAAAAAAGGGTATCAGTCTTGCAAGTAGGGCGATATTTCCTACCTGCGTTCGGAAGATGGATTGTTGAATGAACAAGGTCGTGGAGACCGGAGCGGAAGACACCAGCAGCGTCGGCTTCTACATGGATTTCTTCGGATTTCGCGAGCGTCCCTTCACGCTCGTCCCCGATCCGGATTTCCTGTTCTGGTCCGCGCAGCATCGCCGTGCCTATTCCGTTCTCGAATTCGGTATCCTTTCGCGCGCACCCATCACGCTTGTCACGGGCGGCGTCGGATGCGGCAAGACGACCCTTTTGCGCGAGCTTCTGCGCCAGTTCGGCTCCAAGGTCACGGTCGGCCTGATCTCGAACGCCCAGGGCGGCCGGGGTGAGCTGATCCAGTGGGTGCTGAACGCACTCGATGTGCCTTTTGACCCCCACGCGACCTATGTGCAGCTTTTCCAGCAGCTCCAGGACTACCTGATCGAGGAATATGCCGCCGGTCGCCGTGTCGTCCTCATTTTCGATGAGGCGCAGAATCTCTCGCGCGAGAGCCTTGAAGAGCTGCGGATGTTGACCAACATCAACTCCGGCAAGGATGAGATCATTCAGCTTGTGCTTGTCGGCCAGCCGGAACTGCGGGAATTGGTGCTCGACCCGGCGTTGCGTCAGCTGGCGCAGCGGATCGCCGCCAGCTTCCATCTCTTGCCGCTGGACGAAAAGTCGGTTGGCGAACTGATCGCCCATCGGCTCAGGGCGGCAGGCGGGACGGGCGAGGAGATAAGGCCCGAGGCCGCACGTATGATATTCCGCCATACGCACGGCGTTCCACGTCTGGTAAATCAATTGTCCGATATGTCCCTGCTCTACGCTTGGAGCATGGACCATCATCATGTAGACGAACATGTCGTCCAGTCTGTTCTGGATGATGGGGTGTTTTTCGCGGCCCAGATCGCGGCGGAAGAAGAGAAGCAGAAATGAACCTCGACCTGTCTTTCTACTTTGCTGTCTTTCTGAGACGGATTCACTATTTCATAATCGTCTTCGCGCTGGTTTCCGCCGCTGCGCTTGCCGCTGCCTTCCTGTTGCCCGCCGTTTATACCGCCCGTGCGACTCTGATCGTGGAAAGCCCGCAGATCCCGGGGCAGTTGCTTCCGCCCAGCGTTCAGGCGGCGTCACTGGAAAAGCTCCAGATCGCGCAGAAGAACCTGATGCGACGCGTCAACCTGCTCGACATCGCGCAAAAGCTTAAGGTCTTCAAGGATATCGACAAGATGACCCCCGACCAGATCGTTCAGGGGATGGCAGGCAATACCCGCATCAACAACAGTGCGGCACGGGGCGCCGCGACGATTATGGACATTCAGTTCGACGGCGAGACCGGCGCCAGGGCCGCGGCTGTCGTCAATGAATATGTCACGATCATCCTGTCGGACGACGCGCAAACCCGCAAGAGCAACGCGGAAGGCTCAGTCTCCTTCTTCGAAACCGAGAAAAAGCGCCTTGATGGCGAGTTGAGCGCGATGAGCGCGAAGCTGCTGAAGTTCCAGAACGAGAACAAGGACGCCTTGCCGAACACGCTGCCTTACCGTCTCGGGCAGCAGCAGCTTCTTCAGAACAACCTCGCCACGGCCGAGCGCGACATCGCCACTCAGAAAGATCAGAAGCAGCGTATGATCGCGCTTTTCGAGGCGACCGGGCAGCTGTCCGGCACGACGGCGAACCAGACACCCGAGGCCAGACAACTCGACGCGCTTCGACAGCAGTTGAACAGTTCGCTCGCCATCCTCTCGCCGACGAACCCGAAAGTCAGGCAGCTTCAGGCGCAAATCAGCCAGCTTGAGAAAGTGGTTCAGTCCCAGCAGCTTCCACCTGGCGCCCAGGGAACGCCAATGTCGCCGCTCGATATCCAGATTGCAACGATGGATACGCAGATCGCGGCGCTGGAGGAGCAACGAAAGCAACTCATCGATCAGTTGGCCGTCATAAAGGACTCGATCGACCGTACGCCGGCCAACCAGATCGCGCTCGACGCGATGACCCGCGATTTTCAGAACATCCAGGCGCAATATAACTCGACCGTGCAGAAGCAGGCGCAGGCCTCGAACAACGAGCAGGTGGAGCTTCTCTCCAAGGGTGAGCGTATCACCGTGGTCGAAGCCGCGAGCGCGCCGGACACTCCGACCAAGCCGGATCGTATGAAGATCGCGGCGGGTGGCGTTGGTGCGGGGATCTTTCTCGGCGCTGGCCTCATCTTCCTGATGGAGCTTCTCAACCGATCAGTCCGGCGGCCGAAGGACCTCGTGAAGACTTTCGGGATCGCGCCTTTGGTCACGATCCCCTATATGCGCACGCCGTCTGAGATGATGAAGCGCCGCAGCGGCTTTGTGGCCCTTTTGCTTCTGGCGGTGGTGGGCATTCCGGCCGCGATCTATGCGGTCCATGTCTATGTCGCGCCGCTTGACTATATCTTCGGCAAGGTCGCGGAAAAGCTTGGACTGAGCCTCTGAGCACGGTCCGTGCGACGCTGAATTCGGAAGGTTGATTGGGAATGGAAAAACTCGAAGCGGCACTGGCAAAGGCGCGGGAAATGCGTCGCAGCGCGCTGGGCGGCCCCGACGCACCCCGCACGAAGGCTGCGCCTGCGCAGGGGCAGATGCCCTCGGAGTGGGCCGGTCTGACCGAAGTGACGCTGCCTGAGGGTTATGCCGAACGCTACCGGATCACCGCGCTGTCGAGCGGCAAGTTCGCCGCGCCCTATGACATGCTCCGCTCGCGCACGATCCGCACGATGAAGGACAAGGGCTGGAGCCGCCTCGCGATCACCTCGCCCGAAGCCGGCTGTGGCAAATCCACCGTCTCGCTGAATCTCGCGCTGAGTCTATCGCGTCAGAAAGACCTCAGAGTCATGCTGATGGATTTCGATTTTCGTCGCCCCTCTCTGCACCGCACGCTGGGCTATAGCCCGGAGAGGTCGCTGCACGAATTCCTCGAAGGTCAGGCCGAGTTTGAAGACTGTGCGATCCGTATGGGTGACAACCTGATTGTAGCCCTGAACGCGAAGGTCAGCAGCCGTCCGGCCGAGCTGCTGCAAAGCCAGGCGATGCGCGACGCGCTCGACACGGTAGAGCGGCGCTGGCGTCCCGATGTGATGCTGTTCGACATGTCGCCGATGCTGGCGAGCGACGACAATGTGGGCTTCCTCGGGAATGTGGATTGCGCGCTTCTCGTCGCGGCGGCGGAAAGCACGACGCTGCCCAATATCGACATTTGCGAAAAGGAAATCGCCAACCTGACCAACGTCCTGGGCGTCGTCCTGAACAAGTGTCGCTATGCTGACGATTCCGTCGGCTATGACTACGGCAGCTATCAATAGGTCGGCCTGCGACCCAGGCAGCGTGTGTGGTACCCACAAATGAAAAGGCCGGGCGATCGCCCGGCCGTCTTCGTTTTGCTGCGGTGGAGGTTAAGCGGCCTTGCGCTTGCGACGCACGGCAGCGAGACCACCGAGACCACCAAGCAGCAGGAGACCGGCCGCCGGAACCGGAACCGGCGCAAGTCCGATACCCGCCAGCGCGCCATCCGCAAAGCCAACGTTGTCGTTGGTGCTCATGATGGTGAAGAAGATGTCGCTCACCAGGATCGGCGCGAAGACGGAGGAGGCGAAGCCTGCGCGCTTATTGCCGATTACATCCGTCGCGTAGATCGACACGATCGGGAAGCCGCCGTTGATCGAGGCAAGAGCGACTTCTCGCGACGACCCGTCTTTCGCGACGAAGAGGTCGAGGAAGTAGAGCGCGTCCACCAGAACCGGTGTGCTGAAAGCTACGCGGATCCATTCCTGCTTCCCGTTCGCGAAGGTCGTGATCTCATCGTCCTTGGCGCCAACGCCGTAGCCGTCGGTCTCGAACGCAAGGCCGGACGCATTTGTGGCAGCCGACGATTTCCCGTCGAACGCCTGCGAATTGTTGAGCGGTCCGCTCGCGGTCATATTCCACGTCACAGAACCACCGAAAAGCTTACCGGTCGCGCCGGTACTGGCCTTCGTGAAGTCAATTGAATAGGCGTTCGCCGCGGCGGCACTCAGCGCCATAGCCGCGCCGACAATCACGCCGGCCACCCTCTTGTACCCAAACATAACCACCCCTTCAGAAATATAGTCAGCAAGCTCCGTCTTCTAAGTTTTACCACATTTCGCGGCGGAAGAAACACACCATCGCCACAATCTGTCCTTTTTTCAGTGGTCGCTGCCATAATTCAACCGCAGCGTGTTTTATATTTGATGTGCTATACTTAGTGGATATTTAATGGCTGATAAACCGAGCAGAAGAAACATCTTGTCGCCACAATTGCGCGACGGTCCTTATCGGATTGAGGCATCGTTTCCAAATCGTGGAAATAACTTCCGAAGGCGAGATCGCGATTGCGGCGTGGCGGCGAAGTTGTCAGACCGGAAACGGAACTCCGAAACGCGAATCCGGGCGCGAAACCATGACGTCTAGCCACATTGTCATCATCCCACACTTCAATGATTCGACGCGCCTGATCCGCTGCCTGACCGCGCTGACGGCCGGGGATCACGCGGATGTGGACATCCTCGTCATCGACAATGCCTCGACCGAGCCGCTCGCAGCCGCCGCTGCCCGCTTTCCGAATGTAGGCTTCGTGACCGAGCCTCTGGCAGGCGCAGCCAACGCCCGCAATCGCGGGGTGGCGGAAAGCACGGCGGAAAACATCTTCTTTCTCGACGCGGATTGCGTCCCCGCGCCGGATTGGCTGGCGGTCGCCAAAGCGACCGTCGGGCGCGCCGACCTTGTCGGCGGCGCCATCGACGTCTTTGACGAAACCCCTCCGCCGCGCAGCGGCGCGGAAGCGTTCGAGACGGTTTTCGCCTTCAATTACAAAGACTACATCGAACGGAAGGGATTTTCCGTAACCGCGAATCTTCTGACAACACGACGGGTCTTCGATGCCGTTGGGCCATTCGTCCACGGGCTGTCCGAAGATGCCGAATGGTGCTTCCGCGCGCGCGGCAAGGGTTTTCGATTGGTCCTTGAGGAAGGCCTGCGTGTCGGTCACCCCACACGTTCGGACTGGCCCGCCCTTAAGAAGAAATGGCGACGCATCACGCGCGAGATGTTCGGGCTTCATATGGCGGGGCATTCGGACTTCGCCGGGCGCGCCTTGTGGCTGGCCCGTGCGCTGGCGGTCGCGGCGAGCGGGGTCGCCCATCTGCCGAAAGTGCTCGCGCATCCGCGTCTCAACGGCGCGGGCGAACGCTGGCGCGGTGCGCTCACGCTGCTGCGTCTCAGGCTGCTGCGCGCGGGCTGGATGATTGTCCAGGCCCTCGGCCGCGGCGGCGCGTGAACCGCCACGCGCGGCAGGGACCGTACGCCGCGCAGGCAAGTTCTTAATCTGCCCTGAGAGAAACTATGGCGCTTCAGAGCGGCCGTTGCGGCCGCTTTTGCTGCCGCCATGCCCACGTCGCGCCCGATCTTTCTTTGCGGGAAGCCAAAGCTGCGAGGGGCGAAATGCCTGAGAGGACCAGAAGAATGGACAAATTTTCCGACTATCCGACGAACCTCACCGCACCCGGCCGGGATGCGTCACCCGTGGTCGCGGACGATCTGAACGACTTGCCGGTGACGCCGCGCGCGCTCTTTGTCGGGCAAGGTGGCACCGTGACCGCACGGATGGCGGGCGGTCAGGACGTGTCGTTTGAAAACGTGCAGGGCGGGACGATCCTGCCGATCCGCGCGCGCCGCGTCATGGCGACGGGCACGACCGCCTCGGCGATGATCGCGCTCTGGTAGGCCCACAGACGCTGAGACGGAAAAACGGCGCGGTGTTCCGCGCCGTTTTTCTTTGCTCCGCGATCGCCTCCGTCAGGTCGCGTTCGCGCCAAGCTTCCAGGAATCGGCATTGGCAAGCGACGCCGGTCCGGTGATCGACTTGTAGGGTGCCGCGGCGGGCACAGTTCCGGCACCCGTGACGCTGTGCCAGACGCGGACATATTCCATATCGCCGACGAACTGGAGCGAGCCGTTGTTCCGGGCGAGGAAGCTGATTGCCCGATTGCTCTGGAACACCCCATTGCCGTTGGTGGTGAAGGGAATCGTGGCGATGACAAGGCCGTTTATCGCGACCTTCACCGTGTGCGAAACATGATCGGCCGCACAGACGAGGTCATACCACACACCAGACCCGAGGCCCGCGCCGAGAATGTAGTTGGTCAGTGTCTTGACCCCGGCGCCATCCTTCACGTTGAGCCGCAGACCGCCGTTGTTCATCAGCTCCACGTCGTAGCCGATCGCTGCCTGCGCAAACAGAATGTAGCTGCCACCATTGGGGAGGGCCGGCACACGGAAGCGCGCGGCATAGGTGATGCCCGACACGCCGGCGGGAACGTTGGCCGGGTCCAGAAAGTAGGGACCCGATCCGGTGGCCGTGAAACTCGCTGCCGTCGCCGGAAGGGTGTTGGCGAGAACCGAGGCGGCCGGCATCGCGCTGATCGGAATACCGTTCAGGCCCGCAACGCCGAGGTCCACGATAGGCAGGTTCTTCCAAAGCTCCGCGACATAGTCTTGCGGGAACCTGAGGGCGCCGGTCGCGCCGCCTTCGCCGAAGGTCAGTGCATCAGAGTGGGTGAGGCTGCCAGCATGGGGGAAGATGCGGACCCGGCCCGCGACGACCTGCGCCGACTGGGCGGGCTGGCCATTGATCTGAAAGCCCACGACCTCGGTCCAGTGCGGGTAGGTCGTGCCAAGAGGGGCCTCGCCGCGCGCCAGTCGCGTCGTGGTGACTGCCCCGGCCGAGGACCAGACCTCGACCCATGCGCCCGACGGTTCCCACAGGCAATTGTCGAAGATCGGGACCGGCCAGTTCACGAGGCCCGACGATTGCAGCACCGCCGCCGCCGTCAGGCGGGCGAAGGCCTGCCGCCCATCCGGCGTCAGGCCAGAGGGATGGGCATAGTCGGTCCAGCCCCCTGCGCCGTCATCCTGTCCGTTCACATAGGTCAGGGGCTCAATTCCGCGCGGCAAGAACATCGTCGCGTCAGGAAGTTGCAGCATCGTCCGCCAGCTTGCCCGGGCCGCCTGCTTGTTGACGAGGCTGGTCTGAGTCGCGCCGCCGACATAATGCGCCGCATCGACAAGATCGGCGTCGATGTCGAACCGATGCGGGCCGTAGGGGACCCAGCGGGTGTGGGCGTAGTCGTAAAGCTCGCCGAACCAATGATCCGCATGGTAGCTTTGGCCCGACCCATAGCTGATGGTCGCAGGGAAGGCGATGACCGCGCCGCCAGTGGTCTTGCCTGCGAAGAGCGGGAACATCGCCTCACCGTAGTTCACGCCAAGGCTGCCGGGTGCAGCGAACCAGGACATTGCGGCCAAGCCGACATGCTGGCCGTCCGCGGTCGCGAAATCATGCAGCGCCTTGTCGGTGGACCAGGACCGGCCGGCGTTGCCGTCATTCACAAGCTCGCGCGGATCGGTGCCGGAAACGGTCTGGAAGATCACTGCGAACTTCTCGCCCGGGCGCGCGGAAATCAGCGTATCTGCCAGCGCCGCGACGGCAGAGGTATGGGGCGCGCCCTGGCGCACAAAATGCGCCTGCGGTGTTGTGGAGGCGCCGAAGAGGATCTGGACAGCCTCGTCATCCGCCAGGGTGGGTGCCGCAGGCACATCCTGAAAGGTGGAGAGAATGCGCTCAGGTTCGGACTGGCCCCAGATCGCGATGACATGGCCGACACCGAAGCGGCTGACACTTTGCGCGCTGACAACGGGCGTCGCTTGCAGGCGCACCTGCGGCCTGTACCACGAGGCGGAGCGCGGCGCCGCGATCGTGCCGCTCCAGTTCCCAGCGCCGTCGATTGTCGCAACATCCGTCCAGGCGGTTGACGTCGCGCCACCGTCATCGACAGAGAGCGCCCGCGCCTGAACCACCTCGCCTGCCGTGCCGGTGCCGGTCAGCGGGATATCGGCGGTGTTGCGGCCGAAGCCCGCGCCGCTGTCGAAAAGCGTTCGGTCGCGCGAAAAAGCAGTGACCGAGACATTGCCCAAAGCGACCGGCGGCGTGCCGTGACCCGAGCCTTGGGTGATGGAGATGGAAGAGAGTGAGATCATGTGGTGTCCCCGCTGGCGGGACGCACGCCTGAGGAAGTGCCGGTGCGACCGGAAGACCATCGGCGCTCGTCCGGTGGATGGCGCCGGGGGCGGCCTCTGCCCCTGCGCCGGATCGCGCCTGCGGCAGGGACCGCCCCGACAACTTGCGCTTGGTGAGATAGCATTGCCCGACCCGGCGTTGCGGGATCGGCCCTTGCCGCGTGCGGGCGCTTAAGGCTTGGGTGGGCGGCAATCGCGCCCGAAGGATCGGGCGAGATAGGCGGTGAGTGCCGGGGCGATTATGCGATCCTCTGCCGCGGGCGCCGGGTGCAGCCCGTCGCGGAGATCGCCGGGGCGAAGATCGCTTTGCCATCGCGCCCAGCCGTCGAAAAACCCCGTGTCTTCGGCTGCGGCCTCGACACGCATTGCGTCGAAATAGCGCCGCAGGAACGGCCGCTGCCAACCACGCAGGCCACGCACAGGGTTGGTGGACATCAAGACCACCGTCGCTTCGGGCCGGGTGTCGCGCAGCGCGGCGATGATTCCGCGCAGGTTCTGCCGGGACCGCGCAAGACCCGTGCCGTCGAAAAGATCCGCGTCATTGACCGCGAATTCGACCAGCACAAAGTCGGGTGCCTGCATGGCCACTGCATCAACCTGAGCAAGGCCCCAGTCCGAATTCGCCCCGGCCATGCTGGCGCGGACAAACTCCACGGGCGTCCCCAGGCAAGCCGTCAGCCGCTCTGCTGCGCTCTCCGGCCAGACACCAGTCTTCGTCAAACTCGTGCCGAGTGCCACGATCCGCAACGGACGTTCGGGCAGCGCCCGGTCCGGCAAGGGAATATCCTGCGGAGAGCTGTCGTGCTGCGGCGCAAGGGCCAGATAGGCCGCAACCGCACAGCACGCGACAAGCGCAAACCCAGCCGCCCCCCGGCGCATCCTCAGGCGAGGCCCTGTTCGGCCAAAGCACTTTCGCGCGCATCCGCGTCGGTGAACCTGCCATAGGGGCCAACCTCGATCCCGGAGCGGATCACCTTCGCCGGATTGCCCGCGACGATCGACCGGGGGGGCACCGATTTCGTCACGACCGAGCCCGCACCGACCACGCAATTGTCGCCGATTTCCACCCCCGGCAGGATCAGGCTCCGTCCGCCGATAAAGCAGTTCTCGCCGATCCGCGTATGCAGATAGAGGCCGCGCGTCCGGTCATGCGTCAGCAGCCGCGATTCGAAGGCGACATAGGATTGCGCGCCGACATGGATGCCGATGGGAAAGGTCCGGTCGAACTTCGCCGACAGCGAAAACTGCGCCGTCGGGTGAATGTCCATCTTCCAGACGCGCGTCAGATAGGCGCGCTTGATATCGACCAGAAGGTTCCTGAGGCCGCCCAGCCGGTTCAGCCCGCGTTTCTTCGCCTTCCTCATCGGTTGCGCGGTGGCCTCATCGCTCATGTCTGTCGTGCCTCCATGCTGAGCTTGCGCTCACTTGTAATGTCTTCAAACTGCCGTCCGAACGCCATCAGCGGCGCTTCGAACCAGGTAAAGGACAGCCAGGCCGCCCCATAGGTTGTGACCATACAGAGCGTCCCCATGATCCAGAAGCCCGGCATCGGCAAGCTCAGACGCTCCAAAGTCATAAGAAGAGCGTACAGGAAGAAGAAGTGGAAGAGATAGATGAAGTAGGAATAAAGCCCGATGCGCGCCGCCATCTCGAGCAGCCGCCCGCGTAGCCCCTTGAAGATGGTTTCGCAGGCCGCGATCGCCGTGCAGGTCGCCAGCGTCACAGTCGTGAAAAGCGCGGCCTCCGCAACCGGCCCGCCCAGTTGGCCTACCAGCGCCGATAGCGCGGTCGCGCTCGCGAGGACCCAGATAAGCTTCGGCCCCCGCCCGATCCAGAGCGCGGTCAGCCCGCCGGTCGCGATGCTGTCCAGCCGCGCGAGCGGGAGGTAATAAATATGCTCATAGGCCTGCGCATAGAGCCAGATGCGCAGGACGAAGGGTGCGATGGCAAGGAAGACGAGGATCGCCGGAAACGCCCGCCGCAGGGCAAGGGCGGACAGGCCGAAGAGGAGATAGGCGAATTCCTCGACCGATAGCGACCATGTGACGGTGAAGGGCACGCTGTCCGGCCCGCCGAAGAACGCGAACCAGCCCGTCAGGAAGAGATAGGTCGCCCAGATGCGATCGAGAACGTCCGCTTCAAAGCCTGTCACGCCCGACGCGATGAAGAAGATCGTCACCGCGATTACATACAAAGGTACGATCCGGAACACTCGCCTGAGGAAGAAGGCGCGGATCGCTCCCGGCTCGCCGTGCGCAAGCAAATAGCGCGTGATCAGAAAACCGCTCAGCGGATAGAAGATATCGACGCCGAGAAAGCCGTAGCGCAGCACCTGCTGTGCGGCGATATCAAGTTGATCGGCCGGATAGCGGGTGGCGACATGGAAGAAGACCACCATCGTCACCGCAAGCGCCCTCAGCGCGTCAAGCAGCGGCGATCGGTGGGCGAACAGCGCGGGCTTCATGCGGGAACCGTAGCCAGGCGAGGCAGCGTGGCGCGGTTTGTAACGGCTCCACGCCCGCTCAGCCGCGTCGCTCTCGTCCTCACATCCGGGCTTACTGTCACGCGGTACCTCATTCCCTACCGACAGGCGCGGGCCAATCGTCCAACGATCCGCGCCGCGGTCTTCTCTTTGGAACCGGAAAATAATGTCTATCATTTGGCTACAATGTGGATTTGGCGGCCGCACAGGAGTGGAATTCAGCCCGCACTCGGAAAGCGCACCACATGCCGGATTGCAATTGTCGGTAGCAACGCTATGTCGAATTCCATCTCTCGCTGTGAGGGACGCGGCGCACCTGCTTCGCCCGCGCACAGATTTCGCGCAGATGGCGGCGATAGAGCTTTCCCGGGTCGCCGCAACGACAGTGAGTATTCCGAGTGACGCGGGCCACCAGCATCTCTGTTTCGCTTTCCCCTGTTAGGGCGGGTGGCGGCATTTCAAGCGCTGAGGGGATCCGGCATTCGGCGCGGGGCCAGACTGTGATCCGGCTGCGCACCCTTCTCGCCGCCCCGGTCGAAGCCTCGGGCATCAGCCACACCTGCTGGTCGATTCTTCAGGGCGGCGCCGGGGCCGGATATTCCCCGACCCTGCATTCGGCTTTTCTGCGTCTTGGCGCGACTGCCGCTTTCCCCGTGACGACAGTGCTGCCACGCCCCCTATCCTTGCTGCCCTTCGATGTTCTCAAGCCACTCGTGCGGGCGGCGCTTCACAACCGCTTCCTGTCATCCCTTGAAGCGGGCGACATCGCCTATCTTTGGCCCGGCGTTCCGCTTCGCACATTCGAAGCCGTAGCGCGGTGCGGCATCCCCATCGTGACCGAGGCAGTGAACACCCGTATGGCCGTCGCGAGGGAGGTTCTTGACGCCGCCTACGAGGCGCTTGGCGCGGCGCCGGAGCATGGGATCACCGACCAGCGTATCGCCATGCAGGAGGCGCGCAATGCGCTCTGCGCGGCGATCTTCGCCCCGAGCCCCGGTGTCGAGCTTTCGTATCGGGCCACCGGCTATGCGGCCCGCGTCATCCCGACAAGCTTCGGCGTCTGGCTGCCGCCCGAGTTGCCGCAGCGAAAACGCATCTTCGGTCGTCCCGTCCGTTTCCTCTTCGTCGGGCGTGATGACGTGCGAAAGGGTCTGCACCGTCTGCTTGAAGCCTGGAGATTGCCGCCCGCGCGCGCGGAACTGCGGATTGTCGGGGAAATCTCACCACTCATCCGGCGGCATTATGCGGATGTGCTGGACCAGCCATCCGTCTCTGCCGGCGGCTTCCGCGCGGACATGACCGCCGAGTACCGCGCCGCGGACGTGGCGGTGCTGCCCTCGCTGGAAGAAGGCGACCCGATCGCGACCTATGAGGCCGCCGCCCACGGCCTGCCGGTGATCGCCTCGCTCCCCGGTGCGGGCCGTATCGGGGCCGAGACGGGCGTGGTGGAGATCGTCGATCCGCAGGATATTGCCGCGCTTCGCGCCGTGCTTGCGACCTATGCGGCGGATGAAGATCTGCGCCACCACAAGGGCGCCGCATCACGCGCGGCTTCGTTGGCCTATGACTGGTCGCGTATCGCGCCCGAAAGGCTCGACCGGCTCTTCGCTTTCCTCGCGCGCTGACCCGTCACACTGTCCGCGCCCAGATGCGCCTCGCCCCGCGCCCGAGCAAGTCCTGACTGCCGCTGCCGTTCGCGGAACCGCGCCCGGTCGGCCTCGGTGAACGCGTCGCGGCAGGAGGGGCAGGACACGCCTTCCTCATAGGCTTCACCCTTACGGTCCGCCTCCGACAGCGGGCGGCGGCAGGCGTGGCACATGCCGTGACTTCCTTCGCGCAGACCGTGGCCGACGCTCACCCGCTGATCGAAGACGAAGCATTCACCATGCCAAAGGCTCTGATCCGCCGGCACCGTCTCCAGATATTTCAGGATGCCGCCCTTGAGGTGATAGACCTCGCTCACCCCTTCCTTCAGCAGAAAATTCGTCGATTTCTCGCAGCGGATTCCGCCGGTGCAGAACATCGCGACGCGCTTGTTGCCGAACCGCCCCGCATTCTCGCGCCACCAGGCCGGAAACTCACGGAAGCTCCGCGTGCCGGGATCGAGCGCGCCCTCGAACGTGCCGATGGCGACCTCATAATCGTTTCGCGTGTCGATCACGACGACATCCGGCGCCGAAATCAGCGCGTTCCAGTCCTCCGGCGCGACATAATGGCCTGCTTCCGCGCGCGGATCGATGTCGGGCTCGCCCATCGTCACGATCTCACGTTTCAGCCGGACCTTGATCCGGCCGAACGGCATCTCCGACGCGGCGCTTTCCTTCCAGTCGAGATCGCCGCAGCCTGGCATGGCGCGGAGATGGGCCAAAACGGCGTCTATGCCGCCCCGTGTCCCCGCAATCGTCCCGTTGATCCCCTCGCGCGCCAAAAGCAGCGTCCCGCGTACTCCCATCGCTTCGCAGGCCGCCAGAAGCGGTCCGCGCAGGGCGGCGGGATCGGGGAAGGGCGTGAATTTGTAAAGGGCTGCGACGGTGAACATGCAGGCGTGATAGGGGTTGGGGCGGATGCAGGCAAGTCAGGCCGCATCGGCGGTCGAAAGCGCAAGGCCGCGCACGACGGCGGTGAAGACATCCGACCGCTCCGCTCTGGCACCCGGCAAGGCGGCGCGCACCTCGGCCTCGACCACCGACAGAAGGCTCGACCCGCCGACGAAGATCACCCGCCCGACCGCCTCGGGGCCGATCCCGGCATGGGTCAGGGTTTCCCCGATCGCGTCGCGGATCGCGCGGGCCGAGGGGAAAAGCGCGCCCGCAAGCTCCGCCGCCGTCAGCACCGGCTGCAATCCCCGCTCGACCAGCGCAAGATCGATCTCGGCCTCCGGCGCGCCATTGGCGCAGATCTTCGCCGCCTCGACCGCAAAGGCGAGGTCATGGCCGATCTCGTTCTCGACGACACGGACCAGCCGGTTCAGGCGCTGCGGCTCCACGGCGAGCTTGGCCATGCCTTGCACGTTCCGCAGGGTCTTGGGGCTGTAAAGAAAGGCGATCTTCTCCCAACTTGCCAGATCGTGGAACAGGGCGCGCGGCACCGCATGACGACCGGGGCCGATCTCGTTCTTCAACTCGCCGCCCAGACCGAGAAGCGGCATCACCTTCTCCAGGCTCAGGGCGCGGTCGAAATCGGTGCCGCCAAGACGGATGCCATAGCTCGCGAGGATATGCATCGCCCCGCCCCGATCCTCGAACAGCGTGAAGTCCGAGGTGCCTCCGCCGATATCGACGATCAGCCCGATGCCTTCCCCGATGCCAGCGGCAAGTGCAGCGGCCTCCGGCTCCATCACAAAGCGGATCTCCTCGAACCCGGCGTTGAGGTAGCACTCGCGCAAGTCGACCTGTGCCTGCGCGTTGCGCGCCGGGTCCGCGCTGTGGAATCGCACAGGGCGTCCCGCGACGACGCGCCGGAACGCATGCCCTTCCGCTGCCTCCGCTCGCACCCGGATTTCCGCCAGAAACTCCGCCACCACGTCGAGAAGCGTCAGCCGCCGGTTCAGGAACTGCCGCTTCTCGCGCGCAAGGGGCGTCCCGAGGACACTTTTCAGTGCCCGCATGAACCGCCCCTCGTGACCGTCGATCATGCACCGCACCGCGTCGCTGCCAAAGAGGGTCCGCCGCGTTGCATAGTCGAGGAAGATGGCCGTCGGCAGCGTCTCCTGCCCCGCTTCCAAGGATACGATCCGCACCGCGCCGTCCTTCAGGATCGCGGCGGCGGTGTTCGACGTGCCGAAATCGATGCCGATCGCGGGGGACATGGGATACCTGCCAAGGAGTTGGGGAGGCGGCATGTAGCAAAGCCCGGTTCCCGCCGCAAGTCCGGCCATTGACCTCGGGGCAGGGGCATCCTAGCAACGGGGAACACCATGGAAGGGACCCGCGATGCGCCCCACGACCGAAGCCCTGATCGTCATCGACGTGCAGAACGACTTCTGCCCCGGCGGCGCGCTGGCCGTTGCTGACGGTGACGCGATCATCCCGCGCATCAACGCCATGATGGGTGACTTCGCCGTCAAGGTCCTGACGCAGGACTGGCACCCGGTCGATCATTCCTCCTTCGCCGCCAACCATCCCGGTGCCGACCCTTTCAGCCTGATCGAGATGCCCTATGGGTCGCAGGTCCTTTGGCCGATCCACTGCGTACAAGGCACCCCCGGCGCCGAATTCCATGCCGACCTTCGCACCGATCCTGCCGATCTCATCATCCGCAAGGGCTTCCGGTCCGCCATCGACAGCTACTCGGCCTTTTTCGAGAATGATCATCGGACCCCGACCGGGCTTGAAGGCTATCTGAGGACGCGCGGCGTCACCGACCTGACGCTTGTCGGCCTCGCCACCGATTTCTGCGTCGCCTATTCGGCCATCGACGCGGCGAAGCTCGGCTTCAATGTGACCGTGCTTGAAGGCGCCTGCCGGGCCATCGACCTCAACGGATCCCTCGCCTCGGCGCAGGGCAACATGCGGGCCGCTGGCGTCCGGCTGGAGGTTTGAATGGTCGATATCGCAACCCGCGTCTATAACCACAATTTCAAGATCGACCCGATCGTCCGGTCGCTCATCGACACCGATTTCTACAAACTTCTGATGTGCCAGTCGGTGCTCAGGAACCGGCCCGATACCAGGGTCGTCTTCAGCCTCATCAACCGGACCAAAAGCGTTCCGCTTGCCAAGCTGATCGACGAGGGCGAGCTGCGCGAACAGCTTGACCACGCCCGGTCGCTCACGCTCACCCGTGGCGAAAGCACCTGGTTGCGCGGCAATACCTTCTACGGCAAGCGGCAAATGTTCAGCTCGTCCTTCATGGAGTGGTTCGAAGGCCTGCGGCTGCCACCCTATCACCTCGAACGCGTGGGCGATCAGTATGAACTGACCTTCGAGGGCAAATGGCCCGAGGTCATGCTCTGGGAGATCCCGGCGCTGGCGATCCTCATGGAGCTTCGCTCCCGCGCGGTCCTCGCAACCATGGGCAAGTTCGAGCTTCAGGTACTCTATGCCCGCGCGATGGCCCGGATCTGGGAAAAGGTCGAGCGTCTTCGGCGCATCGAGGGCCTCAAGATCGCCGATTTCGGGACGCGGCGGCGCCACAGCTTCCTGTGGCAGGACTGGTGCGTGCAGGCGATGGCCGAGGGTCTGGGCGATGCGTTCATCGGCACCTCGAACTGCCGCATCGCGATGCGCCGTGACATCGAGGCGATCGGGACCAATGCCCACGAATTGCCGATGGTCTATTCGGCACTCACCGACAGCGACGAAGAGCTGCGCCAGGCGCCCTACAAGGTCCTCGCCGACTGGCATGAGGAGCATGACGGCAACCTGCGCATCATCCTGCCCGACACCTACGGCACCGAAGGCTTCCTGAAACATGCGCCCGACTGGCTTGCGGGCTGGACCGGCATCCGTATCGATTCCGGCGATCCCGCCACAGGCGCGGAAACCGCGATCCGCTGGTGGAAGGAACGGGGCGAGGACCCGACCAAGAAGCTCGTCATCTTCTCGGACGGGCTCGATGTCGAGAAGATCGAGGAGCTTCACACCCGCTTCTCAGGCCGGGTGAAGGCCTCCTTTGGCTGGGGCACGCTCCTGACCAATGATTTCCGTGGCCTCGTCCCCGACGACCGCCTCGCGCCCTTCAGCATCGTCTGCAAGGCGGTCAGCGCGGATGGCCGCCCGACGGTGAAGCTCTCGGACAATCCCAACAAGGCGATGGGCCCGAAGGATGAGGTCGAACGCTACAAGCGCGTCTTCGGCGTCGGCGCGCAGGAGAAGATGGAGGTCATCGTCTGAGCGTCCACCGTGTGTCATGGTTTCGGCTAAATGCCGCCAGATTGCTTTGTAGATTCGCGTGAATTGCACGGTGTGATCTGCCGGAGGCTCCATGACAGACGCTATCGCGGTATTCGTTGACGGAGAGAATATCAGCGCGGATCACGCGGCCCGGATTCGGGATATAGCCGCAGGCCTCGGCACGATCAGTGTTCTAAGGGTTTATGGCAACGCGAACACGCAGCCGCGATGGTCGGAGACACCCGGTTTCCGCTTCGTCCATTCCGGCACCGGCAAGAACGCGACCGATATTCTGCTGACAGTGCAGGCGATGGAAGCAGCGCTGAGCGGTAGCTTTACAGCCGTGGTCATCGCCAGCTCTGACCGCGATTTCACCCACCTCGTTACTCGAATTCGCGAAATTGGCATCACCGTCGTCGGCGTGGGCGAGACGAAGGCTCCAGAGCAGTTCCATGCGGCCTGCACGCGGTTTGTGACTGTCCCGAACGTGGTTGCCAAGGCTGCGCCACGCACCTCTCAGCCCGCCGCTGAAACCAACGGTGAAGGGCTTGACGCGGGATTCAGTATTCTGGACCTCAAGATCCGCGACGCCATTAAAGCTGGCAGCAAGAATGGTCAGGGCATCCTGATAACGCAACTTGCGCCGGCGATGTATTCAGCGCACGGCACGCGGATTAGCACTTTTCCGGAACGAACTTGGCGCGGATACCTGAAGAACCGGCCGATGCTCTACGATCTTGACGCGAAAGGGCAGGAAGCCAAAGTGCGCTTCAAACCCGCAGGGTTCGCCGCGAAGGTCTGAAGCGCGCCGCTCACTCTTCACTCTCGCAGATGATCTTTGCCGCCTCTTCCGCCGTCTCGACGAACTGAAAGAGCTCCAGATCCTCTGCCGCGATGGTGCCCGCTTCGACCAGCGCCTGCCAGTTGATGACGCTCTCCCAGAAGGCCTTGCCGAACAGCAGGAACGGCACCGGCTCCATGCGCTTGGTCTGGATCAGGGTCAGCGCCTCGAACATCTCGTCCAGCGTGCCGAAACCGCCGGGAAAGATGCAGATCGCGCGGGCGCGCATCAGGAAATGCATCTTGCGGATCGCGAAATAGTGGAAGTTGAAGCAGAGATCCGGCGTCACATATGGGTTCGGCGCCTGCTCATGCGGCAGCACGATATTGAGGCCGATCGAATGGCCGCCGGCATCGTCTGCCCCCCGGTTCCCCGCCTCCATGATGCCGGGGCCGCCGCCGGTGACGACGACGAATTCGCGGCCGTAATGCTCAAGGCTATGCTCGGTGATCATACGGGCGAGCTTGCGGGCCTCGCCATACCAATGCGCGAGCGTGGTCAGCCCCTTGGACTTGCCGTTGGCCCGGGCGTCGGGGTCGGGGATGCGCGCGCTGCCCATCAGGACGACCGTCGACTGCACGCCGCGTTCATCCATGATCATCTGCGGCTTCAGAAGTTCAAGCTGCAAGCGGATCGGGCGCAATTCCTCGCGGCAGAGAAAGTCGTGATCGGCGAAGGCGAGGCGATAGGACGGGGCGCGGGTCTGCGGCGTATCCGGAATCTGGTCGGCCGCCTTCATATCCTCGTGGCTGTGGCGGAACGGGTGGCTGCGGGGCGCTTCGGTCATTGGGGGCCTTTCGGTTCATGAGGCGTCATGCGCCGGGATACAGGGCGCGGCGATCTCTGGCCAGCCTCGGGCAAACCGACGCCACGCGAATGTGACTTGTTTTCCAGACAGACCCTAGGCAAGCGTCGCGGATGTGCGGATGTGCGATGATGCGCGATTGCGGCAGGGCTGTTGGCTGTCGGATGATGCGCTGTGCGGTGTGCGGATGTGCGGATGTGCGGATCGGTTGCGGATGCTGCGGATGGCGGAGTGCGGATGTGCGGATCGTGCGGATGTGCGGATGTGCGGATGTGCGGAAGGCTGCAGATGCAGGCGATCTTGCCGCCGCAGCGACCCGGATCACCGATCTTGAGACTGCCTGGGACGATGCCGAGCCGGCCATGCGACCGCTGAACCCCGAGGCCTGGGGCCGCGTCGATGCCGCGACGGATGATGCGCTGACCGCGATGAGGGCAAATGCCCCCGATCCGACCGAGGTCAAGGACACGCTGACGGTTCTGGCCGACACGCTTGCCCATCCGGTTGGCGCGGGCGGCGGCGGTGCAACTTGTCGACGGTATCGCCGTGACCGATGCCAACGGCCACCCGATCCCGTGTGAGGCACTTCTGAACGAGGTGGCCGCCGCACTGGCCGGGGCCAAGGCGCCCGCCGCAGTGGCAGATCTGCGCGACAAGGCAACCGAACGCTGCAACGCCGATGACAATGCTCACGCCGATGCCTTTTCGGCCCAGGCGCTGGCGCTGCTGAAGAAATGACCCCCTCGCTGACGGAGCGAAAACCGATGCTGCCCCAGATCAACCGCGTGCCCAAGGTCACGCTGGAGTTCTGGCTCATCAAGCTTCTGGCCGTCACGATGGGCGAAACGGCCGCGGACTATCTGGCCGTGAACCTCGGCCTCGGGTTGACCGCGACATCGGTCATCATGGCGGTCGTGCTGATTGTCGCGCTCATCTTCCAGTTCGCGCAGCGGCGCTACGTGCCCTGGTCCTACTGGCTCGCGGTGGTTCTCATCAGCATCGTCGGCACCCTGGTGACCGACAACCTCGTGGACAATTTCGGCGTCACGCTCATCACCACGACCTGGGTCTTTTCCCTCGCTCTCGCCCTCACCTTCGCGCTTTGGTACGCGGTTGAGCGGACACTCTCGATCCACGCCGTCTTCACCTTCCGGCGCGAGGCATTCTACTGGCTCGCCATCCTTTTCACCTTCGCGCTCGGCACCGCGGCGGGCGATCTGGTGTCCGAGCAGTTCGGACTTGGCTATTACCCGACCGGCATCCTCTTCGCACTCATCATCGCCTCGCTGACCATCGGCTGGCTCTTTCTCGACCTCGACCCGATCCTGGGCTTCTGGCTGGCCTATATCTTCACCCGGCCGCTCGGCGCCTCGATCGGCGACTGGCTGTCGCAGCCTTCGGATTATGGTGGGATGGGGCTTGGAACCATTATCACAAGCGCGCTCTTCCTGAGTGCGATTGCGGGTCTCGTCCTGTGGATGACGGTGACCGGACGCACGAAGGACGTCGCCGCCTGACCCCCGCGATTGCGCCGCTGCGCCCGCCGGTTTAAACGGGGGCGATCACAGCGACCGCCGAAGGGGATATGGAATGCCGAACGCCGCACTGGAAACCGCCATCGAAGCCGCATGGGAGGCGCGCGACACGATCAGCCCCGCGACCAAAGGCGAGACGCGCGACGCGATCGAAGACACGCTGAACGCTTTGGACAGCGGCAAGCTGCGGGTTGCTGAAAAGCGTGGCGCGGACTGGCACGTCAACCAATGGGCCAAGAAGGCGGTGCTCCTGTCGTTCCGGCTGCGCGACATGGCGCCGATTTCCGGCGGCAACGGCGGCACGACCTGGTGGGACAAGGTGCCTTCGAAATTCGACGGCTGGGGTGAAAATCAGTGGCGCGCCGCAGGTTTCCGCGCGGTTCCCGGCTCGATCGTCCGCCGCTCGGCCTTCATCGGCAAAGGCGTGGTGCTGATGCCCTCCTTCGTCAACATCGGCGCCTATGTCGACGAAGGCTCCATGGTGGATGGCTGGGCCACCGTCGGCTCCTGCGCGCAGATCGGCAAGAACGTGCACCTCTCCGGCGGCGTCGGCATCGGCGGCGTGCTGGAGCCGATGCAGGCCGGCCCGACAATCATCGAGGACAACTGCTTCATTGGTGCCCGCTCCGAGGTCGTCGAAGGCTGCATCGTCCGCGAAGGCTCTGTCCTTGGCATGGGTGTCTTCATCGGCCAGTCCACGAAGATCGTGGACCGGGAAACGGGTGCCGTGATGTATGGCGAGGTGCCCGCAGGCTCGGTCGTCGTCGCGGGCTCAATGCCGTCGAAGAACGGCATCAACCTTTATTGTGCCGTGATCGTGAAGCGGGTCGATGCGCAGACGCGGTCAAAGACCTCGATCAACGACCTGCTGCGCGACTGATCTCGAGAAGGACCGATCATGGCGGATCTGACCCTTCATCAGGCGCAAACAATTGTCGCGCAGGCAATCGCCAGCGCGCGACGGGCAGGAATGAGGCCGCTCAGCCTCGTCGTCCTCGATGCGCGCGGCGCGGTGATCGCGGCGGCGAGCGAGGACGGCACCAGCCTCAAGCGCTTCGACGTGGCCCGCGGCAAGGCCGACGGTGCACTCGCCTTTGGCGTCGGCTCGCGCGCGCTGGGCGTGATGGCGGTTGACCGGCCGCATTTTTTCGCGGGCGCTGCCCATGCCGTGGGCGGCGGTCTGGTTCCTGTCGCCGGTGGCGTCCTGATCCGCGACGCCAAAGGCCGGATTCTCGGCGCGGTCGGCGCGTCGGGCGACACCTCGGACGCCGATGAGGCGGCCGCATCGGCCGGGATCGTGGCAGCCGGGCTGATCGCCGACGGCGGCTGATCTCAAAGCTTGAACGGGAACCGCCTCCGGGCGGCCGCGTTTACGCAGCGCGAGGCGCGACCTGCCGCGCGTCTGGACCCGTTCCCATGTCAGACCCGATCGTTCCCTTCGACGTCGCGCGCATGCTCTGGGGCGAAGCACCGCCCGGCTTCCTCTGGGAAATCCTCGTTCGCACCCTCATCGTCTACAGCTACGCGCTGGCTCTGATCCGCTGGGTGGGCGGGCGCGGCGTCGCGCAACTGTCGCTGGTCGAGTTTCTTCTCGTCATCGCGCTTGGCTCGGCTGTGGGCGATTCGCTCTTCTATCCCGAGGTGCCGCTTGGCCATGCGCTCCTCACGATCACCGTCGTCGTGGTCATCAACAAGGTGCTGGACTTGGCCATCGTCCGCTGGCGCGGCGCGAAACATGTGATCGACGGACATCCTGTGGTGCTCGTGCGCGACGGCGTGATTGAACCTCAAGTCCGCCACCGGCGCGCGCTGAGCGATCATGAGGTGATGTCGATGCTGCGCGTCCACGGCGTGCGCAACCTCGGCGAGGTCAGTCATGCCTATCTTGAAAGCAGCGGGGCTCTCAGCATCTTTCGTCATGAAACCGCCCGGCCGGGACTCGCCATCGACCCGCCGCATGAAATCGTCCCGCCGCCCGTCTTCCGGCCCAGACTGAATGGGCAGGATATGGCGGTCTGCATCTCCTGTGGGAATGCGGAACCCTCCGCCGCAGAGCGCTGCAAGGTCTGCGGTGCGACCCGGTTTACCGCCGCGATCTGAGTGGCATAGTCAGCTTTTCGCAGCTTTTTCGCCGACCGGGCCTCCGGCAGCTTTCCAGCCGGAAAACCCGTCGGTGATATGGCTGACTGTCCGCAGCCCCATCTCATGCGCGACACGCGCGGAAAGGGCCGAACGCCACCCCGAGGCGCAGTAGAAGACGAGCCGCTTGCCGGACTGGAACAGCGGCTTCGCGTAAGGGCTCTCCGGGTCGATCCAGAACTCCAGCATGCCGCGTGGACAATGGAATGCGCCGGGGATCATCCCGTCGCGCTCCAACTCGCGTGGATCACGCAGATCGACGAATGTCACGCCGTCATCGCCATGAAGGTGCAAAAGCTCCGCCGCCGGGGCATGGTCCACAACCGCATTCGCTTCGGCCACCATGTCCTTCACGCGCTTCATGCCAATCTCCTTGTCCGCGCCGCCGCTATGTCGCACAAGTCACCACCATTCCAGCCCTCGAAGGACCGCGACATGACCGAGGACAGCCAGAAAAAGACCCGGCAGCAGCAGGTTTACACCCTTGTCGTCGAGGTCGGCCGCAAGGCGGGCGACGGCTTGCCGAAGCAGGCCACCGGCGCGGCGCTGATGCTTTATGCCTCGGGCGTCGACGAGGCCGAGGCGGTGCGCGAGGCGGTCGCGGTTCTCAAGCTCGCCGACATGGCGCCGCTCGATGTGACGGGTCACGGCACACTCGACGAGCGCATCGCCGGGGGCGATGAGGTGGAGGAGGACGAGCGTGCGCTGATGGACAAGGCGCTTGCCGAAAACGCCGTGATCGTCGCGCAGGTGACACCGTTCTACGACTGACCGGCCGGTCGCGTGTGGCCGGACGGCGGATGCCTCCGGCGGAGGTATTTCGGGCAAGATGAAAGCCAGGATCGCCCCTTGGACTTCTTCGATTTGACGCTCATATAGGGGGCGACACGGGAACATGGGGGCAGGCATGCTCGAATTTGGCCAGAAGACAGCGGCGCCCGCTGGTGATTACATCCGCGACGTGACGGAAGCGGACTTCATGAAAGAGGTGATAGAGGCGAGTCAGGAGGTTCCGGTCATCGTCGATTTCTGGGCGCCTTGGTGCGGCCCCTGCAAGACGCTTGGCCCGGCCCTGGAGGCGGCGGTGACCGCCGCCAAGGGCAAGGTTCGCATGGCCAAGGTCAATGTCGACGAGAACCAGCAGATTGCGGCGCAGCTTCGCATCCAGTCGATCCCGACCGTCTACGCCTTCTGGCAGGGCAAGCCGGTTGATGCGTTCCAGGGCGCGCTGCCCGCCTCCGAGATCAAGGCCTTCATCGACAAGCTCTCCGGCCTTGCCGGTGACGGCGGTCTGACCGAGGCGCTCGACGCCGCCGATGCGATGCTGGCCGAGGGCGCGGCCGTGGATGCCGCCGAAACCTTCGCCGCGATCCTTGGCGAAGAGCCGGAGAATGCCCGCGCTTACGGCGGCCTCGTCTCGGCGCATCTGGCCCTTGGCAACCTCGACCAGGCCGAAGGGCTGTTGACCGCCGCCCCCGCCGCCGTCGCCAAGGCGGTCGAGGTGGAGGCGGCGCGCGCGCAGCTGGCGCTCGCCCGGCAGGCCGCCGATGCCGGTCCGGTGGCGGAGCTTCTCGAAAAGACGCTCGAGAACCCCGATGACCATCAGGCACGCTTCGATCTGGCGCAGGCGCTTTATGCCGCCGGCAAGGTAGAAGGCGCGGTCGAGGAGCTTCTGGAGCTTTTCAAGCGTGACCGTGACTGGAGCGATGGCGCCGCGAAGGCCCAGCTTTTCACCATTTTCGACGCGCTGAAGCCGACCGACCCCATCGTCCTGAAGGCGCGTCGCAAATTGTCTTCCATGATCTTTGCCTGACGCGCGTTTAGCGCCTAGGATCGGCTCCATGATACCGCGCGGCGAACTGCCCGAGAAGATTCCCCTGTTCCCGTTGCCGGGCGCGCTTCTCCTGCCGCGAGCACGACTTCCGTTGCAGATATTCGAGCCGCGCTACCTTGCGATGCTGGACGACACGCTGAAGACGCCGGAGCGGCTCATCGGCATGATCCAGCCGCGCCCGAAGCCCGATGGCAGCCACGCCCTTGCCTCGATCGGCTGCGCGGGTCGCGTGACCGCCTTTTCCGAGACCGATGACGGTCGCTACATGATCACCCTGACCGGCATCTCGCGCTTTCGTCTCACGCAGGAGATTTCCGGCTTCGCGCCCTATCTGTCCGGCGACGTGCGTTGGGACGGTTTCGAACGCGACCGAGGGTCCGAGGAATCTGATCCCGGCTTCGACCGCGCCGCCTTCCTCGACCTTCTCCGCCGCTATTTCATGGAGGAACAGCTCTCGACCGACTGGGACAGTCTGAAAGAGGCCGAGGACGAGCTGATGATCAACTCCCTCGCCATGCTCTGCCCCTTCGACCCCGAGGACAAGCAGGCCCTGCTTGAAGCGCCCTCGCTCCAGACCCGGCGCGAGACGCTGGTGACCCTGATGGAATTCGCCCTCGCCGGCGGCGGCGAGGAGACGATGCAATGAGCGAGGACGGCAAGTTCGACCGCCGCATGCTCGAAGCCCTCGTCTGCCCCCTGACGCAGGCCCCCCTCAGCTATGACGCCGAGGCACAGGAACTGATCTCGAAACCGGCGAAACTGGCGTTTCCGATAAGGGGCGGGATTCCGGTGATGCTGGTGGACGAGGCGCGGAAGGTAGAGTGAGGGGGCGTCCTCTGTGCGGACAAAGCCGACGTGCAGTGTAAGATTTTGGGTGCCCGCCGTGTTTCCAGTGGCTATGTTTAACGGATCGTCGCGTAATCGTCTTTGCGGCGCCGGTCAGGAGACAGGAATGCTGTATGTCCCAATCCTTTGACCGCCTCGTGGAACGGCAAATCCAGAAGGCTCTCGCGGAGGGCAAGCTGCGAGGCCTCGAAGGCGAGGGGAGGCCACTGCCCAACCGCTCAGGCGAAGATTTCATTGACATGGCGACAGCAGTGGCGGCCCGCATAATGGCCGAAGCAGGCGTGTTGCCCGAGGAATTCAAAATCAAGAAGCTGCTGGAGGCGGCGAAGCAGAGCTATAGGGAGGCAGAGAGCGACGATGCCAAACACGTTGCGATGGCTCTGATCGCCGACCTCCAGCAACGTTACAACATAGCCGTGGAGGCAAGGCGGCGGTTCATGGGGTCTTAGCCCCGAAGCGGGCACTCGTTTGCTGCGCAGCATTCGGTACTACGGGCTCAAAGCGGCCGATGAACCATAAGCCAACTCTCCCAGATCACGCCACGATTGCGCGGTCCCAAGCCTCCATGCCTTTGACGCCCGGCATCATTCCCGCCTAGTCTACCCAATGTCCGCTGCCCATCCGCCCTTTCCCGATCCCTCGATCGAACGCGCCTTCGCCGCCTTTCCCGAGCCGCAGCGGCGCGGTCTTCTGCGGCTGCGCGAACTGATCTACGAGACTGCGGCAGAGACCCCCGGCGTCGGGCGGGTCGAGGAGGTTCTGAAATGGCGCCAGCCCGCCTATCTGACGCCCGAGACGAAATCCGGCTCCACGATCCGTCTCGGCCTGTCGAAACAGGGCGGCTTCGCGATCTATGTGCATTGCCAGACGACGATCCTGTCGGACGTTCAGGCGGTCTTCCCGGACAGTCTCACCTATGAAGGCAACCGCGCCGTTCATTTCGTACCGGGTCACGATCTGCAGCTCGAAGAGATCAGGCTCCTGGTCGTCCGGGCGCTGACCTATCACCTGCGAAAGTAAGCCAAGGAGAACCTAGAGCCCCATCCCCCTGAGCAGCTTCGGCGGTTTCCCCGAAATTCCCGCCGCCTGGCGGATGAACGCGCGGCGCAAGCCCGGCACCGCGTTGACGATCCCCATGCCAAGGTCGCGGGCCCCGCGCAGAACAGGATTGTCATTGGAAAACAGCCGGTTGACCGTGTCCATGCCAAGCGCCAGCGCCGTGGAATCGAACCGCCGCCAGTCCTGATAGCGTTCCAGAACGTCCACCGCGCCGATATCCTCGCCGCGCCTTTGCGCCTCGACCAACACTTCGGCGAGTGCCCCCACGTCGCGAAAGCCGAGGTTCAGGCCCTGTCCCGCGATCGGATGCACCCCATGCGCGGCATCCCCCACCAGAGCGAGCCGCGCATCGACATAACGCTCCGCCAGCGTCAGGTTCAGCGGATAGCGGAACCGCCCGCCGGCGAGCCGGATTGCGCCCAGGAAATCTCCGAAGCGGGGCCGCAGGACCTCAAGGAACGCCGCGTCGTCCAGCGCCGCGATGGCCTCCGCCGTTTCGGTCTTCTCGCTCCAGACGATCGAACTGCGGTTGCCCGTCAGCGGCAGGATCGCGAGCGGCCCGGAGGGCATGAAGAACTGATGTGCGACGCCGTGATGGGGCAGGTCATGTTCGACCGCGCAAACGAGCGCCACCTGCCCGTAGTCCCAGCCATTGCGCCTGATCCCGGCGCGGCGCGCGGTGCCCGACTGCCTCCCGTCGCAGCCCGCGATCAGCGCCGCGCGGAACACGCGGCCATCGGCCAGCGTCACGGACGCCCCGGTCTCCGTCACTGCCTGCGCCACGACCTCGGCGCCCGGCAGATGGGTCAGGCCCTCGGTCTCCGCCATCGCCTCAAGGAGTGCCCCGTAAAGATGCCGGTCCTCGACCATGAAGCCCATCGGGCCTTCCTCGATCTCGGCGGCGTCGAAATGCAGGAAGAAGGGCGCAGGCCCTTCGCCCGGCCGCCCGTCGCTCGCCTTGATCTCGTGGATCGGCTGGATGCCGCCCTCGATCCGGTTCCAGACGCCCACCGCCTGCAAGAGCCGCTTCGACGCGATGGCGAGCGCATAGGCCCGCCCGTCGAACGCCGCCTCGGCCCGCGCCCTCGCAGGCTGGGCATCGATGACGATGACGGAAAGCCCCGCCTGCGCCAGCGCGAGCGCCAAGGCCGGGCCGTTCAGCCCGCCGCCCACGACAATCACATCGGCATCCCGTTTCATGCCCTCAGTTAGCGCGCGACGGGCGGGATTGTCCATGCGGTGGCGTGACGCTACCGTCACCTGCGATCTGGGCAGGGAAGGGGTGGGCAATGACAGACTGGCGGATGAAAAGCGCGGGCGACCTCGGGCGCGCCATCGGTGCCGGACGGGTCGATCCCGTCGACCTGACCGAAGCCTATATCGCCGCGATCGGTGCCCATCCTGAGGCCAATCGCATCTATGCCCGGCTGACCCTCGACCGCGCGCGGGCCGAGGCGACGGCCGCCGCCGCCCGTGCGAAGGCGGGGTTGCGGGTGTCGCCCCTCGACGGCGTGCCGATCTCGTGGAAGGATCTTTACGATACGGCGGGCATCGCCACCGAATCCGGGGCGAAGCTTCTCGAAGGCCGCACCCCGACCGCCGATGCCGAAGTTCTGCGAAACGCCACGCAACAGGGTCTGATCTGCCTCGGCAAGACCCATATGACGGAGCTTGCCTTTTCCGGCCTCGGTCTCAACCCCGTGACCGCGACCCCGCCCAATATCCACGACCCCGCGCTTGTGCCCGGCGGTTCCTCCTCGGGTGCGGCCACCTCCGTCGCCTTCGGTCTGGCCGCCGCGGCCATCGGCTCCGACACCGGCGGCTCGGTCCGCATTCCCGCCGCCTGGAACGACCTTGTCGGTCTCAAGACCACCGCAGGCCGCCTCTCGCTCAACGGCGTCGTGCCGCTTGCCCCCAGTTTCGACACGGTCGGCCCGCTGACCCGCAACGTCGAGGATGCCGCCCTCCTCCTCGCCGCCCTCGAAGGCTCCAAGCCCGCCGACCTCCGCGGCGCGACCCTTTCCGGCGCCCGCTTCGCCGTGCTCGACACCGTCGCCTTCGACGAGTGCCGCGACGCGCCCGCCCGTGCTTTCGAAGCGGCCACTGCCACGCTCGCGCAGAAGGGCGCCACCATCGACCGCCTCGCCTTCCCCACGCTGACCGAGGCGATGGGCCTCTCCGGCATTCTCTTCACCTCCGAGGCCTATGCCACCTGGCGGGACGCGATCGAGGCGCAGCCCGACCTCATGTTCCCGCCCGTCCGCGCCCGTTTCCGCGCGGGTGCGGCATACAACGCCGCCGACTATATCGCCGCCTGGGTGCGGCTCCGCGCCATCCGCGCCGAATGGGTCGGGGCGACTGCCGCCTACGACGCCATCCTCATCCCCTCATCGGCGATCCTGCCGCCCGATGCCGCGCGCCTTCTCGCCGATCCCGAGTTCTTCAGCAGCGAAAACCTCCTCGCGCTCCGCAATACCCGCATCGGCAACCTCATGGGCCTCTCTGCCCTCACGCTGCCCACCGGCACGCCCTCCTGCGGCATCATGCTGATGGGCAAGCCCTTTGGCGAAGAGGCGCTCCTCAGGATTGGAGCGGCGGTGGAAAAGGCTCTGACCTGAGGGCCAAAAAGCCACAATTGATGCCTTTAACCGCCCGAATCCCATTGCTTTTTCTGGACCCGGACCGATCCCCCCGCTAATCTGCGGGCAATACGGGGCGAAACGACCCCGATGACTGAGGCAGACATGGCATTTCCCGAGCGGTTTTCGAACCTGCCTGATTACGCGTTTCCGCGCTTGCGGAAGTTGCTCGACGTCCATGAACCGGGCGGCGAACCGATTGCCATGTCGATTGGCGAGCCGCGTCACCCGATCCCGGATTTCGTGGCGCCCATCCTTGCCGCCCATACCGCCGAATTCGGGCAATATCCCCCGAACGAGGGTGCGCCCGGCCTTCTTGCCGCGATCTGCGGTTGGCTCCGACTGCGCTACGGTGTCGATCTGACGCCCGAGCGCATCATGGTCCTGAACGGCACGCGCGAGGGGCTGTTCGACGCCTGCCTCGCCCTTTGCCCCGAGGTGAAGCGCGGCCGCCAGCCGGTCGTCCTGATGCCGAACCCCTTCTATCAGGTCTATGCCGCCTCGGCCCTCGCCGTGGGCGCGGAGCCTGTCTACGTCCCCGCCGATGCCGCCAACGGCTTCCTGCCGGACTATGCGGGCCTCTCGCCCGATATCCTCGACCGTGTCGGCGTCGCTTACCTGTGCTCACCCGCGAACCCGCAAGGCTCCGTGGCCTCGCGCGACTACCTCGCCACTCTCCTCCGGCTGGCCGAGAAATACGATTTCACCATCCTCGCGGACGAATGCTATTCCGAGATCTGGCGCAGTCAGCCCCCCACTGGTGCGCTCCAGGTTGCCGACGACCTCGGGCTGAACCCCGAACGGGTCGCCGTCTTTCATTCGCTCTCCAAGCGCTCGAACCTGCCGGGCCTGCGCTCTGGCTTCGTCGCGGGCGGGCCAGAGACCATCGCGCGCTTCCGCCAGCTGCGCGCCTATGGCGGCGCGCCATTGCCGCTGCCGATTCAGCGCGTCTCCGAACGCGCCTGGGGCGATGAGGCGCATGTGACGGCTAACCGCGCGCTCTATCAGGAAAAGTTCCGCATCGCGGACAAGATTTTCGCCGGCATTCAGGGCTACGAAGGCCCCGAGGGCGGCTTCTTCCTCTGGCTTCCCGTCGATGACGGCGAAAAAGCCACGCTGAAGCTTTGGCGCGAAACCGGCGTGCGGGTTCTGCCCGGCGCCTATCTCTCCCGCGACGTCGCGGGCTACAATCCGGGACAGGGCTACATCCGGGTGGCGATGGTTGCCCCAAAAGAAGAAATGCGGCGCGGTCTGACCGAGATCCGCGACTGCCTCTACGGTTAGGGACGAGGGTTAATGGCTTCTTATCAGGCACGGCAACGCGATCCGCTTCTGGATCAGAACATGCAGGCGGCGATCGAACGGCGCGGGAAAGAGCTTTTGGGCACCGCGCTCATTGTTCTTTCGGTGATGACCGCGCTGATGCTCATCAGCTACTCGCCCGACGATCCAAGCTGGCTTGCCTCGACGGATGCGCCCGCGCAGAACCTGCTCGGCCGCTTCGGCGCCGCCATCGCCTCGCCTCTCTTCGTCATCGCGGGCAAGGGTGCCTGGATGATCGCCATGATCTTCGCTGCCTGGGGCATCCGCTTCGTCACCCATCAGGGCGAGGATCGCGCGACCGGCCGTGTCATCTTCGCGCCGATCGCGGTCGCGATGACCTCGGTCTATGCCTCGACCCTCGTCGCCGGGTCCGACTGGGTCCACAGCTTTGGCCTCGGCGGTCTCTTTGGTGATACCGTCCTTGGCGCGCTTCTCGGCGTCCTGCCGGTCAGCGCCGCGCTGGGCCTCAAGGTGCTGTCCTTCCTTGTCGGCATCGGTGCGCTTGTGACCGCGCTCTTCATCCTGGGTTTCGACGCCCGCGAACTGCGGGTCATCGCCCGTTTCCTCCTCCTCGGCACCATCCTGGCCTATGACACCGCGCTCCGCCTTCTTGGCCGTGGCGCGCAGGTCTCGCTCATGGGGGCGCAGGCGCTCCATGAGCGCGCCCGGCGCGAGCCGCGCGCGGACATGGCCGAGGATGACTGGCATGTGACCGAACCGCCCGTCGCCACTCGCCGCACGCAGGTGAAACGGGCAGAACCCTATCTCGGCGCGCCCGAACCCGCGCTCAGCTTGCCGCAGAAGAAGGGTCTTCTCGCCCGTGTCTCCGGCCTCGCCCGCCGGAGCGCAGACGCCGATCTCGAACCCGAACTGGTCGAGAGCAACCTTCCCCGCGCCGCATGGTCCACCGAAGCGCCAAGCGAGGAGCGTATCCGCGCCCGTATCGCCGACGCCGTGAAATCGCGCGCCCATCACGATGTCGCTGCCGAGCCGACCCGCGTGGAGCCGCCCCTCACCGCCGCGATGCGCGCCGCCCGCGCCGCCACCCCGGTCCTGACCGCCACCCGCGACGCCACGGTCGAGCCGCGCTTCATGCGCAGTCAGCCCGCCACGGAAGAAGGGCCCTACATCCTCGAGAATGACGCCCACGGTCTGACGGCCGAGCCGCTCTTCGACACCGAGGATGATCTTACCGCAACGGAGTCCGCTCCGCAGCGGTCGCTCGTCCAGCATGCCGCGCGCAAGGCCACCCAACCCTCGCGCCAGGCGCTGAGCGAGGCGCAGCCCCGCCTGAAGTTCGACGAAAAGGCCGCCGACTACGAGATCCCGCCGCTCTCTCTCCTCTCGAACGCCGACACGGTCCAGCGCCGGCCCCTCGCCGACGAGGCGCTCGAGGAAAACGCGCGGATGCTCGAATCCGTCCTCGACGATTACGGCGTGAAGGGTGAGATCACCTCCGTCCGCCCCGGCCCCGTCGTCACCATGTACGAGCTTGAACCCGCCCCCGGCCTGAAAGCCAGCCGCGTCATCGGCCTTTCCGACGACATCGCGCGCTCCATGTCCGCGCTTTCCGCCCGCGTCTCCACCGTCCCCGGCCGCACCGTCATCGGCATCGAGCTTCCCAACGCCTTCCGCGAGAAGGTCGTCCTGCGCGAAATCCTCTCCGCCCGCGAATACGGCGACAGCAACCTCAAGCTCCCCCTCGCCCTCGGCAAGGACATCGCCGGTGAGCCGATCATCGCCAACCTCGCCAAGATGCCCCACCTTCTCATCGCCGGCACCACCGGCTCGGGCAAGTCCGTCGCCATCAACACCATGATCCTCTCGCTCCTCTACAAGCTCACGCCCGAGGAATGCCGGCTCATCATGATCGACCCCAAGATGCTGGAGCTTTCCGTCTATGACGGCATCCCGCATCTCCTCTCCCCCGTCGTCACCGACCCCAAGAAGGCCGTCGTCGCCCTCAAATGGACCGTCGGCGAGATGGAGGAGCGCTACCGCAAGATGTCCAAGATGAACGTCCGCAACATCGAGGGCTACAACGGCCGCGTGAAGGACGCGCTCTCCAAGGGCGAGATGTTCAAGCGCACCGTCCAGACCGGCTTCGACGAGGACACCGGAGAGCCGATCTTCGAGACCGAGGAGATCCAGCCCGTCGCCCTTCCCTACATCGTCGTCATCGTCGACGAGATGGCCGACCTCATGATGGTTGCGGGCAAGGAGATCGAGGCCTGCATCCAGCGCCTCGCCCAGATGGCCCGCGCCTCCGGCATCCACCTCATCATGGCGACGCAGCGCCCCTCGGTCGATGTCATCACCGGCACCATCAAGGCCAACTTCCCGACCCGGATCTCCTTCCAGGTCACCTCCAAGATCGACAGCCGCACCATCCTTGGTGAGATGGGCGCCGAACAGCTTCTCGGCATGGGCGACATGCTCTACATGGCCGGCGGCAGCCGCATCACCCGCGTCCACGGGCCCTTCGTCGCGGATGAGGAGGTCGAGGAGATCGTGAACCACCTCAAGTCCTTCGGCCCGCCCGAATACATGTCCGGCGTCGTCGAAGGCCCCGACGACGACAAGGAGGCCGACATCGACCTCGTGCTGGGCCTCGGCGGCGACGGCAGCGAGGACGCGCTCTACGATCAGGCCGTTCAGGTCGTGTTGCGAGACCGCAAGGTCAGCACCTCCTACATCCAAAGGAAGCTCGGCATCGGCTACAACAAGGCCGCGCGTCTGGTGGAGCAGATGGAGGAGGAGGGGCTTGTGTCTTCCGCCAACCATGTCGGCAAGCGGGAGATATTGGTGCCGGAGGGGTAGGGGTTGCGCCCCACCGTCTGCCCCACCTTACTCTGACGCCGTCGTGTGCTTAGCGTAGGCTGCTTCGAGACTTTACAATGCTTGTAACCGACAAGCTTCTGGTACTGGCGTGCCGCAAGCGTTTTGCATATCGATCGATGGGGTTTATGCATCACGAAGCCCGACACGGAGATACACAACGGACCTAGGCAGTCATGCATGACTCACAAAGGGGTTTGTGTATCACGAAGCTCCAGGCCGAGATACGCAACAGACGTAGGTAGTCACGCATGACACACGAAGGGGTTTGTGTATCACGAAGCTCCAGGCCGAGATACGCAACAGACGTAGGTAGTCACGTATGACACACGAAGGGGTTTGTGTATCACGAAGCTCCAGGCCGAGATACGCAACAGACGTAGGTAGTCATGCATGACACACGAAGGGGTTTGTGTATCAAGAAGCGCAACAAGGAGACATACAACGGACGTAGTCGGCCATCTGTGAACCTCTAGCTACTTTGTGTCCCAGATATGATAATAGTTGGGGCACAACTTGACTCGGACTCCGAGTCAGACTAGTACGGCTTGACGGTTAGAAACTGAAAAAAATGGGACGCAAACAGGAATGCGCTACTCGCTCGAAAAGTACTCGTTTGATAAGGCGGCAGAATACCACTACGGCAGATTTCCCCCAGAGGATCTGGACTATGCACGTCTCATAGGACCCATGACTGACGCCACTGATGCGCTGGCTCGATACGACCAGATGCTACAATCGCTTCATAACAGCGAAATCCTCTTGACCTCTCTTCGAGGACAAGAAGCCGTTGTTTCGTCTCGAATGGAAGGAACAATTTCGACGCTCGATGAAGTGCTGCAAGTTGAGGCCGACGCCGACGATGATGCTACCTCGAATACCAGCGCGAGACATGAAGCAATCGAGGTCGCGCTCTATTCCAGCGCCCTACGACGAGCGCAGCGAGCAGTAGAAGAGGGCCAACCAATATCCGAATTTCTAATCAGGCAAGCGCATCGTCACCTTCTTAGCTTTGGAAGAGGCGCAGCGAAATCACCCGGATTATATAAGACAGACCAAAACTACATTGGCGACGACATACGAAAAGAGGTCTATTTTACTCCTATTACGCCTGAGCAACTTCCGTCGGCTATGGAAACTCTGGTCAAATTTATGAATGGTGACAGCGTATTGCCTCTTCTGGCGACTGCGTTGGCTCACGTGGAGTTTGAAGCTCTGCACCCGTTTAACGACGGGAACGGTCGCATTGGAAGAATGCTCATCACGCTTATGTTGTGGAAAAGAGGGGTGATCTCTCGGCCTCACTTTTACATAAGTGGCTACCTGGAGGAGGAAAAAGCTGAATATATTGAACGCATGCGGCAGGTTTCAATTTCGAATGACTGGACAGGATGGGCCGAGTTTTTTTTGGTGGCGCTCGCTGAACAAGCAAAGCGTAACCTCGCGACGGCACGCGAAATTAGTGCTCTATATGAGGAAATGAAGCCAGTATTTCGGGACGCGTTGGCGTCGCAGTGGGCGACGAGTGCTCAGGACTTCATCTTTACTCAACCGGTGTTTCGAAACAATCGCTTTACTGGAAGAAGTGGGATTCCGAAGCAAACGGCATCAAGGTTTACGAGGGCGCTCGTTGAGCGCGGGTTGCTCGTTGAGCTACAAGAAGCAGCAGGACGTCGGGCCGCATTGTACGCGTTCGAACCGCTTATGCAGCTAGTTCGAGCGTGATATCAAAGCAAAGCCAGCGTAGGGTGGGTTTCCAACCCACCACCCACAACGCCACCCCCCTACCCACTCCGGCTCCCCCTCGGCACCAGCGCCGGTCCCGCACCGTTCATCCGCCGCTCGGCCTTCATCCGCTTCAGCGCCGCGATCCGCGCTTTCCGCGCCGCGGGGTCCTTCATCGGGTCCCGCGCCTCGAGCGCCTCGCGGGCCTCGATCTCGGCATTGACCGTCGCGAACAGTTCCTGCTTCAGCACGGAAATCTCCTCCTCATCCGTGCGGGCATATGAGACGGATTCCGGCCCCGCCACCAGACAGGCCAGCCGCGCGAGCATGAAGGTGCGCAGCACCGCGTTGATCCGCGTGAGGTAGCCCGCGCCCATCGCGCGGAAGAAGGCGACGATGTCGTCGTCAAGCCGGATCGTCAGTTGCGTCTTCTTCGGCACGCCGGGCCGCGCCGCGATCTCCACCCAGGCCTGGGGCAGGCGGAGCGTATCGTTCAGCCCCCAGCGCAGGTCGGCCTCCAGATCGCGCATGGTCTCGGCAAGTTCGTGATAGGCGGCGAGGCGGTCTCTCTCGGCGCGGGTCTGTCTGGGCATGGCGGTCTCCGAACGCATAGGGCCTGAGCTTCGCCCGAAAGCGTGAAAAGGCGGTTTCCCGCCCGCGCGCCCCTGTAGCTACAGGAACCCTACGGAGAAGTGACGGAGGTGTTATGGCATAACCACGGGGCCTGCCCTAGATAGGGGCGCATGAGATACGCACAGATTTTCGCCCCCGTCCTCGCCCTTATGATGGCTCTCCCGGCCCATGCCGAAAAGCTGTCGCTGAACGCAATCTCCAACTATTTCAACGGGATAGGAAGCATGGAGGCGCCGTTCACCCAGGTGAACTCCGACGGCTCCACCTCCTCCGGCAAGCTCTGGCTGAAGCGCCCCCACCGGATGCGCTTCGAATACGCCCCGCCGGACCATACCCTGGTCCTGGCAGCGGCCGGCACCGTGGCGATTTTCGACGGGAAATCAAACACTTCCGCCGAGCAGTACCCGCTCTCGAAGACCCCGCTCAGCCTGATCCTCTCGCCCCGCGTGGACCTCTCGCAGGCGAAAATGGTGGTGGAGCATGGCGAGCAAAACAACATGACCTACGTGACGGCGCAAGACCCGAAACACCCGGAATACGGCCAGATCACACTTTATTTCTCAAGCAATCCCATAGTCTTACGCCAATGGATCGTGACCGACGAAGCCGGCTCGCAAACCACGGTAAAGCTTGGCCCGATGACAACCGGCCAGAATTATCCGATGAACTTCTTCTCCATCGACGCGCTTTTGCAGAAGAGTAACGATCGCTAAAGGGTTTCCAGATATCATCGCCGACAACCTGCGCCCCGAACCCGTTTTCCACTCAGGCCGCAGCCGAAAAACCTCAGAGCTTCCCGCAGGCGATCAACTGCCGCTGATACAACTCGGCCCGCGACCCCACGTCCGCCGCGACCCGCATCAGCCAGGCCTTCGCCTGATGGCTGCCGCGCGAATAGCCGGTATGGCCTTCATGATAGGCAAGATACTGGCTCGTCGCGTCCCATTTCGAGATACCGAGCTTCTTCTCGGACTGGTCCATGTACCAGCCCATGAAATCCGTCGCGTCTTCCATCTTGTTGCGCCGCGCGCCGTAGCGCCCGGTCGCGCTGCGATAGTCATCCCAGGTGCCGTCCAGCGCCTGCGAATAGCCATAGGCGGAACTCTGCCGCCCCACCGGGATGATTCCCAACGCGTATTTGTGCGGGGTTCGCGCGTTGCCGATAAACTTGCTCTCCTGATAGATTGTCGCCATCTGAACATGCACCGGAACGCCCCAGCGCCGCTCGGCCCGCTGCATGGCGTCGTGGTACTTGGGACGCTCATCAAGGATGGCGCACGCATTCTCCAGGTTGCGTGGCGCGGAGTAGTTACCGCCGCCACATGACACCAAAAGCAGCAGGATACCCAGCCGCAGAACCTTGCCCATACTGCCTCTCTCTTCTTCTTTTCCGGGTATTTTACGGGATTTTGGCGCAAGAGGAAATCACAAACCTGTCTCCCCCGCACCACCCGCCGACACAATCGCCGGGTGAGGCCCGCACGGGTTGCCGAGGAGCAAAAAGGCGGCGATACCGGGGCAGACGGTCGAAAACCGCATACAGACTGTTTCCGTCGCGTCGGACTTGAGCAATGGACAGAAATGGGCTCTGGGATTACTAATGAAAACAGAGACTAAGGCGGCCATGCTGAAGACGCGCGCAAAATATCATATCGGACAAGTGGTGCGGCATCGCAAGCACCCGTTCCGTGGTGTCGTGTTCGATGTGGATGCGATCTTTTCCAATACCGACGAATGGTATGCCGCGATCCCGGAGGAAAGCCGTCCCGCCAAGGAGCAGCCGTTCTATCACCTCCTCGCGGAGAATGAGGACAGCTACTACGTCGCCTATGTGTCTGAGCAGAACCTAATCGCGGACTACTCGGGCGAACCGGTGAGTCATCCCGATCTTCCGGACCTCTTCGGTGATTTCGAGGACGGGCGTTACCCGCTGCATTTTCACCTGAACTGAACGCAGTTCGGTTCGATAGTGCCGCACTAGCGTCGGGATGACAGCGACCGTCTGCACGATGCAAGTGCCCCGGGATCACGGCGTTCGAACATCTGCGCAGGGTCACGGTTCGCGGCACCCGCGAAATCGGCACCATATCCTCTCTCGGAGGCTGCTCTTGGTTCGTTTTTGGGGAAGAAAAGACCTCGACGCCGCGCAATGGGTGGGGGCTGTTGAACGCGGCGCCGAGGGAAGCCTTTTGCAGCTACAGGTCGGTTATCCCTCGCCAATCAGGCCGAGTTGCGGAGCGTTTGCGGCATCATTGCGGCATCGCAGAGCAGAAATCAGGTGCACTTCAGCCGACGAATCCGGGAGCCGCCGGTCCTGTCGCGCCCCGCAATCGGCGTCAGAAGATGACGTCTGTTGCATCGAGGTTTGCGGTTGAGAAGCCGTTGATCTGGATCATGTTTCCACCGCCGAGGTCGAGGCGGACGGCGCCGATGGGCAGGTCTGTGGCATGGGCCAGGACATCGGCGAAGGTGGCGAGGCCAAAGGCCGAGATGTCGATCCGGTCGAGCCCGTCCTCCCAGTCGACGATGATGTCGGCGCCGTCGCCGACACCGAGCACGAAGACATCCGCCCCCGCGCCGCCGGTCAGGTTGTCGTTCTGCGCGCCGCCGATCAGCGTGTCGGCGCCGTCGCGGCCGACCAGCCGGTCGATGCCACGGCCGCCCTCGATCACGTTGTCGCCGGCATCGCCGAGCAGATAGTCCGGCAGGTTCGAGCCGCGCAGGTTCTCGAAGCCGGTGAACACGTCGCCCTGGGCATGGCCGAGAAGTGCCGTCCCGGTCTGCAGGTCGACCACGACGCGGGTGTTCGACCCGGCATAGCTCAAGGTGTCGATGCCCGCCCCGCCGTTCAGCGTGTCGGCGCCGAGCCCGCCCTCGATCACGTTGGCGCCGGCATCGCCGGTCAGCACGTCGCCCTGGGCCGAGCCGATCAGGTTCTCGACCCCCGAGAGCACATCGCCCGCCGCATCGCCGCCCGCGGCCGCGCCGCTGGCGAGGTTGACCGTCACCGCCGCCGCGGAGCCGGCCCAGGAGGCCGTGTCCGCGCCGCCGCCGCCGGCCAGCGTATCGGCCCCGATCCCGCCCGAAAGCGTGTCGTTGCCGAGCCCGCCGGTCAGGCTGTCATCGCCCGCCGCGCCGAAGATGAAGTTGTCCGCGCCATTGCCGGTCAGGAGATCCGCGCCGGACCCGCCGGCGAGGTTCTCGAAGTTGGAAAAGACATCGCCCGCAGCGTCGCCGCCAGATGCAGTGCCGGCCATGAGGTCGACCGTGACGCCCGCCGTGTCCGAGGCATAGCTGAGCGTGTCGATGCCCGAGCCGCCGTTCAGCGTGTCCGCACCCGCGCCGCCCTCGATCGTATTGGCGAAGAAGTTGCCGGTCAGCCGGTCGGCATGGTCCGAGCCGATCAGGTTGGTGATCTTGACCAGGACATCGCCGGTGGCATCGCCGCCGGTCACGGTGCCGTTGGCGAAGTTGATCGTGACCGCGGCGGCGGAGCCGGTATAGGCGGCGGTGTTGGAATTGCCCGACCCGTCGAGCGTATCCGCGCCGGTGCCACCCTCCAGCGTATCGTTGCCGAAGCGGCCGAAAAGTTCGTCATCCCCGGCACCGCCCCAGATCAGGTTGTTGCCGTGATCGCCCAGAAGCTGGTCACCCGCCGATCCGCCCTCAAGCTGCTCGAACCCCGAAAACACATCCCCCGCAGCATAGGCCCCGGCGACCGAGCCCGAAAGCATGTCAACGACAACCCGGCTCGTCGCGTCCCGGTAGCTCAGAAGATCCACACCAAGACCCCCCGTCAGACTGTCCGAACCGGTCCCGCCAACAATCGTGTCATCCCCGTCGCCGCCATCCAAGGTGTCGTTGCCGGCCTCCCCAACCAGAAGATCTGCGCCGCCCAAACCCAGAAAAGTCTGCGCCCCTGCAAAGCCGGTCATGCTGTCCGCGAAATCCGTTCCCGCGATCCGTTCGATCGAGGTGAAGCTGTCGGTGCCGCCGAGGCCGTCCGAGGCGGTCCCGCTCGTCGCGCCGACATAGGTGACGCTGATCCCGGTCGCTGGAATGTCATTGGCATAGGACAGCAGATCCGATCCTGCGCCGCCGTCAATTGTGTCGTCGCCCATGCCGGCTTCGATCGTATCACTGCCGCCCCCTGCGGAAATCACGTCATTCCCCGCGCGGCCCTGAATCACATTGGCGCCGCCGGAACCAGTGATCGTATCGGCCGCCCCCGAACCGCGCGCATTCTCGATACCGATGAGGGTATCGGTGTCGCCAAAGCCGTCGGTCGCGGTTCCAGCGCCAAGGTCGACCGTCACGCCTGCAAGGCCACTATAGACGCCGTCGCGGTCATAGAGGACCCAGTCGCCGGTGCCGGCGCCGCCATCCAGGGTGTCGTTGCCGCCAAGACCCCGAAACTGGTTATCGCCGCCGTCACCGGTCAGGGAGTCGGCAAACATCGAGCCCCGGATGTTCTCAAAACCCGTAATCGTGTCGATCTCGGTGCCACCAACCGTCGCCGTACCGCCAGTGAGGCTTACAACTACCGCCGCCATGGCATTGTCATAGACCAGTTCGTCGATGCCATTGCCACCGTCGAGCGTATCGTTGCCTGCATCGCCGCGCACGAGGTCGTCGTTGTCGCCGCCGAAGATCGAATCGGCGCCCAGGCCGCCATAAAGGTCGTCGTCCCCCGCATTGCCGTAGATCGTATCGCTGCCGCTGCCGCCGTCAAAATAATCGAAGCCGCTCGTGCCCTGCATCAGATCGGCGGTGGTCGAACTCGCAAGATTGCTCGTGGCGGGATTGATGTCGTCGGTGGGGCCATAGGGACTTGCCGCCGCGCCGATCGAGATCATGTCGTTGTTCAAGAAGTCGTTGAAATCGGTCAGGGACGCGATCGAAGGCAGCGCGTCGCCCCCGATGGTGTAGAAATAGGAGGTCAAGCTCGCCGCATCAAAGAAGCTGATGACGACGGATGTCTTGATGCCACCGCCATTGTCCCAGACAATCTGGCCAAAGCGGAATTCGTCGCCCGCCTCGTCATTGACGAAATCGGTCACGTTCAGAGAGATGCCGTCGAGGATGGTTTCGGCCGACGTATCGGTGTCCACCGTTGCGAGGGGCAGTTCGTTGCCCACTGGCGGTACGGACTGAAGGTAAACAAAAATAGACGGAACGTTGGCATTGTACACGAGGGAGATATCACTGCCCCCGAGGAACGTGGTCGGATTCCCGAAAGCGTCATATTGCACCTTGAAACCAGAATACGTGTAAGTGGTCATCTCGCCCTCAATTTTGTAGCTTTCTTACAAGACCTTAATCGTTGTCCGAAGATCTCGGTAGCAGGCAACGGTTGCGATTTTGTTCCTGGGAAAGTCAGCGTCCTACAGTCAGCGATCGACTCTATCGGTGCTCGGAATCCGGGGCAAGCAAGCTTAGAGCGTTCACACTATCTGTGCGCAAAGTCCGGGACCATCGTCTTGATCCGGCCCAAGTGACCATCCGGCGCGGCCAGCGCATCGGCGCAAAGCGCTTCGACCACGGCAGTGAGATCGCGGCCTGCATGGATGCGGTCGATGAGGCCCCAGGACAGGGCTTCCTCGGCCGTGATCTTCTGGCCCGCCATCAGGATCATCTTGGTCCGCGCGGGACCGACGAGGGCGGCCATGCGGACCGGATCGGAAGGCTGCGGCAGAAAGCCGAGGCGCATGACCGGGTAGAAGAACTTTGCCTCGGGTACGGCGATGCGCAGGTCGCAGGCCAGCGCCATGCCGAAAGCTCCGCCTGCAAGCGTGCCGTTCAGCGCGGCGACGGTCAGGCAGGGCAGCGCGGCGATGGCGCCGGAAAGCTCTTCCCAGATCGGGTCCGTGGCAAGGCCTGCGCGCGCCTCGTCCAGATCGGCGCCCGCGGAAAAGACCTTGCCCTCGCCGGTCAGAATGACCGCGCGGGCGGAACCTGCCGCCTCTTGCGCGGTGTCGCGAAGCGCACCCAGCATGGCGCGGGTCAGCGAATTCGCCTTCTCCGCACGGTCAATGGTGATCTTCCAGACGCCGTCATTCCGTGCGACCCTGATCATGTTGCCTCGTCGAATTCCTGCCGCTTTCTCTTGGTCTAACAGCATCGACGAGTGAAGTTCCAGCGCCTCCGCAGGGTCGGAGATCGCGGCGGCACGACCTGAATGACGGATGCGAGGCTAATGACGATGCGAGCTTTCTTCAAACCGACCGGCGCCGCGCTGGTCGCGATGTTCCTCGGAACCACCGCGGCGCAGGCCGACGTGACGGCCGAGGAGGTCTGGCAAAGCATCGTCGGCTACTATTCCGGCATCGGACAGACACTGACCACCGATGCCAAGGTCATGACGGGTGATACCCTGGTCATCTCGGGCGCCGAGATCAAGGCCAAGGATGGCGACGCACAGTTCAGCCTGCGGGTGCCAGAGCTGCGATTCCGCGAAACTGGCGACGGCCGGGTTGAAATCGCGGCAGCCGAAAAGATCACCGGCAGAATCAGCGGGCCGCGCGGCGCAGGCTCGGCGGCCAGCACCGGGATCGAGATCACCCAGACCGACCTCAAGATCCTCGTATCGGGCAGTGCCGGGGACATGATCTATGACTTTGACGCACCAAAATTTGCGGTTTCCACCTCCGGGGCCGAAGCGGCCGATCAGGAGGTGCCTCTGTCTTTCACTGTCACGATGCTGGATGGCAGCGGCAAGGGCAGGATGACCGGGACAGCCACCAGGGTGATCGACACGGACGCAGCTTTCGGAACGATGAGCTTCGCGGTCGCAAAGCCCGCCGCGAAGGACGGGTCCGGGGCGATGAGCATGACGGGTGCGCTCAGCGACCTGCATGTGGTGTCGGGGATACAGATCCCCGACGGGGTCGATCTGAACGACATGGAAAAGGCGATCGCTGCGGGCTACCGGCTTGAAACGCGCATGCAGTTCGCCTCGGGCAACGTTAGTTCAGATCTTCAGGATGCCGGCGGCACGACGAATGTGCAGGCCGGTCTGGCCGACGGTCTTGTGAGGCTGTCGATGTCCCAGGCAGGCGTGGAAACCGAACTTAGGACCGGTGCGTCGCGCGCCGTTGTTCAGGTGCCGACCTTGCCTGTACCGGCCGAGGTCGGCCTCGACGGGCTGGAGCTTAAATTTGCAATGCCGGTTGAGACGGATAGCGCGGCGGGTCCCTTCACTATGGTACAGCGCCTCAGCGGTTTGACGCTGTCGGACGGCATCTGGGCAATGTTCGATCCGGCCGCCGCGCTGCCCCATGACCCGATGACCCTTGCCATCGACCTGACCGGGACGATGAAGATCGCTGGCAGCATTTTCGCAGAGCGCCCTGCCGGTCAGGCAGGCACGATACCGGCCGAATTGGATACCCTGTCGCTGAATGAGCTGAAGCTTTCCGCCGTCGGCGCGGATATCGCGGGTTCCGGCTCGGCCCGGATCGTCAACGACGGCCCGCAGCCAAGGCCGGTGGGCGCCGCCGAATTCGAGATCAAGGGCCTGAACGGGCTTTTCGACCGCCTCGTGGCGATGCAGCTGATACCGCAGGAGCAGGCCATGGGGATGCGGATGATGATGGCTATGTTTACCGTGCCGACCGGCGAGGATAGCGCCACATCCCGCGTCGAAGCGGATGAGGCGGGTGATGTCCGAGTGAATGGTCAGGTGCTTTACAAATACCCGAAACCCTGACCGCAGCGCTTTGGGGTTGAGCGTCGGGGGCAGGACGACTACCTGTTGCCCGACCCTTTTCTCGGATGGCCCCATGACCGACGACCGCCTTCAGCCCCTGACCGAGGCGCTGCTTCAGATCGCCCGCGAGGCCGGCGCCGATGCGGCCGACGCGATTGCCGTCTCCGGTACCGCGATCAGCGTCGATGTGCGCGGCGGCAGCCTTGAACAGGCCGAGCGGTCCGAGGGCATCGAAATCGGTTTGCGCGTCCTTCTGGGGCAGCGGCAAGCCTGCGTATCCGCCTCCGACATCTCGGAGCGTACCATCGCCGAGATGGCCGAACGGGCCGTCGCCATGGCGCGCGAAGCGCCCGAGGACCCGACCATCGGCCTTGCCGATCCGTCCGAGCTTATCACCTCCTGGGACCCTGCCGATTACGATCTTTTCGACCCGGCCCCGGAACCCTGTGCTGCCGCGCTGGAAGAGGATGCGCGCCGGGCCGAAGCGGCGGCTTTGGCCGTCAAGGGCGTCGCGCAGTGCCAGGTGGCGTCGGGAAGCTATTCGCGGCGGATGATCCATCTCTCGGCGACGAACGGCTTTTCCGGCGGCTACATGCGCACATCGCGCGCCACCTCCGCCGTCGCGGTGGCGGGCGAGGGGCTGGGGATGGAGCGGGACTGGTCCGCCGAAAGCCGCATCTACCAATCCGACCTGCCGGGCGCCGAAAGCATCGGCACGCTCGCGGGTGAACGGGCGGTGGAACGGATCGGGGCGCGCAAGCCCAGGACCGGCGCTTTCCCGGTCCTCTTCGACGAACGTGTCGCCTCAAGCCTGGTCGGCCATCTTCTTGCGGCGGTGAACGGGCAGGCCGTTGCCCGGGGTGCATCCTGGCTGCGCGACCGTCTGGGGGAAGAGGTGCTGCCCATGGGGCTTTCGATCACCGAAGATCCCCGTCGTCTGCGCATTTCCGGCTCCCGCCCCTTCGACGCCGAGGGCCTGCCGACCCTGGCCCGCAACATCGTGGAGAATGGCGTTTTGACCGGCTGGACGCTTGACCTCGGTACCGCGCGGAAGCTTGGCCTGAAATCCACGGCCTCTGCCGCACGCGGAACCTCCGCGCCGCCGTCGCCTGCGCATTCCAACATCGCGCTGACCGAAGGGGTTCTGACCCGTCACGATCTCTTGCAGGAAATGGGGACAGGCCTTCTCATCACCTCGATGATCGGCTCCTCCATCAACCCGACGACCGGCGATTATTCCCGCGGCGCCTCGGGGTTCTGGGTCGAGAACGGTGAAATCACCTATCCGGTCAACGAATGCACCATCGCTGGCAATCTGCGCGAGATGCTGATGCGGATCACCCCCGCCAATGATGCGCGGCCTTACCTCTCCCATGTCGTGCCAAGCCTGTTGGTCGAAGGCCTCACGCTTGCCGGGGCGTGACCTCGATCTCCTGATCGGCGCAGCGCATGAGGCGGGGCGGATCGCTCACCGTTTCTGGCGGCAAAAGCCTGAGACGTGGCACAAGCCGGGCGATGCGGGTCCGGTGACCGAGGCCGATCTTGCCGTCGATGCGATGCTGAAGGCCGAGCTTCGCGCCGCACGTCCAGAATATGGCTGGCTCTCGGAGGAAACGCCGGACGATCCTGCACGCCTCGCGCATGACCGCTGCTTCATCGTCGACCCAATCGACGGCACCCGCGCCTTCATCGACGGCGATACGAGCTTTGCCCACGCGCTTGCCGTCGCCGAAAAGGGCCGTGTCATCGCCGCCGTGGTCTATCTGCCGGAAAAGGATGCGCTCTATGCCGCGACCGAGGATGGCGTAGCCACCCTGAACGATCAGCCCATCGCAACGGCTCAGCCCGCGCATGCCGGGGGTGCGACGCTCCTCACGTCCTCGGCCACGATGGCGCCTCAGCATTGGACGGGTGCGGTGCCGCCCCCGGTCCGGCGCGTTTTCCGTGCTTCCTTCGCGTGGCGCATGTGCCTTGTCGCAGAGGGGCGTTTCGATGCTGCGCTGACGCTGCGCCCAAGCTGGGAATGGGACATCGCGGCGGGCGACCTCATCGCCCGGCGCGCGGGGGCCAGGGTCAGCGACCGCCACGGCGCGGCGCTCAGCTTCAACCGCCCCGATCCGCGCGCCGACGGCGTTCTGGCGGCCGGTCCCGCGCTTTGGCGCGATCTGCGCGGACGGCTGGCGCAAACAGGCTGAAAACGCTGCCCGAAAAACCCTGTGATTTCCTTGCGTAACGGCCATATCTAGATGGCTTCGCCTTGAGACGGCGAGGCGCTTCGCATAGGGTGACCCCCGCGATACGCGCAATTGGGAGAGACCGATGACACAGCGCCTGCATCTCGTGTTCGGTGGTGAGCTTGTCACCCCGACGAAGAGCCTGTTCAAGGACCCGTCGAATATCCATGTCGTTGGAATTTTCCCCGACTACGCCGCCGCCTACAACGCTTGGAAGGCCGAGGCGCAGCGCACGGTCGACGATGCCCATACCCGCTACTTCATCGCCCATATCCACCGCCTGCGCGACGAGGCGGCCGAAAGCGGTCCGACCGAAGAGCTTGGCGTCTAGCACCTGACGGAATGAAGCGGTCGCTCTCTCTCGCGCTTTATCTGCTCGCCGCCGCGCGCGGCGGGAAGGGCGAAGCGCCGCCGCGACCGCTTCGGCCGGAGGGGCGGCTCATCTGGGTTCATGCCGGTGCAGGCGCGACGCCGCGCAGTATTGGGCAGCTCCTGCGCCGTCTTGGCCAGACCCGCACGGGAATTGCCTTGGTCGTCACCGGCGACTGCGACAAGCCCCTCGTCCCGGTGGATTTTCCCGATGCCACGAATTTCGATGCGACGCCTGAGGACCGGCAATCCGACATCCGTGCTTTTCTGGAGCATTGGCAGCCGGATCTTTTCATCCTAGCTGGCGCGTCGCTGCCACCTGCGATGATCGTCGAGGTGCGCGACCAAGACATACCGGCGCTATTGGTCGATGTGCGTGTGGCGCCGGGGCGCGACTGGATGCGCCTCTTCCGCGGCGGCATGGCGGCGGCACTTCTGTCGCGATTCGATCGCATTCTTGCGCAAGACCCCGACACCGCCCGCCGCCTGCGACGGATCGCGGGACGGCAGATCAGTGTCGATGTGACAGGCCGCATCGAAGAGACAAGAGATCCTTTGAAATGCAATGAGGCCGAGCGGACCGCGCTGGCAGAGCTTCTTCAGGCGCGCCCCGTCTGGTTCGCCGTCGCTTGCCCGCAGGCCGAGGAAGCGGCGGTACTCGCCGCCCAGACTCATGCCCTCAGGCTCGCGCACCGGATGCTGCTGATCCTCTCGCCCGCTGATCCGTCGCGGCTGGGCGCGCTGAAGGATATCTGTCATCGCGAAGGCTGGACGGTCGCTGTGCGCGCCGAGGATGAGGAACCTGAACCCGAGGTTCAGGTGCTGCTGACCGAGGGCGAGGCCGAGATGGGGCTTTGGTATCGGCTCGCCCCGGTGACCTACATGGGCGGCACGCTCATGCCCGGCGGCTCGGGCCGTAATCCCTACGAACCGGCCGCCCTCGGCTCCGCCATCCTGCATGGCCCGCACCCCGGACCCTATCCCGACGCCTATGCCCGCCTGAGCGAAGCCGGGGCGTCCCGCCTCGTGGCGTCGCCCGCCGCGCTGGCCGAGGCGGTCGCCGATCTCATTGCCCCCGACAAGACGGCGCAACTCGCCCACAACGCCTGGGCGGCCTCTTCGGGTGGCGCCGAGGTGACCGAGCGCGTCATGCAGATCATCCTGGATCTGATGGATGCCCGTGCGGCGTCAGGCCCGAAGGAGGCATGATGCGCGCGCCTCGCTTCTGGGACAACACGCCCGACCGCCCCGGCCTGATTGCCGCGGCGCTTTCGCCTCTCGGGCGGCTCTACGCCGCCGCCACCGCGCGCCGGTTGGCCGCGGCGGCGTCTTTCCACCCTGGCGTCCCGGTCATCTGCATCGGCAACCTAAACGCCGGCGGCACTGGCAAGACGCCGACCGTCATCGCGCTCACCCAACGGCTCGCCGCGCGCGGTATCACGGCGCATGTCGTCAGCCGGGGCCACGGCGGCACTTTGGAGGGCCCGGTCCGCGTCGATGAGCGCAAGCACAGCGCTGCCGATTGCGGGGATGAGCCATTGCTGCTCGCCGGGTTCACGCCGACATGGATCGCGCGCGACCGCGCCTTGGGCGCGAAAGCCGCCGTTGCCGCCGGCGCGCGGGTGATCTTGATGGATGACGGCTTTCAGAACCCGACGCTGGAGAAAGACCTGTCGGTCGTCGTCGTCGATGCCGAGAAGGGCTTCGGCAATGGCCTCTGCATCCCTGCGGGGCCATTGCGCGAACCCGTCGCCGCCGGGATGGCGCGCGCGGATTTCTGCCTCACCATTGGCGATGAGGCGGCGCAAGGGCGGTTCAGTCAGGTTTGGGCGCCCTCGGTCACAGTCCCGCGTCTGACCGGAGCGCTGAAGCCCCTACCGACCGGTATGGATTGGCAAGACCTGCGCGTTCTGGCCTTTGCGGGCATCGGCCATCCCGAGAAATTCTTCCGCACACTGCGGACGCTGGGTGCGGACGTGCTGCGCTCGGTTTCGCTCGATGATCACCAGCCGCTGACCCCGGCACTGCTCCACCGGCTGGAAACCGAGGCCGCAGCCCACGGCGCGCAGCTTGTCACCACTGAAAAGGATGCAGTGCGCCTTCCGGAGGCGATGCGCGTGAACGTGCTGACGGTGCCGGTCCGGCTGGAGCTTGACGATTGGTCGCCACTCGACGCCCGGCTTGCCTCGTTCGGTCTTTAACGCCGCTTCGCGCGGACCTCGGCGTCGTGCTCGCCAAGCTTGGGCGAGGGCGCGCCGGTCGCAAGCTCCGCGTCTGAAAAGGTCATCGGCGACCGCACACCCGGAACGCCATCGCAATCGATCTGCATCCCGCGCGCGATGATCTGCGGATCGGCGAAGACCTCGCCCATGTCGTTGATCGGCCCGGCGGGAACGCCCTCGGCCTCGCAGGCGGTCAGGAGGTCAGCCTTCTGCCACAGCGTCGTCCGTCCGGTCAGCGCAGCGATCAGCGCCTCCCGGTTGGCGATCCGGTCGGCATTTGTGCGATACTCCGGCGCCTCGGCCAAATCCTCCAGCCCCAGCACCTTGCAGAGCCGCCGGTACTGCCCGTCATTGCCGGTGGCGATGATGATCCAGCCATCGGCGCAGTCAAAGACCGAATAGGGCACGATGTTCGGATGCGCGTTCCCCATCCGCATCGGCGCGGTGCCCGAGGCCAGATAGTTCATGGCCTGATTGGCCATGACACTCGTCGCAACGTCGAATAGCGCCATGTCGATGTGCTGACCCTTTCCCGTCACGTTGCGCTGATGCAGCGCGGCGAGGATCGCGGTCGCCGCGTAGACGCCTGTGAAGATGTCGGCGACGGCAACGCCGACCTTCTGCGGCTGGCCGTCGGGCTCGCCGGTCACGCTCATCAGGCCGGACATGCCTTGGATGATATAGTCATATCCGGCGCGGTGGGCGTAGGGGCCATCCTGTCCGAATCCGGTGATCGAACAGTAGATCAGATGCGGATTGATCTTCGACAGGCTCGCATAGTCCAGCCCATATTTCGCCAGCCCGCCCACCTTGAAATTCTCGATCAGGATATCGGCGTCCTGCACCAATGCCCGGACGAACTCCCGGTCCTCATCCTTTCGGAAATCGGCGATGACGGATTTCTTGCCCCGGTTCGCGGCATGGAAGTAGGCGGCCGAACGGTCGCCGTCACGCTCGATGAAGGGCGGACCCCAGCTGCGGGTGTCGTCGCCTTCCGGGGCCTCGACCTTGATGACCTCGGCCCCGAGATCGGCGAGCGTCTGCCCCGCCCACGGACCGGCGAGAATACGCGCCAGTTCGACGACCCTTACGCCGCTGAGAGGCGTCATGCCCTAGTTGCCCAGTTTCTCGTCGAGGATCTTGGCGAAATCGGCATAGGTCATCTCGCCGGAATAAGGCTCACCGTTGATGATGAAGCTCGGGGTGCCCTTGATGTTGTCCTTCGTCGCGTTGGTCTGGTAGGTCGCGACCATGGCGCCCGCGATGTTGTCGGTCTCCATGCAGGCCTTAAGATCGGCGACACAGGTTTCGAATTCCGCGATGGTGCCGTCGACCTTGTCCTTGTCGAGCCCGGCCTTGAGGCCAATCTTGCGCAGGTTGTCGACGATCTTCTTGTCATCCTGCGACGCCAGCCAGTCGCGCTGGGTGCCGTAGATGACATCCGAAATCGCGAAGTATTTCGCCGTTCCGCCGTCCCGCGCGATCATCGCGGCAAGAAGGCCGTAGCGGTCGAAATAGACCTCGCGGTAGGTGAACTGGACCTTGCCGGTGTCGATATAGTTGGCCTTCAGCTTGGCGAAGACCTCTTCATGGAAGTTGGCGCAATGCGGGCAGGTAAAGGACGCGTATTCCACGATCTTGACCGGCGCGTCTGTCTTGCCAAGCACCATGTCTGGCACTCGCGCCGCCTCGGAACTGGCGGCGGCCTCCTGCGCCATCGCCGGCGTGGCGAGTGCGGTCAGCGGATCGACCGCCGTCCGGTTCATCGCCCAAAGCCCGCCGAGCACGGTCAGCGCCACGGCGCCGGCAAGAAAATAGGTCCTGTTCATGGATCAGCCTTTCGTTTGTCGGGGGCGAGATAAGACTCTTTCGCCCAAAGCTTCAAGCGCCGCGCGCAGGGTTTTGTCATGTACGCCTTCGGACACGGCGCTGGCTTTGGCGCGGATTGCAGGATCAGCAGGCCCCGGCGCAGTTTTTGGCGCGGGGGTGAAGGCGATCTGACCTTCAGCAAAGCCGGTCGGCGCGGTCTGGGTGATGACCACCTTCGAGATGGCGCTGTAGCCGTAGCAGGCGTTCACCTTGTCGCGAATCTTCGGAAGCTGCATCTGAAGAAGCGGGGCGGAGGCGCCCGTGGTCAAAAGCGTCAGCGTCGCGCCAAAACCGTCGCGCCCGTAGCCCACCTTGACCGGCAGGGCCATCGCCGCGATCTCTTCACCGACAACCTCGGCCCAATGGGTCAGAAGCCGCGCCACGGCAAAGCCGCGCGCCTCACCCGCGCTGCGGATGCGGTTCTTGAGAAGCCCGGCTGCGGATTCGAAGCCCCGGCGGTGGCGGTGAAACTTTTCAGGGCTTTCGCTCATCCTCGTCCTTTCCCGGCCTGTCCTTTCCCGGACCTCGCCCTATGTTAGTGGCGGCGGGGCGCTTTGCCCACGGGGAAGCGAGTGAAAGGGATAAAGATTGTGTGACGCCCAAGTCAGCCGCCGCTTGCTCGACTGGTATGACCGTCATGCCCGCGTCATGCCGTGGCGCGTTGGCCCGGCGGAGCGCCGCGCGGGGGTCGTACCCGACCCCTACCGCGTCTGGCTGTCCGAGGTCATGCTGCAACAGACGACCGTCGCCGCCGTGCGCGAATACTTCCGCCGTTTTACGGACCGCTGGCCGACCGTGGCGGACCTCGCCGCCGCCGACGATGCCGAGGTGATGGCCGAATGGGCAGGTCTTGGCTACTACGCCCGTGCCCGGAACCTTCTGAAATGTGCGCGCGCCGTGGCATCGGATCACGGCGGCCGGTTCCCTGCAACCAGTGCCGCGCTGCGCGATCTGCCTGGCATCGGCCCCTATACCGCCGCCGCCATCGCCGCCATCGCCTATGATGAGGCCGCGACTGTCGTCGACGGCAATGTCGAGCGCGTCGTGTCCCGCCTTTTCGCCGTGGAAGAGCCCTTGCCGGTTGCGAAGCCGCGCCTGACGGAGTTTGCCGAGCGGCTCACGCCACCCGAACGGCCGGGCGACCATGCGCAGGCGATGATGGACCTTGGCGCCACGATCTGCACACCACGCTCCCCCGCCTGCGGCATCTGTCCGCTCCGCGCCGATTGCCGCGCCGTCGTGCTGGGTATCGCCGATACCTTGCCGCGCAAGGCACCGAAGGCGGCCAAGCCCGAACGGCGCGGGATCGCCTATGTCGCGCTGCGCGCCGATGGTGCGCCGCTTCTGGAACGGCGGCCCGACAAGGGCCTTCTCGGTGGCATGCTCGGCTGGCCTGGAACCGACTGGGCCGAAGCCGCACCCATTCCCGCGCCGCCGCTTCCCGCCGACTGGCGCGCGGCGCCTTTGCCGGTGCGCCACACCTTCACGCATTTTCACCTGACGCTTGAGGTGATGACCGCGACGGTTCCGCTTGAAGTCACGCCCGAGCAGGGCCAGTTCATCTCCCGCGCCGAATTCCGCCCCACAGATCTGCCAACGCTGATGCGCAAGGTCTGGGATGCGGCATTGCTTCCGACCCATGACGATTGAGGCGCGCCCCTCCGGGCGCTAGACTCCCCGTTGACTACAGGAGCTTCCGGATGTCCGGTTCACCCAATATGGCGCGTGTCACCTCGGCCTTGCCGTTCTGGCTGTCGCTGAGCCTGATTCCGCTGGCGCTGATCGGTGCGATCCATGGCGGCTGGACGGTCCTGCTTCTGCCGGTCTACGGCTGGATCGGCATTTCCATCCTCGATACGCTTTTCGGTCAGAACCACGGCAACCCGGACGCATCGACCCCCGAGAGTGACCTCTTCTGGTATCGTCTCGTCACGCTGATCTGGTTTCCGGTTCAGGCAACCGTCCTTTACGCGCTGATCTTTTACGTCACCCGCACGGATCACCTCGGGACGGCCGAGAGGATCGGGCTTTTCTTCGGGGTCGGCGTGATTTCCGGCTCCATCGGAATCACCTATGCCCACGAACTCCTCCATCAGAAGAACCGGGTGGAGCGGTGGCTTGGCGATCTTCTTCTGGCGAGTGTCCTCTACAGCCATTTCCGGACCGAGCACCTTCTGGTCCACCACCGCTATGTCGGCACCCCGCGCGATGCGGTGACGGCGCGCTATAACGAAGGCTTCCACCACGCCTTTCCGCGTGTCCTGCGCGATGGGCCGGGCTCCGCCTGGCGGGCCGAACGGCAGCTCCTTGCCCGCGCCGGGCGAAAGGTCTGGCACCTCTCCAACCCTTTCTGGCGCTACGCAGCGCTTCAGTTTCTGGCGCTAAGCCTCGCACTCGCACTTGGCGGCTGGCAGGGATTGGCGCTTTTCATCTGGCAGGCCTTCGTTGCGATCTGGCAGTTGGAGCTCGTGAACTACATCGAGCATTACGGCCTGACCCGCCGCCATCTGGGCGAGGGGAAATACGAACATGTCCTGCCGCGCCATTCCTGGAACGCCGATCACAAGGTCTCGAACTGGCTCCTCATCAACCTTCAGCGCCATTCGGACCATCACTACAAGCCCGACCGCCGCTTTCCGCTTTTGCAGACATATGCCACTGAAGAGGCGCCGCAGCTTCCCTTCGGCTATCCGGCGATGACCGCGCTCGCCATGGTCCCGCCGCTCTGGCGCCGCCGGATGAACCCGCGCGTCCGCGCCTGGCGGCGGCAGTTCTACCCGGATATCGAGGATTGGTCAGCCTATAACAGCGCGACCAATCCGACGCCGCGTGGCGCGTCCTGAGATGTCACTCACAAGCTTGATCGTTCTTCTCTCTGTACTCGCCTTTCAACTGCTGGCGGCGATCTTCGCCTATCGCGCCATGCGCAATGCGCGCACGCCACAGGGCGCGGTCGGCTGGGCCGTCTTTCTCTTTACAGCACCGCATTTCGCGGTGCCGATCTTCTTGTTCCTCGGCCACCGTCGGTTCTCGGGCTATGTCGAGATGCGGCGGGAGATGCGCGACACGGTCGACGACCTGACCGGCGCGATCGCACTTAACGCGCCCGCGCCACTCGACCGCTTGGGCGATCGTCAGAAATACGTTCGCGCCTTTGAAACGCTTGCCGGGCAAAGGCTGCTGTCGGGCAATGCAACAAAGATACTGATCGACGGCCCGGCCGCGTTCGAAGACATCTTCGCCGCGATCGACAGGGCCCGGGACTACGTCCTCGTCCAGTTCTACACCTTCCGCGATGACACCGTGGGCCGCGAAATGGCACGGCATCTGACGGCGCGGGCCGAGGCGGGCGTCCGCGTCCACGTCCTTTACGATGGCATCGGCAGCGTCGGCCTGCCCGGCACCTATGTCGAGGATCTGCGCGCGGCTGGCGTCAATATTCTGAACGTCCATGCCCTACGCCGCAGCCGCAATCGGTTTCAGGTCAACTTCCGCAATCACCGAAAGATCGTCGTGGTGGACGGTCAGACGGGCTATCTCGGCGGGTTGAACGTCGGCGACGAATACATGGGACGCGCGGCGCGCTTCGGACATTGGCGCGACACTCAACTGCGTCTCGACGGCCCCGCGGTGGCCGAGCTTCAATTCGCATTTGCCGAGGACTGGCTCTGGGCCTCCGGCGAGGTTCTGGGTCTGGGCTGGCAGCCGCTACCGCAGGTTGGGGGGCGCGATGTGCTGATCCTCGCCTCAGGGCCCGCCGATCAACTTGAAACCGGCAGCTTCTACTTTTGCAACGCGATCAATGCGGCGCGTGACCGGATCTGGATCGCCTCGCCCTATTTCGTGCCCGATGTGGATATTCTGAACGCGCTGAAGCTCGCGGCGATCAGCGGCGTTGATGTTCGCCTGCTGGTCCCCGATATCCGCGATCACTGGCTCGTCTGGCTCGCGGCGTTTTCCTATTTCGATGAGGTGCGTCGCGCGGGCGTAAAGATCTACCGCTACAAGGATGGATTCATGCATTCCAAGGTGGCTCTTGTCGATGATTGGATGGCCTCGGTCGGCAGTATCAATCTCGACAACCGCTCCTGCCACCTGAATTTCGAAGTGACGGCGCTGGTCGTGGACGAAGATTTCGCTGCGGAGGTCGCGACCATGCTTGAGGCTGATTTCGCCAAATCCGAGATTTATGAGACCTCCTTCCGCGACATCCCGCACCGCTTCATCCGGCTCGCGTCGCCTTTCGCGCGCCTTTTCGCGCCGATCCTGTGAAGAAAAAGCCCCACCGGGGGTGCAATCCGGCGGGGCGAAGTTCGTGCCTATGGTTTCAGGCCACAGGCACTGGCGGTAACCTCTTCAATGCGGGCGGCTCTCGTCCATTTCGGCGCGGATCTGCTGGCGCAGGATGTCGATCGACACCAGCTTCCCGTCGCGCTTGAAATGCCAGTATGTCCAGCCGTTGCAGGACGGCGCGCCTTCCAGATGCGCGCCGACCTGATGGATCGAGCCCTTGATATCATTGCCGATCAGCGTGCCGTCCGCGCGCACCTTTGCCTTGTAGCGATTGCCGATGGAAAAAAGTTCCTCACCCGGCCGCAGCATGCCGCGTTCGACCACCTGCCCGAAGGGCACGCGCGGTTCCGCGCGCTTCGATGTCGTGGTTTCCAGTGCCTCGCGGTCGAACTTTCGGACCTTCGACAAACGCTTTTCGGCGGCCTCGCGATAGGCGGCTTCGCGTTCGATCCCGATGAACTCGCGCCCGAGCATCTTCGCCACAGCACCCGTCGTCCCGGTGCCGAAGAACGGGTCGAGCACCACGTCGCCGGGATTGGTCGTGCCGACAAGGACGCGGTGCAGCAGCGCTTCGGGCTTTTGCGTCGGATGGGCCTTGTCGCCCGCGTCGTCCTTCAGCCGCTCGCCCCCAGTGCAGAGTGGGATGACCCAGTCGGACCGCATCTGCACGCCTTCGTTTAGCGCCTTCAACGCCTCGTAGTTGAAGGTGTATTTCGACCCCTCGGATTTCGACGCCCAGATCAGCGTCTCATGCGCGTTGGTAAGGCGTTTGCCGCGGAAGTTCGGCATCGGGTTCGACTTGCGCCAGACCACGTCGTTCAGGATCCAGAAGCCCTGGTTCTGAAGCTCCGCCCCCATGCGGAAGACGTTGTGATAGCTGCCGATGACCCAGATCGCACCGTTAGGCTTCAAAAGTCGCCGCGCCGCCGCCAACCAGTCGCGGGTGAAGCGGTCATAGACCTCGAAGCTTGAAAACTGGTCCCAGTGATCATCGACGGCATCGACCTTGGAATTGTCGGGCCGGTGCAGATCGCCGCGTAGCTGGAGGTTGTAGGGCGGGTCCGCAAAGATCAGATCCACGCTTTCAGCAGGCAGGGACAGCATCCGTTCGATGCAGTCGCCATCCAGAATCATGTTGAGCGGAAGCGCCTCGGCGCCCTCGACTTTGGTCTTCTTCATCTCTGCCTCATGCCCGGCGTTTGTGCCGTTCTTGTTGTCCCAAAGATGAGTCAGAGGCGATTCGCCGTCAATTTCTTTTTTGAATCAAGAACTTACAGTTTTGTCTTGGCACAAGATATTGTGCACCGGCTTGAAGGAACGCCTATGGTGTGGGGTCGGCCCGAGATTTCGGAGCGCCGCGAGATGATCCTTCGTCGGGTATCCGGCATTTCTGTCCCAGCCGTAGCCGGGATGCTGTTGCGCCAAATCCACCATGATGCGATCGCGCCACACTTTGGCGACGATGGAGGCCGCAGCGATCGAGACCGATCGCCCGTCGCCCTTCACGATGGTTTCGGCGCTGATCGCCAGATCGCGGGGCAGGGCATTGCCGTCGATCAAGAGATGATCCGGCACCTGGCGCAGCCGACCGACCGCACGGAACATCGCAAGATGGCTCGCGCGGAGGATGTTGATGCTGTCGATTTCGTCAACGCTCGCCGCGCCGATGGCAACATCGGCCGTCTCCATCAGAACGGCGAACAGCGCTTCACGTCGCGCGGAGCTCAGCTTCTTGGAATCGTTCAGCCCATCGGGGATGCGGGCCGGGTCCAACCAGACGGCAGCAGCGACAACGGGGCCGCACAAGGGACCGCGCCCGACCTCATCGACCCCCGCGATACGGGCCGCCCCGGCTGCCATCGCTGCCGCCTCAAAGCTGAAATCGGGTTTGCCTGCCATCCCGCCTCGTCGCGCGAAATCGTCAGGGAGGCAAGAAAAAAGGGCGGGTGAACTCCGTCACCCGCCCTAGTGGGCCGATCGCGGGAGAAACAAGGGGAGCCCGCGCCCGACTGCTCGAATTGTCCGAGGTGCCTAGCGCAGGCCAGCGATCTTGAAGCCGTTGCTCTGAAGGCAGCGCGCGCCATAGACCCGGCGCGTCTCACGCCCGGTGCGCACGTCGAATGCGCAATTGCGGGGCAGGTCGCGGCCCATGCCGAACTCGCTCAGGCAGCGGGCCGAGACGACGTCTCGCCGCCCGCTGTTCCCACGGATCTGAAAGCTGCATTGCGCTGGGATCGTGCGCCGATGCTTCTTGTTCCAGTGGTCGCGATTGTCATCATAGCGGTCGTCATACGTCGTCGTACCCGCCGCCATAGCCATACCGGCTCACCGATGGTGATTTGCGGGTCTTGGTCTTGTTGGCATCATTGATGATGGCACCGATAGCGACCGCGCCGAGGATGAGGGCCAGCGCGTTCTGTTCACGTTCATTCAGCGCCGAAGCGGGGGCAGCGGCGCCAAGGGCAAGCGCTGCGGCGGAGACGAGGGCGATCAGGCGGGATTTCATCTTGGTCATATCTCTGGTTCCTTCTTGGGCCGGTCTTTTGTGGCAGCAGGTCCGGCATCATGTTTGGATGATCTGCGGACTTGAGAAAGACATGCAATAACCGTGCGCTGCTACGCGATAACGGCGGATCGCCGCCGGTTTGTTATTGAATAGCGACGGGACTTTGCCGATGGTCGGCCATCATGACACGCACACTCATCATCGTTCTCGCCCTTGCCCTGACCGCACTACCTGCCAGCGCGGCCTGCCGCGTCGAGTACAAGGCCAAGCGCGACAATCCCCTGAAGCTCGACTTCAACACGGCGCAACTGCCCGATGAGGCCTGCGCCTCGAAACGGGCGGCGGCCGCGGCCTTGGCGCCGCGTCTCGCACAAGACGGCTGGACGCTTCTTTCGATTGTCTCCATCGTTGGCGGCGGTTCCAAGGGTCAGGGAAATGGTGGTGGCGGAAGTAGCTCCAACGGCAATTGATGCGCTGAAGACCGGCAACCGCGTTGTCGTGATCGGCATAGCGGTGATCGTGGGCATCCTGTTGCTCGCGGCGCTCTTGTTGTTTCTCAACCTGCCCGACGCCAACGCCTTCAACACACGGGTCGAGCAGATCTTTGTCCAGAACGACGCGCTGACCACGGGCGACCAGATCAAGCTGCTTGAGGTGCTGGCGCAATCCGGCACCGCCTTTTCAGAAGTGCTGGCGAGTTACCGGTCCATTATCTTCGTGCTGCTTCTCTTCGCGACTGCGCTTTTGATCGCGGCGCTGGTGTTCCTGGTGATGATTGTCGCACTGAACCGCCGCATGAACGAAATCCGCAAGCAGGGAATTCAGGTCTCCTCGCTCCTCATCAGCCGGGCCGAGAATGCGGTGGTGCTGAACGACATGGCCTTCACGCTGACCCCGGCGGCCATCGAAACCCTCTCGGTTCTGGCCGAGGCACGGATGGACGATGACGTAATGTCCGGAGCCGAGATCGAGGGTGTCATCTCGGGCCGCAACGCCTCCGATTGCGACGAAGCGGCGGGCGCGATGAGGATCAAACGGCTGCGCGATGCGCTCGGCAACCAGATGGTGGCGGAGCTTCTGGTCAAGAACATCGCGCGCCGGGGCTACATGCTTTCGGTAGACAAGGACGCGATCCGGATGATCTGATCAAGCGGCGCTCTTCATCAACGCCCGCAAGACGCCGGATTCATGGGCGTTGAGGCAGCGACCGCTCGTCCTGCCATAGGCGTCGGGATCTTCAAAGAGTTCCGGAAAAAGCATCAGCAGTTCGTTGCGGGTATCTTCGTCGCAGGTAGCCATCGTAAGCACGCCGGGGAAGAAGCTCTCGCTGAGAACTCCGGCCGCCTCGACGGTTTCGTGCTGTCCGAACATGACGTGATAGTAATCGACCGACTGCGCGGGGCGCCGCGACACGCCGGGCAGGCCCAGAAGATGCTTCGCCGCCACAAGGACTGCTGCCTGGCCAAAAAGCAACTCGACCTGCCAGCCCCCGATCACGATCCGATGGTTGGGAGAAACGGCAAGCTCTGCCGAATTTCCGATCGCTCCCGTAGCGAAAACCACTGGGGCAAGAGATCCCGTTGCATCCACCGTGGTATTGCCCACCCAAGCGACTCTTGCCGCAGGGTCGCGAGTGGTCCAGACCTCATCGCCCTTCTGGATCGACTCGACCGGCGCCTGTCCGTTTCGGGTGCGGATCATCGTCCCCCGCGTGAAGCACGCGATGAAGCTGCTGTAGGAGCTCGACCCGGTATTGCTGCCGCCCGTCTTTACGTACTGCGTACCCGCCATCAGCGGCGCACTGGACGCAAATCCCCATACGTCGCCGGTCTGACCGTTCTGCGAGAAAACCGTGAGTGTGATCGTCGGTCCCGTGGGGTTGCCGTTTGTGTCCAATGCCCGGACGAGAATAAGCGACTCCGCCTCGACCGGCGTGCCGTTGGCGACAATTCCGTTGCCGTTGGTGATGGTGTGGCGTCCCGCCTGGTCGTCCTCGAACGTGTTGGTGCTGGTGCCGCCACCGCCCACGTCGTTCAGCGTCACCTGTCTGCCACCGCCGCCGCCGAAGGTATAGACCGTCCCATTAGGCGTATCGGAATTGTTGATGATCGGTGTCGACGGGTTGCCGTTTATCAGCATCGCGTCGTTGTCGAACGAAAAGAACGTGCGCAGGACCATGTGACTTCCCGATAATGCTGTCTGGTAACGCCACCTTGCCAGCCTGGCGTGGCAATTCAAGGGCAACGTGGCGTCCGGACGCCGGACGGCGGCATTGCGTCTGCGCGGCGCGGTCCCTATACGGACGCTTCCTTTTGGCCGGCTGGGGGGCGCGAGATGATTCAGACACCCTTCTATCTGATCGACGAGGCGAAGCTGCTTCGCAACATGGAGATTATCGACCGGTTGCGATCCGGGTCCGGCGCGAAGACCCTTCTCGCGCTCAAATGCTTCGCCACATGGTCGGCCTTCGACTGATGCGCGATCACATGGACGGCACGACGTCCTCGTCGCTCTATGAACTTCGGCTGGGGCGCGAGAAGTTCGGGAAGGAAACCCACGCCTATTCCGTCGCCTGGGCCGACCATGAGATCGCCGAGGCAGTGGGCTATGCCGACAAGATCATCTTCAACTCCATCGGTCAGCTTGAACGCTTCGACAACCGGTCGGCATCCATCCAGCGTGGCCTGCGGCTCAACCCGCGCTTCTCGACCAGCAGTTTCGACCTCGCCGACCCGGCGCGGCCGTTTTCGCGCCTTGGCGAATGGGATGCCGACAAGATCGCACAGGTGATCGACCGCGTGTCGGGCTTCATGATCCACTACAATTGCGAGAACCGCGATTTCGACCTCTTCGACCAGCAGCTTTCCCGGATCGAGGTGGAATTCGCGGCGCTTCTGGAAAAGGTGCAATGGGTCAGCCTCGGCGGAGGTATACATTTCACCGGCGAGGGCTATCCGGTCGATGACCTCGCCGCGCGGCTGAAGTCGTTCGCCGACAAATTCGGCGTGCAGGTCTATCTGGAACCCGGCGAGGCGGCGATCACCAATTCGACCTCGCTCGAGGTGACGGTGCTCGACCTTCTGAACAACGGCAAGGACCTCGCCATCGTGGATTCGTCGATCGAGGCGCATATGCTCGACCTACTGATATACCGCGAAGAGGCGAAGCTGCCGCAGCAAGGCGATCACGTATATCAGATCTGCGGCAAGTCCTGCCTCGCGGGGGATATCTTCGGCGACGCACGGTTCCCGCAGCCGCTGAACATCGGTGACCGCATCTCTGTCGCCGATGCCGCAGGCTACACGATGGTCAAGAAAAACTGGTTCAACGGCGTGGGCATGCCGTCCATCGCCATCCGGGGACTGGACGGACAGATCCGCCTCGTTCGCGAGTTTGGCTACGAGGATTACGCCTCAAGCCTGTCGTGAGAGTGTCACTCTCTCCCCTTTCACTGTCCTGAACACGAGGAGACAGCCGAAGTGAAACGGAATGTTTTGATCATTGGCGCTGGCGGCGTCGCGCAGGTCGTGGCGCATAAATGCGCGCAGAATAACGACGTGCTGGGCGATCTGCATATCGCGAGCCGCACCAAGTCGAAATGCGAGGCGATCGTTGCGGGCGTTGACGCCAAGGGCGCGATGAAGGTGCCGGGCCCCTTCACCGCCCATGGACTCGACGCGCTGGATACCAAGGCTGTCGCACATCTGATCCGCGCGACGGGCGTTCAGATCGTCATCAACGTCGGCTCCCCCTTCGTGAACATGTCCGTCATGGACGCCTGCATCCAGACCGGCACCGCCTATATGGACACCGCTATCCATGAGGAGCCGGGCAAGATCTGCGAAACGCCGCCCTGGTACGCGAACCACGAATGGAAAAAGCGCGACGCCTGCGAGAAGGCGGGCGTGACCGCGATCCTTGGCGTGGGCTTCGACCCCGGTGTTGTGAACGCCTACGCCCGACTGGCCGAGGATCAGTATCTCGACACGGTCGAGAGCATCGACATTGTCGATATCAACGCAGGCTCTCACGGCAAATACTTCGCGACGAACTTCGATCCGGAGATCAACTTCCGCGAATTCACCGGCACGGTCTATTCCTGGCAGAAGGGTGCCTGGCAGGAAAACGCGATGTTCGAGGTCGGCCGCGACTGGGATCTACCCGTCGTCGGCACGCAAAAGGCCTACATGAGCGGCCATGACGAGGTGCACTCGCTCGCCAACCGCTACCCGAACGCGGATGTGCGCTTCTGGATGGGCTTTGGCGAGCACTACATCAATGTCTTCACCGTCCTGAAGAACCTCGGCCTTCTCTCCGAACATCCCGTGAAGACGGCCGAAGGGCTTGAGGTCGTGCCGCTGAAGGTGGTGAAGGCCGTGTTGCCTGATCCGGCCAGCCTCGCGCCGGATTACACCGGCAAGACCTGCATCGGCGATCTGGTGCGCGGCACCAGGGATGGCAAGCCAGCGGAGGTCTTCATCTACAACGTCGCTGACCACAGGCAGGCCTATGAGGAGGTCGGTTCTCAGGGCATCTCCTACACCGCAGGCGTTCCCCCCGTCGCTGCCGCGATCCTTGTCGCCAAAGGCACTTGGGATTTGAAGAGAATGGCCAATGTCGAAGACCTCGACCCAAAGCCCTTCATCAACCTCCTGAACCGCATCGGCCTGCCGACGCGGGTGAAGGACGCTTCGGGTGACCGCGCGGTCGATTTCGGCTGAGGGATGTCAGTTGCGATAGGAATTCTTAGGCTCGCGATCCTCGGACAGTGATCGCTGCCGCCGCGCGATCAGGTGCTCAATGGCATCGGCAAGGTGGACTTCGGCGATGGCATGTGCGCCCCGCTCCACCCGGATCAGGTGGGCCTCATGCAGGACATCTGCATGTGTGAACCCGAAAGGCGGCTCGAACCGATAGCTCGCGAGTTCGACGAGAAGGCCCATCGGTTCCCGGAAATAGATCGAGTCCATGAACCCCCGGTCCTTGACGCCGGAGTGCCCGATGCCGCGCTCATCAAGCCGCTCGACGGCCTGAGAGAAGACGGCGCGCGACACGGCAAAGGCCAGGTGATGCACCTCGCCCGGTGCGGGCCGTTTCGGCCGGCCGTTCCATGCACGATCCTCGTTGGTGAAGATCGTGATGAGGCGCCCGTCGCCGGGGTCGAAATACAAATGCCCCTCGCCGGGGTTGTCGAGGTTTGGCTGATCGAAGACAAAGGGCATCCCCAGAAGCCCCTCCCAGAAGTCGATCGACGTTTGCCGATCCGCCCCCAGAAGCGTGATGTGATGCACGCCCTGAACCTGAAGCTTGCGCATGTCCGCCTCCTCACCTTCTGTCCAGCATATCAAGACAACAGAAAATTGCGCAGCTTGGCGTGCGCAAGGGCCTTGCTCCGATGAATATGCCGAAAACTGGCGGCCCCGATAGGATTCGAACCTATGACCTACCGCTTAGGAGGCGGTCGCTCTATCCCCTGAGCTACGGGGCCACACCTGTCCTTCGATAGTTGCGATGCCCTATCATTGCAAGCGCGGCCACCCGCCGCCCTTGTGCCGCCGTGGCTTTCTTGTCAGACGGGGCATGCTCCGGCGAGCATGAGGGTGGGCTGAGATGAAAACCAAGACACACGCAAGACCTTTCCCGTCTCACACCGCCTGCGCGGTCGAGGCACGCGCGCTATGACCGACGCACTCGTCATCGGCGCGGGTCCTGCCGGACTCATGGCGGCCGAGGAACTGGCGCGGGCCGGTCGCCGCGTCACCATCATCGAGGCAAAGCCGAGCCCCGCGCGAAAATTCCTCATGGCCGGGAAGTCGGGCCTGAACCTTACCAAGGCCGAACCACCTGATGCCTTCGCCCGGCACTATGACGCGGCCTGGCTGCGCCCGATGATCGCGGCATTCGGCCCCGAAGAGGTCATGGCCTGGGCCCGCGGGCTGGATGTGGAGATCTTCACCGGCTCTACGGGCCTTGTCTTTCCGGTCGCGATGAAGGCCTCGCCGCTCTTGCGCGCATGGCTCACCCGGCTTGCCGGGCTTGGCGTTGAGCTTCGCACAAGCTGGCGCTGGACCGGCTTCGACGGCGACGCGCTCGCCTTCGACACGCCCGATGGGCCACGCCTTGAGACACCGCGCACCGCCGTTCTCGCGCTTGGCGGAGCAAGCTGGCCGCGTCTCGGCTCCGACGCCGCCTGGGTGCCGTGGCTGGCGGCGAAAGGCGTCGAGATCATGCCCTTCGCGCCCTCCAACGTGGGCTACCACATCGGCTGGTCGCCCCACATGGCGCGACACTTCGGTCAACCGGTCAAGGCCGTTGCCCTCAATGCGGGGGCGCAGCGCGAACGCGGCGAATTCGTCATTTCCGCGCGCGGCATCGAAGGCGGCGGCATCTATGCCCTGTCGCGCGCGCTCAGAGGCGGCGCTACGCTCAGGATCGACCTCTTGCCCGATCTGACAGAGGCGGATATCGCCACCCGCCTGAAACAGGGGCCGGGCAAGGACACCCTTGCGAACTGGCTTCGCAAGGCGCTTCGCCTTGGTCCGATCCAGACGGCGCTGCTTCAGGAATGGGCGCGCCCCGTTCCGCGTGAGGCTGCCGCTCTGGCCCGCCTTCTCAAGTCGCTGCCCGTCCCCGTGCACGGCCCGCTTCCGATGGACGGTGCGATTTCGGCCGCAGGCGGTATCGCAGAGACCGCATTGACCCCCGATCTGGAGCTGCGTGCCCTGCCGGGTATCTTCGCCGCAGGCGAGATGCTCGACTGGGACGCACCGACGGGGGGATATCTCCTGACGGCTTGCCTCGCCACCGGGCGCTGGGCAGGCCGCGCCGCAACAGGCAGCGTCTGAGTTGGCCCGATCCCTTGCACCTTCGCCGCCGCCGCGATTAGCTGGTCTGTGACGCGGATGAGCGTCGGGCAGAAGTGGAACATGCCATGTCCAAGGGCATCGACAGCGAAGATCTGGCCGTAAAGGCCCCCAAGCGCCACAAGGTTCGGCTTGAGATGCTCGGCCATATGCCGAAACGCGGCCGCTGCGCAGAGATCGGGGTCTGGAACGGCAAGTTCTCCGCCGCGATCCTCGAGGTGACGAAGCCGAAGGAACTGGTGCTGATCGACCCTTGGGACCTGCTCTCGGCCCAGCCCGAAGACGAGATGACCCATCATCTTCACAAGGACGGCGGCGCCATGGGCGAGATGTTCGACCATGTCGCGGCCCTTTACGCCGACCGCAAGGAGGTGACGATCCGCAAGGGGTTTTCCGTCGATGTCCTTGCCAGCTATGACGACGACTATTTCGACTGGGTCTATATCGACGGCAATCACCTTTACGATTTCGTTGCCGCCGACCTCAGGATCGCCGCGAAGAAGGTGCGCGAGGGCGGTATCATCGCGGGCGATGACTTCTTCTGGAAGAAGGATGAGCGGATGCATGTCCGCGAGGCTGTTCTGGATTTCCTCGAAGCCGCTGGCCTCCCGCGCAAGCCGAACCGCATCGGTCAGCAATACATGCTTGATGTCGTTGCGGGCATGAAGGCTATTGCCTGAATCCATGATCGAAGCCGCGCGCATCGCCCGCAGACGCGGGACCACCTTCGCGGACCTCTTTCCCTCGCAATATCTGCTGTCCGAGACGCGCGATCTGGATATGCCCGGCTGGCGTGCCGAAACATGCTGCCGATGGACTCTCCATGCCGATTCGAGGAGCCGCACGAAAACCATTGTGGATGGGGCAGGCAGATCGGATGGTTCATCGGTGAAGGTGTGACCAGCGGCGGGCGGTAGTCTCAGACCCCGCCATCCTGCCCAGTGACGCCGAGTATCCGAACCGATGGGCACGGGCCGAAGGGAAGATCGCAGCAATCTCGGGCCGCTTCGTCGCGGTGATTGATTTTCCTGGGATACAGCGCTTCTGCGGCGACTGCGTCGGCGACCAGCCGATACTTTACAATGCCGAAGACCGCCTTGTGGCGTCCTCGACCCTCGTTGCCCTCACCCGCCCGCTTCAATGGAACCCGGATTTTGACAGGAAGCGGATTCTTTCAGGCGACGCGCATTTTTCGCTCCAGCAATGCGCTGATCCGGCGCTGCGGCGGTTTCTTCCCAATCACTACCTCAACCTTGAAAGCTTCGCCCTCGTCCTTCACTGGCCGCGCCCGACGTGTCGGTTTAGGACAGTCTCGATCAAATTTCGAACCTTCTCAAACATATCGTCGCGGCTCTTGCAGGCGCGGTCCCGACCGCAGTCCTAATCTCGGAAGGCAGCGATTTGCGTCACATCGCCGGCGCGGCGGGACCGCATATTCGCGAGATCAGCTTTGTCTTCGCCCTCCAGTTTCACCCGATGTCACGCTACGATGCCGCGGTCGGCCGTCAAATCGCGGACAGGGCCAGGGTTTCGTTCAGGACCATGTCCTATCGGCGAACAATTCCGACCGAACGCCTGACGTACTTCGAACAGACTGGCTACATGGAGGGCGGCGTGACCGTTCGGCTGCTTGGCACCCAATCCCAGCTGCCCCAAGGTCACCTGATCCTGCGCGGCAACGTCATGGAGCTTTTGCACGCGAACCAGTGGAATGAGGCAACGATCTTACGCGGCAGGCCTGCCACCCGCTTCGGGCTCAAGCGGCTCCTCGTGGATTTCGCAATGCCGCTGGACGATTTGGAGACACGCTGGCTCGATGAGTATGAGCTGTGGGCGAAAAGCCTGCCCGCCAACGCGCGGATGTGTCAGCTCGATTTCGGTTTTGTCGAACATCTGCTGCCGAACACGCTGGGCGCGCGCAACTTCGGTGATGGCCGAAACTTCGTGATGAACCCCTTCAATGACCGCAGGCTGATCCAGCTTGCCATGCAGATCCCGCCCGAGCTGCGCAAATCGGACCCGCCAAACCAATACCTGCTCAAGCGCAATTGTGCCCATTTACCAGATATCCCGTTTGAGCTTGAGGCCGCCAGCGACCCGAACTCCGAGGTCGCGGCGGATAAAAAAAGACGAAAGCTAACGCGCCATCGCGCGCTTGTAGGCGGGCCTCGCGCGCATCGCGGTGAGGTAGTCCGACAGCCGGTGCTCCACGATCGGGAACTTCGCGCGAAAGTGCCCAGTTGCCGCAATGGGTCAGGATGATGTCGGGCACCGTCATCTGATCGCCCATCAGGAACGGCCCTTCGCCCATCCGGTGCATCAGCACCTTCTGGCTGCGCTCGAACTCCCAGCGCAGCGTGTTCTTGATCGAGGAATTCCGCAGCTCCTCCGGCAGGACGAAACTGTGCCGCGCGGCGGTCCAGAGGTTGGCGTCGAACTCGTCCAGCAGAAACTGCGTCAGGCTGTCCTGCCGGGCGCGGCCGAGTGTCCCCGCCGGATGGGTCAGACGTCCATGCTTGTCGGCCAGATACTGGATGATCGCGGTGGAATCGGTGATCGGCGTGCCATCGTCGATCAGGACCGGCACCTTGCCTGCCGGGTTGAAGGCAGTCACGCCCTCGGATTGCGGCGGGGCCGGGATATGCTCGAACGGAAGCTCAAGCTCCTCCAGCATCCACAGAACCCGCGCGGCGCGGCTCTTGACGGTTCCGATCACGGTGTACATGCGCAGCCTTCCCCACTGGCTTTCCAGCATGGAGCCACCGGACGCGGCGGGCCGCAAGCGTCTTTTTGCACAGGCGCGGCCTACCGCCGACCCATCATCGCCAGCCGGATCAGCGCCCGTTCCATCAGCGCCATCTGCGGCGCGCGCGAGGAGGAGCGAAGCTGAAGGTCGGTATCGGTCAGAAGCGTCAGCGCCTGTTCCAGCCGGTGCATGCCCCAACCCTGCGCCTGCTTCAGCATCCGGTCGCGGCGCGGCCCGAATATAGGCGGGCGCAGGCGCGCAATACCCTCCGCCGCCCCGCCGGGTGCCGCCGTCGCCGCATGCAGCGCGCGGAAATGACGGGTGGCGCCGATGCAAAGCGTCACCGGCGCGACGCCCTGCCCCTGAAGCCGCCGCATCAGCGGGCCGACATCGCCCGACCGCGCCTCGGCTACCGCATGCAGCACGTCGTCCACCGCCGCCTCGATCGTCGCGGGAGCAACGGCGGCAACGTCCTCGGGCGTCACCGGTGTCGCATCGCCGAATTTATAGAGGGCGAGCTTTTCGACCGTCTGCCGGAAATCGCCGGGATCAAGCTCCCGCGCGAGTGCGAGAAGGTCGGTCATCGCCTCGCCCCCGACCTTGGTGACACCCGCTTTCGCCAGCGTCACCTCGATCTCGTCGCGGCTTGGCGGATCGTCGTAGATCGCGGCGGCATAGGCGTTCGGGTGATCCTCAAAGGCCTTCTTCAGGGCCGAGGCCTTGGTCAGCGTCCCGGCGGTAACGATCAGCATCGCATCGCCCGGCTGCCAATCGGCCAGCGCACCCTTGAGGACAGGTGCATTCGTCTCCGTCGCCTCTTCGACGAAAGCCACCCGCGCGCCGGGAAAGAAGCCCTGCGCGCGCAGCGCATCGCTGACCAGGGCGGGGTCCTTGCGCAGGTCGCCGCCCGACAGGCGTGTCAGCCGCATCTCGGCCTCGCCCTCGGGTCCGATTAGCGCGGCGATCACCTCCTGCCGCTTCAGCGCCACCCGCATCGCGTCCGCGCCATAGATGAGGAGCCCCGCGCGGTCCGTTTCGGGCCGGGCGAAGAATTTGGTCGCGGTCGCCCCGCCAAGCTTCATTTCGCGTTCCACACCGCCGATGTGGCGACAAGCTGCGTCACGATCCGGTCGGCGAGGATGCGCATGAGCCGCACTTTCGCATCTGTCTCGGACGCGCTGCTTTCCACCCGCGTTCCAACGGCGGAATAGGCGGTAAAGCCCTCGACCGTTCCCTCGCTCAGGACCGCGTTTGTCGCGGCATCCTTCAGCGTGAAAGCTGTCTTGCCGAAGATCTGATATCGGGTGATGGAGTTGTCCGGCGCGATGGCCTGGCCCTGCTCATTCGTCGTGGTCTTGTAGGACAGCAGCAAAGCCGGCTGCCGCGTCCGCCCTAGGCGTTCTTCCAGCCTCTCGACCAGATCGAAGCCGTTCTTGTCCTTCGGGTCGTCGACCCGGACCCTGCCGATCAGCCCGTCCGCCGGACCGTTGGGGCCAAAGGCCGGAGTAAAGCCGCAGGCCGGCCAGCGGCAGAGCCGCCAGAAAGGCAAGGATGGCGCGGCGGTCAGATGACGACATTGACGATGCGGCCCGTTACGACGATGAGCTTTTTCGGCGTGGCCCCGGCCAGCGCCTTCACCACAGCTTCATCCGCGAGCACGATCTTTTCAACCTCGGATGCGGGCATATCTTTCGGAACGCTGATTTCCGCCCGCCGCTTGCCGTTGATCTGGATCGGCAGCGTCACGCTGTCCTCGGCCAGCATCGCCGGATCGGCCTTGGGCCAGGGGGCTTGCGCGACAAGGCCCTTACCGCCGAGCATCGCCCAGATATCCTCGGCCAGATGCGGCACCATCGGCGACATCAGCTGTGCCAGCGTGCGCATCGCCACGCGCTTGGCATCGGCAGAGGCATCGGATTTCGCGAAGGTATTGGTGAATTCGTAAAGCTTCGCCACCGCCTTGTTGAAGGCAAAGCCTTCAATCCCCGCCGTCACGTCCGCGATGGTCCGGTGCATGGCCTTGAGAAGCGCCTCGTCATCGGCGGTATTGGTGCCGCCGCGCACGTCGATCTCTGCCGCGAGCCGCCAGACCCGGGCGAGGTGCTTTTGCGTCGCATCAGCGCCGGAGGCGGTCCATTCGACATCGCGTTCCGGCGGGCTGTCGGACATGACGAACCAGCGCGCGGTGTCCGCGCCATAACGCGCGATGATGTCCATCGGGTCGACGACGTTCTTCTTCGACTTCGACATCTTGATGACCGGCCCGATTTCGACCGGCGTCCCGTCCGCCAGCGCAGCGCCCTCGGCCGTGCGCGTCACCTCGTCGGGCGTGCGCCAGACCGGCCGTCCGTCCGGCCCGCGCGTCGCATAGGTCTCATGCGTCACCATTCCTTGGGTGAAGAGCGCGTTGAAAGGCTCGATCGCCTTCTTCGGCAGGTGGCCGCAGATATGCATCGCCCGCGCGAAGAACCGCGAATACAGGAGGTGCAGAATCGCATGCTCGATGCCGCCGATATACTGGTCGACATTCATCCAGTACTCGGCTTCGTCCATATCGGTCGGCGTCTTGGCATGCGGCGCGGTGAACCGGGCGTAGTACCAGGACGAATCGACGAACGTGTCCATCGTATCCGTCTCGCGCTTGGCAGGTTTGCCGCAGGCGGGGCAGGGCACGTCGCGCCAGGTCGGGTGACGGTCGAGGGGATTGCCCGGCTGGTCGAAGCTGACATCATAGGGCAGCTCGACCGGCAGGTTCACCTTCTTCTCCGGCACCACGCCGCAAGCCGCGCAATGCACCACCGGAATCGGACAGCCCCAATAGCGCTGGCGGCTGACGCCCCAGTCGCGCAGGCGGTAGTTGGTGACGCCGCGCCCCACGCCCTTCGCCTCGCAGGCCGCGATGGCGGCGTTCACCGCCTCCTCACCCGTTTGCACCTCAGCCCCCGCGAACCCCCGGACGTAGCGGACACGCTCGGATTTCATCGGCACATAGGCCTCGGTCAGCGCTGTCTCTTCGGTCCCTTCGGCCACGAAGACCGGCGGGATCGGCAGCCGGTACTTCGTCGCGAAGTCAAAGTCGCGCTGGTCATGCGCCGGGCAGCCGAAGATCGCCCCGGTGCCATAATCCATCAGGATGAAGTTCGCGATATAGACCGGCAATTCCCACGCCGGATCAAAGGGATGGCGAACCCGGATGCCGGTATCCATCCCCTTCTTCTCGGCCTTCTCCAACGCCTCTTCCGAGGTCCCGATGCGCCGGCACTCGGCCACGAACGCCGCCACCTTCGCGTCGCCCGCCTCCAGGGCCTTGGCCAGCGGATGATCCGGCGAGATCGCCGCGAAACTCGCGCCCATCAACGTATCGGGCCGGGTCGTATAGACCTCCAGCGACCCGAATCCCTCCGGCGCGCCCACCGTCTCGAATGCGAACTGAAGGCCCCGCGACTTGCCGATCCAGTTGGCCTGCATCAGCCGCACCTTCTCCGGCCAGTCCTCAAGCCCGTCCAGCGCCTCAAGCAACTCCCCGGAAAAGTCGGAGATCCGGAAGAACCACTGTGTCAGCTCGCGCCGCTCGACCTCCGCGCCGGAGCGCCAACCCTTTCCGTCGATCACCTGTTCGTTCGCCAGAACCGTCATGTCCACCGGGTCCCAGTTCACCACCGCGTTCTTGCGATAGACCAGACCTTTTTCCATGAAGTCGATGAACATCGACTGCTGCTGGCCGTAATATTCCGGATCGCAAGTCGCGAATTCGCGGCTCCAGTCGATCGACAGGCCCAAAGGCTTCATCTGCTCGCGCATCTGCGCGATGTTGCCGTAAGTCCAGTCCTTCGGATGTCCGCCCCGCTCCATCGCAGCGTTTTCCGCCGGCATCCCGAAGGCGTCCCAGCCCATCGGGTGCAGTACCGAAAACCCGCTCGACGCTTTATACCGCGCCACCACATCACCCATCGTGTAGTTGCGCACATGGCCGATATGGATGCGCCCCGACGGATAAGGAAACATCTCAAGCACATAATACTTGGGCCGCGCCGGATCGTGCCGGGCCGCAAAGCATCCCGCCTTGTCCCAGGCCTCCTGCCATTTCGGTTCGATCTGGGCGGGCTCGTAACGCGACATCTGATATCCTCGGCGCTTTGTCCGGCCGGTTATACAAGTGCCGCAGGCAAGGTCCAGAGTTTCCCTCTGCCCTTCTTCTGTTCTGAAATACTCCGGGGGTCCGGGGGCGGCGCCCCCGGCGCTGTCAGAGCTTGCCGTCCTGAATGCGCAATTGCCGGGCGCGGGTGAGGATCGCATCCTCGACCGCGCGCTGCGTGGCGGCATCGACCGGGCCGCCCTGCGTCGCAAGCGCGACCTTCAGAGAACGTGCATCAAGCGCGGGATCGGTCACATAGATCGTCGCCCGGTAGGCTCGGCCACCGCCCGGCGGCGTGCCATAGCCGGTCACGATCACGCCCGAAAACGGATCGACCGACTGGATCGGCAGGAAGTTCAGCACCTCGCGCGACGCCTGCCAGAGGTATTTGTTCACCTCGACGGTGTTGTTCGGGTCGGTGGAGCGGAAGAGGTCCTGAAGTCTTGACCCCCGGCGGCTGCCGCCGCCCAATTCGCGCTCTTCACGGGTCAGGGTGCTGTCGGGGCGGTAGGCGTCTTGCGCGCTGGTTCCGGCCGCGGCACGATTCTTTCGGCCGAACAGCCCGCTGTCGCCCGATCCGATTCCGCCGCATCCCGCAAGCGATGCGAGGAGCCCTGCCGCGATTGCGCCTCGCATGATGATCCGGACCTGCATGCCCACTTCCCCCGTTGCCTCACCCGCTGTCTAGCCGAGCCACCATTGGTGGACAAGGATTTTTGCCGCGCGGGGTCTTCACGCCAGCTTACCGTCGCGCGCGTACAGGCGCGAGGCAGGTTCGGGGTGCCGTATCGCACTGTGGCAAGAACGCACCATCGCGTCCGATCTTCCGTTGTTCCGGCCCTTTCCATTGCAATGCCGGGGCTGGGGAGAGAAATAGAGGCCATACCCAATTCGGATTCCCCTGAGTTGGGCCCACCTTTGACACAACGAGGGAAAACGAAATGAAAAAGCTCCTTCTCGCTTCCACCGCACTGATGGCCGCTTCGGCCGCCGTTGCGGACACGGGCGTGACCATCTCCGGCTACGGCCGCTTCGGTCTGGTCTATGACTCTGCCGCGGTTGCTCCGACGAAGTCCACGCAGATCCATACCCGTCTGCGCTTCAACATCGATGCCAAGACCGAAACCGATTCGGGCGTTGTCTTCGGTGGCCGCATTCGTCTGCAGCACACCAATGGCGACTCTGTCACCACCGGTGGCGTCACGCCGACGACCAGCACCGCCGCTCGCCTGAGCCCGGCTCTGCTCTACGTCACCTACGAAGGTCTGCGCGTCGAAGTCGGCAACGCCAACGGTGCGTTCGACTCCGCCGCTCTGCTCTACGATTCGGAACTCGGCCTGACCGACTCCTCCTACGGTGACTCGCGTTCGAGCTTCTACTCGTTCTCGACCGGTCCGTACGACGTAAACCGTATGGGCGTGTACGCTGCCTACGACATCAACGGCTTCTCCGCCAAGGCATCGTACATCACCGCCGGATCAGACCACCTCGGCCGGTATCAACGAAGAAACCGCGATCGCTCTGTCCTATGAGAACGACATGTTCGTCGTCTCGGCGGCTGCCGCTCAGGACGGTGCTGGCATCCCGAACAACGACATCTGGATGATCGGCGGCGCGTACAAAGGCCTTCCGAACACCACGATCGGCCTGAACTACATCGACGAAGGCATCGACGGGGCTGCCGTTTCGCTCGGCAACACGGTCGTGCTCTACGCAAACTACAAGATGGACGCGTGGACCTTCAAGGGCTACATCGCGCACAACGACTATGTGTCGCAACCTGACCGACACCACCGGTGGTATCGGTGCGGACTACGACCTCGGCGGCGCCAAGCTGACCGGTGGTGTTCACCGCAGCTACGACGAAGAAACCTTCGCCGACTTCGGTGTTCGTTTCGACTTCTGATCTCACGATCAAGGTCTAGGGGAAGAGCGGGCGAAAGCCCGCTCTTTTCTTTTGGGGGCGTCGCTGTCTATGTCAGGGCAGGATGAGAGGTGCGCAGATGGCGCTGGAAGACATTCAGACCCGCATTCGGGCGGCCGAGGCGGCGGCTGGCCGCGCCGAAGGCTCGGTGACCCTGATCGCCGTATCGAAGGTTCAACCACTCGACCGTGTCGAAGCCGTGCTTGCGGCCGGACAGCGGGTTTTCGGCGAAAATTACGTGCAGGAGGCGGCCGCGAAATGGCCGGGCCTGCGTGACCGTTTCGGGGCGGTGGACCTCCACATGATCGGCCCCTTGCAGACCAACAAGGCGAAGGTCGCGGTAGAGCTGTTCGACGCCATCCACACGCTCGACCGGCCGTCCCTGGCCGAGAAGCTCGCCCGACTGGCCGAGGCGCGGGGTGCCTGTCCCGATCTCTTCGTGCAGGTCAATACCGGGCAGGAGCCGCAGAAGGCGGGTATCCTGCCGGACGATACCGACGCCTTCGTTGCCGATTGCCGGAAACTCGGCCTGCCGCTCAAGGGACTGATGTGCATCCCGCCCGAGGGCGAAGCCCTCCGCCCCCCATTTCGCGATGCTGCACGACATGGCCGAACGGAATGGTCTTGCGGGCTTGTCGATGGGGATGAGCGCCGACTTTGAAGAGGCCATCGCAGCGGGCGCAACCCATGTCCGCGTCGGCTCCGCCATCTTCGGTGCGCGCAGCTACGCCTAGGTCACGCGCAGGCACGATGACCTCCGTCCCCGGCGCCGCGTTCCGGGCGATGAAAAGCAGGTCGCGCCGCGAAAAGGCAAGGCACCCGGCGGTCGGATAGCCGGGCCGCCGCCACTGATGGATGAAGATGGCCGAGCCTTTGCCCGGCACCGCATCGGGCCAGTTCCAGTCCAGAGGCAGGATCAGGTCATAAAGCGGATCGGCCCGCCGGAGCCTTTCCTGGCTCCTCCCGAACGGCTTTCGGGTCAGGTGATTGTAGAGCGGATGATCCGGCGCGTCGCACCAGCGATCCTCAAGCCGGATCGGAACCGCCCAAGGTGGCAGGGACCGCGCCGCGACCCGGTCGGGCCGGAAAAGAAGCCCGATGATCCGGTGCCGCCCAACCGGCGTCGCGCCGTCCCCCTCGCGCTTGTCGGCCCGCACCCCGCCCCGCCCGACCGAAACCGGCAGGCACCTTCCCGCGAAGCGGACGCCCGTAGGGGTCAGGATCAGAGCCTCCGGCCCCGTCACAGAAGATGCCCGGACTTCGCGGCCTTGGTCGCCAGATAGTCCGCATTCTGCGCCGTATGCCCGACCTTCAGCGGCACCCTCTCGGTGACCTCGATCCCGTTCGCCTCCATCATCCGGATCTTGGCCGGGTTGTTGGTCAGAAGCCGGACGCTTTCAAACCCCATCTTCCTGAGGATCGCCGCGCCGAGCCGGAAATCCCGCTCATCATCCTCGAATCCCAGCCGGTGGTTCGCCTCGACCGTGTCGAAGCCCTGATCCTGCAACGAATAGGCGCGCATCTTGTTGGCAAGCCCGATGCCGCGCCCTTCCTGATTGAGGTAGAGCAGCACCCCCGCACCCTCCGCCCCCATCTGCGCCAAAGCCCCGCGAAGCTGCGGCCCGCAATCGCATTTCAGGCTCCCGAGAAGGTCGCCGGTGAAACAGGCTGAATGGAGCCGCGCCAGCACCGGCTTGTCGCGCGGCGGCTGGCCGATCTCGACCGCGTAATGCTCCTCACCGCCATCGTCGGGGCGGAACACATAGAGCCGCCCCGCTTCGGAAACGGACATCGGCAGCCGCGCGTGAACGACCGGCTTCAGGACCGACCGGCGCGGCGAGCGCTTTGGCAACCTCATCCGCAGGCAGTTCCGTCAGGCTTTCGCTTGCCGCCAACCCCGCCGCATCCTCCACCGAAACGATCAGCGCCGCAGGCAGAAGGCGCGCCGACTTGACCACGGCGACGGCGGCCCGAGCCAGCCCGGCGCTGCCGTCGCGGATATGCTGAAACGGCCCCTTGAGGGGTGAAGCGAGGTCCGAAGCAGGGTCCGCCACATCGCCGACCCACTCCGCCCCGGCTGACACCGGCACCGAAATGCGCGCGATATCGCCATCATAGGCCGGCGTCCGCAACGTTTCGGCCCGCCGCCCGGTGATGGCGAGAATTGCAGCCCCTTGCGTGCGCGCAGCCTCGTAGCGGCCCGGATCGAGCGTTTCGGCTGCAAAGACCAGCGCTCCACCCTCGGCATCGCTGAGGATGATGGGCACGCCCGCCCGAAGGTCGGCCCTTGCCCGGTTCAGGCGTTCGGCAATATCTGGACCCAGGGCCATGTCTTTTCCGCGTTGCAACAGAGCTTAGATAGACCTCCGCGAAAGAAATTGAAACATTTGCCGCTTCCGCGACACGACCGCGTGAGGACTTCGTTGCAAATCTTGCCGCGACCGTGAAGCACGCGCATCTCCTCGGAAGAACGGAGGCGATAACATGGCCAACCTGAAGAAGATCCTTCTCGTGGACGACGATGACGACCTGCGCGATGCCTTGGCCGAACAGCTCGTCCTGACCGAGGATTTCGACGTGTTCGAGGCGGGCGACGGCCATGCCGGGATTGAAAAAGTCAAATCCGGGGTGTTCGACCTTGTCATTCTGGACGTCGGACTACCGGACATGGACGGCCGCGAGCTTTGCAAGAAGATGCGCAAGCAGGGCGTGAAATGCCCCGTCCTGATGTTGACCGGGCATGACAGCGACGCCGATACGATCCTTGGGCTTGATGCCGGGGCGAATGACTATGTGTCCAAGCCCTTCAAGTTTCCTGTCCTGCTGGCCCGCATCCGTGCCCAGCTTCGTACCCACGAACAATCCGAGGACGCGATCTTTCAGCTTGGGCCCTACACGTTCAAGCCTGCCATGAAGATGCTGATCGATGAAAAAGAGCGGAAGATCCGACTGACGGAAAAAGAAACCAATATCCTGAAGTTCCTCTACCGGGCGTCCGAAGGTGTCGTTCCCCGCGACGTGCTTTTGCACGAGGTTTGGGGCTATAATGCGGGCGTGACCACGCATACTCTGGAGACACACATTTACCGTCTTCGCCAGAAAATAGAACCGGATCCGTCCAATGCGCGCCTTCTTGTGACCGAATCAGGCGGCTATAGACTGGTTGCATAGAATTCGAATCCCCTGGTCGCGTCGGGGCAATGACGCGGCATCCTCCCTGTTGGACTGGCCGGGCGAAAGCCCGGCCTTTTTTTGTCAGTTCGCCGGGGCCGAAGCGGCAGAGGGAAAATTGATGTCGTTCAGGAACGGATAGGCGATCGCCGCAAGCTGCTTGCTCTGTGGCCCCTCGACGCGCAGGAAATACCACGTGCCGGTCTCTTCTAGCGCCAAAAGTGGCTGCCAGTTCTGGGTCGCTTTGCCGTCGGTCTCACTGACGAAGCTGGTCTTCAGGATCGCCCAGACAACCTCGGTCCCGTCCGCGAGCTTGGCGTCACCTGCCTGGGGCACTTCTTCGGACGCGGCGACGCTTGTGAATTTTGTCTTCTTCATCAAGGCGGCGGTCTGTTCGACCAGGGTTTGGGTCAGCTGCTTCGCCTCGATCCCCGAGGCCGCGCCGAATACGGTCAAAACACGCGGCGGCAGCGCGGCGACGATCGTTTGCGCGTCACCATTACCCACTGCGCGCAGGTAGGAACCCGCCGCCTTGTTGAGTGAGCTCGATTCCGCGGCCGTCAGGTCCCGGGCATCGGCAGGCAATACGTGCAGGAAGGCGCCAAGCAATCCAACGATGACGACGATCGGGCGAACACTACGAAAAAACATGACATACCTCAGATAACGTCGCATGGGGCGACCAGTGCGATCATGCCGACAGAGCGTCGCGGCCTCAACCCCAAGGTCGAACGTTGCGCGCGTTGCCGCCGCCTGGGCGAGCAGTTATGGTCCGCCCGCAAGCTGGAGGACAAAGCATGGCATTCACGATCGCGACTTGGAACATCAACTCGGTCCGCCTGCGCGAGGCACTGGTCCATCGCCTGATGACCGAAGAGATCCCTGATGTCCTGTGCTTGCAGGAGTGCAAATCGCCCGTCGAAAGTATCCCGTTCGATGGGTTCCAGCGCCTCGGCTACCGTCATTTTGTCGCGCGCGGGCAAAAAGGCTACAATGGCGTTGCGATCCTGTCGAAATTGCCGATGAAAGAAGCGGGCGCGGGCGATTTCGCCGATCTCGGCCATGCACGGCACATCGCGGGGCGGCTGGAGAACGGTGTTACCGTGCATAACTTCTATGTCCCTGCGGGCGGTGACATTCCCGACCGCGAGCAGAATGTGAAATTCGGCCAGAAGCTCGACTACCTCACCGCGATGCGGGATCATTTCCACGCTGAGCGTCCCGAGCGTGCCATTCTGGTCGGTGACCTCAACATCGCCCCGCGCGAGGACGACGTCTGGAATCACAAGCAGCTTCTAAAGATCGTGAGCCACACCCCGATCGAGGTGGAGCATCTAAGCCAGGCGCAGGAAGCCGGGGCGTGGGTGGATATCACCCGCAAGGATATTCCCGAGGGGCTTCTTTTTAGCTGGTGGTCCTACCGATCGCCTGACTGGGACGCAGCGGACAAGGGCCGCAGGCTCGACCATATCTGGGCGACGCCCGATATTGCCGATGCGGGGCACGGCAGTCGGATCCTTCGTTCGGTCCGCGGTTGGGATCAGCCCTCCGATCATGCGCCGGTCTTCGCCAGTTTCGACCTCTGACGTTGCGCGCTCAGACCGCGAAAGGCGCCTGTCGGCCCTGGTGCATATGTCTCAGGGCCACCACTTCGAACGGTTGCAGAAGGCGATAAGCGGGTTTCCTGTGCTGCGGCATCTGGCCTGCATGGAAAAGGTCGCCGCACACCGAAAGCGCCGCGCGGCTTGAATGTCGCGGGATGGAGCCAAGGTCGAGGCTTTGAACCCACCCACCCGAAGCGTGAAATACCTCGGGCCGGTCGAGGACGATCGCATGACAATGAAGCGTTGTCATGCGGATCGGCTCCGCTACCGCCGTCTGCCCGTTCAGAAGATCGCGCGCCCTTACCAGCACCCTCTCGGCCCCGAACTGATATTCGATGTCCCGGCCCGTCAGTGCGATGCGCTGCTCCGGCAGGACCACAAGATCCCGGTCGAGCCCGTGATAGGGCGCGCGCAGGCGGACGGGCGTATATCCCGGCAGCGCGGGCAATTCGGCGCCGCCCTGCCAGCGCAGGGGTTGCCAGCCGCTTTCGGCCGTCAGAACCAGATCTCCGGGTCGTAGCGTCTCGACCGAGCGGGGCCCATCAGGCGTGGTGACTGAGGTTCCGGCAAGAAGACCCGGCAGCGGGCCGAGCGGGAGAAGGTGATCGGCAAAGGCGATCCCGGTGATTGCGGCATGCCGGAATGCGCCGTGGCGCGAGTTGAAAAGCGTTGTAATCTGCGCGCCGGTAATCGCGGGCACAGGACCACTTCCACCATAGCGCGCCGTGCGAGTCTCGCCGTTTCCCACGGTCAGAAGGCTGTCGCCCGTTGCGCAACGCCAACGGTAGATGAGGTGAACGGGGGCATCGGCCGACGTTTCTGGCATAGTTACGGATAGGTGACTTGCTGCCGGGCCGTTCCGGATAAGCAGCGACAGATCCCCGTCACGTCGCCGGTCGATGGCGAAGATGCGCTGCGGCTCGTGTCCCGGCTCAACCCGAAGGACCGGGCCGAAAGTCCTTCCGAGCACAGCTGCGTCGCATTCGAAGATGAGCGTTCCCTGACCCAGCACGCCCTCGGGTGCTGCGCCGGTTCGGCGAGCAGCACCATCAGCGCCTCGAAGTGCGCGCCAACTCATTGGCAGGCCCCGGAGCGTGCTTTGGGATAGCCATTGCCTGTCATAGTCGCCCCCGTGAATGGGAGGCAGGTCAACGCACATGCGACAGCTCTTGAGGCTGTCTCTTGCCTGCTCGTGCCGGATCGGCTCCGGTTGCGTCTGCCCTGCCTCGGGTTTGTTTTGCCGGACGGTAGGACGACGGGCGTTGCACGTTAAGGGCTCACGGCTTCATGGCGGCGCAGCGGATTACTCGGGTGGCCTTCCTGCAACAGGCCGCCGATTGCAGGCCCGCCCATATCGCGATAACGCTGGAGTGCGCCAGAGAAGGAGAGCCCGTGACGCCGCCCGTCGATCCCGTCGCCCTGACACAGGCGCTGATCCGCTGCCCCTCGGTCACGCCCGAAGAGGGTGGCGCGCTATCGCTCTTGGCCAGGCTCCTGACGAACGCGGGGTTCGAGTGTCATCGGATTGACCGCAACGGAGTGCCGAACCTTTTCGCCCGCTGGGGCAAGAAGGGCGCGGCGCGGAGCTTTGGCTTCAACGGACACACGGATGTTGTGCCTGTTGGTGACGCGGCCGCATGGACGCATGACCCGTTCGGCGGCGAGATTTCCGGTGGTGTGCTCTGGGGCCGGGGTGCCACGGATATGAAATCAGGCGTTGCCGCCTTTGCCGCCGCCGCGGTGGATTTCGTCAGCCAGACGCCCCCCGATGGTGCCGTGATCCTGACCATCACCGGCGATGAGGAGGGGCCGGGCAAAGACGGCACCCGCGCGCTCCTCGACTGGATGTCGGCGAATGGTGAGGCGATGTCGGCCTGCCTCGTGGGGGAGCCGACATGCCCGGAGCATATGGGCGAGATGATCAAGATCGGACGCCGCGGTTCCATGACCGCCTATGTCGGGGTCATCGGCGTGCAGGGCCATTCCGCCTACCCGCACCGGGCCAAGAACCCGCTGCATGCGTTGGTAGCCTATCTGGGCCGTCTGACCGCAAAGCCGCTTGATGCGGGGACCGAGCATTTCGACCCATCGACCTTGGCGGTTACCGGCATCGACTGTGACAACCGCGCGAACAACGTCATCCCGGCGAAGGCGCGGGCGATGGTGAACATCCGCTTCAACGATGCCCACAGCTCGGAACGTCTGTTCCGGTGGCTAAAGGCCGAAGCCGCCGCCGTGACCACTGAAACCGGCGTTTCATTCGCCTTCGACATGCAGGTGTCTGGCGAAAGCTTCGTGACCCCTCCGGGAGCATTCGTGGGCCTTGTCGCGGGTGCGGTGAAGGCGGAGACCGGGATGGACGCAGTCCTCTCCACCTCGGGTGGCACATCGGACGCCCGTTTTGTGAAGGATCACTGCCCGGTCGTGGAATTCGGCCTTGTCGGCAAGACAATGCACCAGGTCGATGAACATGTAGAGGTTGCGCAAATCGGCCAGTTGAAGGCGATCTATGGCCGAATCCTGAAGGACTATTTCGCCTGACCATCGCTCATGCTAGGGGACGGATATGGCGCGCATACCCTCAAAATCCGAAATCCTCGATTGGATTGCCGAGAATCCTGGCCTCTCCGCCAAGCGCGATATCGCCAAGGCCTTTGGCATCAAGGGTGCGGAGCGGATCGAGTTAAAGCGCGTTCTCAAGGAGCTTGAGGGCGATGGCACGCTTGAGCGTCGCCGCAGATCCTACCGAGACCCAGAAAAGCTGCCGCCGGTTACGATCCTGTCGATCCTGCCCGCCGATCGCAACGGCGATCAGTTCGCCAAACCTATGGAGTGGCAGGGCGAGGCGCCTGAGCCGCGCGTTCTGTTCGTGCCGCGCAAGGCCGATGCGCCGGTGGCAGAGGGCGACCGAATTCTCGCCCGCGTGAACGAAGTGCGCGGCGAGGAGCATCAATACGAAGCGCGCCTGATCCGCAAGATCGGCACCAACCCGCTCAAGCTCCTCGGGATATTCCGCAAGGCGACCGAGGGCGGGCGGATCGTGCCGATCGACAAGGGCGCGGACAAGGAATGGCTTGTCGCTGCCGATGCGACACAGGGCGCCAAGGACGGCGAACTGGTCGAGGCGGAACAGGCCGGGCCGAAGGGTCGCATGGGCCTGCCCAAGGCGCGTGTTGTGGAGCGCCTCGGCGATCCCTCCGCTCCGAAGGCCGTGTCGCTGATCGCGATCCATCAGCACGGCATTCCCGACGATTTCCCCGATGCGGTGATCGAGGAATCCGACAGTATGAAACCCGCACCGCTGGGGGACCGCGAAGACCTGCGCTCGATGCCCTTCATCACCATCGACCCCGCCGATGCGCGCGACCATGACGATGCGTGCCATGCCCGTGCCGACGACGATCCGAAGAATGAGGGCGGCCATGTCGTCTGGGTCGCAATTGCCGATGTCGCCCACTACGTGACGCCCGGCTCTGCGCTTGATCGCGAGGCACGTCATCGCGGCAATTCGAGCTATTTCCCTGACCGCGTCGTGCCGATGCTGCCCGACCGGCTGTCGGGGGATCTATGTTCCTTGCACGAGGGCGTCGCGCGCGCTGTTATCGCGGTGCGGATGAAACTGGACGCCAAGGGCCGCAAGATTTCGCACCGCTTCGCGCGCGGGATGATCAAATCGGTCGCCAGCCTGAATTACGTTGAAGTCCAAGAAGCGCAGGATGGCCGCCCGAACGAAGGCTGTGTTGACCTCATGGCCGAGGTCATCGCGCCCCTCTACGCGGCCTATGAGGCGACCAAGACCGCGCGCGCAATGCGCCAACCGCTCGACCTCGACCTGCCGGAGCGCAAGATTGAGCTGACCGAAGATGGCCGCGTGAAATCGGTCGCCTTCCGCGACCGGCTCGATGCGCACAAGCTGATCGAGGAATTCATGATCCTCGCCAATGTCGCCGCCGCCGAAGAACTGATTCGACTGCGCCGCCCGCTGCTCTTCCGCGTCCACGAGGAGCCCAGCCCCGAAAAGCTCGATGCGCTCCGCGAAGTTGCCCAGGCTTCGGGCTTCACGCTCGCCAAGGGGCAGGTGCTGCGGACCGAGCACCTCAACCGGCTTCTGTCGCAGGCCGAGGGCACGGATTTTGACGAGCTTTTGAACGTCACCACGCTCAGGTCGATGACGCAGGCCTATTATGCCCCGGAGAATTTTGGCCACTTCGGACTCGCATTGAAGAACTACGCCCATTTCACCTCGCCCATTCGGCGCTACTCGGACCTCATCGTCCACCGCGCGCTCATAACCGGGCATGGCTGGGGCAAGGACGGCCTGTCGCCCGAGGATATCGAGAACCTGAGTGAGACCGGGCAGCATATTTCCGAGACCGAGCGCCGCTCAATGGCGGCAGAGCGGGACACAACGGACCGCTACCTTGCCGCCTATCTCGCTGATCGCGTCGGTAGTGAATTCGCCGGGCGTATCAGCGGTGTCACGCGATTCGGCTGCTTCGTGCGGCTGGATGAGACAGGGGCCGACGGGCTGATCCCGATCCGCTCTCTCGGGCGCGAATATTTCCACTACGACCAGAAGGCTCAGACCCTGATGGGCGCGGATACCGGTATGACGATTGCGGTTGGGCAGCGCGTGACGGTCCGGCTGGCCGAGGCGGTACCGGTCACGGGCGGATTGATGCTGGAACTGCTTGAACTGGACGGCGGCGCGGTGCCTGGTGGCGCGTCGGCAAAACGTGGCGGACCTGTGAAGCGCCGGATTGGTCAGTCCCGCGCCAAATCGTCCAAGATCAAGCGCAAGGTCGAACGCCGCCGCAGAGATCGCTAGCATTTCCTTGCCGACGCGCAGTCTTGGTTCTTCACGAGCCGTCCCGCGCCCGTTAGTCTTTGAAAAAAAGTCGAAGGCAGACCGGGCATGAAAAGATTTCTCACTTCGCTGATCGTTTCGGTCGCGCCGCCTTTGGCTGCCGTCGCGGCAGCAGTTCCGCAGGCCGATGCGCCGCACCAAGGACAGGCGATGACCGGGCCCGAGAAGCTTACCCACGTGACGGCCAATCAGGGCTTTGCGGGCTGGATCGACGACTTTCGCAGCCGCGCCATCGCCAATGGCATCCAGCTGGACGTCTTTGACAAGGCGTTCCAGGGCGTCGAATACAACACATCTGTAATCGAGAAGGACCGCCACCAGAACGAGTTCACCAAGACAATCTGGGACTATCTCGACAGCGCCGCGTCCGAAACCCGCATCGAGAATGGCAAAGCCGCGCTCAAGGCGAATGCTGCGCTGCTGGACCGGATCGAGAAGACCTATGGCGTCGAGAAAGAGATCGTCGTCGCGATCTGGGGACTTGAGAGCGCCTATGGCACGTTTCGCGGCAACGAGCCGCTGGTTGAGGGGCTAGCCACCCTTGCCTATGACGGTCGTCGCGGCGCATTTTTCGAGGGCGAGCTTATCGCCGCGCTGAGGATCATCCAGTCAGGTGATGTCGATGCCCGCCACATGACCGGAAGCTGGGCGGGGGCAATGGGGCACACACAGTTCATGCCCTCCTCGTACCTCGCCTATGCGGTCGATTTTACCGGCGACGGCAAGCGGGATATCTGGTCCGACGACGCTTCGGACGCGCTTGCGTCGACGGCCGCCTATCTTGCCCATTTCGGGTGGACGAAGGGGCAGCCCTGGGGGGTCGAGGTGCAGCTACCCCGCGATTTTGACTTCAGCTTGACCGGCGAACGGGTCACGAAATCGCCTGTCGATTGGGCCTCACTCGGCGTTCGGGACGTGAACGGTCGGCCGGTTCCTGACCATGGCTCGGCCTCGATCCTGTTGCCGGCCGGCGCGCGGGGTGCTGCCTTCATGATCTTCGAAAACTTCCATGTGATCGAGCACTACAACACGGCTGATGCCTATGTGATCGGAGTCGGACATCTCGCTGACCGCATCGCTGGCGGGCCACCGATCCAGGCGGGCTGGCCGCGCGAATATCGGGCGCTTCTTTTGGTTGAGCGGGAGGAGTTGCAGACGCGTCTGACCCAGGCGGGCTTCAGCACTGGTGGCGTCGACGGCAAGATCGGCCCGAATACCGTTGCCGCGGTCCGCGCCTTCCAGCGGGCACGGGGTCTGGTCCCCGACGGCTACGCCAGCACAGATATTCTGAAGATGCTCCGCTAGCAACAAGGCCGCGCCCGGACGGGACGCGGCCTCGTGCAAGCTGTTGGTTTCGCTCAGCCCTTGCGCGCGGCCCGAATCGACTCTTCCAGTTTGCCAAGTGCTTCGGTGAATACGGCATCCTGAATGGTGATCGGTGACAGGAACCGCACGACGTTGCCATATACGCCGCATGTCAGGAGGAGAAGTCCGCGCTTCAGCGCCTCCAGCCTAACCTTGTTTGTGAAATCGGCCGAGGGTTTGCCGCCCACGTTGAACTCCACCGCATTCATGAAGCCGGGGCCTCGAATATCCACGATCTCGGGCACGTCATCGCGCAATGACGACAGATGCTGTTTAAGCCGCGCGCCGAGTTGGTTAGCACGGTCGCAGAGCCCTTCCTCCTCGATCACATCCAGCACCGCATTCGCCGCCGCAATGCCAAGGGGGCTGCCGCCATAAGTGCCGCCAAGCCCGCCGGGAGCGGGCGCGTCCATGATCTCGGCCCGGCCGGTGACAGCGGCCAGCGGGAAGCCGCCCGCGAGCGATTTCGCCATCGTCGTGAGGTCGGGCTGCACGTCGTGATGGTCCATCGCGAACATCTTGCCTGTGCGGGCGAAGCCGGTTTGCACCTCGTCGGCGATCAGCAGAATGCCATGCTCGTCGCAGATCGCGCGGAGCTTCGTCATGAAATCGCGCGGTGCCTCGTAGAAGCCGCCTTCACCCTGCACAGGTTCGAGGATGATCGCCGCGACACGCTTCGGATCGACATCGGCCTTGAAGAGATAGTTGAGTGCGTCGATGGATTTCTCGGTCGTCATGCCATGGAGTTCGACCGGGAAGGGGGCGTGAAAAACGTCGCCCGGCATTGCGCCGAAGCCGACCTTGTAAGGCACCACCTTGCCGGTCAGCGCCATGCCCATGAAGGTACGGCCGTGAAAACCGCCGGTGAAAGCGACGACCGCCTGACGGCCCGTTGCCGCACGCGCGATCTTGATCGCGTTTTCGACCGCCTCGGCGCCGGTTGTCACGAAGATCGACTTCTTCTCGCCCTTGCCCGGCACCATGCCATTCAGCCGCTCAGCGAGGCGGACGTAGTTCTCGTAGGGCACGACCTGATGGCAGGTATGGGTGAAATGGTCGATCTGGTCCTTTACAGCCGCGATCACCTTGGGATGCCGGTGGCCAGTGTTCAGCACGGCGATGCCCGAAGCGAAGTCGATGTAGCGGTTGCCTTCCTTGTCCCAGATTTCGGCATTCTCGGCGCGGTCGGCGTAGATCTGGGTCATCACGCCGACGCCACGCGACATTGCGGCCTGACGGCGGGTTTCAATCTCGGCGTTGAGCATGGTGGTTCTCCCAAATCTGGCGCTGTGCCCCTAGCAAGGCGAATGCCCTGCCCGCCGTGCGGCGAGTCAGAGGCGGTGCGTCAAAATATGATCAAATTCAGGCGTGAGGAAGGGGGCAGATGCGAACTACAGGATCGGACGGTCTGATGTCCCCCCAAAAGACGTCAGCGCCTGCGCCAATTCCGAAGCCATGCCACGATCGCCGGCACAAGCGTGACGACGCCTCCGATGGTGACAACCAGCATCCAGTCAATTCCGCCAGTGGCCATGCCTGCCCCCATCGCGGCAAGTATCCAGCAGATCGGCACTATGCCAAGCAATGTGGCGATAGCAAATCGGCCGAAGGTCAGGTTGGTCAGGCCGGCCGCATAGCTGATCGCATCGAAGGAAATGAACGGGATCAGACGCGAGGCGAAGATGATCCACATTAGCGCTGCTTGAGATCGTGGCACCGCGATAAACTTCATGACCGGGTTCGCGGACCGTCGCACCGCGTCATAGCCAAGATAGCGCGAGGCGCTGAAGGCGATAAGAGCGCCGATCTGAGCACCCACGACGCTTACTGCCATTCCCCCTGATGTTCCGTAGAGCGCGCCGGCTGCGACGGCGATTGGGCCGCTGGGGATCGGGCTGGCCACGATGGCCAGGACCATCAGGCCGATCAACGCCAGCGGCCCGATGGCCCCCAACTCACTGGCGGTCTGTCGAACCCATACCTCATCGAACAGTGGAAGCTCGGGATGAAAAAGTGCGAGAAACGCGATGCCCCCGGCAACCGCAACCGCGCATACGACCGCGCATTTGCGCAATGGCCGCGCGTTGCGAAAGGAGGATGCGAGGGCTCCAAAGGGCATCACTTCCGCCCGACAGTCAGCAGAAGGGTGTTCGGCCCGATCCAGCCGTCCTCGGTCTGAAACATGGCGAGCTGTTCGGCCATGTCGGCCCAGGCCGCTGATCGCGCCAATGGGCTGAGCGCGGCGAGGATAGTGAGGATCGGACTTGCGGCGTCCTGAACGAATTCGATGTAATGTGCCGCGCTCGGCATCCTGAATGGCGCATCCATTTGCGTCGTCGCGACCGCTGAAAAGCCTGAGGCACGGAACAACGCGTCGATATCGCCTGGTCGCCCGAGGCTGACGAGCCCGCCCGGCCGGAACGGATCGCTGGCGGGCAGGCCCGCGTGGCGCAGCGCCGTCAGCATCAGGATGCGCAGGCACATGTTCTTCTCGGGCCCGGCAAAGACCACGCTGCAAAAGCGGCCGCCGGGCCGCAGGGCGCGATGCACCTGGACAAGCCCCGCCAGGGGATCGGGCAGGAACATAAGGCCCAACCGACACACCGCTGCGTCGAACGAGGCTTCGGCCACGTCGAGATGCTGCGCATCGGCGCGATGCGTCGTGACATTGGTATATCCGGCCTTGGACGCGTTCATCGCGGCGCAGGAAAGGATCCTTTCGGAGATGTCGGTTGCCACAATACGGCCCTCTGGTCCGACCAGTCGCGCGAGATCAAGCGTCTGATCGCCCGCACCAGCCGCAATATCCAGTACGGTCTGACCAGCCGCTACGCCGGCCATGCTCATCATCGCATCGGTGGGTCGCTTTAGCCACGCTCGGATGGCCGGCGCATGCTTGTCCCAGCCCTCTGCGGCGCTGTCCCAGTCCCGGCGCGAACTGTCCCCCGGCAGGCTGGGGTCGGTTGGTGTTTCGAGGTTCATCTTCAACTCTCCGATTGTGTCGGCGTGCCTCCTCCTTCGGGGGCTGATGCATTCCGTCGGGTGACACGTCGCCAGGATTCAATGCTGGCGAACAGATTGCGCGACGCGAATATCGCAACGCCCGATCTTGTGAGACAATAGCACTTACATTCCGGCGGGCGGAGCCGCATCATTGCGGAACGGGGCCGCAGATTTGCGAGGCAAATCGTGTTTGACTGGAACGATCTGCGATTCTTCCTCGCGGTCGCCGAGACCGGAAGTACGCTTGCTGCTGGCCGGGCACTGGGCGTCAATCAGTCGACCGTTCAGCGCAGGCTGGCCGAACTGGAAGTCCGGCTTGGCCACCGCCTCGTCGAACGCCTGCCGCAAGGGTATCAACTGACCGTTCTCGGCACTGCCGTTTTGCCGCAGGCGCGGGCCGTGGCCGATGTGATGGACCTCTTCGCCCAGGCCGTCCGGGATCAGGGCCGCGCCGTTGACAAGGTGATCAGGGTAACCTGCCCCGAACCCATCGCATTTCGGTTTCAGCAATCGGGGCTTATCGACCGGTTCCATAGCGCGAACAACGGCTTCAGGGTCGAGTTCGTCCTGAGCGACAAATACGTCGATCTTGCAAAGGGCGAAGCGGATGTTGCTTTGCGTTCAGGCGATACCGACGATGAAATTCTCGTTGGGCGCAAGATCGCGGATTCCCTTTGGGCGATCTACGCCAGCCGCGACTACGTTGCCCAGCATGGCGCACCCGCGTGTATTGCCGACCTCACCAACCATCCGCTGATCGGCTTTGAGGAAAGCATGACCAAGCATCGCACAGTCGCATGGCTCCGCGACGTGGCACCGCACGCCACCTATGCCGCCCGCAACACCAGCGTGTTGGGGCTGATCTATGCGGCCAAGGCGGGCGTGGGCATAGCGCCGCTGCCGATGGCGCTGGGCGATGCCGAAACCGATCTGACCCGTGTTCTCGGCCCGATCGCCGAATTGACTCGCCCCTGGCGCATTCTCGCCCATCCGGATCAAAGGCATACCGCGCGCGTTGAGGCCTTTTTCGCCTTTATCCTCGGCGAAACCGAAGCGCTCCGACCGATATTGACCGGATGACCTTGTAAACGTCGGAAGTGATCAATGGATTGTGGCGCGGGAGGATGGTACCGACGCCCCGGCTCGAACGGGGGACCCCCAGATCCACAATCTGGTGCTCTAACCAACTGAGCTACGTCGGCACTGGACGGCCATTTAGCCGCCGCGTTTCGTGATTGCAAGGCTCAGATGAAGTCTGGTGGCGAATCCCGGGGGTGAAATGCGATGCACTCCTTGCTTGCAGACTCGGGTGGCTTCGCCTATATCCGCCTCAACAGCGCGGCTACGGGGTCCAAACTCGCAGTCCACCGGGAAAGATCGACGGGCCGCTGGGCCCGTTTTTTGTTGCTTGGACTAACGTGACCGACCTTATCGCGAAAACTGCCATCGACCGGCGCCTGGCCGAGATTTTGACCCCGACCATCGAAGGTCTGGGGTATGAACTTGTGCGCATCCGGCTGATGGGTGGCAATACCAAGACGCTCCAGATAATGGCGGATCGGCCCGAGGGCGGCATCGACGTCGAAGATTGCGGAAAGATATCAGTCGCGGTGTCGGCGGTTCTGGACGTGGAAGACCCGATCGAAGATCAATACACGCTCGAGGTTTCTTCACCCGGCATCGACCGCCCGCTGACCCGGCTCAAGGATTTCGATGTCTGGAACGGATATGAGGCGCGGATCGAGACGTCGGAACTGATCGAGGGCCGCAAGCGGTTCAAGGGTCGCCTGGCCGGCACTGAAGGTGACGAGGTCCTGATAGAGATCGAAGAAGGCACCATCGGGCTGACGTTCGAATGGCTCGCCGATGCGAAGCTTGTCCTGACGGATGAGCTTATCGCTGAAATGCTGAGGCAGAAGAAAGCCACCGAAGCTGTGGACGAAACTGCTTTCGACGATATTGAAGAAGACACTTCCGAGGAGGAATGAATGGCGATTACCTCTGCCAACCAGCTTGAACTTCTGCAGACTGCCGAGGCCGTCGCACGCGAGAAGATGATCGACCCGGAACTTGTGGTCGAAGCGATGGAAGAAAGCCTCGCGCGGGCGGCGAAGTCGCGTTATGGCGCTGAGATGGACATTCGCGTGTCGATCGACCGCAAGACCGGTCGCGCGACCTTCACGCGTGTCCGCACCGTGGTCGAGGACGAGGCGGTCGAGAATTATCAGGCGCAACTGACCGTCGAGCAGGCCAAGCAGTACATGGCCGATCCCGAGATCGGCAGCGAGATCGTGGAAGAGGTTCCGCCGGTCGACCTGGGCCGGATCGCGGCACAGTCGGCCAAGCAGGTCATCCTGCAAAAGGTCCGTGAAGCCGAGCGTGACCGCCAGTTCGAGGAATTCAAGGACCGCAAGGGCACGATCATCAACGGCGTCGTCAAGCGCGAGGAATACGGCAATATCATCGTCGATATCGGCCGTGGCGAAGCCATCCTGCGCCGGAACGAGAAGATCGGCCGCGAAAGCTACCGCCCGAACGACCGCATCCGCTGCTACATCAAGGACGTGCGCCGCGAAGCCCGTGGCCCGCAAGTCTTCCTCAGCCGGACTGATCCGCAGTTCATGGCCGAGCTCTTCAAGATGGAAGTGCCGGAAATCTACGATGGTATCATCGAGATCAAGGCCGTGGCCCGTGATCCCGGCAGCCGCGCAAAAATCGGCGTCATCTCCTATGACAACTCCATCGACCCGGTCGGCGCCTGCGTCGGCATGCGCGGCTCCCGCGTTCAGGCGGTGGTGAACGAGCTTCAGGGCGAAAAGATCGACATCATTCCGTGGAATGAGGATCAGGCGACGTTCCTCGTCAACGCGCTTCAGCCTGCCGAAGTGTCGAAGGTCGTCATCGACGAAGAGGCAGGCAAGATCGAAGTCGTCGTCCCGGACGAGCAGCTTTCGCTCGCCATCGGCCGTCGCGGTCAGAACGTGCGGCTTGCCTCGCAGCTCACCGGCCTCGACATCGACATCCTGACGGAAGAGGAGGAAAGCCAGCGCCGGCAGGCCGAATTCGCCGAGCGGACCAAGCTCTTCATGGAAGCGCTCGACCTCGACGAATTCTTTGCCCAGCTTCTGGTCTCGGAAGGCTTCACCAACCTCGAAGAGGTGGCCTATGTCGAGCTCGATGAGCTTTTGACGATCGAAGGCGTGGATGAGGCTACGGCATCCGAATTGCAGGCCCGCGCCCGTGATGTGATCGAGGAACAGAATCGCAAGGCGCTGGAACACGCGCGCGAGCTTGGCGTTGAGGACAGTCTGATCGGCTTCGAAGGGTTGACGCCGCAGATGATCGAAGCGCTCGCCCTGGATGGCGTCAAGACGGTTGAAGACTTCGCGACCTGCGCCGACTGGGAGCTGGCCGGCGGGTGGACCACCGTGAACGGCGAGCGTGTGAAGGACGAAGGCATCCTTGAGAAGTTCGACATGAGCCTTGAGGAAGCCCAGCACCTTGTCATGACCGCGCGCATTCAGCTTGGCTGGGTTGATCCCACCGAGCTTGAAACTGCGGAAGAAGAAACCGAAGAGGAGGCCGAGGCCTGATATGGGCCTCGGGAGGATCGCATATGACCCGAGGGGGACGCGACAAGGACAGGGATGAGCCCGAGCGGCGCTGCATCGTCACCGGCGATGTGGAGCCAAAGGCTGGGCTTATCCGCTTCGTTGTCGGACCTGACGGGCAGGTGATCCCCGATCTGGCGGGCAAGCTTCCGGGGCGCGGCATCTGGGTGTCGGCGGATCGCGATCTGATCGCGAAAGCCGTGAAGAAGGGCCTCTTTTCCCGCGCGGCGAAGGCGCCGGTTCAGGCGCCCGCCGATCTCGACGCTCTCGTCGAGCGGGCGCAGGCGAAACGGGTGGTTGAACTTGTGTCGCTGGCTCGGAAAGCGGGGCTTGCGGTGGCAGGCTTCGAGAAGGTCAAGGGCTGGCTCGCTGACGGAAAGGCCAAGGTGCTCTTGCAGGCCTCGGACGGGTCCGACCGTGGCAAGGGTAAGCTCTGGACGCCTGAGGGCGGGCGCTGGTTCGGGTGCCTGACCTCGTCCGAGCTTGGGCTGGCCTTTGGCCGGGATAGTGTGATACATGGCGCGCTTGCCGCTGGCGGACTCTCTAAGCGTGTTGTAGAGGAAGCGGCGAAGCTTTCGGGCCTCAGAAGGAATGACGGCGGATCATCCGCCGGGAAGGATTTGAAACCGGCATGAGCGATACAGACGGCAAAAAACCCCTCGGGCTCGGTGGTGGGCGTTCTGGTCAGGTGAAGCAGAGCTTCAGCCACGGCCGGACGAAAAGCGTTCTGGTCGAGACGAAGCGCAAGCGCGTTGTCGTCCCGTCGAAGCCGGGTGCGCCTGCGACTGCGGGCGGAACCGGGGTTTCCGGGCTGGGCGATCCGTCGCGCCGGCCTGCTGGCATTTCAGACGCGGAGATGGACCGCCGCCTGAAGGCGCTTCAGGCTGCCAAGGCGCGTGAGGCCGATGAGGCCGTGACCCGCGCCGCTGAGGAGCGTCAGCGCGAGGAAGACCGCGAGCGTCGCCGGGCAGAGGTAGAAGCCAAGGAGCGCGAGGATCGTGAGCGCGAGGAAGCTCTGAAGCTCAAGGCCGAGGAAGAGACCCGCAAGGCGCAGGAAGCCGAAACCCGCGCCGCCAAGAAGGATGAGCTGCGCAAGCCCGGTGGCAAGGCTGCCGAAGTGGTCGATCCTGCTGCGGCCGAAGCGGCGGCATCGCGTGCCGAAACCAAGGGCGTGACCGTTGGTGGGCCGCGCAAGACCGACCGCGAACGTGACAATCGCGGCGCCGCGACGGACAAGGATCCGCGCGGCAAAGTCAATCGTGACGACAATCGCCGTGCCGGCAAGTTGACCTTGTCAGAGGCGCTTTCGGGTGGCGGTGGTCGCCAGCGGTCGATGGCCGCGATGAAACGCAAGCAGGAGCGTGCCCGTCAAAAGGCGCTTGGTCTGGGCCAGCATACCGAAAAGCAGGTGCGCGACGTGCAACTGCCGGAAACCATCGTGGTGCAGGAACTGGCCAACCGTATGGCCGAGCGCGCCGCGGATGTCGTCAAGTCGCTCATGAAGATGGGCCTGATGGTCACGATGAACGAGGCGATCGACGCTGATACCGCCGAGTTGGTGATCGAGGAATTCGGTCACAAGGTCGTCCGTGTGTCGGATGCCGATGTGGAACAGGTCATCGACGCGGTGCAGGACAAGGCAGAAGATCTTCAGTCGCGCCCGCCGATCATCACGATCATGGGCCATGTCGACCACGGCAAGACCTCCCTGCTGGATGCCATTCGCAAGACGAGCGTTGTCTCCGGCGAAGCCGGGGGTATCACGCAGCATATCGGTGCCTATCAGGTGAAAACCGACGGCGGCGCGATCCTGACTTTCCTTGATACGCCGGGTCACGCGGCCTTTACCTCGATGCGTGCTCGCGGCGCTCAGGTGACGGATATCGTCGTGCTGGTTGTCGCCGCCGACGACGCGGTGATGCCGCAGACGGTGGAGGCGATCAACCACGCCAAGGCGGCCAAGGTGCCGATGATCGTTGCGATCAACAAATGCGACAAGCCCTCGGCCAATCCCCAGAAAGTGCGGACTGATCTTCTCCAGCATGAAGTCGTCGTCGAAGCGATGTCCGGCGATGTGCAGGATGTTGAGGTTTCCGCGACGACCGGCAAGGGTCTCGATCAGCTTCTGGAGTCCATTGCACTTCAGGCCGAGATTCTGGAACTGAAGGCCAATCCGGCACGCGCGGCGCTGGGTGCCGTGATCGAGGCCAAGCTCGACGTCGGTCGCGGTCCGGTCGCGACCGTTCTGGTGCAGAACGGCACACTGAAGCGTGGCGACATCTTCGTCGTGGGCGAACAGTGGGGCAAGGTCCGTGCGCTTATAAACGACAAGGGCGAACGCGTCGACGAGGCTGGCCCCTCGGTTCCGGTCGAGGTTCTGGGTCTGAATGGCACTCCCGAGGCCGGGGACGTTCTGAACGTTGTCGATACCGAAGCGCAGGCACGCGAAATCGCCGACTATCGCGAGAAAGCCGCGAAAGACAAGCGTGCCGCTGCCGGCGCGGCAACGACGCTGGAACAGCTCATGGCGAAGGCCAAGGAAGACAAGAACATCGCTGAGTTGCCGATTCTGGTGAAGGCCGATGTCCAGGGGTCTGCCGAGGCGATTGTTCAGGCGATGGAAAAAATCGGCAACGACGAAGTTCGCGTCCGTGTTCTGCACTACGGCGTCGGGGCGATCACGGAATCGGATGTTGGTCTTGCCGAGGCTTCGGGCGCGCCCGTCATCGGCTTCAACGTCCGCGCCAATGCCCCGGCGCGTGCTTCGGCGAACCAGAAGGGTGTCGAGATCCGCTACTACTCGGTGATCTACGACCTCGTCGATGATATCAAGGCCGCGGCGTCGGGCCTTCTCTCGGCCGAGATCCGCGAGACCTTCATCGGCTACGCCGCGATCAAGGAGGTCTTCAAGGTCTCCGGCGTCGGCAAGGTCGCCGGCTGTCTCGTCACCGAAGGCATTGCCCGCCGCTCGGCTGGTGTGCGCTTGCTTCGCGACAACGTCGTGATCCATGAGGGGACACTGAAAACCCTCAAGAGATTCAAGGACGAAGTCAAAGAAGTGCAGTCGGGTCAGGAATGCGGCATGGCCTTCGAGAATTACGAAGATATCCGCCCGGGCGACGTGATCGAAATCTTCGAGCGCGAGGAAGTCGAGCGGAAGCTCGCATAAGAAAGCAGGTCAAAAACCTGCTTCTGCCGCACGGAGAAAAATGAAAGGGCCGCCTGAGTGATCAGGCGGCCTTCTTCGTCACAGGAAATCCTTCGAAAAGAAGGCTTCCCACACGGACCAGTATTTTTCCGTTTTCGAGTTGCCGTTCAAAGATGCCCTGAACGGAAACACAACTCCCAAGAGTGATGGTACGCAGCATCGCCAATCTCCCCAACTGCGGCTGCTTCGGTTAGACCTCCAAAACCTTAACACTCAGAAAACTATACGGTCACATTCGTGACACAAACTCTGTGAACTGGAAACAATATTGTCGAAGCTGAACCGGTTTGACAACAAACTGCCGCGACTAATGGTTGTTAAGTTGCACCGAAGACACTAGAGCCAGTCGCGCAGTACCGGGAGCAGGGGCAGATCCGCAGGCGGCATTGCATAATTGACAAGGTCGCGTGCGCGGACCCAGGCCAGTCGCTGCCCCTCTTTGGCATGCGGTGTTCCCTGCCAGCGGCGGCAGGCGAAGAGTGGCATCAGAAGGTGGAAATCCTCGTAGCTGTGGCTCGCGAAAGTCAGGGGCGCGAGGCAGCTTGTCCAGGTGTCGATGCCGAGTTCTTCGTGCAACTCACGGATCAGCGCCGCTTCCGGGGTTTCGCCCGGTTCGATCTTGCCGCCGGGGAATTCCCAAAGCCCGGCGAGGGACTTTCCCTCTGGCCGCTGCGCCAGCAGTACGCGACCGTCCGCATCGATCAGCGCAACGGCGGAAACCAGGACCGTCTTCACGAACGATAGTCGGCGTTGATGTCGATATAGCGATGCGTCAGATCGCAGGTCCAGACCGTACGGGTTGCCTTGCCGAGGCCGAGATCGACCGAGACCACAAGTTCGTCCTGTTTCATATAGGCCGCACCCACCGCTTCCTCATAATCCGGCGACCGCCACCCCTTCTCGGCCACAAGGATGTCGCCAAAACGGATCGTCAGGCGGTCACGGTCCGCCTTTGCACCGGATTTCCCGACCGCCGCGACGATGCGACCCCAGTTCGGGTCCTGCCCCGCGACGGCGGTCTTGACGAGCGGCGAATTCGCGATGGCCATGGCGACGCACTGCGCATCGGCCGCATCCGCAGCCCCCGTCACCCGAATTTCAACGAATTTGGTAGCACCCTCGCCGTCGCGGATCACCTGATGGGCAAGCTCCATCATCACGCCGCGAAGTGCGGCGTCGAAGGCCTTTGCGGTGGCGGAGCGGAGGTCGCGGATTTCGGCCGCCGGGCTCTGTCCCGTCGCGGCAAGGATCAGTGCGTCCGAGGTTGAGGTATCGCTGTCCACCGTGATCGCGTTGAACGTATCGTCGACATTGCGCGACAGGATCTTTTGAAGCGCGGGCGCGGCAATCTTTGCGTCGGTGAAGATGTAGACGAGCATCGTTGCCATGTCGGGCGCGATCATGCCCGATCCCTTGGCGATGCCTGCGATGCGGATCGGGCCGCCGTCGCCCTCGATTTCCGCGAATGCGCCCTTGGGGAAGGTGTCGGTCGTCATGATCGCGCGCGCCGCGAGTTCGATCCCACCTACGTCAAGCGCGGTCTTCAGGGCGCCGATCTTCGCGACGATGCGATCATGCGGCAGGGGTTCCCCGATCACGCCAGTAGAGGAGGAAAACACCCGCGAAACCGGCACGCCGAGCGCTTCTGCCACGGCGCCTGTCACCTGGTCGACCGAGGCCTGACCGGCAGCCCCGGTAAAGGCATTGGCGTTGCCGGAGTTCACGACGATTGCGGCGCCAGCCTTCGCCGGAACCTTCACTTTCAGCTTGGCCTGACAATCGAGAACGCAGGCGGCCCGAGTGGAGGATCGGGTAAACGCGCCTGCGATTGTGGTGCCCGGCACGAGCTGGACAAGCATCACATCCTTGCGGTTGGCATAGCGCACCCCGGCCTCGACAGCGGCGAATTCAACACCCGCGATCACCGGAAGCGCAGGAAATCCGCCCTTCGGCGCGAGCGGTGATACCGGGTTTGGCGCCTTCACCTTCTTGGCGGGCGCGGCGGCCGCCTCTGTCAGTTTCGAGCGAAGCTTCTTGACACGCGCCCGCAGCGTCTTCGCCTCGGACTTCCAGTCTTTGTCCTTCTTGGCCATAGCGCTGCCTCCAAGCTGCAATCAGTTGTCGAAGATGGTTTCTGTCTTGATGATCGACGGATCAATTCCGTCCGTCATCTTTTCGATCTTCGCCGCCCCGGTCACTTCGGCGACCCGCGCCTCGACCGCCTTTTGCCGAATATCGCCCGAAAGCTCGTCGCGCGCGTCTTCCATCGACGGCACCGCCGCATCGCGCACTTCGTCAAGCTTGATGATGTGCCAGCCGAATTCGGTCTCAACCGGGCCGGAAACCTCGCCCGGCTTCAGCGCCATCACAGCATCCTCGAAGGGCTTGACCATCATGCCAGCCGAGAACCAGCCCAGATCGCCGCCGTTCGGGCCCGAGGGTCCGGTCGATTTGTCCTTGGCGAGCGTGGCGAAATCGGCGCCCTTGTCGAGCTCTTCCTTGATCGCCTTGGCCTCATCTTCGGTCTTCACGAGGATATGGGCCGCGTGGAATTCCTTCGAGGGCTCAGCCGTGGCGTATTTCGCATCATAGGCGACTTTCAACGCCTCATCAGTAATCGCGGCACCCGCAGTCTGTTCGAGAACCGTCCCGGCGAGATATCCGACGCGCTGGTTTTCGAGCGTAAGCTCGTCACGCTTCGTCGGCTTTCGCGTCGGCGGCCAGCGCGGTCTGCTGGATGATCTGGTCCAGAATGCCGTTGAAGAGAGTAGCGTCGTCAAGCTGAAGGTACTGTGCCGGCAGCGTCGCCCTGAGCGCGATCATCTGGCCAAGCGTGATTTCGGTGTCATTGACCTTTGCCACGACCGTGTCCGCCGTCGGCTCCTCCGCACGGGCGAACGAAGCCATGGACATCCCGAGCGCGATGGCCCCAAGCAAAAGGTTCGATTTCCGCATTCTGTAGCGCTCCTCAAGGGCCATGGCTCCCATGGCGTTGACTATCGGGCGGCAGGCCCTTACATCGCGTTGGGTCCTGTGAAGGCCATGCCGCCCGTCTTTTCGCAGCCGTTCTAGGCAAGGGAAGAAGGCGCGGCAAGGCCAGCAATCACAAGAAACTGTCATTCGAACCCGAGCGGAGAAAAAATGCTGGGCGTCGCTACAATTGCGAAGAAGGTCTTTGGTACGCCGAACGACCGCAAGGTCAAGTCGGTGCGCCCGCTTGTTGCGAAGATCAATGCGCTGGAACCGGAGTTCCAGGCGTTGAGCGACGAGGCGATCAAGGAAAAGACCCGCGCCTTGGCAGAGCGCGTGCAGGGCGGGGAAAGCCTTGACGCCGTGCTGCCCGAAGCCTTCGCCAACTGCCGCGAGGGTGCGCGCCGCGCACTTGGTCTTCGTGCCTTCGATGTGCAGCTCATGGGCGGGATATTCCTGCACCAGGGCAATATCGCCGAGATGAAGACGGGTGAGGGCAAGACCCTCGTCGCGACTCTCCCGGCCTATCTGAACGCTCTGACTGGCAAGGGTGTGCATATCGTCACCGTGAACGATTACCTAGCCAAGCGTGACGCCGAATGGATGGGCAAAGTCTTCCACCAACTCGGCATGACGACGGGCGTCGTCTATCCCTATCAGCCGACTGAGGAAAAGCGGGCGGCGTACAATGCCGACGTGACCTATGCCACGAATAATGAGCTTGGGTTCGACTATCTGCGCGACAACATGCGCAACTCGATCGAAGAGATGATGCAGCGCGGTCATAACTTCGCCATCGTGGACGAGGTCGACTCCATCCTCATCGACGAAGCGCGGACACCGCTCATCATTTCGGGGCCGAGCCAGGACCGCTCCGATCTTTACGTCACGCTCAACAAGTTCATCCCCGAATTGACGCCCGAGCACTACAAGATCGACGAAAAGCAGCGCAACGCGACCTTCACCGAAGAAGGCAACGAGGTGCTGGAACAGCGGCTTCTGGAGGCGGGCGTCCTTCCGGAAGGCCAGACGCTCTACGATCCGGAATCGACGACGATCGTGCACCATGCGGCGCAGGCGCTGCGCGCGCATACGATGTTCCAGAAGGATCAGCACTATATCGTCAGGAATGGCGAGATCATGCTGATCGACGAATTCACCGGCCGCATGATGCAGGGCCGCCGCCTGTCGGACGGCCTCCATCAGGCGATCGAGGCCAAGGAAGGCGTCACCATCCAGCCCGAGAACGTGACTCTCGCCTCCGTTACGTTCCAGAACTACTTCCGCCTCTACGACAAGCTTTCTGGCATGACCGGCACCGCCGCGACCGAAGCCGACGAATTCATGGATATCTACAAGCTGGGCGTGGTCGAGGTTCCGACCAATAAACCCATCGCACGGAAAGATGATCACGATCAGGTCTACCGCACCGCGCGCGAAAAGCTCGACGCGGTGCTGCGGCGGATCAAGAAGGCCAATGCGGCCGGGCAGCCGATCCTTGTCGGCACGACCTCGATCGAAAAGTCCGAACAGATCTCCGAGCTCCTCAAGAAAGAAGGCATCACGCACAACGTCCTGAACGCGCGCCAGCATGAGCAGGAGGCGAAGATCGTCGCCGATGCCGGGCGTCTCGGCGCCGTCACCATCGCCACCAACATGGCCGGTCGCGGCACCGACATTCAACTTGGCGGCAACGTCGAGATGAAGGTACTGGAAGAGCTTGCGGCCAATCCCGAGGCGCATCCCGACGAGATCCGCGCCCGGATCGAGGCCGAGCATGCCGCCGAAAAACAGAAGGTCATCGAGGCGGGCGGGCTGTTCGTCCTGTCGACCGAGCGCCATGAAAGCCGGCGCATCGATAACCAGCTTCGTGGCCGTTCGGGCCGCCAGGGTGATCCCGGCCGCTCGACCTTCTATCTCAGCCTCGAAGACGACCTGATGCGGATCTTCGGGTCCGAGCGTCTGGAAAAGGTCCTGTCGTCGCTCGGCATGGGCGAAGGTGAGGCGATCATCCACCCGTGGGTGAACAAGTCGCTGGAGCGCGCGCAGGCCAAGGTCGAAGGCCGCAACTTCGATATGCGCAAGCAGCTTCTGAAGTTCGACGACGTGATGAACGACCAGCGCAAGGTCATCTTCAGCCAGCGTCTCGAAATCATGGAAGCCGAGGATCTGGAAGAGATCACGACGGATATGCGCCATCAGGTGGCCGACGATCTGGTGGACAGCTATCTGCCCCCGAAAAGCTACGCCGACCAGTGGAACACCGACGGCCTTCTGGCCGAGGTGCAGGACAAGCTTTCGCTCGACCCGCCGCTTTCGGCTTGGGCAGCGGAAGAGGGCGTCGATCAGGAGGCCATCCGCGAGCGTCTCTATGAGGCGAGCGACGCGATGATGGCCGAAAAGGCGGCGGCCTTCGGGCCGGAGATGATGCGGCAGATCGAAAAGCAATTCCTGTTGCAGACCATCGACGGCAAATGGCGCGAGCATCTGGTGACGCTTGAGCATCTGCGTTCGGTTATCGGTTTCCGTGGCTACGCACAGCGCGATCCCCTGTCGGAATACAAGACCGAAGCCTTTGCGCTCTTTGGCAATCTTCTTGACGGGTTGCGTTCGGAAGTGACGCAGAAATTGTCCCGCGTCCGGCCGCTGACCGAGGAAGAGCAACAGCAGATGGTCGCCCAGATGGCGCAGCAACCGGACGCGCCGCAACAGGTTCTTGAGGCCGCAGCCGCGCAGGGAGCGATTGCTGGCGGGGCCGCGCCGGAACCGCTGATCGCGGGTTTCGATCCGGCGGACGCTTCTACCTGGGGCAATCCCGGACGCAACGATCCTTGCCCCTGTGGGTCAGGCGACAAGTTCAAGCACTGCCACGGCCGACTCGCCTGAGCCGACCCAAACACCCCGATTCCGTCGCGGTCGTGGTGAAAGCGGTCAAAATGTGGCGCCGCTTCGGGGCGTTAAAAACAATCGCGCCATCATCTTGGTGCGCTCCGTTGGTTTCCTCCAACATCCTGTATGACTCGCGATTGTTTCGCGATTCTGCGATGTCATGCGGTGGCCCCGATGCTGCCCCGATCCTTCGGTATCCGTGAACAGAACAATGTTTGCGGAGGCGCGTCTTCCAATGAAACGCAGAATTCTGACTGTCGGCACCACCTTCTTTCTGGCGGCCGCGACCGGACATGTAATGCAGAACGGTGTGGTGTTCGGCGGCAAGGCGCGTGGCGCGCCTGACACCGCGACGCCTGCGGCGGAAACGACGGCACCTGTCGCGTCCGCATCGGCTAAGCCGGTTGCTGCCGTGGTCCCAACCCGCGACGTAAGCCGCCTTCCCGACTTTCCAGCAGCGCCGGTCACGACGCTTTCCTCCGGTGTGCTGCTTGCCGCGCGCATGGACGCCGTTGCCGATACATATGAACTCCCCAAGACCGACGCGGATGAGCAATACAGCGTCTTCGGAATCCCCTGCGGCGCCTCGGATCTGTCGCTGAGTGTCGGCGCGCGGGGTATCCTCAAAGCGAGGCTTTCGGCGCCCTGCCATCCGTCCGAGCGTGTGATCTTCAGCCACGCGGGTCTTTCCTTCGCTATGCTGACGGATGCGGCGGGTATGGCTGATTTCGTGATTCCGGCCATGATGCGGGATGCTACGGTCGAGGCCGCCTTTGCGGAGGGCGCGCCGTTGACGGCGGAGAGAACGGTGCCGGAACTGGACATGTTGCGCCGGTTCGCAATTTCGGGCGGCGGCGATCTCCATCTAAACGCCTATGAAAATGGCGCGGCTTTCGGTGAGGCGGGATACTATTCCGCCGCTGTGCCGGGCGATCCGGCAGTCCAGGGTGGCGCCAGCGTGGTAACTTTGGGCGATCCGACAGTCGAACATCCGATCCTGGCAGAGATCTATACGGCGAGCCGCGACGCCAAGACGATCGGCATGGAAGCCGAGGCGGAAGTCACCGCGATGACCTGTGGGCGCGCCGTCAAGGCCCATGTGGTTTCCATGGCGGCTGGTCAGATCGTCTTGCGCGATACGCTAAGCCAGTCGCTGCCGGAATGTGACGCCATCGGCGATCTGGTCATCGCCCCGCTGCCGGGCTGGGATGGCCCGATGACGGTCGCCACCGCAACCGAGTGAGCGCTACAGCAGGCCTTCCGACCGGAAGCTGAGATCGCGGGTCTTGCCGATGATGAGGTGGTCGTGGACGACGATCCCCATCGGCTCGGCCGCGGCACAGATCATGCCGGTCAGGCGAATATCCTGATCCGAGGGTGTAGGATCCCCCGAAGGGTGATTATGTACTAATATCAAGGCGCTGGCGTTGATCTCCAGCGCCCGTTTTATCACTTCGCGCGGATAGACCGGGACGTGATCGACGGTGCCCTTCGCCTGCTGTTCATCTGCGATGAGGACGTTCTTGCGGTCGAGATAGAGGACGCGGAACTGCTCGATCTCACCATGCGCCATCGCGCTGCGGCAGTAGTCCATGAGCTGATCCCAGGACGAGAGAACCGGGCGGTTCAGGACCTTGGCGCGGGCCAGCCGATGGGCGGCGGCCTCGACGATCTTGAGTTCCTGAATCACCGCTTCGCCGACGCCCTTCACCTCACCCAGCCGCTGCGCCGGGGCGGAAAGGACGCGGTTGAAATCGCCGAAGCGGTCGAGGAGAAGCCGCGCCAAAGGCTTCACATCCTGCCGCGGAATGGCGCGGAAGAGGACCAGTTCCAGCAGTTCATAATCCGGCATCGCGGAAGCACCGCCGTCCATGAACCGGGCGCGCAGACGCTGTCGGTGATCCTTGATGTAGGAGGGCAGGCGGTCGCCTGAAAGAGGGCTCCCGACCGCTTCATCGGGCTCGAAGAGCGGCAGGGGGGCTTCGTGAAAGGCGAGCGGAGAGGACATGCCTCAACCCTCGCGCGGCTTGGTGAAGGAAGGGTTAACGGCGGCGCTGAGACGCGGAAAATCGTGATGCACAAGCTATGCACCGGGCGTACACAAGCTGTGCATACCGCAGGCGCAGCATTTTCTGCGAGTTCTCGGTGTGCGTTCGGGCGATTGTTGCCGGAAATGGCGGTAGTGCGGGGGGAAAGATTAACGACGGGCCACCGCGTGTTGCTGACCTTCTCCTCACATCTGCGGAGGGACGCGCCCGACCCTGGGTGGGCGCCCGCGCCAAGTCAGGCGCGCGCGGCTTTGGGCGGTCGCTTGGGGCTAAACTCTCCCGGCCCGCCGCCAAGGCGGCGTGCGTTCGTGACTGAAATCGCTCCACTGGAGCGATTTCGCCGGGGCCAAAAGCCCCGGCCGTCACTCGCCCGGCCTGTTGCTTGCGCAACAGGCGTTCACAGCTTTGATCGCTCCACCGGAGCGATCAATTCGGGCTTTCAGCCCGGACCGCTGTTCACCCCTTCATGCCATCCCAGAAGCTTTTAACCTTGGAGAAGAAAGACGACCCTTCGGGGTTGTTGTCCTTGCTGAGATCCTGGAACTCGCGCAGAAGTTCTTTCTGGCGCGAGGTCAGGTTCACCGGCGTCTCGACCGCGATCTCGATCAGCATGTCGCCGCTGCCGCCGCCCCTGAGCGCCGGCATGCCCTTGCCGCGCAGGCGCATCTGCTTGCCGGTCTGCGCCCCTGTGGGGACCTTCACGCGGCTGCGGCCGCCGTCGATGGTCGGCACCTCGACCTCACCACCCATCGCGGCGGTGGCCATCGCCACCGGCACACGGCAGTAAAGGTTCACGCCGTCGCGCTGGAAGAGGGCGTGTTCGCGGACCTCGATGAAGATATAGAGATCCCCCGCAGGGCCGCCGCGCATGCCGGCCTCGCCTTCGCCTGCAAGACGGATGCGGGTTCCGGTCTCGACCCCCGCCGGGATATTGACCGAAAGCGAGCGGTCCTTTTCGATGCGGCCCGCGCCGTGGCAGGACTTGCAGGGGTTCTTGATGGTCTGGCCGAGGCCGCCGCAGGTCGGGCAGGTGCGTTCGACCGTGAAGAAGCCCTGCTGCGCGCGGACCTTGCCCATGCCCGCACAGGTCGGACAGGTCTGCGGTTCCGCGCCGCCTTCGGCGCCGGTGCCGCTACAGGTGCCGCAGGCGACCGAGGTCGGGACGCTGATCGTCTTCTGGACGCCAGAGAAAGCCTCTTCCAGCGTGACGCGCATGTTGTAGCGCAGGTCGGAGCCGCGCTGCGCGCGCTGCCGCCCGCCCGGTCCGCCGCGCTGACCCATGAAATCGCCGAAGAGATCTTCGAAGACATCCGAAAAGGCCGATGCGAAGTCGCCGTGGCCCTGGGGACCGCCGCGCGGGCCGCCGCCCATGCTGCCGTCAAAGGCACCGTGACCGAAGCGGTCATAGGCGGCTTTCTTGCTTTCGTCCTTCAGGATCTCGTAAGCCTCGTTCACTTCCTTGAACTGGGCCTCGGTGTCCGGTTTGTCCTTGTTGCGGTCCGGGTGGAGTTCCTTGGCCTTGGTGCGATAGGCCTTCTTGATCTCCTCGGCGGAAGCGCCGCGCGACACACCCAGAACCTCGTAAAAGTCGCGTTTCGCCATTCGAGTTCCTTTCGCAGAACGCGCGGGCCGACCCGACCGAAGTCAGGCCGGCCCCGGTGGTTCAGGTCGCGTTACTTGCGCTTGCGGTCGTCGCCGAGGTCTTCGAAATCGGCATCCACGATATCGTCATCGACGCTGCGCGGGCCTCCTTCTTCGTCCGAGGCACCACCCGCTTCGGCGGCCTGCGCCTTGTAGATCGCCTCGCCCAGACGCATCGACGCATCGGTCAGGTTCTGGATGCCGCCCTTGATCTTGCCGGCATCTTCGGACTTGAGCGATTCCTCGAGCGCGCCGATGGCAAGTTCGATCGCCTCGACGGTCGAGGCATCGACCTTGTCGCCATGCTCGTCGAGCGCCTTCTTGGTCGAGTGGATCAGGCTTTCGGCCTGGTTCTTGGCTTCGACCAGATCCTTGCGGGCCTTGTCGCCTTCGGCATTGGCCTCGGCGTCGCGGACCATCTTTTCGATCTCTTCGTCCGAGAGGCCGCCAGAGGCCTGGATGGTGATCCGCTGTTCCTTGCCGGTACCCTTGTCCTTGGCGCCGACATGGACGATGCCGTTGGCGTCGATGTCGAAGGTGACCTCGATCTGCGGCAGGCCACGCGGTGCGGGCGGGATTTCCTCAAGGTTGAACTGACCGAGCATCTTGTTGTCGGCCGCCATTTCGCGTTCGCCCTGGAAGACCCGGATGGTCACCGCGTTCTGGTTGTCCTCGGCGGTGGAGAACACCTGGGACTTCTTGGTCGGGATCGTGGTGTTGCGGTCGATGAGGCGGGTGAAGACCCCGCCGAGCGTCTCGATCCCGAGCGACAGCGGCGTCACGTCGAGCAGGACCACGTCCTTCACGTCGCCTTGCAGGACGCCGGCCTGGATCGCGGCACCGAGGGCCACGACTTCGTCCGGGTTCACGCCCTTGTGGGGTTCCTTGCCGAAGAAGGTCTTCACTTCTTCCATGACCTTCGGCATCCGGGTCATACCGCCGACGAGGACAACCTCATCGATGTCGCCTTTCGAGAGACCGGCATCCTTGAGGGCGTCGGCGCAGGGCTTCATCGACTTCTTGATGAGGTCGGCGACGAGGCTTTCCAGCTTGGACCGCGTGAGCTTCATCACGAGGTGAAGCGGCGTGCCGGTGTTCTTGTCCATCGAGATGAACGGCTGGTTGATCTCGGTCTGCTGGGCTGGACGAAAGCTCGATCTTCGCCTTTTCGGCCGCTTCCTTCAGGCGCTGGAGCGCCATCTTGTCGCCCGAGAGGTCGACGCCGTGTTCCTTTTTGAACTCATCGGCGAGGTACTGCACGATGCGCATGTCGAAGTCTTCACCGCCGAGGAAGGTATCGCCGTTGGTGGACTTCACCTCGAAGAGGCCGTCGTCGATCTCGAGGATGGTGATGTCGAAGGTGCCGCCGCCGAGGTCATAGACCGCGATCGTCTTGGTTTCCTTCTTGTCGAGGCCGTAGGCGAGCGCCGCCGCCGTCGGTTCGTTGATGATGCGCAGCACTTCGAGGCCGGCGATTTTGCCGGCGTCCTTGGTGGCCTGACGCTGGGCGTCGTTGAAATAGGCGGGAACCGTGATGACGGCCTGCGTGACCTCTTCGCCGAGATAGGATTCAGCGGTTTCCTTCATCTTCTGAAGGATCACGGCGGAGATCTGTGCGGGGGAGTATTTCTCACCCTTCACTTCGACCCAGGCGTCGCCGTTGCCGCCGTTCACGATGGCATAGGGGACAAGCTTCTTGTCCTTCTCGACTTCGGCGTCGCCCATGCGGCGGCCGATGAGGCGCTTGACGGCGAAGACGGTGTTGGTGGGGTTGGTGACCGCCTGACGCTTGGCCGGCTGGCCGACGAGGCGTTCGGTGTCGGTGAAACCGACGATCGAGGGCGTGGTGCGCGCGCCCTCGGAATTCTCGATCACGCGCGGCTGCGACCCGTCCATGATGGCGACGCAGGAGTTCGTGGTCCCAAGGTCAATCCCGATGACTTTAGCCATATGTAGTACCTTTCCTTCGGCGATATGTAGGCGCCGGATCCGATTACGGCCTCTGGCGCCGATCCCATGATTTCGGCCGGGCCTGCCCGACCAGCTTCGTGGGGTATATAAGGAGGGCGGAATGGTGCTGCAAGCGTCGCTGAACCACGAAAATCGGTGAAAATCTTGGAAAACCCGCAACAAACCCCCGCCCATCCGCCGGATCGACCCGATGCGGTCGCCATCGGCGAGGCGGCGCTTTATCCGGGCTATCTGTCGCCGCCTCTGCAGGACCGGATCGTGGCGGACATTCGCGCCGTCGTGGCGGCGGCCCCGCTCTTTTCACCGATGACGCCGTGGGGCAAGCCGATGTCGGTGAAGATGACCTCGGCCGGGCGCTACGGCTGGGTCGCGGACCGGCGCGGCTATCGCTACAGCGCGACCCATCCCGAGGGGACGCCCTGGCCTGCCATTCCGGCATCGGTGTTGGCGGTCTGGCATGAGCTGGTCGGGCCTGATCGTGCGCCGGATTGCTGTCTGGTCAACTTCTACGCCGAGGGCGCCCGCATGGGGCTGCATCAGGACCGCGATGAGAAGGATTTCGCCTGGCCGGTGCTGTCGATCAGCCTTGGCGACGATGCCCGCTTTCGGATCGGCGGGACCGAGCGCGGCGGCAAGACGGCATCGGTCTGGCTGCGGTCCGGGGATGTGCTGACGCTCGGCGGTGAGGCGCGGCTGGCCTATCACGGCATCGACCGGATTGCGCCCGGAACCTCGACCCTGCTGCCAAAGGGCGGGCGGATCAATCTGACGCTGCGGGTGGTGGACTAGGGCGGATGGGCGCCTTGGCTTACTTCCCGGCGAACCAACTCATCGAGACGTGGCGGCGGCCGTAGAATTCCCCCATGAGGCCAAGCATGAGCAGCGCGAGGCTGACATAGACCGGGTAAGTGATCGTGGAATTGTGCGGGTAGTAATTGATGAAGGCAAAGCCCCGCGCCTGATCGATGATGTGAAAGAGCGGGTTCCAGTCGAAGAACTTCAGCAGGTGGTAGCTCAGTGAATTCGCCACGAACATCTTGCCGGAAAAGATCAGGTTGGCGCGGGAATAGAGCGCGGTCGCCATGCCGGTGAAACCCGGCGCCCAGGGCTTCAGCGACAGGACCACCAGCCCGACACAGGCGCCGCTGAACCAGGCGAGAAGCACCATTGCCGCCACGCCGATCGGATCGTGGATTTCCAGCGGTGTCACCGCGAGGTGATAGACGCCGAGGATGGCCACCATCGACAGCACCTGGGTGTAAAGTGCGCCAAGCGCGGCCGAGGTGATGGCGACGGCCGTCGTCATCGGGGCGTGCTGCATCATGGCCGAGGCCGGTCCCTCGGCCCCGGCGACCGCACCCATCGTCTTGGTGTTGGTCATGAAGGTGAAGATGCCGGTCATCAGGTAGAGAATGTAGTCGCCCCGGATCGCCGCCCCCCGCATCCCGAGAACATGGGCGAGCGCATAGAAGACCGCGATGAAGATCAGCGTCTGGAAAATATTGCCGATCAGCCCAATCAGCGCGTTCGCATGGCCACGGCGCACGGAACGCACGGTATTGTGATAGATCAGGTCCAGCGTCCGTCCCGCCGCCTGAAGCCTCGTTTGCCGCCTTTCAATCCTGAACATGCCGTAACGCCGCCTTCTGGCCATGAGACGCAATCCAAAGCCCTGAATTGCACGGAATTCTTGCCGTTGTCTTTACCTGCGATCATAAGGGGCGGCGGAAAGCCGTTCAATACGGACGAAACCGAGGAGAGAGCTTTGGACTTCGATCGTCTGACCCCCGTCATCCGCCGTCTGGCGCTTGAAGCCGGGGACCGCATCATGGAGATCTACGACAGCGCCGATTTCGAGGTGCGGTCGAAATCCGACGCAAGCCCGGTCACGGCGGCGGACGAAGCCGCCGATGCGTTGATCTCCGAAGGGCTGGCCGAGGCATTCCCGCAGACCGCACTGGTGACCGAGGAACAGGCGGCGAGCCACGGGCAAAGCGTCTCCACCTTCCTGATCGTCGATCCCCTGGACGGGACCAAGGAATTCGTCCAGCGGCGTGGCGATTTCACGGTGAACATCGCCTATGTCGAAGACGGCGTGCCCGTTCGCGGTGTCGTCTACGCGCCCGCCAAGGGGCGGCTATTCTATACGCTGCCGGATGGGCGTTCGGTCGAAGAGACGGGGCCTTTCGACAAGGACCAACCGCGCGAGGTTCATCCGATCACCGTCTCGGTTCCCGACAACCGTGCGCTGATGGTCGTCGCGTCGAAGTCGCATCGCGACCAGGCGACGGACGACTACATCGGCCAGTATGCGGTCCGCGACATGACCTCGGCGGGGTCTTCGCTGAAGTTCTGTCTGGTGGCGACGGGGGAGGCCGACCTCTATCCGCGCCTTGGCCGGACGATGGAATGGGATACCGCCGCGGGCGATGCGGTCCTGCGCGGCGCCGGCGGCGAGATGGTGCGATTCGACGATCAAACGACGTTCACCTATGGCAAGCCGGGGTTCGAGAACCCGTTCTTCATCGCCTATGCGCCCGGTGTGCTTCTGGTCAAAGAGTGAGTGTTCTCATCGTCATACCGGCGCGCTATGCGTCGTCGCGCTATCCGGGCAAGCCGCTCGTGGCGTTGCGCGGCGCGGACGGGCAGGCGCGCAGCCTGATCCGGCGCAGCTGGGAAGCGGCGATGGAGGTCGCGGGCGTGGCCCGCGTCGTCGTGGCGACCGATGACGACCGTATCCGGGCCGAGGCCGAGGGCTTTGGCGCCGAAGTTGTGATGACATCCGAGACCTGCCGCAACGGCACCGAACGCTGTGCCGAGGCCTATGACCGGCTGGGTGGCGGCCATGAGATCGTCGTCAACCTTCAGGGCGATGCGCCGCTGACACCGCACTGGTTCGTCGAGGCGCTGGTTGCCGGGCTTGCCGCCGATCCGGTGGCCGAGGTGGCGACGCCGGTGCTGCGCTGCGATGGCCGCGCGCTGAACGGTTTCCTTCAGGATCGCCGCGAGGGCCGCGTCGGCGGCACCACGGCGGTCTTCGGGCGCGATCACAAGGCGCTTTATTTCTCCAAGGAGGTCATTCCCTTCGTCGGGCGGACCTATGCTGACGATGAGCCGACGCCAGTCTTTCACCATGTCGGCGTCTACGCCTACCGCCCCGCCGCACTCGCGGCCTATCCGCGCTGGGAGGCCGGTGTGCTTGAGACGCTCGAAGGGCTGGAGCAGCTTCGCTTTCTTGAACGCGAAAGGCCGGTCCTCTGCGTCGAGGTCGAATCGCAGGGGCGGCAATTCTGGGAACTCAACAATCCCGGGGACGTTGCTCGAATCGAGGCCATGATGGCAGACATGGGGATGCGGTGAGCGATTTGAGGCTGAAATGGCAGTTTGCGGGGGCAGAGATTCGCCCAAGGTTGTGGAATTCCAGACTACAATCCGCTTGTTTGCAGGCATACCGTTGCCAAAGAGATATTTATGCGAGCAATTTCCCCCCCTGAGATGACCCAATCTGTCATATCCTTGTCCCCGGGGACGCGGAGAATTCTAATGGTGGCACGGACCGAACCTCAGGGCCGGCCGGGCTACAGGTACGGAATGAGATGGTGAAAAGATGAAGCGCAAAGTCACGAAGGCGATCTTTCCTGTTGCCGGTCTGGGGACGCGATTTCTGCCCGCGACCAAGTCGATCCCGAAAGAGATCATGACACTCGTCGATCGTCCGCTGATCCAGTATGCGATCGACGAAGCACGCGCGGCGGGCATCAAGGAGTTCATTTTCGTCACCTCGCGTGGCAAGTCCGCACTTGAGGACTATTTCGACCATGCGCCGGTGATCGAGGCGGAGTTGAAGCGGAAGGGCAAGAAGGACCTACTGAAGATCCTCAAAGACACCGACATGGAATCGGGCGCCATCGCCTATGTCCGCCAGCAAAAGCCCATGGGGCTGGGCCACGCGGTCTGGTGCGCGCGCCGTCTTGTGGGAGATGAGCCCTTCGCGGTCCTGCTGCCGGATGACGTGATCGCGGCCGAAAAACCCTGCCTCCAGCAGATGGTCGAGGCCCATGCAGAAACCGGCGGTAATATCGTGGCGGCGATGGAAGTGCCGCATGACAAGGCCTCGTCCTACGGTGTGCTCGACATCTCCAATGACATGGGCGCGCTCGTGTCCGTGAAGGGCATGGTGGAGAAGCCGAAGGCTGCCGAGGCGCCGTCGAACCTTGCCGTGATCGGGCGCTATATCCTGACGCCGCAGGTGATGGAGAACCTCAACCGCCGCAAGAAGGGCGCGGGCGGGGAGATCCAGTTGACCGACGCCATCGCGGAAGAGATCAGGCAGTCGAACAACGTCTATGGCTACCGTTTCCGCGGCCAGCGTTTCGACTGCGGATCGAAGGCCGGGTTTCTTCAGGCGACCGTGGCCTTCGGCCTCGCGCGGGACGAGCTGCATGACGAATTCCACCAGTTCCTGCTCAGCATGACCGCGATGCGGAAGGCGGCCGAGTAGGAGGAATGCCGCGACACATCCTGGTTACGGGTGGCGCCGGCTACATCGGCGCCCATGCCTGCAAGGCTTTGCAGCACGCGGGGTTTGTGCCGGTCACCTTCGACAACCTCTCGACCGGCTGGCGCGATGCCGTGCGGTTTGGTCCGCTCGAAGAGGGCGACCTGACTGACCGCGCGCGGCTGGATGAGGTTTTTGCCCGGTACCGGCCCGAGGCGGTGATGCATTTCGCCGCCCTCAGCCTGGTCGGCGATGCGATGCGCGATCCGGGGTTATACTGGCGGCAGAATGTCAACGGCGCGCTGAACCTGATCGAGGCGGCGCTGGCCGCCGGGTGTCGCAGTTTCGTCTTCTCCTCGACCTGTGCGACCTATGGAGACCATGACGGCGTTCTTCTGAATGAGGACACGCCGCAAGCGCCGTTGAACGCCTATGGCAAGTCGAAGCTCGCCATCGAGCAGATGCTTGGCGATTTCGGCGCCAGTCAAGGGCTGCAAAGCGTGATCTTCCGCTATTTCAACGTCGCGGGCGCGGACCCCGATGGCGAGGTTGGCGAATTCCATCAGCCCGAGACGCATCTTATCCCCCTCATGCTGGATGCAGTGGACGGCAAGCGCCCGGCGCTGACGGTCTTCGGCACCGATTATCCGACGCCGGACGGCACCTGCATCCGCGACTATGTGCATGTCTCCGATCTGGTGGACGCCCATGTCCTCGGCCTGAAATGGCTGGAGGAGGGCAAGGGCAACAACGTCTTCTGTCTTGGCACCGGCAGTGGCTTTTCCGTGCGCGAGGTCATTGCGCAATCGGGCCGGGTCACCAACCGCGAGGTGCCGGTGATCTATGGCGCGCGTCGCGCGGGCGATGCGGTCAAACTCGTCTCGGGCAGCGAGCGCGCGATGCGGGATCTCGGCTGGCGGCCGAAGCGGTCGGACATGGCGACGATGATCGCCGACGCCTGGCGCTGGCATCGGGGGCCGGGTTTCAAAGGCTGAAGCCGCCCGGCGCAGGGCAAGAGCGCCGCGTGAACTCAATCGTTTACCAACCATTCATCGCTCTGTATTCTCCCTTCGTAAGGTGTGGCAGACGGAATGCCGCCGGACGGCGTGAAGACCGCGGGAATATCGGGAGATAGACGCAGGCATGAACCTCTGGCAGCGATACCGGCTTCGCGCTCGCCGCAAGCTCCTGCGCTATCGCGCCTTTCGAAAGCGTCGCCAACTTCGCCCCGTGACCGACCGGCTGGAGGCGATAGGCAAGGACTCGATCCTGCTGGTCGCCGTTCTGCGGAACGAGATGACGATGCTGCCCTGGTTCATGCACTACTATCGCGGCCTGGGCATCAACCACTTCCTGATGATCGACAACGGCTCGGACGACGGATCGCTCGCCTATCTCTCGGTGCAGCCCGACGTGACGGTGTGGTCCACCAGGGGGAGCTACAAGGCAGCGCGCTACGGGCTTGACTGGATCAACTGGATCCTGATGCGCCATGCGCGGCGGCATTGGGTTCTGGCCGTCGATATCGATGAATTCTTCGTCTATCCCTTCTGCGATACGAGGCCGATCCGGGCGCTGACCGACTGGCTCGATTCCTACGACATGTCGGCCTTCCCGGCGATGGTGCTGGACATGTATCCCAAGGGCCGCGTCGATGAGGAAACCTATCACCCCGGCACAAATCCCTTTGAGATCGCCGATCACTTCGACGGCGGCAACTACACGATTTCGCGCAATCCGCTTTACGGCAACCTCTGGATTCAGGGCGGAGCAAGGGCGCGCGTGATGTTCGCCGACGATCCGGTCAAGGCGCCGTCGCTGAACAAGATTCCGCTGGTCAAATGGGAGCGGCCGTTCTGCTTTGCCAGTTCCACCCACATGCTTCTGCCGCGCGGTCTGAACAACGTCTATGACGAATGGGGCGGAGAACGGGCCTCGGGCTGTTTGCTGCATGCCAAATTCCTGTCGACGTTGCCGCACAAGGTCGCGGAAGAACTGGAGCGGAAGGAGCATTTCGCCGACAGCCGCGAATATTCCGCTTATGCGGAGGCGCTGCGCGACGATGTGCGGCTGTGCAACAAATGGTCGGAGAAGTACGTCAACTGGCGCCAGCTTGAGATCCTCGGGCTCATGTCGAAGGGGAACTGGGCATGACGCTCGGCTTCATCATGATGTGCCACACCGCGCTGAGCCGCGCGGCACAGGTGGCGCGTTACTGGTCCGAGGCGGGATGCCCCGTGGTCATCCATGTCGACCGGCGCGTCGCGGAGGAGGAGTTTGACGATTTCGTCCGCCGTGTTGCCGATCTGGAGAATGTCAGCTTTTCAAAACGCTACGCTTGCGTCTGGGGGACGTGGTCGCTGGTCGCGGCGACGCAGGCCGCGGGCGAACAGATCCTGCGCAAGCATCCGTCGATCCGGCATGTCTATCTGGCGTCCGGCGCCTGCCTGCCCTTGCGGCCGGTGGAGGAGCTGAAAGCCTATCTGGCGGCGCGGCCGCAGACCGATTTCATCGAGAGCGTCACCACGGCGGATGTCACCTGGACCAAGGGCGGGCTCGATTCCGAACGCTTTTCGCTGCACTTTCCGTTCGGCTGGCGCAGCCACCGGCGGCTCTTCGATGTGGCGGTCAGCCTGCAACGGCGATTCAAGGTACGCCGGCGCCTGCCGAAAGGCATCGTCCCGCACATGGGCTCGCAATGGTGGTGCCTGACGCGGCAGACCCTGTCGGCGATCCTCGACGACCCCGACCGTGCGCTGCATGACCGCTATTTCCGCACCGTCTGGATTCCGGATGAGAGCTATTTCCAGACCCTCGCCCGGCTTTATTCGGTGGAGATCGAAGGCCGGTCGCTGACGCTGTCGAAGTTCGACTTCGAGGGCAAGCCGCATGTCTTCTACGACGACCATCTGCAACTCTTGCGACGGTCGGATTGCTTTGTCGCGCGCAAGATCTGGCCGGATGCGGAGCGGCTTTACGGTATCTTCCTGACGCAGAAACCCGGCGAGGGCCTGAGGGCGGAACCCGCGCCGGAAAAGATCGACCGGCTCTTTTCGCGCGCCGTCGAACGGCGGTCGCGCGGGCGGCCCGGGCTTTACATGCAGAGCCGCTTTCCCCAACTTGATCACGAGAACGGCAAGACCGCCGGGCCTTATTCGGTCTTCCACGGCTTTTCCGACCTCTTCGAGGAGTTCGACCTCTGGCTGGCAAAGACGGTGGGCGGCCGCGTCCACGGCCATCTCTTCGCGCCCGACAGGGTGGAGTTCGCGGGCGGGGAGGCGGTCTATAATGGCTGTCTGTCGGAGAGCGCCACCTTGCGCGACTACAATCCGCGTTCATTCCTGACGAATCTCATCTGGAACACGCGCGGTGAACGGCAGTGCTTCCAGTTTTCGCCGCGCGACAATCAGGATTGCAACTGGTTCCTCGCCACCGATCCCAATGCGCAGATTTCGGTGATCTCGGGCACCTGGGCGGTGCCACTGCTGCGGTCGAACATGAACTTCTCGGACATTCGCAAGGAAGCGGCCCGGCTTCAGCGGATCGAGTCCGATCATCTGGCGATCCTGCGGACGAATTTCGTCAAGGCACGGGTAAGGATCTGGACCATGGCGGAATTCCTCGAAAGCCCGATGGAGGCCTTGCAGACGATCATCGACGAAATCCGCCCGCAAGCCGGGCGGCTGCCGACCGAGGCGCCGCGGCTTGTGGAACTGAGCGGCTTTGGCCAGTTCCTTCAGGCGTTGAAGAACCAGGGCATGCAGCCGATCGTGATGGGTGATTTCGTCGCCAGCGCCGATGACCCCCGCCCGGCGTCCGAAGCGCACGGCAAACCCTATATCGTGCGCTGAAAGGCCTGAGCCTTGGAACCGAAATTCGATCTATTCGTCATTCTGGCCGAGATGCGGACAGGTTCGAACCTTCTCGAAGAGACGCTCAACCAAGCCGAAGGCGTCGCTGGCCACGGCGAGGCTTTCAATCCGATCCATATCGGTGGACCAAACAGGGATGAGATCCTCGGCGTGACCAAAGCCGAGCGCGACGCCGCACCGCTGCTGCTGCTGGAGCGTCTGAGGGGCGGGCCGGGGTTGAACGGCTTTCGCTTTTTCCACGACCACGACCCGCGCGTCCTGCCCGAGATCCTCGCCGATCCGCGCTGCGCCAAGATCGTGCTGACCCGCAATCCGGTCGAGAGCTATGTGAGCCTGAAGATCGCGCGCAACACCGGCAATTGGCGGATGTCGGATGTGCGCGGGCGCCAGACGCCCAAACCCGCCTTCGTCGCCGAAGATTTCGCTGCCTTTCTCGATGCGCGGCAGGGTTTCCAGCAGCATGTCCTGAACGCCTTGCAACTTTCCGGTCAGACCGCCTTCTACCTCGACTATGAGGATGTGCAGTCGGTCGAGATCATCAACGGCCTTCTGAAGTTTCTGGGCGCGGCGGGCGCGGTCAGCCGCATCTCGCGCAAGTTCGTCCCGCAAAACCCCGAGCCGGTGTCCGAGAAGGTCCGAAATTTTGCAGCGATGGAAAAGGCGCTGGGCGATATTGACTGGGCCGCCCTGTCGCGGCTGCCGAATTTCGAGCCACGCCGCGGTCCCGGTGTGCCGCGCGCTGTGGCGGCGGCCGGGGCGCCGCTGCTTTATCTGCCGATCCCGCCCCTGGGCGACGACAGCATCCGCGGCTGGCTCTCGCGCCTTGGCGGTGGCGGGTTGGCCGAGGGATTCACACAAAGGACGCTGAGGGACTGGATGCGCGACCGGCCCGGCCACCGCAGTTTCACGCTTGTCCGGCATCCGCTCGACCGCGCCTATGCGATCTTTCGCAGGATCATGACGGATGCGGATTTCGAAGGGCTCCGCATCGGACTGAAGGAGGAATGGAACGCGCCTGTCGCCACGGCTGATCCATCCGATCTTGCGCCCGAGGCCGAGCGGGCGGCGTTCCTCGGCGTCTTGCGGTTTCTGCGGGCCAATCTGAGCGGCCAGACGCCGGTCCAGCAGAATATCCTCTGGGCCAGCCAAAGCTCGGTCCTTCAGGGGGTGGCGCAATTCTCCGCCCCGGACCTTATCGCCCGCGCCGAAACGCTGGTGGCGGATCTCGGCCATCTTGCGACGCTCATGGGCGCGCCTGCGCCCGACATGGGGGTTTCCCATCCCTTGCGGGCGGAGCGTGAAAGGCTGATGAGGTTCTGCGACCGCGAAGTCCAGACAGCGGCTCATGCTGCCTATGGCCGCGACTATCAGACGTTCGGCTATGCGCCCGAGCTCACGGCGCTTTAGGCGGCCTGGCTCGACCGCGCCTCGGTCAGGACGGCATGAAGCGTCGCGGGATCGTCGTTCGAGCGAAGCTTGGCGCAGGTGGCCGCGTCGCGCATTGTCCGCGACACGAGCGCGAGCGCCTTGAGATGATCCACGCCGGAATCCTTCGGTGCAAAGAGCGCGAAGATCAGATCGACGGGCTGACGGTCGACCGAGTCGAAGTCCAAAGGCTTTTCCAGCCGCATGAAAACGCCGATCACCTTGTCGATCCCATGCAGCCGCGCGTGGGGAAGCGCGACGCCGTGGCCGACGCCGGTCGGCCCGAGGCTTTCGCGTTCCTGCAGGGCGTCCACGGTTTCCGCAGCGGGAAGTCCGTAGACGGTGGCGGCGATCTCCGCGAGGTCCTGAAAGAGCCGCTTCTTGCTCGTTACGTGACCCACAACCCGGACAGCCGCCGGTTTCAGAAGGGTTGATAGTTCCATGTGCCTATTCGGTTCCGCGCCTTTTGCAACGCGCCCTACATGCTGGCCGGATCAATCCAACCGAAGTTTCCGTCGTCGCGCCGGTGAACCACATTCACCCGAGCGTTCTTTTCATTGCGGAACACCAGAAGCGGCGCCCCCGTCAGCTCCATCTGCATCACCGCCTCACCGACGGACAGCGAAGGGATCTGCGCTTCCATCTCGGCGATGATCATCGGCTGGAGGCTGTCAGGCTCCGAATCCGGCGTTCCATCATTTGCGGCGAGCACATACATGGGTGCACCCGCGAACACAACAGGTTCGGATCTTTCGCGGTGGTGGTCCTTCAGACGGCGCTTGTAGCGGCGCAGCTGCTTGTCCATTTTCTCGCGGCAGTTCTCGAAGGCGGCGTAGATCTCATTCGCGTGGCCCTTGGCGGCTGCGGTCAGGCCGGTCGAGAGGTGAACGGTCGCCTCGCAGGCATATTCGTGCGCCATACGCGAAAAGATCACACTCGCGTCGGTCGGGCGCTGCGAATACTTCTCGACCGTTTCGCCCAGCTCGGACTTCACATGGGTTTGAAGGGCCTCACCCACATCAATCTGTCTTCCGCTGATCTGGTACCGCATGTCACCTCCATAGATTTGTCCACACCTTCCGTTCGCGAACGGGCGTGGAGTCGCTGAAACTGGGGATTATGGCCGCGGCGCGGCCTGTGTTCCACCCTTCGCAAGAAGCTTGCGAGACCGGCGCGCGAAGGATGAGGGTATGCGCAAACATTTCCGGTATTTGGCGACAGTTCGACGTGCGATGTCAACGCCTTCATTCTGGAGTTGGGTCTGAATCTCGGCATCCGCAAGGGGTGCAGAGGAATCTTCCCGCTCAACAAGAAAGCGAATTCGGCGCTGGATGTCGAAGGACGAAACGCCACCACCGTGCGTGACCAGGGCCCGTGGAAAGAAGTGGCCGAAGGCATAGACCCTTCCGTCGGCGGTGAGCGCCTTGCCGGCGATGGCGCGGCCTACGGTCGAGGGGTGGAGCTGGAGCATTTCGGCGATCTCGCCGCGCGTCAGGGGCGCGATTTTCTCATGCCCGTTCAGGAAGAAGACCTTCTGCTTTTCCGCGACCACGGAAGCGATGCGCAGGAGTGTCGCGAGCCGCGCGGAAATCGCATCGGAGAAGGCGGCCGCGCGTTCGAAAAGCCCTTTCATCTCATCGGTATCAAGGCTGGCGCGGTCAGTGGTCAGCACCGATACGCTCGGTAAGGTCGCACTGTTCAGCCGAGCTTCGACGCGGTCTTGCCGGCAATCGATCCGGATTTCCGGAATCAGTGCAATGGGTGCGGCATCGTCCGATTGGATCGGTTTTGAGGGAAAGCTGCGGAGCAGGTCCGCGATCCGCGCCAGTTCGTTCGCGGGCAAATGCAGGACCTGGCCGAGCTGCGCCCAACGCGCCTCGGCAAAGTCTTCAAGATGGGAGGTGATCGCGCGCGCGGAATCCTCGGCGACGCCTGTGTCGACCAGTTGCAGAGCGAGGCATTCCGGCAGATCGCGCGCGCCAATTCCGGGCGGGTCGCAGCGTTGCAGGGCGCGCAGCCCGGCTTCGAGGATTGCGAACGGCGCGCCGGTGGTTTCGGCAAGTTCCTCGAGCGACACATCGAGATAACCATCCTCGCGCAACTCTCCGATCAGGAAGGCGGCCGCAGCCTCCGCCGCCGCATCGAGACGTTGAACGGCGAGTTGATGGGCGAGCTTGTCATGCAGGCTTTCCGGCGCCTCTGCGGTGGCCAGAGCGTAGTCATAGGCCGAATTGCCGCCCGCCGTCCGCGGGCTGTCGACCACGAGAAACGGGTTCTCCGCCGCCTCGCGTGCGATATCCTCGAGAAGCGTCGCCGTGGGCATTCTGAGCACGGAAATCGCCGCGCGCATGTGCGGGGACAGCGCCAGCCTCTGCTGATTGGTAAGATGGACGCGCGATCTGAGTGCCATCGCTTCCCCGCTGCGTCAGTTGAGGCGGAAACTTTGCCCCAGATAGACCCGCCGCACGTTTTCGTCGCGCACGACTTCATCGGCCGTGCCGCTCATCAGCACGGTGCCGTCATGCAGGATATAGGCGCGGTCGACGATCTCAAGGGTCTCGCGTACATTGTGATCGGTGATGAGCACGCCGATGCCGCGCGATTTGAGGTCATGGACGAGGCCACGGATATCGTTGACCGAGATCGGGTCGACCCCGGCGAAGGGTTCGTCGAGCAAAAGGTATTTCGGTTCGGCCGCAAGGCAGCGCGCGATCTCCACCCGCCGCCGTTCGCCACCGGAGAGTGCCAGCGCGGGCGCGCGGCGGAGATGGGTGATGGAAAATTCCGACAGAAGCTCTTCCAGCTTTTCGCGGCGTTTGTGGACGTCGGCTTCGTTGATTTCCAGGACGGCGAGGATGTTGTCCTCGACGGTGAGACCCCGGAAGATCGAGACCTCCTGCGGCAGATAGCCGATGCCGAGCCGCGCCCGGCGGTACATCGGCAGGCCGGTCACGTCGCGACCGTCGATGATGACATGGCCGCTGTCCGGCGCGATCAGCCCGGCGATGTTGTAGAAACAGGTGGTCTTGCCCGAGCCGTTCGGCCCCAGAAGCGCCACCACCTCGCCCCGCGCGAGATCGAGCGACACATCGCGGATCACCGGGCGCTTGCGGTAGCTTTTCCGCAGGTGCTGGACCTTGAGCCCGGCGGAACCTTCGGCGACGGAAAGGTGCAGCCGCTCCGTCATCACTTCGTCGCCTTCGGATCGATGACCGTCTTCACTCGGCCGTCCATACGACCGGTGCCGGTATCGAGATCGACGATCAGCTTCTGCCCGGCAATGGTGCTGCCGCCCTGGGTCAGAAGCACGTCGCCGGTCATCACGACCTCGCCACTGGTGACCGTATAGACCGCCTCACGCCCTTCGGCGGCCTCGGTCGGGCTGGTCAGGGTGACGCCACCGCGTGGCATGAATGGTGTCGATCTTGGTGCGGTCGTCCTTGGCATATTCGACGCGGACCGCCGCCGCCGCCATGCGCATGTCGCCCTGAAGGACGATGACATTGCCGGTGAAGATTGCGGTCCCGTCTGTCTGGTTGACCTCAAGCTGATCCGCCGTCACCTCGACCGGAAGGGTCGTGTCGGATTTGATCCCGCCAAAGGCGACGGTTGCGCCTTGCGCGCCCGCAGGGGGGGACGACACCGCCCAAAGAGCGGTGAGAAGCGTTAGAAATCCGGCTGTTCGGTTCATTTTGGCCCTCGGTTCGCCGGATCGTATACCAGCTTGACCCCTTGGTTGAAAATCAGAACGTAGTCATCAATTCCGACATCACTTTGGCGCATTTCCATCTGGCCCGCGTCGATACGGCCCATCGGGCCGGTCGCCGTCACCGCACCTTCGGACATCATCCGCGTCAGGTCCAGCTTTGCGTCAAGCCCGCTTGTCGTCATCTCATAGCCACTGGATGTGTTGATCTTCACGCCCTCGCGCAAGGCCAGATTGCCCGCAGCCTCATCAATGCGGCCTGCCCGCGCCTCGAGATCGACGCGCAGGCCGCCCTTCGTATCATAGCGCGCGACAAGGGAATCCGCCTTGGCCGAGGTGTTTGCGTCGGATTGCGGATAGGCAACGGCGGCGCTGATCTGAAGGGCACTGCCATCGGTGGTCATGGTGGAATATTCCGGGTCTGTCAGACGCTGCTCGCGCGCGAGTTCGCGCACGTCGACCTCGCTGTAGGGCAGGGCGCCTTCGGTGTCGATGCGGCGCGAGAAAGAAACAGCGTCGAGAGAATCGCGAGCGCCAGAAGCGGCAGAATGATCTTGAGCCAGAAGACCACCCGCGAATGGATATTGTCGAAAAGGGCCATGCCGTCAGACCACGCCTGCCCTGAGGCAATCGTGGATGTTGAGGATGCCAAGCGCGGGTCCACCGCCGTCCCTCGCGACGACGAAAAGGCAGGTGATCTTTCGGTTCTTCATGAGGGCCACGGCCTTTTCGGCGACAGAGTCCGGGTCGATCGTCTGCGGCGCGGGCGTCATCACTTCGCTGGCTCTGCGGTCGAGCAGGCCATCCATGTGGCGTCGGAGGTCGCCGTCGGTGACGATCCCTATCAAGTTATCATTCGCATCCGTCACGCCAACCACGCCAAAGCCCTGTCGGCTCATCACAAGCAGGGCTTCGCTCATCGGCGTCGCCTCCGCGACGAGGGGCAGGGCCTCGGCCCCGTGCATCAGGTCGGCGACCTTGAGCAGTTTCGCGCCCAGCTTTCCGCCGGGATGGAAGGTGCGGAAATGGTCGGGCGTGAAATGCCGATGCTCCATCAGCGCGACGGCGAGCGCGTCGCCGAGCGCGAGCGTCATCGTCGTCGATGTCGTCGGCACGAAGCCGGTGCCGCAGGCCTCCTCGGCGGCGGGCAGGACGATCGCCACATCGGATTGCCGGATGAGAGTCGAATTCGGCCCGGCTCGCCACGCCGATCAGCGGGATCGAGAAGCGGCGCGTGTGCGCGATGATGTCGGACAGTTCCGGCGTCTCGCCCGAATTCGACAGCACCAGTGCCACGTCGCCGTCGGTGATCATGCCAAGATCGCCGTGGCTCGCCTCGGCCGGATGGACATATTGCGCGGGCGTGCCGGTCGAGGCGAGCGTCGCCGCGATCTTGCGCGCGACATGGCCTGACTTGCCCATGCCCGAGACGATGACCCGGCCCTTGGCGTTCAGGATCAGATCGACCGCCTCGGCAAAGCGGCCGTCGAGCGCGTCGCGGAGCTTGGCGAGGCCCTCGGCCTCGATCGCGATTACGCGACGGGCGGTCTGGAGAAGCGTGTCCTTATCGGTCATCGGCCTAATGCGTGAAGAGGTCAGCGGGCTCGCTCCACCCCATGAGGTCGAGATTGGCGCGGACGGGGAGGAAGTCGAAGCAGGATTGCGCAAGCTCGGTCCGCCCTTCGCGGGCGAGCCGACGGTCGAGCTCTTCTTTGAGACGATGGAGGTAAAGCACGTCCGAGGCGGCATATTCCATCTGTGCTTCGGTTAGCTCCGAGGCACCCCAGTCCGAGGTCTGCTGCTGTTTTGAGATATCGACACCGAGGAGTTCCTGGAGGAGGTATTTCAACCCATGCCGGTCGGTGAAGGTGCGGATGAGCTTTGACGCGATCTTGGTGCAATAGACCGGCGCGGTATCGACGTCGAAGGCGTTCTTCAGCGCAGCAATGTCGAAGCGGCCGAAGTGGAAGAGTTTCAGTACTTTCGGGTCGGTCAGCATTCGCACGAGATTGGGCGCGCTGCGTTGCCCCATCGCGATCTGGACCAGATGCGCGTTGCCGTCGCCGGTCGAGAGCTGCACAAGGCAGAGACGATCGCGGCGCGGGTCCAGGCCCATCGTCTCGGTATCAATGGCAACGGAGGCGCCGAGGTCGAGTCCGTCCGGCAGATCGTTGCGATGCAGGTAAATCGTCATCCGTGGCTCCGCGACCTGTTTCGCTGCACTGGCCGCGCGGACGGGGTCCGCTGCGGCCGGCGAAGTGTCGGGATGGTGTACGGTATTCGCCGCCCACGCTCAATGCCGGAAGAGGCGAGGATGCCGCGCGGCGATCAGGCGAGTGAGATGGCCAGCATCGCAACGATGACCAGTATGACGGTGAATTCGATGACTGGCAGACGCAACAGCGGCTGTCCAAGATACTGGACAGCCGCCGTCACCACTGCACCGGAAACCCTTTGGAGCCACCTGGCTCCACACTCAAACCACACATACCTCTTTTCAGATCCGCCCCCGGCTGCGGTGGTCGTCCGAGTCGGGGGCAGTTCTGGAAACAAATGCTTCTCGCTGCAATTACTATTCGTAGAATTCATTACAATCATTACCACTTATACGTGTTTTATCTCACGCCCCGGAGTGATTCGAGAACTTGGCTTTTTAGACATGTTCTTTCTGGCAGGTTTGCGGAAAATTAAAGAATACAGGTGCTTGCATCGGTCACGCCCGCTTTGCCCGTTGTGGCACTGTTCCAAAATGTCCGCGGAGGTAGTGGAGCAGGCGACGATGCGTTGTCCGGTGTCGCTGACGCAGATGGAGGCCCGCGAAAACCGTCTGTGCTATCGGGTCCGCGTCGGCGACAGCCTTCGCTGCGCCCGTCGCCACCATCCCCCGCGCCGCGTCCCTGAGCACATATGCCGACCCGCCGAGGGATCGAAGCAAACCGGTCATGGCCGCATTCTGCCCGATCGACAGCGTCGCCGCGCCGAGGTGCGGGTGAAGGCTCGCATGGGTGGCGGCGAAGGCAGGCGAGTAGTTGCCGAGGATGTAGCGATCCTGCCGTACCTCGCGGAGGTTTTCGGTATCGGTCGAGATCATGTCGTACCAGATCTCTCCAACTGTCTCGAAATAGAGATCGGGGTGGATGCGGGGCGAAAAAAGCAGCGCGATGTCTTCGGCACCGGAGACAAGATCGCTGCACATCTGCGTGGAATAGTCGGCCTCGAAGAGGAAGGCCGCCTCGGGCAGGAGGTGACGGAATTCGCGGATGAGATCGGCGAAGTGGTCGCCGACAAGATCGTGCTGAATGCCGATCCTGAGCGTCGCACCGCCTTGGCCCGTGTCGCGCGTCGCGTTCATCGCCTCGGTCCAGCTTCGGCGGAGCGCGCGGGCGTGCGGTTCGAACCTGAGGCCCTCGGTGGTCAGTTCCGTCCCGGCGCGGGAGCGGACGAAGAGCGGGCGGCTGAGCGTGGATTCCAAAGTCTTGATACGGCCCGACACGGTGGACTGTGTGACGCCCAGCCGCTCGGCGGAGCGGTTGAAGCTGTGCGTCTCGCAAAGGTCGAGAAATGTGTCGATGAGTTCGATCTGCATCAAAGCACCAGATCATCAGGCTGGTACGGGGTGACCAGCGGTTTGACGTGCGCAAGCGTCTCAAGGTCGCGCAGCCATTCGTAGTAGATGCCCTTGGTGCTGGTCAGGGTGACGCCGCCCGCCCGCATCCGTTCAAGCCCGGCGCCGTGACCAGCGCCCGGCGATCCGGTCGCATCGGTCACGGCGGCCACGCGGAAACCGCCGCCGAGAAGGCCGAGCGCGGATTGCGCGACACAGACGTCGGTTTCCAGCCCGACGAGCACTGCCTGACTCCGCCCCGTGGCGACGGCAGCAGCGCGGATGTCGTCTTGCCCGAAGAGCCCGAAGGCGTGCTTGTCGAAGACCGGCTTGCCGGGCGGCAAAGCCTCGACCACCTCCGGCACCGGCGCGCCATTGCGGCCGATATCTTCTCCCATCACGATCACGGGGATATCCAGCGTGGCGGCTACGCGCATCAGCCAGATGATCCGGCCAAGGAGCGGCGCGCGGTTCTCATGCGGCAACTTGTCGAGAAACACCGCCTGCACGTCGATGACGGCGAGGAAGGCTTGCCTGTGGTCGAAGAGCAACTCGGTCATGTGGCACCTCTAATCGGAGTTTCCGATTAATAATGCCGCGACATGCGAATTGAAAGCACCCCGGATTGGGGGCTAGGTTTCATGTATACCGAAAGGGAGTGACGGCATGGCGGATCTGCCACCAACGGCGCGTGTGGTGATCATCGGCGGCGGGGCTGTCGGGGTGTCGTCGCTTTATCATCTGGCGAAGGCGGGCTGGACCGATTGCGTTCTTCTGGAGAAGAACGAGCTGACAGCCGGCTCGACCTGGCATGCGGCGGGCAACGTGCCGACGTTTTCGACCTCATGGTCCTTGATGAACATGCAGCGCTATTCGACGGAGCTTTACCGCGATCTTGGCGCGGCGGTCGACTATCCGATGAACTATCATGTCACCGGCTCTGTCCGACTTGGCCATTCGAAGGAGCGGATGCAGGAATTCGAGCGTGCGAAGGGCATGGGCCGCTATCAGGGGATGGCGCTTGAGGTTCTGGGCGTTGATGAGATCCAGGGGAAATATCCGTTCCTTGAGACGCATGATCTGAAGGGTGCGCTCTACGACCCCGCCGATGGCGATATCGATCCGGCACAGTTGACGCAGGCGCTGGCCAAGGGTGCGCGCGACATGGGGGCGACGATCCTGCGCTTCACGCCCGCGACCGGGGTGAGCCGCGAAGGTGGCGAATGGATCGTGCATACCGGGAAGGGCGACATCCGCTGCGAGATCGTGGTGAACGCTGCCGGCTATTACGCCCAGAAGGTCGGCGAATGGTTCAAGCCCTATGGCGGACGCACCGTGCCGATGATGGTGATGAGCCACCAGTATCTTTTGTCCGAGCCGGTGCCGGAGATCGAGGCCTGGGCGAAGGAGAACGGCCGCAAGCTGCCGCTTCTGCGCGATGTGGATTCGTCCTATTACCTGCGGCAGGAGAAATCGGGCTTCAACCTTGGCCCCTATGAACGGAACTGCCGTGCGCATTGGGCGTCGCCCGACGATCCGTTCCCCGATGATTTCAGTTTCCAGCTTTTCCCCGACGATCTCGACCGGCTGGAATGGTATATCGAGGATGCGATGGCCCGCGTGCCGCTTCTGGGCACGGCGGGGATATCGAAAGTCATCAACGGCCCCATTCCCTATGCGCCGGACGGCAATCCGCTGATCGGGCCGATGCCGGGGGTGCCGAACGCCTTCGAGGCCTGCGTCTTCACCTTCGGCATCGCCCAGTCAGGCGGTGCGGGCAAGGTGCTGGCCGAATGGGTGACGGAGGGCGCGACCGAGTGGGACATGTGGTCCGTCGATCCGCGCCGGTTCACGGGCTACACCGATCAGGACTATTGCGTCGCCAAGGGGAAAGAGGTCTACGGCCACGAATACGGCATGCACTTCCCGATGGCGCGCTGGCCCGCCGCGCCGGACTGCCGCCTGTCGCCGGTGCATGACAAGGTCAAGGCGCTGGGCGGACAGATGGCGCCCTATAACGGCTGGGAGCGCGCGGAGTGGTTCGCGCAGCCCGGCGACGACACCAGCTGGGAGGCGACGCAGACCTGGAACCGCGCCGGGCCGTGGGAGGCGCGCATCCGTGCCGAATGCGAGGCGGTGCGGGACGGGGTCGGTGTTCTCGACCTGCCGGGGTTTTCGCGGTTCCACCTCTCGGGGCCGGGGGCGGCGGACTGGCTTCTGGGGCAGATCGCGGGCGGGCTGCCGAAACCGGGGCGGCCTGTCGCTCGCCTATTTCCCCGATCATCGCGGCCGCATCGTCACCGAGATGTCGGTCGCCTGTAACGGGGAGGACGACTTTACCCTCATCACCGCGGCCACCGCGCAGTGGCACGATCACGACTGGCTGGCGCGGTCGTTGCCGAAGCGTCTCACGTTGCGTGACCGGACAAACGATTTCTCCACGCTGATCGTCACGGGTCCGAAGTCGCGTGACCTCTTTGGCGAGATCTCCGATGCCGATCTGAGCCTGCCCTGGCTCAGTCATGAGATGTGGACGGTTGCGGGGCGCCCTGCCGTTCTTGCGCGGGTGTCGTTCGCCGGAGAACTGGGCTGGGAGGTTCATGCGCCGGTTGCGGATATTCCGACGATCTATGAGGCCGTGCTTGAGGCGGGCGCCAAGCCCTTCGGGATGCGGGCGCTGAACTCGCTTCGGATCGAGAAGGGCTATCGGGCCTGGAAAGGCGATCTGTCGACGGATTACAGCCTTCTCGAGGGCGGGCTCGAGCGGTTCATCCGGTGGGACAAGGACTTTCCCGGCAAGGCCGCACTTCAGGCCGAGAAACAGCGCGGCGTGAAGAAGCGTTTCGTGACGCTGACGGTCGAGGCGGGTGAGTGCGACGCGCCCTACATGTCGACGCTCTGGGATGGCGACGAGGTGGTGGGCGAGACGACCTCGGGCGCCTGGGGCTACCGGGTCGGAAAGTCCATCGCGCTTGCGATGCTCCGCACCGATCTGGCGGTGCCGGGGACGCGGGTTGAAGTTGAGATCTACGGCGAGCGGTTTCCGGCGAAGGTCGAAGCGGATGGGCCGCTTTGGGACCCGATGAACGCGCGTATCAAGGCTTGAGGGGAAGGCCGGGGGCGCTGCCCCCGGACCCCCGAGGTATTTTCGGCAAGATGAAAGGCAGAAGATGAAGGTTCCGGCCCATGCGCGCGTCGTCATCATCGGCGGTGGCGTTTCCGGCTGTTCGGTCGCCTATCATCTGGCGAAGCTCGGCTGGAAGGACATCGTGCTGCTCGAGCGGCGGAAACTGACGTGTGGGACGACCTGGCACGCGGCGGGGCTGATCGGGCAATTGAGGGGGTCGCAGAACATGACGCGGCTCGCCAAGTATTCCGCCGATCTTTACGTGAAGCTCGAGGCAGAGACGGGCGTCTCGACGGGGATGCGGCAGGTCGGCTCGATCTCGGTCGCGCTGACCGAGGCGCGGAAAGAGGAGCTTTACCGGCAGGCGACGCTGGCGCGCGCGTTCGACGTGGATGTGCATGAGGTTTCGCCGGAAGAAGTGAAGGCGATGTATCCGCATCTGAATGTCTCGGATGTGGTCGGGGCGGTGCATCTGCCATTGGACGGGCAATGCGATCCGGCGAACATCGCGATGGCGCTCGCCAAGGGTGCGCGGATGCGGGGCGCGCAGATCATCGAGGGCGTGAAGGTGACGCGGGTTCTCGATGACGGCGCAAAGGTCACGGGTGTCGAGTGGGAAGGCGGCGGCGAGAGCGGCGCGATCGCCGCCGATCTGATCGTGAACTGCGGCGGCATGTGGGGCCGCGACCTGGCGGCGCGGTCGGGCGTGACGCTGCCGCTCCATGCCTGCGAGCATTTCTATCTGGTGACCGAGCCGATCGAGGGTTTGGGCCATCTGCCGGTCCTGCGGGTTCCGGACGAATGCGCCTACTACAAGTCAGATGCGGGCAAGATGATGCTCGGCGCCTTCGAGCCGAAGGCGAAGCCCTGGGGCATGGCGGGCATCCGCGAGGATTTCGAATTCGACACCCTGCCCGAGGACTTGGACCATTTCGCGCCGATCCTGGAGGCCGCGATGAACAGGCTGCCCCTGTTCGAAACGGCGGGCATCCACACCTTCTTCAACGGGCCGGAAAGCTTCACGCCGGACGACCGCTATTACCTTGGCGAAAGCCCTGAACTGTCCGGCTACTGGATCGCGGCGGGGTATAACTCGATCGGCATCGTGTCGTCGGGTGGCGCGGGCATGGCGCTGGCGCAGTGGATGGAGGATGGCGAACCGCCCTTCGACCTGTGGGAGGTCGATATCCGCCGCGCGCAGCCTTTCCAGAAGAACCGCCGCTATCTGAAGGAGCGGGTGAGCGAAACGCTCGGGCTGCTTTACGCCGACCACTGGCCCTACCGGCAGGTCGAGACGGCGCGCGGGGTGCGGCGGTCGCCGCTTGCACGAGCATCTGAAGGCGCGCGGCGCGGTCTTTGGCGAGGTCGCGGGCTGGGAGCGGGCGAACTGGTTCGCGACGCCTGGCCAGACGGCGGAATACGAATATTCCTGGGGCCGCCAGAACTGGTGGGAGAACCAGCGCGAGGAGCATCTGGCGGTGCGGAACGGCGTGGGCCTCTTCGACATGACCTCCTTCGGCAAGATCCGGGTCGAGGGGCGCGATGCGCTGGCCTTCCTGCAACGGCTCTGCGGCGCCGATCTCGACGTGCCGGCCGGGCGGATCACCTACACGCAGATGCTGAACGACGCGCGGCGGGATCGAGTGCGACCTGACGGTGACGCGGCTGTCGGAGACGGCGTTCCTTCTCGTCGTGCCGGGCGCGACGCTGCAGCGCGATCTCGCGTGGCTGCGGCGGCATGTCGGCGATGCCTTCGCGGTCGTCACCGATGTCACGGCGGCGGAATCGGTGCTGTGCGTGATGGGGCCGAAGGCGCGCGATCTGATGAACCGCGTCAGCCCGGATGATTTTTCCAACGACGCCTTCCCCTTCGGCACGGCGCGGGAGATCGAGATCGGCATGGGCCTCGCCCGTGCACACCGCGTGACCTATGTCGGCGAACTTGGCTGGGAGATCTACGCGTCCGACCGACCAGACCGCGCATATCTTCGAGGCGATCGAGGAGGCGGGGGAGGAGCTTGGCCTGAAGCTCTGCGGGCTCCACACGCTCGACAGCTGCCGGATCGAGAAGGCGTTCCGCCATTTCGGCCATGACATCACCGATGAGGATCATGTGCTGGAGGCGGGGCTGGGCTTTGCGGTGAAGACCGGGAAGGGCGAGTTCATCGGGCGCGATGCTGTGTTGCGCAAGCGCGAGGCCGGGTTGAACCGGCGGCTGGTGCAGTTTCGTGTGACCGATCCCGAGGCGAGCCTTTTCCACAATGAGGCGGTGGTGCGGGACGGCAAGATTGTCTCGATCGTCACGTCGGGCAATTACGGCCACCATCTCGGCGGCGCGATCGGGCTTGGCTATGTGCCCTGCAAGGGCGAGAGCGCCGAGGAGGTTCTGGCATCGTCTTACGAGATCGAGATCGCGGGGCGGCGGGTCGCGGCGGAGGCGAGCCTGAAGCCGATGTATGACCCGAAGGCCGAACGGGTGCGGATGTGACCCTCGCGGCGCGGCATCAGGCGTTCTTCGACCTGCATCAGGGCGGCTGCTTCGTGATGCCGAACCCCTGGGATATGGGATCGGCGCGGATGATGGCGGCGCTGGGCGCGAAGGCGCTGGCGACAAGCTCGGCGGCGCATGCCTTCGCGCTGGGGCGGTCCGACATGGGCGGGGTCAGCCGCGACGAGGCGCTGGCCCATGCGGAGGATCTGGTCGCGGCGACGCCGTTGCCCGTGTCCGGCGACTTCGAGAACGGTTTTGCCGATGCGCCTGAGGATGTGGCCGAGACCGTGCGGCTTGCCGCAGAGGTCGGGCTGTCGGGCTGTTCCATCGAGGATACGGTGATGGTGGCGGATAATCCCGCCTATGACTTCGACCTTGCCGTGGAGCGTATCCGCGCTGCGGTGGCGGCGGCCCGCAGCCTCGGGCGGCCCTTCGTGCTTTGCGCGCGCGCCGACGGGGTGATGAACGGGGTCTACGATCTGGCCGAGGGCATCCGCCGGCTTCAGGCCTTCGAGATGGCGGGGGCGGATTTGCTCTATCTGCCGGTGCCGCCGGGGCCGGATGATCTGCGGCAGGTTCTGGCCTCGGTCAAGGCGCCGGTCAACGCACTGGCCGCCGGGCCGCTCAGGAAGCTGACGGTGTCGGATCTGGCGGCGATGGGGGTGCGGCGGATTTCGCTCGGCAGCCAAGTGGCGCGCGTCACCCATGCGGCGATCCGGGACTGTATGACCGCGATGCTGGGGCCGGGGTCGTTTCAGCCGCTGATGGCAGCGGCTTCCGGTGATGAGATTGACGCCCTTCTGACGAAAGGTTCAGACAATGAATGAGATCATCGAGGGCTGCGAACCCCGGCGGGCGGCGCGTTCTGGCGGCCGTGCGTCGCGCGTCGCGATGCGGTCGGCACCGCTGGCCGAGAACATGCGGCCGATCCGCGCGGGCATGGCTGGCGGGCAGTACAAGCCGCTGACCGAGGCGAGCGTTGCGCGCATCCATGGGGCCGCACTGGAGGCGCTGGAGGTCATTGGCCTCAGTCAAGCGCCTAAGTCGGGGGTCGAGATTCTGACCGGGGCGGGCGCCATCCAGGGCGACGACGGACGCATCCGGTTTCCGCGCGCTCTGGTCGAGGACATGCTGGCCGTGGCGGCGCGTGACATCACGCTTTGCGGCCGCGATCCGAAATACGATCTGCACCTGACCGGCAGCAACGTGCATTTCGGCACGGCGGGTGCGGCGGTGCATATCGTCGACCTCGAGACCAACACCTACCGCGATTCCACCGCGCAGGACCTGCATGACGCGGCGCGGATCACCCATAGCCTCGACAACGTGCACTTCTTCCAACGCGCCATGGTCTGCCGTGACGTGCTCGACAATCTGGAGATGGACCTCAACACGATCTACGCCTGTTGCGCCGGAACGTCGAAACACGTCGGCACCTCCTTTAGCGACCCGTCCCATGTCGCGCCCTGCTTCGACATGATTCACCGCATCGCGGGCGGGGAGGACGCGTGGCGGGCGCGGCCCTTCATCTCGAACTCCAACTGCTTCGTCGTGCCGCCGATGAAATTCGCCGAGGAAAGCTGCATCACGATGGAGCATTGCATCCGCGGCGGGATGCCGGTTCTGCTGCTCAGCGCGGGGCAGGCAGGGGCAACGGCGCCCGCGCCCATCGCGCTGACCATCGTGCAGGCGATGGCGGAATGCCTCGCCGGCGTGGTCTATGTGAACGCCATGGCGCCGGGTCATCCGGCGATCTTCGGGACATGGCCCTTCGTCTCCGACCTGCGCACCGGGGCGATGTCGGGCGGGTCGGCGGAACAGGCGCTTTTGACGGCGGGCTGCGCGCAGATGCACCGCTTCTACAACCTGCCGGGCGGTGCGGCGGCCGGTATATCGGATGCCAAACTGCCGGATATGCAGGCGGGTTGGGAACAGGGGATCACCAATGTCCTCGCCGGTCTCTCGGGCCTCAACATGGTCTACGAGTTTGTCGGGATGCACGCTTCGCTTCTGGGCTTCTGCCTGGAATCGCTGGTGCTGGGCGACGACATCCTCGGGCAGGTGCTGCGCTGCGTGCGCGGCATCGACGTGACCGAGGATTCGACCTCCATCGAGGCGATGAAGGCGGTCTGCCTTGGCGGGCCGGGGCATTACCTTGGCTCGGACCAGACCTTGAAGTTGATGCAGACCGAATATGTCTACCCCACGCTCGGTAACCGGATGAGCCCGAAGGAATGGGTGGAGGCGGACCGGCCGATGCTTCTGGACCGCGCCATCGCGAAGAAGAACGAGATCCTGTCCAAGGCCGGGATGCAGGTCGATCCGCAACTGGATGCGGCGATCCGGGCCGATTACAACATCTTTTTCCGCTGAGGTTTGGCAATGCACTACGGCTATATCGGGCTTGGCAACCTCGGGCAGAATTGCGCGGGCTGCCTTCAGAAGGCGGGGTTCGGCCTCACCGTCCATGACCTCAGCCGCAAGGCGGGCGATGCCCTGGTCGCCAACGGCGCGCATTGGGCGGAGAGCGTTCAGCGAACTGGCCGGTCAGGTCGATCACGTCATCACCTGCCTGCCCTCGCCTGCCGTATCCGAGGCTGTGCTGCGGCAGATCCTTCCGGCGATGCGGCCCGACGCGACATGGATCGAGATGTCGACGCTTGGCCGCGACGATGTTCTGCGGCTTGCCGCGATTGCCGCCGAGGCAGGCGTCAGGATGTTGGAACTGCCGGTCACGGGCGGCGTCCATCTCGCGGCGCGGGGTGAGATCACGATGCTGCCGGGCGGCGATGCCGATCTGGTGGAACTGCACCGCCCGGCGCTGGAGGCGATGGGCAATCGGGTCTTCCACATGGGACCGCTGGGGTCGTCCGCGATCATCAAGGTCATCACCAACATGCTGGCCTTCATCCATCTGAAGGCCACGTCCGAGGCGCTGATGCTGGCGAAACGCGGCGGGCTGGACCTTGGACAGGCGTGGGAGGCAATCCGGGCCTCCTCGGGCAATTCCTTCGTGCATGAGACCGAGGGCGCGCTGATTCTGAACGGTTCCTACGACATCGCTTTTTCCGTCGATCTGGCGCTGAAGGATCTTGGCTTCGCACTGGGTTTCGGGCGGGAATTCGGCGTGCCGCTGGACCTCGCCGCGATGACGGAACAGACCTATGTGGCGGCGAAGGCGGCCTATGGCGGCGATGCGCAGTCGCCGATGATCGCGAAGCTTCTGGAAGACATGCTCGGCACCGATCTGAGGGCCGAGGGCTTCCCTGCGCGGCTGGAGTAGTTGCGACCTTTCATGTCGGTTTGGTAACAGCTACCCGTAGGAGCGGGTGGTCATATCCGCCGGATGGGGACGGCGATGATCAATATGGAATTCGACTACGTGATCGTCGGCGCAGGCTCGGCGGGCTGCGTTCTGGCCGAGCGGCTGTCGGCGAGTGGGCGGCACAGCGTGCTGGTGCTGGAGGCTGGTGGCACGGATCGGCGGTTCTACGTCCAGTTGCCCCTGGGCTATGGCAAGCTCTTCTACGACCCGGCCGTCAACTGGCTCTACAAGACCGAACCCGATCCCGGCCTTGCGGGCAACCGCGATCACTGGCCGCGCGGCAAGATCCTTGGCGGGTCGAGTTCGATCAACGCGATGGTCTGGATACGCGGGCATCGCAGCGACTACGACGATTGGGCGGCGTTGGCCGGGCCAGGCTGGGGCGCGGAGGCGGTGCAGGCGGCGTATCGGGCCATCGAGGATAACGAGGCGGGCGCGGATGAGTTTCGCGGCTCCGGCGGGCCGCTCTTCATCTCGGCGAACCGGCGCGATCTGCATCCGCTGGTCGACACCTTCGTCGCCGCGACCGAGGCGGCGGGCCTGAAGCGCAACGCCGATTTCAACGGGGCAGAGCAGGAAGGCGTCGGTATCTATCAGATGACCATCCACAACGCGCGCAGGAACTCCGCCGCGCGGGCCTTTCTGCGGCCCGCGATGAAGCGACCGAATGTCACCGTGCTGACCGGCGCCCATGTGACACGTGTCATCGTGGAAGGCAGAAAGGCAGCGGGCGTGGAATATCGCCGACGGGGCGTGACCCACCGCGTCGCCGCACGGGGCGAGGTGATCCTGTCGGGCGGCGCCATCAACTCACCTCAGCTTCTGATGCTGTCGGGGATCGGCCCGGCGGCGCATTTGCGCGATCTCGGCATTCCGGTTGTCGCCGATTGCCCCCAGGTCGGGCAGAACCTCAATGACCATCAGGGCATCAACTATACATGGCGGATGACGGTGCCGACCTACAATGACCTCCTCCGCCCATGGTGGGGCAAGATGTTGGTCGGGATGCAATATTTCCTGCGCGGCACCGGGCCATTGGCCAAGTCGATCAACCATGCGGGCGGGTTCTTCCGCACCGATCACTTCGCTGCCGCGCCCGAACATGCAGCTTTACTTCCAGGCCTTCTCGACGCTTCTGCCGCGCGAAGGCGAACGGCCGCTGCTGTCGCCTGATCCCTTCTCGGGTCTCTCCATCGGCCTGTCCAACTGCCGCCCGACAAGCAGGGGAGAAATCACGCTGAAATCGGCGGACCCCTTCGCGCATCCTCGCATTGCAGCTAACGTCTTTTCGACCGACCAAGACGTAGCCGAGATGCTGGCGGCCGTGAAGTATCTCCGCCACATCGCGGCGCAGGAACCGATCCGCGCGCTGATCGCCGAGGAACTGCGCCCCGGTCCGGAGGTGCAGGCGGACGACGATCTCATCGCCGATTTCCGTGCGCGGTCGGGGACGGTCTATCACCCATCCTGCACGGTGCGGATGGGGAGCGATCCGGCGGGATCCGCAGTCGACCCCGATCTGAAGGTGCGCGGTGTTCAGGGCCTTCGGGTCTGCGACGCTTCGGTCTTTCCAACGCTGATCGGGGGCAATACCAATGCGCCGAGCATTCTTGTCGGCTGGATCGGGGCGGAGCGCATCCTGAAAGACGCGCGCTAGGACGGAACAGGGCCAATGACCTATCTTCTCGGCGTCGATACCGGCGGCACATATACCGACGCCGTGGTCCTTGATGAGGCGGGGGATCGCGTCGTTGCCTCGGCCAAGGCGCTGACGACGCGGCCCAATCTTTCGGTCGGGGTCGGCGGCGCGATGGATGCGGCCATCGCGGGGGCAGGGATTGCGCCGACTGAAGTGGGCCTTGTCTCGCTCTCCACCACGCTTGCCACCAATGCGTTGGTCGAAGGTCAGGGCGGGCGCGTGGCGCTGGTCTTCATCGGGTTTCGACACGGGCCGAGTTCCGCCGCGCCGGGCCTGGAAGAGGCGATGAGGGGCGATCCGGTCCTGTGGACGGCGGGTGGCCACAATCACGGCGGGGCGGAGGTCCGGCCGCTCGACGTCGCCGTCGCTGCGAACCGTCGCTGGAAGAGGTCGCGGACAGCGTCACCGGCTTTGCCGTCGCTGCGAGTTTCGCGACGCGCAATCCCGCGCATGAACTGGCCGCGCGCGATCTGATCCGCGAGATGACCGGCAAGCCCGTCACCTGTTCGCACGAACTGTCCGCTGGGCTGAATGGCCCGCGCCGGGCGCTTACGGCCGTGCTGAACGCCCGGCTGATCGGGATGATCGACCACCTGATTTCCGCCTGCCAAGGCCACATGGCCCGCATCGGCATCGACGCCCCTTTGATGGTCGTGCGCGGCGACGGGGCGCTGGTTTCCGCCGCCGTCGCGCGCGAAAGACCCATCGAGACGATCCTCTCGGGCCCCGCTGCCTCTGTTGCCGGCGCGCGGTGGCTGACGGGGGAAAACGAGGCGCTGATCTCTGATATCGGCGGGACGACCACCGATATCTGCCTGCTTCGCGGTGGCCTGCCCGCCATCGACCCGATGGGCGCGCGCGTCGGCCCGTTCCGCACGATGGTCGAAGCCGTGGCGATGCGGACGACCGGTCTTGGTGGCGACAGCGAGGTGCATCTTGAGGAGGGGCTCGTCACCACGCTCAGGCTCGGCCCGCGGCGTCTGGTGCCGGTCTCTCTGGCCGCGCGCGACTGGCCGGGGCTGATCCATGACGCGCTCGACGCCTGGCTCGCGCAGGACGCGGTAAGCGAGATGGACGGACGCTTTGCCCTGCCTATGTGGCGCGGCACGCCGCCCATGGGCCTTGCCCCGCGCGAGGCGGGCGTGGTCGAGCGGTTGCAGGATGGTCCGGTGCGGCTGGCTGATGCCGTGAAGACGCGGCTCGACCTGCCCGCGCTGATGCGGCTCGTGGCGCGCGGTCTGGTGATGATCGCGGGTGTCACGCCCTCGGACGCGGCGCATGTCTTGGGACGGCTGGAAAGCTGGGATGGCGCGGCTGCGCAAAAGGCGGTGGCGCTTTTCGCCAAGCGCCGCAACGGGCGCGGCGACCGCATCGCCGACAGCGCCGAAGGCATAGCGCAGCGGATCGTCGACCAATTGACCCGTCAGACCGTCAATTGCCTGCTTGAGGCGGCAATTGCGGAAGAGGAACCCCGCTGGGCGGACGCGCCTGAGGTTCTTGCCCGCCATCCGCTGCTGCGCGCGGGGCTTGCGGGTCACTCTGGCATCCTGCGCTTGAAGGCCGAACTCGCGCTACCGGTGATCGGCCTCGGCGCTTCCGCACCAAGCTACTATGGCGCGGTGGGAGCGGTGCTGAACGCCCGGATGATCCTGCCTGAACATGCGGGTGTGGCGAATGCCATCGGCGCGGTTGTCGGGCAAAGCTCGGTCCATGCCGAAGGGGTGGTCACGAGCCCTGGCCCCGGCCTTTTCGTCGCTCATCTGCCCGAGGGTCCCGCACGCTTTGTCGGCCGCGACGCAGCCATCGCCGGTCTGCGCCGGGTTCTGGAGGCGGAGGCGCGCGAAAGGGCACAGGCAGTCGGGATGGAGGATATGCGGGTCATCGTGGCCACGGACCTCAACGAGGTCGACGTCGAGGGCCAGCCGATGTTCATTGAAGCGCGGCTGCGGGTTACCGTCACGGGACGACCACGCATCGCGCGGGGCTGACCTCGCCTATTCCTTGCGCTTCTTCTTCTTTTTCTTGGCGCTGTCACCTTTCGCAGGCGCGCCTTCGACGGTGCGCGCGAACTCCGATGCCGGCAGGGCGGCCAGGATGGTGAGACGCGCCGACAGCGGGCCGAGGGCGGCGTGGAGGGCAGCGGCGCGGGCGTCGTCGCCGCTCGCCGCCTCGGCGGCGAAAAGCCGGTCGAGGGCAGGGGATAGCGCGCGCCTCTGAAAGGCCGCGATCATGGTGCTGACGATGACCCAGGGATCAGGGTCCGCTGCGAAATACTCCTTCCGGTCGCCCGGTGCGCGGACCCGTGAGATCAGCCCCCAATCGCGCAGTTCCTTCAACGCGGTCGAAACGTTTGAGCGCGAGAGCCCAAGGTTTCCGGTCAGATCGTCGGCACAGGGCGCCAGTGCCGCGCGCCAGACGGCGGAAAAACACAGCCCCGCTGGCCGCGAGAGGCCCAGAAGCTGCGCCATGTCACTGAATGCCTCTGCGAAATCGACCGGCCGGGGCATTGTTCCGTCCCAAATATCTGCAAGCCGCGAAACATCTTCGGGCAGAGCTCCGCGAAAGGCAACAGCGGCTCAGCCTACCCGGCGCATTGCGCGATGCTGTCGATGAGCGCGGTCATCAGTGCAGCGTAAAGCCGCGGCCCCGGCTCAATGGCGATGCCTTCGGGGTCGAGAGGCGCCCCGATTCTCGCGCCCGTGCCTTCCGCAAGTGCCTCGACGGTCTTCGGATCGTGACCTGCCTCGGGAAAAATACAGGCGACAGTCCCGCTGTTCAGGAGCGCCTTGATCCCGGTCATCCGCGCAGCGCCTGGCTGCGCCGCGTCACCTTCGGACAGGCTGGCGCGGATTGGCAGCCCAAAATGCGCGGCAAGATAGCCGTAAGCGTCATGCGCGGTGACGAAGCTCTTTGTCACTACCTTTGTCTTTGCGCCGAGGGTCGCATCGAGGGCGTCGATATCCTGCGCCGCGCGGTCGGCATTTGCGCGGTAGGTCGCGGCATTGTCAGGGTCCCGCGCGGCGAGCGCTTCGGCGATGGCCAGAACCCAGGTACGCGCGTTTTCGGGGTCGAGCCAAGCATGCGGATCGCGGCCGCTGTGTTCGTGGCTATGACCGTCGTCATCCTTGGCGCTGTAGCTCCGCAGATGCGTGCCGGGCGCATCGAGGAGCGACACATGCACCGCTGCACCGGAGGCCTCGATCGCCGCCGAAAGCCACGGCGTCATCTCGGGCCCGATCCAGAAGACCGCATCCGCCGTCGCCAGCGCCCGCGCCTGTGATGGACGGAGTTGAAAGTCATGCGGGTCGGAACCGGTGGTCACGATAACCTCGGGCGCGCCGAGGTCGCCCATGACCTGCGCCACAAGCGACTGAACCACCGGAGTATCGGTGACAACCGAGGGGACATCGGCGGACGCGACGGTGGCGAACATCGCACCGGCGGTCGCGGCGAGAACGCTGCGCATGGGGACTCTCCGGGTCATTGCGGCGGCTGGCGGCTTTCTGTATGTTATATCGTAACGTGTCAAGAGAAACGTGATAGTATAACATGAACGCATCCGCTGAGTCCGAGGCACAGCCGCTCGCCTTTCAGGCCCATGACCATTCGCATTGCACCGATGGAGTCCTTGCCGAGGCGGACGCGTTGAGCGAGCGGCACGGAGTCCGTCTGACTCCGGTGCGCCGTCGTGCGCTGGAAATTCTCCTTGGCTCGCATCGGGCGATGGGGGCCTACGAGGTGCTGGAGAAGCTGGTCGAAGACGGCTTCGGCAATCAGCCCCCGGTCGCCTATCGCGCGCTGGAGTTTCTGGTCGACCACGGCTTCGCGCATCGTATCCGGCGACTCAACGCTTTCGCGGCCTGCATGTGCCCCGGCACCACGCATCGACCGGCCTTCTTCATCTGTCATGCCTGCAATGCGGTGGCGGAGGCGCCGGCCGATCAGGTCGCGCGGGCGATGGATGCCGCCGCCGCCGCCATCGGCTTTGCGGTAGAGCGGATGAATGTCGAGGCAGTCGGCCTCTGCCCCGCCTGCCAGGAGACCGCCCATGCCGCTGATTGAGGCGCGGGGCCTCGGCATACGTCGCGGCGCGCAGGATATCCTTCTGGGTGTCGATTTTCATATCGACACCGGTGAGATCGTGACCGTGCTCGGCCCCAACGGCTCGGGCAAGTCGACACTGATCCGCGCTCTGATCGGGCTTGAGCCGCTCACGGCGGGTCAAGTCACGCGCCAGTCGGGTTTGCGCATAGGTTATGTGCCGCAGCGCCTGCATGTCGACGCGGCGCTTCCCATGACGGTGCGCCGCTTCCTGTCACTGCCGCATCGCGTCAGCGACACGGAAGCCGTGTCGGCGCTGGACCGGACCGGCGTCGCCGGGCTGGAGGGGCGGCAGATCGCGGCGCTCTCGGGTGGCCAATTGCAGCGCGTACTGCTGGCGCGGGCGCTGCTCGCCCGGCCGGACATCCTGATCCTCGATGAGCCTACGCAGGGTCTCGATCAGCCCGGAGAGGCGGCCTTTTACCGTCTCCTCGAAGAGGTCAGGGGCGAAACGGGAGCGGCGGTTCTGATGGTCAGCCACGACCTCCACGTCGTCATGCGCGCCTCTGACCGGGTGATCTGCCTCAACGGCCATGTCTGTTGCGAAGGGACGCCACAGATCGTCTCCGCAGCGCCGGAATACCGCGCGCTCTTCGGGCTTGGCACCGGCGGGACGCTGGCGCTTTATCGTCATACGCACGATCACGACCATGATCCTGCGCATGGCGGCTGCGATCACGACCACCACCAGCACGCCGAGGCCAGAGAGGCCACCGATGCCTGACACCTTCCTGATCTATGCTGCGCTCTCCGGTGTCGGACTGATGCTGGCCGCCGGTCCCCTTGGCGCTTTCGTCGTCTGGCGCCGGATGGCGTATATGGGCGACGCGACCGCGCATGCGGCCCTTCTCGGCGTGGCACTGGCGCTGCTCGCCGATCTGCCTCTCGCCCTTGGCACGGCGCTCGTGGCCCTGCTCGTCGCAGTTCTCGTCACGCTTCTCTCCCGCCGCGATCGTGCGGCGGATACGATTCTGGGCGTCCTCGCGCATTCCGCGCTGGCCCTCGGTCTTGTCGCGATTTCCTTCGCGTCGGGGGTGCGAAGCGACCTCAACGCTTTTCTTTTCGGGGACATCCTCACCGTCACACGCACTGATCTGGGGTGGATCTGGGGCGGCAGCGCCGCAGTTCTGGCGCTTCTCACCTGGCGCTGGAACGTGCTCCTGACCGCCACGGTGAATGAGGAACTGGCACAGGCGGCGGGCCTCGACCCGCGCCGGGAACGTTTCGCCTTGACGGTGGCGCTGGCGCTGGTCGTCGCGGTCGCCATCAAGATCGTCGGCGCGCTGATGATCTCGGCCATGCTCATCATCCCCGCGGCCACGGCGCGAAGTCTGGCGCGGACACCGGAAGGAATGGCGCTCATGGCCGTTCTGATCGGCTGCGTCGCGGTCCTCGCCGGGCTCTGGGGGTCGCTGACCTATGACACACCCGCCGGGCCAAGCATCGTTGTCGCCGCCGCCGCGTTCTTTGTGCTCAGCCTCGCCGTGCGGCGCCGCGCCCGCTAGCAATCGTCCGCACGGATCGCCTTGGCCCCGCGGGTTGGCTTGCCAAGGCGCGGAACATCCTCTTCGCCTTCCGATTTCTTCTGTTCTCAAATACTCAGGGGTCCGGGGCAGCGCCCCGGCCTCTGCCGTCAGCGACCGACCGCGGTATAGGCCTCGAACCCCGCCGCCTCGGCATCTTTCGGGGAGTAGATGTTCCGCAGATCGGCCATCCGGGCGCGGTTCATCGATGTTGCCATCCGGCCAAGATCGAGCGCGCGGAATTCGTTCCATTCCGTCAGGATCACCACCACGTCCGCGCCCTCGGCTGCCGCATAGGGATCGTCGTACCACGCCACGCCGGGCAGAAGATGCTCACCCTCGCGCCGTCCTTGCGGGTCGACCACGCGGACCTTCGCCCCGCCGCCCACCAGCGCCGGCACGATGGTCAGCGACGGCGCATCGCGCATGTCGTCGGTGTTCGGCTTGAACGTCACGCCGAGCACCGCGACGGTCTTGCCGTTCACCGACCCGTCGCAAAGGTCCATGACCTTCTCGACCATGCGCCGCTTGACCTCTTCATTGACCTTGATGACGGTCTCGATGATCTGAATGGGCGCGGCATATTCCTGGCCGATCCGCGCCAGTGCGGTCGTGTCCTTCGGAAAGCACGAGCCGCCATAACCGGGACCGGCATGCAGGAACTTGTTGCCGATCCGGTTGTCGAGGCCCATGCCTTTTGACACCTGCTTCACATCCGCGCCGACCTTCTCGCAAAGCCGCGCGATTTCGTTGATGAAGGTGATCTTGGTCGCGAGAAAAGCGTTCGCCGCGTATTTGATCATCTCGGCGGTCTCAAGATCGGTGTTGAGAACCGGAAAGTCACGCAGGAACAGGGGGCGGTAGACTTCGCCCATCACCTTCCGTGCGCGCTCCGAGGTGGTGCCGACAACGACCCGGTCCGGCCGCATGAAATCGTCGATCGCCGCCCCTTCGCGCAGAAATTCGGGGTTCGAGGCGACGTCGAATTCCTTTCCCGGCGCCGCTTTCTCAATCACCGCGCGGACCTTGGCATTGGTGCCGACGGGAACGGTGGATTTCGTCACCACGACGGCATAGCCGGTCAGCGCGCCGGCAATCTCCTCGGCTGCCGCCATCACATAGGTGAGGTCCGCATGCCCGTCGCCGCGCCGCGTCGGCGTGCCGACGGCGATAAAGACCGCTTCGGCCCCATCGACGGCCGCTTTCAGATCACCTGTGAAGGAAAGCCGCCCAGCGGCCACGTTCTTTGCCATCAGGACATCGAGACCGGGTTCGTAGATAGGCACCTCGCCGCGGGTGAGCATCTCGACCTTGCGCGGGTCCTTGTCGACGCAGACGACGTTATGGCCGAAATCCGAAAGGCAAACGCCCGAGACAAGGCCGACATAGCCGGTGCCGATCATCGCGATCTTCATGAAATGCCCCTCATGGAAACTTTGCCCCGACATGCGGCGAAGCGGCGCGCGGTGTCAACGGTCAGCCCTGCGGGCCACGGCCCCACGGGCGGATTTGTTCGCCTTTCGGGCACAATCGCGCCCCCAAAGCGGCGCTTGAGCGCTAGAAGCGGGTTGGGCGGACAAGCGACAGAAGCGGATGCCCGGTGCCGCCGGAAAGGCAGCTTTCGACGAGTTCGGCGGTGACAGGGGCAAGCGTCAGGCCGATATGACCGTGGCCGTAGGCGTGGATCACCTCTCCGCCCGCCGCCGACACGCCGATTACCGGGCGCGAATCCGGGATCGAGGGGCGAAACCCCAACCAGCTTCGCGACGGCGCGCCAAGGTCGGGGAAGATGGCGCGAACGCCCGCCTCCAGACGCGCGATCCGGTGGGGTGAGGGCGGGGCGGTCAGCCCGCCCAGTTCCACCGTGCCCGCCGCGCGCAGGCGCCCTGACATCGGACAAAGGTAGAAGCCGCGCGATGTCGGGCACACCGGGCGCGACAGGCGCGGCATATCCATATCCCATTCGAGATGATAGCCGCGCTCGGTATCCAACGGCACGCGGTCACCAGCCTGCCGCGCGAGGCCGCGGCCATGCGCGCCGGTCGCGAGCACGACGACGCGCGCCCGTAGTTCAAAGCCTGGGCCGCCAAGCCGGACCGCGCCGCCATCGCGCGAAAGCCGTGTCACTTCGGCGTTGAGGAACCGCGCGCCAAGCGCATCCGCGCGTCTGGCGAGCTTGCCGACCATCTGGCCCGGGTCGGTGAGGAAAAGCGCACCCGGAAAGAAGGCCGCGCCGCCGCCTGTGACCGGCAGAGATGGCTCAAGGCTGGAAAGCTCCTCCGCCGATAGCAGTTCCACGGTCACGCCGAGATTCCGGCGAAAACTCATGTCGGCCGTTGCAGCGCGGTAGTCTTCATCGTTCTGATACCAATAGAGACAGCCCCGGTCCTGCATGAAGCCGGTGCCATCGATATCACCCGCCAAGTCGCGCCAGCGGGGGGCGGCATCGGCCAGCAGCGCCGCCAGGGCCCTCGCATTCGCCTGCGCCGCACCGGGCAGCGATTGCCGCGCGAAGCGCAGGAGCCAGGGCGCGAGCGTCGGCAATGCCGCCTTGCGAATCGTCAGCGGTGAGTTCGGGTCGAAGAGCAGGCGCGGCAGTTGCCGCAGCACTTCCGGCGTGCCGACCGGCTGGACGGCATAATCGGCGATGGTGCCCGCATTGCCGTAGGACGCGCCAGACCCCGGCTCTGCCCGGTCGATCAGCACGACCTCACGCTTCGAGGTGGCAAGACGATGCGCGATGGCAAGCCCGATCACGCCTGCGCCGATCACGGCGATTTCGACCGTCTCCATCGCGCCTCCAGTCCGGGGGCGGCGCGGTGCCGCCCCGGTCCCGTCACATACAGGCGTCGAAAAGCCTGCGGGTGTTTTCCTTCGTCATCTCGACCGGGTTGCCGCCACAGGACGGGTCTTCGAGCGCCATTTCGGTCAGCTCGTCAAGCCGCGCGGCCTCCACGCCCATCTTGGTGAGGTTTTCGGGGATGCTGAGTTTCGCCCGGAGGTCCATGACTTTTGCGCGGAACCCGTCAAAGCCGCCGGTGATGCCGAGATAGGCAGCAGCCTTTTCGATCCGGCCTTCGATCGCATGGCGGTTGAAATCCAGCACCATCGGCATCACGACGGCATTGGTGGTGCCGTGATGGGTGCCATAGACCGCGCCGACCGGGTGGGAAAGCGAATGGATCGCGCCGAGGCCCTTCTGGAAGGCGACGGCCCCCATCGCGGCGGCGCTCATCATATGCGCCCGCGCTTCAAGATCGGTCGGAGTGTCATAGACCTTGGGTAGGTTCTCGAACACGAGCCGCATACCCTCCAGCGCGATGCCCTGGCTCATCGGGTGGTAGAAGGGGCTGCTGTACGCTTCGAGGCAGTGTGCGAGCGCGTCCATGCCGGTGCCCGCAGTGATGAACCGCGGCATCCCAACGGTCAGCTCCGGGTCGCAGATGGTGACCGCGGGAAGGAGCTTCGGGTGGAAGATGATCTTCTTCTTGTGCGTCTTCGAATTGGTCAACACGCCCGCGCGCCCGACTTCCGATCCGGTTCCCGCCGTCGTCGGCACCGCGACGATCGGTGCGACCTTCGCGCCATCGGCGCGAGTCCACCAGTCGCCGATATCCTCCAGATCCCAGACCGAAACCGTCTGGCCGACCATCAGCGCGATCATCTTGCCGAGATCGAGTGCCGAGCCGCCACCAAAGCAGACAACGCCGTCATGCCCGCCCGTACGATAGACCTTGAGCCCCGCCTCCATGTTCATCTCGTTCGGGTTCGGATCGACCTCGGAGAAGACGGCACGACCCAGGCCCGCCGCGTCGAGAATGTCCAGCGCCTGCGCGGTAATCGGCAGGCTCGCCAGCGCCTTGTCGGTGACGAGAAGCGGCTTCTTGATACCAACCGCCTTGCAGTGGTCGGCAAGCTCCTTGATACGGCCCGGCCCGAATTTGATCGTGGTGGGATAGGACCAGTTGGCGGTGGGCACGTTCATTTCGTCACCTTCTTCAGATGGTAGGATTTCGGCCGTGTGACCGAGTGAAAGCCAAGGGGCGACAAAGCTGCGCCGCGCCCGGTGTCCTTGCAACCCGTCCAGCACAGAGCCGGGTCGAGGTAATCGCAGCGGTTCTGGAACACTGTCCCCGTTTCGATCTGCCGCCCGATCCGCGCCGCCCGTGCGCTGTCCTTCGTCCAGAGCGAGGCGGTCAGGCCATAGTCGCAGTCATTCATCATCGCGATGGCGTGGTCGTCGTCCTTCACGGGCATGATGCCGACGACGGGGCCGAAGCTTTCCTCGCGCATCACGCGCATTTCGTGGTTCACGTTCACCAGAATCTGCGGCGCGAGATAGGCTCCGCCGTCATCCTCGGGAAAGTGCTTCGGGTCGATCAGCGCCTTCGCGCCATCGGTGATCGCGTCGGCGACCTGCTCGCGCACGGTTTCCGCGAACCGCCGGTTCGCCATCGGGCCAAGCGTCGTTGACGCTTCGAAAGGGTTGCCGAGCTTCAGGTTCTTCACCCAGGCCACCGCCTTTTCGACGAAGGCGTCGTAAAGGCTTTCGTGGACATAGATCCGCTCGATCCCGCAGCAGCATTGGCCGGCATTGTACATCGCGCCGTCCATCAGGCTGTCGACGGCGGCGTCGAGATCGGCATCGTCCATGACATAGCCGGGATCCTTGCCGCCGAGTTCGAGGCCAAGCGGCGTGAAGCTGCCCGCCGCCGCGCGTTCCATCGCCTGACCGCCGCCGACCGACCCGGTGAAATTCACGAAGCCAAAGGCGCGCTGGCCAAGCAGGTCCTCGGTCACGTCGTGGGTCAGGACGACATTCTGGAACACATCCTCGGGCACGCCTGCCGCATGGAACGCCTCGGCCAGACGCTCACCGGCCAGAAGCGTCTGGGTCGCGTGCTTCAGGATCACCGCGTTCCCGGCGATCAGGGCGGGGGCGAGGGTGTTGATCGTGGTGAGGTAAGGGTAGTTCCACGGCGCCACGATGAAGACCAGCCCGTGCGGTTCGCGCTCGATCCGACGCTCAAAGAGGTTCGAGTTTTCCACGACCATCGGCGCGAGCGTCTCCGCCGCGATCTCGGCCATGAAGTTGGTGCGATCGTTGACGCCGCCGAATTCGCCGCCATAGCGGGTCGGGCGGCCCATCTGCCAGGCCAACTCCTCGATCACCCGGTCCTTCATCTCGTTCAGCTTGGCCACTCCGGCCTTGACCAGCGAGATACGCTCCTCCAGCGGCCGCTCCGCCCATTCCCGTTGGGCCGCCTTCGCCCGTGCCACGCAAGCCTCCGCTTCGGCCAGCGTCAGCGCGGGGCGCTCGGCATAGACCCGCCCGTCGACAGGCGAGATACATTGGATCATCTTTGTCATCTTGTCCTCACTTGGCGCAACGCGCCCCTCACGGCATCAGAGCCGCTCAAAACCCCGTTTCACTTCCCAATCGGTCACGACACGGTTCTGTTCTTGGATCTCCCAATGGGCGGCGCGGACGTAGTGATCGACCACGTCGTCACCAAACGCCGCGCGAAGCATCTTGGATTTGTTCGTAAGTTCCGCCGCCTCGCCCAGTGTATGCGGGATCTCACGCGCGCGTTTTGCGCGGTAGATGTCGCCCGCGATGGCGGGTTCCAGGTCCAGTTTCTGCTCGATCCCGGCAAGACCGGCGGCCAGAAGTCCAGCGCAAGCCAAATAGGGATTGAGGTCCGCCCCGCCGATCCGGCATTCGACGCGGATCGCCTTGGTATTTTCGCCGCAGACGCGGAAACCGGCAGTACGGTTGTCGAGCGACCAGACCGCCTTCGTCGGCGCGAACATGCCCACGACGAAGCGCTTGTAGCTGTTGATATAGGGCGCCAGCATCAGCGTGATTTCGCGCGCATAGGCCAGTTGCCCGGCGACATAGTGCTTCATCAGCGCCGACATGCCGTGCGGGTCTTTCTCATCGCGGAAGGCGGGCTTTCCACCCTTCCAAAGCGATTGATGGACATGGCTTGATGACCCCGCGCGGCGGTGATCGTATTTCGCCATGAAGGTCGCGGCGCGGCCCTGGCTGTGCGCGATTTCCTTCACCCCGTTCTTGATGATCGCGTGCATGTCGCAGGTATCGAGCGCGTCGGAGTATTTCGCGTTGACCTCTTCCTGCCCGACCTCGGCCTCGCCCTTCGAACATTCGATCGGAACGCCTGCCGCCCAAAGCCCGTTGCGGATGGCGCGCATCACGCCTTCCTCTTTCGAGGTGCCGAAGATGGCGTAATCGACATTGTGCCGACCGAGCGTCTGAAGGTCGCGATAACCGCTGTCGTGGATCGCCTCGTAGCTATTCTGGAACAGGTAGAATTCCAGTTCCGTCGCCATCATCGCGTCAAAGCCCATTTCCTTGGCGCGGGCGACCTGTCGCTTGAGGATCGCGCGGGGGGAAACCGACACCTCCTCATGCGTGTCATGGTCAAGAAGGTCGGCCACGCAAAGCGCTGTGCCTTCGAGCCAGGGAATGCGGCGCAGCGTCGAAAGGTCGGGCTTCATGGTGTAGTCGCCGTAGCCCTTTTCCCAGCCCGCCGACTTGTAGCCGGGTACGGTGAACATCTCGACATCGACGGCGAGGAGATAGTTGCAGCAATGCGTCTCTTCCCAGGCGCTTTCGACGAAATGTTGTGCGACGAAGCGCTTGCCCATGAGGCGCCCCTGCATGTCCACCATCGCCACAAGAACGGTGTCGATCTCACCAGCGGTAACGGCTTTCTTCAGCGCGTCGAAAGTCAGGTTCGCGGGCATTTAGCCTCTCCCATTTCTGATCGTTGGCCGGGCGTGCGGTGTTTCGCCCGGCCAGGTGTTTCTTGCCGCCTATCAGGAGTAGCGGTAGGGTTTGCCGGCTTTGCGCATCAGCGCATTGTAATCCTTGATGATGCCGACAACCTTGGCCTTGGTTTCGGACTCGGCCGCGATCTCATCCCAGAATTTCGATGCGGCTTCCTCGACCTGTGCCCATTCTTCATCGGGGATCGTGGTCAGCTTGGTTTCGGCCCCTTCGACCCGCAGGCGGGCTTCGCCAGCCCAGTACCAGTGCTGGCGATAGTAGTGCGACTGCTCGAAGCAGGTCTGCATGAGCAGCTGCAGATGCGGCGGTACCGCATTCCAGCGCTCCATATTGGCGAAGAAATGCCCGATCCAGGCGCCAGAGATGTTGTTGGTCAGGAAGTTCGGAGCGAGCTTGGCCCAGGAGGCCGTGTAGACTTCGGTGATCCCCGACCAGGCAACGCCGTCAAGTTCCCCTGTCTGAAGCGCGATCTCGATATCTTCCCAAGGCAGCGTGACCGGCACGACGCCGAACTGTGCAAGGAAGCGGCCTGCCGTCGGGAAAGTGAAGACGCGCTTGCCATGAAGGTCGGCAACTTTGGTGACCGGGTCCTTCATCGAGAAATGGCAGGGGTCCCACGATCCGGCCGAGATGTGTTTGACGCCGACCTTGGCGTATTCTTCCTTCCAGATCTCATCGAGACCGTGATGATTGAAGAGCGCCGGGACATCGAGTGAATAGCGCAGCGCAAGAGGGAAGTAGCCACCGAACACCGTGACCTCGGTCGGCGACGCCATCGAATCGTCATCCGACTGCACGGCGTCGATCGTGCCGTTCTGCATCGCACGGAAGAGCTCCCCGTCGGGACAAGCTGATCCGAGAAGAAGAGCTCGATCTCCATCTGACCCTGCGCAATCGTGTTGAAGGCTTCGACGGCGGGCTGAATGACCTCGGCGCCGAGCGCAGCGCCGGCGTAGGTCTGGAGCCGCCATTTGATGGTGTCCTGAGCGCGGACCGTTGCCGGCGCGGCCAGTGCTGCCGTACCGGCCGCGATGGCGCCCGAGGTGAGGAACTTGCGTCTTGTCGTCATCTTCATTCTCCTTGTTGCAGGGGTTGCCCCGTATCCGGGGTCTTCTGTCTCAAAGCAGCCGTTCGGGCAGCCAGAGCGCGATTTCGGGGAACAGCATGATCACGATGAGCGTGACCACCATAATCAGTACGAACGGTATCACCGATTTGTAGATCATCAGCAGAGTGAAATCCGAAGGCGCCATGGCGCGCATCAGGAACAGGTTATAGCCGAACGGCGGCGTCAGATAGGCAATCTGGCAGGTGATTGTGTAAAGGATGCCGTACCAGATCAAGTCGAAGCCCAAGGCTTTGGCGAGGCCGACGTAGATCGGCGCGACGATGACAAGCATCGCGGTATCGTCGAGGAACATCCCCATGACGAGAAAGCTGAGCTGCATCAGGATCAGGATTTCCCAAGGCGAAAGGCCAAGATCGCGGACGAAGAAATTCTCGATGGCGCGGCCTGCGCCCAGCCCGTCAAAGACCGATCCGAACGACAGGGCCGCCATGATGATGAGCATGAACATCGTGGTGATGGCGAGTGTGTTGCGGGTTGCAATCTCGAAGACTTCGCGCGTGAAGCGGCCTTTGATGACCGCCGCGCCCACCGCGGTCAGCGCGCCAACGACGGAGGCTTCGGTCAGGCTGGTCCAGCCCTTGACGAAGGGGATCATCATCGCGCCGAAGATGACCAGCGGCAAAATGCCGGCGCGCAGAAGGCGCACGCGCTCACCCCAGGTGATCTCTGCGCGTTCCTCGACGCTCATCCGGGGCGCGAGGTCCGGGTTCAGCCAGCAGCGCACAACGATGTAGACAACGAAAAGCGATGCCATCAGGAGGCCTGGGAACAGCCCCGCCAGCCAAAGCTGGCTGACCGGCTGGCGCGCGATCTGCGCGAAAAGCACAAGCACGACCGATGGCGGGATCAGGATGCCGAGGCTCGATCCGCCCTGGATCACGCCTGAGATCATCAACTTGTCGTAGTTGCGCTTCACGAGTTCCGGCAGGGCGATGGTCGCCCCGATCGCCATGCCTGCGACCGAAAGACCGTTCATTGCCGAGATCATCACCATCAGCATGATGGTGCCGACGGCAAGCCCGCCGGGCAGGGGGCCAAACCAGACGTGGAACATCTTGTAGAGATCCTCGGCCAGACGGCTTTCGGACATTACATAGCCCATGAAGACAAACATCGGCAGCGTCAGAAGCGCGTTCCACTTCATCAGCTTAATCACCGATGAAATGCCCATGTTCGACCCGCCCGGCCCCCAGAGGAAAATGGCTGCCACGACCGCAACAAAGCCGATGGCGCCAAAGACTCGCTGGCCGGTGATCATCATCAGGAGCATCGTCGAGAACATCAGGATCGCGATCGTCTCGTAGGACATCAGATTTCCTCGCCGCGAATAATTGCGAAATCGCGGATAAGGTGGGCGATGGCCTGAAGGATCATCAGCACGAAACTGGTGCATATGATGAGCTTGATCGGCCAGAGATAGGGCCGCCAGCCCGTCGGCGCCCTTTCCCAGGTCTCAAAGGAAAAGACGGTGGTGTCGATCGCGCCGTACAGCATCACGCCGAGATAGAAGATAAGCGCGAAAACGGTGAACACATCCCACAGCGCCTGCGTGCGTGGCCGCAAGCGCGCGTAGAGCAGGTCCATCCGCACGTTGGTGTCGAGCATGAAGGTGTACGGCGCGCCGAGCAGGTAATAGGCGACCAGCGTGAATTGCGCCATTTCAAGGGTCCAGATCGCGGGGATGCGGATGATCTTGGTGACAGAGGACCAGATCAGGATCGCCATCATCACGAAGAGAAGATACATCGCGAACCGCCCGACGCGGTAGTTCAGCGTCTCGACGAATTTCACATATGCTCTCGCCCAGTTCGGCATCTCAGGCGCCTGCCTTTTCTGTCGGGTTGGCGCTGACCGCCGCGAGGGCTGCTGCAAGGACGGGGGTCAGGCCATCGGCCATAGCGGCCTCGGCCACGGGGTCAGTGATAAGGTCGCTCCGGATCTCAAGCATGACGTTCCGCAGCCCGTATGGCGTCGCATGCAGCCGGAGCGTGTGGGTCACCTCATCAGCAGCGGAATAGGGCTCATTCAGGCGGCAGTCGAGGCCGGTCCGCGCCTTCGCCTCGGCCAGAACCGCGCGGGCGAGCGTGGGATCGGCATCATGGATCACGCCGAATTCCACCATGCGGGCTTTGCCAAACCAGACCGGCGTAAAGCTGTGAATGGTCACGATCACGGGCGGCGTGCCCGCCGCCATGCGCCGCGCGATCTCACCGTGGAGCGTGTCGTGAAACGGCAGATAGATTGCCTCAGTCCGCCGCTTGCGTTCGTCGGCGCCAAGGCCCTGATTGCCGGGGATCGCATAGGTTTCGCTTCGCATGGCCATCGCGGCGGGAGACGTCGGCGGGCGGTTCAGATCGTAGATCAGCCGCGACACGCAGGCATGCAAAAGTGGTGCATTCAGATTGGCTGCCAGCTTTCGTGCGACGCCAAGCGCGCCCGGGTCCCAGGCAATATGCGCGCGCTGCGTCGTGGCATCGAGCCCCAGCGTACCGAAACCCGGCGGAAAGGTGTTTGACGCATGTTCGCAGACAAAAAGGAACGGGCCTGGCGCAGAGCCGTTTTCGGTTTCGACCACCTTGAGGTGGCCCCCCTTCATCGCCGCAACCATGCCCGTGACGCCCCCAATTCCTGTCTTGCAGGCTCCCTTGGCGGGCGCCAATCTGTCAAGATATTTTCTTGCCGTGCATTTCTGTTACAATCGTTTCTGTCGTGCCCTGCGCAAGCGATGGGCGCTTTGCCGGAGGTTTGCTGTGCCGAAGCCCGCGCCGACCATCGAACAGCATATCAGGGCCTCCTTTGACGGGCTGACACGGGCCGAACGGCAGCTTGCCACACATATCACCCGGCACTACCCGGTTGCCATGCTCGGCTCGATCACCGCCCTTGCGAAGGCGGCGGAGGTTTCGACCCCGACCGTCGTGCGCCTGGCGCAGAAGCTCGGCTTCAAGGGCTATCCGGACTTTCAGGCGGTGGTTCGGATTGAGGTCGAGCAGAGGCTGATCTCGCCCATCGCCAAACATGACCGCTGGGCGGAGGGCGCGCCGGATACCCATATCCTCAATCGTTTCGCCGACGCGGTCGTGGGCAATCTTCAGGCGACACTTGGCCAGATCGACCATGCGGAATTCGACGCGGTGGCGCGGCTGCTGGCCGACCCAAGCCGCAAGCTTTACGCGATGGGCGGGCGCATCACCCACGCGATGGCGGATTATTTCGTGACCCATATGAAGGTGATCCGCCGCGACGTGACGCTGATTTCGGACATGTCGAACGCCTGGCCGCCGGCGCTGATCGACATGGCGCCGGGCGACGTGCTTCTGGCCTTCGACATCCGGCGGTATGAGAACAACGTGCTCGCGCTCGTCGAGATGGCCGCCGACCAGGGTGCGGAGGTAGTGCTGATGACCGACCAATGGGTCAGCCCCGCGGCCGAACGCGCGCGTTACCGCCTCTCGGCACATATCGAAGCTCCTTCGGCCTGGGATTCCACCGTAGCACTTCAGGTGCTGATCGAGACGCTTCTTGCCGCCGTGCAAAGCCTGACCTGGGATGAGACGCAATCGCGGATGAAACGGCTGGAAGAGCTTTACGCCCGCGCCCGGTTCTTCCGGCGGTCGAAATAGGATGGACGGGGCGCGCTGCCGGACAGGCGATGCGGATCGCCGGACGAAACCCGGAGGGACGAAAGGTTACCGCGCGTACCGACCGAATGGTCACGACGTGCCTCGACGCGGCCCGCCGGTCGCAGAGATCGCGCGGGATCGAGGCTTCAGATACCCTCACACCGCCGCCATCGCCAGCTGCTCGAAAAGCCGCGCCACAGACCTGCTGGATTCGAGACCGGATTTCAAAACAGGGAGCGCATCCTCGCCGCTGGCCGAAACATCCCACCCCGCCGCGAACAAAGTCGCCATAAGGACCCCCGAAGACGCCCCCATTGTCCGGCTGAGCTCCAGTCCAACGGCGCGATGATGCTGCGTCAGATCGGCGAGCAGCATCCGGTCGGGCGCACCTGTAAGCGCCTTTGACGTGGCAAGCGTGCTGCCCGCGTCCCCATCGCCCGACTTCGCGTCGAGCGCGTTCAACTTTGCTTTGGCGTCGATCGGGATGCGGCAGCAGCGTTCGATAGAGGCCCGCGCCTCGTCATTCTTCGGGGGCATCGGCTGAATCGGTGTCAGACCATCGGGCAGCGGCTGCACGGCGACCGGGCCGACGGCAAGACATCCCGGCCAGGCCCAGGGCGCACGGGGGCCGACAAGCCCGCGGATCTGCCCTCCGATCCGGGATTTGAAGCGCTTTACTGCCAGACCCCGCGATTTCCAACGGCGTCGCGCCGACGAGACTGTTGAAAAGCTCCACATGTGGCCCCGACACATGGGGGCGAGACGGTCGACGACAATCTCCATCGGGTCGCGGACCGAGCGGAAATCAACCTGTTCCACCCCCGCCTCGCCCTGGATGCCGAGGCCAAGCTCGGCCTTGTCCGGCTCTATCCGCTCCTCCTTCGGTGAGCCGGGTACGGAGCAGGTGCCGAGCGATATGCCGTTGGCGGCGACGCTCTTGATGACGCGCCGCGCCGCCTGCGCGACGGCATCGAGATCGGGGCTCCGATCGGCCAGAGCGGCCGCGATCTTGTGAACCAAGAGCGTACCTGCCACGCCGCGTGAACGCGGCAGATCGCGGAGCGCCACGTCATCATCGACCACAACCATGCTCACGCGAAGCCCGAAAGTCCGACCCCGTTCCGCAGGCAAACCGAAGTTCAGCCTGTCACCGGTATAGTTCTTGACGACCAGAAGGCAGCCCGCCAGTCCCGTCACGGCGATGATCGCGATTGCGACCCACACGACGGGCGCGCTGGGCAAGCTTTTCTCCGAAGTGGCGGAAAATGCCGATCTGAAGCCTGTCGAGGGCCTCGCCTCCAGTGGCGCAAGCCGGCGTCGGCGAATGTGGTTCGGGGTGATCCCACAGGTCGCGCCAGTGATCCTGTCGCAGCTTCTTTGCTACCGGGAATGCAATACCCCGTCGTCCACGGTGATCGGCGCGCTGGTCGTCCGCGGCATCGGCCTGCGTCTGACACAGGCGATCATCACGCAAGAGGACGGAGAAGATGTCAGCTACTACATCATCCTCATCATCGGAATGGTCATGGCGACGTACGGGTTCTCGGCCTCGCTGCGCCGCGAGTTCTTCAAGGGTAGACGACCACACGATGCCGAAGTTGAGCGCACATGGGCCCTACGCCCATCCCGCCAGCTTGCATCGTGGGGCTGGAGCCATGACCGGCTGCGCCACAGGCTCGCCGATTTTCGGGCGCTTGCGGCCCAGGCCTTCCCTGAGAAACACGAGGGCCGGCCTGCCCAACCTCAGCCTTCAGGCGTAATCGTCAAAGCGACCCGGTCGCCCGCGAACCAGCTGATCCCGTATTCGACGGGTCGCCCGCCGGCATCGACATTGACGGCCTCGGTCCTCAGGATCGGCGCGCCCTCGGCCACCTTCAGAAGTCCCGCGCGCGGTCCCCGCGCGGTCTTCGCCGTCACGCGGGTCGAGGCGCGGGTGTAATCGGCGATCCCTTGTTCGGCCAGCGCTGCGGTGACGGAGCCAAGCCGCGCCAAAGCCTCCGGCAAAGCCGGAAACCGCTCCGCAGGAAAGACCGAGCGGAAGTGGCAGATGGGAAGCGCATCACCGAGCGACAAGCCCTCGAACACATGGACCTGATCCACGCCCAACGCCTCGCGCTCCGCCTCGGTCGCGCGCCGGGTTTCAAGCCGGATCACCTGACGCGATGGGGTTCGGCCGGTGGCCGAGATGTTCTGGTGAAACCGCACGCGACGGCCAAGCGCATAATCGGCCGGCGGAGCGGCTGCGACGAAGACGCCCGCGCCGCGCCGCGACACCACAAGCCCTTCGGCCGCGAGAGCGGCGAGCGCGTGCCGCACCGTATGCCGGTTCACGCCGAAGCGCGCCGAAAGCTGCGCCTCGGTCGGCAGTTTCGCGCCTTCGGGGTAAAGCCCGGCGGCAATCTCGTCGCGCAGCATCGTGGCTATGGCCCGCCAGACCGGATCGCGCTTTGTCATGTTTCTTTCACTTGCGGAACGGTGAGGAATCGGAGAGTATTTGTCTAGTTGTATAGAAATCTAGACAAATCCACAAGATGTCCACCGAAGCTCAGATCAAGACCGCACGGCAGGCATGGATGGGTCTTCTGGCCCGCGCCGACGCCGCGCGCCTCGCCACCCTTTTCCCCGATCTGCTGCCGCATGACTGGCTTCGGCCGCCCGAGATCGGCGCCGTGATGGTGCGCGGCCGCATCGGGGCGATCGGCGCACCCTTCAACCTGGGCGAAATGACGGTGACGCGCTGCACCCTGCGGCTCATCGACGGAGCGGTGGGCCATGCCCATGTGCAGGGTCGCGACCGGGGCCACGCGACCCGCGCCGCGCTGATCGACGCGCTGATGCAGGGGCCGGAGGCGCAGCGGATCGAGGCGGGGGTTCTCGCGCCGCTGCGCGCCGAAGAGGCGGCACGACGGCAGGCGCGCGCCGAAAAGGCGGCGGCGACGAAGGTGGAGTTCTTCACGCTGGTCCGGGGAGAGGATTGATGGAGGACGCGGTGCATCTTTCGGGCGGATTTTCCGCGCCTCCGGTCCAATCCGCGCGGGCCTTTCGCGCCTGCCTTCAGGCCATGGCGCGTCCGGGGCTGGTTCAGGTCACGACCGGCGTCGCGCCACCCGCGCCGCTGTCTGTCGCGGCCGGAACCGTGCTCCTGACGCTCGCCGACAGCACCACGCCACTTCACCTCGCCGCCTCGCATGACCGGCCCGAGGTGCGGCGGTGGATCGCGTTTCACACCGGCGCGCCGCTCGTCGCTGCCGAAGACGCCGTCTTTGCCCTCGGGACATGGGCGGCGCTTCAGCCCGTTACCCGCTTTCCCATCGGCACGCCGGAGTATCCCGACCGAGCCGCGACGCTGATCGTCGAGATGGCGGCCCTGTCGCCGCCCAATGCGCGACTGACCGGACCGGGGATCGAGGTGGACCACCGCCTGCATTTGCCCGAGGTCGCAGCTTTCGCCGCCAACCACGCGCTTTTCCCGCTTGGATTCGATTGCTTCTTCACGGCGGGCGACCAGATCGCGGGCCTGCCCCGCTCGACCCAGGTGGAGGCGCTCTAGATGTATGTGGCGACCAAAGGCGGCGAGCGGGCGATCGAGGCCGCGCATCAATGGCTGGCCGAGGACCGGCGCGGCGATCCGAAAGTGCCGGAACTTTCCATCGCGCAGATCCGCGAACAGATGACGTTGGCCGTCAATCGGGTCATGGCCGAAGGCTCGCTTTTCGATCCCGACCTCGCGGCGCTGGCCATCAAGCAGGCGCGCGGCGACCTGATCGAGGCGGTCTTCCTGATCCGCGCCTACCGCACTACCCTGCCGCGCTTCGGGGCCTCGAAGCCCGTCGCGACCGGTGACATGGCGATCACCCGCCGCGTCTCGGCCACCTTCAAGGATGCGCCGGGCGGGCAGGTTCTGGGGCCGACCTTCGACTACACCCACCGGCTTCTCGACTTTGCGCTGATGGCCGAGGGCGACGCACCCGTGGCGGACCGCAAGCCTGCCGATCCCGCGCCATCGCCGCATATCCTGCACCTTCTCGACCGCGACGGGCTGATGGAACCCTTGGCCGACGGCGACGACACGCCCCCGGACCTGACTCGCGAACCGTTGGAGATGCCCGCGAACCGCGCGCTCCGCCTTCAGGCCCTGACGCGCGGGGATGAGGGCTTCGTCCTCTCCATGGCCTATTCCACCCAGCGTGGCTATGGCCGCACACATGCCTTTGTCGGTGAACTCAGGATCGGCACCTGCGCGGTCGAGATGGACATCCCCGAGTTGGGCTTCGCCGTCGAGATCGGTGACATCGAGCTGACCGAATGCGAGACCGTCAACCAGTTCACCGGCTCCAGGACCGAGCCGCCGCAATTCACCCGTGGCTACGGCCTCGTCATGGGCCAGTCCGAGCGCAAGGCGATCTCCATGAGCCTGGTCGATCGCGCCCTGCGGTGGGAGGAGTTGGGCGAGGAAAACACCGGAGCGCCCGCTCAGGACGCCGAATTCGTCCTCTATCATTCCGACAATATCCAGGCGACCGGCTTTCTCGAACATATCAAGCTGCCCCATTACGTCGATTTCCAGTCCGAGCTTGAACTGATCCGCCGCCTGCGCCGCGAGGCCGGGGCCGAGGCGCGGAAGGAGGCGGCGGAATGACTGCCCAAGCCTACAACTTCGCCTATCTCGATGAGGCGACCAAACGGATGATCCGGCGCGCGATCCTGAAAGGCGTGGCGGTGCCCGGCTACCAGGTGCCCTTCGCCAGCCGCGAGATGCCGATGCCCTACGGTTGGGGCACCGGCGGGGTCCAGGTGACCGCCGCCTGCCTGACGCCCGAGGATACGCTCAAGGTCATTGATCAGGGTGCGGACGACACGACGAATGCCGTCTCGATCCGCAAGTTCTTTGAACGCACGGCGGGCGTGGCCACGACCGAACGGACGGCGGAGGCGACGCTGATACAGACCCGCCACCGCATCCCCGAAGCGCCGCTGAGCGAGGATCAGATCCTCGTCTATCAGGTGCCGATCCCCGAACCCCTGCGCTTTCTTGAACCGCGCGAAAGCGAAACGCGGAAGATGCACGCGCTTGAGGAATACGGGCTGATGCATGTGAAGCTTTACGAGGATATCGCCCGGCACGGCGCGATCACCACGGCCTATGCCTATCCGGTGAAGGTCGAGGGGCGCTATGTCATGGACCCCTCGCCGATCCCGAAATTCGACAACCCCAAGCTTGGGTCGAACCCCGCGATCCAGCTTTTCGGCGCGGGGCGCGAACAGCGCATCTATGCGCTGCCGCCCTATACAAACGTCGTCAGCCTCGATTTCGAGGATCACCCCTTTGAGCCTTCGAAGGCGGATCACGATTGCGACCTCTGCGGTGCGGGCGAAAGTTACCTCGATGAGGTCATCACCGATGATCGGGGCGGGCGGATGTTTGTCTGCTCCGACACCGATTTCTGCACCACCCGCCGCGCGGCCGGTCATCGCGGACGGCTGAGCCCGGAGGAGGCGACATGACCGCTTTGGATCGCACTCTGACCGCTGAGAGCGAGGCCGCCCTTCTGTCCGTCGCGGGTCTGACCAAGCGCTACGGCGCGCGGATCGGCTGCGCCGATGTCGGCTTTGACCTCTGGCCTGGTGAGGTGCTGGGGATCGTCGGCGAAAGTGGATCGGGCAAGTCGACGCTTCTGAGTTGCCTTGCGGGCCACCTTGCGGCGGATGAGGGCAGGGTTCTTTATCGCGGGCGCGATACGCTGGCGCTTTCCGAACCCGAACGGCGGCTTCTGGCGCGGACCGAATGGGCCTTTGTCCATCAGAACCCGCGCGACGGGCTGCGCATGGGCGTCACCGCCGGCGGCAATGTCGGCGAGCGGCTGATGGCGGTCGGCGCGCGCCACTACGGCGACATCCGCGCCGCCGCCACCGACTGGCTCGGCCGGGTGGAAATCGCGGCGGAACGCATCGACGACCGGCCCCGGCAATTCTCGGGCGGGATGCAGCAGCGGCTTCAGATCGCGCGGAACCTCGTGACCGGACCGAAACTGGTTTTCATGGATGAACCGACCGGCGGGCTCGACGTCAGCGTTCAGGCGCGGCTTCTCGATCTTCTGCGCGGTCTTGTCCGCAATATGGGCCTTTCGGTCATCATCGTCACCCACGACCTTGCCGTGGTGCGGCTTCTCGCCGACCGGCTGATGGTGATGAAATCGGGCCGGGTGGTCGAAAGCGGCTTGACCGATCAGGTACTGGACGATCCGCAGCATCCCTATACACAGTTGCTCGTCTCTTCCGTCTTGCAGGTCTGATGATGCTTCACGCCCACCGCCACGCCGATCCCGGCCGACCGCACCTACCTTTCCTCGAATGGCGCCGCTGGCCTTGAGCCGGGAAGGAGTACCCGATGATCGAGATCCGTGACCTTGCGAAATCCTTCACGCTGCACAATCAGGGCGGCGCGGTGATCCCGGTGATGGCCGGCGCGCATCTGGATGTGGCGCCCGGCGAATGCGTGGCGCTGACCGGGGTGTCGGGCGCGGGCAAATCCACGCTGATGCGGATGATCTATGGCAATTACCTCTCCGCCTCCGGCGCGATCCGCGTTGGCGGGGTCGATGTCGCCACCGCCCTGCCGCGCGACATCATGCGGCTCCGGCGTGAGACGCTCGGCTATGTCAGCCAGTTCCTGCGTGTCGTACCGCGCGTCCCGACCGTCCGTGTCGTCGCCGACCCCCTACTGGCGCTTGGCGTCGATGAGGCCGAGGCACTGGCGCGGGCCGAGGCGCTTCTGGCGCTGCTCAACATCCCAGAACGGCTCTGGTCGCTTTCGCCGACAACCTTTTCGGGCGGGGAACAGCAGCGCGTCAACATCGCGCGTGGCTTTGCGCATCCCTATCCGGCGCTGCTTCTGGATGAACCGACCGCCTCGCTCGACGCGCGGAACCGCGAGGTGGTGCTGGGCCTGATCGAAGCCGCCAAGGCGCGGGGCGCAGCCATCGTCGGCATCTTCCACGATGAGGCCGCGCGCAACAGGGTCTGCGACCGGGAGGTAGATGTGACGCACTTCACGCCGCCGAGGGTGACCTGAGATGCGGATCGCGCCCGGACGCCTTTTTGCCGTCGTCGGCCCCTCGGGCTCGGGCAAGGACACGCTGCTCGACGGCCTCATCCGCGCCCGCCCGGAGATCTACCGCGCCCGGCGGACCATCTCGCGCCCGCCCTCCGAGGCGACCGAGGGTTTTGAGAGTGTGAGCGAGGCGGAGTTCGCGCGGCTGCGCGACGCGGGCGCCTTCGCGCTTCATTGGTCGGCGCACGGGCTGAGCTACGGCATCCGCCATGCCGAATTCGACCCGCTGGAGGAGGGCCGGACGGTTGTTTTCAACGGGTCGCGCAAGGCCTTGCGCGAAGCTGCCGCGCAGTTTCCGCAGATGCAGATCATCGCGATTTCGGTGTCGCCCGAGATTCTCGCCGCGCGCCTTGCCGGGCGGGGACGTGAAAGCGCCGATGCGATCGCCGGCCGCCTGAGCCGTGCCAGGTTCGAACTGCCCGCCGACCTCGGCGGCACGGTCATCCCGAACGACGGCACGCCCGAAGAGGGCATCGCGCGGCTTGTCGCGGCGCTTCAGCCGGTCAGCGCATGACGGGAGAGAAGATGGAAACGCCCCGCCTCATCTTCGCCGAAAAGGCAAAGATCCTCGATCCGCAGCGGTGTCCCGAGATAGGGCGCGAACCAGTCGCTTGCGGCATCCTCGGCGCGCGCGGCCTCCTCCGTGAGGGGGCCGGTCACGGTCAGGTGAAAGCGGAATTCCTCCATCACGTAGGGATAGCCGTAGCGGTCCAGCAATGCGCGCTGCCGGGCCGTCAGGCTTCCCGGCTTGCGGCGTGCGACCTCGGCCTCCGTGAGACCGGCCCGGAACGGATCGAACGCCTCGACGACCGTCCCGGCAAGCGTCTCCAGCGCCGCCAGCGGCGCGCTTGGCACAATGGCGAGGAACCGGCCGATCCGCGCCAGATGCAGCGGTCCGGCCGCGATGGGCGCGCTGCCCTTGGCGAAGGCGGTCAACGCGGCCTCAAGCGCGCCGCGATCCCGGCCCTTGGCCAGCCGGAAGGGTGGCTTAAGCGTGCCGTGAAACCCGTATTTGCGCGGCGCTTCCGTCAAGGCGGGCATATCGAGCCTGTCGATTTCGGGCTGCGCCACCGAACGCGCGCGCCCGGCATCCCAGCCCAGCCACTCCGCGGCGGCCTCCGCAAAATCGCCGTCCGGTGGGGCATAGTAGATCGCGTAGCGATTCATTTCGGTCATCCCTCTGCCCTTGCGCGGCTCTGTCACCTCCATATGACACTAGCTTGCGACAGAGCGACACGACCAGACCAGCGGAGGACGATGTGACCGAAACCCTGCTTGCCAACGCCAGGATCGTGCTGCCCGATGAGGTGATCGCGGGCACGCTCGCTATCCGCGATGGGCATGTCGCGGAGATCGCGACGGGGTCGGATGTCCCGCCCGGCGCCATCGATTGCGAGGGCGATCTGGTGATGCCCGGACTGATCGAGCTTCACACCGACAATCTTGAGCGTCACATCCAGCCGCGCCCCCGCGTCGACTGGCCCCATGCCGCCGCGATCATCGCCCATGATGCGGAGCTTTGTTCTGTCGGCATCACCACGGTCTTCGACGCGATGCGGGTCGGCTCGATCCCGAACGGAAGGGGGCGCTACCTGAAATACGCCCGCGAGCTGGCGTCTGAACTGCTTGATCTGCGTAGTGCCGGCGGGCTGAAGATCAGCCACTACCTGCATCTCCGGGCCGAGGTCTGTTCCGAGACGCTGGTCGATGAACTCGATGAATTCGGGCCGAATGATCGCGTCGGCATCGTCAGCCTGATGGACCATACCCCCGGCGCGCGGCAGTTCCGTGACCTGTCGAAGCTGAAGCAATATGTGCAGGGCAAGCTCGGCCTCAACGATGCCGAATTCGACGATCACGTCGCCGAACTCATGACCCTGCGGGCGACCTATGGCGATCACCATGAGATTGCCGCGATCGACGCTGCGAAACGCCTCGGCGCGGTATTGGCGAGCCACGATGACACCACCGCCGACCATGTCGGGCGGTCGGCGGAATACGGCGTACGCTTCGCGGAATTCCCGACCACGGTCGAGGCGGCCGTGGCCTGCCACCGCCAGAATATCGCTGTGATGATGGGCGCGCCGAACCTCATTCGGGGCGGCTCGCATTCCGGCAATGTCGCGGCGCATGATCTGGCGGATCGCGACCTTCTCGACATCGTTTCCTCGGATTATGTGCCCTCGGCGCTGCTGTCCTCGGCGCTTCTTCTTGGCGATCTCTGGGGTGATATGGCGCGGGGCGTCGCTACCGTCACGGCGGCCCCGGCACGGGCGGTCGGCCTTGGCGACCGGGGTGAGATCGGCACGGGCAAGCGTGCGGACCTGATCCGCGTGAAGCGGATCGGCAGCGTCGGCGCGCTGCGGGGCGTCTGGGTCGCGGGCCGGCGGGTGGGGTGAGGGTCCGCTGCATATTGCCTGACAGCGGAACCCGGCGTAGCCTCGCGCCACACGTGGACAGGAGTCTTGCCATGAACCGCCCGTTCGCCAATCTCAGCCACCTTGCGGAACGCATCGACCTCGCGGCGGCGTTCCGCTGGACCGCGCGGCTCAATATGCACGAAGCCGTCGCCAATCATTTCAGCCTCGCCGTCAATGACGACGGCAGCCGCTTCCTGATGAACCCCAACGCGCGGCATTTCGCCCGCATCAAGGCGTCCGACCTGATCGAGATCGACGCCAACGATCCCGCCACGATGGACCGGCCCGATGCGCCGGACCCGACCGCCTGGGGTCTGCACGGCGCCATCCACCGCGCCTGCCCCCATGCGCGCTGCGTCATGCATGTCCATTCCATCCACGCCACCGTGCTGGCGAGCCTTGCCGACTCGCGCCTACCGCCCATCGACCAGAACACCGCGATGTTTTTCGGCCGCCATGTGATCGACGGCAGCTATGGAGGCATGGCCTTCGAGGCGGAAGGCGCCCGCTGCGCCACGATGCTGAAGAACCCGAAGGTGAGGACCATGATCATGGGAAATCACGGCGTGCTCGTCATCGGCGACGGTGTCGCGGACACCTTCAACCGGCTTTATTACTTTGAACGCGCGGCCGAAACCTATATCCGCGCCCTACAGACCGGTCAGCCGTTGCGCATTCTGCCCGACGCCATCGCCGAAAAGACCGCGCGGGAATGGGAGGAGTATCCCGACAGCGCCACCGCGCATCTGAGCGAGCTGAAGGCGATCCTCGATGCCGAAGGGGCGGACTACGCCGCCTGAACCGGGTCAGAAGGCCGCGATGACCTCGTACATCACCGGCTCGAACCGCGAACACAGCGCCGCAAGCTGCCGGTTCCGCTCGCGCATTTCGGGGGTGCGCAGCATCGCCTGAAAATCCTTGCGGTCGCGCCATTGCGAATAATTGGCGATCCGGGTCTGGGCGTCGTTCATGTGAAGGCCAGCCGCGATGAAGCCCGGCTGGTGGCGGATGAACTTGTCATAGGCGTCGGTCAGCGCATCCATCAGATCCTGCGCCGTGCCGGGCGTCATCTCGAATGTGGTGAGGACCGTCTGGCCGTTGAAGTCCGGGGTAATCGTGGTCATGGCTCCTCCTCCGCTCGGTGCTACCTCTTCCCGACTATCGCGCCGCGAGGGGGCGGCTGTAAAGCCTTGGATCGGAAGCCGAAAGCGTGGGGTCGTCAGTCGGCGAGCCGGGCCAGAACCTCATCCGTGAGGGCATCGACCTCGGTCTTCACCGTCTTGGTTCCCGCTTCCTGCGCGCCAAGGCCGTGGCCGAGCGTCTCCGCATAGACGACCCGATTTGCCAAGGACGCATCGGCAAGTCTCGCGGTCAGCTCCCCTGCCGCGCGCGCGACATCCGCCGACAGCCGCGTGCCGGTGCGAACGCGGTTCAGCACCAGCCAGGCCGTCTTCTTTTCCCGTGTGGCGAGGTCGAGAACGCCGTCCGTCGCCCAAAGATCGACATGACTCGAGGCCACGGGCACCAGCACCAGATCCGCCTCGCGCAGTGCCGGGCGCAGATCGGCATCGACCTTGGGCGGCGTATCCACGATCACGATATCGGCGCTGCGCTTCAGTTTTTCGCATTCATAGGACACGCCCCAGGCCGAGGAGGTCGAAAACTCCATCCCGGCCTCGCCCAGGCGTTCCCTCCGCGCCATGAACCAACGCCCGAGCGACCCCTGCGGATCGGTGTCGAGAAGCGCCACCGTCATGCCGCGCCGGACAAAGGACACCGCAAGGTTGACCGCCAGCGTGGTCTTGCCCGACCCGCCCTTCTGCTGGACGACGGCGATCACTTTCCCAGACATGAACTGCCCCCCACGCATTTTCGCTGCGCCGCAGCATAGCGCATGGCGGCGGCCTTTGCACGGGCGAAGCGGCGCCGCCTCAGGCCTCAGGCGGAATCCGGTCTTCCAGCGTCGGAATGGTGTGCGTCGCGTCGATGCCGGGCTTGTGCGGCTTTTCGTCCGCTCCGGCAGTGATCCAGTCCTTCGCCGCCGCCCGCTCTGACAGATGGAAAAGATGCACGGGGCAGGGGATCAGCGGCGCGAACATCTTGGTGCCGAGCCGGATCCATTCACTGTCCGTCACCAGCGCGACCTTGGCGAAATCGGCCAGGTGCAGAAATCCGAGCTTTGCATCGTCCCAGGCGGCGCCGGCGGAAAAGCCCGCGAAATCAGGACCGATCTCATAGAGGAGCTTCACCCTGCCTTCCGCGCGGACCCGTTCCAGTACCTTCGGGATCAGGTCGCGCTCATAGTCCTCGCGCGTGATATGGCCGTGCGCGGTGACCGCGATCACATCCGCCGGAAAGTCCTCGGCAAAGCTGAATGAGCCGGATTTGTCCTTGGTCATGGCTGTCTCCTTCCGCATCTGGCGCGGCGGGGCTCGCCGCACCCTCACCAGATGGGTATCGGCGCGGCGTGCCGGAACCGTTCGGGTCGATTTGTCACGGGGGTCAGGCGCCGACCCGAAGCACGATCTTGCCGATATGGCCCGAGCTTTCGATTCGCGCATGCGCCTTGGCCGCGTCGTCGAGCGCGAATTCCGAATCGATCACGGGGCGCAGGCGCCCGGCGGCGATCATCGGCCAGACATGTTCGCGCAGTTCCGCCGCGATTCGCGCCTTGGCGAGGTCGCTCTGCGGGCGCAGCGTCGAGCCGGTGATGGTCTGACGCTTCATCATCAGGGGCGCGAAGTTGATCTCGGCCTTCGGGCCGTTGAGGAAGGCGATCTGCACCAGCCGCCCATCCTCGGCCAGCGCTTGCAGGTTCCGCGCGATATAGTCGCCGCCGACCATGTCGAGGATCAGGTCCGCCCCGCCTTCGGCTTTCAGGACCGTCACGAAATCTTCCTCGCGGTAGTTGATCGCCCGCTCCGCCCCAAGGCGGACGCAGGCCGCGCATTTCTCCGCCGATCCGGCAGTCGCGAAGACCCGCGTGCCCAAGGCGCTGGCAATCTGGATCGCCGTCGTGCCGATGCCGGACGAGCCGCCATGGACGAGGAAGCGCTCCCCGGCTTTCAGGCCGCCGCGCATGACGACATTGGACCAGACGGTGAAGCAGGTTTCGGGCAGGCAGGCCGCTTCCTTCAGGCTCATCCCTTCCGGGATCGGCAACGCATGGCTGGCAGGTGTCACAACATAGTCCGCGTAGCCGCCGCCCGGCAGCAGCGCGCAGACCTCGTCGCCGAGTTTCCACTCCGACACGCCGGACCCAAGTGCCGCGACCGTTCCGGACGCCTCAAGCCCCGGCAGGGGCGAGGCCGAGGGCGGCGGCGCGTAGGCGCCCGCGCGTTGAAGCGCATCGGGGCGGTTCACACCGGCCCAATCGACGCGGATCAGGATCTGTCCCACGCCGGGCTGCGGCATCGGCATCTCGACCGGCTGCAACACCTCGGGCCCGCCGGGCGTGGTGATTTCGATCGCGCGCATCGTCGGGGGCAGGGTCATGGTCTTTCGCCTTCCTTCACGTGACCGGGCATGGTGTCCGCGCCAACCGGCGCGCGGATGCGGCCGAGCAATGCGAGAGGGCCGGACAGCACTTTCGACAGCACCGGATTGTCGCGCACCTGCGCCTTGAACTTCTCGAACCGCATCACGCCTTCGATCCGTCGGTCGAGAAATTCCCAGGTCGCCGCGTGCCCCGCGCTGTCGTCGCCGATCCAGTAGAGTACGGTCGCGGAATAGACCGCCGAGAGCGTGGCGCGCTTGGAATACCAGTTGATGTCGTCGGACGTGTCGCCAAGCGCGGTCCAGATCGCATCCGCCGTGCCCCAGATGAGCGCGGCCCCGGTCGCGGCGTTCTGCGGCAGCGCGAAAAGGGCCGAGCCGCGCCGGACGATCTCACGGTCGGCGCCCTCCAGCCGCAACTTGACGGCCAGCGCGATGCGGTCGCGAAAGCGCAGGCCTGCGGTATCGGCGGCGGCAAGGGCCGCGATCATGTCGCGATCGCCGCGCCGGTGATAGGCGGCGGCCAGATCAAGCGCCCCGCGCGGGCAATGGGCACGCGCAAGGCCCGGGTCCAACTCCAGATCCGCGACGGCCGCCTGAAAGGCTGTCTCGCTCCACCCATCGAAGGCGACATGGGGCAGGATCGCGTCGAGAAGCCGGTCTTGCGGGGTCTCTGCGGTGCTCATTTTCGCCCTCTTTTCTGACTGCGCGACGCCCGTAGACAAAAGCCGGGGCCTTTGCTATAGGGGCGCTTCCTGCAAGGATATGCAACTCTAACTTAGGAAGGTGGTGACAACCACATGCAGGTCAGCGTTCGCGACAACAATGTCGAACAGGCGCTTCGTGCTCTGAAGAAGAAACTTCAGCGCGAGGGGGTGTTCCGCGAAATGAAGCTCAAGCAGCATTTCGAGAAGCCGTCCGTGAAGAAAGCGCGCGAGAAGGCCGAGGCCATCCGCCGTGCCCGCAAACTGGCACGCAAGAAGGCCCAGCGCGAAGGCGCGCTCTGAGGCGACTGTTACGCTGGTGAGGGCTTTGGCCCTTGCGACACGCGAACCCCCGCGGCACGGCCTCGGGGGTTTTCGTTTGTCCGGGGGGTTTTTGGGCAATGAAGAAGCCGACGGGTTTTCTCGTTACGCGGGAAAGGCTATGAGGGCGGAACGTTTGTCCGGTCAGTGTGAGGCCCTTGATGATTGAACTGCCGCGTCGTGCCGTGCTGGGCTTCGGCCTGATTTTCCTCGCTGCCTGCGGACGACGGCCCGAACCGCGCCGCGGGCCGGCCGGATCGGCGGAGGTAAACCGGCTGATCGCGAAACACGCCCGCGCCTACGGTGTGCCCGAAGATCTCGTCCACCGCGTCGTGCAGCGCGAGAGCGGCTACAACCCTGCGGCGCGGAACGGGCCCTATTACGGGCTGATGCAGATCCTGCCGGAAACCGCGCGGACGATGGGTTATCGCGGCACGCCGGCTGGGCTGCTCGATGCCGACACCAATTTGCGCTACGCGGTGAAATACCTGCGCGGCGCCTGGATCGTCGCCAACGGCAACCGCGACCGGGCGGTGATGTGGTACGCCAAGGGCTATTACTACGAAGCCAAGCGGCGTGGGTTGCTGAAGAAAACCGGCCTTCGGACCTGACCCTCAGACCGGGATCGCCGTCGTCTGCCTGACCGTCCTCAGCGCGAAGGAGGAATGCATCTGCGCCACACCGGGCAGGCGGGCGAGGTGCTGGCGGTGGATGCGGGCGAAATCCTCGGTATCCTCGGCCACGACCTTGAGCAGGTAGTCCGCCGAGCCCGCCATCAGGTGGCATTCGAGAATGTCGGGCACCAGTGTCACTGCCTTCTCGAACGCATCCAGCACCTCATCGGCCTGTCCGGACAACGTGATCTCGACGAAAACCGTCGTCGGACGTTTGAGCTTGCGGGCGTTCAGAAGGGCGACGAAACCGGTGATATAACCATCGGACTCGAGCCGCTGCACCCGCCGGTGGCAGGCCGACGGCGAAAGGTTGACGCGCTCCGCGAGTTCGGAGTTGGTGATGCGCCCTTCTTTCTGCAATGCAGCGAGAAGTCGTCTGTCTATTGCGTCGAGGTCGGCTATGGCGCAATTTCCTTCGATGAATGCCGAATCTTATCGAATTTATCGCCAAACAATGCGTGATTCACAAGGCAAATCTCAAAGCAATTTCGTTTCCTATGGCGCAGAATATACGAAACGAAATTCAGTGAGGTCGCCATGAAAATCGGATGTCCGAAAGAGATCAAGCCGCAGGAATTCCGCGTCGGCATGACACCTGCCGCCGCACAGGAAGCCGTCGGTCACGGTCATGACGTACTGATCGAGACCAACGCCGGAACCGGCGCGGGCTTCGCCGATGCCGACTACACCGCCGTCGGCGCAAAGATCCTCGGCACCGCGAAAGAGGTCTTTGCCACCGCCGACATGATCGTGAAGGTGAAGGAACCGCAGGCCGTCGAACGCAAGATGCTGCGCGAAGGCCAGATCCTCTTCACCTACCTCCACCTCGCGCCCGATCCGGATCAGACGAAAGACCTGCTCGCCTCCGGCGCGACCTGCATCGCCTATGAGACGGTGACGGACCGTTCGGGCGGCCTGCCGCTGCTGGCGCCGATGTCCGAGGTCGCGGGCCGCCTCGCGCCGCAGGTCGGGGCCTGGACCCTGCAGAAGGCCAACGGCGGGCGCGGCGTGCTGCTCGGTGGCGTGCCGGGCGTCGGTCCGGCGAAGGTCATGGTGATCGGCGGCGGCGTCGTCGGCACCCATGCGGCGAAGATCGCGGCCGGCATGGGCGCGGATGTGACCGTGCTCGACCGTTCGATTCCGCGTCTGCGCTACCTCGATGATGTCTTCGGCGGCACGTTCAAGACCTCGTATGCTTCCGCAGGCAACACGATCGAACTCGCCCGCCAGGCGGACATGATCATCGGCGCCGTGCTGATCCCCGGCGCTGCTGCGCCAAAGCTGATCTCAAGGGCGCAGCTCAAGGAGCTGAAGCCCGGCGCCGCGCTCGTCGACGTCGCCATCGACCAGGGCGGTTGCTTCGAGACCTCGAAGGCAACGACACATCAGGACCCGATCTACGAGGTTGACGGCATCATGCATTACTGCGTGGCCAACATGCCCGGCGCGGTCGCACGCACCTCGACCATCGCGCTCGGCAATGCCACGATGCCCTTCATGCTGGCCCTCGCCGACAAGGGCTGGAAACAGGCCTGCGCCGACGATCCGCATCTTCTCAACGGCCTCAACGTCCATGCCGGCAAGCTGACCTATGCCGCGGTGGGCGAGGCGCTGGGAATGCCGTCGATCACGGGCGCCGAGGCGCTGAAGACCTAACTTCGACGCCGCCCCGCTTAACAGCGAAAGGCCCGCCGAAAGCGGCGGGCCTTTCCAGTTAGAACGGCCACTGACTACTTTTTCAGCGAGTCGCGGATCTGCATCAGGACTTCCAGTTCGGTCGGACCTGCGGGCGCACCCGGAACCGGTTCATCCTTCTTCACGGCGGCGTCCTTCACGCGGTTCACCATCTTCACCAGCATGAAAACGACGAAGGCGATGATGAGGAAGTTGATCAGCGCATTGATGAAGCTTCCGTAGTTGAACGATGCCGCATCCGGGCCATCGCCAAGCGCCAACTTCATTCCCGAAAAGTCGAGCCCGCCAGTGAAAAGCGAGATGATCGGGTTGACCAGATCATCGACGAGAGATGTCACGATCGCCGTGAAGGCTGCGCCGATGATGATACCAACGGCCATGTCCATGACATTGCCCTTGGCGATGAAATCCTTGAACTCTTTGAGCATTCCTGTGTCCCCACTTACGTTTATTTTCGGCGTGCGCTTCCTGATGCGACGGCCGCCTTGGAATTTATCACGAATAGTCATGGCCGAAGGTCTTTTCTCCTTGGCGCGGCGAACTAGCTTCTAGCGGTGTTGCAGTTCGGTCGACAGGGGAAACCATGACAAAAATTACCACTTTCGCGGTAAACCGGCGCTGGCCGGCGAAGGATCCATCCCTGATCCAGCTCTATTCCTTGACGACCCCGAACGGCGTCAAGGTTTCCATAGCACTTGAGGAAATGGACCTCCCCTACGAAGCGCATTACGTCGATTTCGGCAGGAACGATCAGCTGTCGCCGGAATTTCTCTCGCTCAATCCCAACAACAAGATCCCCGCGATCATCGACCCGAACGGACCGGGCGGCGCGCCACTTCCGCTCTTTGAGAGCGGCGCGATCCTTCTCTACCTCGCCGAGAAATCCGGCAAGCTCCTGCCCGAAGGCGCGAAGCGGTGGGAGGTGATCCAGTGGCTGATGTTCCAGATGGGCGGCGTCGGGCCGATGTTCGGCCAGGTCGGCTTCTTCCACCACTTCGCCGGGAAGGAGATCGAGGATCCGCGCCCGCGCGAACGCTACTACAACGAGGCGAAGCGTCTGCTTGGCGTTCTCGACAGACAGATCGAAGGCCGCGACTGGATCGCGGGAGACTATTCCATTGCCGATATCGCGATCTGCCCCTGGCTGCGTACGCTCCGCGACTACTACGGCGCCGGCGTAGAGACTGGCTTCGACGATCTGAAAAACGTCCCCGCCTGGCTTGACCGCTTCCTGGCTCGCCCCGCCGTGCAGCGCGGGTTGAAAATCCCCGCGCGCCCCTAACCCCCGGCCTCCGCTGCGAGGATCGCCTGCAGCTCGTCATCTCTGACTTGGCTGAAGTCGCGGTAGTGCGCGCCGACCGCATAGAAGGCGCGTGGCGTTTCGAGGCAGACGACATCGTCGGCGAGCGCCGCAAATTCAGTGAGCGTCTCCTCCGGTGCGACCGGTACCGCAAGGATCACCCGCGCCGCCCCCGCCGCACGGGCCGCCCTCAGGCTAGCGCGCATGGTGGCCCCGGTGGCGATGCCGTCGTCGACGACGATCGCCGTCCTGCCGTGCAACGGCACCGGCGCCCGGCTGCCGCAATAGCGCACCCTCCGCTCGGCCATCTCGGCCCGCTTCGCATTGACGGCTGCGGTGAAGTCCTCGGGCCGCCGCCCGATCTGGGCAAGAAGATCCGCGTTGAACTCCGGCTCCTGCCCTTCGGCCACCGCCCCGGCGGCAAGCTCCTCTTGCCCCGGCACCCCGATCTTGCGCACCATCAAGAGATCGAGCGGCGCCTTCAGCCGCGCCGCGACCGGGGCCGCCACCGGCACGCCACCCCGCGGCAGGGCGAGCACCACGGGCTGATCATAGCGTCGCCCGGCGAGCGCCTCCGCCAGCCTCTCCCCGGCTTCCTTGCGATCACGGAACATGGCCACGGCCTCCCGACCGGACCATGTTTGCCCAAGCGGAAGGTGCGCGCAAGCCGGGACGGTCAGCCCCGAAGCGTGCCGCCCGTGGCCTTCGCGACCTTCTCGACGATCTTCGCGCCCACCGCCTCGATCTCCTCGTCGGTCAGGGTCTTGTCGCGCGGTTGCAGCCGGACCGTGATGGCGAGCGATTTCTTGCCCGCGCCCATCTGCGCCTCGGCCTTTTCGCCCGCGAACTGGTCGAAGACCGAAACACTCTCGATCAGCGCCTTGTCCGCGCCCTGTGCGGCATTCACCAGCGCTAGCGACTCGACGCCCTTGTCCACGACGAAGGCGAAATCGCGCTCCACCGCCTGAAGATCCGACCCGCCGAGGGCCGCGCGCGTCGCGGTCCTCGCCTTCGGGAACGGCACCGCCTCGACCCGCACCGTGAAGGCGACCGCCGGTCCCTTGACGTCCATGGCCTTCAGCACCTTCGGATGCACTTCGCCGAAGGTGGCGAGCACGTTCGGCCCCAGCCCCATCACGCCCGACCGCCCCGGATGCCACCAGCCTTCGGCCTTGCGGGTGATCTGCACCTTCTGCGGTGCGCCCAAAGCCGCCAGCACCGCCTCGGCGTCGGCCTTGGCATCGTAAAGGTCCGCCATCCGGCGCGAGCCATAGGGATCGCGCGGTGCCATCGCGCCGACCAGAAGCCCGGTCGCCTGCAAGGCCTGTTCCCCTGGCTCGCCGCCCGAAAAGACCGGCCCCACTTCGAATAGCGCCATGTCCATGAAGCCGCGCGCCTGATTCCGCGCTGCCGCCTGCAAGAGGCCCGGCAGCAAGTCGGGGCGCATATGAGTCATCTCGGACGAGATCGGGTTTTCCAGACGCACCGCCTCGGTTCCGCCGCCGAACAGGGCCGCCGAGCCCGCGTCGATGAAGGAATAGGTCACGCATTCGTTGTAGCCCGAGGCCGCCAGCGTCCGCCGCGCCGCCTTCTCGCGCATCTGCATCGGCGTCAGGATCGGCTTCGGCACGCCGGGTTTCGCCCGTCGCATCGGTTTGCCCTCGAGCTTGGTCAGCGACGCGATCCGCGCCACCTCCTCCACGAGATCGGCTTCGCCCAGAATGTCCGGCCGCCAGGACGGTGGCGTCGCCATGTCGCCCTTGAGTGCGAAGCCCAGGGCCTCCAGGGTGCCGCGTTGGTCGCCCTCGGCGATGTTCATGCCGACAAGGCTCACCACCTTCTTAGGGTCGAACCTGTAGGCGCGCGTCGTATCGACGGGCGCGCCCGTCTCGACGATCTCCGACGCCTCGCCGCCGCAAAGATCGAGGATCACCTTAGTCGCCAGTTCCATGCCGTCCCGCGTGAACACCGGGTCGATGCCCCGCTCGAAGCGATACCGCGCGTCGGAATGAATCTTCAGCCGCCGCCCCGTCGCCGCCGTGGTGATCGGGTCGAAATAGGCCGCCTCGACGAAGACGTTCACCGTCTCTTCCGTGACCCCCGAAACCTCGCCGCCCATGACGCCGCCAAGCGCCTCCGGTCCGGCCTTGTCCGCGATCACCGTGATGCCGGGCGCGAGGTCATAGCTCTTGCCGTCAAGCGCCAGCAGCCTCTCGCCCTCCTTCGCCTGCCTGACGGTGAGGTCGCCCTCCACCTTGTCCGCATCGAAGACGTGCAATGGCCGGTTCAGATCGAAGGTGAAAAGGTTGGTGATGTCCACCAGCGCCGAGATGGGGCGCAGCCCGATCGCCTTCAGCCGCTCCTGCAGCCAGACCGGCGACGGCCCGTTCTTCACGCCGCGGATCATCGCGGCCGACGAAATGCGGGCAGGCCTTGTCCTTGACGTCGTCGGCGAGCGTCACGCCGATGGGCGACTTGAACGCCCCCTTCACCGGCTTCACGTCCAAGGGCTTCAGCGTCCCCAGCCCGCGCGCCGCGAGGTCGCGGGCAAGCCCGCGCACGCCAAGCGCATCGGGCCGGTTCGGGGTGACCTTGATGTAGATCATCGGATCGACCGCGCCCGGCCGGTTCTTCGCCAGCCAGTCGATGAACCGCTCGCCGACCTCACCCTAGGGCAGCTCGATGATCCCGTCATGCTCCTCGCGAAAGCTCCAGCTCACGCTCCGAGGCCATCATCCCGTGGCTCTCCACGCCCCGGATCTTGCCGACGCCCAGCACCACGTCGATCCCCGGCACATAGTCGCCGGGCTTGCAAAGGACGACCGTGATGCCTTCGCGCGCATTCGGCGCGCCGCAGACGATCTGCTTTTCGCCCTCGTCGGTCATGCACCCGGCAAACCCGCAGCTTGTCGGCATCCGGATGCTTTTCGGCATCGAACCACCTTGGCGAGCGTGAACGCCTTCAGCCGCGCCGCGCGGTCCTCGACCTCCTCGACCTCAAGGCCAAGGTCGGTCAGCGCATAGGTGATCTCGTCGAGGCTCGCCTCGGTCTCGAGATGGTCTTTCAGCCAGGAGAGGGTGAATTTCATTGGTCTATCCTTTAATTTCTCACTCGAGGGAACGGCCATGAAGGCGCGTAGCAGACGTCAACCCGCATTTGCGGCGAAACTGTCCCTCGAACTACGCGTAGCGATCTGATAGCCGTCCGCGAAATCGATGCTGTCGCGAGGCTCTCCGGCCATCAAAGCTGACATCGATAGACGCGACGGAACGCTCCTATTCACGTCATGCCTCGACACGATAACGCCGCTCAGTGACGCAGTCGATCCGATACGCCAACAAGATCGATTCATAATAGCCGACGCGTTGTCGACCAGCCGAAAACGTGACCAAGGTGCTCAGCAGATCACTCATTGCGAACAGCCGATTCGGACGCAGCCTTGTTGCAATGCTCGACAAGATAGTTGCACGAGCAAGCTCGTAGTTTGCTTCGCCAACATCCTTAGATGCTCATTCGCTCGCCGCGATTCTCGAGCCATCCGCGCCCAAGAGTTCAATCTCATCTTCGTCAGCCTTCACCTGCTCAACCCCCCGGCCACCGTCGGCATATCCAGCGCCGCAAACCCGTAGTGCCTCAGCCACCGCAGATCGCTCTCGAAGAACGCCCGCAAATCCGGAATCCCGTATTTCAGCATCGCCAGCCGGTCGATCCCCATGCCGAACGCAAAGCCCTGCCATTCGTCCGGGTCCACGCCCGCCGAGCGCAGCACATGCGGATGCACCATGCCGGAGCCGAGAATTTCCATCCAGCCGTCGCCCTCGCCGATCTTCAGCTGGCCGCTTGTCCCAGGAACAGCGGATATCGACCTCGGCCGACGGCTCGGTGAACGGGAAATGCGAAGCGCGGAAGCGCAGTTCCACATCGTCGACCTCGAAGAACGCCCGGCAGAATTCCTCCAGCACCCATTTCAGGTTGGCCATCGAGATGTCGCGGTCGATGGCCAGCCCCTCGATCTGGTGGAACATCGGCGCGTGGGTCTGGTCCATGTCCATCCGGTACACGCGCCCCGGCGCGATCACCCGAATGGGCGCGCCTTCAGTCTGCATCGCACGGATCTGCACCGGGGACGTATGGGTGCGCAGCACATGCGGCGGGCGGTTGTCGCCCTCCTCGCGCGCCATGAAGAAGGTGTCATGCTCCTGCCGGGCGGGATGTTCGGGCGCGATGTTCAAAGCGTCGAAATTGTACCAGTCGCTCTCGATCTGCGGCCCTTCGGCCACGGCGAAACCCATATCGGCGAAGATCGCGGTGATCTCCTCGGTCACCTGAGACACCGGATGGATCGTCCCCTGCCGCCGGGGCCGCCCCGGCAGCGTCACATCAAGCCACTCGGACTTCAGCCGCTCGTCCAAAGCCGCATCGCCCAAGGCCGCCTTCTTCGCCTTCAAAGCCGCGTCGATCTCATCCTTCAGCCGGTTCAGCGCCGCGCCAGCCGCCTGCCGCACGGCGGGCTCCATCTGCCCAAGCTCGCGCATCTTCAGCGAAATCTCGCCCTTCTTGCCAAGGGCCGCCACGCGCAACTCCTCCAGCGTGGTTTCATCCCCCGCCCCGGAGATACCCTCCAGATACTTGCCCTTCAGCGCGTCAATTCCGTCCATCTGACCCTCCGGTCCCATTCGGACCTCGTGCTACCCACGGCGCCCCCGTATTGCAAGGCGCCAAAGAAAAACCCCGCGGCGCCGTTCCGGCACTCGCGGGGTTTCTACCGTCCCTCGGAGAGAGGACTTTACGCGAGCGCGGCCTTCGCCTTTCCGACGATGGCCTCGAACGCTGCCGGCTCATGCACGGCAAGATCGGCGAGAACCTTGCGGTCCACCTCGATCCCGGCGAGGCCGAGCGCGTTGATGAAGCGCGAATAGGTCATGCTGGCGTCGATGGCGCGAACCGCCGCGTTGATCCGCTGGATCCACAGCGCGCGGAAGTCGCGCTTGCGGGTCTTGCGGTCGCGGGTGGCGTATTGCTGCGCCTTGTCAACGGCCTGGGTGGCGGTGCGGAAATTGGTCGAACGCGCGGCGTAATAGCCTTTCGCTTTCTTGATGACCTTGCGGTGGCGGGCGTGCGTGACGACGCCGGATTTAACGCGGGACATGGGTCAGGCTCCTCAGCGGTTGTACGGCATGTATTTCTTGACGATCTTGGTATCCGCATCGGACAGGATCATCGTCCCCGTCGCCTTGCGGATAAAGTCCGTCGAGCGTTTGATCATGCCGTGCCGCTTGCCGGCGACACCTGCTTTGACGCGGCCCGAGGCCGTCATCTTGAACCGCTTCTTGGCAGCGGCCTTGGTCTTCATCTTGGGCATTTCCATCTCCTGGTAAGACGTGAATGCGCGACTCGGCAATGCCACTTGGCCGGCCCCGCAGGGTATTCGAGAGGCGCCCTATACGCGTGAAGGGGAAGTTTGGCAAGGGGGCTGGCACCGTGCGACCGCCCCCGGAATGCTCGCCCGTGCCAGTCGTTGACTCGAGCCCGGCGGGGCCGCAGGATATGCGACAATGGAAAAGAAGCGATGCGGAAGGTGGATTTCCAGTTGGACGACTTTCTGGCCTGGGCGCGGTCCATACCCTATTTCTGGACGGTGGTTCCGACGCTGATCGTCCTGATATTGGCACGACATTTCAGCAAGTCGCGCCGGTAGAGACGACCTTATGTCGGGTCGGTGCGGCGGCCCAGCCGTTTCCGGCGGTCCCCCACGCTCACCCGCCGAAGCGGTCCACCACCCGCATCACCGCCGCCGGGATGTCCTGCGGATGGAACCCCATCGGGTTCATCGCCGCCCCGGCGAGGATCATCGCGAACCCGAGGCCGCCCATGATCGTCGCCCCGGCGAGCGACTGGTCGCTCGAAAAGGCCGACATGACACGGATCAGCCCGATCGCCACGCAGGCGAGGCCGAAGACAATCAGAAGGTCGCTGTTCATCCGCTCTCCCGTCCTCTCTGGGGCAGTCGGGCGGATTATTCGGGATCGGTGCGGAAAATCAACCGTTCATCGCAGGGGGCGACACGCAGGATATTGGTGCTGCCCGCGACGTTGAAGGGGACGCCCGCGGTGACCACGATCTGATCCTTCGCGGTCGCGAAGCCGTATTCCCGCGCCGCCTTCGCCGCGTTGACGACCGCCATCTTGAAGCGGTCGATGCCTTCAGTGGTCTGCACGCAGTGGACGCCCCAGGTCAGGCAGAGCCGGCGCACCGTTCCCACCATCGGCGACAGCGCGATGATCGGGACCGAGGGGCGCTCGCGCGCGACAAGGGCGGCGGTGGTGCCGGAATGGGTGAAGCAGCAAATCGCGTGGATATTCGTCGCCTCCGCGATCTCGCGCGCCGCCGCCACGATGCCGTCGGCGACGCTTTCGCGCTTCACCCTGCGCGAGGCGTCGATGACCTCCCGGTAGGTCGGATCGCTCTCGACCGACCGCGCGACGTTGTCCATCGTCTTGACCGCTTCGACGGGATAGTTTCCGGCGGCACTTTCGGCAGAAAGCATCACCGCGTCCGCGCCCTCATAGATCGCCGTCGCCACATCCGAAACCTCGGCCCGCGTCGGCATCGGGCTCTCGATCATGCTTTCCAGCATCTGGGTCGCGACGATCACCGGCTTTGCCGCCGCGCGCGAAGCCCTGACGAGACGCTTCTGGATCGGCGGGACCGAATGAACCGGCAGCTCGACGCCGAGATCGCCGCGGGCGACCATGATGCCGTCCGAAGCCGCGAGAATTGCCGCGAAGGCCGTCACCGCTGCCGGTTTTTCGATCTTCGACAGAATCGCCGCGCGGCCCTTGGCCAGCGCGCGCGCCTCGGTCACATCCTCTGGCCGCTGCACGAACGAGAGCGCGAGCCAGTCGACGCCCAGCTCGCAGGCGAATTCCAGATCCTTGCGATCCTTCTCGGACAATGCGGCCAAAGGCAGCACCACGTCGGGCACGTTCACGCCCTTGCGGTTGGAAATCGTGCCACCGATCGTCACCAGGCAATTCGCGAAGTCCCTGCCGCAATCCTCGACCTTCAGCCGTATCTTGCCGTCATTGACCAGCAGCGAGGAGCCGGGTTCGAGTGCCGCGAAGATCTCAGCATGCGGCAGGCAGACGCGGGTGCCGTCGCCCTCGGCGGGGTCGAGATCGAAGCGGAACCTGTCGCCCTCCTCCAGATCATGCGCGCCCGCCGTGAAGGCGCCGACGCGCAGCTTCGGCCCCTGAAGGTCGGCGAGGATGGCGATCGGGCGGCCCATATCCGCCTCGACCTTGCGGATGATCGCGTGCCGCGCGGCCTGCTCGGCGTGGGTGCCGTGGCTCATGTTCAGTCGGAACACATCCGCGCCCGCTTCAAAGAGCGCGCGGATGGTGTCATAGTCGTTCGAGGCCGGGCCCAGCGTTGCCACGATTTTCACGTTGCGAAGTCGTCTCATGGCCGGCATCCCCTCACTATGTTTGCGCTACCACATGGTCGCGGGCTGTATGGCCCAATTCTGGCGCCGCGACAACTGGCGCTTTCCTGCTCTGTCGTCTAAACGAAGATTTCGTCGCGCATGGTCACGATAACATGACAGATCAGCCTTTCCACATCTATCACGGCGACCGCGCGTCGCGCTGGCTCGTCACCTGCGATCACGCCACGAACCGGGTGCCGGATTGCCTTGGCGGGTCCCTCGGCATCGCGCCGGCCGACATGGCGCGTCACATCGCCTATGACGTCGGCGCCGCGGGGCTGACGCGGCATCTTGCGGACCGGTTGGGTGCGCCCGCGATCCTCACCGACTTCTCCCGCCTCGTCATCGACCCGAACCGGGGTGAGGATGACCCCACGCTCCTGATGAAGCTCTATGACGGCACGATCATCCCCGCGAACCGCGACGTCGGCGCGGCCGAGACCGAACGGCGGCTCAACGCCTTCCACCGCCCCTATCATCAGGCCTATGAGGCGCTCGCCGCCCGGCGCGCCGACACCGTGATCTGCGCCGTCCACAGCTTCACCACGCGCCTCAATGGTCGCGCTCACCGTCCGTGGCAGGTCGGCATCCTCTATTCCCATCTCGACGGGCGCCTGGCGCGTCCCCTGATCGACCGCCTCGTCGCCGAAGGCATCGTGACGGGCGACAATGAACCCTATCTCGGCCATCTCGACGGCGATTCCATCGACCGTCACGCGCTGGTGCCGGGTCGCCCCAACATCCTCATCGAACTCAGGAACGATCTGATCGCGGCCGAGGACGGCCAGATCGCCTGGGCCGACCGCCTCGCGCCGATCCTCGCCGAGGTTCTCGCGGGGTCCGGCCTGTGACGGCGGCGGCGGTCATCTTCGATCTCGACGGCACGCTCATCGACAGCGAGCGTCTGGTGATCGACGTTGGCGCGGATATCCTTTCCGAGATGGGCGTGGACGACGCCCGCGCCGTACTGACCGCCCTCGTCGGCATCGACGCCAAGGAAGGGTATCGCCGCCTGACCGCCCATGCCGGGTCGGATTTCGACATGGTGGCCTTCGACACCGCCTGGAACGCCGCCGCGCGCACCGCCTTCGACGGGTCCGTGCCCCTGATGGCCGGCGCCGACCTCCTTCTCGCCGAACTCGCCGGGCGCGGAATGCCGCGCGCGGTCGCTACCAACAGCCGCACGGAAAGCGCGCTTCACAAGCTCGACCGCGCCGGCCTTCTCCATCACTTCGGCGAACCCCTGGTTGTCGGCGTCGATGCGGTCGCCCGCCCCAAACCCGCGCCGGACCTTTTTACCGAGGCCGCCCGTCGCCTCTCCGTCGCACCGGAACGGTGCCTCGTCTTCGAGGATTCCGACACTGGCGTCGCCGCCGCCCTTGCCGCCGGGATGCGCGTGGTGCAGATTCCCGACATGGCGCAACCGCAGACCCGCGCCGCGCATGTCATCGCCGACAGCCTGCTCGACGGCGCCCGCCGCGCCGGGCTGATCGGCTGACCGGAGGATACGATGGACGACCAGACCCGTATTGAGCTTGAAGCCGCCGCCTTCCGCGCGCTTCGCCATCACCTGATGGACAAGCGCCCGGACGTGCAGAACATCGACCTGATGAACCTCGCCGGCTTCTGCCGCAACTGCCTGTCGCGCTGGTATCAGGAGGCCGCGAACGAACGCGGGCTGCCGATGACCAAGGACGAAGCGCGCGAGATCTACTACGGCATGCCCTACGAGGATTGGCGCGCGCAGAACCAGACCGGGGCGGATGACGGCAAGAAGGCCGCGTTCGAGGTCGCCTTCCGCGAAAATGTCGGCGAAAAACCGTAGGCGACAGACCCCGCCGCGCGCGTCAAGTTGCCTCCCTGAGCCTCTGGCGCTATCATTTCGGAAAACCATCGGAGGACGATACGTGCGTCAGATCGCAAGCCTCGTCATGGCGGCGCTTCTCACCACGGCCCTCGCCGGCTGCTTCGTAGATCTCGGCCCGAAGTCGCAGGCGGTCGCCCTCGACGGCAGCTCGACCCAGGCGGCCATTCCGGTGCCGGGCGTCGATGCCGAATACCAGTGGCTCGCCACCCATCGCCCCGGCTGGCGCCCGGTCCGCCAGTCCCTGCTCGCCGGTTCAAGGGGCCGGCATTACGATGTCATCACCATCAGCCGGGGCGCCCAGAGCGAAGACGTCTATTTCGACATTTCCAGCTTCTTCGGCAGATCGCTCTGACGGTTCCCGACACATATTTGTGTCAGGGCGGAAACATAATGTTCGCCTGCCCCCTGTAGGATGCTGGCGGATAAGGTGCTAAGTTACGGTCACCATGCAGCTTTTGAAGACCCGTCAGGCCTACTCCCGCTCCGAACGGATATCGGATGCGGTGATCCATGTCTCGGGCCTGGTTCTCGTCCTCGTCGCGGTGCCCGTCCTCATCACCGTCACCGCCTTCCTGCGCGGTGACGCCAGCGCGCTTCTCGGCACCACGGTCTACGGGCTGGCGCTCATCGCGATGATCCTCTGCTCGGCGCTTTACAACATGATTGTCAGTCCGGGCTGGGGCTGGCTTCTCAAACGCCTCGACCATTCGGCGATCTATCTGAAGATCGCGGGCACCTATACGCCCTTCACGCTGCTCTCGGGCCACGGCTTCTGGCTGCTCGCGACGCTCTGGGGCGCGGCGCTCACCGGCGTCGGGATCAAGCTTCTCTCCCCCGACCGCTTCCGCACCCTCACCCTCGCGCTCTACCTGGGGATGGGCTGGGCCGGCCTGCTCGCCGGCGGCACCTTCTTCGCAACCCTGTCCGCGCCAGTCATCGCCCTCATCGTCACCGGCGGGCTGCTCTACACGGCGGGGGTTGTCTTCTACCTCGCTGAGCGGCTGCCCTATCACTACACGATCTGGCACGTCTTCGTCCTGTCGGCGAGCCTGGTGTTCTACGCCGCGGTCACGCTCCACGTCGTCCAGACGGCCTGAGCGCTCCCTCAGATCGCCGCCTTCCGGCTCTCCTCCAGATAGATCTCCCGCAGCCGCGCCGCGACCGGCCCCGGCCTGCCGGAGCCCAGAACCACCCCGTCGATCTCCACCACCGGCATCACGAAGGCCGAGGCCGAGGTGACGAAGGCCTCGTCCGCCGCCTTCGCCTCCTCGAGGGTGAAGGACCGCTCCTCGACCTCCATCTGCGCCTCTCGCGCATAGCGCAGCACCGCCGCCCGCGTGATCCCGTGCAGGATGTCGTGGCTCAGCGCACGGGTGATGATCCGCCGCCCCTTCACGATATAGGCGTTGTTCGAGGTGCCCTCGGTCACCAGCCCGTCTTCCGTGAACCAGGCATCGTCCACGCCCGCCTTCTTCGCCATCATCTTCGCCATCGAGGGATAAAGAAGCTGCGTCGTCTTGATATCCCGCCGCCCCCAACGTTCGTCGGGGACCGAGATCACCTTCCACCCGACCTTCGCCGCCGGCGCCTCCGCCAGCCCCGGCTTCGACTGGGTGAAAAGCACGATCCCCGGCTTCACCTTCGCCGGATCGGGAAAGGCGAAATCCCGGTCGCCGGGATTGCCGCGCGTGACCTGAAGATAGACGAGGCCGTCCTCGATCCCGTTCCGCGCCACCAGCTCGCGGTGTATCGCCAGCAACTCGTCGTCCGTCACGGGCGCGTCCATGTCCAACTCGCCCAGCGACCGGCGCAACCGCGCCTGATGCCCCGCGAAGTCGATCAGCTTGCCGCCGAGAACGGAGGTCACCTCATAGACCGCATCCGCCATCAGGAACCCCCGGTCGAAGACCGACACCTTCGCCTCCTCCTCCGGCACATACTCTCCGTTGACATAGACGGTGCGGCTCATCTCGATCTCCCTGCGGTTGCCGCAAAGACATCCCCCGCCCGCCATCCGAGGTCAAGCGCCTCCCCCATCTTCTTCTGTTCGAAAATACTCCGGGGTGTGGGGCAGGGCCCCACCGGATCGCCGCGCGCCAGCGCGGCGAAACCCCTCAGCCCCAAAGTGCTGCCTCCGGCACGCCCATCACCGAGCCCTCATACCGGATCGCCGCGTCCCGGTCCCGCGCCAACAGAAGTGGCCCGTCCAGATCGACGAACGCCACCCCCTGCGCGACCAGGGCCGCCGGCGCCATGCCGAGCGATGTGCCGACCATGCAGCCCACCATCACCTCAAACCCCGCAGCGACAGCCTCCGCCCGCAAGGCCAGCGCCTCGGTCAGCCCCCCGGTCTTGTCGAGCTTGATGTTCACCGCGTCATACTTGCCGCGAAGGCCTGCGAGCGTTCCGCGGTCATGGCAGCTTTCATCCGCGCAGACCGGCACCGGGTGCGCGATCTCCGCCAGCATATCGTCCCGACCGGCGGGCAAGGGCTGCTCCACCAGTGCCACGCCGAGCCGCCGAAGATGTGGCGCGAGGTCGGCATAGATCTCCGCCGTCCAGCCCTCATTCGCATCGACGATGATCCGTGACGCAGGCGCCCCCGTGCGCACCGCCTCCAGCCGCGCCATGTCCTCCGCGGTGCCGAGCTTGATTTTCAGGACCGGGCGGCCTGCGTTCCGCGCCGCCGCCGCCCGCATCCGTTCGGGCGTATCCAGCGACAGCGTATAGGCCGTCACCAGAGGTCTTGGCGCGGGCAACCCCAGCAGATCCCAGACCCGAACTCCCGCCCGCTTCGCCTCAAGGTCCCAGAGCGCGCAATCGACCGCGTTCCGTGCCGCACCCGGCGGCAACAGGCCCTGCAACGCCGTCCGCGTCACATCCTCTGGCACGGCGGCGATCTGGTCGCGCACGCTCCCGACGCTCTCGCCGTAGCGCGCGTATGGCACGCATTCGCCGCGTCCCGCGATACCGTCCCGCGTGATGGTCACCGTCACCACCCGCGCCTCGGTCTTCGACCCGCGCGCGATGGTGAAGGTCTCGGCCAGCGGAAAATTTTCGGTCGCGCACTGCAAGGTCATCATCCGCTCCTCCCGCCGGTCCGGACCTATTTCCGCCGCGCCCTTGCCGCCGTCAAGCATCGGCGATGCTGCGGCTGCGGTATGCACAGGATGTGCACGCCCTGTGCACATAAGGTGCATGCGTCGCTTCAGCCGATCTTTCTGCACCTGCGAAAGGAAGCTTGCATGCCGCAGCGCAATATTCTATCCGAACCGAAACCCCACACGAAACTTCATTACCGAGGACTCTGCCGATGAGCTTCCGCCTCCAGCCCGCCGCCCCCGCCCGCCCGAACCGCTGCCAGCTCTTCGGTCCCGGCTCGCGGCCCGCGATCTTCGAGAAGATGGCCGCTTCCGCAGCCGATGTCATCAACCTCGATCTGGAGGATAGCGTCGCCCCCGACGACAAGCCCGAGGCGCGCAAGAACATCATCCAGGCGATCGGCGACGTCGATTGGGGTGACAAGTATTTGTCCATCAGGATCAATGGCTTGGACACGCCCTACTGGTATCGCGACGTGGTCGATCTTCTCGAACGGGCGGGCGACCGGCTCGACCAGATCATGATCCCGAAAGTCGGCTGCGCCGCCGATGTCTATGCTGTCGATGCGCTGGTGACGGCCATCGAGGTCGCCAAGGGCCGCAAGAAGCGTATCTCGTTGGAAGTCATCATCGAATCCGCCGCCGGCATCGCCCATGTCGAGGAGATCGCGGCCAGCAGTCCCCGCCTTCAGGCGATGAGCCTCGGCGCCGCCGACTTCGCCGCCTCGATGGGCATGCAGACCACCGGCATCGGCGGCACGCAGGAGAATTATTACATGCTCCACCAAGGGGTTAAGCACTGGTCCGATCCCTGGCACTGGGCCCAGGCGTCCATCGTCGCGGCCTGCCGCACGCATGGGGTGCTGCCCGTTGACGGTCCGTTCGGAGATTTCTCGGATGATGAGGGCTTCCGTGCGCAGGCGCTCCGCTCCGCGACGCTCGGCATGGTCGGCAAATGGGCGATCCACCCCAAGCAGGTCGCGCTTTCGAATGAGGTCTTCACGCCGTCGGACGACGCCGTCGCCGAAGCGCGCGAAATCCTCGCCGCGATGGAGGCGGCGAAGGCGCGGGGCGAGGGGGCCACGGTCTACAAGGGCCGCCTCGTCGATATCGCCTCGATCAAGCAGGCCGAGGTGATCGTCCGCCAGTCCGAGATGATCGCCAAGGGCTGACAAGGGAAGGGCCGAGACGGCCCGCAGCGTTTCCGCGACGCGTTGCATTCGTCCGCCGCTGAGGTCATATAGTCGGGGTCCAAAGCGGAGCGGATGATGAATTACCTCGAGTTCGAAAAGCCCCTCGCCGAGATCGAAGGCAAGGCGGAAGAGTTGCGGGCGATGGCCCGCAAATCCGAGGGGATGAACATCGAGAAAGAGGCGGCCGCGCTCGACAAGAAGGCCGCCGACATGCTCAAGGATCTCTACAAGACCCTTGATCCCTGGCGGAAATGCCAGGTCGCGCGCCACCCCGACCGGCCGCATTGCAAGGACTATATCGAGGCGCTTTTCACCGAGTTCACCTCGCTCGCCGGGGACCGCAACTTTGCCGAGGATCACGCCATCATGGGCGGCCTCGCGCGGTTCAACGACCAGCCGGTGGTGGTGATAGGGCAGGAAAAGGGCTCTGACACCAAGACCCGGATCGAGCGCAATTTCGGCATGGCCCGGCCCGAGGGTTACCGCAAGGCGATCCGTCTGATGGAGCTGGCGGATCGCTTCAAGATTCCGGTGGTGACGCTCGTGGACACGCCCGGCGCCTATCCCGGCAAGGGTGCGGAGGAGCGTGGCCAGTCCGAGGCGATCGCGCGCTGCACGCAGAAATGCCTTGAGATCGGGGTGCCGCTGGTCTCGGTCATCATCGGCGAAGGCGGCTCGGGCGGGGCGGTGGCGCTGTCCACGGCGAACCGCGTCGCGATGCTGGAACATTCGATTTATTCGGTCATCACGCCCGAAGGCTGCGCCTCGATCCTGTGGAAGGATGCCGAACGGATGCGCGAAGCGGCCATGGCGCTGCGGCTGACCGCGCAGGATCTTCTGAAGCTTGGCGTGATCGACCGGATCATCGCCGAGCCGGCGGGCGGCGCGCAACGCAACAAGGCTGAGGCGATCAAGAGCGTCGGCAAGGAAATCGCCGCGTTGCTCAAGGATCTCACGGGCAGGAAAGCGGCCGATCTGGTCAAGGACCGGCGGCAGAAATTCCTTGCGATGGGCGACAAAGGCCTCGCCGCCTGATCGCGATCCGTCCGGACCGAAATTGAACGACCACAAGGATTTGGCGGCGCGATCCGGCCATTCCAGATCATAGCCGGCACCGTCGAAGCGGCCGTCCGTCATTTCCGACAGGATGTCGTCGACCGTTGGCAGGATGCAAAGCCGCGGCTGCCAATTCAGGCATGTTAGGGCCGTGTCATCCGCCGCGCGACCTTGGCGAGCGCGGCTTCGCCCGGTGTGCCGTAGTGGCGTTCAAGCTCTTCGATGGCGGCGATGAATTCCATCGCGTCAGTCCTGCACCGTGAACCCGGCCTCCGCCATCAGCCGGTTTGAGGCGCCTTCGATCGCCGGTTCGATCTTCTCCATGAACTCGGCGACGCTCTGACCCGCCTGCATGCGCGGCAGGAACTCCACCACCGCCAGGCCGGGTTTGCGCAGGATGCCGTGGCGCGGCCAGAAGACGCCGACATTGGTCGCGGCGGGAACGCAGTCCTGCCCCAGCTCGGAGTAAAGAACGCCGACGCCGACCTTGTAGGGACGGCGTGGCCCCTGCCGCGACGCGCGTGCCCTGCGGATAGATGATGAGCTGTCCGGGCTCCGCCGCGCCTGCCTTCACATCGGCGACCATCTTCTTCATCGCTTCGCTGCGCTTGCCTCGGTTCACCGGAATGCAGCCGATCTTCTTCGCATACCAGCCGACGATCGGCGCCCATAGAAGCTCCTGCTTCATGATGAACTTCGGGCGGGGAATCACCGAGACGATCATGATGATGTCGAAAAAGGATTGATGCTTTGCGCCTATGATGACCTCATCCTGCGGCACCTCGCCCCGGATTTCCGACCGCAGCCCGACAAGGAAGGCGGCCGAGGCGCGCACCCAGCGGCAGTAGGAATGCACCGCGTCAAAGGCGGCGTCCTTGCGGAAAAAGACGATGGGCGTCCACCAGATCGCGAGGATGACCATGGAGAGGTACATCTGCACGATGAAGATCAGCGACAGGATGTATTGCAGTGCATTTTTCATAGCACAGTCCTCAGCGAACGAAGGGCGGCGGTGCGGGTTGCCGTGAATGCCACGATAGCGGCCAATGGTGGAATTGCCAGCGGCCAGAGCCATTCCGCGCCCTGAAAGCCAAGGCCGGTCAGAAAGCCGCCCTCTTCCGCCGCCGCCGGCATCAGTGCGATGGCGACGATGCCGAGGACCGTCCCGGCGACGGCGCCGGCCAGGGTTCTGAGCGTGAATCGCCGCACAAAAGCGCGGGCGATGTAGCCGTCCCGCGCGCCGATCAGCCGCAGGGTGCGGATCACCTGGCCGTTCGCCGAAAGGGCCGCCATCGCGGCCAGCGTCACCATCGCGGCGGTCGCGAGTGCGATGAGGCCAAGCGAGAGATAGCCGAACATCCGCAGCCGGTCGGCTGCCGCCACAAGCGGACGGCGCCAGCGCTGGTGGTCGTCGAGCGTCGCGCCCGGTACTTCGGCGGTCAACCTGAGGCGAAGCCCTTCGGCATCGAAGCCATCCGGCGCCTCGCGGACTTCAACCAGTTGCGGGATCGGAAGGCTATCGACCGGCAGGTCCGGCCCGAACCACGGCGCGAGAAGCGCCTGCGTCTCGGCCGCGCCGAGCGCACGGGCGCTTTCTATACCGGGTGTGACCGCGAGGATGTCGAGCACAAGCTGGGTCTGCGCGGCCATCTGATCGGCGGGCGCGGAGATCCGCACCGTCGCGCCATTGGCGAGCGCTTCCGACCAGCGATCGGCGAGCCGCCCCGTGGCCACCGAAACTGCCAGCGCGAAGACCGCGAGAAAGGCCATCGCCGCCGCTGTCAGCAGCGTAAGCCAGGCCGCTGAGCCCGAGGGCGGAACCACCCGGTCAGCCTTGGTATCGCCGGTCAAGAGGGCCGTCGCGCGGCGAAAGGTGCCAGAAAGACCAGACATCAGAGATCGGCCCCGGCGAGTTGAACGGTGCGGTTCCTGATGCGCAACACGCGCGCGGCGACCTGCGCCTTGGCCGAGCGGATGAGGTTCATGTCATGGGTCGCGACAAGGATGGTCTTGCCCATGCGGTTCAACTCGATGAGCAACGTCAGAAGGCGCACCGACATCTCCCAGTCGAGGTTTCCGGTCGGCTCGTCCGCCAAGACCATGTCGGGCGCGGTGATGACGGCGCGGGCGAGTGCGGCCCGCTGACGCTCACCGCCGGACAGCGAGGGCGGGCGCGCATCGGCATGGCCCGACAGCCCGACCCAGGCGAGAAGCTCCTTCAACTCACCCGGCTCCGCCTCGCGCCCGGCGACGGCCAGCGGCAGGGCGACATTCTCCGCCAGTGGCAGATGGTCAAGGAACTGGCAGTCCTGATGTACGACGCCGATCTTGCGCCGGGCGACGGCGACATCGTCGCGCGACATATGACTCACGTCGCTGCCAAAAATCTCGACTGTGCCGGTCAGCGGCATCAATTCGCGGTAGCATAGTTTGAGAAATGTGGACTTGCCCGCGCCGGACGGGCCGGTCAGGAAGTGGAACGAACCGGGCGCAAGCGTAAGCGACACGTCGGACAACAAGGGCCCGTCGCCATAGCCATGCGTCACGTTTTGGAATGCGATCACTGCCTGTTCCCCGCCCGCCGATGCCAATCTGCCGCGCCTTCTATCGATTTTTCGACTTCTGCGACAAACGCTTGGACGATTGTGCTTTGCTTGCTACAACACGTAAACAAGAATGGCCAGAAAGGCTTAGAGAGCCGGAATGAGGCGGACAGGACGGGTTAGGGCCGAATGCGTTTGATATGCCCCAGTTGCGGCGCCCAGTATGAGGTGGATGACAGCGTCATCCCCGAAGCCGGGCGTGACGTGCAATGTTCAAATTGCGGACATGCCTGGTTTCAGATGTCCGCTATTCAGTTGAAGGTTCAGGCGGAGCGCGAAGCAGCCCCGGACGAGGCGCCTGAAGAGGCGGTGGCCTGGACGGAGAACGAAGAAACCCCTCAGACCGACGAAGCCATCAACGAGACGGCGGCGCATTCTGAAGCGGTCTCCGGGGACGCGGTGTCCGAGCACGAGGATGCCCAAGAGGCCCAGGATGCGGTCCCGATGGACGCGGCGGCGGACGAAACCGTCGAAGAAGAGCCGGTTGCCGCCACCGAATCCGAACCTGAACTTGAAGCCCAGCCCGCAGCGGAAGTGGCGCCGGAGCCGGAATGGAGGTCCAGGCGCAAGACGCTCGATGACGCCGTGGTCAACGTGCTGCGCGAGGAGGCCGATCGCGAACGCCGCGTGCGCGAGACCGAGGGCGGCTCAATGGAGACGCAGCCGGACCTCGGCCTGGCCGCTGTGACGGCCGTCGCCCCTGTGGTTGCCGCCGAGACGGTGCATGACGATGAGAGTGAAAGCCCGGAAGTATTCAGCGAAGACGAAGACGACGCGATTGTCTCGCGCGCCTCACGGCGCGAACTTCTGCCGGATATCGAAGAGATAAACTCGACCCTCCGCGCGACTTCGGATCGCGGTGGCGAGGCGGCTTCGGTCGATGCGCCCGAAACACTGCGCCGCCGCCGGAGCGGCTTCCGCATGGGCTTTTCGACCTCGATCCTGATCGCCGCGCTTCTGCTTCTGCTTTACGTCATGGCCCCGACCATTGCCGAAAAGGTGCCGGCCGCCGCTTCAGCCATGGGGGTCTATGTCGCGACCGTCGACGGTGCGCGCAGCTGGCTCGACGCCACTTTGCGTGGGCTTACGGCCTCGATGAAGGGTGACGGCGGCTAGTCCGCCGGGCCGGGTCAGAAGCGATCCAGCAGCCGCTTGAGGTACTCAAGCTCCGCCGAAGGCCGGGTCTGATCGCCCGAGCGGCGACGGATTTCGTCCAGAAGGTTCCGCGCCCGGCGATAGACATCTTCGCCCTGAAGCATGCTCTCATCCGTGCCGATCCGCCCCGACTGCCCCGTGGTCCGGCCCAGGGGGTCGCGCGGCATTTCGCGGTTGGCCTCGCGCACGGTCTGACCCTGCTCCGAGGTTGTGCCGTCCTGGTTCTGGGCCAGCGCCTGCCCGAGGTTGCGCATTCCCTCGCGCAGATTTTCGATCGCGTCGGCCTGATTCTCGATGGCTCCCGCCGTGTCGCCACGCCGCAGCGCCTCTTCCGCGCCGTTCATCGCGCGGCCGGCATCCTCAAGCGCCTGCTCTGCGGCGTCGCGCTCGGCGGAGGAACCGCCGGGGAGGTTGCCCTGCTGCTGGCGCAACATCTCGCGCAGGGCGTTCTGCCGGTCGGCGAGGCTTCCGCCCGGTTTCTGGGTCGTTCCGTTCTGCCCCTGATCGCCGCCGGTGCCGTCTTGCGCCTGACCACCGTCCTGCCCGGGCTGACCCGGTTGGTTGCCTTGCTGATCGCCCTGGCCTTGACCCTCCTGGCCCGGCTGCTGGCCCTGTTGACCCTGCTGCTGCCCTTTCTGGCCCGGCTGCTGCCCGCCCTCGGGATTGCCGAACTGGCGTTGCAGGTCGCGGAAGGTTTCATCCGACAGGCCCTGCTGGCCGCGCAAGGTGTCGCGCAAGCCGTTCATCGCCTGATCGCCGGGACCCGGCTGCTGCTGGCCCTGACCGCTTTGCCCTTCGGTGACGCGCAGGTTCTCCATCATCCGGGAAAGCTGATCGAGAAGCTCCTGCGCTTCGGCCATGCGGCCTTCTTCCATCAGGCGCTGGATTTCATCCATCATCTGCTGAATCTGGTCGCCGGTGATCTGCTGGCCTGCATCGGCCTGCTGGTTCGGCTCATCGGCGCCCTTGCGCTCCATGTTCTCGGCGAGCTTGCGGATATAGTCGTCAGTGGCCTGCCGCAACTCATCCATCAGCTTCTGGATCTCCTCGGGCGAGGCGCCGTTGCGGATCGCCTCCGACAGGCGCTCCTGCGCCTGCTGCATCCGCTCAAGCGCGCTCGTAAGCCCGCCATCCTCAATCAGAAGTGCGATCTCCCAAAGCGCATCGGCGGTCTCATCGCGCATCTCGGTGCTGAGCTTGCCCTGCGCCAGGGCCGCGTCGAGCCTGCGCATCGCCACGCGCAGCATGAGATAGGCGCGCTCGTTCTTCAAAAGACCTTCGGGCCGGTGGGTCATCGCATGCAGAAGCTGCGCGGTGCGCGCACCGTTGTCGCGGGTCCAAAGCATGTCGCGCCGCAGTTCGACCACCGCATTCGCCACCGGATCGAAAAAGCGGCGGCCGGGCAGGTCCAGATCGACGGTCTCGCTGCGGCCGCTTTGTCCCCGGCCGTCGACGACCTCGAAAGTCATGCGGACCGGCTGGTTCGACCATGCGTGCCTGGAGGCGTCCTCCACCAGCGTTTCGGTGAAGCCGGCACGCGAGCCGGTGATCGGAAGCGGCAGGTCGAAGGTCAGCGGCGGCCTCGGTTCCGGCGTGGCGGCAAGCCCGTAGCGGCGGTCGACCTTGGAGAGATCCAGCTCGATGATGGCGCGACCCGCGGTGACGGCATAGTCATCGTTGGCGGTGAAAGGCTGGGACATGGTGCCTTCGGCGTCGCGCATCACCTTGCCGTCAATCGTTACGGATGGCGCATTGTCGGGAAGCACCGTCAGTTGCCACTCGCGGCCGGAAGACCCGCCGATGCTGAGCTTGCCGGACCGGACCGCCTCGAATTCCAGCGCCTGAACGGTGCTTTCGGGGGGCGCTGCGTCCCCTGTGGCGGCTTTCGGCGTGTCCGAAACCGTCTCCTCCACGAGGATGGAGCCGGGTTCGCCGTAGATTCTGAGGATGATGCGACTGCCTTCGGGAAGCGACAGGCTCGTCGCGTCGACGGTGTTGAGATAAAGGCTCGGCTTGCCGGTATAGGCGGGCGGTTCGGCCCAGCCCTCCCAGGACGGGCCAGCGGCGGCGCCACCGCCCAATCCGCCCGCGCCCGCCAGTTTCGGCGCCTCGGCGACGCGCCAGATGGATCCGAAGACAAAGGCGATGACCAGCGCTGTAAGCGCCACATAGCGCAGCGCGAAGGGGTCTCGCTTCGCAAGGGTCAAGTCGGGCGCTTTGGCACGCGCCTTCGCGGCGCGTTCGGCCATGCGCGCGACATGAGCGCGCCAGACGGCGAGCGATCCGGCATCCTCCGCGCCGAGCGCCTGCGCATCGGTCAGCGCCGCGATCGGGCGACCGGGCAGGTTCGCGTCGAGCCGCGCCAGCGCCTGGGTGCGAGTTGGCCAGCGGAACTGCCGGATGCCGCGAACAAGAGACCAGAGAAGCACGCCAAATGTCGCCACCGATCCGATCCAGAGCACCTCGACCGGCAACCAATCGTGAAGCCCGAAGGCCAGCGCCGCGATGATCGCGAAAAGGATCGTCCAGACCGGCCAGAATCCGCGCGTGATGCGCTCGGCCACCATCCCGGCCCGCGTCAGACGCAAAGGCCAAGCGAGGCGCCTCAGTGCCTTGTCCGAGATGGCTTCCGTATCGCTCATCCGCCCGTAGGCAACTCCCTCTGACGGCTCGCGCGCGGGATTGCGCGTCAAAGCCATACCGGCATGCTATCGCGGTTTATCATCTCGTCATAGGTCGGACGTGCGCGGATGACAGCGAATTGATCCCCTTTCACAAGCACTTCGGGGATGAGGGGGCGCGTGTTGTATTCCGAGGACATGACGGCGCCGTAGGCTCCGGCGGAGCGGAAGGCGACGAGTTCACCGGCCTTGATCTGCGGCAGGGATCGCTGTTTGGCAAAGCTGTCGCCGGTTTCGCAGACCGGGCCGACCACATCGTAAGGTTGCGGCAGGACGCCGGGTTGGGGTTCTGCCACCGGAACGATGTCATGATGTGCGCCGTACATGGAGGGGCGGATCAGGTCGTTCATCGCGGCGTCAAGGATCAGGAAGTCGCGCTCCTCGCCGGATTTCACATAGATCACCTTGCTGACCATGAGGCCCGCATTCCCCGCGATCAGGCGACCCGGCTCAATCTCGATCTCGCAGCCAAGATGGCCAAGTGCCTCGCGGATCACCGCACCGTATTCGATCGGCAGCGGCGGAGCGGAATTCGAGCGTTCGTAGGGAATACCGAGCCCGCCGCCAAGGTCGAGCCGCCGGATGTTATGGCCATCGGCGCGCAGTTGTTCGGTCAGCTCGGCGACCTTCTCGTAGGCTTCGGCGAAGGGCGTGAGATCGGTCAGTTGGCTGCCGATGTGGACGTCGATGCCGACGACCTCAATCCCCGGCAGCGCGGCCGCCTCGGCATAGACCGCACGGGCGCGGGAGATCGGGATGCCGAACTTGTTTTCCTTCTTGCCGGTCGCGATCTTCTCGTGCGTCTTGGCATCCACGTCCGGGTTCACCCGAATGGTGATCGGTGCCGAGAGGCCCATCGCGTGGGCGACCTCGCTCAGCGCAACCAGCTCGGGCTCACTCTCGACGTTGAACTGGCGGATGCCGCCTTCGAGCGCGGTGCGCATCTCTTCACGCGTTTTGCCGACGCCGGAAAAGACGATGCGTTCGCCCGGTACACCGGCAGCCTTGGCCTTGAGATACTCGCCGATCGAAACGACGTCCGCCCCCGCGCCGAGTGTGGCGAGTGTGCGGACAACGGCGATGTTGGATGACGCTTTCATCGCGTAGCAGATGAGATGCGGCATCCCCGCCAGCGCCTCCTCAAAGAGCCGGTAGTGGCGTTCCAATGTGGCCGTGGAGTAGACGTAGAAGGGCGTACCGACCGCCGCCGCGATGTCCGCGATGGCCACGTCCTCGGCATAAAGCGCGCCGTTCTTGTAAAGGAAATGATCCATCTCGCGTCCCGTGCCCGTCCTGCGTTCCGTCCGACGATTTAGAACATTGGAGCGGGCAGGGGAAGCAGTCCCTCTTGGCCTTGCGTTCAATCAATCGTTTGATTAAAATCAGTACAACAGCCAGTGAGTCTCATGTCACACTCCGAGCAACCTGTGAAACCCGAAGGTACGGCGGCCCAGTTGATCGCCGAGGGGCTCAGGCTTTTCGGCGCGAAAGGCTTCGCGGCAACGTCGACCCGCGAAATCTCGGCGGCGGCGGGGACCAACGTAGCCTCCATCGCCTATCATTTCGGCGGCAAGGACGGGTTGCACCGCGCCTGCGGGCAGGAGCTGGTGCGGCGGATGGGGGCCGCAATCGGGCCGGGTTTGCCCGAGGCTGAGCTGTCGCCCGAGGCGGCCACCCGAACGATGGAAGGGGTTATCCGCGCAATGGCGGAGTTCCTTCTTACGCGTGGTGATGCCGAGGATCTTGTCCCTTTCATGCTGCGTGAGATAACGGAAAATGGACCGGTCCTTCAGCACATCTACGACACGATGATCGCCCCGACCCACGGGCGCTTCTGCCGGCTCTGGGCCGCCGCGACGGGTCAGCCGGCGGACTCTGAAACCACGCTGCTCAGGGTTTTTTCGCTGATTGGCCCGCTTCTCTACTTTCGTATCGGTCGGCCCATCGTCGTCCGGCGTATGGGCTGGCGGGTCACCGGCCGCGAGGAGGCACAGCAGATCGCGGAGGTTCTCATCGGCAATCTTCATGCCATCATCGAACAGGAGCGACGGACATGAGCGGATTTTTCTGCGCCATCCCGGTTGTCTCGGCGCTTTTCAATGCCTGCGCGCCGGTGCTGCCTTTCGCGACCGGGTATGTCGAGGGTGAGTATGTCATGGTCGCGCCGGTGGCCGTCGCTCAGATCAACTCGCTCGCCGTGAAGCGGGGCGACCGGGTCGAAGCGGGCCAGCCGCTGGTGGAGATGGAGCGGCGTGACGCCGAGATCGCGCTGAATGAGGCGGAGGCGGCCGTCGCGCAGGCGGAGAGCCAGCTTGCGAACCTGCGCGAGGGGCGGCGCCCCGAGGAAATCAGGGTGATCGAGGCGACGCTCGCCTCGGCCAAGGCCCAGCTTGAAGAGGCAGATCGGGCGAAAATCCGCATTCAAAGCCTCGCGGCACGCGGTTCCGCAACCACCGCCCAGGCCGATGACGTTGCGACGACCGCCAGTGTGGCGCGGGCGCGGGTCGCGGAAGCTGAGGCCAATCTCGCGGTCGCGAAACTGCCCGCGAGGCCGCAGGAGATTGCGGCAGCGGAGGCTGCCCTGGCCGGAGCGCGGGCCGCGAAGGCGAAGGCCGAATGGAATCTGTCTCAGCGCCGACTGACCGCGCCCGCGCCGGGCGTCATCAACGACGTGATCCGCGACGCGGGCGAGATCGCGGGGCCTTCGGCGCCAGTCCTGTCGATGTTACCGGAAGGGGCGGTGAAATTGCGCCTCTATGTCCCCGAACCGGCGATCGCCGGAATCAGCCTTGGCACCGAATTGCAGGTCCATTGCGATGGCTGCGCGGATGGAGAGACGGCAATCATCACCTATATTTCGGATGCGCCGGAATTCACGCCTCCGGTGATCTATTCGCTGCAAAACCGCCAGACCCTTGTCTTCCTCATCGAGGCGCGCCCCGAGGCGGGCAGCCACGCGCTGAAGCCGGGGCAGATCGTGGACGTCGCTTTGCCAGGGGTGCCTGGATGACGGATGCGTCTGCGATCGCCGTCCACGGCCTTGTGAAGCGCTATGGCGGTCGGGCGGTGGTTGACCATGTCTCGCTGAGCGTCGAGACAGGTGAGATCGCGGGGTTTCTCGGACCAAACGGGTCGGGCAAAACGACAACGATCCGCCTCATGTGCGGGCTTCTGACGCCGGACGAGGGCGACGGCCGCGTGCTTGGCCACGACATCCTCACGGAAGGCAGTGCCATCAAGCGCGAGGTCGGCTACATGACCCAGCGCTTTTCCTTCTATGAGGATATGACGATCGAGGAGAATCTCGGCTTCGTCGCGGGACTCTACGGCCTGCCGCGCGGTGCGGTCGCCGATACTCTGGCGGACCTCGGGCTGACATCGCGCAAGGGGCAGTTGGCTGGGTCGCTCTCGGGCGGCTGGAAGCAGCGCCTAGCGCTTGCCGCCTGTATCATGCACAAGCCGCGTCTTCTGATGCTGGATGAGCCGACCGCCGGCGTGGACCCAAAGGCGCGACGCGATTTCTGGGACGAGATTCACCAGCGCGCGGCAGACGGGCTGACTGTCCTTGTCTCGACCCACTACATGGACGAGGCGGAGCGCTGCCATCGGATCAACTACATCTCCTATGGCAAACTTGTGGCGCAAGGGACCGTGGCCGAGGTCGTCGAGGATGCGGCGCTGACGACGATCGTGCTCGACGGCAAAAACACGCCCCGCGCCGCCCAGATCCTGCGCGGCGCGCCGGGGGTCGAACAGATCGCACCCTTCGGCAACACCCTTCATGTGGTCGGACGCGACGGTGCCGCCCTGCGCGCCTCGGCGAAGAAAGCCGCAGAGGAGACCGGCTGCCGCATGTCAGAGACCGAAACGAGCCTTGAGGATGTGTTCATCCAGCTCATGGGCGCCGCGAAGGACAACATGCAGTGACGCGCTTCTTCTCACCCATGCGGCTCTTCGCGCTTCTGAGGAAAGAAATGATCCAGATGCGGCGGGATCGGATCACCTTCGCGATGATGCTCGGTGTCCCGCTGATGCAGCTGATGCTTTTTGGCTTCGCGATAAACTCCGACCCGAAGGGCCTGCCCGCCGCTTTGGTCGCTCCGACCGAGGACCGCTTCACCCGCGCGATTGTCTCGGCGCTGGAACTGACGGGCTATTATCGCTTCACCCATCCGCATGCCTCCGCCACCGAGGCCGAGGCACTGATCACCCGCGGCGACGTTTCATTCGTGGTGACGGTCCCCTCGGATTTCGGGCGGCGGGTGATGCGGGGCGACAAGCCGCAGATCCTGATCGAGGCAGATGCGACAGACCCCTCTGTCGCGTCTGGCGCGATATCAACGCTCGGCACTGTCGCCGCAGAGGCGCTTCAGCGCGAGACGGGGGCCGAGGCGCAGGCGGCCGAATTGGCGGCCGCGCAGATGCAGGTCGTCGTTCACAAGCGTTACAATCCCGAAGGGATCACGCAGTACAACATCGTCCCCGGCCTTCTTGGCGTCATCCTTCAGATGACGATGGTGATGATGACGTCGATGGCGCTGACCCGCGAAATTGAGCGGGGAACGATGGAGAACCTCCTCTCCATGCCCGCGACCCCCTTGGAGATCATGCTTGGCAAGGTTCTGCCTTATCTCGGTGTCGGGGCGGTGCAGGTGGCGGTCGTTCTGACCGCCTCGAAGCTGGTCTTTGGCGTACCCTTCGTCGGCAGCCTGCCGCTCCTCCTGACCGGGGTCTTCGTCTTTGTCGCCGCGCTGGTGATCCTCGGCTATCTCATCTCCACCGCGTCGCGGACGCAGATGCAGGCGATGCAATTGACGTTCTTCTTCTTCCTGCCGTCCCTGCTCCTGTCCGGCTTCATGTTTCCGTACCGGGGCATGCCCGATTGGGCGCAGGCGCTGGGAGAGATCTTCCCACTCACGCATTTCCTGCGGCTGATACGGGCGGTCATGCTGAAGGGCGCGGACTATTCCGGCATCGCGCAGCCCTTGGCGGCGCTCCTCGTCTTCGTTGTCGTCTACGCGACGCTGGCGCTTCTCAGGTTCCGCAGGACACTCGACTGAGACATCAGAGTTTCCCGGCGACGCCGATCCGGGCAGTGCCGCTGATCGAGACGCCGGTCTTTGCGGCATCGGGCGCGGTCGGTTCGCCATCCGCGCCACAGGCGGCGAGGGCGGCAAGAAGTCCGAGGGTGGAAAGAAGTCGTGTCATTGGCTCACCGAAAGGCCGATACCGGCAATGGATGTGGAGAGAGACGGCGCCACCCTGACCTTGCCGCCGCTGACATGCAAGGCGGCATTGGCGCGGGGCTGGGCGCAGGCTGCGAAGATCAGGCAAAGACCCGCCGAGACGATTGCGGCCGCGTGTGTCATTTGAGCCGCGCCTTCCATGTCGCTACCTGCTCACGCACCCGTTCGGGCGAGGTGCCGCCGTAGCTGCGGCGCGAGGCGACGGAGTTTTGTACGCCCAGAACCGAATAGACACCTTGAGTGATCGCGGGATGGACGGAGGCCATTTCCGTGATTATCAGATCGGGCAGGTCCACGCCCTTCTTCTCGGCCATCGCCACCAGCGCGCCGGTGACGTGATGGGCGTCGCGGAAGGGCAGCCCCGCCTCGCGCACAAGCCAGTCTGCAAGGTCGGTGGCCGTGGAAAAGCCCGAGGCTGCGGCCTTTTCCAGATTGGCTCGGTTGGCGGTCATGTCGCTCACCATGCCCGTCATCGCGGCGAGCGAGAGCATCAGCGTATCGGCGGCGTCAAAGACCTGTTCCTTGTCTTCCTGCATATCCTTGGAATAGGCGAGCGGCAGGCCCTTCATCACCGTGAAGAGCGCCACGGTCGCCCCGAGAATGCGGCCGATCTTCGCCCGCAGCAGCTCTGCCGCGTCGGGGTTTTTCTTCTGCGGCATGATCGAGGAGCCGGTCGAGAAGCGGTCCGACAGTGTCACGAAGCGGAATTGCGCCGAGGACCAGATCACCAACTCTTCGGCAAGCCGCGACAGGTGGACCGCAGCAATCGCGGCGGCGGAGAGGAATTCCAGCGCGAAGTCCCGGTCGCTGACCGCATCGAGCGAATTGGCCATCGGCCGGTCGAAGCCAAGCGTCTTCGCCGTCATCTCGCGGTCGATGGCGAAGCCGGTGCCCGCCAAGGCCGCCGCGCCGAGCGGGCTTTCGTTCATCCGGCGCCGCGCGTCGGTGAACCGTCCGATGTCCCGCGCCGCCATCTCGACATAGGCGAGCATGTGGTGGCCCCAGGTCACCGGCTGTGCGGTCTGAAGATGGGTGAAGCCCGGCATCACCCAGTCGGCCCCGGCCTCGGCCTGCGCCAGAAGCGCCCTTTGCAGCGCGGTCAGCCCTTCGATGGCGGCATCGCACTGCTCGCGCACCCAAAGCCGGAAATCGGTCGCAACCTGATCGTTCCGGCTCCGCGCCGTATGAAGCCGCCCGGCGGGTTCGCCGATAATCTCCTTCAACCGCGCCTCGACATTCATGTGGATGTCTTCCAGCGCCGTCGAAAAGGCGAAGTTTCCGCCCTCGATCTCTGACAACACCGTGAGGAGGCCTTCCCGGATCGCCTCCGCATCTTTATCGCTGATGATGCCTGTCGCGGCGAGCATCGCCGCATGGGCGCGGGACCCTGCGATGTCCTGGGCATAGAGCCGCTTGTCGAACCCGATCGAGGCGTTGATCGCCTCCATGATCGCGTCCGGTCCGGCGGCGAAGCGCCCGCCCCACATTGCGTTCTGGGTCTTCTGTGTCATCGTCTGCCCCCGGAGGCCCCGTATGCGTCTGCTTCTCTCTGCCGTCCTCTACACGGCCCTCGGCCTTGGTGCAAACGCGGCCTTTGCCGTCGATATCGCAAGTCTGCGCGAAGGGTCGATGCTCAAGCTCGCGGTGCTGGATGCCCCGGCGGAGGTACCGGCGACGGCCTTCACCGACAAGGACGGCGGCGAACATGCGCTCGCTGACTGGAAGGGCAAGGTGACGCTGGTGAACTTCTGGGCCACCTGGTGTGCACCCTGCCGCAAGGAACTGCCCGCGCTCGATGCGCTCAACCGCGATCTCGGCGGCGAGGATTTCGCGGTCGTCACCATCGCTGCGGGCCGGAACGCGCTGCCTGGCATCACGCGGCTTTTCGACGAGGTGGGCGTGAAAACGCTGCCTGTCTACCTTGATCCGAAACTGCAATTGTCGCGCGAAATGGGCGTGATAGGGCTGCCTGTTTCGATTCTTCTCGACCGCGAGGGGCGCGAGGTCGCGCGGATGTCGGGCGATGCCGAGTGGGACAGCGACAGCGCTCGCGCAATCGTCAAGGCGCTGGTCGACGACAAGTCCTAACCGAGCGCCGCGACGCGGCCATGCGCCGGGCAGGTGACGATGTGGTCGTTCACCATGCCCACGGCCTGCATGAAGGCATAGGTGATGACCGGCCCGCAGAAGCGGAAGCCCGCTTTCTTCAGATCCTTTGAGATCTGTTCGGACAAGGGCGTTGCCGCCGGAACGTCCTTGAGGCTCGCAAAACGGTTCTGGAGCGGCGCGCCGTCCACATAGCGCCAGAGGAACCGATCGAAGCCCTCGCCTTCGGCGATCTTCAGATAGGCCCGCGCATTGCCGATGGTCGCCTCGATCTTCGCGCGCGATCGGACAATGCCGGGATCGATGAGCAGGCGCGCGACATCGGCCTCACCCCAGCCCGCGATGATCTCGGGTTGAAACCCCGCGAAGGCGGTGCGGAAACTGTCTCGCTTTCTGAGGATAGTGATCCAACTCAGACCGGCCTGAAATCCGTCGAGGATCAGCTTTTCCCACAGCGCGCGGGCGTCGCGTTCCGGCACGCCCCATTCCTGGTCGTGGTATTCGACATAAAGGGGGTCGGTCCCGCACCATCCGCATCTTTCGCTCATTTGTCGCCGCCTCCGGTCCCGCGTTTACCGCTTCTTATCGCTTTCGCGGCAGGGTTCCAACGTCAGCACGAGGGGAATGTGATGGCCGGGCCAAGGTTCAGGCGCAAACAGGTGATCGACGGCAGCAGCGACAGCCCGCTGAGTGCTGCGGTAACAGAGCGCGACCGCGATGTGATCCACCTGGTCGAGGCCGCCGTCAAACGGCGCGATGTGCTCTTGGCCTTTCAGCCCGTGGTCCAGTCGGCAGGGCGCGGAAAACCCGCCTTCTATGAGGCGCTGATCCGCATCATCGACCCGACCGGACGGATCATCCCGGCGCGGGAGTTCTTCCCGGCGGTCGAGACGCGCGAACTCGGGCGGGAGATCGACTGCCTGACGCTCGGCATGGGGTTCGATGCCCTCACCCGCGATCCGTCGCTCAGGCTGTCGGTCAATATGTCGGCGCGCTCCATCGGCTATCCGCGCTTTGTCCGGACCCTGCGCCAGGGTCTGCGCAACTGTCCCACGGCGGGCGGACGGATAATCCTTGAGATCAGCGAAAGCTCCGCGATGATGATGCCCGAACTGGTGACGACCTTCATGGCGGACCTGCAAAGCGACGGCGTCAGCTTCGCGCTCGACAATTTCGGGTCGGGCGCGACCTCGTTCCGCGCGCTGCGGGAATTCTACTTTGACATGATCAAGATCGACGGCGGGTTCATCCGCGGCATCGCGGACAGCCCCGACAATCAGGTCCTGACGCAGGCGATGCTTGCCGTCGCGCGGCAGCTCGACATGTTCGCCGTCGCCGAGTTGGTCGAGACGCAGCGTGATGCGGAATACCTGGTCGGCATCGGCATGGACTGCATGCAGGGCTATTTCTTCGGCGCGCCGACCGTCACGCCGCCCTGGAAGCTCCCGGAAGCGAAACGTTCGGCATGATCAGGTGCTGCAATGCCGCGCGGCAATCGTGCCGGTTGCACTCGCTGCGCCGCTCCCTTAGGTAAATTTGCAGAGCGGCCGGGGCGCGCATGCCGTCCTCAGCGCCGCATGTTTGGCGGGAGAGAGGATCATCCAATGACCAATGTCGTAATCGTATCGGCAGGCCGCACGGCCGTCGGAAGCTTCAACGGCTCTTTTGCCAACACTGCGGCCCATGACCTTGGCGCGGCAGTGCTCGACGCGGTCGTGGCGCGTGCCGGGATCGACAAGGCCGAGGTCAGCGAGACGATCCTCGGTCAGGTCCTGACCGCCGCTCAGGGCCAGAACCCCGCCCGTCAGGCCCATATCAATGCCGGTCTTCCGATTGAGAGCGCCGCCTGGTCACTGAATCAGGTTTGCGGCTCGGGATTGCGCGCCGTGGCACTCGCCTCGCAACATGTCCAGCTTGGCGATGCGGCGATCGTTCTGGCCGGTGGTCAGGAAAGCATGTCGCTGTCACCCCATGCCGCGCATCTGCGTGCCGGGCAGAAGATGGGCGACATGAAGTTCATCGACACCATGATCAAGGACGGCCTTTGGGACGCGTTCAACGGCTATCACATGGGCACGACCGCTGAAAACGTCGCCGGCAAGTGGCAGATCAGCCGCGACCAGCAGGACGCATTCGCCGTCGCCAGCCAGAACAAGGCCGAGGCGGCGCAGAAGGCCGGCAAGTTCAAGGATGAGATCATTCCCTTCGTGGTGAAGACCCGCAAAGGTGACATCACCGTCGATCAGGACGAATACATCCGCCACGGCGCCACGATCGACGCGATGGCGAAACTGCGCCCGGCCTTTTCCAAGGATGGCACGGTCACGGCGGGCAACGCCTCGGGCCTCAACGACGGCGCGGCGGCGGTTCTGGTGATGTCGGAAGCCGAAGCGGCGAAGCGCGGGTTGAAGCCGCTGGCGCGGATCGCGTCCTATGCGACGGCGGGGCTTGATCCGGCGATCATGGGCGTCGGCCCGATCTATGCGTCGCGCAAGGCGCTGGAGAAGGCAGGCTGGAAGGCCTCCGACCTCGACCTGATCGAAGCGAACGAGGCCTTTGCGGCGCAGGCTTGCGCGGTCAACAAGGACATGGGCTGGGACCCGGCCAAGGTGAACGTCAACGGCGGCGCCATCGCCATCGGCCACCCGATCGGCGCCTCCGGCGCGCGCATTCTCAACACGCTTTTGTTCGAGATGCAGCGGTCGGGCGCCAACAAGGGCCTCGCCACGCTCTGCATCGGCGGCGGCATGGGCGTGGCCATGTGTCTTGAGCGCGCCTGAGGCTTCTTAAGTTCCGTATTGCGGGGTCGTGGGCGCAATAATGTTGCGTCCTCGATTTCGTTTCGGTAACAGCATTTCAAGAACTTAATCGGAGGAGGAATCATGTCGAGAGTAGCTTTGGTCACCGGAGGATCGCGCGGGATTGGGGAAGCCATTTCCAAGGCGCTGAAGGCGGCGGGTTACAAGGTCGCCGCGACCTATGCCGGCAATGACGAGAAAGCCGCGGCCTTCACGGCGGAAACCGGCATCAAGACCTACAAGTGGAACGTCGCCGATTATGAGGCTTCGAAAGCCGGTATCGCGCAGGTCGAGGCCGATCTCGGCCCGATCGACGTTGTCGTCGCCAATGCGGGCATCACCCGCGACGCGCCGTTCCACAAGATGACGCCGGACCAGTGGAAAGAGGTCATCGACACCAACCTGACCGGCGTCTTCAACACCGTCCATCCGGTCTGGCCCGGCATGCGTGAGCGCAAGTTCGGTCGCGTGATCGTGATCAGCTCGATCAACGGTCAGAAGGGGCAGTTCGGCCAGGTCAACTACGCCGCGACCAAGGCAGGCGACCTCGGCATCGTGAAATCGCTGGCGCAAGAGGGCGCGCGCGCGGGCATCACCGCCAACGCGATCTGTCCGGGCTATATCGCCACGGAAATGGTCATGGCGGTGCCCGAGGCGGTGCGCGAAAAGATCATCGCGCAGATCCCCGCCGGACGCCTGGGCGAACCGGAGGAGATCGCGCGCTGCGTGGTGTTCCTGGCCTCCGACGATTCGGGTTTCATCAACGGCTCGACCATCTCGGCAAACGGGGCGCAGTTCTTCGTCTGACGGCCATTCCAGATAGGGACGGGCCGGTCCTTCGGGGCCGGCCTTTTCCTTGTGGCGGCACTTGCGGCGCGCAAGAGGCCTCGGCTATGGCAGGCGGGCAGACCGGGGGCGAAGATGACGCGCGGCAGGGCAACGGCAATCGGCTTCGTGGCGGTCCTTCTCTGGGCTCTGCTGGCGCTCTTGACGGTCGGGTCCGCACCGGTGCCGCCGCTTCTTCTCAACGCGATCACCTTCGCCATCGGCGGCGGGATCGGTGTGATCTGGATCGTGGCGACCGGAAGCTGGCGGCAGCTATCGAAGGTGCCGATCGGCGTCTATCTGTTCGGCACGATAGGTCTCTTCGGTTACCATCTGCTTTATTTCTCGGCGCTGCGCCTTGCGCCGCCAGCCGAGGCGAGCTTGATCGCCTATCTCTGGCCTTTGTTCATCGTGTTGATGTCCGGGATTTTGCCGGGCGAGCGGCTGGTTTTTGGCCATATCCTTGGGGCGCTTCTGTCTTTCGCGGGTGCGGCGCTGATCGTGATGCGGACCGGCACCGGTTTTGATCCGGCGCATGCGAAGGGCCTTGGGTTTGCGTTCCTTGCCGCGCTGACCTGGTCCACCTATTCCGTCGTCTCACGCCGCTTCGGTGCGGTGCCGACGGCTTCTGTCACCGTTTTCTGCCTCGGCACCGCTGTCCTGTCGGCCGTCGCACATAGCATGACCGAAACGACAATGTGGCCCACTGGTGCCGTCGGCTGGCTGTCCTGTATCGGCCTTGGCCTCGGCCCGGTGGGGCTGGCCTTCTATGTCTGGGACATCGGGGTCAAGCAGGGAGACATACAGCTTCTAGGCGTGTCGGCCTATGCCGCACCGCTAATATCGACGCTGGTGCTGATTCTGGCCGGACTCGCGCCCGCCACCCCACAAATCGCCATTGCCGCCGCCCTCATCACGGGCGGGGCGCTGGTGGCCGCACGGGCAGGCGCGAGACGCTAGCCGGTCAGTGCTGGCTGAGACGCGAGATCTCTTCCTTGAGCCGGAGTTTCTGCTTCTTCATTTCCGCGATTGTAAGGTCATCGGAACCGGGATGGCGCTGGGCCTCTTCCACGGCCTCGGAAAGATGTTGGTGTTTTTTGCGAAGTTCCTGCAGGTGCGAACCAAGCGACATAGACGTCTCCTCTCCTGTGAACCCTGTCACAATTCCATCACAGAACCTGAGTCGTGTCACGCAGAAGAAGCGCGACATCCGACCGCAGCGAGGATGTGGGGCAAATTCTTGCCGCAAGATTAATTCTGTCGCTCAAACCATGATCGCTTGTGCATCGCGCAAGACGGTGCGGGCGGTCTCGGTCAGATTGTCACCGTCCTTCAGGTGAACGGCGCCGTGATGGAGGATGAAAGCCGGACCGATCCTGAACGCGCCGCGCCCGCCCTTTCGGGTCTGGAGAATGACGCGCCCGGCCGGGCGGCCGATGCGCGGTGCAATCGGCAGGACGGCGGTGCTGCCAGCGCCGGTCCCGAGCGCGCAGAGAAGGTCCGGCAGGCGATCGGTAGCCTGAATGATGGTCAGCCTCCCACCGGGCCTGAGTCGTTTCAGCCCGATGCGAACCCAGTCCGCGAGCGCGAGATCCTCCCGCTGGGCAAGTTCGCGCCCGATGTCACGCGCCGGGGTGCCACTGCCGGTCGGAAAATAAGGTGGGTTGGCGATCACGTGATCGAAGCTGCGGTCGCGCAGATCGGCGGGGAGGGCGGCGATATCCCCCTCGATTACCTCAAGGGCCAGTCCATTGCAGGCCGCGTTGCGTCTTGCGAGGTCGGCATATGCGGGCTGTTTTTCCAAACCGGTCATCATCATCCCCGGCACGCGTCTGGCTAGACACAGGCTTGCGACGCCTGCGCCGCAGCCGAGTTCCAGCACGGTGTCACCCGCCCGAGCCGGGATCGCGGCGGCCAGAAGCACCGGGTCCATCGCCGCGCGGTAGCCGTCCTTCGGCTGCAATATGGTCAGGCGACCGTCGAGAAAGAGGTCGCGGGTCAGTGCACCGTCCGGGAACATGTCAGTCCCCGGTCGCAATGTCATTGTCGCGCAAGATTGCCTTGGCGAGAAACAGATCCTGATCGCGCACCATCAGCCTGCGCGGCAATATGCCCAATGACCCTTCCAGTACGCTCATGTGGACGTCCATCTGAAAGGCGGCTATACCCTCTCCGTCAAGAAGGGCCGTCGCGAAGGCGATCACAGTGGGGTCGTTGGTGCGCAGAAGCTCTTTCATATTCCAAGTCTTAAGGACAGCCCGAGGGGTTTGTCGAGTAAGCGCGGCACGATGATGGGTCTGGACGAGACGTCGCATAAGCCACATGACCGGCTGGCAGCCTTTCTGGCCGGGGATCTGGAAGGCGTGAACGGGCTGATCCGCGACCGGATGGCGTCGGAACATGCGCCGCGCATTCCCGAGGTGACGGCGCATCTGGTCGAGGCCGGCGGCAAGCGCCTCAGGCCCATGCTGACGCTCGCCGCGGCTCGGCTTTGCGGCTATGGCGGCGACCATCACATCCGGCTTGCCGCAACGGTGGAATTCATTCACACCGCCACGCTCTTGCACGACGATGTGGTCGATGAAAGCCGCCAGCGACGCGGGCGACCGACGGCGAACCTGCTCTGGGACAACAAGTCTTCGGTTCTTGTCGGTGACTATCTCTTTTCGCGGTCGTTCCAGTTGATGGTTGAGACCGGTTCGCTGCGCGTGCTCGACATCCTCGCCAATGCGTCGGCGACGATTGCCGAGGGCGAAGTCCTGCAACTGACGGCGGCGCAGGATCTGCGCACCGATGAAGCGATCTATCTTCAGGTCGTGCGCGGCAAGACGGCGGCGCTTTTCGCGGCCGCGACCGAGGTTGGCGGCGTGATCGCGGGTGCGCCCGAGGCGCAGGTCCAAGCGCTTCACGTCTTTGGGGATGCGCTGGGGATCGCCTTCCAGATCGTCGATGATCTTCTGGACTATGCCGGGTCGAGTGCGGTCATCGGCAAGAACACCGGTGACGACTTCCGGGAACGGAAGCTCACCCTGCCGGTCATCAAGGCGGTCGCGGCGTCGAGTGAGGCGGAGCATGCCTTCTGGCGGCGGACCATCGAGAAGGGCCATCAGGGCGACGGTGATTTCGACGAGGCGCTGGTGATCATGGCGCGCCACGGCGCGATGGAGCGAACGCGCGAGGATGCGCTCGCTTGGATCGCCAAGGCCAAGGACGCGCTTTCCGTTCTGCCGCCGCATGAGCTTCGCGACATGCTGTCGGACCTTGCCGATTACGTCGTGTCCCGCGTGAACTGAGGCCCCTCAGACCGCCGAAAAACGGTCGAGCGCCTGACGAAAGACCGCAGGATCGACATTGCCGCCGGAGGCGACCGCGATCACGGCGTCGCCTTCGATCTCGCGCCGGATGATAGAGTGCCGCTGCCATGGCCACCGCCCCGCCGGGTTCGACAACGACATGCAGCCGCGTCGAAGGCGACCGCCATCGCGGCGCAGCGCCTCATCCTCGGTCACCGCAATGCCTGGTCCGCAGAGACGCGCGAGGATCGGGAAGGTGATTTGCCCGGCGAAGGCGTGACGATCGCGTCGCAGAGAGAGCCGGAAAGCCGCGCATTGCGCTCGATCTGTCCCGAGGCGAGCGATCGCTTCACATCGTCGAAGCCCTCGGGCTCGACCGGCCGCGCCCGCATGCCCGGCGACTTGCGCCTCAAGCGCCAGTGCGATGCCGGAGGTCAGCCCGCCGCCGCCGCAGCAGACGAGTACATCGGCCTTTGTCACGCCCGCCTCCGCGGCCTGTTCGCGCGATCTCGAGCCCAGTCGTGCCTTGCCCGCGATCACCTGCGGTTCGTCGAAGGGTTTGATGAGCGTCAGACCGCGATCCTCGGCGAGCGCCGCGCCGATCGCGTCGCGATCGCCGGTCGCGCGGTCGTAAGAGCACGACCTCGGCGCCCAGCGCGCGGGTATTCTCGATCTTCACCCGGGGCGCGTCAGAGGGCATCAGGATCACGCAAGGCGCGCCATGCATCCGTGCCGCCTGCGCGACGCCCTGCGCGTGGTTGCCCGACGAATAGGCGATCACGCCCTTCGCCCGCGCCTCCGGCGGCGAGCGCCGAGACCGCCGACCAACCGCCGCGAAACTTGAACGATCCGGTATGTTGCAGGCATTCGGCCTTCACCAGAACAGCCGTCGCCCGGCGATCTCGTCGAGAAAGGGCGAGGACTGAGCAGCGGGGTCCGCATGCGCGTGGCCCTTGAGCCGCGCCGCCGCTGCGTCGATCATGTCGATATTCATCGAATCACTCCAACCAGGCGTGGATCGCGGCGAGGCTTTCGGCTTCGTCGAGAAAGGGCACATGGGCGCGGTCGGGCACGTCGGCAAAGATCATGTCGGGCCTGCGGCGGCGCATCTCCGCCGCGGTCGCCCGGACAGAAGGTCGGAATTCGCGCCCCGGATCAATGCGAGCGGTAACCCGGCGCAGGCGTCGAACAGCGGCCAGAGATCGGCTTCGGGCCCTCGAAGGCGGCAAGGAAGCTGGTCCGCAGTTCCGGGTCGTAGCGGATATGCAGGCCCTTCGGGGTCTCGATGTAAAGCCGTTCGGCGAAGGCGCGCCAGCGGCCCTTGGGCACATCCGCAAAGCCCGGCATGGCTTGCGGCATCTTCGCGACGAGATCGTCCATGGATCTTCGCCACCGGGTTGCGCCCGACATAGTCGAAGATCTTCTCAAGCCCCGCCCGTTCGATCACCGGGCCGATATCGTTGAAGCAGATGCCCAGAAGCCGGGCGCGCGCCGTCGCCGCGAGGATCATCGCGATCAGACCGCCACGCGAGGTGCCGATGACCGCGGCTTGCTCGATCCCGAGATGGTCGAGCAGTTCGAGCGCGTCCTTCGCCTCGTGCGGGACGGTGTAGGTCGCCGCCCCGGTCCATTGCGACCCGCCCCGTCCGCGATAGTCCGGCGCGGATCAGCCGGACATGGCCCGGCAGATGCGGGCGCGACGAAATCGAAATCGGTCGAGGACCGGGTGAGACCGGCGAGGCAGAGCATCGGTAACCCCGCGCCTTCGTCGCGATAGGCGAGGCGTGCGCCGTCCGAGGCGGTGAAATGCTGAAGCAGCGTCATGGGCGAGCAATTCCGGTATCGGGGTGAGGTCGGGCAGGACTGTGAGTGCGGGGTGGCGGGCAGCCGGTCGATCGGCAGGCCCGCACGGTTGACCCAGACGGTGCGGAAGCCGAAGCCCGCCGCCGCCGCCGCGTCCCAGCCGTTCGAGGAGACGAAAAGAACCTCATCCGGGCGGCAGCCAAGCGCGTCCGTCACCAGCGCATAGACCCGGGCAGTGCGGCTTGAAGACGCCGACGCTTTCGACCGAGAGCACATCGTCGAGAAGATCGCCGATCCCGGCGGAGGTAACCGCGCCGTCAAGCATCGTCGGGCGAACCGTTCGACAGGATCGCGGTCTGCAGCCCCGCGCCTTCAGCGCCGCAAGCATCTCCGGCACTTCAGGATAGGCGGCAAGCTCCCAGTAAAGCGCCAGCAGACGTTCGCGAAGTTCCGGGTCGGCCAGCCCCGAAGCCTCCATCGCCCAGTCGAGCCCGTCCTGCGTGACCTGCCAGAAATCGCAGTGCGCGCCCATGACGGCGCGCAGCCACGAATATTCAAGCTGCTTGCGCGCCAGTCCTCGGCCAGCTTCGGCCAGATCGCGGCCAAGTCCTCTCGCCCCGGCTCTGCGGCGGCGATCCGGGCGGCGGCGGCGACGTCGAAGAGCGTGCCGTAGGCGTCGAATATGCAGGTCGTGATGGTCATCGGGCCCTCCTAGGCGAAGACTGGCGCGCGGCGCCGGGCGGGGCAAGGGCGGAAATGTGCTTGGAACAATGCGGGCGATGGTGATTGATACCGATCATGGGCGCGACGGCGCGATCCTGCCACGTTGCATCCTTTGGAACCGGAGCGCCACGATGACCGGCCTCTCCCTTGTCGACCAGATGAAAGAGAACTTGCGCGGGCTTGAGGTCGCGTTTGACGCCGAACTCGCCGAGCGCCGCAAGGCACTTCGCTACCGGATCGAGAAGCGGCGGGCGGTTTTCGACCGCGACATTCTTGCGGGCCATCGCGCGATGCGCGTCAGCCTGCGGGAGTTTCTCGCCGCCGCGCGGCGGATGGTGATCCTGACGGCGCCGGTGATCTATTCCCTGATTCTGCCGATCGCGCTCTTGGATATCTTCGGGAAAGCCCGCGCCTGAGGGACGGGCTTCGGTCGCCGAAAGAGTGACCCTCGGGCCACTTCGTCTGGCCGGTCTGTCGGAAGCCTTCGGCGAAGGTATTTCTGGCAAGATGAAAGGATGGTTGTTTCATCTTGCCAGAAATACCTCGGGGGAGAGCAGCCCGGATTTCCGGACTGCGAGGGGGCAGCGCCCCGGCCTTGCCTCAGAGGTTTTCCGGCTGCGGCATGCCGAGGACGTGGAAGCCGCCATCGACGCGGATGATCTCTCCGGTCGTGCAGGCGCCGTAGTCCGAGCAGAGATAGACCGCCGTGCCGCCGATCGTCTCGAGCGTCGCATTGGCGCGCATCGGCGCATTGGCCTCGGTGTGGCGGAAGGTGGCGCGCGCGCCGCCGATGGCCGCGCCGGCCAGCGTCTTCATCGGGCCGGGCGAGATCGCGTTGACGCGGATCTTCTGCGGCCCGAGGTCGTTGGCGAGATAGCGCGTCGCGCTTTCGAGCGCGGCCTTGGCGACGCCCATCACGTTGTAGTTCGGCGTCACCCGGTTCGAGCCGGCATAGGTCAGCGTGATGAGGCTGCCGCCCTCCGGCATCATCTCGGACGCGCGGCGCGCCACGTCGATGAAGGAAAAGCACGAGATCGTCAGCGAGTTCGTGAAGTTCTCGCGGCTGGTATTGATGAAGCGGCCCGTCAGCTCGTTCTTGTCGGAAAAGGCGATGGCATGGACCAGGAAATCCATGCGTCCCCCAGCGGTCCTTCAGCGCGGCGAAGCAGGCGTCGAGGCTCGTCGTCATTGGTGACATCGACATCGACCAGAAGATCCGACCCGACCGAGGCGGCGAGCGGTTCGACCCGCTTGCCGAAGGCGTCGCCCTGGTAGGAGAAGGCCAGCTCCGCGCCCTCCGCTGCCAGCGCCGCGGCGATGCCCCAGGCGATGGAGCGTTCGTTCGCGACGCCCATGACAAGCCCGCGCTTGCCCTTCATCAGTTCGGCCATGTGTAGACCTATCCCAGGTACTTGCTCAACACGAGCGTGGCATTGGTGCCGCCGAAGCCGAAGCTGTTGGACAGGACGGTGTCGAGCTCCACGCCCTCGCGGTAGTTTGGTGACGATCTCGTCGGGCTTCGAGCTCGGGGTCGAGCTCGGTCACGTTGGCCGAGGCGGCGATGAACTTGCCGTTCAGCATGAGGAGCGAATAGATCGCCTCGTGCACGCCGGTGGCGCCGAGCGAATGGCCGGTCAGCGATTTCGTCGAGGAGATCGGGCGGCGTCTTGCCCTCGCCGAAGACCCGGCGGACCGCCTTCACCTCGGTCACGTCGCCGACCGGGCGTCGAGGTGCCGTGGGCGTTGATGTAGTCGACCTTGCGGCCTTCGGGCAGGGTCGACGAGCGCCAGCCGCATCGACCGTTCGCCGCCCTCGCCCGAGGGCGCCACCATGTCGTAGCCGTCCGAGGTGGCGCCATAGCCCGTGACCTCGGCGTAGATCTTGGCGCCGCGCGCCTTGGCGTGGTTCCAGTTCCTCCAGCACCACGACCCCGCCGCCGCCGGCGATGACGAAGCCGTCGCGGGTCGCGTCGAAGGCGCGGGACGCGGTCTCGGGCGTGTCGTTGTACTTCGACGACATCGCGCCCATCGCGTCGAAGAGGCACGAGAGCGTCCAGTCCAGTTCCTCGCCGCCGCCGGCGAAGACGATGTCCTGCTTGCCCATCTGGATCAGTTCGGTGCCGTTGCCGATGCAATGCGCGCGAGGTCGAGCAGGCCGAGGTGATCGAATAGTTCACGCCCTTGATCTTGAAGGGCGTGGCAAGGCAGGCGGAGTTCGTCGACGACATGCAGCGGGTGACCATGAAGGGGCCCATGCGCTTGGGGCTGCCCTTCTCGATGACGATCTGATGCGCCTGGAAGAAGTTCGAGGTGGACGGCCCGCCCGATCCCATGATGAGGCCCGAGCGTTCGTTCGAGACGTCGCTTTCCTCAAGCCCGCTATCGGCGATCGCCTGTTCCATGGCGAGGAAGTTGTAGGCCGCGCCCGGCCCCATGAAGCGCAGGTTGCGCTTGTCGATATGGTCTTCGAGCACGATCTGCGGCATGCCGTGGACCTGGCTGCGAAAGCCGTGTTCGGCGTAGTCGGGGGCGAAGACGATCCCCGACTTGCCGGCGCGCAGGATGGCCTCGACCTCGGTCGCGTTGTTGCCGATGGGTGAGATGATCCCGATCCCGGTGATGACGACGCGGCGCATGGGCGCACTCCTTCTAGCTCAGGTCAGCTCGCCGAGAGCGCGACCTTCATGTCCTTGACCAGATAGATGGTCTCGCCGTCCGCTTCAACGCGGCCGTCGGCCACACCCATCGTCAGGCGGCGGGTCTGCACGGCCTTGGTGAAATCGACGTAGTAGGTCAGCATCTTGCGGTCGGGCCGCACCATGCCGGTCAGCTTCACCTCGCCGACGCCAAGCGCGTAGCCGCGCCCTTGCCAGCCGCGCCAGCCGAGGTTGAAGCCGGTGAGCTGCCAGAGACCGTCAAGGCCGAGGCACCCGGGCATGATCGGGTTGCCGGGGAAGTGGCAGGCGAAGAACCAGAGGTCCGGCGTGGATGTCGAATTCGGCCACGACATGGCCCTTGCCGTGCTCGCCGCCATCGCCGGAAATATCGGTGATGCGGTCCATCATCAGCATCGGCGGTTCGGGCAAGCTGGGCATTGCCGGGGCCGAAAAGCTCGCCGCGCGCGCATTTCAGCAGATCGTCCTTGTCGAAACTGCGTGGGAAAACTCCGTCATATCTGCCCTGTCCTCTGTCGGCATTCTTCTCTTTATTCCCTCTATCACCGGCCTCGGTCAGCAGGGCAAGGGCGCAGCCCCGGGCGCCGGTTATTGGGAAATCGGATTGAAATCTGCGCCCTTCCGGGGCGCTATATATCCTATCGCAAATGGAAAAGGGGCCTGGACGTGACCGATACGGATACCGGGACTGAGGCGGACGGACGCGCCACGCGCTGGCTGGCGAGGGCCGGGCTGCGGCCGACGCGGCAGCGGCTCGTGCTGGCCGATCGCTTCTGGTCGGCGACGGTCAGGACCGGCATGTGACGGCCGAAAGCCTTCACGCCGCCGCGAGCGCGGCGGGAGAGCCGGTGTCGCTCGCGACCGTCTACAACACGCTGCGGGCCTTCTGCGAGGCCGGGCTGATCAACGAGATCTCCGTCGACGGCAGCCGCAGCTATTTCGACACGCGACTGGACGATCACCCGCATTTCTATCTGGGAAGACGAAGGCCGGCCTGATCGATGCGCCCGCCGAGGAGTCTGAAGATCGCCCAGTCTGCCAGCCTTGCCCGAAGGGGCGGAGCTGGCGCGGGTGGACGTGGTGATCCGGTTGAGGAAACCCGGCGGCTAGCGTTTCGGCAAATCCTTGAACTCAACCTTGAACGACTGATCCAGGATACCGATCACCTGATCGCGGGCTTGTCGCCAGAGTGATCTGGGCGTTTGACCCATCGAGACCTTAACGTTGAAGTGGTCGTATCCGAAGGTCATCACGCAGTACTCCGTTCCATCGGTGCCGTGCGTCCGAATCTTGTTCAGCAAACATTGCAGCATCACGGGCGGAACGCTGTCGCCTGCGGATCTGAAGTACCGATTACCGCCGGGCCCTGTGCTTGGGCATGATGCGCGCCCGCGGCCTTCGTAGATTTCATCTAGCCAGTTTGCTCTTGGCGCAGTTGGGCAAACAGCGTAGCGGCGCGACACGTCTAGCGCCGCTACGGCCACGCCTTCTATGCGAAAGCCAATCCTGTGAGATGTGGGTCCGTCTCTCAGCGTTGTGACCGGGCCATTGTATTCTTCGCGCGCGAACGTCAGTGGGCCAGCTTCGGTGACATAGACGGTCGCGTTGTCGAATGTATAGCGATAGTCGGCACCTCGTATCCAGTTCTTGCCCTCGCTGTATCCATATTCCAACGCCAGGAAGGCGAGAAAAGGCGCGACAATTTTCAGGTGCATCGTTCTGCCGAGCAGGGCGAGGATGAAAGCACCCAGCACATAGCCGCCGACAACGGCGAAGACCGCAATTGCAATCAAGACCATTGTCTTAGAACCACTGCCCCGGCTCCATCAACCCCAGATCCATCAACTGCTGAGATCCCCATTCGAACCGGCCTGAGTTGTGCCAGTGAAAGCTCGGGATGTCATACATGCTGCCGGGGTTGGTCTTCAGCGCCTTCGCGGTGCGGAAGGAGGCGATGGCGGCCGTCAGGTTGTGGTGCCAGGGACAGGCGTAGGTGTTGTATTCCTCGTCATTGAAGGTGTGATCGGCGCGCAGCTTCAGCCCCGGCTTGGCGCGGAAGATGGCGATGCGGTCGATGCGGCGCCGTTCCCAGGGTACATGTTCTTCGAACCGCCAGCGCAACCCGCCAAAGAAATCGAGCTGGCGTTCCTTGGGCAGGCCCGTGGCCACGTCATGACGGGCCAACGCATAGTAGCCTGACCGGTCGATATGCGCACTGTCACGGTCAACCGCATTCGGGTAGCGCCCAAGGTCGGTGGCATAGAGATCCACGACGTAGGTCAGCATCGCATCTCGCCGCTCTTCGGCGTGAAAGGCGATCATCTCGCCGATGCTGCGGTGTTCGCAGAACGGAAAGAAGAGGTACTCCGCATTGTAGCAATAGCTGAACCAGGACGTCGCGGGGGCGGCGGCGATCACTGCGTTCACGGCATTCGGGACGGCATCGGGGGCGTGGGTGTCGTAGCGCACCCAATGCGCCTTTTCCTTCACCTCCTCGGGCGGGCTGAGCGTTCCGGGCAGGAAGACGAGGATCGCGCGGTATCCAAGGCCTGCATGATGCGTCACGGTCGAGGCGATCTCGACCGCATCCTCGGCGAAGATGAGCGCCACCGGCCCCTTAGCCAGAAGCGCGGCACCCCGGCTGCGAAGATCGGTGAGAGAGGAAAACTCGGTCATTTCGGGCCGCAGATTCCGCCAGAAACCGCCGCGATGCAAGCGCCGCCATTGCAGGAGGGGGCGGCTTTGCGGTAGGAACCGCCGATCATCCTGCCGATGGACATGCCCCCGTGACCAAGAAGCTCTACATCAAGACTTATGGCTGTCAGATGAACGTCTATGACAGCGAGCGCATGGCCGAGGCCATGGGCGCGGAAGGTTACGTCACGACCGATGTGGCGGAAGAGGCGGACATGGTTCTGCTCAACACCTGCCACATCCGCGAGAAGGCCGCGGAGAAGGTCTATTCCGACCTGGGTCGGCTGAAACCGCTGAAAGCCGCGAAGCCGGACCTCAGGATCGGCGTCGCGGGCTGCGTCGCGCAGGCCGAGGGGCAGGAGATCCTGCGGCGGATGCCGCTGGTCGATCTGGTCGTCGGGCCGCAGAGCTATCACCGCCTGCCTGCGATGGCGAAGGCGGCGGACGAAGGGCGCAAGACGGTCGATACCGATTTCCCCGAAGAGGACAAGTTCGACCATCTGCCCGAGAGGCCGAAGGCGGCGATCCGGCCCACCGCTTTCCTGACCGTGCAGGAAGGCTGCGACAAGTTCTGCGCCTTCTGCGTGGTGCCCTACACCCGCGGGTCCGAGGTTTCCCGCCCCGCCGAGCGGATCATGAGCGAGGCGCGGGGGCTAGTCGAGAAGGGCGTGCGCGAAATCACGCTGCTTGGCCAGAACGTGAACGCCTACCACGGGGCGGGCGCGGATGGCGACTGGTCGCTGGCGCGGCTGGTGCGGGCGCTGGCGAAGATCGACGGGCTGGAGCGTATCCGCTACACGACCTCGCACCCGAACGACATGGAAGACGATCTGATCGCCGCGCACGGCGATGAGCCGAAGCTGATGCCCTATCTGCACCTGCCGGTGCAATCGGGCTCGGACCGGATCCTGAAGGCGATGAACCGCAAGCACACGGCCGAGGATTATCTCCGCCTGATCGAGCGCATTCGCGCGGCGCGGCCGGACATCGCTGATTTCGGGCGATTTCATCGTCGGCTTCCCCGGTGAGACGGATGCGGATTTCGAGGCGACGCTGGACCTGATCCGGGCGGTCAATTATGGTATGGCCTATTCCTTCAAATACTCGGCCCGCCCCGGCACTCCTGCTGCGGAAAAGGCGCCCGTTCCGGCTGAGGTGGCGGATGCGCGGCTTCAGAGCCTCCAGGCGCTTCTGACCGAACAGCAACGCGCTACGCAAGAGGCGATGGTGGGGCGCGAGGTGACGGTGCTTTTTGAGAAGCCGGGCCGGCTCGACGGTCAGATGGTCGGCAAGTCCGACTATCTTCACGCCGTCCACGTCCGCGCGCCCGGCCTTGCGGTTGGCGATCTCGCGCGCGTCCGCATCACCGGGACGGCGCCGAATTCGCTGGCGGCCGCCCTGATCGCCGCCTGAACGCCACCGATTTGTTACAAACTGCGGCATAACTCGTCGCAATGGGGCTTGATCTGCACAATTCTACACTTTGTTGCGTATCGACGCGTGTGACGCTTGCGTCGAAAGCCATGTGGTTGCACCATACCTAGTAGTAACTCTGCTCAGAGGAGACTTGCTTGGGCATTAGCGCCTTGACCCCGCCGCCGCGTCCCGAAGACCTGCATGAGACTCTTCTGGAATTTTCCGACAATCGGTTGCTGATCGACCTGTGCGGTGAGTTCGACCGCAATCTGGCGCAGATCGAACATCAGCTTGGGGTCCATATCCTGCGACGCGGCAATCACATTGCCGTCGTGGGAAGCGCCGATGCCCGAGGCCGCGCGGCGGTCGTTCTCCAGACACTCTACGGCAAGCTCGAAGGCGGGCGGCCGATTGACGCGGGTGAGATCGACGCGGTGATCCGGCTGGGCGAGGGCGGGCCGGCGGCTCCGATGAACATCGATGAGCAGTTGGAGATGTTCGCGGGCGGGCGCTATCGAGCTTCGCACCCGGAAAAAGCAGGTCGAGCCGCGCACCGAAGCGCAGAAGGCCTATGTGAAGGCACTTTTCCAGCACGAGATGGCCTTTGGCATCGGCCCGGCGGGGACCGGCAAGACCTACCTCGCGGTCGCGGTCGGCGTGACGATGCTGATCGGCGGCCATGTCGACAAGATCATCCTGTCGCGTCCCGCCGTCGAGGCGGGCGAACGGCTCGGTTTCCTACCCGGTGACATGAAGGAGAAGGTCGATCCCTACATGCAGCCGCTCTACGATGCGCTGAACGACTTCCTTCCCGCCAAGCAGGTGCAGAAGCTGATGGAGGAAAAGCGGATCGAGATCGCACCGCTGGCTTTCATGCGGGGCCGGACGCTCGCCAATGCCTTCGTCGTGCTGGACGAAGCGCAGAATGCCACGACCATGCAGATGAAGATGTTCCTGACCCGTCTTGGCGAGGGCAGCCGCATGGTCGTGACGGGCGACCGGACGCAGATCGACCTGCCGCGCGGCGACATCCTCGGGCCTTAGCGATGCGGAGCGTATCCTTGACGGGGTCAAGGGGATCAGCTTCAACTACTTCACCGCGAAAGACGTTGTCCGCCATCAGCTTGTGGCGCGCATAATCGAGGCGTATGACCGCGACGATGGAGCCGCTGGTTGACACATTGATCGAAGACGCCCGATGGCAGGCCATCGGGATCGAAGGCCTTGCTGAAACAGTAGCGCAGGCGGTGATGGCCGATCAGGGATTGCCGGAGGCGGGGTACGAGATCAGCCTTCTCGCCTGCGACGACCGGCGGATTGCTGCGCTGAACGAAGATTTTCGCGGCAAGCCCACGCCGACCAATGTCCTTTCGTGGCCTTCCGAGGAACGCGGGGCCGATCGCGAAGGCGGACGACCCACCGCTCCGAGGCCCGGCCCGGACGGAATGCCGACGGAGCTGGGCGATATCGCGATCGCCTGGGAAACCTGCACGCGCGAAGCCGAGACACAGGACAAGGCGTTGCAAGACCATGTGACGCATCTTCTTGTCCATGGAATGTTGCATTTACTGGGCTACGATCACATCCGCGACCCCGACGCCGAACTGATGGAGGCGACCGAGGTCAGGGTACTTGCGAAACTGGGTCTTGATGACCCATATGTCTGGACCGGCGCCAGAGTGGCCCCGGATGAGTTGGAAAGGAACGATGGGCGATAGCTTGGATGGGTCTGCTACGGCGCAGGATGCGCCCGACCCTTCGGACAGTAGCGGGCAACGCGGCTTTTTCGGCCGCATCATAGACGCCCTTTCACCTTCTGACCCCGATGCCGATCCGGAGGCAGGTGACAGCAGTCCCGCGAAAGCCGCGCCGGGCGCGCTGCCGGGCATCGGAAACCTGCGCCGCATGCGGGTCGAGGATGTGGCGATCCCCAAGGCCGAGATCGTGGCGGTGCCGGTGACGGCAACGATGGACGATCTGGTCATCAATTTCCGCGAGAGCGGCTTTTCGCGGCTGCCGGTCTTCAAGGGTACGCTCGACAGTCCGCTCGGCCTGATACACCTGAAGGACCTCGCGTTGCAGCAGGCGTTCTCGGACCCCAAGCCACGGTACAACCTGCGCAAGATGCTGCGCCCGCTCTTGTTCGCGCCGCCCTCGATGCCGATCGGCGTGCTCTTGCAGAAGATGCAGTCCGAACGCATTCACATGGCGCTTGTCATCGACGAGTACGGCGGCGTCGATGGCCTTGTCACTATCGAGGACCTGATCGAGACCGTCATCGGTGAGATCGAGGATGAGCATGACACCTCCGAGGACGGGCTCTGGGTGCAGGAAAAGCCTGGCCAATACCTCGTCCAGTCGCGCACCCCTTTGCAGGAATTCCAGACCGAGATCGGTCTGAAGCTTGCCGATGACGAGGAACTGGAGGAAGTCGATACGCTTGGCGGTCTGGTCTTCATGTGGCTCGGCCGGGTGCCCGCGCGGGGCGAAGTGGTCCCGCACGAAAGCGGCGCGGAGTTCGAGATCGTCGATGCCGATCCGCGCCGGATCAAGCGGCTGAGGGTCCGTTTGCCGCAGGCCAAAGACTGACGATGCTCCGACGGCTCAGCGCAGCCATCCGGTCGCCGGTCCGGCCGGGCCTACCGGTGCTTGTATTCGCGACCGCGTTGGGTGCCTTGGCAGCCACGGGGCAGGCGCCGTTGAACTTGTGGTGGCTGACGCTTGTGGCGCTGGCGCTTCTGACCGAAGTGCTGGTCCGCCGGACAGGGCTTGGCCAGATGATCTGGACGGGTTGGCTGGCCGGGGCGGGCTATTTTGCGGCCTCGCTCTTCTGGATTTACGAGCCGTTTCAGGTCGAGGCCGCGATCTACGGCTGGATGGCGCCCTTCGCGGTCGTTCTCATGGCCTTGGGCATGGCACTTTTCTGGGCGCTCGCCGCCGCCTTTGCGGCAACAGGCCGCCAGCGAGCGGGCCGTGCCATCGGATTTGCCCTCGGCCTGAGCGCCACCGATCTTCTGCGCAGCTATATCTTCACCGGCTTTCCCTGGGCGCTGGTCGGTCATATCTGGATCGGAACGCCGGTGATGCAGCTCGCGGCCTTTCTCGGGCCGATCGGTCTTTGCGCGCTGACGATGTTGTTGGCCGTCTTGCCGGTTGCTGTAGCGCGACCTTCGGCGCGTGCGGCACTGACCGTTGTGGCCGGTGCGGTGGCCGCGCTTGCCTGGACCGCCGGGAACCAGCGACTATCCGAAGATCCCGTGTCAAGAGACCCTGAAATCCGCGTGCGCCTTGTCCAGCCGAACGCGCGGCAGGAGCTGAAGTGGCGCGAGGATATGTGGCGCATGTTCCTCGACCGTCAGCTCCGCGACAGCGCGCCGGGCGAGGGGCCGCGCCCCGACCTCATCGTCTGGCCGGAAACCTCGATCCCCTTTCTTCTCGACCGTGCGGGGCCATTCCTTGAGCAGATGGCGACGGTTTCGGGTGGTATCCCTATCGCGGCGGGCATCCAGCGCAACGAAGGGACACGGTACTACAACAGTCTTGCCGTGATCGGTCCGGGCGGATCCATCCTTGGCGTCTACGACAAATGGCACCTTGTCCCCTTCGGCGAATATATCCCCTTCGGTGACGTGCTGTCGCGCTTCGGCATCCATGCCTTCGCCGCGCGCGAAGGGTATGGTTATTCCGCCGGGCCGGGGGCGAAACTTCTGCGCCTGGGGCCCTTGGGGAATATCCTGCCGCTGATCTGCTATGAGGCGGTCTTTCCGCAGGACCTGAATGCCGCCGCCGACCGGGCGGACTGGATCCTGCAGATCACCAACGACGCCTGGTTCGGCAACCTCGCCGGCCCGTATCAGCATCTGGCACAGGCCCGGCTTCGCGCGGTCGAGCAGGGGCTGCCGCTACTGCGCGCCGCCAATACCGGCATCTCTGCGGTGATCGACGCGAAGGGCCGGGTACTGAATTCGCTGCCACTGAACACCGACGGCGTGATCGATGCCAGCGTGCCACCCGCGCTCGCACGGACGCTCTATGCGCGCACCGGGGATCTTCCCGCGACAATCCTTTTGGTTGTGGCGGCATTGGCGCTATCTCTCCACCGGCGTCGTGAACGCGATTGACCCTGCGCGGGCGAGGGGCTAGGCAGTGCCGAACCCTCGTCACAACGGCTTCCTGGCGTGACGGGCTGATCCCAATGGAGCACTTGCATGTCCCGACAGAACTACATTTTCACCTCCGAAAGCGTTTCGGAGGGCCATCCGGACAAGGTCTGTGACCGGATTTCGGACGCGGTCCTCGATTCCTTTCTTGCCGAAGACCCCTATTCGCGGGTGGCCTGCGAAACCTTCGCGACTACCGACCGTGTCATCATCGGCGGTGAGGTGCGTGGTCCCGGCACCGTCATTCAGCGTGTCGAAGAGATCGCCCGCGACTGCGTCAAGGACATCGGCTACGAACAGGAAGGCTTTCACTGGGCCAATCTGAAGGTCGACAGCTATCTGCACGCGCAATCTGCCGACATCGCCCAGGGCGTCGATGCCGCGGGCGACAAGGACGAAGGCGCGGGCGACCAGGGCATCATGTTCGGCTATGCCACGACCGAAACGGCGGAGCTTATGCCGGCGCCGATCCTTTACGCCCATGCGATGCTTCGCCGTCTGGCGGAGGTACGCAAGAATGGCACCGAACCGAAGCTTGGCCCCGACGCGAAGTCGCAGCTTTCGATCCGCTATGAGGGTGGAAAGCCGGTTTGCGTGACCTCTCTGGTACTCTCGACCCAGCATCTCGACCCATCGATGACATCCAGCGATGTGCGCGCGCTTGTGGAGCCCTATATCCGCGAGGTTTTGCCGGAGGGCTGGCTGACCGCCGCGACCGAATGGCACGTGAATCCGACGGGCAAGTTCGTCATTGGTGGGCCAGACGGCGATGCCGGTCTGACGGGCCGCAAGATCATCGTGGATACCTACGGCGGCGCGGCCCCACATGGCGGCGGCGCGTTTTCCGGCAAGGATCCGACCAAGGTGGACCGCTCGGCAGCTTACGCCGCGCGCTATCTGGCCAAGAACGTCGTTGCCTCCGGCCTTGCCGAGCGCTGCACCTTGCAGCTTTCCTATGCCATCGGAGTGGCCAAGCCGCTATCGATCTATGTCGATACGCATGGTACCGGCGAAGTTGACGAGGCCCTGATCGAGGCCGCCGTCGGCAAGGTCATGGACCTGACCCCGCGCGGCATCCGCACGCATCTTGGCCTCAACAAGCCGATCTATCAGCGCACTGCGGCTTACGGCCATTTCGGCCGCGCCCCCGAAGCCGACGGCGGCTTCAGCTGGGAGCAGACCGATCTGGTCGAGGCGTTGAAGAAGGCGGTCTGAGGCCGCCTCGGCGCCAGACCATGTGATTCATTGCAAGGGCGCGCCTGCGTGGCGCGCCCTTTCGTCTTTTCGGTGGCGGCCTGTATTGACCTTTGCGCATCCCAAGGCGTAGTGCGCCCGCCATGAGCGACGAAGACATCACCCCCCGGCCTGAGCGACGCAACTTCTATGGCCGTATCCACGGCAAGACCCTGCGACCGAGCCAGAAGGTCTATCTCAGCGAAGACCTCGACAGCCTGCGCCCCGAGGGAGTCACGCGGGACGAGAACCCCGGGCGCGAAAGGATCGACCCCGCGGCGATCTTCGGCGACGGCCGCCCGATCTGGCTGGAGGTCGGATTTGGCGGTGGCGAGCATCTTGTCCATATGGCCGCGCGCTGTCCCGAAATCGGCATCATCGGCTGCGAGCCCTTCGTGAACGGTGTTGCGATGCTTCTGGGCAAGATCCGGGCGGCAGGGGTCCAGAATCTCGCCGTTCATCCGGGCGATGTCCGCGATCTGATGGAGGTGCTGCCGGACGCGTCAGTCGCGAAGGCCTTCCTCAACTACCCCGACCCGTGGCCGAAGCGCCGACACCATCGCCGGCGTTTCGTGACGCAGGATCACCTCCTGCCGCTCGCCCGCGTGATGCGGTCGGGGGCGGAGTTTCGGGTGGCGACCGATATTCCCGACTATGTACGCCAGACCTTGGCTCGAAGTGCCGAAGGCGGGTTTCGATGCTTGTGGCTGAGGACAGCACGCCTTGGAGCGACTGGATTTCGACCCGCTACGAGCAGAAGGCACTGCGCGAGGGCCGTGTGCCCCACTATGTGACGTTTCGCAGGCTCTGACGGCGGAAGCCTCCGGCGGAGGTATTTCTGGCAAGATGAAAGGGGCATGGACCGGCCCCGACGCTTGCGCTATCAGCGGGACGGTTTCGCGCCCCGAGGAGAGAACGATGTCCGGCCACGGCACCCCCATTCCGATGACCGCCCGCAAGTCCGGGCCGCTGAAAGGCCGCGCCGAAGTGCCGGGCGACAAGTCGATCTCGCACCGCGCGCTGATCCTTGGCGCGCTGGCGGTGGGTGAGACGAAGGTCACCGGGCTTCTCGAAGGCCAGGATGTGCTCGATACCGCCGCGGCGATGCGCGCCTTCGGGGCCGAGGTGACGCGGCACGGCCGAAGGTGAATGGTCGGTGCACGGCGTCGGCGTCGGCGGCTTTGCCGAGCCCGCCGACGTGATCGACTGCGGCAATTCCGGCACCGGCGTGCGGCTGATCATGGGGGCGATGGCGACCTCGCCGATCACGGCGACGTTCACGGGCGATGCCAGCTTGCGCAAGCGGCCGATGGGGCGGGTGACCGATCCGCTGTCGCTTTTCGGTGCGCGAGCCTACGGTCGGCAGGGCGGGCGTTTGCCGATGACGATCGTCGGGGCCGCGGATCCGGTGCCGGTGCGCTACACCGTGCCAGTGCCATCGGCGCAGGTGAAATCGGCGGTGCTTGCTGGCGGGGCTGAACGCGCCCGGCCAGACCGTGGTGATCGAAAAGGAGCCGACGCGCGATCATACCGAGCGGATGCTGCGCGGCTTCGGTGCTGAGTTGACGGTCGAGGATACGGACGAGGGCCGCGTCATCACCCTGACCGGCCAGCCGGAGCTGCAGGCCGCAGACGGTGGCTGTGCCGCGTGATCCGTCCTCGGCAGCGTTCCCGGTCTGCGCGGCGCTGATCGTCGCGGGGTCGGATATATTCGTGCCCGGCGTCAGCCAGAACCCGACGCGAAACGGGCTTTACACAACGCTTGTGGAGATGGGCGCCGATATCGAGTTCCAGAACCCGCGCGAAGAGGGCGGCGAGCCTGTGGCAGACCTGCGCGTGCGGGCATCGCAGCTTAAGGGCATCGAAGTGCCGGAGGAGCGGGCGCGCGTCGATGATCGACGAATATCCGATCCTCTCGGTCGTCGCGGCCTGTGCCGAGGGCGTGACTGTGATGCGCGGCGTGAAGGAACTGCGGGTCAAGGAAAGCGACCGGCATCGACGCGATGGCGCGCGGGCTCGAGGCCTGCGGTGTCCGGGTCGAGGAAGAGGAGGACGTGCTGATCGTCCACGGGATGGGTGCGGGCGGCGTGCCGGGCGGGTGCGACCTGTGCGACCCATATCGACCACCGGATCGCGATGTCCTTTCTTGTCCTGGGGCTTGGCATCGCAAAAGCCGGTGAGCGTCGATGACGGCTGCCCATCGCGACATCGTTCCCGGTTTTCGAACCACTGATGGCCGGGCTGGGTGCGCAGATCGCGCGGGCAAAGACGTGACGAGGACGGCGCTCGCCTTCTGCTGCGCACTTGCTGGCAGCGTCGGGCTGTTCGCTCTGATGAACCTCTGGACGATACCGCACCTTGCGGCACTTTCAGGCGGTGCACAGATTTTCGACCTGCGGATCACGGGCTACACGAGTACCGAGGCGCGAGACTATCTTGATGCGCTCGGACCGGCGGGACGCGCCTTCTACCGCGAGAAGCAATTGCTTCTCGATAGCGTATTCCCCGCTCGTTTCCGGTGCGTCACTCGCGCTTTTCTATCGGCTTAGTACACATGGCTGGGCGTACTGGTGTCTGTTCGCTCTCGCGGCGGTTGCGGCGGGTCTGGACTGCCTGGAAAATTCCGCCATTCGCGAGATGTTGGAGTTCGGGCCGGGCGAAACAGGTGAGCGGTCGGGACCTGGCGATGGCTCTGACCGTGTCGAAATTCGCGGCCTACGGACTCGCACTCACGATCGCCGGAGCGCTCTTGCTGCGACGCGGCTGGAGCAAGGGGAAAGACGCTCGCATGATCTTCACAGTGGCCATAGACGGGCCGGCGGCGGCGGGGAAGGGGACGATATCCCGCGCGGTAGCGGAGCATTTCGGCTTTGCTCATCTCGATACCGGGCTTCTCTATCGGGCCGTGGGGGCCAAGGGCGGCGATCCGGTGGCGGCGGCGCGGAGTCTTACAGCCGCCGATCTGGAGCGCGACGATCTGCGCACATTGGCGGCGGGCCAGGCCGCGAGCCGGGTTGCGGTGATCCCGGAGGTGCGCGCGGCGCTCATCGCGTTTCAGCGCAAGTTTGCCAGGCGCGAAGGTGGTGCCGTCCTCGACGGGCGCGATATCGGCACGGTGATTTGCCCGGAGGCCGAAGTGAAGCTCTATGTGACCGCGAGCGCCGAGGTCCGAGCCCACCGGCGCTGGCTCGAGGTCGGCGGAGATGAGCGTCGGGTCCTTGCCGAGGTGATCGAGCGCGACAGACGCGATGTGGAACGGGCGGTGGCGCCATTGAAGCCGGGCGAGGATGCGCTCTTGCTTGATACGTCGGAACTGACTATAGACGCCGCAGTCAAGAAGGCGATTGAAGCCATAAAAACACGGATGGAGCAGGGTCGGGCGTAAGCTGCGACCCTTTGTCTTTCTCCGGTGGCGCGCCTTCAGGGCACGAAACCAAAGACCGGCGGAGCCAACCGCATGGCCAGAAACATGTAGATAAAGGAACTGAACACGCATGTGCGCTAAAGCGACGATGGAGGAATTCGAAGCCCTCCTCAAAGAAAGCTTCGAGATTGACACGCCCGAAGAGGGCTCGGTTGTCAAAGGCAAGGTCATCGCGATCGAGGCGGGCCAGGCCATCATCGATGTCGGCTACAAGATGGAAGGCCGCGTCGATCTCAAGGAATTTGCAGACCCCGGCGAACAGCCCGATATCAGCGTTGGCGATGAGGTCGAGGTCTATCTCGACCGTGTCGAGAACATCCGGGGTGAGGCTGTCTATCAGCCGCGAGAAGGCCCGCCGCGAAGAGGCATGGGACCGGCTGGAGCAGGCCTACGCCAACGAAGAGCGTGTCGAAGGCGCGATCTTCGGCCGCGTCAAGGGCGGCTTTACCGTCGATCTTGGCGGTGCAGTTGCGTTCCTTCCGGGTTCGCAGGTCGATGTTCGTCCGGTGCGCGATGCCGGCCCGCTCATGGGCCTGAAGCAGCCGTTCCAGATCCTCAAGATGGACCGTCGCCGGGGCAACATCGTCGTGTCGCGCCGCGCGATCCTCGAAGAGAGCCGCGCCGAACAGCGCGCCGAAGTCATCGGCAACCTGTCCGAAGGTCAGGTCGTGGACGGCGTGGTCAAGAACATCACCGAATACGGTGCGTTCGTTGATCTTGGCGGTGTCGACGGTCTTCTCCATGTCACCGACATGGCGTGGCGCCGCGTGAACCACCCGAACGAGATCCTGAACATCGGCGAGACCGTCAAGGTCCAGGTGATCAAGATCAACAAGGAAACCCACCGCATCAGCCTTGGCATGAAGCAGCTTCTGTCCGATCCGTGGGATTCGGTCGAGGAGAAGTTCCCGCTCGGTTCGGTCCACAAGGGCCGCGTCACGAACATCACCGATTACGGTGCATTCGTGGAACTGGAAGCCGGGGTCGAGGGCCTTGTCCACGTCTCGGAAATGTCCTGGACCAAGAAGAACGTCCATCCGGGCAAGATCGTCTCGACCTCTCAGGAAGTCGACGTCATGGTGCTGGAGATCGACACCGCGAAGCGTCGCGTGTCGCTTGGCCTCAAGCAGACGATGCGCAACCCGTGGGAAGTCTTCGCGGAAACCCACCCGGTCGGCACCCAGATCGAGGGCGAGGTCAAGAACATCACCGAATTCGGTCTGTTCGTCGGCCTCGAGAACGACATCGACGGCATGGTTCACCTCTCCGATCTCAGCTGGGACCAGCGCGGCGAGGATGCGATCCAGAACTACCGCAAGGGCGACATGGTCAAGGCCGCGGTCACCGAGGTCGACGTCGAGAAGGAGCGTATCTCGCTTTCCGTCAAGGCGCTGGGCGAGGACACCTTCAGCGAAGCGATCGACGGCGTGAAGCGCGGTTCGGTCATCACGACCACCGTCACCGCGATCGAGGATGGCGGGATCGAGGTCGAGTACAACGGCATGAAGTCCTTCATCCGCCGCTCCGACCTTGCCCGCGACCGTGCCGATCAGCGCCCCGAGCGCTTCCAGGTCGGTGACCATGTCGATGCGCGCGTAACCAATGTCGACAGCAAGACCCGCCGTCTTGGCCTGTCGATCAAGGCGCGCGAAATCGCCGAAGAGAAGGAAGCCGTGGAACAGTACGGCTCGTCCGACTCGGGTGCTTCGCTCGGCGACATCCTCGGTGCCGCGCTGAAAGGCGGCTCCGACAAGTAATCCGCCATTTGGCGAATGCAGGCGGCTCCGCCCGAAAGGGCGGGGCCGTTTTTGTCTGCGAATCGCATGATGCCGATAGGCGGCGGTCGGACCGCCGGGGCGGTACATTCCGTCGAATGCTGCGGCGCAACATCGGAAAGGCACGGGAAAAGCCATCCCAATCCCGGTGGCGCAGCGGGAAAATGCCTTTATTCCAATGGCTTTCTTGTTCCTTGAACGAATTTTTGCGCCTATAGTCGGGGCGAACAAAAAGACGAATGACGGCGAAGGCGGTCTGCAAGGGGGGTATAGTCCATGATCAGGTCGGAACTGATCCAGAAGATTGCGGAGGAGAACCCGCATCTGTTCCAGCGTGACGTTGAGCGCATCGTGAATACGATCTTTGAGGAGATCGTCGAAGCGATGGCGCAGGGCGACCGGGTCGAACTGCGCGGTTTCGGGGCGTTTTCCGTCAAGAAGCGCGATGCCCGCACTGGCCGCAATCCGCGTACCGGCGAATCCGTTCCTGTTGACGAAAAGCATGTGCCCTTCTTCAAGACCGGAAAGCTCTTGCGGGACCGGCTGAACGGAGATTAAACGGCCCTCATGCTGCGCTTCCTCCGCATTCTCTTCCTGGCGATTCTGGGCATTGCCCTTCTTGCGGTCGCGTCCGCGAACCTTGAGCCCGTGACGCTCCGTGCCCTTCCCAAGGACATGACGGCGGTATTGGGGGTCGAGTGGCAAGTGCAGCTTCCGCTTTTTCTTGTAATCTTCGCCGGCATTCTGGCCGGTCTTGGCATTGGTTTCGTTTGGGAATGGTTCCGAGAGGCCAAGCATCGCGCGGCCCTTGCCGAGCACAAGCGCGAGGCCGGGCAGCTTCGGCGCGAAGTATCGAAACTCAAGACCGATGCGCGCAAACCCGATGATGACGTGCTGGCGCTGCTTGAGGGCGACGGCGCCGCGCGCTAAGCCTGCGGCATGGATGTCCGTGTAAAGATCTGTGGTTTGCGCGAGGTCGCGCATGTCGAGGCGGCGGTCGAGGCTGGCGCACGCTATGTCGGTTTCGTCTTTTTCCCGAAATCCCCGCGCAACATCACTTCTGCGACGGCGGCGCGGCTGGCCGCGGCTGTTCCGCCCGGCGTGGCCAAGGTCGCGCTGACGGTTGACGCGACGGATGCGGAACTGGATGCGTTAATCGGGGCGGTGCCACTCGACATGCTTCAGCTTCACGGGGATGAGACGCCCGGGAGGGTAGCCGAGGTTCGCACCCGCTATGGCTTGCCGGTGATGAAAGCCATTGGCATCGCCGAACCCGCGGACGTGGCGCGGATCGAGACCTTCGGAAAAGTCGCCGATCAGCTCCTAGTCGATGCGAAGGCGCCGAAGGGCTCCGTTCTGCCAGGAGGTAACGGCCTTTCCTTCGACTGGACGCTCATCGCGAGGAAGTACTGGCCCTGCCCCTGGATGCTTGCCGGAGGGTTGACGCCCGCCAATGTCGCGGAGGCAATCCGCCTGACGGGGGCGCGGCAGGTCGATGTATCCTCGGGTGTCGAAGCCAAGCCGGGGCTGAAGGATGCGGATCTCATCCGCGCGTTCATCGCAGCGGCAATGGGGGCGGCGTGATTGATTTCCGCGCGGCGACGCGCGCGGATGTCGCGCAGGTCGTCGCGCTCTTGGCGGATGATGCGTTTGGCGTGACGCGCGAACTTGGCACATTGCCGGAATACCTCACGGCCTTTGACGCGATGAAGGCCGAGGATATGAACCACCTGATAGTGGGTGAGCAGGATGGCGTGATTGTCGCGACCTATCAGATCACCTTCATCTCCGGCCTCTCACGCCGCGCGTCCCGCCGCGCGCAGGTCGAAAGCGTTCGCGTCCGCCGCGATCTGCGCGGACAGGGGATCGGCCATCTGCTGATGCGGGATGCCGAAATCCGGGCACGCGCCGCTGGGTGTCGTCTGATCCAGCTCACCACCCAGAAATCGCGCAGCGAGGCGCATCGGTTCTACGAAGCGCTCGACTTTACGCCATCCCATATTGGCTATAAACGCGATCTGTCCTGAGAGGAGACGACCATGGCCGACGACCTGTTCAACAGCTTCATGACCGGACCCGATGAGCGGGGCCGGTTCGGCGAATTCGGCGGGCGCTTCGTGTCGGAAACGCTGATGCCGCTGATCCTTTCTCTTGAGGCCGAATACGAGAAGGCCAAGACCGACGAGAGCTTCTGGACCGAGATGGACTGGCTCTGGAAGCACTATGTCGGCCGGCCCTCGCCGCTCTATTTCGCCGAACGCCTGACCGACCATCTCGGCGGCGCGAAGATCTACATGAAGCGCGATGAGCTGAACCATACCGGCGCGCACAAGATCAACAACGTGCTTGGCCAGATCATCCTCGCCCGCCGCATGGGCAAGACGCGGATCATCGCCGAGACGGGCGCGGGCCAGCACGGTGTGGCGACGGCAACGGTCTGCGCCAAGTTCGGGCTGAAATGCATCGTCTACATGGGCGCGCATGACGTGGAGCGTCAGGCGCCGAACGTTTTCCGGATGCGTTTGCTCGGGGCGGAAGTCGTGCCGGTCACGTCCGGGCGCGGCACGCTCAAGGACGCGATGAACGACGCCTTGCGCGATTGGGTTACGAACGTCCGTGACACCTTCTACTGCATTGGCACCGTGGCCGGTCCGCACCCCTATCCGGCGATGGTCCGCGATTTCCAGTCGATCATCGGCAAGGAAGTGCGCTGGCAATTGGCCGAGCAGGAGGGCGAGGGCCGTTTGCCGGATACGTTGATCGCCGCCATCGGCGGCGGATCGAACGCGATGGGGCTGTTCTATCCGTTCCTCGATGATCCCTCTGTCAGGATCATCGGGGTCGAGGCGGGCGGCAAGGGCGTCGATGAAAAGATGCAGCACTGCGCCTCACTCACCGGTGGGCGTCCTGGCGTGCTGCACGGCAACCGGACTTATCTTCTTCAGGACGAGGATGGCCAGATTCTCGAAGGTTTCTCCATCTCGGCGGGTCTCGATTACCCCGGCATCGGCCCGGAACATTCCTGGCTCCATGAGACGGGTCGCGCGGAATATGTCGCGATCACCGACAAGGAGGCGTTGGAGGCCTTCCAGCTGTCCTGCGCCCTCGAAGGGATCATACCCGCTTTGGAGCCGAGCCACGCGCTGGCCCATGTCATGAAGATCGCGCCGAAGCTGCCGAAGGACCACATCATCGTCATGAACATGTGCGGCCGGGGCGACAAGGATATCTTCGCCGTGGCCAAACATCTGGGCTTCGATATCAAGACCTGATGGGCGCGGCGCGGGCTTTTTCACCCCGCCGCAGCCGATTCGCATATTTAAGTCCGCGATTGCCTCTGACACCGCTGACGGTGCCGCGCCCGGCCCGCGATTGTTCCTTCTTGCCTGGAACGTTAACAATTTGGACGGAAACAGGGCCCCCTTGCGCCATTGGTGACACACGGGCGTCAGTAAAATGCCTCATAAACCTCGGTTTATGCCGATGGCCCTTCGGTTTATGGTGTGAGGAAGCGTTTGGATTTCAGATGGATAGGTAGAAGGCGGCCACTCCGTCCCTGCAACTGCTGAAACCCACCAAACGAGGATACGACCATGATCCATCCTGCAAACAACTTCGCCGACCGGGCCCTGCCGATCTCGGTCAGCGTCGCGCCGGACCGTCTTGGCGCCATCGTGAAAGAGCAACTGATGGCGATTTCGTCCGAGGGCTACGCTGACTTCGACGTGCGCTGGAATGGCGTCGCGCTTTCCATCGAGGCACGAAACGACGAGACCATCATCCGCCGTGACTTCTCGCCGGTCGGAAATCTTGAGATGGAGAAGATCGTCGAACGGGGAATCACTGTCGAGCGGTTCTTCGATCATGACGGGATTGCTATGATCCACGAAAATATCTTCGCCGATTCTGACGATCGTTGATGACGCGGCAACCTATTGGCCCGGTTTTGATGATTTTCTTGCTCCGCAAAGTGAATGTTGCGAGAACCACCTTGGGGGCGAGTGTGTCGTATAGATATGAACAGACGCGTTTTCTTGCTGACCTCGGCGGGTTCTCTTCTTCTCGCTTATCCGGTCCTCGCGGCAGCCTCGCATGAGGATGAAGTCGCACGGGCACTTGTTGGTCAGGGCTTTGAAATCACGAGTCAGCGCCGCACCTTTCTCGGCCGGGTGAGATTTACCGCCGTCAAGGGCGGGACCCGGCGCGAAGTGGTCGTCGATCCGTCCTCCGGCGAAGTCTTGCGCGACTACTCGCAGACCAGCGATAGCTCCAAAAACGCTGTGCGCGCTGGCAACAAGGACGGCGGCGGATCGGGTAGTGAAGGTTCGTCAGGTGGAGGCGATGGCGCATCGGGCGGCGGCGATAGCCCTTCCGGCGACGGTGAAGGCGCGTCGGACGGCCGCGGAGATGGCCCATCTGCCGGCGAGAGTTCCAAGGAGCCGTCGCGCGAAAAGGGTGGCGTCAAGAAATGAGACGCCAACATCATCCCCGTCCGCAGGCAAGACGCGGCGTGACAGTCGCCGCGCCGAAAGGCGGATCGGATGCGTGATCTCGTCCTGATTTCCCTCCTCCTGCTGACGCAGCTTGTCTGTGCGTTCTTCTTCGTCGGGCAGACATTGATGACGATGCTGAATATCCAGCACAACCCGATCTCCTGGGAACTGCACGAGGTTCTTGAGGTCGCGGCGGCGCTCGGCCTTGTCTTCGGTGCGGTGCTCGGCGGTGTCGTGCTCCGGCGCAGCCTGCGGCGCCAGAAGCGTGCTGAGGAACAGCTCCGCCAGGTCTCGGGCGCGTTCATGGAATTGATGCACAGCCGCTTTGCGGACTGGGGGCTGACCTCCGCCGAACGGGACGTGGCACTTTTCGCCATCAAGGGGATGAGCACGCAGGAGATCGCTACCTTGCGCGGCACGGCAGGCGGCACGGTGAAGGCGCAGACCAACGCGATCTACCGCAAGGCGGGCGTGACCGGGCGGTCGCAGCTTCTGAGCCTCTTCATCGAGGATCTGATGGAAGAGGATATGCTGCCGGCCACGACAGGCGTCGCTGTCGATGACCGTGAGGTTGAGGTGATGCTTCAGGCGGTCAGCTGACTGGCCCATCCTCCCGGTTGAGCGTCAGGATCTCCAGAGGGACAATTTCCGTCGCCCGCTGATGCGTGGCCGCAAGGCGCGCCTTTGGCGCGCAGCCTTCATCATGCGCCTGTAGAAACCGCGCGGCGCACAGGCACCAGCGGTCGCCCGGCTTCAACCCGCCGAAACGGACCTCGGGGCGCGGTGTCGAAAGGTCGTTGCCGACATATTTCGAATACGCGAGGAATTCCGCCGTCATCACGGCGCAGACGGTGTGGCTGCCGGTATCTTCCGCACAGGTGTTGCAATGCCCGTCGCGGAAGAACCCTGTGAGGGGATCGGCTGAGCAAGGTTCAAGCGCGGTGCCGAGCACATTGCGTGGGGGGTAGGGGGTCACCATCTCACATCCTCCGGTGGTGGCGCGCGCCAGTCGATCCAGCGCCCGTGGAAATCGGCGCGGCCAAGCAGATGAGTCTGTCCGCCCGGCCAAAGCGTGGCCGTCAGCGCAGCGCCGTTGGGATCGTCATCCGCCTCCATCGCGATCCGCGCAAGCGGGCGGTCCTGCGTCGTGCGCGCGCCGGCGGCGGTGAGCAGCGCGAGGCCGCGCTGTTGAGTCTCGGGGGGAAATACTGCCAGGCGATGGTGTGAAAGACCATGTGAAGCACGCCTTCGTCGGGCGTCGCCAGTCGCCCGGAGAGAAACTCGGCCGCATCGCCCCGCGTCACGTTCGGTTCAAGACGGGTGGCGAGGTCAAGCGCCGCCTTGGTCCGCGCGAGCCGCTCCGCCTGATCTGGCCAGATGTAGGACAAAAGCCGCAGCCTGTCGCCTACCGGATCAATCGGCGACAGATCGGCGCCCGCCCGGTCGAGGATGGTCACCGGCGCGGCGGTCGGTGCCGATCCGCGCCAATCGGGGGTTAGCGTCAGCACAGGATTTATTGCGCCGAATTGGTGGCCGCCAGCCACCAACGAATAGCGGTCGAAGCGGAGATTGAGCCCGGCACTCGCGCCAAGTTCGCTCAGCTTGATCGGCAGACCCGAATGCGCGCTCAACCACATGGCGGCGGCGATGAGGGCGGCGGACCGCCCCACCTCATTGGTCTGCGGCGGCAGTTCGAGCCGGGCGGTGATCCATCTCGCCTCGGCTTTGATGGCGGCGCTGGAGAGCCGGTAGAGCACATCGTCGTCCACCGGCCCGGCGGGCGGGTAAACGCCGGACAAGTCGGGTGCGCGTCCCTCAAGCACCAGCCCGTGGAGCGCTCCAGCAAGGCGCAACGGCACCGAGGCGCCGCGCGAAGTGATGTCCCCCGGCCAGGCCGCGATCCGGTCCCGCACCGCCCCCTCCGGCAGCCCACGTTCCGCGAAAAGCCCGAGAAGTCGCGCGGTGAAGGGTGAGCCGAGCATGGCACAGCTTTCCGCCTGCCCAAGGAAGGCGGCCTGCCAGCTCACCTGAACCTGTCCGCAAGCTTTTGCAGGGCGCTGCGGGTATCCTTGGGCTCCGGCGCTGCGGGCTTCGGTGCAGCCTCCGGCCCCGGCGCGGGTCTGGCGGGGCGGGGCGGGGCTGTGCGCAGGCTCACCGCATTCATGAACCGTGGCGCATCGCCTGCGGCGAGGGCGGGCGCACCTTCGGAGATGCCGCGCAGAAGATCCTCGATCCAGTCCTGATCGGCCTTGGCGAAATCCGACAGCACATAGCCCGCGACGCGGTCCTTGTGGCCCGGATGACCGATGCCGATGCGGACGCGGGCGTAGGCTTCACCTATGTGCTGGTGGAGCGAGCGCAATCCATTGTGCCCGGCATGTCCGCCGCCGGTCTTCACGCGCAGCTTGCCGGGGGCGAGGTCAAGCTCGTCGTGAAAGACCACCACATCCTCCGGTTCCAGCTTGAAGAACCGCATCGCCTCACCGACAGACTGGCCGGAGAGGTTCATGAAGGTCGTGGGTTTCAGAAGGACGATACGCTCGGCGCCAAGCCGCCCTTCGCTCACCTCACCCTGAAACCGCGCGCGCCAGGGTGCAAAGCCGTGATCAGAGGCAATACGATCAACGGCCATGAAACCGATGTTGTGGCGGTTATCCTGGTATTTCCGGCCTGGATTGCCCAGCCCGACGAACAGCTTCATGGCGCGGCCCCTGCGATCTTGCGCCCGAAGCTAAGCCGGGACGGCGCGCGCCGCAACCAGCGGCTATTCGACGGCGGCCTTGGCGATCTTGTCGAGCAGCGCCTCGACCTCCTGCATCGGGCCTTCGGGCATCTGGCGGTAGCCGACGGTCACAGCGCCCTCACGCGACATGACGAAGACGCCGTAGGGGCAGTAGCGCAGGTTCATCGGATCCACCTCCATCACCTTGCGCGACAGGCTCGCCGAGCAGAAGAGATAGACGTCGGCACCGTCAAAGACCTTCACGTCACTGCCGACATCGGCGCCGGTGCGGGCGAGCATCTCGCCGACATGGCTCACATGATCGATCACGAGGCCTTCGGCGATGATCGCGTTTTCGACCGCGAAGGTGGCGTCCTCGAATGTGCCGTCGAAGGCGTAGGTTTTCTGAGCACCCTCTTCGGCCTGCGAAAGGGCCGGCGCGCCGATCAGGGCCACGCCGATCAACGCAGGAAGGAACAGTGTCTTCATCGTCTCCTCCTCGGTTGCGCGGTGTCAGCCGCCCACGGATTGCAGATAGGCGATCACCGCGTCGATATCCTCGGCCGATTTCAGGCCCGCGAAGCTCATCTTCGTGCCTTTTACCATAGCTTTCGGATTGGCGAGGAATTCATGCAGGGCCTCATTGCTCCAAACGAGGCCACCGGCGGCTGCTTCCGCCATGGGTTTGGAATATTTGAAGCCTTCCACCGTGCCCGCCGCGCGGCCGATGACTCCGTTCAGGATCGGGCCGACGGTGTTCTTTGCCCCGTCGCCGATCTTGTGGCAGGCAGAGCATTTCTTGAAGACCTTGGCACCGGCTTCAATCAGTGCCGGGTCCGGCCCGTCCGGAGCGGCGGGCGCTTCCGCCGCCGGTGCTTCGCCTGTCGGTGCCTCGGCCGCCGGTGCTTCGGCCGCAGGGGCCGCGCCCGTCGCGGCGGTGAGGTGCAGGTTCGGCAGCGTTCCGGCGGGCAGGCCGTCGGGATCGGTCGGTGTCACCTTGAGGTCGATCGCGCGCTTGGTGATCTTCACCTCAGCGGCGCAATCCGTCATGCAGGCTTCGGCCGAGAATTGCGCATATTCGGCTTCGGGCCGGTCATCGGCATAGAAGCCATCCGCATTCGGCATCGTGATGCTGGTGAAGTTCGCCTTCGACAGCACGAAGTCATCCTCAACGATCCCGTTGGAATAGAGCAGGAAGGCCGCGATGGCATAGGCCTCGTCCGGGGTCACCGTCTGCGCCGAACCAAAGGGCATGGAGCGGTGGATGTAGTCATAGACCGTGGAGAGGTAGGGCCAGTATGACCCGATGGTCTTGACCGGGCGCAGGTTCTTCAGCGAATTCTGCCCGCCCGCGAGGACCGGCCAGTTGTCGATGCCTTCGGCGAAATCACCATGACAGCTGGCGCATTTCTCGGCAAAGACCTCATCGCCCGTCGCGACATCGCCGGAGCCTTCTGGAAGGCCGGTGCCATCGGGCAGGACGGCCACGTCCCAGGCTGCGATTTCCTCGGGCAGGGCGGTGCGGCCGAGGCCAAGTTTCTCGGCGTAGGCGGGTGCGGCAAGGACCGAAAGGACAAGCGTGGAGCCGAGGAGGATCTTAAGCGACTTCGACATTCTCGACCTCACCGTTTTCGTGCACCCACCAGGTCTGGATGCCGTTGTTGTGATAGACGCTGTTCTGGCCCCGGATCGCGCGCAGCGCATCCTTGGTGGGCTGGACATAGCCCGTGTCATCGACTGCGCGGGATTGCAGGATCATTTCCTTGCCGTCCCAATCGATATCGAGGTGGAAGCGGGTCAGCGCCTTCGACTTCACGTCGCCCGACAAGCCGCGCCTCCTGCCAGTTCTTGCCACCGTCGAGCGAGACATCGACACGCGCGATCTTGCCGTGGCCGGACCAGGCAAGGCCGGTGATGACCATCGGTCCGGCGCCGTGATAGATCGGCGCCTGCGGGCTGGGCGAGGTGATGACGGATTTCGCATCCATCAGCCAGGTCCATTTCCGCGCCCGACCGTCGGGCATCAGGTCGGTGTATTTCGAGGTTTCCTCGCGGCTTTCCACCGCCTGATCGTAAACCCCGATCCGGCGCAGCCACTTGACCCACATATTGCCTTCAAAGCCCGGCACGACGAGGCGGACCGGATAGCCGTGTTCCTTCCGCAGCGCCTCGCCATTGGCGAAGAATGCGACCATTACGTCGTCCATCGCCTTTTCCAAAGGCATGGAGCGGCCGTTCGAGGAGGCATCGGCGCCCTCGGCATAGACCCATTTGCCTTCCGGCTTCACGCCCGCTTCTTCGAGCAAAAGACGCAGCGGCACGCCGGTATATTCCATGTTGTGGATCATGCCTTGGGTGAACTGGCAGCCCTCAAGCTGCGCGCCGCCCCATTCCATGCCGCCATTCGCCGCGCATTCGCAGAAGGCGGTGGTGACGGAGCGGGGAAAGCGGGTCAGATCCTCGTAGGTGAAGACCAGAGGGGTGTCGACGAGCCCGTCGATCATCAACCGGTAATCGGTCTTGGAGAGCTCGATCGCGCCGGAATGGTGGCGCTCAAACGCACAGCCCTGTGGCGTGATGGTGCCCTCGAGCGCATGGATCGGCGTGAAGTTGATCGAGCTTTCGGTGCTTTCGGTCAGCCATTCGACATTGCGCCGCACGACGGCGGATTCGAAATGGATCGGCATCCCGTAGGGCGTCGCATCCACCGCGTCGCCGAACTGGGTCGCCCAGGGCTGCACTTCGGTGATCATCGGATCGGGGGCCGATTGTGCCCGTGCCAAACCCGCCGTCGCGACGCCCGCGCCCGCAGCGAGGCCCGCGCGCAGGACGGCCCGGCGGCTGGTGCCTGTCTTGCCGGTCTCAGACATTGAAACCTCCTGTCTCTTCTTGCTGTCGTTCATCTCAAGCCCCCGTCACCTGGACCGAGGTGTTGGGGTCGATCGTCACCGTGCCCTGCTTCTTGATCCAGCCTTCCACAAGATCCCAGATCGCCGGGCCTTCGGTGCCCTCGTTCACGCTGGCCCAGCCGGCAACCGCATAGGTCTTGGCGGGATCGACCTTTTCACCCGTCTTCAGCATCGTCATCTCGGTGATCCGTTCGCCCTGTGGCTTCGTCACATCGATGCGGTAGCCCATGCCGCCGACGCGGACCATGTCGCCTCCCTGCTGGTAATAGGGGTCGGGGTTGAAAAGGTTGTCGGCCACATCCTCAAGGATCGTGTGCAACGTCTCGCCCGTCATCTCGCTGCGGTAGGCGGCGGGATAGGACATGGCGGTGGCGTTCATCAGATCCTCGCGGGTGATGGCCTCCCCCGGCAGAAGCGACGGACCCCAGCGGAAACCGGGCGACAGGGCGATATCCGCCTCATGCTCTTCGATCAGCGCGTTGCAGATCAGGTCATCCCAGGTGCCGTTGAAATTGCCGCGGCGGTAAATCAGGCTGTCGGTGGTGCCAAGCACTTCTTCCAGCTCCGCCTTGTAGGGCTCGCGCTCGGCGTCGATCACCTTGGTGACCTCCGGGTCCGGCGCGATCACATCCGCGAAGATCGGGATCAGCTTGTGGCGGAAGCCCATCATCTGGCCATTCTGCACATCAAGGTCCACGCGGCTCACGAACTTTCCGTTTGAGCCGGAGGCGATGAGGATCGTCTTGCCCACCATCACCGGCTCGGGCAGGGCGTCATGGGTGTGGCCGGTAAGGATCACGTCGATCCCTTCGACCCGGCCCGCCATCTTGCGGTCGACGTCAAAACCGTTGTGGCTGAGGACGACGACCAGTTCGGCACCGGCATCACGGACTTCCTGCACCACTTCGGCCATGCGCTCCTCGCGCACGCCGAAGGAAAGGCCCGGGAACATCCATTTCGGGTTGGCGATCGGCAGATAGGGGAAGGCCTGCCCGATGACCGCGACCTGTGGCGCCGCCGACCTCGAACATCTTGTAAGGCTCATAGGCCGGTTCATTCCATTCGGCGTCGAAGATATTCGCCCCGAGGAAGGGGAAATCGAGCGTATCCACAATCTCGGTCACCCGGTCGATGCCCAGCGTGAATTCCCAATGCGAGGTCATCGCATCGGGTTTCAGCGCGTTCATCACGTTGACCATGTCCTGGCCGTTGGTCTTCAGCGCGGTGAGCGAGCCTTGCCAGGTATCACCGCCGTCGAGGAGGAGAGCATCGGGCCGCGCGGAGCGGATCGCGTTGATGACGGTGGCGCAGCGGTCAAGACCGCCCATCCGGCCGTAGGTTTTCGCCAGGGCGGTGAAATCCTCATAGGTCAGCGCATAGGCATGCGGGCTGCCCGGCTCGATATTGAACATCTTCAGCAATTCCGCGCCGGTCACATGCGGCGGCTGGCCCTTGGCATCGCCGACGCCGAGGTTGATCTCAGGCTCGCGGAACCAGACCGGCTTCATCTGCGCGTGGATGTCGGTGATATGGATCAGGGTGACGTTGCCGTAATCCTCGAACTCCAGAAGCTTGTCCTGGCTCAGCACCTGCTGGGCGGCCAGGCGCGACCAGTTGCCCACGCCCGATGCGCCCCAAAGCGCCGAAGCCGCCACGGTCGCTTGCAGAAAATCCCGCCTCGAAATCATGCGTCTGTTCCTTCCTTTGGGAAAAACGCAACCGTCGCGCCAAGGCACGTCGGGCCGTTCCCCGGTTCTTCTTATTGAAAATCGACAAACGAATGAGCCGGGCGGACCGCCGCCCGGCCTTTGGGATCAGTTGCGAACAGACGGTGATTCGACCGACAGGCCGTTGCCGCGCGACGCGACGTAAAGCTCCAGCGCGATGAACTCAGGTGAGCCGGGCTTGAAGGTCTCCGCCCGCGTGTCGCGGATGCAGCCCTTGAAGCGATTGTGGATCGACGAGAGCTTCGCATCCTTCAGACGGTAAACCGGAAAGCCGTTGGTCTGGCCTTGGCTCAGGTGGTCGGCGCGGATGTAGTTGCCGTAGTTCTGTTCGTGGCAATTCGCACAGGACAGCTCAAGCTGACCGTAGCGCGCGTAGTACATCTCCTTGCCCTGCTCCCAATAGGGGGCGGCAGGGCCGTCGACCGCCACGTTCATCGGCATGCCGCGTGAAACGGATGAGACCAGCGCCGTCATGTTGACCATGTCGGCGCTGTCCCAGTCCCACGCCTCCGCACCCATGCGTTCGGTGCGGCACTCGTTGACGTACATCTCGAGCGTGTACATCTCGCCCTTGGCTTCGTTGAACTTCGGCATCACGGCACGGACGCCCGCCATGCTTTCCGGGTCCTCATGGCAGATGGCGCAGGACTTGCCCTCGCTGCCATCCGCCGTTTCCCAGACGCCTTGCGCCGCTTCGACGCCCAGCATCCCCGGATTGTCGAAATCATCCCGCTCCATGTCGCGGGTGTCGGCCTCGCGGAAATGCCAGCCGGAATACTGCTCGGACAGGCCGTCGATATAGGCGGGCGCCTTGTCGGTATGGGTGACGATCTCGATCTCTTCGTTGATCACGAGCGTATCGTCCGCCGGCTCCGCCGAGGCCGAGAGGCCGGCGAAGGCGAGTGCGGCGGCGGCGCAGCTGCTGGCGAGTGTTCTCATCTTCATGCGTTTTCCTCCCTGAGGGGTCGCGTCCGTATCACCGGCCGCGCCCCTTCCCCTCTGCCCGCGTCAGGCCACTTCGATCGGTTTGGTGTCCTCGTAGACCGAGCCGTCGTCGTCGTACCAGGTGAACTTGAACTCACCGGCCGCATCGACCTTGGCGTCGAATTCGATATACGGGTTGGTCGAGATCGCCGGATCGAGCGTCATGTCGATGACGTTCACGCCGTTGAAATCACAGGTGAAACGGTTGATGATCGAGCGCGGGATGAGGTTCCCGTCCTTGTCCTTGCGCTGGCCGGATTCCATCGGGTGGCTGATGAGGGTCTTGATCGACACCACCTCACCGGCTTTCGCGGATTTCGGGACCTTCACGCGGGGTTTTACGTCTTTTGCCATGTTTGTTGCTCCCTGAACTCAGCCGCCGCAGCCGCCGATGGTGACTTTGACTGTGGATGAGGTCTGAACCACGCTGCCATCCGCCATTTTCGCCAGCGCGACCACGTCCTGGGTCTTGGCCAGGCGGATGCGGGTCGAAACGGATTGCGATCCGGCCGCAGGGCCGAAATTGACGGTGCAGACCGCGGGCGTCGGATTGCCCGAGGCCAAGAGCATGATCGAGGTGGCCCCCGGCGCCGAAACCGCGATCGGCACGGTGTTGCCATTCTCGGCGATCTCGGGCGCGGTGAGAGTGATCCCCTCGGAGCCCACGGCGGCGCCGCCGGTGAAGGCGGCGGTCAGTTCCTCGACCGTTCCTTCGGCAGCGGCGGCGCCCGGAAGCGCCGCAAGGGCAAGACCGCCCAATCCGAAGGCCAGCGTTTCGCGTCTTGTCAGTTGCATTGAATACTCCTTTGCCGGTCAGGCGCGCCCCGAAGGCGGCCGGATTATTCCTTCAGCGTCATCAGATAGGCGACGACATCCTCGACCTGCGTTGCGGTCAGGATCGGCTCCATCGCCGCTACGTCCGCCGGCGCCTTGCCGGTGTAGCCATCGCCCGGCCGGATATAGCCGGAATTCTTGTAGAACGAGGGCATCACCGTGCCGTCGAACGTCATCTTCGCGTTCGACACGATGCCGCGTAGTTGCGCTTCGTCCCAGCGCTCCGCAGCGCCGTCAAGCGTCGGCCCGACATTGCCCTGGAAGGCGACATCTGGCATCGCCGAGACCGTGTGGCAGGCGACGCAATTGCCCATGCCGCGATCCGCCATCACCTTGGCGCCCCCTGCGGCATCGCCGGGCGTGCCGGTCAGCGACTCCGCAACCGCACCTTCGGCGTAGATCACGTCGCCCGGCGTGGTGTCGCCGAATGCCATTCCGGCGGCCAGGGACATCAGGATTCCCATCGCGATTTGGCGCTTCATCGAAGTCCTCCCTGTTTTCCTCCGAACTCGGAGCCTAACTGAGGCACCGTGTCGCATGCAACATAAAATTCACGAGCGTGAATATGAGAATGTGTCGAGCTGCCCGGATCAGTTCTGCGGGCCACCTGTCACACGTGCCGCGAGGTACTTCTGAAAGTTCTCGCCCTTGGCATATTCGTGATCCTTGACCCAGGTCGAGAAGTGCCGCGGTCGTCTGCGGCCCGAAGGCGCCCGGCATCTTCGCGACAGCGGCGTCCGAAGCGGTCTGCCCCTCCGGCACCTCTTCCGGCAGGAACATCATCGTGGGGGTGAACATGACGCCCCATTTCATCGCCATGTCCTTTTCCGGCAAGCGTCTCGCCGTCGAAATCGGTGACCTCGACATCGCCGAAGAGGTTCATCTGCACGACGAAGTAATTGTCGCGGATCAGCGCGTCGATCTCGGGCAGCGGAAACACCTCCTCGTGCATCTGCGTGCAGTAGATGCAGCCGCGCTGTTCGCACGATGACCAGAAGACGCTTGCCCTCGGCATTGGCCTCGCCAGGATCCTCGCGCAGGTCCTTGAACGTGTCGCGCAGCCACGTCGGCTTGTGCAGGCCGTCATCGCCAAGCGGTGGCACCTCGAGCGCCGCTGCGGGCAGCGCGAGTGACAGGGCGAAAGCGGCGGCGGCGAAGATACGTGTCATTCTTCTCCTCCCTCAGGTGATCAGATGAATTTCGTGGTCCAGGGCATGTAGCGGATCATGAAGTCGGCGATGGCATTCACCGATCCGGTCGCGATCAGCACGGCAAAGAGGATCAGCATCACGCCCATGATCTTCTCGACATAGCGCAGATATTTGCGGTTGCGGTTCATCCAGCGCAGGAATGGCTTGGCAAAGATCGCGGCGAGGATGAAGGGCGCGGTCATGCCAAGCCCGTAGACGAAGAGAAGCGCCGCCCCCCGTGTGACCGACTCCATGCCAGACGCGACCATCAGGATCGCGGCGAGCGCCGGTCCGACGCAGGGCGTCCAGCCAAAGCCGAAGGCAAGGCCCATGACATAGGCGCCGACAAAGGTCGTCGGCTCCACCTTCGCCTCGATCCGCGCCTCGCGGTAGAGGAACGGGATGCGCAGGATTCCGAGGAAATGCAGGCCGAAGACCAGCAGGATCGCCGCCGCGACCCAGGACATCGGCCGCAGCCATTCGCGGAAAGCCTGCCCCAGCGCCGTCGCCCCCATGCCGAGCGCCATGAAGATCGTCGTGACGCCCAGTGCGAAGGCGATGGCCGAGATCGACCAGCCGCTTTTGTGCGCCCGGCGCGATGGTCTGATCCGACCTGAGTTCCGGCCATCGAGATGCCGGCCATGTAGCACAGGTAAAACGGCACCATCGGCAGGATGCAGGGCGACAGGAACGACAGGATGCCCGCGATCAGCGCACCGCCGAATGAAGGGTCCATGTACATCGGGTGCCTCGCCTTGCCGTAAACATAAAAACACATTACAATCTTTATATGTAAAGCGAGAGGCGTCAACATGCTGCTTGTGCTGAGACGGTTCCTGACCGTTCTGGCCCTCGGGCTCGCGACACCTGCTTGGGCGGCGCTGCATCTTGTGATGGTGGAGCGGGACGGCTGCGTCTACTGCGCCGCCTGGGACGCCGCCATCGCACCGATCTATCCGAAGACGCCGGAAGGGCAGGCCGCGCCGCTTCAGCGCGTGAACATCCGCGACATGGAAACCTCAGGTCTTGCTTTCGCGAGGCCGGTGGTCTTCACGCCGACGTTCGTGCTCATGGAGGAGGGGCGCGAAATCGACCGGATCGAGGGCTACCCGGGGGAGGATTTCTTCTGGGGGTTGCTCGGCCAGATGCTCGCAAAGACGGAAAATGACAAAGGGGAGGACACGAAATGACCATCGGGAAATGGGCCGCCGGCCTGATGCTGGCCGCAGCGCCGGCCTTCGCGCAGGACGGCGCGGCGTTGGTGGAGTACAAAAGCCTCGCACCTGAAACCGCGCTCAAGGCCGCGCAGGCGGCGCTGGAAAACTGCCGCGAGCAGGGGCTTCAGGTCGGCGTCGCCGTCGTGGACCGCAGCGGCGTGATGCAGGTCTTCCTGCGCGACCGCTTTGCAGGCCCGCATGTCGAGGAAACCGCCAAGCGCAAGGCCTGGACCGCCGTCAGCTTCAAGATCGACACATTGACGCTCGCAACACAGACCGGGCCGGAGTTGATATCCGCGGGGATCCGCGATCTCTCGATGCCGCTGGCGCTCGGCGGTGGTGTCCCTATTGAGGCGGCAGGTACGCTCGTCGGCGGAATTGGCGTCTCGGGCGCGCCGGGCCCGGATCTTGACGATGCCTGCGCCCGCGCCGGGATTGCCGCGATCGAGGGCGATATTGCCTTCTAGGAAGACACGCCGCCGAAAATGCGGAGGAGGGGAGTTTGGCCAGCAAGGGGCAAGCCGCCAGTTCAGGCGAGCCGGTCGGCGACCGAGCGGGTGCGCTTGCGCTTGACCCCGATATCTTTGCCGCCGCCGCCGAAGAGGCCGCGATCTTTCTCAAGACGATGGCCCATGACGGGCGGTTGATGATCCTGTGCAATCTTGCCGCCGGAGAGCGCTCTGTCACCGAGCTTGAAACCCTGCTCCTCTCGCGGCAATCTGCGGTCAGCCAGCAACTGGCGCGGCTCAGGATCGAACGGATCGTCAGGACAAGGCGCGACGGCAAGACGATCTATTATTCGTTGAAAGACCCGCGCACGATCCGTCTGCTTGGTTTTATCTACGACAGTTTCTGCGGGCGCGATGACGCGCCCGAGAAACTTTAACCGGCCCCGGCCGGTCGGGAGGAGACGATGGAAGACCTGTCACCCGGCGTTCTTGCCGCGCTCGTGGGGCTCGGCGGCGGCCTTGTCTTTGGCCTTGCCGCGCGGCTGGGGGATTTCTGCACGCTCGGCGCGCTTGAGGCGGCGGCCTATGGCGACGACCAGCGCCGATTGAGGCTCTGGGGTGTCGTCCTTGGCGTCGCGATCATCGGCACCTTTGTCGCCGAGGCGCTCGGCTATGCCAAGCCGACCGAGACCTTCTACCACACCATCGCCTGGAGCCCCGTGGCCTCGGTCGTGGGCGGGTTGCTCTTCGGCTATGGCATGGCTCTGGCGGGCAATTGCGGCTTTGGCGCGCTAGTGCGTTTCGGTGGCGGGGATCTCAGGTCACTGGTCGTTGTCGTGGTGATCGGCATCTTCGCCTTCGTCACCATGTCGGGCCTTCTCGCGCCCCTTCGCATCTTCCTCTTTCCGCAGGAACCGGCCACGGGAACCCAGGGAATCGCGCATTGGCTTGCTGCGCGGACCGGCCTGCCGCCGCTCGTCTTCGCGCTGCTCGCGGGTGGCGCGGCGATCGTCTGGGCGCTGACCCATGCGCCGCTTCGCGCGCGGCCGAAGCAGATCGCCTGGGGTGTCGCGGCGGGGCTGGCCGTGGTCTGGTGTCTTGTCGGCACCACCTGGGTTTCCGACCTCAGCTTTGGTGAGACCGGTGTCGAAGGGCCTTCCTTCACCGCGCCGCTTGGCCGGACGATCATCTTCTTCATGACTTCGACCGCCGGCGGACTCACCTTTTCGGTCGGCATGGTGGCGGGCGTTCTGGCGGGCGCTTTCGCCGGGTCGACCATTCGCGGCCTCTTCCGGTGGGAGGCCTGCGAGGACCCGCGCGAGCTTGGCCGCCAGGTCTCGGGCGCGGCTCTCATGGGCATCGGCGGCACGATCGCGCTTGGCTGCTCGGTCGGGCAGGGCGTGACCGCGATGTCGACGCTTGCCGTCTCGGCGCCGGTGACGCTTGCCGCCATCGCGGTCGGCGGGCTAGTCGGTCTCAGGCAGTTGATCCGGGGCTTTCACGCGAACTGAAGGCGCGTTCAGCCCATCAGCGAAAGCTCCGTCGCATCGAGGATCAGCGCGAAGTTCCAGAACCCCTGAAGCTCCGCCTCCTCGGCCATGCGTGCCTCGGGCGTCGTGCCCGACAGACGCTCCACCCGGAAGCCGAAACGCTCGAAACCGCTTTGGTCGAGCGAGGAGAGGATCACCGGGATGATCCCGCGCTCCACCGCCGTCGCGGCCAGACGCCGGGCCAGCGCGGTGACATCTTCCGGTCGTTCGGTCACGCGGATGCCGAGGCAGGCCCAGCCGTCCTCCCGCCGCCACAGCTCGGGTGAAAGCGGAAGAACGGGCCCGACGGCAAAGGTGCCGCCCCTCGGCCGCCCGTCGCCCACCAGAAGCGCATCGAGATCGAGCGGCGCGGCATCCTGTAACCGGCCAAGAATGTCGAGCGCGAAGGTCTCCATCATAGCCGCTCCTCCGCGATCAATTCCGCTGCCTTGCGGTTGCCGCGCTCGGGCAGCGTCGCCTCGCGCAGGGCCGCACGGATATCTCCGGCCTTGCCGCCGTCAAGAAAGGCCGCCACCTCGCGTTCCAGAAGCAGAAGCTCCGTCGCGGTTACTTTCGCCGCCAGACCGCGCCCTGCCGCGGCCTCGGCGCGGCGTTCCTGATCGTCCATGAAGGCGGCCATCTGCGGCACGAAGATCGCGGCAAGGCCGTGATAGAGAACCTCGTGGAAGGAATTGTATCCCGCCGCCGTGACGACAAGATCGGCAGCCGCCGCGAAATCTGTTGCGCTGCGCGTCTGGCAGACGACCGTGTTCCGCCAGCCGTAGAGCGCGGGCGGCACCGTCGAGCCGGGCCAGATCAGGATGAGGTGCAGGCAGTTCTTCCGCCGTTCCAGCAGGGCGCTCAGCATTTGCATCTGCGCCGTCCGGTCGGCCGCCACGCCACCGCCGAGCATGGTCACCACCAACTCATCGAACGGCCGCCCCAATCGTTCGGCCAGGCCCCTGCGCAGAGCCGCAGCCTCGGCGACCGGAGGCGATCCGACGATTGGCCCGACCTTTCGGACATGATCGCCAAAACTCATGTTGCCGTTCAACTCGTCGAAGGCTTCGGTCGGAACGATGACCCGCCGGAAGACGCGCTCCCGGTCGAGTGCGGCCGAGGTGATCTGCCCGGCCTGCCAAAGTCCGCGCCGGACCCAGACCGCCTCCAGCTCCTTCTCAATGATCGTCCGGTAGATCGAATCGAATACATAGCCGCCGTCAAAGATCAGCCTGTCGCCGGGCCGCAGGGCACGCCTGAGGCGCATGTAATTCACCAGATCGTTCGCATGTTCGGTCAGGTGAAACGGGCTTTTCGAGACCAGAGGCAGGCAATCGTACCCGGCCGCCTGAACCAGCGGGACGCAGCTTGGGAAGGCCGCGAAGGCCACCGGCTTTGCCTCCATCTCCCGCGCGATGAGCGTGCAGCGCCGCGCATGGCCAAGCCCCGCGCCATTGGTGGGCAGAAAGACCGTCCTTGCGCTCGGTGTGCTACCGTCCGATTCTTCCGGCGCTGGCAGGCCCAGCAACCGCTCCAGAGCCTCCATCCTGTGTGCCGCGATCCACAGGCTTTCGGTGACCTGGCGCGCGATCTCCCGCTTGTTGATGAGAATGGTGTGCCGCAGGTAGTTCGGCAGGGCCGCCAGATCGAGTGGCCCCCGGATCGCGGGCGCCGCGGCCGCCATCATCGCGGCCGTCTCCGTGCAGTCGATCACGACCTTTCCGGCCGCGAACATGTCCGCCGCCATCGCCGCTACACGCTCGCCCGGCACGCCGTCGCCGAAGATCACGGCGATGTCGCCATGCGCCGCCATGCTCGCCGCAGATTGCTCGGTCAGGCCAAACAGGTTGAGCGAGGCGAATTTCGATCCCCGCACCTGATCTTTCGCCCGGCCGGTCAGGATGAGCGAAAGCTGGAAATCCGGAAGGTTGTCCATCGCCATAAGCAGCGGAAGTGTCGTCGGCTCGTCGATCATCTCATCCGGCAGAACCAGCATGAGGCACATCGGGCCGCTTCGATGGTCGCCCGGCCGGATCGCCGCCGTCGCGGCGGTGGGTGCAATCGCACCGGGAAAGAGCGGTTCGGGGCGCAGCGGCGCGAGGTCGATCACCTCCGGCTCGCGGCCCAGCACATAGGCCAGCCGCGACTGGGCCGATATGCGCGCCTGATGGTCGGCGAAGCGCGCGATCAGATGTACGGGAACGTCGACGGGCAAATCGATCGCCCTGAGGCGGCCCAGCGCCTCTTCGGTCATCGGCTCGGACCCGATCACGATCACGCGGCGGATCGGATCGCCGGGCAGGCTGCGCAGAAAGGGGGCGGCCTCATAGGCGGTGTTGCGGTCGATCCCTTCGGGCAAGGTGGCATCGTCGACCACGGCGTCATGTCCGCGCGCGGCAAGCTGCGCGCAGAAAAGAAGCTTCGCATCGAACCCGCGCTCGCTGCTGTCTCCGGCCTCGATCAGGATCATGCGGCGGCCTTCGGTTCGGCCCGCGCCAGGAACGCGGCGAAGAAATCCTGAAATCGCTCGGCCGAGAATTGCGCCAGCACCTTCTGTCCTGTGCGAACCTGCCGATGATAGAGCGCCGGATCCTTTACATGCCGCGCAATGATGTCACCGACCTCGGGGGGATGCGCGCCGATGACGCCCGCCCCGAAGGTTGCCGCCGTCTCGGGGTCGGAGATCACGACCTTGCCCGCCGCCATGCCTTCGGCCAGCACTCGCCCGAAGCTCTCACGCCACGTGGGGGCGGTAAAATAGATCATGAAATCGACCATCTCGAAATACTGGCCGAGATCAAGCCCCCGAAAGGGAAGAAGTCGCCAGTGCGGCCGCAGGATACCCTCCGCCATCAGGCTGTCCGCGCCGAGAATGGTATTGCTCTCGGCGCTGGCCGGAAAGCAGAGATCGAGCGTCGAAGCTGCCGGGAACTTCTCGAAGCCGGGCCGCGAGTGCCGCCCCCGCCGGTCGCTTGGCGTGGCGGTCGGCGGGGCAAGGTCGAAGGCGCAGATGTTGAACCAGTCCTCGGCCAGAACGGACCAGCCGCCAAAGCCCGAATGACTGCCGATCCAGCGTTCGACAGTTGCGCGGTTGTGGGCGGAAATCGGTGCGATGGTCTTTTCAAGCGCCAGCGTCGCGCGGTCGACCTGCGCAAGGCAACCCGCGACGTCGAACCCCTCGGCCCCGCCGGGGCGTTCGAAATTCTCATGCGTGATGACCACAAGATGCCGGCAGAGGATGCGGGCGGGAAAGCTCCGCTGGAACTTCAGGAACGACGGGTTGTGCAGAATGACGATATCGCCGGTGATGACCGGCGCATTCCACACCGGGGTCAGGCCAAGCTCGTCAAGCGTCTCCTGAAGCTGGGGCGCGATCACGCGTCCCCGGAACATCTCGCTTTCAACGGCGTGAACCGTCACCGCACCCAAGCCCGCAGTCGACCCTCAACTCGGCTGCAACGGCCGAGGACGTCCCGCCCGGAAACCGCGGATCTATGACATAGCTGATGCGGGCTGGAACGGTCATCTCACTCAGCGGCGCGCATCAGTAGATCCGGCCGATTTGCCTGCCCAGCGCGAGGTCGGGGTCGGGCGGCAGCGTTGCCGTCGGCGCATCGAACCAGTTGAGCTGTTTGCGCATGCTGGTTTCCACGAAGATGCGCAACTCCTGTGCCAGAGGATCATCTCCGACCATCAGTTCAGGGTTCTTCCGCAGCAGTGTCCAAAGCGCGGCTGCGATCATTCGTCATGATGTAGCGCTCGATCTCCTGCAACTGCGTCAGGGAATATTCCGCCCCGGCGATCCGGCCCGACAGCATGATGACGGCGGTGACGATGGTAATCAGTTTCGGTGTGGGCATGACGGGTTACTCGGTTGATTAGAAGGGGAGGACGGCGGGAACCCCGCGTGTCATGTCAGTTAAGCGTTCCGGCGCGAAGCTGGCGAACCAGCCGGTTTTTCAGGGCATCCACAGCCGAGACGGCCGGCGCGCGGCGCGTCTTCGTCTTGGCCTGGGCTTTCGCGACGGGCGTGGTCGCGCTGCCCCCTGACCGGCAAGCCAGATTTCGACCGTGCCCACCGGCGGGCGCGGGACAAAGCTGGTGAAGTCGCGCAGCTGCGCGTTCAGCGCCTCCGCGACCGCTCCTGCGGCTTCGGCGTCCTCGGGCGAGAAATATCGGACATTGGTGCGGCTGATGGTGAAATCGACGGGCCTTGAGGCCGCGGAGCCGAAGCCCCCGGCGCTGAGCTTCTCTGCAACGGTGTCGACCTCGCTGCCGGGCAGGGCGACCGGGGCGTGAAGGATCAGGATCAGGTCAGCGGACGGTGCGGGCCGGCTGACCGGCAGGGCCGTATCCTGCTTGGCCAGCGGCGTATCGCTCGGGCTGAGCGGCAGTTTCACCGTATCCGGCATCTGCCAGGAGACAGGTCCGGCGACCGCATCCGGTGCCGGTGGTAAAGGGGGCGGGGTGGCGTCGTCAGCGGGCAATGTGGTGACGACCGGTGCAATGCTCACCCGCCGGGGCAAGGCCGCCAGCCCGGTGAAGCGCAGGTCGGGGGTGCTGCCGGGAAGCGTCAGATCGCCCCGCTCAACGGATCGGGGCAGGGCGACGAAACGGGGCGATACGAGGCCGATGTCCATCGTCTGCGGTGCCGCCTCTGCAAAGTGAGGGGCGAGGGTCGTGTCGCGCTGTATCGGACTGCCGCCCGTGATGGCGGGCAGCGTGGCCGAAAGAGAGGTCACATTCGACAGCCGCGGCGCATCGGGCGTCGCGGGCACCGCGTCGGTGGCCGGTAAAGCGATCCGGGCAAGCTCGGCATCGCGATTGCCAGGGAGCGCCGTCGGCGCCTCGTCGGTCAACGCGATGGTTGCGGTCGCATCCGGCAGGGTATTGCCCGCGAACCAGTAGCCAAGGCCGATGCCGACGGCGATGCCGAAGGCGGCGCCGCCTGCAACCTGACGCAGCCGGTTGGGCGCAACCGCTGCCGTGACTGCTGCCGCGACGGGCGCGGCGGCGGGTTCGGGCTCTGCGGCAACCCTCCCGTCCAGAACAAGCGGCGCAGGCGCGGAGTCCTTCGGCTTGCTGCGATCGCTGGCAGATTGGTCGCGCGAGGCCTTCTTTGGCTCGCCACGTACATATTCGGGGCGTTCCCAGGGCTTCAGGCCGGACAGGAACTGTTCTTTCTGCTCTCCGTTTGCCGCAAGAGCCTTCTCACGCGCGGTACGCGCGGCGGCGAGCCGCTGATGCAGCGACCCGGTCTTGATGAGCTCGTCAATGCTGGGCCCCTCAACGCCAGCACCGCGCGACGGCGTCAGAGACGTCGCAACCTTGTTCATACCCCACCCTCAACAAAAGCAGCACCGGGAGCAGACCCGGACGGTAGTCAATGCGTTAAACAATTCCAGTCGGGAAATCCCTGCCCGTGGCCGTATATTAGCCGCGAAACGCGCGCCATTCAAATGATGGCGGGGTGAATTGTTCAAAAGGATGGCGGGAATCAGCGGGTCTGCGCCGAATTGGCAGGCCCGAAGTGTCCGGCCCGCGCCTCAGAGCGAGGCAGGAAGCGTCGGCGGCATGACCGAATCGCCCTCGGGGCAGCCGCGCCCTGATCCGCCGCCGTCGAAGAATCGGATCAGATATAGAAACTTGAACCGAAGATGCGGCGGACCATTTCCTCGCGGGTCACGCCCTTCGCTGCAAGGTCCTCATCGCTCATCGCGTTCAGCCTGCGGATCGCTTCCATGCGCGGACCGGCTTCTCCCAGCCGCACAAGGCCGTGGCCGATCGCGCTTGCGAAGCCGTAAAGGGCGTGGCCGAGGATACGGAAGAAGCTGGCGGATTGGGCAAGTGCTGCGGACATAAGTCGCCTCCAGATTTGGCGTTTATCCTCCCACCCCCTAGATGACCGCCGCGCCGGGCCGGGGCAAGGCCGGTTTCGGCATGACCGCCTTGCAATGTCAGCGTTGCTGACCGATCAGGCGCTGATCACGCGGCCGTCGCCAGCCGCGCCGCCGCCTCGCGCACGAGGTCCGGCATCTCCTGCTTCGGATCGGCTGCGAGCGCCAGGAATTGTTCCCGCATCCGGGGCTCCCAGAAATCCCGCATGTGCTGGGCGACGCGGTCGGCCCGATCCGCACCGGGCTGGCTGGCAAAGAAGGTCGCGATCTGCTTGGCCATGTAGAGAAGTTTGTCAGGCGACATGGGTCTGTTCTCCGCGCCGTATGCGCTCAGGATGGGTGAAAATCTCGAAACCGTCGCCGCGGGCGACGGCGACGAGGGTGATGCCTGCCGCCTCGGCAAGCCTAAGGGCATGGGCCGTGGGCGCCGACACCGCGATCAGGATCGGCACGCCCGCCATCGCGCATTTCTGCACCATCTCGACGGAAACCCGGCTGGTGATGACCACCGCTCCGGCTCGTCCGTCGACGCCGTTCCGCGCCATGCCGCCCGCGAGCTTGTCGAGCGCATTGTGCCGTCCGACATCCTCGCGCGCCAGCATGAGTCCCCGGCCGGGAAGATAGAACCCCGCCGCGTGCACCGCGCGGGTGCGGGCGTTCAGCACCTGAGCCGCCGAAAGCTCGGAGACCGCCCTGTCGACATCGGCCACACTCAGGGCTTGCCCCTCGCCAACCGGCGGCAGGGGCCTCAGCGCCTCGGCGAGGCTCTCGATCCCGCAAAGCCCGCAGCCGACCGGTCCGGCCATCGCACGCCTGCGCGCTGTAACGGCCGCGGCCCGCGCCTCCGAGAGCCAGAGCCGCGCCTCGATCCCTTCAGGCTGTTCGACGATCTCCAGCCCCTCGATCTCACCGGCTTCGGCGACGATCCCTTCGCTCAGCGCGAAGCCCACCGCGAAATCCTCAAGATCGTCCGGTGTCGCCATCATTACCGCTTGTGTCGTGCCGTTCAGCACGATGGCAACCGCAGTCTCCTCGGGGACCGCACGCGTCCCTTCCCGCGCGACACCGCCGCGCAGGACAAGGGTTTTCACGCTGTGGACCGGCTCCGCCAAGGCTCACTCCGCCGCAGGCAGGATGCGCCGCGACCGCTCGCTGAGGTCGGAATAGTCCTCCTGCCACTCGCTCGGCCCGTTCGACAGGCCGACCTGCACCGCCGTCACCTTGTATTCCGGGCAATTCGTCGCCCAGTCCGAGAAATCGGTGGTGATGACGTTGGCCTGCGTGTCCGGGTGGTGGAAGGTCGTATAGACCACACCTGGACTGACGCGGTCGGTGATCTTGGCGCGCAGTGTCGTATCGCCCGACCGCGACCCCAGCCGCACCCAGTCGCCATCCTTCACGCCGCGCACTTCGGCATCGTGCGGGTGGATCTCCAGCACATCCTGATCGTGCCAGACCACGTTCTCCGTCCGCCGCGTCTGCGCGCCGACGTTGTACTGCGACAGGATCCGCCCGGTCGTCAGCAGAAGCGGGAAGCGCGGGCCGGTCTTTTCGTCCGTCGCCACATATTCGGTGATGATGAACTGCCCCTTGCCGCGCACGAAGCCGTCGACGTGCATCAAGGGGGTGCCCTCGGGTGCGTTGTCGTTGCAGGGCCACTGAACCGAACCCAGCGTTTCGATCTTCTCGTAGGAGACGCCGGCGAAGGACGGCGTCGTTGCGGCGATTTCGCTCATGATCTGGCTCGGATGGGTATAGGTCCAGTTCGCGCCCATCGCGTTCGCCAGCATCTGCGTAACTTCCCAGTCGGCATAGCCGTTCTTCGGCGCCATCACCTTGCGCACCATGTTGATGCGGCGCTCGGCGTTGGTGAAGGTGCCGTCCTTTTCCAGAAAGGACGATCCCGGCAGGAACACATGCGCGTAATTCGCCGTCTCGTTCAGGAACAGGTCATGCACGATGACGCATTCCATCGCGGCAAGACCGGCCGAGACGTGCTTGGTGTCCGGGTCCGATTGCAGGATGTCCTCGCCCTGGCAGTAAAGCCCCTTGAAGGTGCCATCGACGGCGGCATCCAGCATGTTCGGGATGCGTAGCCCTGGCTCCGCGTCGATCTTCACGCCCCAGAGGTTTTCGTAGATCGCACGCACATCGGCGTTTTTCACATGGCGGTAACCCGGCAGTTCGTGCGGGAAGGACCCCATGTCGCAGGACCCCTGCACATTGTTCTGGCCGCGCAGCGGGTTCACGCCAACGCCCGGCCGACCGATATTCCCGGTCAGCATCGCGAGGTTGGCGATGGCGATGACTGTGGTTGAGCCTTGGCTGTGCTCGGTGACGCCGAGCCCATAGTAAATCGCGCCGTTGCCGCCCTTGGCGAAAAGCCGCGCCGCCTTGCGCAGTTCTTCCGCTGGAACGCCGGTCAGTATCTCGGTCGCTTCCGGGCTGTGGCGCTTGTCGCTGATGAATTCGGCGTATTCGCGGTATTCGTCCCAGTCGCAGCGCTCGCGGATGAATTTCTCGTCCGCCAGCCCCTCGGTCACGATGACATGGGCAAGCGCCGAGACGACGGCGACGTTGGTTCCCGGACGCAGCGGCAGGTGATGCGACGCCTTCACATGCGCCGACTTCACAAGGTCGATCCGGCGCGGATCGACAACGATGAGTTTCGCGCCCTGACGCAACCGCTTCTTCATCCGGCTGGCGAAGACAGGGTGTGCGTCGGTGGGATTGGCGCCGATGACGATCATCACGTCGGTCTGCTCGACCGAGTCGAAGTCCTGCGTGCCGGCAGAGGTGCCGAACGTGTTGCGCAGGCCATAGCCGGTGGGCGAATGGCAGACGCGGGCGCAGGTATCGGTGTTGTTGTTGCCAAAGACCGCGCGGGTCAGCTTCTGGACGAGGTAGGTTTCCTCGTTCGTGCAACGGCTCGACGTGATGACGCCGATCGACTTCTGGCCGTATTTCTCCTGCAATCCGCGCATCCGGTTGGCGGCGAAGTTCAATGCCTCGTCCCATTCCACCTCGCGCCACGGATCGCTGATCTGATCCCGGATCATCGGCTTCAGGATGCGGTCCTGGTGCGATGCATAGCCATAGGCGAAACGGCCCTTCACGCAGGAATGGCCCCGGTTCGCCTTGCCGTGCTTGTAGGGCTCCATGCGCACCAGTTCGTCGCCGCGCATCTCGGCCTTGAAGGAACAGCCCACGCCGCAATAGGCGCAGGTCGTGATGACGGAGCGGTCGGGAAGGCCCATCTCGATCACCGATTTTTCCTGCAAGCTGCCGGTCGGGCAGACCTGGACGCAGGCGCCGCAGGACACGCAGTCGGACGTCAGGAAATTGTCGAGACTGGTCCCCGCCGACACCCGGCTGTCGAAGCCGCGCCCTTCGATGGTCAGCGCGAAGGTGCCCTGCACATCCTCGCAGGCCCGCACGCAGAGCGAACAGACGATGCACTTGGCCGGATCGAAGGCGAAATAGGGGTTGCTGTCGTCGACCGGACGCCACTCGGCGTTCTCGGTGCCATCGGCGCCCCGCCGGTGAACGTGATCCGTCACCGGCTGATAGCGCATCTCGCGCAGGCCGACATTCGCGGCCATGCGCTGCAATTCGCTGTCGCCATTGGCCGCGTCGGTCAGCCCGACGGTCGGGTGATCGGAGGCGTAAAGCTCCATCACCCCGCGCCGGAGCCGATTGACCTTGTCGCTCTGGGTATGGACGACCATGCCCTCGGCTACCGGCGTCGTGCAGGAGGACGGCGTGCCCCGCCGCCCGTCGATCTCAACCAGACACAGGCGGCATGAGCCCCAGGCATCCATGCTGTCGGTCGCGCAGAGCTTCGGGATGTCGATGCCGGCCGCCGCACTCGCCCGCATGACCGAAGTGCCTTCCGGCACCGTCACGTCAAAGCCGTCGATATTCAGCGTCACGGTCTTTTCCGACCGGCTGGCCGGGGTGCCCATGTCGCGGTCATCGGCGAAGGGGATGATAAAGTCTTTCATTCCGCAGCCTCCTTGGCATTCGCGGTGAAGTCATCGGGGAAATGCTTGAGCGCGGACATGACCGGGAATGGCGTGAACCCACCCAGCGCGCAGAGCGAGCCGTCCTTCATCGTCTCGCAAAGGTCCGTCAGCAGCGGGATCGCGGCCTTGTCCCCGCGCCCGATCCGGTCGATCGTCTCGACGCCCCGCACCGCGCCGATGCGGCAGGGCGTGCACTTGCCGCAGCTCTCGATCGCGCAGAACTCCATCGCGAAGCGCGCCATCTTGCGCATGTCGGCGGTGTCGTCGAAGACCACGAGCCCGGCATGGCCGATGAGCCCGCCCTTGCCGTCGAATTCCTCATAGCCGAACGGCGTGTCGAAATCCGAGACCGGGAAATAGGCACCCAGGGGGCCACCCACCTGCACCGCCTTGACCGGACGGCCCGAGGCGGTACCGCCGCCGATCTTCTCGACGATGTCGCCCAGGGTGGTGCCGAACGCAGTCTCGTAAAGCCCGCCGTATTTGACGTTCCCGGCGATCTGCAACGGGATCGTTCCCCGCGACCGGCCAAGGCCGAAATCCTTGTAGAAAGCAGCACCCTTGGCCATGATCACGGGCACCGAGGCCAGCGAGATCACGTTGTTGACGACCGTCGGTCTGCCGAGAAACCCCTTGATCGCCGGCAACGGCGGCTTCGCCCTGACCACGCCGCGCTTGCCTTCGAGCGAATTGAGAAGCGAGGTTTCCTCGCCGCAGACATAGGCCCCGGCGCCGACCCGCACCTCGATATCGAAGGCCGGGCCGGTGCCCAGAACCGACGCCCCCAAGAACCCCTCGGCCCTTGCGATATCACAGGCGGCGTTCATCACCTCGATCGCATCGGGATATTCCGACCGCATATAGACGTAGCCCTTGGTCGCGCCTACCGCGACGCCGGCAATCGCCATGCCCTCGATCAGGCAGAAGGGATCGCCCTCCATCAGCATCCGGTCGGCGAAGGTGCCGCTGTCGCCCTCGTCGGCATTGCAGACGATGTATTTCTGCGCACCCTCGGCCTTCCTCACCGTCTCCCACTTGATGCCGGTCGGAAAGCCCGCGCCGCCGCGTCCGCGCAACCCGCTTTCGGTGACGTCCTTGACGATGGCCTCGCCGGACATCGCCAGAGCCTTCTTCAAGCCCTCAAGCCCGCCATGTGCCTCGTATTCCGCCAGCGACAGGGGATCGGTCAGCCCGACCCGCGCGAAGGTCAGTCGTGTCTGGCCCTTGAAATAGGGGATCTCCTCGACCGGCCCCAAAGCCTTCTTCGACGTCCCGTCCAGCACCGCCGCCACGTCCTTGACCGCGACTGGACCAAAACCCACGCGGCCCGCATCGGTCTCGATCTCCACCAAAGGCTCCAGCCAGACCATCCCGCGCGATCCGTTGCGGACCAAAGTCACGTCAAGCCCGCGCGCCTTCGCCTCACGCAGAACGGCCTCGGCCACCTCATCGGCGCCCATCGCCTTGGCGGCCGCATCGCGGGGAACGTAGATCTTCATGCGCGGATCTCCTTGGCAATCTGGTCGAGCCGCTTTTCATCGACATAGCCGACGACCTTGCCATCGACCATCGCGGCGGGGCCGCAGGCGCAGAGACCCAGACAATATACAGGCTCCAGCGTCACTTTTCCATCCGCGCTGGTGCCGTGGAACGCGGTGCCGAATTTCCGCTCCGCCGCATCGGCGACCGCATCGCCACCCCTCGCCTGGCAGGCCTCGGCGCGGCAGATCTTTACCACATGCGCGCCCGCCGGTTCCGTGCGGTAATCGTGATAGAAGCTCATCACGCCATGCACTTCGGCCTTGGTGATGTTCAGCCGGTCGGCGATACGGGGCAGGGCGGCCGGTGGCACGAACCCATATTCCGCCTGCACCGCATGAAGGATCGGCAGAAGCGGCCCCTCAAGACCGATCAGGCCCGAGACGATTTCATCCGTTCTCGCGGCAATCGCGGCATCTGTCGGGGTGGCAGTGGTCATCGGGGCCTCGCGTTGATTTCCTTAGGGGGGACATCACGGCTTATCATAACACAAGCAATACCAAAGTTTCGTCGTTTCATAGGCAATGGCTATCAAACACGCGTGCACAATACCGCCGCTCAGCGGGCCGGAAACGTCATCCACTGGACGCGCGCGGCGCTTTGGTCTCATCTGACGGAAACACTGAAAGGCGGTCAGCATGGCAGATCTGGAACGACGCATCGCACAAGGCCGGGGCGACGCGCCCGCCGATCTCCTCCTGCGCGGCGGTCAGGTCCTCGACGTGGTGACCGGCGCGATGATCGACGGCGACGTGGCGATCTCGCGCGACACCATCGTCGGCATCGGCGACGCCTACGAAGGGGGCGAGGTCATCGACGTCACCGGCCTCATCCTCGTCCCCGGCTTCATCGACACGCATCTCCACATCGAAAGCTCCCTCGTCACGCCCTTCGAATTCGACCGCTGCGTCACCCCGCGCGGCATCACCACCGCGATCTGCGACCCGCATGAGATCGCCAATGTCATCGGCCTGCCCGGCATCCGATACTTTCAGGAGGCGAGCCGCCACACGCTGATGGACATCCGCGTGCAACTGCCCTCCTGCGTGCCCTCGACCCATATGGAAACCTCGGGCGCCACCATCCATGCCGGCGACCTCAGGCGCGTCATGGGCCATGCCTCCGGCATCGGTCTCGCCGAATTCATGAACTATCCCGGCGTCATCCACCGCGACCCCGGCTGCATCGCCAAGCTCACGCTTTTCGAGGGCGGCCATATCGACGGCCACTGCCCGCAACTCACGGGCCGCGACCTCAACGCCTATGTCGCCGCCGGCATCCGCACCGAACATGAGGCGACGACAGCCGAGGAGGCGCTGGAAAAGCTCAGCAAGGGGATGCGCGTCCTGATCCGCGAAGGCTCCGTCTCGAAAGACCTCGAAGCGCTCGCCCCCATCCTGACCGACATCACGTCGGCCTATCTCTGCCTCTGCACCGACGACCGGAACCCCTTGGACATCGGCGAGCACGGCCATCTCGACTACATGATCCGCCGCCTGATCGAGCGCGGCTGCTCGCCCGCTCGCCGCCTATCGCGCCGCCTCGCTCTCCGCCGCCGAGGCCTTCGGCCTCAGGGATCGCGGCCAGATCGCCCCCGGCAAACGCGCCGACATCGTCGCGGTCGACAGCCTCGCAGGCTGCCATGCCGAACTCGTGCTATGCGCAGGCCGCCCGGTCACCGCCGAAGCCTTCGCCGGGCGGCACCTGATCCCGCCCGTAGGCCGCCAGTCCGTCAAGGCGCCGAAGGTGAAGTCCGAGGATTTCCGCACCCGCGCCAACCGCACGGAAACCGACGTGATCGGCATCATCGAAGGCAAGATCATCACCCAGCATCTGCACGAGGAGATCGCCATCGAGGACGGCGACAAACGCCCCGACCCGTCCCGAGACCTCATCCGCATCGCGGTCGTGGAGCGGCACGGCAAGAACGGCAACATCGCCACCGGCTTCGTCAAGGGCTTCGGTCTCAAGTCCGGCGCCATCGCCTCCACCGTCTGCCACGACCACCACAACATCGCCGTCGTCGGCGCCGACTACGCCGACATGGCGCTCGCCGCCAACCGCCTCTCGGAAATCGAGGGCGGCTTCGTCGTGGCGAAGGACAGCGAAATCCTCGCCGAACTCCCCCTCCCCGTCGCCGGTCTGATGAGCCTCGCCTCGTTCGAGGAGGTCCGCGAGAGCCTCACCACCCTCCGCGCCGCCGCCAAGTCCCTCGGCGTCACGCTCGAAGAACCCTTCCTCCAACTCGCCTTCCTCGCCCTGCCGGTCATCCCCGCGCTGAAGATCACGGATCGGGGGATGGTGGATGTCGAGAAGTTCGAGATTATCGGGTAGTGGGTGGGGAGTTGCGTCTGGAAGGTCGGGTTTGAGTGCTTCTTGCAAAACTTTTGCGGCGCAACCAATGTCTGCTCTGTGGTAAAACGATCCGATAGTAGATGACGGGAGTTTAGAGGTGGTCGAAATACGGCAGCTTTCGCGTCGAACGATCTACGAGAACAGATGGATGAAGGTTCACGAAGACGCGGTTATGTTCTCAGACGGCTCCGAAGGTATCTATGGCGTCGTGGATAAAGAAGATTTTGCGCTGATCATTCCCATGGGTGACGATGGGCGCTTTCAGCTTGTTGAGCAATATCGCTATCCTGTTGGTGGACGTTATTGGGAATTCCCCCAGGGTTCGTGGGAAACCAAACCGGGAACGGATATATCACTGGTAGCGTCGGGAGAGCTGTGAGGAAGAGACAGGCTATCGCGCAAAATCACTTACCAAGTTGGGCCACCTTTTCCAGGCATATGGTGTCACAAATCACGGTTGCCATGTTTTCTTGGCAACCGGATTGGTGCGAGGCCAAGTTGAGCGAGACAACGAAGAACAGGGTATGGTTACGAAAGCGTTCAGCCTTAGCGAAATTCACGACATGATTAGGCTGGGACAAATCAAAGATGCGCCGACAATTGCTGCACTTGGGTTGCTCGCGATCGTAGAACCCGGTTTACGGCCATTGGCTTGACTACAGCGAGCGTCCCCTTCGTCCCGCGCAGCGATCAATATCCACACTCCACTTTCTGTCCCGAAAATACGCCGGGGGAGTCGCCGCGCCCGCGGCGGCGGGGGCAGCGCCCCCATCCGGCACCGGCCACCGGGCGTATGCACAGGGTGTGTACGCGTGGTGCACGGGTTGTGCATGCCCGAATCCACGCCCGAACGCTTAGGTCTCAGGCGTTGAAGAGGAAGTGCAGGACGTCGCCGTCCTTGACCTCGTAGGTCTTGCCCTCGACCCGGAACTTGCCCGCCTCGCGCGCCCCGGCCTCGCCGTTTCCGGCGATGTAATCGTCATAGGCGATGGTCTCGGACCGGATGAATCCGCGCTCGAAATCGCCGTGGATCACCCCCGCCGCCTGCGGCGCCAGAGTGCCCTTCTCGATGGTCCAGGCGCGGGCTTCCTTCGGCCCGACCGTGAAGTAGGTTTGAAGCCCCAGAAGCGCGTAACCCGCCCGGATCAGCCGGTCGAGACCGGCCTCTTCCAGCCCCATTTCCTCAAGAAACATCGCCGCATCTTCGGCGGGCATCTGCGCCAGTTCCTCTTCGATCTTGGCCGAGATCACCACCGATCCGGCACCCTGTTTGGCCGCCATTTCCGCCACCTTCGCCGACAGCGAATTGCCGTTCGCGGCCGAGGATTCCTCGACATTGCAGACGAAAAGCACGGGCTTCGAGGTCAGAAGCTGGAGCATTCGCCACGCCTTCTCGTCCTCCTCGGCAACCTCGACCGTGCGTGCAGGCTTGCCCGCCTCAAGTGCCGCAAGCGCCTGTTTCATAAGCCTTTCCTGCGCTGCCGCCTCCTTGTCGCCACCCTTGATCTTGCGCGCGATATTGGCCAGCCGCTTCTCGATCGACTCCATGTCGGCGATCATCAGTTCCGTCTCGATGGTCTCGGCATCGGCGAGGGGGTCGATCCGGCCCTCGACATGGGTGACGTCGTCATCCTCGAAACAGCGCAGCACATGCGCGATGGCATCGACCTCGCGGATATTGGCGAGGAACTGGTTGCCAAGCCCCTCGCCCTTCGAGGCACCGCGCACGAGGCCCGCGATATCGACGAAGGTGATCCGCGTCGGGATGATCTGCTTCGATCCGGCGATGGCGGAGAGCTTTTCAAGCCGCGCGTCCGGCACCGCCACATCGCCGACATTCGGCTCGATCGTACAGAAGGGAAAGTTCGCCGCCTGTGCCGCGGCAGTGCGGGTGAGCGCGTTGAAAAGGGTCGACTTGCCGACATTCGGCAGCCCGACGATGCCCATCCTGAAACCCATCTCACACCCTCCTTCAAAAGGTCCGGCGCATCTATGGTGTCCGAGGGGCGCCGGTCAAGGGGCGGCGCGGCGGCGCCAGCAGGTGGGATTGATTTTCCCCAAGCTTTTCTGCATGACCACCGGAACGGAGCAGGAGCCCATGATGACCCGGATCGACCGCACATTCGCCGCCCTTCGCGCAAAGGGCCGCAAGGCCTTCGTGTCCTACATCATGGCGGGCGACCCGGATCTTGCGACCTCGCTTGCGCTGATGAAGGGCCTGCCCGCAGCCGGTGTCGATATCATCGAGCTTGGCATGCCCTTCACCGATCCGATGGCCGACGGGCCGACGATCCAGTTGGCCGGTCAGCGCGCGCTCGAAGGCGGGCAGACACTGCAAAAGACGCTCGACATGGTGGCGGAGTTCCGCAAGACCGACGATGAGACCCCGATCGTGATGATGGGCTATTACAACCCGATCTATTCGCGCGGGGTGCAGCGGTTCCTGAAGGACGCCGTCGCCGTCGGGGTCGACGGGCTCATCGTCGTGGACCTGCCGCCGGAAGAGGATGAGGAGCTTTGCATCCCCGCCCAGAAGGCCGGGATCAACTTCATCCGTCTTGCGACGCCGACGACCGATGACCGCCGCCTGCCGAAAGTCCTGCAGAACACCAGCGGATTTGTCTACTACGTCTCGATCACCGGCATCACCGGCGCGGCGGCGGCCGAGGCCGCCGATGTCGCGCCTGAAGTCGCGCGGATCAAGGCCAAGACCGATCTGCCGGTGATCGTCGGCTTCGGCATCCGTTCGCCCGAAACCGCGCAAGCCATCGCCTCGGTCGCCGACGGCGCGGTCGTCGGCTCCGCCATCGTCAAGATGGTCGAGGAAAAGCACCCGGTCCCCGCGATCCTGGCCTTCGTCAAGGGCCTCGCCGACGGCGCCCATTCGGCCTGACCCCGCCTTCTTCTGTTCAAAAATACTCCTGCCGGAGGCAGCCCGAGCGGTTTCCGGGAACCGGAAACCGCGAGATATGACGGTGCGCCCGGAACGGGCGCGCCTCGGGATCACCCCAATGTCACGTCGAGCACCATCATCAGGATGAGGCCAAAGATCAGCCCCGCCGTCGCACGGTCCTGATGACCGTTTCGGTGCGTTTCCGGCAGGATCTCGTGGCTGATGATATACAGCATCGCGCCGGCCGCGAAGGTCAGGCCCCAAGGCAGCAGCGCGCCCGACACCGACACCGCCGCCGCGCCGAGAAGGCTGCCCAGTGGCTCGACCATGCCGGTCAGCGCCGCGACCAGAAAAGCGCGGCCCCGGGAGTAGCCGCGCCCGGTCAGCGCCACGGCAACCGCCAGCCCTTCGGGGATATCCTGAAGTGAAATGCCGGTCATAACCGACAGCCCGTTCGGCACGTTGCCACCGCCGAAGGAGACGCCGATCGACAGCCCCTCGGGGAAGTTATGGATCGTGATTGCAATGACGAAAAGCCAGATCCGCGCCATCGCGACCCCTTCCGCCCCCTCGCGGCCCGAGGTGAAATGCTCATGCGGCAGGGTGGCGTTCAGCCAGGCCACAAACCCCGCGCCAAGCGCGATGCCGAGGCCCGCGACGAAGGCTGCGGCGATAAGCGAGCCGTAAAGCCCTTCGGCCGCCTCGATCCCCGGCAGGATAAGTGAGAAATACGAGGCCGACAGCATCACCCCGGCGGCAAACCCGAGCATCGTGTCCGAGGACTGCTGCGACATGCCGCGTCCGATCAGCACCGGCACAGCGCCGAGCGCGGTTGCGAGCGCTGCGACGCAACCGCCCAAAAGGCCCCACCAAAGCGTATCCATCTGTCCCTCTTTCTTTGGTCCATCGATAGCGGGGATGCTTCAGGGTGCAAGGGCGAATGCGCATTGCGGCATCATTCCTGAATTGGTAATGAAATATAACCAATCCGAAAGGGGCGCCTCATGCCGGTCATCACCTCAGTCGAAGATCTGAAGCGGATTTACCGCCGCCGCGTGCCGAAGATGTTCTACGACTACGCGGAGACCGGCAGTTGGACCGAGCAGACCTTCCGCGACAATTCCGCCGATTTCTCCCAGATCCGTCTGCGCCAGCGTATCGCCGTGGACATGACCGGCCGCACCACCGCGAGCCAGATGATCGGACAGGACGTGGCGATGCCGGTGGCGCTCGCCCCCGTCGGACTGACCGGCATGCAAAGCGCGGATGGTGAGATCAAGGCGGCGCGGGCGGCAGAGAAATTCGGCGTACCCTTCACGCTCTCCACCATGTCGATCTGTTCGATCGAGGATGTCGCGGCGCATGTCACCAAGCCCTTCTGGTTTCAGATCTACACGCTCAACGACGACGATTTTAACCGCCGCATCCTTGATCGCGCGCGTGCGGCGGACTGTTCGGCGCTTGTCATCACGGTCGATCTTCAGGTCCTTGGCCAGCGCCACAAGGACATCAAGAACGGCATGTCGGCGCCGCCGAAATTCACTATTCCAGTGCTTCTCGACCTCGCTACCAAATGGGGTTGGGGGATCGAGATGCTTCAGACGAAGCGTCGGTTCTTCGGCAATATCGTCGGGCATGTCGAAGGCATCAGCGACCCGTCGTCGCTGTCGGCCTGGACGGCGGAAAAGTTCGACCCCGCGCTCAACTGGGACAAGATCAAGAAGCTGATGGACATGTGGGGCGGCAAGGTGATCCTGAAGGGTATTCTCGATCCTGAAGACGCAGAAATGGCCGCCGCCGCCGGGGCGGATGCGATCGTCGTGTCGAACCATGGCGGCCGTCAGCTCGACGGGGCGCTCAGCTCGATCCGGATGCTGCCCGAGATCGTGGCGGCGGTGGGCGAAAAGACCGAGGTCTGGATGGATGGCGGGGTCCGCTCCGGCCAAGATGTGCTGAAGGCGCTGGCCCTCGGGGCCAGGGGCGTGATGATCGGGCGCGCCTTCGTCTATGGCCTCGGTGCCATGGGCGAGGCCGGGGTGACCAGGGCGCTGGAGGTCATCCACAAGGAACTCGACGTGTCGATGGCGCTTTGCGGAGAGACGAAGGTGGCCGATGTCGGGCGGCAGAATGTTCTGGTGCCGAAGGGCTTTCTCGACGCCTATACCTGAGACGGCGCCGGCCTGCGTTTCATCGCGAGGATCAGCGGGATGACCGCCGCCAGAAGGACCGCGACCGTCAGGAACACCACGCGCAGCCCTGTCGCCTGAGAGATCAGGCCCATCGCCGAGGGGCCGATGAAGAAGCCCGCAAAACCGACCATCCAGGCGCGCGAAATGGCATGGCCGCGCTGATCGGGGCGGACGAGTTTGCCGAGGATCGAATTCGCCGAGGGCACGGTGACCGCAACGCCAAGGCCAAGAAGCCCAACCCCCAGAACCGCGATCCAGGGCACCGGGGCAAGTGCAATGACGATCGCGCCCGCGACACCGACAACCGCCGACCAAAGCACCAGCCCCGCTTCGCCGAGCCGCCGTGCCGCGACCTGACCGGCGAGGCGACCGAACGCCATCGTCAGGCCAAGCGCCACCGGACCAAAGCCGCCATGTCCCGCCGCGCCACCCAGCGTGCGCTCGATATGCAGGGCGGACCATGTCTCTGCCGTGTTCTCGCTCACGAAGGCGATGAAGAGGATCGCTGCGGTCATCCCGATCGGTCCCCAGGGCGTGCGCCGGTCCGAGCCTTCGGGCGCGGCCGTCTCGGGTAGCCAGTCACGGCTTTGCCGCATCGCGAGGACGAGGATCAAGGTGATTGCGGCCAGGAGCGGGAAGGTGAAGCCCGCCGGGTAGCCTGCGCTCCGCAACAGGCTCGACAGAAGCGCGGAGCCGGCGAAGGCGAAGGAAAACATCGCGTGCGAGAAATTCATCAGATGCCGGTCGTGCCGTGCCTCGAGCGACGACAGGTCCATGTTCGCCGCGATGTCGAGAAGCGAGATGCTGGCGCCGACGAGGCACATGGCGATCCCGAATCCGACGACGTCGCGCGCCAGGAGGGGATAGAAGAAAGCCGCCGCCAGGACCAATCCACCGATCCAAAGCCCATTGGCGCCGAGCCGCGCCATGATCTTCGGCGCCGCTGCCATCGCGGCGATCCCGCCCGCAGCCGACATCATCATCGCCAGACCAAAGGCCGCGTCCGGCGCCGCGATCCCGGCCTTGAGGTCGGGGACATAGGCCGAAAATCCGCCCCAGAACACGCCCACCGCAGCCAGCGCCGCATTCGGCGCCCGTGCGATCCGCGCCGCCTCTGCCATCGACATACCCGTCCGTCCCTGCATCTTCCAACGATATCCATCCTGCGCTAACACAGGCTGCGGGCGGGGTGGAGTCACGAATTCCGACGCGTCGCCACGTTGCGTGACCGGCGCAGAATCCACTTCCCTTCCGTGATGATCCGCTCTATAGCGCCCGCTTCATGGGCATGCACCCTTGGAGGATGCCCGGTTAATATATGGAGAGACCAATGGCTGGTGAGATCCCGGATCTTATCGCCGAGGTACGGACGGGGACAGGCAAGGGGGCCGCTCGTCAAGCTCGTCGTGAGGGCTACGTACCCGGCATCGTTTATGGCGGAGGGGAAGATCCCGTTGCCATCAACGTTCAATTCTATGCGCTTTTGAAGAAGCTGAAGGCAGGTCGCTTCCTGTCGACGCTCTTCAACCTCAAGGTTGAAGGCCATGATGACGTCCGCGTCATCTGCCGTGGCGTTCAGCGCGACGTCGTGAAGGACCTTCCGACGCATCTCGACCTGATGCGCCTGAAGCGCAACTCGCGGATCAACCTCTTTATTCACGTCACCTTCGAGAACCACGAGAAGGCGCCGGGTCTGAAGAAGGGCGGCACGCTCGTCATCGTGCGTCCGGAGGTCGAACTGGAAGTGACCGCGGGCGATATTCCCGATCACATCACCGTCGACCTCACTGGCCGCGAAATCGGCGACGTTATCCATATCGGCGACGTTGAGCTGCCCAAGGGCGCCATGCCGACGATCAAGCGGAATTTCGTCATCGCCAACCTCGCGGCGCCGTCGGGCCTGCGGTCGTCTGGCACCGATGAGGATGGGGCTGAAGACGAAGGCGAAGCCGAAGAAGAGTGATCGGCTGAAGCTGCGGAAACAAGTGGGCGGGACCGGATGGTCCCGCCCTTTTCGTCTGTGGACGTCTCAAAGCCGCGGTGGTCCGCTTGAAGCCAAATCGACAGCAATCGAGTTGAGTCCTTTTGCGCGAGCAGCATGAGGCCACGCGACAAGGACGGCGCTATACAGACCCGACTGCATCGCTATCGCATCGCATGGTCCGGGCCTGCAAGACTATTGTCCGGGCTTTGCGTGACGCGTGACGCGCAATGCTCCGCGCATACGGTTTTTGCGAAGCAAGTTCGGACTGAAAATCTTCGCCTACACCCCGTTTCGGCCCGTCAGAGCCAACCGGATCTGCTTCTCGACCTCTATGATCGCAAAGAACATGGCGCCGATGGCCAGGATCAACACCCCGTCTGCCAGTGACACGGCGCTGGTTCCAAGTATTCCTTGAGCGATCGGCAGGTAAGTCACGATGAACTGCGCGGGTACCACGATCGCCACGCAAATCCAGACCGCGCGGGTCCCGCGCACCGCCGCCCATGTCAGCGAAGTGCCAAAGATGTTGCGAATGAAAAACAGATGAAAGATCTCAAGCACCACCAGCAGGTTCATCGACATGGTTTGCGCCAGTTCCGGATCATATCCTTTGTCGACCGCATAGGCGTAGAGCCCGAACACAGCGGCGACAAACAACAGCGTGACGAACACTACATGCCAGACCAACGCGCCTGACAGCAGCGGCGCGTCGCGTGGGCGTGGCGGGCGCCGCATGGTGCGTGCTTCTGTCGGCTCGAACGCCAATGCCAACCCCAGGGTTATGCCGGTGATCAGGTTGATCCAGAGAATTTGCAAGGGCGAGATCGGCAGCGCAAGCCCGAACAGCAAGGCCACCATGATCGCCCCGGCCTCGCCAAAACTGGTCGGGATCTCGAAACCGATCACCTTGCGCAGGTTGTCATAAACCGTACGCCCCTCGCGCACCGCCGCCGCGATCGAGGAGAAATTGTCATCCGCCAACACAAGAGCCGCAGCCTCTTTGGCTGCCTCTGATCCCTTTACCCCCATGGCAATGCCGACATCAGCGCGTTTCAGCGCGGGCGCGTCATTCACGCCGTCGCCGGTCATCGCCACGGTCAGCCCATGCGCTTGGAGGGCCATGACCAGACGCAGTTTGTGCTCGGGCGAGGTGCGGGCGAAGATGTTGGTTTCTTGAACGGCGACGGCCAGCGCTGCATCGCTCAGCCGATCCAGATCGAAGCCGGTCAGCACCACTTCGGGGTCTTTCAGCCCGATCTTGCGGCCGATGGCGGTTGCGGTTCCAGCGTGATCGCCGGTGATCATCTTGACCGTCACTCCCGCGGCATGACATTCGGCCACCGCCGCGATAGCCTCGGCCCGCGGCGGGTCGATCAGGCCGACAAGGCCGATCAGCGTCAGATGCCCATCCAGATCTGCGCCGTCCAATCGGTCGGCCTGGACAGTGCCGATCGCCAGAGCCAGCACGCGCTGTCCTTCCAAAGCGATCTGATGGGCCTTGTCATTCCAGAACTGCGGGTCAAGCGGTTGCATGCCCTCTGCGTCGGCCTGATTGGCGCACATGGCCAGCACCTGTTCCGGTGCGCCCTTGACCAGAGCCAGCCGTTCACCCTCTGAGCCCTTTACCAGCACGGCCATGTAACGATGCGCCGCGTCAAAAGGGATCTCGTCCCGTCGCGTCCAGTCGGCGCTACCTGTACCTGCCTTTGCGGCAAAGGCCAGCAGTGCACCCTCCATAGGGTCACCTGCGATGTGCCAGTTTCCATCCGCCTGCGACAGCGCGGCGTCGTTGCATAGATGCGCCACGCGCGCCAAATCATCCAACGTTCCCGGCAGGGGCGCGGGGTGTATTTCGCCCGCGGGCGCATACCCTTCGCCCGTTACGGTGAAATGACCGGCCGTCGTGACGGCGGTGGCCACCATCATCTCGTTGCGGGTCAGGGTGCCGGTCTTGTCGGTGCAGATCACCGACACAGCGCCGATCGTCTCGATCGCCGGCAGGCGGCGCACGATGGCGTTGCGCTGCGCCATCGCCTGCACGCCAACCGACAGGGTGATGGTCAGTACGGCGGGCAAACCTTCCGGAATGGCTGCGACGGCAAGTCCGACCACGGCCATGAACTGATCGGAGAAGGCGATGTGTTCGACGAAGTAGCCAAACACCAGCAGCAACGCCGAGATCAGCAGGATCAACACTGTCAGCCAGCGGGCAAAGCGATCCATCTGCTCGACCAATGGTGTGGTCAGCACCTCGACCCCGCCCAGCAGGGCGCTGATCCGGCCAATCTCGGCCTGCGCGCCGGTTGCCACCGCAATGCCGCGTCCCGTGCCCGCCGCGATCAGGGTGCCGCTGAACGCCATCGGGCTGCGATCGCCGAGTGTCGTGTCGGGGTCCACGGGGCGCGTTGCCTTCTCCACCGCCACCGACTCGCCGGTCAGGATCGCCTCTTGTATGCGCAGCCCCTTGGCCTCGATCAGCCGCAGATCGGCGGGCACCTTGTCGCCCGCCTCCAATAGCACGAGATCGCCCGGCACCAGGTCGGCGGCATCGATACTGATCCGAGCATTTCCGCGCAGCACCGCGGCATGCGGTGCCAGCATCGAGCGGATCGCTGCCATCGCCTCCTCGGCGCGGCCCTCCTGAATGAACCCAACCACCGCGTTGACCATCACAACCGCCATGATCACGCCGGTGTCGACCCAATGCCCCAATCCCGCGGTGACCACCGCCGCGCAGATCAGCACATAGATCAGCGCATTGTGAAAATGTGCGAGAAAACGCAAGATTCCGGATCGGCGCGGCGCGGCGGGCAGCAGGTTTGGCCCATATTCGGCCAGCCGACGGGCTGCCTCATCCGAGGCGAGCCCGTCGGCAGTCGTTGCCAGGGCATCCATGCATTCGCGGGCGGTGAGGGCGTGGGCTTGCCGCGTTTGCTCTGTCATCGAAAACTCCTCTTGCCCGGCGCTCCTGCGGTAAAGCGCCCCGGCTAGGCGCATGTGCGCCGCTGCGGTACAGTCGAATCCGGCTCCGGATCATATGTTTGCACATTCGGCAGCAGGCTTGCAGGAACTGCCAGATGAAACTGATGTGCTGTTTAGTGCGGGCGATCGTCCGGTTGACACCGACGCTCACACCCGAGGGTTTGCTGGAATATCGGTGCCTGGCGCGTGAAATTCCAGCGACGGGATGCGGTAGACCGCTCGTGCACCGCCAGTGTGGTGATGCCGAGCAAGCCATGAGCGGGGCGAGATAGGCATGCGTCTCAAATGAACCTGTGCTCGCACTTCACCCCATTTTCAGCAGTCTCGGACAATGCGATGCCGTCGTTGCAGTACCGGTCTTGGCCACGCCACTGATCGCGGCGCTGCGTGCGGTGGTGCCTGCCAGCATGACCGGGTGCAACGAACGGCAGACGGTCCGCATCGCGGACCGGCGCGGTTGAACGAGATGGCCTTTTCCCAATCGGCCCTCAGGCCTCGTATAGCTCGATGGGCAGGCCGTCCGGGTCGGGCAGGAAAGTGAAGGTCTTCCCGGTGTATTCATCGACCCGGATCGGCTCCACAACCTGACCTTTTTCCTCCAGGGCGCGTTTGGCCGCCGCCACGTCCTTCACCGCGAAACACAAGTGCCGCGCGCCGCAGGCCTCGGGGCGCGAGGGGCGTTCCGGCGGCGCCGGGAAGGAGAACAGCTCGATCTGCCCGCCGTCCGGCAAGGCAAGGTCGAGCTTCCAGCTCTTCCGCGCCGCGCGGTGGTTCTCCGCGATCACGCGCAGGCCCAGAACTTCGGTATAGAACCGCTTGGACCGCGCGTAATCCGAACAGATCACCGCGACATGGTGAATGCGCAACAACATCAGCCTTCGTCCTTCAAAAGAAGCCAGAGCGCGCCGGCGACGGCGGCCACTCCGACGGCGACCTTCAGCGCGGGCGCGCCGTGGCCCAGCGCGACCTGCCAGAGGATGACCCAGGCGGGCGTCAGATAGGTATAGGCCATGACCTTGGCCGAGGGGAGCCGCAGCGCCGCGTATTGCGTCAGCACAAAGGTCGTCGCGGTCGCGAAGATCACGGTGTAGGCCAGCGTCACCCAGACGATGGCGGGCAGGGCCGCCCAATCCGTCGCCCGGATCGCGCCCCAGCCCGCGATCGTCAGCACCAGCGCCCCCGCGACCAGCGTGCCGAAGGTGAAAACCAGCGCACGCTCGCCCCGGTTCAGAAGCCGCACGATCGGCACATAGGCGGCATGGGCGGCGCAGCCGACGAAATAGACCGCCTCGCCGCGCCCGACATCGAAGCGGATCAGCGCCGCGAGATCGCCCCGGAAGATCACCCAGAGCGCCCCCGCCGCCCCGACCGTCAGCGCCGCCGCCATGCGCCCGGTCGTGATCTGGCGCAGGATCAGCCAGCCGAACCCCGCCGACAGGATCGGCGTCAGGGTGAAGACGGCGGCGGCGGACACCGGCGGCGCGGTCTTCAGCCCTTCGAACATCAGGACGAAATAGCAGGCGAAGAGCCCACCAAGCGCCAGATACCGCCACGGCGCGGCAAAGGTGCCCGCCGCAAAGCCGCCCGTTGCCAGCGATGCCGCTCCGATCAGCCCCGCCGCCAGTGCAAAGCGCAACGCCGTGAAGGCAATCGGCGCAACCTCATTCGCCATCATCGCGCCCAGGGCGAAGGACCCCGCGACCAGCGCGGAGAAGATGAGCATGGCAAGATGCCCCTTGGCGGCCTCGCTCATCTCAGTCCAGCGTACAGCCGCGGTGCGCATCCTCGCGCAACGCCTTGACGAAACTCTGGACCCGCGGTGTGCGGTGCAGATCGACATGGGTGACAAGCCAAAGCGTCGAATCCCATTCCGCCCGGTGCGGCAGAGCCTCGATCAGAACGGGATCGCGGCGCGCCGACAGAAGCGACAGAAAGCCAAGACCGACGCCCGCGTCGATCGCATCCCGCATCGCGGCATTCTCGTTCGTGCGGAAGGCTATGGCATCCTCATCCACCCGATCCCGTAGCCAGACCATGAAGGGCGCGCGGCTGTCGAGGTCGACCGGCCCTATGAAGCGATGGCCCTTCAGATCGCCCTCATCCTTCGGCAGCCCGTAGCGGTCGACATAGGACTGCGAGGCGTAAAGCCCCATGTAATAGGTGCAAAGCGGCTGGACCACATTGTCCGGCTCCTGCGGTCGCCCGCCCGCGCGGATCGCCACATGGGCCTCGCCATATTCCAGGCGGAAGAGTCGCGCGTCCGAGACGTAGCGCACCCGAAGGCCCGGATACTCCGCCTGAAGCCGCCCGAGCGTCGGCAAGACGAGGTCGGTCAATCCCGGCAGAGAGGTCACGACCAACTCGCCCGAGACCTCGGTCGCCGCCCCGGTGATGCGGGCGGCGAGATGGGCGAACTGATCCTCGGTCGTCTGCGCGACCTTCAGTAGCTCCAGCCCCGGCTCGGTCGGCGTATAACCACGCGGATGACGCTGGAAAAGCTTGGTGCCGAGCCGCGCCTCAAGCGCGTCGATATGGCGGATGACGGTGGCATGGTGGACGCCCAGAACCTCGGCCGCGCCGCTGACCGTGCCGACCCGCGCGACCTGATAGGCTGTGCGCACCTCATCCCAGTTCTCGAAAGCCATTCTTGTGTGCATCCATCAACAGAGTTGGTGCATGAAACCGCGTTGTGTTTGTTCATGCAAGGTCCAACTTTGGATGCGAGACACTCACAAGGACCAAAGCCATGACCAATATCCTCCGCATCGACTCCTCCATCACCGGCAACGCCAGCGTTTCGCGCCGCCTCACCGACCGCATCCTCGCCCGCTTGACCGCCGCCGATCCCGGCGCCGCCGTCACCGTCCGCGACCTGAGCGAGGGCGTCCCGCATATCGACGGCGCCTGGGTTGGCGCGGTCTACACGCCCGCCGACGCGCGGAGCCCCGAACAGGCCGACATTGCCGTCTATTCCGATGCGCTTCTGGCCGAGGTGAAGGCTGCCGACGTCCTCGTGATCGGCCTTCCGATCTACAACTTCGGCGTGCCGGCGCCGCTGAAAGGCTGGCTCGACCATATCGCGCGCCGAGGTGAGACGTTCCGCTACACCGACAGCGGCCCCGAGGGCCTGCTGAGCGGCAAGCGCGCCATCGTGGCACTGTCCTCAGGCGGCACGAAGATGGGCTCGGGTATCGACTTCGCCTCGGGCTATCTGCGCCACATGCTGGGCTTCTTCGGCGTCACCGACGTGGAATTCGTCGCCGCCGATGCCATCAACGCCCGCGCCGACGAGGCGCTGGAGGCCGCCGAGGCGCATATCGACACGCTCGCGGCCTGAACCGCCCGCCTTGGCGGCGTCACAATCGCGCGTATGATTTCGCGCATGCGCGTGCTCAAACGAACCGAAGAGACCCTTATCATCGAGGAGAAGCCCTGGTCTCTGGGGCTTCTTCTCGGACTTTTCGTGATCGGTCTTGTCTACGGCGCTTTTCAGGCCGCGCGGGAGGAAGGGATGCTCACCGCGCTTTTCGTTCTGACGCTTGCGCTCTCTGTCTGTGCGATCTTCTCCTTCGCCTCAGAAAGGGTCTGGTTGGTCCTCGATCGCAACACCGGCACGGTCGAGCTTCGCCGCCGCAACCTTCTGCGCTACCGGCGCGAGGTCTTCGATCTTGCGGACCTGACCCCGGACGGCATTCTCGTCCAATCCAACGACGACACCCTTCGCCTGGCGCTCCGTCTCAAATCATCGGAGGCTCCGGTTCCCATGACCTCCTACTATCAAAGCGGCGGCAATGTCCGCGCCTGCGCCGAGGCGGCGCGGGATTGGCTTTCCGGTAAGCCCGACCGCCGCCGATAGCCACCTTGACGAATATCGAATCCCGCCCGATTGCCGCCCTGAGGCCGACACAATCGGGAGTAGACTTACCCTCATGCGAGTCCTCAAACACACCGAACAGCAATTCGTCGCCGAAGAGAAGCCGCTCATCTGGTTTTGCCTCTTCGCACTCTTTGCACTGGCTTCAGCGATCCTCATGATGCAGGTTCTGGGCGGTCTCGCGGGCTGGCAGACGCTTGCTGCGGGGTTTTTCTTCGCTGTTTCGGGCCATCAGTTGTTTTCCATCGAACGCGTCTGGCTGATCCTCGACCGCGAGGAGAACATCGCCGAACTGCGCTGCGGACGCATTCACGAGGTTCTTTCGGTTGACGCCCTGACGATGGCCGGGGTGCTGAGCGGTCCTGACGGCCACAGCCTCGCCATCCGCACCGCGCTTTGCGATACCCCGATCACGCTGGCAAGCTCTGCCACCGACACCCGTCGGCTCGAACTCTGTGCCGCGGCGCTCAACGCCTGGCTTCTTCGCGAGAGCGCTGCCACCCCTGTCCCCGTCCCGGCGGCCCCCCGGCTTGACTCCGAACTCCTCCTCACCTAAACCACCGCCGATCCCGGAAGTCGAATAGCTTCCGGTCCCGGACCTGATCCGGGATCGCCACCAGTCAGCGCGTCGCGCCCACTGGTGCGTTTGTCGTTTTGGCGCTCGCTGCCTATCTTGGCGGGCAAAGGTAGCAGGCCAAGGAGGGCCCATATGTTCGAAACCCTGTCAGAACGCCTTGGCGGCGTCTTCGACCGGCTGACGAAACAGGGCGCGCTGTCCGAAGAGGATGTGCGCGTCGCCCTCCGCGAGGTGCGTGTGGCGCTGCTTGAGGCCGACGTCTCGCTTCCCGTCGCCCGCGACTTCGTGAAGGCGGTCGAGGGCAAGGCCACCGGACAGGCGGTCACCAAATCCGTCACCCCCGGCCAGCAGGTCGTGAAGATCGTCCATGACGAGCTTATCAAGGTGCTGGAGGGCGAAGGCGACCCCGGCGTCCTCAAGATCGACAACCCGCCCGCGCCGATCCTGATGGTCGGCCTGCAGGGCGGCGGCAAGACCACGACGACCGCGAAGCTCGCCAAGCGCCTCAAGGACCGCGAGAAAAAGCGCGTCCTCATGGCCTCGCTCGACACCAACCGCCCGGCGGCGATGGAGCAGCTTGCCATCCTCGGCACCCAGATCGGCGTCGACACGCTGCCGATCGTGAAGGGCGAAACTGCCGTCCAGATCGCCAAGCGCGCGAAGCAGCAGGCCACGCTCGGCGGCTATGACGTCTACATGCTCGACACCGCCGGTCGCTTGCAGATCGACGAAGTCCTGATGAACGAGGTGGCCGAAGTCGCCGCCGTCGCCAAGCCCCGCGAAACCCTTCTCGTCGTCGACGGCCTCACCGGCCAGGTCGCGGTCGAGGTGGCGGAGGAATTCGATGCGAAGGTCGGCATCACAGGCGTCGTCCTCACGCGGATGGACGGCGACGGCAGGGGCGGTGCCGCCCTCTCGATGCGCGCCGTCACCGGCAAGCCGATCCGCTTCGTGGGCCTCGGCGAAAAGATGGACGCGCTCGAGACCTTCGAGGCATCCCGCGTCGCCGGACGCATCCTCGGCATGGGCGACATCGTGGCGCTCGTCGAAAAGGCCCAGGAAACGCTCGAGATGGAGCAGGCCGAGCGCATGATGAAAAGGTTCCAGAAGGGCCTTTTCAACATGAACGACCTGAAAAGCCAGCTTGAGCAGATGCTGAAGATGGGCGGCATGCAGGGCATCATGGGCATGATGCCGGGCATGGGAAAGATGCAGAAACAGGCCGAGGCCGCCGGGTTCGACGACGGCGTCCTCCGCCGTCAGATCGCCCTCGTCAACTCGATGACGAAGAAGGAGCGCGCCAATCCCGACCTCCTGCAAGCCTCGCGCAAGAAGCGCATCGCAGCCGGTGCGGGGCTTGAGGTTTCCGATCTCAACAAGCTTCTGAAGATGCACCGCCAGATGGCGGACATGATGAAGAAGATGGGCAAGATGGGCAAAGGCGGCATGCTGAAACAGGCCATGAAGGGCATGTTCGGCAAAGGCGGCATGCCCGATCCGTCGAAGATGAGCCCGACCGAGCTTGAGGCGATGTCGAAGGGCATGCAGGAAAGCCTTGGCGCCGGCAAGATGCCGGGCGGCCTTGGCGGAATGGGCGGAATGAACCTTCCCGGCGGCCTTTCGGGCCTTGGCGGCTTCGGGAAGAAGAAATAATCCATGCGTTCCCTGTGGCCCAGACAGTCCCGCCGGAGGCACGATCTTTCGCAGAAAGACCGCGCGCCGAACGGCATGGGCCACGCCCCCGAACTCGTCACCGAACGCCTCCGCCTGCGCATGCCGCGGCTCGAGGATTTCGAACACCGTGCCGCCTTCTACGCCTCCGACCGCGTCCGTCCATGAAGACGGCCCCGTCAGCCGGGCCGAGGCCTGGCGCATCTGGGCCTCCGAGGTCGGGCAATGGCCGCTTCTCGGCTACGGTCCCTTCTCGGTCGAGGGTCGCCGCGACGGCGCCTATCTCGGCGAGGTCGGCATCTATCATCCCGTCGGCTTCCCCGAGCCCGAACTCGGCTGGTTCGTCCTGCCCGAGGCCGAGGGCAAGGGCTATGCCGCAGAAGCCGCCCGTGCCGTGATGGGCTGGGTCCGCGCCCAGTTCGGCTGGAACCACGTCATCAGCATCATCGCGCCCGGCAACGACCGCTCCATCGCCCTCGCCTTGCGTCTCGGCGGGGTCCATTCCGACCGCCCCGGCGTCGATGAAGGCGACGTGGTGATCCTCCACGATCTGCGGGCGCCGGCATGAGTACCCGCCTGACCTCCGCACCCACGCTCTCGACCGCGCGCCTCACGCTCGGCCCGGTCACGGACACCCATGCCGAGGCGTTCATCGCCTTCTGCGCGACGGATGCCTCCCGCTTCATCGGGGGTCCGGCGGACGCCAGTGATGCCTGGACCGGTGTCGCCATGCAGGTGGGGCAATGGGCGCTCAGGGGGTACGGCACCTTCTGGGTCGGCGACACCCGAACCGGCATGCCGGTCGGCCGGGTCGGCATCTTCCATCCCGGCTGGCGCGAGGAGCCGGAGCTGAGCTGGGTCATCTATCCGGAGTTCCAGAACCACGGCTATGCGACCGAAGCCGCCCGCGCCGCCCGCGGCTGGGCTTGCGGCACGCTCGGCCTCGCGCCGCTGATGAGCCTCATCGATCCGGCGAATCCGGCATCCGAAGCCGTCGCGCGCAAACTCGACGCACGCTCGGAGGGCGCGCACCACAAGGATCGCATTCCTGTCGTCAACCGCTGGCGTCACCCTGCCTGTGAGGTGGCTGCATGATCGCGCGTGCGCCCATCCCGGTGCTGGAAACCGACCGCCTGACCCTGCGCGAACCGCGCGAAAGCGATCTCGATGCGATGGCGGCCTTCTATGCCTCCGACCGCTCGCGCTACGTGGGCGGACCGGTGCCGCGCGTCGGCGCCTGGCGCTGGCTTCTCATCAACATCGGCCACTGGACCCTGCGCGGCTTCGGCTTCTGGACGGTGGAGGAGCGCGACACCGGCGTCATCGCCGGCCGCGTCGGCGTCGTCTTCCACGACGGCTGGCCGGAGCCGGAACTGTGCTGGCACATCTATGACGGGTTCGAGGGTCGCGGCATCGCGACTGAGGCGGTTCTGGCCGCGCGCGATCATGCACAGCGCGCCATGAGGCTCGGCCCGCTCATGTCGCTGATCGACATTGCCAACAGCCGGTCGCAGACGCTCGCCCGCCGCGTCGGCGCGGTGCATGAGCGCGATATCCTGCACCTCGGCCAGTCTCTTGGCCTCTGGCGCCATCCGGGGATGGCGGCATGATCGTGCTTTCCCCAACCTTTGATCTGGAGACCGACCGCCTGATCCTGCGCGCGCCGCGCGGCGACGACTTCGAGGCCTGGGCCGCCTTCGCAACCTCGGATCGCGCACGCCACATCGGCGGCCCGCACGACCGCGCCGTGGCGTGGCGCGCCTGGGGCCATGTCATCGGCCACTGGGCGATGCGCGGCTACGGCATGTTCGTCCTCGCCGACAAATCCGCGCCCGATAGCCCCCTCGGCATGGCGGGTGCCTGGTATCCCGAAGGCTGGCCGGAGCGCGAGCTTGGCTGGACTCTCTGGTCTGACAGGGCGGAGGGCAGGGGCTTCGCGCGCGAAGCGACCGAAGCCTCCCGCGCCCATGCCTTCGGCACCCTCGGCTGGACCACGGCGGTCAGCTACATCCACCCCGCCAACAGCCGTTCCGTCGCCCTCGCCGAACGGCTCGGCGCAGTCCGCGACCGCGACGCTCTCTGCCCTGACGGCAAAGACTGCTTCGTCTACCGCCACCCGAAGCCGGAGGGCCTTGCATGACCTTCTCGCTTCTTCATTGCCCAAATACCCAAAACACCGCCCTCGCAACCGGCACGCCCCGTCGAGACGGTGTAGCTACGGATGCACGACGCGAACCCTACGGATCCCCGACGGATGCAGGAGGCCCGAATGACTGACCCGACCACCCGCGCCGCGAGCCTCCTCAAGGGCCATCGCGAGTTCGATCGACCGGCTCGACGCGATTCTCGTCTATACGCTCGCCGAACGGTTCAAGCACACCCAGGCGGTGGGTCGCCTCAAGGCCGAACACGACCTGCCGCCCTCCGATCCGGCGCGCGAAGCGCAACAGATCGAACGGCTCGAACGGCTCTCGCAAGAGGCCGATCTCGATCCCGAATTCGCCCGGAAATTCCTGAACTTCGTCATCCGCGAGGTCATCAGGCATCATGAGAAACTGCAAAAATAACCCAGGAATGACAGGCACTTGCCTGCTTTAAAGCCAAACAAAGGAGATACTGACATGGCTATGAAAATCCGCCTCGCCCGTGGGGGCTCCAAGAAGCGCCCGTTCTATTCGATCGTCGCGTCCGACAGCCGCATGCCACGCGACGGCCGCTTCCTTGAGAAGCTTGGCACCTACAACCCGCTTCTGCCGAAAGACAGCGAAGAGCGCGTGAAGATGAACATGGAGCGCGTCCAGTACTGGCTGAGCCACGGCGCCCAGCCGACCGACCGTATCGCCCGCATGCTGGAAGCCGCTGGCGTGAGAGAGAAACCCACCCGCGCCAACATGAAAAAGGCCGAACCGGGCGACAAGGCGAAGAAGCGCGCCGAGGAGAAGGTTGCGAAATCCGCAGCTGCCGCCGAGGCCGCGAAAGCCCCGGTGGAAGCGCCGGTCGAGGCGCCGGTCGAAGAGGTCGCCGCCGAAGAAGCAGCGACCGAATAAGGCGCTGAAATCCCATGCTGATCGGCTTTTTCCTCCGCCGGATCGTCACCGTCACGCTCTGTGCCGGGTCGTTCTGGCTGGGGATCAAGGCCGATCGGCTGATCACCGCAAAACCGGTCGCCGCACCTGTGGCGGCCGAGTGCACACCGGAGGCGCCCAATGGCAACTGACCGCATCTGTGTCGGCGTCATCGGCGGCGCCTTCGGCGTGCGCGGCGAGGTCCGGCTCAAAAGCTTCTGCGCCCAGCCCGAAGCCATCGCCGCCTATGCCCCCCTCTGGACCGAGGATGGCAGCCGCAGCTTCACGGTTCGGATCACCCGAACCATTCCGAACGGTTTTGCCGCCCGTCTCTCGGGGATCGGGACCAAGGAAGAGGCCGACGCACTTCGCGGCGTCGAACTGTTTGCCGACCGGTCATTGCTCCCGAACCTGCCAGATGACGAATTCTACCACGCCGACCTGATCGGGCTTGAGGTCTTTGATACCGGCGGCGCCAAACTCGGCACCGTCCGCGCGGTCCACAATCACGGTGCGGGCGACATCATCGAGATCTACGCCCCCGGCCTGAAGACCGCGCTTCTTCTGCCCTTCACCAAGGCCATCGTTCCGACCGTGGACCTCACCGCAGGCCGCATCGTCGCCGACCCGCCCGAGGAGTCTGAGGCGTGAGTGACGGGGAAAAACTCAAATCCCACGGGCGGTTGCGGGTTTCCGTCTCGGCCCAGCCCCGCGATCTGATGGCCGAGCCTCTTCGCGTCAAGGGCGCCTGGGCGGCGCGGATCATCACGCTGTTCCCCGAGGCATTTCCGGGGACGCTGGGCCTCTCGCTCACCGGCAAGGCGCTTGGTGATGGGTTATGGTCGCTAGAGACCATCGACCTCCGCCCCTTCGGCATCGGCAAGCACCGCAACGTGGATGACAGCCCCGCAGGTGGCGGCGCGGGCATGGTGCTGCGCGCCGATGTCGTGGCCGCGGCCCTTGATCAGGCAGCCATCGGAACGCCGCCGGACCGCGCCGACTGGCCGGTCGTCTACCTGTCGCCGCGCGGGCGCCCCTTCGATCAGGCGACCGCCCGACGCTGGGCCGGAGCCGAAGGCATCACCATGCTTTGCGGCCGGTTCGAGGGCGTCGACCAGCGCGTCCTCGATCACTATGCGGTCGAAGAGGTCAGTCTTGGCGACTTCGTCCTGACCGGCGGGGAGATCGCGGCGCAGGCGATGATCGACGCGACCGTGCGGCTTCTGCCGGGTGTCCTCGGCAACGCCAGTTCGACCGAGGAGGAGAGCCATTCGCATGGGCTTCTGGAGCATCCGCAGTACACAAAGCCGGCGGTCTGGGAAGGCCGCGAAATCCCGCCTGTTCTCACCTCGGGCCATCACCGCGAGATCGAGAAGTGGCGGCGGATGGAGGCCGAGGCACTGACGAAGGCGCGACGGCCAGACCTTTGGGCGGCGCTTCAAGACGCGCGGCGGAAAAACTGACGTTCAGTCCGCGTATCCGTCGCATAAATCCCTTGATTGCGAAGTTGACCACCCCTATACCCCGCCCGTCCGGGGCTTTGATGAGTCGACCGGATACGCGGTCTATTGGCCCATGCCCTTCGCCTTCTTCGGCAAGGTGCGGTCAGAGGCGGTACAAGAAGGAATGATGACCTGACCTCCGGCGGGCGCACAATGCGGACCCGATGAAGACCTGGAGCTCTCTGGCGCGCACACCATCGCGGGACCACCGCGAGCATTGAAAGGATCACGCGATGAACCTGATCGCGCAACTGGAGGCCGAGCAGATCGCCGCTCTCGGCAAGTCCGTCCCGGACTTCAAGGCGGGCGACACGGTTCGTGTCGGCTACAAAGTGACGGAAGGAACGCGTTCGCGCGTTCAGATGTACGAGGGCGTCTGCATCGCACGCAAGGGCGGCAGCACCATCGCCGCGTCCTTCACCGTCCGCAAGATTTCCTTCGGTGAGGGCGTCGAGCGCGTCTTCCCGCTCTATTCGACCAACATCGATTCGATCGAGGTCGTGCGCCGCGGCCGTGTCCGCCGCGCCAAGCTCTACTATCTGCGCGACCGTCGCGGCAAATCCGCCCGGATCGCCGAAGTCACCAACTACAAGCCCAAGGCCGAGGCATAAGGAGCGGGACCATGAGAAAAGACATTCATCCCGAATACCACACGATCTCGGTCAAGATGACCGACGGCACGGTCTATCAGACCCGCTCTACCTGGGGCAAGGAAGGCGACACGCTGTCGCTCGACATCGACCCCCTGGCCCATCCGGCCTGGACGGGTGGCTCGGCCAAGCTGATGGATACCGGTGGCCGCGTGTCGAAATTCAAGAACAAGTACGCTGGCCTCGGATTTTGAGCCTATAGCGCTTTGCAAGACAAGGCGCACAACATATAGTAAGGGCGCGCTGGAAACGGCGCGCCTTTTGATTCCGGGGACACGGAACTAGAGCGGGGACAGACGCGTGGCGCATATTATCGTCGTAGGAAACGAGAAGGGCGGGTCGGGCAAGTCCACGACCTGCATGCATGTGGCGACGGCTCTGGCCCGGATGGGTCACAAGGTCGGTGCGCTTGACCTCGACCTCAGGCAGCGCAGCTTTGGCCGCTATGTCGAAAACCGCCGCGCCTTCACCCGCAAGGAAGGGGCGGAGCTTCCGATGATCGACTACCGGGATCTGCCCGAGGTCGATCAGGCGACGCTTGCCGAGGGCGAGAATGCATTTGACCATCGCCTGTCCGCCGCCGTCGCGGGGCTGGAACGGGAAGCGGATTTCATCGTCATCGACTGCCCCGGCTCACATACACGGCTAAGTCAGGTGGCGCATTCGCTGGCCGATACGCTCATCACGCCGCTGAATGACAGTTTCATCGACTTCGACCTTCTGGCGCGCGTCGATCCCGATACGAGCCGCGTCATCGGCCCGTCGATCTATTCCGAGATGGTCTGGCATGCCCGCCAGCTTCGGGCGCGGGCCGGGCTGAAGCCGATCGACTGGATCGTGCTGCGCAATCGCCTGGGGGCGCAGCAGATGCATAACAAGCGGAAGGTGGGGGCGGCGCTCGATCAACTCTCAAAGCGGATCGGCTTCCGCGTGGCGCCCGGCTTTTCCGAGCGGGTGATCTTCCGCGAACTCTTCCCGCGTGGCCTGACGCTTCTTGATCTGCGCGATATCGGGGTTGAGAACCTCAACATTTCCAATGTCGCGGCGCGTCAGGAAGTTCGCGATCTGGTCAAGGAACTCGACCTGCCCGGCGTCACCGTGAACTTCTGATCCCGATCCGGGATCAGGCGACGTTCGCGTGGCGAATGAAGAGCGAAGGCAGAGCGACGCGGCTGCGACGCTTGGACTGCTGGCCCATGTCGTTCAGGCGCTTTTCGAACGCATCCGTTTCGCTGGACTTGCTGCGCGAGAACTGGCTGAGAATGAGTGCCGCGATTTTCATCTTTTCCGTCCTGTCCATCTCTGTGCCCCTTGGTAACAGTAATGCCGGTGACGCATGGCCGAATCATGGCGGAGAAGCGGAGTTTCGTGGGATTTATCGCGACGGTTGAGCGGCTTATTGGCCGCGCTCGCGTGACAATCCTGCGGTGCGCAGCGGGATCGGTGCCGGGCGCGACTCAAAGGCGCTGAACGGACACAATTGCTGAGTTCACGCCGCCCCATTCTTGCCGAATGCGAAGCGCTCCCGCTGCGCCGGGCTTGCATTTTCGCGCCGTCTGGCCGAGATGGGGCGGGATTTCCGGGACGGGGACCAGTCAGATGGCAATGCGTATCGCGGTGATCGGCGCAGGCTCGATCGGCCGCCGCCACAAGGACAACCTGGAAGCGCTGGGGGTCGAGGCCGTCTTGGTTCCCTATCGGGAGTTTCGGCCAGAGGGCACGCAGCTTGACGGCTGCGACGGGGTCGTGATCGCTACGGCGACGCAGGTCCGCTGCCCGCTCATCACGCGTTGCGCCGAACGCGGGCTGCCGTTCTATGTCGAGAAGCCGCTGGCTTACGATCCGGCGGACCTTGCGGCGATCGAGACACTCGCCCAGCCGGTCGCGGAGCGGTCGATGCTCGGCTACATGATGCGTTATCACCCGGCCTTCCGGCAGCTGGCGCGGATGGACCTTTCCGACATCTACCGCGCACGGTTCGAGATCGGCCATGACGTGCGGCAATGGCGGCAGAACTGGCGCTTCGCCGACAGCTATGCGGCGGAGGCGAAGGGCGGCGGCGTGCTTCTCGACCTCTGCCATGAGCTCGATCTGGCCGCGACGCTGTTCCCCGGCCTTACACTTGGGGCGGTGACGAGCATCGGTCATGGGCGGTATCCCGGCGTCGATTTCTCGGACGAGATCGCGCTGACTCGCGACGGCGCGGCCGTCAGCGTGGCGATGGACTATCTCTCGCCGGTCTTCCTCCGCCGTCTCAATCTGCGCGGGACGAAGCATACGGTGGAGTTCGACCTTCACGCCGGCCACTATCTGATCGCCAGGGACGGCGCGTGGGAACAGCTTTCGCTGCCGTTCGAGCGCAACGAAATGTTCCTGGCGGCGATGCGCGATTTCCTCGCGCTGATCGAAGGCAAGCCGGTCTCGGATGTGGAGCATCTGCCGCGCTTCGATCTGGCCTTGCCCTCGGCCCGGATGATCGTAGAAGCCTATCAGGCGCGGCGTTTTACCGGGGACGTCACGGGGGAGTACTGAATGATCATCGGCCATATCGGGGTGCGAAAAGGCTCTAAGGGCGTGCCGGGCAAGAACTTCCGACCCCTCTGCGGGCGGCCCCTGATCGACTGGTCGCTCGATCAGCTGCTGGAGCATCCGGAGGTCGATACCGTCGTCGTCTCCACTGACAGCGCGGAAATCCTTGCCCACGCGATTTCACGCGGCTGCCTCGACATCGGCCTGCGCCCGGCGCATCTGGCGACCGATACGGCGGGCAAATGGGGCGTCTGGCAGCACGCGCTGGAGGCAACCGAGGCACTGGCGGGCAAGGCTGAGGCGTTCCTCGACCTTGATGCCACGTCGCCGCTCCGCGACGCCTGAAGACATCACCAAGGCGCTGGCGCTCTTCCGCAAGGAACGCCCCGACATGGTCATGTCCTGCTGCGAGGCGCGGAAGAACCCCTATTTCAACCTCGTCGAGCCGGATGAGACCGGCGCGCTGCATGTCTCCAAACCGCTCCCCGGCGGCGTCGTCGCGCGGCAGCAGGCACCGATCGTCTATGAGCACGCAGCCTCGACCTATGTCGTCGCGCCCGACTATCTGCGGACGGCCAAGGGCCTCTATGAGGGCCGCGTCATCCCCTATCTCATGGCGCCCGAACGCTGCGTCGATATCGACAGCGAGTTCGACTTCCGCCTGGTGGAATTCCTCATGTCCGAAAAGCTGAAAGGTCAGGTCGATGTCTGAGCAACTGAAAGGTCGCACCGTCTTCATCACCGGGTCGGGCGGAGTGCTGGGCATCGACCTATGTGCGCCGGATGCTGGCGCAGGGGGCGCGGGTCGTGGCCTCCGACCTGCCCGGCAAGCGGGCCGACGCGCTTGATGGCTGCGCATGAGGGGAACGACAGCTTCCGCTTCTACGATCTCGACGTGGGCGATGAGGCTGCGGTCGAAGGCATCTTCCAGCGCATCCTCGCGGATGGGTGGGAGCCGAACGTGGTCCTGAACAACGCGGCCATCACGGGTGAGATGTTGATGGGCGCGGGAAAGAGCTTTCCCGACTTCGCCAATACCTCCGTCGCCGATTGGGAAAAGACGCTCCGCACCAACCTCACCGGCGCGTTCATGATCGCCCGCCAGATGGACCGCGATATCGTCGGGCGCTATCCGGCGGCCCTTGTCAACGTGGCCTCGATGTATGCGCTGAACGGCCCGCACCATCAGATCTACGAGGGGATGCCGTTCAAGAGTTTCTCGGCCTATTCTACCACCAAGGCGGGCATCCACGGCCTGACCCTCTGGCTCGCCGGCTACTGGGCGAAGCGGCAGGCGACGGTCAACACCATCGCTCCGGGCGCGGTCTTCAACGGCCATTCCGACGAATTCCAGCGCCGGGTGGGCGAGCTTATCATGGCGGGACGCATGGCGCAGCCGGACGAGATCGCGGATGTGATGCTGTTCCTCTGCTCGAAGGAAGCGGGCTACATGACCGGGCAACTCGTGAACGTCGACGGCGGTTTCAGCGGCTGGTAGCGGACAGCAACGCCGGGATTGCGGACAGTGTCCGTTCGGTCGCCCCGGCATGGGCATCGAAGAAGGCGGCGATCTGCGCCTCGGTCGGGGCGAAGTCCGCGTTCGGCGCAAGGGCGGCATCAAGCCCCACCCGGTCCTTCACATGCAGGCAGACGCCCGCCGCGATGGCCTCGACAGCGGGATATTCGATCGTGTGGATTTCCGGTCCGACGATGACCGGTTTCCCGAGCGCCAGGGGTTCGATGACGTTATGCGCGCCGTGCGGGGTGAAACCGCCGCCGACGATCACCTTGTCGGCCAGAGCGAGGTAGAAATACATCTCGCCCATGCTGTCGCCGAGGAGGATGTCGGCGGGTTGCACGTCCGTCACCGCGAGATCGCCGGTCAGCGCCACGCTGCGGCGTTGGAAGCTCAATCCCCGCGCCGCGATCATCTCCGCCACAGCGCCGAAGCGTTCCGGCGCGCGCGGGACATAGACGAAAAGCGGGCGCGGCTGGCCCGCCGCATCGTGGGCGGCTAGCAACCGTGCGATGGCGTCGAGATAAAGAGCATCCTCACCTTCCACGACGCTCGCGAGCGTCACGACCGGCCTGTCGCGGGCCAGAGCGGCCCTTGCGGGCGACGCGGCCGCCAAAAGCGCGGGCGGGATCGGCTGGTCGAAGCGCAGCTCGCCCGTCACGGCGATGGGCGCGACGCCGACCGAAGTGAAGCGATCGCGCTGGAGGTCGGATTTCACCAAGGCGCCGGAGAAGCCGCGCATCAGTTCGGCGCGAAGGCCCATACCGTTGCTGTCGCGGGCGAAGGATTTCGACGGGTACTGCGCGTTGCACATGAACAGGGGCACGCCCGCCTTCCGGCATTGCATGAGCATGACGGGCCAGATCTCGATCTCCATGACGAGGCCGTACCGCGGCCGGAAGGCGCGGAAGAAGTGCCGCCAGGCGAAGCCGAGCTCGAACGGCACCCAGACCGAGCGGACCTGCCCTACCGCGATCTCACCCGCGAAAGCCTTGTGCGCCTCCCGCCGGCCGGCGGGGGTGAAGTGGGTCAGGACGACCCGCTCGCGCCGGTCGAGCAAAGCGCGCACCAGCGGCTCGACGGACCGCATCTCGCCCAGCGAAACCGCGTGGATCCAGACCGGCGGATCGCCCGCCATCGGCGCATGGCGTCCGAAGCGTTCGGAGAGGTCGCGCGTATAGTCCGCGTCCTTCGCACCGCGCTTGCGCAGATAGAGAAGCACGGCGGGCAGGCCGATCCACCACAGCGCGCGGTAGAGGATCAGCGCCAGCCGCAGGCGGCGCGAGGGGAAGGGCCGGTCAGGCATGACCGCCCTCCGGCATCAGCGCGACGAGCCGTTCCGCGAGATCGGAGATGTCGCGCGAACCCTGTTCGGCCAGCGCCTTCGCGCGCGCGGCGACGGGGCGCAGGTCGCCGGTCAACTGCGCGACGACCTCCTCCGCATCCCGGACCAGCCGCGCGCCATCGGCTTCGTCCAGCGCCGCATAGTCGGTCGCGAAGTTCGCGACGCGCGGCCCATGCAGCACCGCCGCGCCGAGGCGGGCAGGTTCCCACGGGTTGTGTCCCTCGACGGGTCCGAAACTGCCACCCATCAGGACGCGGTCGCAAAGGCGATACCAAAGGCCCATCTCGCCGAACGTATCCGCGACATAGACGTCGCACCCCTCGGGGCCGCTGCCGGTGGATCGCAGCGCGGCCCTGAGGCCCTGTGCCCTTGCCGTGGCGACGATCTCGGCCCCCCGCTCGATCCGGCGTGGTGCGACGATCAGAAGGGCTGTATCTCCAGCGCCCCGCAGCGCCTTGAGCGCCGCGAACGCGACCGCCTCATCCTCGGGGTGCGACGAGGCGAGGCACCAGCGCGCCTGACCTCCAACCGCCACCGTCAGCGTCTGGAGCGTTGTCGCATCTGCGGCAAGGGGCGGTGCCGCGAGCTTGAGCGACCGGTGCCTCAGGACCGGCCCCGGCGCGCCAAGCGCCTCCAAAGCGCGGGCGCTGGCGTCGTCCTGGGCCGCGATCAGCCTGAAGCGGGCGTATAGATCGGCGTAGAGCCGCCCTGCCCTGCCGCGCGCCTTTCCGGCCCTGTCGTTCATCCGCGCATTGACCAGCGCAAGGGGGATGCCCCGCGCATGGATTTTGCGCACGAAGTTGGGCCACAGATCCTGCTCGGACCAGACCGACAGGTCGGGCCGCCAATGGTCGAGGAACCGCCGGACGAAGCGCGGCGCATCCAAGGGGAGGAACTGGTGCACCGTGCGTGGCGGCAGGTTCGCCCCGACGACCTCGGCCGAACTGCGCGCGGTCGAAGTGATGACAAAGCTCAGATCAGGCCGGCGCGCCGCCATCTCATCTATCAGTCCTCGTAGCGCCATGACCTCGCCAAGCCCCACGGCATGAAGCCAGACCAAGGGGCCGTCCGGGCGCGCAACGGTGCTCTGTGCCAGCTTCTCGCGCCAGCGGACGGGGTCTTCCTTGCCGCGCTTCACCCGCCGCCGCAGCGCCCATGGCGCGATCAGCCCCAAGCCCCGCGCCACCCAGCCATAGACCCGCAGAACGATGCCCGTGGGCGCGGTCATGCGCCGTCCCGGCCGTAGTCGTGGAACTTCTTCTGGAGTGTTCCGTCCCAGAACGCCGGATCATTCAGTACCCCGACGAAGCGTTCGGCCGCCCGACCTGCCCCAAAGGCCTCGTGACGCGGAAAGGACTTGCCCCAGTCCTCGCCCAGGAACCGCGCGACGGCGTCGGCATCGTCCGCAGCGGCGCAGGTGATCGACGGCGCATCCGAACGGTTGGTCTGCCGCGTACCGATATCGAGCGACGGGATGCCCAGAAAAGGCGCCTCGCGCACACCGGCGGAGGAGTTTCCCACCATCGCCTTCGCGTTCTTCATCAACTCCGAGAAATGCGAGAACCGCATGGAGGGCAGGACGCGGAAACGCCCTGCCGGGAGGCTTTCCAGCGCGGCGAAGATCGCCTCGGAACCGGGATCGTTGTTCGGCGCGATGGCCACGAAGTTGCGCCCAGAAGCATCCAGCGCACCGAAAAGCGCAGCCGCCTGACCGCCCATCGTCTCGGCCTCGGACGTGACAGGATGAAAGACGCAGACGCCGTAGTCCGCGAAGGGAATATCATAGCGCGCGCGCACCGCGTCGATGCTGACGCCCGAGGGCCCGGCGTGAAAATCCAGCTCTGGCGAGCCGATGATATGGATGCGTTCGGCGGGTTCGCCGAGTGCCTTCACACGTTCACCGGCTGCCTCGGACGACACGAAATGATGGCTCGCAAGCTTGGTATTACAATGCCGGAAGACCTCATCGATCGTGCCCGAAACCTCGCCGCCCTCGATATGGGCCGAGCGGATGTAATTCGTCGCGGCCACCAGCGCCGTCGACAGCGCCTCCACCCGGTCGCCGTGGACGACAACGAGGTCGGGGCGGTGTTCGGTGACATAGTCGGAAAAGCCGGTCACGGTCTTGGCGAGGATGATGTCCTGCGGATCGCCGGGGCGCTGGTTCAAGAATTCGTGGACGCGAACATTCGCAAGCCGGTGCACCTCATTCTTCGTCAGCCCGTAGCGGTCGAGCATATGCATACCGGTAACGAAGAACGCGACGCCAAAGCCCGCATCCCGCGCGGCGATGGCGAGGGGTTCCAGCTTGCCGAAATCGGCGCGGGTGCCGGTGACAAAGAGAAGGGAACGGGTCATGAGCCTCTGTCTATGGTTCCGCGTCACGATATGGGCCGCTTCAATTCCGGGCAAGTCGCCAAGCTGCGTCCGGTCATGGACAGAAGAGAGCCGAAAGTCTAGGTATCACTCCTTATTCGCGATACCAAGAACGGTGGATAGGCCGGCCTGCCGATGCCTTGAAGGATATCACTGCGGTACCGCCGTTCAGTTGGGCAAGTACAAATGACCGTCGTTGGACCAAATTACATCTTCATCCACGTCCCGAAATCCGCCGGACAGTCTGTGACATCGCGTCTGGGTGGCATCACGAAATCCGTGCCCGGCCATGCGCCTCTTTTCTATCTCCAGCCTGAAATCCGCGCGGGTCGCTTTGCCTTCGGATTCGTGCGCAATCCGTGGGACAGGATGGTCTCGGTCTATGCGTTCATGTGCGCCAAGCGCATCAGGAAAAACGAAAGCGCAGAGTATCAGAAGGCGATGCAGGATATGGGCTTTGCGCAATGGTTGACCGAGGACGCGCTTTTCGTCCATCAGGACGAGCTCTGGCGTACGCCCGATCTGGCACCAATTCAGCGCCGGACACAGATGTTCTGGCTGGACGGATGTGATTTTGTTGGCTCGGTGGAGAACCTGGAAGATGACTTCCAACACGTCGCGGGTCGGATTGATCTGAAGCGCACCTGGAAAGAGCGGCTTGGACTAGGGCAGGCTATTCCACATCGCAACCGCTCACACCGGAATGACTATCGCGCCTATTACAGCGATGATACGGCGGCGTTCATCGCCACACACTTCGCGCCGGAGATCGATCGGTTCGGCTATCGCTTCTGACGTTTTCGAGGGGCGGTGGTGGACCTCGGCTTGTCGAAATTGGCAGGCGACAGCGCGTGACGGACGCAAGGGATGAAGTCACGGCGTGTCGGTGGCGCCGATCGGTCCGGGAGAGGGCAGATCGGATATCCGCCAAATTCCCATCGCCTTGTCGCTGTGCTGTCCGGCAGCGTTCTGAAACGCCTCATCGACCAGCTGCAAGGCGGCAGGAAAATTGAACGGAGGCTTGCAAAGATCAAGTGCCCGCCATTGTCCGGTCAGTATATCGGCATTCGTCTCAGTCTCGGGGAACGTCGTCGCCATCAGATAGGTTGAGCCGCTCTCGCTGATATTCTTGATCGCGGCGGCGGCATCCGCCAGGCAAAGGTGAACCAGACAGTCGCGCGTGAAAACCATGTCCACCTTCGGCAAGGGGGTTTTCATCAGGTCAATGACTTCGAATTTCGTCCCGCGTTCACCGTAACGTGCCGTATTGGCTTGAATGAGATCTGGCACGATATCGCCGCCAGTATAGTCGATGCCGCCAAGGTCGACCCGCGACATCCAATTGAAATCACCACATGGGACGTCAAGAAGCGAAGCAATTCCGAACTCCCGGAACACGCCGGGCAAGGCACCGCGCAAAGCGGCAGTCACGGCGAGATTCGAGCCTTTGCCGGACGCGCTTTCCCGGTCACCCCATGTGTTGCGGTGGTAGTAGCGGGTGAAGGTCTCCTCTGGGGTTGCTTTCGCCAATCGCATTTCCCGCCGTCGCCGGCGAAGGGATTTTAGGAAGCGTATCATTGCGCGATCCGTCCGTGCTGATCCATTGGCGGCATCACTTACCCGGGTGAAAGATATGGGCAAAGCTAAATGACTGTGGCGACGATCTCAATGGGTGCTGGCGGCTGGACAGCGCGGACCCTGTGATCTACCTGTTTCGGACCACAGGAAAGGTGAGATGCTGTGCCGATGGAACAGCCCAGAATCGTTCTCTGCATGAAATGGGGTTCGCTTTATCCGGCGAGTTATGTGAACGTTTTGCATTCCGCTGTGCGCAGAAATCTATCCGGAAAGGTCCGATTCGTCTGCCTGACGCCCGAGCCAGAAGGGCTTGACGACGGCATAGAAGCCTTCCCGATCCCAGAATTGGGGTATGGCCCGCAGCACTGGAAGAAGGGGGCGTGGCCCAAGTTATCGGTCTTCGTGCCGGATCTTTACGGGCTGAAGGGCCGGGCGCTTTTCATCGATCTGGATTCGGTGATTGTCGACGCGATCGATCCGTTTTTCGATGTTCCGGGCGATTTCGTGTCAATCGCCGGGGGACCGGGCTGGCGTCGCGGCAGCACCAACCCCAAGCCGTCCCTTGCATCAGGTGTTTTCAGCTTTGACATCGGGTCTCAACCCCAGATCGCTGAACGCTTTCAGGCCGATCCCACGGGCGCATTCGATACCTTCGGCATCGAACAGCGGTTCGTTCAGCATCACGTCACATCCTGGACAGCATGGCCGCGCGACTGGGTCATCAGTTTCAAGAAGCATCTGCGGCAGCCGATGTTTGTCGATCGGCTGCGCGTGCCGCGCCTACCGGACCCGGGCACCAAGATTGTCGCGTTTCACGGCGACCCGCGCCCGATCGACGTGATCCGTCCCGACCGCAGCTCGTGGGCCGATTTCCCGCGATATGGGCGCGGCGCAATTCCCTGGGTCCGACAATATTGGCTTGAAAACGGGTACAAAGACCCGTCCTAGCCAAAAGCAGGCAGATCGCGGGAGTAACCAAGCAGCTCAAAATCGCGGTCGTAAATCTTTCGCACCAGATCTTCTGTGGTAGGATCGTAGTAGCTCGCCATCGGTTTCTTGTCGGCCTTGGTCTTGTTCACGTGGCGAAGCGCGAAATCCGGAAGCGCCAGATCGCGGCTTAGCTGTTCAAGCTCTGCGTTCAGATTTTCGAACCGAACGAGCCGTTTGACCGCGAGGGCGCCGGACCTGTCGGTCAAGTAGTAGCTTTGGTCCGGCATCCGCGCAAAGATCGTATCATTCCAGAACGGCTTTCTCATGCGGTATTCAAGATAGCCGCGAAAGCTCATCTCGCCGACCTTGTCCGCAGTCGACTTGATGCGGAACTGCTTCATGTATTCATAGTGCGAAACCGCATGATCGAACGGGTTGCGGACCACCGAAAAGCTGAGGAAGCGGTCGAATACCGGCCGCGTCAGCTTGGCGATCATCTTGCTCGCCGGCTCATGCACTCGGAAGTGCGCTGTCGCCGGGCTCTCCGTGAAAGGCAGGCGGCGCGAGATCGATCGCCAGATCGTGCGGCCTCGAGGCCGCCCATATTTGCCGAAGGCATCGGTGACCGAGAGACCGGCTGTCTTCGGAATATGGACGAAAATGAAGTTGTATTGCTCGGAAATGATCATCTGCCTGCCTTCGCCCTCATTCAGTCACGCGCTATAAAAGATGCGGCCCGAGGGCGCAATCACGCCAGATCGCTCCATTTCAACTGGGTGTTGCGCGTGACCGCGCGGGTCAGCCGCTTGCCCACGCACCTTGTCGAAATCATAGCCCGCGATCTCGCCCGAGCCGGGGCGGCGGGCCCAGATGTCGGCCTCGGCGATCACATGGCCCTCGGGCAGGTCGCGGTCGGCCACGACAGAGGCGCGGGCGAAGCGATAGACCGACTTCCTCGGCGGCGCTCCGCTTTTTGGGGTTGTTCGCCGCGATCCAGATTTCCTTGCGAGCGGTCGATCAGGAAGCGCAGCTCCGCCGGGTCCATCGAATTGATGATATCCGGCCCCTTGCGGTAGCGCGTGTCGGTGTAGTGCCGCTCCAGAATGCAGGCGCCGAGCGCCACCGAGGCCAGCGCCATTTCCGGCCCGATGGAATGGTCGGAAAACCCGACGACGGCCTTCGGAAAGGCCTTCCGCAACTCCGTCACGCCCTGCAAGCGACACGATCTCGGCCGGGCTGGGGTAGAGGTTCGTGCATTCCAGAAGCGCGTAGTCGACCCCCGCCTCGTCGAGGATCGCCACGCTGGCGCGGAGCGTCTCGATGGTCTGCATGCCGGTCGACATGATGACGGGTTTGCCCTTGCGCGCGATGTGGCGGATCAGCGGCAGGTTGTCCGCCTCGCCCGATCCGATCTTGTAGGCGGGCACGTCCAGCGTTTCGAGAAAATCGGCAGCCGCGCGCGAAAACGGCGTCGAGATCCAGATCATCCCGAGGCTCTCGGTGTAGCGCTTCAGTTCCGCCTCATCCTCCAGCGACAGCGCGCAGGCGTTCCATCACATCCCAGATCGAGACATCGGCATTGGGCGGGAAGATCGTCTTCGCCTCCTCCGTCATCTCGTCTTCGATGATATGGGTCTGGTGCTTGATCATCTCGCAGCCCGCACCGGCGGCAAGACGCACCATCTCCTTCGCGACGGCCAGGTCGCCACCGTGGTTGATGCCGATCTCGGCGATCACGAGCGGCGGATGGGCGGGGGAAATCTCACGATTGGCGATCTTCATGGGTCTCACACGGGTTGCGGCTTTGCGGGGTTGGCCAAGTGCTTACACGTTCCGCCCGACGGTGAACAGGGCGGCGCGGGTCACACGGATGCGCGGCACCAACCAAGGATCGCCTCGATATCAGGGGCGATTTCGCGCGCCATTCCCCCGGCGAAAGCGGTGAAATCCGCCTCATGATCATGTGCAACGCCGGTCAGCACCGGGATGCCTGCGCCCAAGGCCTCGGCGATGACAGGGCGAAAGCCACGGCCCTCGGCCTCCTGTCGGCCGAACTTGTTCACGATCACAAGGCGCGGCGCCTCCTCTGCCCGGCGAAGTGTGGCGGCGACGCGGCCCACGGCCTCTTCCAGCCCGGCCGGATCAAGGCGGCAACCTTCGGACAGCGCGCCAAGCGATTGGCTGATACGGATCGTATTGCCGTCGGAGAGAAGCCGAAGGTCCATATTGCAGGGTCCGCCCGCGCAGGTGTCGTCGGAGTTCTGCTGCACCGCCCCTGCAAGTGCCCAGCCCCCGGCGCGCAGGCGTTCGGCGACTTCGGCCAAAAGCCGGTCAATCTCACCGCGCCCCCCTCGGGTGACCACATAGCCGAACATCGCGTCGCTTCCACTTGAACCTCTCAGCGGAGCCATACAGGATCGCCTGAGGCTCCGAAAGCCACGCCGCAACGAGGACAGGATGAGCGTCGATTCCCGCCCCACGCGTGAGGGGGACCTTCCCGCCGTGATCCTCGCGGGCGGGCGAGGCAGCCGAATGGGCGGCCTCGACAAGGCCTTCCTGCCCCTCGCGGGTCGTCCCTTGGTCGCGCATCTGGTGGGCCGCCTCGCGCCGCAATGCGCGCCGATTGCGATCAATGCGAATGGCGATCCAGTGCGGTTCGCGAGCTTCGGTCTGCCGATCCTGCCGGATAGCGCGGAGGGCCAGCCGGGGCCGCTCGCGGGCATTCTCGCGGCGCTCGACTGGGCGCACGGCATCGGGGCCGAAGCGGTGATGACGGCTGCGGTCGATACGCCCTTCCTGCCGCCCGACCTCGCGGGGCGGCTTCGCCTCGCAGCGGGCCCGTCCGGTGCGGCCATCGCGGCCAGTCCCGATGCGGCGGGGCGAATACGCCCGCATCCGACCTTCGGGCTCTGGCCCGTCACAGCACGTGATGGCCTGCGCGCGTGCCTCGCCGCAGGGGAGCGGAAGCTGATGCTCTGGGCCGAGGCGCTGGGTGCGGGCGTCGCCGAATTCGCGCCTGCGCCGCATGATCCCTTCTTCAACATCAACACGCCGGAAGACCTCGCCGCCGCCGAACGGATCGCGGCGGGATGAGTGTGCCGGATCATCGCTTCGATACCTTCGTCATTGTCGATTGGTCCGGCGGCAAGGACACCGGGCGTCGGCCGCGCAAGGATGCGATCTGGGCGGGTGTGGTGCGAAAGGGGCGGACGGAGGCGCCGGAATATCTGCGCAACCGGCAGGCGGCGGAGGATTTTCTCACCACGCTGTTTCGCGAAGAATTGGGCGCGGGTCGGCGCGTCTTCGCAGGCTTCGACTTTCCCTTCGGCTATCCGGCGGGCTTCGCCAGGATGCTCGTCGGCCGACCCGATCCCCTGGCGCTCTGGGACTGGTTCGCCGCGCATCTGGAAGATACGCCGTCCGGCAACAACCGCTTTGACCTCGCAGGACTTTTGAACACCCGTTTTCCCGGTATCGGCCCTTTCTGGTTCAACGGGCTGAAGAGGGACATTCCCGATCTGCCGCGCAAGGGAAGGTTGCGCGACACCGATCACGGTATGGAAGAAAGGCGTCTTTGCGAACATCACGCCAAAGGTGCCTTCACCTGCTGGCAGATGGGCGGCGCGGGCGCCGTCGGCGGGCAGGTGATGACAGGCATGGCGCGCCTCGCGCGGCTTCGCGCCGCGTTTCCCGGCCAGATCGCCGTCTGGCCGTTCGAGCCGCTATCGCTCCCGATCGCCTTGGTCGAGGTTTGGCCGTCGCTTTTCGCGAGTGACATCGCTGCCGAGCAGGGCAAGGACGAGATCAAGGACAGGGCGCAGGTCCGGGTGCTTGCCGACCGTATCGCGGCCCTCGCAGCGTGCGGCGAATTGAGCGCGGCGCTTGATGACGTGCCCGATGCGGCGAGGGCGGAGGAGGGTTGGATCTTCGGCCTGCCGTCCGCCGATCAGTCTGGCTGAGCCACGGCGCCGCGCCGGATGAAATAAGCCGTCGCCGGACCGTCCTTCTCGGCGGCAAGAAAATCATGCCCGGCTTCGCGGCAGAAATGCGGGACATCAACGACTGCGGCCGGATCGGTGGCGCGAAGGCGCAGGACCGCGCCGGGCCTCATCGCCAGAAGCCGTTTGCGCGCCTTCAGCACCGGCAAAGGGCAGATCATGCCCCGCGCGTCGATATCCTCATCCCAGTCCATAGCGCTCCGATAGGCAATCGGGCGGCGCCTGTCCATCGCAACGAGGTTCGACAAGTGAACTATTCAGTTTACTTTTGTTCATGCTATCATTTATCTGACGCCGATGATTCCCGCCCGAGGTACAAATATGTTGCGGCTGACCCCCTCTGCGCTTCTGGCCGTCTTGCTGTCCGGCGTCGCTCTTTCGGCGGAAACCCCGGCGGTGCCGCTGGCGGTTGAAGTCGTCGTGGCGCATGCAGCGACACAGACACGGGACTATTCCCTGACCGGTGAATTGCGCGCCCGCGACAGCGTGGGGGCGGCCTTTCCGATTGCCGGTCGTATTTCGGAAATACTGGTGGAGCAGGGCCAGACGGTCACGGCCGGGGCAATCCTGGCGCGGATGGATGCAGTCCAGCAGCAGCAGGCGCTAAGGGCCGCGGAGGCCGGGCTCAGCACCGCCGATGCGGATCACCGTCAGGCGGCGGAGGACCTGCGCCGGGCCGAGACGCTTCTGGCGCGGGGCGCAACGACGCGGGCGGCGCGGGATGCCGCCGAAGACAAGATGCAGATCACCGCCGGGGCGCTGGCGCAGGCCGGGGCCGATCTAGACCGCGCCCGAAAGGCGCTGAACGATACCGAGTTGACTGCGCCCGCGGATGCGACCGTGACCGAGCGTATGGCCGAGGCGGGGCAAGTGGTCGGGGCCGCGCAGCCGGTTCTCGAACTCGCGCTTTCGGGCGGGATCGAGGCAGTTTTCGAGGTGCCGGAGGTGCTTCTCACGGGGAAGACCCGGCCTTCTGTGCTTCGGCTCTCGCCGCTTGGCGATCCCGGTGCTGAGTTCGACGGGGTCATCGGAGAGGTGTCGCCACTCGTCGATGCGACTACCGGCACCGTTGCGGTTACTGTACGCATCCCGGAACCGCCGCGAAACCTGAGTTATGGTGAGGCTGTTCGAGGGACGGCGACGATTGCGGAACCCGCAAGGATCGTCCTGCCCTACACCGTGCTCTCGGCCACCAATGACGGCCCCGCAGTCTGGCTCGTCGATGCGGCCAGCGGCGCGGTGTCGCTGAAGCCGGTTGAGGTGGAACGATATGAGACCGGCCAGATCGTCCTGAACAGCGGTCTTGACGATGGTGATCGGATCGTCGCGCGTGGCGCGCAGCTTCTCTATCCGGGCCGGGTGGTGCGCGCGGTGGAGGTCACGCAATGATCCGCGTGTCTCTGCTTCTGCTGTGCCTGACCCTGCCTGCGGCCGCCGAGGATGCACCAGCGGCCGCGACAGCGCCGCGCCCGGTCGTCTCGGTGATCGCCGATGTTCAGGACGAACTTGCCATCTCCTATGTCGGCACCGTCTCGGCCAAGGTCGAGGTGGCGCTCGGCTTTCCGATGATCGGGACAATCGCCGAACGCCCCGCCTCGCAAGGCGACACGGTGCAGGAAGGCGAGGTGCTCGCCCAGCTCGACCCCGAGGATCTCGACGCCGGTGTCCGCGCGGCTGAGGCCGGTGTATCGGTGGCCAAGGCCCAGGCGAATTCCGCCCGCGACGCGCGCGATAGGGCACAGGTCCTGGCGTCGCGCGGTGTCGGTTCCCAGACCCGGCTCGACGATGCCGAACGCGCGCTTGTCGCGACCGAGGCACGGCTTGAACAGGCCGAGGCGGCGGTGGAGCGTGCCCGCGACATGCGCGCGCTCGCCATTCTCAAGGCGCCGTGGGATGGGATCGTGACGCAGATATATGAGGATCCCGGCGCCACGCTCGCCGCCGGGCAGCCGGTGCTGCAACTTTCCGGCACCAGGGAGCGCGAGGTGGTCATCGACCTTAACGAGGCCGAAGCCGCCGCGCTGAAACCCGGCGCGGAATTCGTCGCGCAGCTCGTGGCGGATAGCGAGGTGACCGCGCGGGCGACGCTCGACCGGATCGACCCGGTGGCGGAGAAAAGCACCCGCACCCGCCGCGCGCATCTTCTCCTGGAGACGCCGCCCGAAGCGTTCCGGCTTGGCGCGCTCGCCCATGTCGCCCGTGCGACGACGGCTGGCGCGGCGATCGTGCTGCCCGCAACCGCGATCCTCGACGTGGCGACTGATCCTGCCGTCTGGGTCGTCGACCGCAGCCGCGACGCGGTCCGGCGCACAGCCATCAAGCTCGGCGAACAGCTTGGCGGCTACGCCATCGTGACCTCGGGCCTCTCGGCGGGGGATGAGATCGTCACCCGCGGCATCCATTCCCTTGAAGACGGCCAGATCGTTGGCCCGCGAGTCTCAGAATGACCAAATTCAATCTCTCCGACTGGGCGCTCAATCACCGCTCCTTCGTCTGGTTCCTGATGATCGTCTCGCTCATCGCGGGTGCGATGGCCTATTTCGGCATCGGCCGGGAAGAAGACCCGAACTTCTCGATCAAGACAATGATCGTCTCGGCCGCGATGCCCGGCGCGGATGTGCAGGAGACGCTGACCCAGGTCACCGACCGGATCGAGAAAAAGCTTGAGGATCTGGATGAGCTGGACTTCACGCGGTCGGTCACGCGGCCCGGCCAGTCGATCGTCTATATCGAGTTGCTGCCGAACACGAAGGCCACCGAACTGCCGCGCATATGGCAGAAGGTCCGCAACATGATGGCCGATATCCGGCCGGATTTCCCGTCTGAATTCACCGGCTTTCAGTTCAACGACAGCTTCGGCGACGTCTTCGGCAACATCTATGCCTTCACCTCGGACGGTTTTTCCCCGCGCGAAGTGCGCGATCACGTGGAAACCGTGAAGCGCGCGGTGCAGGCTTTGCCCGATGCAGGCAAGGTCGAGATCTTCGGCACGCGGGACGAGGTGATCTATCTGGAATTCTCGACCGAGAAGCTCGGCGCGCTCGGCCTCAATCAGCAGGCGGTGCAGGCGACGCTGGCGGCACAGAACGCCATCGTGCCGTCGGGCGTCATCGATGCCGGGCCGGAGCGGGTTCTGGTGCGCGTCGGCGGCCAGTTCTCGGGCACCCAAAGCCTTGAGGATATCAACCTGCGCGTCGGCGACCGCTTCTTCCGTCTCACCGATGTCGCCACGATCCGGCGCGGCTATCAGGACCCGCCGTCGGAGTTGTTCCGCTATCGCGGGCAGGAGGCGGTCGGCCTTGCGGTGGGCATGCGCCAAGGCGCCAATATCGTCGATTTTGGCGCAGAGCTTTCCGGCGTGATCGCCACGGCAGAAGCCAATCTGCCCATCGGCATCGACATCCATCAGGTCGCCGATCAACCTCACGTCGTGAATGAGGCCGTCGGCCATTTCCTCCAGGCGCTCTTGGAGGCGGTGCTGATCGTTCTCGCCGTCAGCTTCATTTCGCTCGGCATCCGGGCGGGGTTGGTGGTGACGCTGACCATTCCGCTTGTCCTCGCCATCACCTTCGTCGTGATGCAATACACCGGTTTCACGCTGCAACGGATCTCTCTTGGCGCGCTCATCATCGCGCTCGGGCTTCTGGTCGATGACGCGATGATCGCGATCGAGACTATGATCTCGCGCCTGGAAAAGGGCGAAAGCCTGACTAGGGCGGCATCTTACGCCTGGACCTCCATCGCCTTCCCGATGCTGTCGGGAACGCTGGTGACCGTCGCGGGCTTCATTCCCATCGGCCTCAATTCCTCGGCGGCGGGGGAGTTCACCTTTTCGCTCTTCGTCGTGATCGCGGTGTCGCTTCTGGTTTCATGGATCGTCGCGGTTCTCTTCGCGCCGCTCCTCGGCGTGACGCTTCTGCCCGCAAGCATGAAGCACCACAGCGGTGAGCCGGGGCGGTTCCGGCGCGTTTTCCACCGCATACTACGCGCCTCGATGCGCCACCGCTGGGTCACCATTGGGGCCACTGTCGCGGTCTTCGGGCTGTCGATCTTTGGCATGCGCTTTGTCGAACAGCAGTTCTTCCCGAGTTCCGACCGGCCCGAACTCCTCATCGATTTCAACCTGCCGCAGAACGCCTCGATTGCCGAGACGGCGGCCCAGATGGACCGGATGGAGGCCTATCTGAAGGACGACGAGAATGTGCTTTTCTGGTCCTCCTATGTCGGACAGAGCGCGCCGCGCTTCCTTCTGGCCTATGACGTGCTGACGCCGGCGCCCAACATCGGCCAGATCGTGATCCAGACCGCTTCGGTTGAGAACCGCGATGCGCTGCGCGCGCGGCTCAAGGAGATTTCGGCGAACCAGTTCCCCGGGATCGACATCTTCATCAAGCTTCTTGAGATCGGCCCGCCGGTCGGACGGCCGGTGCAATACCGCATGACCGGCCCCGACGCCGAAATTCTGCGCGATGGCGCCCGCGATCTGACGGCGGTCGTCGCCTCCGATCCGCGGCTCGAATACATCGTCATGGACTGGAACGAACCGTCGCGCGTTGTCCGCGTCAATATCCTTCAGGACAAGGCGCGCCAGCTTGGCATCACCCAGCGCGATATCGCGACGGCACTGAACGCGATCTATGACGGCATCCCGGTGACGCAGCTTCGCGACGACGCCTATCTGATCGACATCCTCGCTCGCGGTGACGCCCGTTCACGCGAGATTGTGGAGGCGCTTCCGGATCTGCAAATCTCCGCCGGTGACGGTCGGGCAATTCCGCTGCGCTCAGTCGCCACCTTCAACTATGAGACCGAGCAGCCGGTGATCCACCAACGCAACCGGATGCCGACCCTCACCGTGAAGGCCGCCATCGCGACAAAGGATCAGCCCGCGACCATCGTCACGGCACTTGCCGACAAGATCGCCACCTTCAACGCCAGCCTGCCCGCGGGTATCATGTCGAGGTCGGCGGCACCGTCGAAAGCTCCGCCGACAGTCAGGCGCCGATTGCGGCGGTGGTACCCTTGATGATGCTCATCATGCTGACGCTCATCATGATCCAGATGCAAAGCTTCCGTCTGGCCTTCGTGGTGATCTGCGTGGCCCCCCTTGGCCTGATCGGGGTCGTGGCGGCGCTGGTACCGTCGGGCGCGCCCTTAGGCTTTGTCGCCATCCTCGGCGTGCTTGCGCTGATCGGCATCCTGATCCGCAACTCGATCATCCTTGTCGCGGAAATCGAGGTGCTGCGGGATGCGGGGCGCAGCGCATGGCAGGCGGTGTTCGAGGCCTCGGATGCCCGCGCCCGGCCGATCCTGCTGACGGCGGCGGCGGCGAGCCTCGCGCTGATCCCGATCTCGCGGCAGATCTTTTGGGGGCCAATGGCCTATGCGATGATGGGCGGCATCATCGCCGGCACGGTTATCACGCTGGTCTTCGCGCCGGCACTTTACCTCGCGGTGTTCCGTGTGAAGCCGGAGGCGGACTGAGGCGTTTCACTCAGGCTCCCGTGGCGCCGCCTTCGCCAAGCTCCTGATCGAGGAACCGCTCGAAGGCGTCGAAATCCATCGGGTCGAACTGGCCGAAGCCCTGGATCCAGACGGTTGCGACCCGCATCGCGTCGGGCTCCAGCTTGCACCACTTCACGCGGCCGCGCTTTTCCTGGCTGATGAGCCGCGCCTCGGCCAGAACGGACAGATGCTTGGAGATCGCGGCGAGCGACATCGCGAAGGGCTCCGCCACGTCGGTCACCGCCATGTCGTCTTCCAGAAGCATGGTCAGGATCGCCCGCCGCGTCGGGTCGGCGAGGGCGGCAAAGATCGCGTCGAGCGAGGGGGGCGGAACCGGGGTCATGCGCAATCTCTGCGACGGGTCAGATCAATCGTCAACCGTTCGGTTGAATATGGAAAATCACCGGATCTGACCACTTCGGGCGGCGAAGGGCGTGAAGCTCGCGCAGCGGGAGCCCAGGAAAACTGATGTATCGCAATGGCTTGGCCGAAACCGCAGCCTGCGTTCACGCGCATTGACTCACGGCGCAAGGGATTCTAGCTATCGCGCAGCTTTCCTCTCCGGGAAAACGGGGGCTTTGCGATGCAGGAAGGGCCAGATCCGGTCCGGCTTCAGCGGCTGGACGAAAAGATCGCCGCCGCGAAGCGCGCAACGGAGCCGAAGCCCGCGGTTGAGGATCATTACTCGGCCGCAAGCCAGGGCTGGCGGATGGTGATTGAGCTGGTGGCCGGTCTCGGCATCGGCTTCGGCGTCGGATACGGGCTGGATTCCCTCTTCGGGACGATGCCCATCTTTCTGGTGCTGTTCATACTACTGGGCTTCGCGGCCGGTGTGCGGACGATGCTTCGCACGGCGCAGGAGATCCAGGCGAAAAATGTGGCGGGTGCGTCCGCCGATGACGAAGGGGAATAACCGTGGCGAGCGAACTTGCGGAACATGAAGGTCTGACTTTCCATCCGATGGATCAGTTCAAGATCCAGCCGCTGTTCGGCGACGGCCCGATCCACTGGTACACGCCCACCAACGCGACGCTCTGGATGGGTGTGGTGATCCTCTGCATCATCGCGCTTTTTGTCCTCGGCACGCGCGGCCGCGCGATCATCCCGTCGCGCATCCAGTCAGTGGCCGAGCTTGGCTACGGCTTTGTCCACAAGATGGTCGAGGATGTGGCTGGCAAGGAAGGGCTGAAGTTCTTTCCGTATGTCTTCACGCTTTTCTGCTTCATCGTCTTTTCGAACTTCCTCGGGCTCATCCCCGGCGCCTTCACCAGCACCAGCCATATCGCCGTGACCGGCATCCTCGCGCTGGCCGTCTTCCTGACCGTCAGCATCTATGGCTTCGTCAAGAACGGTGCGAAATTCCTCGGGCTTTTCTGGGTGTCCTCCGCGCCGCTTGCCCTGCGTCCGGTGCTGGCGCTGATCGAGCTGATTTCCTACTTCGTGCGTCCGGTCAGCCACTCCATCCGACTTGCGGGCAACATGATGGCCGGTCACGCGGTCATCAAGGTCTTCGCCGCCTTCGCGCCGCTGATCCTGATGTCGGGCATCGGCATCGCGGTGACGCCGCTCTCGATCCTCGCGATCGTCGCGATGTACGCGCTCGAAATTCTCGTGGCCTTCATCCAGGCCTATGTCTTCACGATCCTGACCTGTGTGTACCTCAAGGATGCGCTGCATCCGGGGCACTGAGGCGACGGCCTAACCAATCACCAATTCCAACACTTCCAACCGTAAGGAGATCAACATGGAAATCGCAGCAGCAGCGGCACTCGGCAAATTCATCGGCGCGGGCCTTGCCTGCATCGGCATGGGCGGCTCGGCCATGGGGGTGGGCAACGTTGCCGGCAACTTCCTCGCCGGCGCGCTCCGCAACCCGTCGGCGGCCGCAGGCCAGACCGCGACCCTCTTCATCGGCATCGCGTTCGCGGAAGCTCTGGGGATCTTCTCGTTCCTCGTCGCACTTCTGCTGATGTTCGCCGTCTGATCCTCGACTGACCATCCTTACGGCCGGATGGGCGCAGACGTGCCCATCCGGGTTGTATATCGGATATCAAAGGGGCCGAGATGGCAAACACGACAACAGAGGTAGCCGGGGCGGCGACCGAAGCCGCAGGCCATGGCGCTGACGCGGCGGGACATGCGGCGCAGTCCGCAGGCATGCCGCAGCTCGATTTTTCCACCTTCCCGAACCAGATCTTCTGGCTCGCGGTGGCGCTTGTCCTGATCTACCTGATCCTGTCGAAGATCGCGCTGCCGCGCATCGGCGGTATCATGGCCGACCGTCAGGGCACCATTACGAATGACATCGCCGCGGCGGAAGAGCTGAAGGCGAAGGCGGTCGAGGCCGAGAAGGCCTATAATCAGGCTCTGATCGACGCGCGCGAAGAGGCGAACAAGATCGTCGCCGAGGCGCGGGTGGAAATTCAGAAGGATCTCGACAAGGCGACGGCCAAGGCCGATGCCGAGATCACTGCGAAATCCGCCGAATCCGCCAAGCGGATCGAGGAAATCCGTGACGGCGCCGCGAAAAGCGTCGCTGAGGTGGCGAAGGATACCGCCGCCGCGATCGTTGCTGCGCTGGGCGTGAAGACGGATGCAAAGTCCGTCACAACCGCCGTCACGTCGCGGCTGAAGGAGTGAAGCCATGAACCGCATCCTATTCGGAACCGCAGCACTCCTTCTTGCCGGCCCCGCTTTCGCAGCAGAGGGTGAGCCGTTCTTCACGCTGCGCAGCACGGAATTCGTCGTAACGATCGCGTTCCTGCTGTTCATCGGCGTCGTCGTCTATTTCAAGGTCCCGGGTCTGATCGGCGCGCAGCTCGACAAACGCGCGGCGGGGATCAAGAGCGATCTTGATGAAGCCAAGGCTTTGCACGATGAAGCGCGGTCGATCCTCGCCTCCTATGAGCGCAAGCAAAAGGACGTGCAGGAGCAGGCCGAGCGCATCGTGGAGACCGCCAAGCGCGAGGCGATGGCCGCCGCCGAACAGGCCAAGGCCGATCTGAAGGCCTCGATCACGCGCCGGCTGGCGGGGGCCGAGGATCAGATCGCTTCGGCGGAGGCCGCCGCGGTGAAAGCCATCCGCGACCAGGCTGTCAACGTCGCCGTGGCTGCGGCAAGCGAGGTCATCGCGGCCAAGATGTCGGCCGCCGACAAGAGTGGTCTTGTCGACAAGGCCATTGGCGAAGTCGAAGCCAAGCTGCACTGAGCAGGGCCGTTCGATACGAAAAAACCCGGTCCTCGCGGCCGGGTTTTTCATTTTCGTGCGCCACCCAGGAACGCGTCAGCCGCGGATCTTCTTGACGATCAAGCCGACCACGACCTGAACGATCAGACCGGAAATCCCGCCACCGACAAGGTTCCCCGCCATCGCGGCGATGTCGGTGCCGCCACCGAGCAAGCCACCCAGAAGGCTGCCGCCGCCGACGCCCCCGACCGCGCCGGCGATCAGGTTGCCGATCATGCCCATATCGGCGCCCTTCACCGCCTTGCCGCCGCCGAGCCCGCCAACTGCGCCGCCGACCAGTTGCGTGACGTCTCCGGATGTCCTCCCCAACCCGCGCACCGTCTGCGCGATGAGGCGAAGGTCGTGCCGCCGGTCAGGTTGTCAAGTGATTGCGATAACATGCACCCAAAACGGCGGCGCGCTGTGGCCGCAGCGCTCATGCCACCATGCCCGCCGGCGGGGCGATCAGCCGCGCTCCGCCTCCTGTGCGAGCTCAGCCGGGCGACGGATTCATTCTCGCGGGCCTTGCGGTCTTCGACGAATGCGGTGCGGACAAAGCTCATATGGGCTTCAATGGCCTTGCGCGCACCATCCGGATCGCGGCCCTGAAGCGCGAAGTTGATCGCGCGGTGCTGATCCAGAAGAATATCGCGGATGTTCTTTTGCCGGAACATGATCTGCCGGTTGTAGAAGACGCCCTGCCGCAGAAGGTCGAACATCGACCGCATCATGTGCAGCATGATGACATTGTGGCTCGCCTCGATGATCGCCATGTGAAATTCGGCGTCGAGCCAGGCTTCGTCCTCGGGGTTCCGCTTCTGATGGGCCGCTTCCATCTTGGCGAGGATCGCGGCGATGACGGCAAGATCGGTATCGCTGCCAAGCCGCGCGGCACGCTCGGCGGCAAGCGCTTCAAGATCGCGGCGAAAGTCGAGATAGTCGAAGACGGCCTCGTCATGCGTGCCGAAAAGCCGGATCAGCGCGGGCGAGAAGGCAGAGCCTAGAACCTCGGCGACGAACACCCCTGCACCCGCTCTGGTGGTCAGAAGGCCGCTGTCCTGCAATTCCGCGATCGCCTCGCGCAGCGAAGGGCGCGACACGCCAAGGCGTTCGGACAGTTCGCGCTCCGACGGAAGGCGCTCACCGGGGCGCAGGATGCCCTGAAGGATCAGCCTCTCGACCTGACGGACGACGGCATTGGAGAGCTTTTCCGGCGCGATTTCCTGAAAGGGCATGGTGCTTTCCCGAATTGGTCAAAACATATGACCGCGTCAGGGGGAGTACAACGAAAAAGGCCGGACCTCGCGGCCCGGCCTTCCAGGATCCGACCGGCGACGGATCAGCCGTTCGGGATGATGAGGATCTCGACGCGGCGGTTCTGCGCCTTGCCCTCGGGCGTCAGGTTCGACGCGACCGGAACCGACTCGCCCCGACCGTAGGAGACGATGCGCCCGCCGGACACACCGGCACCACGCAGGACCGACGCGACCGCGGCGGCGCGGCGTTCGGACAGGTCCTGGTTGTAGGCGGCGGAGCCTGTGTTGTCGGTATGACCGACGACCTCGACACGGGTGTTCGGATACCGGTTGAGGTTGTCGGCGACCGTGTAGAGATCGTTCTGGATCGAGCCCTGGACCGACGCGCTATCGGTCGCAAAGAGGATACCCTCGGGCATCACGACACGAAGCTGATTGCCCTCGTTGATGATGCGGATGCGGCTGTCGTTCAGTTCGGCCTGAAGCTCGCGCGCCTGCTTGTCGAGGTTGTTGCCGATGACGCCGCCGGCGAGCGCGCCGATGGCGCCGCCGACCACGGCGCGGTCGAGCTTGTCCTTGCCGCCCTGGCCGGTGAGGACGCCAAGGCCCGCACCGATAGCTGCCCCGGTAAGGGCGCCTTCCTTGGTGCGCTGGTTCGGATTGGCGGAATATTCGCCGACCGGGGTACAGGCCGAAAGGCCGATCGCCGCGACCGAACCGGCGATGAGAAGAACTTTGATGCGCATGTGGTGCTGCTCCGCTTGATTTTCTTTCGGCGTTATCTCGGATTTCGGTCGCTGTTAAGCAATAACACCGTGATGGCCCGATGGTTCCGGCAGAATTCCGCCCATCCGGCGCGGTGGCGGCTAGCCCGCGTCGTCCCGTGCTGCCTCCCAGGCAAGAAGCGCGCGCTTGACGTTCAGACCCCAGTGATAGCCGCCGAGCGCGCCGGTCTTGCGCAGCGCCCGGTGGCAGGGGATGAGCCAGCTTACCGGGTTGCGTCCCACCGCGGAACCCACCGCACGGACCGCGCGCGGATTGCCGATGGCGGCGGCAATGTCGGAATAGGTCGTGACATGACCCGAGGGGATGGTCAGCAGCGCCTCCCAGACCTTGATCTGGAAGGGCGCGCCGATGGCATAGATCGGGCGTCGGGATCGCTGCCCGCGCCGAAAGCCGACAGCGCCCAGGGTCGCAGCATCAGTCGGGTCCTCGACGAACTCCGCCTTGGGCCAGCGGCCAAGAAGGTCGGCCATCACCGCCTCAGCCCCCGTCTCGGCGGCGAAGCCGATGCCGCAGATGCCGCGCTCAGTGCCCATGACAAGCGCCGGGCCAAAGGGGCTGTCGCTCCAGCCCCAGAAGATTTTCAGACCCTCGCCCGCACGGGCGTATTCGCCGGGACTCATCGCCTCCCACCGGATGAAAAGATCGTGGAGCCGTCCGCTGCCCGAAAGCCCGGCACCATCGGCGGCATCGAGGACCGTGTGCTTCTCGGCCAGAAGGCGCTTGGCATGGTCGAGCGTCAGGTATTGCTGATAGCGTTTCGGGCTGACGCCGACCCAGCGGGTAAAGACACGCTGAAAATGCGCGGGGCTCATCTGGAGTTCACGGGCGAGATCGTCGAGCGACATCGCCGTGCCGCCCCGGTCGATGATGCTGAGGGCACGGGCGATGACGCCGTAATGGTAGCCGCGCTCTGTCGTCTCGTCGGTCATTCTCATTCTCCTTCGGAAAAGAGATTAGGCATCCCGGCCGGCAACCGCGACCCGGATTTTGCGCATTGGATCGTCGTCCCGCGTATCGACCAGATGCGGGCGTGCGGCGGCGCCCGCGCCCGGCTGGCTTTCGATCCAATGGCCCTCGGCGAGAATGATCTCATGCTGGTCGAAGTGCAGCGCCACAACCGACGCGCGGACAAGCCGGGGCGTCGCAGTGCCGGCGAGACATCGGGCGGGAACCAGCACCTCCTCCCGCTCAGGGTCGGGGCGTTGCAGGATGCCATGTTCGGGGCGCAGCCAAAGTGTCCCGCTCGCCAAGCGCGACGCATATGAGAAGCCCGAGCGGCACAGTGCGCCGAAGCGGCCGATAGCCCCCGTCGCGGGTCAGGACGGCGTCCCCCACGAGAAGATCGCCCGCCGCCACAGAGCCGCGCCGGGTCGCGAGACGTGCGGCGGCGGCGATACCCGCCACAAGGGTCTCACCCCGAACCGCGCCAGTCTCCCGGATAATCCGCCCCAAAACCCGTATCCTGTTGATCGTTCCGGGACCAAAGCATGGACGAAAGCCACGAAAACCGGGTTAACACGGCCGGGATGGCGGGAAGGCACGCCAGAGGGCTTGCCGCCCGCGGGCGCTGACGCTATCGGCGAGGCATGGCAAAGCAGCTCGACTACCAGACGATCCAGGAAATCTTCCGCCGCTTTCACGAAGCGGAGGCGGAGCCAAAGGGCGAGCTTGAGCATGTCAACGCCTACACGCTTCTGGTGGCGGTCGCCCTTTCGGCGCAGGCGACGGATGCCGGGGTGAACAAGGCGACGCGGGCGCTGTTCAAGATCGCCGATACGCCGGAAAAGATGCTCGCCCTCGGGGAGGAGGGGCTGACGGAGCATATCAAGACCATCGGCCTTTTCCGCCAGAAGGCGAAGAACGTGATCAAGCTGAGCCGTATTCTCGTCGATCAGTACGGCGGCGAAGTGCCGTCCTCCCGCGCCGCCCTGCAATCCTTGCCCGGCGTCGGGCGCAAGACGGCGAATGTCGTCCTGAACATGTGGTTCCGCCAGCCCGCGCAGGCGGTCGATACCCATATCTTCCGCGTCGGCAACCGGACCGGCATCGCGCCCGGCAAGGATGTGGAAACAGTCGAACGCGCGCTTGAGGATCATGTCCCCGCCGAGTACCAGCAGCACGCGCACCATTGGCTGATCCTGCACGGGCGGTATATCTGCGTCGCGCGGAAGCCGAAATGCGGCGCCTGCCTCATCCGCGATCTCTGTCCCTACGAGGAGAAGACCCTTTGAAAACGTATCAGGTGGTCGGCATCGGGAATGCCATCGTCGACGTGCTGACCCAGTGCGACGACCATTTTCTCGACTGGATGGGGATCGAGAAAGGGATCATGCAGCTTGTCGACCGCGAGCGGGGCGAGATGCTTTATGCGGCGATGAAGGACCGCAAGGAGGCACCCGGCGGCTCGGTCGGCAACACGATGGCGGGGCTTGGCAACATGGGCCTCAAGACCGCCTTCGTCGGGCCGGGTCAAGGACGACGCGCTGGGCCGCTTCTATGCGAAATCGCTTGAGATTGAGGGGACCGACTTCCCCAATCCGCCAGTCGCGGCCGAGAAACTGCCGACGTCGCGGTCGATGATCTTCGTCACAGCGGATGGCGAACGGTCGATGAATACCTATCTTGGCGCAGGCGCGGATTTCGGGCCCGGAAGACCTGGATGAAGTGGTCGTGAAGAATAGCGCCTACCTCTTCCTCGAGGGCTATCTCTTCGACAAGGATCAGGGCAAGGCAGCGTTCCACAAGGCGGCGGCGGCCTGCCATGCCGGGGGCGGCAAGGCGGGGATCGCGCTGTCGGACCCGTTCTGCGTGGATCGCCACCGCGCCGACTTCCGCAGGCTGGTCGCGCGAGGAGATGGACTACGTCATCGGCAACCAGCACGAATGGGAATCGCTCTACCAGACTGATCTGGAGGCATCCCTTGAGCAGGCGAAGGCCGATTGCGGCGTGGTGGTCTGCACACGCTCGGGTGCGGATGTCGTGATCCTGCGCGGCGACGAACGGGTCGAGGTACCGGTGCACCGCGTCGTGCCTGTCGATGCGACCGGCGCGGGCGACCAGTTCGCGGCGGGCTTCCTCTACGGCCTCGCCAGCGGCCAGACGCTCGCCACGGCGGGCCGGATGGGCTGTGTCGCGGCAGCTGAGGTCATCAGCCATTTCGGCGCACGGCCCGAGACGGATGTGAAGGCCCTCTTCGCTGCGCAAGGCCTGATCTGAGAAACGCGGCGTCGGCGGGAAAGGGCCGCCGCCGCGCAGACTACTTCATTCCCCTGGGAGCGAGCGGAAACTCTGGCCCGCACGGGCACCGGTTTGCAGCAGGAGCATCGCGCCGGTGGCGAGGCCAAGTGCAAGCAGATAGGCGGCAGGCACGCCTTCCAGGAAGATCGCCCAGCTACTTTTCGCGAGGATCTTGCTGACGCCAAGGGCAAGCGCCAGCAGCCAGCTTGCGGTCGAGACACCCGATACGGCGGCGACTGCGACCGTGGTCGCGAACGGCAGTTGCAGGATCGACCGGCCGAGCGCTGCCTTCAGGGCCGGCATCGCGAGATTGCCGATGACCATTGCGTTCAACGTCAGGGTGGAGACGATGAAAAGCTTGCTGAAGAGCTTTGGCGTGAAGTTGGCAAGTTCAAACCCGGTCCTGATATAGACCAGGGCCAGACCGGTCATCCACATGCCGAACAGCGCGACCCAGACAATCTTGTGATAGGTCTCAAGCGTTCGGATCAGCCCCTCGGTCACCCGCCCGTGCAGGCGCGTCAGGACGTGCAGGTCGGCCATGAATGACGTTCCCAGGCCAACGGCCACGCTGAGGATGTGGGCGTATCTGAGACAGTCAGTGAGCAATAATTCGTCCACGTGTTTCATCCTTCTTCTATGCGATCGCGCCCGATGCGCGGCCAGCAGACGAGTCTGTAGCGAGGGATGGAAGATTTCGCCAAATCACCGGGCGTCGGCATTTGGCGGGTGTCCGCCGCAGCGAGTGCGGTAGCTCGCGCGCCTGCTCTTTCAGCGGTAAGACCGCGATAAACCTTCGTCCAAGACGAAAAGTTTAGAGCGAAAGAGTTCCGTTTCACCGTGTTCTGTGCGGCGGAACACGCCGATCATGAGACGGCCGGTTGCGGCGGACGGGCCGGAAATCGGAGCTATAGGCAGTTGGCCGATTCCGCACATCGGGAACACGCGTTTTCGCGGTGATGGCGCAGGCATTCGCGCCGCTTTTCCGACCAGCGCAGCTTAGGGCGCGTGATCCGGTTCGATCCGGCCGCGCTTTTCGAGCCACAGGGCGACCGACGAACAGACGAGCGCCCAGCCCGCGCCGCCAGCCCACCCGGCAAGAACATCGGTCGGCCAGTGAACGCCCAGATAGACTCGGCTGAACCCGACCGACAGCGTCACGATGACGGCGAGCGCCATGACATAGATCTTCAGCCCCCGCTCCGAAAAGGTCCGGGCGACGAGCACCGCAAGCGTCAGATAGGTCACCGCAGCCATCAGCGAATGGCCCGACGGGAACGATGCCGTGTAGACATAGGAGCCGTGTGGCACGAGGTCGGGGCGTGGGCGATCGAAGAGGTTCTTGGCAAGATTGCTGAGTGCCACGCCGCTGCCCACGGAGGCCAGAAGGAAAAAGGCTGTGCCGCGCTTGCGCTGTAGCCAGAGAAATCCGGCGATGGCGAGGGTGAGGAAGGTCAGCACGCCGATGCCGCCAAGTGCCGTCACATCGCGTGCCAGCTCCTCGATCCACGGCGGACCGATCGGATCGGCGGGATTGCCGGGGGAGCGGAGCGCCAGCATCACGGCCTCATCAAAGGCGTGGGTGTCGCCCTCGATAACCTCATCCGCGAGCGCGGCGAAGAGCCAGAGGGCCATCGCTGCAAGTGAGAGAAGCACGGCGAGGCCGAGCTCGACATGGCCGGAGAGCCAGCGTGACAGACGGGAAAGCGGGGCGGTTCCGGTCATGCGACGCCCGGACGCGAAACGCGCGTGGCGGGTTGCGAAGGGCGGATCGCTCTCAAATCAGGCAAGTCTTTCCTCTTGCTTTTCCGCGTTCCTATCGTTCCGGGGGTGCGTCGGCAAGCCGGCCCATGACCGCACCCGTACCGTGGGCCAGCCCTTGGCCAGGGCGTCGAGGACAAGATCTGCGGCGCGGCGGCGGGCGGCGTCGCTGTCCTCGGCCGCGTCGCCTGACAGAAGCGCCGCCGTCAGGCAGGCTTTGCGGCCACCTTCAACGCCAAGGCCGTGCGTTACAGCAGAAACCCGAGCGATGTCTTTCCCGAGGTGAGAGGCCGGAAGGATAAGGGCGACTTTCAGATCACGACGCTCCGGCAGCAAGCTGCCCAGAAAGCCAAGGATCGACAGCGGTGCGAAAAGCCGCCGGTTCATGCCCTCGGTGCCGCCCGCCGCCGCGTTGCAGACAAGGCCGCCGATATCGCGGTGCTCATCCGCGAGCCAGCGGGCGATCTCGACCGGCGCGGCGGGTTCGGCAAGGTCTCGCGCCAAAGTGACGAACCCGGCGCCGAGTTCCTCCGACAGACGCTCAAGCGCCTCGTGCCTGCTGTCGATCGCGATCACCTTCGCGCCGCGTGCGATCAGGGCGCGTGCGAGCGCGGGGCCAAGCCCCTCGGTGGCGGAGGTCAGAACGACGCTGCGGTCGAAATAGGGGTTGGAATATAGGCCGAACATCTGAAGCCTCTTGTCTGAAATGGGATGGAGCGCATAATGTGAGCAATCACTCATATATTCCACTCGCATCCGATGACCGCTGAAGAAGACCCGAGGAAGGCCCGCAAAGCGCCGCGTCAGGCCAGAAGCCGCGCGACGGTGGAGGCCATTCTTGAAGCTGCCACTCGCATTCTGGCGGACGAGGGGATGGCCGGATTTGGCACGAATCGTGTTGCCGAACGCGCGGGCGTCTCCATCGGATCGCTCTATCAATACTATCCGTCAGGCGATGCGATCCTCACCGAGCTTGTCCGGCGCATGCGGCTTTCGATGTCCGACCGGCTCCTAAACGCGATCGAGACGGCACAGGGCCTGCCGTTGGAGGAGGCGGTGCCAAAGCTGCTTGAGGCGGCACTGTACCAGTACGAGACTGCACCGCGCCTGACCGCAGCACTTGAGGCCGTGGAGGCGCGCCTGCCGCGCGACCGGGAGGTCGTCACCCGCCGCTATTCCGTCCGCGACGCCATGACCGATTGCCTGCGCCGCCGCGGCGTTGCCGATGCCGAGGTGGCGGCGGCAGATGTGATCGCAATGACGCGTGGCATCGTGATCGGTGCCTTGGGCGCCGGAAAGATCGACTATGCCGCACTCCGCGCCCGAACCGCGCGCGCGGCGCTGGGGTACCTGACGTATCGTGGGTCCTAACCCAGCTTGGCGTGAACCTCTCCGAGGTCGATTTCGCCCATAGGCATCTTGTTCGCCGGGTTCTCGAAATCGTAGCGGAAAAGCTGGAAATCCTTGTGGTAGATTTCCCACATGAGATGCATCGACAGATCGTCGAAATAATCCTCGACCGGGTGCGCACGTTTTGGCCCGTGGCCCTCGCTTTCGTTGAAGCGCGGGATCTTCTTCAGGTTCACCTTCTCCGGCGTCTTGGTGTGGTCGAGCACGGTCTTCATGCCCTCATCGAATTTCTCGGTGAAGAAGATGTGGTCGTAGCGCCCGCCGTTGGCGATGAAGGTCGCGACATGGCCCGACATGGCCGACCAATGGATGTCCGGATCCATCGGTTTCTTCCATCGGATCGTGTCGCGCGCGAAGAGAAGGAAGCGACGGAAGCTCTTGATCTGGTCGAAAGCGAAGTCATCCTCGGGGCTGCCCACTTCGATCCCGTATTTCTGGATCAGCATCGGGACGAGGTTGCCGCGATAGCGCTGGCCGTTGCGCTGGATACCCGCGATCTTGTCGAAAAAGGATGACAGGACGCGGGTATAGGGGTTGCGCACGCAGGTGAAGCTGTAGGTCTCATGCCCTTTCACGCGCGCTTCGATCAGCGGCTGGCTTTCTTCCCGCGCCCATTTGTGCAGGCCCTCGGCGGCATCATGGATGTCGCCATCGTAGAACTGACCGTGGTCGGAATAGAACATGATCTGTCCGATGGTCGAGCAGGCGCATTTCGGCACCACGCGGTAGACCATGCTTTCGCTTTCCGTCATCCAAGTGCCGGGAAATCCCATGCAAACTTTTCCCTGAAATACTTTCCTGCGTCGGTTCGTAGACGTTGATAGGCAACAACTAAGCCTAAAGAGCAAAGAAACTCTGTCTTTTCAACGGCTGTTAAAGCTATCTAGCGGGACAATCGCCGGAAGAGCGGGTTTCAGGTCTCAATAATGGCAAAAATAGCCTTCATTCTTCTGTGCCACAAGGATCCCGAAGGGATCATCGCGCAGGCCGAACGTCTGACCGCGGTCGGCGACTGCATGGCGATCCATTTCGATGCCCGCGCGAAGCCGGCCGATTACGCGAGGATCCGCGCCGCCCTGAAGAACAATCCCAACATCACTTTCGCCAGACGCCGTGTCAAATGCGGCTGGGGCGAATGGAGCCTTGTCGCAGCCACCCTGAAGGCGGTCGAGGCGGCGGTGGACGCTTTCCCGACCGCGACGCACTTCTACATGCTCTCCGGCGACTGCATGGCGATCAAGACCGCCGAATTCGCGCATGAATTCCTGGATGCCGAGGATGTGGACTACGTCGAAAGCTTCGATTTCTTCCGGTCCGACTGGATCAAGACCGGGATGCGCGAGGATCGGCTGATCTACCGGCATTTCTTTAACGAGCGTGAGCACAAGAAACTCTTCTACGGCGCCTACAAGCTTCAGAAGCGCTTCGGCCTGACGCGCCAGGTTCCGGCCGATCTCCAGATCATGATCGGCAGCCAGTGGTGGTGCCTGCGTCGCCGGACGATCGAATGGATTCTCGACCTGACCCGGAAACGCCGCGACATCATGCGCTTCTTCCGCACGACCTGGATCCCCGATGAGACATTCTTTCAGACCCTCGTCCGCCATGTCGTACCCGAGCATGAAATCCGTAGCCGGACGCTCACCTTCCTGATGTTCTCCGACTACGGGATGCCGGTCAGCTTCTACAACGACCACTACGACCTCCTGCTCAGCCAGGATGCGCTTTTCGCCCGCAAGATCAGCGCCGAGGCGACCGAGCTGAAGGCGCGGCTGGGCGATCTCTACGCCGCCACCGGCGCCCGATTCGAAATTTCGAACGAAGGCCGCAATCTTCATCGCTTCCTGACCGGACGGGGACGGATCGGCCGCCGCTTCGCCCGCCGCTTCTGGGAAACGGAATCGACCCTCGGGCGGCAGCGGGAGCTTTTGATCGTCATCTGCAAGAAGTGGCACGTCGCCAAGCGCCTCGTGCAGCGGATGGTGGCTGAGTTGCAGATCCCGGCCACGGAGTATCTCTTCGACGAGGCCGCGGCCCCCTTGCCCGACCTCGGCGGCATCCAGACGTCGCTCAACAAACGCAACCGGCACCGCCGCGCGCTGGTTCGGATGCTCTTTGACTACCACGGCAGCGACCGGCTGATGATCTGCCTCGATCCGGCCGGAGCGAATGTCCTCGGCGATTTTGCATCCGACCGGGCCACGGTGCGGATGCTGGAGATTGAGTGCGACTTCACTGACGACTACCTGATCGGCCACGCCAAGCGCGTCGGCCTCGCGGGGGATCACACCAGCGATGAAACGCTGAGGCGCCTTCTGCCGACGATCCGCTTTGACATTCGCCATGAAAGCGACGTGCTGCATGATGCGAACCTGCCGCATTTCCACGTGATCCGCGAAAGCGCGTCGCCCGCCGAAAATGCCGTGTCACTCGCCGCGTTTCTCGGTATCGATGGCGAAAGGGCGCGGGCGATCGCGTCGATGGAACATCTCTTTTCGGACTGAGGACGGACATGGCCTATATCTACGACGACACCAATGTCTTCGCCCGCATCCTGCGCGGCGAGATCCCGAACAAGACGGTGATCGAGACCGAGCATACGCTCGCCTTCCACGACATCGGCCCGCAGGCGCCGGTCCATGTGCTGGTGATCCCGAAGGGCAAATACGTGACCTTCGACCATTTCGCGGCCAAGGCGTCCGAAGCCGAGATCGTCGATTTCATGCGCACCGCCGCCAAGGTCTGCGCGATGACCGGGGTCCAGCCCGACGGGACGGGCGAGGGCTACCGCGTGATCGCAAATTCAGGCGCGCATGGCGTCCAGGAAGTGCCGCATTACCACATCCATATCCTCGGCGGTCGCTTGCTCGGCCGGATGCTGCAACGGGCGGAATGATGGTCGCACCTGGTGTCGGCGGCGCGCGCCTGCCCGTTCCGGCGGGCTGGCGCGGTGGCGATGGTGCGCCTACTTCAGCGCGAAGAGGGACTTGGCGGGCATAAAGCGCGCCGCACCAAGGTCGTTGCGCCACCCGAAGGGCAGGCGCGCGCGCCTCAGGAACAGCAACTTCGTTTGCATTGCGGACCGCTCTGACCGCGACACCAGCGAATGATCGCCGCCTTGCCCCGCACGCTCCGATCGCTATCATGCCCGCCGCAGCGCGGCAGAAACGCCGCGCAAAGACACATGATTCTGACGGAGCCCCGCCCATGACACGTACCCGCACCCGAGACCGAGGTTGTGACCACCTGGAAAGTGGCCTGCGACGGGGGTGAGGGTGCCTTGGGTCATCCGCGCGTCTGGCTGACGATCCCCGCCGACACGGGCTTTGTCGAATGCGGCTATTGCGACAAGAAATATGTGATCGACCGCGAACACGCGCACGAAGATCACTAGGCCCGCCAAAGGCAGCACGGTCAGGCTTTCTTCTTCGCCGCCGCTGCCTTCATGCGCTTGAGAAGTTCTGCCTTCGGCGGCTGCTTGCCAAAGGGGTTCTTCTCGCTGCCCTTTTCATTGTGTTCAGCGTGGCGCGGCGCGTGCTTGCCGGCCTTGGCCGCGCCTGATTTTCCATAGTCCGTCATGTGGATCTTCATGCCTCGCGTTACCTCTTGGTCATCTAAGCCGGGTTAGCGGTACAGGCAAGGGGCCTGGGACTGGACCTTGCGGCTCGCGACACGCGCGCCCGGACGCATGCATTTTTCGGCCCATGTCGCTGCCCTCCACATTTCCGGTCCCATGGCGGGGTGGAAGGGCTGCCCCGAACGTGGCAATACTCCTTCCGAGACATCGGGAATGGGAGCGGATCATGGGTTTCGGCAAGGGTTGCCATCTGCATCTGATCGACGGCTCGGCCTATATCTTTCGCGCCTATCACGCGCTTCCGCCCCTGACGCGAAAATCGGACGGCCTGCCCATTGGCGCGGTGGCGGGGTTTTGCAACATGCTCTGGTCCCAGCTTGCCGCCAACAAGGGCAACGACGGCCCGACTCATATCGCCTGCGTCTTCGACTATTCCTCGAAGACCTTCCGCGACGATATCTACGACAAGTACAAAGCCAACCGCCCCGAGCTTCCCGAGGATCTGCGGCCGCAGTTTCCCCTGACCCGCGAGGCAACGCGGGCCTTTGGCGTCCCCAGCCTTGAGCTGGAAGGCTACGAGGCCGACGACATCATCGCAACCCTTGCACGACTGGGGCGGGAGGCCGGGGGCGACGTGACGATCATCTCCTCGGACAAGGACCTGATGCAGCTTGTCGGCAACGGTGTCGAGATGTTCGACGCGATGAAAATGAAGCGGATCGGCGTGGCCGAGGTCGAGGAGAAGTTCGGCGTGAAGCCCGACCGCGTGGTGGACGTTCAGGCGCTGGCAGGCGATAGCGTGGACAACGTGCCGGGCGCGCCGGGGATAGGGGTGAAGACGGCGGCCCTTCTCATCAACGAATACGGCGATCTGGAGACGCTTCTGGCGCGCGCGGGGGAGATCAAGCAGCCGAAGCGGCGTGAGGCGTTGACCGAGAATGCCGATCTGATCCGCATATCGAAGCGTCTGGTGACGCTTGACGATCACACGCCGATCGAATGGCGGCTGGATGAGCTTGAGGTGCGGGCGCCCGAGGCCGAGCCACTCCTCGACTTCCTGACCAGGATGGAGTTCCGGACGCTTTCCAAGCGTGTGGCCGACAGCCTCAAGGTCGAGGCACCGGAAATCCCCGACGCTCCGGCGGCACCCGCTGGCGAAGAAGCGCACGCTGAGACGCCCGCCGTGCCCTTCGACCACGCCAGATATGAATGCATCCGCGACGCCACCGCGCTTTCCCGCTGGATCGCGCTGATCCGGGAGCGTGGATATGTCGCCGTCGATACCGAGACGACAAGTCTTGACGAGATGAAGGCGGAGCTTGTCGGGATTTCGCTGTCTGTGATCGCTGGCGAGGCCTGCTACATCCCCGTCGGTCACAGGCAGGGCGGCGGCGATCTTTTCGGGTCGAATGATCTCAGCGAAGGGCAGATGGCACTTGATGAGGCTTTGGCGCTCTTGAAGCCGGTTCTGGAGGATGATGCGATCCTCAAGATCGGCCAGAACATGAAATACGACTGGAAGATATTTGCCCGTCTTGGCGTCCGGGTTGCCCCGTTCGACGACACCATGCTGATGTCCTACGCGATGTATTCGGGCCTGCACAATCACGGGATGGACGGGCTTTCGGAACGCTATCTCGATCATCAGCCAATCCCGATAAAATCGCTGCTTGGCACCGGCAAGTCGCAGGTCACCTTTGATCGGGTGCCGGTGGATGAGGCGGTGAAATATGCCGCCGAAGACGCCGATATCACCCTGCGTCTGTGGCAGAGCTTCAAGCCGAACCTGCACCGTGTTCAGGTGACGACGGTCTATGAAACGCTGGAGCGCCCGCTCGTGCCTGTGCTGGCCGAGATGGAGATGGCCGGGATACTGGTAGACGGTCAGGTTCTGAGCCGCATGTCCAACGCCTTCGCGCAGAAGATGGCGGGGCTTGAGTCGGAAATTCAGGAGCTTGCGGGGGAGCCGTTCAACGTCGGCTCACCGAAGCAGTTGGGCGAGATCCTTTTTGACAAGATGAACCTGCCCGGCGGTCAGAAGGGCAAGACTGGCGCCTACGCGACCGGCGCCGATGTGCTTGAGGATCTGGCGGCCGAAGGCCACGATCTGCCCGCGCGCGTGCTGGACTGGCGGCAATTGTCGAAGCTGAAGTCGACCTACACGGATGCGCTTCAGACCCATGTGAACGGGGAGACGGGGCGGGTTCATACCTCCTATTCCATCGCCGGGGCGAACACCGGGCGACTGGCGTCGACCGATCCGAACCTTCAGAATATCCCGGTTCGGACCGAGGAGGGCAGACGCATTCGCGAGGCCTTCGTTGCCGGGCCGGGGATGCGGCTGGTCAGCCTCGATTATTCACAGATCGAGCTTCGCATCCTCGCCCATGTTGCTGACATCCCGGAGCTGAAGCAGGCCTTTCGCGAGGGGATCGACATCCATGCATTGACGGCATCGGAGATGTTCAACGTGCCGCTAGACCAGATGACCTCGGACATCAGGCGCCAGGCGAAGGCGATCAATTTCGGGGTGATCTACGGGATTTCGGGCTTTGGCCTTGCGCGGAACCTGCGGATTCCGCGCGCAGAGGCGCAGGGTTTCATCGACCGCTATTTTGAACGCTTCCCGGGGATCAAGGGCTATATGGACGCGACGGTGGCCTTCGCGAAGGAACACGGCTTCGTCCAGACGCTCTTTGGCCGCAAGATCCACACGCCGGAGATCAATGCCAAAGGGCCGCATGCGGGTTTCGCCCGCCGCGCGGCGATCAATGCACCCATCCAGGGGGCGGCGGCGGATGTGATCCGGCGGGCAATGATCCGGATGCCGAAGGCGATCGGCGGTTTGCCTGCAACGATGCTGTTGCAGGTCCATGACGAACTTCTCTTCGAGGTCGAGGAAGGTTCGGTGGACAAGCTGATCGCGGCCGCCCGCGAGGTCATGGAGGCGGCAGCCCATCCGGCGGTGCATCTCGACGTGCCGTTGGTCGTCGAAGCTGGCCAGGGGGGCAACTGGGCCGAAGCGCATTAAGAGTCCGCCCTCGGGGGCATCGAGCCCCGCTCGGGCGGCGGTCCGTTCCGGCCCGGGCGCTCCGCGCGGGGGTATTTAGGGCAATGAAGAAGCCGGGGGAGCAGGGCGGCGGCAGGCGTCGCTTTGAAAGAATTCGCTGAGGGTCTTGCCGCGTTCGGGGCGGAAGGGGCCGGCGTCCTCCGCTCCGCCGATCCGATCAATGCGAAACATGCGGAAATCGTCACGCAGTTCGCACCAGGCGACGAGGGTCCAGACCTTGCCCCAGAACCACAGACCAAGCGGCCGGACCGTGCGCTCGGTCGCCGAACCCTCAGCGTCGCGGTAGATGAGCGTCAGTTTGCGGTGGGTATCAGTGGCGCGGTCGAGGCGGTCGATCATCCCGCGATTGGAATTGCTGAGCGCGCCTGCATCAAAAGCGTGGATCGCCACCCGCGCGGGACTTTCGCGCAGGGCCTCGGGCAGAACGGCGGCGATCTTGGTCAGCGCCTCTTCGGCGGCGAGCGCCATCTCGGCCCCGCCAAAGCTGCGGACCATGCGCGCGCCGGTGACGAGGGCCGCAATCTCTCCCTTCGTGAACATCAAAGGTGGCAGGTCGTAGCCCGCGCGCATCAGGTAGCCGATCCCCGCCTCACCGTCGATCGGCACGCCAGAGCCAACCAGGTCGGCGATATCGCGGTAGATCGTGCGTTCGGAGACCTCCAGCCGTTCGGCAAGGATACGCGCCGTCAAAAGCCGACCGCCCCTCAGATACTGGACGATCTGAAAGAGGCGGTCGGCCCGACGCATCAGGCGGATTTCGGCTCGAAGAGGCCGATCGAATTGCCATCGGGGTCTTTCGCGTAGATGAAGCGGCCCGGCGGGATCGAGATGATTTCACCCAGGATCTCGCCGCCCGCCTTGCGGCAGCGGATCGCGGCATCCTCGAGCCGGTCGCGGATCGCGAGATGCACCGTGGGGCCGTTCCCCGAGGCTGGTTTGCCCGGATAGAGGTGGCCGGCCACGGTATCCATCGCGCTGCCGAGGACTGCCATCGGATTGGGGCCGCTTTCGTCGATTGTCATCTGCCAGTCGAAAACCTGATTATAGAAGGTCACAGCTTTCGTCATGTCGGAAACCGGGATTTCGCTCCAGACGACGATGGGTTGGGACGTCATTGGATATTCCTTTCGTTGCTGATGCCATCTTGTCGCACAGCGCTCCTGACAGGGTCCTGTCAGGAGGGTGGCGAATCAAGGCCTGTTTATCGGCGAAGCGACAACAGGATGGGTCGGAACCACCCGAGAGTTGCGGGCGGTCGGCATCAGACCGGGCTAAGCCGCTGCTGAAAGCGGTATTGCGCTTAGACCCGGCGGCAAGCCGCCTTCCTGCAAGTAGTTGAAATGTATGAAAATGGCCGTAAACCTTAATTCTATGGCGGCGGCAACACGCCGTGCGGCCATGCCCTAAGCGCTGGGTGTATGGCCTTTCCCGCGCCTTGCCGCACTCTCCCCCGCATCGAACTCGAGTTTCTTGCGCTCTGACGCAGCGTGGTGGGTTCGTCTTGAAACAAAGCAAAAGGCAACGACATGAAATATTCGATCATTCTGGCATCGGCGCTGGCACTGGCTTCGGGCATGGCGCTCGCGGAGACTAGTTTTTCGAGCGGTGAGAACCAGGCGACGACCGAGAGCGGCGGGACCGGGTCTTCGGAATCCGCGAACTGCGGCTCATCGGGCGACAGCGCATGCGTGAGCGATGAGGGTTCGGCGCCGGACGAGATGACGGACGACGACGGCTCCGAAGGCACTGGCGGTTCGGAGGGCGGTGAGCATTCCGGTGGCGAGGGCTCCGGTGGCGAACACTCCGGTGGCGGTGAAGGCTCGGGTGGCGGCGAAGGCTCGGGTGGCGGCGAAGGTTCGGGCGGCGGCGAAGGTTCGGGCGGCGGTAACTGATAGGCGTGTTGAACTGACCCTTAACCTCCGCGGGCGCGCTTGGTGCCTGCGGGGGTTTCCAATCGAGAGTGAGTATGAGGGCGTATTGGGCTGGTTCCCTTGGTGTTCTCCTGAGCCTTGTCGGCGCGTCGCCGGTGGGGGCGGAGCCGTCGGATGCCGTCGCGCAGGTGCTTAACGCGCTTCGATCCCAAGGGTATCGCGAAATATGGTTCGAGCGGACGCTTCTGAACCGCGTGCGCATCACGGCGGCGCATCAGGACATTCGCCGGGAAATCGTGATCGACCCACGCACCGGCGAAATCTTGCGCGACCTGAGTCAAACACCGAACGGTGAGGTGCCGGAGCGTCGCAGCGATGGCATACTGAATTTTGACGAGGAGAAGGGTTCGCGCGGCAATGCTGAATCGCCACAGGAGGAGCGCGACGATGATGATTTAAAAGCGAGCGGCGATTCCGATTAGTATTGCGCAAAGCTCCGCTACTGAGATGGCACCTGATGACTGCTCACCTCCGTTTTGGCAGGGCGGCGTCGCAGTATTCCTGGTGGTTGCGGTGCAAGGGCTTTGCGCGCTTTTCTTCGTGTCGAACATCCTTCTGCCATTCGTTGGCGTTTCGCTTCGGCCGATCCCTTGGGAGCTGCGCGAACTTCTGGAAATCGGTGCCGCGCTCGGCCTGACCCTTGGTGTGATCCTCGGTACGGTCGTTCTTTTGAAGACGCTCAAGGGGCGCCGGACCGCAGAAGAGCGGCTGCGGCGCGCGCGTGGCGAATTCATGGATCATCTCACGGAGCGGTTCGATCTCTGGCGACTTACGCCGGCCGAGGTGGATGTGGCGATTTTTGCGATCAAGGGATTTCAGATCCGCGAGATCGCCGAATTGCGACGTACTTCGGAAGGCACGGTCAAGGCCCAGACCAATGCCATCTATCGCAAAGCCGGGGTGAATGGTCGGTCGCAACTTCTCAGCCTTTTCATCGAGGATATGATGGAGGTCAGGGAGCCGCTAGCGGCTGCGCCCCAGCCCCTGCCGCACGCCGCCTGAAGGGCGGTTTGCTTTGCGGATCGGCTGCGCTACGATCGAGACGCCGCCGGGCCATTGAGAGACCAGCCAGACGATGCCGCACGATCACGGCCATTCGCATGCCCAACACCATCACCATGCTGGCGAGGGCGGCCTTGGGCTGGCGGTTGCCGTGAATGTGCTTCTGACCGTGGTGCAGATCGCGGGTGGCATCCTCTCGGGGTCGGTGGCACTGATCGCAGATGCGGTTCACAATCTTTCGGACGCGGCGGCTTTGGTCATCGCTTTCGCCGCACGGCGTATCGGGAGGCGCCCGGCCGATCACCGCATGTCCTTTGGGTACCGCCGGGCGGAGGTGGTGGCCGCGCTTATCAACTACACCGTCCTCGTGGTGATCTCGCTCTGGCTCGGGTCCGAGGCGGTGATGCGGCTTCTCGATCCGCCGGAAGTGGCGGGTGGGATTGTGATGATCCTGGCGGGCGTCGCCTTGGTGGTCGATCTGGCGACGGCGCTGCTGACATGGCGGCTGGCGAAGGAAAGCACGAACATCCGCGCGGCCTTTCTGCACAATCTGGCGGATGCCGGATCCTCCGTCGCGGTGATCCTCGGCGGTGCACTCATCTGGGTCTATGGTTGGCGCTGGGCCGACCCAGCGATCACGCTCCTGATTTCGGGCTGGATCCTCTTGCACGCGCTTAGCGAGATCCGGCCGGTGATCCGCATCCTGATGCTGGCCGCGCCGCCAGAGGTCGAGGCGGGCGCGGTCCGGCGCGCGATCGAGGCGGAGTCAGGGATCGAGGGCGTACATCATCTTCACGTCTGGCAGATGGATGAGGAGCGGAATTCCGTCGAGGCACATCTTGTCGTCGAGGAGGGCGTGGAGTTCGGCGAGGCAGTGCGTCGGGTGAAGGCGTTGATGGAGGCTGAATTCGGCATCCGCCATGCGACCTTCGAGACGGAGACGCTGGCGTCGGGCTGTGCGGGAACGGGCTGCCGGGCGGGAGAGATATGAGACGAAGGAAGGGGCGCTGCCCCTCTGCGGGCCGTTCGGCCCGCATTCACCCCGAGGTATTTCCGGCAAGATGAAAGGTGGGATCAGCGCATCCATCCGAGGCCGGCGGCCGTGAGGCCGGATGGCGCGTATTCTGCGCTGACCCAGCCCTGATAGCCGTCGGCGTCGAGCCGGGTGAAGAAGGCGGGATAGTCGATCTCGCCGCCCAGCGGTTCGTGGCGGCCGGGGAAGCCCGCGATCTGGACATGGGCGGCACGGTGGCCATGGGCGGTCCATGTCGACATGACGTCGCCGGTGATGCGGTGGGCGTGGTAGGCGTCGAACTGGAGGCCGAGGTTCGGTGCGGCGACGGCGTCGAGGATGCGGGCGGCGCGGTCGTAGTCGGCGAGGAAGTAGCCCGGCATGTCGTGGCGGTTGATCGGCTCGATGGTCAGGCTTTGGTTCGGGGCGCGGGCCGCGGCCCAGCGCAGGTTCTCGATGAAGCAGGTTTCAGCGTCCGGTCCTTCGGCAGCGCCGGCCATGATGTGGATGTGACGGGGCTTCAGAACCTGCGCATAGCGCAGCGTCCGGTCGAAATCACGCCTGAAGCGATCCTCAAGGTCGGGGGTCGCGGCGAAGCCCTGCGGGCCGCCGGTGGCATTGGGCGGCGGGCAGTTCATCAGAATGAAGGCGAGGCCGGTCCAGACGAGCTGGTCGCGGATCTCCTGCGTCGGATGATCGTACGGGAAAAGCACCTCGACCGCGTCGAAGCCCATGTCCTTCGCTGCCTTGAAACGCTCGATGAACGGCAGTTCAGCGAAGAGCCACGAGAGATTCGCGCAGAATTTAGGCACTCAGGCCAGCTCCGCCGAGGGGATGATGGGGAAGAACGTGCCACCCGCCCAGAGGCCGAACCAGCGTTCGCCTTCGCGCTCCTCATGCGTGCCAAGATCAATGAGCCGGTAGAAGGTCTTGCGGTCGATCAGGGCCTCGAGGTTGCGGCGGACGAGGACATAGGGCGAAGGCTCTCCTGTCTCGGGATCGCGGATGACGCGGATCGGGTGTTCGGGCCCGGCCCTGACCTCATCCTCGACATTCGTCGTGAAGGTGAGCGTCTGGTCGCGGCCTGAGCCCTCCGCGTCGGCGTCGACGGCGACGAAGGGCGCGTCCACGACGCGGATGCCGACTTTTTCGACAGGCGTGACAAGGAAGTATTCGTCGCCATCCTTGCGGATGATCGAGGAGAAGAGCTTGACCAGCGCATGCCGCCCGATCGGCGTGCCGAGGTAGAACCACGTCCCGTCGCGGCGAATTTCCATGTCCAGATCGCCGCAGAAGGGTGGATTCCAGAGATGCACGGGCGGCGGCCCTTTCTTGCCGGCGGTCTTCGCCGCCGCCGCGAGGTTTTCCGCCGAGGGCTTCACGATCAATTGTTCCTTTTCCGGTTTTGCCATTGGTGCCGCGCAGGATTTCTGCCTTTATGGTCGCACTATACCGATGCGGGAGAGAATGTCATGACCGAGGCCGCCGAGCTTGTCGCCGAGATCGAAGCGCTGGGGGAAAAGATCGCCGAGGCGCGTCAAGCCGTTGCACGGCGCTTCATCGGGCAGGCGCGGGTGGTGGACCTCTCGCTCACTGCGCTTCTTTGCGGCGGACACGGGCTGTTGGTTGGGCTACCGGGCATGGGCAAGACGCTTCTGGTCGATACGCTTGGCACCGTGATGGGCCTGACCTCGGGGCGCGTGCAGTTCACGCCGGATCTGATGCCCGCGGATATACTAGGATCCGAGGTGTTGGAAACGGCTAAGGACGGCAGCCGGGCCTTCCGGTTTATCGAAGGACCGGTCTTTTGCCAGCTCCTGATGGCTGATGAGATCAACCGCGCCTCGCCCCGGACGCAATCCGCGCTCTTGCAGGCGATGCAGGAGCGGCAGGTCACGGTCGCGGGCCAGCACCGCGCCTTGCCGGCGCCCTTCCATGTGCTCGCCACGCAGAACCCGATCGAGCAGGAAGGCACCTATCCCCTGCCCGAAGCGCAGCTTGACCGCTTCATGGTGCAGATCGACGTGGATTATCCCGACCGCAAGACCGAACGCGAAGTGCTGCTGGCAACGACCGGCGTGGATCAGGCGACATCGCCGAGGATATTCAGCGCCGAGGACGTTCTGGCCGCACAGGTGACCGTCCGCCGCATGCCGGTGGGTGAGAAGGTCGTCGAACTGATCCTCGACCTTGTGCGCGCCTGCCGACCGGGTGAAGCCGAAGCGGGGGCCGCGATCAACGGCAGCGTAAGCTGGGGTCCGGGACCGCGCGCGGCGCAGGCTCTGATGCTCGCCGTCCGGGCGCGCGCGCTTCTGGATGGGCGTCTTGCGCCTTCGCCGGATGATGTACTCGCTTTGGCGCGTCCAGTCCTGTCGCACCGGATGGCGCTGACCTTCGCGGCGCGGGCGCGGGGCGAAAGCCTGGCCGCCATCATCGACGGTGTGGCGCGTGAGGTTACGCGGGCCGAGGCGGCATGAGCCTTTTCGCGCCCTCGCCCGAAGCTGCGGCCTCTGCCCGCCCGGCCGGTCTCAGGCGTCAGGCCGAGGCCCTTGCTTCGGCCTTGCCACCCTTGATGGCGGAGGCGCGGCATCTGGCGGCGACGGTGCAATTGGGCGAACACGGGCGGCGACGGTCCGGCATGGGCGATGAGTTCTGGCAATACCGTGCCGCCCATGCCGGCGACGAGGCGCGGGCGATCGATTGGCGCCGGTCGGGCAGGGCGGACGCGCAATTCGTCCGCGAAAAGGAATGGCAGGCGGCGCAGTCGGTGCACCTTTGGGTGGATGACGCGCGGTCGATGGAATTCACCGGCGATCCGAAGCGGCAGGCCAAGGCCGACCGCGCGCGACTGCTGGCGCTTGCGCTCGCAGTCCTGCTGATCCGCGCCGGGGAGCGTGTCGGACTTGCCGACCCGGTCGCGCCGCCTCGGTCGGGCGAGGTGCAGTTGCTTCGGCTCGCGCAGGCATTCACGCGCGAGGCCGGAGCTGCCGATTTTGGCGCGCCTGAAGCAAGGGCGATCCTGTCGGGTTCGCGCGCGGTGTTCCTGTCGGATTTCATGGGCGACCCGGCGGCGGTCGAGGCCGCGCTTGGCTATGCGGCCGATCGCGGCGTGAGGGGCGTACTGATGCAAGTCCTTGATCCGGTGGAGGAGGCATTCCCTTTCGACGGTCGCACGATCTTTGAAAGCATGGGCGGTTCGGTCAGCCATGAGACGCGCAAGGCGGGCGATCTGCGCGACCGTTATCTTGGGCGTCTTGCCGAACGAAAGGCGCGGTTGGCCGCGCTTGCCGAAGAGGCGGGGTGGCTCTTCACCACCCATCATACCGGCGATCCGGCTCAGGCGGCGCTCCTTTGGCTTTACGGCGCTCTGGCGAAAGGGCGCTGATGCTGGTCCTTGGCCCCATTGGCTTTACCGTCCCGTGGCTGCTCTGGGGGCTTGCGGTCCTGCCGGTCCTCTGGCTGCTCCTGCGCGCGGTGCCGCCGGCGCCGATCCGGCGCCGGTTTCCCGGTGTGGCGCTTCTGCTCGGGTTGCAGGACGAGGATACGCAGGCGGACCGCACGCCTTGGTGGCTGCTCCTGATCCGGATGCTGGCTGTTGCGGCGCTGATCCTTGGCTTTGCCGGGCCGGTTCTGAACCCGACGGAGAAAGCGTCTGGCAGCGGCCCCCTCCTGATCGTCACGGACGGAAGCTGGGCGGATGCGCGGGATTGGACGCGGCGGACGGGTCGTATCGCGGCGGCGTTGACCGAGGCGGGGCGCGCGGGCCGCACCGCTGCGCTGGTGTCGCTGACCGATCTGCCGCCGGACGGGCCGGTCTTTACGGCCGCCGATGCGCTGGCCGAACGACTGCCCGCGCTGCAACCGAAGCCTTGGGAGCCGGATGCCGCGGCGATGGGGCGATTGGCTGCTACAGTGCCGGAAGGCGGCTTCGACACGCTCTGGCTCTCGGACGGGTTGGACCGCGATGGCCGCAAGGATCTGGCCGATGTGCTTGCGGCGCATGGCCGCGTCACCGCGATAGAGAGCACACGCGACGTGCGGGCGCTGGCCGGCGCCGGAATCGCCGACGGCAAGGTGAAGGTGACGGCACTTCGGGCCCGGACCGATGCCGCGGCGACGGCCGAGGTGGTGGCCCATGGCCTCGATCCCTCTGGCATCGAACGGGAACTCGCGCGCGAGACGGGGCGCTTTGATGTAGGTTCCGGCGTTGCCGAGGTGAACTTCGACCTGCCGCCGGAACTGCGGAACCGGGTCACGCGTCTTGAAATCGCGGGCGAGACTTCGGCTGGCGCAGTCGCGCTGACCGATGACGCGCTGAAGCGGCGCAAGGTGGCCCTCGTGACTGCCGGTACCGGCCAGGAGGGGCTGGAGCTTCTCTCGCCTGATCACTACCTGCGGCAGGCGCTGGAGCCGACGGCGGACCTCATCGACGGCACAGTGACCGATGTGCTGGTGGCAGCGCCGGATGTCATCATCATGGCCGATGCGGGCCGCGTGCCCGAGACCGAGGCGCTTCTCGACTGGATCGACGAGGGTGGGCTTCTGGTGCGCTTCGCGGGGCCGCATCTGGCGTCGTCCGATGTGGGGCGCGACAGCCTTGATCCCTTGCTGCCGGTGCGGCTCAGGATCGGCGGACGCGCCGTGGGAGGCACGATGAGCTGGGGCGAACCGAAGGCGCTGGCCCCCTTCACCGAAGGCTCACCCTTCTTCGGGCTACCGGTGCCGAAGGATGTGACCGTGGGCGCGCAGATCCTTGCCCAGCCGGGGCCGGATCTTGCCGCTGCCACGATTGCGACACTGGCTGACGGTACACCGCTTGTGACCCGCAGGCAGGTGGGTGACGGGCAGATCGTTCTGTTCCACGTCTCGGCCAATGCCGAATGGTCGAACCTGCCGCTCTCCGGTCTTTATGTTCAGATGCTGGAGCGCCTCGCCGTATCGAGCCGGGCGCAGCGACCCACGGCGGAAGACCTTACCGGGACGACATGGGAAGCGGAAAAGGTGCTTGATGCCTTCGGGACGTTAGCGGCTGCGGATGACATGCCGGGGGTTCCCGGAGAGAAGCTCGCCGCGCCGGTGGTCGGCCCGGACCTTCCGCCCGGCCTTTATGCATCCGGCGATCGGCGTCTGGCGCTGAATGTCGTCGCACCTGACCGTGTGTTGGCGGCCGCCAGCTGGCCTGCGGAAGTGACGGTCGAGGGGCTCGCCGTCGCGCGTGAACTCCTCCTGAAGGGTTGGTTCCTCGCGGCCGCGCTTGCGCTTCTGCTTGCCGATATCATCGCCGCCCTGGCCTTGGGTGGACGGCTCAAGGGGCGCCGTGAGGGGGTGGCCCTGGTTGTGGTGTTGGGCTTTGCTCTGGTGCTCGCCCCGTCCGGCGCGAAGGCGCAGGCGCAGAACGAAGCCGCGCTGGTCCGCGAGGCGGGGAATGTTGTTCTTGCCCATGTCGTCACCGGCGATGCGGATACCGATCGCGTGGCTGAAGCAGGCCTCTGGGGTCTGTCGGAGGTGCTTTTCGCGCGCACGTCGGTTGAACCGGTGGAGCCTGTCGGCGTCGATCTTGAATCGGACGAGCTTTCGGTCTTCACCTTCCTCTACTGGCCGGTCACGCCCAATCAAAAGGCCCCGTCGCCGGCCGCCTACGCAAAGCTCAACCGTTATCTCCATTCCGGCGGGATGATCCTTTTCGATACCCGCGATGCGGATGTCGCCGGGTTCGGCGCGGCCTCGCCCGAGGGCAAGCGGCTGCAAGGTCTGGCCGCGCCCTTGGACATTCCACCGCTCGAACCGATCCCGAAGGATCACGTCCTGACGCGGGCTTTCTACCTCTTGCAGGATTTTCCCGGACGTTTCGCGGGGCCGCCGATCTGGGTCGAGGCTGCGCCCGCCGATGCCGAACAGGTCGAAGGAATGCCCTTCCGCAATCTCAACGACAATGTGACTCCGGTGGTGATCGGCGGCAATGACTGGGCTTCCGCCTGGGCGGTGGACGATCAGGGGCGACAGATGTTTCCGGTGGGCCGGGGCCTTGGCGGCGAACGGCAGAGAGAGATCGCCTACCGCTTTGGCGTCAACCTCATCATGCATGTGCTGACTGGCAACTATAAGTCAGATCAGGTTCATGTGCCGGCACTTCTCGAAAGGCTCGGCCAATGATCGGGCAAGTGGTCTTCGATCCGCTGCTGCCTTGGCCTGTCCTTTGGGCCGGTTCGGCGCTGGTCTCGGCGCTCGTGGTTTTCGCCGCGTGGCGGGGCTTGCGCGGCTGGTGGCTGCGGGCGCTGGCGGCGGTCTGTGTGCTGGTCGCCGTGGCCGGGCCATCGCTTCAGTCGGAGGAACGTCGCCCGCTGACGGATATCGTCCTTCTTGTCGTTGACGAAAGCGCCAGTCAGAAGATCTCCGACCGCGCCGATCAGACGGCTGCGGCCGTGACGCGGATCGAGGCCGAGGTGGCGGCCCTGCCGAATACCGAGCTGCGCAAGATCACCGTGGCCGATGGCGCGGAGGATGCCGGTACGCTCGCCATGACGGCGTTGTCACAGGCGCTGGCGGAGGAGCCGCGCGCGCGGGTTGCGGGGGCGATTCTCATATCTGACGGGCAGGTTCACGATCTTGATCTTGCTCCCGACATGCCCGCGCCGCTGAACGTCCTTCTGACCGGCCACGACCGCGACTGGGACCGACGGCTTCTGGTCAAGACCGCCCCAGCCTTCGGCATCATCGGCGAACCTTTGAGCCTGACACTGCGCGTCGATGAACAGGGTCGGGTTCCCGCAGCGATTGCCGGTAAGCCGGTGGCACTTCGCGTCGCGGTCGATGGTGGCGCGGATCAGGTCTTCACAGTCCCGGTCGGGCAGGATCTCGACCTGCCGCTGACGCTGAGCCACGGTGGCCAGAACGTCGTGCAACTGATGCTCGACACGGCCGAGGGCGAGTTGACGGATCGCAACAATGCCGCCGTGGTGCAGATCAACGGTGTGCGCGACCGCCTTCGCGTTCTGCTGGTTTCGGGGGAGCCTTACGCGGGGGAACGGACATGGCGGAACCTGCTGAAATCCGACAGCGCGGTCGACCTCGTCCACTTCACCATCCTGCGCCCGCCCGATAAGCAGGACGGCGTCCCGGTGAGCGAGCTGTCGCTGATCGCCTTCCCGACGCGTGAGCTTTTCGTCGAGAAGATCAACGAGTTCGATCTCATCATCTTCGACCGCTACCGGCTTCGGGGCATCCTGCCTGCCGCATATCTCGATAATATCCGCGATTATGTGACCAACGGCGGCGCGGTTCTCGTCGCGGCGGGGCCGGATTTTGCCTCGGCAGAGAGCCTTTATCATTCAGGCCTGGGGGAGGTTCTACCCGCCCGTCCGACTGCTCGCGTTCTCGAAGGGGGCTTCACGCCTCGCGTCTCGGAGCTGGGTCAGCGCCATCCTGTGACCGAGGGGCTTGAGGCAGCCTATGCCCCCGAGGGCGGCACCCAGGGCAAGGAAGGCGCGCCGACATGGGGCCGTTGGCTGCGCGCGGTGGAACTGGCCGAACCCAAGGGGCAAGTCGTCATGGACGGGCCTGAGGGGCGGCCTCTTCTGGTGCTCAACCGTGAAGGCGAGGGTCGCGTGGCACTTCTGGCGTCCGATCAGGCCTGGCTCTGGGGGCGGGGATTCGAGGGCGGCGGGCCGCAGCTTGAACTTCTCCGCCGCCTTGCGCACTGGCTGATGAAGGAACCCGAGCTTGAGGAAGAAGTCGCTGACCGCGACCGCCGAGGGTCAGAGCCTGACGATCACGCGGCGAAGCCTGGGCGAAGGCGCCCATGAGGTCACAGTGACGGCCCCGGACGGCAGCGAGACCATCCTGCCAATGGCTGAGGTCGCGCCGGGCCGCTATGAGACGACATATCAGGCGCCCGACATAGGGCTCTACCGTTTGAAGGAAGGGGATCTGGAGCGCGTGACAGCGCTTGGCCCGGCTGCGCCCAAGGAGTTCGAGGATGCCATCGCGACCGAAGAGAGGCTCGCAGCGGCGGTGACACCGACGCTCGGTGGTTTTCAGTGGATCGAAACCGGGACGCCCAGCGTGCGGCAGGTGCGTGGAGGGCGACCCGCCTCAGGCCGCGGCTGGATCGGGATCACGCCGCGCAATGCGTATCAGACACTTGATGTCAGGATCGCGCCGCTGCTGCCTGCCTGGGCCTTCCTGCTTCTCGCGGCGCTCTTCAGCCTTGCGGCCTGGATGCGCGAGGGGCGCCGGTAACTCCGGCGCCGCGCGCTTAGATCGGGACGTTATCCCAGAATGCGTCGAGTTCTATCTCGACCCGGCTCTCGGCCCGCTTGCGCAGTCGCGCGATTGCTGATGTCGGCTCGCGGTTGGCAGAATCCGCGTAGCCTTTACCGGTGGTCAACGTCTTCACACCAATTACCGCATCTTCCGACGCCGTTTCGCGTCCGGTTCTGTTGGTCATTGCATCCTCCCGGGTGACTCACCGCGCGCTCCTCACGCGGCGGTAGCAGACTTAGGGTAACATCAATTGGCATCAGTCCCGTGTCACTTTTTGTCGCATTCGCCGCATGCGGCGGAGTCTTGCGCAGCCGTTTGTGATTTTGGTCAGTTTTTCGGCAGCGTGAGCATCGTGGGCATCGGCACCCAGCCGTCCATTGTGCAGCGCGGCTGAATCAGCACTTCGCGCAGTCCGTCGGGGATTTTCACCCCAGATAGGCTGCGGGTGAAGGGCTGCTCATCGACATGTGGATGGGTAAGCTCCCGATAGCCGATCACTGTCCCGTCGGGCGTCAGAACCTGCCAGCCGCTGGCATAGTGGTCCCAGCCGGTGTCGGGATGCTGAAGCGATACGGAGATGGTCCAGGTTCCGTCACCGTCCCGCGTGGCGCTGGCCGCGACGACACGCGGCGGATCCGCCATTGCCACGCTGGAGACAAGCAGCGCCCCGAGGGCGGATGGGATGGCGGAGCGGATCATGCCGTCAGAGTGCCACAGACCCCGCAGGCCGCGAATCACTTTGGTGTGTTGCGCATCAGCGCCTGCCGCGAATGCGAGGCGAATTCACGGCGGGAGAGAACGCCCACGGTCGCGGCCGTGGCGATGATGAGCGCGACGGGGCCAAGCAGCCAGGCAAGGGCGCCGAGCGCGAAATAGACGTTGCGAAGGCCCCGGTTGAAGCTGCGTGCGGCGTAGATGTTGAGCGCGGCGGCCTGATCGGCGCGCTCGACCGTCAGCGGGTCGGATACTTCGTTTGGCACCGCGGCCATCACGATGGCACAATAGCCGAAGAGGCGATGCGACCAGACGAAGTTGAGGAATGCGAGCGTTACGAAGCCCATGACGAGGAGAATCTTCACCTCCCACACCACAGTCGGCGCGCTGCTAAGCGTAAGGTCTTCGGCGAGGCCCAGAAGTCGTTCGGTGTTCCCGATCAACGCCAGCGCGCCGCCGATGGCGATCATGCAGGCTGAAGCGAAGAAAGCAGTGCCCTGACGCAGGTTGTCCATGATGGTGGCATCGAAGATACGTGGCTCGCGGGTTATGAACTGGCGCATCCATTCGCGCCGGTAGCCTGTCATCAGCACCGAAACCGATGGCCGTGAGGCAGGTGGATGTTCGACCGCCCAGCCGATGGCCAGCCAGCTTATCCAGAGAAAGCCCAGAGCGATAAGGTCGAGGCCGGTGAAATGGCCGAGGTGCAGCGTGTCGATCATTGCATGGACAGTAGCCCCGCAGTTGGTTCCTTGCCAGATGGCAAAATTGGTCATATTATCTTACCACATCAGAGTGGGGGATATGATGCAGATGCCGGTGGCCGATACGCGGATCATGGGCCGCAAATCCGCGATTGTCGCGGCACTGCGCGCTGTTTTACCCTCGGACGCGGTGATCGACGATCCTGCCGAGACCCGCGTCTACGAATGCGACGCGCTTTCGGCCTATCGCTGCCCGCCGCTGGCGGCGATCCTGCCGCGGAGCACTGCGGAAGTTTCGGCGGCTCTGAAGGTCTGCCACGACCTCGGCGTTCCGGTCGTGCCGCGCGGCTCGGGAACGTCTCTCGCCGGCGGCGCGCTGCCCACCGCCGACAGCGTGATCCTCGGCATCGCGCGGATGAACCAGGTGCTTGAGACCGACTACGGCAACCGCGTTATCAAGGTCGAGGCGGGGCGGACCAACCTGTCAGTCACCGGCGCGGTGGAGGCGGACGGGTTCTTCTACGCCCCCGATCCGTCGAGCCAACTCGCCTGCGCCATCGCCGGCAACATCGCGATGAATTCCGGCGGCGCGCATTGCCTGAAATACGGCGTGACGACGAACAACCTCTTGGGCGTCACGATGGTAATGATGGACGGCACGGTGGTCGAGATCGGCGGCGCGCATATGGATGCGGGCGGATTGGATCTGCTCGGCGTCGTCTGTGGGTCGGAGGGGCAACTTGGCGTGGTGACCGAGGCGACGCTGCGCATCCTGCCAAAGCCGGAAGGCGCACGACCCGTGCTGATCGGCTTTGGCTCCAACGAGGTCGCGGGCGCCTGCGTCGCCGACATCATCAAGGCGGGCGTCCTGCCGGTGGCGATCGAGTTCATGGACCGCCCCTGTATCCGCGCGACCGAGGATTTCGCCCATGCGGGTTACCCCGATTGCGAGGCGCTCCTGATCATCGAAGTGGAGGGCGCGGAGGCGGAAATCGACGAGCAACTCGGCCTCATCCGCCAGATCGCGATGCGCCACGATCCCGTGGAGTTCCGCGAAAGCGGGTCCGAGGAGGAGTCGAAGAAGATCTGGCTTGGCCGCAAGTCCGCCTTCGGCGCGATGGGGCAGATCAACGATTACATGTGCCTCGACGGGACGATACCCGTTTCGGCCCTGCCGCATGTCCTGAAGCGGATCGGCGAGATGAGCAAGGAGTACGGGCTCGACGTCGGGCAATGTCTTCCATGCGGGCGACGGCAACATGCATCCGCTGATCCTCTACGACGCCAACAAGCCCGGCGATCTGGAGAAATGCGAGGCGTTCGGGGCGGATATCCTGAGGCTTTGCGTCGAGGTCGGCGGCTGTTTGACCGGCGAGCATGGCGTGGGGATCGAGAAGCGCGATCTGATGAACGTGCAATATGACGCGGCCGATCTCGAGGCACAGATGCGGGTGAAGGATGTGTTCGATCCGAAGTGGCTGCTGAACCCGGCGAAGGTGTTTCCGCTGGAAGCGAGTGCGGCGCGCCGCGCGGGCTGAGAGGTGAGCCCGGGGGCGCCGCCCCCGGACCCCCGAGGTATTTTGGGCAAGATGAAAGAGGGATCGTGAGGGTATCGTCCGAGGAAGAACTGGCCGAAGCGGTGCGGGGAACTGCTACGCCTTTGCGCATCCGCGGCGGCGGGACGCGGGATGTCGGGCGGCCTGTGGCGGGCGAGGCGCTGGACGTGTCGGGGATCGCGGGCATCACGCTTTACGAGCCGGGTGCGCTGACGCTGGTGGCGAAGGCGGGGACGCCCCTGGCCGAGGTCGAGGCGGCGCTGGCGGCCGAGGGGCAGCGGCTGGCCTTCGAACCGGCGGATTGGCGCGATATGCTCGGGACGGGCGGTGAGCCGACGCTGGGTGGCATGGTCGCGGCCAATGTCTCCGGTCCGCGCCGCGTGCAGGCGGGGGCGTGCCGGGACGCGCTTCTGGGGGTGCGGTTCGTCGACGGCACCGGCGCCGCGGTGAAGAATGGCGGGCGGGTGATGAAGAACGTCACCGGCTACGACCTCGTGAAGCTGATGGCGGGGTCTTGGGGAACGCTCGGCGTCCTGACCGAAGTTAGCCTCAAGGTGCTGCCCGCGCCGGAGGCGGTGGCGACGCTTGTGATCAGGGGCCTTGAGGACGCGCGCGCGCTTCAGGCGATGACCTCGGCGCTCGGCTCGCCCTTCGACGTGACCGGCGCGGCGCATGGGGAGATGGGGACGCTGATCCGCATCGAGGGCTTTGCGGACTCTGTTGCCTACCGGGCCGGGCGGCTTGCGGAGCGTCTCGCGCCCTTCGGGCCGGGGCGGGTCGAGCGGGATGACCGGGCAGTGGTCGCGATGTGGCGGGCGGTGCGGGATGTTGCACCGTTTCACGATCGCGCGGGCGATGTCTGGCGGCTGTCGGTCAAGCCCTCGGACGCGCCGGACCTTGTGGCGCGGTCGGGTGCTGAGGCCGCGCTTTACGACTGGGGCGGCGGGCTCGTCTGGCTGCTTCTGCCGGCTGGAACCGATCTCAGGGCGACCCTCGGGGCCTTTTCCGGCCATGCGATGCTGATGCGGGCCGCGCCCGACATCCGCGCGCGGATTGCGCCGTTTCAGCCCGAGCCTGCCCCGCTCGCCGCGATTTCGGCGGCGCTTCGGGCGCGGTTCGATCCGAAGGGCATTCTCAATCCGGGGCTGATGGGCTGATGCAGACCAATTTCACCGAAGAGCAGCTTCGCGATCCCGGCACCGCCCGCGCCAACGAAATCCTGCGCGCCTGCGTCCATTGCGGGTTCTGCACCGCGACCTGTCCGACCTATCAAGTTCTGGGCGACGAACTCGATAGTCCGCGCGGGCGCATCTACCTCATCAAGGACATGCTGGAGAAGGGCCGGCCGGCGGACGAGAAGACCGTCAAGCATATCGACCGCTGTCTTTCCTGCCTCGCCTGCATGACGACCTGCCCTTCGGGGGTGCACTACATGCATCTCGTCGACCATGCCCGCGCCCATATCGAGAAGACCTATCGCCGTCCTTGGCGCGACCGGGTGCTGCGCTGGGTTCTGGCAGTAGGTCATCCCGCATCCGATACGCTTCCGGCTGGCGCTTCTTGGGGCCAAGATGGCGCGGCCTTTCACCCGGTTCCTGCCCGACGCGCGGCTGAGAGCGATGGTCGCGATGGCGCCGAAGCAGGTGCCGCCGGTCAGCCGCAACGACGACCCCCAGGTCTTTCCGGCGACGGGCGAAAGGCGCATGCGGGTGGCCCTGATGACGGGCTGTGCGCAGAAGGCGCTGAACACCGACATCAACGACGCGACGATCCGACTTCTTCGCCGCCTCGGCTGTGAGGTGGTGGTGGCCAAGGGCGCGGGCTGCTGCGGGGCGCTGACCCATCACATGGGGCGCGAGCGCGAGGCGCATGGCTCGGCTGAGGCCAATATCCGGGCGTGGATGGACGAGAAGCGGGCGCATGGCCTCGATGCGATCGTCATCAACACAAGCGGATGCGGCACGACGGTGAAGGATTACGGCCACATGCTCCGCACCACGCGGTTTGCAGCGGAAGCGGCGGAAGTCGCGGGCCTTGCCTGCGACGTGACGGAGCTTCTGGCACGGCTGAAGCCCGAGGCGAAGGCACCGGAACCGCTGCGCGTCGCCTATCACGCGGCCTGTTCGCTTCAGCACGGGCAGAAGGTGACGACCGCGCCGAAGATGCTTCTGAAGGCAGCCGGGTTCGAGGTGGTGGAGCCTGCGGACGCGCATCTTTGCTGCGGATCGGCGGGCACCTATAACCTGCTTCAGCCCGAGATTTCGGGCGAGCTGAAGCGACGCAAGGTGGCCACGATCGAGGCGAAGCGCCCCGATGTGATCGCGGCGGGGAATATCGGCTGCATGATGCAGATCGGTTCGGGCACCGGCATTCCCGTCGTCCATACGGTCGAGCTTCTCGACTGGGCGACGGGCGGACCGCGGCCGCGCGCGCTTGGATGAAAGAAAACCTGGCGCCGTGGCACCAAGGCCTTAATCTCGCCCAAACCTCGCGCTACGACGGGGCAAACGCGGGATGGAACGATGCGGGCAGTTCTGACTTTTATTTTGGCGGTGCTCTGGCCGCTTGTCGCGACGGGTGAAGAAGCGCCCTTGAGATCGCTCGTGACCGCCGATGCGACACGCGGATGGGAAGCGGTCGGTCGCATCGACATCGGCGGAAAGGGCTTCTGCTCCGGCGCGCTGATCGCGCCGGACCTGGTCCTGACAGCTGCGCATTGCCTCTACGATCAAAAGACGCGGCAGCCGATCGCGGCTTCGGAGTTCCAGTTTCTGGCGGGCTGGCGCAATGGACGGGCCGTGGCCTATCGCGGTGTTCGCCGCGCGATGGCGCATCCCGACTATGTCTTCGAGGGACGCGACCGGATCGACCGGGTGCCCTATGATATTGCCTTTCTGGAACTTGATCAGCCGATCCGGTTGCCCTCGGTTCAGCCCTTCAACATCGGCGCCGATCCGGTTGCTGGCGATGCGGTGGGCATCGTCTCTTACGCGCTCGACCGATCTGAGGCGCCTTCGATACAGGACCTCTGTCATGTGCTTGGGAATGAGCCCGGCATGACGATCCTCTCTTGCGATGTGGACTATGGCTCTTCCGGAGCGCCGGTTTTTCAGATGATCGACGGGGAGCCGAAGATCGTTTCGGTCGTCTCCGCCAAGGCGGAGATGGGCGGCAAGAAGGTTGCGCTCGGCTCCGAGATGGAGCGTCCTCTGTCAGAACTGCGCCGCGCCTATGCGGAAAGCAACGTGGGGCTGGCGCGTGTTTCTCCCGCTGCGGGCAGTCACGTCTTCGGATCGACGGCGAAAAGCTCGGCCAAATTCGTCAAACCGTAGGTCTTCCGATGTGGTGGCTCATTCGCGCGTTCACCGTGCTCTTGACTGTCACGCCAGCGAATGCTGACGCACCGATGAAACGGCTGACGTTGCGGCAGGACCTGCTCGGATGGGAGGCAGTTGGCCGCGTCGAGATGGGGCGTGAGGGATATTGCACCGGCGTTCTGGTCGCGCCCGATCTTGTGCTGACGGCGGCGCATTGCCTGTTTGGCGGTGGACAAGCCTATGTGCGGCCTTCCAGGATGCGATTTCGCGCGGGGTTGAGCGATGGCGTCGCGCTGGCCGAATCCGGCGTGGCGCGGATGGTGGTCGATCCGGCCTACGATCCGATGAGCAAGGATCGTGCAGCGCAGATCCTTCACGATGTCGGGTTGATGCAGCTTGACACACCTGTTCCCCTATCTGCGGCCGCCCCGTTTTCGACCGCCACGCTCTCGGACCGCGATCGCGACCTTTCGGTCGTCTCCTATGGCCAGGGACGGGACGAGGCGCTTTCCTGGGACGATCATTGCAATGTGGTGGGGCGCAGCGGCGGACTGATCGCCTTCGATTGCGACGTGACATTCGGCTCATCGGGTGCACCTGTCTTTCATCGTATGGGTAACCGCGCCTCGATCGTCTCGCTCGTCTCGGCGGGCGTGACCGGCGGCGGACAGCGGCTGGCCTTCGGTATGGAACTGCCCCGGACGGTGGAAGCGCTCAAGTCGGCGCTCCGTCGGGGTGAGGGCGTCGCCGTCGATCAGGAGGCGCCGGAGGACCGGAAGGCGGCGAAACAGGCCGCGCGCGGTCCGGCGCCCGCCTTTGGGACGCGGGGCGTCAGTGGCGCGAAATTCCTCAAGCCCTGAGGCCGCGGGCGGCTCTTGAAAGTGCGGCGTGCGGAACACATCTGAGGCGTACCGGGGCGCCATGTCGGGCCCCGGATATCGAACCGCCCGTCCCGAGGCAGGGAGGGCACAACCGAACATCGCTCACTGGAGGATGATCCATGCGAACCTATGATTTTTCACCGCTTTATCGTGCGACTGTCGGCTTTGACCGCGTCGCCGACCTGATGGACCGGGTGCTTTCGGCCGATGTGGCCCAGCCGACCTATCCACCTTACAATATTGAGAAAATCGACGAGAACGCCTATCGCATCTCCGTCGCGGTCGCCGGCTTTTCGGGCGATGAGCTGACGGTCGAGGTGAAGGATGGCGCGCTGATCGTCGCCGCGCGCAAGGCCGAGGACGAGTCCGCCAAGACCTATCTGCATCGCGGCATCGCGACGCGCGCCTTCGAGCGCCGTTTCGCGCTGGCCGACCATGTGAAGGTCTCGGGTGCGACGCATGCCGACGGCATGCTGCATATCGACCTTGTCCGCGAAGTGCCCGAAGCGCTGAAGCCGCGCCGGATCGAGATCGCCAAGGGCGATACCGTCGAGGCGAAAGCGGTGGAGACGGTCGAGGTCTGATCGCCGCTTTGATGTAGCGACGAAGGGCGCGCCGGTTGGCGCGCCCTTTTCATGCGGAGCGCCCGTTCCGGGCGCGAGATATGTCTCGCGGCCTTCGCGAATGCGAAGGCCGCGACGAGAGCCTCCGGCGGGGGTATTTGCGCAATGAAGAAGCCTAGCGCGAGAGGCTCTGGGCCAGGCGCATGAGCTGGACGGCTTCGGCGCGATAGCCAAACGGGTCTTCGCCTTTCGCACCGTTCGCGAGCGCGATGGCCTGGTCCCAGCCCCAGCTGCCGAGGTATTTCGGTTCGGTGAGGAGTTGGCCCATCCCCGCGATGGCCGCGGCGAAGCGGGCATCGTTGTCGGCCGTCGTCGGTGTGACGGGGATCGGGGTTTCGATGAGGCTCGAGGTCGCGGTGCCCGGCGCCTTGTAGCGGAGTTTGAGAAAGCCGAGTTCGGTGGCTTCGAGGTCCGCGGGGGCGGCGGCGTAGCGCAGCGGGTCGGAGAGGCGGGCGGGCGAACTGACGGGAGTGATCTCGTATAGCGCCGTCACTTGATGGCCCGCGCCAATCTCGCCCGCGTCGACCTTGTCGTTGTTGAAATCCTCGCGCGCCAGCGCGCGGGTCTCATAGCCGATGAGCCGGTATTCGGCGACGGCCGCGGGGTTGAACTCGATCTGAATCTTCACATCGTCGGCGATGGGGAACAACGCGCCGGAAAGCTGATCCACCAGCACCTTTTGCGCCTCGCTGAGCGTGTCGATATAGGCCGCGGTGCCGTTGCCGTTCTGGGCCAGCGCCTGCATCGTCGCATCGTCGAGATTGCCGCGCCCGAAGCCGAGGACGGAAAGGTAGATGCCGCTGTCGCGCTTCTTCGCGATGTAGGCCTTGAGTTGATCGGGATCGGAAAGACCGACATTGAAGTCGCCGTCAGTGGCTAGAAGGATGCGGCTGATATGACCCTCGCCGCCCATCTTCTCGGCCACCGCATAGGCCTGTTCCAGCCCCTCCTGACCCGCCGTCGAGCCGCCCGCGCCGAGCCGCTCGAGCGCGGAGAGGATCGAGGCCTGGTCCGAGGCGGCCGTGGGTTCAAGCACCAGCCCGGCGGAGCCGGCATAGGAGACGATGGCCACCCGATCCTCGGGCCGCAGATGGCCGAGCATCAGGCGGAAGGACTGCTTCAGGAGCGGCAGTTTTTGCGGGTCGTCCATCGAGCCGGAGGTGTCGATCAGGAAGACGAGGTTCAGGGGCGGGCGCGTGTCGGTCGCGGGCAGCGCGCCTTGCAGGCCGACGCGGAGGAGTTCGGTGTCCTTGTTCCAGGGTGTCGGGGAGAAGCTGACGGAGGCGCGGAACGGGGCCTCGCCAGTCTGCGGCGCGGGATAGGCATAGGGGAAGTAGTTCACCATCTCCTCGATCCGCACCGCCTCTTTCGGCGGGAGGAAGCCGTTGGTGAGAGACGAGCGGACGACGGAGTACGACGCCGTGTCGGTGTCGATGGAGAAGGTCGAGACAGGCTCTTCCGCCGTGATCTTCACCGGGTTCGCATCGGCGTTGGCATAGGCTTCGGTATTGGGCAGCGGCGTGGGAAGCGTCTCGTCCAGCGTAACGCCTGTGGAATTGGCGCTGCTCGCGCCGTCGTATGCCAACCCTAAACGGCCGTAGCCGCCGATGGGTACGCCCTTTGACTTGGACTTTGCCGTGCCGGAGGCCGCAGGGGCGTTTTCGGTCAGTGCGCCCGCAGCGGTTTCCTTGCGCAGCCTGCCGAGATCCTGGCTGAGCCCCGGCATCGGAGCGGCTTCTTGCGCGGGTAGGCTGAGAGCATCAGAGCTAACGGCATCGGTTTCCGGCTCAGGACTTCCTTGAAGCGTAACGATGGGAGGGGCGGCCACTGGCGTGACCTGCCTACGTCCTTCGTTCGGCTTTTGGTGCAGCTATGGCGGGGACCTCTGTGGGGGCGGTCTTGTCTTTCATCGTCGCTGGCAGAGGCTTCGGCACGGCAGGTTGCCGGTCCAGTTGCGGATAGATCGCGATGGCGACGCCGATGGCGGCGACGGAGACGGTGGCGGCAAGGGCCGGGCCGGTGGTCAGTCTGGAAAGCATCTCTCGAACTCCTGTCAGAAACCCCGCCCGTTCGGGGCGGTCCGACATGGGACGCGCGGCCTTTGCTGTTTCTTGGTGCCGGTCGAAATTTTCCATGGCATGGCGTTGGGCGCGTGCCTTCGCATCCGCTTCCGGCACGGGAGGCGGGGCCTTGAGCGCGGCGCGCAATCTGTCGAATTCGTCGGTCATAGCATGTCCTCCGCCCGCGCCATCTCGCGCAGTCGTTTCTTAACCTCGCTCATGCGCCAGGCGACGGTGCCTTCGGAGACGCCGAGAACCTCGGCGGCATCCTTCTGCGAAAGCTCCTCGCCCAGCGTGAGCGCGACAGTGTCCCTCAGTTCCGGTGGCAGCTGCGTCATGGTGGCGGCGAGCCAGTTCTGCGCCTCAGCCTCTTCGACGATCCCGGCGCGGCGGTTTTGTTCCCAGTCGCCCCAGCCATCAGCAGCTTTGGCATGGGTCGAAGCGCGGCGGCGGCGGTCATGGGCGGCGTTCACCGTCACGCGGTAGAGCCATGTCGAAAAGCGCGCGGCCTGCCGGTAGCTTGCGAGCTTGCCGGGAAGGGCAAGACAAATGTCCTGGGTCAGATCCTCGGCCTCCGCCTTCGAGCCGGTCAGCCGGAAGGAAAGGCCGTAGACGCGGTCGTAATGGCGATGAAGGAGCACCGCGAAGGCATCGCGGTCTCCCTCGGCGGCGGCCGATGCAAGGTTCTCGTCACTCGCGTCCATCAGCATCACGATAGGTTGGACGCATGGTGCCGGACAATCCTTGGCGGGTGTCTAAAAATAGTTTGGAAAAATGGGCGAACCTTTCAGCCCGCCCGAATGCCCGGCCTCAGCCGAGGATCGCGTCGTAGAATTCCAGTGCGCCGCTCATCGTGCGCATCTGGCTGGCATCCGATGTATCGCCCGCGATCGCCATTGTCGCGCGGTAGGTCATCGGGCCGAAGGCGCCGTCGATGCCGCCCTGATAGTATCCGGCCTGAGAGAGGCGCGACTGGATCGCGCGGCGCTGGCTCAGAGTGTAGCTGTTGAAGGCACGGGCCGCAGGGGTCGCATAGACGCTTGAGGTCGTGTTCGACTGGTAGGAGGCCGGCGCCTGATAGCGCTGCTCCTGATAGCGCGGTTGCTGGTAGGTCTGATATTGCTGGATCGGCGCACGGGTGACCGGCGCGGCATACTGGCGTTGTCTGTTGTGCTGATAGATGAGCGTACCGATCAGACCGGCAGCGGCAAGGGCGCCGAGGGTGTTCTGTTCGCGCTCGCCCCAGGCATTGGCCGGTGCGGGCAGGGCCGCGGCGAGAGAGAGGGCCGCGACGGCGGCGGCGGTGGTTTTGCGGAAGTTGAGCAGCATTGGTTTTCCCCGAGCTTGGTTAAACATGTGTTCAACGTGGCCTGTCCGGTTCTGCTATTCAAAATCAGGCGCTTGCTATCGGATAACGCGGCGGGAAGTGCATGGAAAAGGGGCCTTTCGGCCCCTTTCCGGTCACATCGGCAGGTTCAGACCGAGAGGCAGATGTATTTCATTTCCAGATAGTCCTCGACGCCGTGATGACTGCCTTCGCGGCCGAGGCCGGATTGCTTGACGCCGCCGAAGGGCGCGACCTCGGTCGAGATGAGGCCGGTGTTGACGCCCACCATGCCGTATTCCAGCGCCTCCTGCACACGTGTGACGCGGCCGATGTCGCGGGCGTAGAAATAGCTTGCCAGACCGAAGATCGTTGCATTGGCCAACTCAATCACCTCTTCCTCGGTCTCGAATTTGAAGAGAGGCGCGAGGGGGCCGAAGGTTTCCTCGGTTGAAACTTTCATCTGCGGCGTGATGCCGGTGACGACGGTCGGTTCAAAGAATGTGCCGCCGAGGGAATGGCGTTTGCCGCCGGTGACGATCTTGCCGCCGCCAGCGAGCGCGTCGGCGATATGTTCCTCCACCTTCTCCACGGCAGCTTGGTTGATGAGCGGACCAGTCGTGACGCCATCCTTGAGACCGTCGCCGACGTTCAGTTTTTTCACCGCGACCGCGAGCTTTTCAGCGAAGGCGTCATAGACGGCGGCCTGCACGTAAATGCGGTTCGCGCAAACGCAGGTCTGGCCGTTGTTGCGGAACTTGGAGATCATCGCGCCTTCGACGGCCTTGTCGAGATCGGCGTCGTCAAAGACGATGAAGGGCGCGTTGCCGCCCAGTTCCATCGAGCATTTCATCACCTGATCGGCGGCCTGACGCAGAAGGATGCGGCCGACCTCGGTGGAGCCTGTGAATGTCAGCTTACGCACGGCGTGGTTCTCGCAGAATTCCTTGCCGATGGCCGAGGATTTCTTCGAAGTGATGACGGAGAAGAGCCCCGCCGGCACCCCGGCGCGTTCCGCCAGAAGCGCCATCGCCAAAGCGGACAGGGGCGTTTCCGCGGCCGGACGCGCGACAAAGCCGCAGCCGACCGCCAGTGCCGGCGCGACCTTGCGCGCGATCATCGCGTTCGGGAAATTCCAGGGCGTGATCGAGGCCGCGACCCCGATCGGCTGCTTGATGACGGTGATGCGCTTGTCGCGCTGGTGGCCGGGGATCGTCTCGCCATAGACGCGCTTGGCCTCTTCGCCGAACCATTCCACGAAGGACGCACCATAGAGAACCTCACCCTTGGCTTCGGCCAGCGGCTTGCCCATCTCGGCGGTCAGGATCGCGCCAAGGTCGTCGGCATTGGCGACCATCAGGTCATACCATTTGCGCAGGACCGAGGCGCGCTCCTTGCCGGTCCGGGCGGCCCATTCGTGTCGCGCCTTGTCGGCGGCCTCGATGGCGCGGGCGGTCTCGGCGCGCGACAGATCCGGCAGTTTGCAGATCACGTCGCCACGGGCGGGGTTCGTGACCTCGAAAGTGGTGCCGTCATCCGCGTCGATCCATTGCCCCGCGACATAGGCTTGGGTAACCAGAAGCGACGGATCTTTCAAAAGCGACCGCAGGTCGGTGACGGAATCAAGCATGGGAACCCTCCTGTTTCAGGATTTGATCAAAAGCATAGCGCGGGGGACAGAGTCCAGAGCCCGCCCAGCGACTGGGGATTGCGGCCATGAGATATGATGAGGCCTTTGCGAATGCAAAGTATATTCCGGGCGGTGCCGATTATCCGGCGCGCTGGGTGGCCAAGGCCGAGGCGTTTCGTGCGTCGCTTGGCGGCAGGGCACAGCTTGGGCTTCGCTATGGGCCGGACGCTGCCGAGTGGTTCGACCTCTTCCTGCCGGACGGGTCGCCCGAGGGCGTGGTGATCTTCATCCACGGCGGCTACTGGCTGAGTTTCGGTCCGCGTGATTTTTCGCATCTCGCGGCAGGGGCGGTTGGGCACGGTTGGGCCGTCGCGATGGCTGCCTATACTCTCGCGCCAAAGGCCCCGATTTCGGTGATGACGGGGCAGATCGCGCGGGCCATTCAGATCATTGCACGTGAGGTCGAGGGGCCGATCGTCATCTCCGGCCATTCGGCGGGCGGTCACCTTGCAGCGCGCATGGCATCGGCCGACGTCGCCCTGCCGCCGGAGGTTCTGTCACGGATCAGGCGGGTTGTCCCTGTCTCGCCGGTTGCCGATCTGCGGCCGCTGATGGAAACCGCGATGAACGCGGACCTGCACATCGACGTGCGGACCGCTCAGACCGAAAGCCCGGTGCTCTTGGCGCCGCGTCCGGGCATCAAAGTGCATGCCTGGGTCGGCGGCGCGGAGCGTCCCGCCTTTCTCGATCAGGCGCGGCGCCTCGGCAATGCCTGGGCCTGTCCGGTGACGGTCGAGCCGGGGCGGCACCATTTCGACGTGATCGAGGGATTGGAGCGGGCGGAGAGTCCCCTGATCGGCTGCCTGCTCGCCTAGGATTTGGCGTATCGCATCTGCCAGGTTGGCGTGAGATCGCCCGCCCGCGCGGTGGCGCTGAAGACGCCGCGGGCAATCGCGCGGGCAAGGCAGGTGGCTGCGGCATGGCCGATCAGGAATGGATCGTTATTCGGGTCGGTCAGTGGCCGCGCACCCGTCGCAGCCGCGAAAACAAGATCACCGTCGAACGGCGTATGCGAGGGCACGATGGCCCGCGCCATGCCGTCATGCGCCGCCGTCGCCATGCGCAGCGCCTGCGCCTGGCTCAGCGCCGCATCGGTGGCGACGATGGCGATGGTCGTCGCCTCGCCCGCCCGCTTCATCATCACGGGCTCCGCCGCCGGTTCGAAGCCTAGCGGCAGGCCCAACCCGCCGAATTCGCCACCCATCTCCCAAGGCGCAGCCCAGAACGGCGCGCCGTCCCCCACCGTCACCCGGCCCAGCGCGTTTACCGCGACCAGCGCTCCCACCGTGATGCCGCTCTCCAGCACCACAGAGGCCGAGCCGAGTCCGCCCTTCAGATCATGAACCATCGCCCCGGTTCCGGCCCCGAGCGTTCCGAGCGCGAAGTCCTCGCGTGCCACTTCCAGCGCCGCCCGCCCCAATGCTTTGTAGGGATTCTCCACCCAGTCCTTGTCGCCACCGTTCAAGAGATCGAAAAGAATCGCCCCCGGCACGATCGGCACCCTCTGCCCGCCGACATCAAAGCCCCGCCCCATCGCGCGAAGCCCGTCCGCCACCCCTGACGCGGCATCCAGCCCGAAAGCCGAGCCCCCTGACAGGACCAAGGCATCGACCTCCTGCACCAGCTTGTCCGGCGCCAGCAAATCCGTCTCCCGCGTCCCCGGCGCGCCGCCCATCACATGAACGGCAGCGGTGAAGGGCCGGTCGCCGACCAGCACCGTCGCGCCGGTCCGAATGCGATGATCCTCGGCATTCCCGACCCTGAGCCCGGCCACGTCGGTGATGAGGTTCCGCCCGCCCGGACGCATCAGATGCGCTCCTTCTGGGCCGCCGTCGCGGGATCGCCGGTATTCGGCGTGCCGCGCGGCTCGATCAGCAGGACCTTCGCCTCCTGCTCCGCGCGGGGCCGGTGGCGCACCCCCTTCGGCACGACGAACAACTCGCCGGGCCGCAGAACATGGGTTTCGTCCCCGACATCCAGCAGCACCTCGCCCTCGATCACGAGGAAGAAGTCGTCGGTATCGGGATGGTCGTGAAACGGAAACGCGCCCTGGAACTTCACCACCATGATGTCGTTGCCGTTATACCCGGCCACGACTTTCGGGTCCCAGTGCGTATCGAAAAGCGAAAGCTTCTCGGCGAGGTTGACGACCTTCATTGGTTTTCCTTTCATCTTGCCCCGAAATACCTCGGGGTCCGGGGCAGCGCCCCGGCCTGCCTCAGATGCAGCGCCCGCCATCGACTTCCATCGCGACCCCCGTCACCATCGACGCCTCGTCGGAACAGAGAAAGCAGGCCGCGTTGCCCATATCCTCGGGCGTCGAGAACCGGCCAAGCGGGATCGTCGCGAGGAACTTGGCCCGCATCTCCGGCGTGTCCTCGCCCATGAAGCTTCGCAGCAGCGGCGTCTCGCCCGCCACCGGGCAGAGCGCGTTGACCCGCAGCCCGGCGGGCGCCAGTTCCACCGCCATGGTCTTGGTCGCCGTGATCATCCAGCCCTTCGAGGCGTTGTACCAGTTGAGCCTCGGACGCGGCGACAGGCCCGCGGTCGAGGCGACGTTGAGGATCGCGCCCTTGCGACGCGCCTTCATGGCGGGAACGAAGGCGCGGGCGGTCAGGAAAACCGATTTGCAGTTGACCGCGAAGACCCGGTCGAAATCCGCTTCGCTGACCTCGTCGAGCGGCGTCGGCAGATGCGTGATCCCTGCGTTGTTCACCAGTATGTCAACCGCGCCAAGCGCCGCCGCAGCCTCGGCCATCGCCTTCACGCTCTCGCCCGATGACACATCGACCTTGCAGGCCACCCCGCCGATCTCCGCCGCCACCATCCGCGCCGCGTCTTCGTTGATATCGGCGACCACCACCCGCGCGCCCTCGGCGGCGAATTTCCGCGCGATCCCGGCGCCGAACCCCGATCCTGCGCCGGTGACCACGGCGACCTTGCCCTCAAGCCTCATGTCTGTCTCCCGTAGTTTGCCACGCCGCCGGAATGATCGGCGTCGCAGCGATCAGTTTCCGCGTGTAGGGATGCGTGGGCTGGCCAAAGACGGTTTCGGTTTCGCCCTCCTCCACGATCTTCCCTGCCCGCATCACCAGCACCCGGTCGGTGACCTTTCGCATCACCGACAGGTCGTGGCTGATGAAAAGATAGGCAAGCCCGTGGCTTTCCTGCAACCGCGCCAGAAGGTCCAGCACCTGCGCCCGGACCCGCACGTCAAGCGCCGAGACCGCCTCGTCCAGCACGATCAGATCGGGCCGGATGATGAGCGCGCGGGCGATGGCGATGCGCTGGCGCTGGCCGCCGGAGAATTCATGGATGTATTTGCCCATGTCGTCCGGGTGCAGCCCGACCTCCTCCAGGGCGGCGGCCACCCGGTCGCGGCTGTCCCTCGGCCTGGTGGTCAGGTGGAACGGTTCAGCCACGAGCCGGTCGACCTTGTGGCGCGGGTTGAAGCTGCCATAGGGGTCCTGAAAGACAACCTGCATCCGCGCTCGCAATTCGCGCGGCATCGTATGGCCCGGCGTGACCTCGCGCCCGTCGAGCCGGATCGCGCCGGACTGGATCGGATCGAGACCAAGGATCGCGCGGGTCAGCGTGGACTTGCCGCAGCCGCTTTCGCCGACGAGGCCAAGGCTTTCGCCCTTGCGGATCGTCAGGCTGACCCCATCGACGGCGCGAAGCTTCGGGTGGGCCGCGAAGACAGAGGGGCGCGGCAGGACGTATTCGCGGACGGCATTTTCGACCGTCAGAAGCGTCTCGGGGCGGGTCTGGGCCTTGCGCTCGGGCTGATGGGCGGAGGCCGCGAACAGGCGGCGGGTGTAGTCGTCCTTCCGCGTGCGGAAAAGGGGTTCAGTCTCGCCCTGCTCGACGATCCGGCCGTTTTGCATGACCGCCACATGGGTCGCCATTCCGGCCACCACGGCGAGGTCATGGGTGATGAGCAAGAGCGCCATGTCCTCGTCTTCCGTGAGCCCCTTCAGAAGATCGAGGATCTGCGCCTGCGTCGTCACGTCGAGTGCGGTCGTGGGTTCGTCCGCGATCAGCAGCTTTGGGCGCAGCGCGATGGCCATCGCGATGGCGACGCGCTGGCGCTGGCCGCCGGAAAGCTCGTGCGGGTAGCGGGACAGCGGAAAGCGGTCCTCGGGCAGGCCGACGCGGGCGAGCTTTTCCCGCGCCACGTCGCGTGCCTCGGACCGGCGCGCGGCGCGGTGGATCAGAAGTGTCTCGGCCACCTGGTCGCCGATGGTCTTCATCGGGTTGAGCGCCGTCATCGGCTCCTGAAAGATCATGCCGATCTCGTAGCCACGAAGGCCCGTGAGCGCGCGTTCGGGCAGCGTCAAAAGGTTCTGGCCGAGGAAATCGACGGTTCCCGAGATCGCGGAACCATGCGGCAGAAGGCCCATCAGCGCCAGCGCGGTCATCGACTTGCCCGAGCCGCTTTCGCCGACCAGGCCGAAGATTTCGCCAGGGCCGATATCGAAGGAGACCCCCGACAGGATCGGTGTGCCACGGATCGCAAGCGACAGGTCGCGGACGGAAAGAAGACTCATGCTGCGCGCCTCAATCTCGGGTCGAGATGGTCGCGCAAGCCGTCGCCCATCAGGTTCAGCCCAAACACCGTCAGCACGATGGCGAGGCCGGGGAAGATCGCGACGTGGGGGGCGAGGGTGACCATCGTCTGCGCCTCGGCCAACATCCGGCCCCATGACGGCGTCGGCGGCTGCGCGCCGAGGCCGACATAGGAAAGCCCGGCTTCGGCGAGGATGCCGAGCGAGAACTGGATGGTGCCCTGAACGATCAGAAGGTTGGCGATGTTGGGCAGGATATGTTCGGCCGAAATACGGAACCGGCCCTTGCCCGCGACCTCGGCGGCACGGATGAAGTCGAGCGTCCAGAGGGAAAGCGCGCCGCCCCGGGTGACGCGGGCGAAGACGGGGATGTTGAAGATGCCGATGGCGATGATCGCGTTGACGGCGGACGGGCCGAAGACGGCGGTGATGAGAATGGCGATGACGAGAGAGGGGAAGGCGAAGATCAAGTCATTGCCACGCATGACAATTTCGTCGATCAGGCTGCCGCGCCGGGCGGCGGCGAGAAGGCCCAGGGGCACGCCGAAACCCATGCCGATGCCGACCGCGACCAGCGCCACGGCGATCGAGGTCTGGGCACCCGCCATCAGCATCGACGCCGATGTCGCGGCCGAAATGATCGGTGCCGAGCCAGTGGGCGGCGGTGGGCGGTTTCAGCTTGTCGGCGATGGCGAGGGCGGTGACGTCGTAGGGGGTCCAGAAAAGCGAGATGAGGGCGGCGGTGAGGGCGGCCACAGAAAGGGCGATGCCGAGGGCGAAGGACGCTCTCATACCCGCTTCCTCAAGCGCGGGTCGATGGCGGCATAGGCGAGATCGACGAGGAACGTCACGAGGATCACCGCGAAGACGAGGATCATCACCACCAACTCCACCACGATCAGGTCGCGCTGGGTGATGGCCTGGAAGATCAGGCGCCCAAGCCCCGGAAGATAAAAGACATTCTCGATGATGATCGCGCCCGCGAGGAGGAAGGAAAACTGCATGCCCATGATCGTCAGGACCGGGATCATGGCGTTCCTCAGCGCATGGCGGAGCGATGGTCTGGCCGCTGGTCAGGCCCTTGGCGCGGGCGGTGCGGATGTAGTCTTGATCCAGCGTCTCGATGAGGGCGGAGCGCAGGACGCGGGCGAGGATCGCGGCTTGCGGCAGGGCGAGCGCGATGGCGGGCAGGGTGAGGGCGCGGAGGCCGGTTGTAAGCCCTTGATCCCAGCCGGGAAATCCGCCCGCCGGGAAGAGCCGCCAGTGGAGCGCGAAGGCGAGGACGAGGAGCATGGCGAACCAGAAATTCGGCAGCGCGATGCCGATCTGGGTCGCGCCCATCACCGTCGCGTCGGCCACGCGGCCCCGTCTGGCGGCGGCGAGAAGGCCGGCGGGGAAGGCGATGATGACCGCCAGAACGAGGGCGTAGAGGGCAAGGGGCAGGGACACCGCCAGACGTTGGCTAACCAGTTGGGAAACCGGGACTTTATAGGTGTAGGAGAGGCCGAAATCGCCCTGCAACATGCCCGTGATCCAGTGCAGGTAGCGCACCGGGGCGGAGGCATTCAGGCCGAGCTGGTCACGGAGCGCGGCGACGGTTTCCTCGCTCGCGTTCAGGCCCAGCATGTAGGAGGCGGGATCGCCCGGCACGACCTCGATCACGGCGAAGATCACGAGGCTCGCCACGACGAGACTGAGGGCGAGCGAGATCAGGCGTCTGAAGAGATAGCGTGTCATGTCGCCCCTTCCTGAGGCGAGGCTAGGGGGAAGGCGGGCGGCGGTCCAGAGGGGAGTCCGTCTGTGTTCGGAGGCCGGGAAACCCTCGTAGGCTATGCGTCGTTTCCGCGTAGGGGATATGTAGTTTTTCTGTAGCTACAGAAGGAGAGGGGTCCGGGGCGCCTCGGTTGTAGTCTCGGCTCCGGCAACAGGGCCCCCATTGGGAGCCATGGAGCCCCCGGATCGGGGTCCGCGGTTGCGGTGCGGGGCGAACTCCGCCCGACGGCTACTTGGAGGCTGGTTGAGGGCGGGGTGTTCCGCACGAATACAAAGCTGCGGTCAGGCGAATCATCCAAGCTAGGATTTCGCCAGGTTCGGGCGCAGACTTGCTTCGGCATCGACGAAAAGATGCAATCACTTTGGGGGAAGTGCAGATGTCACTGAAGATCATCGGAAGCGGCTTTGGCCGAACCGGAACGATGTCGACGAAGATGGCGCTCGAGCAACTCGGGTTCGGGCCGTGTCATCACATGGTCGAGGTTATGGGTAATCCCGCCCAGCCGGCCTTCTGGGACCGACTTGCCACAGGTGGCGATGTACAATGGGGCGAGGTTTTCACCGGCTACACGAGTCAGGTCGATTTTCCGGGTGCAGCCTTCTGGCACGAAATTTCCGCCGCTTTTCCCGACGCCAAGGTCATCCACACTGAACGCCCGGAAGAGGACTGGTGGGCCAGCTATTCCAAGACGATCGGCAAGTTCTTTGCGCTGCGGGAATCCATTCCGTTGCCGCCGCCAATTGCCGCGATCTTCGCGTCGATGGACAAGCTGCTGATCCAAAACGTGTTCGGCGGGCTGGATCGCGACACCTCGATCGCAGCCTATCGGCGTAACAACGACAAGGTTCGCGCGACCGTTCCTGCCGACCGTTTGCTGGTTTTCACGCCTGCGGACGGTTGGCGCCCTCTGTGCGATTTTCTTGGCGTCCCGGTTCCCGACACAGCCTTTCCGCGCAGCAACGCCCGCGATGAATTCTGGGCGCATTTCGGCGGCGAGCCAGAAGCGACAGCGGCGGGGTGAACCCCGCCCCACGGGTCACGACTGTGCAATGGTGATGTCAGCCGCATCTGTCTCTGGCGGAAGGGTGCGCATGAGTGCGCTCCCTTCCGTAGGCTAGGAAACGTCAGCTACTCGCCCCTCTTTGGCCGCACTCTCTGGTTCTGAAGGAAATCTGCAAATGTGCGGAGGCCCAATCATTGACCTATATCCCGGCCATGGACGGATTGCGCGCGCTGGCCGTCCTTCTCGTCGTGGCCTTCCACGTCAACCTCTCCGGATTTTCGGGCGGGTTTCTGGGCGTTGATGCATTCTTCGTTCTCAGCGGCTTCCTCATAACGTCGATCCTGCGGACTTCGGGCGGCAAGATCGACTATGCTGCCTTCCTCAAACGACGGCTGAATCGCCTCTACCCGGCGCTGCTGCTTTTCCTTCTGGTCTTCGCAGTTGCTCTGCCGGTCATTTGGGGTCGCAACGCAGCGATCGAGATCATGCCTGCGGCGCTCTATGTGTCAAACTACACGCGGCTCCTGATCGGGCAGCCGGATGTGCTTCGCCATACCTGGTCGCTCTCCGTCGAGTTCCAGTTCTACCTTGTCTGGCCGGCGGTCGTCATCGCGCTGGTGCGACTTTCTAACGGTCGGGCATTTGCGACGCTCGCGATCCTCTACGTCGCCTTGTCGGTCTGGAGGGTGGTCGCCTACGACAGCCTTGGCTGGGCGTGGGCCTATTACGCGACGGATACGCGCATCGGTACGCTGGTTCTGGGTTCCGCGATCGCATTCCTGCCGAAAAGCACCGCGAGGTTCGGGCACGCGCTCGACTTGACCGCAGCAGCGGCGCTGATCCTGGCGTTGGTCAGCGCGCGCTATTACACGCTGGCAACGGTATTCCTTTTTGAACCGCTGGCAGAACTCGGTTGCGCGATTCTCGTCTACAGGCTCGCCTCGGGCCGGAGTCTATTCTCCGGCGGGCTGAGCTTGTTGCCGCTCCGCAAGATCGGACATTGGTCCTATGGAATCTATCTGTGGCATTATCCGATCGCCTATGTGCTGCGCGATATGACCGCTCCGATTCTGACGTTCGCTGCAACTATCAGCTTTGCGATCCCTCTGGCCGCGATCTCTTATGAACTGGTAGAGACTCGGATAAGGGATGCGCTGCGAGCGCGAAGCAATTCCCTGTACGGCCGGTGACCCAACAGCGCGCGGTCAATCGGGCGAGTTGAGCTCCGACCTCAGTCTTCTTCTGTCGTTTGGTGTCGCTTTCAGACCAGCCGCCCCGTTTCGCCTCCGCTAAACCCACCCTCGAGCCCGTGGCGATGGCGTCGCCGCAGGGGCATCCGCCCCGATGCTTGCGGAGAGATCCGCCGCAGTCCTGTACGCCGGGACCTTTCGGGGTTCCGGGGCTTTGGTCCGGACCCCAGCATGTGAGGTCTGAGATATGGAACGTCCACAGCAGTACAAATTTCACCAAGGCGACCGCGTCCTGCCCTTCGCCGCGTCGGAATATGACCAGCGGCTTGGCGGGTTGCGCGCGATCATGGATGCGCAGGGCGTCGATGCGGTGGTTTTCACCTCGATGCACAACATCGCCTATTATTCGGGGTTCCTCTATTGCTCGTTCGGGCGGCCCTATGCGCTGGTGGTCACGGCGACCGCAGGATGTGACGATCAGCGCGGGGATCGACGCGGGCCAGCCGTGGCGGCGGTGTCATGGCGACAACATCACCTATACCGACTGGCAGCGCGACAATTACTGGCGCGCGATCCTGTCGGTGACCGGGCCGGGGCGGGTGATCGGCTATGAGGGCGATCACCTGACGCTGGTGCAGTCGGAGAAGCTGAACGCCTTCCTCACGCCGTCAAAGCTGGTCGATGTCGCGCCGGCGACGATGAAGCAGCGGATGATGAAATCGGCGGCCGAAATCGCGCTTATCACGCACGGCGCCAATGTCGCCGATGTGGGCGGCTATGCGATCCGCGAGGCGGTGAAGGTCGGCGCGCGCGAGATCGACGTGGCGATGGCCGGGCGCGACGCGATGGAGTTGGAGATCGCGAAGCGCTTCCCGGAGGCCGAGTATCGCGACACCTGGGTCTGGTTCCAGTCAGGCATCAACACCGATGGCGCGCACAACCCGGTCACGGCGCGGGAATGTGCAGGTGGGCGATATCCTGAGCCTCAACACCTTTCCGATGATCTCGGGCTACTACACCGCGCTGGAGCGCACGATGTTCGTGCGCGAGGTGGACGCGGCGTCCCTGAAGATCTGGGAGGCGAACGTGGCCGCCCATGAATATGGGCATGAGCCTGCTGAAGCCGGGCGCGAAATGTTCCGAGATCACGGCGAAGATCAACGATTTCTTCGCTGAACGACAGCTGCTGCAATACCGCACCTTCGGCTATGGCCATTCCTTCGGGGTGCTTTCGCCACTATTACGGCCGCGAGGCGGGGCTGGAACTGCGCGAGGATATCGACACGGTGCTGGAGCCGGGCATGGTGATCTCGATGGAGCCGATGCTGACGATCGCCGAGGGTCAACCGGGCGCGGGCGGCTACCGCGAGCACGACATTCTCGTCATCACCGAGGACGGCAACGAGGACATCACGAAGTATCCCTACGGGCCCGAGTTCAACGTGGTGGGCTGATTTGCAACGGTCGCCGGGGCGGGGTTGCGGGACAGTTGCAACCTGTCGCAGGGATGCTAGGGATAGGTCAGTTCATTTTCGCGCGGATATCTCATGTCTTATGTCACCCCGAACCGGCGGTCGTTCCTTGGTCTTGCGGGCACGGCGCTGCTCGCGGCCTGTGCGCCGCGGACACCTGATGACGTCTTCTCCCAGACCTCGCCCGACGGCACGAGCGAGAGCTTCACGCCGGTCGAGGGCTACGGGGTGTTGCAGGACGACGGCTACACCCTGCCGGCCGTTCCGCCGCAATATCTGGAATGGCCGAATCGGCGGCAGGTGGTCTTCTACGAAGGGGCCGCAGCGCCGGGGGAGATCGAGATCGATCCCTATGCCAAGTTCCTTTACTACGTGCTGGGGGATGGCACGGCCTGGCGCTATCCGATCGCGGTCGGGCGCGCGGGCCTGAGCCTCAAGTCCACCACGGTGGTCCAGGTGAAGAAGGAATGGCCGGGCTGGCAGCCGACGGCCAACATGCTGCGCAAACAGCCCGATGTCTACGGGCCATTCCGCAATGGCGTGCCGGGTGGGCTGGCGAGCCCTCTTGGCGCGCGGGCGCTTTATCTCTATCGCGGCGGGCGCGACAGTTACTACCGGATTCACGGCACCAACGATCTGGGTTCGATCGGGAATTCGGGGTCCGCGGGCTGCATCCGGCTGTTCAATCACGACATCATCGATCTTTACAACCGGGTGTCGGTGCCGACGACGGTCCGCATCCGCAGCCAGGAAGATTCGCTGCGTATCGTCGGGCCGGAGTTCAGCCCGCGCGGGGTGGAACTGCCGCCCAAGATCGTGTCGCCGGAATCGATCTATGGCGCGACCGATGTGACGCTGGATGCCGGGACCTGAGGTCTAAAGCCGGATCACATAGTCCTTCCGCGTGGTTTCCAGTACCTCCCACGTGCCCGAGAAGCCGGGCCGGATGATGAAACTGTCACCGGGGCCGAGCGCATGTTCGCTCCCGTTTTCGTCGGTGATGACCGAACGGCCTTCGAGGATGCGGCAGTATTCCCACTCGTCGTAAGCGATCCGCCACTTGCCGGGCGTCGATTCCCAGATGCCGCAGTAAAGCCCGTCCCGCTCTTCGACGTTCCAGGTGGTGTGGACGGGATCGCCGGAGATCACCTTATCGGGCGCGGGACGTTCGGTCTCGGGTTCGGCGGCGGAGGGGGTGAGGCGGAGGAAGTTGGGCATGGGGCGACCTTTCGGAACTGGCGGGCGGACGGCCGGAAACGGCTCAACATTGATACATTTCGCGCCATACGCCTGAAAGATGCTTATAGTGGCATGCTTTTCAAGCAGTCCCATTCGCGCAGGAGCGACGCCATGTCCGAAACCTCCCGACACGATTCCTGGCAGGTAGGCGCCAATTACGACGCCTATATGGGCCGCTGGAGCCGACAGGTGGCGCCGCGTTTCCTCGACTGGCTGAATGCGCCCGAAGGGGGCGACTGGCTCGATCTCGGCTGCGGGACCGGATCGCTGTCCGCCGCGATCCTTGACCGTGCCCGCCCGCGAAGCCTGATCGGCGTTGACGCTTCTGCGGGCTTCGTAAGCCACGCCGCCGGAACGATCGGCGACCCGCGCGCCACGTTCCTGCAGGGCGATGCGCAGGTGCTCGACCTGCCGGACGAAAGCCGCGACGTCGTCGTGTCGGGGCTGGTGCTGAACTTCGTCCCGGACCGGCGCGCGATGCTGTCGGAGATGGCGCGTGTGGCGCGACCCGGCGGCCGCATCGGTTTTTTCGTCTGGGACTATCCGGGTGGTGGCGTGGAATTCATGCGGGCCTTCTGGCGCGCGGCGGGTGCGATCGACCCCGAGGCGCTCAACCTCGCCGAGGGCCGCCGCTTCCCGGACTGCACCGAGGCGGCGCTGGGCGGGCTTGCCGCAGAGTTCTGGGGCCGCAAGGTGGAGACGACCGCACTGGAAGTTCCGACGCGGTTCAGGGACTTCGCGGATTACTGGACGCCGTTCACACTCGGCGCAGGCCCCGCGCCGGGCTACTGTGTCTCCCTCCCGCCCGACCGGCGCGAGGAACTTCGCAAGAAGCTGGAGAGCGACCTGCCGAGAGAGGCGGACGGCAGCATCGCCCTGATCGCACGGGCCTGGGCGGTGAAGGCCGCCGTTCCCGACTGAAGCGGGGCGCGCCTCAATCCACCCAATGCACCGCCGTCAGGTCATTCGCCTGCGTGGGCGAGTTTTCCCACAGCCCCTCGATCTTGGCATTGGCGACGCCGGTCTTGGCAAGCTGGAAGAGGTAGGCGTTGACGTAGTCCTTGGCGATCATCTCCTGCGCCTCCTTGAGGATGGCGGAGCGGGCGGCGGGGTCGGTAGTTTTCGCCAGCTTGTCCATCAGCGCCACGAATTCCGGCTTGCCGTATTGGAAGTAGTAGTCGGGGCGGGCGTAGATGTTGATGTCCATCGGCTCGGTATGGCTGACGATGGTCAGGTCGAAATCCTTGCCCTTGAAGACCTGTTCCAGCCACTGCGCCCATTCGAGATTGCTGATCTCGGTCTCGATGCCGACGGCGGCGAGCTGCGACGCGATGATCTCTCCGCCGCGCCGCGCATAGGTCGGCGGCGGCAGGGCGAGGCGGAGCTTGAGGTCGTTGACGCCGGCCTCGGCCAGAAGCGCCTTGGATTTCTCGGGGTCATAGGCCGACAGGGCGGTCAGATCGACGTAGTCGGGATTGTGCGGCGCGAAATGGGTGCCGATGGGCGTGCCGTAGCCGAACATCGCGCCGTCGATGATTTCCTGCCGGTTGATGGCATGGGCGATCGCCTCGCGCACCTTCACGTTGTCGAGCGGCGGCTTGCTTGTTGTTCATCGCGAGGATCGTCTCGCCCTCGGTCGAGCCGACGATGACCTTGAAGCGGGGATCGGCGTCGAATTGCGGCAGCGTCTCGGGTGCGGGGAAGTTCGGGAAGGCGTCGACATCGCCCGCCATCATCGCGGCGAAGGCGGCGGTCGGGTCGGAGATGAAGCGGAAGGTGGCCTTGGAGAGCGCCGACCGGCTCGCCCCAGTAGCCGTCATAGCGGCTGATGTCGACGTGGTCGCCCTGCACCCAGTCGGTCGAACTTGAAGGGGCCGGTGCCGACGGGCTTGGTCGCCTCGTCGGCGATGGATTCCGGCGCGACGATCACCGCGTCGCCCCAGGCGAGGTTGAAGGGGAAATTGCCGTCGGGGTCCTTGAGCGTGATCTTCACGGTGGCCGGGTCGATCACGTCCACCGAGTCGATCCCGGCGAAGAGCGCCTTCTGGGCATTGGCGCTGTCATCCGCGCGGGCGCGGTCGAGCGAGAATTTCACATCCTCGGCGTCGAAGCTGGTGCCGTCATGAAAGGTGACGCCCTTGTGGAGGTGGAATGTATAGGTCTTGCCGTCCTCGGACACGTCCCAGCTTTCGGCGAGCGCGGGGCGGACGGAGCCGTCCGGGCCGAAGCGGGTGAGGCCTTCGAAGATATTGGCATAGACGACCTCGTCAATCGCGGCGGCGGCGCCGGCGGTCGGGTCGAGGTTGGGCGGCTCGAGCACCATGCCGAGGGTGATCGTGTCCTGTGCGGCAAGGGCGGCTCCGGCCATGAGGGCGAAGGCGGCGACTGTTGAAGTGAGGCGATCCAGCATGGCGGCATCCTTTCGCTGTGGCCCGGTCGGGCGCGGGTCGGCTGCATCTTTGGCCGGTTTGTCGCTCCGATCAAGTCTTGGCCGCGCCCGATGAAAATGTGGAAAGGATGCTGCGGTGCAGCTATAGTTGCCCGAGCGGCCGCCGGGGAGGAACCGAATGAGTGCGACGAGTGAGGTGAAGCGGCCGGTGCCGCCCGACATTCGCGCGCGCAAGGGCGGTACCCCCCTGGTGATGCTGACGGCCTATACGACGCCCGTCGCGCGGCTGGTCGATCCGCATTGCGACATGGTTCTGGTCGGTGACAGCGTCGGCATGGTGCTGCACGGTCTGCCCTCGACCCTTGGCGTGACGATGGAGATGATGATCCTTCACGGTCAGGCGGTGGCGCGGGGGCTTGCCCGCGCGATGATGGTCATCGACATGCCGTTCGGCTCCTACGAGGAGGGCGAGGCGCAGGCGTTTCGCAACGCGGCACGCTGATGGCCGAGACGGGGGCGGGGGCGGTGAAGCTGGAGGGCGGGGCGCATATGGCGCCGACGATCGGCGTTTCTGGTGGCGCGCGGCATTCCGGTCATGGCGCATATCGGCCTCACGCCGCAATCGGTCAATACGCTCGGCGGCTACCGGGTGCAGGGACGGGGCGGCGATGCCGACCGCATCCGGCGCGATGCGGATGCCGTGGCGAAGGCGGGGGCGTTCGCGGTGGTGCTGGAGAAGGTGCCGGACGCGCTGGCGGCGGAGATCACCTGGGCCATCGACATTCCGACCATCGGCATCGGCGCCTCGGCCGAAATGCGACGGGCAGGTTCTGGTCGTCGATGACATGCTGGGGCTTTTCACCGGGTTCCGGCCGAAATTCGTGAAACGCTATGCCGAACTGGGCGCAGGAGGCGGACCGGGCGATTGCCGCCTATGCCGCCGAGGTCAGGGCGCGGACATTCCCGGCGCCGGAGCATGTCTTCGGCGACGAGCCGCGCAAATGACCGAGGTGATCCGGAGTGCCGCGGCGTTGCGCGAGAAGGTCGCGGGCTGGAAGCGGTCGGGCATGCTCGTCGGCGTGGTGCCGACGATGGGCGCGCTGCATGACGGGCATCTCAGCCTGGCGAGAGCGGCGCGGGAACAGTCGGACCGGGTGATCGTGACGATCTTCGTCAACCCGATGCAGTTCAACAATGCCGATGATCTCGGGGCCTATCCGCGCGACGAGGCGCATGATCTGGCGCTTCTGGAGGCGGAGGGCGTCGATGTGCTCTTCGCGCCGGGGCCGGAGGAGGTCTATCCCGACGGCTTCGCCACGAAGGTCTCCGTCTCGGGCGTGTCGGAGCCGATGGAGGGCGCGTTCCGGCCGGGGCATTTCGACGGGGTGGCGACGGTTGTGACGAAGCTTTTCGGCATGACCCAGGCGGGGCGGGCGTTCTTTGGCGAGAAGGACTGGCAGCAGGTGCGGGTCGTCTCGCGGCTTGTGCGCGATCTCAACATCCCGGTGAAGATCATCCCCTGCCCGACGATCCGCGAGGCGGATGGGCTGGCCATGTCGTCGCGGAACGTGCGGCTTTCGGCGGATGCGCGGGCGGCGGCGCCTGCCTTGCACCGGGCGATGCAGACGGCGGCGGAGGCGATCCGCGGAGGGGCGCCGGTGGCGGCGACGCTGGCGGCGGCACGTCAGGCAGTGCTCGGGGCGGGCTTCGCCTCGGTCGAATATCTGGACCTGCGCGATGCCGAGACGCTGGAGCCGCTTGGCGGTCTCGACCGGCCCGCACGGCTCCTGGCGGCGGCGATGGCTGGCGGCGTGCGGCTGATCGACAATATCGCGGTCTGAGCGGCGTGGTGCGTTTCCGGGCCTTGCGGCCCGGACCCGCGCGGGGGTTCCACCCCCGCACCCCCGAGGTATTTTCGAACAGAAGAAGTCAGGGCGCGAGGAGTTCGGCGAGGACGAGCGCCATGACCTTGGCGCTGTCCATCATGTCGGCGATGCCGATCCATTCGTCGGGCTGGTGGGCGAGGTCGAGGATGCCCGGCCCGTAGGCGATGCAGTTCCTGCAGCCGCCCGATCCGGTCGATATGCTTCTGGTCGTAGGTGCCGGGGGAGACGACGTAATCCGCCGTGCGTGCCCAGCACCTTTTCGATGGCGCGCGGCGGTGGTGCGGACGATGGGCGCGTCCTTTTCGGTCATTGAGGGGGTGACCTCGAAGAGGTCGCGGATCTCGTATTGGAAGCTGGGGCGTTCGGCTTTCACGCGTTCGAGCATCGCCGTGACCTCGCGCTTCACCTCGGCGAGGTCTTCCTCGATCAGGTAGCGGCGGTCGATGATGATGCGGCAGCGGTCGGGGACGCAGGGGGCGGGGAGGCCGGTATAGCCGTCCTCCTGCTCGCGCTCGCCGCCGTGGATCGAGTTGATATTGAGGGTCGATTGCCTGGCACCTTCGGGGATCACCGGCATTTCGGTGCGCTTGGTGGCGAGGAGGGGGAAGAGCGCTCGCCTCCATCTCGGCCAGCACGGCGCCCATGTGGCGGACCGCTGAATCGCCGAGGAAGGGCATGGAGCCGTGGGCGATGCGGCCCTTGGTCTCGATCTCGGCCCACCAGACGCCGCGATGGCCGAGGCAGATCCGGTCCTTGTGCAGAGGTTCGGGGATGATGACGTGCTGGACGCGGGCGGGGTCGAAGCGGCCCTGTTCGGCGAGGTAGGCGACGCCGCCATAGCCGCCGGTTTCCTCGTCGGCGGTGGCGGAGATTTCGATGGCGCCCCTGAAGTCGGGGCAGGCGGCGATGAAGGCCTCGGCCGCGATGATCGCGGCGGCGAGGCCGCCCTTCATGTCGCAGGAGCCGCGGCCATAGATGCGGTCGCCCTCGATTTCGGCGCCGAAGGGATCGCGGGTCCAGCCGTGGCCGACCTCGACCACGTCGTGATGGCCGTTGAAATGCACGCAGTCGCCGGGGGCGGTGCCTTCGCGGCGCGCGACCATGTTCCAGCGCGGATGGGCGGGGCTGTCGCCGGGCGTGCCTTCGGCGCGGATCAGATCGACGGTGAAGCCGTGCCGGCCGAGCCGTTCGGCGAGATATTCGCAGATTTCCAGATAGTTGCGGCCAGGTGGGTTGAGCGTGGGGATGCGAACCAGGTCTTGCGTCAGCGCGATAAGGTCGTCGCGCCTTTGGTCGATCTCGCGGATGATCCTGTCGTCGGGTGTGTCGGGCATGGTCCTGACGCTAACGCGGGGCTTCGCCGTGGGCAATGGGCGGAAAAGCGGATGACGCATCCGCGCCGATGCACTAAGTTTTTCGGCAAGTGACCCTCGACAAATCCTGTGCGGGTCACAACATAGTGTAAAGCCGATTAACATTGAGGGGCAAGATGTCCGACTTTGAAACCCAGATTCTGAAGAGCCAGAAACAGGTGGCCGACGCCCAGTCGCGGATTTCCGAACTGACGGCGAAGATCGATTCCGCGAAGGTCAAGCTGAATGCCGGTCAGGATATTTCCATCGATATCGAGAATGCGACGCTGGACGATGTCCACAAGCATACCGAGTTGATGAACGCCAATATCGCCGAGCTTATCATGGGGCTCGACGATGTGACTGCGGGCTTTTCCAAGGATTTCGACGAGATGCGGTCGAAGACCGGGTGGGAGAGCTTCGTCGGCTTCTTCGCCAGCGGCAAGTCCGAGGCGATGCGGCAGGAACGGCTGCGCGGCGCCTCCATCGACGACAAGTTGCAGGACCTGATCGCAAAGTCGGACACGATCGTGAAGCTGCTGGAAGGCCAGTTGGCGGTGCTGAACGACCACAAGGGCAAGGTCGAGGCGAATCTGACCGGGACGCTGACCGACCGTGAGACGACGGTGGGCGAGTTGGAGTCCTTGCGCGCCGAGATACAGGCGATGGACCCGAAGATCATCGAGTTGGAGAACAGGATCAGCGTCGAACAGGATGCGGCGGCGCGGACGAAGCTGGAAAGCCAGTTGGCGGAGCTGAACAAGCAGTACAACGCCATGGTGCAGGACGAGCAGGTGAAGCTTGCGAAGTCGCAGACGCTGGAGCGCTATATCGAAAAGGGCAAGACCTGGGTGGATTCGTTGCAGAACCAGGCGGCGACGCAGATGGTGCTGATCAACAAGCTTCAGACCGATACGAAGCAGCGGGTGGTGCTCTATGACGCCTTGACCAAGTCGCTGAAGACCGCGCAGCAGCAGGACGTGGCGCACCGGATCAACGAGATCGGGGTGAAGACCGATCAGGAGGCGCAGGCGGCGATGGCCGGGATCGGCTCGGCGACCAACACGCGGATGGCCGAGATGCTGGAGGCGCATGAGGACCAGATGGTCTTTGCGCGGAAGGTGCTGGAGCAGAAGGCGAAGGCCGATGAGCGCTTCGCGCGGCGCTTCGCGGCGATTGTCGAGAAGCACGACAAGAATTTGTACGGTGGCTGAGTGCCCGAGCTTGACCTGACCACCGACCACAAGGTGCTGGACGACGACCTTGCCGCGCGGCGCTATTTCGCGAAGTTCGAGCGGATCACGCGGCTCTTGATCTCGGTCGCGGCGGAGATGGAGAAGGATCGGTCCTTCTCCGATCTCGACAGCGCTGTTCTGGAGGGCTACGTCCGCGCCATTGCGCGGAGCTTCAAGGCGCTGAGCCTGAAATACCTCGTCTCCGGGCGGCTCGACGGGATCGGGCAGAAGCATCTGACCATCGACCTCCACGAGAGCGGCTTCCCGATCTTTCAGGAGATCGTGACGATGGCGAACGATGCGGCGCAGGCGGGCAGGCATCTGGAAGGGATGCCGGAGCCGGAGCGTCTGAAGGACGAGATGGTGCGCCAGATCGTCGGCGAGCGGGTGGTGCCGACGAAGCTGCAATATGCGCTGTCGCAAAGGCTTTACTACGAGGCCTTGCTGCATGGCGGGCTCTACTTCGCGCAGATGCATCCGGCGGCGGAATTCATCTCTGACGTGTCGGGCGGGCGGCGCGGTTATCTGGTGCATTGGGGGGTCTATGACAGCCAGTTGAACGTGCCGGTCGTCTATCTGATGGAGGTGGTGGATTCGGGGCGCAAGGCGCTGCCTCTCGACGAACGCCGCTGGCCCGCCGCGCAGGCGCATCTTCTGGCGCAGTCGGTGGGCGGGCTGAAGCTTCTGACCATCGCCAGGGGGTTCGACACGGATTTCGCCGACCTGCATCCGAAGCGGCTGCGGCGGCTGCATCTGGGGCCGATGTATTCGAGCGCGTTCACGCTCCAGACCGGGGCGATGCGCGAGGTGCTGGACGAGGCGAAGGCGCCCGCCGGCGAGGACTGGGCTTTGGCCTGGACCGTGGAGGAACTGGTGAGCGAGCGGGTCGAGGTCGAGGAAAGCTGGTTTTCCAAAACCGAGCGCGAGGTCTTCCGGCTCGATCCCTTTGCGGCGGAGGGGGCGGAGACCGGGGCGACGCGGATCACCCGCTCGCTGATCCTGCCGCAGAGGCCGTTCCAGGTGCTGGCCGAGAAGGACCCCGAGGGGTTCCGGGCGATCCGGAAGTTCGTCGTGGGGAAAGAGGGGCGGGTGCTGGTCTATGGCTGAGGCCGACGGGGGCGCTGCCCCCGAACCCCCGAGGTATTTCAGGCAAGATGAAAAGATGAGGGTCGAGGGATGAGTGCGCCGCGCAACGAGATGGAGTTGAAGGAAGAGGAGATGCGGGCGCATTACGGTGCGGCGGCGTCCCTTTTGCAGGGATTCGACCATGCGCCGAGGATCAGCAAGGCGCAGGTCGTGGAGGTGCCGGCCGAACGCTCGCCGGGGATCGGGGCGCGGCCGCGGTTCCGCTCGACGACGCCGGGCCTCGTGACGAGGCCGATGGCGCGGCCCGAGGGGGTGCGGCTCATCGAGCGGGTCGAAGGGATCGGCGGCGACGATCCGATCGTCGATCCGGTCGAGGCGGTGGTGTTGCAGGCGCTGCGGCGGGCGCTGTCGATTGCCCTGGCGGTGGGGGAGGCGTTTTCGGGGCAGACCGGGCTTGTCGAGCTGAAGAGGGCCAATCTGGAGAACCGGCTGCCGGCCGACCGCAAGAACGCGTTTTCGGAGTTGCTCGCCGCCGAGGCGCTTGCCGTGCTGTCGGTCTTCGCCAATGCGACGGCGTTTCTGCTGGCGGCCCATGCCAGCGAAGTGTCGGTGGAGATCGGCGCGGTCGAGGAGATTTTGACGGACAATGCGCAACTGGCGCTGCACGGCGCGCTTTGGGAGTTGGATCAGGACATCGCGGTCTTTGCGACCGAAGGGCCGCGGCTGGTGCCGGTGGTCCTCGCCTTTGCCGAGCAGTTGATGGAGAAGGTGACGCTGCGGGCGGCTTCGGCGCCGCGACTGGAGGCCTTCACGCAGGCGAATTACCGGGTCGAGGCGGACGATTTCCCGATCTCGGGCTTCGAGCCGGCGCGGAAGGCGCGCGGATCGACCCTGGTGATGACGTTCAAGAAGCCGCAACGAGGTCGTCGGCAACCATATCGCCAAGTACCAGGCGCTGCGGCTGTCGAAGATGCTGATGGCCTATGATTTCGAGCGGAAGCTGAACCCGTTCGCGGAGCTTGGCGGCTTCATCTTCACCTTCATGGGCGACGGCAAGCCGGGGACGGGGAAGACGACGCTGATCCAGATGATGGCGGGGTTGCTCAACGATTACTGCAAGGTGGCGGGCTATCCGTTCCGCTACCAGAACCTCTAGTATCGACAATGTGGACAGCTATCAGGGCAAGTCGGGGCAGAACGCCAAGGCCTTCATCAACAACGTGATGGACCCCGCCGTGATCGGCTTTGGCACCGTCGACGACATCGACCAGGTGGCGGGCAAGCGCGGCGACCGGCAGTCGAGCGCGGGGCAGCAGGAGATCACCGCGGTGCTGATGGAGGCCTTTGCCGGGGCGAATACCGTCGTGCGGGGGAACTGCACCTTCGGCATGTTCTCGAACTATCCCGAGAACGTCGACGACGCGCTGCGCCAGCGGGCGGGGGCGCGGTTTCTGGTGGACGGGCCGCAGAGCCGCGAGGATTACATCGACATCCTCGCGCTGCTTGCTGGGCAAGAACCACGCGATCCCGCTTGGGCGAGCATGAGCTTTACGCCGCGCAGGAGATCAAGCGGGCCGTCGCCGCGAGCTTTCGAGGGCCATTCCGAGCCGCATGAGGATGGGCTTGAAGACGGTCTGGCGCGAGGTCGAGGGGCGGATCGGGGCGCTCGACACGATCGCCAAGCTTGGCGCCTATCTGAAGGCCATTCAGGAGGCGGATGAGCGCTTCACGGGGAGGGCGATCAAGAACATCACCGATGCGGTGAAGGTGCGGGCGATGGATTTCGAGCTGCCGGACGAGTGGATGGAGAAGCCGGAGCTGTTCCTGTTCAAGGGCTATGACGAGAAGGCGGCGATGATCTCGGACCTGCGCCGCCCGATCACGGTCGAGATGGTGGTGCAGGAGATCAACCGCTACGCAGATTCGGAATTCCGCTATGCCGACAAGTCGGACGAGGTGGCCATCGAGGGCGCGGTGCGCGACATGCGGCGGATGGAGGAGGCCAAGCGGCGGTATCTGGAGGGGAAGGGGTGATGTGTCCGGAGGCTTGGACCGCGCTTGCCAACTGGTTGATGGCGACTTGCAGCGGCGGCACGGGGCCATCGCGGCGTATATTGGCCTGAGTACGTGGAACAGCCATAGCATCTGGCAAGCGCGATCACGAACTCGCCCTGCAAAGCTCTAGTTGCGTTGTACCGTTACAGCGAACTCAGCTCTATTTGGTTCGGCACCCAGCGATGCGAAACGAAGAGATGCGCATTGAAGGTGGCGAAGCCGAGCACTTGAGCGAAGACCAGCTGAGGCAGCAAGGGATTATTGTTGCATACGCGAGACGATGGGAACGTCATTCCCATACGCAGAATGAATTGGATGCGTTATTGATTGAAGCCGACGCGGTGTGGGAGCCGGAACTATCTAGTCTCGTAAAGCATTTGCGAGATTTGGAGCATGAGTTGTTCTGTTTACATCAATGCTTCACCTGGACGCTCACGATCGGAGATCCCGACGCTTCAAAGGCCTATCGGGAAATCCTCAGGAAGCAAGCGAGATATTCTTTATGACCTGATGAGCGAGGACGATGAATTCAGAAAGGACTTCGTCGCTTCATCTTGGCGCGGTCGAAAGCTATCTGCGCAACAAACTTGGGCGCGGCAAATGAAACGCCTCATCGAAAAGGGCCTGATGTTCGGCAACCTCGTCCCGGTCGAAAGCCCGGCGCTGATCGAGCGCTATAACCGCGCGCTGAAGGCTCTGACCGGGAAAGAGACGAAGCTGGCCGACTTCCACATCGACATCTCGGGCTATTCAGCCCCGAGGTGGGCGATGAGCTGGGCGATCATCTCTATCTCAACAAGAATGGCTGCAACCGGCAGTTCATCCTGCTGACCACCGACCAGAAGAACGCGCCGCTGCTGAACGCCAAGTTCTCAACCTCGCGCGGCATCCTCACGCGGTTCATCGCGGAGAACGAGGCGCAGCTGTTCAGCCTGACCGCGCGGGATGCGGTGGCGGGGGAGTTGGAGAATACGGTTTTCGAACTGAACTCACCCGCGAAGCTTTTCGATATCCGCCGCGTCACCGTCATAGCGGACACGACCGGCAATCATCTGGCCGAGGCGGAGAAGCTCGGGAAGCTGATCGAGACCTTCCGCACCAAGGAAGACGCCTGGTGGGACGATGTGCTGATCGGCGAGATGATCGGGCTGGCGCGGAAGACCGGCGACGTGACGCGCAATCCGGTCAGGCTTCAGGCGACGGCGTTCGAGCAGGGCAACTTCTGGACCTCGCATTTCGGCGGCATCTATGTCTTTCGCGATGTGGACCATCCCGCCGCGATCTCGACGCTGCCGAAAGAGTCGCTCGGGCCGATGCCGGTCAAGTATGTCTTCGATCTGGGCGACCGGAACCAGATCGCGAAATTCCTTGAGATCAACGACCTCGCCGAGCCGATCGTCAAGGCGCGGGGCGCGGACGCGGCGGCGATCCTCAGGCAGAAGATGGATTTCGTCCTTGTCGATACGGCGACAGCGCTCGGCCTCGATATCGGGCATGGCAGCCGGCGGGAGTTGCGCTCCGCTGCCGCCGCTTTGGGGGGCCGGTTGCCGGACGAATTCCAGGGCCTCGCCGCCCTTCTGCGCTGGGTCGAGACGGGCGGGGCTTGGCCGCGCATCACCTCGACGCATCCATCCTATTTCTACACGCTCCGCGCCCGGCCCCATGCCGACCGCGATCTCGTGAACATGCTACTGGCGGAGCTGTCGCCGCTGGACGTGCGCCAGCTTTTCATCTGCCACAAGGAACTCTTCTACCGCACTCTATGCGGGCTGGCCCGAGGAGAAGAAGCAATATGTGGCCGATTACCTTGAGCGCGAATATCAGATCGACAAGGCGGGTGCGCGGCGTGCACTCTTCGGGCCGGAGCCGGATATGAGCGGCGAGGATGTGGCCCCGGAGCGAACGCGATATCGTCGATATTGTCGGCCCCTGGGGCGCGGTAAGGAGGGAGCGCAGATGATCGCATTCCTGCGGCTGGCCGTTTTCGGCCTGATCGGCATGACCGTCGCCTACTGGCTCTTGCGGATCTATTTCCGGTCCACCCAGCGCGAGGAGCTTGAAAAGGCATGGGACGCCGATCATCCCGACGGGGGTGATCCCGAGGCGCGGGATGCCTATATCGAAACCGGCATGGAGCGATATGGCGAAGCCTTGCGGGCGAAGCTGATCTGGCTGGTCTATGTCATTCCGACGGTGGCGGTTCTTGTGCTGCTGTTCCTGATAAACCAGAACTGAGGCGACCATGAGATATGTGAAATGGACCTTTATCGCCCTGATCGCGCTGATCGTGATCGGGTTCCTGCACTACACGCTGCCACAGCATGACATCGTGCGGGTCGTCAACACCTATCAGGAACGCCAGGACCTGAGCGACTGGACGCGCATCTTCTGGTCGACGCCGGACGATCAGTCGACCGGCCTCATCAACCGCGACGTGCAGTTCATCCAGGCGGTGAAGGCGAACGGCAAGCCGATGGTCTACCGCAACGAGGATACCGGCTGGAACTGGCCGCCCTATTTCAAGTTCGATACGGCGAATTTGCAGACCCAGGCGGAGGATCTGAAATCGACCGCCGACAGCCCGAAATGGGCGGTCGTCACCCATTATGGCTGGCGGAACATCTATTTCTCGACCTTCCCGAACGCGATCGCGATCAAGCCGGTCGCGGGGCCGGATGTGACGATCATCCCGTGGTTCAACATCTTCTTCTTCATCGTGGTCGCTGATCATCCTGTTCATGCTGCGGCGCATGTGGCTGCAGTTCCGCGAACGCTCCATCGACCCGGTGCTGGAGGATATCGGCGAGGCCTGGGACGGCGTCGAGGACCATGCCGACGCGGCCGCCGACCGGGCGCGGGGCGTCTGGGGGCGGTTCAGGGCCTGGCTTGGCACCTGGGGCGGCAAGCCGCGGAAGTGACATGGCGTGGGTTGCGCGGGGTTTGACCGTATGGTCAAATAATCCGTTGCGGGCGGAGGCGACAAAAGCTAGCCTACCGCGCTATGATCCCTAGAACCGCCAGCGACAGGTGACCCGATGCCAGCCGATGCGATGGCCCACGGACAGAACAGCGCCCGCAATGCGGGTGTGCGGTTGCACGTCGACTGGTTCGACACGATCGCGGTCAACACATCGGCCGCCGAGCGCCGGGCGGCGACGCTGACGACGCGGCGGACGGTGAAGAAGGAATGGCAGGCGGCGTGGCTGGTGAATGCCATCCGCTGCATCGACCTGACGACGCTTTCGGGCGACGATACCGAGGACCGCGTGCGCAGGCTCTGCGCCAAGGCGCTGCGGCCCCTCGCCGATCACATCATGGCGGGGCTGGGGCTTGGAGCGGCTGCATACCGGGGCGGTCTGCGTCTATCCCACGATGGTTGCCGCCGCCGTGAAGGCGCTGGCCGGGACGGGGATTCCTGTTGCATCGGTCGCCACGGGCTTTCCGGCGGGGCTGATGCCTTTGGACCTGCGGCTGGCCGAGATCCGTTATGCGGTGGGTCAGGGCGCGGACGAGATCGACATCGTCATCACCCGCGCCCATGTGCTCGACGGCAACTGGACCGCACTTTACGACGAGGTCGCCGCGATGCGCGAGGCCTGCGGCGCGGCGCATATGAAGGCGATCCTTGCGACGGGCGACCTGAAGACGCTGCAGGAACGTCTACAAGGCCAGCATGGTCGCGATGCAGGCGGGGGCGGATTTCATCAAGACCTCGACCGGCAAGGAGGGCGTCAATGCCACGCTGCCGGTGTCGTTGGTGATGGTCCGGGCGCTTCGGGACTATGGCGAGCGTACCGGCTTTCGCATCGGCTTCAAGCCGGCCGGCGGCATGAAGACCGCGAAGGATGCCGTCGCCTGGCAGATCCTGATGAAGGAGGAGTTGGGCAACGACTGGCTTTCGCCCGATCTCTTCCGCCTTGGCGCGTCCTCGATGCTCGCCGATATCGAGCGTCAGCTCGACCACCACGTCACCGGACGCTACGCCGCGTCCTCGCGCCACGCGATTGCCTGAGGGACCGATGCCGACAGTGACCGAGATACTGGAAACGATGGATTACGGACCGGCCCCGGAGGCCTCGGGCGAGGTTGTGGCGTGGCTGAAGGCGCGCGGCAGCTTCGGCCATTTCATCGACGGGGCGTTCACCAAGGGGGCCAAGAGTTTCACCAGCGCCAACCCGGCGACGGGCGAACCGCTCGCCAAGGTCGCACAGGGCTCGGCGGCGGATGTCGCGGCTGCGGTGAAGGCCGCCCGCGCGGCGCTGCCCGGCTGGTCGAAGCTGGCGGGCCATGAACGGGCGAAATGGCTCTACGCCATCGCCCGGCACATCCAGAAGCGGGAGCGGTTCCTCTCGGTCTTGGAGACGCTCGACAACGGCAAGCCGATCCGTGAAAGCCGCGATATCGACGTGCCGCTGGTCGCGCGGCATTTCTACCATCACGCGGGCTGGGCGGAGATGCTGGAGGAGGAGTTTCCCGGCGCGAAGCCGGTCGGCGTCTGCGGCCAGATCATCCCGTGGAACTTCCCGCTGCTGATGCTGTCGTGGAAGATCGCGCCGGCGCTTGCCGCCGGCAACACGGTCGTCCTGAAGCCCGCCGAATACACGCCGCTGACGGCGCTTGGCCTTCGCCGAGATCTGCGCCGAGATCGGCCTGCCCAAAGGGCGTCGTCAACATCGTCACCGGTGACGGCGAGACGGGCGCGGCCCTCGTCGCCGCCGAGGTCGACAAGATCGCCTTCACCGGCTCGACCGAAGTCGGCCGCGCGATCCGCAAGGCGACCGCCGGGACGGGCCAAGAAACTGACGCTGGAACTGGGCGGCAAGTCGCCCTTCGTCGTCTTCGCCGATGCCGATCTCGACGGCGCGGTCGAAGGTGTCGTCGATGCGATCTGGTTCAACCAGGGGCAGGTCTGCTGCGCGGGATCGCGGATTCTGGTGGCCGGAAAGCGTCGCGGAGACGTTCCACGAAACGGCTGAAGGCGCGGCTCGCGAAGCTGCGCGTCGGCGATCCGCTGGACAAGTCCACCGATATCGGCGCGATCGTCGATCCGATTCAACTCGCCCGCATCCGCGAACTGGTGGCGCAGGGCGAGGCCGAGGGCGCGGTGCTCCATCAGGCCGAAGCCCAACTGCCCGCCAGGGGCTGCTTCTTCGCGCCGGGTTTCTTCACCAATGTCGCGCCCGCAAACATCGTCTCCGAGGTCGAGATATTTGGCCCCGTCGCGACGCTCACGACCTTCCGCACGCCGGACGAGGCGGTGGAACTGGCCAACAACACCCGCTACGGGCTCGCCGCTTCGATCTGGTCGGAGAACATCAACCTCGCGCTCGACGCGGCGTCCAAGGTCAAGGCGGGCGTCGTCTGGGTCAACTCCACCAACATCTTCGACGCGGGCGCGGGCTTCGGCGGCTACCGCGAAAGCGGGTTCGGCCGCGAAGGCGGGCGCGAGGGGATGCGCGAATATCTCGCCACCCCGCAGCCCGAAGGCGAAGTCCGAGGCGGAAGCGGGGCGGCTCGATGCCGCGCCGGTGCCGGGGACGCCGTCGAAAGGCGCAGCACCGATCGACCGGACGGCGAAGATGTATATCGGCGGCGCGCAGAAGCGGCCCGACGGCGGTTACTCCTACGCGGTTATGGCCAAGGGTCGCGAAGTTGGCCTCGCCGGTCTGGGCAACCGCAAGGATATCCGCAACGCGGTCGAGGCTGCGCACAAGGCCGGTGGCTGGGGCAAGGCGACCGGTCACAACCGCGCGCAGGTGCTCTACTACATTGCCGAGAACCTTTCGGCGCGCGAGGCCGAGTTCACCGCGCGGCTGAAAACGGCGGGTGTCCCGAAAGCCGCCGAAGAGGTCGCCACCGCGATCCGCCGCGCCTTCTACTATGCCGCGCAGGCCGACAAGTTCGACGGCGCGGTGCATTCGACGAAGTCGGCGCATGTGACGCTCGCCATGCCGGAGCCGTTCGGCGTGATGGGCATCGCCTGTCCGGATGACGCGCCGCTTCTGGGGTTCCTGAGCCTGATCCTGCCCGCCATCGCGATGGGCAACCGGGTGGTGGCGGTCCCGTCGGCGTCCATGCCCTTGGCCGCGACCGATCTCTATCAGGTCTTCGACACCTCCGACCTGCCGGGGGGCGTGGTCAACATCGTGACCGGGGCGAAGGACGAGCTGGCCAAGACCCTCGCCCAGCACGACGATGTCGCCGCGATGTGGTATTGCGGCGGCGATGATGGCGCGGAGATGGTCGAGGCCGAAAGCGCGGGCAACCTCAAGGCCACATGGACCTTCCCGAACCGCGACTGGTTCGGGGCGGACGGACAGGGGCGGGGGTTCCTGACGCGCGCGACGCAGATCAAGAACATCTGGGTGCCCTACGGCGAGTGATCCGTTGCCGTCGGCCGTGCGCTGGGGCAAGCTGCCGCAAAATCGTGAGGGAGGCCCGCATGGCCCTGTTCCGCCTGCGCAAGATGACTGTTGTCTTCGACGAGATCCACCATGAGGGCGGCCCCGATGCCGAGGTGCCGCGTTTGAGGGGCGCGGTTCTGGCCGTCGTCTCCAACCCCTTCGCGGGGCGCTACGAGTCGGATTTGCAACCGGCGATGGAGGACCTCAAGCCGCTGGGCGTGACGATGTGCGAGAGGCTCATCGCGGCTCTGGGCGGCAAGGAAGGGATCGACGCCTATGGCAAGGGCGCGATCGTCGGCTCGGCGGGCGAGTTGGAGCATGGCGCGCTCTGGCATGCGCCGGGGGGCTACGGGATGCGCGAGATTCTCGGCAACCCCAAGGCCATCGTGCCCTCGACGAAGAAGGTCGGCGGAATGGGGGCGTCGATCGACCTGCCTTTGACGCACTTCAACGCAGCTTACGTCCGCAGCCATTTCGACGCGATGACGGTTTCGGTCCCGGACGGCCCGCGCCCCGATGAGATCGTCTTCGCGCTGGTCATGGCGAAGGGGCCGCGCATTCATTCCCGCATGGGCGGGCTGGAAGCGTGGCAGATCAAGGGCGAGGACGGGCTGCGCTGATGCGCTGGCTGTGGGCGGCGCTGGTCCTTTGGCCCGCCGTCGCCTTTGCCCATGCCTCTGAACGCATGGTGATCCTGACGCTGCCGACCGGCTGGTACATCCTCGGCGCGGGTGTGGCGGTCGCGTTGACGGTCATCGTCGGGCTGCTGGTGGGGCGGCTGCCGGCGTTCCGGGCGCATCGGCTTTTCGACCGCCCGGCGCTGGTGCCCCTCGGCGTGACAAGTTGGATCGGCGCGGCGCTCTTCTGGGCTTTGATCGCAGTCGGCATCTGGGGTACGCGCGATCCGTTGGAGAACCTGCTGCCGTTGACGGTGTGGACCACGCTCTGGGTCGGGCTGACGCTGGCTTGCGTCCTTCTCGGCAATCTCTGGCGCGATATCGAGCCCTGGACCGGGCCGGTACGGGCCATCCGGCGGTTGATCGGCTGGCGTGGGAGCATTGGCCTCTCGCGCCTCGGCCATCTGCCTGCCGTCGCGGGCTATCTCGCCTTCGCCTGGTTCGAGATCGTCTCGCTCGCGCCGTCCGATCCCTTCGTCCTCGCCCGCGCGGCGGCTTTCTACTACCTCCTGATCCTCGCGCTCGCCGTGGCGGAAGGCGAGGACTGGCTGGCACAGGGCGAATTCCTGACCGCCTATTTCGGCTTCGTCGCGCGCATCGCGCCGTTCTGGGCGGAGTACGAAGGCCGTCAGGTGCGCATCATGGCCGGGCCGCCTGGCGCGCAGGTTCTGCGGATGGAGCCGCTGTCGCCCTCCGCCATCGCCTTCCTGACCGTGGTTCTCGCCTCCGTCAGCTTCGACGGACTGCACGAGACGTTCTGGTGGATGACCCGGATCGGGATCAACCCGCTTGAGTATCCGGGCCGTTCCGCCGTCTGGGGTGTCAACACGCTCGCGCTGCCCGTCTTCTGGGCGCTGAGCGCCGCGACGATCCTGAGCGCGATCCGGCTTGGCGTTCCGAAGGGCACGGCTTTCCGCGAGATGGCCGGGCCGATGATGCTGGCGATCCTGCCCATCGCGGCGGGCTACCATGTCGCGCATTATCTCGTCGCGCTGCTGACCAATGGGCAATATGTCGTCGCCGCGCTGAACGATCCGTTCGGGCGCGGCTGGGATCTGTTCGGTCTGCCGGAACACTGGGTCTCCTTCGGTTTCCTCTCGACGCATCGCGGGACGCTGGTGATCTGGCTTGCGCAATTCGTCACGATCCTTTCCGCGCATCTACTCGCAGTGCTTCTCGGCCTGAAGATCGCCGAACGGTTCGAGGGCGGCCACACCATCAGAACGCATCTTCCGATGACGCTTCTGATGGTGGGCTACACGATCTTCGGTCTCTGGCTGCTTTCCTCACCCACCGCGGGATGAGAAAATCTTGCATTGCGGGTCGGTTCGTTGTTCCGTGACGGAAGGGAAATACCTTCGAGCGCGGAATCCTCAGAAAACCGCGCCAAATCAACAGCGGAGATGTTCGATGGCTAACAAACTGACCACCCCCGACTCGCCGTTCCCTCATCAAGGGCATGGCCGCAGGTGGCGCCCTTCTGGCGACCGGCATGACGCCGCGCTTCGTTCAGGCGCAATCATCCGAGCCGATCAGGCTCGGTTTCCAGCTTCACCGCACCGGGATCGGCGCCGCCTATGGCCGCTGGTACGAACGCACGGCTTCCGCCGCGCTGAAGGTACTGAACGACGCAGGCGGCATCGGCGGTCGGCCGGTGGAGATCCTCTTCGAGGATGACGGCACCGACCCGGCGCGCGGCGCCGAGGTCTTTGGCAAGCTCGTCACCCAGTCGAACTGCGATCTGGTGTTCGGCGCGCTTTTCTCCCACGTCGTCGTCGGCACCGCACCGCGCGCGGCGGAGCTGAAGGTGCCCTATCTGGTCTGCTCCGAAGGGCACCATGTCGCCAGCGGCATGCTGAACCGCTGGACGCTCCAGCCCGGCATCACCGACGTGAAAAGCCAGGTGCAGGCGATGGCGCCCTGGGTCACGCAGAACCTTGGCAAGAAGGTCACGATGGTCTTCCCGGACTACGCCTTCGGCCACGACCACCGTGATTTCTTCACCGCCGCCGTCGCCGCGCAGGGCGGTGAGGTCATCAAGCAAATGGCCATCCCGCCGACCGAGACGTCGTTCACCCGCTACTTCCCGCAAATCCCTTCGGAGACCGAGGTGCTTTATCACGTCATGGTCGGCCCGGCCGTCCTGACCTTCGTGAAGGAGCTGGGTGAGTTCTACGGTTCGGGCGACAGGCCGCAGATCTTCGGTTTCATCGACTCGCTCGAGGCGACCGACATCGCCTCTCCGGGTCTCGAATTCCTTGAGGGCACGCATTTCTGGGAAGGCCACAACCGCTACAAGCAGGCCGATGCGAGCGAGGCCGAGACGTTGTACCGCGCGGCCGTTGGTGTGGACGACAGCGGCGGCTCGGTCAGCGATGCCGCTGAGGTTTCGACCTATGCCCACATGTTCTCGACCTGGGAGACGCTCTTCACCATCAAGGCCGCGATGGAGGCGGCGGGCTATCAGGGTGCTGCGGACCGGCAGAAGTTCGTCGAGGCGCTGGAGGCGATGACCGAGTTCCCCGAAGGCAACGAATACCCTCAGGGCGACCTGACCTTCAACGGCAAGACCCATCAGGCCTTTGGACACCAGAACATCTCGAAGGTCGAGGGCGGCAAGCTGATCCGGGTGCACCGGACCGCGCTTGAGGACGGGAACTACCCGGACGAAGTCGACTACACGACACAGTCGTTCTGATATGACATGAGGAAACGGGCGGGGCGCGAAAGCTCCGCCCGGACTTTGCATGGATATCGGGCCCATCCTTCTTCTCGCCCTTCTGGAAGGGCTGGTCAGCGCCTCGGTGCTGGCACTGACGGCTTGCGGCCTGTCGCTGGTCTTCGGGATCATGCGGGTCGTGAACGTCGCACACGGTGAGTTCTTCATGCTGGGCGCGGTGCTGGCGTGGTTCGTGTCGCATTGGATGCCCGGGCCGCCCGCGCTGGCCTTCGCGGTGGCGCTCGTGGTCTGCCCACTGGTCGTGGGGGCAATTGCCGCGCTGGCCGATATGCTGGTCCTGAAGCGGCTGAACTACGAGCCTGAGGCGACGATCGTCGCCACGATCGGGCTACTCTACATCCTGCAACAGGGTGCCTTGAGCGTCTTCGGCCCGAATGCGCTGCCGGTGCGGGCGCCTTTCGATCTGCGCCTGCAACTGCCGGGTTTCGGCTATTCCGGCTACAAGATCGCGGTGATCGTCGCGGCGGTGCTTCTTCTGCTTGCGCTGTGGCTGATCCTGACGCGGACGCGGATCGGCCTCGTGATGCGCGCGACGCAGATCGACCGGAATACCGCCCGCGCCTTCGGGATCAACGTGGACCGCGTCTATGCCGGGGTCTTCGCGATGGGGGCGGGGCTGGCCGCCATCGCCGCCGTGCTGATCGTGCCCATCCAGCAGGCGCACTATCTGATGGGGGGCGACCCGCTGCTTCTTTCGTTCACGGTGGTCATCATCGGCGGGCTTGGCAGCTTGCGCGGCACGGTCGTGGCGGCCCTGCTTGTCGGCATGGTGGATCAGGTCATCCCGATCTTCATGCCAGTCCTCTTTCCCGATTATGGCCAGTATTTCACTCCGACGCTCGCCAAGATCGTCGCGACGCTGGTGGTGGCGCTGGTCCTCGTCTTCCGCCCGCAGGGGCTTTACGGGAAGCGCCACGCATGAGGGACGGGAAGGCGCTTCTCCTGCATCTTGCCGTCCTCGCGGCGCTTCTGGCGGCACTTCCGATGCTGCCGGCCTATCACGTGACGAACGTCGCCAAGATCATGGTGCTCGCCGTCTATGCGATGGGCTACAACATCGCCTTCGGCTACACCGGGCTTCTGAGCCTCGGGCACGCGCTTTTCTTCGCGGCGGGGCTTTACGCGGCGGGGATGGGGATCAGCCAGTTCGGCCTTACCGCCGCCGGCGCGCTGATCGCTGGGCCGGTCGCAGGGTGCTTGATGGCGGTGGCGGTCGGGCTTCTGGCTTTGCGCACGGCGGGCGTCGCCTTCATGATCGTCACGCTGATGTTCGCGCAGGCGGGCTACCTCACTGTCCTGTACTTCGTCCGCTACACGCGGGGGGATGAGGGGATCGTCATTGAGCGCGCCGCCCGGACCATCGGGGGAATTGACCTGTCCGCCGACACGCCGCGCTATCTTCTGGCCTTCGGGCTTTTCGCATTGGCACTTCTGGTCAACCACGCGCTTGTCCGCTCGCCCTTCGGGCGCGTGATGATCGCCATGCGCGAGAATGAGGCGCGAAGCCGGATGCTGGGCTACAACCCCTATACGGTGAAGCTGAGCGCGCTCGCGCTGTCGGGCCTTTATGCGGGCGCGGCGGGGGCCGCCTATGCGGTGCTATTCGGCTATGTGGGCGCCAGCCTCGCCTCGGTCCAATACTCGATCCTGCCGATGCTCTATGTCCTTCTCGGTGGGGCCGGGACGGTCCTTGGCCCGTTCCTTGGTGCGTTCTTGATGTTTTACCTCATCGATTATGCAAGCTCCGCGACCTCGTCCTACCAGTTCATCGTCGGCGCGGTTCTCGTGATCCTGATCCTCTTCGCGCCGAAGGGCATCCTCGGCACGTTGCGCGAACGGGGGCTGAGATGGCTGCCGTGAACATCCTTGAGGCACGCGGGCTGACGCGGCATTTCGGCGGGTTGAAGGCGGTGGACAACGTCAATTTCGACCTGAAGCAGGGCGAGATCCACGCGCTCATCGGGCCGAATGGCGCGGGCAAGACGACCTTTGTCAGCCTCCTGTCCGGCCGGATCGAGGCCCAATCGGGCAAGATCACCTTCGACGGCCGCGACATCACCAAGCTGCCCGCCCATGCCCGCGTGCGCCGGGGCATCGCCTACACCTTCCAGATCACGCAGATCTACGCTGCGCTGACGGTCTTTGACAACGTCGCGCTGGCGGCGCAAAGCCACGGCAGCCATCCGCTGAGAGCGGCGGCAATGGAGGCGCTGGATCGCGTCGGGCTCGCCGAGCGCGCCGATCAGGTCGCGGGGACGCTGAGCTACGGCCATCAGCGGCTTCTGGAGGTCGCGATGGGGCTGGCGCTGAAACCGCGTCTCCTGATCCTCGATGAGCCGACGCAAGGCCTGTCGCAAGGCGAGATCGAAGTCTTCAACGATATCGTTCAAGGCGTCGTGCCCGAGGCGACCATCCTCTTGATCGAACACAACATGGATGTCGTCATGGAGCTTGCCCATCGCATCACCGTGCTGAACTTCGGTGAAGTTCTGGCCACGGGAACGCCCGCCGAAATCCGCGCAAACAGGGCCGTTCAGGCGGCCTATCTGGGGGGCTGAATGCTGCGGCTTGAGGGGATCGAGGCAGGCTATGGCGCGGTGCAGGTGCTGCGCGGGCTGTCGTTCGAGGTCAGCCCCGGTGAGGTTCTGTGCCTGATGGGCCGCAATGGCGCCGGCAAGACGACGACGCTGCGCGCGATCATGGGGCAGGTGCGGGCTGCGGCGGGACAGATCGCGCTGGACGGTGTGCCGATCCAGACGCTACCCGCCCACGAGGTGCCGAAGCACGGCATCGGCTATGTGCCACAGGGGCGGCGTCTGTTCGGCGAGTTGACGGTGGCGGAGAATATCGAGATCGGCCTGATGGCCCGACGCCGTGATGCAAGGGTGCGCGAGAAGGTGCTGAGTATCTTCCCGCGCCTACGCGAACGGCTGGGTCAGGTGTCGCAAACCCTGTCGGGGGGCGAGCAGCAGATGCTCGCCATCGCCCGGGCTCTTTGTCTTGAGCCGAAGGTGCTCTTGCTCGACGAGCCGACCGAAGGGTTGCAGCCCTCGATGATCGCGCTCATCCGCGACACGGTCGTGGCGCTGAAGGCGACCGGGGTCGCGACGGTGCTGGTCGAACAGCGGGTGGATGCCGCCCTGTCGGTCGCCGACCGGATCGCCTTCATTGTGGGCGGCAAGGTGGCGGAGACCGTGGTAACCGCGGGCCTGACCGTCGACGCCCCGCAATTCGCGGCCTACGTCGGCGTCTGACCCTGCCATGCCGCATTGCGGCAGGCCTCCCGCCGCGCTATCACGTTGCTCCAGAAAAAGGTGCGAGGGCGCATGGAAGCAGCGGATTGCAGCACGATGGCCGAGGTGCGGGCCGAGATCGACCGCATTGACGCAGCGCTTGTTGCGCTTCTGGCCGAACGCATCACCTTTATCGACCGCGCGGCAGAGGTGAAGACCGCGCTGGGCCTGCCCGCCCGGATCGAGGATCGGGTTGAAGATGTTGTCGCCCGCGTCCGGGCGACCGCGATCGGGCGGGGTGTCGACCCCGATCTGGTCGATGACCTCTGGCGGCGGCTGATCGACTGGTCCATCGCGCGCGAGGAAAAGGTGCTGGGCAGCGACTGAGCCGGCCGCCATGGGCCATCGCACGGTCGACAATCTCGACGTTTTTTTTGCAGGGGGCGAGCCACCCGATCGGGTGGCCTGAACCTGTGTTCAGATCGCGAGTACCGCCGGATAGCCCGCGTGGTTCAGCGTGGCGGCAAGCGTCTCCGCCGGGAGCGCGCTTTGGATCTTCACCAGATGCGCGTCAAGATCGCAGGTGACCGAGGCCGCGCTGTCAGCCTCTCCGATGGCTTTCTCGATCGCCCTTGTGCAGTGGCCGCAGCTCATATCGGGAACGTGGAACGTGGTCATGGGAACCTCCTTCGTAGCAGGATGTGGAGCTTCCGGTGAAGGAAGGTCAAGGGTGATTTTATGAAATCAAATCTGCCGACCACCCCTTGACCTTCCAGTGACTGGAAACCTTATCTCCTCCTGTGAACCTCTCCATCGGGAGCTTTTCCGTGACCGCAGAGAACAGTCTGACGCTCAGCATCGAGGGCATGAGTTGTGCCTCCTGCGTGGGGCGGGTGGAGCGCGCGTTGAAGGCGGTGCCCGGTGTCAGCGGCGTCGCGGTGAACCTCGCGTCCGAGACGGCGCGTCTCAGCCACGACGGCGGGGCGGATGCCATCTTCGATGCGCTGGACAAGGCCGGCTATCCGGCGCGGGCGTCCGAGGCTGTGCTGAGGATCGACGAGATGACCTGCGCTTCTTGCGTCGGGCGTGTGGAACGGGCGTTGAGGGCGGTTCCGGGGGTGCTGTCGGCAGAGGCCAACCTCGCGTCCGAGACGGCACGGGTGCGGTTCGCCGACGGTGCGGTGGCGCCCGCCGATCTGCTGCGCGCGGCGGAGGCCGCGGGTTATCCCGCGCATCTTGCCGGGGACACCGGCACGGAGGAAGGATTCGCTGATAGGAAGGACGTGGAATTCCGCGCGCTTCTTCGCGACACGGTGCTGGCGGCAGTTCTTGCCGCGCCGGTCTTCGTGACCGAGATGGGCGCGCATCTTGTCCCGGCGTTTCACCACTGGATCGCCCGCACTGTCGGCACAGAGACAAACTGGGTCGCGCAGTTCCTTCTCACGTCGCTGGTACTTTTGGGGCCGGGTCGGCGGTTCTTCCTGAAAGGCGTCCCGGCGCTTCTGCGTGGCGCGCCCGACATGAACAGCCTTGTCGCGGTGGGAACGACGGCGGCCTATCTCTTTTCGACGCTCGTCACCTTCGCGCCGTCCCTGATCCCCGCCGCATCGCGCGCCGTCTACTTCGAGGCGGCGGCCGTCATCGTCGTCCTGATCCTTTTCGGCCGGATGATGGAGGCCCGCGCGAAGGGGCGCACCGGTGCCGCGATCCGGCGGCTCGTCGGACTTCAGCCGCGCACGGCCCGCGTGGAAAGGGAGGGCGCGACGCTGGACCTGCCGCTGGCCGAGTTGAGGCGCGGCGATCTTGTTGTCCTTCGCCCCGGTGAGCGGATCGCGGCGGATGGTGTGGTGGAGCGCGGCGAAAGCTGGGTCGATGAAAGCATGATCACCGGCGAACCCGCGCCGGTTCGCAAGGCGCCGGGCGATCCGGTCACCGGCGGTACGGTGAACGGGCAGGGCGCGCTGGCGTTTCGGGCCGAGAAGGTCGGGCGCGAGACGGCGCTGGCGCAGATCATCCGCATGGTTGAGGAAGCGCAGGGCGCGAAGCTGCCCATACAGGGGCTGGTCGACCGCATTACGCTCTGGTTCGTGCCTGCGGTCATGGTGGCGGCTTTGGTGACCGTGGTGCTCTGGCTCATCTTCGGCCCGACGCCCGCGTTGACGCATGCGCTGGTGGCTGGGGTGTCGGTTCTCATCATCGCCTGTCCCTGCGCGATGGGTCTCGCCACGCCGACCTCAATCATGGTGGGGACGGGGCGCGCCGCCGAACTCGGTGTTCTCTTTCGCAAGGGCGATGCCTTGCAGGCGCTGCAATCGGTGTCGGTCGTGGCCTTCGACAAGACCGGAACGCTGACCGAGGGGCACCCGGAGCTGACCGATCTGGTGCCGCTTCCGGGGGAAGACGCAGAAAAGGTGCTGGGCTTGGTCGCGGCGGCCGAGGCCGGGTCCGAGCATCCCTTGTCGCGCGCGATCCTTGCCGCTGCCAAGGCGCGCGGGCTGAGCCTGCCGCAGGCCGAGACGATGGAGGCCGTCGCGGGCCACGGTTTGCGCGCGCGGGTCGGCGGGCATGACGTTCTGGTCGGGGCGGAGCGGATGCTGATCAAGGATGGCGTCGATCCGGCACCGCTGCGCGCCGCCGCGGCGGAGCTGTCCGAAAAGGGCCGCACGCCGATTTTCGTAGCGGTCGACGGCAAACCCACCGCTGTCCTTGCCAGCTCCGATCCGATCAAGCCGACGACCCGCGCCGCGATCGCCGCGCTTCACGATCTCGGTCTGAAGACGGTGCTCATCACCGGCGACACCGAGGGTACGGCGCGCGTCATCGCAGCGGAGGCGGGGATCGACCATGTCGTGTCGGGCGTCTTGCCCGGTGGCAAGGTTGCGGCTCTGAACAGCCTGCGCGCGGGCGACGACACCCGCATCGCCTTCGTCGGCGACGGGATCAATGACGCGCCCGCGCTGGCCAATGCCGATGTCGGCATCGCCATCGGGACCGGCACCGACGTGGCGATCGAGACGGCGGATGTCGTCCTGATGTCGGGCGACCCGATGGGCGTGGTGACGGCGCTTGATCTGTCGCGGCGCACGATGCGCAATATCCGCCAGAACCTCTTCTGGGCCTTCGCCTATAACATCGCCCTGATCCCGGTCGCGGCGGGCGTGCTTTATCCGGCCTTCGGCCTGCTTCTCTCGCCGATGCTCGCCGCGGGCGCGATGGCGCTGTCGAGCGTCTTTGTCCTGACCAACGCGCTGCGCCTGCGCTTTGTGGGCGCGCGGAAAGGGGTAAGCTGATGAATATCTCGGAAGTCGCCGAACGCGCGGGCCTGCCGCCGAAGACAATCCGCTACTACGAGGATGTGGGGCTTATCCAGCCGTTGCGGGCGGGCAATGGCTATCGGCAATTCCGCGAAAGCGACCTTCACAAGCTCGCGTTCCTCGGCCGCGCGCGATCACTCGGGTTCAGCCTTGAGGAATGCCGCAGGTTGATGGCGCTCTACGAGGATCGGGGCCGGGCGAGTGCGGATGTGAAGGCTCTGGCACAGGAACATCTGGTCGGGATCGACCGCAAGATCGAGGAGCTTTCGACGATGCGCCGGACGCTCGCCCATCTGGTGGACTGCTGTGCCGGCGACGGGCGGCCGGATTGCCCGATCCTCGACGATCTCGCGGCGGCGGGGGCCTAGAGCTTCGAGGAAATGACGCCGGTTGCGAAACCGCCCATGCGAAGTTCTCCGAAAAGCCGCTGGTATTCGATCTTCGGGCAGCGGTTCTGAATGACCCGCAAGCCCGCCGCTTCGGCCTTTGCCGCGGCCCCGGCATGTTCCACGCCGATCTGCATCCAGATCGTCTTCAGGTCCGGCAGATGCTCCAAAGCCTCATCGACGATTGCGGGCACGGCTTCCGATCGGCGAAAGATGTCGACCATGTCGACCTTTGCGTCCTTCGGGATCGAGGCGAGATCGGGATAGACGGTTTCGCCAAGAATCTCGGTCCCCGCGTGACCGGGATTGACGGGAATCATGCGGAAGCCCTTGAGCAACAGGTAACGCGCGACGAAATAGGAGGGCCGCACCGGACTGGGCGAAACGCCCACCACCGCGACAACGCGCGTCGTCGTCAGAACCTCGCGCAGGAAAGTATCGGAATAGCTGCTCATGGCGCAGTCCTGCCAGAAAAAGGCGCCCTGTCCAAGGGACGGGCGCCAGTTGTGGAACGAGGGACAGTGAATTGGAGCGCGGTGGTTCCAGATCCGCGCTCCCATACAATGATCTAGGTGTGTAATAGTTCCGTAAAAGGCCTATCTCGCAGATGTGATCGCGGTTTACTTCCGCAAGACGGTCGGCCAGTTCGCGTTAGCCTTGCGGATATTGCCGGGAATATCCTGTTTCCAGATGGTTCGAACGGCGGTGCTGTTATTCAGATAGAGCGCGCCGTCATGGATTGTGAAGGCCTCGGGCGCGGAGGAGGCGATGGCGCCCTTGGACAGCGCATAGGCACAGTAGCCGCCATATTGCGGGGCATAGGCGGAGGGGTTCATCTCGAACGCCTCCATGTTCTGGCCGTCGGTAAAATACCATGTCGCGCCGCGCCAACGGAGCGCGTAGGCGGCCTTGCCGCGGACCGGCTGATTGTCGGTAAAATAGGCGACGGGATCGTAGCCGGAGATGGCAACGCCGTCGGGGGCATAGATCTCGGGCTCATCGGCGAGGGCGGGGCGCAGTATCGTACCCGCAACCGGTAGCGCCAGGGCAATCACGAGCAGGGAACGGCGGGTCAGTTTCATCTGGTCCTCTTGCGGCGTTGGCGACCGGGGGTAAGTCCGGTCATTCTGCCCTCCACCCGGACAAGATGACACTTGCCGGGACGCAGGCAAAGCTACCTCCCGCAAGCGTGAACGCGCGTGGCTGTTGGTGAGCCGATGTCAGGTCATACTCGGCGCTGGTTGGCCGCATAGAGCGATATTGCGGCGGCATTTGAAACATTGAGCGAGCCGAAGGCGCCGGCGAAAGGTATCCGCACCAGCGCGTCGCAGGTGTCACGGGTCTTTTCGCGCAGGCCGGGACCCTCGGCGCCAAGGACAAGGCCCACGGGCCGCGTGCCGGTTCCTGCGAGGGTTTCGGCAAGCGTCGCCGTCGCCTCGCCATCGAGGCCGATGAGGACATAGCCCATGTCCTTGAGCTCTTTCATCGCGTCGGACAGGTTGCCGACGCGAAGATAGGGTTGTCGCTCCAGCGCGCCGCTGGCGGTCTTGGCCAAAGCCCCGGTCTCGGGCGCGGAATGGCGTGCCGGGGCGATGACGGCGCGGGCGCCGAAAACCTCGGCGGAACGCAGGATCGCGCCGACATTGTGCGGGTCCGTCACCCGGTCGAGCAGCACGACGAGTGGCGCGCCCGCGCCGCGGCTGCAAACCTCGGTGAGCGAACCCCAGTGCAGGGGCTTCACCTCAAGCGCCGCGCCCTGATGAACGCTGTCCGGGGCGAGCGGGACATGGGTGTCGAACTTGCGCGGATCGGCGATTTCGGGCTCCGGTCCGTTGGCGAGGACCTCGGCCCCGAGCCGGTCGGCGGCATTCTTGGTCAGAACAAGCCGCAGCTTTTCGCGCGCGGGATTGGTCAGCGCATCGCGCACCGCATGGAGCCCGAAAAGCCAGACCGTCTCTGCCGCGGCGGCGCGCTTGGCGCGTTCCTTGTCGACCACCCAGGTGGGTTTCTTCATCGTCGTCGCCCTCTTGCCGTGGCCCGGGACAATGCGGTGCCTTGCGGCCCGAGACAAGCCCGGAAGATGCCGAATTCCTCCTTGACGCCCCGGTGCCCCTTCGCTATTCCGCGCTGGCGTCGGGCGACGTGCTGCAAGGTGCGGCAGCGGACTGTAACTCCGCCGGGGAGACCCACGCCTGGTTCGATTCCAGGGTCGCCCACCATCCACCCCACCTATCACAGCGAGATATTACCGCGCGCGGTATTGTGTCGGTCTTTCCGCTCCTTGTGCGGAGCAGGTTCAAGACTTCGGCGGTATTTGGTCTCTGTACAGGGGCTGAACAGGCGTTTTCCTCAGAAAGTCTCCGTGGAAGGATTTCGCGTGATATCTCTCGGTGAGTTGTGCTTCGGTTCAGGTGGCAGGGAACCCGAGGGCAAGGCGCTGATCGGACCAAATGAGCGGGAGTTCCGGCAGATCGCGCAACGCCTTTGCCGTGAGATCAACAGGCTGGCGGCCTTCGAGGATCGCCTGTGCGATGTCCGGTGAGAGCCAAGCCAATGGCAGGATGCGGCTGACGGCGCCCGGACGAAGCTGCTCCCGCTCGGTGAGTTCGGCAATGGAACCCACCCTGCCTTCTACGAGATCCTGCATCCAGCGCCGTGCATCTGCGACAAGCGCGATGAGGTCCGGATCGCGCTGCGGAGCATCCTTGTCCGCCCGCAGAACGATCGGACGGTTCCGCCCGTTGCGCTGCAGCGTGATCGGCACTTCGACTGGAGGGGCAAGCACTTCGGACGCCGCAGGATCGTCGAGGAGCGGTACGAGATTGACCCGAAGGCTTATGTGTCCTTCCCGCAGATCAACTCGATGTAGATGGGCTGATAGGTTTTCCATGCCGCTCGCACCTGAGAGAGCGGATGCGTCATTTTGGGCCTGCTCCAGTGCATCGGCGATTGCCTCGGGACGAACGCCGGCGGCGGCCAAAGCCGATGTCAGCCAGACATGGTCGGTCAGGTACCGCAGTATGGTCTCATGCACGACACGCTCCAAAGGGTCTGCCGGACAGCGATCGACCTTCCGTCGGTCGTCAGCCTGGTCCTGCTTCGACACATAGTACCAGTAGCGTTTGGACCGCCGAACCGATCCGGATCGCACCGTACGCATCGCATAGCTTGTCCGCATCGGGTGACCGTGCTGGTCGAAGAGACGGCCGTCAAGCCAGCGGCGAGCTGGCCCGCGGCGGCCGGATATCGGGCCACCACCGTTGCCATCCAATCGCTCCTGCACACACTTCCATGTGGTCTCATCCACGATCGCAGCATGCTGACCGATGTGAAGTTCACCCTTGTGACGGACCTTGCCGACATAGGTGGCATTGCGGAGGAGATGATAGAGCGCGCCGGACGAGAATGGTTGCCCGCCGGTCACGCGACCGTGCCTGTCGGTCCGGACCTTGCTGACGATCCCGAGCCGAATGAGCCGCCGCCGCAGGGCCGGGACGGAGCCGACCTCCAGATACTCCCGGAAGATTGTCCGCACGGCTTCCGCCTCGGCGGCGTTCACGATGAGCGCCTTGTCCATCGCCTCGTAGCCGAACGGCACGGCGCCGCCCATCCACATACCCTTCCGCTTCGAGGCCGCAACCTTGTCGCGGATGCGCTCCGCGGTGACCTCGCGCTCGAACTGGGCAAAGGAGAGAAGCACGTTGAGCGTGAGGCGCCCCATAGAAGAGGTCGTATTGAACGCCTGGGTGACCGAGACGAAGGAGACACTCGCCGCGTCGAAGATCTCCACGATCTTTGCGAAGTCCGACAGAGCCCGCGTCAACCGGTCCACCTTGTAGACCACGATCACGTCGAGCCGCCCCGCGCGCACGTCTGCAAGCAGTCGCTGCAAACCCGGGCGCTCCATCGACCCGCCGGAGAAGCCGCCATCGTCGTAGCGATCGGAGAGTTCCGACCAACCCTCGTGCCGCTGACTCAGGATGTACGCGCTGCAGGCCTCCCGTTGGGCGTCAAGCGAGTTGAAGCTCTGCTCCAACCCCTCTTCCGTGGACTTCCGCGTATAGATCGCACAGCGCTGCCGGATCATTGCCCGTCCTCCCGGAGCCCGAAGAACCTGGGTCCATTGCGCGGTGTCCCCGTCATGGCCCGCGCCACTGCTGAGAGGGAGGAATAGGGCCTTCCATTCCAGATCACGTTCTTTGCAGTGACGAGCACTTCGTGGGTCTCCCCGCCCCACGACTTCAAGAGCCGGGTGCCAGCTGCGGCGGGTGGTGCGGAGAGGCCGCTCACCGTATCTTCCGCGCAAGCGCCCCGTGTCCTCCGGGTCATCACCGCCTGCCATTGTCGCCGGATCGCGGGCGGCTCGCTGCCCCACGCGTTGGCCTGGATGTCCCATGCGAGCGCGAGCCGCATGAGGCGCCCCGAGAGTGTGGGCGGCGGGGGCACTCCGCGCCGCTCCTCCCAGAGCCGACGCAACTCAGCGGCCTGCGCCTCGGTCAGCAAGGCCAGATCAAGGTCGGGAGGCCTGCGCCTCGCAGGTTTCGGCGCCATCGGTTCAGCCCTGCATCCGATACGCCTTGCGACCGCCCTCCTCAGACAGGACGGCCGGGAAGCCGCGTTGCCGCAGCCGCGTCAACGCTGCCCGTGCCGTGTGCGGCTGCCAGCCCGTGACCTCGGCGAGTTCCGCGATCGTTGCGCCGCGCCTGCGCTCGACTGCCTTCAGCACAGCACCCAGCTTGCCACCGGGCCGGTCCGGCGCGACCGCGACCTCCATTGCGACGCGTGGTGTGTCGGGCACTACAGCCGCGCGGCCTGCATCGGTCAGGACGTAAATTGCAGCCTCCGCAGTCTCGTCCCCGTCCGGAAAAGTCCGTCTCGCGAGCCCCTTCTTCAAAAGTGCTTCCAGAGCGCGGTCGAGGGCTTTCCCGGCGATCCCCTCCGGTGCAGGCAGCAATGCGCCTTCATCGCGTGTTGCAGCGTTCGCGATCAAGGCAGCGTGTGTTTTGCTCAGTTGGGTCATTCCCGGTCACTCCCTTCATGGCGGCGCCCGATGCACCGCCTGGCACTGACCAAAGGCCCGCGAACCGGGCCGAGCGCGTGTCATTCGAGTGCCACGCTTATCGGCGACTACTGCTTCCATTGCAGCCGTAGTCCAGAGGTTTCATCAGAAGAGCAGGACAAAAGGGCGGAAGGACGAAGCCGCTCGCGCGGCATTGGCGTCTGTTGCTGGGGGTTTCGCGTTGATGTGACCTCGGTGCATTTGGGAATGACCGGACCTGCCTGACGATTGGGACCTTCTCAATCGTCAGACAGGAGGTTTCGATGACAGATCAGAGAACCACGCCGCTGCGCGAGCGGATGATCGAGGACATGCGCATCCGGGGCATGGGCGAGAAGGCGCAGGCTGCGCACATCCGTGCGATCAAAAGCTTCGCGGCCTATCTCGGGCATTCGCCAGATACAGCCACACCGGAGGAGCTTCGGTCCTATCAGCTTCAGATGACGGATGCCGGAGTTTCGGCAACGACGTTCAACGTGCGGATTTCGTCGCTGCGGTTCTTCTTCGGCATCACATGCGGGCGCGAGGACATGAAGCGCTACATGCAGTTCCGAAGCAAGCCGCGGAGATTGCCGGTCGTCCTCAGCGTCGAAGAGGTGGGCGACCTGATGGCCGCGGTGCCCGGGCCGGGGCTGAAGTACCGCGCTGCCCTGGGCATCAGCTACGGGGCCGGCGTTCGCGCCGCCAAGGTCTGCAACCTCAAGGTCACGGATATCGACAGTGACCGGATGCTGATCCATGTCGACGATGGCAAGGGCGGCCGGGATCGCAAGGCAATGCTGTCGCCGGGCCTGGGCGACACGTTGAAGGCCGAGGAACTTGACCGCGAGCCGGAGCTGAAGCTTGGCCCCGCCGCCACTGCCATCGAGCGCCGCGAGCAGCTGGCCGGCTCTGTTGCACAAATCCTGTGAGGGATTCATCTCGTGAATCCAGCGTGGTAGCTGGGCTGCATGAGCAGCCCCACACCTCCAACCTACAAGACTAGGAACTGGCCGGCCTATAACGAGGCGCTCAAGCGCCGTGGCTCGTTGACGATCTGGTTCGACCCCGAGATGAACTGGGATGCCGCGCCGACAGGCAGGCGTGGCCGCCAGCAGGCCTACAGCGATGCCGCTATCCAGACGTGCCTTTCGATGAAGGTGCTGTTCGGGATGGCCTTGCGGCAGACGACAGGCTTCGTCGAAAGCCTGTTGCGGCTGGTCGGCCTCGACTGGGCTGTGCCCGACTTCAGCACACTCAGCCGTCGTCAGAAGACCCTGGCCGTCAACATCCCCTACCGTGGGTCGAAGGGCCCGCTGAACCTGCTGATCGACAGCACCGGGATCAAGGTGGAGGGCGAAGGCGAGTGGCACGCCCGCAAGCATGGTGGTCCCAAACGGCGGGTCTGGCGCAAGATCCACATCGGGATCGACGAGGAAACACTGGAGATCCGCGCCGTCGAGATCACCGGGAGCCACGTTGGCGACGCGCCGATCCTACCCGACCTTCTCAACCAAATCCCGGAGGACCAGGACATCGGCAGCGTCACGGCAGACGGTGCCTATGACACACGCAGATGCCACGATGCCATTGCCGATCGCGGCGTTCACGCTGTTATCCCGCCCCGCAAGAATGCGAAGCCGTGGAAGACAGTCACTGCCGGAGCCATGGCCCGAAACGAGGCCCTGCGGGCATCGAAATACCTTGGCCGCGCACTGTGGCGACGATGGAGCGGATACCACCGCCGGAGTCGCGCCGAGACGAAGATGCACTGCGTAAAACTGCCGGGCCAGCGGCTCATGGCACGGGACTTCGACCGTCAGGTTGCCGAACTACAGGTCCGCATAGCCGTCCTCAACGGCTACACCGCGCTCGGCATCCCCGTCACAGAGGCCGTGGGATAAGTCCGTCCGGGGAAAGGGGAACCTCGGGCAACAGGTGATTTGCGCAACAGAGCCACGGTCGCCTGCCCGCACCTCCGCCTCTTGCAGTGACCAGCATGCTGTGCGCAATTGGCGAAATTGGCGCCAAGGCCCGTGGGTTGTGGAAGAAAACCGACATGATGAGCGCGACCCATTCTCGGACCCACATGGCCGTGTTGGTGGTTCTGGGCGTGACACATCTGCTGAACGACATGATGCAATCGCTGATCCCGGCGGCCTATCCGATCCTGAAGGCAGCCTATGCGCTGGATTTTGTTCAGATCGGCATGATTACCCTCGTATTCCAGATCGCCGGGGCCATGCTGCAACCCGTGATCGGCATGGTGACCGACCGCCATCCAGCTCCCTATTCACCTGTGGCGGGGATGATGTTTACGCTTTCCGGTCTGGTAAGCCTCGCGTTCGCACACAACTATCTGATGATCTTGGTATCGGTGGCGTTGATTGGCATTGGTTCGTCGATCTTTCACCCTGAGGCGACGCGGATGGCGCGCTACGCTGCCGGCGGCCGTCAGGGTCTCGCGCAGGGTATCTTCCAAGTCGGTGGACAGGCCGGCGGTTCGCTTGGACCGGTTTTTGCGGCGCTGATCATCGTGCCTTGGGGACAGTCGAGCCTTGCCTGGTTCGCGTTTGCCGCGCTCGCGGCAATGATGTTCCTGACATGGATCGGCAGCAAACAGAGACAGATCAGCGCGGAATTTTCAGCGATGCGGGCGGGCCGCAAGATGGGCGCCGAAGCAGCCCCGCACGCACCTCTGACTATCGGGATCGGTCTTGTTGTCCTGACTTTTCTGATGTTCACCAAGAATGCTTATGGTGAAAGTTTCCGATCCTTCTACACCTTTTATCTGATGGATCGATTTGGTCTTTCGATCCCTTCGGCGCAGATAATGCTGTTCATTTACTTGCTGGCTGCCGCGGTGGGTGTACTGGTCGGCGGAATCGCAGGCGACCGGATCGGGCGATATCGGATCATCTGGATTTCAGTGCTGGGGCCGCTGCCGCTCACGCTGATGCTTCCTTACGCCGATCTGCTCTGGACCGGCGTCCTGACGATCATGATCAATCTCATCATGGCAAGCGCTTTCGCTTCCATCCTGATCTACGCGATGGACCTTCTGCCAAATCGGGTCGGCCTTATCGGAGGGTTGTTCTACGGGCTGAACTTCGGACTTGGAGGTATCGCAGCGGCGGTTCTCGGTGTCCTGGCCGACAGCTACGGCGTCGAGACTGTCTATCGGATCTGCTCTTTCCTGCCATTTGCGGGATTGTTAGCGTGGTTTCTGCCCCGGCTCGACGAAGATGTTAGAAAGTCGTTGTGAAACCTTGGTGCGGGGAAGCATCCCGACGCAAGCGCCGTTGGGGTTAAGGGCCGTGACTGACAGCGTGGAAGTTGGCTGATACACCGGATCAGCTGCGCCACCGCGTGACCGCGTGGAGCCCTGATTGGCCATTGGCGACCTCAAATTTCAAGAACCGCCGCAGTTATCTCGAGACGCTGGCCTCTGGTAAGAACGAGCCCACAACAAGCGGAAGAGTGCACCATGAAACGTGACCACGTGTCGATCAACAGAGGTATATGGAATGCCGACGCGGCCAACTGGGTCGACGTCGGCAAGCGTCTTTGGAGCCTTGGGACCCCGGAATGGGGCGCCTGGGGAAACCCCGACGCGGGCCTCAACCTGCTTCCCGAGGACATGAGGGATGTGGATGCGATCGAACTTGGTTGCGGAACGGGATACGTGTCAGGCTGGATGACCCGTCGGGGCGCGAAGGTAACGGCGATAGATATCTCGACCGAACAGTTGGTCACCGCACGTCAGATCGCCGCGGAACATGGGGCAGCCATCAACTTCATCGAGGGGAATGCCGAAGAGACAGGATTGCCGGATGCCTCGTTCGACTTCGCGATCTCGGAATATGGGGCTTCGATCTGGTGCCCGGCAGACAAATGGCTGCCAGAGGCGTGGCGATTGCTGCGCCCAGGCGGACGGCTGGTTTTTCTTGGAAACCACCCACTTTCGCTGATTTGCTCACCCCTCGACGGGTCGCCTGCCGACCGGACGCTGCATCGTCCCTATCGCGGCATGTGGGGCGCGGATTGGACCGAAGTGGAGTATGAACCTACCGGTGTCTGCTTCAATCTGACCGTCTCTTCCTGGATGGCTCTCTTCGTCGACATCGGTTTTGAAACCGCGAACTACCAGGAACTTTACGCACCCGAATGGTCAGAAGGAACGCGCGCGGCTATCCCCGCAGACTGGGCCAAGAGCTATCCCGTTGAGCAGGTCTGGCACTTGAAGAAGCCCATATGACCACTTCGTCCCGCTGAGCAGCCATCCGGCTTATGGATGTGCTGCGCTCTCCGCCCAATGTCTGCAATGGCGGGCTGCAGTGCAGCATTTCCTGCGCCCGGCTAACGTCGGGTAAGGGCCGTCCTTGCCCAGGGGTAGCGTTCGGCTCTTCGAACATGCTGCAGACGCCCTAACGGCGGCTACGAGCCCAAGGCGGGGCATTGTCAGAAGGAATCCGGTTGAGACGGGCAGGGCGGGCTCGTAGCCTTCTGCCATGACGAAACGCGACCCCTTCAAGTACTTCCACAGCAGCGAGCACCGGCGACGGGTCGCTTGCTCAACAACCGGGCCGAGAACTCGCACTTGCCGTTCCGACGACGAGAGCGCGCGATGCAGCGGTTCCGGCGAATTCGAAGTTCGCCTCCGTCCACGCCTCCGTCACCAACCATTTCAACACCGATCGGAGCCTCACTTCGCGGGCCATCTTCAAGGTGAACCGCGCCGCCGCTCTCGCCGAGTGGCGCGGTTTATGCACGGCATAAGGGACAGTCGTACTGCCCTTGGCGAGACCAGTTCGAAATCTGTCTGACAGCTCCCGTGGGAGTGTCCCGGTCGTGCTTACACGCAGGCAGTGCGACGGCACCATACACATTCAAGATGTTGAATTGAAATAGATCAAGGACATAGCACTGGACCTATGCGATTGGAACGGCATGTTCCGGTCCATTTGCCTCTTGCTCGTACTTCTGTGCTCGATTGCGGGCACACCGCGTGTGCACAGCATGGGAGCAGACGCAAACCTGTCGGCGATGGTGATCTGCTCCGAAAACGGGTCGCAGACGATCTACCTCGATTCCGACGGGGTCCCGACTTCGCCCAAGTCAGACTGCGCCAAATGCCCCGTATGCATTTGCGCTTTCCATCCACGCGTTGGCTGCCCAGGGGCAACCCCTGCCGGTCCGAACGGCGCGCCGGTTTCGGATGGCCCCCTTGTCGGACGCGGTCATCCGGACACGGCGCCGCCTGCGCCCGCAATCAAGGGGCCCTCCGCCCACGGCCCCTTCACGTGCCAACCCGGCACGCGCCAATGCGGCTCTGATTGACGCGAAGATTGCCGCGCCCGAACTCGACAAAAGTCAAATCCGTCGCTTCCGGGATGTGTCATCGCTTCGGGCGCTACCTTGAGGACGCCCAAAGATGACATATCTCCGACTGCTCGTTTCCTTCATCTCAGTGCTGCTCTTCGCCCTGCCCGCGTCGGCGGAGGCGATGCTCTCGAAGTTCCTGACGGAGATTCCGGCCGGCGGTCTCGTTGCCGGGGCGGATGCCTTCGGCCCGATCCGCGAGGACGTCGCCGTCGCGCCGATCCTGAAGGCGGGCGAAACGATCGGCTGGGCCTTCGTCACCAGCGACTTCGTCGGCACGACCGGCTATTCGGGCAAGCCCATCCACACGATGGTCGCCGTCGACAAGGACGCGAAGGTCATCGGCGTCTCGCTGGTGAAGCACTCCGAACCAATCGTGCTGATCGGCATCCCGGATTCGAAGATGAAGGCGATGGTAGCGGGCTATGTCGGCCTTGATCTGGTCGATGAAGCGGAATCGGGCGGCACCGCCCACGATGTGGACATTATCTCGGGCGCGACCGTGACCGTGATGGTGATCGACAATTCAATCGTGCGCTCAGGCCTCAAGGTCGCCCGCGCTCTCGGGCTCGGTGGTCTCGCGCCCGAGGTGAAAGACACCGGCCCCGCGTTCGAGATCGACCCCGACGCAACTGTCCCCACGGACTGGATGGCAATGGAAGGCGACGGCACGCTGCGGCGCCTGTCGCTCGACGTGGGTCAGATCAACGCCGCCTTCGCGGCGATGGAGGACAAGCGCGCCGCCGAACGTCCGCTGACCGAAGCCTCTGAGACGACCTTCATCGAGATGCAGACCGCGCTCGTCTCGGTTCCCGCCATCGGCAAGGCCATCCTGGGAGAGGCGGAATACGCCAATCTCGCGGGCTGGCTGCAACCAGGCGAACACGCCATCGTCGTGGTCGGGCGCGGGCTCTACAGCTTCAAGGGCTCGGGCTATGTGCGTGGCGGCATCTTCGACCGGATCGTCCTGATCCAGGGCGACGTCTCGGTGCGCTTCCGCGACCGGATGCACAAGCGCCTTGCCGCCGTGGCCGCCGAGGGCGCCCCGCAGTTCACCGAGACGGATATCTTCAAGATCCCCGCCGATGTGGGCTTCGACCCCGCCCAGCCCTTCCGCATCCAGCTTCTGGTGCATCGCGAGGTGGGGCCGATCGAGAAACTCTTCACCACCTTCGACCTCGGCTACCAGTTGCCGAAAAGCTACCTGCGCCCGGTGGCCGTGGCCCCTGCGGCCGAGCCGACCGTCGCCGAAGCGGCCGCCGCGCAGGACGAAGCCGCGGCACAAGCCCAGCTCTGGAAGAAGATCTGGCTCGGATCCTCGACCGAGATCGCGGTGCTCGGTGCGATGCTCTTCGTGCTGACGGTCGCCTTCTTCTTCCAAGCCTGGTTCACGCGCAACGAAAGGTTCTTCTTCTGGTTCCGCATCGCGTACCTGACCGTAACGCTGGTCTTCCTCGGATGGTACGCCAACGCGCAGCTTTCGGTCGTGAACCTGATGGCGCTGTTCGGGGCGCTGGTGTCGGGCTTCAGCTGGCAGGCGTTCCTTCTCGATCCCCTGACCTTCATCCTGTGGTTCTCCGTCGCCGCCTCGCTGATCTTCTGGGGTCGCGGCGCCTATTGCGGCTGGCTTTGTCCTTTCGGCGCGTTGCAGGAACTGCTGAACCGGGTCGCCAAGGCGCTGCACATCCCGCAATGGACCCTGCCCTGGGGCCTGCACGAACGGCTCTGGCCGGTCAAGTACATGATCTTCCTCGGCCTCTTCGGCGTTTCCCTGATGAGCATCGAACAGGCGGAGCATCTGGCGGAGGTCGAGCCCTTCAAGACTGCGATCATCCTGAAATTTGTCCGCGCCTGGCCCTTCGTGGCCTATGCCGCGGCGCTGCTGATCGCCGGTCTTTTCGTCGAACGCTTCTACTGCCGCTATCTCTGCCCGCTGGGCGCGGCCCTCGCCATTCCGGCGCGGATGCGGATGTTCGACTGGCTCAAGCGCTACCACGAGTGCGGAAACCCCTGCCAGACCTGCGCCAACCAATGCCCCGTTCAGGCGATCCATCCGACCGGAGAGATCAACCCGAACGAATGCGTGAACTGCATGCACTGCCAGGTGCTTTACCAGTCCAAGACCGATCTGCCCAGTCGTCATCAAGAAGGCGAAGCGCCGCGAGACCGTGGGTACAGCGGTGCCGCGCGACCTGACCGGGCATCCGAATTCACCCAAATCCCAACCAGCAGAATGAAAGGACAGACCATGTCTGACAAACCCAAGACCGGCATCACGAGACGCGGGATGATCGGCGCCACCGCCAGCGGCGCAGCGATTGCTGGCGCGCTCGGCGGGCGCGCGGCCCTGACCGGAGGCGCGATCGGCGCGGCCACGCTGGCCGGATCGGGCGCCGCGAATGCGGCCGAGGCGACGAATGTCGCGCCGGGCCAGCTTGACGAATATTACGGCTTCTGGTCCTCGGGCCAGACCGGCGAGATGCGCATCCTCGGCATTCCGTCGATGCGCGAGCTGATGCGCGTTCCGGTGTTCAACACCTGCTCGGCCACCGGCTGGGGCATTACCGACGAGTCGAAGAAGATCCTGACCGAGGGCCTGACCGAGAAGACGAAGAAGTACCTCGCGGCCAACGGCCTCGAATTCCCGCGCAACGGCGACCTGCACCACGTCCACATGTCCTTCACCGAGGGCAAGTACGACGGCCGCTTCCTCTTCATGAACGACAAGGCCAATACCCGCGTTGCCCGCGTGCGCTGCGATGTGATGAAGACCGACAAGATCATCGAGATCCCGAACGCCAAGGGGATCCACGGCCTGCGCCCGCAGAAATGGCCGCGCACCAACTACGTCTTCGCCAATGGAGAGGATGAGGTGCCGATGGTCAACGACGGCAAGATCCTCGACGATCCGTCGCAATACGTGAACTTCTACACCGCCCTCAACGCCGACGACATGACCATCGCCTGGCAGGTCATGGTAACCGGCAACCTCGACAACACCGACGCCGACTATGACGGCAAGTATGCCTTCTCGACCTCATACAACTCCGAGATGGGCATGACTCTGGCCGACATGACGGCGGCCGAGATGGATCATGTCGTGGTCTTCAACCTCGCCGAGATCGAGAAGGGCATCGAAGCCGGCGACTATCAGGAGTTGAACGGCGTCAAGGTCATCGACGGGCGCAAGGACAGCAATAAGAACTACACCCGCTACATCCCGGTGCCGAACAACCCGCATGGCTGCAACATGGCGCCCGACAAGATCCACCTCTGCATCGGCGGCAAGCTGTCGCCGACCGTGTCGGTGATCGACGTGCGCAAGCTAGACGACGTGTTCTACAACGGCGCCGACCCGCGGTCCGTCGTCGTGGCGGAACCGGAGCTGGGCCTCGGGCCCCTGCACACCTGCTTCGACGGTCAGGGCCGCGCCTACACGACGCTCTTCCTCGACAGCCAGGTCGTGGTCTGGGACATCGAGAAGGCGGTGAACGGCGAAGACCCGATCGTCACCAAGGCGGACGTGCACTATCAGCCCGGCCACAACTCCACCGCCGAGGGCGAAACGCTCGACGCGTCGGCGAAGTTCTACATCTCGATGAACAAGTTCTCGAAGGACCGTTTCCTGAACGTCGGCCCGCTCAAGCCGGAGAACGAGCAGGTCTTCACCATCGAGGGCGACAAGCTGACGCTGGTGCATGACGGCCCGACCTTCGCCGAACCGCACGACTCGATCATCGTCCATGCCTCCAAGGTGAACCCGGTCAGTGTCTGGAACCGGCAGGATCCGACGTGGGCCGAGACCCGCAAGCGGGCCGAGGCCGATGGCGTGGATCTCGACGACTACCAGGACACTGTGATCCGCGATGGCGACAAGGTGCGGGTCTACATGTCGAGCCAGGCGCCGCAGTTCGCTATCGAAAGCTTCACCGTGAAGGAAGGCGACGAGGTGACGGTGACGGTCACCAACCTCGACGACATTGACGACTTGACCCATGGCTTCACCATGGGCAACCACGGCGTCGCAATGGAAATCGGGCCCCAAGCCACGAGTTCGGTCACATTCATCGCCGGACAGCCGGGCGTTTACTGGTACTATTGCCAGTGGTTCTGCCACGCGCTCCACATGGAGATGCGGGGCCGGATGTTCGTCGAACCGAGGGCGAGCTGACCATGCCAAAGCGTCTGCTTCCGGTCCTGATCCTGCTGGCCGCGCCTGTCTGGGCCGCGGAGGTGCAGGTCATGCCGGGGGCGGACAGCCTGAAGGACGCCATCGCTGGGGCAGCCCCCGGCGATGTCATCGTGCTGCGGGACGGGGCCTATCATGGCCCCGTCACCATCGACGTGCCGCTGACCCTGACCGGCCCGGCCGGTGCCGTCGTCGACGGCGGGGGTCAGGGAACGGTCATCACCGTCACAGGCGACGACGTCGCGGTGCGCGGCATCACGGTGACCGGCTCGGGCCGGCTCAACGCCGATATCGACGCCGGCATCAAGATCGTGAAAGGCGCCGACCGGGCGCTGATCGAAGGCAACACGATCACCGGCAATCTGCACGGCGTCGACGTACATGGCGGCCGCGACGCCGTGGTGCGCGGCAATACGATCGTCGGTCTCCGGCTCGACAAGATGAACGATCGGGGCAACGGCATATACATCTGGAACGCGCCGGGCACGGTGATCGACGGCAACGACATCCGCTACGGCCGCGACGGCATCTTTTCCAACACCTCGACCAAGGGCAGCTACCGCAACAACCTCTTCCGCGACCTGCGCTTCGCGGTCCATTACATGTACACCAACGACAGCGAAGTGTCCGGCAACGTCTCGATCGGCAACCACCTCGGCTTCGCCATCATGTTTTCCAACCGGGTCGTGGTGAAGGACAACCTGTCGCTCGGCGACCGCGAGCATGGCGTGATGCTGAACTACGCCAACAACGCGGATGTGAGCGGCAACCTCGTCCGGGGCGGCACGAAGAAGTGCCTCTTCATCTACAACGCCCACAAGAACCTGATCTTCGACAACCGTTTCGAAGGCTGCGGCATCGGCATCCACTTCACCGCCGGGTCGGAACGCAACGTCATGACCGGCAACGCCTTCATCGGCAACCGCGAGCAAGTGAAATACGTCGGTACCAAGCATGTCGAATGGAGCTTCGAGGGGCGCGGCAATATCTGGTCGGACCACGCGGCCTTCGACCTGAACGGCGACGGTATCGCGGATGCGGTGTTCCGTCCGAACGACCTGATGGACCATATCCTCTGGTCGCAGCCCGCTGCCGCGCTCCTGACCGGCTCTCCGGCCGTGCAGCTTGTGCGGTGGAGCCAGAAGAGCTTTCCCGCTACCGTGCCCGGCGGCGTTCTCGATTCTCACCCATTGATGGCCGCACCGGCCATTCCCGTCCCCGCCGCGATCGAAGCCATGGAAGCCGAAGTTGCGGGACGCTGGGCGGAAGGAACTTATGATGACATCGACGCTGAACATCTCGGAACTCACTAAGACCTACGCCGGGGTCGCGGCGCTCGACCGCGTGGCGCTGACGGTCGAGCCGGGCAGCCGCGTGGCGCTGCTCGGCCACAACGGCGCCGGCAAGTCGACGATGATGAAGATCATCCTCGGGCTGATCCCCTACGATAGCGGCCATGTCGAGGTCTGCGGCGCCGCGCCCGGTTCGGCGGCGGCGCGCGCCGCAGGTGGCCTACCTGCCTGAAAACACGGCGTTCCACCCCGCACTGACCGGCGAGGAACAGATCGGCCATTTCCTCGTCCTGCGCGGCGAAAGCCCGAAGAAGGCGCGGGAGCTTCTGGACCGGGTCGGCCTTCACGCCGCCGCGCGGCGCCGGATCGGCACCTATTCCAAGGGCATGCGCCAGCGTGTCGGCCTTGCGCAGGCCCTGATCGGCAAGCCGAGGCTTCTGGTGCTGGACGAGCCGACCTCGGGCCTCGACCCGGTGTCGCGGCGCGACTTCTACGCGCTTGCTCGACGGCCTGGCGGCCGAGGGTGCCGCCGTTCTGCTGTCCTCGCACGCGCTGACCGAGGTCGAGGCGCGGACCGACCGCATCCTGATCCTGTCGCAAGGCCGCATGGTCGCCACCGGATCGCTGTCGGACCTGCGCCGGACCGCAGCACTTCCGGTGACGATGCATGTCACCGCGAAAAACGGCTACGCCTCAGACATTGCGGCGCAGCTGCCCGGCGCGATCCGTGTCGGCGAGGACGTGCGCCTCTCCTGCGCGCAGGAAGACAAGCTCGGCATCCTCGCCCGCGTCGCGGGTCTGGGCGAGAAGGTGGCGGACATCGAGGTCATGCCGCCCAGTCTTGAGGATATCTACAGCCATTTCAGCCGGAGGGACGGGCAATGACGCGCATCCTCGCCACCGCCGCGACCGAGTTCCGCATCGCGCTGCGGAACCGCTGGGTCGCGATCGCCATAGGCCTCATGGTGCTCTTCGCGCTGGTCCTGTCTGCTGCGGGTTCCGCGCCGACCGGCGGGCTCGGGGTCGACCGCCTGTCGGTCACGGTCGCCTCGCTCACCTCGCTGGCGGTCTACCTCGTGCCGCTCGTGGCGCTCCTGATGTCGTTCGACGCCGTGGCCGGCGAGGTCGAGCGCGGCACCCTGCCGCTCTTGCTGACCTATCCCGGCGCGCGGGTGGAGATCCTCCTCGGCAAGCTCCTCGCCCATCTCGCGGTCCTCGCACTTGCGGTCGCGGCGGGCTACGGCCTCGCCGCCGCCGCGGCCTTCTGGGCCGATCCGGCACCGCCGCCGACGGACTGACCTCGCTGCTGCGCCTGACCTGGACCTCGATCCTCCTCGGCGCAACGTTCCTCGGCGCGGGCTACGCGCTCTCGTCGCTGGCTCGGCGTCCATCCGGGGCGGCGGGTCTGGCGATCGGGCTCTGGCTCGGCGCGGTCGTGCTGTACGATCTCGGCCTTCTCGCCGCCGTCGTGGCGGACAATGGCGGCTGGTTCACCACCGAGCTTTTCCCGCTGGCGCTTCTGGCCAACCCGGCCGACGCGTTCCGCCTCTTCAACCTCGCCGCGTCCGAGGCTTCGGCGGCCGCGGCCGGCGTCTCGGGTGCCGCCGACGCGATCCCGCTCTGGCAATCGGCCCTGTCTGTAACCGCCTGGCCCCTGCTCGCCCTGATCCTCGCGGCCTTGGCCTTTCGCAAGGTGACCCCATGAAACACGCGCTTCTCGCTCTCCTGTTCCTCGCGGCCTGCAAGGAGGACGCGCAGGATCTGTCGCCCGTCGCCCTGACCGAGGCAGCGGTGGGCCATTACTGCCAGATGAACGTTCTGGAACATCCCGGCCCCAAAGCGCAGGTCCACCTGGAAGGCTTCCCCGGCCGGCCGCTCTTCTTCAGCCAGGTACGCGATGCCATTGCCTATACCCGGCTGCCCGAGCAGGACGGTGTCATCCTCGCCATCTATGTGAACGACATGGGCGCAACCGGCGTCACATGGGAAAAGCCCGGCACGACCAACTGGATTCCCGCCGCGACCGCGCAATACGTCGTCGGCTCCGGGATCGAGGGCGGCATGGGCGCGCCGGAACTAGTCCCCTTCTCCGATCTCGATTCCGCGGCCGCCTTCGCGGTGCGGCACGGCGGCACGGTCATGGCGCTCTCCGCCGTGCCGGAATCCGCCGTGATCGCCCCGGTTTCGCTCGATGCCGATATCGGCGCCGAGGATGACGCCGACTTCAATGCACGCCTCAAGGCCCTGTCCGAAAAGATCGAGGGATGATCCCATGCTGACCCGCCGCCGATTCATTTCCGTCTCTGCCGCCGCTGTTGCGCTCGCTCGCCCCGCGCACGGGAATGCGGCCCCCCTTCACGTCTGGTCCGGAATGGCGCTCGGCGCGCGCGCGACGATCCGCATCGCCCATCCCGATGCGGTCGCCATCTGCGTCCGTGCGGCCGCCGAGATCGACCGGCTTGAGAATGTGTTCAGTCTCTACCGTGCGGACAGCGCGTTGATGCGGCTGAACGCCGCCGGCCTGATAGAGTCCCCGCCGGCAGAGCTGCTGGAATGCCTGACGATCGCCGGCTCCGTGCATCGCGCCACCGACGGGCTCTTCGACCCGACGGTGCAACCGCTCTGGGCGCTCTGGGCCGAACGGGCCGTGGCGGGAACCAGGCCCACCACCGACGAGCTGGCCGAGGTGCGCGCCCGCGGCGGTTGGCCCGACCTGCGGATCGACGCGTCCCGCGTCTCGCTGGCGCCGGGAATGGCGCTGACCTTGAACGGCATCGCCCAAGGATACATCGCCGATCGCGTGGCCGCGCTCCTGAGCGCCGAGGGCCTTACCGACATCCTGATCGACACAGGCGAACACCGCGCGGTGGGCGGGCATCCCGATGGCGGTGACTGGCCGGTCCGGCTGGCTCAGGGGGGCAGGGTCGGCCTCAGGAACCGGGCGCTCGCAACCTCCGCGCCGCTCGGTACCGCATTCGACGCGGCCGGACGCGCCGGCCACATCCTGCATCCCGCGACCGGGGAACCAGCGGTTCCAACCTGGCGGGCCGTCTCGGTCACGGCTCCTTCCGCGGCGCTTGCGGATGCCCTGTCGACAGCGGCGTGTCTGGCCGCCGCGAGGCCCCGGATCGACAGCTGGGTCTCCGCGTTCGCCGATGCACACTGCGAGTTCGCCGTCGCGGCGTGACTGCGGCGCCCCCGGCAGAGCGAAGGCGACATCTGCCCGTCGCCGCCCTTGAAGATGGCGGTGGTGGCGGCTTCGATCGGAGCGTCACCCATGTGAACGCGCCGACGCAAGCCTGACGCCTCGTCGCCAGGTAGCCGCCCGCGCAGAGCGTAGTGGTGCTCACTCTGCATCGCAGATAGTGTCAATCCCGGAGCAAAATTGGTCAATTGACCGGCGTGATATGCCCCGGCGGTCTGGTCTGGCCCGCGCCTTGCCGTGCGTGGCGCCATGCAGCTTGCGCACGGCAAGGCGCACTGTCCGCAGACCAGTTCCGAGGTGGTCGGGTTTGGGTTGTGGATCAGGCCTTGGTCTTGCGGCTCTCGCGTAGCCTGAAGCTCTCACCGTGGTGTTGTCAGAAGAACTTGATCTGCTACGCTGGCAACGGCTCGGTTGTTGGTCTCGTCGGTGCTCTGCAAAGTCTTTTCCCTTAAGGATCAATATTTTTCGACTTCTCTCCACGGGAGAGGGCAGGAAGGGGTGGCCAAGCACGATTCCTCTGACAATACGCGCACCTGCCATTCCGACGACGAGAGCGAGCGATGCAACGCTTTCGGCAGATACGAAGTTTGCAGAAATTCGTCTCCATCCACGCCTCGGTCCACAACCACTTCAGCCAGGAAGTTCACCTCTACTCACGACAGAATTTAAAGCACAACCGCGCCGCCGCTCTCGCCGATTGGCGCCAGCTTGGCGCGACATAAAGGGCAGCGCTACTGTCCGAGCTGAACTCGTTCGAATCCGTCTGACACCCGCGACGTTGTCGTTTCTTTTGTCGGCGGACCTGCTTTACGCGCTCTTCTTCGGCCTTACACCTTTCCCGGGCGCCACTGATGCATTGACGAACGTGCTGACGACGCCCCGGGGATGGACGCTGATCGCGGCAGGTACGCTGGTGGGCGGGCTGTTCGCAGCCTTCGCCTTCGCGATCAGCGTCTTTTCCATTCCGATGCTGGTGGCGTGGCGGACCGACGCTTTGACTGCCATGGGGTCAAGCTTCGCGATGACCGTCCAGAACCTTCGACCGATGATCGCCTGGGGCGCTCTCGTCACGGCGGGGCTCGTCCTGTCGGCCGCGACCGGCCTTCTCGGGCTGATCGTCGTTTTCCCGGTTCTCGGCCACGGCACCTGGCATGCCTATGCAACGATCGGCGGAGAAAAGGCAGGACCCTTTCCGTTCTCGTCCCCTTGTCGCTTCTGCTCGGGCTGATCGGCCTCTTGGCGTTCGTCTGGGCGCTTCGGAACGGCCAGTTCGACGATCCCGACGGTGACGCTTGGCGCGTCATCGCCCCGCATTTCTCACAGGACAACGAAGGAGGTTCCCATGTCCGGCTGGCTCCCGACACTGAAGACCGCGACACCGGAGGAAGGCTTTGACCTTGCCATTAAGCTTGCCCGCGTCGCGGTAAAGGCGACGCAACCGGATGCGGCGGTACGCGACCGGCTCCGGCCCGAATACGCCGAAGACGCCGAGGCGCTGATTGCGGTCAGTCAGGTTGTGGCCACGCATTTCGCCACCGTGGCCGCCGCCAACGATTACTGGAAGCCCCGCGGATGACCCGCATCGAACGCGACGGCGACGGGTTCGTGGTCGACGCGACGATTCTCTCCGTCGCATTCGGCCACCCGGCGACAGACATCAGGGAGGCGATGCAGAACGGCCGCATCACCTCGCGCTGCGAAACCGGCAGCGGCGCCGATGCCGGTCGATGGCGGCTGACTTTCTACCATGGGGGACGCGCCCTGCGCCTGACCGTGAACGCAGAGGGCGAGATCCTGAAGAGGGCGATCTTCGATGTCCCCGCAACCCTGTCGTTCATGCCCTGACGTGCCACCATTGCCCTGCGGCCCGCGCCCCGCGAAAAAAATTTCTCATACGCGGGAACCTTTCCCGATCCGCTGCATCCAATGGGTCAGGTAGCCCGACAGGTGCTGCCCTGTTCAGGAAAGGATGAGACATGAAAGGACTTCTGCCGCTGGCCGTCGCGACGCTATTTGCGACCACGGGCGTTTCCATGGCACATGACGAAAAGGCGCTGGAACAGTCGCCGCCGGGCGAACCCTATGTGCAGGTCAGCGATGCGCTGCCCCTGCCGGAGTTCATCCCCGGCCTCGGGACGCTCTTCGTCGACCCGGCGACCCTGCCTGCGGGCCCGTTCCTTGCCTACGATCACGATGGTAAGCTGTCGGCGACCATCTACATGACGCCGCTGGAGGATCTTCAGAACGGGACGGCATACGACGGTCTCGGCATCGGGTCCCACACCGTGGCGGGCGTCGACATCTACTACAATGCGGGCCATCCCGGCGTGGAAAAGCCGCATGCGCATGTCGTGCTTTACCACGATGACGGCGCCAAGGGGCGGCTTGCGGAATGAGACCGACGCGACGCATGGTTCTGACCCTCGGGGGCGGCGCGCTTGCCACCCTCACGATCTCTTTCCGGGTGAACGCAGCGCCCACGGAGACGATCGAAATGCGCGGCACGGCGCGCGGCGAACGTATCTGGTTCTCGCCGCGCGGCCTTGCTGTTGCGCCCGGAGCGACCATTCGCTTCGTGAACCGGGATCCGGGCAACAGCCACACGAGCACTGCCTATCACCCCGTCATACTCGACCGGAAACGCCGCATCCCCGAGGCCGCGCACCCCTGGGACAGCGACTTCCTGCTGCCGGACGAGGGCTTCGAAATCACCCTTACAGTACCAGGTGTGTATGATTACTACTGCCAGCCGCACGAAATGGCGGGAATGGTGGGCCGTATCGTCGTCGGACAACCGGACGATCCCGAATGGGAAGGCCCAAGCAGCGATGCGGAGGACATGATGCCGGAAGTGCTGGCCACCCTGCCGACCGTCGAGGAAATCCTGCGTCACCGACGCATCGATCCGGAGGTGGCACAATGACCGCTCGACGACACGCCCGCCACACCCCGGTCGACCCGGCAATCGGATTGGCCTCCTCCGAAGCGGATCTCGTCGCCCTTGCGCGATCGGGCAGCGAAGCGGCTGTGCGCGAATTAATCCGGCGGTTCAACCCAAGGCTATTCAGGGTCGCCCGTGGGATCGTGAAAAGCGATGCCGAGGCTGAGGAAGTCGTTCAGGAAAGCTAACTCGCGGCTTTTACCCGCCTTGACCAGTTCGGCGGGGCCTCGGCGTTCTCGACCTGGATCACGCGGATTGCCATCAACACGGCGCTCATGCGGATCCGGCGGACACGTCCCCAGCAGGAGTATGACACAGTGACCGAACCCGATACATCGCAGGTCCTTGCCTTTCCTGGTCAAAGGCCGGAAATGCCGGAGACAGCCTTGGCGAGGGCGCAGATCCGGAACCTTCTGGAACGGGCCGTCGCGGACCTGCCGTCCGATCTGCGGCTGCCCTTCCTACTGCATCATGCCGAAGGCCTGAGCGTGCTGGCACTCGCCCATGACCTGTCGCTGAACCCGATCACCGTCAGGACTCGCCTGTTTCGCGCCAGGCGCGGCTTGCGCCAGACACTGGAACGGCATGTTCATGGAGGGTTTGAGGCGATCTTTCCGTTCGATGGCGTGCGCTGCCGCAGCATGGCGGACCGGGTCGTCGCCGGGTTGAAGGCGAGCGGCACGTTCCGTTTCTGAAAAGATCATCGGGTGCGCTCTCGCGACGGCATAGTTCCTCGAAGGGGAAAGAATTTCCCGTGTGATACGCATATCCTGTCTGGACTTTTCCCGTTCGTTGCAATCAGGGTCGCCCCCGCGCGAAACGGGCCGGGTCATGCCGATACAGGGTTACCACAAATCACGGTGGCACCGCAGGATCTCTGCGTTTGGTCCGGCGATCGGCCGCGGCGCGCTCATCGATCTCGCGCGCGGACCGCTTGGAGCGTGCCTGGCGTTCGTCATCACCGGGTCGGTGCTGCTCTTGCCGTCGCTCCATCAGTGGGACGGGTTATTCCTGATCGCGCCTTTCGGAGCTTCGGCAGTCCTGCTCTTCGCGGTCCCAAACAGCCCTCTTGCCCAGCCTTGGTCGGCCGTCGTCGGCAACGGGATTTCCGCCCTCATGGCCGTCCTTGTTCTGTGGTTTATCCAAGAACCCATCACCGCCGCAGCGCTGGCGCTTTGCCTCGCAATCGTCGCGATGGTGCTGTCGCGATCGCTGCATCCGCCAGGCGGAGCGGTGGCGCTGGTCGCTGCGCTCGATCCGAATATGATCGACCATTTGGGTTTCGGTTTCGTCGTGGCCCCTGTCATGGCCGGAACGGCAGTCCTCGTCGGGCTGGCGATGGTCTGGCACAGGATCACAGGACGCGTTTATCCTTTTCGTCAACCGGATGCTGTCGGCCCTCACGGTACCATGGACAAGACACCTGGGCAGCGACTTGGGCTTGATAAGGACGACTTGCGTCAGATTCTCGAGTCCCACCGCCAGTCCAGCAACCTTGGTGTTGAGGATCTGGGCAGATTGATCGCTGCGGCGGAACAACTGGCGGCGGCGCACCAGATGGACGCGCTAAGATGCGAGGCATTCATGTCGCGTGACCTTGTAACGGTGTCCCCACGGGCGTCTACCGGGCGCGTTGCCGCTCTCTTTCGCACGCATGGTTTTACGTCCATTCCGGTCGTGACCGGGGACAATCGGCTTGAAGGGGTCATCTTCCAGATCGACCTGATCCGCAGCGCGCGTCGCGCTGCCCGCAACCGACACGGCGGCTTTCTGGCAGCCCTGTCCCATCTCAGCAGCGCCGCAGGCCGCACGTCTCCCCGCGCGCGTGACATCATGTCGGTGGGCCTTACTACCGTTACGAAGGATGCTCCGGTCGGCGCATTGCTCCCACTGCTTGAGGACGGGCATTCCGAAGCCGTACCCGTCATGGAGCGCGACCGGATCATCGGCATCGTCACAAGGTCCGACCTCGTGTCCGCCCTGGCCCGAAACACCGTACGGTCCACAAGGACTCTGTCAGACTAAACATACTCGTCGGTCTTCCACCGCCCGGAGCTTGGCATCTCCGGAATAACTCCCCTGTTTGCTTGGCGACCACCAAACAGCGCGACAAGAAGGCAGCTTAGATTCCACGTTCAAACCTTAGCAGACCGGCTTAGTCTGACAATGCCGGCGCAGCGGCTCGCCACGCGCTGTCCGACCTGCGCAGTGCCCGGTTTCGGGAGGCTGCGGGTCGAGACAGGGCTGCCCGGGGCCTGGTGCGGTGGTCCGACCCTGCGCGCGCGGTGCGACATCTGGGGCTGCACGGCCTGTGGCCTGACCGAGGAACGCTCGCCCCCGGATAGGTTGCAGGAGGCCGATCCCGGATGTTGCCCTCGCTGCAACCCTTAACGCGTGGGCACCGGGCGATCGCCTGCTGCGGTCTTGGAGGAGACAGAAGGTGGCCCTGTCACATCTTCGGCGTGGTTGCCGAGACCTTGACATAGCGGGATCGGTCTTGCTTGTGACACGCCCCTTGCGCGACTTCGGATCACGGAAAGCTCTTGGGTTTGCTGGGACCGTGAACCAGTCTTTGCTCTGAGTTGCCAGCCGGTCCGCGCTCAGTAGAAACCTATTTCCTTAACTTCGACAGAAGCTTCGTAATCCATGCCATAGGCGACGACACCGATGGATTTGAGGTCTTTCGCGCGAGGCTCAGTGTGCAGCATCCCGCCCGAAGGTGTGAAATCGGAGAAGGGCAGTTTGACCTGCGTCCAGCCCTCCGCCGCATGGAAACGCGCTTGATAATACTGCCAAGGCAATAGCATTGTGCGGCTGCGCAAATGGATGAAGTAGTCCTAGTCATTGCCGCGAATAAGGATCCGCACGCCGCGCGCCCCCACTGGCGGCGTGTCGAGTTCCATCTGCATCTGGATGAAGCCACCGCGGTTCTTCGTGCTGACCTTGCCGCTGAGGCGCGCGTAATAGGTGGCGCCCTCGCGCTTGAAGCTGATCTGCCCGGTCGAGACGCCGCCCATCACCGCGTCGGTGAAGAAGCGCCAACGGTTTTCAGACTGATTGGAAAAGGTCTCGGGTTTCATCGGCTCACCTTGGGCAGCGATCGCCGTGCCAAGCAGCGTCAGGATCGCAAGTAGGGATTTCAGTGTCATCGGCGTCATCCAGCCTCATATTGCAGGGTCAAGAATCTCGCGCGGCAATCTTAACACGAGTGCGATCGCCGCGAGCTTCAGAGCGCATGGCACAAGCGCGTAGCTGAAATTGCGCGCGGTGAGCGCCGTCTGGCTGTTGTCGGTGCCGGGCTGGTATCTAAAATACTGGAGAAGCGGCAGCCCGATCCCGGCGGCAATCGCTAAGGTCGCTTTGGCACTGAAGTTCCAGATCCCGAACGCCTGGACGAGTTATCGGGGGTCACAGCACTGGCGCTGGTGTACATGATCCTCGCGGGGCTGATCTTGCTGCTGTTCAAGTGGTTCGTAAACCGGATCCCGGCGCGGGTGGCGTGACCCGGCGCAATCAGTCAGATCACCTTGCGAAGCGATGCTTCGATCTGGCCACCGCACCAGACATCGCCCCAGGACGCATCGCTGTGGCGTCGTAGCGCCTGTTGCGACGGGATCGCGCCGATCCTGTCTGACAGCCCCGCGATGGCGGGCGCGTGGGTGTTCAGCATGATCTGAAGCGCCGGGAACCTGACCGTCATCGTGCCCCACAGTGTCGCGCTGACCAGATCGGCAAGGCACGGTGATGCAGTGCCCAGCATGAACCCTGCCTGTGCCGTCAGCCCATGACGTTGCCCGGTTTCCTGATAGATCGCCATCCAGCGTGCAAGCCTGGGCTGATAGGCTTCCCAGGCCCGTTTGGTCCACATCTGGTTGCCGTTGTGGCGGGTCATCTCGTACAGCACGTCGTTGCTGTCGCCGATCACCTTGTGGCACATCGCGCGAAGGGCCGGGTCTTGCGGGAACAGCCCGTGGTGTTCGCCCAGATAGGACAGGATTGCAGGCATCTGGCTGATATGCACGCCGTTCGGGTGATCGGTTAGCACCGGCGGCCCCATGTGCGGGACGATTTGCGCGGATGGGTCGGCGGCGCGTTCCGCCAAGACTTCGTCAAACCCCGGCTCATCCCACGAGGCACCTGCATATGCCAGCACAGCCCTGACGAACTGACCCCGAAACGGGATCGGCCAGTAGTGAAGGGTATAATCTGCCATGTCCGCCGACATCCCCCGAGTAGCCTGCCATTTGACAGTACGGTCGCCTGAATCCGCCGCTGAGCAAGCTTTTACGCTCCGAGCGACGTCCATAGTCGAAGAAATGCCCAGAGCTGAGCGGATCGGGCCGTGAACCCACATCATTCTGGCCCGACAGCGACGATTTTCAGTATGGCGGACAAACCTGCCCTATCGCTTTCGTTCATTTGGGTCCGTTTCGACGGTAGGCACGCAGACGAAGCCTCAAACTCCAGGCATTCAGGACCGCAGATTTTCCTAAAGTCAACTGGCTGCTTTTGATGTATCGTGAGAGAATAAAAGTTCTATTGAGAGGCTTCTTTCCGCCCTTCATACCATCACCTTTTCGCCGGCTTGCCGCTTAGCGCCCTACCGATGATGTCGACGACCTTCTGCGAATGGGCAATGTCGTCAGAGAGGATCTGGCGCATTCGGGGGTCTGTTTCCTCGGCCAGCATCCGTTGAAGTTCCTCGACCTCAGCCTCAAAGTCGGCCTTGCGCGCAATTTGCCGGTCCCTTTCTGCCTTTTCTTCTTTGGTTGAAGGGCCTGCAATCCGCGCCGTACCCTTCCGTATGTCGATGATGACATGATCGGGATGTGGCAAAGGGTCAGGCAGTCCTGTGATGCCGAAATGCGCGCGGCGGAACAACTCATCCTCCCAATCGGCCTTGTAGGTAGTGGCGGTCTCAAGCCATGCATCGTGCAGCGCCTTGTTCGCGTTCTCGACTGAAGCCAAAAGTTCCGCGAAGAGCCGCTGCGCCCGGTGCTGACCCTTGGCGGCATTCACAGCGAGCGAGCGGATGATCGCCTGCGCCATTGGCACCGTGATGCTGCGGTCGCCATCCCTGACCGTGATCGTTCGGTAGGCCTCATCGAGAATGATCCCTTTCATGCGTTCTTCGTGCAGCGTCGGCCGCTTGTTCTTCGCCCCTTTCGGCCGGCCGCGGGGATTGCCGGAGGTTCCCGGCTTGAAGCGTGTCGTCTCCGGCGGCTTGGCATAGCCCACCTCGTAGCCCGGTCGCGCGACGAGCGCCCGGGATGGCTTGTCCTTGCCGCTCATTCCGCCGCCTCCAGCCGTTCGATGGTCTTCGGCCAGCCGCAAACAAGGCACTCGGCCTCATCCTTTGCATAAGCCTCCCAGCGGGCGAGGATGCGGTCGCAGTAGATCGGATCAAGTTCGGCGAGACAGCCGCGCCGCCCGGTCTTCTCCGCTGCAATCAGGGTCGACCCCGATCCGCCGAAGACGTCGAGCACGATCTCACCCCGGCCGGAGACATCGCGGATCGCATCGGCAACCATCTGCACCGGCTTGACCGTCGGATGCAGTGCCAGTTCCTCCATCCGCCCCGCCCGCATCGTATTCACGCCGCGGTAGTTCCAGACATTGGTGCGGTAACGGCCATGCTGACCCAGCTCGAAGGTGTTGAGATGAGGCGCATCGCCCTTCTTGAAGGCGAAGATCAGTTCGTGGCGCGAGCGGTAGAAACTGCCCATCCCGCCATTGTCCTTGGCCCAGACGATGAGGTTCTTCAGCTCCGCGTAGACCTCGTGCCCCGCAGCCAGCATTTCCCCCATGTGGCGCCAGTCCATGCAGAGATAGTGGATCGAGCCGTCCATGCTGTGATCCGCCATGTTGCGAAAGGCGCGGGTCAGGAAGGCGGTGAACTCGGCTACCGTCATCTCGCCCGAGGCCATCGCGAACTCGCGGTGCTTGATCTTGCCCGAGCCGCCGACATGGCCGTCGATCTTCACGTTGTAGGGCGGGTCGGAGAATATCATCCGCGCCTGCTCGCCCCCCATGAGCGTGGAGACAACGCCTGGGTCAAGGGCGTCGCCGCAGGTGAGCCGATGGCGACCGAGCTGCCAGACATCGCCCGGATGAACCCGGCGCGGCGCCGCGCTCGGCAGCACGTCATCCTCCGGATCGCCCGGCTCCTCGACCGAGAGCCCGGTGACGAGCGTGTCGATCTCACCCAGATCGAAGCCCGTCACGCCGATGTCGAAGCCGAGATCGTCGACGCCCATAAGCGCCTGCAACTCTTCTGCCAGAAGTTCCTCGTCCCAGCCGGCATTGAGCGCGAGCTTGTTGTCGGCGAGCACATAGGCCCGCTTCTGCTCCGGGGTCATGTGCTCCAGCCGGACGCAGGGGACATGGGTCAGGCCAATGAGCCTCGCCGCCTCGACCCGGCCGTGACCGGCGAGGATCGTGTTCGCCGCATCGATCAGCACCGGATTGGTGAAGCCGAAGGTGCGGATGCTCTCGCCGATCTGGCGGAGCTGCTTCTTCGAATGGGTCCGGGCGTTCATTGCCCAGGGCTTCAGATCGCCGACCGCGATCTCCTCGATCTTCAGACCGTCCATAGCGGCCTCCTTTCTGCTCTACTCGCCGCGGGCGATTCCACAGCCCCAATCGTAAGATACATCTGCCGTTGCCATTCCGTCAACCATGTCGTATGAAGTCGGCAGGCAAATCAGACATCGGAGCGGTCGATGGAGATCGGCGAACGGCTGTTCGAGCTGCGTCAGAAGAGTGGGGAGTCGCTCCAGCAGGTGGCTGATGCGGCGGGCGTTTCGAAGGCCCATGTCTGGGAATTGGAAAAGGGCCGCAGCAAGAACCCGTCCTTCGAACTCGTCCGCGCGCTGGCGCGGCATTTCGGGGTCAGCATCGACGTGCTCGTCGGTGAGGAGGACGCGCCTTCGATGAAGGAGCAGCGCATCGAGCGGATTCACCGCGATCTGCAGGACCTTTCGGAGCGCGACCGCCTCGTGGTCGAGGACATGATCCGGTCTCTTCGGTCGCGCGAGGATACCGAGGAACAGTCCACTGCACCTTGACCGGATCGACCTTGCTGACATCCACGCGCCGCAGCGCCTCGCCGACGCCATTCACCGAAAGCTTGGCCCGCTCGACCGTGCAGTTCCCGTCGACGAGATCGCCTCTGCGCTCGATATCGACGAGGTCCGCCGGGAACGCCTTGACGGGCTCGAGGGCATGTTGCTGACCAACAGGGCGCGCAGTTTTGGGAGCATTCTGGTCAACATGGCCCATGGCGCGCGTCGGGCCCGCTTCAGCATTGCCCATGAACTCGGGCACTTTCTTCTGGAGCGGCACGTCCTGACCAAGGAAGACGGCTTCCGCTGCACGTCACAGGACATGCGGGAAGCGCGCGACGACACGCGGCACCGCATGCAGGAGGCCGAGGCGAACCATTTCGCCGCCGCACTCCTCGCTCCCATCTACAAGATGCGCCGCTGCCTGGGTGCCGATCCTGACCTGCGCAGTCTCCAGAAGACCGCTGACGGACTTGATCTCAGTCTCGAGGCGACGATCCGGCGCTACCTCGATCTCGTCGATGTGCCGGTCGCCGCGATCTGGACCAAGGACGGCAAGATCCGCACGGCAAAGCGTCATCGCGATTTCCCATGGGTGACGCGCGGCAAGGGCGACGCGCTCTCCGACCTGACCCAAGCCTGGCGCGCACTCCGAAACGGCAAGACGGGCTTTACCGAGATGGTGGATAGCCCCGCGGCCGCCTGGACCGACCGGGACGGCGTGGAGATCTACGAGCAGACGCGCGTTGGTCGGGACGGGCATGCCGTCACGTTGCGCTGGGCCGATCTGCTCGATGACGATGATACCGACGAGGGCGGGCCCACGGAGCTTGGCGTGCCGGGGTTTGGCAAGAGCAGGCGGCGCAAATAACCCGATCCCTGTTTCTCCTGATCCATTCCCTGTTCTCCCCTGCGGACTTCCCTGATCTGCCAATTCCATTTCCCTGTTATCACGTGCAGGGAATTCGCCTGCAAACTATTGAAAAGGCGCCATTTATCAGGGTGGGAATCGCCCCGCCTGCTCGAAAACACGCCATTTTCCCTGTTATTTCCCTGTAAACAGGGATTTGGTCTCCAGAGACGGGTTCGACGAGAACTGTGACCACCACCATTCTCCCCCAAAATCTGCGGCAAAGTTTGCGTCCCGCAACGGTGGCGACATATCCTTTAAATCGCCAAGCTGCGGCGCGCAGTACACAGCAGCTTAGATCCCGGTGGAATCCGCGAAGGGGTTGCGGCTTTGATCGAAAAGCGGAAGCTTGGCCTTCAGCCGAATGATGGGAGCTGAACGATGCAGATATCAAAAGCAACCGCAGCCGTCATCAGCGGCGGCGGGTCGGGACTGGGGGCCGCGACGGCGCGGCTACTTGCGGCGCAAGGCGCGAAGGTCGCGATATTCGATCTGAATGCGGAGATGGGCGAAGTGCTGGCCGCTGAAATCGGCGGGCTCTTCTGCCGGACCGACGTGACCTCGGTCGAAAGCGTCGATGCGGCCTTCGTGCAGGCGCGGGCGGCGCACGGGCAAGAGCGCATCCTCGTTAACTGTGCCGGCATCGCCCCCGGCGCGCGCACCGTGTCGAAAGGCGGCGCGCATGACCCGGAGCTTTTTCAGAAGACGCTGAACGTCAATCTCTTCGGCGTCTTTCTGATGGCCTCCAGATCGGCTGCGGGGATGTGCGCCGCGGATCCGCTCGATGCGGATGGATCGCGTGGCGTGATCGTCAACACCGCCTCGGTCGCCGCCTTCGAAGGGCAGATCGGCCAGATCGCTTATGCCGCCTCCAAGGCGGGCGTGGTCGGGATGACCTTGCCGATGGCGCGGGACCTGAGCCGCAACGGCATTCGGGTCGTCGCGATCGCCCCCGGCCTTTTCCTCACGCCGATGATGAAGGGGTTGCCGCAAGAGGTACAGGATTCCCTCGGCAAACAGGCGCCCTTTCCGCAACGCCTGGGCGATCCGTCGGAATTCGCCGCGATGGTGCGCCATATCTGCGAAAACAATATGCTCAACGGCGAGGTGATCCGTCTTGATGGGGCGATCCGCATGATGCCGAGCTGACGGCGCCGCTGTGGGGCGGCCTGCCCGAACTGGATTGCGGCCATGCGCCAAGGGTCTGCCCGTGGTTCATCACGATGAAACGCTGGCGTTCCGGCGCGGGGCTATCGACGCCAGATCCTTGCGACAGATCCAGTCTGGCCCTCACCCCCCGCGGCGGCGGCTGAGGCCCCGCGCCGGATCGTAGCCCCAGAGTGCCAGCGCCATGAAGACGGCAAAGCTCAGCGTGGTCCAGAGAAGGGCCCATCCGTTCCATTCCAGGTAAAGCGCGAAACGGATCGCCTCGACCGCATGGGTAAAGGGATTGGCCGCACAGATGTCACGCAACAGGGGCGAGCTTTCCGCCATCTTCCAGAGCGGATAGAGCGCGGTCGACAGGAAGAACATCGGAAAGATGACGAAATTCATCACGCCCGCGAAATTCTCCAGTTGCCGGACGGTCGAGGAAATCAGCAGGCCGAGAGACCCGAGCATCAGCCCGGTCACCACAAGGACCGGCAACACCGCGACATAGCCCCAGGGCTCCATTACGATCCCCATCGCGGCAGCGATGGCAAGGAAGACCCCGATCTGGAGAATCGAAACGGCGGTGCCCGCGAGCAGCTTTGAGAAGAGAAGCCACCAGCGCGGCAGCGGCGAGGTCAGCAGAAGCCGCATTGAGCCCATCTCCTGATCGTAGACCAGGGAAAGCGAGGACTGCATCCCGTTGAAAAGCTGGATCATGCCGACAAGGCCGGGGACGATGTAGACCTCATAGGTGATATAGGTCTGGTAGGGCGGCACGATCGACAGGCCAAGGGCGGCGCGGAACCCCGCCGCGAAGACCAGAAGCCAGACCAGCGGCCGGACAAGGGCGGCGAGGAACCTCCCGCGCTGGCTGACGAAGCGCAGGGCCTCGCGCAGGACGATGGCGCGAAGGGCGATGAGATAGGCGCTCATTCCGTCTCCTCCGCGCCGGTCAGGGCCAGGAACGCCTCGCTCAGCGTTGATGTGCCGGCAATGTCTCTGGCGCTGGCGCGACACAAGACCTGGCCCCGGTGGAGGACGACAACCGGATCTTCGGGTTGGATCTCATCGACAAGGTGCGTGGCCCAGAGAACCGCCATGCCGTCACCGGCGAGGTCATGGACATGGGCGGTGATTGCCTGACGGCTCGCGGCATCAAGGCCTACCGTGGGCTCGTCCAGCATCAGGACGGCCGGGTCGTGGATCAGCGCCCGCGCAATCTCCATCCGCCTGCGGTGGCCGCCGTTCAGCGCGCGGACCTGTTCATGCGCCCGTTCCCGCATGCCCAGCCGGTCAAGTGCGGCGTCGATCGCACGCTCGGCCCGGCGCCCGGCGATGCCGTGAAGCCCGGCAAAATAGCTCAGGCTCCGGCGCACCGACAGGTCGAGATCGAGCGTTGGCTGCTGAAAGACCACGCCGATCCGCGCCAGCGCCGCGCGCGGCGTCCTGGCAAGGTCATGGCCAGCTACGGTGATCTGTCCTTCGGGCGCCACCAGAAGCCTGGTGAGGAGCGCGAACAGCGTCGATTTTCCCGCGCCGTTCGGTCCGAGAAGGGCGGTGAAATCGCCGGGTTCGACGCTAAAGCTCACATGGTCGAGCGCAGTCTTCGCGCCGTATCGGTAGCTCACCCCCTCGACCGTCAGCCCGTTCATTGCACGGCCTCCCGTGCCGCTGCGACCGTCGCGGGCCGTCCGTCGAGGCGGAGGATGCGGGTCGCGAGCCGCGTCGCCTCGGCCTCGGAATGCGTGACGAAAAGCGTCGCGGGCTGGCTCTCGGCGATAAGCCGTTCGGTCAGCACCAGCATCTCCTCGACCGTGTCCGGGTCGAGCGAGGCAAAAGGCTCATCAAGGATCAGCCCCTGCGGATCGCCTGCGAAGGCGCGGGCAAGCGCCACCCGGCGCTGCTGGCCAAGCGAGAGCTGGCGTGGGAACTGGTCCGCCTTGTCGGCGATCCCGACCCGGTCGAGGGCGGCAAGCGCAGCGTCACGGCCTAGGCCGGAATGGACCAGCGTCAGGTTCTCCGCCACCGTCCGCCAGGGCAGAAGCGTCGGCTCCTGAAACACCATGCCCAGCCGTTCGGGCCGCACCACCGAACCGTCGAATTCGGTGTCGATCCCGACGATGATCCTCAAGAGCGTCGATTTGCCGATGCCGGAAGGGCCGAGGATCGCCAGAACCTCGCCTGTCTCGACCCGGAACCGGATGTCGCGCAGCACCTTGGTTCCGCCAAAGGACTTCGTGCTGATCTCGGCCGCGATCATGCCGCCCTCCAGCGCCGGACGCGCGTCTCGAAGGGTTGCAGCACCAGCCATTCGAACGAGAGCATCACCGCGATGAAGGACAGGGCATAGACCAGGACCATGGCGACATCGAATTGCTGGAAATGGAGGTGGATCTGGAAGCCGATACCATTCGAGCGGCCGAGAAATTCGACGACCAGCACGATCTTCCAGATCACCGCGATCCCCGACCGCGCGGCAGCGGCCATGAAGGGCGCCAGCTGCGGCAGCACCACATGGCGCAGCCGCCGCCCGGCAGGCATGCGGAACACTGCAGCCATCGCTGTCAGACCGGGGTCCAGGGCGCGGGCGCCCTCGCGGATGATCGTCGTCACGTTCGGGATCTTGTTCAGCGTCACGGCGGCGATGGCTGCGGTCTCATTGAGCCCGATCCAGAGGTAGCAAAGGACGATCAGCACCAGCGCCGGCAGGTTGAGAAAGACCACCAGCCACGGGTCGAGCCAGCGGTCCACCGCCGGAAACCGCCCCATCACGAGGCCAAGCACCAAGCCCGCCGACATCGCCAGCACAAAGGCCCAGATCACCCGCGTCAGCGTCATCCAGAGGTGCCAGGGCAGCGTGCCCGAGATCACTTCCTTCCAGAACGGCCCCACCAGCGACCACGGTTGCGGCAAGGTCAACGGATCGTCCGAGATCGTTGCCGCGATGACCCATAGCCCCAGCAGCGCCGCCAGCGACAGGACGCGGATTGCCGCCGGATGGATCGAGGCCTTATTCAAGAGGAAGGAAGACCCCCTTGGGTAGCGTGGTGGCTTTGCCGACAAGCTCCTCGCCGCCAAGATCGGCCATCAGCCGCAGGAACCTGTCGGCGGCCGCCTCATCGACCGGATTGCCGCTTGGGATACCATCGCGGTAGCCGTCGCGCAGCGCCGTGAATTCCGCATCGCTATCAGCGTTCATCTGCGCCCTCAGCCCCTCCCATGCGGTATCGTCGGTCATCAGCTTATCCTTGGCCGCGCGCGAGGCACGCGCAAGCCCCTGCGCCGCCTCGGGGTGGGCGGCGACGATACTCGCCCTTGAGCACGTAGCCCAGAAGCGGCGTGTCGGGATCGAGGCCCAGTGCCGTCGCCGCGTCCGAGACCGAGATGAGATCGTGCATCCCCTTGGCCTTCATCTTGGCGAGGAAGTGCCAGAAGTTGATCGCGCCCGCCGTCTCGCCATCCAGTCCCGCCTTGAAGATCAGGGGCGGTGCGCCAAAGACCTGCTCGGTCTCGGCGGCGAGGTCGAAGCCGTATTCCTTCTGCGCATAGGCGCGCAGGATCAGCCAGCTTTTGTCCAGCGGCCCGCCCGCGATGCCGATCTTCTTGCCCTTGAGATCCGGCAGCGTTTCGATCCCGCTGTCGTCCTTGACGACAAGGCCGCCCACGGCGCGCGAATAGGGAATGAAGACATAGTCGCGCCCCGCGGCCCGCATCATCGCGACCCAGATCCAGTCCGACACCATGACATCGGCCTCGCCGCCTTCGAAGGCGATCTTGGTGGCGGCATTGTCGGCATAATCCTGCACGGCCAGATCGAAACCGTTCGCGCTGTCGAAGCCGTTCTCCTTTATAGTCGTGATTTCCCAGTTGACGGTGCCGGTCTTCAGCATCGCCGCACGCAGCTGTGGCAGATCCCGCGCGGCACCGGCCGACGCAAGACCGAATGCCACTGCGCAGCCAAGCGCGAAGTGTTTCACCAATTTCATCTCATCCTCCCATGCCGAACCGCTTTCTCGGCCAGCCTGCCTTCAGTCCGGCGCGACGACAACGCCCCAGGGCTGTTCGCCCACCTGAACCGACTTGATAACCTTTCCGGCCTCGACGTCGATGATGCTGACGTCGTTGGAGTTTCCATTGGTCGTCACAAGGTATTTCTCGTCCGGGGTAAAGGCCATCTGCCAGACCCGCTGGCCGACCAGAAGGTAGTCGATCACCTCATCGGTCTTGCCGTCGATCACCGCGACGCGGTTGGCCGGGCCAAGCGCCACGAAGACCCGCGCATCGTCCTTCGTGATGCGCACGCCCACCGGCTGCAACCAGTCGGGAAGCACGCCCGGCACCGCAAAGCCGACCTTCTTTGCGACCGCCGGCTCGGCGCCCGTCAGGTCGATCACGGCCAGCGTTCCGCCGATTTCCGAGGTGACGTAAAGCTTCGTGCCGTCGCCGGTGAATTCGGCATAGCGCGGGCGTTGATCGACAAGGACGTTATGGATGATCTGATAGGTTTCGGTGTCGATGAAATGCGCCATGTTGGTCGTCTCGGAGGTATTCACCAGCGTCTTGCCATCGGGTGAGATCGCCATGCCTTCCGGCTCGACCCCGACCGGGACTTCGGCGATCACCTCACGGGTGTCGACATCGACCACGGTGACAAGGTTGTCATCCTCGTTCGCGATGTAAAGCGGGTTGCCGCCGGGGCCGAGCACGAACAGCTCAGGGTCGGGCCCGGAGGGCAGGGTGCCGATCTCCTCATAGCTCTCAGGGTCGAAGACGCGCACCGTGTCGTCGTCCGACGCGGCGACATAAAGCCGTTTGCCGTCCGGGCTTATGGTGATGCCGCGCGGCCGGTTGCCTGCGGGGAATTCGGCGATCTTCTCCCAGGTCGCGCTGTCGAGAACGCTGACAGAATTGCCGCGTTCATTGCTGACGAAGACTTTGTTGGCCAGCGCCGGCGTGGCCATCAGCGGCAGCAAGAGAAGGGCAAGGCGCATGGTCATCCTCCGAAGGCGGTGCAGGCGGTTTCGGGACGGTCGCGCCCAAGCGTGTCGAGCGGCGTGACCTGATGCAGGTAGCCATCCTGTGGCGAGACCGAGACCATGATATGGCGGTCGGTCAACAGGATCGGTTGGCGCAACTGGCCGTTCCAGGGCCGGAACGTCACCTTCTGTCCCTTGAAGGCGGCAAGCTCGAACGCGTCCGACAGGGCATAGTCGCGGATCGCCTTCGGATCGGCGCTGCCGGTCCGCGTGACCGCCTCGCCGACGACACGGAGCGCGAGCCAGACCTGATAATCCTCTTCTCGCATACCCCGTCCGGTCAGCTTTTCGAAACGGCGCTGGAACTGTGTAGCACCCCAGGCTTCCATCGCCGACATCCACGTGACCGGGATCAGCCCGGCAGAGCCCACGACCGGGCGCGGGTCCCAGGAATGAAACGGCAGGTAGGCGGCGAAGACATCGGCCTCATCTGCGGCGACGATCACGTCATGGTCCTCGGCTTCCTGCGTGAAGACCGGGATCTGACGCTGGACGAGGACATGACCGGTGTCGGTTCGACGTGCGCCGCCAGTATCCTCGAACAGCCGCTCATCGACGATTTTCGCGCCGAATTTCCTGGCCGAGGCGCGGTAGGCATCGGCCAGGGCGGCGTCTTCCGGATGGGAGCCGTAGATGAGGAAAAGCCGCGCCCATTTCTTCCACATCAGGAACTGCACGACCGCATCGGTCATCATCGATCGGCTGGGCGCGACATGGAGCATGTTGGCGCGGCAGCTCTCCTCGCGCAGGGCCTCGTCGCGGGTGCCGGCATTCAGGATCAGCACATCCGGCCCCGGCCCGGTCGGCCAGCGCCAGCGTCTCTGCCGCATTGCCCTGCACCACGATCAGTCCGACTCCCTCGGCCTTCAGCGCGTCGAGCGCCGCCGCCGCCGCCTCCGGCGCGACCGCCCGTGTCTCCACCGTGAAGTTCATGCCGATGAATCGGCCCGGTGGTCTCATTGTCCTCATTCGCAAGGACGGCCCCGGCAAAGCCGAGATCGTCGGGCGGAAGGTCTAGTCGCGAGATCGGCAGGGTAAGGGTGCGGTCAACCCGCAGCACGGCCGTCTTCACCTCCGCTGCCGCCGCCACGATGGCGAACGCGAAAAGCGCCGGAACGGCGGCGATGAAGGCCCGCAACAGCGGCATTCGCGAGGTAACCTCCCAATTTCCCTCGAATCTCCCGTTCGAGGATGCGCTCTCGGCGCCGGGCATGAAACCGATACTTATGGCGAATTGTCGAAAGGCGGGGGGGCGCTAGACTTCCCCCCATGAAACTTGGACTGCTTCTTGCGTGGCTGGTCTTTCTGCCGCTCTCCGCCTATGCGGACAGCTACGGTGATCCGTTGCGCTCCGGCGCCAGCATCGCCTTTCTTGGCATCACTTTCATCGACACCTCGACCGAGGGCGCCTATGACGGCGAACGCCCCGATCAGACCGCGCGGATCGGGCTCCTGGAAAGCGCCGTGCGCGACCGGTTCACCGCCGAAGGCTTCACCCTTCTCTCGACCGATCCGGTGGCCGCAGAGCTTGCCGCCACCGTCGATCCCGCCGATTGCTACGGCTGCGAGCTGCGCATGGCGGCAAAGCTCGGCGCCGACTATGTCCTTGTCGGCGAGGTGCAGAAGGTCTCCAACCTGATCCTGTCGATGAACCTCGTCATGCGCGAGGTGGAAAGCGGCGCCATGATCCGCGGGCAAAGCGTCGATATCCGGTCGAATACCGACAACAGCTGGCTGCGCGGGCTGAACTACATCCTGAAATACAACTTCTTCAAAACATGAGGACCAAGATGCGACTTCTCCGACCGATCTGGCTATTGCTCTTCCTCATCCTGCCCGGTCTCGCGCTCGCGCATGGGCCGACGCGGCAGAAGGTGACGCTTTCGGTCGATGTCGCCGCCGCGCCCGCCGATGTCTGGGCGGTCATCGGCAACTTTCAGGACATGAGCTGGCATCCGGCGGTCTTCTCCTCGACTGGCGCGGGCGGCAACGACATCGACGCCACCCGCGTCCTGACCCTCGGGCAGGAAGGCGGGCCGACGATTTCCGAAGTGCTCTACAAATACGACGCCGGGAAGATGAGCTATTCCTACCGCATCACCGACGTGAAGGTTGAGGTCTTGCCGGTCACCAACTATTCCAGCCACCTCACCGTCACGCCGACCGCAACGGGCGGCAGCCATATCGAATGGCGCGGCGCCTTCTACCGGGGCTACCCGAACAACGATCCCCCGCCCGAACTGAACGACGAGGCAGCCATCGCGGCGGTCAGCGGTGTCTATCAGGCCGGTCTCGATGCGCTGGCCAAGCGGTTTGGCCAGTAGGGCGGCGCTGGCGCTTCTGGTCGTCGCGGCCCTTCCGGGTGCGGCGGCCGAAACTGCTTTCGTGACCAACCAATCCTCATCCGACCTCTCGGTCATCGACCTTTCGACGCTGACCGAAGTCGCCCGCCTGCCGATCCCCGGCAATCCCGCCGGCCTTGCCGTTGCCGACCGCCTCGGCGCGGTCTTCGTCGTCAGCCCAGAGACGAAAACGGTCAGCCGCATCGCGATTGAAGACGACGCCCTCACCGGAAGCCTGAAACTCGACGGCGGCCCGATCGGCATCGCGGTGGATGAGGGCAGGGGGCGGATCTTCGTTTCGGACTGGTTCAACGCCCGCGCCTGGGTGATCGACGCGGGCGCGCTGACCGTCATCGCCACGCTGACGACCGGCTCCGCGCCCGCTGGCCTCGCCCTGTCGCCCGACGGACGCTTTCTGGTGACGGCCGACCGAGACGCCGACCAGCTTTCGGTTTTCGATGCCGAGACCTTGGCACTCCTGCGCAGGATCGCCGTCGGAACCCGGCCCTTTGGCGTTAGCTTCGCCCCCGACGGCAGGATCTTTTCCGCCGATGTCGGCTCAAACAGCGTCACCGTCGCCGATCCTGCCACCGGCAGCGTCCTCGGTCGGGTCAAGACGGGTGAGCGGCCCTATGACATCGCCTTCGCCGGGGGCAAGGGCTTCGTCACCAACCAATATGCCGACAGCGTCACCGTCTTCGACGCGACGACGCTCGCCCCCGTCGCGCTGATCGAGGTTGGCGAATATCCCGAAGGCATCGACAGCTCCTCCGATGGCGCGCGCATCTATGTCGCCAACTGGTTTTCCAATACACTCAGCGTGATCGACACCGACACTCTCGCCGTTACCGGCGAGGCCACGACCGGCGACGGCCCACGCGCCTTCGGCCAGTTCATCGCCGCAACCGGAGGGTCCGAACCATGCGTTTCCTGCTGAGCGCCGCTTTCACCGCCCTTGCCCTGCCAGTTCTCGCCGATGAAGGAAGCTGGCCCGACATACGTGCCCAGCTATACGCCGAACGGCCCCTGCAATCCGGCCAGGATGTCATCGCGCTCGATGCACCTTACCGGACGAACAACGATGCACGCACGGTGATCGGTGTCACGCTCGCCGCCCCTCGGGGGCTGAATCTTGCCGCCGTGACGCTGGTGCTGGATGAAAACCCGATGCCGGTCTCGGCGGTCATCCGGCTCGCCGATCCGATGCCGCGTTTCCGCTTCGACGCCACGCTCCGCATCAACGGGCCGACGCCGCTTCATGTCATCGCAGAGACCTCCGATGGCCAGCTCTTTGTCAGCGAAGGTTTCGTCAAGACCTCGGGGCAGGGCGCCTGCGCTGCGCCGCCGGGGACCGATCCCAAGGCCGCGCTTGCCACGCTTGGCGAGATGACGATCGGTATCGGCACCGGGGGCAACGCAGCCACCAATCTCGCCGGGCGGGTCGCCAATCAGATGGATCTCAGCCTCGGCATCTCGCATCCCAGCCATTCGGGCATGCAGATGGACCAGATCACGCTTCTCTTCATCCCGATGCGCTATGTGGAGAATGTGGAGATCGACCTCGACGGGAAGAGCTTCGCCGAGGTGACAGGCTCGATCTCGCTCTCGGAGAATCCCGAAATGACGCTGTCGATTCCGGCCGCGACACGGGGCGTCGACGTGACGATGACCGATACCGACGGGACTGTCAGCCACGCCTCGCGCCGGCTCGCCGATTACTGAGCGCCCGGTTCGGGCGTGAGTTCCTCGGTCGGGTAGTCCATGAAGGTCCAGCCGTCGGTGCCATCGGGCAGCCAGTAGACACGGGAATAGCCGTAGCTCATCGCGCGCTTGGCGGCATTCCAGCTCATCCAGCAGTCTTCGAGGCAGAAGAAAAGGACCGCGTGCTCAGTGTCACCACCCGTGGCCTTGGCAAGACCGGCGCGGAAATAGGCCTCCGTCACATCGGCGATGCGGCCATAGCCCACATTCGGCAGCCAGAGCGCGCCGGGGATCGAGTGGCGGGGCTTTTCGTGCCAGATCGTGCCTTCGGGCAGCTTGTCCGGCTTCGGCGCACGCGGCAGAACGTCCAGAAAGGCGACATCTCCCGACTGCCATAGGGCATAGGCCTCCTCGGTGCTGACGACCGTTCCGCCCGTCAGCCTATCCGGCACGGGCGACCGATAGTCGTCCTCGCGGTAGCCCTCGGGCTCCGGCACCTCGGCCAGAGCGGCGAGGGGGAGGAGCGCGAGCAGAACGACCGCGATCGCGCTTCTCATGGCGTCAGGTCCTTCAGCCCCGTTCCCATATCCTCGAGCAGCGGCACTCCGGCCTCGTTCAGGATCGCGTCGATCTTTGTCTGGTCGCGCCGGATCAGAGAGTTGAGCTTGCGCGACCAGGCCTTGTCGTTCTGCCGGACGCCCATGGTGATCCGGTAGAACATCCTGGGCTGGCCCGGCTCGGACAGAAGCGCCGTCGACTTGAGATCTGCATGGTCCGTCTTTACAAGCGGCCCGCCGATCGGCCCCCAGAGGATCGCCGCGTCGATTTCGCCCGCCTCCAGATCGGCGAGCATGTCACCCGAGGGGTCCTGATAGCGGCGGTCGACGAAAAGCTCATAACCCTTTGCCAGCGCCATCAGCCGGTTGCGCACCAGATGCGTCGCCGGCGCCGAACCCGCGATCACGCCAACCCGCTTGCCCTGCAACGCCGGGTCAGAGAGTGTGGTCACGCCCGCAAGCGGTCCGTCCTCCTTGACGATCAGCACATAGGCCGAGGTGTAGTAGTGATTGGTGTTCAGCACCAGTTCGTCGCCCTGCGCATATCCGATGACCACGTCGCAGACATTCGCGGCCAGCGTCTTGCGGATGAAGCCGGTGGCCATCGGATACCAGGTGTATTCGACCGGCAGGCCAAGGTCGGCGCCGAGAAGGTCGGCTATCTTGTTTTCGAAGCCCGATCCGTCCTCGACCGACATCGGCTTGTTCGCCGGGTCGGCGCAGACACGAAACGCCGTCTTGGAGACGAGGTCGGAGGTCTGCTGCGCCCAGGCGGGCAAGGCGGCGGCCAGCGCCGCGACGCACGCGAGGGGCGCGAAGCGACGCATCCTAGTTCCCCAGGCAGGCGGCTTCGGCCTGACGCGTCTCGTCCGGCTTATCCGCCCGTTTCGCCGGACGCCCACGCGGCACGGCATCGGTGCCGCGGGCCTTGAGATAGGTGTAGATGTCGTCGAGATAGCACATCACGTTGGCGTTGGTGCCGAAGGCGGGCATCACCGAATTTTCCGAGGCGTTCACCTTCTGGCGGCCGTTGGTGACGACATCGACGAAATCGTAGTAATCCATGTCGACGGCGGATTTCTTCAGCGCCGGCGCATAGGACGAACCTTCGCCCTCGGGGCCGTGACAGACGTGGCATTCCGAATGGTAGCGGCGAAAGCCGGAATAGGTCGCCCAGTCGATCGTGCCGTCCGCCTCGACCTTGTAGGTGGGCACGTCGTTCGCGGCATACCATCGGCCATCCTCGAAGGTGACGGCGTCGATATTGTCAGGGGTGTTCTGTGCCATCGCGGGGGCAGCCAGAACCGCGAAGGCCGCGCAGGTCAGGCGTCTCGAAATCGGTGTCATGCTCGATCCTCAAAGTGCAGAGAGGACCGGCGCGTTACCCGCGCCGGTCCGTTTGGCGTGTCTGCCGTCAGTTGGGCAGTGCGAAGACGGTCAGTGAGCCGCCGAGCGCCGTGTAGTCGCTCAGCGCCGCATAGCCACCCACGGCCCCCAAGCCATCGGTCGGGTTGGTGAGACCAGCCGCAAGGCCGATACCGGCCCAGCCGCCGACGCCCGACAGCACCGCGACATACTGCTTGCCGCCGTGGCTGTAGGTCATCACGTTGCCGATGATGCCGGAGGGGGTCTTGAACTTGTAGAGTTCAGCGCCCGTATTGGCATCGACCGCCTTCAGATAGCCTTCCAGCGTGCCGTAGAAGACAACGTCACCCGCCGTCGCGAGCGCGCCCGACCACACCGAGAACTGCTCAGGCAACGACCACTTGATCTTGCCCTCCTTGCCGTCCCAGGCGATGAAGTTGCCCATGCCGCCGTGGCTGCCGGGCGCCGGGAACATCGAGAGCGTCGCGCCGACATAGGGCTGACCGGCGGTGTAGCTCACGCGGAACGGCTCGTAGTCCATGCAGACGTGGTTGGTCGGCACGTAGAACAGCTCCGTCTTCGGGCTGTAGGCCGCCGGCTGCTGGTCCTTGGAGCCGAGCGCCGCCGGGCAGATGCCGGTCGAGTTCACGTCCTCGCCGTTCTGCTCGGTGGAGTACTCGGCCACCACCGCCGGACGCCCGTAGGTGGGCGAGGCCGGGTCCATGTCGACGCCGGTCGTCCAGTTGACGGTCGGATCGAACTTCTCGGCGACGAGAAGCTCGCCCGTTTCGCGGTCGAGCGTGTAGCCGAGGCCGTTCCGGTCGAAGTGGGTCAGGAGCTTGCGATCCGTCCCGCCGATATTCTGGTCGGTCAGGATCATCTCGTTGATGCCGTCAAAATCCCACTCGTCATGCGGGGTCATCTGATAGACCCACTTGGCCATCCCGGTATCGACATCGCGTGCCCAGATCGTCATCGACCAGCGGTTGTCGCCGGGCCGCTGCGCGGGGTTCCAGGTCGAGGGGTTGCCCGAACCGTAGTACATCAGGTTCAGTTCAGGATCGTAGGAATACCAGCCCCAGGTCGTACCGCCGCCGATCTTCCACTGATCGCCTTCCCAGGTGTTGGTGCCCGAGTCGGCGCCGACCGGCTTCCCGAGATGCGTCGTATTCTCCGGGTCCATCAGCGTATCGCTGTCCGGTCCCATCGAGTAGCCGCGCCATGCGAGCGAGCCATCGGACATGTTATAGGCCGTGATCGACCCGCGCACGCCGAATTCGCCACCCGAGATGCCGACGATGATCTTGTCCTTCACCGGCATCACGGTGGCGGTGTTGGTTTCGCCCTTGGCCGGATCGCCGTTCTTCACGCTCCACACCACCGCGCCGGTCTTGGCATCGAGCGCCACCACCGTCGTGTCGGCCTGATGCAGGAAGATCTTGCCGTCGCCATAGGCCACGCCACGGTTCACCGTGTCACAGCACATGACCGGAATGACCGAGGGATCCTGCTTCGGCTCGTATTTCCACAGGACCTTGCCGTCATTGTTGAGGTCGAGCGCATAGACGATGTTCGGGAACGCCGTGTGCACATACATCACATCGCCGATCACGAGCGGCGAGCCCTCATGTCCCCGCAGGACACCTGTCGAAAAGGTCCAGGCCACCTGAAGGCCACCCACGTTGTCCTTGTTGATCTGCTCAAGCTTGGAATAGCGGGTGTTGGCATAGTCGCCAGTCTGGATGACCCATTGGTCGGCGTCATCTATCATTGCCTGAAGGTCGGAATTCGCAAGCGCGGCACCCGAGCCGCCAAGCGTCACCGCCGCCGTCAACATCAGAAACTTCTTCATTTCATCCTCCCATTTGGTTTGCCGTCTTGGCAAGTACCGTCCCGCATCACGGACAGTCCGAAGCAATTCCTACTCCGCTATCCGGCCCGCACTTCGGCTGATGGTCCTTCGCGCCCGGATCGGGTCGCGGCGGACAGTCTGGAATGTGTTCTGCTGGCTCCTCCTATTGTTCGGCGAACGTGGCGAGATAGGCGATCACGTCCGCGCGTTCCTCCTCTTTGCGCAGTCCGGCAAAGCTCATCTTTGTGCCGGGAACGAAGTCTTTCGGTTTCTCGATCATCTGGGCGATATTTTCCGGGCTCCAGACCAGGCCCTCGGCCGCCTTCGCCTTCATCGCCTCGGAGTAGCTGAAACCCTCGACGCTGGCCGCTGGGCGACCGACGATGCCGTTCAGGACCGGGCCTGTCTTCGATTTCGCATCGGGTCCGACCGAATGGCAGGCCGCGCATTTCTTGAAGACCTTCTCACCTTTGGCGGCATCGCCCGCCATCGCATCCTGCGCGACGGCGGCCCCTGCAAGGGTTCCGGCAGCGATCACCACCACGGTAGCCAGTCTCGTCTTCATCGTCATTCGGTCTCTCATCCTCCCCTTGGGTTCAGGCCGCCAGAAGCCGCTCCGCATGCCAGTTCACGTGGTCCTCGCCAAAGCTGGCGACGAAGAAATAGCTGTGGTCGTAGCCGGCCTGCATCCGGAAGAGACCTGGTTGGCGCCGTTCCGCCAGGAGTTGCGCCATCGCTTCGGGCCGCAGAAGATCGAGGAATTGGTCGTCCGCGCCCTGATCGATCAGGATGTCGCCGTCCCAGCCCTCTTCGGCCAGCAATAGGCAGGCGTCGTAAGCGGCCCAGTCGGCCTCGTCCTCGCCGAGATAGGCCGAAAGCTGCTTGCGGCCCCAGTCCGAGCGGGTCGGATTGACGATCGGCGCAAAAGCCGAAACCGAGCGGTAGCGATCGGGGTTGCGAAAGGCGATGGTCAGCGCGCCGTGGCCGCCCATCGAATGGCCGGTGATGCCATGCGCCCCGTTGACCGGCAGCGCGCCTTGCAGAAGGCTTGGCAACTCGCGGGTCACATAGTCGTACATCTGATAGTGATTGCGCCAAGGATCGCGGGTGGCGTTGACATAGAAGCCGGCCCCTTGCCCGAGGTCATAGGCGCCATCGTCGGCGACGCCTTCACCGCGCGGGGAGGTGTCGGGAAAGACCAGCGCGATCCCCGCCTTCGCGGCATGGGCCTGAAGCCCCGCCTTGGTCATCGCATTTTCATGGGTGCAGGTCAGGCCCGACAGATACCACAGAACCGGGACCGATCGTGCGCGCTGCCTGCGGTGGCAGGAAGACACCAAAGGTCATCTCTCCGCCGCAGACGTGGGAGCGGTGGCGAAAGACCGATTGCGTGCCGCCATAGCACCTGTTCTGCGAGATGAGATCCATGTCCTGCGCCATATCGGGTGGTGTCACTCTCTCCTGTGGGCGTTCCCGGTCCGGGTGGCAGAGAGGCGGCGCGCGCCGCGTTTCCGCATAAGTGTCCAAACCGTTAACGTGAAATAGAAAGTCGTTGTTCGTCAGTATCTTGCCATTACTTTCACGCGTGAAGTCGGTCTTGTTTCGGGCAGTCAGTAGACCACGACGGAGCGGATGCTCTCGCCGGCATGCATGAGGTCGAAGCCCTTGTTGATCTCGTCGAGCTTCAGGGTATGGGTGATCATCGGGTCGATCTCGATCTTGCCGTCCATGTACCAGTCGACGATCCGCGGCACGTCCGTCCGGCCCCGCGCGCCGCCGAACGCAGTCCCCTTCCAGACCCGGCCCGTGACAAGCTGGAAGGGCCGCGTCTCGATCACCGCGCCCGCCGGGGCGACGCCGATGATGATCGACTGGCCCCAGCCCCGATGGGTGCATTCGAGCGCGTCGCGCATCACCTTCACGTTGCCGGTGCAGTCGAAGGAATAATCCGCCCCACCGATCTGGTCGAAGGGCGTCTTGGTCAGGTTCACGATCTCCTGCACGACGTTCTCGCAGTCCTTCGGGTTGATGAAATGGGTCATCCCGAAATGCTCGGCCATCGGCTTCTTGTCGTTGTTGAGATCGACCCCGATGATCATGTCCGCGCCCGCCAGGCGCAGGCCCTGAAGCACGTTGAGCCCGATCCCGCCAAGCCCGAAGACCACCGCCTTCGCCCCGATCTCCACCTTCGCGGTGTTGATGACCGCGCCGATCCCGGTCGTCACCCCGCAGCCGATGTAGCAGATCTTGTCGAAGGGCGCGTCCTCGCGCACCTTGGCCACCGCGATCTCGGGCAGGACGGTGTAGTTCGAGAAGGTCGAGCAGCCCATGTAATGCAGGATCGGATCGCCATCGAGCGTGGTGAAGCGCGAGGTCCCGTCCGGCATCACGCCCTGGCCCTGCGTCGCCCGGATCGCGGTGCAGAGGTTGGTCTTGCGGCTCAGGCACGACGGGCAGGTCCGGCATTCCGGCGTGTAGAGCGGGATCACGTGATCGCCCTTCCTGACGCTGGTCACGCCGGCGCCGACCTCGACCACCACGCCCGCACCCTCATGCCCGAGGATCGCGGGAAACAGACCCTCCGGATCGGCGCCGGACAGCGTGAACTCGTCCGTGTGGCAGATCCCGGTCGCCTTGATCTCCACCATCACCTCGCCCGCCTGCGGACCGGCAAGATTCACCTCCATGATCTCAAGCGGCTTGCCGGCGGCAACCGCCACGGCGGCACGGGTTCTCATAGGCCCATCCTCCCGATCGGTCTTTTATGCCCTTCGCGGGGCCTTGGAGTTGAGTATAGGCGGGGGGAAGCACCCGACAATTGCGACCTTAGTTTGTAGAACGCCCCCTTGGGTGCGCGGGCCAGACCGAACTATACTCGGTCGAAGCCACAGGGAGGAGCCGGGATGAAAGCTCTATTGCCGCTTGTTTGTCTGGTTGTTGGCACGCTGATTGCCGTGCCGGGCGGGGCGGCCGAAAACACCGACCCCGACTGGCCCTGCATCCAGCGACGCACCGGGGCGATGTCCGCCGGTGTCATGTGGCCGATAGCGCTTGGCGAGACGAAGGTTGAGGGCGAGGCCCGTGAACTCGCCGCTGCGCTGGCGCTGCGACGGGTCGGGCTTGACGAGGCCGAGGCGCGCGTTGCCGCCTATGCCGAGGCGCATCCGGGGCTTGGCGCCGATGATCTGGGGGCGATCTTTCTCGACGCCTTCGGACGGATCGACCATGATCGTGAACGGGTTATGTCGGGGATCGTGCGCTATGCGCGCAGCCAGATCGCTTTGGCCGCGAGGATCGATGCGGCCCACGCCGAAATGGCCGGTCTCGAGGCGGCGAAGGAGAAGGATTTCGACCGTATGGATGTGATTGAGGAACAACTCGCCTGGGACGAACGCATCTACCGCGACCGCGAAAAGGCCTTGACCTACGTCTGCGAAACACCCGTGCTTCTGGAAAAGCGCGCCTACGCCGTGGCGCAGATCCTGCTGAAATATGTGCCCGAATAGGCGTCATTCCCATTCAAGCTCGGTATAGGCCACCGTGGCATTCCGGGCGTTGAAAAGATCGAAGAGCTGCCATTTCGCGGCTTCGCCCTGCCCGATCGTGCGCGCGGCTGCGCTGAGCGGTATCCCCTTGTCCAGTGCCGCACGGGCGTCGGTGGCTAGCACATCGAGATAGCGGGAGAGTGCAGCGCCGCCTTCGGGCCAGGCCATCACGGGACCGCCGTGCCCAGGTACGATCATGGGCGCAGGCTCCCCCTCCATCGCGGCAAGGACCGTTTGCCAACCCCGAAGCGAACCGTCGAGTGCGGGCGCGTGTTCGGCAAAGACGAGATCGCCGGTGAAGAGGATGCCCGTGGCGCTGTCGGTCACCGTCAGGTCGGAGGCGGTATGAGCCGTGGGCCGCGCGACGAGCCTCAGGCTGCGGCCACCAAGGTCGAGCAATTCCTCGTTCGCCACCTCGTGGTCGGGGGCGGGAATGCGGGTGCCGAGAAACCCGGTGCCGCCGATCAGCGCGCCGAAGTTGTCGCTGTAGGAACCGGCACGGTCCGACAGCGCGCGGGCCAGTCCAGCGCGACCGATGATCCTGGCCCCCGCCTCGGCAAGCGGGGTTGCCCCGAAGACATGGTCCGGGTGCATGTGGGTCAGGATCACGGCAACGATTGGCAGATCGGACTGCGCGCGAATCGCCAGATAAACTTCTTCGCCCACCGCGCGCGAGCCACCGCTATCGATCACCGCGATCGCCTTTGTGCCGATGACGAAGCCGATATTCGACACATCGCCAAGATTCTCCGGCCCCGGTTCGGCTACGGCGCCGCGATGGACAAAGACGCCGGGTGCGGCCTCGGTGAAGGCGAGCCGAGAGAGGCGCCGGGGGGCGCAGAAGGGCTGGCCGCTCTGATCTTTGGGCAAGGTCGGCGTGTTTGCCTCAAGGGTTGCAACACACGCAGCTTCGGTCGTTGCCGCGTGGCCCGGCAGGACGGCAACGCGGCAAAAGCCAGCATCCGCCGCCCCGAGGCAGAGGGTCACCATCGCTTCGAACATCGCGTCCTCCAATCCGAATGCTGCGCCTTCGCGGGTCAACAAACCACACATCCGAAAGGTTGAATTCCCCGGATCTGCGCGCCGTGCTATCTTGATCCATCAAAGCGGAGCGGAGCATAGCCGATGAAACAGCTTCTGGCAGGCCTATCCTTTGTCTTGTCCGTATCGCCCGTCGCGCTGACGGCGGCCGAGAATGTCATGGTCGATGGGCCGACCTGGGCGGAGATTTCCGGCGATATCGTCGGCGATGTTGCGCCGAAGGATGGCGGCGCGCTACTGAACATCGATGCGCCCTATCGGGCGGAGGATGCCGCAACCGTGCCTGTTGTGATCGAGCAGACCGACACTGGCCCCGAAATCACCGGTATGAAGATCGTCATTGACGAAAACCCCTCGCCCCTGGTGGGCGAGTTCCGTTTCGGGCCTGCGATGCATCCGCTGAAGCTTGAGACGCGGGTGCGGGTGAACCAGTATTCGAACCTGCGCGTTATCGCCGATACGGCAGACGGCAGCTTCATGGCCGGGCGATTCATCAAGGCGTCCGGCGGCTGTTCGGCACCTGCGACAAAGGACCCGGCGGCGGCCCTTACCGGCATCGGCGAGATGCGTTTGAAGCTTTTCGGCACTGAAACGGGGCAGCAATCCATGCCACGGCGCGAAGCGCAGATCATGATCCGGCATCCCAATTATTCGGGGTTGCAACGCGACCAGATCAGTCAGCTTTTCATCCCGGCCTTCTTCATTCACGAGCTTGAGGTGTGGCAGGGCGAGGATCTGCTGTTCTCGCTTGAAGGCGGGATTTCGATTTCAGAAAATCCGGTCTTCCGCTTCGACTATTCGGACAATGGCGCGACCGCGCTTCGGGTGCATGCCGTGGATACCGACGGCAATGTCTTCGACCAGATGCTGCCGAAGGATCCGCCGGCCTGAATGAGGCCGTCGCAACCAAGCGAGCCTTGAAGTCTCGAGGACGGCCTGTCGGCTCTCAGAAACAGGACATCTCGGCTTCGGCCTGGGCGCGGCGGAGGTTGGCAACCGCTTCGGTCGCGACGTGCATCGTCTTGAAGGCCGACAGGTTTTCGCCGGTGCCAAGTTGTAGCGACAAGACGGTTTCAGCCTCGACATAGCCGTCATATGGAAGGATCGAGGCGATCACGTCGATCGAGCAGGCGCATTTGCGCAAGGTGATCCGATCCTCTCCATTCGCGGCCATGCAGCCGAAAACATAGTCTGCGCGTGCCTCGGTCGGATAGTCGTTGAGCTGTTCGGCCACGCCTTGGGCATGCGCGCCAGATGCAAGCAAGAGGACGAGAACTGGCAAGGCGCGTCTCATTTTGCGGCCTCGGGGATCATCGTGATGGCGTTCGAATAGCCCGGCCCGGGCGCGCCGGGCGCGGGTGGGGCGGCGGCTGACAGCGAGTAATACCAGCCCGGCACCTCATCCGAGACGATGGCGACAAGCGTAAGGTCGGCGAAGCCTGACATGCGCTCACGCGCGGCATCGTTGGCAAAGGGATGGAGCGTGATTTCCTGCGCCGCGACCGCGCGACCTTCGAGCGAAAGGGCGAAGGGACGGATATCGGCGTCGCGCAGAAGCGAGTCCTTGATCCGGTTGCGGATATAGAAGGGGCTGCCGCCTGCCTGGTTTGCCATATCGCGCAGCACAGTTTCGAGGAAATACATAATCAGCGGATTGCCGACCGAGCTCGGAAAGGTCCCGGCGCGCTGATGGGTTTCACCCTGCACCGCCGTCAGGATGACCTCGTTCTCCGGCGCGACCGTCAGGTCGAGCCGGATCTCGGCGGGCGGGATGGGGGCATCCTGGCCCGATGACTGCTCCGGCTCAGGCGCGGATCGGCCGGTACGCCGGGCGATGTACGACAACGTTTCGTCCACTCCAAGATCGTCGAGCACACCGGTGCGGAACAACAGCCTGTAGGTTTCGGCGGCGCCGGCCGGCGCCACGCCAAGACCAAGCACGAGCCCCAGGATCGCGATCAGAATGCGCATTGAGCGTCTCCCTTGTCCCTCGAACCTAGCCGATCGCGTACCGCTGTCATCGGCGACTTTGGTCGGTGCGTCCGAAATGATCCCGTGCCCTTGTCAGGCGACCTGTCGCCGTGTCTTCCAGTCGATGAGTGCGCGCAACCGAGAGAGCTGTACAGGTTTGGTCAGAACCGAAAACCCGATCTCTTCACCAAGTTGCAACAGGCTCTTCGATCGGTTGGCGGTGATCACGATGGCCGGAATTTCGCTTGCCGCCGCCGCTCGAAGCGCGCAGATCGTCTGCACCCCGTCATCGCCGTCGTCGAGATGATAGTCGGCGAGGATGATGTCGGGGGCCGTGCCGACACCGCTCATCAGTTCGAGCGCTTCGCGTGTCGAGGTCGTGGCAAGCACGCTCGCCCCCCAGCTGTCGAGTTTTTGCGTGGTGGCGTGCAACACATCGGCATCGTTTTCGACCACCATGACGATCAGATCGAGCAAACCCTGCGGCGTCGCCTTGTTCTCTGCGGCGCGCCCGGTGGCGCCCAAGCCGGGCCGTGCCAACGGCAATTCGATCGAGAAAACTGATCCTCTTCCGAGATGCGAGGACAGGCGCACTGCATGGCCGAGGTGCCGACAGGCCCTTTCGACGATCGACAGGCCAAGCCCCATCCCCGTGCCGGTGCCGCCCTGGTTCTTGCTCACGCGGGTGAACTCGTTGAAGATCCGGCCCTGATCCGCCTCAGATATCCCGATGCCGGTGTCCCAGACCTCAATCCGCAAGCAGTCCCCGGACCTCCTGCAACCCACAAGCACACGGCCGGTTTCGGTATACTGGATGGCATTGACGACGAGATTCTGCACGCATCGCATCAGGTAGCGCTGATCGCTCGTGACCCAGCGCGTCGAGGGCAGGATCGTCAGGTCAATTCCCTTTTCGGACGCAAGCGGCGCGAGGTCTTCGGCCAGCGATCGCATCGGGTCCTCAAGACAGAAATCGGTCACGTTGAACTCCGCCCCCGGGCTATCGAGACGGGAGATGTCCAGGAGACTGTGCAGAAGCGACTCGATGGAGGTGAAAGAACGGCTGATGCGGTCCACGGTGTCGGCGGCACCGGGTTCGCTTACCTTTTCCTTCAGCGTCGAGATGTAGAGCTTGGCGGCGTTGATCGGTTGCAGAAGGTCATGGCTTGCGGCCGCCAGAAACCGGGTTTTGGACGCATGCGCAGCTTCGGCTGCCTCCTTGGCAAGTCTCAGCGCCTCTTCGGTCTTGGCCTGCTCGACCGACTGGATGCGCAAGAGCCGGTTCGCGTCGGTCAGTTCAGCGGTGCGTTCCTGCACCCGCCGCTCTAGGGTCTGGTTGATCCGCTGCCGTGCCTCGGCCGCTTCGGTTTCGACCGTCACGTCGGTGATCGAGACGATGAAACCGTTATCAGGCAAGGAGTGAATCTGGATGTCGAGGCTGACACCGTCCGGCCGCCGGAAGCGGTCTTTGACGACGCCGCCGCGGCGCAGCACCTTGGCCCAGCCTTCCGCGCCTCGGTCGGCCGCCATGCCGTGCGGCTTAAGCGCTTCGAAGCGTTCGACATATTCAGTGATGCGCCGGAATCCGATGCCTTTCGTCAGAAGCGACAGCGGCACGCCGAGCAGTTCCCCGAACCGCTCGTTGCGCACCAGCAACTGGCCCTCGGCCGAGAAGGTGCAAATGCCGAGTGACATATGGTCGAAGGCGGCTTGCAGGAAATGCGCGTGCCGGTCGATCAACCGGTCCTTCTCGCGCTGGTTCTGGCGCACGATTTCGGTGATTTCGGTCTGAAGAACAGCAATATTGCCCGAACTTGTCTGCCGGTACGACATTTGGAACCAACGGTCGTTCCTCAGCGCCAGGACGTGGCTCGAAAACCGTCGATCGCGCGGTTGCGGCCAGCGTTCGCCGTCCTGTTCCCCGGTGCCGGGCCGGGTGATGAATTTGCTTTCGGCAATGGCGTTCAGATATTCTTCAAAGCCGAGCCCCGGTTCGATCAGCGGCTCTACATCCGGCAGGAGTCGGCAAAAGAAGTCGTTGCAGACCTGTAGCCGATCCTCCGAGAAAAGTGCAAAGCCGCCTTCGACCGCCACCAGCGCATCGGCAAGGTTCGCCTGCATCCGCTCTTGCAAGCGGTGGGCGAGTTCCAGTTCGGTGCTTGCCCGGCCGAGCGTATCGAGGGCGACCTCAAGGTCTTTGGTCTTTTCCCAGACAGCCGCTTGCAACACGATCGCGGACTGAAACAGCGAATAGGCCGAGCCGCCCACCTCGTGTCCGCGTTCGGAGCGGGAGATCAGCGCCTCGATGATCTTCGCCTGCTTCTCGACCTGAACGTGCAGGGGTTCGGCCGGGTCGATCATAGTGGCGATCCATGCCGTGGCCGGAAGAACGCGATGCCGACGAACGTCTGGTTCACATGCACCCCGAGGTGCTGTTCGCCATAGGTGTTGAAGCCGACAACTCGGTGGGTGCGAAAGTTGCCCGATGCCTCGTCCGTGAGACCTTTGTGCTCGATTTCCAGTCTGCGCAGGAAGCAATCGAAGCCGAGGATCATATCGGGCACCTCCCCCGTTTCATCACAGACTGTCAGCCCGGCATCAAGCGTGCGGATAATCTCCTTCCCGCGCCCAAGTGTCAGCAGGAGCCCGTCGTCGATGGCGGAAAGAAATGTGAGGCCGCCATCCTGGCGCATCTGCTGAATTGCCCGGACGTGATAGGTGTTGCCGCTGCGGACCAGAACCGGGTTCTCGGCGAAGATGATCGGCGATAATTCATCAACCGACACTCCGACGAGACGAGCATACTCCCGTGCCGCCGGTGAGCCGTTGATCTCCAGCACGAGCCGGTCTTCAGGGACGGCGCGGGTCACGATCATACGCTTTTCGGTCGGCGTGAAATGGTGAAAGCCGAGACCGCGGAACGCTAGGTCGGTTTCAAGCAGCAGCAGCAACGCCGAGTTTTTCGAAAAGGTGCCGTTGTGCAGGACGAAGGTTTCATTGAATTCAAGCCCGTCGCCGGCAGAGCCACCGAAAACCGGAATGTCCTTCAGCCCTGCCTCGAGTGCTGCGACGAGGATGTCTTCCTGTTTCGATAGCCCATCGGCGAAGACCAGGGCAAGCCGTCGGCGGCCGGGGGTCGCCGGAAACCTCGCCGCAAGGCGTTCGGTTCGGGTTACCACCTCGGCAATGTGAACTGGCGTCACCGGCGTGATCAGTGCCGAGGCAACGCGGAAATGCGACCGCTGAAACGCGAGCGCGACGGTGGCGTGGCTTTCGTAGCCGCAGGGGGTGATCTGCCCTGCGGTCGTGCAGCCGAAGACCGCCGTCGTGGGAAGTTCGCTTGCGAGCGTTGTTTGCAGCGCGTCGCGATCCATCGTGTGCGGGATGAACATCAGCGCGAAACTCGCATCAGCATTGCGGATACGCGCCGCGAGTTCCTTCACCGCCAGGGAGGCATCGCGTTCATAGGACACGGCGATGGCCACGGACTCGGCCGGGTTCGCCTCAAGATCACGGACTGCCGTCATTCAGCGACTGCTCCCCTTCGCCCGGATGATCTGGATATCCGCGCATGCCGCACCGCTATTGCAGATGATGCCGGATCGAGACCTCGCGCACCAGAAGCGCCGCCTGGGTCCGGTTCTGGACCCTCAGTCGACGCAGGAGCGCGGTGATATGCGCCTTCACCGTCGCCTCGGCAAGCTGCATCTCGTAGGCGATAAGCTTGTTGGGTTTACCCTTGCAGATCAAGGACAGGATGCGTGCCTGTTGCTGCGAGAGATCGGCGATTTTGCGCGAAATGTCGGCGATGGTGAGATCTGTCTCACTTTGCTTTGATACCGCCGTATAGCCCGGCGGCATATAGGTCTTGCCGTCCCATATCTGGATCATCGCCTCGCGCAGCGTCTCACGCGCCGCATCTTTCGGAATGAACCCCGCCGCGCCCGCAGACATCACAGACTGCACTACCTCTTCGGAGGTGATCGCAGAGATGACGACCACCGGCACATCGGGCGCCTTGTCCTTGATCTTGATGAAACCGCTCAGTCCCGACACGTCGGGGAGGTTAAGGTCGAGTATCACCAGATCGGGCAAGAATCGCGCGCGCAAAAGCCCCAGTGCATCGTTGAGTGACGCCGCCTTGCGCACCCTGCGCATGTTGAACACGGTCTCCAGCATTGAGGCCAAAGCATCGCAGTAAAGTGGGTGATCATCGATCACGAGCGCCGAGTGGATCGGCACTGCGTGGGCGGACTCCTCCGTCCGTGTCATTGCAAAGCCTCCCGATCAAGACGATCTGTTGCGCGGCACTGATAGGCACATTCGCCCGAACACAACCCCGGGGTCGTGGGGCGGCAATTTTCGCCTATCCTCCTCAGTACAGGCGCAAAACAGATCTAAATTTTGCACGGAACCCATCTTCACGCAAGCGGCACGGGCGTCATGCCCGAAGAAACCGGCTTGAGGCCGACACGATGGCTTTGCGGCTACCGGGCCGCCGCCGCGCGACCATTTCGACCGCGCGCTTGAGCGCCACGCATCGAGGTGGAGGTAATGCTGGTCGCCGTTTCGGGCCGATCAAGCCTGTCCACACCCTCGATCAAATGTCCTAGCGCGGGTCCGTCTTGCGCTTTCCCGATTTCTGAGGGCGGCCTTTCCCGGGGCCTGGCTTGCCGCCCTTGTTTGAACCTGGCTTGTCCCGGTTCGGGTACGGCTTCGGTCCCTTCGGCTTTGGCTTTTCGTCCATGCCGGGGTGTCCGCTCTTTCGTGCCTTGCCGGACTTGATCGCCGATGGTGACGACGGTTCGCCGGGGCCAGGGCGCGTGTATTTAGCCTTGAGCGGCGCCGACGCTTCCTCTGTGTCGCGCCGAGGCCTGATCGAGGGCTCCGGTCGTTTCTGATACGTAGGGGGTGACCGTCTTTTGGACCTTGGCGGGCCAGGTGTACGGTCGTGCGACATCAGATCGGGCGGCCCATCCAGTTGTCGCATCGAAACACCCTCCTGCAGGGTGTTTCCGTCCGTTAAATTCGCAAGGAAATCCGGTACGCAATCGGCCTTGAGTTCCACGAAAGCTTCGGAGTGCTGAATCCGGATCGCGCCGATTTCCGTTTTGGTGATGTTCCCGACCCGACACAGAAGCGGCAGAAGCCAGCGCGCTTCGGCCCGCTGCTCGCGCCCGATCGAGAGGACGAACCAGATACTGGGGCCGAAGGGTTTGTGGCCTTTCGGCGCCGGCTTCGCGTCCGGCGGAGAAAGCTCTTCCGGTGCGGATTGCCGCGCGCGATAAAGCCGCAGGTAGGCGGCGGCGATCCTGGCGGGCGCATGCCGCGCGAGGAGTTCGGCGGCGAAGGCGTCCTGCTCTTCTGTGGTCTCCTCGTCCCAGGTCGGATCGGCCAGCAGCCGCTCTTTGTCGCGGCGCCGAACGTCGTCCGCGCCGGGGGGGGTGGTCCACTCTGCCGTGATCTTGGCTGAGGTCAGCAGGCGCTCGGCCTTATTGGCAATCTTGGGCGTGATGATCAGAGCCGAGATGCCCTTGCGTCCGGCGCGACCGGTCCGGCCCGAGCGGTGCAAGAGCCCCTCGGGATTCGACGGCAGGTCGGCGTGTATCACCAGTTCCAGATTGGGCAAATCGATGCCGCGCGCGGCGACATCCGTGGCGACACAGACCCGCGCGCGTCCGTCGCGCATGGCTTGAAGCGCGTGGGTCCGCTCCGATTGGCTCAGCTCACCCGACAGGCTGACCACGGAGAAGTTCCGGTTGGAAAGCCGCGCGGTCAGATGGCTCACCGCGGCCCGGGTGTTGGCGAAGACGATGGCGTTGTTGGCGTCGTGATAGCGCAGAAGGTTGAAGATCGCATTTTCAGCGTCACGCTCGGCGACCTGAAGGGCCTGATAGGCGATGTCGGCGTGCTGGCTCGCTCCGGTCGTGGTCGATACACGCACCGCGTCGCGCTGGTACTGCTTCGCAAGCCTGGCGATGGTCGCCGGCACAGTGGCCGAGAACATCAGCGTGCGCCGGTCGGCTGGTGCGGCGTCCAGCATGAATTCCAGATCCTCGCGGAACCCGAGGTCCAGCATCTCATCCGCCTCGTCCAGAACGACTGCGCGCAGGCCGCTCATATCCAGCGAGCCGCGTTGGATATGGTCGCGCAGACGGCCGGGCGTGCCGACGACGATATGCGCCCCGCGGTCAAGCGCGCGCCGTTCATCCCGCATGTCCATGCCGCCCACGCAGGACGTCACGCGCGCGCCGGCCTTCGCGTAAAGCCAGGCCAGTTCCCGCATCACCTGAAACGCCAATTCGCGTGTCGGGGCAACGACAAGGGCGAGCGGTGCGGCCGGTATGCCCAGCCGTTCTTCGTCGCCCATCAGGGTGCGCGCGATGGCGAGGCCGAAACCCACGGTCTTGCCGGAGCCGGTCTGCGCCGAAACCAGCAGGTCCGCGTCCTGAAGCTCGGGAGCGGTGACCGCTTCCTGTACCGCGGTGAGCTTGTCATATCCGCGCTCTGCGATCGCTTCCTGAAGTGTCTGAATCATGCGAGGTTCTTCCCGTGAAGCTCCGGCGCGGTGTGCATCAGGTCTGCGCGCAGTAACTGTGAAGCGCACCCAGTAACGCCGGTCGCGGGGAATGTATACGTCCAACTCCCGCGGACGACGAGCTGGCCGCGCATTGAACGCGAAGCGAGGTTCAGTGCTGGTAACTCTCGGAGGTGTTGCGAGTTGAGGCGCCGCTCAGTCTGAGAGCGTGACGCCATTTCCCGCCGAGGGCGAGAACTGAGCGACGAGCTGGTGTTGATCGCCGCGATAGGTGAGGCGGGCGAAGGTAATCGGCTGGCCTTCAAACTCGGTAAGTCGCTCGATCTCAAGACAGGCGGCGGAAGGGGGAAGCGCCAGAAGCCGCGCGATGCGGGGAGCGGGGATGACCGCGCGGATCTTATGTTCCGCCGCACTCCACGGCACCTGCTTGAGGAGCCATGCGCCCGCCGGCTCTGTCCCGAAATCCGCGGTTTCGGCATGCGGCACCGCATTGAGGTTGATGAGGCGGGCCTCGTGGCAAAAAGGTTCGCCATCCGCAGAGTGGACGCATTCGATGCAAAGGATGCGCAGCTGCGTGGCGTCGCTGTGAAGGTGGGTGCTGTCCTCTGAATTGGAGGCGCGGGTCTCGCTTGCGACGATGCGGAAGGAATACTGCCCACCACGCTGGCGCACCTCCTCTCCGATATTGGCAATGGTCATCACCGCCGATTGCTGGCGTGGCTTGGCGACGAAGGTGCCGATCTTGCGCCGCCTTTCCAGATAGCCCTCTCGCGTAAGCTGGGTCAGGACCTTGTTCACCGTCATGCGCGAGACGCCATATTCCTCGGCCATGTCGGTTTCAAACGGGATGCGCTGACCGGGCTGCCACGTGGCGCTCAGGATCTTGTCGCGCACATCGGTCAGGATGCGGTCATGCAGGGTTACGGGCTTCGCCTTGGTCATGCGCGGCCTCTGCGATCGTCGGAATGAGCCCCGTGAGCGTCAGTCAACACAGGTCGCGCCATTTCACCCACCTGTGCCAGTGGCTAGCGCGGTCAGGCGGACAAAGGTGGAGTGTTGTGCGGTCCGCACCGAGAATGGACCGCGTGCGAGTATGAGGTCATGAGCGTTGAGCGACGTCTCGAGCGGTTGGCTGAGAGCCGTGGAGCCGAGCGCCAGCAAGGCGGTAATCGCATGCGGCGCGCCGATGTCGGATGATGTGCCGGGCGTTGTCTCCATCAGTTGCATCCGGGGGGTGAAATGCCCGCGCTTGCACATCAGGTTGAGGTCGTGCGCTGGCCGTGCCGTGTCCAGCGTGCAGGTTACCTGTGCTTCGCCAGGAAAGCCGAGGGGCACCAGCGGCGTCATCGGATGCGGAGCGCCGTCGATGATCAGCTCCATCGGCGGGCCGTCGAGCTGGAGGATCATTCGATCGATCTCGGGAAAGGTGGAGAACTCCTGCGCCCCCGTTATCTCCGCGATGCTGATACGGACGAGCGGGGTGACAGTGGCGCTGCGAAGCGCCCAAAGCTCCCGCGTGGTTCCCGCGCCGTTCCGCCAAGGCACTTGCGGGCAATCGGCGAAACGGACGACCTGCACCGCCTCAGTTCCCGAGGATCGTTGGCAGGCGCAGCCCGTGTTCCTTGGCGCAGGCCACGGCGGTGTCGTAGCCCGCATCGGCATGGCGCCAGACGCCTGAGGCCGGATCGTTCCAGAGGACGCGCTCCAGCCTCTTCGCCGCTTCGGGTGTGCCATCCGCCACGATCACCACGCCCGCGTGCTGGCTGAATCCCATGCCGACGCCGCCGCCATGATGCAGCGACACCCAGGTCGCGCCGCTGGCGGTATTTACCAGCGCGTTGAGGAGCGGCCAGTCCGAGACAGCGTCGGAGCCATCCTTCATCGCCTCGGTCTCCCGGTTGGGGCTGGCGACGGAGCCTGCGTCGAGGTGATCGCGGCCGATCACGACCGGCGCTTTCAACTCGCCCGAGGCGACCATCTCGTTGAACATGAGCCCCGCGCGGTGGCGGTCACCAAGGCCGATCCAGCAGATGCGGGCGGGCAGGCCCTGGAAGGCGATCCTCTCCCGCGCCATGTCGAGCCAGCGGTGCAGGTGCTCGTTCTCGGGGAAAAGCTTCTTCATCGCTGCGTCAGTCTTGTAGATGTCCTCCGGATCGCCCGAAAGCGCGCACCAGCGGAAGGGGCCGATGCCCTTGCAGAACAGCGGCCGGATATAGGCAGGCACGAAGCCGGGGAAGGCGAAGGCGTTTTCCAGCCCCTCATCCTTCGCGACCTGCCGGATGTTGTTGCCGTAGTCGAGTGTCGGCACACCCGCGTTCCAGAAATCGACCATCGCCGCGACATGGGTCTTCATCGACGCACGGGCAGCCTTTTCGACCGCCTTCGGGTCGCTTTCCTGTTTCGCGCGCCATTCGGCGACGTTCCAGCCGAGGGGCAGATAGCCGTGGACCGGATCGTGGGCGGATGTCTGGTCGGTGACGATGTCGGGTCGCATGCCGCCCGCCTTCATGCGGCGGAAAAGTTCCGGGAAGACATCGGCGGCATTGCCGATGAGAGCGACGGATTTCGCCTCGCCCGCCTTGGTCCACTCGTCGATAAGCGCGAGGGCATCGTCGAGCGTATTGGCCTTGGCGTCGCAGTAGCGGGTTCGGATGCGGAAATCGGCGCGTGTCTCGTCGCATTCGACGGCAAGGCAACAGGCCCCGGCCATGACGGCCGCGAGCGGCTGCGCGCCACCCATGCCGCCGAGGCCGGCGGTCAGAATCCAGCGGCCCTTGAGACTGCCGCCGTAGTGCTGACGGCCCGCTTCGGCGAAAGTCTCATAGGTGCCCTGAACGATGCCCTGCGTGCCAATGTAGATCCAGGAGCCAGCCGTCATCTGGCCGTACATCATCAGGCCCTTCTTATCGAGCTCGTTGAAATGGTCCCAGTTGGCCCAATGCGGGACGATGTTCGAGTTGGCAATCAGCACGCGGGGGGCGTCGGGGTGGGTCCGTACGACGGCAACGGGTCGTCCGGACTGCACCACCAGCGTCTCATCGGCCTCAAGGTCTTTCAGTGTCGCTACGATCCGGTCGAAATCGGCCCAGGTCCGTGCGGCACGACCGATGCCGCCGTAGACCACCAGTTCGTGCGGGTTTTCGGCCACGTCTGGGTGCAGGTTGTTCATCAGCATCCGCATCGCGGCTTCGGCCTGCCAGTTCTTCGCGGTGATCTCCGGTCCTGTGGGTGGGAAGATGTCGCGGGTGTTGTGGCGCGGATTTGCGGATTGGTCGGTCATGGGATCACCTCGATTGGGCAAGGGAAGGAACGAGCGCGGCGAGACGCGAAAGCATGCGGGCAAGAACGGGCCGCAGGAGCGCGGCCTTCTCGGGGTCAAGCGCGAAGGGCGGCGTCTCCGTCGCAAGATGGCTCGATTGCGCGAGTTCCATCTGGATAGCGTGGACGCCCTCGTCGGGGCGGCCATAGTTTCGTGTGGTCCAGCCGCCCTTGAAGCGTCCGTTCAGCACATTGGTGCGGCCCGAGGCTTCGGCCTCTTCGACGGTCGCGGCCTCGATCCGTGCATCGCAGGTCGCGCCACCATTGGTGCCGGTGTTGAAATCCGGCAACGTGCCGTCGAAGAGCCAGGGAATGACCGACCGGATCGAATGACAGTCCCAGAGGATCGCCACACGGTGCCGGTTGCGGACCCGGTCGAGTTCTGACTTCAGTGTAGCATGATAGGGCGCGTGATAAAGGCGCAGCCGTTCGGCGATGTCCTCCGCTGTCGGTTCCGCGCCGCGTTGCCAGATCGGTTCGCCATCAAAGTTCGTCATGGGGACAAGTTCGGTGGTCGATGCACCGGGATAGAGGCTCTGCCCCGATGGATCGCGGTTCGCGTCGATCACATAGCGATGGAAATTGGCGCGGACGATAGTGAGACCCGGAATGAGGTCGGCATAGAGCCGATCCACGTGCCAGTCCGTATCGCGCAAGACGCGGCCTTCGTCGTTCAGACGCGCACGGACCGCGTCCGAAACAAAGGTGCCGACATGCGGCATCCCCAGAACGATGGGGCCATCGCCCCGCGTTACGGTGACGATGTCCTTCATGCCAGAAGTCCCGGCAGGATATCCTCGCCCACGGCTTGCGCCAGCGCGTCGGTCGCCACGAGTTCTCCGGCGGCGGCCATGTCGTCGGCCATGTAGCGGTCCTCGGCCAAGGGTGCGATGCGGGCGCGGATCGCATCCTTCGCCGCCATGAGACGCGGCGAAGTGACATGCGGCGCACGGAATTCTACCCCCTGCGCGCCCATCATCGCCTCGACCCCGAAGATCCAGAAAAGGTTCTGCGTCATCGGCAAAAGCCGCCGCGCGCCGTGGCAGGCCATCGAGACGTGATCCTCCTGATTGGCCGAGGTAGGCGTGGAGTCGATCGAGGCCGGATGCGCCATCTGCTTGTTTTCGCTCATCAACGCGGCCGTCGTGACCTCGGCGATCATCAGGCCGGAGTTCAGCCCCGGCTTCGGCGTCAGGAACCCCGGCAGCCCGTAGCTGAGTGCGGGATCGACCAGAAGGGCGACGCGGCGCTGGGCGATCGCGCCGATCTCCGCCACGGCGAGCGCGATCATGTCGGCGGCCAGCGCCACGGGTTCGGCATGGAAATTGCCGCCCGAGACGACCGAGCCGTCGGAGAGCACCAAGCGGGTTGTCGGTCGCGGCATTCGCCTCGATCTCAAGCGTCCGGGCGGCCTGGCGCAGCACGTCGAGACAAGCGCCATCGACCTGCGGCTGGCAGCGCAGGCAGTAGGGGTCCTGCACGCGTTCGTCGTTGTCCTGATGCGCTGCGCGGATGCCTGAGCCGTCCATCAGCGCGCGAAGTGCCGCGGCGACGTCGATCTGCCCGGCATGGCCGCGCAGGTCATGGATCTCGGCCGCGAAAGGTGCGGTCGAGCCCATCGCCGCATCGGTCGAAAGTGCGCCGGTGACGATGGCGGCACGCATTGCGCGCTTGGCGCGGAAAAGGCCCGCCAGCGCCAGCGCGGTCGAGACCTGTGTGCCGTTGATGAGGGCGAGGCCCTCTTTCGCCTGCAAAGCGATCGGCTGGAGCCCCGCCTTCCGCAGCGCCTCGGCCCCAGCCATCCGCGCGCCATTCAGAAAGGCCTCGCCATGCCCCATCATGACCGCCGCCATATGGGCAAGGGGGGCGAGATCGCCCGATGCGCCGACAGAGCCCTTTTCTGGGATGACCGGCAGGACGCCTTTTTCCAGCATCCCCTCCAGAAGCGCGATCATCTCGCGCCGCACACCCGAAGCGCCCCGCCCGAGCGACAGGAGCTTCAGTGACAAGACCAGTCGAACGATGTCTTCACCCAGCGGATCACCGACACCGCAGCAATGCGACAGGATAAGATTGCGCTGAAGGGTGGCGACGTCGGCGTGGTCGATGCGGATCGAGGCGAGTTTGCCAAAGCCGGTGTTGACGCCGTAGACCGCAGCGCTTCCCGCCGCGACCTCGGCAATGCGCGCAGCGGCGCGGTCAATGCCTGCCATCGCCCCGGGCGCAAGTCTGATCGGAGTTCCCAGCCAGTAGACGCCCTCAAGATCGGCGAGCGTTACGGACCCGGGGGCAAGAATATATGGCATGTCAGACCTTCTGTCCTTTGAAGTAACGGGCGTGAAGCGGGTTGAATCCCATCGGGTTGACAAGCTCGGCCGGATCCTCGGCGTTCCAGACGGCAAGATCGGCCGACAGCCCTGCCGCGATGCGGCCAGCCTCATCCTGAAGGCCCAGTGCCCTTGCCGCCTTGGACGTGGTGCCCATGAGACACTCGCCAACCGTCAGGCCGAAGAGCACCGCGCCCATGTTCATGGCGAGAAGCAAAGAGGTCAGCGGCGAGGTGCCGGGGTTGGCATCCGTTGCAATGGCGATATCGCAGCCCGCGTCGCGAAGCGCCTGAACCGGCGGCAGTTGTGTTTCGCGCAGCATGTAGAAGGCGCCGGGCAGAAGGACCGCGACCGTTCCGGCCGCCGCCAAAGCCTTTGCATCGGCATCGGTCATATATTCCAGGTGATCGGCGGAGAGACCGCGATACCGTGCGGTCAGCGCTGCACCCCCCTGCCACGATAATTGTTCGGCGTGGAGCTTCACGGGCAGGCCAAGGTCGTGGGCCTTGGCGAACACCCGCTCGATCTCGGCGGGCGTGAACGCCAGGTGTTCGCAGAACCCGTCCACCGCGTCGATCAACCCCTCGGCATGGGCCGCTTCCATCCCCGCAAGCGCGATGCGGTCGAGATAGCCCGCGCGGTCGTCGCGGTACTCAGGCGGCAGCGCATGGGCGGCGAGCCAGGTCGTGCGGATGCGAACCGGGCGCTGGGTCTGGAGGGCGCGTGCCGCCCGCAGCATCCGCAGTTCGCTGTCGATCGAAAGACCATAGCCGGACTTGATCTCGACCGTCCCGACGCCTTCGGCGAGCAGGCTGTCGAGGCGTGGCAGCGCCTGTTCCACCAGCGCCTCAATGCTCGCCTCACGCGTGGCGCGCATCGTCGATACGATGCCGCCGCCCGCAGCCGCGATTTCGGCATAGCTTGCGCCTTCGAGGCGCATCTGGAATTCGCGGGCGCGGTTGCCGCCATAGACCAGATGCGTGTGGCAATCGATCAGCGCAGGCGTGACGAGGCGTCCGCCAAGGTCAATGCGCTGCGCGTCATCCGGTGGGTTAAGGTTTGCCCCGACAGCCTTGATTCGTCCTTTTGCGATCAGAATTTCGGAGGCAACGGCGCCCGGTTCGTCGCCGGTGAAAACTTGCGCATTCGTCCAGATCTGGCTGGCTTTTGCGGCCAATGTCATCACGAGACCCTTTCCCTGTCACTCTAATAAGTATATACATAATGAGGCGAAAAGAAAGAGCGTTCCTCACACCGGAGATCAAGATGACGACAGCGATCTTTGCCGCGGAGGCCCTTCTGCCGGATGGTTGGAAGAAGGACGTTCGGGTGACGTTTGCGGGCGAAGCCATTGGCGGCGTCGAGGGTGCCACGGCTTCGCAACCCGGAGACCTGTGCGTTCAGGCGCTGATCCCCGGAATGCCAAACCTGCATAGCCATACCTTTCAGCGCGGAATGGCAGGACTTGCCGAGCGTCGCGGCGCGACCGCAGACAGCTTCTGGACTTGGCGCGACATGATGTATCGCTTCGCCCTCTCGCTCACCCCGGATGAGGTTCAGGCCGTGGCCGAGATGGCGGCGATGGAGATGCTGGAGACGGGGTTCACGCGGCTGGGGGAGTTTCACTATCTTCACCATGCGCCGGACGGCCGACCCTATGCGGACCCCTCCGAACTGTCGCAACGCGTCCTCGCCGCTGCTTGCGCGACGGGCATTCATCTTACGCTTCTGCCTGTCTTCTACGCCCATTCCGATTTTGGCGGCGCCGCGCCTCTGGAGGCGCAGCGGCGGTTTTTGCATGATTTTGACGCCTATTGCCGCCTGACTGAGCGCATGCTCTCGGCAATCACCAGGCCGCTTGACCGGATCGGGATCGCCCCGCACAGCCTGCGCGCAACGACCGAAGCGGAGCTGACGCGTCTTGTAGACGCCCATCCCGAGGGACCGATCCATATCCATATCGCCGAACAGATGCGTGAGGTGGAGGATAGCCTCGCCTGGTCTGGTCAGCGCCCGGTGGAGCGGCTTTTGTCGCATTTTCCCTTAGATGACCGCTGGTGCCTGATCCATGCAACCCATCTGTCCGAGGCGGAGCGGCGTGGGATCTCGGCATCTGGCGCCGTCGTGGGGCTTTGCCCGGTGACCGAGGCCAACCTCGGCGACGGTCTTTTCCCGGCGCAGGACTTCCTTGCGGAGGGTGGACGGATCGGCATCGGGAGCGACAGTAATGTTGACATCAGCGTCGCTGGAGAACTGCGGATGCTCGAATACGGGCAACGGCTTGCGCACCGGCTCAGGAATGTCCTTTCCATAGGGGAAGGTTCGACCGGTGGCGCGCTGTTGCGTGCGACGCTTGCCGGCGGCGCTCAGGCGCTTGGTGCGCCCGAGGCGGCGCTGCGGGTCGGGGCGCCCGCGGATCTGGTCGCGCTCGACGATACCCTGTCGCTGCCGCCGGAGGGTGATCGGGTTGTCGACCGGTGGATTTTCGGAGCCGATGTGCGTGTCTCCGAGGTTTGGGTCGGCGGCGCGCAGGTGGTGACGGGTGGTCAGCACCGCGACCGCGACCGGATCACGGCGGCCTTCGCGCGGACGGTGGCGGCGGTGATCGATCGTTAGGCGGGCGCGTCGTTAACCGAAATTCAATCGAAGTGATTCTCGCTGACAGGAATCGCCTCAAAGTTGTATCTGAGGTTTGCCGTGGATTGGTTCCAGTTCGGCAACTATCAACTGATTGACGTGGCATACCGTTAACCACAACCCTAGGTTGACAAACAATTGGCGCTTTTGCGGCGGGTTTCCGGCGCAATGCGGTCATTCTTCCGACATTTCTGCGCTCAAATATGGGCACAAGTAGCGAGTTGAGCCGTATTCCTGCCACCAACCACACTCACCGGAGGCCCACGAAAATGACCGATCTCGTTGAAAAAGCCCGCCTTGGCCGCACCAATGCGCTCACCCGTCTTTCGGGCGCTGGTTTCACGCCCTCACGCAACGCGACCGAGCGTCGCGCCGTGCCGCTCGCCTTTGTGTCGAGCCGCAGCAAGATGGGCGGAAACTCGGTCCTGATCTGATACGTCAGACTGACTGAGACTTCGCAAATGAAGGGCGCGGCCGGGGGGCACGCGCCCTTTCCTGTTCCGGCTGGGTTCAGATCGCCGCCCAGTCGTCGAAAATCCACTTCCGGGGCGGGACCACGGGCCTGCTTTCGCCGGGTTTCTCTTTTGGAACGGGTGCTTGCACGGTCTGATCTGACATGGCTTTCTCCTATGTTCAAGAAAGACATGGGGGCCGCGCGCTGCGGCGCCAGAGGTGTTTCAGACCTCTGTCGAGGGCGTGAAGACTTGTGCGATGGGCCGGAACCGCTCTGCGTTCGGGCTCCGGCGTCTGACCCTTCGGACCCTGTGAAATGCCTTTCATCAATACCCCGAGCCTAGCAGATCGGCCACCCCGGCGCAGGTCGGGAATACCGGAACGGCGCATGCACCGGGCGTGCACCCCCCGTACACATCGCGTGCAGACACCTGCCGCCCCTGCCGGGGTCGGGTATTCCCGACTTTGGCGCCAGTCGCGGACCGAATGATTTGAGAGACGCCCCCGGGAGGCGTATGCTCCGCGCCATATTTCGGAGAGCGCATTTTGGACGGGGTGGATTGGATCGGCGTTGCGGCGGGCGCATTTGTCGTCTTGGCCTTCTACGCGAAAAGGCCGGTGAGCCTCCGCGCTTTCGCCATCGCCTCGAACCTTCTCTTCATCCTCTACGCCGCGCCGGTCGGGCTTTGGCCGGTCCTGATCCTGCACGCGATCCTGCTGCCGCTGAATGTGCTGCGATTATGGGAAGTGCTGAGGCAAGGGCGCCCGGGGCGGGCCTGACTGTTGCGTCGCCGACGCCGCGCAGACAAATCTGCATCCACTTGACGCAGGTCAAGGCGGGTGCATTAATCACAGTAAATAAAATCAACTGTGATTACTCATCAGGAGAGCGCCATGACCAAGAAAATTCTGTGTGCGACGGACGGGACGGATCATTCCGACATCGCCATCATCGTTGCCGCCGATCTCGCGCAGAAGTTCGGTGCCGATCTGACGATCTGCGCCGTCAACGTAGCCCATGGCGGGGTGCGGGGACCGCTGATCTCGCACTGGACCGACGCCGAGGTGAAGGCGATCCTCGCGGGTGCGGCGACCAATGCGGCCAAACATGGCGCGCCGAAGGCGAAGACCGTCGACCTCATCAGCCGCGAGGCGGCGGCGGGGATCGTGGCCTATGCCGAGCAGAACGGCTACGACCACATCGTCATGGGCACCGGCGACAAGCGCGGCATTTCGCGTCTGATGCTCGGTTCGGTCGCCGCCGAGGTATCGGGGCGCGCGCATTGCACGGTGACCGTCGCGCGGTAGGGCGGAGGCCGACCGCGTGGCCGTGGCCGCCGAACCGTCAGGACATCAGTGTAAGACGCCCGACGGCGCATTCTGACAGTGGGGAGCGTTTCAACGCCTCCCCTCAGAGTCGTCCGGTCGCGACCAGGATGAGAAGGATGATGAGAACAAGGCCGAGCCCGCCGGCCGGAAAATATCCCCAGCCGCGCGAGTAGCCCCAGGTCGGCAGCGCGCCGACCAGGGCGAGAATGAGGATGATGAGAAGAACGGTGCCGAGCGTCATGGGTGTCCCCTTTGCGAGATGACCGCGAGGTGCGGTCGGTGCCTGTTCAACGCAGAAGGGGCGGCACGGGTTCCCATGTGTCCGGATCAGAAGATGCCGAACAGGTAGAGAAGAACGATGACGACGAACGGAACGCCGAGCAGCCACGCGATGATGCCCTTCATGGGGTCCTCCTGAAGTTGGGTCGCAGGGGCAACGCGGGGCGGTGGCGCGGGGTTCCCGTGGCTTCCGCCTTTTCGGTCTACAGCCGCAATCCGATGCGGGGCGCGGCCCAGGTCATCGCGAGGTAGAGGAGGACCGTCAGCAGGCACCCCGCGACCAGCGCCGTCCAGAAGCCCCAGCCGCGCATCAGCATCGCGGGGATCAAAAGGAACATCGGCAGCGACGGCAGGACGTACCAGAAGGTCGCCCGCGCATGGGCGGCCATGTTCCCGGCATCGGGCGCGTCGCGCCAGAGCCAGATCATGCCGAGGACCGAGATCAGCGGCAGCGACGCGATCAGCGCCCCGAACCCCGGATAGCGCTTCGCCACCTCGGAGACGAGCGCCACGAGGATGCCCGAAATCACGGCCTTGGCGATGAGGTAGCCCATTGGGTGCTCCGTTGGTGTCGGGTCGGAGTGTCGTGCGGGGGGAGGGTTGGGTCAAGCGGGGTGGGGGGAGCGTAGGGTGGACGGGTAGGGTGCGTGATTCCACGCACCGATGGTCCGTGAGGGGCGTAGGGTGGGTTTTCAACCCACCGTTTGCGGACCCGGATCGTGGCGCGGGAGGACGAGGGGGATGGTGGGGTGGAACCCCACCCTACGGGGTGCCGCTATGAGTTATCGAGTCCGCATCCTTTGAACGCGCCGGTTACTGCGGAATAGTTGGAAGAGCGGTTGGATACCATCATTCCGAAGGGGCCAAGTTCGAAACGCTCATCGGGGTACTTTTCGCCCCCCTTCGCGCGGGCTTTGACGGTGTAGCCTTTGCCGGATTTCTTGGTGGTGTTCACGATGGTTTGCTGGGCGCCATCCGCATTTGTGTAGGTGTATTCACATGATCCGGCCACGTCGAAGCAACTGTACGGGGCGAACCGTTCCCACTTCTTGCCGTCCCAGACCCGCTCGATCATGCGGCCCGCCGCGTCGAATTTCTTGCGGTTGACGAATTTGCCGGTCTTCGCGTCAACCGTATCAGTGACAAAGACGCCGCCTTTGCGCCCCTTGTAGGTTTCGCGCCAGAAGTTGCCGTTGGTGTATTTCGTGGCCCAACTGCATCCGACGGGCATGTGGTCGAAATCGATGCCACAGAGCGCCTGACCTGCCGTTCCCGCGACGATGAGCGCGGCCACCAAGGATGTTCTGAGCATAACTGGTACCCCTACCGAGTGACTGTTTTTGACGGTAGCTTCTGTGGCCCTAACTTGTCCGGTCCATCGTGACGAATCTGGCCTTCGTGAACCGTTCCAAGGCTCCATTCGGGCACTCTATGTGGGCCTCGTTCTGATAAGCAAGTGAGTCCGTTCGGAGCGCAGGAGCGGCGACGCGCCCGACGGCAGGTTCGGAGAGTAGGGTGGGTGGTTCCGCCTGCAACGCGGGTTCACCCACCGTTCCGCAGATGCATCGCGGCGATGAACAGACCCACGGGATGGTGGGTCAACCCGCGCGCAGGGCGCGCGGAACGGTCCACCCTACGGCTAGCTACGGCTTGCCAGTCGTCCTCTTGTTTGCAAGGTAGGAAAGACGGCGTAGGTGGCGCCCACTACAGAATGGTGAGGTGATGACGGAAAGCACTAATCGCGAAGCTGCCTACGAGCATGCGTGGCGAATGTTTGATCGACACGCTCAGCAACGTGTGGATTGCTTCAATCTATTTGTATTGGCTTTGGGAGGGCTGCTTGCAGCGGCCATCGCGGTCTTCGGCATGACGCATGGGGGAAGGTTTATTTGGGCTGTCGGGCTACTAAGTTTGGGCGCTTACAAAGTGTTCTCAGACTTAGAGGCTAGAACCCGACAACTTGTCAAAAATGCTGAGAAAGCAGTTATGAAATTTGAGGACGGGTTTGCACGAGAATGTGGAGACGAGTTTCGTATGCTGGCCATTGCTGACGCACAAAGTGACAGCTCGAAAGTCTCGTATTCCAGCGCTTTTCAGTATGCGCTGGAACTTCTCAGACTTATGAGCGTCGCGGAGATTGTATTTGGAGTCGTCTGCCTGATCCAGTGGACTACACCTACCTCGTAAACTTCTTATACTTCACCCGCTTCGGCTCGATGCTGTCCGGGCCGAGCCTGCGCACCTTGTCCTGCTCGTAGTCCTCGAAGTTGCCCTCGAACCACTCGACATGCGCGTCGCCCTCGAAGGCGAGGATATGCGTACACAAGCGGTCGAGGAAGAAGCGGTCGTGGGAGATGATGACGGCGCAGCCGGCGAAGTCGTCGATGGCGGATTCGAGCGCCTGCAGCGTTTCGACGTCGAGGTCGTTGGTCGGTTCGTCGAGCAGCAAGGACGTTGCCGCCCGACTTGAGCAATCGCGCCATGTGGACGCGGTTGCGTTCGCCGCCGGAGAGCAGGCCGACCTTTTTCTGCTGGTCCGCGCCCTTGAAGTTGAAGGCGGAGCAATAGGCGCGGGAGTTCACCTCGGCATCGCCGAGAACGACGATGTCGAGGGCGTCGGTGATCGATTCCCAGACGTTCTGGTTCGGGTCGAGGTCGTCGCGCGACTGGTCGACATAGGAGAGCTTGACGGTGTCGCCGATGGTGATGGTGCCGGTGTCGGGCGCCTCCTGCCCGGTGATCATGCGGAACAGCGTGGTCTTGCCGGCGCCGTTCGGGCCGATGATGCCGACGATGGCGCCGGGCGGGATCGAGAAGCTCAGATCCTCGATCAGGAGCTTGTCGCCCATGTGCTTCTTCAGGTCCTCGACCTCGATCACCTTGGAGCCGAGGCGGGGGCCGTTCGGGATGATGATCTGGGCGCGGCCGATGCGTTCCTTCTCCGACTGGTCGGCCATCTTCTCATAGGCGTTGATCCGGGCCTTCTGCTTGGCCTGACGCGCCTTGGCGCCGGCGCGGATCCATTCAAGCTCTTTCTCCATGACCTTTTGCTTGGCCTTGTCCTCGCGCGCCTCCTGCGCGAGGCGCTTGGCCTTCTGTTCGAGCCAGGCGGAATAGTTGCCCTCATATGGAATGCCGCGGCCGCGTTCGAGTTCGAGAATCCACGAGGTGATGTCGTCGAGGAAGTAGCGGTCGTGGGTGACGATGAGGATGGTGCCGGTGTATTCGATCAGGTGCTTTTGCAGCCAGGCGATGGTTTCGGCGTCGAGGTGGTTGGTCGGTTCGTCGAGAAGCAGCATGTCGGGCGCCTCAAGCAGGAGCTTGCAGAGTGCGACCCGGCGGCGTTCGCCGCCTGAAAGCGTGTCGACCTTGGCCTCATCCGGCGGGCAGCGCAGCGCCTCCATCGCGACGTCGATCTGGCTGTCGAGATCCCAGAGGTTCTTCGCGTCGATCGTGTCCTGAAGGGCGGCCATCTCATCCGCCGTCTCGTCGGAATAGTTCATGGCGAGATCGTTGTAGCGGTCGAGGATCGCCTGCTTTTCCGCGACGCCGAGCATCACGTTTTCACGCACGTTGAGCGCCGGGTCGAGATAGGGCTCCTGCGGCAGGTAGCCGACCTTGGCGCCCTTGGCGGCCCAGGCCTCGCCCTGAAAATCCTTGTCGAGCCCGGCCATGATGCGCAGGAGCGTCGACTTGCCCGAGCCGTTGACGCCGACGACGCCGATCTTCACGCCGGGCAGGAAGTTCAGGCGGATGTTCTCGAAGCATTTCTTGCCGCCGGGATAGGTCTTGGAGACGCCGTCCATGTGGTAGACGTACTGGTAGGATGCCATGGGATGCCTCGTGCCGCTGAGATTAGGGTTCGCGGCGTTCTATCCGGGCGGAGGGGGCGACGCAACGGGGCGGGAAGGTATCGCTTTCAAACGTGCCGCCCGCGCCCATATGGCGCCGTCAGCTGATACAACAAGGCTATTGCTTGCCCTTCGACGGTTTTTCCACTCGGTTTATCGGATAGCCGCTGGCGGGCCCTCGAAGTGGCTGAATGAGCATCCGGTCGAGCCAGAGATCGCGGCGAGTCCGAAACTGCTCGATCCCGATTGTCATATCTTCGTGCCCCGCGCGCGGCTGAGCGAGATAGGTTCCCAGCATCCGATCCCACCACGGCAGGTTGAAGCCGAAGTTGCTGTTTGTCTCGGACGGGTGGATGGAATGGTGGACGCGGTGCATGTCCGGCGTGACGATGATTAGCCGGAGCAGGGCGTCGATCCGTGCTGGCAGGCGGATGTTGGAATGGTTGAACATCGAGCTTCCGTTCAGCAGGATCTCGAAGATCAGTACGGCGATGGCGGGCGGGCCGAGCGCCATGACGACGTCCGAGCTTGATCGCCATGGAAAGCAGGATCTCCAAAGGATGGAAACGAACGCCCGTCGTGACGTCGAATTCGAGATCCGCATGGTGCATCCGGTGCAGCCGCCAAAGTGCCGGGCACCGCATGGAACAGGACATGTTGCAGGTAGATCGCGAAGTCAAACGCGAGAACCGCAAGGATGACCGCGAACCAGCCCGGAATATTGATCTGATTCAGAAGCCCCCAGCTATTGTCTTGGGCGATAACGGCAAGCCCAACAGCGAGAACCGGAAATGCAAGCCGCACCAGAAGCGCGTCCAGCACGACAAGTCCGAGATTGTTCGACCAGCGCAGAAGCCGCGGAATTTCGACCCTCCGTCGCGGGGCTGCAATTTCCCACACGGCCATTGCTATCAGGAGGCAAAGGAGCACCGCCAGACGGATCGAAGGCTCGTTCTCCAAAAGCAGTTGCGACATTTTGTACCCCGCCGTGAACTTACGCTTGTATTGAACGACGGCAAAGGGCGGAAGTGGGCCAGCCGGGCGAGGCCGGGGGAAATGTCCGCCCCCGCCACGGCGCGCTCACACCCCCTTCTCGAACCAGTGATGCGCGTAGGGTTCGGTGTTGAAGGCCGCGATCTCGGTCCAGCCGGTGGCGCGGTAGAGGGCGATGGCTTCGGTCAGCGTGCGGTTGGTGTCGAGGCGGAGGGTAGTCAGCCCGAGCGTTCGGGCGCGGGTCTCGATCGCCTCCATCAGGCGGCGGGCGAGGCCGAGGCCGCGGGCGGCGGGGGCGATCCAGAGGCGTTTGATCTCACCCACATTGGTGCCGTCGCCTTTCAGCGCGACGCAGCCGACGGGGAGGCCGTCGGAGAGGGCGACGAGGAAGCTGCCGAGCGGCGGGCGGAGGCTGCCCGCTTCGGGGTCGAGGCTGGTTTTCACGTCAAAGCCCGTGTCGAAGCGGCGAGCAAGCTCACCGTAGTATTCGGCGAGGCAATGGCGCGCCTCGGGCGCCGCGGGATCGGTGTCCTTGAGCGTGATCCGGTCGCGCAGGAGCGCCGTGGCGATGAGGTCCATCGCGGCGAGGAGGGCACCGGCGCTTCGGGACTGGCGGGACATGAGATCGCTGGCGCGCGAGTTGGAGAGCCGGTCATAGGCGGCGATCTCGCGCTTGCCCTTCGCGGTCGGGCGCGCGATGCGGCGGCGGCGGTCGGTGGGGTCGGGATCGGTTCTGACAAGGCCTTCTTCCTCAAGGCTGCGCAAAAGGCGGCTGAGAAGGCCACTGTCGAGGCCGAGCTGGTCGCGGAGCGTGGCGACCACCGTCCCCTCCGGGTGGATGGCGCAGAGCAGCCGTGCGGCACCAAGCGGGCGGCCACGGCCGAGGAAGGACGTGTCGAGCGCGCCGACCTCGGTCGTGACGGCGCGGTTGAAGCGGCGGATTCGGGACACTGCGTCAAGCATAATACCTGACTATAGTCAGGCAAATTTCCAAGACAAGACTCCGTCTGTTTCGCGGCGGGTCAGGAAGCCGTGCCGCGATGCCTTCAGGTCGCGCCGCCGACGGTCATGATCCGATTGGGAACGATGCCACGACCGGATATCATGCCGAGCTGGGTGGCTTTGGCGAGAATGCTCCAGACCATCTCGCGCCTGGTCTTGTCGTCGAACTGGCAATTGGAGTCGCCGCGGAAGGGAAGAAACAGCGTGGCGTCGATCGGTCCGATCAGAGCCTTGAGCCTGTGATCCGCACCGGTACCCAGATTTTCCAGTTGGTCGATGTCTATGATGGCGATCGAGCCGCGCAGGTCGCCGATGCGCGGGATCGCGGCAATGGCAGCCATCAGGCCGTGGGCCAGGTCGCCCGTGCAGGAGACGAGCAGGGTCGGTCCCGTCCGAAAGCCGCTCAACGTATCTCCGATCCGGACGACGCCATCGGCGGAGTCATTCAGGACGAGGGGAGTAATGAGATCTTTCATCGCTGCTTTCTGGTCCATATTCCGACGTGGACAAAAATGGAGCGAAGTTTGAAATATGTAAAACGAATAATAATTATGGATTAAACGAGTATTGCTTATGTATTCTTTCGTTTCGGGCGAACCTCTGGACAGCGCCTTTGCCAAACGGGATAGGTGTGGCCGACGGAGCGAGGAAGGGCAAGGCTTTGCAGGGATTTCCCACAGCCTATCCGGGCGAGGCGATCGGCCTTCTCGGCGGGTCCTTCGATCCGGCGCATGCGGGCCATGCCCATATCACGCGCGAGGCGTTGAAGCGGTTCGGATTGTCGCGGGTCTGGTGGCTTGTCAGCCCGGGAAATCCGCTGAAGGCGCATGGGCCTGCGCCGATGGAGGAGCGCATGGCGCGGGCGAATGCGGTGATGAACGATCCAAGGGTGGTCATCAGCGATCTCGAGGCGCGGCTTGGGACGCGCTATACGGCGGCGACGTTGCAGAGGCTGAAAGCACTTTATCCCGGCGTGCGGTTTGTCTGGCTGATGGGGGCGGATAACCTCGCGCAGTTTCACCGCTGGCAGAACTGGGAATGGATCATGTGCAACGTGCCGATAGGTGTATTCGCCCGGCCCGGCGCGCGCCTTGACGCGCTGGGCGCGCGGGCGGTCGAGGAATATGCGCGCCAACGCCTGCCGGCCGAACGTGCATCGCTCTTGCCCGATGCGACGCCGCCGGCCTGGTGCTTTTTGAACGTGCCGATGGTGAACCTCTCCTCCTCCGCGATCCGGGCGCGGGGCGATTGGAGGCGCGGCTGAGGCGGGGTTTTGCGAGATCGGGCCAAGCCCGACCTTGCCTCCGGGGCCGCTTCGCGCGACAAAACGGGCGGGAGGTGATCCGATGGCGGGTCTGACGCGGCGTGGTCTTCTTGGCGGTCTGATCTCGGTGGGCGCGCTGCCTGCGCTCGCCGATGCGCCGCTGCGTTCGCTCGTGCCGCCGATTCGACCCTTGCGCACGCAAGGCGGGGCCGTGGCAAGCGCGGACGATCTGATCGCGGCGGCGCAGCTTGGCGGTGAGGTGGCCTTTGTCGTCGCCGATGCCCGGACCGGCCAGATCTTCGAGGCGCGGCAGGGCGGGCTTGCGCTGCCGCCGGCGAGCACGGCGAAGGTCATCACGTCGCTTTACGCGCTGGATCGCCTCGGTGGCGGCTATCGCTTTGCCACCCGGCTGATCGCGACGGGGCCGATCGCGGGCGGCAAGGTGCAGGGCGATCTGATCCTTGCGGGCGGCGGCGACCCGACGCTGGACACCGACGATCTCGGTGACATGGCGCGGGCGCTGGCGGCGGCCGGGGTGAGGGGCGTGACCGGGGCGTTCCGCGTATGGGCCGGGGCTTTGCCCTATCTTCCGGCGATAGACGAGTCGCAGCCCGTGTGGCTGGGTTACAACCCGGCGGTTTCGGGGCTGAACCTGAATTTCAACCGGGTGAATTTCGTCTGGAAGCGGACCGCGAAGGGCTATGACGTGGGCATGGATGCGCGGGCGGAACGCTTCGCCCCGCCGGTCTATTCCGCGCGTGTGGCGGTCGCGGAGCGCGACCTGCCGATCTACACCTATCGCGGCGGCAAGGTCGAGGAATGGACCGTGGCGCGCGGCGCGCTCGGGCGCGGCGGGAGCCGGTGGCTGCCTGTACGGCGGCCTGAGCTTTACGCGGGCGACGTGTTCCAGACGCTGGCGCGCGCGCAGGGCATTTCGCTGCCCGCGCCGGGGGCAGTCCTCCGGCTGCCCGAGGGCAAGGTGATCGTCAGCCATCAAAGTGAGGAGCTGAGGGTCATCCTGCGCGACATGATGAAATATTCCAACAACATGATGGCCGAAGCGGTCGGCATGGCGGCCTCACTGCGTGCGGGCGTCGGGACCCACGCCGCATCGGGTCGGGCGATGTCGGCTTGGGCGACCTCGGTGACAGGCGGAACCCATGTGCGGCTCGTCGACCATTCGGGGCTGGCGGGCGCGTCGCGGATCGCGCCGGAGGATATGGTGCGGGCGCTGGTGAAGCTTGGTCCCGGTGCGGGGTTGCGCGGGCTGATGAAGCCGATCGCGATCCTTGACGCGAAGGGGCGAAAGGTTGCGGGGGCGCCGATCCGGATCGACGCCAAGACCGGGACGCTCAATTTCGTCTCGACGCTGGTGGGGTATGTCTCCGCGCCGGGCGGGCGGGAGCTTGCCTTCGCGATCTTCACCGGCGATGTGGCGCGGCGCGATGCAGTGCCCGACAGCCAGAAGGAGCAGCCGCCGGGCGTCGGCGTCTGGGTGAGGCGGTCGAAGCGCCTGCAACAGCAGCTGATCGAGCGTTGGGCGGGCCTTTACGGCGCGTGAGCCGTGTCTCAGCCGTGGTAGCGCGCCATCGTCAAGCCATCGAAGTCGATCTCGGGCTTTTTGCCCATCACCAGATCCGCCACCGCGCGGCCCGAGCCGCAGGCCATGGTCCAGCCGAGGGTGCCGTGGCCGGTGTTGAGAAAGAGGTTCCTGTAGGGCGTCGGGCCGAGGATCGGGGTTCCGTCGGGGGTCATCGGCCGAAGGCCGGTCCAGCCTTCGGCCTGAGAGAGGTCGCCGCCTTGCGGAAAGAGATCGCCGATGACATGGCGGACGGTATCGGTTGCATGCGGGCCAAGCTTGCCGGAATAGCCCGCGATCTCGGCCGTGCCAGCCACACGGATGCGGTCACCAAGCCGCGTGATCGCGACCTTGTGGGTTTCATCCATGATTGTCGATTGCGGGGCTGCGGCGTCGTCGGTCACGGGCAGCGTCACCGAGTAGCCCTTGACCGGGTAGACCGGCAGGCGGATGTCGATCGGGCCGAGGAGCTTGGGGCCAAAGCTGCCAAGGGCGGAGACATAGGCATCGCCCTCCACCCGCCCGAGGTTTTCGGTCATTATGCCGATGACCTTGTCATCCTTGACCTGAATGGTGCGGATACGCTGGCCGTAATGGAAGGTCGCGCCGAGTGCCGCGGTCTTTTCGGCCAGCGCCATCGTGAACATCCGGCAATCGCCAGTGCGGTCGGCGGTCAGCCTGAGGCCGCCGACGAACTTGTCCTTGACCAGCGCCAGCGCCGGTTCCACCGCGATGCAGCCGTCGCGGTCGAGCACCTCATACGGGCTGTCGAACTCGGCGAGGATCGCCTGATCGGCCTTGGACGCTTTGAGCTGCTTTTCGGTGCGGAAAAGCTGGAGTGTACCCTTTTCGCGCATGTCGAATCTTATGCCGGTCTCGACGATCAGCTCCGGCAGAAGATCGCGCGAGTAGTTCGACACGCGGACCATGCGGGACTTGTTGAGCGCATAGGCATCCTCCGTGCAATTGGCGAGCATCTTGGCGCCCCAGCTCCACATCGGCGGGCTGATGAGCGGCCAGATGAAAAGCGGCCGACGCTTCATGAAGAGCCATCTCAGCGCCTTCATCGGGATGCCGGGTGCGGCCCAGGGCGAGGTCATGCCGTAGGAAAGCTCGCCCGCATTGGCGTAGCTCGTCTCCATCCCCGGTCCGGGCTGGCGGTCGAGAACGGTGACCTCGGCACCCTGGCGGGCAAGGTAGTAGGCGGTGGTGACGCCGATCACACCGGCGCCCATGACGACGACCTTCATTGCGCTGCCCCCGCTATGCTACCGTTTGCGCGCTAGCATAGCATGGCCGGTACGACAATCGCGATCCGCGGTGACGGTTCAGTTATGGATTCCTGACTGGCGGGAATTGCCGTTGCGCGTATGGTGGCGCATCTTTTTTTGCGGTGGACGGTCGAGCGGAGGACCAGATGCAAGAAACGTTGGAAGATGGTTACATCCTGGAGCGCACGGCGGCGGAATACGAACGGTTGAGGGCGCAATCCCGCGCCCTTGGCGAGGCGACGGAGCGGGTGCTGGCGAAGGCCGGGCTTGGCCGCGGGATGACCTGCCTCGACGTCGGCTGCGGACCGGGCGAGGTGATGCGGCTGATGGCAGCCCGCGCCGGAGAGGCGGCGCGCATCGTCGGTCTCGATATCGACCGGACGCTGGGCGAACATATGCTGGCGCAGCTGCGGGCGGAGGTGGCGGGAAACTTTGATTTCGTGGCGGGCGATCTTCTTGCCGAGGATACGCTGCCGGATGCACGCTTCAATTTCGTCTTTGCCCGTCTCGTCCTTGTTCACATGGCCGATCCGGAGGCGGCGTTGAGGCGCCTCTGGGGCTGGGTCGCCCCGGGCGGTACGCTCGTGGCGATGGACTACGACATGCATGCCATCGGCGGGTTCCCCTCGCGTCCGGCAATGGCGCGGGCCGCGGAGATTGTCGTGCGCACCTTCGCCGCGATGGGCAAGCGACCGGACATGGGGTCGTGGCTGCCGCATCTTTTCTGCGAAACCGGTATCGGCCCACCAATGGGGACTGATTTGAGCGGCCTACTGTTGCCCGCAGCCGTCGGGATGCCGATGGCGATGGCGGTGCTCAGAAGCCTTTCCGTTCCGGCGGCCGCGACAGGTGTCAGCGACGCGGCCGAGATCGAGCGGATTCTGGGTGAGATGGAGGCGCTGGGACATGAGCCGGACGTCTATTTCCGCTGGCCCTTGATAATGGGCGTCTGGGCGAGGAGGCCCGTCTGATCAGAGCACCAGATGCCGCACCCTTGCGCCCCATTCGATGGCGGCGGCATGGAGGCGGTCGATGCTCAGCTCGTGGCGGATTTCCTCCAGCAGGCGCAACTCGCCCTGCCGGATCTTGCCGTCGGCGGCGGCCACTTCGCAGGCGAGCGCATAGGCGGTTTCCCAAAGCCGCTCGGGCAGCGCGTCGCGCACCATCACGAACAGCGTGTCGAGTCCGTCTTCTTCATCCATCAGCTTGTAGACAGTCTCGGCGACATCACGGGTCGCGTCCATGTCGTAGTCGGCGAAGATCGGCAGGTGGTTGACCTGACGCTCGATGGCGACAAGCTCGGACGTGCGGATCGTCTCATCGGAGACGGAGACCGTGACCATGATGGCGATGAGCGCATCCTGCGCGGAGAAGGAGGGGAGGCTGTGCGGCACGATCGTCATCCTTGTCTGGTTCGACCGGCAAATTATTGACGATCCCCGCCCCGTTCAATAGGGACGGGCTGCGGCACGCTCGGTACCGCTTTTCGGAAAGAATGTCACATGTCTTCGCTGCGCGATGCCGCCATGAACTCCAAAGCCTGGCCTTTCGAGGAAGCGCGCCGCCTGCTGAAACGGTATGAGAAGAAGGCGCCGGAGAAGGGCTATGTGCTGTTCGAGACCGGCTACGGGCCGTCTGGTCTGCCGCATATCGGGACATTCGGCGAGGTGCAGCGGACGACGATGATCCGGCGCGCGTTCGAGCTGATCTCCGACATTCCGACCAGGCTCATCTGTTTCTCGGACGACATGGACGGGATGCGGAAGGTGCCGGAGAACGTGCCCAATCAGGAGCTTTTGAAGGCGAACGTGCAAAAGCCGCTGACCTCGGTGCCCGATCCGTTTGGGGAATATCCGAGCTTTGGCGACCACAACAACGCGATGCTGCGGCGGTTTCTCGATACCTTCGGCTTCGAGTATGAGTTCTATTCGGCGACGGAATTCTACAAATCCGGGCAGTTCGACGAAATCCTGCTGCGCTGCTGCGAGCGTTATGACCGGATCATGGAGATCATGCTGGCGTCGCTCCGCGAAGAGCGGCAGCAGAGCTATTCCTGCTTCCTGCCGATCCATCCCGAAACGGGGCGCGTGCTGTATGTGCCGATGAAGGAGGTCAACGCCAAGGATGGCACGATCACCTTCGACGATGAGGACGGCCGCGAATGGACGCTGCCGGTGACGGGCGGTCAGGTGAAATTGCAGTGGAAGCCGGATTTCGGTGCGCGCTGGGCGGCGCTCGGCGTCGATTTCGAGATGTACGGCAAGGATCATTCGACCAATACGCCGATCTATGACGGCATCTGCGAGGCCCTTGGGGCGAGGCCGCCGGAGCATTTCACCTATGAACTGTTCCTCGACGAGCAGGGGCAGAAAATCTCGAAGTCGAAGGGCAACGGCCTGACGATCGACGAATGGCTGACCTATGCCTCGACCGAAAGCCTCGGCTATTTCATGTACCTGAAGCCGAAGACCGCGAAGCGGCTCTGGTGGGACGTGATCCCGAAGGCGGTGGACGAATATCACCAGCAGTTGCGCGCCTATCCCGATCAGGACGCGGCGGCGCGGCTGGCCAATCCGGTCTGGCATATCCATCACGGGCAGCCGCCGGCGTCGGATATGGTTGTGCCCTTCGCGATGCTTCTCAACCTTGCGAGTGTGGCGGGCGCGAAGGACAAGTCCGGTCTTTGGGGCTTTATCAAGCGCTACGCGCCCGACGCGACGCCGGAGACGAACCCGCAGATGGATCAGGCGGCGGAATTCGCGGTGCGTTATTTCCGCGATTTCGTGGCGCCGACGCGGGTCTTCCGGTTGCCTTCCGACAAGGAACGCGCCGCGATTGAGGATCTGGTGGAGCGGCTCAAGGTCTGGGATGGCGGGCTGGATGCGGAGGCCTTGCAGTCGATGGTCTTCGCCGTCGGCAAGGAGCATGGGTTCGAGCCGCTGCGCGACTGGTTCACGGCGCTTTACGAGGTGCTGCTGGGCGCGAGCCAGGGGCCGCGCTTCGGCGGGTTCATAGCGCTTTATGGCGTCGAGGAGACGATTGCGCTGATCGAACGGGCGCTGGAGGGCAAGCTCGCCGCCTGAGAGCAGGCGCATGCGATGATCGGCCTCGTGCGGGAGGGATTACTGCGCTATGATCGGCGCTCGACCTTGTGCTGTGGAGGGATCACGATGCGATTGATCGTCGTCTTTGTGCTGTTGGCGGCGCTGAGCGGATGTGGTCACGGCGTGCCGATCATCCCGTTCATCTGACGGAGGAACCCCGCCAGAGGTCCCACCAGCCGCGCCAGCGGCGCGAGAGGCCCGTGGCGGGTTCCGAGAAGAGGAGCGCGCCGAGCTTCGTGCCCTGAACGAGGAGTGTCCTTTCGTCCTCGGCTGCGATGCGGGCAAGGGCGGCGGCGGCCTCGGCCTCATCGACAGACCCGGTGGTGAGCGATTCAACGAGGAAGGCGAGATCGCGGGCATCGCCAAGCGTTTCGCCGAGCGTGTTGGCGATGGCGATATGCACGCGCATCATCTCGGGCCAGATCGGCGTGAGGAGGCGGGCGTGATACCAGTGGTCCTTGACCCGTTTGCGCCAAGTGTGCAGTGACGCCCCGCTGGGTTCGGAGAGCGCTTTTCGCATTGCGGTGCGGGCGGCGTCCCAGTTACGTTCAAGCCCTTCGTGAAACGCGTCGAAATCCTCACCTGCGATCTTCCAGCCCTTGATACGCGCTTCGACGGCGGCGATCGCCTCGCGGTGGGCCTTCAGGCGATCTTCGGGGGTGAAGGCGGATGTGGCGGCGGGCGCGATATGCGCGCGGAGGGCCTCGATTCGGTCCGGGGCGAGGTCGCTTTTCGCGGCGGTGCGGTCAAGATTGGCGCCGAGGACATCAGCGTCGCGCAGGTCGGAGATGAGGCGCGCCGCGTCGCGGAGAGCGGCATTCTCACGGTCGAACCCTTTGAAGCTGGGCCGCACTAGACGCAGCAGCGCGCGTGTCTTCTTCACGTTCTTGCGCAACTCATGGACGAGGGGCGCACGCGGCAGGGAGGGGTCGTCGAGGAGGAGGGCCGAGGCCTCCAACCGTTCAGCGGCGATGCGGCGAACGGCCTTTTCGCTGCTCTTGTCGGCGCGCTGGAAAGAGAAGGGCAACGGAGGCTCCGGTCCTGGGCAAGAGTTTGTGATTTTGGATCGTCTCCTTCGCCCGCTACAGTCTTTTTGTAGCACATTTGTAAGGGGAGGCTGCCGTGAGACAGCTTTGGATGGCCGCTTCCGTCGTATCATGTCTGGTCGCGGGCGCGCTTAGCGCCGACGACGCGAGCGATATTCACGGCGTGATCGGCAATCAGCTCCAGGCCTTCGAGGCCGATGACCTTGCCACCGCCTATTCCTTCGCTTCGCCGACGATCCAGTCGATGTATCCATCGCCCGAGACTTTCGGGTCGATGGTACGTCAGGGTTATCCCATGATCTGGCGGCCCGCTGGCGTGATCTACTATGGCGTGCGCACCGAGGGCGGCCAGATGGTCCAGCGCATGGGGTTCCGTGACGCGGCAGGTCAGGAACACCTCTTCGACTATTTCATGAGCCCCGGCGCATCCGGCTGGAAGATCGATGGCGTGGTTCCGGTGCGGGGCGGCGGTGAAGCGGTCTGAGCACCGAACGCTGCTGTAAGGCCACCCTAATCCCTGCGCGCTAGAACCGGGGCCGAGGGCCGCAAAGCCCTGAGCAATTTCCGAAATGAGCATGTCGACCCCGCCACGGCGGGCATTGGCGGGCACACCAGCCCGTCTTTGCATGCCGTGCCGGAGCGCAGAAAGCAAAGGGGTTTCAGCGGATGAACAAGGCGATTACCGATGGGCTGATCTTTATGCCGCCCGCGTTCGAGTCGGGTCTGGATGTCTGGTCGAGCGGCGATGGCACACCCGGCGCGCCGACCTGGAACGGATCGCCCGACGCGGTTCTGGTGCCTGCCGATCAGGATTTTGGCGGCTGTCTGGAGCTTGTCAAGACCGGCGCAACGGTGAAGCTGCGCCATACCGGTGATACCGCGATCCTGCCGGGGTGCTACTTGCGGGTGCGGGCCCGTGTGAAGGCGATGAGCGGCAACCTTCCGTCGGTCCGCGTTGCCGGCTGGGCTGGCGGTTCGGGCGGCGCGCATGTGACGGGCGTGGTCGAGACCGGGCCGAGCGTCCAACTGACCGCCTATGGCAAGGTCGAGACGGTGGAGGCCATCCTCGGCACCGGCAGCCGCACGGGCGTCGACATGAGCTGGGGCCGGGCGGCGATCTTCGGCCATCTCGGCCTTGATCTGACCGGCCCGAATGGTGGTGTTGTCCGCATCGACGATATCGAGATCGAGGATGTAACCTCGGTCTTCGTGCGCGACATGATCGACGTGGTCGATGTGCGGGACTACGGCGCGGTGGGGGATGGGGTGACGGACGATTCCGTTGCCTTCGAGGCTGCTGATGCGGATGCCGCCGCAACAGGGCGGACGCTGCTGATATCCTCCGGCAGCTATTTCCTTGATGCCGATGTGACCTTCGAGGCGCCTGCGCGGTTCGAGGGTACGGTGGTGATGCCGGTCAACCGGCGCCTTGCGATGACGCGGAGCTTCAACCTCGAAACCTATGCGGCGGCCTTCGGGGATGAGGAACTGGGCTTCAAGAAGGCCTTTCAGGCGCTTTTGAATTTCGCCGATCACGAGACGCTCGACCTTGGCGGTCGGCGGATCGAGGTGACCGGACCGATCGACATGCAGGCGGCAGTCGACAACAAGACGACCTTCGCCACGCGCCGGGTGATCCGCAATGGTCAGTTCAATGTGATCGACGGCCCGGCCTGGACACCGACCGTTGCGACGTCGCAGGCCAGCTACAGCACGTCGAACGAAAGGGTTCTTTCGGCGGTCGCGAACATCGCGAACGTCCCGGTGGGATCGCTGGTGGAGGGAGCGGGCGTGGGCCGCGAGGTCTATGTCACAGCCGTCAACGTCGGGGCCGGGACGTTGACGCTGAGCCAGCCGCTTTACGGTGCCGCAGGGACGCAGGTCTACACCTTCACGCGTTTCAAATATGTCCTCGACTATGCGGGCTTCGCGTCACTGTCGAAGATGGTGCTCGACGATGTCGAGTTGCAGTGCAACGGCTATGCCAGCGGCATCATGCTGCCGCCGAGCGGTCTGATCTTCCATGTTCGTGACTGCCACATCACCAAGCCGCGCGATCGGGGCATCACCTCCATCGGCGACGGCTGCCAGGGCATGATGATCGACCGCTGCCTTCTGACCTCTAATGAGAGTCCGCTCCGGGCGCAGGATCGTGTGTCGATCGGCTTCAACGCCAATGCCAATGATCTCAAGATCCGGGATAACCGTGGCATGCATTTTCGGCATTTCGCGGTGCTTGGCGGGGCGGGAAACCTGATCGTCGGCAACCACTGGTTCCAGGGCGACGATGAGACGGCGGGGCTGCGACTGCCGGGGCTCGTGATGGTCGGGACCGATGTGAAGACGACGATCACCGGCAACTACATCGACAATTCCTTTATCGAGTGGACGAACGAGTACGAAAGCGATCCGGGCTTTGCCAATCAGTATTCGTTCAGCGGGCTCACCGTGACGGGCAACACCTTCACGGCAAGCGATGTGGCGCCGTGGTTCCGGTTCTTCGTGGTCAAGCCTTATGGCGCGGGACATTTCCTCCAGGGTCTGAACCTCTCGGGCAACGTCTTCAAGGCGCTGAACGGATCGGTTGACCGGATCGAGGGCGTGGACACAACCTTTGCGCCGCTCGACAACGGCCGGATGCGCAATATCTGGATCGAAGCCAATACCTTCACCGCCATCACGCAGCTTTGCGCCAACCCGGTGCGTGTCCAGCACGATCAGGCGAGCACGTCGTCAGTCTGGACGGTCGATGCCTCGGCCTATCTACCCTTTGGCGGCTGGGCGCGGAATGTGGACACCATCGTGGCGGAAGGGATGATCACCGGCCCGTCAGGGCAGCGGCGCAGCGATATGCCCTTTGTCCAGATCCAACAGGGCGCGTCGAAGAACCTCGTCACGCTGAACTGGGAGAACGCCTCGAAAGGGACGGTTAAGGTGGCGATCCGTATGGACAATCCGAACTGATGCTGATCAGAGCGGTGGCGGGGGCGGACAGGCCGAAATGATTTCGGACCAGAGCACCCGCCGGTCCAGGGGCTTGGTCAGAAAGCCGCTCAACCCGATGCTCAGATAGTGATCGCGCTGGCTGCCGAGTGTGTCGGCGGTCAGCGCAACCACGGGAAGGTTCGACCAGGGCGTCCCGGAGTTGCGGATCGACTGAAGCGTCGCCTCGCCGTCCATGTCGGGCATATTCATGTCCAGAAGCACGAGGTCAAATTCGTCGTCTTGCAGCCGCGCAATCGCCTCGGGGCCGCTGGCGGCTTCGGTCGCTTCGATCCTGAGGCTGCGGAGCATCTGCGCGACAACGAGCCTGTTACTTGAGATATCGTCGACCACAAGTGTTCGGAGGCGACCGTAGACGTTTTCGGCCCCGGTCGCGGGCGGTTCCGGAACAGTGACGAAGGGCAGTTCGATCCGCGCGACGAGTGTCTGATCCGGCGCCCGGAGCACGGCGGCATTCGCTCCCATTACAGCGGCGGTGCTGTTGACGAGGGCGAGGCCGATGGTGTCGCCTTCCAGACCCTCGACCTTCAAACGACTTCCTCCGGTATTCATCGCGGCACCGGGTTCGCTTGCCGCCAGAGTGAAACGCAGCCGATCGATGCGGCCGGGTGCCAGCGCGCAGCGGATGTTGAGTTCGGGCTGACCGGCGTCCGCCTGTTCGCTGAGTGCGATGGTTGCGAGGTGAACGAGAGATTTCCGCAAAAGCACCGGGTCGAACCGCCCGAATTCCGGTACTTCGCTTGCGATTTCGGTATGAATTTTCGGTGCGATGCCGTCGGCGCGCGGCATGACATGAGCGGCAATCCGTTCGACCTCGGTCCGGATCGATACCGTGGCTGGCTGGAAATGCAGTTTTCCTTCGGCCGCCGCCGAGAGGTCGACGACATCCTCGACAAGCGTTTCGAGCCCGCGTGCGGCGTGTTCGATCTCGGCCGCGTGGGCGCGTGCGGCCTCCGGGCTCTTGGCGTCGCGCAGAAGCTGGCTGTGGCCGAGGAGCGCGTTCAAGGGCGTGCGCACTTCGTGATTTATCGCGGCCAGGAAGTGCGATTTCGCCTCGCTCGCGGCGCGGGCGCTGTCGGCGACCTTCGCAAGTTCGCGCTGGGCGCGGTTGTTCTGGATCATCGACGACAGGAAATAGCCGATCAGCGCGATAACCCCGGCAAGCGCGATCGTCGCGCTGATGGTCGATTCTTGCGCGCTTACCCTGGACACCGGCATCCAGATCGCGAAAAGCGCCGCCGGAAGGCCGGCCGCGAGGCCCGCGGGCAAATGCGCGGACCGCACTGCGGAGGCATTCAGGAGCGCACCGATAACGGCGAGCATCGCCGCGAACATCAGCAGCGGATCATCCATCAGCCAGACGAGCGCCGGCGGCAGAAGATAGAAGACGTTGCCAAGTGCGGAGGCGATCAGAAACAGACTATGACGCAGGCGTGTAGGCTGGGCGGCGAAGCCAGACAGGAGCCTGTGCTGCGCGATCTCGGTCAGGATCGTGGCGATATAGCAGAAGAAGACCACCCAGAAGGGTAGAACGATCGCTGCGAGAATGCTTGTCAGCAACATGCCGACGTGGCGCGACACCAGATCGGCGGTCAGCCGATTCAACTGGCGCTCCACGTCGTCGTGCCAAGCTGGATGGTGTTCAGGCAAACTTCTATCCGCGATCACATAGCAATAAGCAAAAATTCGATTTTCGTTACCTATCGGAGTGTAAGGTCTTTTTCGTCAAGCGCATAGGCTTTGCCGAAGCCTCCGTTCAAATGTCCGTAGCGGATTTTGAAGCAAAAGAAGTGGAAGTCGGCGAAATCAACAAACAGTTTCGATTTCGGCTGCAATGCGAGCCAGATTTGCCGCAGGTGGACGCGCTCCCCATCCTCGACCGGCTGCGCCGTGACCATCAAGGTCAGGCGGGGCTGGGTCAGGGGGTCGCCCTTGCCGCCCGGCTCTCCGATCAGGAGCGAGGCGCGCGGATCGGCCCGCAGGGCGCGGGTGTGGAGCGCGAGGTCGGAGAGAAGCGCAAGGCAGGTCCCGTCCGCTGCGCGCCCGAAGGCGATGCGGCTGACGTAGGGGGCGCCCGTCTCGGGGTCGATGACCGCGATCGCAGCGGTCCGAGCGCGCTCCAGCAAGTCGCGCGCAAGGGCGCGGGCCATGTCGTCTATGTCGCGGATCGGGCTGATCTTTTCGGTTGCCATGTGGTCTTTCAGTTGCGCTGCGGTCGGGCTTGACAGAAGTCTGGACGATCTAGAGGGTCAGCAGCAATACGGAATTTGGCAAACATGAACCCTGCGGCACGGGGCGCGAGTCCCAGTTTCTCGGAACAGTATCTTCCCAAGCTTATCACCGTCCTGCGTGAAGGCTACGGGCGGCGAGAACTGCGCGCCGACCTGATCGCCGGATTGACCGTCGCCATTGTCGCCTTACCCTTGTCGATGGCCATCGCCATCGCCTCCGGCGTCGGGCCGGAGCGGGGACTTTTTACCGCGATTGTCGGGGGTGCGATTGTTTCGGCGCTTGGCGGATCGCGGTTTCAGATCGGCGGGCCTGCCGGGGCCTTCATTGTGCTGGTCGCGGTCTGTGTGGCCGAAATCGGCGTTCCGGGGTTGTCTACGGCCGTGCTGATGGCCGGGGTCTTCCTTGCGGCGGCGGGGCTGTTCCGGTTTGGCACTTACGTCAAATACATTCCCTATCCGGTGACAGTCGGGTTCACGGCCGCCATTGCGGTCATCATCTTCGCCAGTCAGGTGAGGGATCTATTCGGGATGACGCTGACCGGCGCGGAACCGGCCGCGCTCTGGCCCAAGTTTCAGGCCCTCTGGGCCGCGCGCGGCAGCGTCACGGGGGCGGCGGTTGCCATCGCGCTTGGCACCATCGCCGTCATTCAAGGCTTGAAGCATCTCAGGCCACATTGGCCGGGCCTTCTGATCGCCGTTGTCCTCGCCTCGGTCGCCGCGGCGTTGCTCCGGCTGCCGGTCGAGACCATTGGAAGCCGCTTCGGCGATCTGCCCCGCCTGCTCCCGGCGCCATCGCTGCCCGACCTGAGCCCCGCCGCCCTGGCGCGCGCGCTGCCCTACGCCATCAGCTTCACGCTTCTCGGCGCCATCGAGTCGCTTTTGTCGGCGGTCGTGGCGGACGGGATGACCGGACGCCATCACCGCTCAAACGCCGAATTGCTGGCGCAGGGGATCGCCAACATCGGCTCGGCGTTCTTTGGCGGGATCATGGTGACCGGCACCATCGCGCGGACCGCGACCAACGTGCGGGCGGGCGCGCATGGACCGCTCGCGGGTATCTGCCATGCGGCTTTCGTCCTTCTGTTCATGGTCGTCTTCGCGCCGCTTGCCTCGGCCATTCCGCTGGCTGCCCTCGCGGGCGTTCTCGCCATCGTCGCCTGGAACATGATCGAGAAAGAGGAGTTCTGGATGCTCCTGCGCACGTCATCGGGCGATGCGCTGGTGCTTCTGGTGACCTTCTTCCTCGTCATCTTCCGCGACCTGACCGAGGGCATCCTGGTTGGCTTCGTCCTCGGCGCGGTGCTTTTCATCCGCCGAATGTCGGACGCCGCCCATGTCGAGGAACGCGCCCCCCTGGTGCCTGAAGACCGGGCGGATGAGCTTTCGCAATACGACAGCGGTGTCGCGGTGGGGCGCGAGATCGTCGTCTACCGGATCAAGGGCGCGTTCTTTTTCGGCGCGGCTTCGACCGTGGGGGTGGTTCTCGACCGCATCGCCGACCGGCCGCGCGCCTTTGTCATAGATTTCGCCGAGGTGCCTTTTCTCGACAGCACCGCCGCGCATTCGGTCGAGCTTCTCGCACGGAAGATGGCGCGCAAGGGTGGGCGGCTTTACCTGAGCGGGACAAGCCCGGACATCCGCCGAATGCTTCTGTCTATCGGCCTTCGTGCTCCACGCGCGCACTATGCGCACGATATCGACGAAGCGGTCGCGGCAGCCCGTCTGGACCTTGCCGCACCAAATGCTGAGGACGCGATAAGCGCCGCGGTTTGAGCGTTCCGGTCGGGCGGCGAATCTTCCTGAAATTGTGAGCGTTAACGGAGAGACGCGCCTGAATCTGGCTTCCGTCGCGCGTGTTCAGCCGATTTTGGCGCGGCGCTTGCCGGCGGGCCTGTCTTCACCGATCCGTGAACAGCCAAGAGGTTGAATTTACGCCGCTTCGCCGCGTGGGCTGATAGAAAATTTACAAAATTATCACTCAATCAGTCAAATTATTTACAAAAAAAGCCAATGAATAAAATGTGTTAGAATTTTGTCGGCAATTGGTTTACCATATCTCCGAAGGCCGCTCTGCCATGCAATCATGTTGCGATCACCTTGGGGCGGCGGAGGAAATTTTTAGAGGGGGGTATCGCCATGAGCGCAGGCGGACAGGCTTCTGTGGAAGCTATGGGAAAGCGGGCCATTCCCGCAGGTTTCGAAACGGCGCACGCCACCCCCGAGATCTACCGCAGCATGTATGCGGCTTCGGTCAAGGACCCGGACGCGTTCTGGGGCGAGCACGGCAAGCGGATCGACTGGATCAAGCCCTATACCAAGGTCAAGAACACCAATTTCAGCTTTGGCAGCGTCGATATCAAATGGTTCGAGGATGGTGTTCTGAACGTCGCCTACAATTGCGTCGACCGCCATCTGGCGACGCGCGGCGATCAGACGGCGATCATCTGGGAGCCGGATGATCCGAAGACACCGGCGCAGCACATCACCTATCGTCAGCTTCACGAGAATGTCTGCCGCATGGCGAACGTCCTTCTGAGCCAGGGCGTGATGCGCGGCGACCGGGTGGTGATCTACCTGCCGATGATCCCCGAGGCGGCCTATGCGATGCTCGCCTGCGCGCGGATTGGCGCGATTCACTCGATCGTCTTCGCCGGGTTCTCGCCCGATGCGCTGGCGAACCGCGTCAACGACTCGGGCGCGAAGGTCGTCATCACCGCTGACACTGCCCCGCGTGGCGGTCGCCGCACTGCGCTCAAATCCAATGCCGATGCAGCACTTCTGCATTGCTCGGACAAGGTGCGCTGCCTCGTCGTGAAGCACACGGGCGACCAGACCACCTGGGTTCAAGGCCGCGACGTCGATGTGAAGGCACAGATGGCGGAGGTCGCGCCCGATTGCCCGATCCGCCCGATGGGCGCCGAAGATCCGCTTTTCGTCCTTTACACCTCGGGCTCTACCGGCAAGCCGAAGGGGGTCGTCCATACCTCGGGCGGTTATCTCGTCTATGCCGCGATGACCCACGAATATACGTTCGATTACAAGGACGGCGATGTCTTCTGGTGTACCGCCGATGTGGGTTGGGTCACGGGGCACAGCTACATCATTTACGGGCCGCTCGCGAATGGTGCGACGACGCTGATGTTCGAGGGTGTGCCGACCTATCCCGACGCCGGTCGCTTCTGGGAGGTTTGCGCCAAACACAAGGTCAACCAATTCTACACCGCGCCGACGGCGATCCGCGCGCTGATGGGACAGGGCGAGGAGTTCGTGACGAAGCATGACCTCTCCTCGCTGCGGCTTCTGGGATCGGTGGGCGAGCCGATCAACCCCGAGGCCTGGACCTGGTACGACCGCGTGGTGGGTAAGGGGAAGTGCCCCATTGTCGATACCTGGTGGCAGACCGAAACCGGCGGCCATCTCATCACGCCCCTTCCGGGCGCGACAGAGACGAAGCCGGGTTCCGCCACGGTGCCTTTCTTCGGCATCAAGCCTGCCGTGCTTGAAGCCGAAAGCGGCAAGCTGATCGAGGGCAATGGCGTCGAGGGCGTCCTCTGCATCGCCGACAGCTGGCCGGGCCAGATGCGCACCGTCTGGGGTGATCACCAGCGGTTCCAGGAGACCTATTTCCAGCAGTACAAAGGCTATTACTTCACCGGCGACGGCTGTCGCCGGGACGCGGACGGCTACTACTGGATCACCGGTCGCGTCGATGACGTGATCAACGTCTCGGGTCACCGGATGGGCACGGCCGAGGTCGAAAGCGCGCTTGTCGCCCATGCGGCGGTCGCCGAGGCCGCCGTCGTAGGCTACCCGCATGAGATCAAGGGACAAGGCATCTATGCCTATGTCACCCTGATGAACGGCGTGGAGCCGACCGAGGATCTTCGCAAGGAGCTTGTGAAATGGGTCCGCACCGAGATCGGGCCGATCGCCTCGCCCGACCTCATCCAATGGGCGCCGGGCCTGCCGAAGACCCGCTCCGGCAAGATCATGCGCCGGATCCTGCGCAAGATCGCCGAGAATGACTACGGCGCACTGGGCGACACCTCGACGCTGGCCGATCCTTCGGTCGTCGATGACCTGATCGACAACCGAATGAACAAGGCCTGAGCTGGATGAGCGAGGTCATGTCCAGCCCCGCCGTTCTCATCCTTCTTGGCCCGCCGGGGGCCGGGAAGGGTACGCAGGCACGGATGTTGGAAGAACGCTTCGGCCTGATCCAACTTTCGACCGGGGATCTTCTGCGCGCTGCGGTGTCTGCGGGCACCCCGGCCGGACTTGCCGCGAAATCGGTGATGGAATCGGGCGGTCTCGTTTCGGACGAGATCGTTCTGGCCATTCTGAAGGACCGCATGGCCGAACCGGATGTGAAGGCGGGCGTCATCCTCGACGGCTTCCCGCGCACAGCAGGGCAGGCGGAGGCGCTTGACGCGCTGCTCGACAGCGCCGGCCAGAGGGTCACCGCGGCGATCAGCCTCGAAGTCGATGACGAGGCGATGATCGGACGCGTCGCGGGCCGCTTCACCTGCGCCGCCTGCGGCGAAGGCTACCATGATATCGGCAAGCCGCCCGCAAAGGCCGGCACCTGTGACAAGTGCGGAGGCACGGCGTTCAAGCGCCGTGCCGACGATAATGCGGAAACGGCGCGTGCCAGGCTTGGCGCCTATCATGCCGAGACCGCGCCACTGATTGCACACTATCGGGATCACGGTGTGCTCGAAGCAGTCGATGCGATGGGGTCCATCGCCGACATCGCCGCCGCGCTCGACCCCATCGTCACGCGCGCGGTGCAATGAGGGAGGCCGGCATCCCCCGCAGGACGCGGGGTGTCGGATGGTAGGAAACGTTAGGGAGTAAGGCAAAATGGCCGACAAATCTTCGTCGAATGCCTATTGGGCCGCGAATATCAGCCTCATCAGGATCCTCCTGGTGATCTGGTTCATCGTGTCGTTCGGGTTCGGCATCCTGCTGAGACCGATGCTCGCAGGCATCAAGATCGGTGGCACCGATCTCGGATTCTGGTTCGCCCAACAGGGCTCCATCCTCGTGTTCCTGGTCCTGATCTTCGTTTATGCCTGGCGCATGAACAAGCTCGACCGTGAACACGGCGTGGAAGAATAAGGGAGAGCAGGGACAATGGATCAGTTTACACTCAACCTTCTCGTTGTTGGCGCGACCTTCGCGCTTTACATCGGTATCGCGATCTGGGCCCGCGCGGGCTCGACCGCTGAGTTCTATGCCGCCGGTCGGGGTATTCACCCGGTCATGAACGGCATGGCGACAGGCGCCGACTGGATGTCGGCCGCCTCTTTCATCTCGATGGCGGGTCTCATCGCCTTCGGCGGCTACGACAGCTCGGCCTATCTCATGGGTTGGACCGGCGGCTACGTTCTGCTCGCCATGCTGCTCGCGCCCTATCTGCGCAAGTTCGGCAAATACACGGTTCCGGAATTCATCGGCGACCGTTTCTACAGCCCGACCGCCCGCATGGTGGCTGTTGTCTGCCTGATCATCGCGTCGATCACCTATGTTATCGGTCAGATGACCGGCGTTGGCGTCGCCTTCTCGCGCTTCCTCGAAGTGCAGGCTTCGACGGGTCTCTACATCGGTGCCGCGATCGTGTTCATGTACGCCGTTCTTGGCGGCATGAAGGGCATCACTTACACCCAGGTCGCCCAGTACGTCGTTCTGATCATCGCCTACACCATTCCGGCGATCTTCATCTCGCTGCAACTGACGGGCAACCCGATCCCGGCGCTGGGCCTCTTCTCGAACGATGTCCAGACCGGTCAGCCGATCCTTTCGACGCTGGAAGGGCTGGTCACCGATCTCGGCTTCAAGTCCTACCTGACACAGCAGGACACGACCCTGAACATGTTCCTGTTCACCGTGTCGCTGATGATCGGTACGGCGGGTCTGCCGCACGTCATTGTGCGCTTCTTCACCGTTCCGAAGGTCTCGGATGCACGCTCTTCGGCGGGCTGGGCGCTTGTCTTTATCGCGCTTCTCTACCTGACTGCTCCGGCTGTGGCCGCGATGGCGCGCCTCAACCTCATCAACACGATCTACCCCCAAGGCCCGCAAGCCGCGGCGCTGTCCTACGAGGCGCGTCCTGACTGGGTCAAGAACTGGGAAAAGACGGGCCTCCTGACGTTCGAAGACAAGAACGGCGACGGCCTCATCAACTACGTTGGCGACAAGGACGCCAACGAACTCACCGTGAACAACGACATCATGGTGCTTGCCAACCCGGAAATCGCGAACCTTCCGGGCTGGGTCGTCGCTCTGGTCGCCGCCGGTGGTCTTGCCGCCGCGCTCTCGACCGCGGCGGGCTTGCTGATGGCAATCTCCTCGGCAATCAGCCACGACCTCATCAAAGGTCAGTTGAACCCAGGCATCTCGGAGAAGGGCGAACTTCTGGCCGCCCGGATCTCGATGGGTGTGGCGATTGCGGTTGCGACCTGGCTCGGTCTCAACCCTCCGGGCTTCGCGGCGCAGACGGTGGCCCTGGCCTTCGGTCTGGCGGCGGCGTCGATCTTCCCGGCGCTGATGATGGGCATCTTCTCGAAGCGCGTGAACAACAAGGGCGCTGTCGCGGGTATGCTCGCCGGTCTGATCGTGACCGTCGTCTACATCTTCCTGCACAAGGGCTGGTTCTTCGTGCCTGACACGAACAGCTTCACGGATACCGATCCGCTGCTTCTGTCGATCAAGTCCACGTCCTTCGGTGCGGTTGGTGCGCTCATCAACTTCATCGTCGCCTACGTGATCTCGAGCGCGACCGAAGAGCCGCCGGTCGAGGTTCAGGAACTGGTGGAATCGATCCGTATCCCGCGCGGTTCGGGCGCGGCCACCGGTCACTGATCCAAATATGACATCCGGGCGCGCCCTTGACGGGGCGCGCCCATCCCGACCCCGGAGGACGCCGTGCAGAGCGAAAGCACCACGATTGAGGGCTTCCTGGCGACGGTCCATCCATACGATTCTCTGCCGCGGGACGAACTGGCGCGGGTCGCCGGTTCCTTCAGCCGCAGACATCTGACCGCGGGCGTCGATATCTACAGCTTCGGCGATCCCCTGACGGGTCTTTTCCTGATTGAGGCCGGCGGTGTCGAGATCTTCGACCGGAACGGTGCCCTCGTCTCGCTGCTCGGCCCGCGCAACAGCTTTGGTGAGCGCGGCCTGATGCGCGACGGTCTGGCGGCGACGACGGCCAGGACGTCCGAGGATACCCATCTCCTGATGCTGCCCGCAGCGGTCTTTCGCAAGTTCATCGCCGAAAGCCCCGCCTTCCAGCGCTTCTTCAGCCGGGGTCGCGCGAGCGATACACGTCCGATCGAACTGCCGTCCCGCAGGGTGGGGGAGTTGATGGCGCGCGACCCGGTGACCTGCCATGCCGAGGCTACCGTGCGCGAGGTCGCTGAGCAGATGCGCGCTGCCCATATCTCAAGCGTCGGTGTGACGGCTGCGGATGGGGAACTTATCGGTCTCGTGACGACGCGGGACCTGACGAACAAGGTTCTGGCGGAAGGGCTGCCAGGCGATACGCCGGTGTCGAAGATCATGGCCACCGGCCTGGTGACGCTGCCGCCGACCGCGCTTGGCTCGGACGTACTGAACCTGATGCTGGAGCGCAGGATCGGCCATCTGCCGATCACCGAGGCGGGCCGTCTGGTGGGCATGATCACGCAGACCGACATCACGAGGTTTCAGGCGCTCTCCTCTTCGGTCTTGATCCGCGACATCGCGGGCGCGCGTGCCGTAACCGAGCTTGCCGAGGTCACGCGCCGCATCCCGCAGCTTCTCCTCCAACTGGTCGGCGGCCATCAGGCCCATGACGCGACCACGCGCCTTATCACCGACATCGCGGACGCGGTGACGCGGCGGCTTCTGGCGATGGCCGAGGATCAACTGGGCGCGCCGCCGGTGCCCTATCTCTGGCTCGCCTGCGGATCACAAGGCAGGCAGGAACAGACCGGCGTCAGCGATCAGGACAATTGCCTGATGATCGACGATGCGGTGACCGAGCACGACATGGAGTATTTCGCCGCGCTCGCAAAGATCGTCTCGGACGGGCTCAACGAATGTGGCTACGTCTATTGCCCCGGCGACATGATGGCGACCAACCCGCGCTGGTGTCAGCCGATGGCGAAATGGCGCGACTACTTCCGCCGCTGGATTGCGACACCCGACCCCGAGGCGCAGATGCTCGCCTCCGTCATGTTCGACCTGCGCCCCATCGGCGGCGCGCCGAAGCTCTTCGGCGATCTTCAGTCCGAAACGCTGGAAGCGGCCGCGCGGAACTCGATCTTCGTGGCACATATGGTGTCGAATTCGCTGAAGCACGCGCCGCCACTTGGTCTTCTGCGCGGCTTCGCGACGATCCGTTCCGGCGACCACCGCCATACGATCGACATGAAGCATTCCGGCGTGGTGCCGGTGACCGACCTTGCCCGCGTCTATGCGCTTCAGGGCCGTATCGCGGCGGTCAACACGCGCGCACGTCTGACAGCGGCGGCAGAGGCCGGGATCATCTCCGTTTCGGGCGGCCGTGATCTTATCGCCGCCTATGACCTGATCGCGGAAACCCGGCTGACCCATCAGGCGGCCTGTGTCCGTGCAGGCCAGAAACCGGATAATTTCCTCGAACCCTCCGAGCTGCCGGATTTCGAGCGCAGCCACCTGCGCGACGCCTTTGTCGTCGTGCGCACCATGCAGTCGGCCGTCGGCCACGGCAAAGGAGTTCTGTCGTGACGGAGACCAACACATGCTGACCGATTTCATCTCGACCATCGCGGCAGGTGCGGGCGTTGCCTGCATCGTCATCATAGCGAACCACCTCAGCGGCCGCATGATCGGGCGCAAGCTGCCGAAGTGGGTACTTCCGGCGGGCATCGGCCTTGCGATGCTCAGCTACTCCATCTGGAACGAGTACACCTGGTATCCGCGGATGCGTGATGCGCTGCCCGAAGGCGTCGTGGTCGCGAGCGCGCCGAGCGACCGCGCGATATACCGGCCGTGGAGCTATCTTTTCCCGAGTGTATCGCGTTTCATCGCGGTGGACCGGGCGACAGCGGCCCGTTCGGCTTCGGACCCGCAGATCTTCGCCGCGAACGCCGTGGTCATTCAAAGATGGTTGCCTGAACGGCGCATCCCGCAGGCCTTCGATTGCGCCAAGGGTGCGCGGGCCGATCTGATGGACGGCGCGACACTTTCGGAAGACGGAACGCTGAAGGGTACAAAGTGGATGCAGGCAGCGGATGATCCGCTCGTCGCGGCCGCTTGTGGTGGAGGGTAGGATGGAAGGGCCGAAGCTCAGACATCGGGTTCTGATCGTCGAGGATGAGGATAACATCGCTCTGGCGCTTGATTACGTTCTCACGCGTGAGGGCTATTCCCATGAGCGCATCGCCAATGGCGCGGAAGCGATGCCGAAGATCCGCGCCAGCGCGCCCGATCTGGTGCTGCTCGATGTGATGCTGCCCGAGGTTTCGGGCTATGAGATCTGCCAGACGGTTCGAATGGACCCAGCGCTGAAGGATGTGAAGATCCTGATGATGACCGCGCGCGGATCGACGATGGAGCGGCGCAAGGGGCTGGCGCTCGGTGCCGATGGATTCATCGCCAAGCCGTTCGAGCTGAAGGAGCTTCGGGACGAAGTGCGCCGGCTGCTCGACAACGGCGCCAAAGGGGCGGGAGGCGATGCTTGAGAAGCTGAGCCTCCGGCTCCGCATCTTTCTCTTCTTCGCCGCATTGGCTTTCGGTGGCATCGCGGCTGTGATCGCCGGTCTTTGGTTCGGCTTTCGCAAGATCGGCGACGCCGAACTCCTGAACGGCTTCATCCTCGCGGGAAGCATCGCGTCCTTTGTCCTTCTCGGACTGGTGACCTGGGTCTGGTACCTTTTCGATGAAAACGTGGCGCGTGCGATTGGCCGGATTTCCGCCGGCCTGCGGGCGCAGGCCCATGCGGAAGGGACGGGGGCGCTGGACCTGACGCCCGGGCGCTATCTTGGCGATCTGGCCCCGGCGGCGGGCGCCGTTGCCGAAAACCTGACCCTGACCCGCAGCGCGCTGGCCGAGGCGGTGGAGCGCGAGACCCGGCGGCTGGCCGAGGAAAAGACCCGGCTCGAGGCGCTCTTGTCCGATGTGCCGGTGGGGGTGCTTCTCTGCTCCGCGCGCCACCAGATGGTCTTTTACAACGGTCAGGCGGCGGGGCTTCTTGGCACCGATGCCGCTCTTGGTCTGAATCGCCCGGTTTTCACCTATCTGCGCGAGGCGCCCCTGCGCCACGCCTATGACCGGCTGATCGCCTCGGGCGATCCCGATGCGGTCTCGGACATGATGGTGGCGACGCAGGATGGCGGGCGGCTCTTGTCGGGCCGGATGCGTCTCGTGGAAGAGGCGGGCGAAGGCGGTGCGGGCTATGTGCTGACGCTGCGCGATGTGACCGCGGATATGGCCGCCCACGCCGGGCGTGAGCGTCTCTTGGAGGAAATCTTCGACCGCATCCGTCGCCCGGCGGCGAGCCTTCAGACGGTCATCGGCGTGATGGCGGAAGGGGATGAAGCACGGAACGCCGCTCTCGACGCCGCATTGATGGAAGAGGTTGGCACGCTTGCCCGCGCTATCAATGAACTGGGCGGGCGTTATGACGCCGCGCGGGCGGGATGGTGGCCGCTGCCGCTGACCCGAAGTGCCGACCTGCTGGACGGTATCCGGGCGCGGATGGAGGCGGCGAGACTGTCGATCGTGACCGAGGGCGCGGCGCTCCTGCTGCGGTGCAACGGGTTCGAGATCGTGGCGCTGCTGGCCGGTATCGCCCAACGACTAAGTGAGACCAGGGGCGCGGGCGGCTTTGCGGTGGCGGTGGCCGAGGACGGGCCGGGCGCGATGATCGAGCTGACCTGGGCGGGCGATCCGCTGCCGATCGGGACGCTCGACGCCTGGCTTGCCGAGCCGGTTGACCGCGCCAGCGACGACGTGACGGGGCGTAGCGTCCTGGGCAGCCATGCGACTGAATGCTGGCCCGAGACGCGGAACGGCGGACGCGCCGCGATCTGCCTGCCCCTGCGCGAGGCGCGCGTCGTCGGGCGACGGCCTGAGCCGGTGTCGCGACGGGTGGTCTATGATTTCGACCTTCTTTTCAAGCCCGCCGCAGTAGCGCTGTCGGACACGCGGCTCGACGATCTGGCCTATGTCGTCTTCGACACCGAGACGACGGGGCTTTTGCCGAAGGAGGGCGACGAAATCGTGCAGATCGCGGCCCTTCGCCTTGTCAACGGGCGGCGCGTTGCGGGGGAGGTTTTCGATACGCTTGTCGATCCGGGACGTGGCATCCCGCCCAAGGCGACCGAGATCCACGGGATCAACGATGCGATGGTGGCGGGCGCGCCCGATGTGCCGACGGCACTGCGCCGCTTTCACGGCTTCGCCGAAGGTGCGGTGCTGATCGCGCATAACGCGCCCTTCGACATGGAATTCCTGCGCCGGAGGGAGGCCGAGATCGGGCGCGCTTTCGACAACCCGATCCTTGATACCGTGCTCTTGTCAGCGGTGATCTACGGCATGACCGAAAGCCACAGCCTGGATTCGCTGACCCACCGCCTCGGCATCACGATCCCCGAAGAGGCGCGGCACACCGCGCTTGGCGATACGATCGCGACGGCCGAGGCTTTGCTGAAGCTTCTGCCGATGCTGAAGGGGAAGGGCTTGCTGACCTTTGGCGATGTCCTGGCTGAGGTGAAAAAGCACGGGCGGCTCCTCAAGGACCTGAACGCCTGAGGGGGCGCTGCCCCCGTCGCCGCTGGCGCGGCGACTCCCCCGGGGTATTTCTTCAATGAAGAAGCTCAGGCGAAGGGATCTTCGGGGTAGGTGACGTCGGTGAGATAGAGCCCGTCCGGTGGGCAGACCGGACCGCAGTCGGCGCGGTCACGGGCGTCGAGGGCGTCGCGGACGCGGTCGGGGGGCCAGGCCCCCGCGCCGACGCGTTCGAGCGTGCCGACGATGGAGCGGACCTGATTGTGCAGGAAGCTGCGGGCGCGGAGGTGAAAGCGGTATTCGGTGCCTGACGGCAGCGGCAGGTCCTCGATGGTGATCTCATCGAGCGTCTTCACCGGGCTTGCCGACTGGCAGAGCGTGGAACGGAAGGTCGTGAAGTCGTGCGTGCCGATCAGGTGGGCCGCACCGCGTCGCATCGCTTCGGCGTCGAGAGAGGTGCGCACATGCCAGGCGAGCTCCCTGTCGTGGGTGAGGGGCGCGCGGCGTGCGATGAGGCGGAAGAGGTAGCGGCGTTCGATGGCCGAAAAGCGGGCGTGGAAATCGCCGGAGACACGCGCGGCGGCGGTGATCGCCACGGGGGCGGGTTTCAGGTGCCAGTTCAGCGCCTCGGAGAGGCGAAACGGGTCCCAGTCGCGGCCAAGGTCGCAATGGGCGACCTGTCCGGTGGCGTGGACGCCCGCATCCGTGCGCCCCGCGGCGGCGATGCCGGGGGCGTCGAGTTCGAGCGCGCGGAGCGCTGTTTCGACCGCTTCCTGCACCGAGGGTTGGCCCGACTGACGCTGCCAGCCGGCGAAGGGTCCCCCGTGATATTCGATTTTCAGCGCGTATCTGGGCATGCCTTCCCCTAGCCTTCGCGCCCGCGCTTGGCAATCGCCCCTACACAGTGCCGCGGTGCGCCGCTATCTTGAGACGAAACAAGAGGCGGGTGACGTGGGCATAGGCGATCTGGCGGATGGGATACTGCGCGGCATCGGCGATCTTGGCGCGGGGCTGACCGAGCCGTTCTCCGATCCGGTGCTGCGTCTTGGTGTGACCGGACTTTCGCGTGCGGGCAAGACCGTGTTCATCACGTCGCTGGTCGCGAACCTGATGGACCGGGCACGGATGCCGGGGCTGCGCGCCGCCTCCGAGGGCCGCGTCCGGTCGGCCTTTCTTCAGCCGCAGCCCGACGACACCGTGCCGCGCTTCGATTACGAGGCGCATCTGGCCGCGCTGACCGGGCCGGAACCGCATTGGCCGCAAAGCACGCGGGCGGTGAGCGAACTGCGCCTGTCGTTTCGTTTGCAGGACGGCGGGCTGATGGGCGCGATCAGGGGCATCAGGACGCTGCATCTCGACATCGTGGACTATCCCGGCGAATGGCTTCTCGACCTCGCGTTGATGGACCTGAGCTATGCCGAGTGGTCGCGCGAGGTGATGGAGCGGATCGCCGAGCGGGATGAGGCGTCGGATTTCCTGTCGTTGGCCGGGGCGACGGACGCGGCGCTGCCGCTCGACGAGGTCACTGCGAAAGCGCTGGCAGAGAGTTTCACGGCCTATCTGACTGCCGCACGAGCGGCCGGTTACTCCGATTGCACGCCCGGCCGGTTCCTTCTGCCGGGTGAATTGGCGGGCTCGCCGGTTCTGACGTTCGCTCCACTGCCCGAGGCGGGTGTTGCCCCGCGCGGATCGCTCCGGCGCGAGATGGAGCGGCGGTTCGACGCCTACAAGGCGAAGGTGGTCAAACCCTTTTTCCGCGACCATTTCGCACGGATCGACCGGCAGATCGTGCTGATCGACGCTCTGGGCGCAATCCATGCCGGGCCGCGTGCGGTCGAAGATATGCGGCGGACGATGGCGGGCATCCTTGACGCCTTCAGGCCGGGCCGGAACAGATGGCTCGCCTCGCTTCTGGGGGCCAAGCGCGTGGAGCGTATTCTTTTCGCCGCAACCAAGGCGGATCATCTCCACCACAGCCAGCACATGCGCCTGACCGGGATCATGGCGGCCCTGATGCGCGACGCCAGGGACCGGGCCGATTTCGCGGGGGCGCAGACGGCGGCGATGTCCATCGCCTCGGTCCGTGCCACGGTGGAGGAGCAGGTGAGCCACGATGGTTCAACGCTCGATGCCGTCCGGGGGCGGCTTCTGGCGACGGGGCGGGAGGTGGCGATGTATGCGGGCGAACTGCCCGAGAATCCTGCGGCGATCCTGTCGCCGGCGCGGCAAGGCGCGGCGCATTGGCTCGATCAGGATTACAGCGTGATGGCCTTCGCACCTGCAAAGGTTGCGCTGAAACCGGGCGAGGGGCCGCCGCATATCCGGCTTGACCGGGCGGCGGAATTCCTGATCGGCGACAGATTGTGAAGGGGCCAGAGATGATGAAACCGAAAGGTCCCGTGGTGATCGAACGGGACGCGCCCGCGCCGGAGGGGCCGGACCGGGTGCCGCCGGTGCCGGAGATCACCGCGGGCGCGCCGGAGGGCCGCGCGATGCAGGCGGTGGCGCTTCTTGCCGCGCGGCCGAAGTCGAAGCTCGGGCGGTTCTTCTGGCTTTCCGCCTCGGCGCTGTTCACGTTCATCCTTTCGGTCGCGGCCTGGACCTTCATCGACCGGCTCTTCGCCGACTACCCGCTTTTGGGCTGGGCGGCGGCGGTGTTGGTCGGCCTTTTCGTCCTTGCGGCGCTGCTGATCGCGTTGCGCGAATGGTCGGCCTATGCGCGGCTGATGCGGCTTGACGGGGTCCACAAGGCGGCGCTCGCCGCTGCCGGGTCGCATGACCTGACCGCCGCACGGAAGGTCGTGGGGCGGATCGAGGCGCTTTACGCGGGTCGCGCGGATACCGAATGGGGCCGCGCGCGGCTGAAGGAGCGGGCGGGCGATGTCTTTGATGCCGACGCGCTTCTGGCCCTGGCCGAGGCCGAGCTGATGGCGCCTCTCGACCGCATGGCGCGGCTGGAGATCGAAGCTTCTGCCCGGCAGGTGGCGACGGTGACGGCCATTGTTCCCCTGGCGCTTGCCGATGTCGCAGCGGCGCTGATCGCGAATTTGCGCATGATTCGGCGGATCGCGGAGATCTACGGCGGGCGCGCCGGGGCCTTCGGAAGCTGGCGGCTGCTCCGGACCGTACTGACCCATCTGGTGGCCACGGGCGCGGTCGCGGTTGGCGATGACCTGATCCACTCCGTCGCGGGCGGCGGACTTCTGTCGAAACTCTCGCGCCGTTTTGGCGAAGGGGTCATCAATGGCGCGCTGACCGCGCGGGTCGGTGTCGCGGCGATCGAGGTCTGCCGCCCCTTGCCCTTCGCGGCCCTGCCGAAGCCGAGGGTCACCAATCTCGTCAGCCGGGGGCTCGCCGGGCTTTTCGGAATGGGCAAGGGCGAGACCTCCGCGACCGGGGGAAGCGATTCCTGACTTCTCAGTTGCCAATGCCCTGCTATGAAGGGGCAAAGCCGGACAGAATGATCCGGCGCTGATCCGAGGGACGGGATGGAAGTTCTTGGCATTCTCGCGGTGCTGGCCGTTCTGGCCCTGCCCGTTGCGGTTATCGTGCTGCTGGTGGCGGTCTCGCGCCTGAAGGGGCGGGTAGACCTGCTTGAGCGGAGGCTCAACATCGGTGATGTGCCGATCCCTCCGACGGTGGGGCAATCGCGAACACCGGACGAAGGGGCGGGGTCCCACGGGGCAGTCGCCGCGGCGGCAAGCGCGGGCGTGGCGCACATCGCGGACGACGCAGCCGATATGCCGGGGCTTGAATCGCCTGAAGCTGCGCCGACGGCCGAGGAACCGATCGCGGCGCGGCCGCGCGATCCGTGGGGCAGCCGTCCCGCAGGGGATGCGACGCCCCCGCCGGTCTCGCCACCCGCCCGCGCCGTTCGCACCGGCCCCTCCGCCGCCGAGCGTTTTGGCGAGTGGCTGAAGCTCAATTGGGTCTATGCGGTTTCGGCCCTGTCTCTCGCGCTCGCGGGGATATTCTTCGTCCAGTACGGCATCGAGAATGGCCTTTTGCCGCCTGCCGCGCGGGTCGCGGCGGCGATCCTCTTCGGTCTTGTCCTCATTGGCGCGGGCGATTGGCTGCGCCGCCGCTGGGGCGATCGGGAGGATGACGCGACAGCCTATCTCCCCTCGACCTTCTCCGGCGCGGGGCTTGTGTCGATCTTCGGCGGCGTGGTCGCGGCGCGCCAGCTTTACGGGCTGATCGGGCCCGAGACGGCGATGCTCGGCCTCGTCGCCACGGCGCTTCTCGCCATCGTGCTTGGCTGGTTCTACGGGCCGTTCCTCGCCGCCGTCGGCCTCATCGGCGCGTCGGTCGCGCCCTTCGTGGTCGGCGGCGAGAGCGACGCGCCCTACTGGCTCTACGCCTATTTCGCGGTCATCGCGGGGATCGGGCTTTTCGTCGATACCGTGCGACGCTGGGCCTGGGTCTCGGTCCTGGCTGTCGTGCTTGGGATCGTGGGCGGGTATCTGACCTTCGTTGGCGCGGGCGGGGCGGGTTGGTTCGCGCTGATGCTGGTGGCGGTCGCCTTCCTGACGGTCCTCGTCCCGGCGCGCGGGCTGCTGCCCGATCATGCCGGTGCGATGATGATAGGGATGCTGCGCCGCAAAGGCGCCGAAAGGCCGATCTTCCCCACAATACTCGCCGCTGGAACCGTGCTGGCGGTAAGCCTTTATCTTCTCTCTCTTCGGACCGGCACCGGGGCGGAAAGCCTTTTGGTCTATTTCTGCCTCATCGGCCTCGCGCTTGCCCTGACGGTCTGGTCGGTCGGCGCGCGGGCGCTGAGTGACCTTACGGTTCTTCCGGCGGCGGCCTTTCTCCTGCGGCTCGGGTTCGAAGGCTTGGACTATGGTCCGCTCGCGCAGGAGTTTTCGGCGCGCGCGATCGCCATCAGGCCACCGGAAACAGCTGCGCCCTTCACGATGACGCTGCTGCTGGCCCTTGCGACAGTGCTCACGCTTGCGGCGGCCTTCGTCAGCGGTGGGGCGGGGCGGCTGAAACCCTTCTGGGCGGCGGGCGCGGCGCTGGTCGCGCCCCTCGCGGCCCTTGTGCTTGAGCTTTTCTGGGCGCCCTCGGCGGTCATCGGGGCCTACCCCTGGGCGCTCCATGTCATCGCGCTTGCCGCGCTGATGGTCTTCCTCGCGCTCACCTTCGCGCGCGCGGACGACGGCGACATGCGCCGCGCGGCCTATGCGACGCTGTCGGCGCTGTCGCTGATCGCGCTGGCACTGTTCCTTGTCACCACCAAGGGCGCTCTGACGGTGGCGCTCGCCGCTCTTCTCGTCACCGCCGCAGCACTCGACCGGCGCTTCCGCCTGCCGGAGATGGGCTGGTTCATTCAGGCCGCCGTCCTTGTTCTCGGCTGGCGGCTTGTTATCGACCCTGGCCTGCTCTGGGCGGTGGACGGCGCGGCGCTGTGGGAAGTTCTGGCCTCGTACGGCGGCGTCGCCCTCGCGGCCATCGCGGCGCTCACGCTCATCCGTGACCTTGAACGACCCGGCGCGAAGGCGTTCCTCGAAAGTGGCGGGGCATCTGCGGCGGCACTTCTCGTCAATGTGCTCATCACCCGCTGGCTCACCGATAACGGTGGCGATGAGGATCTGCTGGCGAGCCATTGGGGCTTGGCGCTGAACGCGATGCCCTGGCTTGTCGTGGCACTGGCGCAGCTTTACCGGATGCAGCTCGGCGGCTGGATGCGCTGGGTCAGGGGCGGCGTCGCGGTGGTGGCCGGCCTGATCTGGGCAGGCGGCACGGTCGCCTCCTTGACGGTGGCAAACCCGGTCGTGCCCGCGTGGTCGAGCCAGGTGCATCTGGTCAAGGGGCCGCTTCTTCTCGACACGCTCTTTGTCGCCTATGCGCTGCCTGGGTTCATGCTTCTGGCGGCGTGGCGCTATCTCGGTCACCTGCGGCGCTGGCTCCGCACCGCGATTCTCGGGCTTGGGACGGCATTCGTCACGATCTACGCCGTGCTGGAGATCCGCCGCTTCTGGCAAGGGCCGGACCTCTCGGTGCCCGGCGTCACGCAGGCCGAGCTTTACAGCTACACGGTCGCGCTGATGACGGTGGGCGCGGTCCTTCTCTATCAGGCCATCGCGCGACGAAGCCAAGGCCTGCGCCGGATCGCGATGGCGGTGATCGGCCTGACCATCGCCAAGGTCTTCCTGATCGACGCCTCGGGCCTGACGGGGCTGACGCGGGTCTTTTCCTTCCTGGCGCTCGGCCTATCGCTCGCGGGTCTCGCCTGGCTCAACCGCTGGGCAGCGGGGCAGGGGTCCGATCAGGGGAAGGGTTGACCGGCCAGCGGTGGCACAAGGTCGCCGCCGACCAACCGGGTCAGGACCCGCGGCACCGGCGGGATGCGTGACACCGGCATCAGGACGCGGTTCCTGAGCCACGGCAGCACCAGGCTGTCGGACTGGTATTGCGGCGTGAAGGCCCAGCTCATCGCCTGATAGATCCGCACGTGCCAGCGCCGCATGGCGGCATAGTCGCGCAAGGGATCGTCACTGACCCGGCTCAGCGCGACGCTGAGCGCCAGCGCATCGAGAAGCGCCATGTTGGCACCCTGCCCAAGCTGGGGTGAGGCGCAATGGGCGGCATCGCCGATATGGACGATCGCGGGACCATAGGGGCGCTTCAGCGTGCCGTGGGCATAGCGGGCGGGCACCATGTCATCCTGCGTCGTGACGGTCTCGAGGAAGGGCGCGAAATCAGGCCAGAACGCCGTCACCTCGGCCTTCCAGTCATCAAGCGGGCTATCGCGCCAGCGATCGAGGATGGCTGCGGGCATCGACCAGAAGATCGCGGTGCGTTCGGTCGCATCGCCGGGCATCCGGCCGACGGGCAGGACGCCCGCCATCTTCGAGGCCCGGAAATAGCGCTGCGTCAGGCGGTCCTGCGGCAGGGTCGTCGCCTCCGGCCACGGAACGGTGCCCCAGATCGCCCCATAGGCCAGCGGGCGGGCGATAAGCGGCGACAGGGCGGATCGCGCGCCCGAGGCATCGACGATCAGCGCGAAGGGGCCGAAGCTGCGCCCGTCATCCGTCTCGACCCGCCGCCGTGCCGTACCGTCCAGAGGGGCGGCGACGACCCGTGCACCTGTCGCTACGGAAAGACTACGCGAAAACGCCGCATGCAATACGGCATGAAAGAGGCTTGCCCGGTGGATGGCGAGGCCAAAGCGCGCGCCATCCGCCCGGTCGTAGCGCACATCCAGAACAATCTGCCCGTTGCGCTGATCGACCCCTTCCAGCCGCGTGATCGGAGCCCCCAGGTTCCGCGCCTCATCGCCCACTCCGATCCGGTCCAGAACCGCCTGGCCGACCGGCTGGATGACCAGTCCTGACCCCAGCGGGCGGGGGCGGCGAACTGGTCGAAGATCGTCACCTCATGCCCGGCATCATGCAGAAGCGAAGCCGCGGTGAGCCCGCCGATCCCGGCGCCGATGATGGCGATCCGCACCCCTCGCCGCCTCAGCTCAGCTTCGGGATGCCACCGGGCAGCGTCGTCTCCTCGACCACGCCGTAGCGCAGGCCGCGCCCGATGCGGTGCGCAAGGGCAGACCACGCGGCGGCGGTATCCGGTGCCAGCATGCGGCGCAGGACCGCGTCGAAAAGGCCAAGCCAGGTGTCGAACATCCCCGGCCGGACGTTGCCCGCGCGGGTATGAACCTCCAGCGGGTTGCCGTCATAGCACCGCTCGAACAGGATCGCATTGCGCCAGAACCGCGCGATCTTTTCCTCATGCGCGGGCCAGTCCGTCACATGGACGGCAAAGACCGGACCAAGGCCGGGATGGTCGCGGATGCAGGCATAGAATTCGGCCACGACGCGGTCGATCTCCTCAGCCGTGATGGCGAAAGCGCGGGGGTAGGGCGGTCATCCTCTGTCCTTTCCGGCGGCGATCCTCGCGCCCCGTCCCGCGACATGCAAGGGGCGCATTGCCGCGCCCCTTTACCATCGGGAAGTGCCTCCGTATAACCCCGCGCATGAGGCGCAACTCCGCGATCATCATTCGAATTACCTGCCCGGCGTCCTGACCCATCAGACGCCGGGCCTAAGGCGTCTGATCCGTCGCGCCGCCCCCTGATCCAATTCGACCTTCCGAGGACCGCCCGAGATGTGCGCCGATACCCCGAGACCACCGCCCCCGACTATCGCAATACCGTCTTCCTGCCCGAAACCGATTTTCCCATGCGCGCCGGCCTGCCGCAGCGCGAACCGGACTGGCTCGCCCGCTGGGAACGGATCGGCGTCTACGACCGCCTGCGCGAGAAGACAGGGCGGGAAAGCCTTCGTGCTGCATGACGGCCCGCCCTATGCCAACGGCCACCTCCATATCGGCCACGCGCTGAACAAGGTCCTGAAGGACATGGTGGTCCGCTCCCAGCAGATGATGGGCAAGGACGCGCGCTATGTTCCGGGCTGGGACTGCCACGGCCTGCCGATCGAGTGGAAGATCGAGGAGCAGTACCGCCAGAAGGGCCTGAACAAGGACGACGTGGACGTCGTCGCCTTCCGCCAGGAATGCCGCAAGTTCGCCGAAGGCTGGATCGACGTCCAGCGCGAGGAGTTCAAGCGGCTGGGCGTCACCGGCAACTGGGCCGATCCCTACCTCACGATGGATTACCACGCCGAGGCGGTGATCGCCGAGGAGTTCATGAAGTTCCTGATGAACGGCACGCTCTATCAGGGATCGAAGCCCGTGATGTGGTCGCCGGTCGAGAAGACCGCGCTGGCCGAGGCCGAGGTCGAGTATCACGACCATACGAGCCATACGATCTGGGTGCGGTTTCCGGTCGACCATGTCGAAGAGCTGATCGTGCAAACCGTGGTCGGCGGCCTGATGGCCCCAATACTTCGAAGAAGTGCAGAGCGGCTCAGTTCTGATATGGACGACTACACCGTGGACCATTCCTCAGAACCGAGCCGTCGCGTTCAATCCTGAAATCGTCTACACCGCGTTCACAGGTGGAAGAGGTTGCTGACGGTAGCACCGCAAAACCGGGTGAAGTCTTGATCTTTGCGTCCGATTTGCGCGATCAGGTTTTTGGCCAGCCAAAGTTACGAAGTTCCGCGAACTGTGCGATGTGCCCGAGCAGCTTGAAGACATTTACCTTGCCCACCCCTTCCGGGCATTAAAGACGTGGAAGGGAAGCAGGTCAAGGAGTGGGATTACGACGTCCCCATGCTCCCCGGCGATCACGTCACCGACGACGCCGGCACGGGCTTTGTCCATACCGCGCCCTGCCACGGCGACGACGACTATCAGTTGTTCCTGAAGTTCCAGGTCGACACCGGACCTGAAGATGACCTACAACGTCGAACCGGACGGCTCCTACCGCGCCGATCTGCCGCTTTTCGGCGGCGAGGCGATCATCCTGCCCGACGGCAAGGACGGCCCCGCGAATGTCAGCGTCATCAAGCAACTCGCCTATGCCGGTGCGCTTTTCGCCAAGGGCAAGCTCAAGCACAGCTATCCGCATTCCTGGCGCTCCAAGGCGCCGCTCATCTACCGCAACACGCCGCAGTGGTTCGTCGCCATCGACGCCACGCTCGACGACGGCATGGGCCACGTACGGCGACACGATCCGCAAGCGCGCGCTGACCTCGATCGACGAGCTTGTGACCTGGACCCCGGCCACCGGACGCAATCGCCTGCATTCGATGATCGAGGCGCGGCCTGACTGGGTGCTCTCCCGCCAGCGCGCCTGGGGCGTGCCGCTCGACCTGCTTCGTGAAAAAGGGCGCGAAGCCGACCGACGCCGACTTCCTTCTGCGTAGCCCAGAGGTCAATGCCCGCATCGCCGCCGCATTCGAGCAAGACGGCGCGGATGTCTGGTATGTGCAAGGATTCAAGGAAAAGATGCTCTCCGGCATCGTCGAATCCGCAGGATTATGACCAGATCTTCGACGTGCTCGACGTCTGGTTCGACAGCGGTTCGACCCACGCCTTCGTGCTGCGCGACCGCCCGGACGGCACCAAGGACGGCATCGCCGACCTCTACCTCGAAGGCACCGACCAGCATCGCGGCTGGTTCCATTCCTCGATGCTGCAAGCCTGTGGCACCAAGGGCCGCGCGCCCTATCGCGGGCGTGCTGACCCACGGCTTCACGCTGGACGAGAAGGGCATGAAGATGTCCAAGTCGCTCGGCAACACCATCGTGCCCGAGACGGTCGTCCAGCAATACGGCGCGGATATCCTGCGCCTCTGGGTGGCGCAGGTCGATTTCACCAACGACCAGCGGATCGGGCCGGAGATCCTGAAAGGGACGGCGGACAGCTACCGCCGCCTCCGCAACACGCTGCGCTTCATCCTCGGCAACCTTGCCGGGTTCGCCGGCGCCGAAAAGGTCGCGCCGGAAAAGATGCCGGAACTGGAGCGCTGGGTCCTGCACCGGCTCGCCGAGCTCGACCATGTCGTGCGCACGGGCTACGACTCCTATGATTTCCAGGGCGTGTTCCAGACCCTCTTCACCTTCTGCACCGTGGACCTGTCGGCGGTCTATTTCGATATCCGCAAGGACGCGCTTTACTGCGACGCCTCGGGCAGCCTAAGCCGCCGCGCGGCGCGGACGGTGCTGGATATCGTCTACCACCGTCTCGTCACCTGGCTCGCGCCGATCCTCGTCTTCACGATGGAAGATGTCTGGCTGAGCCGTTTCCCCGGCGAGGAGTCTTCGGTTCATCTGGAAGACATCCCCGAGACGCCCGCCGACTGGCTCGACGTACCCTTGGCCCAGAAATGGGACAAGATCCGCAGCGTCCGCCGCGTGGTCACGGCAGCGCTTGAGGTTCAGCGGGCGTCGAAAGTCATCGGGGCGAGCCTTGAGGCGGCACCCGTGGTCCATGTCGAGGATGCCGCGACGGTGAAGGCGCTGAAATCTGTCGATTTCGCCGATCTCTGCATCACCTCGGGCATTCAGGTCACTGCCGATCCCGCGCCGCAGGAGGCGTTCCGCCTGAGCGACGTTCCCGGCATCGGCGTGGTCTTTGAACTGGCCGAGGGCGAGAAGTGCCAGCGCTGCTGGAAGATCCTGCCTGATGTCGGCAGCCACACGCATCCCGGCACCTGCCAGCGCTGCGACTCCGCGCTGGGGTAGGCCCGCTCGCTCCGCCAGTCATCGAACGCGCGGCGCAGGTCGTCGCGCGTGACGCCGATGTCGTCGAGCGTGCGGTCATCCATGCGCCGCAAGAGCGCGCCAATGGACTGACGCGCGCGCCAGCGATTGATCATGCGGGCAATCAAGGTCGTTCCTGCGAAAATGGTCATGGCGACACCTCCTGTTCCCCTGAGATGCGCTTTGCCTTGACAGAAATCAAACGAATAGAAATCATGAGTGCCATCTGAATTTCTGATGGATTCCCATGCCCGCTCCTCTCGACAGCGATCTTCTGCGCCACTTCCTCGCAGTCGCGAAAACCGGCAACGTGACCCGTGCGGCCGAGTTGGTCGGGCGCACCCAATCGGCAGTCAGCATGCAGATCCGGCGGCTGGAAGAAGTGCTGGGCGCGCCGGTTTTCGACCGCCTGCCACGCGGCGTGGCGCTGACGCCGCTTGGCCGCGATCTGTTACCTTATGCCGAACGCATTCAGGGGCTTTTGCACGAGGCGGCGCAGCACCTGACCAATACCCGCATCTCGGGACCCGTGCGGGTCGGTATCGTGGACGAATATGTGCAAAGCGTCGTTCCGACCGTCCTGGCGGAATTCAACGCCCGCCACGCCGATGTTGAGGTCAGCGTCTTTTGCGATTTCTCCAGCCGCCAGATCGAGGCGCTCGCCGCCGACCGGATCGACATCGCGGTCATATATGATTGGGAGGGGACAGGCGCGGGCGAGGTGATCTGCCACGATCCAACGGTTTGGGTGACCTCGCTGGCGCATCGGACACATGAGTGTCGGCCGATCCCGGTCGGGCTCTACATCAATTCCGACTGGAGCCGGGATTATGCTGCCCGCTCTCTGGACCGCGCAGGCCTGCCGTGGCGGTTGGCGTTCGAGGCGGATAATTCCGCCGCGCTCGAAAAGGCGCTGCTCTCGGGTCTCGCCATCGTGCCGCGTGCACGGTCCACGGTGCCGCCGGGTTGCCGGATCCTCGGGTCTGAGGAGGGCTTTCCCGAGATCGACGGGACAGAGGTGATGATGCTGACGAACCCGCGGCGGTCGAGCGCGGCGATCAGCGCCATGGCCGATGCCCTGCGCTACGCCTTCCGCCCGGCCGTCGCGGTCCGGCCCGACGACGCTGGCCCCGGCGCCTGATCGCGCAGGATTCGGGTTGCGAAGCGTCGGGCAAAGCATCAGCATTCCGCCATGTCCGAACTGACCTGCCAGAGCCCGATCGGCCCCCTGACTGTCCGCGAAAGCGACGGAGAGATCGTGTCGCTGCGTTGGGGCGGCGATGCCCATGACGAATCCACGCTTCTGGCAGAAGCGCGCCGCCAGCTTGCGGAATATTTCGCCGGGCGCCTCACGGTCTTCGACCTTCCCATCGCCTTTCGTCCGGGACTTCAGGGCGAGGTCATGCGGGCGATGTGCGCTATTCCCTTTGGCGAAACCCGAACCTATGGCGATCTGGCGCAAGACCTCGGCGCGCCCGCGCAGGCCATCGGTCAGGCCTGTGGCGGCAATCCGGTCGCGGTGATCGTGCCCTGCCACCGCATCCTCGGCGCATCGGGCCTTGGCGGATTTTCCGCGCCCGGCGGGGTGGAAACCAAGGTGGCGCTGCTCAAACACGAAGGCGCGGCCTCGCTTCTGATTTGAGGGTGGCGTTAACCGCGTTCCGGAATCAGTTCCTGGACGACCCCGACCACAAGCAGATAGATCGAGGTGACCGCGAGGCCCCAATGCGCGATGTCGCCGGGGGCGAAATCGACCCAGGCGGCGCGGCCGGCAAAGACAATCCAGGCGAGCGCCATCGGCAGCGTGACCCAGCGCCAGCGTTCGGTGCGAACTGGGTGGACGAACTTGAGGTTGGTGAACATGGTTGCTGCCAGTGCCACGATGATCGCCAGCATCAGATAGAAGTTCGGCTCAAGCGCGAAGAGTACTATCACCACCATATTCCAGCAGGCCGGGAAGCCCGCGAAGGAATTGTCCTTTGTCTTCATGCGTGTATCGACGAAATACAGGGCGCTTGCATAAGTGATGATGATGATCGCGCACCAGCCGGTCCAACCGGGCAGAAGGCCTGACTGAAACAGCGCGAAGGCCGGGATGAACACATAGGTCAGGTAGTCGATGATGAGGTCAAGAGTGACCCCGTCATAGGTCGGCCAGTTGGTCTTGACGTGGTAGTGACGGGCGAGCGGCCCGTCGATTCCGTCGACGATCAGCGCGACGACCAGCCAGAGGAGCATGAGGCTCCACTTTTCATGTGCGGCGGCGAGCATGGCGAGCATCGACAGAACCGCGCCTGTTGCGGTGAAAAGGTGGACGCCAAGCGCCTTGAGACGAGCTGACATGATACGTTCCTAACTGGCGCCGGCCCCGTCAGGCACGGGGATGCGCCTTTTCATATATCTCCATCAGGCGGGTTGCATCCACCGCTGTATAGGCCTGCGTCGTTGAAAGCGAGGCATGGCCGAGCAGATCCTGAATGGCGCGCAGATCGCCGCCTGCGGCAAGAAGATGGGTTGCGAAGCTGTGGCGCATGGCGTGGGGCGTCGCGCTGGCGGGCAGGCCAAGCGCATTCCGCGCCTGCTCCATCGCGCCCGCGATGAGGCGCGGGTTGAGGGGGCCGCCCCGTGTGCCCCTGAACAAAGCCGCGCCGGGTTCGTCGGAAAGGGGAAATGGGCAAAGACGGGCATAGGCCGCCACGGCGGCGCGCGCGGCGGGCAGTGCCGGGACGACGCGCTCCTTGCCACCCTTGCCCCTGATCCGCAGCACCTCGGGTAGTGGCGTATCGGCGCCAGTGAGCGACAGCGCCTCGGAGATCCGCAGGCCGCAGCCGTAAAGGAGCGTGACCACCGCAGCGTCGCGGGCGGCGACCCAGTCCTCCCGCGGCAGGCTGCCCACAAGGTCGATGACATCGCGCGCCGAACTCTCGCTGAGGGGGCGCGGCAGCTTGCGCTGGAATTTCGGGCTGCGCGCGGCGAGGATCGCGGTCGGGTCGAAGCCGTCACGCTCGGCCAGCCAGCGGGCGAACCCTTTCACCGCCGAAAGGCTTCGCGCCAGTGACCGTGCGGCGACGCCCCGCCCACGTTCATGCGCCATCCAACCCCGCATGTCGGATTGGCCGATCCGTGCCAGACGGGACGGGCCGATGCTTTCGCCGGTATGCTCGGCGAGGAAGGCGAGGAAGCCGGTCACATCGGTGCGATAGGCGCGGATCGTGTGGTCCGCCGCACCATCCAGTGCCACGCGCTGATCGAGCCAGGTCGAGAGTGCATCGCGCAGCGCTGGTGTCAGGGCGAGGCTCATCGCCCCGCTCAGGCAAGCCAGCGGCGCATCGCGCGTTCGAACACGCTCGCGAAGAACGCCAGCAGGTCGGTGCCGTGGTTGGCGCGGAACTGGTGCGGGTCCTCGGCACCGAGTGCCAGCATCCCCGGCAGACGACCCTCGCCGAGATTGAGCTTCAGTGTCGCTTCCGACCGTATCCAGTCGCCGGAACCGCCGAAGATGCTTTCCGCCTCGGGCAGGGTCTGGCGCAGCACCACATGCCGCGCCGGGGATCCGCGCCCGCCGGCCATATAGGCATCGACGAAGCCGGGGTCCCGCACGCAGAGCACCTCGCCCAAGCGGGCGAGTGAGGGTTCGCGCTCGGCCCGCGCGGTCTCAAGCACGAGCCGTACGCAATCCACCCGCAGGATCTGCGCCACGTCGCCGCCCAGGTTCTTCAGGAACTCCTCGAATTCTGATGGGTCGAGCATCCGGAGGATGGCGCGGTGAATCTGATTGGTCCCGGCAAGATTTTCATAGGCCGCCGCGATGACCGAGCGGTGGGTGTCCTCAAGCCGGTCGAGCCGCGCCTCCAGCCGCTCCATCGCGACCCCGCGCAAATCGACGATATTCGTGCCCATCGCACGTTCGTTCGCCGCGATCAGCGCACGCATCAGGTCGCGATCTTCGAGAATCACTTCCGGTTCCGCGATCAGCCTGTCGCGAATATCCGCGCCTATCATTGCCGTTTCTGCCATGCGTGCCTGCCCTCGGTCTTTGGTTTTATGCAATTCTAGCAGCGGCCCGCGGCGAAGGCTTCAGCTTTTTCGCGTTTTGTGTGCGGCGGTCGCCCGACGTTGCAGGAAGGACTCCCTTCCCGCATCGCCCGGAGGAAGCGCGATTCGAAACTGATCAGACGATCTTCTGGCCGGTCTTCGCCCAGTCCTTCAGGAACTGCTCAAGCCCCTTGTCGGTCAGCACGTGGTTCGCCATGGACTTGATGACGGCGGGCGGCGCGGTGATGACGTCGGCACCGATCTTGGCGCAATCGATGATATGGTTCACGGTGCGGATCGACGCCGCCAAAATCTCGGTCTTGTAATCGTAATTGTCATAGATCGTGCGGATGTCGTGGATCAGATCCACACCTTCGAGGTGGATATCGTCAAGCCGCCCGATGAAGGGCGAGATGAACGAAGCGCCGGCCTTGGCGGCGAGGATCGCCTGCGCAGCCGAGAAGCAGAGTGTCACGTTGACCTTGTGGCCTTCGGATGCGAAAGCCTTGCAGGCGGTCAGGCCGTCCCAGGTCAAGGGCACCTTGATCGCGATGTTGGGGGCGATCTTGGCGAGCTTCAGCCCTTCGGCAATCATCTCCTTGGCCTCGGTGGCCACAACCTCGGCGGAAACGGGACCCGAGACCATGTCGCAGATCTCTTTTGTCACTTCGAGGATGTCACGGCCCGACTTCAGGATGAGCGAGGGGTTGGTGGTGACGCCATCCACCATGCCAAGATCGTTGAGTTCCTTGATGGCGGCGGTGTCGGCGGTATCTACGAAGAATTTCATTGAGGCGCTCCCTGGAATGGCGGCTGCGTTCGCGCGCTTGTTTAGCGCAATCAGCACCCGGCCGGAACCCGTGATCGGGTGCCTCAGGTGAGCGGTTCCGGCTTTTTTGACGAAGGCGCGCTGGTTTCGGTCCTGACGACCGAGCCCTTGGGTCGCGCGCTGGACTACCGTGCGCCCGAGGGTGGCTGCTGGACCGGGGCCTTCGTCGAGGTGCCGCTTGGCCCACGCCGGGTTCTGGGCGTGGTCTGGGGCGCGGGCGAGGGCGGCTACGACCTGTCCAAGGTGCGCCCGGTGACGCGTGTTCTGGATGCGGCACCGATGGGCGAGGCGATGCGGTCTTTCCTGATCCGTGCCTCCGACTACACGCTGACACCGATGCCCGCGATGCTGCGGCTCGCCTCGCGCGCACCCGGCCTTGCCGATCCGCCGGGGCCGCGCAAGGTCTACCGCAAGGGTTGGACCGCACCGGAGCGGATGACCGACGCGCGGGCGCGGGTGCTTGGCGTGCTGGACGACTACGGCGGCGCGGCCTTTACGCTTGGCGAACTGTCCGCTTTGGCGGGTGTGACGACGAGTGTCGTGAAGGGCCTCGTGAAGCACGGCGCGGTGTCGGAAGAGGAAGCGCCCCGCGATCTGCCCTATCCCGCGCTCGACCCGGACCTCGCGGGCAAGGAACTTGCCCCCGATCAGGCCGAGGCCGCAGAGCAGCTTTGCGCGGCGGTCAGGGGCGGGCGCTACGGCACCACACTTCTGAAGGGCGTTACCGGATCGGGCAAGACCGAGGTCTATCTCGAAGCCGTGGCGGAGTGCCTGCGGCAGGGGCGACAGGCGCTGGTCCTTCTGCCGGAGATCGCGCTGACGTCGGAATTCCTGAACCGCGTGGAACAACGCTTTGGCGCGCGTCCGGGCGAGTGGCATTCCGGCGTGACGCAGACCGAACGCCGCCGTCTCTGGCGCATGGCGGGGGAGGGGCGCGTGGGCCTTGTCGTCGGCGCACGGTCAGCACTTTTCCTGCCGTTTCGCGATCTCGGCCTGATCGTCGTCGATGAAGAACATGACACCTCCTACAAGCAGGAGGACGGCGTTCTCTACAATGCCCGCGACATGGCGGTCCTGCGCGCGGCGCTTTGCGATGCGCAGGTGGTGCTCGCCTCGGCCACGCCCTGCCTTGAGACCTGGGTGAATGCCGAAAGCGGGAAATATGCCCGCATCGACCTGACCTCGCGCTTCGGGGTGGCGGAACTGCCGGACATGCGCGCCATCGACATGCGCGGCGAAAGGCTCGAGGCGAACCGCTGGATCAGCCCAACGCTCGCCGCCGCCGTGACCGACCGGATCGGGCGAGGGGAGCAGGCGCTTTTGTTCCTCAACCGCCGTGGCTACGCACCGGTCACCATCTGCCGCGCCTGTGGCCATCAGATCGGCTGCGACCATTGCGACGCGCGGATGGTCGAGCATCGCTTTCTCAAGCGCCTTGTCTGCCACCAGTGCGGCGAGACCAAGCCGATGCCCACCGACTGTCCAAGCTGTCAGGCCGAGGGGCGGCTCGCGCCGGTCGGGCCGGGGGTGGAGCGCCTGGCCGAAGAGGTGACGGCGCGCTTTCCCGATGCACGGCTGGCGGTGCTGTCGTCCGACCTCTTCGCCTCATCCCGCGCGCTGAAGGAGGCGATCGCGACGATTGCCGAGGGTGGGGCGGATATCATCATCGGCACCCAGATCGTCGCCAAGGGCCACAACTTCCCGCATCTGACGCTGGTCGGCGTGATCGACGCGGACCTTGGCCTGCAAGGCTCGGACCTGCGCGCGGCGGAGCGGACGTTTCAGCTTGTCCGCCAGGTTTCCGGGCGCGCCGGGCGCAGCGATAAGCCGGGTGTCGCGCTGATCCAGACCTGTCAGCCCGATCATGCGGTGATCCGCGCCATCCTCTCAGGCGAGGAGGAGGCCTTCTGGCGTGCCGAGGCGGCGGAGCGGCAGGCGGCGGGGATGCCGCCCTTCGGACGACTCGCGGGGATCGTGCTGTCGTCGCCCGATGTGCAGGGGGTTTTCGATTTCGGCGGCGAGCTTGCCCGCCGTGACGCGCCGCTGCGCCGGATCGGCGCGCGCGTCTTCGGCCCCGCGCCTGCCCCCGTCGCGCGCGTCCGGGGCCGGCATCGGGTTCGCTTGCTGGTTAAGGCCGAAAAGGGCGCGCCTTTGCAGGCGGCGCTTGCGGAATGGATCGGGCAGTTCAAAGTGCCGAACAACCTGCGCCTGTCGGTCGACATCGATCCGCAGAGTTTCTACTGACCTCAGATCAACTGGTCATAGGCCTCAACCGCGATCTGCCGCAGCACATCGCGGGGAATGTCGCCCGTCACCGCGCAACTCAGGTCTCCATCGATCCAGTAAAAGCTCTGCGTCCTGCCGCTTTCGAGAAAGCGGAAGGCGGTCTCATCGCCCTGCGCGCCGGGCGCAACATAAAGCGTGATCCGGTGGCCGAGATCGTCCTCATACATGAAGAGCGCGGCCGGGCCGCTGTCTGACGGCAGGAGCCGCCCGCCCATAAGCCGGAATCCGGACGCGGCGAAATCGGGTGCCTTGATCGGCTGGCCGAGGCGTTTGGACAGCCATTGCGTCAGATGCTCCGCCCGCGCGGCCTCGACCTCGACCGGATGGGCGACCTCGACAACGTAGGTCGCATAGGCTGACAGCGCGTTCTGGGCGAAATGCGCGGTCGTCGCTGCCGCAGCCCCGTTCAGGCGGGCGAATGTGTATCCGCCCACGCCTCCGACAGCCAGAAGCGCGATTGCTGCTGCCAAGCGCAACGGCGCCGCCAATCGCTGGCGGGTTTGACGACGGTCCTCGGCCCGCGCCGCGTCCAGGACATCGCGAAGGGCGTCGGGCAGGGTGGATTTCAGCACCGGATCATAGGCCCCGCTCAGCGCGGTATCCTGCCGGTCCCACTCTGCAAGACGCGCCTGCGCTGTAGGATCGGAGCCGATCTGCGCCGCAATTGCGGCACGCTCCGCGCCGGTCAGCGCCCCCGCGTGAAAGCGGATGAGGTCGTCATCGGGGATCGGCATCGGCCCGGTCATCCCGCTTCTCCTTTCCGCAGGGTGGTCGCGCCCCGACCGGTCATCGCCCTGAGGCGCGCCCGCGCCCGTCCTAGGCGGGAAACGAGCGTGCCTTCCGCGATGCTGAGCAGCGCCGCGGCATCGCGCAGGCTCATCCCTTCCAACGCGACGAGGACCAGCGCCTGCCGCTGGTCGACGGGCAGCCGCTCCATGGCGCTGTGGACCTCGCTCACCGCAAGTCGCTCCTCGGGTGTGGCCTCGGAGGCGGGCAGACAAGACATGTCTTCCACAACGATGAGATGCGCAGCGGGGCGGCGCATCTCATCGCGGTGAATGTTCAGCATGATCTTCCAGATCCAGGCCGCGACCGGCCCCTCGCCGCGCCAATGGTGGCGACGGGCCAGCGCGCGTTCGAGACTGTCCTGGACAAGATCCTCCGCAGACACGGCATCGCGCGTCAGTGCACGCGCGGCGCGCCGCAGCCGGGGAATGGCGGCCTCGATCTCGTCCAGAACGCTCATACTGTCCTTACGGCTTGGCGATGTGCCAGACACCCTTGACGCCATCGCCGGTGATGTCGCCGGGCTTGGCATCCTTGATCCAAGTGTAAAGCGGCATGCCCTTGTAGGTCCACTGGTAGGAACCGTCCGTACGCTCGGTGACCCCATAGTCGCCGTCGGCCGCGCCCTCGTCGGCGGCCATCAGCGGCGGCCAGTTCGTCGCACAGGCATCATAGCAGCTCGATTTGCCGTCGGTGTCGTTGTCGAAGATGTAAAGCGTCATGCCTTTCGCGTTGGTCAGGACCGGGCCATTGGCGCTGTCGCCCGTCATCACGTCGGTCGCCGCAAAAGCTGCGGCGGCGATAAGGCCGAAACCTGCCGCCAGAATGGGGGTGGTGCGGAACATGTCAGTCTCTCCCTTCATTGGATCGGCCGCGCATCCGGCGGCGGGCATCCCATCCGGGATACCTGTGAGAGAGACGGTCTGTCGGGGAAATCCATCCCGTCGGTTACACCGCGTCACGCCATCGTGATCGACTAGGCGCGCGCGCGTTCGGCCCGCTGATCGAAAAGAAGATCGGTCGCCATCGCGCCAAGCCACATGCAAAATAGCGCGAGCCAAGCGGTGCCGGCAAAGATCGACCCGCCGGTGACGCCGTTGCCGATGGAACAGCCGCCGGCGAGCATCGCGCCGAAGCCCATGAGGACCGCGCCGAACATCGACCGGCGCATGTTGCTTTCGCCCTCGAACCCCTCGAAGCGGAACTGACCGGCGACCAGCGCCGAGAGGCCCGCGCCGAGGACAACACCCGGCACGAGGCCGACATCGAATTCCAGAATGCGTTCGGGCGAGAGGAAGAACATCAGTGTCGCCGCCGAGGGGCCGGAAAAGGTGACAGAGCTGATCGTCACCGGCTCAAAGCTGACCTGTGACAGCGCATAGGTCGACATCCAGCCGAGCGCGACAGAAAAGCCGACACCGGAGGCGAAGATGAGGGTCGAGGCCCCGATCCGGTTGCGCCGCGCGAGGTAGAGCGCCAGCACTGCGATGGCGAGGCCAAGGGCAAGCCCGCTTTCGCGCGGCAGGCCGAGCCAGTCGACAAGGTTTAGATTATGGCCACCCTCGGTCACCGACAGCGCAGCAAGATCGTTGCGATAGGGCGAGAGGATGCCCCTGAGGCTCATCTGCGCCACGACCGCGAAGATCAGACCCGAGACGACCGACCGCAGGTTGCCCGAAGACGCCAGAACCAGAAGCCGACCGGGACAGCCACGCGACAGCACCATGCCGACGCCGAAGACAAGTCCGCCGATCACCGCGCCGGACCATGAGCCGGGCACGGCCATCATCCGTGCATCCTCGACCCGGAAGAACCCCATAAGCTCGGCCGCCTGCACCCAGACGAGGGCGGTGGAGAAGCAAAGCAGCCAGACCGACATGCGGGGGCCAAGCTGCCGCCGCGCGAATTCCACCGCGGCCGCGCGCAGACAAAAACGCGACCGCTGCGCTGCGATGCCAAAGACGATGCCGGTGAAGAGGCCCAGAAGGGCCGCCGTCGGCGCCTCGCCGATGCGGTCGATGATCGAGACAAGATCCATGCGCGCCTCCTCTCCCTCCAGTCTGCCTGACACATGCGGCGAGAGGAATATATATGCCTTGATTCAGATCATGGGTCCTGTGCGAAACGGCAGGGCGTGATGTGCGCGGGGCTTCGCTCAATCGCTCTCGCCACGACGCAGGAACGCGGATATGGCTTTGCCATGCGCGGACGGGCCATCACCCTGAAGGGCGCGGAACATCTGCCGCGCTGGCGTCGACCCTCGACGCTTCTGTTCCTCATGGCCGCCGCGATGACGATTTCCTTCGCGACCTGGCCGGCGCTTCTCGGCGCAGCGACAGCGGCGACGGCGCTTTTCCTCATCAACCAGCTCATCAATAGGGTTGCAGCCCCGCATATGGTCCGGGCGGTCGGCGGGTTCGGCGAACGAGACGCGCTGATCTTCCCGCGCGGCCTTCCGGTCGTGGCTGAGTAGCGCGATGTCCAGGCCTGGCGCGGAGCAGGGGAAGTTCGTCACCGGCAATCTGATGCGCCATGTGGTGACGATGGCGCTTTCGGGGGCACTGGGGCTTTCCTTTACCTTCCTCGTCGATTTTCTCGCGCTTTGGTGGATTTCGCAGTTGCGCGTCGAGGCGATGATGGCCGCCGTCGGCATCGCCGGCACGATCCAGTTCGCGGTGATCTCGGTCGCCATTGGCATGATGATCGGCGCGGTCGCCCTGGTGTCGCGCGCCATCGGCATGGGCGAACGCGCACGGGCGCGCCGGATCGCCACGGTCGGGATCGTCCTGACCGCTGGAACGCAGGTGGTGATCGCGGCCATCATCTGGATCTTCCGGCGTCAGATTCTTCTGGCCTCCGGCGCAGAGGGAGAGGTGCTGGACCTCGGCGCGCAGTTCCTGTCTATCACGCTGCCCTCGATGCCGTTGATGGCCGCCGGTGTCACTGCGGCGGCGGTGCTGCGTTCCGTTGGCGATGCCTGGCGGTCGATGATGGTGACGATGGCCGCGGGGTTCATTGCGGTGGTGCTCGATCCCTTGCTCATCGTCTGGATGGGCTGGGGCGTTTTCGGGGCGGGCCTCTCTATCGTCATCGCGCGTGCGATGATGGCGGTGGTCGGATTTTGGTTCGTCATCGGCAAGCATGACCTTTTGGCGCGTCCCTCCGCCGAGGATATCCAGACCTTCATACGCCCTTACCTCGCCATCGCTCTGCCGGCCGTCGTGACGCAAATGTCGACGCCCTTCGGCAACTGGATTCTGACGCGCGAGATAGCGCAGTTCGGCGACGCGGCGTTGGCCGGTTGGGGTGTGGTGATGCGCATGACGATCCTCGCCTTCGGTGGTATCTTCGCGCTTTCGGGCGCCATAGGCGGGATTATTGGCCAGAACTTTGGGGCCAGGCGCCCCGACCGCGTGGCCGAGGCCTATTGGGCCGCCCTCAAGTTTTGTGCGGTCTATACGATGGTCACCTGGTCGCTGATGGCGTTGGCGACGGAACCCATCGCCCGCTCCTTCGGCTTGTCGCCCGAAGGCACGGCGGTGCTTCGGTCCTTCACCCATTACGCGGCGGGTAGCTTTGTCTTCACCGGCGCGCTTTTCGTGGCGAATGCGACCTTCAACAACCTTGCCCGCCCGCTTTGGTCCACCGTCGGGAACTGGTTCCGTGACGGCGTTCTGATGTGGCCTTTCGCCCTGGCGGGGGCGGCCATCGCAGGGGCCTCGGGCGTGATCTGGGCCAATGCTTGCGCCAATGTGATCGCGGGAACCGTGGCGGCGTGGTTCGCTTGGCGCTATATTCGGTCTTTAACCGGCGCGGCCGCGCGAAAAGACGTGGCCGCCAAATAGGAGATGCCCATGCTGAGCGCACTTTTTGGCAAGAAATCCGAAATGCCCTCCAAGGCCGAGGCGTTGCCGGGCCGCGCGGAGCCGATCCCGACGGCCGAGACGCATTTCCTCTCCGGTCTCCCGCTGAAATCGCCCGTGCCCGAGGGAATGGAAGAGGCGATGTTCGGCATGGGCTGTTTCTGGGGTGTCGAACGCAAGTTCTGGCAGGTGCCCGGCGTCTGGCTAAGCATGGTCGGCTATGCCGGCGGCCTCACCCCCAATCCAACCTACAAGGAAACCTGCACCGGAAGGACCGGGCAGAATGAGGTCGTGCGCGTGATCTACGACCCGAAGGTGGTAAGCTACGAAGACCTCCTGAAAATCTTCTGGGAAGGCCATGATCCGACGCAGGGCAATCGTCAGGGCAATGATGATGGCACCCAGTACCGTTCGGGCATCTACACGTTCACCGAGGCGCAGGCCGAGGCGGCGGAAGCCAGCCGCAAGATTTATGCCGAGAGGCTTCGTTCTGCGGGCTATGGCGCGATCACGACCGAGATCCTGCCCGCCGGACCGTTTTATTATGCCGAGGACTATCACCAGCAGTACCTCGCCAAGAACCCTTCCGGTTATTGCGGCATCGGCGGCACCGGCGTGAGCTGTCCGATCGGCCTCACGGCCTGACATGGCCCGCTCCCCGCGCGAGATCATGGCGAGCGGGGAGTGGTATTGTTGCCTCGATCAAGGGTTTGAGGAGATGCGCCGGACCGCGCGGCGTGCCTGCCATCAGCACAGCTTGATGGAGCCCGATGCGCGTGGGTCCTGCGCGCCGATGCTGGCCGGGTTGCTGACGCTCGGCCAAGGCTGCTGGATCGAGGCACCGTTCCATTGTTCCTACGGCATCAACCTGACGCTTGGTGACGGGGTTTATGTGAATGCAGGCTGTGTCGTGCTCGATAGTGCGCCGGTGCGGATCGGCGCAGGCACCATGCTCGGGCCCGGCGTCCACATCTATTGTGCCGATCACCACAGCAACGCCCGGAAGCGGCGCGCGGGGATCGAACGCGCGCTCCCCGTGCATGTCGGCGCGGAGGTCTGGATCGGCGGTGGCGCCATCCTGCTGCCCGGCGTGACCGTGGGCGATGGGGCGATCATTGGCGCGGGTGCGGTCGTGTCGCGTGACATTGCAGCGGGGTCACGGGTTGCAGGCGTACCTGCGCGGGGTCTATAGCGCCCTAAACGCCGCCGCTTGCCGCCCAAGGAACGCCTCATGACGACCTTCACCGCGATCACGACGCTCATCGGGCGCGAAGCTGCCGCGCGTCTTGCCGAGGCGCTGGAGGATTTCGATCCCGTGCCGACCGGTGTCGGCACCTTCGAGATCGAGGACGGGTCCGGCCGCTGGGAAGTTGCCGCCTATTTCGAGGAAAGGCCCGACGACATAGCGCTGACGCTGATGGCCAAAGCCTTCGCCGCCGCCGCTTTCGTGGTCTCGGAGCTGCCAGAAACCGACTGGGTCGCCCATGTGCGCCGCGAGTTGCAGCCGGTCGAGGCCGGGCGCTTTTTCGTCTACGGCAGCCACGATGCCGACCGGATTCCAGAAGGCCGAGTGCCTTTGCTGATCGAGGCCGCGATGGCCTTCGGAACTGGCCACCATAGTACGACGAAAGGGTGTCTTCTGGCGCTGGAGCGTCTTGCGCAGCAAGGCTTCCGGGCGACAAACGTCGCCGATATCGGCTGCGGTACGGCTGTCCTTGCAATGGGCGCTGCCTCTCTCTGGCCCGATCCGGTGCTGGCCTCCGACATTGACCCGGTCGCCGTTGAGGTTGCCGCAGCGAACGTCAGGGCGAATGGTCTGGAAGACCGCGTGCGCTGTGTCGAGGCCGCCGGATTCGACGCGCCCGCACTGCGCACCACCGCCCCCTTCGATCTTGTTTTCGCCAATATCCTCAAGGGTCCGCTCATCGCGCTTGCCCCCGATATGGCGCGCTCCATCTCGCCGGACGGCATCGCAATCCTTTCGGGGATTCTGAACCAGCAGGCCGATGATGTGATCGCAGTTTACGAAACGGCTGGATTTGACCTTGTAAACAGAGACGAACTGACTGACTGGACCACATTGGTTCTGCGCCGGTGCCAATAGCATCAGAAAGCTGGCGAAGGTCTAATTCTTGCCTCAATGATACCTCACCCTCGTCAAATCCGGGGGCATTGGAACTGGGCACAACGGGGCATCGACATGGTCGATCGCAATTTGCAGAACTTTTATGGCCGCATTGGCCGCATCCAGAACATTCACGACGCCGGGGGCGGTTTTGAGGCCGACGGCACGCTCGGAATGTCCTTCTACAACTCACGCCGCCGACGGAACCGCCGTCGCTTTGGCATTCTCGCGCCGCTTGCCGTTGTCGCGGCGGCGATCGTCGGGGTGAAATCGGCTGTCCATGCCACCATCGGCGCAGACCTTTACGACGAAAGGGTTGCGGCCCTATGGGCCGGCGACACGGTCGAGAAAGCCGGGGCCTACGTGCTTCAGGCCGATCCGGTCACCCTCGCGATCGCCGACAAGATCCGCCAGCTTCTGCACTGAACCGTCAGGGCCGATCGTCGGCGCACAGCGGCATCGCAAAGATAGAAAGGCCGTGACCGGTGGAAACCGGCACGGCCTTTGGCGCGGTCGCGCGCGTGGGCGTCAGTTCACGCCCAGAACCGATGCAGGATCAGTTCGACGTAACCGTGTCGATGTCAGCGCGGGTCAGACCGATATCGTCAAGCTCGCGGTCAGTGAGGCGCGACAGGGCATTGCGGGTCACGCGGGTATCGTTCCAAGCGGCAAAAGCCGTAACCATGGTGCCGAAGAAGCCGCCGAAACGGACGGTGTCAGCGCGGTTGGTGCTGTAGACAGACATTTCAGTATCCTCAATGTTCAAAGTGCTGCGAAATTGTGCACCTTGCTTTCTGGGCATCAGATAGAGCGCCGATATTGCCGCCACAAGCGATGCGCACGCAGTGCCGCCATGCAGCAATTGCATGGGTCCAGTTTCTCTTAACGTTCTGTTAAAAAACTGTTTCTGCAAGTGCGAAATTTGTCGCTTTCTGCGTATGCGAAGGCGCTTTTGGCTCGTGCCTGTTCTCGCCGCGCCGACAATCAGCGGCGGGCTTTCGTCCTTTGCGATGTTCGCTATTCGTGCTAATCGTGGGAAAAAAGCAACAGATCGAGGGAGCAGATGCGCGTACTGGGAATTGATCCGGGCCTGAGAAGCCTCGGTTGGGGCGTGATCGACGTTTCGGGATCGCGACTCAGCCATGTCGGCAATGGCGCGGTCCGTACCGAAGGTACGGATCTCGCTGCACGGCTACTGATGCTGTTCGTCGGTCTGAACGAGGTTCTGGCCCGCTATGCGCCAGACGCGGCGGCGGTGGAGCAGACCTTCGTGAACCGCGATGGCGCCGGGACGCTGAAACTCGGCCAGGCACGGGGCGTCGCCGTCCTGGCGGTTGCGCAGGCCGGGCTTGTCGTCGGCGAATACGCCCCGAACGCGGTGAAAAAGGCTGTGGTCGGCGTGGGTCATGCCGATAAAGCACAGGTCGCGCATATGGTCCGCCACCAATTGCCGGGGGTTGAGCTTGCCGGACCGGATGCCGCCGACGCACTGGCCATCGCGATCTGCCACGCGCATCACATGCAGAGTGCTGGCCGCCTCGCTGCCGCGATCCGGGGCGCCGCATGATCGGCCGTATCGCAGGCGTCATCCTTCACCGCGCGATGGATCACGTCCTGATCGATGTCCGCGGCGTGGGCTACATCGTCCATGTTTCGCAGCGCACCGCCGCGAGCCTGCCACCCGTGGGCGAAGCGGTAGCGCTTTACACAGAGCTTCTGGTGCGCGAGGACCTCTTGCAGCTGTTCGGCTTCCCGACGCTTCTGGAAAAGGAATGGCACCGCCTTCTGACCACAGTACAGGGTGTCGGCGCCAAGGCCTCGATGGCGATCCTCGGCACCCTCGGGGCTGAGGGCGTCGGCCGCGCCATCGCTTTGGGGGATTGGAATGCGGTCAAGGCCGCGCCGGGCGTGGGGCCAAAGCTCGCCCAGCGCGTGGTGATGGAGCTGAAGGAAAAGGCGCCCTCGGTGATGGCGCTTGGCGGCGCGCTGACCGTCGATATGGCGCTGACCGAAGATCCCGTCGAACTCCGCGCCCGCACCGGCCGCCCGCAAGGTTGCGGCTGCGCCCACATCCGCCAGCGCCACGGCGGATGCGCTCTCGGCGCTCATCAACCTTGGCTATGGTCAGGGCGAAGCCGCCAGCGCCGTCGCCGAAGCCGCTGGGGCGAATGAGGGCGCGGCCGCCCCCATGCTGATCCGCGCGGCGCTGAAGCTCCTTGCGCCGAAAGGGTAGGTAATGGAACCCGATCCCACGCTCCGCCCCGCGCCGCAGCCCGACGATGCCGACCGCAGCCTGCGGCCGCAGGCGCTCACCGATTTCGTCGGGCAGGAAGAGGCGCGCGCCAATCTCAGGGTTTTCATCGAAAGCGCCCGCCTGCGCGGTGAGGCGATGGACCACACCCTCTTTCACGGCCCGCCCGGCCTCGGCAAGACTACGCTCGCCCAGATCATGGCGAAGGAGCTTGGCGTCAACTTCCGCATGACCTCCGGCCCGGTCCTTGCCCGTGCCGGCGACCTCGCCGCGATCCTGACGAACCTTGAGACCCGCGACGTTCTTTTCATCGACGAAATCCACCGGCTCAATCCGGCGGTCGAGGAAATCCTGTATCCCGCGATGGAGGATTTCGAGCTTGACCTCGTCATCGGCGAAGGCCCCGCTGCCCGCACCGTCCGGATCGAGCTGCAACCTTTCACGCTGGTCGGCGCCACGACCCGCCTCGGTCTTCTGACCACGCCGCTCCGCGACCGGTTCGGCATCCCGACACGGTTGCAATTCTACACCGTCGAAGAGCTTGACCGCATCGTCGCGCGCGGCGCCCGGCTGATGGCGATCGAGGCCGATCCCGAAGGCACCCGCGAGATCGCCCGACGCGCCAGAGGCACGCCACGGATCGCCGGACGGCTCCTGCGCCGCGTCGTCGATTTCGCTTTGGTCGAAGGCGACGGCCGCCTATCGCGCGAGATCGCGGACATCGCGCTAACGCGGCTTGGCGTTGATCACCTCGGCCTTGACGGGGCCGACCGGCGCTATCTCACCCTTATCGCCGAGAACTACGCCGGTGGCCCGGTCGGGGTCGAGACGATGTGCGCGGCACTTTCCGAAAGCCGCGACTCGATCGAGGAGGTGATCGAGCCGTTCCTCCTCCAGCAGGGCCTGATCCAGCGCACGCCGCGCGGCCGGATGCTTGCCTCCAAGGCCTGGACGCACCTCGGAATTCCCGCGCCGAAGGCGCCGGGTCAGACCGATCTCTTCGGAAAATAGCTGCGGGGTTGAGCGCGGACGGTGAAGCCTCTATGCCGCTGGCGCAAGCAATGGCGTCAATGGGAAGGGCGAGATCGTGACGGCAGAAGAACTCACCGCCCTCTTCACCCGCTCCTCGGGCGAGTATTTCTTCGCCCGCTGGTCGCGACCCGTTGTGCCTGTGGTCTTCGGCGTGGATGACACCACGCTCGCCGTTGTCAAAGGCGCAATCGAAGCGGTCGTGACCCTCGCTGGTCACAAGCTGGCCGAGACCGATCCCGAGCAGGGCGCGAATCTGATGATTTTCTTTCTACGTGATTGGGCGGACCTCAACGCCGTCCCCGATCTCGGCCGCCTTGTCGAGGGACTCGACGCGCTTCTGCCACGCCTTGCCGCCGACGACGCAAACCAGTACCGCCACTTCCGTTTTGAAGACACCGGCGCGATCCGCGCCTGCGTCGCCTTCATCAGGATGGACGAAAGCCTGAACGAGATGCCCGCAGAAACGATCGCCCTCGGCCTTGCAGCGCAGGTGATCCTGCTCTGGTCCGACACCGCGTTCCGCGACCGGTCAGCGCTTGCGCGGGCCGGCGAGGCGGTGATCCTGCGGCCCGAGATTGCTGCCTTGATCCGTGCGGCCTACGCCAAAGCCATGCCCGATGTTGCGCACGACGCCAGCCACGCACTCAGACTTCTTGCCCGCGTCGAAGCGGGCCAGACCTGACCGGTCTTACTTTCTGTCCGAAAATACGCCCGCCGGAGGCATGCGCAGCGCCGCTTGCGGCGCGAAGCCACCCGGAACCGTGACGCCGCAGGCGTCTCCGCCGGATCAGCCGGTGATCTGGACCTTGCCGACGAGCCTCGCGCCTTTTTCCGACGACAGCGTCTGTGCCTTCACATCGGCCTTGACCTCGGCGTTCTTTTCCAGCGCGAGTTCGGTGCAGTCGATCCGCCCGGTATGGCGGCCCTGAATGCGCACCGCGCTGGCCACGAGCGCGCCTGTCACTTCGCCATGCGAATGGACCGAGACCGATTTGCCGGAGACATCGCCGTTCACCCGTCCCTTGACTTCGATGTCACCGTCGTCAGAGGTGATGTTGCCGTCGATGATAAGGTCTTCTTCGATGACCGATTTCGTCATGATCGCTCCTGCCCTGAGGCCTTGTCTCTTTATCCTTCGCTACACAGAGAGACGCCGCCTGCCAAGCGGACTTTGGCCGATGCGCGGGAAAAGGCCCAGAATGCGGCCTTCTTGTCTCTGTCATACGGGCCGTCTAGGCTTCGCGCCAAGACTGAAGGCAGGCCGATGCAACACGAATTCCCGATCCGCGTCTACTATGAAGATACCGACCTTGCCGGAATCGTCTACTACGCCAACTACCTGAAATTCATCGAACGGGCGCGGACCGAATGGGTGCGCGGCCTTGGCATCGACCAGGGAATGCTCCGCGCCGAAGAGGGGATCGTCTTCGCCGTCCGGCGTGTTGAGGCCGACTATCTCAAACCCGCGAAGTTCGATGATGAACTGATCGTCGTGACGCGTCCGGAGGCTGTGACCGGCGCGCGGATCGTGCTGGAGCAGATCGTGCAACGCAACGGTGAGCGGCTCTTTCAGGCGCAGGTGACGCTTGTCTGCCTCACCGATGGCGGCCATGCGACGCGTCTCCCGGCCGATGTGCGGCGAAAACTCTCGCCAGCCGTTCACTGACGCGCAATGTTTCGCCCGCTCACGCAGTTATGTTGGCATTCTCTCTAAAAGCCGGATAGAATCACTGATAACAGAGCCGCGAAAACGTGGCCTCAAACGGCGAGCAGGCATTCATGGACACTCAGACCCTTGCGTTAGCGCAGGATATCGACTTTTCGCTCTTGGCGCTTTTCTGGCGTGCTTCGTTTATCGTAAAACTCGTGATGCTTCTGCTCACGGCGGCCAGCTTCTGGTCTTGGGCGATCATCGTGCAGAAGTTCATCTCGTATCGCAAGGCGCGCCACGACGCGGCGGTTTTTGACCGCGCCTTCTGGTCGGGTGAACCCCTGGACGAGCTCTTCGACCAGATCGGCCCGCACCCCGAAGGCGCGGGTGAACGCATCTTTGCCGCTGGCATGGTCGAATGGCGCCGGAGCCACCGGCAGGACGGTGAACTCATCACCGGTGCGCAGGCGCGGATCGACCGTTCTATGGATGTCGCCATCTCCAAGGAAACCGATCGGCTCACCTATGGGTTGCCCTTCCTCGCAACGGTCGGCTCGACCGCGCCTTTCGTCGGTCTCTTCGGAACGGTCTGGGGCATCAAGGCTGCCTTCGAACAGATCGCGATCTCGCAGAACACCTCTCTGGCCGTCGTGGCGCCGGGCATCGCCGAGGCGCTCGTCGCAACCGCTCTCGGTCTCGTCGCGGCCATTCCGGCCGTCATCTTCTACAACAAGCTCTCGACCGACAGCGACCGGATCATCGCGGGCCATGACGCCTTCGCCGACGAATTCGCCACCATCCTCTCGCGCCAGCTGGACGCCTGAGCCATGGGGGCAGGGGTGATGAAATCGGGCGGGGGCGGCGGACGCCGCCGACGCGGTTCGCGGGGCAAGGCCGCGGTAATGTCGGAAATCAACGTCACGCCCTTCGTGGACGTGATGCTGGTACTTCTCATCATCTTCATGGTTGCCGCGCCGCTCCTGACCGTGGGCGTACCGCTTGAACTACCGAAGACCGCAGCGCAGGCCGTGGCAACCGAACAGGAAGAGCCGTTGACCATCTCGATTCAGGAAGACGGTAGCGTTTCGATCCAGAACACCGCCGTGCCGGAAGGTGAACTGATCGACCGGCTCCGCGCCATCGCCGCCGAACGGACGAGCGACAAGCTCTTCCTGCGCGCGGATGGGCGCATCGCCTATGAGCGGGTCGTGCAGGTCATGGGCGCGCTCAATTCGGCGGGCTTCACGAACATCACGCTTGTCACCGATGCCGGTGGGCCGAGTTTCGGCGGGCAGACGGCGAACTAGGGGGCGTAGGGGCTTATGCCCATGGAACGGTCAGAGCGCATCGGCATGATCGTCTCGGGGGGCGCGCATCTTGGCGTCATCCTCTGGCTTCTCGTTGGCGGGATCTTCTTTTCGCATGACATGCCTCCGCCGGTGGCGACGGCCGAAGTTTCATTGATGTCGCAGTCTGAATTCGACGCGCTACAGGCCGCCGCCCCGAAGGCCGCGACCGAGGCCCCGCCGCAACCCTCGCTGCCCGAACCGCCCGCCAGCGAACCGCAACCCCCCGCGCCGGAACCGGACAAGCCGACCCAACCCGCGCCGAAGCCGGAACCCGAACCGCAGCCGGAACCCGATGCGAGCCCCGATGTGACCGAGCTTGCCCCGCCGCAGGCCGAGGTCGAGGACACGCCGCCGACACCGCCGACGCCGCCCTCGGACCAGTCCGCGACAAGCGATCTCGTCACCCCCGAGCCGCAGCCGAAACCGGCCGATATTGTCGCGCCGGACCCGACCGACGCACCGGAGCAGCCGTCCGACGTGGCGCCCGACGCGGTCGTCGACACGACACCGGACCCGCAGGCGGAGCCGAAGCCCGAGCCACCGACCGAGGCTGCGGCGCCGAAAGAGACCGGCGATGTGCTGAAGACCGAAGAGAACAAGGACAAGGTCGCCTCGGCCGCGCCGCAGGCCTCTGTTCGCCCGAAGTCGAAACCGTCGAAGCCGAAGCCTGCCGAAGCGAAACCCGCGGAAGAAAAGCCCGCCGTGACCGAAACCGCCACCGCGCCGGCACCGACCGACACACCTGCGGATGCCGTGAACGACGCTCTGGCAGAGGCGCTTGCGGGCGAACAATCCGACACGCCCGCGCCCGGCACAGGCACCGCAGCCGCCGGTCCGCCGATGACTGGCGGCGAGAAGGACGCGCTCGTGATCGCGGTCAAACAGTGCTGGAACGTCGGCTCGCTTTCGACGGATGCGCTCAATACGGTCGTAACGATTGGTGTGACGATGGAGCCTTCGGGCAGGCCTATCTCGGGCTCGATCCATATGATCGGCTATGAGGGCGGCAGCGAAGCCTCGGCGAACCTTGCCTATGAGGCAGGCCGCCGTGCAATTCTGCGCTGCGCGAAAAACGGCTATCCGCTACCGTCTGAGAAATATGAACAATGGAAAGATGTCGAGATCACCTTCGACCCCGACAAGATGAGGATGAAGTGATGACCGCAGCCGCCCTGGGTTGGCGCCTCCGCCCGAACGGATTCACATTGCGGGGGCGGTCTTTCGCCGACCGACCGGAACAAGGGCCGACCGCTTTGAATTCACACCTGAACCTGAGAAGATGGGGCCGCGACCGCTGCGCGACCCATGCCACCCAACCTTGTAACGATCCCAGAGAAGGGTATGTCATGACCTTCATCCGCTCGCTTTGCTGTGCGCTTGCCCTGACCGGACTTTTCGGCGGCGGGGCTGACGCACAAAGCGGCCCGCTCCGCATCACCATCACCGATGGCGTGATCGAGCCATTGCCCTTCGCCGTGCCGCAATTCCTCGCCGAAAACTCCGGCGCGGCCGAAGTCGCGGCGCAGATCAGCCAGGTGGTGGCCGCCGACCTGACAGGCACCGGGCTTTTCCGCGAAATCCCGGCGTCAGCCTATATCAGCCCGGTTACAAGCTTCGACGCGCCGGTCGCCTATGCCGACTGGAAGGCGATCAACGCGCAGGCACTGATCACCGGCGCGGTCACGGCATCATCCGACGGGCGGATCAACGTGAAGTTCCGTCTTTACGACGTGTTTTCGGGCGCGCCGCTTGGCGACGGCCTGCAATTCGGCGGCGGCCAGCGCGACTGGCGGCGGATCGCGCACAAGGTCGCGGACCAGATCTACGGGCGCATCACCGGCGAAGGTCCTTATTTCGACAGCCGTGTGGTCTATGTCTCGGAAAGCGGGCCGAAGGATAACCGCCTGAAGCGGCTCGCCATCATGGATTACGATGGCGCGAACGTTCAGTACCTGACCGACAGCTCGACCATCGTGCTCGCTCCACGCTTCTCGCCCTCCGGCGACCGCATCCTCTACACCTCGTTCGAGACCGGCTTTCCGCGCATCAAGCTGATGGATCTGGCAAGTGTCTCGGCCCGTGCGCTGGCCGACCTTCAGGGCAACATGACTTTTGCGCCCCGCTTTTCGCCCGATGGCGGCACGGTCGTCTTTTCGCTGTCGCAGGATGGCAATACCGATATCTATTCGATGAAGCTTTCGTCCGGGCAGACCACGCGCCTGACCAACGCGCCGTCGATCGAGACGGCGCCTTCCTTCTCACCCGACGGCTCCCAGATTGTCTTTGAGAGCGATCGTTCGGGCAATCAGCAAATATATGTCATGTCCGCAGGTGGCGGGGAGCCAACGCGGGTCAGCTTCGGCGAAGGCCGCTACGGCACACCGGTCTGGAGCCCGCGCGGCGACATGATCGCCTTCACCAAACAGAACGCGGGCCGGTTCCACATCGGTGTCATGCGCACCGACGGCTCGGAAGAGCGGCTACTGACCGCCTCCTTCCTCGATGAAGGTCCGACCTGGGCGCCGAACGGCCGCGTCATCATGTTCACCCGTGAAAGCTCGGGCGCGGGCGGCGCGGCGCAGCTTTACTCGGTTGATATTTCGGGTCGGAATCTCAAGGCCGTGCCGATGGAAGGGGGCGCATCCGACCCGGCATGGTCGCCACTCCTGCCCTGACGCGGCGGGCGTTTCCAAAGACTGAACGCAATGATAAAGTGACGGCCATCGAGCCAAGGACAAAGGCGGTAAAACCGATGAATAAACTGACTTCTCTGCTACTTCTCACGGGCGCATTGGCGCTTGCGGCCTGTAACAACCCCGACCGCTACGGCAAGGGCGGCGCTGGCGCGGGTGGCGCGGGTGCCGGCGGTATCGCCTCTGGCGCGCTCGGCGACCCGAGCGATCCGAACTCCATTGCCTATTTCAATCAGACCATCGGCGACCGGGTGCATTTCGCCGTCGATCAATCGACGCTGACCGCCGAGGCGCAGTCGACCCTGGCACAGCAGGCAAACTGGCTTGGCTCGCATCCGGGCTATACCGCGATCATCGAAGGCCATGCCGATGAGCAGGGCACGCGGGAATACAACATCGCCCTTGGCGACCGCCGGGCCAATGCCGTCAAGGGCTACCTGATCGCGAATGGGGTCGCGGGCAACCGGCTTCAGACCGTGTCCTACGGCAAGGAACGCCCGCTCGCCGTCTGTTCGGATGAACAATGCTATTCGCAGAACCGCCGCGCCGTGACCGTGCTTGGCGCCGCGAGCGGCGTCTGAGGCTTGCCATGAAACGGGTGCTCCTTCTCTCGGCGGCCCTGATGTTCGCCCCGGTCTTCGCCTTTGCTCAGGACAAGGCGCAGACCCTGGCGGATGTCCGGGCCGAACTTTCAAAGCTCGCGGACGATCTTCAGGCCCTGCGGTCCGAACTCGTCCAGGGCGGTGCACCCGCGATGCAGGCGGCGGGGGGGGCCTCCGCGCTCGACCGCATGAATGCGATGGAGGCTGAGCTGTCGCGTCTCACCTCCCAGACCGAGCAGGTTCAGAACCACGTCAACCGCGTCGTGACCGACGGCACCAACCGGATCGGCGATCTGGAATTCCGGCTTTGCGAGTTGGAAGAAGGCTGCGATCCGGCGAACTTGCCGATCACCGAAAGCCTTGGGGGCGCGCCCGCCGGCGGCGCCCAGGGGACGGCCCCGGTTGTCACCACGCTGCCTGTGACGGGCGCAACGGGCGGTGCACCGGAATTGGCCGTGGCGGAACAGGCGGACTTCGATCGGGCGAAGGGGGCGCTCGATTCCGGTGACTTTCAAGGCGCCGCTGACAAGTTTGCGGCCTTTGGCCAAGCCTATCCGGGCAGCCCCCTGACGGGCGAAGCACATTACCTGCGCGGCGAGTCACTGGAAAAACTGGGCGATACGGCCAATGCCGCGCGCGCCTATCTTCAGGCGTTTTCCGGCGCCCCGAACGGTCCGCGCGCGCCCGGTGCGTTGTTGCGGCTTGGTGCGACGCTTGGCGCGCTGGGGCAAGCCCAGGAGGCCTGCGTCACCTTGGGCGAAGTCGGCACCCGCTTCCCGACCGCCCCCGAAGCGGTCGAGGCGGCGGCCAACATGCGCAACCTGAACTGCCAGTGACAAGCGGCGGCCGGCCGGACGGGCGAGAGGCGGATCAACGCCTTCTCGCCCTTGTCGGCTCGGCCTTTGGCGCACTGGTTGCCGATCAGATCGGGGTCGCGGTCTCGGGCGGCGGCGATTCCATGGCGCTCTTGCATCTGATGGCGCGCAGCCAAGCAGCGCGTGGTGGCACCTTGCGGGCGGTCACGGTAGATCATCGCCTGCGGCCCGAGGCGGCGGCGGAGGCGCGTTTCGTGGCCGGGTTCTGCGAAAGCGTCGGCATCGGGCATGACACGCTGGTCTGGGAACACGGTGAAATCATCGGCAACCTTTCCGATCAGGCACGTCGCGCGCGTTACGGGCTGATCTCGGACTGGGCCAAGGCGCTTGGGATCTCGCATGTCGTCATTGGCCATACCGCCGACGATCTGGCCGAGACTTTCGTGATGGAACTCGCGCGGCAAGCCGGGATCGACGGTCTTGCCGCCATGCGCCCGGACTGGGAAGCGGCCGGCATCCATTGGGCACGCCCGCTGCTATCGGTCGAGAGGGCGGCGCTTCGCGACTACCTCATGCGACACGGGATCAATTGGATCGAGGATCCGACCAATGAGGATGACGCCTATCAGCGCGTGAAGGCGCGGCGCGCGCTCGCGGAACTTGTGCCGCTTGGCATCACCGTCGAAGGGATCGCCACGGTCGCGGGTCATCTGGCGGCGGCGCGCGCCGATCTTGTTCAACTGGCGCGGCGCGCCGCGGAAGATATTGCCACGACCGACGCGGGCGAAGTCATCTTTGACCGCGAGCCATGGCAGGCCGTCGGCAGGGATACGCAAAGACGGCTTCTTGTCGCCGCGCTGCGTTGGGTCTCCGGCGCGGACTACGCGCCCCGTGCGGCACAGATCGCGAGGCTTGACGCGGCGATCGGTCAGGGCCGGGACGCGACGCTTTGGGGCTGCCGTGTGACGGTGAGCGCGGATCAAATCCGCGTGGCACGCGAACCGAAGGCCGTGCAGGAACGGGAGTGCGCAACCGACAGGACCTGGGACAATCGCTGGCGGATTTCCGGGCCACATGAGAGCGGGTTCAGCGTCCGGGCGCTCGGTGCAGATGGCCTGCGGCAGTGCGAAAACTGGCGCGCGACCGGCCACAGCCGCGCCGCACTTCTGGTTTCGCCCGCGATCTGGCGCGGTGAAACCCTGATTTCGGCCCCTCTGGCGGGGTTTGGGGCGGACTGGACGGCGGAAATCGTCGCAGGCTTCGCTGAGTTTGTCTTATCGCATTGAACCCGGCCCGCTAATCTCTATTTTAAAGGAAAGGCCGCGCCGTTCGCGTCGTGGCCGGAATTCGTTTGGAGGAAATCCCCTTGGGTAACGCGAGAAACATCGCATTCTGGGTCGTACTGTTCGTCCTGATCCTGGCGCTGTTCCAACTGTTCGGCAATGGCCAGAGCACGATGAACGCGCGCACGCTGAGCTATTCAGACTTCGTCCAGAAGGTCGATAGCGGCGAGGTCGGCGCCGTCGTCATCGATGGCGAGCAGTTGCAGGTCCAGACCAAGGACGGCCAGACCTATGTCACCGTCAAGCCGCAGGGCGAGGCGCTGAACGAACAACTCGTCAATGACCTCATCGCGAAGAAGGTTTCGGTCCGCGCCGAACGTCAGCAGCAGTCGGGCTTCTTCTCTCTGCTCGGCGTGTGGTTGCCGTTCCTCGTTCTCATCGGCATCTGGATCTTCTTCATGAACCGGATGCAGGGCGGCGGGCGCGGTGGTGCGATGGGCTTTGGCAAATCGCGCGCGAAGCTTCTGACAGAAAAGCATGGCCGGGTCACCTTCGACGACGTGGCGGGTATCGACGAAGCCAAGGAGGAGCTTGAGGAGATCGTGGAGTTCCTGAGGAACCCGCAGAAATTCTCGCGCCTTGGCGGCAAGATCCCGAAAGGTGCGCTGCTGGTCGGCCCTCCGGGCACCGGCAAGACGCTTCTGGCCCGCGCCATCGCGGGCGAGGCGGGCGTGCCCTTCTTCACCATCTCGGGTTCCGACTTTGTCGAGATGTTCGTCGGCGTCGGCGCATCGCGCGTCCGCGACATGTTCGAACAGGCCAAGAAGAACGCGCCCTGCATCGTCTTCATCGACGAGATCGACGCCGTCGGCCGGAGCCGTGGTGTCGGCTATGGCGGCGGCAATGACGAACGCGAACAGACGCTGAACCAGCTTCTGGTCGAGATGGACGGGTTCGAGGCTAACGAAGGCATCATCATCGTCGCGGCTACAAACCGGCCCGACGTGCTTGACCCCGCGCTTCTGCGTCCGGGCCGCTTCGACCGTCAGGTTCAGGTGCCGAACCCGGACATCAAAGGCCGCGAAAAGATCCTCGGCGTTCATGCCCGCAAGGTGCCGCTCGGCCCCGATGTCGACTTGCGCATCATCGCGCGCGGCACGCCCGGTTTTTCGGGCGCGGATCTCGCCAACCTCGTGAACGAGGCGGCGCTCTTGGCCGCGCGTGTCGGCCGCCGGTTTGTCACACTTGATGATTTCGAGAAGGCGAAGGACAAGGTCATGATGGGGCCTGAGCGCCGCAGCATGGTGATGAACGAGGAAGAAAAGAAGCTGACCGCCTATCATGAGGCCGGTCACGCCATCGTCGGCATCCATGTGCCGCAGCACGACCCGGTCCACAAGGTCACGATCATCCCGCGCGGTCGCGCGCTGGGCGTTACCTTCTACCTGCCGGAGCGCGACAAGCTTAGCATGACACGGGAAGCCGCCCTTTCGAAGCTTACCTCGGCGATGGGCGGCAAGGCCGCGGAGGAACTGGTCTTCGGGCCGGAGAACGTGACGAACGGTGCCTACAGCGACATCCAGCATGTCACGCGCTTGGCCACCGCGATGGTCAGCCAATGGGGCATGTCCGACAAGCTCGGCAACATCAACTACACCTCGACCCAGGAAAGCTTCCTCGGCTCCCAGTCGAGCTTCAATGCCTCGGAGGAAAGCCGCGAGATCATCGATCAGGAGGTGCGCCGTCTGGTGGATGAGGCCTATGAGCGTGCCAAGACTATCCTGCGCGACAACTGGGCCGAGATGGAAAACCTCGCCCAAGGGTTGCTCGAATATGAAACGCTGACCGGCGACGACATGATGCGTGTCATTCGGGGTGAGCAGCCGAAAACCAATACCGACGATGATGGCGGGTCTGACAAGGGCAGCGCCGTCCCGGCGGTGACCGCGATCCCGAAAACCAAGAAGCCGCGCGCTTCGAAGGGCGGGATGGAGCCTGAACCCTCTGCCTGAGGCCGCGCCACAGGGATGAAGCGAATGCGGGATGCGCCGGGAACGGTGCGTCCCGCTCCCTGTATGAGAGGGAGGCTGTCTTGACGCCGAAACGTGATTGGAATCCCGAGACCTATTCGCGGTTTCGTGACCTGCGTCTGCGTCCCGCGCTCGATCTTCTGAACCGCGTGGGGACGTTGCCTGAAGGGCCGGTGATGGATCTCGGTTGCGGCAACGGGGCGGCCGGTCCGGCGCTGGCCGACCGGTTCCGGCCGGGGCGGCGGCTCTTCGGGCTCGACACCTCGCCCGCAATGCTGGAGGCGGCGCGCGACAAGGGCTGCTATGACGAGATGATCGAGGATGACGCGGCGAAATGGCAACCGGCCAAGCGCGTCGCGTTGATCTTCTCCAACGCCGCCTTGCACTGGTTGCCCGATCATGCGGGGTTGCTTCCCCGGCTTGCGGGCTTTCTCGCGCCGGACGGAATGCTCGCGGTGCAGATGCCACGCCAGTATGGCGCGCCCTCCCACCGCTTCCTGCGCGATTTCGCATCGGAGATGTTCCCGGATCGCTTTTCGCTGACCGATTGGGTCGCACCGGTTTCAACGCCGGTCGAATATCACCGGCTGTTGTCGCCCCTTGGTCATGTGGATGTCTGGGAAACCGAATATGTCCAGCGCCTCGCGCCATCCGACTCCGGTCACCCCGTCCGGTGTTTCACTGAATCCACCGCGATGCGCCCCTATCTTGACAAGCTGAACGCGGTCGAGGCGGAGGCATTCATCCACCGCTACGAACAGGCGTTGGCCTCCGCCTATCCGACGGAGCCGGACGGGTCGGTCCTCTTCCCATTCCGTCGCATCTTCTTCACGCTGACTGCTTAGCTTTACGCCAGAAAGACACGACATGCCTGCTTTGGTGCCGACGGAACACTATGCGACCATCACCTGGCTGGGCCGGGTAAGGGACAGGGAGGCAAAGCTCGCCTCGGATGCCGTCGAGATGCTGGATCTGACCTTCGCGGGTGTCGAGGGCGAGGCCCATTCAGGGTTGACGCGCCCCTCCTGCTCGCGCGTCCTGTCGCAATATCCGCGCGACACGACGATCCGCAACGTGCGGCAACTCACGATCCTGTCGTCCGAGGAAATGGCCGAGATTGCCGCTGAAATGGGACTCGATCGGCTGGAGCCGGAATTCGTAGGTGCCTCGCTGGTGATCGCAGGGATTGTCGATGTCACGCATCTTCCGCCCTCATCCCGGCTTCAATCCGAAAACGGCACCACGCTGACCATCGACATGGAAAATCACCCCTGCAATCTGCCGGGGCGTGAGATCGAAGCGGTTCATCCGGGGTATGGCAAGGCGTTCAAGGCGGCCGCCGCAGGGCGCCGAGGCGTCACCGCTTGGGTCGAGAGGGAAGGGAGGCTGGTTCTGGGCGAAAGGCTTAGGCTCCATACCCCAGCACAGCGCGGCTGGGCAGGTTCTTGTTGATTTAGAAGAGCAGAAGGATAGCTGCGCTCAAAGCGAGGCCGAGCGCGAAGCTTCCGTTCACGATCATTGTAGCGGTGCGCATCTGATATCTCTCCTGGCTCGTTCACAGCCTCAACGCGAGGCCGCGCCCCGCGGTTCCGTCCCGATTTCACCCCGCGATTTCCGATTGGAAACTGCTTCTGGCGATTCCGCCTGCGGATTGGTCGGAATTCTGCCTCACAGCGACGCAGGGTGTCGTTATCACGCTCCTGGACGGCCGGGCGGATCGGCCCGCAGGGAGACAAGACAAAATGACATTCAAGACGGACATTGAGATTGCGCGGGAGGCGAAGAAGCAGCCGATCATGGAGATCGGGGGCAAGCTTGGCATTCCGTCGGAGCATCTTCTGCCCTACGGGCATGACAAGGCGAAGGTGAGCCAGGAGTTCATCCGCTCGCTGGAGGGTCGGCCGGACGGCAAGCTCATTCTGGTGACGGCGATCAACCCGACGCCTGCGGGCGAGGGCAAGACGACGACGACGGTGGGTCTTGGCGACGGGCTGAACCGGATCGGCAAGAAGGCGGTGATCTGCATCCGCGAGGCCTCGCTCGGGCCGAACTTCGGGATGAAGGGCGGGGCGGCAGGCGGCGGTCATGCGCAGGTGGTGCCGATGGAGGAGATGAACCTCCATTTCACCGGCGATTTCCACGCGATCACCAGCGCCCACAACCTGCTCAGCGCGATGATCGACAACCACATCTACTGGGGCAACGAGCTTGAGATCGACGCGCGCCGGATCAGCTGGCGCCGGGTGATGGACATGAACGACCGCGCACTCCGCGACATCGTGGTCAATCTCGGCGGCGTCTCGAACGGTTTCCCGCGCCAGACCGGGTTCGACATCACCGTGGCCTCCGAGGTGATGGCGATCCTCTGTCTCTCGAAGGATCTCGAGGATCTGCAGAAGCGGCTCGGCGACATCGTGGTGGCCTATCGCCGCGACAAGTCGCCGGTCTATGCCCGCGACATCAAGGCCGATGGCGCGATGACGGTGCTTCTGAAGGACGCGATGCAGCCGAACCTGGTGCAGACGCTGGAGAACAACCCGGCCTTCGTGCATGGCGGCCCCTTCGCCAATATCGCGCATGGCTGCAACTCGGTCATCGCCACCAAGACCGCGCTGAAGCTCGGCGAGTATGTGGTGACCGAGGCCGGCTTCGGCGCCGATCTCGGGGCCGAGAAGTTCTTCGACATCAAGTGCCGCAAGGCCGGGCTGAAGCCTGCCGCCGCGGTGATCGTGGCGACCTGCCGGGCGATGAAGATGAACGGCGGCGTGGCCAAGGCCGATCTCGGCGCCGAGAATGTCGAGGCGATCCGGAAGGGCTGCCCGAACCTCGGCCGCCACATCGCCAACGTGAAGAGCTTTGGCGTGCCGGTGGTGGTGGCGATCAACCACTTCTATTCCGACACCGATGCCGAGGTGGCGGCGGTCAAGGCCTATGTCGCCGAGCAGGGGGCGGAAGCGATCCTGTGCAAGCACTGGGCGCAGGGCTCGGCCGGGATCGAGGAACTGGCGAAGAAGGTGGTGAGCCTGGCCGAGAGCGGCAGCGCCAATTTCGCACCGCTCTATCCCGACGAGATGCCCCTGTTCCAGAAGATCGAGACCATCGCCAAGCGCATCTACCATGCCGACGAGGTCTTGGCCGACAAGTCGGTCCGCGACCAGCTTCACGCCTGGGAGAAGGCGGGCTATGGCCATCTGCCGATCTGCATGGCCAAGACCCAGTACAGCTTCACCACCGACCCCAATGTGCGCGGCGCGCCGACCGGGCATTCGGTGCCGGTGCGCGAGGTGCGGCTCAGCGCCGGGGCGGGGTTCGTCGTCGTCATCTGCGGCGAGATCATGACGATGCCGGGCCTGCCCAAGGTGCCCTCGGCCGAGGTGATCCGGCTCAACGACAAGGGCCAGGTCGAGGGGCTGTTCTGAGCAGGGGGGCGGGCGGACCGGGCCTCGAGCCCGGCCCGCCCGTGCCTCCGGCGGAAGTATTTTCGAACAGAAGAAGCGGAAGAGGGCGGACATGACGGCGGCGATCATCGACGGCAAGGCCTTTGCGGCCAAGGTGCGGGGCGAGGTGGCGGCCCATGTCGCGCGGCTGAAGGCGGAGCATGGGCTGATGCCGGGGCTCGCGGTGGTTCTGGTGGGCGAGGACCCGGCGAGCCAGGTCTATGTGCGCTCGAAGGGCAAGCAGACCGTCGAGGTCGGGATGGCCTCCTGGGAGCACAAGCTGTCGCCCGGGATCTCCGAGGCCGAGCTTCTGGCGCTGATCGACCGGCTGAACGGGGATGACAGGGTCCACGGCATCCTGGTGCAGCTGCCGCTGCCGAAGCATCTGAACGCGGAGCTTGTCATCAACCGCATCGACCCGGCGAAGGATGTCGACGGGTTCCACATCTCCAATGTCGGGCTTCTGGGCACCGGGCAGAAGTCGATGGTGCCCTGCACGCCCCTGGGCTGCCTGATGATGCTGCGCGACCATCTGGGCAAGCTCGCGGGCCTCGAGGCGGTCGTCGTCGGCCGCTCGAACATCGTCGGCAAGCCGATGGCGCAGCTTCTGCTGGGCGACAGCTGCACCGTGACCATCGCGCACTCGCCGCACCAAGGATCTGGGCGCGGTCTGCCGCCGGGCGGACATTCTGGTGGCGGCCGTCGGCCGGCCCGAAATGATCCCCGGCGACTGGGTCAAGCCCGGCGCCACCGTGATCGATGTCGGCATCAACCGGATCGAGCGGGGCGGCAAGACCCGGCTCGTCGGCGACGTCGACTTCGAGAGCTGCGCCAGGGTCGCCGGCGCCATCACCCCGGTCCCCGGCGGCGTCGGCCCGATGACCATCGCCTGCCTTCTGGCCAATACCCTGACCGCAGCTTGCCGCGCAAACGGGTTGCCAGAACCCCAAGGGCTGACGGCCTAGGAAACCGGCATCATCGAGCCTTGAAGGATGGCGATCAGCTTGCGCTTGCCGTCCGCCTCCGCTTCGACCTCGGCAGTCACCACGATCAGCCGCCGCCCGGCCTTGGCCACGCGGCCTGTCGCGATCAGCCGGTCGCCTGCGGCAGGCGCGAGGAGGTTGATCTTCATCTCACTCGTCAGAACTTCCTCGTCCGGCGATATCCGCGTCAAGGCAGCATAGCCCGCGGCGCTGTCACCAAGTGCAAAGGTCAGCGCGGCATGGCCAAAGCCCTGCTGCTGGAGCGCGCCGGGCAGGATCGGCGCGGTGAGGATCACCTCGCCGTGGGCGACCGAGAGGATCTCGGCCCCGAAGGTCGTCATCATTGTCTGGCGCGCGAAGCTGTCGCGGATCTTCCGGTCGGTCTCGGGTGCGACTGGCAGGGTCATGTCGGCAGGTCTTTCGGGATCGGTACGGGCAACGCCTTGCGTCCGGTGAGGATGGCCATGGCGCCGTCATGCATCAAGCCCGAAAAGGCAAGATCGTCCGAGGAGAGGCCACCAGTATAAGTGCCATAGGCAGGCAGGATCACGCGGGCGCGATCATAGAGAAAACAGCGCCGCGACTGGCCCGCGACGCGCATTTTGGGGTGGTAATGGCCCGAAATCTCGCCCTCGGCACCAAGGAGTGCGATGTGGCGGAAGACCAGCGCTCCGATCGCAATTTCAGCCATGTGTTCGCCGCCCAGCCCGACCGGCCCGGGATCGTGATTGCCTTCGATCCAGATCCAGCGCCGTCCGGCCATGAGGCGTGCGAGCCAGAGCGCGTGGCCCTCGTCGAGGTCGGCGGCATCAAGATCGTCGAAACTGTCGCCCAGGCAGATGACCCGGCGCGGCGCGCAGGTTGCGATATCTGCGTCAAGGCGCGACAGCGTCTCGGTCACCTCATAGGGCGGCAGAAGCGCGCCACCACGCCGGGCGATACGTTCGGATTTTCCGAGATGCAGGTCGGAGACGATCAGAACCCCGGCCTCCGCCCAGAATAGCGCGCCGGAGGGCAGGGCGGTCAGCAGTTCGCCGGCCAATGGGAAGTCGTGGGAGCTCATGCCCCAGTCCTGACCTGCGGCGCGGGAAAAGACAATCCGCCCAAAACGATCAGCCCAATCCGGCTTCGGACATGAGTCGTGCCGCCGTCTCTTCCAGCAGTCTGTCGCGGGCCGCGCCTTCGACCGCGATCTTGCCGTGTTCTAGAAAAAGCGGCGCGGCGAAGGGCGTGACGCGGTCGAGCACCACATGCGCAACCCGGCCGCCGACGCGGTCGAACATCGCCTCGATCCGGCCGAAGCTGACCAAACCGCGCATCGCCTCTTCCCGTGTGATCTGAAGAAGCAGGTGATCGGGGTCGTATTTTTGAAGCGTGTCGTAAAGGATGTCGGAGGAAAAGGTCGCCTGCCGTCCGGACTTTCTTTCGCCGGGGTGGTTGCGCTGGATCAGGCCCGCCACGAGCGCCACGTTGCGGAAGGTGCGCTTCATCACGGCGTTGCCTTTCAGCCAGGTGTCGAGGCCGGCGCGAAGTGCTGCCCGGTCCAGAAGCGGCGCGACCTCCTGCACCATGTCGAGACCCCAGATCAGCGTCGCATAGTCGGTCGCGACAAAGCCCAGGGGGTGCAACCCCTCCTCCTCCATCCGCTTGGTGAGCAGGAGGCCGAGCGTCTGCTGTGCAGCCCGGCCCGCGAAACCGTAAAGGCAGAGATGCGCGCGGCCCTCCGCAGGGAAGGTCTCGACCAATAGGCAGCCGGGCGCGGGCAAGTGCGACATCGCGCGCTGAAGGCCGAGCCAGCTTGCCGTATGGGCGGGCAGGCCGGGCCAGCGGTCCTGCGACAGAAGGCGCAGGATGCGGTCCGAAAGCTGCGTCGAGGTCGAGAACTTCGTGCCGGAAAAGACCGCGATCTTCGGTTCGCGTCCGGGAGCGGGTGTCACTTCCAGTGCCATCTCGCGCAAGGAGACATAGCGCACGATCTGACCGCCGATCAGAAAGGTGTCGCCGGGTGAGAGGGTGGAGGCGAAAGCCTCTTCAACCTCGCCCAGTGGACGCCCGCCAAGGCGGTTCTGCCAGCGGACCTTGACCATCTCGGCATCGGTGATCGTGCCGATGTTCATGCGGATATCGCGTGTCGCGCGCGGATCGCGGAGGGTCCAAAGCCTGCCCCGAAGCATCAGCCGCTGCCACCTGTCGTAGGCGCGCAGCGCATAGCCTCCGGTTGCGCAGAAGTCGAGGCAGGCGTCGAAGTCCGGGCGCGTCAGGGCCGCATAGGGCCCGGCGGTGATGACCTCCTCATAGAGCGCGTCCGCATCGAACGGCCCCGCGCAGGCGCGGATCAGGATGTGCTGGCAGAGAACGTCGCGGGGACCCGGACCGCGTGGATCGCCGTCGAGGTCATGGGCCTGCACAGCCTCAAGCGCTGCCCGGCATTCGACCACCTCCCAGCGGTTCGCGGGGACAAGGATCGCCTTCGACGGTGCGTTGTATCGGTGATTGGCCCGTCCGATCCGCTGCACCAGCCGTTTGACGTTCTTCGGGGCGCCGACCTGGATCACGAGGTCCACATCGCCCCAGTCGATGCCAAGGTCGAGCGATCCCGTGCAGACGATGGCGCGCAACTCGCCGCGCACCATAGCGCCTTCCACCTTCTCGCGCGCCTCGCGGGCGAGTGAGCCATGGTGGATGCCGATGGGCAGGCCGTCCTCATTCGCCATCCAGAGGTCACGGAAGAACAACTCGGCCTGCGCGCGGGTGTTGTGAAAGATCAGCGTCGTGCGATGGCGGCGGATTTCGGTGAGGATGTCGGGGATCGCATAGCGCCCGCCGCCGCCCGACCAGGGCGGCGGGGTTTCCGTCTCAAGCATCGAGATATCGGGGTCCGGCCCCGGATCGGCGGCGAGAACCTCGCATGGTTCGGGATGGCGGGCGAGGAAACGGGCGATGGCGGCGGGGTCCTCGACCGTCGCCGAAAGGCCGACGCGGCGGAGACCGGGGCAGAGGGCGGAAAGACGCGACAGGCAGAGCATCAGCTGATCGCCGCGCTTCGATTCCGCGAGCGCGTGGATTTCATCCACGATCACGCGGCTCAGCCCCGCGAAGATGCGCGGCACGTCCTCGTAGCTGAGCAGGAGCGCCAGGCTTTCGGGCGTCGTCAGCAGGATATGCGGCGGATCGGCGCGCTGGCGCTGGCGCTTGGAATAGCTGGTGTCGCCGGTCCGATCCTCGACCCGGATCGGCAGGGCCATTCCGTCGATGGGGGTGGTGAGGTTCCGGCGGATGTCGGCGGCAAGCGCCTTCAGGGGGGAGATGTAGAGCGTATGGAGGCCCTTGCGGCCGCCCTCGGCCAGTTCAACCAGTGTCGGCAGGAACCCGGCGAGCGTCTTGCCACCGCCCGTCGGTGCGACAAGCAAAAGCGCCGCCGCCCCGGCACGGTCAAGCATGTCCTGCTGATGCGGATGGATCGTCCATCCGCGCGCGGCAAACCAAGCTGCGAAAGACGCGGGCAGGGGGCGCATGGCGGCAGTGTAGCCCGCCGCGCCCCCTTCGCAAGTCAATGCAGGTGACGCGCCTTCACGTTGCGCATCATATCCGCGAACGCGCGCGGCGGCGTCAGATGCGCCCCGGCGAGTGCCGTGTCGAAGGCGTTTTCGACCTCATGGATCAGCATGGAGATGCTTTCCTCGGTCTGCTGGCCGATCGGACAATAGGTCGGAGCATCCTCAGGCATCTCCGCGCCCTCTCCGCCGCGACCTGCAAGCTCCACGATCCGCGCCTCATCAATCCCCTGCGCCTCTGCCCAATCAAGCGCGATGCGCGTGACGGCGGTCGTCGTGGCCGACAGAAAGTCGTTCATCACCTTGGCCGCCATGGCGGAGCCGAAAGCCCCCATGCGCACGGTCTTCTTGGAGATTAGGTCGAACAGGGGTTTCATCACTGCAATGCGATCCTGCGGACCGCCAAGGAAAAGCGTGAGCCTGCCCTCATCCGCCACGCGGCCGGTCCCGATGGCGGGCGCGTCGATCAGCGAAACCTGCCCGTCGATCCGGCCGCGGAGTGCGCGGACATAGCGCGGCGACAAGGTGGCCACGATCACGATCGTGGTCAGCGATTTGGGATTGCGCGCAAAACCCTGCTCCTCGAAAAGAAGCGCCTCGGTCTCCGCTATGTCGGCGGGGACGAGAATCAGGGTCTCAAGCCCCGAGAGGAAGCGCTGCGCCGAACGGATCGAGCGGTCCGCGACGCCGTCAGGCGTAGAGACGCCAAAGGTGTTGACCTTCAGGCCCGCTTTGACAAGCCGGGCGGTGAACGATCGGGCAATCCGCCCCGATCCTGCGATGCCGATTCCGTCCATCAGTGAATGATCTTCTCTTCTCGGACGAACATGTTCGCCCATGCGCGGTCGATGAGTTCAGGGGTCATTTGGTATGGTATGCCCTCAAAATTGCAGATTGCGATCATCTGGTCGATTAGGAAGACCGGCTGATAATTCGCATAGATGTTTTCGATCGTCGGGTACTTTACCTTCAATAGGTGCAACAATGCCTTCTCATTGAGCGGTATTTTCTTCTTTTTGGCAACCATCGCGAAGATTTTCAGGAACATTTCCTGATTTGGCCCGTCGATCTTGATCTTGAAGAAGATCCGGCGGAGTGCGGCTTTGTCGAAGATTTCGTTCGGGTGGAAGTTGGTCGAGAAGATCACCAGCGTGTCGAACGGCACCTCGAACTTCTCGCCCGATTGCAGCGCGAGGATGTCGCGATTTTCCTCAAGCGGCACGATCCAGCGGTTGACGATCTTCTGCGGCGGTTCGGCCTGACGGCCAAGGTCGTCGATGATGAAGACGCCACCGGTGGCCTTCATCTGCAAGGAGGCAGTGTAGGTCCGCGCCGTCGGGTTGTAGGTGAGGTCAAGCATGTCGAGCGACAGTTCACCGCCGGTGATCACCGTCGGGCGGTCGCAAAGGACATAGCGGTTGTCGAAACGGTTCGACGACCGGCGGAGGCTGTTCGGATCATCCTCGGACGCCTGCGCCGCGGAATGGACGATCGGGTCATAGACCGTGATGACCTGTCCGGAATATTCGATGGCGCGCGGGATGAATATCTTGTCGCCGATTGCGTCGCGAATACCGTTGGAAATCGAGGATTTACCATTGCCCGGCGGGCCATACATCAGGATCGAGCGCCCGGCACCGACCGCCGGTCCGAGATGGTCGAGAAGCTCAACCGGCAGAATCAGATGGCCCATCGCGCCCGTCAGACGCTCGCGGGAGATCTGGATGTTGCGGATCGACTGCTTCCTGGTCTGCTCGCGGTAGATTTCAAGCGGAACCGGCATCGCGCCGTAATATTCCGACTGCGCCAGCGCATCGAGCGCGCGCGCCTTGCCGGCATCGGCAAGCTGATAGCCCATCTCACCGCCGGAGTTGGCGTGCAGCGTACCCGTCGCTTCAAGAAGTTTCTGACCACGCGCGACGTCGATAAGTTCCTGCGTCACCGGGATCGGCATCGCGATCTGGCGCGAGATTTCCGAGACCGTTTCAAGGTTCATCCTGAACATGGTCTTCAGAAGGATGTCGCGCATCATCACCATGTTGAGACCGGTTTCGGCCATGGAGCGCGGCGCTGGCGGCGCGATCACGTTGGAGACCTGCATATTCATGTGCAGTGCACTTTCCTGGGCTGTCTGGGCGGCGAAGGTGCCTTCGTTGACCATAGTTCGCGACGGCACACCCACCGGGGATTCACATGAGCAATCTGACCGGCTATTGTGGCCAAAAAATGGAAACAAAATAGGCATTGAGGGACGAATGAGCAAAGCACGGACCGGCCTTGTGGCCGCAATCATGGCCCTCGCACTGATCGTCTTCGGCGGCGCGCCGATTCTGAAAGGGGCGTTCTATCTTGGCAAGCACGAGGGCGATGCGATGCACCTCGCCGACCTTGTGCTGCGCATGGTGGACCGACAGTGGCCGCATCTCGATTTCATGACGCCGATCGGGGTTCTCGCCATCGCGCCCATCGCGATCTTCGTCAAGTCGGGGGCGGGGCTCGGCCATGCCATCTTCTACGCCCAGATCCTTGTCGCGCTGATCCTCTTCCTGCCCGCACTTTACGTTGCGAAATCGCGGCTGAGCGGGGTCTGGCCCTATGTCTATGGCGCCTTCGTCATGCTGCTCTGCCTCGCGCTCGTGCATGGTGAGGCGCAAAGCGCCATTTCCATCTCGATGCACTACAACCGTTGGGCCTGGGCGGTGGCCTATGTGATCATCCCGCTGGCGATCATCGAGCCCGTCGGGCCGCGCCGACCCTGGCTTGACGGCGCACTGATCGGGATCGGTTTGGCCCTCCTCGTCCTGATGAAGATCACCTATTTCGTGGCGCTGGCGCCCGGCATCCTCATCGCGCTTCTTGCGCGGAAGAACGGCCGTGCGGTTCTGGCCGCCGCCCTCTCCGGCCTGATCGTCGCGGCTGTCATGACGGCCTTTGCCGGTGTCGGTTTCTGGCTGGCCTATCTGAAAGACCTCCTGACCGTCGCTGGATCAGAGGCGCGTCAGGCGCCAGGCGATAGTTTCACGAATATCGTCGCTGCGCCGCTTTATATGGGGGGCAGCCTTGCCGTTGTCGCCGGAGTCATCTTCCTGCGGCAATCGGGCCGTATGGTCGAGGGGCTGGCGCTGCTGGTTCTGATGCCGGGGTTTTTCTACATCGCCTATCAGAACTTCGGAAACGACCCGCAGTGGCTCTATCTGCTTGTCCTCCTGGTCTTCGTTCTGCGCCCCGACGCCAGTGTGACCAACAGCTTTGGCTGGAACATGCGGACGGCGCTAAGCTATGTCGGTGCGCTTGCGCTGGCCTTTGGCGCGCCCTCGGCGCTCAATCTCGCTTTCAGCCCGTTTCGCCATCTCGCGACGGATACCGAGGAAACCGCGCCCCTGTTGCCGGCACTGGCCGTTCATCACGATCTGCGGACCCTCGCACAGCGGCTCTATACCGCGAACACCAAATACCCCTATGACGGCCCTGGTGAACCCTACGCGGCCTACCGCGAATTCGCGAAGCGGCCGGACCCGGCGACCCTGAACGGTGAGGTTCTGCCGGAATGCCAACTGGAAGGCGGCATGACCGCGTGGTTCGAACTGGTGACTGCCGATCTGGAACAGGCGGGTTATGGCGGGTCACATCTCATCGCGACGGATCTCTATTCCGCCTACTGGATGTTCGGCGATTTCAAGAGCGTGGAGGGCGCCGCGCCCTGGTATTATGGCGGTCTGCCGGGGGTTGAGAATGCGGATTACATCGTCGTGCCGTTTTGCCCGATGGCACTTTCACTCCGGGCGCAGATGCTGAAGGCGCTTGAGGAGGGGGGGTGGGTCCTGCACGAGGTGCGCAGGACCGAGCTTTACATACTCATCGAGGCCAAGAAGCCCTGAATCGACATCATCACCGAGGGAAAGGCCATCAGCGCGAGATAGGTGACAAGGGTTCCGACCAAGGCGAGACCCATCGGAAAGTCCTTGCGCTTCCATGACACCCAGTCAGGCGCCATGGCGGTGACCGCCGGAATGGCGCGCAGGATCCGATGGGCGGCGAAGGCGCCCAGAAGGAAGGCGGCAAAGAGGATCAGCACGAGTTGCAAATGGTCGATCCGCTGCGCCACGAAGGGCGCGGCGGCAGCGGCGAATTTCGCGTCGCCCGCGCCCACATTGGCAATCATGTTGAGGACGAATCCGATCGCGAGGACGCCGACCAGATTGAGCCAGCGCAAGAGCCAGGGCTCCAGCGGAATGACCGCCAGCCCGACGAAGAAATAGACCGCGAGCAAGGCGAGCACCGCCTTGTTGGGAATCTTCATCGTCTTCAGATCTGACCAAGCTACCCATGCGCAGATGGGAAGCACGAGAATGAGAAGGGCCGTGTAGGCCTGCGGCGCCGTCAATCCAAGCATCGGGTCAGCCCTTCACGACCTGGGCGTTCAGCGCGTCGAGCGACCGCTGTGCCTGTTCGAAATAGCGCGGGCTTGTATCGACGGCGTCTTCCAGCAGCCCTTTGCCGGTCGTGACATCGCCGCGTTTGATCGCCGTCAGCGCCGCAGTGTAGAGAAGCTGCGCCCGCTCTTCCTGCGACATCTGGATGATCGGCAGGTCGTATTTGCGCTGCGCCGCACGCGCGAGGACGAGGTTGTTCTTCGCGGTGAAGACCGAGCTGTCATAGGTCAGGGATTCCGTGAAGAGCTTTTCGGCACCCGGATAGTCACCGCGAGTCAGCTTTGAATAGCCCCAGTTGTTCAGCACGTTGGCGGGCTTGGTCGTCAGACCAAGCGCCGTCTCGTAGAAGCTGTCGGCCTTCTGCCACTTCTTGTTCGCATCCGCGACCATCGCCTCAAGCCTGTAGCGCTCGAACGTCTCGTGGGTCGGCGGGATCGTGTTGAGTGTCGCCTCGGCCTTCGTCCAGTCGTTGGCGCGGATATAGGCATCAGCCAGATCGACCTTGTCTTCGTTCGTGCCTTCGGCACTTGCGGCGATCTCGGACCAGACGACAGCGGCCTCGGTCGGCTTCTTCGCCCGGACGAGCGATTTCGCAAGGCCGCGCTTGAGATCGATCCGGTCGGGGTTCTCGGCCGAGGCCTTGGCGAAATAGGCCGCCGCCTCATTCGGGTCGCCGACGGTCAGCATGATGTCGTTGAGGTTGGTCTCGTCGATGACATTCACGCTTTTCAGCGCGCGCTTGACATCTGCGTCACTGTTTTTCTGGCAGCCGGCAAGACCGGCCACCCCCGCGACGCAGAGCGAAATCAGAATAGGGTGGCGCATTTTCTGCGTCCTTTGCTGCTTCTTGCCTCAAGGTGTGGAGAGAAGCAGGTATTGCCCGTGCCCGCGCCTCACCAACGAAAAGTCGTTATTAATGGGCGGATCATACGATGGTTTCTCCATCTTGGCGAGCGCAAGGCGAAGATTTTCGCGGATGGCGTCCGATTGGCCACTGTCGAGCGCATAGGCCGTCCGGAAGACGCGGCTGGCTTCGCCGACGTCACCCTTTTCCATGAGCACGACGCCAAGGTTGTTCCAGGCTGGAACGAAGGTTTCGTCGATCTTGAGCGCATCGCGAAGCATCTTTTCGGCTTGGCCGAGGCGCCCGAGCTTGAGATTGGCGGAGCCGATCGCCGAGAGGACGTCAACTGTGGCGCCATGTTCCGACGCGCCACGGTAATAGGCCCTGAGCGCGAGCTCGTATTCCCCGGCCGCCATCAGACGGTGCCCGACGATAAGGCCGTCCACCGACTCCTCGCCCTTGACCGTCCCCGTCGGGGCGAAGGGTGACATCTCGTCTTGCGAAAAGCCGCCTGTCGTTTGACAGGCGGCGAGAAGGCCAAGTGTGACCAGTAGTCCCGTGATGCGTGCTGCCATTATCTCAGGGTTGGAAGTTCGCGAAGAGTTGCAGCATATCGTAAACAGAGGGGCCGACAAGGATCATCAGAAGCGGCGGCACGGTGAACATCATCGTCCCCAGCGTCATCTTCGTCGGCAGTTTGTTCGCGGCCTCTTCGGCGCGCATCACGCGCTTGTCGCGCATTTCGCCCGCATAGACCCGAAGCGCATCCGCGATGGACGTACCGAAGGTCTGCGACTGGATCATCACGGTCACGAAAGACGCCACGTCCTGTACACCCGAGCGTTCGGAGAAGGCACGCAGGACGGAGGACTTTTCCTTGCCGGCCTTGATCTCCTGCGAGACGATATCGAATTCCTCGGCCAGCGCGGGATAACCGCTCTTGAGTTCCTTCGACACCCGAATGATGCCCTGATCGAGCGATTGGCCCGCTTCGACGCAAACCAGAAGCATATCAAGCGAGTCGGGGAAGCCGTTCTGGATTTCCTGCTGACGGGACTGGATGCGGCGTTCGATCCAGTATTTGGGAAGGTAGTACCCAACCGCGCCAGGCAGCACGACAGCCAGGATCAGAACGGTCGTGGAAATCTCGCCCGTCGCGGATGCGACGATGGCGTAGATCACACCGCAGATCAGGAAGAGAATCCCCAGCATGAACTGGATGGCGTGAAATTTCCGGACCGCGTCACGGCCGCGATAGCCCGCGCGCGTCATTTTCAGACGCGACGAGCCCATCTCTTCCTCGCTCTTCGGCTCGAGGAAGTTTGCGAATTTGTCGAGTTTGTCAGAACCCTTGCTCTGGCGCAGGGTCTTTTTCGTTTGCTTGCCGTTGCTGGCGTTCGAACCCAAGTTGGTACCGACCGCGCCACGCAACTTTTCGTACGGGTCCGCACGTTTCTTCAACATGACGGGCAGCGTCGCCGCAACGAGGATGAGACCAAGGAACCCCACTGCTGCCAGCGGTCCGATCGGCCCCATCGTGTCGATGAGCATCTGATTGATCGTGGTCAGCATGACAGGCGGCCCCCTCAGACCTTGATGTTGACCATCATCTTCATGAAGATGACGTTGATTGCGAGAAAGGTGAATACGATGAGGGCGGCCGGCACGAAGGCGGCGGTATTTTTCACCGTATCAAAGTAATCCGGCTTGAGAATCTGGATCACCGCCAGAACGATAAGCGGGAAGGACGACAGGAACACGCCCGACCACTTCGCCTCGGCGGTGATCGCCCGAACGCGACGGAAAAGACGGAAACGGGCGCGGATCACCTTGGCAAGGCCGTCCAGAATCTCGGCGAGGTTGCCGCCCGACTGCTGCTGGATCGTCACGGCGACTGCCAGGAAGCGCAGATCCTGCATGTCCATGCGCTCGGCCAGGTCCTTCAGCGATTCCGAAACCTCGCGGCCATAGGCGCTTTCGTCCGCGATCATGCCGAACTCGGTGCCAAGCGGATCGGGAACTTCCTTCGCCACGATCTGGATCGCGGAGGAGAACGGGTGACCGACCCGCAGGGAGCGAACCATGAGCTCAACCGCATCGGGAAGCTGTTCTTCCACGAGGTCCATGCGCTTCTTGGCCTTGCGGCTTACCCAGAAATAGACCCCGCCCACGCCCATGAGGATCGCCACGGCGATCTGCACCGGGGTCGAGGCGCTGGTGCCGATCTTGAGGCCGAGGAAGGCCACGACCGAGAGAAGAACCATGACGAGGACAAGCGCTTTCGGCGAAAAGGCGATATTCGCCTTCTGCGCCTTGGTCGCGAGAATCGAGTAAAGCGGAATGCCCCTGGCCTTGAGGTGCTGGCTCGCCTCTTTGCGGAGCTGTTCCAGAACCTGTTCGCGCTGCCCGCCCTTTTCCAGCAGTTCGAGACGGCGGTTGACCTTGGAGTTCAGCGAAATCGACTTGCCGAAAACAACGAGATAGAGGCCCTCGACCAGCAGAATGACTGCCAGAAAGATCAGACCATAGATGATCGGCGTCGGGCTGATGATCATGTTCGTTACTCCGCTGCGACAGGTTCGTAGATCGACGCCGGCAAGTCATAGCCCCAGGCGCGGAAGCGGTCGGCAAAGGCCGAACGCACACCCGTCGCGGTAAAGCGGCCGACGATCTTGCCATCGGGGGCAAGACCAAGCCGTTCATAGCGGAAGAGTTCCTGCATTGATATAACGTCGCCTTCCATGCCGGTGATCTCGGTGATCGAGGTCATCCGGCGCGAACCGTCCTGAAGGCGCGAGGCCTGCACGATGAGGTTCACGGCCGAGGCGATCTGCGACCGCACAGCTTTGATCGGCATTTCGATCCCCGCCATCGCGATCATGTTTTCCAGACGGCTGATGCCGTCACGGGCAGAGTTCGCGTGGATCGTGGTCATCGATCCGTCGTGGCCGGTGTTCATGGCCTGAAGCATGTCGATGACTTCCTCGCCGCGCGTTTCACCGACGATGATCCGGTCCGGACGCATCCGCAGCGCGTTCTTCAGACAGTCACGCTGACTGACAGCCCCCTTGCCTTCGACGTTCGCGGGGCGGCTTTCCATCCGACCCACATGAATCTGCTGAAGCTGAAGTTCCGCCGTGTCCTCGATGGTCAGGATGCGTTCGGCATTGTCGATGAAGGACGACAGCGCGTTGAGCGTGGTCGTCTTACCCGAACCCGTACCACCCGAGACGATGATGTTGAGGCGCGTGGCGACGGCGGCCTGAAGATAGGCAGCCATTTCCTCGGTGAAGGCGCCGAAGCGGACGAGGTCGTCTACCCCGAGCTTGTCCTTCTTGAATTTCCGGATCGAGACGAGCGACCCGTCCACCGCGATCGGCGGCACCATGCAGTTGAAACGCGAACCATCGGCAAGACGGGCGTCGCAATAAGGGTTTGATTCGTCGACACGCCGGCCCACGGCCGAAACGATCTTGTCGATGATGCGCAGAAGGTGCCGTTCGTCCTTGAACGTGACATCGCTCAGCGTCAGCTTGCCGTCGCGTTCGACGAAGATCTGTTGCGGGCCGTTGACGAGAATATCGTTGACCGAATCGTCCTGAAGCAGCGTTTCAAGCGGCCCGAGGCCCATGACCTCGTGATAAAGTTCCTGAAAGAGGTTGGAGCGTTCGTCCTTGTTCAGGACCATGCTCATATCTTCCAGAGCTTCGGTCGAGATCGACACGATTTCCTGCCGAAGCTCGGATTCGGTCGCATGCTCCAGCGCGCTGAGGTTGAGGTTGTCGAGAAGCCGCTTGTGCAGCTCCACCTTCAGGTCGCCCATGCGCTCCTTGCGCTTTTTGTCCTTGTCGGCGGCTGCGGCCTGTGCAGGGTTCACCGGCGCGGCGCCAGGGCGGCGGACCGAGACCTGGTTCGACTGCTGCGTCGCAGCATTGGCGGACACCACCTTCGGGTGCTCGGCGACCGAGGTCGCCGCGGAGGGCTTCTTGTAGCGCGAAAACATTTGGCGTTCCCTGACTTAGGCGCTGGCGGTTTCGGCCGCTTTGCTATGTTCGTAGATTGATTTTGCGAGCTTCGCGATTTCCCGCCGCAATGGGTTCTTGGCGGCGGTTTCGGCAAGCGGCAGGCCATGGTCGTTCGACTGTGTGACCTGCTTGGCGCCATCGGGAAGTTGCAGTTCGATCGTGATGTCGAGGCTTTCGGCAAGCCGCTTTACCCGGCTCTTGCCCGACAGGTCGGTAAACTTGGGCGCCCGGTTCAGGACATAGCGAAGCTTTTCGTAGGGCAGTTCTTCCGCTTTCAGCGCCCGGATCATGCGAAGGGTGTTCTGCGCCGATCTCATGTCGAGCTCCATCATCGCGAAATAGACCTGCGACTGGTTGAGGACGGCTTCGGTCCACTGCACGACGGTCGACGGCATATCGACGACAACGAAGTCGAAATTGGCGCGCGCCACGTTGAGCACACGGTTGATGTCTTCCGAGCCCACGATGTCGAGCGGCAGCATCTCGGACGGCGCGGTCATCACGTGAAGCTTCTCGTTGAAGGTGAGAAGCGCTTGGAGGAAGCTGACATTGTCGATCGACGCGGTGTCGGACAGCATCTCGTAGACCGCCTCGCGGCGCGGCAGATCGAGATAGGTCGAGATCGAGCCGTACTGGAAGTCGAAATCCAGAAGGCAGACGCGTGGCGGGTTATCCTTCTGGAACGTGGCAAGTTCCCACGCCAGGTTGACGGCAAAGGTTGTCGCCCCGGTACCGCCGGCAAGGCCGTGGACCGGCAGGATCACCCCGTCGCGATCGCCCTTGGGCTTGAAACTCGGTGAGGCTGCCTGCTGCTCGGCATAGAGGTCCGGCGCCGGCGCCTTGTTCAGCCGCTCGATCGCGTCGTGCAGCGCATTCTCGGGCAGCGGGTAGGGAACGAAATCGTCGGCGCCAAGCTTGAGAAGCTGGTGCAGCGCGATGGGGCTGACCTCTTCGGCGATAAGGATGATCTTGACACCTTTCGCCTTGGCTGTGGTGATGATCCCCGAGATCCGCGCCAGATCGCTTTCATCCTGCGCGTCCACGGCGACGGCCACGAACTCAAGCGCGTCGGCATCGGGCTGGTTGAGAAACAGGACGGCGTCGTCAAATGTGAGATCGCCCCAGCTTTCACCAAGCTCGGTTTCCATGTCCTCGATCAGAAGGTCGAAATTACTGACATCCCGCGAAATCGTGCACGCGACGATCGGTGCCGGTTCCGGCTGCAAGGCTGCAACGCTGCTCATTCCCACACGTCCTTCTCCACCTGGCGGCACGGATTGGTTTTGATCTGTTCGCTTCGTCATCGAATCGACAGGCCCCAAAAACCCGCACACCCCGCGCGACTCTCTGGTCGCGCAATTGCTCTCAGCTTTCGAAACTCCCCGATAATCTTGGCAATATTGGGGCTAAATCTTCTTAATTATGCGATGACGGGCGACGATAAGACGAAATGGGCGGGCTTTGTTGCCAAAGCCCGCCCATAGAGCGAAACAGTAGGGAGGCGCTCGCCTCAGCCGCCCGAGCCTGCGGCCTGACCAGCACCCGAAACTTCCGCCTGAGCCTGAACCGGCTGGGCGCTTGCGACGTAGCTGCGCCAGATGATCTGGGCGTACTTGCCGTTCAGGACCAGCGGATTGTTTGCCACGAAACCCGACACTTCGGTAACCGTGCGGCGGTTCCGACGCTCCTGGCTTTGGGTGAACACCAGGGGCTGGGTTTCACCGTAGGATACGACCGCCTCAAGCCGCGATCGGCTGATGCCGAAGCTCGTAAGGTAGGCCACGGCCGCCTGCGCCCGACGCAGACCGAGCCGCTTGTTATAGGCGTTGGAGCCGACGAGGTCAGTATGGCCATAGACCCGGAAGCGCACTTCAGGGAACTGCTTGATCCAATCGGCCTGCTGACGCAGAGCCGCCCTGGCATCGTCGTCGAGCACTGCGCTGTTGAAGGCGAAGTTCACCGTATTCGGCACATCGCCTGCGAAACGCCGCGTCAGATCAATGGCATAGTCGCGCTCACCCGACTGGACCATTGTGTTGTTCATCGTCGAATTGCCGAAGTCGCGGGTTTCGATCTCTGAGCCCGCTTCAGCGTAGAAGGAGCGGGCAATATTGGTTTCGCGCGAGCATCCTGCGACCGCCAAAACACCGGCGGACAGAATGAGGAGGGGAAGCTTCTTCTGCATCGTCTCACTCCATCACATAGCCATAGGAACCGGAATAGTCCTGGCGCGCCACTTCTCCCACGGCACCTCTGGACTTGCCGTTGGTAGAGGTTTTGCCAAAGAGGAAGAGTTCCGCCTCGGTGGGTGGTTTCACCCGGTCGGTCGGCAGCGAAAGCGCCTCACCGCGGGTCGGGGAGACCAGATGCGGTGTGACGATGATGACCAATTCCGTCTGACTGCGCTGATAGTTCGCGCTGCGGAACAGTGCTCCGAGGACCGGGACATCGCCTAGCCAAGGTACTTGGCCGCTGAGATCGGTGAAATCGTCCTGCAACAAACCCGCAATCGCAAAGCTCTCGCCGTCATGCATTTCAACGGTGGTTTCGGTTTCGCGCCGCTTGAACGCGTTGACCGAGAAACCGCTCGTCGTAACGCTCGTCGTAGTGTCGAGCGCCGACACCGCTGCGTTCAGTTGCAGGTTGATGATATCGCCATCCACGACAGTTGGCGTAAAGGCGAGTTCGATACCGAAAGGCTTGTACTCAATGGAAATGGCGTTGGACGTACTGCTTTGGACCGGGATCGGATATTCGCCGCCCGCAAGGAACTTCGCCTCCTGACCCGACAAGGCCGTCAGGTTCGGTTCCGCCAACGTGCGGACCATCCCCTTGCTTTCAAGGGCTTCAAGCAGCACGCCGAACTGGAAGGCGCCCGTGGTGAAGCTGAATCCCAACGCGCCGTTGGCGCTTGTTGTGACGGGACCGCCGCCGAGCACACTGTTTATCCCAGTGATGTTACCCGAAACGCCTGACTGGAAGTTTGATCCGCCAATTCGTGAGAAGCCGAAAGAGTTACTCAGCTCCTTCGTGACGCTGCGCTGCATTTCCGCGAAACGCACCTTCAGCATGACCTGCTGCACGCCGCCGACAACCATCAGGTTCGATACCCGTCCCGGCGCGTAGCGTTCGGCGAGATCGAGGGCCCGGTCGAGCTTCGCGGTCGAGGATACCACGCCCGACAGCACGATGCCGTCATTCGCGGTCCTCACCTCGATCTTCTCGCCGGGGATGATCTGTTGCAGGCGTTCCTTGAATTCCGCCACATCGAGCGAAACCTGAACGTCCACATTTGTAATGAGCTTCCCGTCCGGCGCCAGCAGCGTCAGGGTCGTACGTCCTGGCGCCTTGCCAAGCACATAGATCGAACGATCCGACAGCGTGGAGATGTCCGCAATACCGGGGTTTGCAATCGAAAGCTCTGCGAAGGGCTGATCGGATTCAACGATGACCGCCCGGTTCATCGGGACGTTCAGCGCGCTCGACGCAGCGCCGTTCACGATTTTCAATGTTTCGGAATGTGCCATCGGCACCGCGATCAGAGTGAGCGAAACGCCCAGCATCCCTGCCGCAACAGTGGTTTTCATGCTCATGTGACCTGCCTCTCCGATCACGCCTCAGGGTGGGTCTTTATTGCCCGTTTGGAGGTCACAATGCGCCAAGGCCAGTTTTTTTGCAAGAATCAACGCTTTGCAGCGCGACTCTTATGTGGGCTTACCGCAACAGTCACGTATGTGTTGCGGAGAAACGACAAAGGCCACACCGCATCTAGTGGTGTGGCCTTCCGTCAAAAGCTGTCGTGAGGTCAGTTGGTGCAGGGGATCACTGTCTCCACGATCTCTCCGCCCTTGTTGGTGCGGATGGTGCAGACCTTTTCTATCGGGGCTTCCGGTGCCGCCTGTTCCTCAACAATGCCAAGCAGGCTGTTGCGGTCGATGGCAAGCGCGCCGACCTGCCCGCTGTCGTTGGTGCCGACCAGTGAAAGCGTGAGGCGGCCGGTTTGCTGAGCGAGCGCGAGCGCGGCCACTTGCTGTGGCGTCCCCTCGATCGTCACGGTGCGGGCGATCATCGTCTCTTCCGAGCGGTCGGCGTCCGCGCTCTGGTTGATCGCGATCAGGCGGACCGCTTCATCGATGAGCTTGGTGGTATCCTGACCGCTGATCTTGCCGCTCCAGAAGACGTCGACACGGTCGCCGGGACGCAGGAAGCCGGCCACACCTGAACTCACGTCCACGTTGATCGCAAAGGCGCGCATCCCCGCGCTGAGATTGGCGGTGATGCCGGCGTCGACTCCGGGCTCGGTCACTTTCGCCCCAAGCAGCGGCTCAAAAGGCTCGTAGCTGCGCAGCGCTGCGCGCGGGCGGGTTTCGCCTTCCCAGAACACGGTGACGACGCTCTTGTTGCCGTCCTGCGGCGCGACCACCGCATTGAAGGCGCCCTTCGGGGTCTTGCCTTCCTGAACCTTGATCACCTCAAGGTCTGCACGCGTGAAACGGTCGCCGTATTTCAGGGGTTTCTTGGTGACGACGATATCGACGAGCCGCGGAGCGTTTCTCTTTTCGGCTTCGAGCCGGTCGCGTTCCGCCTGCGTCTGGGCGATGTAGTCCTGCGCCATATAGACGGCAAAGCCAGCCAGGCCGATACCGAGCACCAAGACCAAACCAAATACCAATCGCATTCTTCGTCCCCTTCGTCTCAAGGCAAAGTCTGGCCGCACAGATCCGCGCTACCTGCCTACTCAGCCCTCTATATCATAATTGAATACGGCGAAATGGTGGTCAAAGCATGTAAAACAGGAGAAACTTTGCGCAAAGCGGAAACATTCCCGTGATGCTGAAACGCAAAGCGGGCGCCATGAAAAGCGCCCGATCGCAGTTCTCCTGCAGCGCGCCTCAGAACGTCGAGGCGATGCTCTGGTTCGACATGAAGTTCTCGACCTTCTGGCCGATACTGCTCATGTTGCCTTGCAGCCCCGCCATCGCCAGCGCGACAAGACCACAGACGCTGGCCGTAAGAACGACCCAGTCGACAGTGACGGCACCGGCTTCGTCGTCCTGAAAACGCGTAATCACACTATTCAAATCCATGTCTCGCTCCGCACGCAAACTATTTCGCTTCGTTTCGCAGGGTATGTCTCTGCGTATGTCCGTTATCTTGAGGATGATTTAGCCCACCCAACGTGGCACGATTGAGGCGCCGAGCGTGCATTTTCGGGTTGTTTCTCGCCGAAATCGAAACATTCCGAATTCCGTCTTGGAAACGAAAAATCGCGCCCCGAGGGGCGCGATCTTTGTCTTGCCTGTCAGTTCGATCAGAACGTCGAGGTGATGTCCTGGCTGGACAGGTAGTTGTTGATCTTCGTGGTCAGCGAGCCGGTGCCCTTCTTGACCGCGGCAAGCGCCGCAACGCCGAGGCCGACGACAGCGGCGGTCAGCACGACCCAGTCAACCGTGACCGCGCCTTCTTCGTTTTCGTTGAATTTCTTGGCAAGCTTGAAAAATTTCATTGTCTCTCTCCGTAGGTTTCGCTCATTACACCAACCGATGACGGCTTGGGTGGTAGCACCATGTCCCGTTCCGTCTCGGCACAGTTACGTTTTTGCCGGGTATTCGTGGCTCAACTTGGGCAATGCCGGTTCATTTCCAAGTATCTTGCGCTCAAACCGAAAACATTGCGGGGGGAAAGTTTCCGGTTCCGGCCCAATGGGTTGCGCGGCTCTCTGCGCGGCTGTCCGGTTGCGGAACGCTCAATGCAGAGCTGGAACCTGCGTCGCTGACCGCTGTCGGTCCATGTGGGCCAGAAAAAAATCGCGCCCCGAAGGGCGCGACCGGTGTTTGAACTGTCAGCTCGATCAGAAGGTCGAGTTGATGTCCTGGCTGGACAGGTAGTTGTTGATCTTCGTGGTCAGCGAGCCGGTGCCCTTCTTGACCGCGGCAAGCGCCGCAACGCCGAGGCCGACGACAGCGGCGGTCAGCACGACCCAGTCAACCGTGACCGCGCCTTCTTCGTTTTCGTTGAATTTCTTGGCAAGCTTGAAAAATTTCATTGTCTCTCTCCGTATGTTTCGCCCGTTACACCATCCGAGGACGTTGTGTGGGGCGGCTGCGCCTTGTCCCGATCCGTCTCGGCATGGTCAGGTTATGATGGTGAATCGTGACCCAACTTTGGCAAAGCGCGCGCATTTCCGTGCAGTCTGGAAATTTTCTGGAAACAGAATTTTTCCAATGTTTCCGCCACTGATAGCCGTTTCGGCGCATCTTCTCGTCGGTTCCGCAGGTCATACTTTCGTCAGAATCGCCTTGCGAAAGGCAAAGAAATCGCGCCCCGAGGGGCGCGATTCTTGTCTTGCCTGTCAGTTCGATCAGAACGTCGAGGTGATGTCCTGGCTGGACAGGTAGTTGTTGATCTTCGTGGTCAGCGAGCCGGTGCCCTTCTTGACCGCGGCAAGCGCCGCAACGCCGAGGCCGACGACAGCGGCGGTCAGCACGACCCAGTCAACCGTGACCGCGCCTTCTTCGTTTTCGTTGAATTTCTTGGCAAGCTTGAAAAATTTCATTGTCTCTCTCCGTATGTTTCGCCCGTTACACCATCCGAGGACGTTGTGTGGGGCGGCAGCGCCATGTCCCGTTGCGTCTCGGCATGGGTATATATGGCCGTTAAATCGTGGCAGGAGTTGGGCGTCTATCGTACATTTTAAAGTGTTGATTTGGCCGATTTCATTCGTACTATCATGTTGTTTTTAAAAGAAAAAATTAGAAATACGGGTGTTGCGCCCCGGTCTGCATGTTGCCAAAAGGCCGAATCTGGCACGTTTCATCGACCGTGAGTCGCGAACATCTGGCCCTGACGCAAGGATTCTGCGACAACAGGCCAACAAGAATAGAGCAGGCATTATAGGCTGATGGTTCAGGGCAACTTCATTGCCGTGACGTTTCTCGCCGCTTTGGTGGCGGGGTCGATCTGTGCGCAGGCGGAAACCGCGCCGGACGCCTATCCGGACTTTACCTTCAAACGCATCTCCGCGCCGGGTTTCAAGGGCTCGACGGTCGCTGGCGCCAAGCGCATCACGGTGCAGATCGATCCCGAGGAGCAGGCCCGCAAGCTCGCTGCCGGCGCTCTGCCGCTGCCGGAACGGCCAATTCCGAGGGGCGAGGCCGATCCTGCCGTGCTGCCCTCCGATCCGCATCCGCCGGCAAGCGCCTATGATTGGTACTGGGATATAGTCTCGCCCAAGCAGGCGGATGGCGCTGGCCGCTTCTCCAAGGCGCTTCAGGCGCTGACCCAGGCGCCGCAGGGCGCCGCAGTGCCCGCACCGCGTTTGCAGCATTTGAACGATATCGCCACGATGCATGGCCGTGAGATCCTAAAGGCCACCATCGGGACCGAGGTTTCTCCGGCGCTCGTCCTCGCCGTCATCAGCGTTGAAAGCGCGGGCAAGGCGGAAGCGGTTTCCTCGGCGGGCGCGGTGGGGCTGATGCAGCTGATCCCGGCGACTGCCGATCGCTTCGGTGTCAATGACAGCACGGATGTCGCGCAGAACATCAAAGGCGGGGTCGCCTATCTCGACTGGCTGATGAAAGAGTTCAACCACGATCCCCTGATGGTGATCGCGGCCTATAATTCCGGCGAGAACTCGGTGAAGGGTAACGGTGGCGTGCCGCCCTTTGCCGAAACACGCGCTTATGTGCCAAAGGTTCTCGCGGCCTGGGCCGTCGCGCGGGGGCTTTGCGTCTCCCCGCCCGAACTGATGACCGACGGCTGCGTGTTCGCCGTGAAAGGATGATGCCTTCCCTATGACTGAGACCAAGCCGCTCGTCCTCGACGTCGATGGAACCTTCCTGAAAACCGATATGTTGTTCGAGACCTTCTGGGCGGGTCTCGGCACCGATCCCATCGCAACTCTGCGCGCGACCTTCGCCAATCTCCGCCGTCCCGAACGGCTGAAGGCGGAATTGGCGCGGATCGCGCCCATCCGCACCGATCTTCTGCCTGTCAATGCCGAGGTGGCCGATCTCGCGTTGCGCAGCCGCATGGCAGGGCGCGAGGTCGTCCTTGCTTCCGCCTCCGACCGCAGCCTCGTGGAGCCGCTGGCGCGCGAATACGGGCTGAGCGAGCGTGTCTTCGCATCGGACGCCGACCACAACCTCAAGGGCGCGGCCAAGGCCGCCGCACTGGTCGAGGCTTATGGCGCCGGCGGGTTCGACTATGCGGGTGACAGTGCCGTCGATATGGCGGTCTGGGAGCAGGCGGAGAACGCCCTGGTGGTAGGCCACCTCGTCTCGGCGCGGGCGCTGAGTGCCGAGGGCCGCAATGTCGTGGAGCTTTCGGGCGGCTGGAGCTGGCGCGCGCTTCTCAAGGCGCTTCGCCCGCATCAGTGGGTGAAGAACGTGCTTCTCCTGCTCGCGATGATCGCGGCGCACCGGTTCGACCTTCCGACGCTGGTCCCGATCCTCTGGGGCATTGCTGCCTTCTCGGCCGCCGCGTCCTCTATATATATCGTGAACGATCTTCTCGATCTCGAAGCGGACCGGTTGCATCCGACGAAATGTCGCCGCCCCTTTGCAAGCGGCGATGTCCCCATCGCCGTTGGCATGGCGGCCTTCGTCATCCTCTCGCTTTTCGCGTTGGGCGTGGCGGCGGCGCTGAACTGGCAGTTCTTCGGTATGGTCGTCCTATATATGATCTTGTCGCTTGCCTATTCGCTCAAGCTCAAGCGTCTACGCTGGGTCGATATCTCGACCCTTGCGGCACTCTATACGATCCGCGTGATTGCAGGCGCGGCGGCGGGGCAGGTCGAGGTGTCGATCTACATGCTGATCTTCATCTTCCCGATCTTCATCACGCTTGGTTGTGTCAAACGCCTGACCGAACTCACGCTCGCCACCTCCGACGACCCGCTGCCGGGGCGCGGCTACGGCCGCCCGGACCGCGGCGATCTTCTTAACGTCGCCTGGATTGGCACCATTGGCGCGCTCCTGATCTTCTTTCTCTACTCGATCAGCGATCAGGGTCGGTTGCTTTATCCGACAACCTGGATCCTCTGGGTCGCGATGATCCCGATGGCGCTCTGGCTCGTGCGCATGGTGGCGCTTGGCTGGTTCGGCAAGCAGGACTATGACCCCATCGTCTTCGCCATGCGCGACAAGTTCGGGATCGGTATCCTGATGCTGACGCTCAGCCTGATGTTCTGGGCTGCTGGCCTCTGGAGCCGGTGGTTCGGCGGCTGACCGTCAGATCTTCATCTTCTTGAAGATGAATTCCGGGATATGGATGATGATGAGCATGATGAAGCGCCAGAAGAAGGGCGTGTAGATCACGTTTCGCTTCTTCCTGACCGCTTTCAGGATGTCCTCCGCCACCTTCTCCGGTGAGGCGACGAGAAACATCCCCGGCAGGCCCCAGGTCATCGCTGTGTCGACGAAGCCGGGCTTCACCGTCACCACATGCCCCCCAGCCCGCGTCAGCCTGTTGCGCAGACCGGAAAGATAGGTCGCGAAGCCCGCCTTGGCGGCGCCATAGACATAGTTGCCGAGCCGCCCCCGGTCGCCCGCGACCGATCCGACGCCGACGACCGTGCCGCCGCCGCGTGCCTCCATCACGGGCGCCAGCATTTGCAGGAACCGTGCGGGGCCGGTGAAACTGTCGACGATGGTGCCATCGACCAACGCGGGATCGGCGTCGATCGCCGCCTGTTCGGGCATGGAGCCGACGAAGACGGCGGCGTTCAACTCACCCTCCTCGGCCTCCATCCGTTCAATCAGCGCGGCGAAGCCCTCGGGCTTGCGCGCATCGAAGGCCACGGCCTCGGCCACTGGTGCACCGCGCAGGCGGCAGTCGGAGGCAAGGGCGGCCATATCCTCCATGTCGCGCCCGGCCAGCAGGACGCCCGCGCCGTCCTCGGCGACCGCCCGCGCGAAGGCCCGCGCCATCGAGGAGGTCGCGCCAAGAATGATCCAGGTCCGGTTCATTTCGCCCCCCGCAGCTTCAGCCGCCGCACAAGATCGGTCGCGAGCCTGCCTTCGGGGTCGGCCTTCGCCACTTCCTTCCGCCAAAGGTCGAGTTCTGGGTACATCGCCGGTATCTCCTCAGGCCTCGCAAGGCTGTCCTTGGCGAAGTAGATCCGCCCGCCGACCTCCGCCGCGCGGGCCTGCAACTGCTTGATAAGCTCGCGCGCCGCCGCGCGGTTCGGGAAATCGACGGCGAGCGTATAGCCTTCCATTGGAAAACTGAGGTAGCCCGCCGCGCCCCGGTCCCATGCGCTTCAGAACCGCCAGAGGCGAGGCGAGGCCGGAGTCCGCGATCTCGGCCAGCATGTCCTTCAAAGCAGGGGCCTGATCCAGCGGCACGACGCATTGGAACTGATGAAAGCCACGCTTGCCGTAAAGCCGGTTCCAGTCGTGGATCTTGTCGAGCGGGAAGAAGAAATCCGAAATCGGCCGCACCACCGTCCGCCCCTTGTCCGGCACCCGGCGGTAATAGGCATTGTTGAACATGCGAACGACCGGCGCCGACAGCGCGAAATTCGGCGCGTCGAAGGGCACCTTCCGCCGCTTGATCTTCTGCGGCATCAGGCCCGATCCGGTTTCGCCCTCTTCAAGAATGCCGCGCCCGAGCGAGGCGCCCCGCGCGGTCGCGTCGACCCAGCCGACCGTGTAGGTCGCCTGCGACATGTCGAGATGGGCGATGAAATCGTCCCAGTCGGTGACACGCCGTTCGGTCACGACCATCACGTCGCCCTTACAGGGCAGAAGCCTCAGTCGCGCTGACAGGATCACGCCGGTCTGGCCTAACCCGCCCGCCGTCGCGCGGAACAGGTCCGCCTTCTTCTCCGGCGTCACTTCGACCACGCCTTTCGCGGTGCGCAGAGTGATCGACACGACATGTTCGCAGAACGACCCGACATGGTGATGGTTCTTGCCATGCACGTCCTGCCCGATGCAGCCACCGACGGTGGCAAAGCCTGTGCCCGGCATCACGGCCGGTAGCCAGCCCTTCGGGCCGAAGGCCGCCGCGATCTCACCGATCCGCGCACCGGCCTCGACGTTCAGGATGCCGGTCGCCGGGTCGAAATCCAGCATCCGATCGAGCCGCGTCATGTCCACGGCGCGGCCGCCGCCATTCAGCGCGGCATCGCCATAGCTGCGACGCATTCCGATGGCGGGGGCCAGCCTCTCGTCCATGATGGCATTCAGCGCGCTTTGCCGTTCAGGCCGCGCAAGCTCGCCCGAGGCGGAAAGCACACGGCCCCAGCCAGTATAGTCAGCGGATTTCCAGAGCATTCCGTTTTCTCAATGAAAGGCGTTCGGCGAAGGGAAAGACCAGAAGGCCGATCCCGAGCGCGAACCAGAGCGTTGTCACGCGGATGAGGGCGGTCGCGGGGACGGAGACCTCCATCGCGACGCCGTCGAGCGCCAGAAGCGCGATCATCGCCGCCTCTGCCCCGCCGACACCGCCCGGAGCGCCGGTCAGGCCGCCCGCGAGGGTTGCGAAGACGAAGATGCCGATGGCTTTCCAAAGCCCGATCTCGGCCCCCATCCAGCCGAGCAAAAGGTGGAAGGCGTAGCCCTCGGCAAGCCAGCCGCAGACACCGAGGGCGATCGCGGGCAGGATCGTCGCCGCATTGGTGAAGCGGCCGAGCGATCGCGCGGCGGCGCGGATGCGGGCGAAAAGTCGCGGGAAGCGGCCGGTCACCCGGTAGAAACGGGTGACGATGGCCGCAAGAAGCCGAGGATGCGTGGCCGTGTAGGCGGCCAGCAAGGCAAGCGCCGCCACCGGCAACGCGCCGCCCATTCCGCCTGTGGCTATGGCTACCGACAGCGCCAGAATGATCGCCATCGCCGCAAGGTCCGATGCCCGGTCCATCAGCGCCAGCGGCGCGGTGCGTTCGTAGTTCCAGCCGGTTTCCCGCTTCAGCCAGCGCATCCGCACCAACTCGCCCACCCGTCCCGGCGTGACGATCATCGCGAAACCGCCGAGGAAGTGACGCATGTCTTCCGGCAGCGTCGTCGGCAGGTCGAGGCGCCGCGCGAAAAGATGCCAGCGCAACCCGCGCAGGAGGTAATTCACCAGCGAGAGCGCCAGCAGAAGGGCGCCCTGCCAGAGCGTCAGCCGTGCGATCTGGGCAGTGGTTTCCTCCCACCCGGTCGCCGCAAAAAGGCCGATCAGGCCGACGATGAAAAGAAGGCCGAGCCCCGCCACGACAAGCCTGTCCCTGAGCCGCCTTGCGCGCGGTTTCGGGGCGGAGTCAGAAAGGGGCAGATCGGCGTTTGTCATTGCCCCGCTCGCTATCAACGGAATGGGGCAGCATTATGGATTTGTTTCGAAGAAGTCGACAGTTTCCGGGGCCAAGATCAGACGAAAACATCGGCCCATTCCGGATGACGCCGCGCCATCGAGGCAACGAAGGGGCAAAGCGCGATCACGGTGAAGCCCGTGGCCCGCGCATCCGCGACCAGATGCTCGACCAGCTGCCGCCCGGCGCCGCTGCCGCGCATCGCGTCGGGAACGCCGGTATGGTCCGCGATGATCTTCGTCGGGCTGACCACGGAATAGGTCAACTCGGCCTCCACCCCGTTCTCGCGCAGGACATACCGGCCCTTGGTCGGGCCGGTTTCCTTGATGATTGCGCCCTCAGCCGACAATCGTCGCCTCGGTGGCGGCGCGGAGGTCTTCCTCGCTGACACCGTCTGCCAGTTCGACGATCTTGAGCCCGCCCGGCACCACGTCGAGCACGCCGAGATCGGTGATGATGCGGTCCACCACGCCCTTGCCGGTCAGCGGCAGGGTGCATTTGTGCAGCACCTTGGATTCGCCGTGTTTCGAGGCGTGGCTCATCAACACGATGACCTTGCCGACCCCGGCCACGAGGTCCATGGCGCCCCCCATTCCCTTGACGAGCTTGCCGGGGATCATCCAGTTCGCCAGATCGCCCTTCTCGTCCACTTCCATCGCGCCGAGGATCGCGGCGGCGATCTTGCCACCCCGGATCATCCCGAACGAGGTCGCGCTGTCGAAATAGGCGGTGCGCTTCAGTTCCGTGATGGTCTGCTTGCCGGCGTTGATGAGGTCGGGGTCTTCCTCGCCCTCATACGGGAATGGCCCCATGCCGAGCATGCCGTTCTCCGATTGCAGCGTGATGTCCTTGTCGCCGACATAGTTCGCGACAAGCGTCGGAATGCCGATGCCCAGATTGACATACATCCCGTCTTCAAGTTCCTCAGCCGCCCGTGCGGCCATCTGGTTGCGGTCCCAGGGCATCAGGCTTCCTCCCGCTTGCGCACAGTGTGCTGTTCGATCCGCTTCTCGTGTTCGCCCTGGATCAGACGATGTACATAGATGCCGGGCAAGTGGATATGGTCGGGGTCAAGCGAGCCGGTCGGCACGATTTCCTCGACCTCGACCACGCAGACCTTGCCACACATCGCCGCCGGCGGATTGAAGTTGCGCGCGGTCTTGCGGAAGACGAGGTTGCCGGTCTCGTCGGCCTTCCAGGCCTTGACGATGGAGAGGTCGGCGAAGATGCCCTTTTCGAGGATGTAATCCTGACCGTCGAAATTCTTCACTTCCTTGCCCTCGGCGATCACCGTGCCGACGCCGGTCTTGGTGTAGAAGCCGGGGATGCCGCAGCCGCCCGACCGCATCCGCTCGGCCAGCGTGCCTTGCGGGTTGAACTCCAGCTCCAACTCGCCCGAAAGGTATTGACGCATGAACTCGGCATTCTCGCCGACATAGGACGACAGCATCTTCCTGATCTGCCTTGTGTCCAAGAGCTTGCCAAGCCCGAACCCGTCCACGCCGCAATTGTTGGAGGCGATGGTCAGGTCCTTGACCTTGCTCTCAACCAGCGCGTCGATCAGCAATTCGGGGATACCGCAAAGGCCAAATCCCCCCGCCGCGATGAACATGCCGTCGAAGATAACCCCGTCCAGGGCCTCCTTCGCCGAGCCATAGACTTTCTTCATGGTCTCTCCCCGGAAATGATCTGCGCCGATTTGTGACGCGGGGGGAGGGGGGAGTCAATCGCCGCAGCGCGGCGACGATCTATCCCGCCTTCTTCGCCTTGGATTTAGGGGCAGCCTTCGCCTTCGACCTGGCAGCGGTCTTGGGCTTCGCGGCCTTGCGCGCGCCGCCCTTCTTTGAGGCTTTGGCCGCGATCAGCTCCAATGCCTGCTCCAGCGTCACCGCCTCGGGGGTGATCTCCTTGGGCAGGGTCGCATTGACCTTCTCCCATTTGACGTAAGGCCCGTAGCGGCCCGACATGACCTCGATCTTGCCACCATCCGGATGTTCGCCCAGGTCGCGCAAAGCTGCTGGCGCCGCCGCCCGCCCGCCACGCTGGGCCTTCTGCGCCAGAACCTCGACCGCGCGGTTCATGCCGATGGTGAAGACCTCGTCGGCCTCGGGCAGGTTGGCATAGACGCGGCCATGTTTCACATACGGCCCGTAGCGGCCGATCCCGGCCTCGACCAGTTCGCCGTCCTCGGGATGCTTGCCGATCTCGCGCGGAAGCGACAGCAGGCGCAGCGCTTTTTCCAGGTCCATCGCGTCCGGCGCCCAACCCTTCGGCAGGCTCGCGCGGGCGGGCTTGGGGTTTTCCTCGGTTGCCTCGCCGCGCTGGACGTATGGCCCGAAGCGACCGGATTTCAGCCAGATTTCCTCGCCCGCGTCATCGCCCAGAACGCGGTCGGCGCCGCCCTCGTCTTCGCCATTCACAGCGGAAAGCGAGCGGGTATAGCGGCAGTTCGGATAGTTCGAGCAGCCGATGAAAGCGCCGCCAGACCGCGCGGTCTTGAGGTTCAGCCGCCCCTCGCCGCAGGTCGGACAGATGCGCGGGTCGGACCCGTCGTCGCGCGGCGGATAGAGATGCGGGGCGAGGAAATCGTCGATCTTTTCCAGAACCTCGCCGATGCGCAGGTCCGCGGTTTCCGCGATGGCGGCGGTGAAATCGCGCCAGAACCGGGCGAGCACGTCCTTGTAGTCGCGCTCCCCGGCCGAGATGTCGTCAAGCTCCCCCTCCAGATCGGCGGTGAAGTCGTATTCGACATATTTGCGGAAGTAATTCGTCAGGAACGCCGTCACCAGCCGCCCCTTGTCCTCGGGGATGAGGCGGTTCTTGTCCTTGCGGACATATTCGCGGTCCTGGATCGTGGTGACGATCGAGGCGTAGGTGGAGGGCCGGCCGATGCCAAGTTCCTCCATCCGCTTCACCAGCGTCGCCTCGGTGTAGCGCGGCGGCGGCTGGGTGAAATGCTGCTCCGGTGCGATCTTGCGCTTGTCCGCCTTCTCGCCTTCCATGATCTGCGGCAGGCGGGCGCTGTCCTCGCCATCCTCGTCGTCGCGGCCTTCGTCATAGACCTTGAGGAAACCGTCGAACATCACGACCTGACCGGTGGCGCGAAGCCCTACCTGCCCGTCGGCGCTGGCGACGTCGACCGTGGTGCGTTCCAGCCGCGCGGCGGCCATCTGGCTCGCGATGGTGCGCTTCCAGATCAGATCGTAGAGCTTACTGCTGATCGTCCGCCACCTTCAGCTTGTCGGGCGCTGAGGCCCATCTCGGTCGGCCGGATGCACTCATGCGCTTCCTGGGCGTTCTTGGCCTTGTTCTTGTACATGCGGGGGCTGTCGGGAACGTAGTCCGCACCGAAGCGGCGCTTGATCTCATCCCGCGCGGCCATCACCGCCTCGGGCGCCATATCGATGCCATCGGTCCGCATGTAGGTGATGTGCCCGGCCTCGTAGAGACGTTGCGCCGCCGACATCGTGGCCTTCGCCCCCATGCCGAACTTGCGGCTGGCTTCCTGTTGCAGCGTCGAGGTCATGAAAGGTGCGTAGGGGTTGCGGTTGGCGGGTTTCGCCTCGACGGACTTGACGGTCAGATCGCGCGAGGTGATAGCCTGCACCGCAAGCTCCGCCGCCGTCTCATTCGCGATGTCGAACTTGTCGAGCTTCTTGCCGCCCAGCACCGTCAGCCGCGCCTGATATTCCTGCCCGCGCGGGGTGGAAAGCGTTGTCGTCACGGTCCAGTATTCGCGGGCCTTGAACGCCTCGATCTCCATCTCGCGCTCGACGATGAGGCGCAGGCAGACCGACTGCACGCGCCCCGCCGACTTCGCGCCGGGAAGCTTGCGCCAGAGCACGGGCGAAAGGTTGAAGCCGACGAGGTAGTCGAGCGCACGGCGGGCGAGATAGGCCTCGACCAGCGGCGCATCGACGTCGCGCGGATGGGCCATCGCTTCGGTCACGGCGTTCTTGGTGATCGCGTTAAAGGTGACGCGGCGGACGGTCTTGCCCTTCTTGATCGAGGAGGCGAGCGCCTCTTGCAGGTGCCACGAAATCGCCTCGCCCTCGCGGTCGGGGTCGGTGGCGAGAATGAGCGTGTCGTCGGATTTCAAGGCCTCGGTGATGGCGCGGATGTGTTTCTTGCTGTCAGCCGCCACCTCCCATTTCATGTCGAATCCGTGTTCCGTGTCGACAGAGCCGTCTTTCGGCGGCAGGTCGCGGACATGGCCATAGGAGGCGAGGACGGTATAGTCCGAGCCGAGATACTTGTTGATTGTCTTGGCCTTGGCGGGTGATTCAACAACGACTACGGCCATGACGTCCTCTTGAAAATCGGTCTTTGCATTCGGGCCGGGAACATGTGGGGCAAGGCGCAGGAATGTCAATGCAGCGGTTTTTGAAGACACGAGTGTCCTGAAAGTTATGGATCAGGGCTTTGCCCCCGCCGCAGCGTCCTGCATCATGGCTGGGTCGTAACGGAGAGCGGAGAAGGCGATGCGGTGGGCTTTGGCTTTGGTCTTTCTGGTCCCGGCGGCGGTTTCGGCGCAGACTTGGTATGAACCGCCACGCGGATCGGCAGAGCGGGTGGCGATCATGGACGAGATCCGTCCGAAGGCGGAATACCTCTTCGCGCCGCCGGTTGAATTCGTCGTAGGCGCGTTGCGGGTTTCGGGCGATATGGCCTTCGTGATGGTCGGTGCACAACGCCCCGGCGGCGGGGCGATCGACATTCAGGCGACGCCCGGCTGGCGCGAGGGGTATTTCATGGCGGATGCGGACTGGACCTCCGGTCAGGCGCTTTTGCAGCGAACTCCGTCGGGCTGGGCCGTGGTCGAGGAGGTCTTCGGCGCGACCGATGTCTGGTGGTCGGGTCCGATGACATGCGCCCGATTCCGGCCGGTGATCGCGGATGCCTGCCCTTAGGGCGTGATCCGCTCCGACGGCGGGTGGAGGTTCCCTGCGGCGGCGCCGGATCAAGTCCGCGTATCGTGAGGCTAGACCGAGGCAGATGTGACGGCAGGCCCTCGTGGATCGTCCTGCCATTGTCGTGCCGGTGTGGGGTCGTGTCAGACCGCGCGTGACAGCAGGCCGCCGGGTTGGCGCAGGATCAATCCGTCGAGTTCGAGGGTCAGCAGCGCCGGGGCGATATGGGCGGTGGCAAGGCCGAGGTCGCGGGTCAACTGGTCCTCGGCAACCGGGCTGGGCCCGAGCCGTTCCAAGATGCGGCCATGTAGTGCTTTGATATCGCTAGTTTTAGTTTCTTTGTTCAGCGATGATCTGTCGGAGTTGTGATCTGCGCCGGATCGCGGTCGCCCGCCGCACGGACTGGCTGATGGGCCTGCCGCCTCCGCCTCAGGGGCGGCGGTCGGGGACAGGCGCTGTTCGGCGGCCTCGCCAAGGCCGAGCGCCTCGATGACATCCTCGGCCCCGCGCACCAGGGTCGCACCGTCGCGCAGCAGGAGGTTGCAACCCGAGGCGCGGGCGTCGAGGGGATGCCCCGGCACGGCAAGCACGTCGCGGCCCTGATCGAGGGCGATCCTCGCGGTGATGAGGCTGCCCGATTTGGCGGCGGCCTCAACCACGACCACACCGCGCGAAAGTCCTGAAATCAATCGGTTACGCAGCGGAAAGTGCCGCGCCATCGGTTCAAGCCCGATCGGCTGTTCCGACAGGAGAAGGCCCTTTGCGGCAATTTCTTTCGCGAGTTCAGTGTTTTCCGCCGGGTAGATGACATCGACGCCGCCCGCCAGAACGGCGACCGTCCCGGTGGGCAGGGCGGCGTGATGGGCGGCGGTGTCGATGCCGCGCGCAAGGCCCGAGACGACGGTGATGCCCGCAGCACCAAGATCGGCGGCAAGCTTGCGCGCCATGCGCGTGCCGAGCGAGGAGGCTGAGCGCGCGCCGACCAGCGCCACCATCGGGCGGGCCATAACCTCTTGATTTCCCTTGATCCAGAGAACCGGTGGCGCGTCGGGAAGGTCGGCGAGCGCTTGCGGGTAGGCGGGCTCGCCCCGGCAGATCAGCCGCGCCCCGGCGGCTTTGCCCGCCTTGCGTTCCGCGTGAATGACGCCTTCCGGGCAGATGGCATAATCGCCCATGCCCGCGGATCTCGCGATCTCTGGCAGCGCCTCAAGCGCCGCTGCGACCGATCCATATTCGTCGAGCAGCCGCCAGAACGTGGCGACACCGACCCGGCGGGAGCGAATGAGGCGGAGCCACGACAGTCTGTCGTCTTCCGTGGTGGGTGGGGTGAAGGGGGTGGGGTAAGAAAACAAACCTTTATCCCTCGTGCCTTCGCCTCATTCGCACCGTCACTCTGCAACCTCAGGGTTAATCAAAGGTTACGATTCGCGGTCGTTTGCGGTGCTGTCGCGAAAAATCCGCGTCTGATTTCCGTACACAGGGCGTACACCGGACGTACAGACATCGTCGGCGTCAGCCGCTGCGGGGGCCCCAAAGGATCAGGGCCGCACCGGCAAGGCAGAGGGCCGCGCCGGCAAGGTCCCAGACATCCGGCCGCTGCCCCTCGATGCGCCACAGCCAGAGCAGCGAGGCCACGATATAGACGCCGCCATAGGAGGCATAGGCGCGCCCCGCCTGCGCGGCCGGGCTTTGCGTCAGAAGCCAGGCGAAAGCCGCCAGTGCGGCGAGGCCGGGAAGAAGCCACAGGGGCGAACGGCCGAGCCGCAGCCAGGACCAGAAGGCAAAGCAGCCCGCGATCTCGGCCAGCGCGGCGGCGGCATAGAGGGCTGGCGCAGGCATGGGCGGTTCAGGCCGCAGCGCCGCCGACGGTCAGCCCGCCGATCAGCAATGTCGGCTGGCCGACGCCGACCGGCACCCATTGCCCGGCCTTGCCGCAATTGCCGATGCCGGGGTCGAGCGTCATGTCGTTGCCGATGGCGCGGATGTTGCGTAGCGCCGTCGCGCCGTCGCCGATCAGCGTCGCGCCCTTGACCGGATCGCCGATGACGCCGTTCTTCACGCGGTAGGCCTCGGTGCAGGAAAACACGAACTTGCCGTTGGTGATGTCGACCTGGCCGCCGCCGAAGCCAACGGCATAGATGCCGTCCTTCATCCCGGCCACCACATCCTCGGGCCGCGCCGTGCCGCCCAACATGTAGGTGTTGGTCATGCGCGGCATCGGCGCATGGGCATGGCTTTCGCGTCGCCCGTTGCCGGTGGGTGTCACGCCCATCAGGCGGGCGTTCTGCCGGTCCTGCATGAAGCCGACAAGCACGCCATCCTCGATCAGGACGTTCTTGCCGGACGGGGTGCCCTCGTCATCGACGGTGATCGAGCCGCGCCGGTCGGGGATGGTGCCGTCGTCAAGGACGGTGACACCCTTCGCCGCGATCTGCTGGCCCATGAGCCCGGCGAAGGCCGAGGTTTTCTTGCGGTTGAAATCGCCCTCAAGCCCGTGGCCGATCGCCTCGTGCAGGAGGATTCCCGGCCAACCTGCGCCAAGCGCCACGTCCATCACGCCCGCAGGCGCGTCGACGGCGCGGAGGTTGACGAGCGCGATGCGCAGCGCCTCGCGCGCCTCGGCCTGCCAGTGTTCGGGCGTCATCAGCGCGGCGAGGCCCGCCCGGCCGCCACCGCCGGTGCCGCCGCTTTCGCGGCGCCCGTTCTCCTCGACAATGACCGAGATGTTGAGGCGCGACATCGGCCGGATGTCCGAGACCAGCCCGCCTTCCGGCCTCAGGATGAACACCTCCTGAAGCGAGGCGGCGACAGTGGCGGAAACCTGGATCACGCGCGGATCAAGCGCGCGGGTGAAGGCGTCGATCTCGCGCAGGGTTTCGACCTTCAGGCGGAAACTCGCGTCCGCCATCGGATCGGCATCGGTATAGAGGTGCAGGTTGGTCCCGGACGGGGGCGCGGCGAGTGTGCCGCCGCCCGCGCCGACCGCAAGCCTGGCGGTTTCGCTGGCGCGCCGCAGGGCGGATTCGGAAATCTCGGTGGAATGCGCATAGCCTGCGACTTCGCCCTTCACGGCGCGCAGACCGAAGCCTTCGGAGGCATCATAGCTTGCGTTCTTCAGGCGGCCATCGTCGAGGACCAGCGCTTCGGACCGGCGGCGTTCGAGGAAAAGTTCGCCATCCTCGGCCCCGGCGAGCGCGTCGCGGAGAATCATCAGCGCATGATCGCGGTCGATATGCGACTCGAAGGGATTGAATCGTCCGTCTGTCATGGTTCTTCCTTCACGATCTTTGACTTCGGTCAAAAAGCCGCGCCAATCGGCACGGGTTTCACTTGTCGCATGACCACTAATATGATTTTACAGTCGCGATATACAACCGGCACGCCTCTGGCAGCCGGGCCTGGAAGCGGCAGGACAAGCCGCGGCTGGATACGGGAAACAGATATGCGCTTTGCGACCAGACTTGCCGGCCTCGGGGCCACACTCTCCGCAACCCTCTTTGCCGGTGTCGTTGCCGCGCAAGACGCGATTTCGGGCCTGCCCATCGTCGGTGCGCCGCAGGCGGACGGAACCGGGTTCCAGCCCGCTGCGACCGATATTGCGCAGGAACAGCAGTGGCTGGACCACATGCTGTTGATCCTGTGCATCGCTGTCGTGGCACTGGTCATGGTGCTTCTGGCGGTTGCCGCGCTGCGCTTCAACAGCCGTGCCAACCCCACGCCGGCGCGGTTCACCCACAACACGCCGCTGGAAATTGCCTGGACGCTGGTTCCGGTGCTGATCCTCGTGGTTCTTGGCTCTTTCTCGCTGCCGATCCTGTTCAAGCAGCAGGAAATTCCTGCGGCGGACGTGCATATCAAGGTGACGGGGAACCAGTGGTTCTGGTCCTACGAATATCCCGATGAAGGCATCAGCTTTGACGCCTTCATGCTGGGCCGCGACAAGCTCGAGGCCGCGGGCTACACGCAGGATGAGTACCGTCTGGCGGCGGACAATGCTGTCGTCATACCGGTGAACAAGACCGTTGTCGTCCAGGTCACGGCCTCCGACGTGCTTCATGCCTGGTTCGTTCCGGCCTTCGCGGTACAGCACACGGCGGTGCCGGGCCGGATCGGCGAGTTGTGGTTCAAGGCCAATCGCGAGGGCGTCTATTTCGGCCAGTGCACGACGCTTTGCGGCAAGGATCATGCCTTCATGCCGATCACCGTCAAGGTGGTCAGCCAGCAGGTCTATGACGATTGGGTCGCCCGCACCAAGACCGCAGCACTTGGCACCACCGCGCCGGTGCGCGTTGCCGCAGCAGACTGACGGCTGCCGGTGCAGTCAAGACCTGCGCCCTAGAGGAGTAACATGTCCGACTTCAGCGCCATCGACCACGGGCAGGAGGCGAGCTTCGGCGATTTCGTGCAGCTTCTGAAGCCGCGCGTCATGTCGCTTGTCGTCTTCACCGCGATGGTCGGGCTGATCGTCGCGCCGGTTCACGTTCACCCGTTTGTCGCCTTCACCGCGATCCTGTTCATCGCCCTTGGCGGCGGTGCGTCGGGTGCGCTGAACATGTGGTATGACGCTGACATCGACCGGATCATGCGCCGGACGCAAGGCCGCCCGATCCCGTCCGGCAAGGTGACCGAGGGCGAGGCGCTGGGCCTTGGTCTTGCGCTGTCGGGCATCTCCTGCGCGATGCTGGGCCTTGCGTCGAACTGGTTCGCGGGCGCGTTCCTCGCCTTCACCATCTTCTTCTACGTCGTCATCTACACGATCTGGCTGAAGCGCTTGACGCCGCAGAATATCGTTATCGGCGGTGCTGCCGGGGCCTTCCCGCCGATGATCGGCTGGGCCGTGGCCACGGGGGGCGTCAGTATCGAATCCGTCCTGATGTTCGCCATCATCTTCATGTGGACGCCGCCGCATTTCTGGTCGCTGGCACTTTTCATGAAGGAAGATTATTCCAACGCCGGCGTGCCGATGCTGACCGTCACGCATGGCCGTAAGGCGACACGAAAGCATATCTTCGTCTATACGCTCCTGCTCGCCCCAGTTGCCGTCGCCTTGGCACTGTCGTCGATCGGCGGCCCGGTGACGCTTGCGGCCGCCGTGGTGCTGAACGCGCTTTTCATTCGCGGTGGCTGGAAGCTGATGCAGCGTGACGAAGCGGCGGCCGAGGCTGATGGCTACAAGGCCGAGAAGGCCTTTTTCCGCTTTTCGCTCGCCTATCTCTTCCTGCATTTCGGCGCGCTTCTGATCGAGGCGAGCCTCGGCGCCTTCGGAATGGGGGGCTGGTGATGGCCATTCACCGCGATCACGAACTGCACGTGCGCCGCTTTGGCCGCAACGTTGGGCTTGGCCTCGTGCTGGCGGCTTTCGTGGCGCTCGTCTTCTGGCTGACCATCGTCAAGGTCTCGCGGCAGGATGTGAACGGCAACCCGCCCGCAGCGAGGGCTACGCAATGAAGCGGCAGGGCAGCAACGGCAAACTGGCCGCGATGCTCGTCGGCGTCGTGCTGTCGATGGGCGCGCTCGCCTGGGCGGCGGTGCCGTTCTATTCGTGGTTCTGCAAGGTGACGGGCTATGGCGGCACGCCGAGCATCCGCGCCGAATCCACCGGCAAGGTTCTGGACGAATACGTCACGGTGCGCTTCGACGCCAACACCGATCCCGACATGCCCTGGGACTTCAAGCCGTTGCAGCGCGAGATGAAGCTGAAGATCGGCGAGACCGGCATGGCCTTCTACGAGGCCTACAACCCGACCGATCACGCCATCGCGGGTACGGCAGGCTACAACGTGGCCCCCGACCTCGCCGGCTATTACTTTACCAAGATCCAGTGCTTCTGCTTCACCGAGCAAGTGCTGAAACCGCATGAGCGGGTGGAGATGCCGGTCATCTTCTACGTCGACCCCGAGATCGTTAACGATGCCGATGCAGGACGTATCCGCAATATCACGCTGTCCTACACATTCTACCAAACAGAAATGCCCGAACCGCAGGCAAGCCTTCCGCCTGAAAAAGCGGCGGGCTATAACTAACCGAGCCGAAATCGAGGGAAACCGACATGGCGCACGAAAAGAACCACGATTACCATATTCTTCCCCCGTCGCTTTGGCCGCTTCTCGGCGCGATCGGTGGCTTCATCATGCTCTTCGGCACGGTCTTGTGGGTGTCGCCGCAGGTCGAGCACAATCAACCGTGGATGTTCCTGATCGGCCTCGCGCTGGTGCTTTACGTCATGTACGGCTGGTGGTCCACCGTGGTGCATGAGGGGAACACCGGCGATCACACGCCGGTCGTCCGCATCAGTCTGCGCTATGGTTTCATCCTGTTCATCATGTCCGAGGTGATGTTCTTCTCGGCCTGGTTCTGGACCTTCTTCAAGCACGCGCTCTACCCCATGGGTCCGCAAAGCCCTATTGTCGATGGCGTCTGGCCGCCGGCGGGGGTTGTCACCTTCGATCCCTGGCACCTGCCGCTTATCAACACGCTGATCCTGCTTTGCTCCGGTGCGGCCGCCACCTGGGCGCACCATGCCATCGCGCATGAGAACAACCGCAAGGACATGATCAACGGCCTCGCGCTGGCCGCGGCACTCGGCGTGCTTTTCACCGTCTTCCAGGCCATCGAATATTCCGAGGCGGGCTTCGGCTTTGCCGGGAACATCTACGGCGCGTCCTTCTTCATGGCGACGGGTTTCCACGGCGCGCATGTCATCATCGGGACGATCTTCCTTCTGGTCTGCATGTTCCGCGCGATCAGAGGCGATTTCACCCCGGAACAGCATGTCGGCTTCGAGGCCGCCGCCTGGTACTGGCACTTCGTCGACGTGGTCTGGCTTTTCCTCTTCGCCTCGATCTACATCTGGGGCAGCGCCTGACCGTCCTGATCTGATTTTCTGAGAAGCGCGGGGGAGACCCCGCGCTTCGTTCTTTTGAGACCCCCCATGCGCCGCTATATCTTTCCCCTTCTCCTTGGCCTCATCGGGATCGCCATCCTTCTGTCGCTTGGATTCTGGCAGCTTCGCCGGCTTGGCTGGAAAGAGGCGATGCTGGGCGAGATCAACGCCAAGATTTCAGCCTCGCCGGTGTCGTTGGAAAGCCTCGGCGCACCCGATCCCGGCCGCGACATGTATCTGCCGGTGGTGTTCGACGGCCGCACTACGGGGCAGGAGTTGCTCGTTCTCTCCGGCCGCAAGGGCGAGGGCGCGGGCTATGAGGTCATCGATGCGTTCGAGACCACGGCCGGGCGGCGTATTCTTCTGGACCGCGGCTTTGTCGCCGAGACGGCGCGTGATGCGGTGCGCCCCGCTACCGCGCTGACCGGAACAGGCAATCTTCTTTGGCCGAACGACGCCGACAGCTACACCCCACCACCCGACGCGAAGAGCGGTCTGTGGTTCGCGCGCGACGTGGCGGGAATGGCCAAGGCGCTGGATACGGAACCCCTTCTCGTGGTCCTGAAGGATGCGACGGGCGATCTTCAGGGGGTCGATCCGACGCCCGTCACGACCGAAGGCATCCCGAACGACCACCTGAACTATGCCATCACCTGGTTTTCGCTCGCCGTCGTCTGGGCGGGGATGACAGGCTTCCTTCTCTGGCGTATCAGGCAACGGCAAATCTGAGGACGATTGAATGCGCTATGTTTCGACGCGGGGGAAGGCCCCTGTCCTGACCTTCGGCGAGGCGATGCTGACCGGCCTTGCGCGCGACGGCGGGCTTTATGTGCCCGAGACGATTCCGGCGATGTCGGCGGAGAAGATCGCGGCGCTGGGTGGTCTGTCCTACGAGGAAGCCGCCTTTCGCGTGATGCGGCCCTTCGTGGGCGATGACTTCACCGATGCCGAATTCCGCAGCGCCATCGCGAAAGCCTACGCTGGCTTTGGCCACACCGCCCGCGCACCTCTCGTCCAGCTCGCCCCGAACCATTTCCTGCTGGAGCTGTTCCACGGCCCGACGCTCGCCTTCAAGGACTTCGCGATGCAACTGATCGGTCAGTTGTTCCAGATCGCGCTGAAGCGGGACGGGCGGCGGATCACCATCGTCGGGGCGACCTCGGGCGATACCGGATCGGCGGCGATCGAGGCGTTCCGGGGGCTTGCGAATGTCGATGTCTTCATCCTCTTCCCCGAGGGCCGGGTGTCCGAGGTGCAGCGGCGGCAGATGACGACGCCGTCGGAGGCCAATGTCCACGCGCTCGCGCTGAAGGGCGATTTCGACGATTGCCAGGCACGGCTGAAGGACATGTTCAACGATTTCGCCTTTCGCGACGAGGTGCGGCCTTGCCGGCGTCAATTCGATCAACTGGGCGCGGGTGCTGGCGCAGGTGGTCTATTACTTCACGTCGGCGGTGTCGCTCGGTGCGCCGCGACCGGAAGGTGAGCTTCACGGTGCCCACCGGCAATTTCGGCGACATCTTCGCGGGTTACATCGCGAAGCGCATGGGCCTGCCGATCGACAGGCTGGTGATCGCCACCAACCAGAACGACATCCTGCACCGCTGCCTGACGACGGGGCGCTACGAGATGGACGGGGTGAAGCCGTCGATTTCGCCCTCGATGGACATTCAGGTGTCGTCCAACTTCGAGCGCGCGCTCTTCGAAGCCTATGGCCGCGACGGCAACGCTGTCGGGCAGCTCATGGACGAGCTGAAGGGCGGCGGCTTTACGGTCAGCCAGGGCGCGCTCGAGACACTCAGGTCGCTGTTCCCGTCGGGCCGCGTCAGCGAAGAGGACACGCTCGCCACCATCGCCGAGACATGGACGGCAACGGCTGAGCTGGTCTGCCCGCATACCGCGGTCGGCATTCGTGTGGCAGATACGCTGCGCGACCCGGCCGTGCCGATGATCACGCTTGCCACCGCGCATCCGGCGAAATTCCCCGATGCGGTGGAACAGGCGACGGGCCAGCGCCCGCCGCTGCCCGACCGTATGGGCGACCTTTTCTCGCGCCCGGAACGTGTTACATCTGTCCCGAACGACCTTTCCGCGCTTGAGGCGGTGGTCCACGAAAGGCGAACCTCGTGACGATCAGACTGACGACACTGCCGAACGGGTTGCGCATCACCACCGAGCGTATGCCCGGTATCGCTTCGGCCTCGGTCGGGATCTGGGTGCTTGCCGGGGGGCGCCACGAGGCCGCCGAACAAAACGGCATCGCGCATTTCCTGGAGCATATGGCTTTCAAGGGCACGACCCGGCGCAGCGCCTTCCAGATCGCCGAAGAGATCGAGGATGTCGGCGGCTACATCAACGCCTATACCTCGCGCGAGGTGACGGCCTATTACGCGCGGGTGCTTGAGGCGGACGTGCCGCTTGGCCTCGACGTGATCGCCGATATCGTCCTCAACCCGGTGTTCGATCCGAAAGAGATCGAGGTTGAGCGGCACGTGATCCTTCAGGAGATCGGCCAGGCGCTCGACACACCCGACGACATCATCTTCGACTGGTTGCAGGAGGCGGCCTTTCCCGATCAGCCGATCGGCCGCACCATCCTTGGACCCGCCGAGCGGATCGAAGCCTTCGGCCGCGCGGATCTGACCCGCTTTGTCGCGGAGCACTACAGCCCCGACCGGATGATCCTTTCGGCGGCGGGTGCGGTCGACCATGATCAGATCGTCCGGGATGCCGAGCGGCTGTTCGGTCACCTCAAATCCGCGACGGATCAGCCCATTGCGCCTGCGCTTTGGCGGGGGGCCGAAAAGCGCGAGGTGCGCGATCTGGAGCAGGTTCATTTCGCGCTCGGCCTCGTTGGTCCGAGCATCCGGGCCGAGGACTTCTACCCGGCGCAGGTCTATACGACGGCCCTTGGCGGCGGCATGTCCTCGCGTCTCTTCCAGAAGATCCGCGAGGAGCGCGGGCTTTGCTATTCGATCTACGCGCAGGCCGGGGCCTATGACGACACCGGCATGATCACGATATATGCCGGCACGTCCGAGGAAGAGATCGGCGAATTGGCGACGCTGACCATCGACGAGCTGAAGCGCAGTGCGGAGGATATGACCGAAGGCGAGATCGCCCGCGCCCGCGCGCAGATGAAGGCGGGGCTGCTGATGGGGCTTGAAAGCCCCTCGTCGCGCGCCGAACGCATGGCGCGGAGCCTTGCCATCTGGGGCCGGGTGCCGAGCGTCGAGGAAAACACCGCCCGGATCGAAGGCGTGTCGCGCGCCGATGTGCTGGCCTTCGCCGCGAACCTGACGCAGGCGAAATCGGCGCTGGCGCTTTACGGTCCGATCGAGGCTGCGCCAACGCTCACCGCTTTGCGCGAACGGCTTGCCGCCTGATGATCGGCCGCAAGCGGAGGATCCGGATCGAGACAGAGCGGATGACGCTGCGCCTGCCTCAGCATTCGGACTTCCGGGCCTGGGCGGCGCTTCGGGACGAAAGCCGGGGCTTCCTCGCGCAATGGGAGCCGGTCTGGTCCGCCGATCACCTGACCCGCAAGGCCTTCACCAATCGCGTCTACTGGGCCGCGCGCGCCTATGCGGGCGGCACCGCGATGCCGCTTTTCCTGATCCGGCGCACGGACGAGATGCTTCTTGGCGCGGTCACGGTCGACAACATCCGACGCGGACCGGCGCAGGCCGGAACTGTTGGTTACTGGATCGGATCGCGGTTCGCGCGGCAGGGCTACATGTCCGAGGCACTGCGCGCGGTGATCCATCATAGCTTCACCGCCTTGGACCTGTCGCGGCTGGAAAGCGCCTGCCTGCCGGAAAACGCCGCCTCGCGCGGGGTGCTCGAGAAATGCGGCTACAAATACGAGGGCGTGGCGCAGAGCTATCTTCAGATCAACGGGCGCTGGCGCAATCATGTGCTTTACGCCAATCTGCGCGGCGATCGCCGCGGCAGGACCGACGCCGGGTAGCCGGGGGCGCTGCCCCCGGACCCCCGAGGTATTTGGGGCAAGATGAAAGAGGGACATGAGATGGGCCTCAATCCCGCCGATGCCGCCTTTGCCGGGGTTCTGTCTGCGTGCCTGCCCACGGGGAGCGTTGCCGAGGCCGAGCCGCGCTATCTGGAGGAGCCGCGCCGCCGGGGGGGCACGCCTCGCGCCCTCGTGGTGAGGCCTGCCTCGGTCGAGGAGGTGGTGGCGGTCGTTCGCGCCTGTGCCGAGGCGCGGGTGGGGATCGTGCCCCGGGGCGGTGGGACGGGGCTTGTTCTCGGGCAGGTGATGCCTGAGGGCCCTGCGCCGGTGATCCTGTCGCTGGAGCGGATGAAGGCCCTGCGCGGGATCTGGCCGGACGAGGGGGTGATGATCACCGAGGCGGGCATGACTCTGGCCGAGGTTCAGGCGGCGGCGGAAGCGGCGGGGCGGCTTTTCCCTTTATCGCTCGCGTCGGAGGGGACGGCGCGGATCGGCGGCAACCTTGCGACCAATGCCGGCGGCACGGCGGTGCTGCGCTACGGCAATGCCCGCGCGCTGTGCCTGGGGGTCGAGGCGGTTCTGGCCGACGGCTCGGTCTTTCATGGGCTGAAGCGGCTCAGGAAGGACAATACGGGCTACGATCTGACCGATCTGCTGATCGGATCCGAGGGGACGCTTGGCGTCATGACCGCCGCGACTTTAAGGCTTTTCCCCCGGCCCGCGAGCCTCGCGACCGCGATGATCGTTGTGCCGGGGCCGGAAGCGGCGCTGAAACTTCTGGCGATTGCGCAAGGGGAAACCGGCGGTTCTGTCAGCACCTTCGAACTGATCCACGGCGAAGGTCTTCGCTTCCTCGACGAGGTCTTGCCGGAGGTCCGCCAGCCCTTCGCAGAGCGCCCGGACTGGTCGGTCCTGATGGAGATCGGCCTGCCGCCGGGGATGGACCCGGAGGCGGTTCTGGGCAGGGTCTACGAGGCCGGGGAGGCCGATGCGCTGGTCTCCGACGCCGTGGTCGCGACGAGTGAGGCGCAGCGGCAGGCGCTTTGGGACGTGCGGGAGATGATCCCTGAGGCCAACCGCAGGATCGGCGCGATCGCCTCGCACGACATCTCGCTGCCCTTGAGCGAGATCGCGGCCTTCCTGCCGCGCGCCGGGGCGGCGATCGCGGCGCTTGGGCCCTTTCGGATCAATGCCTTCGGCCATCTCGGCGATGGCAATCTGCATTACAACACCTTCCCGCCGAAGGGCGAGGCGCGCGACGCCTATCTGGCGCGCGCCGAGGAAATCTCACGCGCCGTCCATGACCTCGTCGCCGAACATGGCGGGTCATTCAGCGCCGAGCACGGGATCGGGCGGCTGAAGGTCGGGGACCTTGAGCGCTACGGCGATCCGGCGAAGCTGGCCGCGATGCGGGCGATCAAGGCCGCACTCGACCCCCTCGGCATTCTCAATCCCGGCGCGGTGCTGCGGGCCTGAATGGGTGCGCCCCGCCGGTGGAGAGAACCGACAGGGCGAGAGCGATGTAACCGTGAGCGATGTGGTCGGATCGGTCGCGTTCAGATCTAGATGTGATTCCTTACGCCGCCGTTAACGACGCCTCACCCCCCCTCGAATTCGCAAAGCACGTGGACGTTCATGCCGAGCTTTTCGATGAGCTTGCGCCCGCCAAGCTCCGGCAGGTCGATGACGAAAGCGCAGCCGACGACCTCGGCCCCGAGCCGTTCGCAAAGCCGGATCCCCGCCTCGCAGGTCCCGCCCGTGGCCAGCAAGTCATCGACAATCAACACTTTTTCGCCCGGTTGCAGGGCGTCGTCATGGATCTCCATCACCGCCTCGCCGTATTCGAGCTTGTAGCCCTGGCTGATCACCGCCCCCGGTAGCTTGCCCTTCTTGCGGATCGGCACGAAGCCCACGGAAAGCTGGTGCGCGATGGCGCCGCCGAGGATGAAACCGCGCGCCTCAAGGCCGACGACCTTGTCGATCCGCTCCCCCGCATAGGGGTTCAGAAGCTGGTCGATCGCCATCCGGAACCCCCGCGCATCGGCGAAAAGCGTCGTCACGTCGCGGAACATGATCCCCTCATGCGGGAAATCGGCAATGGTGCGGATGTAGTCCTTGACGGTCTTCATGGCGGGCTCCGGCGGGTTCAAACGGGACCGTGGTAGCATGCGGGGCGCGGTGGCGGAAGCGGGGCGCGGGGTGGAAACGGGCTGTGCACAGGCTGTGCACATTGCGTACACCGGGCGTGCAGACGCGATCATCCGGCGCGGCCTTGCGTGGGGTGCGAAAGCGGTTAAGGTTTCCGCAACCAAGAAGAGCGCCAATGGGCGGGCGGCACGGGGCAGGCGGATGACCAATCACCTCTACTACGGCGACAACCTCAAGGTGCTGCGCGACAGCGTCGAGCCTGAAAGCGTGGACCTGATCTACCTCGACCCGCCGTTCAATTCGAACGCCAGCTACAACGTCCTGTTCAAGGGACCGCAGGGCAACGAGAGCGCGGCGCAGATCGAGGCGTTCGACGACACCTGGCACTGGAACGACAGCGCGGAAGCGGCGTTTCAGGATGTGCTGCGCTCCGGCAACGGGGCGGCGGCAGAGATGCTGCGCGCGATGCGCGGCTTTCTGGGCGAGAACGACATGATGGCCTATCTCGCCATGATGGCGGTCCGGCTGATCGAACTGCACCGGGTGCTGAAGCCGACCGGGAGCCTGTATCTGCACTGCGACCCGACGGCGAGTCACTATCTGAAGATATTGCTGGATGCGGTGTTTGGGGCGACGAATTTCCGTAATGAGATTGTTTGGAAGACGGCACACACCGTAAAAGCGAAACTTGGGCAAGGCGCTAAGTATTTTCGACCGGAACACAGACACTATTCTGTTCTTCGCGAAATGCGGACGAAAGCATATTCAATCCTCAGTTCTGAGAGTATGCCGAGAAGTACATAGAAAAAGCACTACGGCTTGATTGACGACGAGACGGACGTCGCTACCGCTAATCAGCACTGATGAGGCCGGGTGGAGCAGCAAAGGGCAACCCAGAATACGCGGTTATCGGGTGTTGTCAGACCTTGGCGTTATCTCGCGAGAACGGATGGACGGACTTGATATCACAAGGGCTTATCGTTCAGCCGCGCCCAGGCGCTGTCCCGCGACAAGAAGCAGTACCTTGATGCAATGCCAAGGCGTTCCCGATTCGGACTCTGGGATGATATTCCGCCCGCTTAATTCCCAAGCCCAAGAACGCCTCGGCTACCCCACCCAGAAGCCGGTCGCGCTGCTCGAACGCATCCTCGCCGCCTCCTCGAACGAGGGCGACGTGGTGCTCGATCCGTTCTGCGGCTGCGGCACCACGGTTCATGCGGCGCAAAAGCTCGGCCGCCAGTGGATCGGCATCGACGTCACCCACCTTGCCATCGGCCTGATCGAGAAGCGGCTGCGCGATGCCTTCCCGAAGGTGGCCTTCATCACCCACGGCGTGCCGCAGGACATTGCCGGCGCGCGGGACATGGCCAGCCGGGGGCGCACCGACAAGAATTATTACTTCGAGTTCGAGAAATGGGCGCTGTCCCTCATCAACGCGCAACCCGGCAACCTGTCGAAGAAGGGCGCCGACAAGGGCATCGACGGCAATATCTACTTCGGCAAGACCAGCCGCGCCATCGTCAGCGTCAAGGCGGGCGACAACATCGGCGTGTCGATGATCCGCGACCTGGTCGGCACCATCGGGCGCGAGAAGGCCGAGATCGGTGTGTTTCTGACCCTGACCGAGCCGACCAAGCCGATGGTGGCCGAAGCCGCGGCGGCGGGGCAGTATGTCCCGGACGATGCCGCGCCGGTGCCGCGGGTGCAGATCGTGACGGTGGAGGATGCGCTGCATCTGCGCGACCGGGCGGTGCAGATACCGCTCAGGCGGTCGGACACGTTCAAGAAGGCCGCGCGGGAAGAGGACAGGGGCGCGCAGGGCGCGCTCGACCTCTGACCGCTCGCGCTAGGCCCCGAGCACCCTTCCCGCCACCGCATCCAGTTTCCCCGCCACCTCCGCGTCGCGCTTTTCCTTCGCGGTCATCACGGCATTGTCGAGCGCGCGGTTGCAGCCGCAGGGGCAGATCGCGGGGCGGTCTTTCAGGAGCGCGGGCAGGGCGGTGACGAGGTGTTTGGCGTTCTGCGAATTGGCGGCGAGGGTCTTGAGGACGGTCGCCACATCGACCGCGTCATGGTCGGGGTGCCAGCAGTCGTAGTCGGTGACCATCGCGACGCTCGCATAGCAAAGCTCGGCCTCGCGGGCGAGCTTGGCCTCGGGCATGCCGGTCATGCCGATCACGTCGGCGCCCCAGCTGTCGCGGTACATGCGGCTTTCGGCCAGGGTGGAGAATTGCGGGCCCTCCATGGCGAGATAGGTGCCGGCGGCGTGGACGCGCACGTCTTCCGAGGCGGCCTCGGCGCAGAGGGCGGAGAGGCGGGCGCAGGTGGGATGCGCGAGGCTGACATGGGCGACGCAGCCGGTGCCGAAGAAGCTTTTAGCGCGGTCGAAGGTGCGGTCGATGAACTGGTCGACGATGACGAAATCGCCGGGGGCCATCTCTTCCCGGAAGGAGCCGCAGGCGGAGACGGCGATGACATCGGTGACGCCGAGGCGTTTCAGCGCGTCGATATTGGCGCGGTAGGGCACGGCGGAGGGCGAATGGACATGGCCGCGGCCGTGGCGGGGGAGGAAGGCCATGTCGGTGCCGTCGAGCCGCCCGGTCAGGATCTGGTCCGAGGGCGGACCCCAGGGGGTGTCGACCGTCCGCCACTCCGCGCCGTCGAGCCCGTCGATCTCATAGACGCCGGAGCCGCCGATCACGCCGATCATCGTTGCCATGAAGCGCACCTCCGGGTTGTTTTCGACGGGAGATTATGGGCATCGCGGGGCGAGGGGAAGGGGGCTCTGCCGGCCGGGTGGCGCGGGGCAGGCAAGGCGACGCCACACGCCCGCCTTCGACGGCGGAGCGGGCCTTTGGCATGTCGCGCAGTCGTGCGTCTGCGCACGGATGACGGTGGCCCATGTCCTCAGGATGTCGCCTTGCGGTCTTCGCCAAGTATCTTTTGATCGGCGCGATGGGGGTCGGACGCCACCGGCACGGCCCTTGTCCAATGCGCATATGGTCCGCTGGTTGCCCTTCGGTGCAGTTCACCGAGCGCGGTCAGAGGGTCTTCTGCCCAATCCACGCGCAGATCGAGCGGCGGGCGATCCGGATGCAGGACAAGAAGGGCCGCAGATTGCAGGCCGCGGGTGTCGCCGCCGATGTCCTGCGTCGCGATCAGGGCGGCGAGAAGCCGGGCCGAGATCTCGCCTTGCGCGGCGTCATAGGTTTCGATCAGGCAGTCCAGAGAGCCGAGCCCTTTGAGGATATTGCCCGAGGCGACCCTGTCGGCGCGGCAGAGATGGCCCCTTTGGGCGCCGTTCATCGCCCCGGAATGCCCGGCCGTGCGGCCCTGCGGATCAATGCAGCACAGTTGCCGCCAGTCGCGCCCCGCGTCGGGCGACACGACGGCGGCCAGCGCCGCCTCGGCCGGTGCGCCCGCCTGCATCCGGGCCAGCACGTCGTCGCCCCAGAAGCTGGAGGGTGCCGCGCCCTGGCTGGCGGACATCCCGGCCCCCAGCCTGCCGCGCAGGACCCATCCGCCGACGCAGAGTGACCCGGTCGCCGCCGCGCCGCCGAGGGACCCCGTCACCGGATCGCGGACGAGAAGTGAAAACGTCATGGACACATCCGCCTGTTCTTGCGGCGCCTTGCGGCGGCCGAGAGGGCTTTGGCTGACAATCTACATAAGTTTCTATCATTTTCAAATTATCATGATAAATTTTGAGGAATAATCCGATTCCAGGAAAAACAGGGAGACTGCACATGAAGAATTTCCACCTCTCGCGCCGGTCTTTGCTGATGGCGACGGGCGCGTCGATCGCCGTGGCCGGTTTCGGCATGCGGGTATCGGCGCAAACGCCGCCGGGCGTGCTGATCGTCGGTCAGATCGCCGAGCCCAAGTCGCTTGACCCGCATGCGGTCACCGCCGCCAACGATTTCCGGATCCTCGCCAATATCTATGACGGCCTGGTGCGTTTTGCCGACGGAACGCTGACGCCCGAGGCGGCGCTTGCGGAAAGCTGGACCATCTCCGACGACGGTCTGACCTACACCTTCACGCTGCGCGACGGGGTGATGTTCCACGATGGCACGGCCTTGGACGCCGAGGCGGTCAAGTTCAACTTCGACCGGATGCTGAAGGAAGATCATCCCTTCCACGACACCGGCCCCTTCCCGCTGGCCTTCTTCTTCGGAAGCGTCACGTCGACCGAGGCACCGGATGCCAGGACCGTGGTCTTCACCCTCTCTGAACCCTTTGCGCCGTTCATTTCGAACCTTGCGACGCCGACAGGGTATATCGTGTCGCCGGCCGCGGTGATGGAACACAAGAAGGATTTTGGCCGCAGCCCTTCGGGCACCGGGCCTTTCAAATTCGGTGAGTGGAAGTCGAACGAGCTGGTCGCGGTCGAAAAGAATGCCGACTACTGGGACGGTGCCCCGGCGCTGGACGCGGTCGTGTTCCGGCCGATCACCGACGCCAACACCCGCACCGCGGAAATGCTCGCTGGCGGGCTCGACCTCATGGTCGAAGTGCCGCCGGTTTCGCTGTCGGAATTCCAGAACGACAGTTTCCGGATCGTCGAGGCCGCAGGTCCGCACCTCTGGTTCCTGATCCTGAACTGCAAGTCCGGCCCCTTCGCGGACAAGAAAGTGCGCCAGGCGGCCAATTATGCGGTCAACAAGGAGGCTTTGGTGAATGATGTGCTGGAAGGGACGGCGGCAGTGGCGGCCGGGCCGACACCGCCGGCATTCTCCTGGGCCTACAATGAGGCGCTGCAACCCTATCCCTACGACCCGGACAAGGCACGGGCACTTCTGGCCGAGGCGGGTGTGACCAATCCCAAGGTGACCTTCTTCGTCACGGAAGGCGGCTCGGGCATGCTCGATCCGGTCGCGATGGGTACGGCCATTCAGGCCGATCTGGCGGCCGTCGGGTTTGATGTCACCATCCAGACCTACGAATGGAACACCTTCCTTGGCGAAGTGAATCCCGGTCTCGAAGGCAAGGCGGATATGGCCGAGATGGCCTGGATGACCTCGGACCCCGACACGCTTCCCTTCCTTGCGCTCAGGACCGAGGCCTGGCCGGACAAAGGCGGGTTCAACTCCGGCTATTATTCAAACCCGGAGGTGGACGATCTTCTGCAAAAGGCGCGGGTTTCGACCTCTCTCGACGAACGCGCCGGGCTTTACAAGAAGATGCAGGAAATCGTGCAGGACGACGCGCCCTGGCTGTTCGTGGCGAACTGGAAGCAGAACGCGGTTGCCACCGCGGCGGTGCAGGGCGTCGAGCTGCAACCCTCGTTCCTGTTGCAGCTCAAGCCTGTGTCAAAGGCGTAGCCAATCGCGAGGTCGGGGCGAACATGACTGCGCCGACCTCGTAGCCTGCGCGCAAACCGGGTCAATTCCATTGTCCCTGTCAGGAGCCGTGCTGACCGATGGGCCGCTACATCCTTTACCGTCTGATCTCGGCGATCCCGGTCATCCTGGGGATCACGGTCATCGTGTTCCTCATCATGGCGATGATCCCCGGCGATCCGGCGCAGGCGATCCTCGGCGCCTATGCGACGCCTGAAAACGTCGAAAAGATCAATCGCGATCTGGGCTTGGACAAGCCATTGGTCGTGCGCTACTTCATCTGGCTCGGCAATATGCTGACCGGCGATTTCGGTCGGTCGTTTTCGTTGAACCGTCCGGTCATGGACGAGATTCTGGACAGGTTTTCCGCCACCCTGATCCTTGCCGGGACAGCTCTGCTGCTCTGCACCGTCGTCGGCATCGCGGCGGGCGTCGTGTCCGCCGCCCGGCAGTATTCCTGGGCTGACAAGGCGATCACCTTCGCGGTTCTGATCGGCATCTCGGTTCCGTCGTTCTTTCTGGGCATGGTCATGATCCTGACCTTCGCGGTTCGCCTGAAATGGCTGCCGGTGTCTGGGATGTATGCGATTTATGGCGGCGGCGATCTGCCCGACCTCCTGAAGCATCTGGCGATGCCGGCGTTTGCACTCGCCGTGGTGGCGACCGGGGTCGTGGCGCGGCTCGCGCGCGGAGCGATGCTGGAAGTCTTGCGCCAGGACTATATCCGCACCGCGCGGGCCAAGGGCGTGGGCGAAAGCGGGGTCATCTGGCGCCATGCGCTGCGTGCAGCACTGGTTGCGATCATCCCGGTGATCGGGCTTCAGGCGGGGTTCGTGCTGTCGGGCGCCGTCTTTATCGAGGTCGTGTTCCAATGGCCCGGGGTGGGCCGGATGCTCGTCGACGCGATCCTGAAGCGCGACATCCTGCTGGTGCAGGGCGGCGTGACCTTTGTCGCCACCTGCTACGTTCTGTTCAATATCACCGTTGACGTGGCGCAATCGCTTCTCGATCCGAGGATCAAGGCATGATGCTGTTCCTCCGGCTTCTGTTCCGCAACCGGCTCGCGGCCCTCGGCGCGCTGGTTCTGGGCGTGATCGTCGCGCTCTGCCTTCTCACGCCGCTGTTGCCGCTACAGGACCCGGACGTGACGAACACCGCGGCCCGGTATCTGTTGCCGTTTCAGGAGGGCCATCTGCTCGGCACCGATCATCTTGGACGCGACACGCTGGCGCGACTGCTCCACGGCACGCGGCTGAGCTTTGCGGTCGGGTTCATCGCCGCGCTCGCCGCTGCGGTGATCGGATCGCTGATCGGGGTGACGGCGGGCTATTTCGGCGGCCGGGTCGACAATGTGATGATGCGGGGCATCGATATGGTCATGGCCTTTCCCTACATCCTTCTCGCGCTGGCGATCGTGGCGGCGCTCGGTCCCGGCCTGCTGAATGCGCTGATTGCGGTTGCGGCGGTGAATGTCCCCTATTTCGCCCGGAATATCCGGGAAATCTCGGCCGGGCTGGCAGCCCGGGAATTCGTCGATGCGGCACGGCTGTCGGGCAAGGGCCACCTCTCGATCATCCTGACCGAGATCCTGCCCAACGTCGTCCCGGTCATTGTCATCGCCATGTCGACCACCATTGGCTGGATGATCCTTGAAACGGCGGGGCTGTCCTTCCTCGGGCTCGGGTCGCAGCCGCCGACATCGGACCTGGGCTCCATGCTGGGCGAGGCGCGGGCGGCGCTGATCACCGCGCCGCAGACCTCGATCGTTCCCGGCGTGATGATCTTTCTCATCGTCATGTCGATCAACCTGCTGGGCGACGGGGTGCGCGATGCGCTGGACCCGAGGCTTCGGTCCGGTGCCCTTTCACGGCCGCAGGCAACGACCCTTGTGGACCGGCGCAGCGTCCCGGATGCGGCGCCGGCCGGGGGACTTCTGGAGCTGGTCGACCTTGAAACCCAGTTCCACGTCGGCAAGCGCATCTACCGGGCGGTCGGCGGTGTCTCATTGGCGATCAAGCCGGGCGAATGCCTCGGCCTCATCGGCGAGAGCGGGTCGGGAAAATCGGTCACGGCGCTGTCGATCACCGGTCTTGTCGCCTCTCCCCCGGGATCATCACCGGCGGCGCGATCCGCTTCGAGGGGCGGGACCTGCTGTCCCTGCCGTACCGCGATCTGCGCAAGCTGCGCGGGCAAACGGATCGCCTATATCTTTCAGGATCCACTGTCGACGCTTCACCCGCTCTACCGTATCGGCGAGCAGATGGTCGAGGCGATCATGGTCCACGGCGGCATGTCGACAGGCCGAGCGCGAGGGCGCGCTGCGTCGAGCTTCTGAAGACGGTCCGCATTCCGAACGCCGAAAGCCGGATGGACGGCTATCCGCACGAGCTGTCGGGGGGGATGCGGCAGAGGGTCGGGATCGCGATGGCCCTGACCAACGACCCCGATGTGATCATTGCGGATGAACCGACGACCTCGCTCGATGTGACGGTGCAGGCGCAGATCCTCGCGCCTGCTGACGGATCTGCAGGCGCGAACCGGAACCTGGCGATCATGTTCATCACCCATGATTTCGGGGTCGTCGCCAACCTCTGTCGACCGCATAGTGGTGATGTATGCGGGCCGGATCGTCGAAACCGGCCCGACGGCAGAAGTGCTTCGCCGACCCGGCGCATCCCTATACCGAGCGGCTGATCCGATCGGTGTCCCGAAGCTGGGCGGCGGCAAGCGCGAATTGGTCGCCATTCCCGGCCTGCCGCCTGCGGTCGACGACCTGCCGCCGGGCTGCGCTTTCGCGCCACGCTGCCTGCGCGCGCAAGAGGCGTGCAAGGCGGGCGAGATCGCATTGGAAGGCACCGACGACAGGGCGGTCCGCTGCCTATTTCCGGAAAGGAGCCGTCGCATGACCGTGGTTCTGAAGGCGACCAACCTCTCAAAGAGTTTTCCCGTGGGGCGGTCCCTGTTTCGCGGGGCAACCGGGATCGTCAAGGCGGTGCGGCCCACCGATCTGATCGTCGAGCGCGGGGAGACCCTTGGGATCGTCGGCGAATTCGGCTGCGGAAAATCGACGCTGGCGCGGATGCTGGTCGGCCTGTCCACCCCCACCACCGGCACGATCGAAATCGACGGAAGAGCGTTTGACACCAACGACAGGCGACTGTCGTCGCAACAGATTCAATATGTGTTTCAGGATCCGCTCTCTTCGCTCAACCCGCGCAAGACGATCCGCGCCATCATGGAGGCGCCGTTGAAATCGCTGTTCCGCCTTGGACGCGCAGAGCGGGCGGAACGGATTGCCGAGGTCTTCGCCTCGGTCAACCTGCGGCCGGAATTTCTCGACCGGTATCCGCATGAATTCTCCGGCGGACAGGCGCAGCGGATCGGCATTGCCCGGGCCCTTCTGGCGCGACCCAGCATCATCGTGCTTGATGAGCCGGTATCGGCGCTTGACGTTTCGGTGCAGGCGCAGGTGCTGAACCTGCTGGCCGACTTGCGGGCGCAATACGACCTGACCTATCTTTTCATCTCGCACGACCTTGCCGTCGTCGAGGCGGTATCGGATCGCGTCGCCGTGCTCTATTTCGGCAAGGTGGTCGAGATCGGACCCGCGACCAGAATCTTCGCCCATCCGCGGCATCCCTATACCCGGCTTCTGGCCGACAGCGCGCCGGTGGTTGGCCGGCCCCTTGCCGTGCGGGATGTCGAGGAAACGGAACTGCCGGACCCGCTGAACCCGCCTCCGGGTTGCCCTTTTGCCGCGCGCTGCCCAAAAGTGAGCGAGATATGCCGGAACGCCGAACCCGCGCTGCAATCAACAGGAGAAGCCCACTTTGCCGCCTGCTACCACCCAAACTAGGCGCGGCCCAAGCCGAACGCGGCAGGTGGCCGATCACATCAAGGAATTGATCGTCAGGGAGGGTTTGCGGCCGGGCGACAGGTTGCCCAATGAAACCACCCTGATCGACAAGCTGGACAAGTCGAAGGGGACGGTCCGCGAAGCCATGCGGATGCTTGAGGCCGAGGGGCTTATCCGCACCCGCACAGGGCCGGGGGGCGGCGCCTTCCTGACCGAGATGTCCGGCGATCACGCCGCGACGCTTCTTGCCAATTACTTCTACTTCCGGGATCTGTCGATCGACGACCTCTACCGGCTTCGGATCGTTCTGGAACCCGAACTGGCGGCCAGTGTGGCAGGGCATATTCCGCCCGAGACCCTTGCGGAGTTCCGGTCCGAGACGACCCGGTTCGATGTGCCGCCAGCCACACCGGAAGAAGAGCGCGAGCAGCACATCACCTCATTGGAGTTCCATCGGCGGCTCGCGGCATTCTGTCCAAATCCGCTTTTGGGGTTCATCGTCGACTTCATTGCCAAGGTGCTGAGCGATCTGACCGTGTTTCGCCACCTTTACGAGCCGCATAATCACGAGCTCTGGGCGCGCGGGCATGAATATCATAACCGATTGCTCGATGCGCTGGAGGCGGGCGATGCCGAAGCCGCCCGCGCCACGATGAAGGCCCATATGGAAACCGCCTTCGGGTTGATGCGCGACCAGGAAGCCGCCGTCGCAAAGGGATTTCTCGGCTGACATCGCCGCCTCAGGTCATCATCCATCCGTCACGGCTGGTCCCGGCCCGGCGCGGCGGGACGTGAGACCCTCGGCCGGAGGAGATCGTTCCCGACGCCGGTCCCAACAGCGTCTGATAGTCGCGTCACCGGCATCGGGGAGAGCCGCGCAACTTATAGGTGTTGGACTCCATCGGGATCTCCGGCAGAATTGTCAGGTTCCAGCCTGGGGGCTCCGATGCGCGTCAATGTGATAACTGCTGCACTCGTACTCATGCTCGCGACGCCCGGTTGGGCGCAACAGGCGACGGATGCGATCCAACCCGAAGCGGGGCAAGTGGGCGACACCACGTCGGGCGCGTTCGTCGGTTTGTCCGAGGCGGCACAGGCGGCGATCGAAACCAAGGCGTCCGGCCGTCCCGTCGAGGCGAAGAACTGGATGGTCGCCGCAGCCAATCCGCTTGCGGTCGAAGCCGGCGCCGCGGTTCTGCGCGAGGGGGGCACCGCCGCGGATGCGATGGTCGCCGTGCAGACGGTACTGGGGCTGGTAGAGCCGCAAAGCTCAGGCCTTGGCGGTGGCGCTTTCCTTGTCTGGTACGATGCGAAGTCCCGCGTTCTGACCACGCTCGACGGGCGTGAGACGGCACCGCTTGCCGCCACGCCACAGTATTTCCAGGACGAGAACGGCGCGCCCTTGGAGTTCTTCGACGCGGTCGTCGGTGGCCGGTCCGTCGGGACACCGGGCACGCCGCGCCTGATGGAAGAGGCGCATCGGCGGTGGGGCAAGTCGAACTGGGGCGGTCTTTTTGCCAGCGCGATCGCTCTGGCCGAGGATGGCTTCACCGTCTCGCCGCGGCTGGCGGAGCTTATTGCCGAGGACGACGAAAGGCTTCGGAGATTTCCCGCGACGGCCGCCTATTTCTTTCCGGGTGGCACGCCGCTTGCCGCAGGCGACGTCGTGACCAACGCCGACTATGCCGCCACGCTGAGGTCCATCGCCGAGCACGGCAGCGGCGCCTTCTATAACGGCGCGATTGCCGAGGACATCGTCCGGACGGTCAGAACGGCTGAGGGCAATCCGGGACTTCTGAGCACGACGGACCTCGCGCTTTACGACGTGATCGAGCGGGCGCCGGTTTGCGTCGCCTACCGCGCGCATGATGTCTGCGGCATGGGGCCGCCCTCGTCCGGCGCGCTGACGGTCGGGCAGATCCTTGGCATCCTCGACCATTTCAACCTGGGCGACCTCGGGCCGGACAGCCCCGAGGCGTGGCGGCTTATCGGAGATGCCTCGCGTCTCGCTTTCGCGGACCGGGGGCGTTTCATGGCCGACAGCGACTATGTGCCGATGCCAACCGAGGGGTTGATCGCCCCGGCCTATCTCGACGAACGCGCGGGACTTATCGAAGGCGACCGCACCGATGGTCGGCGTGCGCTCAAGGAGGTCTCTCCGGGCATGCCCGAATGGGATCACGCGATGCTCTGGGGCAATGATGCCTCCATCGAACTTCCGTCGACCAGTCACATTTCGATCGTTGATGCCGAGGGCAATGCCCTTTCCATGACAACGACCATCGAGAATGGCTTCGGCTCCCGCCTCTTCGTGCGGGGCTTCCTGCTCAACAACGAGCTGACCGATTTCAGTTTCGAGACGCATGAGAACGGCTATCCCATCGCAAACCGTGTGGAACCGGGAAAGCGGCCGCGCTCATCCATGGCGCCGACGATCGTGATGCGCGACGGCGCCCCCGTTCTGGTCATCGGTTCGCCCGGTGGCAGCCGGATCATCGGCTATGTCGCGCAGGCGATCATCAACCATATCGACTGGGGCATGGATGTGCAGCAGGCCGTATCTGCGCCGCATGTGTTGAATCGGTTCGGAGCGATGGATCTGGAGGAGGGAACAAGCGCCGCCGGGCTGGAGGGTGCCTTGCAGGAGTTGGGCTACAAGACCAGCGTCCAGTCGCTCAACTCCGGCCTGCATGCCATCGCGCTTGGGGAAACACTGACCGGCGGCGCCGATCCGCGGCGCGAGGGGATTGCCTTGGGCGAGTAGCAAACAGCGGGCGGGCGCCGTCGTTGTGGCTGTGCATCGCGCCAGCCGACCGGCGCGGCAGGATTGGGCCGCGCATTTCGGCAGGTGTGATCCGTCGCTATGCTCCGGTGACGCGCCAGATAACATCGCCAACGTCATCCGCCATCAAGAGGGACTTCTTGTCGGGACCGATTGCAACGCCAACCGGCCGCCCGAACGACACCTTTTCGTCCTCGGACAGAAACCCCCACAAGATGTCGCGCGGCGGCCCCGCCGGACGGCCGTTCTCGAACGGGACGAAGATCAGCTTGTAGCCGCTCAGTTTGGAGCGGTTCCAGGAACCGTGCTGCCCGATGACCATACCGTCGGGAAATCCGGGAAGGGTGCCTTCGGGCATCCAGCACAGGCCCAGCGATGCCGTATGACCGCCAAGCGCATAGTCCGGCGTGATCGCGCGGGCGACCAGCTTAGCGTCCTGCGGGACGCGATCATCCACGGTCTTGCCCCAGTAGCAATACGGCCAGCCATAGAATCCGCCGTCCTGCACCGAGGTCAGGTAATCCGGCGGCGTCTCGTCGCCCAGGCCGTCACGTTCGTTCACCACGGTCCAGAGGACCCCCGTCGTCGGCTCCCACGCCGTCCCGACCGGATTGCGCAGACCCGAGGCGAAGATGCGGGCCTTTCCGGTGGCAAGGTCAAGTTCCCAGATCGCCGCGCGGCCTTCTTCGGCCTCCATGCCGTCGTCGCCGATGTTGCTCAGCGACCCGACCCCGGCATAGATCCTGGTCTTGTCGGGAGAGACGATCAGGCTGCGGGTCCAGTGGCCGCCGGGCTTGAAATCGACAAGCTTGCGGCCCGGTCCGGTCAGTTTCACGGTACCGTCTTCGTAGGCGAAGGCGACGATGCCATCGGTGTTGCCGACATAGAAAGTGCCGTCCACAAGCGCCATGCCGAAGGGCTGGTTCTGTTTCTCGAGGAAAACCTCGCGGATTTCTGCCACGCCGTCGCCGTCCGCGTCGCGCCACAGCGTGATGCGGTTGGCGCTGACCCCGAGCGCGCGCGCGCGCCGCATCGTCGCCTGCATGGCGCGGTCCATCAGGGTCTTGGGCGGGTCGGCTTGCAGGAGTGCTTCGGCGACCAGAACGTCCCCGTTCGGAAGCACTTCGATCCAGCGCGGATGTTGCAGCTCCGACGCGAAGGCGTTGACCTTGAGGCCCGGCGCGGCCGAGGGAACCTGTCCGGGAGCCCAGCCTTTCGCCGTCGGCATCTTCAGGGTCATGATCCCCTGCTTTTTCGCTTCGGGGATCGTCGGCTCCGTGCCCACGGCTTGGGTCTTGGGCGCGCCCATGCGTCTCAGCAACACCATTGTGCCGCCCACGATGGCGGTTGCCCGTGCCATAAAGTCCATGATCTTCCCCGATGATTTTCCGCTTGTAGCCTAACGCAGGACCGGAGGCGCTAAAACCTGGAAATCCGCTCCCGAACGTCGTCTGCCGAACCACCTGCGGCGACCGATCGCGGGGCCATAGCATCGGCACCGCGACTGGCGTCTTCGGGATGATCGCCCTGCTTGGGCATGACCAGCGCCAAACCACTGATCAGACAGGCGAGCGCCGCCCAGACCCAGAGCGTCATCTGTTCGTTCAGCAGAAGGACGCTCCAGAGAATCCCTCCCGCGGTCATCGAGTATCCGGCCTGGCTGGCGAAGACGGCGCCGGTGGTGCGAATCGTGTAGATCAGAAGGACGGTTGTAAATGCGCTGAGCGCCGCGATGAGGAGGAAGGCCCAACCATAGCCTGCAATCGCGTCCGCCGGTGAAATGAACGATCCGGTCGCCAGCGTGACCGGCATCAGGATCAGGGCGGCGGCGATGGTGATCCCGGTGGCCGCGCCAAGGATATCGACATCGTCATTCGGCAAGGCGGCGACGACGATATCCTCGACCGCATAGCAAAGCGGCACCGCGAGCGTGATCAGAATCCAGATCCAGTTTGCGATGCCGGTACTCTTGCTGCCCGGCACCATGATCAGGACGACACAGCCGAGGCCGAGGCTCAGACCGATGAAGCGTTTCAGGCTTGGCGCCTCAAGCCCCATCGAGGCCGCAAGGAGGAAGACCATGAAGGATTTCGCGGCCACGATGATCGCGATGATCATTGCCGGCACGCTGGTCGCCGCCCAGAAGAGAAAGAGCTGCGGCAACACCCCGCCGACAAGGCCAAGGATCAGATAGCGCCGAAGTTGCGGGCGGCTGGTTCCGGGATAATGGCCGGTCAGGGCCGAGGTGATTATCATCAACACGGCGCTGAGCCCAAGCGTCCAGAAGGCGACGCCGAGCGGATGCAGGCCGTCGACCATGATGATCCGCGACAGCGACGGGATAAGCCCCCAGCAGGCGCCGAGGATCAGGAGCAGGAAGCCGCCCTTGAGCAGGCTGATCTGTTTTCTGAGGTTCTGTTCCCGGCGATAGACCTCGCCCGCCATCTGCAGGAATACCCGGGCGAGGTTGCCCAGCCGGTCGTCCCGCGCGGCGATGTCGTCGAGGCCGAGCCGCGCGGGATCGAATTCCTTTCCCTCGACAACTCCCGAGGCGGCGGCGAGGCGGTCAACCTGATGCAGGTATTCCAGTTCCTTGTCGCGCAGCCGCTTGCGCTCCAGCCCGGCGCCGACACGGGCCTTGAGAAGCACGGGGTTGAAGGACTTGGTCAGGAAGTCATCGGCGCCAAGTTCGATCGCGCGGACCGCGTCTTCGGTTTCTTCCAGCGACGAGATGACGATGACCGGGATGTCACGCAATGCCGGGTCGGCCTTGATCGCGCCCAGCACCTGAAATCCGTCCATCTCCGGCATCATGATGTCCAGGAGCACAATGTCGAAACGCTCCAGCCTCAGGGCCTCCAGACATTCCTTTCCGCCTTCGACCGTCTCGACCTCATGGCCGAGGTTTTGCACAGCGAGCGCAAGTTTCATCCTGTTGGTCTTGTGGTCATCGACCACAAGCACACGACCCTTATGCGTTCCCATTCGTCCCCCGTTCCCCTTAGGCGTGCAGTATGCGGCGCAGACCCTCCTGAGCTGCGCCGAACGCCGCCATCGCGCGTTCGGACAAGTCGGCCGCGCTGGCGGCTTCACCATCGCGACCTATCGCCTCAATCTCTCGGCAGAGCTGCGAGAGTTCCATTGCGCCAAAGTCGGCTGCGCTCGATTTCATCGTATGGGCGGCCTGGCGCAGGTCCACGGCGTCGCCCGCCTTCACCGCCGCTTCGATACGCGCGATCAGCTCCGGTCCTTCCTCCAGAAAGCTCTCGATCAGCTCGTCCAAAGCCTCGCGGTCGCCACCGATCGTGTCGAGAAGCGTGTCGAGAGCCGCAGGATCGAACGCGGCGGGGCTCGTATCGGGCATCTTGGTCGCCTCCTTCATCTTTCCTTTGGCGCACGATTGCAGCGCTTCGACCAGGGCATCCACCCGGATCGGCTTGCTGACATAATCGCACATCCCTGCGGCGAGGAATTTCTCGCGGTCGCCATCCATCGCGTTCGCCGTCACTGCAATGATCTTCGGACGTTTGTCCGCGGGGTGGTCGGCGATGATGCGGCGCGTGGCCTCTATCCCGTCCATCTCGGGCATCTCGATGTCCATCAGCACGACATCATAGGGCTGACGCGCGACCGCTTCGATCACTTCGAGGCCATTGCCCGCAATGTCGGCCTTGTACCCGAGCCGCTTGAGGATCATCCGGCCCAGCTTCTGGTTCGTCGTGTGATCGTCGGCCAGAAGGATACGGAGCGGCAGCCGTTCGGCCAGCGTTTCGTCATAGGCGGGTTTCTTGCGCTGGACCCGGTCTATGACCCGGATCGGCTTGCCCGCGAAGAGGCTGACAAGCGCGTTCAGCAGCGGCGAGGGCTTCACCGGCTTGGCCAGAACCTCTGCGAAATCGGCCTTGGCGAGTTCCTCTGGCTCATGATCCATCGACTGGCCGAGCGAGGACAAGAGGATCAGCGGCAGGTTTTTTCCGGCCTCGGTTCCGCGCAGTTTCTGCGCCAGATCGACGCCATCCATGCCCGGCATGTGCATGTCGAGAATTGCGACGTCGTAGCGTTGCCCGTCGACCACCATCCGCAGCGCGTCCTCCGGCCCCTCCACCGCGACGGGCGCCATTGCCCAGCTCTCGGTCTGGCGCGACAGCAGCACCCGGTTGGTCTTGTTGTCATCAACGATCAGAACCCGCTTGCCCTCAAGATCGGGTCGCGCTTCGTTCAGACCGACGGCGCCGATATCTTCGCCGATGGGCGCCGTGAGCGTGAAGATAAAGGCGCTGCCCTCGCCCGGCTCACTCTCCACCCAGATCCGCCCGCCCATCAGATCAACCAACCGCTGGCTGATCGCAAGGCCGAGCCCGGTGCCGCCATAGCGTCGCGTCGTGGTCGCATCGACCTGGCTGAACGACTGGAAGAGCCGGTCCTTGCGGTCCGCCGGAATGCCGATCCCGGTATCGCGGATGGTGAAGAGAAGCCGGCACTCGCCGTCGGCCACGTCCCCCGCGCCGGGCGCGACCGTCAGCACGACCTCGCCCTTCTCGGTGAACTTGATTGCGTTGTTCAGCAGATTCAGGAGGACCTGCCGAAGGCGCGTGATATCGGAGACGATGCTCTCAGGCACGCCCGGTTCAATGAAATAGGCGAGATCCAGCCCCTTCCGCGCCGCGGCCATAGCGACGAGATCAAGCGCCCCTTCGACGCAATCTCGCAGGTTGAACGACAGTCGCTCCAACTCCAGCTTGCCCGCCTCGACCTTTGAATAGTCGAGGATGTCGTTGATCACCGTGAGAAGGCTTTCGGCGCTTTCGTTTATGGTGCGGGCGAAGTCCAGCTGTTCGGGGCTGAGTTTGGTATCCATCAGGAGGTTGCTCATCCCGATGACGCCGTTCATCGGTGTCCTGATCTCGTGGCTCATATTGGCGAGGAACTGGCTTTTGGCGGTGGTCGCCCGAAGCGCGACATCACGCGCTTCGGCGAGATTTTCGACCAGTTCCTGCAACTTCGCCTCGCGTGCCTTTTCCTCGGTGATGTCGGTGAAGACGCCGACGATGCCGCCCGCCTCGGTCGGGCGTTCCGAAATCTTCATCCAGCTTCCATCAGTGCGCTTCTGCTCGAAGGGCCCATCGGGCTGCCGGTGCCGCGCGATGCGCGCCTCGGCCCAACCTTCGCCGGCATCGTCGACAATGCCTGCCTTGGCGACCCTGGCGGTTATTTCGGCGAAGCTGCGACCGGGGCTGATATCGATTCCGATCTTCGCATACATATCCTTGTAGCGCTGGTTGCATGTCACCAGCCGGTCATCCGCATCGAAAAGCGCAAATCCCTCACCGATCGCTTCGATCGCCTCGGTCAGTTGCATCTGGAGCCGCTTGACCTCGCGGTCCGCTTCCTCTCGCGCTGCCGCCAGCCGTTCGCGTTCCGCCAGACTGTCGCGGAACAGGCCGAGTGTCCGGGTCATCGCACCGATTTCATCATGGCCCGGCTTCGGCAGTTTGGCCGCAAGATTGCCGGAAGTGATGTCCTTCATCGCGCTCAGTAGACGCCTGAGCGGCGAGGTGATCGAGCCCACGATCAGAAGGGTGAGCAAAAGCCCAACAAGTCCCGCCGCGATGACGATCCCGGTGGAAAGCCTTACCGCCTGCGCGGCTTCCGCATAGGTCGCGTCGCTTTTGGCGACTGCCTGCGTTTCCAACTCGGCCACCAATGCGGCGAGTTCGTCATCGACGCGGCGGATATGTTCCTGCCCCTTCGCGACCAGTGAGTTGCCAAGTACGCGCTGGTCATCCGTATAGGCCTCGACGGCAAGAGAGGATTGCTTCAGCAGCCCCTCGACCTCGGTGCGCACGACGCTGACATGGTCTGCGGCAACAGGTTCGAGTACCTCGAGTTCGCGCGACAAGGCTTCGCGCGCGGCGCGGGCGTTCTGCTCGGAACGCATGAGCAAGCTCACCGAAAGGTCGGACAGCCAGTATTTCAATTCGCCGAAATGCGTGCTGGCGGCGTTGGCATGGGTCAGGATTCCGATCGCGGCCGCGCCTTCGGAGATCGCTTCGGAATTGCGCGAAAGGCGAGATGACAGATAGGCGTTGGTCGCCACCATAAACGCCAAAAGCACGGCGGACAAAAAGACCAGCCGTGCCAGGATCGAGAACCTAGCCATCCAAGCCCCCGATTGGCGGCGCATGGCCTGCGCGCCCGGCCGTTATCTCTGAACCCGCTGCCATTTCAGTGGAAGAGGCTGATGCTTATGACGCCACCCAGGTCGCCGAGCTTGCCACCCTCTTTCGGGTAGCCGGTAACGTCGATCTCGCCCTTCGGCTCACCGTGGCACGAAAGACAGCCTTCACTGTAGTACTCCGGCACGAGGACCCGGTAGGCGGTCTTGCCCTCGTATGTCGCTTCGGCTGCGAAGACCTGCCCCTTGGGCCAATCGGTTGCGGTTAAATCTTTCTGGATGACCGCAGTCTCCCACTCATCCGGCCGGGCCTTTCGGTTGCGGATCAGTTCCGGCGGCGCGGTCACCTTGATCACCGCTTCATCGCCCACAAGTTCTGCGAACCGTTCGTTGACGAGCCGCCCGAACACGGCCGGAACGAAACCTTTGAAACCGACGTCCTGCTGATTGATCGTCGTCTGATTGGCCGCCATCACTTCGTTGATCGCGCTCATCTGCGCTTCGATCAGTCGCGCCTCACGTACATCCTGGCCGTCATAGATCGGTGTGGTTCCGTTCGCGGCGAGATAGGCCTCGGTTGCGATCTCCAGAACGCGGGCCCCCGTCAATCCCTTGTTGCCTCCCGACGGATCGTTGATCAGATCCTGGTTCGACGCGATCACCGACCGCGCCGACCTCAGAAGCGAAGCAAGCTTCAAGGCAGTTTCCATATCCCGATCGGCGCCACTTTGTGCGTTGGCGCCCGCTATCGGAAAAACCGCCCCACCGATCATGAGAATGATCACGAAAGCGGCATGAAAGTAACGTCCAGATCCGCGCATTATTGCCCCACCCAAGAGTTTGCGCTTATGGCCTCGGGTCACCAAGTTCGCTGCGAAATCAATCCGGCGATAGTGGATGTGCCCCCGGATTCTGTCAATTGTCTCGGCGAGTGGCTTTAGCGGGGGGGTGGACGATGGCGCGCGCATCTGGAAGAGGTCGCCGCGAAGCTCAGTGCGGAACGTCATAAACTCTGGCAGACGGCGAACCACGATGGCGAGGTTGCAGACGGCCCTTGCGACAGATTTAAGACAGCTTCACCGTGCGGGAAGGCACAAGTTCAGACCTGCATGACGACGCAATTATGCCACAAAATCCTCGGAAAAAGGAAACCCGATCTTCAGCTGATTTGTACAACAGAGTCGGGAACAAGTAGCCTACCGCCCGACTGGGTTTGTGCGGCAAACCTCCGAAGGGGACGTTGCAAGTGAATGCCAAGCACCTATCGCTGATTGCGGCTGCCTTTCTTGCCGTGATGGGTGTGTTTTGCGCGGGCATGTGGGCGTCATTCAAGGAATGGGCGCCCTGGCACACCGTGATGACAGCGCGCGCGATCTGGCATTCCTATCGCGCAACCGGGCGGATCTTGCGCGAAGATACCTATTTCCGGCGCAACCAGGCCTGGCCGAAAATGCCCTATACGGTCTTTGATCCTGCCGCCGTGGCGCCCGGATATCTTGCGATCAACCGATTTCATCCAGACGACCAACGCTTTGTCACCGATCTTCTGGATGCCTCTGGCAAGGTCGTCCATAGCTGGCCCATCGACTATTCCCAGATCGTCGAGGGCGGATCGAGCACGGAATTCGTCCATGGCGCCCTTCCGCTTCGCGACGGATCGCTCGTGGTTGACTTCGACGACGGCCATGCGGTGGCGCGGATCGATGCCTGCGGGCGCCCGATCTGGGTCAATTCCGATAAAACCTATCATCACCTGATCGAGCGCGATGGCGACGGGCTCTGGCTATGGAAAGCCACAAACTGGGATGGGTCGCAGGATCAGGTCATGGTCCGGATCGACGGCGCGACCGGCAAGATAACCAATTCAGTCCGCCTGATAGATGACGTGATCGAAGGCGATCCGACCGACGCCATGAAGCTTACAATTCCACCCGGCTTCGACTTTGAGAAAGACGCCGAACGGGATGAATTTTCTGACCTTTTTCATCCGAATAATGTCGAACCGTTGTCAGTTGAAATGGCCTCTGCCTTCCCGCAGTTCTCCGCCGGGGACCTTTTGTTCAACCTGCGCAATCTGAGTACCATCGCGGTCGTGTCTCGGTCGACGCACAGGCTGCTCTGGGTGCTGCGCGGTCCCTGGTTCATGCAGCATGACCCGGATTTCCAGTCTGACGGCACGATCACCGTCTATTCCAACAACCCCGACCGTGAAAGCTCCACGCTGATCCGGGTGGATCCCAAGACTTCACGAAACCTCTTACGTCTTTGGCGATGGTGCGCCGCAGTTCTTTTCCTGGGTCATGGGAAATCACCAGAAGCTGCCGAACGGCAACTGGCTGATTTCGGTGCCAAAGGAAGGCCGGGTTCTCGAAGTCAGCGAAACCGGCGCACCGGTCCGGGAATACAACAATATTCTTGATGAGAAATATAACAGCTTCCTGACCTACGCCGAAGTGCTCCCGCCGGATTTCTTTTCCGAGATGCCACATTGCGACCCGGAGAACTGAGCCGACATTGCGAATGGCAAAGAAGTATTGAGGCGGACGACCGACAAGCTTCGCGCCTCACTCGTACCGATCGTCTCGTAACGAGAGGTGTCCGACGGCCGTCCTCCCGTCCGTCGCGCGCGCGGCAGCCGCCTTGCTCTGGCTTTGTAGGGGAATGGGTCTGGAGCCGAGGCTGTCCCGCAGGCGCTGATGTGACGCAAAACGGAGCGCTCGGCGATCCTTCCGCCGTCACCTATGTAGAAAATCAGACAGATTTCTGTTATGCTGAGGGGGAATTCTTCACAGCCCATTTTCAGTGCTTTTTGGGGGCACAATCTGGTTCGGATCGGTTCTCGACACGGAGCGTTTCAATTCTGTGTTTCGTTTTCGCGGGACGCGAGAACACTCAGCAGTGAGGTGGCAAAACATATAATGCTCAGCTATCGACCATACACTTCAATGTCATCAATGATCGGAAGATGAGAGATGGCAAGATTGCGCTCCCGAAAGGCAGTTCTTGCTGCTGCGATTGCCGCCCTGACGGTTCTATACGGAGCGGACGGGCGAGGGCAAAGCACCGGCGTCCCGGGGCAATCTGCACGAAGTGGCGCCGCGGAACCGGAAGGTTCTGGACGTATAGATCGGCAACACGCCGAGTCCGGTCGTGCCGGTCGGCCTTCCTATTACCAGATCCACGATCTTTACGGATTCGGCGACGGATAGCATTGTCGATGTGCTGAGTGACGCGGTGACCTTTTGCAGAAATCTGCCGCGAAAAGAGTATACCATCGACTGTCTGGCATATCAGTACAGGCAGATTGCGCGGCGGCTCCCCGCCACCGGAGACTACGCTGAGGCACGGACTGTGATCGAGACGGCAGCCAAGCGGCTCGAAGGCGTTGTGAACGAATATGCCAGCACTTCATTGCCCGCTGCGCGTGTAAACCGACCCGGCGTCGGGCGAACTGCACGGGCTCTGCGACCGGTTGATACGGCGAGTAGCAAGAAAGCCGTCGCAAAGGCCGTGGCAATCATCGAAGAGACGCGCACCGTCCTCCTGAGATCGACCGAAAACTCCGCGCGCCGTCAGCTGCACTATCAGCGCATTTCGGCGGCGGTGGGCAGCAGCACGGTTTTGCTGCGCTCGCTCTAGGTTGTGGCGGCAAAGCGCGGGACTCGTGCAGGCCAGCAGGTTCTTGTGGCGGCAAGGTAGGGATATCCGCAATGGAAATACGTGCATGCCCGAGGCTATCTTGCCCGAGACGTGATATGGTTGCCGATATCCGAGAGGCGTTGTTGCTGCGATGCCGGTTCTGAACTTCAGGGTGCTACTGCTTGGTGTTTGCCTCGCGCTGACATCATGGCCTGTCTGCGGCGCGGAGCGGGTTGCACTCGTCATCGGAAATGCTGCCTATCAGGGCGTTCCGAAATTGAAGAACACCTTGCATGACGCGAATGCGGTAGCGGGCATGCTGACGGATATCGGGTTCGACGTGACGATGCTCAGCGATGCGACGCAGGCCAAAACCCTATCGACCCTTGCCGATTTTGCCTTCCACGCGGAGACGTCCGACCTCGCGCTGATCTACTATGCCGGACACGGGGTCGAGGTGCAGGGGGAGAACTACCTCATTCCGACCGACGCCGCACCGAAATCGAACAACGATGTCGCGCGACAGTCGGTGTCCTTGAAGGACTTTCTCTCTGCGGTCGATCACGCACGCAAGATGCGGATCGTCATTCTGGATAGCTGTCGCGACAACCCATTCGGCGACTTGATCGATGTCGCCAATACCCAAGCGGCAGAGGGTGACGCGGGCGGCACCCGTGGCGGGTCCGGCCTTGCGCCACCGACGCCGGATCGTGGCACGCTCGTTGCCTTTGCTGCGAAGGACGGTCAAGTGGCGATGGATGGCGATGGCGACAACAGCCCCTTTGCGCTGGCTCTGGTCGACAAGCTGAAACAGCCGGGACTTGAGATCAGCCTGATGTTCCGTCAGGTCCGTGACGAGGTCATGGCCGACACCGGGAACCGTCAGGAGCCGCACACTTATGGCTCTCTCCCCGGAATGCCGTTCTACCTGGCGGGCCCGGCCGAGGTTCGCGCCGAGGTGGAGGATCCTGACCGCCGCCTCGCCTGGTCGCGCTTGCGGCCAGCGCAGGCGACGCAACTGGCCGCACTCGCAAAGGCGGGCGATACGCGATCGATGCTTGGCCTCGCCTATATGCGGCTAAACCCTGAGGGCGAGGATTTCGCGCCGGACGATGCCGCGAAGCTGCTGATGGACGCGGCCGAAGCGGGATCGGCCGAAGCGCAGTTCGAGCTTGCGAAGCTTTACGAAACCGGCGTCGGCGTGTCACAGGAAGATGCAAAGGCGCTCGCGCTTTACCAGCAGGCGGCGGCACAGGACTATGCCGATGCCATCAACGATCTGGGATTCTTGTATTATAACGGGGGTCTGGGCCTGAGGAAGAATCCGGAACTCGCGCTGAGTTACTTCGAACGCGCGGCAGATCTGAAGCACCCGCAGGCGATGTTCAATTTCGCGGCGCTGATCGATGACGGTCTGGTGTCCGGAAAGGGTCCGCAGGATGCTGCTCACTATCTCTATCAAGCTCTGCGGTCCGGCAGCGCCGATGTTTATGCGCTGCTGTCGGAGCGGCCGACGATGTTCAAGGCGGCAACCCGCCGTGCGCTTCAGACTGAACTGAGCAGGTACGATTTCTACGCCGGGACCATCGACGGCGATTTCGGCCCCGGTACGCAGCGCGGAATCCGCGCGGCTTACGGGCTGGACAGCAACGGAGGATGACGCGTTCGCCGGGTTGACCGCAAGGGGACGCGGGTCAGAGCGCGATTTCAGGAGGACTGGAAATGTCAGCGGGCGCCGGAAACATCACTGACGAAAGGCCGCGGAGTTCACGGAGCGCATCAATTGGTTTGGCAGGTGGCAAAGGCACTTTGCGTCGCCGGTTTTGGATGACAGTGGCCGTCTTTTGCGGGGCTGCGGCGATGGCGGCGGCGCAATCCTCCGAAACCGCGGTCACGCTGGAACGACCGTCGGACATTCTCGGGATGCCTGGGTTGCAACTGGACCTGAGCAAGCCCGCGATGGAGCGTTACGCCATTGTCATCGGCAACGGCGTCTATAGCCACGCCCCGTCGCTGCCCAATGCCCAAGCCGACGCGCGTCTGATTGCCGGGGTTTTTCGGCGCGCCGGATATGTGGTTCAGGAGTATGAGAACCTGACCCGGCGGGGTTTCGAAGAGGCGCTGCGCCGCATGATTTCTGACGCGGGCAAGGGGTCGGAAATCGTCGTCTATTACGCTGGACATGGCGTTCAGATCGGCAATTCCAACCGCCTGATTCCGGTCGATGCGAACATCGACACCGTCTACGATCTGCCTTTCGAATCCGTGTCGCTGTCAAGCTTCCTCTCCATCGCCGGGGCGCGGTCGCGATCGCTCGTTTTCATTCTCGACAGTTGCCGCGACAATCCGTTTCCCGATCGGGGCGCGATCGTCGGTCTTGATGCTGTTCCGCAGGAATTGCGAAATGGTTTTGCGGCGCAGGAGTCCCCGGTCAATTCGCTTATCGTGTTCTCCACCTCTCCCGATGCTGTGGCGCTGGATGGCACGGGTGAGCACAGCCCTTTTGCCGAGGCGCTCTATCAGGCGATTATCGCCAACCCGGATGCGGCGATGGACGATGTTCTCAAGACAGTTCGCAGGAATGTCTATGTCGAAACCGGCGGCCGTCAGGTGCCGTGGGAAAGTTCGTCGCTGATTGAACGCGTCGCATTCGACGCGGCCCCCGAAGTTGCGGGCTTGCACGTCGGCGAGACGGTTTCGGGAAGCGCCCAGACCGACCTCACGGAAGCCACGCCGGTTCAGATCAATGCTACACTGGACCGTCAGGTGCCGATTGGGGACCAGTTGCGCACGCACACCGCCGACGGCTCCGGGGCGATGATGCTCATGCAACAGCCGGGCCGAGGACGGCTTGAACTGCGCAGCGACGGTGCCACCCGAGGCCTTGTCCCGCTGACATCGCTCAACGGCGAGGTCGGAGCACTGATCTACGCGAGCAGCCGCCCGGAAGTTTCCGCGCGCGAGATGGACACGCCACATGTCACCGACGAATTCACCCTTGCAGCAAACGGCAAGTCGCAGAAGGTGGAGTTGAACCTTGCTGTCGATCCTTGTGATTTCCAGGCAGGCGACCACCTCGACCCTGAAGGGGTGGGCGTTGCCCGTTATCCGAACGAGATTGAGGTCGACGTGGCTCTGAAGGCCTGTGAGGCCGCCGTGGCACGCGAGCCTGACAACGGTCGCTTCCGCTATGAACTTGGCCGGGTGCATCTCGCTTTGCGCGATCTCGACTTGGCGGCGCAGGATTTCGAAAGGGCTCGGACCCTCGGATACACCCGCGCCTGGCACGCGCTGGGAATGCTCGAAATCGCCCGCGCGCAGGAAACCGCGGGAGAAAAGCGCGTCGCGGCGCCTGAAAAGGCACTGGCCTATCTGGCGATGGGCGCCGATCTTGGTGATCCCTATGCCTATCATTCCCTGGGCCAGCAGCTTCTGGAAAACTCCGAGGACCCGGCGTTGAAGCGTCAGGGTTTCGATCTGCTGTCGCGGGCGCTCGAAGTCGGTCACACCTTCTCGATGAACACACTCGGCTACTACTTCCTTCAGGAAAAATCCGATCACTACGAACCCGAACGCGGGCTCCGCTATCTGCAGGAAAGCGCCGCGCGTGGCGATATCTATGGCTATGACAACATGGGTTTTGTCGCCTTGAACGGTGCGGGCGGGACCAAGCGCGATCCTGCCGCGGCGCTGGAATGGTTCCGCAAAGCGTCGGATGGCGGACATCCCCGGGCGCCGACCAGCATCGGGCGGATGTATTTCGCCGGTGATATCGGTGGCCGTCCGAACTACGAGGAAGCGGTCAAATGGTACGATCTCGGCCTCAGCCGTGGCGACGCCTGGGGGGGCACCAATGCTGCCTGGGTCATCGCGCAGCAACATCCGAAGGGCTATGGCCCCGGCGCGGCGGCCGCGCACGCAGCGAAGGCGGCGGCGTTGAGAAATCCCGAAGCCGCAACCGAAGCCAAGTCACTTCTCAGCGGTCTTCCGGCGAAGGAACTGGATGCCGGGGCACAGGCATTGATGGCGGATCTTGGTGCGGATGTCGTCGCTGACGGCGCGTTCGGCCCGGCAAGCGGGGCGGCGCTGTCAGAAATCGCCGCGCGCTTCAAAAGCGACATGCCCGCAGACCGGATCGAGCGGCTTCTTCAACTCGCACGCATCTATTGGACGACAAATCCGTTCCGCGTCGATCTGTATTGAACGGCGCGCCCTCGGGGCATACCGTTGCTAGCTGAGTGCCTGGAACTCGACCCGGCGGTTTTCGCCGCCCTTCGGGTCGTTCTTGTCGAATAGGAAGCGTTCGCCAAGTCCGACTGCCTCAAGCCGCGTCGGTTCGATCCCGCATTCGTTAACCATGTATCGCTGCACTTCCTTGGCGCGCAGCAGGGACAGCTTTTCGTTGTAGGCGTCGGACCCCGAGGCGTCGGTGTGCCCCGCAATCCGGAAGAGGTTGATGTTGCTGCCTTTCATTACCGTGCAAAGTTGTGTCAGCGACGGTTTTTGATCCGGTGTCAGAGCCGCTGAATCAAACGGGAAGGTGATGTGGACATTTATCTGCAATTCCGGCGCAAGCTCACCAAAGATCACCGGAGTCTTTTCCGACGAGGCCTGCAGCGTAGGCGCCGCGTCCGGCTGATCGGAGGGTGGCGTGAGCGGGGCCATTTGCACGGATACGCCGCCGCCGGCGCCCGAGGCCAGATTTGATCCCGCCCTGTCGGTGCCTGGCGCCTGCAATCCCGTGGGGCCTTCGGTCGCAACTTCGACATCATCCACTGTCACGAGCGTCAGGCCACGTGTGCGGCCGGTTCCACTTTGGTTTGCCGCGCTAAATGCGCTGCGCTGATCCTGGAAGAGCTTCAGCAACTCTTCGTCGGTCATCGTCTGGCCGAAGCTTGTCAGCGGTAACAGCGAAAGCGACGCCGCTCCGACGAGAACAAAAGGAATGCGCATAAGGTTCACCGAATTCGTGCCTAAAATTATGAAAAATATTGTACGCTGAAGGGGAATTTTTTTCAATTCGCGATTGTTCGGGACATGTCATGAAGCCACTGTTCAGAGCGGCGCTTTCGCCAGGTTGCGGCGGAACAGGTTCGCCATGAGCGGCGCGACAACCGTCGTTCCACTCTTCTCGGGCGCCTATCCAACGGCCTGCGGCGCGGGGATGACCCATCGCGGCCTTGTGCGCGAACGCAACGAGGATTCGATCCTGACCGATCCGACTGGCCGGCTTTGGGCGGTGGCTGATGGCATGGGCGGGCATGGTTACGGTGACGTCGCCTCGGACATCGCGATTGACTGCATCGCGGTAGTTACCGACCATGATGACCCGTACGAAATCCTGCGCGAAAGATTGGTTGCCGCAAATCAAGCCGTGCGCGCCCGCGCTGCGACCGGCGGGCTTGGTCAGATTGGTGCGACAATTGTCGTCGCACTCGTCGACCACGCGCGCGCACATATCGCTTGGGCGGGGGATAGCCGGGCCTATCTACTGCGCGCGGGGCGGCTTCGACTGCTCACGCGGGACCATACCGTTGTCCAAGATCTGGTTGATCGCGGCGAACTCAGCGCGGACCTCGCCGAAACGCATCCGGAATCCCATATCGTCACGCGCGCGATTGGTGGGGCGCCGGAAATTGAAGTCGATCAGATCGAACTGCCACTGGTTCCGGGCGACCGACTCATGCTGTGTTCGGACGGTCTTCCGCGCTGTGTTTACGAACATACGATCGAGGCGATCCTAGGCAAATCAGCCACGCCGCAAGAGATCTGCGAGGATCTGCTCAGGGAGGCGCTCGCGCAGGGAGCGCCCGACAACGTTTCCGCTATCGTCGTCGACATTTCCGGAGAAGGGAGTTGAGAGGTTCCGCGCTTATCGGACCTATCATCGTGGCAATCGGCGTCATCGTGGCGGCGATTGCCTTTGCCGTGGTGACAACCTTGCTGAATACGGCAGACAGCGGTGCCGAATTACGGGCCAGCAGGTTGGAGGACGCGCTGGCCGAGGAGCGGGCGGCGCGAAGTCGGCTGGAGGATGAGGTGCGCAGCCTCTCTGCCGATGTGAAGCGCCTGCGCGAGGATATGAGCCTGGTTGCCAATAGCACCCTACCTTCGGCACCAAGCACCGTGGCCGACGCGCCCCCACCAATGGGAGATGAGGATTTCGAAACACAGGTGCCGACCGAGGCGATGACGGAATCCATGCTGCTTGCCAAAACCCGGTTCAACAAGGGCATCACGCAACCGCGCAACAAGACCATGCTGGAACTTCTGGGAACGCCGCGTGACAGCTACTCGACGGACTGTCAGCCGGTGACGAACACCACGCTCAAATCCCTGATGGACACGCGCCAGGTCGGGCCGATTCAGGTTACGATGCTGCGCCCCGCGCTCGACAGCCTGCAGCGTGTGATGGACCGCCTGAAAACCTCGGACCCCGACATCTACGCGAGCGTCGGCACCGCAGGCGCATTCTGCGCCCGGTTTATCCGTGGGTCGACCACTGCGATTTCGAACCATTCATGGGGGACCGCGGTCGACCTGACTTTGCAGGGGAAACTGGACCCGTTCGCAGACGGCGGCACGCAATTCGGCCTCCTGATCCTCGCAGAGTACTTCAACGATGAGGGCTGGTTCTGGGGAGCCGCCTACAACCGCGAGGATTCAATGCATTTCGAAGTCGGGGAGGAAACCCTGCGCGGCTGGAAGTCACAGGGTCTGCTCTGATACGATGCGCGGGTCTGGAGCAGAACAGCGGCCTACCGGCTCCCGGGTCGACGGGGCGCTTGCCCGCAAGGCCGCGCTGGAACTCTACGGAAAGGCGGCGCGTCCCGCCCACGCTCTTGCCCAGACTTTTGCGACTGAGTGGAAGCCCGATGCCAGCCGGATGTTGACCCAAGCCCAGCGAGTGCTCGCCGATTTCGGGGAGACCGCGCAGCGATCAGGGGCGGTGCTTTCCACGATCGCGCCCGCGCGCTACGGCCTCGCTCTGTTGCTGGACAAGGCGGTGCGTGCGAACCCTCGGGCCGACACGAGAACCTGGTCCGCCGGCGCACGCGGGCGCCTTTTCGACGGACGCGACCTGTCCGCCGCCGACCTGCGGGACTTCATCGCGAAGGCTGGCGCAGCGGGAGCGGACTACCTGCCCGTGAAGCTCTTTCTCGAGGATTGCCTTGCGGCGCTGGAAGGCGATCGGCAAAGCTTCGAACGTTCGACGGGGGCGAGCTGGACCGGGATCGTCATTGTTCTGGTCGTCGCCTTCATATCGGCCATTGCCGGCTGGGCAGGATTTACCGAGTGGCGCTACCATCGTGATCTGGCGAGGACTTTCGAGGCAGAAGTGCTGCAGATCGGTCTCGACAGGAGTGGCGATATCCCGGATCTCGCTCAGCGTCTCGGTCAGCTAGATGCGGCGGCCAGCAGCGTCGCCGACCAGGCCGCGAAAGTTCCCATGCATTTCTTCGCGCCGATCTTTGGCTTTGACGCCGCCGCGAAGGCGCGCGCCGACTACGAGGCCGCGATCACGCGGCATCTGCCGCCAGTGCTGGCCCGCGCGCTTGACGAGGCGATCGCGACCGATGGTGACAGCGTCGCGCTCTACGACGATCTGCGTGCCTGGTCGATCCTTTCGGGAAAGACCGATTGGTCGGCTGCCTATCTTGCGGGTTGGACGGCTGACCGGGTGGCATCCTTTTCGCCGTTGTCGGACCTTGCAGTTCACGTGGCGCGGCTCAGAGGCCCTGATACCACGGTCGAGGCGCCGGATGGCGAACTACTAAGCCAGGCCTTGCAATTTTCCGCCGAGGCGGATGAGCCGTCGCGGGCCTATCTGGAGTTGCGCCGAAGCGATGCCGCCGCCGCTTTGCCGGGCTGGCAAGCCGACAAGGCAGTGCCCGGTATTTCAGACATTATCGTGCGCCGATCCGGCCTTCCGATGGAGAAGCCGATTGCCGGGCTCTACACCGACGCGGGATGGCGCCTTGCGCGTGGCAGTCAGGCCGGATTGGCCGTGCAATCGGCGCGGAAACGCGCCGCCGAAATGTTCGATGCGCCGCTGCGCCAGCAGAATGATGCGCCCGATCAGATCATGATCCTTTTGCAAAGGGAAACCGTGGCCCGCTGGCGCGATTATCTTGGCGACCTGCGTGTCCGGCCGTTTTCCGATGCGAGAACCGCGATCCTTATATCGGGTCGGCTTTCTGGCGTGCAATCTCCACTCGATGCGCTCCTGCGCGAAGTCTGGAAGCAGGTCGGCGGCGAAGACCGGCAGCGTCCCCATGCGCTGCAATTGTCCATCGCGACCGCTTTCGGCGCGATGATCCAGTATGTTGAACAAGGCCGTATGCGGGAGATTTCGACACTCTTTGCCAGCCTCAATGTAGCACTTGGCGTCATGGACCGAGACGAGGAAACAGGGATGCAACGGCTCATGTCCATCCAGGACCGTGCGGCTTCAATTGCGACCTTGCGCCAGGCGCCAGTTGTGGTGGTGCAGATTGTCGAGGACGTCCTGGCGCAAACAAGCGCCGCCCATGCCGATCTTCTGACGAATCCTCTGACGCGAGCATGGCAGGCCGAGGTTCTGCCGCTGTGCAAACAGGCGACCGATGGACGTTATCCCTTTGCTGAGGGCATTGACGCCGACCTGACATCGGTGGCAGCACTCCTTTCTCCGGATGGCGCGCTGCCGCGCTATTTGCGTAGCCGCGCCGCGCCCTACCTCGACATGACGACATCCCCATGGAGATGGAAACCCGAGGCCCGCTTTGCTGGTCTCACGCCCGAAACAGCCGCGTTCTTTCAGCGGGCTCAGGAGATATCCGCCGCGCTCTACCCGGACGGCCAGCAGATGGATACGACCCTTTCCCTGTCCGCGTTGGCAGAGCGTGGCAAGGCCTTCATTCGCATTGGTGGCACCGGTGGCCCGGTCGACACCCGAACGGACAGCTTGCGCGTGGTCTGGCCAGGAGCTGAACCAAGCCAGGGTGCCGATGTCAGCTTCCAGACACCCGAGGGTGAGGCACGGATGGCGCAGCAGGGGGTTTGGGGGCTCCTGCGTCTCCTCGATCCGATCCGATTGCGTGAACGCGATGATGGGCGGCGTTTTCTGGTTGATCTGCGTTCCGCCGACGCCCGCCTATTCTTGGAGATTGATTTCGAACACCCTCAAAACATCTTGAGCGAAAGGCGGTTGCTGCGTGGCTTCTCCTGCCCGCTGGTTCTGTAGGCAATTCCGGTCTCTGGTTTCAGCCCGTTTGGCGTATACTGGTTCTGTTGGTGTCCGTCGGTTTGTCAGAAATTTCATTCGTCCAAGGGAAAGGAATTCGTCGTGCCCAGTGACCGCGAGATAACCGTTTCCGTCCCCGCCTTTGGTGCGAAAGTCGAATTCGCCGCGATGGACGGCTTTGACGAAATCGGCACCCCGTTTCGCTATGAACTCGGTATCGTCAGCGACGATCTGGAGCTTGCGGCGGCCGATGTACTTGGGACTTCCGCGACGATCAGCGTATCGGGCGATCCGCAACGGTTCTTCAACGGCTTCGTCGCGGAATTCGCTCTGGATGACATCCGCAACGACAAGGCGCATTACCGGCTGACGCTGGTACCCTGGATTTGGTTCCTCTCGCTCAAGACTGATAACCGCATTTTCCAGAACAAGAGCGTCGTTGAAATCGTCGAAGCGGTCTTTGGCGATTATGCCGATGCGAAATTCGACAAGCGGCTGTCGGGGTCCTATCCGCCGCGTGAATATTGCGTTCAGTACGGGGAAAGCGATCTGGACTTCGTGCAGCGGCTTCTGGAGCATGAGGGCATGTTCTACTTCTTCGAGCATGAGGACGGCGCGCATCAGATGATCCTCTGCGACGACAACGGCAACTTCGTCCCGGCGGCCGGATGCGAGACACTTCCTTACGAACCCGACAGCCGGATCAGCTTCAAAGAGGGCGATTTCATCACTGCCTGGCGCCCGACGAACGCCGTGCGCTCGGGCGCCTTTGTGCAGACTGATTATGATTTCACCAAGCCTTCCGCCGATCTCCAGTCGAAGTCGGCGCATCCCCTTGGACACGCCCAAGATGCGGGCGAAAATTATCACTACCCTGGCACCTATACCGATCTCGGACGCGGCGACACGCTGTCAGCACTGCGGCTGGAGGAAGTGCAGGTTCCGCAGCGGCGGATCGCGGCGGCGGGAACGGCCCGGCCGCTCTGGTCCGGCCGGAGCTTCAAGTTCGAGCTTTTCCCGCGCGTGGCGGAGAATGATGACTATTACGTCCTGCGCGCCGATTACCAGTTGTGGGACGCGCAATATCGGACCGGGCAGGCAGCGGGAGAGGAAGGCTATGCCGTGACGCTTGCTCTCGCGCCGAAATCGGTGGCCTATCGTCCGCCGCGCCGGGCGCCAAAGCCGGTAATGAAGGGACCGCAGACAGCACTCGTCGTCGGACCGGGCGGCGAGGAGATATTCACCGACGAATATGCCCGCGTGAAGGTGCAATTCCACTGGGACCGGCTTGGTGCGAAAGATGAGAACACCACCTGTTTTATCCGTGTCAGCCAGACATGGGCCGGCGCGGGTTGGGGTTTCATTCAGATCCCGCGCATCGGCCAGGAGGTCATCGTCGATTTCCTGGAAGGCGACCCCGATCAGCCGATCATCACCGGGCGGGTCTACAATGCCGAACAGATGCCGCCATACGGCCTGCCAGGCAGCGCCACGCAGTCGGGTTGGAAGTCGAACTCCTCGCCCGGTGGCGGTGGCTGGAATGAGCTCAGGTTCGAGGACAAGGCCGGATCGGAGGAGGTCTATTTCCAGGCCCAGAAGGACCACAACGAGCTTGTGAAAAACAATGAGGCGCGCACCATCGGCAATGATTTTGCCGAGGACGTCGGCCATGACGCCCAGCAATCGGTCGGCAACGACCGCGCCGAAAGCGTCGGCCACGACAAGTCCACCAGCGTGGGCAACAACCGTACCGTCTCGATCGGCGTGGACGATACCGAAACCGTCGGCTCGAACCGCTCGCTGAGCGTTGGGTCCAATGAGACGATCTCCGTCGGTTTGAATTCGACCGAAACCATCGGTGTGAACCATATGCAGACCGTGGGTGTCGCGCAGGAAATCACCGTAGGTGGACTACGCGTTGATACGGTCGGCGCGACTGAGACGCGGACGGTCGGGATATCGCAGACCATGACCATCGGAACCTCGCGCGATGTGAGCGTCGGCGCCGCGCAAACGCACACCATCGGCGCGGACGACACCTGGACGGTGGGGGCGAAGCAGGCGATCACGGTCGCCGCCGACCAGACCACCTCGGTCGGTGCCAACCAGTCGAACACCATCGCCGCCGATCAGGCTTGGGAGGTCGGCGGCAGCCGCGTGGCCAAGGTCGGCAAGGATGCGGCGCTTGACGTTGCAGCAAAGATGGCCGTGAAGGTCGGCGCGACTTACGTGCTCGACGTGGCCGATGAGATTGCGATCAAGTGCGGGTCGGCGGCGATCGTGATGAAGAAGGACGGCACGATCACGATCGACGGCAAAGACATCACCGTCAACGGCTCCGGCAAGATCAATGTGAAAGCCAGCAGTGATATCACGATGAAAGGGTCGAAGATCAACCAGAACTAGGTGATCGCGAAAAGATCTGGTCGAGCGCGGGTGCCGGGTTTTCGGGATCTGCCGAGATCGGTGGCGTATCGACTGACCAGAGCAAGAGATCGGTCGCCACGCCGTTTCCGGCGGGTGCCGCTATACCGTCCAGCAGGTCCCAGAGAGCATCGGCACTGATGCCGGCGCCAAGGGCCGCTGTATAGCCCGCCATGCATGCGTCGCACCAAGGATCTAGAGCGGATGGCGCGGGCAGGGTGAGGCCAATCAGGATCGCGCTGAATGGGAATTGGCGACCTGCGGCGTCCTTCCCGGGCAGAACGACACCAGCCGCCACTCTGCTGCCAGAGACGAGGCGAAACCTCACGCCTCCGCGCGGCCATTCGGCGCCGTTCCTCAGCCGCGGCGCGAGATATCTCGTCACCCATCCGTCCCAACGGCGCTGGAAAAGCGCGGGCAAACCGCGGGACACGAAATCCCCCGTCGTCGGCAGCTTTCCGAAAAAGCCTGCCGTGGCGGGGGTCAAAAGTCCTGCGGACACCGGAAATTCCCGAACATCGAAAGATCAAAAGGGTTGTCCACCGAATTTGCGCGCAAGTCATACTGGGCCGCATAGCCGCCCAGCGACAGGCTCAGCCGGAACAGCTCGGGGATGTCGGTCTTCTTCAGGCTGCCCTTGCGGATCATCCTGAGCCAGGCCCAGGCGCCGGTTTCGGAAGTGATCGCCTCGGCCGATCCATCAGTTGGGGTGAAGGTCAGCGAGATCAGGTTGGTTCCATCCGGCCCGGGCCATGTCATCGGCATCGGGCGCGCCTCGGAGTTGAAATAGCCAAGCTGCTGGCCGTCGATGTTCAACGTCACCCGGCTCGCATTCGCGCTGAGGTCCGTCGGCTTAAGCGTGAAGGCCATGATCGGACCGGCGCCGCCGGGGAACAGACCGTCGCGGATCGCGCGGGCCTGCTCGAACGGCGCGAGCTTCGCGGAATCGAGCCCGAAATCGGCGCGCCAAGCCCAAGGTCGCACCGTGGTGTCGACGTAAGGCAGCAACAGGTCTTTGGTGAAACCGTCGATCAGCCCTGCCGGACCGAACAACCGCTGGAAATCGGCGACGTTCACGTCGATGGCACTGCCCAGTTCAAAGGGATAGCGCCCCGCGGTGGCCGAGGTGCAGAAGGGCAGCACATCGGCGCGCCAGCGGGCGTTGAGCTGGTCGATCACCGCCTCGCGCGTGACGCTGATCGTGTCGCCGGCTATACCCGCGATCCAGTCATTGACCGGGCTTGGCAAGGCCTTGGCGACATTGGCAAGCTGCCCGGTCAGTTGCGGCAAGCCGCCGCGCGCCAGAAGTGCGGCCTCGGGATCTGGGCTGGCGGCGACGGTCTGAAGCTCGTTCGCCAGTGCACCGAGCGCCGCTTCGGCATCGGTGATGAGCGGAGGCACGCCGTCCGTCTCAGTGATGACCGATTTCAGAGCCGCGAAATGTGCGGCGATCTCGGCGCCCGGAGGTGCATCGCCCGCGCTTCCATTGCCGCCAATACCCTTGGCGAGTTTCGCACCGCTTTTGGCGAGTTTCCCGATCTTGCCCAGCCGCTTGGTCACCGCGCCGATGACGCCTTTCGGCACTTCCGCACCGCCAGCTCCGGCGTCGGGGACACGCGTCAGATCGGTTTCATCCACCACTGCCCGCAACAATCGCTTCAATGTTGAATCGGCGCTTGCAAGATCCTTGAGATTGGCATTCGCAACCCTGAGATCGGCAATGGGTGCCAGCCGGACATCGCGCAGCAAGCCGTCCCACTGGGCGATGAAATCATCGCCATAAAGCTTGAGGATATCGGTCTCGAGCGTCGCGATCGAGGCATCGGAGCTTTCGGCGCAGCCGCCCGCGAAGATAGCCCGATCCAGCGCCGCCTGTGCGGCAACCTCGGGTATGAGCGGCAGGACGGCCTCGTTGAAGCCCTGATATGTGAAGGCGCCCGGAAGCCCGACGCGCAGGGTCTTCTTCGAAAGCCGCGTCAGGACGTTCGTCGCATTCGGTCCCGCCTTTTCGGCGGGGATCCAGTCGGGCAGCGCTGTGACGGCGGCGTCCTGTTTCAGCGCATCATAGGCGCGCTTCGAAAGCGGGATGGTGCAGATGCTTTGCAGCGCCGTCGCAACCAGCTCCCTGTCCGGATCGAACTTGTGTTCCTCGATGGCCAGGCGGTTGAGCGCGGCGAGCTGGTGTTCGCGCGCCGCTTCGGTCGGGAAGACATTGACGACGGCATGGTCGGGAAGCACTTCTTGCCACCATGATCGCAGGAAGTCCCGGTCGTAAGGGGCGAGGCTGGTGAGCATGTAATAGGCTTTAAGCGCGCCGAGCAGGAAGTCAGGGTCGCGCGCTTCGCGCCACATTGTCGCCTCCAGCAGAGCGACCATGCGAGGCGCGAGGACATTGCCGAGCGTCCGGTCATAGGCAATGTCCTGTGCCCGCGCGAGCTCCGCCTCGGCGGTTGGACCAAGGAGCGTCAGCGGGTTTGTCGCAACGGTGGTCTTCGCGGCCTTGACAGTGGTCGCCGCATCAAGCGCGAGGTCGATGTCGAGCGGATCGGTCGGGGCTTGCTGCCGCGAGGCGACATTCGCGAGCTTGTCCGACAATTCGCCTATTTGGCGCGCCTGGTCCGTGAGGGCTGCGGAGTATCGCAGATAGGAGTAGAGGAAGACGAGGCTGGCGACCGTCGTGATCAGCGCCGCCGCGGCGAGCGAGCCACGCCAGATCCATTTGCGCCGCTCTTCCGCCGCCCGGTCGAAGAGGCCAAGTCCCGCTTCGGGAAAGACGACATCGGCGAAAAGCTCGCGCAGGAAATAGGACCGGGTTTCGGCGTGGCTGCGCCTCTCGGGCGGCGCTGCGGAGATGCCGAAGCCAGCTGAAATAGCGCCGACAAGGCGGTCAATCGGAGATCCTTCCTGCGTGCCGGAAGTAAAGTAGAACCCTCTGAGCCACGGGCTTTCCTCATACCGGCTTTCACCGAAGACCGTGTCGATCAGTTTCTTGAGCGGTGCTTCCAGCCGGCCCATCTGTGCAGGAAAACGGAAGATCTCCGCCCTTTGGGGTAGCGGCACGTCATCGGCCATCCGCGCGTTGAGCCGTTTCTCGGCCTGTGTAAGGAGGTCCTTGAACTCCCGCTCCACCGCGGTTCCGTCAACGCGGCCGCCGGTGGGCATGGTCACGCCCCAAACCTGTTCGCGTGCCTTTGCGGCAACGTCCGAGAAGTAGCCCTCGAAGCCGGGGACGAGATCGCATTTGGTTACCAGCAAATAGACTGGCAACCGGATCGCCAGCCTTTCGCGCAGCTCTGCCAGACGCTTGCGGATTTCGCGGCCTTGCGACTGAAGTTCGGCCTCCGGACCAAGAAGCTCTTTCACCGACAGCGCGACGATCACGCCGTTCAATGCGCGCCGCCCCCGGTGCTTGCGCAGCATGGCAAGGAAGCCGCCCCATTCGGCAGCATCGGATTCGGGGTCGGAAGCCTGCTCGACATAGCGTCCAGCTGTGTCGATCAAAACCGCCTGTTCAGTGAAGAACCAATCGCAGTTGCGGGTGCCACCTACGCCCTTGATGTCGTCGCTGAGGTCGATCGGGAAATGCAGCCCGGACTGGCGCAGTGCGGTGGTCTTGCCGGTGCCGGGCGGGCCGATCATCAAATACCACGGCATTTCACGCAGGAACTTGCGGCTGCCGAGCTTGGACCGCTTCATATCCGCGAGAACGGCGCGGAACTTCGCGTTCACCTCCTCGACATTCGCGGCTCCGGGCTTTTCCTCTACCACAGGCAGAGGCTGGGCAAGCTCGCTCACGAACATCTGGTTGCGGCGCGCGGCGCGCAAGAGTCGGATCAGGATGGATATGAGCCAGAGTATGATGATGATGCCGATGGTGATGAGCCGCGACATCTCCGAGGCGAGCGGCGCGGTATCGCCGATCGACACCAACGGACCGAAGAGCCAGATCAACCCGCAGAGCAGAACCATGCCGACGAAGGTCCAGAACCGGCGTGAGATCAGAAATCCGAAGATCGCTTTCAGAAACCGCATGGTTCAGAGCCTCTTCTCGATCCGGATTTCCACCCGCCGGTTCTGCGCCCGGCCATCCTTGGTTGCGTCGTCGGCAACGGGTTCGCTGTCGGCATGCCCTTCCGACCGCACCAGATCGGGCGGTACGCCCCCTGCTATCAACAGATCGGCGATGGTCTTGGCGCGCGCTTCGGAGAGCCCCTGATTGGATTGGAAGGGGTTGGAGCGTTGAACCGGCACGCTGTCGGTATGACCGATCACGGTGACACCGCCGATCACTTCAAGGTTTTCGGCGATGACCGATGCGACGGACGCGATGAGGGGGGCGTATGTGTCGTTGATATCGGCTTTTGCCGAGCGGAAAAGTTCCGGGTCGGTGGATTGCACCGCGAGAATGGCGAGCGACGCGTCCTCGCGCCCGCGTAGCGCCTTGACCTGATCCTGCGGAGCTTTCGCCGCGAATTCCGGCAAAAGCTCGATCACCACGGGGTTGACCACGATCTCGGGCGCTGGTGCGACGCTGTCTTTCACTGGCCGGAAGATCTCGGCCCGCTGCATCGGCGGAACCTGCGCGGCGCGAGCGAAAAGGTCCTCGGATTTGTCGCCGAGCCGGATCGACAGCGCCATGTAGATGGCGGCAGTCACGGCCGCTGCGACAAGACCGATGGTCCAGACCGGCACCGCAAACCCTTTGGGAGTATCGGGTGCATCCACACCGCGCCAGTTCGGAGAAAGGGGCGCCTCGACGGCCTCGCCGTCTCGGATCTGTCGCGCGATCTGCGAGCGGAGCGCGATCAGCTGGGCATCCCCGGAACCAGGTTGAACGCGATATTTGCCGCGGAAGCCGAGGCCGAGGCAGAAGTAGCCCAGCTCCAGCATTTCTGGATCGCGGCCCGCATAGCGCATCAACTCTTCCAAGCGGTCGAAGAAGCGTGTCCCGGCATCGACTTCACCCGAAAGCGACGTGACGAGCGGCTGATGCGGCCAGCTGCTGTTCCCGCCCCAAGGCGTGTTCAGCGCGATGTCATCCAGAAGTGCGGCCACGAACCACGCGCCCTGATCGGCGCGGGCGAGGGGAACACCGGATGCGATCGCCTTGTCCCGCGCCTCGATCAGGTTGTCGTGCAGGCGCGCACGCAACGTATCTGGGCTTTGGGGCGCTGCTGCGCGTTCAAGTTCGGGTGCGAATTCCAGCAAGGCCGCGAAGGCAGAGACAAGCGCGTTGGGATGCGCGCGCGCATGAAGGACACGGGCCTGGCCGCGTTCGGCCATCCGCGGTTCGGTAAGGCGCGCATCAATCGTGCCGGGAACGACGGGCCGCGCGCCGGATGCAGGTGCCTGCGGCCGGTCGGACCGTACGGGCCGGATGCGGGTGCGCCCGGCATCGTTCGAAAGTCCGAAAGGGTCATCCTTGTTTGCCATCGCCCTATCTGCTGACCGCGTAGCAGTCTATTTGCGGCTCCCGTTCCAGTTTGCCCGAGACGCCAATGACGAAGCCCGGCGCCTCAAGGAGTTGCGCCCAGTGTTCGGATTTCTGGTCGAGTTCCAGACACAGCCGTTCACCATCATAGGGGATTTCGCGTGGCTGCGAATGGAGCGGCTTGAGCGCGATCCCCGGCAATCGCGATTTCCACAGCTTCTCGAATTCGTCCGCCGCGCCGATCGTGACCTGGTCGACGAAGATCCGTCGCAGGCTTTCGTCAGACAGCTCCGACCCGACACGCAGCACGATGCGGCTTGTCTTTAGAATTTCGGGATTGTCAATGCGCACTTTCCAGATGTTCTGCGCATGTTTCGCGACCGCAAGGGTGCGCGACTTCGGCTCCACATGACGCAGCGACAGAATGAGCGACCGCAGGGTGTCGGCGAGCGCCGAGAAGGCCGGTTGCGGGTCCACATGCTCATAGACGGGCAGATCACTCATCCGGCGCGAAGAGGAGCCGTAGGTGGCCATACGGCCCGCTAGCCCCGCAAGCTCGGCGAAAAGCTCCGATGGGTGACAGAGATTCTGCGACATAAGATGCGCGATCCGGGGGCGGGCGGTGTTTGCAAGCTCCAGGATCAGGAGGTTTTCGACCGAACGGCCCGCCCCACCACGCACCATCGCGCCATGAGCCTCGGCGATGCGGTCGAGGCCGGTGACAAGCTCCTGCAGCAGCCGCCCATACCAAGGAACGGCGGCGATGGTCAGAGCCGGAGGAAGAAAGCCGTCGACAAGTGCGACCGCGCCGTCCGCATGCAGCCCATCGATGCGGGCGACGGGTAGCGCGGTCGTCCCGGCGGGATCGTCCTTCGGCGCAATGAGGCGCGCGGCCAGCTCGCAAACCTCGATCTCTTCAGGCGCGGCGCCGCCGCGCACCGCGTCGCGCGTGCTGACGCCACGGCCCCGGAACCGCGCGCCCGAGGATTTCAGCGTGGGCCGGGTCGATTACTGCGACGCCCGCCTGTTCGGCTGGAATGGCGATGGAGACAAGACCCGCCGCATCCTCTCGCTGGATTGCGATCGGCTTCGGGCTGGGGGTATCGCCGGGAATGCTGAAGGGCGTTCCATCCGGGAACAGCCCTTCGGCGGCGCGCAGAGCGATCTGGCCTGCGTCCAGCGCGGCCGCGTCAAGTTCAAGCCGGGTGAAGCCAAAACTCGGGAGCGGTGTCGCGCGCAGAGCGGCCCGCATCAGGCCCTCAGCATATCGGTCTTGTTGCTGGAAGTGCTGCGTCCTCAGAAACAGCCCTTCCGACCAGACGACCTTGTTGCGTTCCGACATGCCCGATCCCCTACAAGTGCTTCATCAGGCCGGGCGCAGGCTGAGCCCGCCCGTGCCGACATTGACCGCGAAGCTTACATTGGCTTTCGCTGAAACCGCGCTCTTGAGGCGGAAAACCTTGCCCGCTGGCGACCGGAACCCGGCGATGACCCCGATCGCGGTTGTCCCCGGATCGAGCGGAATGGTCTTCGTCGCATTGGCGCCCGCGGTCAGAACGATCTGATCCGCCTTGATGAAATCGCCACCAAGAGCGGTTTGCGGCGTCTGAAGCGCGAAGAAATCCGCGCCGTCGAAGGCTCCGGTTCCCTTCATCTGCACGATCTGAAGGGTCAGTGGACGGTCGGCCCCGTCCGGTCCGGGGTTTGCGCCCGCCGCTGAGGATGCCACGATAGTCACAGATCCTGCCGCAGGCATGCACGATGCCAGAACCAAAACCGAGGCGGTGCCCGTGATGAACTCGCGTCTGCCAATCATCTTTCATCCTCCTTCGCTCTGTTGCCTTCATATGCGTCGCGGAAATCCGCGCCGACTTCGCCGAGAAAGTGGCCCTCGGCCGCCTTGGCGATTTCCTCGTAGCGGTCGATGTAGAGCTGCCAGAGATGCGCCTTGCGCCCGCCGGCAAGCATGGATTTCAAAAGGCCCGCTTTTTCGGCCTCCCGTTCGAAAGCGTCCGGATCGAACCTGTCGATCATGCGGCGTAAAGCGGTCTGGACGGCCACCCACGTGCGCAACTGGTGATCCGTCAGATCGCGGAAAGCGCCGGTGATTGCAGCCTCGGGATTGAGATAGCCGCGGCCGCGCGATGCGATCAGTGCGGCCAGAACATCTTCCGTCGCGGGCAGGAACTTCAGCGGGTTGACCTCGGCGCTGCCGATCACGGTCTGAGAGACCCGTGCGCTGCCTTTTTCCTTGGCGCGCGTGCGCAGAAGCTGGATGAGCCCGTCAACCATGAGGCGGAAGCGGCGGCCGATCTGTTCGAAATCGTCGCCTTCGCCGGAAGGCAGGCTGGACGGATCGAGGCCAAGGCCGCGCAGGAAAGCCGCGCGGTCAGACGATCCGCCAGAGGCTCGGACAGGGGCGGTGGGTTCCGTCACCGGCAACGGCGCCTTGGGCTGGGCGGTTACTTCCGGCATCGGTGCGCGAGGGCGCATCCTTACCGGCTCGGGTGTGGGCGGATCGAAAAAGCTGCCAAAACCTTCAGGGCTATCACCAGTTGACACTGCTTCAGCGTCGACCGACGCCGCCGGAAGCGGATCGAGTGTGAACGGGTCGTCTAATTCGGGCGGCGGTGCGGGGCGTCCATCACGCGGCTCTGGCGCTCCCGCAGGATTGTCGAGGTCAAAGGGTTCAGGAAGGTCCGCCGGCCGCGGGGCGGTCGGCGCTGGCGCTTCCCGACGGCTGAAGAAATCGTCGGTCTGGCCCATGCCTGTCCCCTGCGCGGGCTTCTCTTCGGGCGCGGAACGCGACAGCAACTCGACGCGGATGACGATGTCACCCATGCGGAGTCGCATCCCGTTTTCGAGCGTTCGGGTGTTGCCTGCCCCAAGCGGAGCGTCCGCTCCGTCGATGAACAACCCGCCTCGACTTGCATCCGTGACTTCCGCCACGCCGTCTCGCAGGGAAACGATGCAATGGCGGCGCGAAATGTACATGTCAGGGTCTTCGATCTGCCAGTCGCAATCGGCATCGCGGCCTATCGTCAACTCGCCGCCAGTGTGACTGAATTCCGTCCTGGGCTGTGGATGCGGTGCGTGCTCCATGACGAGGTGGATGGTCATGCCGCCGCCCTCGTCTCAGTGCCGGCGAAGGATACCAGACGCAGATCGTCGGCGTCATTCGCGCCGCGGCCAGGCAGCCACGCTGTGCGCCCGAGGCGAGACGCGCCAAGATGTGCGGGCGGAACCCGATCGCGCCGCAGAACGGGGCGCAGATCGAACTCGATTTCGCCACCCATGGCAAATTTGATCGCATGACGGATGCGAGCTGCCAGATCGGTGTCGTCGAGAATTCGCTCATAGATGTCGAAATCCAAGGGGCCGATCCGCAATTCCGCGCGGTCATGGCGCAAATAACTGCGGGGGCCCAGAACCGCACTTTGTCCCAGTGCGGCGAAATCCGTCCCGAGGCGTGACTGGAGATGAGAGGGTATCGGCGTCCACTGTCCGACGAATTCCACAAGCGAAACCGGGGCGCCGATGAGATCCGTGAGGAACCGGGTGAGACGTTCGGGTCCGTGCGCGGCGGCACCCAGCGCCGTTGCATGTCGCAGCTTCAACTGCCGCTCAACCCCGGCAAGTCCGGGCAGTCCCGTTCCCGAAAGCGCGCCGAGGATCGCCATGACCCGCCCGCCCGTGCCAAGCTCGATCTGCACTTCGGGGCGCGCGTCGGCCCAGGCGCGCCAGTAGAGCGCAAGCATCCGATGTTGAAGAAGGTTACAGAAATCGAGAAAGCTGGTGTCGGCCGTCGCCGTATCCGAATGTTCGGCGAACCAGCGCTCTGAAAGACGCTCCAACACCCAGCGCGTGATATGAAGCGGCAGCGCGCCTTCGGGGCCGAAGAGTCCGAGCACTTCGACATCTATGTGGCGCGGGGAACCATCAGTTCCACCCCACACCGCCGCGATGTCGCGGGTGGCGACCGACAGGCGAATACCTTGACCAAGGCGCGCCGGTTCGTTGCGGGCGCCGCCCGATCGGCCAAACCGGAGCTCTGACGTCTCAAATCGCCGCAAAAGCTCGAAGAACCCGACGGATGTCTCCGCAGGGTTACGGTGGCCTATATCTGGGCGCGGTTGCCTTGGCGCATCGGCCATGACACCTCCTCCTGTTTCTGGAGCAGCCGCGTTTTGGTCCGTACGAAAGAATTGATGCCCGCGTGGCGTGCGAAAAGCTGGTTGAGCAGCGCCGAAAGCAGAAGCGTGCTCGCGCCGCTCAGGATCGTCTCGTCGACATGCAGCGTGATCTCCGTACCGCGCCCGAATGATATCGGCCCGGCCATCGCGAGACGGTCGATGAATGTCCGGGAAGTCACGCGGGTGACTGAGCGGGCATGCCGTGAAACCTCCGGATCACCGCGGTCCGCATAAAGATCGAGCATGGCCCGCAGCGGTTCGGCGTTGCGGCTTTCCTCCGCAAGAGAGAGGTGATTGAGTGAGAACTGCGCTATGAGCCGCCAAGTAAGGCCGTCCAGCTCTCCCTCGCCTCCCATCGCCATCTTCGGAAGCGCCGCCACCAGTGAATTTCTTGGTCGCCTCAACGCATTCACAAGTTCGACCCGGCTGACCGGATCGCCGGTTTCGAGGGAAAGCTTCGGGCTGTCATCGAGGATCGGAATGTCTCTGTTGGTACATAGGGCGCGGATGTCGAGACGTCGCACCGGGCCGGTGGCGCGTGGGCTGTCGGTTCGCGCGACCGAGATGAAGAGATCGTCACCGGTATAGCTCGTCCGGGTCTGACCGCGCCGCAGCTCATCTTCGGCAGGGCGACGGGGGCGGCGCTCGGTCGCGTAGACAATGCCGGAGCCCTGCGTCTGCTCCAGCCCGTGGATTTCCTGAATGACGGCGTCGGCCCCCTCGACCTCCGCATTTTCAACGCGCAGAAAGCGGTAGATCTCAAAATCCCTCGGGCGGGTCCGATCAGCATGGACCACATGGGCGGACGCTCGTCCGTCGAGTTCAACGACGTTGCATTCCTTTTCAAAGAGATTGACGAGTGGCGTGGCGAAAAGCCGAAAATCGCGCACCGAGGTCGCGGCAATCTCGGGGCAGGGGCGGCGGAACAGAATAAAGATTTCCAGCTTGCCGAGGTCCGTGTCGCGAACCGCGCGCTGCAATCCGCGCAGCCGCATATAGTGAAACCGCTCCGGCATCAGGAAATATTCCCGCATCAGGCGGTAGCCCTCAAATGCGGGGCGCAAGCGCGGCAACAGTGCTTCGCGATCGCCAATCCCGATCAACTCGGGTTCCGAAACGGGTCGCAAAGGTGCGCCTGATTGTGCCTTGCGGGCGGCGACGGTGGAAGTCTGGCCGAAGATCGTATCGAATATCACCCCACCGCGCGCACCGGCAAAGCAGATGTCGAGGTCGTCGAGGTTCAGTTCGGCAAGCGTGCCCGGACCATCCCGGCGCAGAACGATCTTGAGTCCGGCCTCCGCCCCGGTCGCGATCGCATCCGGGATCGAGGCTGCGTTCAACGCACCGCGATCGGGCAGATAAACCGCCTCATCTAGTGCGACTGGCCAGAGCGTCACGTCCTGCCCGGTCGTGTAGGTCGCGCGCGTCGTGAGGCCTTCGCGGAGTGCCGAGACGAGGCGAGTGCCGCGCTTGACCACGTGGCCGTCAAGCATGGTTTTTACCTGTGGTCCCGGATGCAGAACCACTGTCGACATCGCCGGGCCAGGACCGACCAGATCAGGGTAAAGCGCATCTAGAAGGTTGCGCACGAAACGTGCGCTTTCACCGTCGATCTTCAAACGTGTCCGTGCGGCCAGGTAGGCGACACCTTCAAGCAGGCGTTCGACGTAAGGATCGGGGCAAGGCACGGTATCAAGCGACAGGTTTCGCCCGACGTCGGGATGCATCGCCGCGAATTCGCCCGCCAGATCGCGGATATGCTCAAGCTCGGTTTCATAGTAGGCGAGAAAGCTGCGATCCATCACGCCTCCTCGATTTCTGTCGCCGCGCGCCCGTTGTCGAGATCGATGCTGGTGGCCAGTCGCAAGCGTTCGGGAACCGGGGACAGCATGAGAATACCTTCGATCGCGATCCGCAGGCCGACCTTGTCGCTGCTGGTCACCTTGACCCTGACACTGTCCGGTCGCAGCCGGGGTTCGAAAACAGCGAGGATATCCTTCAATTCGCGCGACAGGGCATCAGGGTCGAAGTCGCGGGCCCGGCGGCCGGAAAAGGAAGGCACGCCGTAGTTGAGGACCGACCGCCGGACACGCGGAAACTCCGCCAAAAGTCGCTCGGGGTCTTCGGAATCGCCGCGTTCGCGGTCGCCGAGCAAGTGCTGAACCTGCAATCGCTCCACGTTGAAGAGCGCCTCGATATCGCGTCGTACCGCCTCGCGAAGGACTGATGCGGTTACCACGATCCCACGCTCTTCCAGAAACCGGCGCCGTTCAAGCTGCGCGAGAAAGTTATTGAACTCTTTCTTCTGGTTGTCGTCGAGGTCCCGATCCGCTTCGAGCGTTCGTCTTCCACCCTCCGAGATACGGGTGACGCGCGCCTCGCCAAACGTGTCCGCCAACTCGCCACGGCGCCTTTCCGTCTCAGCGGAGATGCCCGGCAGATCGTCCACGAGCCGATCCCAAAGGCTCGGCTGCGCGGCCTCCCGTCGGGACAGCGGAGACGTCGTTGACTCAGTCACGTGTCACCCGTCTTTCCAACTGTGCAGGCAAGGCTCTACTTGCCGGCTACCACGTCATATTCGATCTCATGTTCATCGCCTGCGGAATGATCATCGGCCTGAACCGTGTACTTGATGGCGATCTTCTCGCAGGACAGACCAACGGTTTCGATGATCATATCGTCGTCGGAGTCCTTGGGCCCTGATCCGTCCATCGAGTAGTTGGAAATGATCACATTGGTCAGGGTGACGATGAGATAATCCAGATGCGCCTCGCCGGAGTCCTTTCGTACTGAGAGCACGATTTCGGGGAAGCTCTTGCCCTGCATGCAGGCGAGCGCGAGGTAGGTCGACGCGGCATCGTAGTATTTGTTGATCATCACGTCCTGGATGACGGCGCGACCGCGCGTTCTACCTGACCCGGTAGATGCCGAACTTGTCTGAGAGACGCCCCAGTGGACGCCGAAGATGTCTATTTCGTCCTCATGATCGGCGCGCTTGGATTCACCCTTGATGTCGTCGATCTTCATGTAGCCGGTAAATGCCATTTCGTGTTCCTTTCAGATCACCTGAGAAATCACTTCACTGGGCAGTTGGAGAGGGGCGGGGCGCCGCCCTAGCTCCCTTTTACAGAAGGAAGTTCGGAGACGAGCCGCAGGCTCGCGTTGATCCCTTCCAGCTGGTAATGCGGACGCAGATAGAAGCGGGCGTTGTAGTAACCCGGACGACCCTCGACACTATCGACCTGAACCTCCGCCGCCGCGAGCGGACGTTTCGCCTTTTGCGCATCCGTCGCCATTGCTGTGTTGGCCAGCACGTAGCGATTGATCCACTCGCTGAGCCAGACCTGCATGTCGGCGCGCTCCTTGAAGGTACCGATCTTGTCGCGGGCGATGGCCTTCAGGTAGTGCGCGAACCGGCAGACCGGGAACAGGTAGGGCAGATTTGCGCTGAGCCTTTCGTTCGACTGTGCATCCGTATCGACGAGACGGCCCGCACGGGTTTCGTCGTCCTGCAACGAATGCGCGCCGATGAAGGCCGCGACATCGGTGTTCTTGCGGTGCAGGATCGGCATCATGCCGAGCTTGGCCAGTTCCGCCTCGCGCCGGTCGTCGATGGCGATTTCGGTCGGGCATTTCATCGCGACCGAACCGTCATCGGTCGGGAACGTATGGACCGGCAGGTTGATGACCGTACCGCCCGATTCCACGCCGCGGATCTGGGTGCCCCAGCCGTAAAGCTTGTGGCTGCGGTTGATATTCACCCCCATCGCGAAGGCCGCGTTCATCCAGACATAGTTCTCGTGATTGCCCTCGATATCCTCCTCGAAGGCAAAGCCCTTCACCGGAACGGTCGCCGCTCCATAGGGCAGCCGCGCCAGAACGCGCGGCATGGTCAGACCGATATACCGGCTGTCCTCGCTTTCCCTGAGGGACTGCCAGCTCGCATAATCGGGCGAGGAAACGATCTGCTGGAGATCCTGCGGGTTGGGAAGTTCCTGCCAGCTTTCCATACGGAAGAGCTGTGGCGCCGCGGCGGCAATGAACGGCGCATGGGCCGAGGCGCAGATGCCCGAGAGGTTGCGCAGCAGCCCGACATCGCGCGGATGGTGCGAGAATTCATAGGCGCCGATAATGCAGCCGAAGGGCTCGCCACCGAACATCGAATATTCTTCTGTGTAGAGTTTCTTGAAGGCCGGGGACTGGTCCCACATCTGACCTTCGAAGTCCTCAAGCTGATCGGCAAGCTCGTCCTTTTTCATGTTCATGACACGGATCTTGAGCTTTTGATCGGTCTCGGTGTTGTTGACGAGGTAATGAAGACCGCGCCAGGTGCCCTCGATCTGGCGTACCTCGGGCGAATGTAGAATCTCGTTCATCTGGGTCGTCAAGAGGCTGTCGATCCCGGCGATGAGCGATTTGATCGACTTGACAGCGTTGCCGGAAATCGTTGCAGTTCCTGCTTTTTCCTTCGCGGCGAGCGCGAGATTCTGCACGAGCTTCTGGAGCTTTTCGCTGTCGTCCTGCTTGACGCGGAAGTCCTTTTCGAGGAGATCGCTGAACTCCCCAAGATCGATGGCTTCGGCCTCGGCGACAGCGCCTTCAGCGGATTTCTTGGTGTCGGCCATGATTATTCCTCCGCCTTGCCGGATTTCATCGCCTCGTCAGCGACTTGCGCCAGAAGCGGTTCGTTGGTCAGAAGCTGCGCGATGCGCTTTTCGGCATTCACCTTGCCGTCCATGTAGCTCAGAAGTTCCTCAAGCTGGCGCCGCATCCTAAGAAGCTCGGCCAGATCTGGAACCTGTTCGGCGACCTTGTCGGGCGCGAAATCCCCCATGTTCTTGAAGCTGAGGTCGATGAATATCTCTTCGTCGGCTTCCGCTCCTTCCTTGGATGGCAGCCGATTGGGCACGCGGGCCTTCACCCTCGGGCTCAGCGCCTCCATGAACTTGCCGAACCTGCCGGCATCGACGTCCACAAAGGTCCGATCGCCTGCCGGCTTCTGTGCTTCCCGCGTCTCCGAGGCGCCGGCAAGGTCTGCCACCACGCCCATCACGAAGGGAAGTTCAATCGTTGTCGGGCTACCATAATGCTCGACATCATAGGCGATCTGCACGCGCGGCGCGCGATTGCGTTCGATCACCTTGGCCTTGCTTTCGCTCATCTGTCCGCACTCCCTATTTCGATCGTTCTTCAAAGACGCCCGCTACATTGCGGAATTCCTTCATTCCCGAGGGCGCGATTTCTTCCATCAGTTCGACGAAGTTCATGGGCACCATCTTCCGCATCCGTCGCGCAAGATGCGGGATGGGTGAGGAAGGTTCGGTGCGTTCGTAAAAATCAATGATCATGTCGAGACAACGCTCCACGTCCCGGCGCGAGGCGACCTGAGCCGGAACGCCGCCGGTTGGGGCTGGCGACTGTCTGGCCGAAACTGTCGTCGCTGTCGCCGGCGCTTCTGTCTGCTGTGTCATCGGCTCCTCCCGTGACGTTGTCGCGGTGGCGTCGTTCGCGGATGCCAGCGTCGCGGCGATGCGGTCGAGAAACCTGCGCAGCGCGTGGAATTTCACGCCAGTCCCGTTCTCAGAGATCTTCTCGTTCAGGGCATCCTCAAGACCGCTGAGCGCTACCAAGGCCAAAGCAACATCCCGCGCCAAGGCGTCGAGAACCTCAGGCTCTTCCGCGGCCGTTGCCTTGCAGGCGGTGAGTACCCGGGTGACCCTTGCTTCATGCGCGGCGACCAGCGCGGATTTTTCCCGCTCGCCAAGGCCCGATGGTGCTTCGGACAGCAGGGTGTTGCGATTGAGTGTTGCCGCAGCGAGGTCACCGCCGCTGACCGGACCAAGGCCTCGGGGCGCGAGGAAGGTCGCGTATTCGAGATCGCAGAGGATCCCGTTATCATCATTCTCGATCTGATAGAGTGCATTGATCCGACGAACGGCCGCCTCTTTCTTGGTCTGGCCGGTGCGCAGTTCCGGATGAAGGCTGTCCCAGTAGCGCGAGATGGTCTCGGTCAGAAGGGTCAGACCGGCGCCCAGACCAGCAAATCCAGTCTCATTCGCGCTTGCCCTGGCAACGATCACCAAGAGGCGCAGGTCGCGCCCGGCCTCGGCGAGGGGCGCGGCCGCATCCAGGATTTCGTCAACATCCAACTGAACTTCGCCGGAACCGCCCGACTGACGCGTTTCAAGCCGCCTGGACCGCGCCGCCGGCTCCAGAAGTCTCTCAATCGCGTGAAACCGCGGATCGTTACGCAACTCAACCCCGGAGGGACTATCACCTTCCACCGGAGCGAGGAACGTTTCAAGATCCCTCATCGCTCCCGCCTTTCAAAAAGTGTCGGAACCAATAATTACCAAAAGAGTGTTACATGTTCTAACGTTACGTCAAGGTCTGGAATCCAGTAGTCGCGTTGCGACCGCAAGAATGTTGGCCGGCGCAAGTTTCTGCTCCTCCTCCAGAGCCTCGGCAAAGGAGGCAGTGGACTCATCGCGCGGGCGCCGGATATCGAACAGCCGGTTTTTCGAAAGGATCGCGACGATCTCGCTGTCGCCGAAATCCGTGTCGGATACCTTCATGGCGAGCAACTTCGGATTCTGTTTGAATTCCTCGATCGTGCTCAGAACGCGTATGCGGCGTATGCCGTTCTCTATCCGCCCCAATGCCGCGATATCCTGTTCCTCGTCGTTGATATTGGGCAGAAGATTGAAGACCTTGCCCGTGTTGTCGACGAGCGCCACCCAGACATAACCGTCGGTAAGATCGCCGGGCGCATGAACTTCGACGATTGGGTTTTCACCGACATGATAGATGCCGGTGAGATTGACGGCGCCGGTCACGCCGTCGCCAAGCCAGATGGAAAGCGGGTTCGACGCGACAACGGGCAGCGCGCGGCGGATAGTGCAGAGATCCTTGTTGAGCGTGTTCACCTCGACGCGCAACCGCCGATCGCCTAATAGTTGTGACAGATGCTTTTGAATGGCCTCCGCAGTGGTCGCGTTTTCCACGGGGCCGGTGATCACCACGCTATCGCCAAGACCGTAACTCTCGCCCGGCGCGCGGTCGGTGCCAAGCGCACCGCAGTCCGAAATCTCCGACAAGGCTGAAAGGACGGTTGTGGCGGGAAGCGCGCGGGGGCCGGCCGCAATGTTGGCATGCAGCGTGAATGCGCCATTCTTCGCCCAGGACAGAAACGCGTCTGTGATGCCGTCGCGCGCGCTCGCTGTCGCCGCAACTCCCTCGATCGAGGCGACGGTGCCGGACAGATCGAGCTGCCAGTCCTGCATTTCCGCGGCGATGCCGAGTGCGCCGATCACGGCGGCGGGCCAGGTTTCGGACGGCATCCCATCAGCGAGCGATAGCGCATCCGGAACTGGGGCCTGGCCCGTCACCCTGGCGAACGCCGCCCGTAATTCGGTGGCGGTTTCGGTATCCGGTGCGTTGCCCTGAAGCTCTGCGCGGCCATCTGCGGTCAGGGCGGCCTGAAAACGGTAAGGCTTTGCAAGCGGCAGCGGTGTCTTGAAGAGGCCCGCCAAAGGACCGATGAAATATGCCGCTGAAGTTGCCACAAGCGCCGCCGCGGCCAACGTTGCCCACAATCCGGTGCGTCTGGGCTTCCGGTCGGTGGCCGACCCGAAGTCGCCGCGGGTGCGCGCTGGCTGAAGTTCACGCTCCAATCGCTGAACGATGTCCTCCGCCGTTGCGGGTCGCGCGGTGAGATCGGGCGCGGCGAGCCAGTCGATCAGAGCCTTCAGCGGCTCGGGTACGCCGGAGGTGTCGAGAGGCATTTGCTTGCGGCGAATGATCTCACCGGGCGTTGCCCCCTCAAACGGGACTTCGCCCCGGAAAGCGGCGAGCAGCAGTGCGCCGAGCGCGTAGAAATCCGAGCGCCGCTCCGCGCGTCCCTCGAGTTGCTCGGGTGCTGCATATTCGTATTTTCCGGCGAATTCATTGCCAACGATCGTCCGCGCGCCGGCGGCCGTGTCCTTGGCTATACCAAAGTCGATGATCGTCGCGCGCTCGGGCCTTCCATCGCGCAGGACGACGTTGTCCGGCGAGAGGTCGCGGTGCACTATGCCCTTGCCATGAGCCGCAACGAGGCCGCCTGCGATGCGGTGCGCGATGACCATCAGGTCTCGGGTGTCGAACCTTTCTCGCGCCATGAGGTCGTTCACCGATGGCCCGTCGATGAAATCCATTACGAGGAAGACGCGGCCTTCTTCCGAGCGGGAGCATTCGGTGTAACGCACGACAGCGTCATCGACGATGTCGCGCATCTGCTCTTCACGCTTCATCAGCTCAACATAATCGTTGTTGCCTGAGAACTGCTGGTTCAGCGCTTTGATCGCCACGACACGACCGGTCACCAGATTGCGCGCGCGGTAGACCTCGCCCGTGCCGCCCCGGCCAAGGACATCTTCAATCTCGTAGGTGTGGTTCAGAACCTGTCCCGGCTGGAAAATATCGCCGGGCATCGTATCAATCATGATCCGCTCCCAGATGACGGCACTGGTGGGGCATTCTCAAATTTGTCGCCTTCGGACAGATTCCAGCTTAGACTAACTTTACGTAAACGTGCCTGTGTTTTTCGGCCCGACGAATATCCAAAAGTCTTTTTATCGCAGGGACATCGAATATGGCCCAGAAACCTTCGCAGGAAACCGTCAAGCGAAAAGAGCTTGTCGGGAAACTTAACCCCCTTTGTCTGAAAGCATTTTCTGCCGCCGCTCAAACAGCGAAGTCGCGCGGAAATCCTTATGTCGAACTTGTTCATTTCATTGCCGAGCTTTCGCGTGCTGCGCGGTCGGATTTCGAGATCCTCCTACAATCCGCGGGCGTAGACGAAGCTCGACTCGAGGGCGACATCGCGCGAGCTTTGGACGCGCTTCCGCATGGTGCCGGCGCGGTCGAGGAGTTCTCCGACCATATTTTTCGCGCCATTCAGGAAGCATGGACTTACGGATCGCTCGAATTCGGCGATGATACCGTGCGCTCGGCCTATCTGCTGCTCGCGGCGCGGAAGACGGCGGTGCTGGATGGCTTGCTGCTGAAAATCAGCCTGGAGTTCGACAAGATCGGCGCCGATGCGATGGGCGCGATTCTCTCCGACCTTCTGACCGCGTCAGTCGAGGGGCCGGGCGAGGCGGGCGACGAAGAGATAAAGCCCAAGGCGCGGCCCGGTGGCCAGTCAGCGCTTCAACAGTACGCCACCAACCTGACCGAGAGGGCACGGGCTGGCAAGATCGATCCCGTCGTCGGGCGCGACATGGAAATCCGTCAGATCATCGACATCCTGATGCGCCGACGCCAGAACAATCCGATCCTGACCGGCGAAGCCGGGGTGGGCAAGACTGCTGTGGTCGAAGGCTTTGCCCTGCGCCTCGCGCGCGGCGATGTTCCGCCGCAGTTGAAGCCGGTCGAACTGCACATGCTCGACATCGGGCTCATGCAGGCGGGCGCCAGCGTGAAAGGCGAGTTTGAAAAGCGACTGAAGTCCGTCATCGACGAGGTCCAGTCATCGGACAGGCCGGTCATTCTTTTCATCGATGAAGCGCATACTCTGATCGGCGCCGGCGGCGCGGCGGGGACGGGCGATGCCGCCAATCTCCTGAAACCTGCTCTCGCGCGCGGTGAACTTCGCACCGTCGCCGCGACCACTTGGGCCGAATACAAGGAGCATATCGAAAAGGATCCCGCGCTGACTCGTCGCTTTCAGGTCGTGAAGATCGAAGAGCCGTCAGAAGAGGCGGCGATCCGAATGTGTCGGGGTGTCGCGGGGGTACTTGAAAAGCACCACAAGGTCGAGCTTCTCGATGAAGCCATTGAGGCCGCCGTCAGCCTGTCACACCGCTACATCCCTTCCCGGCAATTGCCGGACAAGGCGATCAGCCTACTTGACACATCCTGCGCTCGTGTCGCGGTCAGCCAGCATGCGACCCCCGCCGAGGTCGAAGATATCGAACGGCGCCAACAGGCGCTTGAAATCGAGGCGCGGATCATCGAACGCGAAGAGGCGATCGGCATCGATGCCAGCGAACGGCGCGTAGAGGTCGACGCCGCACTCGCAGCGACCAAGGACGAACTCGTCGACGCGACGGCGCGGTGGGAGGCGGAAAAGGCGCTTGTCGATGAGATCATCGACCTTCGCACGCGGCTTCGCGGTTCAGGTATCGAGATCGACGAGACTGGCACGACCGGCGACCTTCCGCCCGAGGAATCCGCAGATGCTCCGAATGACGGCGAAGGCGAGGGAGAGGGGGATCCGTCGCCCGCGCCAGCCGTTACGCTCAGCGCAGAGGAACGGGCTGCCGTTCTCTCCGATCTTCGTGCGAGAATGGCGATGCTGGCCGAGGCACAGGGCGAACGCCCGCTGATCTTGCCGTCGGTCGATCGGAATGCGGTCGCCTCCGTTGTGCAGGACTGGACCGGCATCCCGATGGGCCGGATGCTGGCGAGCCAGAGCGAGAGGGCGCTGGCGCTGGCGGGCCTGCTGTCGGACCGCGTGGTCGGCCAGGATCACGCGATGGAGATGATCGCAAACCGGATCCAGACCTCCTACGCCGGACTCGGCGCACCGGAAAAGCCCATCGGCGCCTTCATGCTTTGCGGCCCCTCGGGTGTCGGCAAGACGGAAACCGCACTGGCGCTCGCCGAGGCGCTTTATGGCGGCGAGCAGAACCTCATCTCGATCAACATGAGTGAATTTCAAGAAGCGCATACAGTCTCCACACTCAAGGGCGCGCCGCCGGGTTATGTTGGCTACGGCAAGGGTGGCATCCTGACCGAGGCGGTGCGTCGCAGACCCTATTCGGTGATCCTTCTGGACGAGGTCGAAAAGGCGCATCCGGATGTCCACGAAATCTTCTTTCAAGTCTTCGACAAGGGCATGATGGACGACAGCGAAGGCCGTCGGATCGATTTCAAGAATACACTGATCCTGCTCACTTCGAACGTGGGTACCGATGAGATCATGGCGATGACCGAGGAGGGCAAGACGAAGGCCGCCCTCGACGAGCTGACGGCCAGTCTTCGCGCGCCGCTCCTGAAAGTCTTCCCGGCGGCACTGCTTGGTCGTGTCGTGACCATCCCCTACTATCCGCTTTCCGACGCGATGATCGAAGCCATTGCAGGGCACAAACTGCGGGGTGTCGCGAAACGGTTGATGTCCGGTCATGGTGCTGAACTTGTGATCGGCGATGGGCTGATGGAGCTGGTCAAGGCGCGCTGCACCGAGATTGAATTGGGCGGACGGATGATCGATGCCATCCTGACGAACACGCTACTGCCGGAACTGAGCCGTCAGGTCCTGAACCGCAAGTTGGAAGGGCGCGATCTCGCCCGCGTCACGGTGACAGGCGGGATCGAGGGCTTCGGCTATCACTTCGAATAGGGTTGGCCGACGATGCGGATTCTGAACCAGACCCGCTATCTTCACCAGTTCACCATGGGTATGGATAAGTCCGGGCGTGAATATCTGTCCTTCGTGGTTAAGGGCACTTTCGCCTTTCCCGAGCGGTCATCGGATCCGCCTCGGCCTGCCAAAGATCAGCGTGCCCTTGTCATGGCGGACGAATTCACGGGCGCACCAGGCTTTTCCGCGACGCTTTGGGAAAGCGACTTCGCATTCCGAAAGCCGCGCTGTGATGTGGTGCTGCAAGGTGCAGCCTATGCGCCAGGCGGCAGGCCGGCGGAGCGCGTTCGCGTCGGCTTGAAGGTCGGTGACTGGTCCAAGCAGTTCGACGTTGTCGGTCAGCGTCAATGGCGCACAGTCGGCCCGGCGATCACCGCGACCCGACCCTTTCCTTTCACGCGTCAGCCCTTCTCCTACGATACCGCCTTCGGCGGCCCCGACCGCTCCGATCCCGCGGTTGATGCGCCGCCGGTCTATCTGCCAAATCCGATCGGGATTGGCTTTGCTTCCGTCACGAACCAGTCCCGCCTCAACGGCCAACCACTACCCAACACAGAGGCGATAGGCGAGGACGTGACATCGCCCTATGGCAAGTACCGGCCGATGGCCTTCGGACCGATGGGGCGCGGCTGGCCCGACCGGCTGCGTTACGGCGGCACCTATGACGATCACTGGAAGGACAATGTCTTTCCCTTCCTCCCCGCCGATTTCGACGACCGCTACTTCCAGATGGCGCCCGAGGATCAGCAGATCGCCTTCCCTCAGGGCGGTGCGCCCGTCATTCTCGTGAATCTCACGCCACAGGGACGCGAGGAGTTCGGCCTGCCGGAGACGGCCCTGCCGATCCGCATCTTTCGCGGGCGGGAGACCTGTTTCGACGCCGCCCCCCGGCCCGATACGCTGATCTTCGATCCCGAGGCGCGGGTCTTCATGCTGGTCTGGCGCGTCTGGGTGCCGATGCGGCGGATCATCACCGAGTTCTCCGAGGCATGGATCGGGGCGCCGACGCCCGCGATGCGGCGTGCGTTCGAGACGGGCAAGCGATACATTCGCCGACTTGAACCTGCCGGTGAAGACGCATGAGCGCGGCACTTCATATCCGTGCGACCGGGATGGTGACGGCGGTGGGCCTCGACTGCGCCTCTTCGGCCGCCGCCATGCGCGCGCGACTCGACGGCTTCCGCGAAACCCGGTTCCTCGGTCCGGGTGGTGAATGGCTGATCGGCGCGCCCGTCCCATTACCCCGCAACTGGATCGGGACGAAGCGCTTGGCCCATCTCGGCGCCGGGGCGATCGCCGATATCTTCCGCAAGGTGCCCGATGCCGAGTTCGGCTGCGCGCTGATCCTCTGCCTGCCCGAGGCCGATCGCCCCGGCCAACCCATTCGCGACGCGGCAGCCTTCGCCCGCCAGCTCGCCGAGGTCGCGGACCTGCCGGGCGGCATGAAGGCACACGTCGTCGCCCATGGTCGCCCCTCGGGCTTCGTGGCATTGGACCGCGCTCGCCGCCTTCTTGCCGAGGGCAAGGCCGAGAATGTTCTTATCCTCGGCGTCGACAGCTATCTCACGACCCTCTCCATAGCCCATTACATTGCCGAGGCGCGATTGCTCGGCCCCGGCAATGCCAACGGCTTCATCCCCGGCGAGGCGGCGGCGGCGGTGCTGTGTTCTGCGAGGGGGCCACTTCGCCTCACCGGCCTCGGCCTCGCGCGGGAGGAGGCGTTCATCTACAACGGCCTTGATGAGGACGGCCTGCACCGTCCCTTGCGCGGCGACGGCATGACGGCTGCCTACAAGGCTGCGATGGACGAAGCCAATGTCGACCTCGCCCATGTCGAATACCGCATCTCGGACCTGATCGGAGAGCAGTACTGGTTCAAGCAGACCTCGCTTGCCAGTCTGCGGCTCGAACGTGGCCGCACGCCGTTTCAGGACCTCTGGAGCCCGGGCGAAAATGTCGGCAACGTCGGCTCGGCAGTGGTGCCCCTGATGGTCGGAATGGCGCTGACCGCGGCCGAAAAGGGCTACGACATGGGCAGCCCGGTCTTGATCGAGGCTTCGGCCGACGATGGCGCCTGCGGGGCGGCTGTGCTGCATGCGACAAGACCCACGATCCCGGCCCATGCCCGCCCGCAGTTCAAACGTCCCGCCAGAGCAGAGGAGACGACCTGAATGGGGGACGTCTACGCCAACGGGCTGGAAATCTCGGGCAAGGCCGTGGACGCGAAGACCATCGCGGCAATGCCCGATGTCTGCTTCACGCCGCCGGAAAACCCCGCGACACCACCCGGCGTTCCCGTTCCCTATCCCAGTTTCGGCATGGCGGGCGACAGCGAAAACGGCACCGGAACAGTGTTCATCGGCGGCAAGACGGTCAACATCAAGAACAAGTCGGACGAATCCAAGACCAGCGGAACCGAGGCGGGATGTGCCGCCAAGAAGGGCGTCGTCACCTCAAAGAACACCGGTAAGAAGTACTTCAACTCGTGGTCCAGTGACGTGAAATTCGACGGCGAACCGGTGATCCGGTTCAGCGATCTGGCGACGCACAATCATGCTTCTCCAATAGGAAATGTCGGCCCTTGGCCAGAAATTTGCGCGGCGAACCCGGCCATTATGACTTGTGCTGCGGTACTCAACGAAATGGGACTGCAGGTCCATCCTCACCATCCCAACCCGTGTGATACAACCAATGGGTTCTTTTCCGAGCACTATGTAGAGGATCAAATAGTGACAATTCCCGGCAAGGGGAATCGCGGCCGCGCCAAGCCACGGTTTTCTGGCTACAATATCAATCATGCGCCTTGCATATGCATGCATTCGGAACGAAGTGACAGGACACGAAAGGGCACTGAGCACTACAAAAAGACCATGCATGCCAAAGACTTCCTGGCAGCAAATCCCACTGCGACCGTCGGACAGTCAATAGACGCCTGTCTAGAAGGTACCCTGAGAAGCCACCGAAAGACCCGGCACAACTACAACAAGAAACAAAAGAAAAGAATCAAGAAAAAGGTGCAGAAGAAAATGTGGGAAACCGTTGCTGAGTGCCTAAAGATGATCTTCCTAGAATACTTGACTCACGTAATGAACCAAAGTCAAAATCCGACACCGCCCTTCACCACGGCCCAAGTAGCAGCGATGCCGATCAACTGATGGATTCAACAGACGAAATCGCGCGTACTCTGCTGGCTGATCCAGCGCATTCTTTGGAATGTATGCAGATCGTTCCGTTTGGAGAGGATCGTTGTCTAGCCTTGTTCGAAATCGGAGATTTCGACCACCGGCTATCGCAATCCTTCATCTTTGACATTCGTGGGTTTGATCCGGCGAATTCAAGGCTCATATTCTGCGAAAACATTTGGATGACTTCACTGGCTGCAGCAGCCCCGACGAGTGTTTTTGGCCTTGAAGTTGGGCGGACGCTTTGGTCGCCGGCTAAAGAAAACTGGTCAGTCTCGTTTCGCGCAGACTCGTTCATGAATTGGGTCTGGATGCTCGACCCCGCGTGTGGCTTCCTGATCGGTGATGAAGGTATGCTTTATCGTTTCGATGGGCACACATGGCAAGAATTGGAAGACGGCGACGAGGTCGCGCTTAACGACATCCACGGCCAGACCAGAGACCGTATCGCTTTGGTAGGGGATATTGGAAGCCTTCAACTGATCACTGGCAACGTCGTGGATGCCGTTGAGCTCCCGTTCGACACGGACTTGCTCGGGGTGCATCTTGCGACCGACGGTCGAATATTAATTGCAGGTCGCGGTGGGCTATGCGGTGAAGTTTTCGAAAATGAGCTTCGAGAACTTGACGCACCAAAATCAGACTTCTTTAGCGTGGTCCAATTCAAAGGAACCACATTTTGGGGGGACGGTGATTTTGGAGTGTTTCGTCAGAACGGTGGCGCACTTGAGCCAGCGCACGAAACTGGCATGGGATATGACATGCGTACAGACCGAGATTTTTTGTATTGCACCGGCAGCGATGCAATGTGGCGGTTCGACGAGAAAGAGTGGTTGGCGCTGAGACCAGTCTATGATGACGGTTGGCGCCTTGAGGCCCGCGACTAAGGGCCACGCGACAAGTAATCCCGCACCTTCGCCAAATCCAGATCCATCACCCGCGCGCCATCCGCGCCCGGCTGCAACATCCGGATCACGAACAATTCGCCCGCCTCGGGGTACTCCGAATAGCGTTCCTCGGCGATGGCGAGGCCCTCCGCCCCCGCCACTCTCAGCCCGTCGATATGCGCCTCTAGCCGCTCAAGTAGTCGCCCAATCCGCAGCTCGTCCATCTCAGGGTTCTCATCCGGATAGAGCAACGCGCGGTCGTAGATGTTCCACAAATGCGCCGCCTGTTCGGCATGCTGGCGGATGATATCTTCCAGCACGGGTATTGACATCTCAGTTCAGGTTCACCGAACCGCCGCGGATGCGGTTCGAGGCTGAGGCGTGGCTGACCAGGTGGGTTCCGCGAATGGTGATATGGCCGTCTTTCTCCATGATGATCGACGCCTTGCCGACCCTGAGTTCGATCCGCTCCCGCGCTGTCAGCTTCACATGTTCGCCGTCCCGGATGATGACGGGCACCTCCTCCGTCCGCGCAGGCTCAAGAATGCGCCCGATGATCAGGGGCCGGTCGCGCCGCCCATCTTCAAAGAGAAGGGCAACTTCTGCCCCGACATGATCCGGGCTCAGATGGGTGAGACTTCGCGCCAAGATCGCGTGGTCCTTTTGATTGCCCGGAAACACGACCATCGGTGTGCCGCCCTCGAAGCCGAGCAGCAACCCGATCACGACACCATCGATTTCTTCCAGAACTTCCGTGCTCATGTCCGCTCCTGGATTGGGGCTCTTCGCGCGTGGCTAACGACACCTGCGCCAAAGTTGATCCGCGCTGCCGATGATGCCACAACGGGGCATGGAAATCACCTTGTTGAAATCTCAGGGCGGCCTCCCGCTTCTGATTTCCGCAAACCGCTTAGGCTTGCGCGGGGCGGCCTCGCGTCCTTTCACGCAATTGGTCGAGTATTCCACCATTGGTGCATGGGGGGGACGGTGCTATCATTTGAAAGGAGACCCAATCTGGTTCGATGGGCGTTACGACGGGCGGGAGGATTTAGATGTCGGTGTTCAAGACACAATTTCTGTCAGGCGTCGTTCTCTGCGCCGCTCTGTCCGGCTGTGTGCTGATCGATGAACCGCAACCAGCGCCAGCTTCTCAGGTTGCCCCTACGCCCGCAGCTCCGGCAACGACCGCATCGCCCACGCCAGTTGCGCCAACGACGACCACAAGTCCGTTCATTCCGAGTTCAAGTGGTGGCGGCGGCTCAAGTGGTGGTGGTTGGAATTAACCGGACTACCGATAGGCGCATGGGGCGCTCTTGCGCGACAGCGCCGTCCGACTTGGCGCGGCTCGCTGCTAAAGACCGTATGCTATCGGAACAGCGAAAACTCAATGCGCCGGTTGCGGCTCTTGTGAAAGTCCGAGTCGTTTGGGAACATCGGGCGTTCTTCGCCGAAGCCGGCCGATATCAGGCGACTGCGGTCGACCCCGTGCTGTGCGAGGTAATCGACGACGGACTGCGCCCGGCGTTCCGACAGCCGCTGGTTGAATGAATTCGACCCGACATCGTCGGTATGGCCCGAAATCATGATCCGCATGCCGGGGCAGCGGCTTACGACATCGAGCACGGTGGTCAGCACAAAAGTGCTTTCGTTATCAAGGCGGGCGCTGCCGCTGGCGAAATAGATGTTGCCGGTCTCAGAAAGGATTTGGAAGCGGCCGGCGCATTCCTCAAGCGAGAAATCGCCCTTTGTCTCAAGCGCCGTCGCTGCAGGTGGTTGGGTATCGGAACTGTCTGCGGGCTTAGTCCCTCCGGATTCGCCTGAGCGCCTCACGAAGCTGAGCTTAAACGTGAGTGTCATCGCGGGCACGATATCAAAGCCACCCGCCGTTTCCGCGATCTTCTTGAGGCTATCACCCAGATTGAAATCATCGACCTTGAAAAGCACCGGGGCAGCGGACGCCGCCTCGAAACTGTCAGGACCGGTCACCCTTATTATGGTGTCTGCCGTCAGTTGATTTTCGGTACCGTGAATGGACAGCCGGAAGGGGATCGCAACCTGCTTTTCCGCGCCTTCGACCAGACCAGATGCCATGTCGGGCGTGAGCTCTGTGGTGACTTCTCCGGTCGGGAATTTGAAGGTCTCAAAAAACAGGAACCGCATGCGTACATTGCGCAAATCATTCTTGGTGTCGACGGAATTGAGCTTGATATGAAGGGCCGCCTTGCCGTCCGATTCTATTTCGCCGCCAAAGGTAGCAAAGGAATGCGTTTCAACGATCTTCTCGCCCTTTTCGTATTTGATTGATCCGAAATTTATGGTCGAATTTTTCGGATCGATATCCCATCCCGGCGCATAGGGATTTCCCTGCGCGGACGCGGCGTTGCCAATCATGGCCCCAAGGAGAGAAGTAAGCGCGAGAAAAAAAAATGTTCGGGCTGCACCAAAAGCGGGTTTAAACATAATTTTATCCCCCGAAAGCCAGATGCTTTGTTCGTCGGAAACTGAGCCGCTGCGCGGTTGAAAGGGCTGCGGAAAAGCCGGGATTCGTGTCATTTCTCATTGAACACTTTATCGCTTGAAGGGCGTCGTTACAATTTTTCATTGTGGTGTTTCATTGCTGTATGTTGCGGGGGGCGACGGAACGCAACGCCCGACCGCCATCGTCGGGCAAGCCATTCGCGCCTATCGGCGCGTGAACAGTCTTCGGTTGCATGCCACCTTGTGGCGTCAGTATCCTGAGCACGAGAGAACGCGCATGAAAGCGAACAGCATGTTCCGTCGAATTGCCCTCATACTGGCGCTCGCCGTGGTGTGTGTCGGTGTCCGGCCGTTCGGCCATGGCTGGGCGGCCGGCAACGATCAGACGGGACAGAAGATCGCCCTAGTCATCGGTAACGGCCACTATGAGACGATCGGCGCGCTCGCCAATTCAGTCCAAGACGCGGAGCTTATGGCCAAAACTCTCGAAAACGCGGACTTCGCGGTCACGTTGCTGACGGATGCGGATCAGAGTGCGATGAAGCGCGCTTTTGCGAGCTTCGGTCGTAGCCTGCGCGCCGCAGGTCCGGATACCACCGCACTCTTCTACTATGCCGGGCACGCGGTACAGTCCTTTGGCAACAACTATCTGCTGCCAGTCGATACCGCAATCCGGGATCAGGCCGACCTCGACCTGGTCGGAGTTGAAGCAAGTTGGGTGTTGCGGCAGCTTTACACCGCAAAGGTGCGCACTAACATCGTTATCCTCGACGCTTGCCGCAACAATCCGTTCAAGGGGATTGCGGGCTTCACCGATCAGGGGCTTGCCGAAATGAACGCGCCCACCGGTAGTTTCATCGCATATTCGACCGCGCCGGGTAGCGTTGCTTTCGATGGCAGGGGCGACAACAGCCCCTATACCGCTGCACTTACGCATGAGATCTCGGCCGGACCGCAATCCATCGAGCAGCTTTTCAAAAAGGTGCGCATTCAGGTTCTGGCGGAGACTAACGGTGCGCAGACACCATGGGAAAGCTCGTCGCTGACCACCGATTTTTCGTTTCATCCGTCTATCGAGGCTCCGCAGACAAGTATCGGGGATGAAGAGAGCCTGTGGGAGCGGGCGAAAACCAGCAACGACCCCCTCAGGTTCAACCTCTACCTTTACGCTTTCCCGAACGGCAGCCACCGGGCCGAAGCTGAAGCGTTGCTGGCGGCGCTCTCTCAGGCGACGCCTGCGGCTCCGAAGGTCGGGGACGGCCAGGGGGGCAGCCGCGTTACCTTCTCGGCGCCTCTGACAGAGGGAGAGCCGCAGATCGTCGGAAAGTCGATCGAGGAGCTCATCAAAAGCTCACCGCTCTTTCCGCCGTTCGAGGGTATTCCTGATGAGCTTTGGAAAGGCCAAAAGTGCACGAACTGCCACCAATGGACCAAGGACCGTATCTGCGAGCAGGCGAACACCTATCTGGCTGACAATGCCGAACGGTCGCTGCAAAAGCAGCACCCTTTGGGCAAGTCTTTCAAGCAGAACCTCCGCAACTGGGCCGCTGAAGGGTGCCCATGACGCGCCGCAGGTACGTTTGTCAGAACGACCGCGTGAGACCGGCGGTCAGGAAGAACTCGTTTTGATCTTCGAACTTCCGGCCCGCGTCGATCTGAAAGCTCGTCTTGTTGTCGAAGCTGTAGCGCGCGCCGATGGACGGCATCAGGATGTTGTCGTTCGGCCCCACGTCGTTGTCACGATAGCCGACGCGGAGGCGCGGCCGCAAGCTCAGCCGGTCGTTGATCGGGACCTGCACCGAGGTGTCGAGCACATAAGACGTGTCGTCGGAGCCCTTCGACCAGCGTAGTGAGACGTTCACCCCGTCATTCTGCCGGAACACCGACGAGCCCATGAAGAGGATGCCGGCGGAATAGAGAGTGCCGATGCTGCTGACAGCGTTGACGCCGCCGGATGCGGGCGTTCCGCTGATACGGGTGACCGAGCCATCGACCACCAGATCCCATTTGGCGTTCAGCTTGCCGAAATAGGCGAGGTCAGCGGTCGCCACCTTGGAGGACCGATCCGCGGCGAAGGCTTCGATCTGGGCCAGCGTAAGCGAATAGGGCGGCAGAAGCAGATCGTCCACCGTGAGGCCCGCCCGTCCGAAGAGCGCATTCTCGAGGCTGAGGCTGGGGCTGCGGTAATAGGCGAGGCCGCCGACGATGCGTGCATCGTTTTTCAGCGCGTAGGTCGCGTTCACCTGGGCGCGGTTCACAGACGAGAACTTCAGGTCGTATTCGACACCGGCGTAAAGGCTGTGCCCGCCCTCGAACGCACGCGTGTATTCCGCTCCGATGGCGTTCCGGTCAAGGCGCGAGCCGTCCCACTGGCCCACAGCGTAGAGCGAGACCTCGCCCGGCACCAGCGCGTCCTCGAAGGTGACGCTGGCCGCGGCGAGCGTGCGCCCGTCCTCGAAGAACTTGTCGCGGGTGCTGTCGACGGGCTTGCCGACGACAAAGCCGATCCTGACGCCGTTCTGAAGCGGCCATTTCAGCGATACGCCGTCGGTGCGGTAGGCAATCCCCCGCGGGTCGGTCTTCTGACGGCCAACGGTGAACGTGGCGCCAGAGGATTTCGGCTCATAGGAAAAGTAGGCTTCCGAGACTTTCGGGTCCCGGTCGCGGATGCCACTGCGGTAGAGATCGCCGCTGGCTGACACGAAAAGCGTGGTTCGGGCTTGCGGCGTGTCGATGATGGCGGAGTATTGCAGCGATGCGGTCAGCGCGCTGAAGACCTCGTCGAAGATCAGACCGCCGCCCGGATAGTCGGGCCGCTCGCCGCCGTCGTTGTATCTGTAGCCGAGCGACACGATCCCACGGCTTATGACTTTGCGGCCACCGGCCGTCGTCTTGCCGCCGCTGCCCGACAGAATGGAATCGAGCCGCGCCTGCACACGCGAAGCCCCATCGCCGTGCGGGTATTTCTTCAGGTATGCCTCGTACTCCGCTCTCGCCTGTGCGAGCTGGCCCGCTTCCTCCCGCACATTGCCGAGCAGTTCCTGAGCGCGCGCACTGTAGGGGCTTTGCTTTTGGCTGGCCACGGCGGTCAGGAGACGGGTCGCGCGGAAATAGTCCTTGGCATCGATTGCCGCCTGAGCCTGAACCATCAGTTGTTGGCCTGCCGCGTTCGCTCCCGTAGTCTGGGGCGTCGCAACGTCTGCTTGCGCAATCTGCATGGCCAGAAGCAGAAATCCTAATCTGTGTGCCCGTTTCATCATGCGCCTCGTTTTCGCATCGATTTTTCGTTTGGATGCGGCCGTCGAAAGTAAGACCGCACCAAGTCCGTCCTTATGGTAAGGCGTGGCAAGTCGTGCAGGACTCATCAGGAGTGTGAAGCCGGGATGAAACGTTGGGATTGGGCGGCCCGCTCGCTCCGAACGCGAAGTGGCAGGCAACGCAGTCGGAATCGGAAGAGGCCCGGCTGTGATCCATGAATGCACCCGACCACGACGCCCCCGGCAGGTGACAGGACTCACAATCCGTCATGCCGAGGACACGGTGCCAGTCCGGCGGAGTCCGGTCGGCCGAGTTTGCCGCCACGGTGCCCCGGTTGTGACAAGCCGCGCAGGGCTGGAACAGCATCGAGTGGTTGACGATCGGGTTCTTGAACTGGAACGTCGTATGACAGGCGCCGCATTCATTGGGTGCTGCGATGTGGTTCTTCGGCTGACCCATCGCGATCTTGCCATTGTGGCAAGAGACGCAGGAGCCGATCACGTCACGGTGGTCGACACGCACGTCTTTCTTGCTGGTCGTGACATGGCAATCGTCGCACTGGTCATTCGCGGGAATGTGGTTCGCAGGCTTACCAAAGGCCGTTCGACCGTTGTGGCAGGTCGCACAGGGCTGGGCGATCATTGTGTGATTCACCGCGAAGGGGCGGAAGTTCCGCGTCGTGTGACACTGCGTGCACTGCGTTCCGGCAGGCGGATGGTTCCGCGGCTTCCCTTTGGCGAGCGATCCGTTGTGGCACGCAACGCAAGCGCGCGGTGTGCCCTTGAGCTTGTTGTCGACATGGCAACTCTCGCAAATCAGCGTCGCATGCTTTCCGGTCAAGGCAAAACCAGTCTCACTGTGGTCAAAGCCCGGCATCGGATTGACGCCCTTTACGGTTTCCTGGGCGACAGTTGGCGAAGCGACTACTGCGGCAATGGCCCAAACAAGCCAGACGGTCAGCCACCGAATGCGCGGATTTTGGCATGACCAGCCCTGATAGTTACTGCACGGCTTGCTACGCTTTGACTCCATCTCGGAACCTCCGATAGGTCGGCGGAACGGCAGCTTGTAAAACTTCTGGTGTCGGCACTCTGAGTGTAACGATTCCGTCGAATAAGCGTCAACGATTGCTGCCCGAAGGGAGAACGTGTCGTGATGGCAATTAATCCAATCAGTTGGGCAGACATCACGCTGAATTGGTAATTACTTAATATATCAATCTGTTATCTGTTGGTCCCTCCGGGTGTCGTCTAGCCAAAATGTTGCACTACTGCAGCAACAGTAGGGGATTAGTGTGCAACTGGATTTATTGGTCTTTGTGACACAAATCAGATGGGGTGAGCCGGGTTTGCGAAGGGCATGACTGGCGTGATCACCCCGGAGCCATCGGCCCGAGAAACCCCGCTGACCCGCTGCCCTGATGCGCGCGCATATCGAAACGGCCCATCGGGTTCGCCTCAATGCCCTGCGCGGCCGCTAACGGCGCGTTGACGCGACCTAAGCAACAGAGCCCTCATGATTTCCAGACGCCTTGGGGGACCTTGGAACGTCGTCATCGTGGGCGGCTGCAACGCCCCGCCCTTTGCGCCGCGAACACCGCTGCGGAGGCGGGCACACGCGCCCTGATCCACCAATCCACGCCGAAGCCTTATCGCGGTGGCATCAGTCATCACACACGCAACTTCCGCTGCATGCATCAAGGTCCGTTTTCGGTGCTCACCGACGCGCTAAGGTGGCTCAAACCCCGTGCGAATCCAGCGCTTTCAGCGCTGCCGCCAAGGGGCAGTTCAGCGCGTATCGACCATGCCTTTTGGCGCGCGACGAACTGGGTGAATTCAGCAGTTTGAGCCTCGCGACTCTCATTGCCGATATTTCAATGCTTCCCGATCTGCCGTCGCCTGGCCGACAATCCACTTGGAAAATAGCTGGGCATCGGGATGCACCTTGGCTGCGCGTTGTTCTATCAGATAGAAGCCCTCATTTATCGGGACCCGCATATCGAAGGGCGCGACGACACGCCCCGAAGGCAATTCCTTCTCTGCCAGAGATGTTCTTCCCAACGCGACTCCAGCACCTTGTGCCGCAAGCTCAAATGCCATGAGCGACGTGTCGAGTTGCAGACCCTTTCCGGGATCAACAGCGGAAGCGCCCGCAGCGTTCAACCACGTTCCCCAGCCTTCCTGATATCCAAGGACGTGAAGAAGCCGTTCGTTCCGGAGGTCTGCGGGGTCTTTCAACCGGGCCGCGACCTCAGGTGAGCAGAGGGGGAAGATGTGTTCCCAAGTCAAACGATGGATGGCGACACCATCAGGAGCCATAGAGCCGTATTGGATATCCAGATCGAACGCCTGCTCGTTGAACGCATCTGACCAAACGCTTGAGAGAATGCGTATTTGCTTGTCCGGGTATAGCTCCAGGAATTCCGGCAGCCGCGCTGCCAGCCAGTTCACCGACAGCGACACCGCGCAGCGGATGGTCAACGCCTGCGACCGCCGTTGACCGAAGACTTCACGCGTGCCAATCGACAGCCGGTCGAGGGCATCCTGAACCTTGGGCAGGTAAGCCTCACCAGACTTGGTCAATTCAAGGCTGCGCGGATGTCGAACGAAAAGCGGGTGGTAAAGGTAAAGCTCCAGCGACTTCACATGCTTCGACACAGCGGCTTGAGTCACGTTCAGCTCGCGCGCCGCCTGGGTGAAGCTCAGGGTTCGCGCCGCCGCCTCAAAGGCGCGCAGCCACGTTAGGGGAGGAAGGTCACGCGACACATCAACTCCAACGGATGTACAACTTTTTGTATGGTCTTTGGCATGGAATACGTCGTTTGACCAAAGGGCGCCAGTGGCTGCATTTGCGGATGAACCCAGCAGGAGGCCCATTTGTTTTCCTTCCAGCCCAACACGCGCATCCGCCCCTCTCCTTTCTTCGAAGCGACAGTGGTCGACGGTCTGAAGATGGCCAATGTCTACAACCGCATGATCATGCCGACCTCATATGGCGATCCTGAGGGTGAGTACTGGCGCCTGATAAACGGGGTGTCGCAATGGGATGTCGGTGTCGAGCGTCAGGTCCAGCTCAAGGGGCCCGATGCCGGGCGGCTCGCCCAGATCCTCGCCACACGCGACCTTTCGAAGTGCCAGGTGGGCCAAGGCAAGTACGTGGTTCTCTGCAACCACCGGGGCACCATCGTCAACGATCCGATTCTACTGAAACTTGATGATGATCTCTATTGGCTTTCCATCGCTGACAGCGATGTGGAACTCTGGGCTGAAGCAATTGCAAACGAACGCGGATTGAACGTCGAGGTCAGCGAGCCGGACGTCTCCCCCATGGCGCTGCAAGGCCCGAAGGCTGAGGACGTGGTCGCCCACGTACTTGGCGACTGGGTGCGCGGGCTGAAATACTTCTGGTTTCGCGAGACCGAAATAGAGGGCATTCCCGTGGCTGTACAACGCTCGGGATGGTCGAAGCAGGGCGGGTTCGAAATCTACCTTCGAGACGCCAGCAAGGGGACGCAACTCTGGAACATCTTCAAAGAGGCCGGGAAACCCTGGGGCATCGGCCCCGGCGCGCCGTCGACCCCGGAGCGTGTGGAAAGCGGCCTTGTTTCAGTCGGCGGCGATACTGACGAATGGACCGACCCGTTCGAAGTGAGGCTGGACAGGTTCGTCGATCTCGACGTTCCGGACGACACCATCGGCATCAATGCTTTGCGTCGGATCAAGTCCGAAGGTGTGAAACGCCACCAGTTGGGGATCGTTCTGGAAGGCGACATGCCGTCCCCCTTGGGGCCGCGCCGCGAGGAAATCATGCTCGACGGCCGACTCATCGGGATGCTCACAAACTGTGTCTGGTCCTATCGCATGAAGGCGAATATCGGTTTCACCCTTGTGGATAGGTCAGTCCCGGTCGGCACCAAGGTCTTGGTCGAACGTCGGAAGGGACCGGTTGCCGGCAAACTCGTCGAGATACCTTTCCTGTGAGACGCCCCCTGATCCCCATTCTGAACCGGATTGCCATATGAACGACATCCTGACCCTCTCTCTCCAGAACATCGCTCTCGACCTCGAGGAGGGCGGTGTACTCGTCGCCACACTGAACCGGGCGGCCAAGCGCAATGCTCTTGACGCCACGACCATCGAGGAACTGATCACCCTCTTTTCAGCAGTGCCGCGCTGCGGTGTGCGGTCAGTTGTACTTGCGGCGGAGGGAGATCATTTCTGCGCCGGCCTCGACCTCGTCGAACATCACCACAAGGATCGCAGCCCGGCTGATTTCATGCACCTCTGCTTGCGCTGGCACGAGGCGTTCAACAAAATGGAATACGGCGGTGTGCCGATTGTCGCGGCACTCAAGGGTGCTGTCGTGGGCGGCGGCCTCGAACTGGCCAGCAGCGCGCATATACGGGTGGCTGACAGTTCGACCTATTTTGCCTTGCCAGAAGGCCAGCGTGGACTTTTCACCGGGGGTGGTGCCACGATCCGCGTCGCCAATCTGGTCGGCAAGGCGCGCATGACCGACATGATGTTGACGGGCCGCATCTACAAAGGACAGGAGGCGGCCGATGTTGGGCTCGCCCAATACCTGGTCGATGGACCTAGCCTGGAAACCGCCCTCACAATTGCGCGTCGGGCGGCGGAGAATCTTGCGCTCACAAATTTTGCGATATGTTCGGCCATTAGCCATATCGGCAACATGTCAGCGCTTGATGCCTCTTATGTCGAATCCGTGGTGGCTGGGGTCGTGAATACCCAGCCAGATGCCCGCTCGCGTCTCGCTGCCTTCGCAGCGGGGACTGGCCCTCGAATTCGAGCATGAGCCGGCAGTCGAACGGGCGGAAATGCACTCTTGCGCGATCGACGTCGGGAAACCGGTCTACCTAGCGCAGACTGTGATTGTCGGGCACCTGTTGATAGAGACTGAAGTCATGAGACAGCGACGTCAGTGCTGTCCTAGCCCACATCATAGCGAATTCCTTCGACCCCCTCATATCCAGGTGAATTAAAGGGCTTGCCGCACTGCGACAAGGCCCCTTCTTCAAAAATATCGATGGAAAGAGGACATTCTTTGCGGGGGCAAGAATGCTGACAAATTTCCCAAACCCCAACGCTGGACGGGCATGCAAGCAGCGTCATTCGGCGCTCGGATACCATTCGGCGGCTTGCTACCAGGGAACGCAAGCCGAACTCGAAAAAGGCTGCTATGCCGTGATTGCCTGCGACATCGGGAAACTACCAACTATCCAGAGAGTCGCGAACGCTTCAATCCGATCCCTGCGCCCCGTAACTAGTTAGTGCTGACCGCGCGCAGCTGTGACGATGCGGCGGCAAGCTTGGCGATGCTCAGTACGCCACTGGCGCGCAACTCGACTATCATTCGGTCGGCGCGCTTGACGCCTTCGACGTTTGCCTCGATCCACTTCGTGATGCTGGCGGGGCCGGGTTTCGCGCCCTTGATGGCCAGTGCGGCTGCGCCGATCGCCGATTGCTGAGTACGCAGCTCGGCCATAAGGCGACCAAGCGCGATGCGTTCCCAATGATCTGCGGGCACGATCTGGCGCGAGACTGAGCGCAGCCAGTCGAGGCCGAAACGGGCGCCGGCGGCAAAGTAGTTCGCGGCCACATCTGCAACGTCGCGCCCGAGAGTATCTGCCACTTCGACGACATCCACCGCGCCACCCAGCAACTCAAGCCGCGCAATCTTTTCGGCCAACACTTTTGGTGCCTCGGCCTTGGTCAGCTCCTTGGTGCGTTGCGTCAGGCGTTTCTTGGAAAACTCGCCAATCATTCCATGCGCGGTCGCTGCGACCTCGGTGACGCCAGGTCCGTAGAACCCGATTGCCTCAATGATCGGCCGTTCGCCGCTTTGCAGCAGCCGCAGGCCCTGGGCGGCGACCATGTCGGACAGCGCAAGATGCATCTGGGTCTGGGTTGATGCCGGCGCCTTGTTGTCGAGCGCGTTGATCTCGGCGGCGATGGCGGGCAGGCCGAACAGCTCGCGCGCGATGATGAAGGCCGCAGGATCTGCCCGACTGACGCCCCGGTTTCTTCGTGCAGCCGGTGGTAAAGCGACGGTCCGATTTCGTTGACAAGCGAATTGGCGGCCACGGTCGCAATGATCTCGCGCCGCAGCCGGTGGGTTTCAAGCACCGCCTTCATAATTGGCCCGGATCGGACTGGGCATGTAGTGCGTCAGCAGCCGCTCCATGTAAGGATCGTCGGGCAGATCCGAGCCGAGCAGTTCGGAAAACACGTTGATCTTGGCATAGGCGACCAGCACGGCGATTTCCGGGCGGGTCAGGCCCCGGCCAGCTTTGCGGCGTTCGGCAAGTTCCTCGTCCGTCGGCAGCTGCTCAACCGCGCGGTCAAGCAGGCCGCGGCTTTCCAGCGCCCGCATGAACCTCGCGTGATCCTCCAGGAGCGCGGGTGCCCGCGCCTCCACCAGGGAGATCGCCAACGTCTGGCTGTAGTTCGTCTGCAGCACGAGTTCGGCGACCTCGTCGGTCATCTTCGCCAAGAGCGTGTTGCGTTGCTTCTCGGTCATGTCGCCGGCACCGACGACCGAACCCAGCGCGATCTTGATGTTGACCTCATGGTCCGAACAATCGACGCCGGCGGAATTGTCGACGGCATCGGTGTTAAGCTTGACGCCACGGGTCGAGAGTTCGATGCGACCGCGCTGCGTCACCCCGAGATTGGCGCCTTCGCCGACCACACGGACACGCACTTCGGTCGCATCGACCCGTGTCGCATCATTTGCGCGGTCGCCTGCGTCGGCATGGGTCTCGTGCGACGACTTGATATAGGTGCCGATTCCGCCGAACCACAGCAGATCGACCGGCGCCTTCAGGAGCGCATGGATCAACTCGACGGGCGTCGCGCGATCCGTCTTGAGGCCGGTCAGTTCCTTGATCTCGGGCGTCAGCGAAATCGACTTGGACGACCGCGGGAAAGATCCCGCCGCCTTTGGAGATCAGCGTCGGCATTGTAGTCCTGCCAGCTGGAGCGCGGCAAAGCGAACATACGCGACCTTTCGGCAAAGCTCTTCGCCGCGTCCGGGGTCGGATCGATGAAGATGTCGCGGTGGTCGAAGGCCGCGACGAGCTTGATCTGGTCGCTCAGCAGCATACCGTTTCCGAACACGTCGCCCGACATGTCGCCGCAGCCGATGACGGTGAAAGGCTGGGTCTGGACGTCGTGTCCAAGCTCGCGGAAATGGCGTTTCACCGCTTCCCACGCGCCCTTGGCTGTGATGCCCATGCCTTTGTGATCATAGCCGTTCGAGCCACCCGAGGCGAAGGCATCGCCCAGCCAGAACCCGTACTCCGCCGCGATCCCGTTGGCGATGTCCGAGAAGGTCGCCGTGCCCTTGTCGGCAGCGACCACCAGATAAGGATCGTCGCCATCGCGGCGCACGACCGATTTCGGCGGTACAACTTCCTGGCCATTCAGATTGTCGGTGACATCAAGCAATCCAGACAGGAATGTCTTATAGCTGCGGATCGCTTCAGCGAGGATATCTTCACGGCTGCCGCCTGCCGGCAGGTTCTTTGGCAGAAAGCCGCCCTTCGAGCCGAAGGGCACGATGACCGCGTTCTTGACCTGCTGCGCCTTGACGAGGCCCAGGACCTCGGTGCGGTAGTCCTCCTTACGGTCCGACCAGCGCAGGCCACCCCGCGCCACCGGGCCGCCGCGCAAGTGAACGCCCTCGATCCAGGTCGAGTAGACGAAGATTTCGCGCCAGGGCCGCGGCTGCGGCAGATCGTCCAGTTTCGCGCTGTCGAACTTGAACGAGACGTAGTGCTTTTGCTGCCCGCTGGCGTCGGTCTGGTAGCAGTTGGTGCGCAGCGTTGCCTGAATCGCGTTGTGGAACCGGCGCAGGATGCTGTCCACGTCCAGGCTGGCGACCGCCTCGAGCGCCGTTTCGATCTCTTCCGAGATACCTGCTGCCTTGGCATCGCGCGTTGCAAGTTCGCCGGCGGCGGCAGGATCGAACATCGCGTGGAACAGCGCCACCAGCGATCTGGCGATGGCCGGATTGTCGGCAAGCGCGTCTTCCATGTAATCGACGGAATAGGGAATCCGCGCCTGGCGCAGAAAGCGGCTGTAGGCACGCAGAACCACGGTCTCGCGAACGCTGATCCCGGCGAGCAGCACCAACCGGTTCAACGGATCGTCGTCGGCCTCTCGCGACCAGACGGCCGAAAATGTCTGTTCCAGCTTCTCGCGCAGATCGGACAGCACGAACGCGCTGTTACTCGCCGACTGCATGAAGAAATCATGCAACCATATATCCGCGTCCGCGCGGGCAACCTTGAAGGGTTGCTCTTCGAGAACCCGGAACCCCATATGTTCGAGCACGGGAAGGCAGTCCGAGAGAGGAATTGCAGGCCCAAGATGATACAGCTTGAATCGTACTGACGTGTCAGGGTCTTCCAGCCGGCGGTAGAATTTCAGACCCAGCGGTGCGGCCTCGGTCAGTTCCTCCATTTTCTCGATATCGGCGATGGCGTTCACGGTGTTGCAGGTGTCGCGATAGCCAGCGGCAAAGCCTTGGTTGTAGAGGGCGTGCAGACGATTGCCCTCGTGCTCGCCCAGTTTTTCGATCAGTCCGTCGCGAAGCACGTCGCCCCAGCTTCTGACCGCACCTACGATTTGCTCTTCAATCGCGGCGACGTCGTATTCCAACGCCTCGCCGGGTTTTACCGCGACGACGAAATGCACACGTGCCAGGGCCTCGTTGCTGAACGATGGGGTCCAGGTCGCGATCCGCCCGTTGAATTCTTCGGCCAGAATATTGCCCATCCTGACCCGAAGCTCAGTATTATAGCGTTCGCGTGGAACATAGATCAGGCACGACACGAACCGCCCGAACCGGTCCGGCCGCACGAACAATCTTGTTCGCGGCCGTGTCGCCAAGTGCAGCACACCGATTACGTTGTCTTGAAACCGCTGATTGTCCGCACTCTGGAACAACTCGTCGCGCGGGAATGTTTCCAGTACGTTGGTCAACGCCTTTGCGTCGTGGCTATTCGGGGCAAATCCGGCGCGGGCGACGATCCGCTCAACCTTCTGGCGCAGCAGCGGGATTGAACGGGGGCTGCGGTTATAAGCGGCCGAGGTGAAATGGCCGATAAACAGGTGCTCACCGATCACGCGCCCTTTGGAATCGTAGTGCTTCACCCCGATCAGATCGAAATGCACCGTCCGGTGTACCGTCGAGCGTCGGTTCGCCTTCAGAATAAGCAGTGGCGAGTCATCCGTGACGAAGGCGTCCATATCGGGCGACCAATGCGCGTAATTGCCCGCCGCGTCGCGCAGAACCGTGTAGTCCGGATCGCGCATCAAACCGAGGCCGGAGTCTTCAACGGTGTCAGATCCCAGTTCGCGCCCTTCGGCGATCCGGTATTCGCGGTATCCCAGAAAGGTGAAGTGATCCTGCGCCAGCCATTCCAGAAATCCGGTGACCTCTTCAGTAATGTTGGAGATCTTCTTCGGAGCATCCTTGCGCAGCGAGTTCTACTACGCCGGTCAATTTGTTCAGGATCGGCTTCCAGTCCGCGACCGCGACGCGCACGTCAGCCAGGACTTGGAGCAACTCGGTTTCAAGCTTGCCCAGGATCTTGTCATCACCGATCTGGTCGACCTGTACCTGAATCACCGATTCACGCGTCGCCCCCTGGGCGCCAGGCTCCATCAGATCCTTCAGTGCGCCATTTGCGTCACGGGCAACTGTCAGAATTGGGTGCAGCAGGGTGTGGATGCCAATACCGCGTTCAGTCAGGAAGGCCGCAAGCGAGTCCACGAGGAAGGGCATGTCGTCATTGATGACCTCAAGCACGCTGTGGGGCGAGCCCCAGCCGTGTTCGGTCATGTCTGGATTGTAGAACCGCACCCGCGGTACGCCAGGCTTGCGGGAGGCGCAGAACTTCCAAAGCGCGAGCGAGGCTGCGTAAAGTTGTTCGGACTCAGTGTCGACCACCTCGTCGAGTGACGCATTCGCATAGAGTTGATCCAAGGCCTTCAGAAAGCTCTCACGTTCAGCCTTGCCGAGCCGTTCGACTGCGATGTCGCGAACTGCATCAAGCTTCGCTGCCAGGCGTCTTTTCTGTTCCTGCCCCATAGGTTCCCCCGCTGCTTCCATGTCTACGTCGTCGCGAGGGCTCTCACGCCGTCTTCGATCCGGGCTTCATGCGACCTTCCGGGTATCTTCAAGTTGAGCCGCAAAGGCACTCGGCGTCAAGTTTCTGAGTGCGGCCGGGTCATCAATGTTGATACTCGAACCCGCGACGCGCGTTCGTTCCGACGTTGAGGTCGAACAGGATCACAACGGGAAATAGCGCGGCGAATCTCGTCTGGCGAACTAAACCGCTGAAACGACGATGCCTGTTCGATGCTGCGGAATACGCTCCGGGCGAGTGGCCATTGATCTGCGCACAAGTCGTCACTCACCCCCCCCCCGGCGCCTCCTGGCAAATGACCCCCGGCAGACGGCAGTGCTGCTGATACCGCGCTCTTACGCCGGAAGTTTGCGCGACCCGTTCAGACAGGCTGGGTCCACGATCCTCCCGGCTGCGGCGTCTATTCTGAATTGGCGATTGAAGGTATTGTCCAACCCATGAAGCTGCGCCAGAACATACGCTTCTGCAAATCCGCGGACGGGACACGTATTGCCGTGGCGACCTGTGGTGAAGGTCCGGTCATTCTGCGTGCCGCACATTGGCTGAGCCACTGCCAGTACGACCTCGAAAGCCCGGTATGGAAGCCCTGGGTCGAGGCCTTCTCGGCCCGTAACCGCTATGTGCGCTACGATCCGCGCGGCTGCGGTCTGTCGGATCGCCATGTCGTGGATCTTTCGCTTGACGCCTGGCAGGCCGACTTCGAGGCGGTCGCCGCGACGATCCCGGAACCGCGCTTCGTCGTGCTAGGGCTGTCGCAGGGCGGTTCGCTGGCGATCCGGTTTGCCCTGGCCCATCCCGAGCGGGTCTCGCACCTTCTGCTCGTCAATGCCTACGGCCAAGGCGGACGCGTGCGCGCACGGACGGATGCCGAGCGGCTGGAGGCCGAGACACTGGTCAATTTCGTCCGCATCGGTTGGGGTCGAGAAAACCCCGCCTTCTGCCAGTTTTTCACCAACCTTTTCATCCCAGGCGGAACGGACGAACAGCACCGCTGGTGGGGCGATCTGGAGCGTATGACGGCGAGCCCCGACGTGGCGGCGGAATTGCTGCGGGTGATGCAGGGCTTCGACGTGCTCGACGAGGCGTCGCAACTCGACGTGCCGACCCTGATCCTGCATTGCCGCGGCGACATGCGGGTGCCGTTCGAGGAGGGCCGCAAGCTGGCCGCGGCGATTCCGGGCGCCCGGTTCGTTCCACTCGAAAGCCGCAACCACGTGCTGCTGCCGGAGGAGCCGGCCTGGGATATCCTGCACCGTGAGATCGCGGCGTTCCTGGAACAGGACGCCCCCAAGACATCCGACGCATTGAACCGGGCCGCCATGACGCCGACCGAGGCGATCGTGATGGCGTTGGTCGCAGAGGGGCTGAACAACCGCGAGATCGCGCAACAACTGGGCAAGAGCGAGAAAACCGTCAGGAACCAGGTATCGACGATCTTCGACAAGCTTGGCGTCGAAAGCCGGGCGCAGGCGATCGTACTGGCCCTGGAGCGCTGAAAGCGTCACGGAGCGGCTGGGACAAATGTCCTTGGATTCCGCGTCTTTTTCGCCACCCGCCGGGACATCTGACCCAAGCGCCAACTGGCCGAGAGCCTCATCCTTCGACTACGGCGGTCAAGCATCGCCGCAAAAACGGAGAATCGAAATGACCAAGTTTGACGAAACGAAACTCAATGAATTCGTCGGGCGCGTGTTGGGTGACCTCGGCGGCGCCGTCAGCATCCCGCTGGTGCTGATCGGTGACGCGCTCGGTCTTTACAGAGCACTTCGGGACGGCGGCCCGGCGTCGGCCGAGGATTTGGCTGCGGCGGCCGGTTGCGCCCCGCGATACGTGCGCGAATGGCTCTCGGCGCAGGCGGCCTCGGGCTATGTGACCGTCGAGAAGGGGCAATTTTCGCTCAGCCCGGAACAGGCGATGGTGTTCGCCGAACTCCGACAGTCCAGTGAACCTCATCGGCGCTTTCGACACCGCCGCGGCGATGGTCGAGAACCGGCCCAAGGTCCAGACGGCGTTCAAGACCGGCAAGGGCGTCGCGTGGGGAGAGCAGGCCGGGTGTCTGTTCTGCGCGGTCGCCCGCATGTTCCGGCCTGGTTACGTCAATGCGCTCGTGAAGGAATGGCTGCCCGCGATTGACGGTGCGGTCGACAAGCTCAAGGCCGGAGCAAAGGTTGCCGACGTGGGCTGCGGCCACGGGCTTTCGACGATCATCATGGCGCAGGCTTTCCCCGCGTCTGAATTCATCGGCTACGACTTCCACCCCGGCTCCATCGCCGCGGCGACGGCGCATGCCAAGGCGCACGAGGTCCGAAACGTGCGGTTCGAAGTGGGCCGGGCGCAGGACTTCCCCGGTGAGAATTTCGATCTCATCACCTGCTTCGACTGTCTGCACGACATGGGCGATCCCGCAGCGGCCGCAGCCCATATCCGCAAGGCGCTGAGGCCGGGTGGCACGTGGATGGTGGTGGAGCCTGCCGCCGGCGACGCACTGGAAGAGAACCTCAACCCGATCGGACGTCTCTACTATTCGGCATCGACGATGATCTGCGTGCCGACCTCGCTGGCGCAGGAGACGGGTCTCGCGCTCGGTGCTCAGGCCGGCGAGAAGCGGATTGCCGATGTCATCCTCTCGGGCGGTTTCGATCGGGTCAAGCGCGTCGCCGCGACGCCGCTGAACATGGTGCTCGAAGCGGTATGATGGCGCGGGCGGGCCAGTGAATGAGCTGTCCCGCAATGCTAAGGGAAAAGGAGATGACAGGCTCCGAAGGCGGGCATCAGTTGGTGCCCGCCTCGCCCGCGCCGAGCAACCGCGGCCCAGAATGCTGGGCGGCAAGCGTCTCTTCACTCTGATGCCAGCGTTCTTGAGGATCAGTCCACCAACCCAAGTCGGTTCCCAACCGCTTTCGTGAATGGCCGTGTCCGTTTTGCGGCGCACTGCTTCCCTTCATGCGCGGGCGCGGAACTGCTCAATATGGGCTCTTTCCCGACCTTCGCCGAGAAATCCATCAAGGTCGGGTTTGGGCCGAGGCTGTGTGAAGAACTCCGGCTGTTTGGCGGGTTCAGCCGAAGACGCGAGATGTTTGCGCTCTCTGGTCCAGTTCGGTGATCTTGTGGACGATCTGTCGGCGGCGAACTCGTCGAGCGTAATGACGGCCCCAGGTTTTCACAAAGCCTCGGCCGAAAGCAGACGCATTCCTGCACCCTTGGAAACCGACCGGTGGGCCACGAAGATACCGACCGACGGGGCAGTGGTGGGCCTCTTAGAACCGCTCCACCCAGGGCCGGACGGCAATCTCGTTCGACCACGCGCTTCGATCCTGCTCGATTAGATACCGGTACGTGCGCGCGATCATCTCCGGCCGGAGCATGGATCCGGGCGCACCTGCCGCTTCGGTGCGTCCGGGATTGAGGATCGCACCGTCGATGTTGATCCATGCTACATGTATGCCCTTGGGATGAAGTTCACGGGCCATGCTCTCAGCCAGGCCCCTCTGCGCGAATTTTCCCATTGCAAATGGCGCTGACTGAGGGAACCCCTTCACTCCGGCCGAGGCGCCTGTGAACAGGATCGTCCCGCGCTTCCCGTCGATCGGCTCGGCATCCAGCATCCGGCGCGCCGCGTGTTTGCCGGCAAGGAAGGCACCGACTGCCGTTACCTCGATCGCCTTGCGCACATCGTCGACCGAAAGCTCCGAAATCGGCCCTCGAACGCGCGCGGATGGGTTGTAGACGACAACCCTGGGAGTTGCCGAAAGTCCGTCGAAGAGCGACGCGACGGCACCTTCATCCGTAGCATCCAGCAGGACTGTCCGCGCGCCCGTCTCTTCCGCGACGGCTCGCATCTTCTCTCCACTTCGGGCGACAAGGGTCAGATCGTAATCCACCATGAGTTCCCGCGCCACGGCTGCGGAAAGCCCGTCTCCGACCCCAATGATCACTGCTTGTGGTTTGGTCATCTTGGTCTTCCTTTCACGATCTGGTCAAACCTTGACCCCGGAAAGCTTATGAAATACGTGATAAAACATTGAGCGGGCGTTGTGTAATGGTAAGACCTCAGCCTTCCAAGCTGATGACGCGGGTTCGATTCCCGCCGCCCGCTCCAGAAAGCACTCCTTGAAATCGTGCGTTAAGTGTCGTCCGGCCGCTTCATCTCAAAGACCTCACGCACCACCGAATAGTCGCGGTAGCCGCCGCGGGCGAGCGGCTGGAATCTTGTCACGTCGAAGCGACCACCGACCAGGCAATCGTCGCGCAGATGGACGCCCGTTACCTCACCGACGATGAGGAAGTTCCCGTCGCCCCTGAGCGTCACGATCTCGGTCATCCGGCACTCCAGTGTCGCGGGTGCGCCCGCCACGCGCGGACAATCGATGGTTTCGCACTGCGCCTTGGCCACATCGGCAAGCGCAAACTCATCAGTTCCGGCCGGATAGCTGCCCGAGGTCAGGTTCATTGCCTCGCGTGCGGCATATTCGACAATATTCACAGCAAAGACCGCGGTTTCGCGGATGTTCCGCAGACTGTCCTTGCGGCCGGTCGACGAAAATACCACCTGCGGCGGCACATAGGCGACGCCGTTGAAAAAGGAGTAGGGAGCGAGGTTGTCGTCCTGCGTGCCGCGCGTCGACACCCAGCCGATGGGCCGGGGGCTGATGATCGCATTGAATGGGTTGTGCGGAAGACCGTGGCCATTCTCGGGTCGGTAGAACATCGCGCGCCTCATTCGGTTTGAACCGATCCTGCCCGCATGTTAGGGCCGATTTCCAGCGGATTTGGGGAGAGCACGCACTTGTACAGGCTGGAGGAGGAGACCGAGGCCGACTGGTGGGAGGTCGAGGCGCTATACGACCTCTGCTTTGCGCCGGGGCGGACGGCGCTGTCCTCCTACCGCCTGCGCAACGGTGTGGCGAAAGTCGCGGAGCTTTGCCTGACCCTCAGAGATGCCGACGGGACGCTTGCTGCCGTGATCCGCTATTGGCCGGTGCGGGTGGGTGGTCAGCGCGTGCTTCTCCTTGGCCCGATCGCGGTGCATCCGACGCGGCAGGGCGAAGGGCTCGGCAATCTTCTCATCCTTGAAAGTCTGGCCGAGGCCGCGCGGCTCGGCTGGGAACGGGTACTGCTGGTCGGCGATGCACCCTACTACAAGCGCTTTGGCTTCAGGACGATCGCGGGCGTCGTAATGCCGCCACCGACAAATCCCGACCGCGTCCTGGCGCTGTCGCTGAGGCCGGGCGCATGGGAGGGTGTCGCCGGGCCGGTCGAGAAAGACTCTGCCAGCATCCTGAGCACGGGAGATTGAAGCGCGGCCTGCGGCACCATATCTTTCCGTCATGGACCACGAAGACACAACCACGGAGCCCAGGACCGGAGTGGGCGGAGATCTGCCCGATGCGGCGCTGGTCGAGATCGCCGCACTTGCCCGGCGCGCGAAACGCGCGAACGGCCCCTTGATCCGGGCCTTCAACCGGCTGGGTGGCGGCGTCGAGACACAGATGGCCGCGCTGCCGGCGAAGCTCCGCGATACATTGGAAAGCGGCACCGAGAGCCTTTTGCGCGGCGCCTATGCAGCCGCTGGCACTGTCGGGGCGCTGAAGGCCATGCCCGAGACGGGCGACTGGGCGCATCGCGTGGCGGTGGCGACCGGTGGTGCGCTTGGCGGGTTCGGCGGTCTCGCCACTGCGACGGTGGAACTGCCCGCGACGGTCGCGCTTTTCTTCGGCGCGATGCAGAAGATCGGCGCGGAACATGGCTATGAACCTGCCTCGGATGAGGCGCGGCTGATCTGCCTTGAGGTCTTCGGGGCAGGTGGTCCCTTCGCGAGCGACGACGGCGTCAACACCGGCTTCATCGGCTCGCGTCTTGCCATGAACAGCGGGGCGGTGCAGTTGGTGATCCGCAGGATCGCACCCGCCGTTGCCGCGCTCCTTGGCCGCAAGCTCGCCAGTCAGGCGGTTCCCTTGATCGGCGCCGCGGCCGGGGCAGGGTTGAACCTCGCCTTTCTCGCCTATTTCCGCGAGATGGCGCATGTCCGCTTCGGCCTCCAGCGCCTTGCAGACAGTCACGGGCCGGAGGCTGTGGAAGCGCAATTCCGCGCCGAGGCCAATTCCATCGGCCTGCGCTAACCCCTCTCAGATATCCTGAGACGAGAGCCACTCCATCACCGCGGGGCGCACGTTGCTTTTGCCCGAGTCGCATTCCGCCTTCAGCAACGCGCGAAGGTCGATCAAGTTCACACTCCGGATCAGATGCTTCACCGGGCCAATCGAGGCCGGGCGCATCGACAATGAGCGGATGCCGAGGGCAGCAAGACACAGGGCCTCGACCGGGCGTCCGGCGTCCTCGCCGCAGAACGAGAGTGACGTGTTGAAGGCCGCACAGCGACCGACGATCTGCGAGATGAAGCGCAGGAAGCTGGTGTTCAGGACGTCGTATCGCCGTCGCACCTGTTCGTTTTCCCGGTCCGCGGCGAAGAAGAACTGCTTGAGGTCATTCCCGCCGATCGAGATAAAATCGGTCGTAAGGAAGAAGTCATCTGGCGCGAAGGCGAGCGAGGGCGTCTCAAGCATCGCGCCGATCTCGAGCGAGGATGGCAGAACGTGACCGAGCCGCTTCTCGCGCTCCACCTCATCGAGAAGCATTTGCCGCGCGATGCTGAATTCCTCGTATTCCGCGACGAAGGGGAACATGATGGTCATCGGTCGCCCATTGGAGGCCCGCAGAAGCGCCTGCAACTGCATGCGAAGAACGCCCGGCTTTTCAAGCCCGACGCGGATTGCGCGCCAGCCCATCGCGGGGTTCGGCTCCTCCACGCGCTTCATATAGGGCAGAACCTTGTCCGAACCGATGTCGAGCGTCCGAAAGGCGACGCGCTTGCCCTTGGCGGCATCAAGCACGCTCGAATAGATCGCCGCAAGCTCGGACCTTTTCGGCACATGGGTGCGGATGAGGAACTGCAATTCAGTACGGAACAGCCCGACGCCATCGGCGCCCGATCCCACAAGGGACGGCAGGTCCGCCATGAGGCCCGCGTTCATGTGGAGCGAGACGGTCGTGCCGCAACGCGCCGTCGCGGGCTCGTCGCGCAGGCTTGCATAGCTGCTTTGTGCGGCGGCCCGCATGGCGATCTTGTCGCGGAACGCGGCCGCTACGGTTTCCTCGGGCCTGAGGTGCACGATGCCTTGGTCGCCGTCCACAAGGATCGCATCGCCGTTCAGCGCCTCGGTCGTGATGCGTTCGGCATGGATCACCAGAGGGATCGCCAGCGCCCGCGCGACCACGGCGGCGTGAGAGCCGACGGAGCCTTCCTCCAGCACCACGCCCTTCAGCCGCCGACCATAGTCAAGAAGCTCGGCCGGGCCGATGCTGCGGGCGACAAGGATCGGGTCATCCGGCATTTCGGCGCCGGTTTCGCTGCCTTGGCCGGTCAAAAGCCGCAGAAGACGGTTCGAGAGGTCGTCGAGGTCATGCAGCCGGTCGCGCAGATAGGGGTCGGGCACGGTTTCCAACCGCGCGCGGGCGGAGGATTGTTCTTTTTCCACGGCCGCTTCGGCCGACAGGCCACGCCCGATATCCTCTTCCATCCGGCGAATCCAGCCGCGCGAATGGGCGAACATCCGATAGGCTTCCAGCACTTCCTTGTGTTCCGAACCCTGACCGTCAGTCATCGAGATCATGTCGTCGACAGAGATGCGCAGCAGCGCAACGGCATCGTGAAGACGCTTGCTTTCCACATCCGGATCGTCGCCGACCGGGTTGGTGATGACAACGCGGGGTTCATGTAGCCAGACACGGCCCTCGGCGGTGCCTTCCTGCCCGGTCGCCCCGCGGAACATGGCCGGGTGGGTGTGCAGTGCGCTCAGCGCCTCGCCTTCGCCGACAAAGGCGCCAAGCTCGGTCATCTCCGCCAGCACCATCGCCACGACTTCTAGGGCATACACCTCATCGTCGGAATACTGTCGCGCGCTCTTCGATTGCACGACGAGAACGCCCAGCTTTTCGCCGAGTCGCTGGATCGGTACGCCAAGGAAGGAGGAATAGATCTCTTCCCCCGTTTCGGGCATGTAGCGGAAGCCACGTTCGGCTGGCGCGTTCCCGGTATTGATCGGCGCTGAGGTCTTTGCGACGCGGCCGACAAGGCCCTCACCCAGACGCATCCGCGTCTTATGGACGGACTCCGCGTTCAGACCTTCGGTTGCACAGAGTTCCAGCGTCTCGTCATCCCGGAAGAGATAGATGGAGCAGACCTGCGTCTCCATCGAATCCGCGATAAGATGCGTGATCCGGTCGAGCCGCTCCTGGCCGGCGCCCGGTTCCGCAAGAGTATCGCGCAAGCGTCTGAGAAGCTTGCGGCTTTCGCTTTCGCTGCGGTCGGCCATTGCCCCCCGTGGGACCTGTTACTCAGGTCGCCTTCTCAAGTTCGAAAGTATCATGGAGTGCCTGCACGGCGAGTTCCATATATTTCCGGTCGATCAACACGGAAATCTTGATCTCGGAGGTTGAGATGACCTTGATGTTGATGTTTTCGGCGGCAAGCGCCTCGAACATCCGCGCTGCAACACCGGCATGGGACCGCATGCCGATCCCGACGACGGAAATCTTTGCGACATCGGTGTCGATCACAAGGTCGTCGTATTTGATGAGGCCCCGCGCCATCGCATCTTCCATCGCCTTCCTGGCACGGGCGACCTGATTGACCGGGCAGGAAAAGGTCATGTCGGTGACGGCGCCCGGATGGGCCGCGTCATAGTCCTTTTCCGAGATGTTCTGGACGATCATGTCCACATTCACGCCCGCATCCGACAGGGGCCCGAAGATGGCCGAGGCAACGCCGGGGCGATCTTCGACCGTTACCAGAGTGATCTTCGCTTCGTCGCGCGAATAGGCGACGCCAGAGACGACTTTCGATTCCATGATTTCATCCTCGTCGCAGACCAGGGTTCCGGAGTTCTCGTCCGTATCCTCGAACGAGGACAGGACGCGCAGACGCACCTTGTAGCGCATGGCCAGTTCGACTGACCGCGTCTGAAGCACTTTCGCGCCAAGGGATGCAAGTTCCAGCATCTCCTCGAAGGCGATCCTTTCAAGCTTGCGCGCCTTGGCGCTGACGCGCGGGTCGGTGGTGTAGATGCCGTCCACATCGGTGTAGATGTCGCAGCGTTCGGCCCCGAAGGCGGCGGCGAAGGCCACTGCGGTGGTGTCCGAACCGCCACGGCCGAGCGTGGTGATCCGGCCCTCATGGCTCAGGCCCTGAAAGCCGGCGACCACCGCGACCTTGAAGCCTTCGGCGAATTTCGCGTCGAGATTGTCGCGCGGGATCGACACGAAGCGCGCCGCCGCGTGCTGCGAGGTCGTGTTGATCGGCACCTGCCAGCCCTGCCAGGACCGTGCCGGTACGTCCATCTCTTGAAGTGTCAGGGCCATGAGGCCCGCGGTGACATTCTCACCCGAGGCGACAACCGCGTCATATTCGCGCGCGTCGTAGAGTGGCGAGGTCAACTCGACCCAGTTCACGAGCTCATTCGTCTTGCCGGACATCGCACTGACGATGACGATCACGTCATAGCCACGTTCGACCTCACGCTTGACCTTACCGGCCGCGTTCTTGATGCGATCGGGATCGGCCACCGAGGTGCCGCCGAATTTCATCACGAGAAGCGGCATTTGGCCCCCCTTGCGCCCGCATCGTCAAACCGCGCGCTTCTTATGCGGCAGCGAACGGAAGGGCAAGAGGCGAGCGGTCTCTGCCGCGTCAAAACGGGATCGGATGACCCTGCCAATCCTCGAAGACCCCGCTGCTGTTCAAATCGAGCGCGTCGAAGCGTGACAGCAGGCCCCGAGCGGCGATGTCGGGTTCGATCTCTGCCGATGAACCGCCCATTTCGGTGCGGACCCATCCCGGATGGTAGATGCCGACCGCGATGCCGTCGCCGCGCAGATCCGTCGCGAGGTTTCGCCCCAGATTCAGTGCGGCGGCCTTGGAGGCCCGGTAGATATAACTGCTGCCCGGCGCGCGCGTGTGCGAGGCCATCGCCGACGACAGGATCACGATCTTTCCCCGCGCCGCCAGGAGGTTCGGAAGAAGCGCCTGTATCGTCAGAAATACCCCGGTCACATTGACCGCGAAACCCTCTGCCCAGGCTTCCGTCGGATAGCCCGAGGCAAGGTCTTCGCCTCTGTCAGGATAGATCCCGGCATTGCAGACGAGAAGATCGAGCGGCGCCTTGCCGAAGGTCTGCGCCATACTCCGCACCGATGCCGGATCGGTCACGTCGAGCGCAAGGCTCCCGGCCGCGCCGGTTCTCGACGTGCCGGTCACATCAGTGCCCCGCGCGATGAAGGCCCCGATCAGCGCCTTGCCGATCCCACGGTTCGCTCCGGTCACGAGAACACGCATCTGTCTCACTTTCTGTGCTGAAGGCGAAAGGGGCGAATGGGCCGACAGGCCAATTGGCGCGAAGCGGTTGCTTCTTGCTTCAGTTGGTCTTGCGGCGCGGCAGGAATGGCAGAGGGGCGACCGGTATACCGTCTTCAAGAAGCCGCTTTGCGTCATCGGCGCGTGCTTCACCATGAATCGCGCGCTCCGGCGCATCGCCGTCATGGATGGCACGTGCCTCGGCTGCGAAATTCATGCCGACATAGTCGGAATTTTCTTCAACCGCGCGGCGCATGGCGGCCAAAGCTTCTTCTATCGGCGAGGACCGCGCGCTAAGTGCGGCCGCGGCCGCCGGTACCGCGTTGCGGGCCGCGCGGACGGACGGCGTCATCATCAGCTTCTCAACGTCGCCAGACCCACAGACGGAGCAGTTGATATGGCCTGAGGCGCGCAGTCGGTCATAAGCCTCGGCAGACTGGAACCAGCTGTCGAACTCATGTTTCTCGGAACAGGTCAGCGCGTAACGTATCATGGTCAGGGCCCGGAGTTTCCTTCTCCTCTATGTGGCCAAACTTGGCGCAAATTCAAGCGCTGGCCGCGTCGCCGGGCTTGCGCGGATTGAATGCGGCAAGAAGGGAGCGCAGCTCAGGCTCATCGACTTTGTCCGCCGCCTTCTTCGGTTTGAACCATTTGCGATCGCGCTGGCCCTTCTCCGGGAACTCATTGCTGAGCAGTGTGACTTCGACCGGATAGACGGTAACGATGCAGGGCTGCACGCCGTTTGGCAGGACCTTGTCGTAGGAATAGACGCCGATTGGATCGGATGAGAAGTCTGCCCTCGACGCCTGCCTCCTCAAAAGCCTCGCGCAGCGCGCATTCCGCGCCACTCTTGCCTTTCATCGGCCAGCCTTTGGGGATGATCCAGCGTCCGGTGTCGCGGCTGGTGATCAACAGCACCTCGTGCGCGCCCTTCCCGCTCAGCCGATAGCATAGCGCGGCGTACTGCGATTCCGTCTCCTGGGGCGTTTCTGCGCCCATTTCCAAATTCTTCATCTCTGTCAACTGCCTCTCGGGCGAACGGCCCGTTACCTCGGAAACAGTCCCGTTCTAGCGCGGAACTATGGCAAAAGTAGCATCATGGGGCGAAAAGTTCCAGTCTCGGCGCCGCTAACACGCGCGCCGGGGCATTCAGGCCACCTGGTGCGTGTATCCCATTGCGCCCTCCTGCGGATCGGGCAAGCTGACCGCCGGCAGGAGGGATTCGCATGACGGACGCATTCACGGCACCCGGACGCTTCTTCCGGGGCAATCTGCACACGCATTCGAACCGCTCCGATGGCGCGCTGGACCCCGCCGAGGTCTGTCGCCGCTATCGGGATGAAGGCTATGATTTCATGGCACTCACCGATCATTTCATCGGTTTCTACAAGTACCCGATCACCGACACCCGCGCCTTCCGCACGCCGGGGTTCACGACGATCCCCGGCGCCGAACTGCACACTGGCTGCCAGTCGAATGGCGATCTCTGGCACATTCTCGCTGTGGGTCTGCCCGAGGATTTCGCCCCGCCCGAGGCGCCGCATTTTCGGCCCGTCGAAGGTTCGGAAAGTGCTGCGGAGCTGGCGCAGCGGGCGCGGCGAAGCCGGAGCATTTGTTGCAATTGCGCATCCGCAATGGTCCGGCCTTACCCTCGCTGATGCCCGCACGATCGAGGCGGCACACGCGGTCGAGACCTACAATCACGGCTGCTGGGCGGGCTGCGACCGGGCGGATGGCTTTGCGATCAACGATCTTCTTCTGTCGGAGGGGCGGCGCATCAACCTCGTCGCGACCGATGACGCCCATTTCACCGAACCCGACCATTTCGGCGGCTGGGTCATGGTCAAGGCCGAGGAAAACGACCCCGACGCGCTGCTGGCGGCCCTGAAAGCGGGACAGCACTATGCCTCCCAAGGGCCGGAACTGCGCCGGATCGAGGTGACCGACAAGACGGTGGAGGTCGAATGCTCCGCCACTGCCAGTGTGATCGTGCAGGGCCACGGGCAGGCGGCGAAAGCGGTGCATGGGCTCTCGATGACGCGGGCTTCGGTTCCCCTCGACCGTTTTGCGACATCGCCCTGGCTTCGGGTCACGATCGTCGACCGGGCGGGGCGCCGCGCCTGGTCAAATCCGCTGTGGCGGGACTGAGCCGCCGTCATCGCGGCAGCACTGAGGACATGGATCGCATTGTGAAGGTCACGGTTGCAGAGTTCGGCGCTACCGCTTCGGGTCGTACCGTTCAGGCCATCATGCTGTCGTCTGAGACGCTGACGGCGCGTATCCTTACATTGGGCGCAATTCTTCAGGATGTCCGACTTGCAGGCGTAGGTCACGGTCTGACGCTCGGCTCGGATTGCATTGCGGACTATGAAGGCCCGATGATTTACCACGGGGCGCTGATCGCGCCTGTGGCGAACCGGATCGCGCAAAGCGCAACCATCATCGCCGGTGAAGAGCATCGGTTTTCAGCGGACGTCGGCCACAAGCACATCCTTCATTCCGGCCCGGCGGGGACGCAACTGAAGATCTGGTGCCTGGATCACGCCGGGGCTGAGGGGGTAACGCTTTCCTGCGATCTGCCGGATGGAGAGGGTGGCTTTCCCGGCAACCGCCGGGTTCGGGTGACCTACTCCGTCGAAGGCAGCACGCTGCGAATGGAGGTCGTTGCAGATACCGATCGCCCGACGATCTTCAATGCGGCCAATCACAGCTACTGGAATCTTGATGGCACGGAAAGCTGGCAGGGCCACGGCCTGCGCATCGCCGCAGATCGCTATCTGCCCGCAACGGAAGAGGTTCTGCCGACCGGCGAGATCGCATCTGTCGCGGGGACGGAGTTCGACTTTCGGGAGGGTAGGGTTGCCGGCCCCGGCGCCCCCGTACTTGACCATTGCTTTTGCCTGTCGGAGGCCCGCACCGCCTTGCGGCCGGTCCTTGATCTTACGGGCGCCGCAGGCGTGACAATGACCATCTCGACCACCGAGCCGGGCGTGCAGATCTATGATGGCCACGGCACCGCGCGTCCCGGTCGAAAGCCGGGCGAAGGGGTGGCGATCGAGGCGCAGGGCTGGCCCGATGCGCCAAACCATCCGCAGTTCCCGTCGATCCTGCTGAAGCCTGACGAGACCTATCGCCAGATCACCGAATGGCGTTTTGCGCGGGGCTGACTCTCAGCCGTCGCGGCCAGTGACGCCGCGATACCAGGTGACGATCCTCGCCCGCTCCTCCGGCTCGATGAAGGAGACATTGGCGGGCGGCATGGCGTGGCTCACACCTGCCTGAAGATAGATCTGCGGCGCCCATCGGGCGATCTCCTCGGGCCGGTCGAGGATCACCCCCTTGGGCGCCCAGTGGATGCCGTCATAGCCCGGCTCCGCCGCGTGGCACATCGAACAACGGCCCATCACGATATCCGACACATCCGCGAAATCCGCCGCATCGGCAAAACGTTGCTGCGCAGGCGTAAGGGGCAAGGAGGTTTCGCTCCCCGTCTCGGCGCGAAAGAGGGGCGCGGTTGAGAGCCACGCGATGATGAGGAACAAGAGCACCGTGGCAAGCCAGGTCCATGTCGGCCTGCCCTTCCGCGCGTGGACTGAGTTGAACCAGTGCCGGATCGTGACACCCATCAGGAACACCAGGCTCGCGATGATCCAGTTGTTCCCTGTCGCGAAGGCCAAGGGATAGTGGTTCGACAGCATCATGAAGAGGACAGGCAGCGTCAGGTAGTTGTTGTGGGTGGAGCGCAGCTTGGCGATCTTGCCGTATTTCGGATCGGGCGTGCGGCCCGCGATCAGGTCCGCCACCACGATCTTCTGGTTCGGGATGATGACCAGGAAGACATTGGCGGTCATGATCGTCGCCGTGATCGCGCCAAGGTGCAGCAGCGCGGCGCGGCCCGAGAAAACGTGCGTGTAGAACCAGGCCAGCGCGACGAGGATGAGGTAGAGCAGCACCATCAACGTGGTCGGGCTTTCGCCGAGTTTCGACTTGCAGAGCATGTCATAAAGCAGCCATCCCAGACCAAGCGAGGCCACCGAAATCAGGATCGCCTGCCAGACCGGAATGTCGGCCACGTTCGGGTCGACAAGGAAAAGATCCGCGCCGAGGTAGTAAACCAGACAAAGAAGCGCAAAGCCCGACAGCCATGTGGCGTAGCTTTCCCATTTGAACCATACGAGGTCGTCCGGCATCCGTTCGGGCGCCACAAGGTACTTCTGGATATGGTAGAAGCCGCCGCCGTGGACTTGCCATTCCTCGCCATCCGCGCCCGATGCCAGATTGCGGTCGCGGTGCAAGCCGAGATCGAGCGCGATGAAATAGAAGGACGATCCGATCCACGCGATGCCGGTGATCACGTGGAGCCAGCGCACCGCGAATTCCAGCCACGCGCCCAGGACAATGAAGTCGTACATTCCGCCCCTCCGGCCATTCGGTTGAAGCCTAAGCTATACCGAAGCCTATCTTCCTGATAATGCGTCTAATGCCTCAATACTTTCAATGGCTGCCAAAGAATTGGGCGGCGTGGAGGGTCAATGTCCTATGTAAACAACATCAAGATGTTCGTTCGCGTGTTCGAGCTTGGCTCCATGTCCGCCGCCGCGCGGGATCAGAGGACCTCGCCGGCCGTGGCCTCCGCGCGGATTGCGGATCTGGAAAAACACCTCGGCATCCGGCTTTTCAACCGGACGACGCGGCGCTTGCAGCCAACGGAGAACGGGCGACTTTTCTACGACGGCGCGCACAAGGTGCTTGAGGCTATCGACGATGCCGAGGCGGCGGTCATGGCTTCCACGAAGATGTTGCGCGGGACGCTCTTCGTCGCGGCGCCGCTCGGCGTCGGACGACGGTTCATCGCGCCGCATGTGCCGTCGTTCAAGGATGAATATCCGCAGATCGACATTCGCCTGCGTCTGTCCGACCGCAATATCGAGGTGGTGACCGAAGGGCTCGACATGGCCTTTCACCTCGGTGCGCTTGAGGATTCCACTCTGAAGATGCGGGTGGTCGCCGACTGCCCGCGCCTTCTTTGCGCCGCGCCGGCCTATGTCGCGCGGCGGGGCGATCCGATGACGGGCGAGTCGCTGGTCAAGGACCGGCATGACTGCCTGAACCTGCGCTTTCCCGGCGCGCCGGAGTTCCAGTGGACGCTGAAAACCCCTGACGGTCCGCGCAGGTATGAGGTCACGGGGCCGTTCGAGACCGATGATGGCGATGTGCTGACGGGCTGGGCCCTCGACGGGCGAGGTATCATCCTGAAGCCGATCTTCGAGATTGCCGACCATCTGCGCGACGGGCGGCTCGTGCCGGTTTGTCGCGACACGCCACCCTTGCCGGTGCAACTTGCGTGCCTGACGCAGCATCGCCGTCTGCGTGACCCGAAGATCCGCGCCTTTACCGATTTCATCATCGCCAGATGCCGGACCGATCTGGCGCATGCCATCGAAGGCTTGCCGACTTTCACGTAACCTTTTGACGCCTTGAGGCAATCGGCCCGCGCCTGTATGGGGGGCTGACTGATGAGGTTCGCCATGCCGCATTTCCTGACCACGACCGATCGAGACTTTGAGGCCGCCTTCGCGGCGCTTCTGACCATGAAGCGCGAGGATGCGCCCGATGTGGACGAGGCCGTGGCGGCGATCATCGCCGAGGTGCGCGGCGACAGGCGACAAGGCGGTCATCGCCCTGACCGAACGCTTCGACCGCCTCACGCTGACGCCCGATACGCTCGCCTTTTCGTCCGAGGAGATTGCCGCGGAATGCCAGAAAGTCTCGGCTGAGGATCGCGCCGCGCTGGAACTCGCCGCCGAGCGTATCCGCGCCTACCACATACGCCAGATGCCAGAGGATCGGCGCTGGACCGATGTCACGGGCGCCTCGCTCGGCTGGCGCTGGACGCCGGTTTCGGCGGCCGGGCTTTACGTGCCGGGCGGGCTCGCCTCCTATCCCTCATCGGTCCTGATGAACGCGATCCCGGCCAAGGTGGCGGGGGTTGAGCGGCTTGTCGTGTGTTGTCCGACGCCGGGCGGGACGGTCAACCCGCTGGTCCTGCTTGCCGCCGGATCGCCGGTGTGGACATGGTCTATCGTATCGGCGGCGCGCAGGCGATCGCCGCGCTGGCATATGGGACGAAGACGATCCGCCCGGTGGACAAGATCACCGGCCCCGGCAACGCCTATGTTGCGGCCGCCAAGCGGCGGGTCTTCGGTCGCGTCGGCATCGACATGATCGCGGGTCCGTCCGAGATCCTCGTCATCGCCGACCGCGACAACGATCCCGACTGGATCGCACTCGACCTGCTGAGTCAGGCCGAGCATGACGAAAGCGCCCAATCGATCCTAGTGACGGATGATGCGGGCCTTGCGCAAAGCCGTGGTCGCGGCGGTTGAAAAGCGGCTTGAAACGCTTGAGCGCCGCGCCATCGCGGGGGCAAGCTGGCGCGACTTCGGTGCGGTCATCGTGACGCGCGATCTGGCCGAGGCGGCGGAACTGTCGAACCGCGTGGCACCGGAACATCTGGAGCTTTGCACCGCCGACCCCGAGGCGCTTTCTGCGCAGATCACCCATGCCGGGGCGATCTTCCTTGGAAGCTGGACACCCGAAGCAATTGGCGATTACGTGGGCGGGCCGAACCATGTCCTGCCGACCGCCCGGTCCGCGCGGTTCTCAAGTGGGTTAAGTGTTATGGATTTTCTCAAGCGGACGACGATTGCCCGGATGACGCCCGAGGCGCTTGCGGCGATCGGCCCGGCCGCCGAACGGCTTGCCATATCGGAGAGCCTTGAGGCGCACGGCCTCTCGGTCCGCGCGCGGCTCGACCGGCTGAACGGTGGGGGCGAGCCATGAGCCGCATCTGCCATATCGAGATCGATGACACCGGATTGCCCGCACCGACCGCGGAAATCGAACAGGAGAGGAAGGTCGCGATCTTTGACCTTCTGGAGGACAACAGCTTTGACCTCCCTGCCCGGGGCGACGGCGCAAGGCCCGAAGGCCCATACCGGCTGGCGCTTGCCATCCGCGAAAAGCGGCTGGTCTTCGATATCGGCTCGGATCAGGGCGAAAAGGCTGCGGAATTTCACCTCTCGCTCTCGCCGTTCCGGCAGGTGGTGAAGGACTACTTCCATATCTGCGAAAGCTATTTCGATGCGGTGAAACGCCTGCCACCAAGCCAGATCGAAGCCATCGACATGGCCCGTCGGGGCATTCACAACGAAGGCGCGCGGGTGCTGCAAGAGCGGCTCGACGGCAAGGCCAAACTGGATATCGACACCGCGCGCCGTCTCTTCACGCTTATCTGCGTTCTGCATTTCGGGGGCTAAGCTTGGCAGTAGGGCTTCCACAATCGGTCCTATTCTGTTGCGATCACAACGCAGTGCGCTCGCCCATGGCGGAAGGGCTGATGAAAAAGCTCTACGGCCAGAACTGCTATGTGCAGTCGGCGGGCGTGAAGAACGACATGGAGATCGACGGGTTTTCGGTCGCCGTCTGTCAGGAACTGGGCGTCGAGCTTTCCCGCCACCGTTCCCGCTCCTTTGAGGAAATGCAGCAATGGGGCGACGATCTTTCGGGTTTCGACCTCGTGGTGGCGCTGTCCCCGGCCAGCCAGCGCCAGGCGCTCGAGTTTACGCGGTTCTTCCATCTCGATGTGGAATACTGGCCGGTGATGGACCCCACGGGTATCGGCGAAACGCGCGAGGCAAAGCTCGCCGCCTACCGACAGACGCGCGAACAGATCCGCACGAAGATGATCGAGCGGTTCGGGCCGCCCCAGGAAGCTTAGACAGAAGGAGAGTCTGACATGAGCAGGGATGTCATCGCCACCTACTACGATGCCTTCAACCGTGGCGACCTCGACGCGATGGTTGCGACCCTGCACGACGATTTCGTGCATCACGTGAACGAAGGACAAGCCCGTATCGGCAAATCGGCATTCGCCGATTTCTGCCGCCATATGAGCGAGACCTATGGCGAAACCCTTACTGATATGGTGGTCTTCGCAAGTGAAGACGGCACCCGCGCCGCCGCCGAGTTCACGGTCAACGGCACCTACCTCAAGACCGATCCGGGCCTGCCCGAGGCGCATGGTCAAAAATACGTCTTGCCCGCCGGGGCGTTCTTTTCGTTGAAGGCCGGCCGGATCACCCGCGTGACCACCTATTACAACCTCAATGACTGGATACGTCAGGTCTCCGCATGACGATCGAAATCCGCAGCCTGACGGGCGCGGAGCTTGACGGCGTTCTGGAAGATGTGGCGCGGCTGAGGATCGAAGTCTTCCGCGACTGGCCGTATCTTTACGACGGCGATCTGGCGTATGAGCGTAGCTACCTGGCGACCTACAGGGAAAGTCCCGGAGCGATCGTCGTCGGCGCCTTCGACGGTGATCGATTGATCGGAGCGGCGACCGGAACGCCGATGGAGGATCACGGCGATGAATTCGGGGCCGCGTTCGAGGGGTCGGGGTTCGATCTCACAGCGATCTTCTATTGTGCGGAATCCGTTCTTCTGCCGGATTTCAGGGGCAGGGAAATCGGCAACGCCTTTTTCGACGTGCGCGAGGATCACGCGCGCAAACTCGCCCGCCGCTATTCGGCCTTTTGTCGGGTCGTGAGGGCCGATACGCATCCGATGCATCCCGAAGACTACCGCCCGCTCGACGGGTTCTGGCGCAAGCGTGGCTACCGTCCGCTGGACGGCGTCGCTACCGAATATGTCTGGAAGGATGTCGGAGAGGACCTTCCGACCGCCAAATCGATGCAATTCTGGCTGCGCGAACTGTGATCGCGCGCCAAGGAAGGATGACCTCATGACGAAGACGATCAAAGTCGCTGCCGCCGCCTATCCGCTCGACTGGTTCGACAGCTGGGCGGACTACGAGGCGAAGATTACCCGCTGGGTCGCCGACGCGGCGGGGCAGGGCGCGCAACTATTGGTTTTCCCGGAATACGGCGGGATGGAGCTTGCCTCGCTCGGTGGCGCGGCGGTCGCGGCCGATCTCGAAGGAGCGCTGCGCGAGGTGGATCGCCACCGCGAGGCAGTGCTCGGCTTGCATGTCCGGCTTGCTTCCGACCACCGCGTCCACATCCTGACCGCTTCCGGTCCGGCCTATGGTCTGCCCCACGCGGGCGCACGCCCCGTCAACCGGGCGAGCCTTGTCGGCCCCAAGGGTGTGATCGGCCATCAGGACAAAGCCATGATGACCCGGTTCGAACGCGAGGACTGGAACGTAGTCGCGGGCGAAGGGCTTTCGGTCTTCGAGACCGATCTGGGCCGGATCGGTGTCCTGATCTGCTACGACAGCGAATTCCCCTTGCTGGGTCGCGCCCTGGCCGAGGCAGGGGTGGAGATCCTCCTTGTCCCTTCCGCGACCGAGGCTCTTGCGGGCTTCACCCGTGTCCGCGTGGGCGCGATGGCGCGGGCACTGGAAGGCCAGATGATTGCGATCCACGCGCCCGTCGTCGGAAATGCGGACTGGTGCGTCGCGATGGAAGAAAACACTGGCGCGGCTTCGGTCTACGGCCCGCCGGACCGGGGGTTTCCCGCGACGGGTATCTTCGCCGAAGGCGCGCTCGGTGAACCCGGTTGGGTCTATGCCGAAGTCTCTACATCTGCGGTGGCCGACGTTCGCGCGGATGGCGGTGTTCTCAACCTCCGGCACTGGCCCGAACAGGTGCCGCAGCTTGCGCGCGTCGTCCGGCACAGCTAAGCCGCACATAGTGCTTGAAATCCCCGCCCATCGGGCGCATTTAACGCGCGCCCCGGTTTTGGCCGGGAACGTAACAACTATGGAGTGAACATGGCCAAGGAAGAAGGTCTCGAATTTCCGGGCGTCGTGAAGGAACTCCTGCCCAATGCGACGTTCAGGGTCGAGCTGGAAAACGGCCATGAGATCATCGCAACGATGGCAGGTAAGATGCGAAAAAACCGCATCCGGGTTCTGGCAGGCGACAAGGTTCAGGTGACGATGACGCCCTATGACCTGACCAAGGGGCGGATCAATTACCGCTTCAAGTAAGGTGGCTTTGCGCCTGATCCTCGGTTCGGCAAGCCCGCGCCGGAAGGAGCTTCTGGCGCAGCTTGGCCTCACTCCGGACGAAATCCGCGCCCCCGATATCGATGAGACGCCTCTGAAGGGGGAACTTCCGCGCCCCTACTGCGCCCGCATGGCGCTCGAAAAGGTCGCCGCCGTCACGGCAGGGCCGGATGAGATTGTGCTGTGCGCCGACACAACGGTCGCCCTCGGCCGCCGCATTCTCGGCAAACCCGAAAACGCCGGCGAGGCGGCGGAATTTCTGCTGAAGCTCTCGGGCCGCCGCCACCGTGTCATTACCGCGGTTGCGGTGAAACGAGGCGAGCGTGTCTGGGAACGTGTGGTCGAGACGGTCGTGAAGGTCAAATCGCTCTCGGACGCCGAACTCAACGGCTATCTCGCCAGCGGCGAATGGCGGGGCAAGGCCGGAGCCTACGGCATCCAGGGCCGCTTTGGCGCCTTCATCCCGTGGCTTCAAGGCTCATTCACCGGGGTCGTCGGGCTGCCCGTGGCCGAGACCGTACAGATATTGCAGGCGGCGGGCATCGAGACGCACGGAGGCGGTGCATGAAGGGCCGTATCGTTGTTCTGGGTCTGTACCAGGGGCGCGAAGCCGCGGCGTTGATCGTCGACGGCCAGTTGCAAGACCTGCTCGTTGATCCGGGCGAGGCGGCGGAATTCGCCCCCGGCACCATCCTGCGCGGAACGGTTGACCGCCAGATGAAGGGCCAGGGCGGAGTTTTCGTGAAGCTGCCCGAAGGCGCGAAGGGCTTCCTGCGGGAGGCCGGGGGCCTTCGCCCCGGCCAGTCCCTCCTGGTGCAGGTGTCGGGCTATGCCGAGCCGGGTAAGGCAATTCCCGTTACCACCCGCCTTTTGTTCAAGAGCCGCCTTGCGATCGTCACCCCCGCCGCGCCGGGGCTGAACGTTTCGCGCCGCATCAAGGGGGCCGAGATGCGCGCTCGGCTCACCGCGATCGCTTCTGAGCAGATGGAAAACTCTCCCTACGGGCTCATTCTTCGGTCGGCTTCGGAATGGGCTGAGGACGACGACGTTGCGGCGGATATCGCCCGGATGCGCGACCTTGCCGAGGCGATCATTGCCGATTCCGAGGGCGCACCCGAGCTTTTCCTCGATGCGCCCGGGCCGCACCATCAGGCCGGGTCCGATTGGTTCGATCCGACGCCCGACGAGGTGGCGGAGGCAGAGGACGCCTTCGCTTTGCACGGCGTGGACGACATGATCGACGCCCTTTTCGACGCGGTGGTGCCTCTGTCGGGGGGCGCCCACATGGCCATTGAACCCACGCGCGCGCTGGTGGCGGTTGACGTCAACACGGGTCCGGACACCTCGCCTGCCGCCGCGCTCAAGGCCAATATCGCCGCCGCCCGCGATCTGCCGCGCCAGCTTCGCTTGCGCGGGCTTGGCGGCCAGGTCACCGTGGATTTCGCGCCGATGCCGAAACGCGACCGGGCGACGCTGGAACAGCAGCTCCGCACCGCGTTCAAGGGCGAGGCGAATGAGACGAGCCTTGCCGGCTGGACGCCGCTTGGAAATTACGAGCTCCAACGCAAGCGCGACCGCCTGCCGCTGGCCGCGCTTTTGAGGGGATAGCCGATGGCCTGCCCGATCTGCCACAAGGACACCGATCCGAAATACCGTCCCTTCTGCTCGAGACGTTGCGCCGACGTGGACCTTGGTCGCTGGCTGACCGGAGCCTATGCGATCCCGGCAACGGAGGAGGACGACCCGGATGAGGACGAAGCCAAGGACGCGCGCGACCGTCCGCACTAAAGGGCCGCAGCCCCTCGATTTCCACAAAATCCCTCTGGACAGCCCCGCCCGCCTCGCCTAAACACGCCCCGCCGGGCGCAAGCGCCCCCGGTGCCCAGATAGCTCAGTTGGTAGAGCAGCGGATTGAAAATCCGCGTGTCGGCGGTTCAATTCCGTCTCTGGGCACCACTTAGAACGCCAACTCATTGAGATTTCTCGCGTTTCTATATCGCGCAGTCGCGGAGTCCAAGGCTTTGGCGGTCTGGATCAATAGGTCAGAAGCAACCTGTCACGCACCACTTCGCTTTCGCCGCTTTGGCCGCCCATCTGGAACCGCCGGAGCATGGAGCGTCCGACCGTCACCATGATTTCGCGCGTAAAAAGACCGTCGGGCCTGGAAATGTCGCAGGCCAGCTGGCCGCTCTTCTTGCTGCCGTCGATACTGAGCGCCACGAAGACGCCGCGCGTCTTGCAATCGGCGATGGCCGCCATCAGCGCCGGAAGGCTGAAGTCCTGCGCTCCGTAGAGGATCGTCTGCGAATGCGCGTAGGGCGGATCGCAATAGATCAGGTCGCAGGGCTTCGCCCGCGCCATGGCCTCGGCAAAATCCATACGGTCGAAGTGGCAACCGGCAAGACGCGCGCGCCAGAGGTCCACGCGCTTGGCAAAGGCTTCCGGCCGGATCGGTGGATGCGCGCCGATCGGGGTGGACATGTAGCCATCCGCCTTGCGGAAACGGATGACACCGCCGTAGCAGGAGCGCGTGAGAAACAGGAAATCCGCACCGTTCGGCCGCGCGTTGTAAGAGGCCTTGATCCGCTCGTAGGCCTCGGTCCGGTCTTCCGTTGCGTGAAAGGCCTGCCAGCGCGCCTTGTACCAGCGCTTGAGGCGCTCCGGGTCCTCCCGCAGGGTCTGCCAAATCTCGATCAGCGGCGCGAACGTGTCCGACCCGTACCCTTCCTGCGGCGCGAGGTTGGCCATGACGCCCGCCGCGCCGAGGAACGGCTCGTGATAAGCGCCGAAACGGGGCGGAAAATGCGCAATGATCTCGTGCGCGATCTTCTGCTTGCTCCCCACCCATTTCAGAAGCTGGGTCTTGAAGGGTGTGGCGGGCGCGGGCTCCACGTCCGTCGCGCCGGGGATGGGGGCTGGGCGCATCTCATCCTTTCACACAGCGAACGCGCGGGCATGCGGCAGGCCAAGGGCCGTCCCATCCTCGATAGGCTGAAGCGCGCGCGCCCGCAACGCCCGCGTGCGGATCCGGCACGCCGGATACGGGAAGTGCTTGAAACACCGACGCATCCGGACGCGGGGGATTGCCGCAGTCCGGTAATCCCGTATCCTCTGCCGTTGCCGAGCCTCGCGTTCTATGGCAAGACACATTCAGCCCGAATTCAGACCGAAGAGTTCAGACATGACCGATTTCGCCGCGCGCCGTACCATGATGGTGGATACCCAGGTCCGCCCGAATGACGTGACCAAGTTCCCGATCATCGCGGCGATGCTGAGCGTCCCGCGTGAAGCCTTCGTGCCCGCGCCGCGCCGGGAGGCCGCCTATGTCGGCGGCAATCTCGACATCGGCGGCGGCCGGGTCATGCTCGAAGCGCGGACGCTTGCGAAGATGCTCGATGCGCTTGACCTCCAGCCCACGGATCTGGTGCTCGATATCGGCTGTGGCCTTGGCTATTCGGCAGCGGTGATCGCGCGTATGGCCGAGGCCGTCGTCGCGGTCGAGGAAGACGTCGATCTTGCCGCCCAGGCGCAGGCGCGGCTCTCGACGGAAGGCGTGGACAACGCCGCCGTGATCGAGGGGCCGCTGGCCGAAGGTGCCGCAAAGCATGGGCCCTACGACGCGATCGTCGTCGAAGGTGCCGCAGAGGTGCTGCCCGAGGCGATCGCCGCGCAGCTCAAGGATGGCGGCCGGATCGGCTGCCTCTTCATGGATGGTGCGCTCGGCGTCTGCCGCATCGGCCACAAGATCGACGGCGCGATTTCGTGGCGCTTCGCCTTCAACGCCTCCGCGCCTGTTCTGAACGGGTTCGCGCGACGCCCGGCCTTTGCACTGTAAGTTGCTTAACGGCGGGTCGCCTGCGGCCCTGATCCGAAAGAGGGATGTACCGATGACCACCGTCAATGTCCGACGTCTGCTTGCTTCCGGCCTTTTCGCGCTCGGCATGGTAGGAGCCACGCCGGCAGCGGCTGAAACTCTCGCGGACGCGCTGGTCTCGGCTTACAAGAACTCCAACCTGCTCGAACAGAACCGCGCGGTTCTGCGGGCCGCCGACGAGGATGTGGCGACGGCCGTTGCGGCGCTCCGTCCGATCCTGAACTTTGTTGCGAACGCCGGCTATCAGGACCCGGTCAGCGTTGGTGCTGATCAGCTGAGCGCCACGGTGGCGCTCAGCGCGCAGATGACGCTCTTCGACAGCGGTCGCAACCGCATCGGCGTCGATATCGCCAAGGAATCCGTGCTTGCCACTCGTGAGGCGCTGGTCGGGGTCGAACAGAACGTGCTTCTGGCGGCGGTTCAGGCCTATTTCGGTGTGCGGTCAGCGCTGGAGAATGTGGCGATCAACGAAAACTCCGTGCGGGTACTCGGCGAGACGCTGCGGGCCACCCAGGATCAGTTTGATGTGGGTGAGGTCACGCGGACAGACGTCGCGCTGGCCGAAGCGCAGCTGGCCGCCGCGCGCGCCAGTCTCGCCGCAGCGCAGGGCCAGCTTGCCGCTGCGCGCGAAAGCTACAAGGCGTCGACAGGGCACTATCCCGGCCCGCTCGCCATCGCGCCGAGGGCGCCCGCGCTGCCCAAGAGCGTCGACGAAGCGCAACGTATCGCGTTTCGCACGCATCCGAGCCTGCTTCAGGCGCAGCATCAGGTCGCCGCGGCCGATTTCGGCGTGGCGCTCGCCGCCGCGCAGCGACTTCCGACAATCTCCGCCGATGCGTCCCTGGCGCGAAACGATAACGGCATCAACGCGTCGTCCGTCGGTGTGCGACTGACGCAGCCACTTTATGCCGGCGGCAAACTTTCCTCGGTCCATCGTCAGGCCATCGCGCAGCGTGATTCGTCGCGCGCCGGGCTTCAGCAGTCCAGTGTCATCATTGCGCAGAACGTTGCCAATGCCTGGGCTGACATCGCCGTGGCCCGGGCGCAGATTTCGGCGACGGATCTCCAGATTTCGGCGGCCACCATCGCCTATGACGGTGTGCGGGAAGAAGCCAAGCTTGGCGCCCGCACGACACTTGATGTGCTGAACGCTGAACAGTCGCTTCTCGATGCCCGCTCAAGCCGTATCACCGCCGTCGCCAATCTCCAGGTAGCAAACTATTCACTTCTGGCCTCTATGGGTCTTCTGACGGTCGAGCATCTGAACCTCGGGATTCCGGTTTACGATCCGGCGGCCTACTACAACGCGGTCAAGAACGCGCCTCCGACCTCGGTCCAGGGCAAGAGCCTTGATCGTGTCCTGAAGGCCATCGGCAAGAACTGAAATCTCAGGGATCGGTTGTCGGCGGAATTGCGCCGGTCTAAAGTGGCCGTTGCCAGTTGTTGAGGAATGCCCATGCCCGATCCCCTATCGAATCTTGAGATTCAGGACGTTCTTTCGTCGATTCGGCGACTCGTGTCCGAGGATCGAAAGACAAAGGAGATCCGTCAGGTGGACAGTGCCGCGGAAAAAGAGGCGGTCGGAAAACTCCTTTTGACCGACGCGCATCGCATCGAAATCGTCGCGGATTCGGATGATGGTGACGCTTCGCCGAGCAAAGAGGTCGAAGAGATCGCGATTGCGGCCGATCCCGCGGAGACAGGCGAAGCGGCGCAGGATGCCGACTGGGACGCGGCGCAGGCCAAGGGCGCGACTGCGCCGGGGGCGCCCGCGTCGGTCCGCCCGGCTTCGGTCCTCGAAGACGATATTGCCTCTCTCGAAACCACCATCGCGGAGCTTGAGGCGGCGGTGGCCGGCATTGGCCATGAATTCGAACCTGATGGGAGCGAAGTCAAAAAGACGCGGGACGATCCGGACAAGCAGGCGTTGGACGATGCGTTCGACGACGGGTTCGCCGTCGACATCGGTGGCCCGTTGCGTTTTGAAATCGAGGATGCGTCGCTTATGGCCCCGGTTGCCGGTGACGCGATGACTGCCTCTGGGCGGGGCAAGGCGCCCGGAGAGCCGGATGCGGCAGAACCCACCGAAGCCGATCCTGAGCCTGCGCCGGAAGCCGCGGAGCCCACGTCTGGCGCGGACGAAATCGCCTTCAAGCGTCACGAGCCGGCCGCGCGTCGCCCCGACTGGCAGGTGATTTCCGGCGGTGATCGCCTTCTTGCCACCGCCGGTGCCGTTCTGGCGGGTCGTCTCCACCTCGGTGCGGCCAACCGGGCCGCAGATCCTCTGGACGAGACGGCGGACGAGGATGCGTCGGCGCTGGATGCGACCGGCGGTGCCGCTGCGGCCACGACCGAGGCCGAAGGCGCGCCCGGATTCGATGACGGTGCCGAGGTTCAGCGTGAGGAGGTGGGCGAATTAAACCCTGCCGAAGCGGATGTCGCGGACGGTGATGCCGAAGCGGCGGAAGCGGATGCCGACGAAGAGGATATGGCCGAGAGCGCGCGCACCGAGCCGGCGGAAGAGTTTCTAGCTGAAATGACGGAACTGACCGAGGCGGCCGCCGACGATGCGCCGTCAGGCCCGGCGCCGACGGCCCTGGCAGAACCGCTCGCCGCAGCGGCCGCGCTTTCCGGTGCTTCCGCCGATCCGCTCGACGAGGACGGGCAGGACGATGTCGGCCTCTTCGCGCCCGATGACGAGACTGTCATCGATATGGACATGCTGCGCGATCTCATCTCCGAAGTGATCCGCGAGGAATTGCAGGGCCCGCTCGGGGAGCGCATCACCCGTAACGTCCGCAAGCTTGTCCGGCAGGAAATCGCGCGTGTGCTCGAGGCGCAGAAGTTCGACTGACTCCGGCCAGCCAGAAAGCCGCCCACCAAACGAAAACGCGCCCGATGGGCGCGTTTCGTGCATCCGGGAAGATGTGATCCCGGCTTAAGCTGCTTCGGCCTCTTCGGCCGCATGACGACGCTCGCTCTCTTCGCGCGACAGCGCGACCGAGGTGCGAACCCCTTTCGAGACGAATTCCATCAGCCCCTTCACGACCCGTTCGTTCGGATCGATCCCGGCGCAGGACAACACCTCACGGCCGTCACGCGACCTTGCCCAACGGGCAATCTGCTCTGGCCCGTTGCCATACTTCTTATCATCGGCAATCGCATCATCCAGCGCTGCAAGGACCACAGCCGCGAAAAGTTTGCGCGACCTTTGCCCTTGCTCGTAGTTGAATGCGGTGCCGTCAACGAAATCGCGCATTTCCAGTTCCTGTTTTTCTTGCTCTTGCGTTTACCGGCGTTCTGCTCAATACGGCCATTCGTGTTCGATTCGGTATGCCCCAGACTGCATGCCTGCTATGCGTGTGGAGCATGGCGGCTCGGAACACCTCTCAGCATCTAGTTGGCTTGCCAGAGACCGGCCCGGAATATATAGGTGCCGCAAATTTCCATTCAACCTTATCGCAAGGCTCAATCCGATGCCCAAGATCAACGGCAACGAAATTCGCCCCGGCCATGTGCTGGAGCATGACGGCGGTCTCTGGGGCGCCGTGAAGGTCAATCATGTGAAGCCCGGCAAGGGAGGTGCCTTTGCTCAGGTGGAGCTGAAGAACCTCCGCGATGGCCGCAAGCTCAACGAACGCTTCCGTTCGGAAGACAAGGTGGAGCAGGTGCGGCTGGAGCAGAAGGACCAGCAGTTCCTCTATGAGAACGACGGCCGCCTCGTCTTCATGGACAATGATACCTTCGAACAGATCGAACTGGATGCCGAGCTTCTTGGCGACCGCCGCCCGTTCTTGCAGGATGGCATGACCGCGACCATCGAGTATTACGGGGATGAGGCGTTGTCGGTCTCGATCCCGCAGAAGGTGACCTGCAAGATCGTGGAGACCGAGCCGGTGGTGAAGGGCCAGACCGCGGCCAACAGCTACAAGCCCGCGATTCTCGACAATGGCGTCCGGATCATGATTCCGCCTTTCGTGGGCGAGGGTGAGGACGTCATCGTCAACACCGAGCTCTTCGAATACAGCGAACGCGCCTGAGCGCCGCCGCTTTCGACAAAAGGCCGCCCCGGAGGGCGGCCTTTTTCATGGCAATCGCACCGTGGCCTCGCCCGCCGACATCGCGCCCTCGGCGCGGTCGAAGCGCAGGTAGGCGATGCCCTTGCCGCCCGCCTGCGTGAAAAGCGTCCCGGCGACCTTGTCGCCGCTGCGTATCTCGGTCCCGATCGGAGCGGCACCCTCCACCAGCACCGTGACGAAACCCTTGCGCAATTCGGTCTTGTGCTTCATCCGCGCGGTCACCTCCTGCCCGACATAGCAGCCCTTGCGGAAATCGACGCCATTCAGCCGCTCGAACCCGGCTTCCAGGATGTAGGTGTCGTCGGGGATAAGCTCGACGCCGGTCTCGGGAACGCAATGTTCGACGCGGATCGCCTCCCAATCGATGATCGGAGCTGCGCCCGCAATCCCGCCATAGCGTCGCCAGCCAAGCGCGGGGTGGCGGGGATCAGCAAAGGCGCCCGCCGGCGTCGCACCAAGGCCGCGCGTCACCTTCAGCGCTGAGGCTGCGATCTGCACATCGGCCCGAAGGCGGTACATCGAGAGCCGCCGCAACAGCCCCTCGGCCAGTTCTGTCTTTACATCGATCAGCAGGCTATCGGGCTGTGGCACGACGAAGAAATCGGCAAGATACTTGCCCTGCGGGCTCAGCAGAGCCGCATAGACCAGGCCGTCCTTCCGCTTTCCAAGATCATTGCTGACGAGTCCCTGAAGGAAGTCGAACCGATCCTTGCCGGTGACGTCCAAAAGGCTTCGGTCCGGGGCTGCTTCGCCGTTCATGGGGTGGTCTCAACCTTGCTGTTCGCGCGGCGGAGCATCGCAGCACCGCGTGCCATCGTAAAGGCCAAGCGCCAAGCGGCCCGCGCCCAATCGCGATGGATTGACCTTCCCGATGCCCGCGCATACGCCTCGGATAATATCGGGGAGCACATCATGAGTTCTTGCAAACGGCCGGCCGTATCTTGCAATTCCGGGGCCATCGGTCATGCCCGACCGTGTGCTTCGCGCCATGCACCGGCCGGCCCCCAACATCTATGAGGGTGAGCTGCATGACCTAACGAAGGAGATCGTCCAGGACCTGAAGCGCGCCGCGCTGACCGAGGACCATGTGGCCATCTACATCGCCAACGGCCACGGTGGCTGGGAGGCGGCGAACAGCAACCTCTTCTCACGCGGTGACAAGGCGCTTGTCGCCATCACGGGGCGGTTCGGGCTTGGCTGGGCGCTTTCCGCCGAGGCGATGGGGATCGAGGTCGAGAAGCTGGATTTCGGCCGCCGGAGCCCTGCCGATCCGGGTCGGATCGAGGCAGCGCTCAGGGCGGACAAGGACCATCGCATCCGCGCGGTTCTGGTGACCCATATCGACACTGCCTCGACCGTCAGGAACGACATTCCCGCGATCCGGGCCGCCATCGACGCGGCGGGCCATCCCGCGCTTCTCGCGGTGGATGCCATCGCCTCGCTCGGCTGCGATCCGATGCGGATGGATGACTGGGGCGTCGACGTGCTGGTCGCTGCAAGCCAGAAGGGGCTGATGACGCCGCCGGGGCTGGCCTTCGTCTGGTTCTCGGAACGTGCGCGGCAGGCGACCAAACGCGCCGACCTCAGAACGCCCTACTGGGACTGGCGCGCGCGCGCCGATCCGACGGAACTTTGGCAGTATTTCTGGGGCACCGCACCGACGCATCACCTCTTCGGACTTGCCGAAGGCCTGAAGATGCTGGTGCATGAGGAAGGGCTTGAGGCCGCCTGGGCGCGTCACGCCACGCTCGCCCGTACCGTCTGGGCGGCATTCGAGGCCTGGTCCCAGGGCGGCGACATCGCGCTGAACGTCGCGGAGCCTGCCTGCCGCGGGCATTCGGTGACGGCGGCGAAGATTGGTGGCGGCGGGGCCGGGCGGCTGCGCGCCTGGTGCGAGGCCGAAGGAGGTGTCACGCTCGGTATCGGGCTTGGCATGGCCGAGCCCTCGGAGCCGGCCTATGGCGATTTCCTGCGGGTCGCGCATATGGGGCATGTCAACGCACATATGACGCTTGGCGCGCTTGCGGTCATGGAGGCCGGAATGCAGGCGCTCGATATCCAGCACGGGGGCGGTGCGCTCGATGCGGCGGCGGCGGTGGTTTCAGGACGCTGAGCGCGCGGCGGCGAGCGCCTCGGGCAGGGCGTTGCCGAAAAGCGCGTTCTGCGCGGGCAGGCCACAGCTGACACGGATGCAGCGGTCATGCGGCGCGACGAAAGGCATCCGGACGAAGATGTCGCGGGCGATGAGTTCCGAAAGGACCCGGCGGGCGAAGTCGCCATCCGCGCCGCAGTCCATGGTCACGAAATTCGTCGCCGAGGGCAGAGGCGTCAGACCGTGCAACCGCGCGATCCGCGCCAGTTCGTCGCGTGAGCTGGCGACTCGGCGCTGGACGAGCGTCAGGTTGCCGCGGTCCATGATTGACGCGATGGCGCCTGCCTGGGCAATGCGGCTGACGCCGAAATGGTTGCGGATCTTGTTGAAGGCGGCGACGAGGCCGGGATGGCCGAGGGCATATCCGATCCGCGCGCCCGCCATGCCGTAGGCTTTGGAAAAGGTGCGCATCCTGATGACGCGGGGATCGTCCGCCGCGACCTCCGCCGCCGTACCTTCCGGGGCGAGGTCGACATAGGCCTCATCCAGCACGAGAAGCGTACCGTCCGGCAGCGTGTCCAGCATTCGCGCGATGGTTGCGCCCGGATGCCATGAGCCCATCGGATTGTCCGGGTTGGCAAGATAGATGAGCTTTGCGTCCACCTCGGCAGCTCGGGCAACCAGCGCCTCGGGGTCCTCGTGGTTGCCGTTGTACGGCACCTTGTGCAGCGCCCCGCCAAAGCCCGCGACGTGAAAGTTGAACGTCGGGTACGCGCCATCCGAAGTGACGACGGCATCTCCCGGTTCGATCAGAAGGCGGACGAGGTAGCCCAGAAGCCCGTCAATCCCTTCACCGACGACGACATGGGCCGGGGTCACCCCGTGATACTCGGCAAGAGCGGTGCGGAGGTCGTGGTTTTCCGGATCGCCATACATCCATATGTCCTGCGCCGCGCGGGCCATCGCCGCGATGGCGGCGGCGGAGGGGCCAAAGACGCTTTCATTCGCGCCGAGCCGCGCTGCGAAGCGCCTCATCCGCGCGCGTTCCTGGGTCTCCGGCCCGACGAAGGGGACGGTGGCGGGAAGGCCCTGAACGAGCATGCTGTAGCGTGGTCCGGTCATGGCGCGATCAAGACCAGAAAGTGCGTCGGGCGGCAAGTATCTTGCACGGACCGGCGCCGGCTGCCTTGCGGTCGCCGGATGACGGGCGCAGAAAAGGAAGGCGCAAGAACGGGGGGAGAATACAATCGCTACGCCGCTTACATTGGCGCCGCTCGCCAATCGCAGCTTTCGCGGTTTGTGGCTGGCCAGTCAGGCGTCCAATCTCGGCACGCTGATCCAGGCGGTCGGCGCTGCCTGGCTGATGGGAAGCCTGACGACGAGCCACGGCATGGTGGCGCTGGTGCAGTCATCGAACACCCTGCCGATCATGTTGTTTTCGTTGTTTTCGGGCGCTTTGGCGGATAATTTCGACCGCCGCCGGATCATGCTTTCGGCGCAAATCTTCATGTTCGCTGTCTCGGTTCTTCTTGCCGTCGTCGCCTGGCAGGGGTGGTTGACGCCCTGGATGCTTCTGGGTTTCACCTTTCTCATCGGTTGCGGCACGGCCTTGTTCAACCCGTCCTGGCAAGCCTCCATCGGCGATATCGTGCCGCGCGCGGAGGTGGCGCAGGCGGTCAGCCTGAATTCGATGGGCTTCAACCTTGCGCGCTCCGTCGGGCCGGCCATCGGCGGTGCCATCGTCGCGGCGGCGGGTGCGGCGGCGGCCTTCGCAGTGAATGCGCTGAGCTATGTCAGCTTCATTTTCGGCCTCTTGCGCTGGCGCGGACCGATATCAGAAACGCCCCTGCCGCGCGAAGACCTGAGCCGCGCCCTTGGCGCCGGGTTCCGTTACATGATCATGTCGCCCGCGCTGATCCGTGTGATGGCCCGGTCCTGCCTTTTCGGCATCGGGGCGTCATCTCTGATGGCGCTTTTGCCGATCTACACGCGCGATACGTTGCAAGGGTCGGCTCTGGGTTACGGCATCCTCCTTGGCTGCTTCGGCGCGGGCGCGATCTGCGGCGTTTTCATGAATGCGCGGCTACGGTCCTGGCTTAGCAATGAAAGGGTCGTTCGCCTGGCCTTTGTCGGCTTCGCGGCGGCGCTCGTCGCGCTGGCTCTGGTGCCGCCGGTCTTTGTCATCGTGCCGGCGCTGATGCTGGGTGGGGCATGCTGGGTCCTGGCGTTGTCGCTCTTCAATACGACGGTGCAGCTTTCGACGCCGCGCTGGGTGCTTGGGCGGGCACTCTCCTTCTATCAGATGGCGACCTTCGGCGGCATGGCGGGGGGGGCGTGGGCGTGGGGGGCGCTTGCCGATCAGGGCGGCGTGCCACTGGCCTTCGGGTTCGCCGCCGCGGTGCTCATCGTAGGGGCGATGGCCGGAAACCTTCTTCAGGTTCATGAGTTTACCGATCTCGACCTGACACCCCTCGGTCTTATCACCTCGGTCGAACCCAAGATTGACCTGCGCGCGAGGAGCGGGCCGATCTTCATCATGGTCGAATACGAGATCGCCCAGGAGGATGTGGACCTGTTCCTGTCGCTCATGCAGGAGCGGCGGCGCATCCGGATGCGTGACGGGGCATGGCGCTGGGCGCTCCTGCGCGATCTGGAGCGCCCGGAATTGTGGAGCGAGAAGTATTACGTCGCCACCTGGGTGGACTATGCGCGGCATCTGTCGCGGCGGACGAAGGCGGACGAGGCGGTGCAGGTGGCGATCCGGGCCTTGCATCGGGGGGCCGAGCCGCCGCGGGTGTGGCGGAAGATCGAGCGGCAGACCGTGCCGGTGCATGACGATGCGCCGCCGCTGCCGCCGGTCGATCTGGCCTGAGGCGGCCGGGGGTTTTACCCCCGGACCCCCAAGGTATTTCCGGCAAGATGAAAGGCTTAGCCGAGGTCGGAGAGGCGTTTGAGGGCGGCCTTCAGTTTCGTGGCCTCGTCCTCCATGAGGGCGAGCTTTTCGCGGGTTTCCTCGACGATGTCCTCGGGGGCGCTTTCGATGAATTTGGGGTTGGAGAGGCGGCCTTTCAGGCCGTTCAGATCCTTCTCCAGCTTTTCCAACGTCTTGGAAAGGCGCGATTTTTCTTCGGTGATGTCGATAACACCTTCGAGCGGGATGGCGAAGCTGCCGCCTTCGACGGGAACCGTGATCGCGCCCTTCGGGGCCTTGCCTTCGGTCATGCCGTCGAGCCTTGCGAGGCGGGTGATCATCGGTTCGTTGTTGGCCCAGGCGGCGCGGCCTTTTTCGTCCATCGCGGTCATCACGACGGGGAGTTTCAGGCCAGCGGGGACGTGCATCTGGGCGCGGGCGGAGCGGATTTCGTCGATGAGGGCGATGACCCAGTTCATCTCGCGGTCGGCGGGTTCGTCGATGAGTTCCGCGCCGTAACCGGGCCAGTCTGCATGGACGAGCATCTTGGCGCGATCCCCGGTAAGTGCCCATAATTCCTCGGTAATAAAGGGCATGATCGGGTGGAGGAGGATGTAGCACTGGTCCAGCACCCAGGCCATCGTGGCGCGGGTTTCGTCTGCGTGCTCCGCGTCCATCAGGGGTTTGGCGAACTCGACATACCAGTCGCAGACCTTGCCCCAGACGAAGGCATAAAGCGTGTTCGCGGCGTCGTTGAAGCGGTAGGCGGTCAGCGCCTCATCGACGGCGATGCGGGCGCGGGCGGTCTCTCCGATGATCCAGCGGTTTACCGTATGTTTCGCGTCGGGTTTCTGTAGTGCATCCGTAGCTACAGCGTCGCGGGCGAAGACGCGCGTTCATCTCGGCGAAACGGGTGGCGTTCCAGAGCTTCGTGGTGAAGTTCCGGTAGCCGGCGATGCGGTCCTTCGAGAGCTTCAGGTCGCGGCCCATCGCGGCCATCGAGGTGACGGTGAAGCGGACGGCATCGGCGCCGTATTCGTCGATGAGTTGCAGGGGGTCGATGACGTTGCCCAAGGACTTCGACATCTTCCGGCCCTTCTCGTCGCGGACGAGGGCGTGGACATAGACGGTGTGGAAGGGGACCTGGTCGACGACGGCCAGTTGCATCATCATCATCCGGGCGACCCAGAAGAAGATGATGTCGAAGCCGGTGACGAGGACGTCGGTCGGGAAGTATTTCTTCAGTTCCTGCGTCTCCTCGGGCCAGCCGAGCGTGCCGATGGGCCAGAGGCCGGAGGAGAACCAGGTGTCGAGGACGTCGGGGTCGCGCCAGAGGTAATAGCTCGCCACCAGCATGCGCTTCGACGTATTCGCATGCATGAAGCGCAGCTAGCACTCGCGACCAGTTTGCATCTGAGCCTCGTCGAGCACGTCGGCACTTGAGCTTTCTGCATGCGTCAGAATGCGTTGTGTCGGACGAGCTCTCGCTGAAGCTTCTGTAGCCAGCTTCGAGCACGGTCTGCCAAAAGCCCGTTCCTCGTCTCTGGCCCATACCACACCGGAATCTGGTGCCCCCACCAGAGCTGGCGGGAGATGCACCAGGGCTCGATGTTTTCGAGCCAGTGGAAATAGATCTTGGCGTCGCGTTCGGGCAGGATGCGGGTGTAGCCGGCCTTTTCGTCGAAGCTCCCGGCCTCCTGCGCCGCCATGCCGTCGCGGACGGCGTTCAGCGCCGGTTCGACGATCTTGTCGGTGGCGACGAACCACTGGTCGGTCAGCATCGGCTCGATGACCACCTTGGAGCGGTCGCCATGGGGCTGCATCATCTTGTTCTGGTCGACCAAGGGGATGCGTTCGAGGTGTTCGGCGCCGGTTTCCTTGTCGATGGATTTTTCGAGGATGGTGACGGCCAGGCCTTCGGCGGTGATCTGGTCGATCACGCGCTTTCGCGCCTCGTAGCGGTCGAGGCCGCGCAGGTCGTCGGGGACGAGGTTGAGGGCGTCGATCTCGGCTTCGGACAGGGTCATCGGCTGTTCTAGGCCGGGGTTGAGGTAGCCCTTGGCGATGAGCCAGGCGCGGCCATCGCCTGCGCGGTCTCGCGGCCTCGGCATAGGGCGCGCCGTCGGCGCGCATCGCGGCCTTGGTGTCCATCAGCCGGTAGCAGGGGATGTCGTTGCGCTTGGCGACGCCGTAGTCGTTGAAGTCATGCGCGCCGGTGATCTTGACCGCGCCGGAGCCGAAAGTCGGGTCGGGGTATTCGTCGGTGATGATCGGGATCAGGCGGCGGTGTTCCTTCGGCCCGACCGGGATTTCGCAGAGTTTCCCGACGATTGGCGCGTAACGCTCATCCGATGGATGAACCGCGACAGCGCCGTCGCCGAGCATCGTCTCGGGCCGGGTCGTGGCGATGGAGATATAGTCGCGCGTCTCGCGGAGGGTGACGTTTCCGTCCTCGTCCTTCTCGACATATTCATAGGTCTGGCCGCCCGCGAGCGGGTACTTGAAGTGCCACATCTGGCCCTGCACCTCGACCTGCTCGACCTCGAGATCGGAGATCGCGGTCTCGAAATGCGGGTCCCAGTTGACGAGGCGCTTGCCGCGATAGATCAGGCCCTTCTGGTACATCTCCACGAAGACCTTGATGACGGCATCGTGGAAGTTGCCCTCGTCCGAGGCGGAGGCGCCCGGCGCGCCGGACATGGTGAAGGCGTTGCGGGACCAGTCGCAGGACGCGCCGAGGCGCTTGAGCTGGTTGATGATGGTGTCGCCGGATTGGCCCTTCCACTCCCACACCTTCTTGAGGAAGGCCTCGCGCCCCATCTCGCGGCGGGTGGCGTTGGATTTGTCCTTCGCCAGTTCGCGTTCGACGACCATCTGGGTGGCGATGCCGGCATGGTCCTGACCGGGTTGCCAGAGCGTGTCGAAGCCGCGCATCCGGTGCCAGCGGACGAGGATGTCCTGCAGCGTGTTGTTGAAGGCGTGGCCCATGTGGAGCGAGCCGGTGACGTTGGGCGGCGGGATCATGATGGAGAACGTCTGCGCCCCCGGCTTCGCGTTCGCGCCCGCCTTGAAGGCGCCGGCCTTTTCCCAGGCGTCGTAGAGGCGCGTCTCCGCCTCGGCGGCGTTGAAGGTCTTTTCCATCACTGTCGTCCCGTCCTTTGTCGGGTTTCCCTTAGCGAATGGGCGGGGCGAGGGGAAGGGGCGGCTATTCCGCCGGGGTGCCGAAGACGGCGATGACGAGGCCGAAGGCGGCGAGCGCGGCGTAGAGGGCGGCGCGGAGATGCGCCTTCTCGTGCCGGTGGGCGGCGACGGCGGCGATGGCGGCCTGGATCGCGTAATAGGCCGCGAAGGCGCGGGAGGCATAGGCGATGATCGCGAAGATGTCGCTGGCCCAGGTCAGCGCCACACCGGCGGCGACGAGGACGGCATAGGCCATGTGAACCTTGACCTTGCCCTTCGTCAGTTCCTCCATGAGGCCGCCCGCGCCGCCGGTATCGGCGACGGCGGCGGAGAACTGCGCGGCCAGCGCTGCGGCGACGAGCAGGCCGGGCAGGATCGGGGCCACGACGCGCATCATGTCGATGATCGCGGTTTCCGAGAGCTGCGCCTCATCCGGGGTGAAGAGATAGGCGATGAGGCCGATATAGACCATGTAGATCGCGGTGGAGAGCGCTTGGGCGATCCGCATCGCGCGGCGGCGGGTCTTGGCGTCGTATTCGGAGCCGAGATAGCGGGCGGTCTCGAACCCCTGCACGGTGACGATGAGGCCGAAGGCGAGGGTGATCGCGGGCCAGCCGGTGAGCGTCGGCGGGTCGAAGACGAGGCCGCCGTCGGTGACCTTGGACCCGAAGTACCACGCCAGCCCGGCGATCATCGCGGCGATGATGGCGAGCTTGATGCCGACCGACACCTGCTCCATCCGTTCCAGCGCGTGAAAGCCCTTGGTCCAGCCGGTGACGAGGATCAGCGCGAAGACGGCGGTGGTGACGATGCGGCCATTCACGGCGCTGTCGAAGGGGGTGAGGCTGACCGCGAAGGCGCCGAAGAGATTGAGGTAATAGGCGACCGAGATGATGTAGGCGAAGCGAAAGCGCCCGGAGGCGAGAGTTTCCAGTCGTTCCTCGGCGGGCGGAGCGGCTGTGCGGGCCTTCCATCCGCATGGTGATGTTGTAGCGGATCGCGTCGCCGAAGGCATAGGCGGCGGCGCAGAGGGCGGCCATGACGAGCGGCGCGTAGTAGCCGTAGCTGTGTTCGAGGATGGGGCCGAGGACGAGAAAGCCCGAGCCGATGATCGAGGCGAGCGGCGTGACCGTCGCGCGCCAGAGGCGGGACTTCGCCATCGGAGGCCAGAGCATGAGGCCGGCGGTGGCGAGGCCGGCAAGCAGGATCAGGGCGTTGAGCATCATCGGCCTCTGGTGGATAACGGCATAGGGAGCGGATTGTTCCGGCGAAGGCAAGGCGATTGCCGGTGGGCGGGGGCGAGGCTAGAAGGGCGCATGCGGCTTTTCCTGCTTACGCTCCTGACGATGACCGCTTTCGCGGCGAATTCGGTCCTGAACCGGGCTGCGGTCGGACCGGGGCTGATTGATCCCGTGGTCTTCGCGGTGGTCCGGCTGAGCGCGGGGGCCGGGATGCTTGGCATGCTGCTTGCGATCCGGGCGGTACGGGGTACGCCGGTCTGGGCAGGGTGGCCGGGGCGGGCTGTCGGGGCGCTGTCGCTTCTCGTCTATCTCTTCGGGTTCTCGCTCGCTTATGGCGCGCTCGATGCCGGGACGGGCGCGCTGATCCTCTTCGGGATGGTGCAGATCACCATGTTCGCGGGCGCGCTCATGGCGGGCGAGGCGGTGCCCGTGCGGCGCTGGGTCGGGGCCGGGCTTGCCTTCGCCGGGCTGCTTTACCTGCTGGCACCGGGATCGGCGCCGTCGGGGCATCCGTTGCAGGCGGCGATGATGGCGGCGGCGGGGATCGGCTGGGGGATCTATTCGCTCTCGGCGCGCGGTGCACGGGACGCTTTGGCGGCGACGGCATGGAACTTTCTGCTGGCGGTACCGGTGGCTTTGGTTCTGTTCATCTTCATTGCGATAACGCCCGCAGCGCTGGCGCCGGCACCGGCGGGGGTCGCGCTGGCCGTCGTTTCGGGGGCCGTCACCTCGGGCCTTGGCTATGCGCTCTGGTACAGCGTCCTGCCCGCGCTCGGCCCGTCGCGTGGGGCGGTGGCGCAGCTGACGGTGCCGGTCTTCGCCGTCGCCGGCGGCATGGCGTTTCTGGGCGAGGTTTTGACGTTGCGCTTCGTCATCGCCGCCGTGCTGGTGCTGGGCGGCGTCGGCTTTGCGCTCAGGCGTTAGCGGGTCGCGGCGGTCGCTGCATCGGTCAGAGGCACCCGTTCGCCGCTGCGTGTGACGGCGGGATCGTAGGGCTTGCGGGCAAAGACCTCTCGCACCATCGGCGCGAAGAAGGTGAGCGGCAGGCTGTCATAGTCGGGGTCGAACGATGCCTGATCCCAGCGCTCGCAGAATTCCGCGCAATCGTCGAAAAAGGGGCTGCCCCGGTGGCGGTCGCGTTTCATCCGGTCGCCGCCGACATGGTGGCCGTAATAGAGCATCTGGAAGTCGCCATGCTTTTCCACGACCCAGGTGCATTGCTCGCGGACGAAGGGCTTGAGGATCGTGGCGGCGTATTCGTCGTGATTATAGGGCGCGTAGATGTCGCCGATATCGTGGAGGAGGGCGGCGACGACCCAGTCGGTATCCGCGCCGTCGCGCCAGGCACGGCTCGCCGACTGCACCGAATGGCCAAGCCGCGTGACCTGATAGCCCGAGAGGCTCTTGTCGAGATCGACGAGCGCAGTCAGCAGCCGGTCGGCGGTGCCTTTGGTATAATCGACCTCATGCGCCGTGAGGAATTCATATTCCTCGCGCGTGCCGTCCTTCATCTGGGTGAAACTGACTTTTTCCATCGGGGGTTCCCTCGTGTCGGCTCTGGGAAGGGGAACGCAGATTTGGGGTGTTGGCAAGGGGGGGGCGATCAAGAGTTATTGCCGAGTTCCGCTCAATCCCAACTGAGGCGCTGGGTGAGCCATGCCCAACCGCTGGAAAAATCCGGGGTCGGCAGGTTTTTGAACGTTTCCGATACTGTCTCCCATACCACCATTGGACTGGCCTTGATCGTGGCCCAGAGTTCCTCTCTGGTGGGGACGCGCATGCCGCAGACACGCTGCACTTCTGCGTCATCAGCGGAGCTTGGCGACAGAGCGACGGTGAGTTCGTGCATGTCTTTCATCGTATCGCATGCTGAGCTGACCTCGTAGGTCGTCGCGGCGACGATGACCGCAATCCCCCAGAACGGAATGCCCTCCCCGGCCATCGAGCCTACGTTGGTGGCTGCGACTTTCGCTGTGCGCCTTTCGATGCGGCCCGTCGTCTCTTCCACGACGCTCCGCAACGGCCGCTTTTCCCCGAAACTCGACGTCGGGGCCATCCACACGAAGGCGCCGGTTTTCCACCTCCAAAGTTCCAGCTTTGCTTGCCAGGTGCTTTGACTTGCCCCGCTCCAAATCCAGATCGGCCTTGGTCTTATTGAGATCTTTCTCAAGTGCGGCGGTTCTGGTCTTGCCCTTTTCGAGTTCTGCGTCGGCCTTCGCAGCTTTCGCGCGGCTCGTTTCGACTTCCGCTTTGGTTCTCGAACGAACGGTATCCAAACTGCTGACCGTTTCGATCAGAGACGAGATAAAAGCATTGAAGGACGTGATGGTCAGACTTGCCACATTGAGGGCGAGCATGGAGACGATGAGAAGGACGGAGGTTCCCCTGAAAAGGAAGCGGAAAAGACGTCTGATGATCCGGAGAATGAAGCGGACGGCGAGCGCCAGTTTGCGAACCATGTATCGATTCCGAATCGCGGCAATTTGGCCAAGCCTAGTGTATGCCTCGGGCAAAGCGCGGTAATTTCTCGCCCGGCCCCAGGGACCGGTCCGGGGCTGCACTGTGGCCGGCGGGGTCAACCCTGCCCTACGGGGTGAGGTGAGCGAACCCGCGCGGGCGCGCGGAACCGCCCACCCTACGGTGACGGCGATGGTTCTCGTCGCCCTACGCCCTGACCCCTGAAAACCTCTTCTGCCAGTCCTCGCGCTCCTCGTCGGCGATCTTGGCGAAGAGGACGTCGGGCGTCTCGAAGGGGTGGCCGGGTTTGAGCGCCGCAAGCGCCGTCGCGATCTCGCCGGGCCAGGACATGTCGTCGGTCTTCATCGCATGGAGCATCTTGGCGCTTGCATCCGGGATGAAGGGTTCCGAGAGGACCGCGTAGAGGCGGATGAGGTTGAGGCCGAGGCGGACCATTGCGGCGGCGGCCTCCGGATCGGTCTTGTGGACGGTCCAGGGGGCGGCGGATTGCAGGTATTCGTTGCCGGCGGCCCAGATGGTGCGGAGTTCCGTCGCGGCCTTGCGGATTTCCATCGCCTCCATGAAGCCCTCATAGGCGCGGGTGCGGGTTTCGATTTCCGCGATGAGCGCCTTGGCGCGGTCGTCGAAGGTGCCGCCGGCTGGCACCTCCTCACCATATTTCGAGCGGCAGAACTTGGTGATGCGGCTGACGAAGTTGCCGAGGACATCCGCGAGGTCCTTGTTCACCGATTGCTGGAAATTCTCCCAGGTGAACTCGCTGTCCGCACTTTCGGGCGCGTGGGAGAGAAGCCACCAGCGCCAGTAGTCGGACGGCAGGATCGAGAGCGCCTGATCCATGAAGACGCCGCGGCCCTGGCTGGTGGAGAACTGGCCGCCGTCGTAATTCAGGTAGTTGAAGCTCTTGATGTAGTCGACAAGCTTCCACGGCTCGCGCGACCCCATGATCGTCGCGGGGAAGCTCAGCGTGTGGAAGGGCACGTTGTCCTTGCCCATGAATTGCACATAGCGGACATCCTGGGCGCCCTTGTCGGTCCGCCACCAGCGTTCCCATGCAGAATCCTGCTGTTCGCTGACATCGGCCCATTCGGCGGTCGCGGCGATGTATTCGATGGGGGCGTCGAACCAGACGTAGAAGACCTTGCCCTCCATGCCGCTCCACGGCGCGCCGTCGAACTGCACGGGAACGCCCCAGGAAAGGTCGCGCGTGATGCCGCGATCCTGAAGGCCGTCGCCGTCGTTCAGCCATTTCCTCGCGATGGAGGTGGTCAGGACCGGCCAGTCGGTCTTGCTGTCGATCCAGTCCGAAATCTCGCCCCTCAGCGACTTCTGCCTGAGGTAGAGGTGCTTTGTCTCGCGCACCTCAAGCTCGGTCGAGCCGGAGATGGCCGAGCGCGGATTGATGAGGTCGGTCGGATCGAGCTGCTTGGTACAGTTCTCGCATTGATCGCCGCGGGCCTTGTCGTAGCCGCAGTTGGGGCAGGTGCCCTCGATATAGCGGTCGGGGAGAAAGCGGTTGTCGGCGACGGAGAAGATCTGCTTTTCGCTGACCTCCTCGATCAGACCGTTTTCACCGAGGACTTTCGCGAAATGCTGCGTCAGGCGGCGGTTGCGGCCCGACGAAGACCGCCCGAAATGGTCGAAGGACAGCCGAAACCCGGCGGCGAGGTTCGACTGGACCTTGTGCATCTCGGCGCAGTACTGCTCGACCGGCATCCCGGCCTTGGCGGCGGCCAGTTCGGCCGGGGTGCCGTGTTCGTCGGTGGCGCAGATGAACATGACCTCATGGCCGCGCGCCCGGCAATAGCGCGCATAGAGGTCGGCCGGAAGCTGCGAGCCGACGAGGTTTCCGAGGTGCTTGATCCCGTTGATATAAGGGATCGCCGAAGTGATGAGAACGCGCGCCATGTTCTGCCCGTCAGTTTTGCTGTCGCCGCTCCTTACCGCATCGGCACGGTGGCATCTAGCACCCTTTGGACCGCATCGCGGCGAGCAGGGCGGCGCCCGCTTCGGGGGTGAGGTAGCGGCTCCAGCTTTGCGGCGAAATCTCACCCGTCGCGGCGCGATTGACATGGGCGGCGGCAAGACGGCCGTCGGGCGCGAAGAAGAGAAGGCGGCCTGCGTCGCTTTCCTCGACCATCAGATGACCCGAGGGCAGCAGGGTAAAGAGCCCTTCGGATTCGGTCCGCACCTCCGCGCGCTCAAACCAGCTCTTGTAGGGGCTGGTGACGCTGCCGGTGTCGAAATCGTAGACGAGAATGTCGTTCACGCCATCGACGGTGTCGCCATCGCCGCGGTTGTGCATGTTGTTGTTGAAGACGCCGATCCGGTGATCGTCGAGAATGTCGACATCGTGCTGCGCGGACCACGGCCCCTGACGCAGCCAGAGGATTTCATCCGTCGCGGGACGAAAGAGCAGGATCGCCGAGGCGTGGCGCAGGCTGACGAAGACATCGCCGCGTTTCCAGTGCGGCCCGTCTTCCAGCACCGGCTGCACATCGTTGAGGTGGATGGGATCGCGCAGATAGGGGGAATGGCCGAAGAGCATATAGCCGTAGCCCTGTTTGAGCAGCACCTCGGCGATGGAGCGTTCATAGAGGATCTTGCCGTCCGGGGTCATGTTGATGACGGTGTCATCCATGAAGTCGTCCTTGACGCCGGGGATGCGCGAGGGTTCGCGGTGCGACGATATCCAGAGGGTGCCGTCTTCGCCCGGCTCGGTCGTATGGTGGTAAAGGTCGTTTTCCTTCATCCAGACCCGTTTGCCGCAGGCATCAATCCGTACGAGGGGCGAGGTGTGATCCTTGATGAGAAGGTCGCCGCCATCCACCGGCAGGGGGTGGATCGCGCGGAAGCGCGGCGTGCGCCAATGGCCTGTCGGGCGGAGCTTGGTGCTGCGGTCGGCCTCGGCGAAATAGCTGTCGGCATCGAGGTCGATGCGGTGGACGACCGCCAATGAGCTGAGGTCGGTAAGCTCGATCACCGAGTGGTTGACGTCGCCGTCATAGCGGCTGTGCAGAAGATAGCCCTGCAAGGCATCCTTGGCGGCCTCGCCCGCGATCCAGCCGCGCTGCGCCTTGAAGCGGCTGCTGTCGCGAACCGTGACCTCGACCTTCGCGCCGGTGGATTTGAGCACATCCCGCAGATCCGTCGGAAAGGATGCGATCGCCCAGGCCGCCTTGCCGAGAGCGCCAAAGCCGTCCGGCTTTGCCGAGACCGAGCGCACGACGGCCCCGAAGACCATCACCGCGACAAGTCCGAGGACAAGCACTATGCAAAGAACCCAAACCTCGATCTTCCGAAAGAAGAACTTTTCCATTCCCGCCTCAGTCCCTTGCCCGTTGCCGCAGTTAATCAGAACATCCGTTTGAGGCAAAGGCCCGTGCCCGACAGAATTTTCAGTCGCGCCTGCGGGTGCCGGGCAGAAGCCGACCGACCAGGAAGGACGTTCGCGGCGTATAGACGTAGCGGGTACGCGCCGGGCGGGTCGGACGCGCGCGCATCCGGATCAGGCTGAAGACGAAGAGCGCAACATGGGTCAGCGCGATAAAGACGAACATCGCCGAGGCGCCGAAATATTCGATCAGGGTCGAGGCGAAGAGGGGCGATGCGATGGCACCCACCGCGTAGAGAAACATCAGCGCGGCCGAAAGCTCCACCCGTTCAGGTGCCTCGGCGAAGTCATGGGCGTGGGCGGCCGAGACCGAATAGATCGGGATCGTGGCGATGCCGAAGACGAACGCGCCCAGAAAGACACCGGACTGCCCCATGTGCGAAAGCATGACCGTCACCAAGCAGGCGAGCGTGGCTACGACGGAAAGGCCGATCAGGACGTGGCGCCGGTCGAACTTGTCGGCGAGCCAGCCGAGCGGGACCTGCACCACTGCGCCGCCGAGGACATAGGCCGCGAGGAAGAGCGCGATGCTGTCGGCCGAAAGCCCGACCTCGACCCCATAGATCGGTCCGACCATGCGAAAGGCCGCCCCGGTGACGCCGGATACGACGACGCCCGCCGCCGCGAGCGGAGAGCGGCGCCAGGCAAGGCCGGGGCGCAGGCGCGGGGCCTCGGGCATCTCGGGCTGCTCGATGCGGCTGACGGTGATCGGCAGGAGCGCCGCGCAGCACACGAGCGCGAGGAGGTTGTAGGAGAAATAGGCGGCGGGCGAGAGCACCCCGATCACAAGCTGCGCCGCGAGCGAGCCGGAGATGTCGACGACCCGGTAGACCCCCATCGTCCGCCCGCGCGTCTCATTCGTCACCTTGGCGTTCAGCCAGGCCTCGATCACCGTGTAGCAGCCCGCGACGCAAAGGCCCGAGAGCATGCGAAGCGCGGCCCAGGCATAGGGATTGACGATCATCATATGGGCGATGAGACCGATGGTGCCCGCCGCCGTGCAGGCGGCGAATGCGCGGGCGTGACCGACCGCGCCCATCAGCCGGGGCGTCAGCCAGCAGCCGATGAAGAAGCCGAAGAAATGCGCCGAGCCGAGGGTGCCGATCTCGGCCTTGGTGAAGTGAAGTTCCACCCCTGACAGCGCATCGAGCGGGGCCACGCCGCCGACGCCCAGTTGCAGGAGGATGACCGACAGGAAAAGCGCGGCGAAGGAAATCAGAAGGCGCATGGATGATCCGGTTTGACCGGGGCCACCATGTCGCGGCGTGGCGGGTAAGGACCAGCGAAAAGCGACCTGAACCGGCGGTATTGGTGTTCTTTGTCTCGCCGGGCTTTCCGGTTCGGAGGCGACGGATGGAAAAACCGCGATATGATGACGCGGCGGAACCCAGGGAGGAAAAGATGAAGACGATCGCTGCAATCGCCTGTGCGCTCAGCCTCGCGGCCCCGGCGGCCTTGGCCGAAGGGAATACCCACTACGTCGCGTTGCATGTCGATCAGAACGATCCGGCGCTGATGAACATGGTGCTGAACAACGTCGAGAACGTGACGAAATACTATGCGGATCAAGGGGATAAGGCGGTGATTGAGGTCGTCGCCTATGGCCCGGGTCTTACCATGTATGTCGCGGGCGAAAGCCCGGTGGAAAAGCGCATCGCGGCGATGTCGCTGGAAAACGAGAATCTTGCCTTCGCGGCCTGCGGCAACACGCTCGCGGGGATGCAGAAGAAGGCGGGGCATGACATTCCGCTGATCTCGGAGGCGGTGGTGGTGCCGTCCGGCGTGGTGCGGCTGATCGAGCTTCAGGAAGACGGCTATGCCTATGTGAGGCCCTGAGCCGCCTTAGCCGGAGATCATGCGGGAGAGCGTGCCGTCGCGGGCGATGAGGCTGCGCTTCAGCGCGCCCGCGACATGAAGGCCGACAAGCGCGAGAAGCGTCCAGGTGAGGACCCGGTGGAGGAGTTGCAGGCGCCCCTCAAGCACTTCGGACGCGGGCGCGATGGCCGGCACGGTCAGCTTGCCGAAGATCACGACATCGAGGCCGGTGGACGAGGCATAGGCCCAGCCGGAGATCGGCACGGCGAGCATCAGGGCATAGAGCGCCCAATGCGCGGCGCGGGCCAGCGCCATCTCCCACGCTGCGGGGCCGGGGAGGGGGCCGGGCGGCGGGCTGATGAAGCGCCAGGCAAGCCTCAGAAGCGCCAGCGACAGGAGGCTGATGCCGATCGTCTTGTGCAGGCCGAAGAGCCAGAGGTTGGACAGCCCGACCTCCATCCGCGCGACATAGGCGCCAAGCGCGAAAGTGCCGAGGATACCCGCCGCCATCAGCCAGTGCAGCACCCGCGTCACGCGGCCGAAGCCGTCCGGCCGGGCCGCCATGTCAGGCCGCCTGATCGATGCGGGCAAGGATGTCGAGCCGCACCTCGTCGCTGACCATGTCGGCCCAGCCGGTCGCGCCGAAATCGCTGCGGTTGACGCGCCCGACGAGACGGATCGTCAGATGCGAGAGATTTCCTGCGGCGGTGCCCTTCTGGCGGTAGATGGTCGCGTCGAGAACGATGGGCCGGGTCACGCCGCGAATGGTGATATTGCCCGCGATCTCGGCCCCATCGCCGTTCCGCTTCACCGAAGTGCTTTGGAAGGTGATCTCGGGGTGGCTTCCCGCGTCGAGCACTTTCGGCCCCTTGAGCGCCTGCGCGGCGAAGGGAAAGCTGGCGCTCGCCGAGGAGACGTCGAGGCGGACCGACACGCGGCAATTGGCGACATTGGCGAAATCGAGCGTCAGGTCGGCGGCGCTGACAGGCATGTCGCCGGTGATCTTGTCCGCGCCGAAATTGGTTTCGAACCGGACATTGGAGCGGGCGGCGTCGAGGGCGTAGTGAAGGGCGGCCGCGCTCGCGGGCAGGCCGAGGGCGGAGACGGCGGTAAGGGCCGTCAGGGCGATGAAGGTGCGGCGGTTTAGAGCGGTATCCATTATCTTCGCGGCCTCCTGCCGGTCAGAGCGTTGGCGCATGATACGCCCTTCCTACACTTCATCCGGCATCAGTAATACGTGATGCGGACCACTTCGGACCAATGCGCGCGATCTTTCAGACTTTGGTCCGATGTCAGGGGAGGGCAAGGCCATCTTGCCGTCGCCGCTGAGGCCGCTAGGCTGCGCGCGAAATAAGAGGAAAGCGGGCCCAATGCAGCACAAGACACTCGGCGCGACCGATCTTTCGGTATCGCAGCTTTGCCTCGGCACCATGACCTTCGGCAACCAGACACCCGAGGCCGAGGCGCATCGGCAGATCGAGATGGCGGCGGAGCACGGCGTCAACTTCATGGATACCGCCGAGATGTATCCGGTCAACCCGGTCCGGGCCGAGACGGTGGGCGTGACCGAGGGGATCATCGGCAACTGGCTGCGGAAGAGCGGCAAACGCGCGGATTGGGTGATCGCCACCAAGATCGCGGGCGCGGGCAGCCAGTCGCGGGGCGGCGAGCCGATCACCGGCGCCTCGATCCGCCGGGCGCTCGAAGCCTCGCTGGCGCGGCTCGGGACTGAACTATGTCGATCTTTATCAGCTCCACTGGCCGAACCGGGGCAGCTACATGTTCCGGCAGAACTGGAAATTCGATCCTTCGAAGCAGGACAAGGCCGCGGTGCTGGCCAATATGACGGAGTGCCTCGGGACGCTTGGCGACCTCAACGCCGAGGGCAAGATCCGCCACTGGGGTCTGTCGAACGAAAGCGCATGGGGCATGGCGGGGTGGATCCGGCTGGCCGAGGCAGGCGCCGGTCCGCGTCCGGTCAGCCTGCAGAACGAATATTCGCTGCTGTGCCGTCTCTACGACACCGACCTTGCTGAGCTTGGGCATAATGAAAAGGTCACGCTGCTGGCGTTTTCACCGCTTGCCGCCGGAATGCTGACCGGGAAGTACCGGGGCGACGTGACGCCCGAAGGGTCGCGCCGCGTCAACCAGCCTGACCTGAACGGGCGGATGAACCCGCGCTCGGTCGCGGCGGTTGAGACCTATGCGGGGATCGCGCAAGAGGCCGGGCTGGACCCGGCGCAGATGGCGCTGGCCTGGACCCTGACGAGGCCGTTTCCGATCCTGCCGATCCTTGGCGCGACAAGGCTTGCGCATCTGGAGATCGCGCTCGGTGCTGCGGATGCGGTGCTGTCGAAGGATGTGCTCGGCGCCCTCGCGGCGGCGCACAAGGCGCATCCGATGCCTTACTAGCGGGCACCGGGCGCGCGGCGGAGCGCCGAGGCCGCCATGCCGAAACGGGCGCGGAAGGCGCGGGCGAAGGTGACCTGCCCGGAAAAGCCGGTGCGGAGCGCCACCTCCTGCAACGGCAGCTTGGTATCGGTCACGAGCCTGCGCGCCTCATCGAGCCTGAGGTCGAGGAAGAAGCGGCCGGGACTGATGCCGAGCCGGTCGGTGAAGAGCATCTCGATCCGGCGCTGCGAAAGGCCGATCCGGGCGGCGATGGCGGAGATGGCGGGCGGGTCCTCGATCCCCTGTTCCATCAGCGCGATCGCTGCGCCAAGGGCGGGATCGGCCTGCGCGAGGCGGGCGGCGGGGACCGATTGCTGCGGCTGGGCGGCGGCGTGGAACGGCTCATAGACAAAGGCGCCCGCGACGCGGAGCGCAAGCTCCACCCCCCAGCGCGCGCGGATCAGGTCGAGCATCATGTCGAGGCAGGGCGCGGCGCCGCCGGTGGTGATATAGCGGCCCGAGATCACATAGCGGTCACGCCGTGTCTCGATTGCCGGAAAGCGGGCGGCGAAGGCCTCAAGGTCTTCCCAGTGGACGGTCGCGGCGCGCCCGTCGAGAAGCCCGGCGAGGGCGAGGAACCAGCTTCCACCGTCGATCCCGGCCATGCCGCGCAGGCGCGGCGCGATGCGGCGGAGGCGGGCAAGCAGCGCGGGCGTGGCCTGTTCCATCAGCCGGAACCCGGCGACTAGCATCAGAAGATCTGCCTCCACGCGATCGGTCAGAGGCTCGCTCGGGATGGAGAAGCCCGCGGTCAGCGGCACCGGCCCGCCCTCGGGCGAAACATAGCGCCAGTCGAACAGCACCCGCCCGGCGCGGCGATTGGTGGCGCGCATCGGATCGACCGCGGCGGCAAGGGAGAACAGGTTGGTGTCGGCCATGACCATGACCGCGACGCTGAGCGGCGCGGGGTCGGCGGCGAAGAGGGGCCTTTCGCTTTTCATCAAGCCTTTCGTATTCCGCGAAGTCACCTCCAGCAAGCGGCTTGCACCTCTGGCCGTGCCGGGCGATGGTCGGGCGGCAGAGCAGGAGGTTCCCATGCGCTTTTTCCCCATCGCACCGCTCTTGCTGTCGCTTCTGGCCGCCTGCGCCACGCCGCAAGCCTCCGGCCTCCGCTCGCCCGACGCGCAGATTTCCTCCTCCGCCGCCTTCGATCCGGCACGGTTCGTCGATGTCTGGCATGTCGCCGCCGCCTACGGGCCCGAGGCAGGCTGCGGCCCCCTTGCGGAGACCTGGACCAGAACCGGGGCAGAGAGCTTCCGCGTGACCGGGACCTATTGCGGTCCGAACGGCGCGCGGGCTTTCGTGTCCGACGCCAAGGTCAGCGGGCTGGGGCGGATGACCCGCGCGATGCCGGACGGCACGGAGAGCCTCTGGGTGCTTTGGGTCGATGCCGATTACCGCGTCGCGGTCATCGGCACGCCGGACGGTCGCTTTGCCCGTGTCCTGTCGCGGACGCCCACGGTGCGCGACGACCTGATGCGCGCCGCGCGCGACGTGCTGCGCTTCAACGGTTATGACCCGGCGGGGCTGCGGCCGGTCTGAGGACGGTTGCACCTATCCGGCAGTAAGCAGGCAGACACGGCATCAGATCCCCGCCTCGCGCGCCAGCCCGCCAAGAACCTGCGCGAAATCCCGCGCGCCGGTTTCGCTTTCGCGCACCAGCCAGTCGAAATGCGCCGAAAAGCTCGTGACGCGGGCGCTGTCGCGGAAGGCGATGTAATGGCGACCGAGGTAGAGAACGGCGAGGAGCGGCCCGAAGATCGTGACCGGCGCGGAAAAGACCCGCCGCGCGTCGAAGACATAAATACGAAGCGCCGGGTAAAGCTGGGCGTAAAGCTCACTGAGCCGGTCGATCTGGTCGCGCCGGATCGCGGCGGGGAGGCCTGCATAATAGCCCTCGGCCCGGACGAACGACAGAAGTTCGTGCTGCGGCAGGGCGATCTCATAATCCGAGCCGGAGCGGCGCATGAGGTTCAGGCGGTCCTCGCTCGCGCCGATGGCTTGGTCGGCGGTGCGGCCAAGCTGCGGCTCATATTCCCAGCGCAGCATCGCTTCGGTCTTGAGCATGTCGGGCAGCGTGGCGGGGACGTGGCGGATCTTGTAGCCCGCCGCCTCCTGATGCCAGCCGAAGATCGTCTCATCGACCAGTGCGCGCGGCGCTTCGGTCATGCTGAGCGAGGTCGCCAGCAGATCGGCAAGCCGTTCGGGCCGTTCGGTCAGGCCCAAAAGCCAGTCGGCGGAAACGCCGAGGGCTGCGGCGCATTCCGCCACCACCTGCGCGTTCGGCAGCCGTGCGCCCTGATCGCCGAGAAGCTGCGAGATGGTGGAGCGGTCGACGCCCACGGCACGCGCGAGGCCGCTTTGCGTCACCTCACGCTCTGCCATCGACTGGGCGAGGCGGTCGCGGAACAGGGTGGCACGGTCGCGTTTGTCTATATTTGTGCGCATTGGTGATTAATATCACTTTACGTGACAAATGTTAATCATATTCGGAATTCGCAATGTCGCCGCTCTCCGCTTAGCTGTGTGCGGGGAAACGGGACATTATGAAGACGGTAAAACACACTGATCTCAAAGCGGTTTCGCGGCCAGTGCAGCGTGTCGAGTGGCCAACGCTCGGGTTGATCCTCGGGTGCTACGGGGTCTGGGCCCTCGGGGTGACGGTTCTCGCGGGACTCTGGTTACCGCTTGGATTTGCGGTCACGCTGTTGTCCATCACGCTCCATTCCTCGCTTCAGCATGAGGTATTGCACGGCCATCCGTTCCGAAACCGCATGGCGAACGAGGCGCTGGTCTTCCTGCCGTTGGGGCTTGCGTTTCCCTATGGCCGGTTCCGCGATCTGCATCTGGCGCATCACCATGATGAGAGCCTGACCGACCCCTACGACGACCCGGAAACGAACTACATGGACCCGAAGGTCTGGGCGCGGCTTTCGGTGCTGTTGCGAACGCTTCTGCGGGCGAACAATACGCTGATGGGGCGAATGCTGATCGGGCCGGCGGTGTCGATTTTCGCGGTCCTGCGCGCCGATCTGAGGGCGATCCGTTCGGGCAACCGGGCGATCCGGCGCGACTGGATGCTGCATGTGCTGGGGCTGATCCCGGTCGTCGCCCTGGTTCTTGCCGCGCCGATGCCGTTCTGGCTCTACCTCATCGCAGCCTATGGCGGCATGTCGATCCTCAAGATCCGCACCTTCCTTGAGCATCGCGCGCATGATCTGTCGCAGGGGCGGACGGTGGTGGTCGAAGGGCGCGGGTTGCTGCCGTTTCTCTTTCTCTACAACAACTTCCACATCGTTCATCATGCAAAGCCCGGTGTCCCGTGGTATCGGCTTCCGTCGCTCTACGCCGAGCGGAAAGAGGAATTCCTGACGCGCAACGAGGGCTATGTCTACCGCTCCTACGGCGACGTCTTCCGCCGCTACTTCCTGCGCGCGAAGGACCCGGTGCCGCATCCCTTGCGACCGCAGGGCTGATCCGTCTTCCGGACGCCGGCCCGGCGTGACAGAAAGGCGCCATGAGTCTTTGGGTCGCCTTCACGCTTTTTGCCGCCGCCACGCAGACGCTGCGCTTCGTGCTGCAAAAGCAGTTGAAGGGGGCGGGCCTGTCGACTGGCGGGGCGACCTTCTCGCGCTTTCTTTTCGGTGCGCCGATTGCGACACTGGCGGCGCTGGTCGCGCTGGCCGAGGCCGGGTGGGCCCTGCCGCCGCTTGGCTGGTCCTTCGTCGGCTTCATCCTGATGGGCGCGCTCGGCCAGATCATCGCGACCTTCCTGACGGTCGCGCTCTTCTCCTTGCGCAATTTCGCGGTGGGCATCGCCTTTACCAAGACCGAAACCGTGCAGGTCGCGGCCTTTTCGGCGCTGTTGCTGGCCGAGAATGTCAGCCTCATCGGCTGGGTCGCCATCGCCATCGGTCTCATCGGGGTTCTCACCCTGTCGCGCACCCCTGAGGAGGGCGCGCGGCTTTTCGGGCGTGCGGCCGTTTACGGGATTCTGGCGGGTGGCCTTTTCGGCCTTTCCGCGATCGGCTACCGGGGCGCGACGCTGACGCTTGAGCCCTTGCCGTTTCTTAGCCGCGCGGTCGTGGCGCTGGCGGCGGCGACGATCTCGCAGACCGTGATGATGGGGCTTTGGCTCCGCTGGCGTGAGCCGGGCGAGGTCGGGCGCGTCGCGCGCGGCTGGCGGCGTACGCTGCCGGTCGGCGTGACGGGGGTTCTGGGTTCGATGGGCTGGTTCGCGGCCTTCGCGTTGCAGAATGCGGCTTATGTCCGGGCTTTGGGGCAGGTCGAGATCGTCTTCACCATGCTCGCCTCGGCCTTCTTCTTCCGCGAAAAGCTGCATCTGAGGGAAGGGGTCGGGATCGCTTTGGTGATCCTCTCGGTGATCGTCCTCGTGCTGGGGACGGCGTGAGATGGCGGCGATCTTCCTTGCCATCGCGCCGACCTTCATCCTGATCCTGATGGGATATGCGCTCAGGCGCGGTGGCATCCCCTCGGTGGAGTTCTGGAACCTCAATGACCGGCTGGTCTACTGGGTGCTGATGCCCGCGCTGTTCTTTGCCAAGATTTCGGCGGCGGACCTTGGCGCGCAGCCGCTCGGCGCCTTCGCCGGGCTGCTTTATGCGGGATTTTTCGCGGCGGTCGGCTTTGGCCTCGTCGCGCAAAAGGTTGCGGGGCTTGCCCCCGAACAGGGGACGGATGTGGTTCAGGGGGCGTCGCGGTTCAACACCTTCGTCGGCCTCGCCATCGCCGAGGCGCTTTACGGCGCGCCGGGCTTGCAGGCGGCGGTCGTCGGCTCCGCCATCCTCGTGCCGGTGGTCAATGTAGTGATGGTTACAGCGCTTGCGCTGATGCTGCGGCGGACGGCAGGAAACCTTGTGGCGGGGACGCTGAGAGACCTTGCCCGCAATCCGTTGATCCTGTCGATCGTCGCGGGATTGGCCTTCAACCTTGCCGGTCTGCATCACGTCCCTGTGCTGCATGATACGGCGATGGTCCTGGGGCAGGCGGCTTTGCCGGTCATGTTGCTGGCGGTCGGGGCGAACCTCAGGATCCGGGGCATGGAGGCGCATTGGGTGCCGATGATCCTCTCTGCCCTCGGCAAGCTTGTCATCTTTCCGGCGGCCGTTCTTCTCGCCGCGGCCGCGCTGTCGCCCGAGCCCTTGTCCTTGCAGATCGCGATGATCTACGCCGCCCTTCCGGTGGCCGTGTCGGCCTATACGCTGGCACGGGAAATGGGCGGCGATGCACCGTTGATGGCGGGGATCATCACGGTGCAGACGCTGCTGTCTTTCGTGACGATCCCGGTCACGCTGGTGCTGGCGCACTGGCTGACCGGCTGACGCCGGAGCGTCACAGCAGGCGGCGAAAGGCTGGCAGATCGCCGGAATTGTCAAAGAAGGCGACGCCGTCGCGGTCAAGCCGGTCGTCGCGCAGATGGGCGGCGACCTCGCCCAGAACGACCTCGGTGATGAAGGGCAGGTTGAGCGCGCGCGCCTCGGACAATGCCACCCAGTGCAGATGGCTCAGCTCATCGCAGGCGCGGGAGAAATCGTCGGGATCGCCCGCGATATGGGCGGCATCGGCGAGGAAAAAGCGCGCGTCGAAGCGGCGCGGGCGGCCGGGCGGGGTGATGGCGCGGAAGACGAAGCGCAAGGCGCTTGGGTCCGGCACAAGCCCGGTTTCGGCGAAGCCTGCCCAATCGGCGGGCGGCGTGACGGACCATTGGCCGGGCCGACCGAGGCGGAGGCCGGTTTCCTCCCAAAGCTCGCGGATCGCGGCGGCGGCGAGCATCTGCCCGCGCCCCGGCTCTCCGGGTGGCTCGTTCAGGCGGCTCAGGCAGGCGGGTTGCAATGGGGCGGCCAGCGGCACGGCCGCATCGCCCGCATCCACCGCGCCGCCGGGAAAGACGTATTTGTTGGGCATGAAGGCCGCCCCCGCCCCGCGCAACCCCATCAGGACCGCAGGCGTATCCCCGTCGCGACGGACAAGGATGACCGTGGCCGCGTCGCGGACGGGCGGGGCGTCAGGCTCAGCCATGCCGCCGATCGGGGCCGAAGCCATGCATGCGCTTGGCCCACTGGATACCGACGATCACACCCTTGAGGCGCGGTAGAAGAAACAGCGACAGCGCAACGCAACCCGCCGCGAAGGTCGAGGACAAAACGATCGGGCTGGGCCGGAATTCGACGAAGGCCCAGAAGATGAGCGGGGCCATGAGGTGGCCGACGATGAGGATGGTCAGATAGGCCGGGCCATCATCGGCGCGGTGATGCGACAGATCTTCGCCGCAGACGGGGCAGGCCGCGCGGATCTTGAGATAGCCATCGAACATATGGCCCTCGCCGCAGGCGGGGCAGCGCCGGCGCCAGCCGCGCAGCATCGCGGGGCGCATCGGGCGGTCGTCATCAAGCTCGGCTGTCATGTCGGTCATCGCGTTTCTCCTGTCCGTCGCGGTCTAGCACTTCGGGCCGGTCGGGGAAATCTCCGATGACGGGCTGCGACGGAATTCCACAGCTCACCCGTTTTATGGGCATCAGGCGGTGATGACCGCCAAGGCAGTTTCACGAAAGGAAGACAAAATGGTGACGAAGTCCTATCTGACCGCGCTTGCGCTGATACTCGGTGCAGGGGCGATTGCGCTGCCGGTTCTGGCACAGAACGCCAACGGCGGTGGCAACGCCAATGACCAGATGATGCAAGGCATGGGTCAGGGCATGGGGCCGGGTGATGGTCCGGGCATGGGCCAAGGCATGGATACGGGCATGGACGGCATGCGTGGGCCGAAGTTCGACTTTGCGGGCGCCGATGCCAATGGTGACGGCAAGGTCACGAAGGAAGAGCTGATGGCCTATCGTCAGTCCATGATCTCGGGCGTCGATGCCGATGGCGACGGGATGATCTCGGTCGAGGAACTGGCCGCGCATATGAAAGCGCGGATGGATGCGCAGATCGACGCGCACGCGAAGGCCCGCGTCGCGGCGCAGGACCTCAACGGCGACGGCAAGCTGAGCGCCGAGGAACTCCTCGCGCCGCCGATGCCGACCCGGATGTTCGACCGTCTTGACGCGAACGGAGACGGGGCGATCAGTCAGGATGAGATTGCACAGGCTCGGGCGCAGATGATGGACCGCATGGGCGGCGGTCGTGACGATGGGCGGGGCATGCGTGACGGCCACGGGATGCACCGTGATCATGATCACGATCGTGGCCGTGGCCAGGACGGCAAGGGCGACCGCGGCTGGTTCGGCTGGGGCGATAACTGAGCCAAGCGGACGGACGGCGCAGAGTCGTCCAAGCGAACGGGCCGGGGCGGCACTCCCCATATGCCGCCCCGGCAGATAGACCTTGGAGGAAGACCGCCTTCGGTCTAGGCCTTGGGACAGGATGCAGATGGCCTTTGACGTACAGGACGACAGGTCCGACGATGCCTTGCTCGCCCTCTATGCGACGGGCGACCGCGAGGCTGCGCGTCTTCTCGGCCTGCGCTTCACGCCCATCGCGCTGCGGGTCGCACAGCGGATGCTGAAGGACCCGGCCGAGGCCGAGGATGTTGCGCAGGAGGCGATGCTGCGGCTTTGGCGGATGGCGCCGGGCTGGCAGCCGGGGGCGGCGAAGGTGTCGACATGGCTCTACCGCGTCGTCGCCAACCTTTGCACCGACCGGCTGCGCAAGCGGCGGACGGTGCCGCTTGATGGGGTGCCAGAGCCTGAAGACGGTGTTCCGGGCGTCGCAGAGCGAATGATCGAGGCCGACCGCGCGGCCGCGCTGCAAGAGGCGCTCGCGGCATTGCCGGTGCGGCAGCGGCAGGCGGTGATCCTGCGGCATCTCGAAGGAGTGTCGAACCCCGAGATCGCCGAGGTGATGGAAATAGGCGTCGAGGCGGTCGAAAGCCTCGTCGCACGGGGGAAGAGAGGACTGGTCGCGGCGCTTTCGGGGCGGCGGGCCGAACTGGGGTATGACGATGGCTGAAGATGATCTGAACGAGAGCGGCCTGGAGGGCTTTTTCGCGGCGGCGCGGTCCCATGCGCCGGAGCCGTCCGAGGCGCTTGTGGCGCGGGTTCTGGCCGATGCCGAGGCGGAGATGGTCCGCAGGCCGGTGGCGGCTCCGGTGGTTCGTCCGGCGGCGCGCGACGGTGCGATCGGCGCGATCCTCTCGGCCATCGGCGGCTGGTCCGGGCTCGGCGGGCTTGCGACGGCGACGGCGGCGGGGATTTGGATCGGGGTCGCGGGGCTTGCCGATCCGGTGACGATGGCCGGCGGCCTTTTCGGCACATCGCCCTTGTCGGTTGAACTGATGCCGGGCGCTGAGAGCTTCGATGTCGCAACGGGTACGGAGTGGTAGGATGGATGACGTGAAAGACACCGGCGCTGCGCCGACGCCCATCCCGCGCACCGGGCGCGGCGTCAGGATCGCGCTGATCCTGTCGTTGACGCTGAACCTTCTGGTTGTTGGCATCGTCGGCGGTTCGATCCTTGCGCATGGTTGGCGCGATGATCCGCGCCGGGTGCGGGACGTGGGTTTCGGGCCCTATACCGAGGCACTGTCGCCGGAGGATCGAAAGGTGCTTCTCGATGGCTTCATGAAGTCCGCCCCAGATTTCCGCAAGCAGCGCGAGGAGGCGCGGGCCGATATGACCCGGCTGGCCGCCGCGATCCGCGCCGAACCCTTCGACCGGGCTGCGGTCGAGGCGATAATGGACGATCAGGTGGCGCGGATCAGGGGCCGGATGCAGCTTGGCCGCAGCCTGCTCCTCGACCGGCTTGAGACGATGGGGGCGGACGGCCGCAACGCGCTGGCGGACCGGATGGAAAGCATGCGGCTCCGGCGGCACGACTGAGGGCGCCGAGGCTCGCGCCATCGTCGGCAGCAGGATACCTGCGGCCCGTCCTGTGCCCTGAGCCGCCTGACGGCGGCCCCGGCCTTTCCAGTCAGACTTTCAGAAGCGATCCCATGCGCCGCATGGCGAGCGCATAGCCTTCGACGCCGAAACCCGCGATGACGCCTTCGGCGCGGCGGGAGACATAGGAATGGTGGCGGAAGTCCTCGCGCTTGTGGATGTTCGAGATATGGACCTCGAGCACCGGCCCGTCGAAGGCCATGAGCGCGTCGAATACCGCGATGGAGGTGTGGCTCAGCGCGCCGGGATTGATGATGATGCCCGCCGCCTTGTCGCGGGCCTCGTGAATCCAGTCGACGATCTGGCCTTCCCAATTCGACTGGAGAAGCGTCGCGGCCAGCCCGAAACCCTTCGCCACCGCAGCACATTGCGTCTCGACATCGGCGAGCGTCTCATGCCCGTAGATCTCGGGTTGCCGTTTGCCGAGCAGGTTCAGGTTGGGGCCGTTGAGAATGTAGATCGTTCTGGTCATGTCTGGTCCTTCTGGCGCAAGCGACGCGTGTCGGTTCTACGCATTTTACGGCGGCGCGTCATCGCTTTGTTTCGACACGGGGCGCGTGAATTATGAGGGGCGCGACCACCACGGTTCTGGTTGCGGGAAAGCGCCTGCCGCGCCGTTGGCGTATTTCCGTGCGCTAGGCCGCCGCCACGACCTGTGCTAAAGTCGACGTGATCAAGCGGGAGCGCGCGCGCCATGTCGTCACCGGGGCTGAGTGTCCTCGTCGGCACTACCAAGGGTGCCTTTCTCATCTCGGGCGGTCGCGACCGCAGCGGCTGGTCCGTCAAGGGGCCGTTCTGCGACGGCTGGCCGATCAATCACATGATCGGCGATCCTCAGAGCGGCACGATCTGGGCCGGGGGCGGCGGCGACTGGCATGGCGCCGGTGTCTGGCGCTCATCGGATGGCGGCGAAAGCTGGGAGGTTGCCCGGCTCACCAAGGGCACGATGGACGACTGGGCTGCGAATGATGCCGGTTTCGCTGAGATGATCGGCTGGAAGGACGAGCCGCTGCCCTTCACCGACGGGTTCGCGCAGATCTGGTCGCTCGGCCTTGCGCATGGCACGCTTTATGCCGGAACCAAACCGGCAGAGCCTGCTGAAGAGCACGGACGGCGGCAGGACATGGGAGCGGGTGGAGGGCCTGACCAATCACCCCTCGGCCGGAAGCTGGAACCCCGGTGCGGCGGGGCTGGTCCTGCACACGATCGTGGCCGATCCGGTCGATCCGAAAAAGCTCTGGGTCGGGATCTCGGCGGCCGGGGTCTTCGCGACCGAGGACGGCGGCGAGACCTGGGAACGCCGCAACCGCCTGTCCAATGCCGAGGCCTGCGAGCGCCATGACCATCCCGCCGCGCCGCGCGACGGCGAGATCGGGCACTGCGTCCACAACATGATGCGCGCGCCGGGCGCCGGACGACCTGCTCTACCAGCAGAACCATCACGGCGTCTGGCGGTCCGTCGATGGCGGCCGAAGCTGGGACGACATCACCGAGCGGCCTGCCGTCGACCTTCGGCTTTCCGATCCGCGTTCATCCGCGCGACCCGCAAACGATCTGGACGCTGCCGCTGAACGGCGACATCGCGGGCCGCTTTCCGCCGGATGCCGCGGCTGCGGTCTGGCGGTCGCGCGACGGCGGGCAAAGCTGGCAGCGACATGCGCGACGGCCTGCCGCAGACAGCTGCTTCTTCACCGTGCTGCGTCAGGCGATGGCGGGCGACGCGCGCGATCCGGCGGGGGTCTATTTCGGCACCAACAGCGGTTCGGTCTTCGCGAGCCTCGACGAGGGCGAAACCTGGCAGGAGATCGCCCGCCACCTGCCGACGATCCTGGCGGTCGAGGTGCTCGACCGGGCGTGACTGTTCGGTGGGCCGGGCGGGTTTCTCGCCTCACATCGCGCGGACGATCCCTTCGATCAGCATGAAGGCGTCAGACCGCGCCGGGATCGGGATCGACCCATGGAGCGATCGCCAAGCCGGGCTGCCCTGCCCATCGTCGCGATCATTGCGCGCGTGGCCTCCATCCCGCCCAGCGCCGCGTTCAGGATCGCGTCGGCGTAGCCCCCGCCAGCGCCGCCTCGGCGGCGGGATGTCAGGTGTTGATCATCGTCTTTTGGCCGGGCGCCGCCTTGCCACGATGAACGTTCCCGTCCCGCATTGCCACGATCACCTCGCGAAGCTGGACGCCTGGCATGGCGGGAACGGGTCCCGCCGCCTTTGCTGCCCGCAGAAAGGCGGTCGCATAAAGCGGACCGGAGGAGACGCCGACCGCGCCGTCAAGCGCGGAGAGGCTGTCACGTTCGAACGCGATTCTGTCGGCCCAGGCGGCGAACGGGGATTTCAGATCGTCGGTCGTGAAGCACATCCCGGTCATCCCTGTCGGAACATCGCGCAGGCGCAGGCCCGGCGTATCTGAACGCCCACGTGGCCGCGCCCAAATCCGGAGGTCGGCTGTGAGCACTGGGGGGAACGCCTCGCGGACTGCGGCCCTGTCGCGGAGTGCGGCGCCAAGGTGAGATTGCGAAACCTGACACTGAAATACTTTGCGCGACGAAGGTCGCGAAGCTAGCGTAGCGATGCTCAGGGAGGACGAATGCCCGATGGCAGCCGCTGAGGCAGAAGAAATGCGGGGAGAGATGATGCCACCCGGAGGTCCGGCGGCTGCGGCGCCGCTGATCGAGTTGCTTGGGATCGAAAAATCCTTTCCGGGCGTGCGCGCCCTGCACAATGCGCGTTTCGATCTGCATGCGGGCGAAGTCCATGCGCTGATGGGCGAAAACGGGGCAGGCAAATCAACGCTGATGAAAATGCTATCCGGGATTTACCAGCCGGATGGCGGCACCATCGAAGTCGAGGGACAGGCTGTCACCATTTCCGGCCCGCGCGCTGCGCAGGCGCTCGGGCATCAGCATCATTCATCAGGAACTGTTCCTGATGAACCATCTGACGGTCGCCCAGAACATCTATCATCGGCCGCGAGCCGCGCTACGGTTTCGGCATGTTTGTCGACGAAGCCACGATGAACAGGGATGCCGCCGAACTGTTCAAGCGCATGAAGGTCAAAATCGACACCAATTCCGAAGTTGGCCAGATGACCGTGGCGCGCCAGCAGCTTGTGGAGATCGCCAAAGCGCTGTCGTTCAATTCCAAGGTGCTCATCATGGATGAGCCGACATCGGCCCTCAACGAAACCGAAGTCGAGCATCTGTTCGTCGTCATCGAGGACCTGAAGGCCAACGGCGTCGGCGATCGTCTACATCACCCACAAGATGGACGAAGTGAAACGGATTGCCGACCGTGTCACGGTCATGCGAGACGGTCAGCACATCGATACTCTTGCCGGCCGCCGAGACGCCGATTTCCAAGATCATCTCCACTGATGGTCGGGACGCGAACTGGCCGATGCCACCCGCGCAGAAGGCGCGCACGGTGAGGAAGTCACCTTGCGCGTGCGCGGCCTCAATCGCGGCACCTGGTCACGTAATGTCAGTTTCGATTTACGCAGGGGCGAAATTCTCGGCTTTGCCGGACTGATGGGTGCGGGACGGACCGAGGTGGCCCGCGCCATCTTTGGCGCTGACGCCATCGAATCCGGCGAGATCGAAATTCACGGCAAGAAGGTTAAAATCGCCAGTCCGAAAGACGCCGTGAAGAACGGACTTGCCTATCTTTCCGAGGATCGCAAGCATTTCGGCCTCGTCGACCCCGATGTCTGTTCGTGACAATGTCACGATGGCATCCTGGCCGCGTTATACCAACAAGCGCATCTGGATGCGCGACGGCGACATGAAGAAAACTGCTGCCGAATATGTCGAACTGTTGAAAATCAAGACGCCGACCGTCGAGCAGGAAACCCGCCTTCTTTCGGGCGGCAACCAGCAGAAAGTTGTCATTTCCAAGTGGCTGCTGCGTGATTGCGATATCCTGTTCTTCGACGAGCCGACCCGCGGCATCGATGTCGGCGCCAAGGCCGAGATTTACAAATTGCTCGCAAGGGCTCGCCGCAACAAGGCAAGTCCATTGTGGTCATTTCATCGGAATTGCCGGAAATACTGCGCCTGTCGCACCGCGTCATAGTGATGTGTGAAGGACGCATCACCGGCGAACTCGACGGCAAGACGGCAACTCAGGAAGACATCATGCATCTGGCGACGTTGCGCCAAGGCAAAGCAGCGTAAACGGGGACAGAGCGCCATGACCGAAACAGCAGTTCAAAAAGCCTCCACAACCGGATCCGGCATCTTCACGATGGCGGCCATGCAAAAGGTTGTGGCCTTTGCGGTACTGGTCCTGCTGTTGGCGTTTTTCAGCATTTTCGCGCCAAACTTCGCCGCTTGGAACAACATGGTCAACATCATGCAGGCCACCGCCGTCAATGGCGTGCTCGGTGTGGCTGTCTCGTTCGTCATCATTTCCGGCGGTATTGATCTGGCCGTCGGCACCATGATGACGCTGACTGCTGTCATGTCCGGCATCATGCTGACCAACCTTGGCTTGCCGCTGCCATTCGGCATACTTGGTGCGCTGGGTTCCGGCGCAGTGTTTGGCGCGGCCTCCGGTGTTGCAGTTGCCAAACTCAAAATTCCGCCCTTTATCGCCACCCTCGGCATGATGCAAATCACTCGCGGTCTGGCACTCGTCATTTCAGGCGCCAAGCCGATCTATTTCAACGATACGCCGTCCTATCAGTATCTTTCGCCGGAAAGCTCGATTTCGCTCGTCATACCGGGTCTCGAAATTCCAAACGGCGTTTTCATCATGTTCATCGTGGCTTTTATCGCCTCGATCATCCTCAACCGCACTCTGCTTGGCCGCTATATCTTTGCGCTCGGCTCCAACGAGGAAGCGGCGCGTCTGTCTGGCATGAATGTCGATTTCTGGAAGATCGTCACCTATGCGCTGTCCGGCTGCATAGCCGGCGTTGCAGGTTTGCTGATCTCTTCGCGTCTGAACTCCGCGCAGCCTGCGCTTGGCCTCGGGTATGAACTGGACGCCATCGCTGCCGTCGTGATCGGCGGCACCTCGCTCTCGGGCGGGCGCGGAACGATCCTTGGCACCATCATCGGCGCTTTCGTGATGAGCGTTCTGACCAATGGCCTGCGCATCATGGGTGTGCAGGAAGAATGGAAGATCGTTGTGACAGGCGTCATCATCATCGCTGCAGTCTATGTTGACATAGTGCTGCGCAAGAAAATGTAGGGCAGGGAGTTTCACCGAATCCGGCGGAATTCCGGTTCTTGTTCGACATGGCCGCCGCTGCCTCAAACGGCACAACGAAAATCAAACGGAGGAAAATATGAAAAAAATTCTGATCGCATCGGTGTTCGCGCTGAGCGCAACCACGATGTTCTCGGCTGCTGCCAAGGCCGAAGACATCTATTTCCCGATCATCGCAAAGGGCTTCAGCCACCAGTTCTGGCAGGCCGTGAAGCTTGGCGCCGGAGACGGCTGCCAAGGCCAACGGCGTGACCATCACGTTCGAGGCACCGAACACCGAAGCCGAAATCGACAAGCAGACCGACATGCTGAATGCCGCCATCGCCAAGAAGCCGCAGGGCCTCGGCTTTGCCGCCCTTGATTCCAAGGCTCAGGTTCCGGCGCTTGCAGAAGGCTGCCGATGCCGGCATTCCGATCGTCGCGTTCGACTCCGGTGTCGAATCGTGACCTGCCCTTGACCACCTGCACCACCGACAACGTGGCACGCTGCCGGTGCTGCTGCCGACAAGCTGGCTGAAGCCATCGGCGGCGAAGGAGAAGTCGCCGCTGAGATCCATGATCAGACCTCCGCGACCGGTATCGGCCGCCGCGACGGTTTCCTGAACCGCATGAAGGAAAAGTATCCGAAGATCACAGTCGTCGATGTCAAGTACGCCAACGATGCGCTCAAGGCGACGGATGACATCAAGGCGATCCTGCAGGCGTATCCGAACCTCAAGGGCATCTTCGCCTCGAACGAAGGCGCGGCCATCGGCTTGGCGACTCGCCATCAAGGAATCCGGCGCCAAGATCGTCGGCGTCGGCTATGATTGCGGCAAGACCCAGAAAGACGCGATCATGGACGGCACGCTGCTCGGTTCGATCACTCAGAACCCGGTCGGCATCGGCGAATGCGTCGTCAATTCGCTGGCGAAGGCAATGAAGGGCGAAAAGCTGCCGAAGATCATCGACACCGGCTACTACTGGTACGACAAGACCGAACATCGACCGATCCGACAGATCGCCGCCGTTCTCTACGATTGATCTGGGAAGATCATTGCCATTGGTCCTCTCCCGCTGCGCGGGGGAGGGTCAGCAGGGGGGCGGGCGTGCAAGCCGATCCCCGACGGAACGACAGGCTGGGAGTATTTGGTGTGCTCAAGGGATTGGACCCGGTGTTGGGTCCGGAATTGTTGGCTGTACTTCGGGCCATGGGGCACGGCGATGAAATCGCGATTGTCGACGGGAACTACCCGGCGCTGACCGACGCCCGCCGCCTCGTGCGCGCGGACGGGCTGGCCCTGATTCCGGTTCTGCGGGCGATCCTCTCGGTCCTTCCCCTGGATGCCGCCGTAACGCAGGCGATCTTCCGGGCGGTAAATCCCAAAAGCCTTGACCGACCGGATCCGGTCCATGTCGACATTCAGGATCTGTGCCGGGACATGGCGCCGCAGCATGCGGTGATCCCACTCCCTCCGACCGAATTCTACGCCCGGGTCAAAGCCGCACACGCAATCGTGGCGACGAGTGAACCCAGGCTTTTCGCCAACGTCGTTCTCCGAAAGGGAGTGATCGGCGGGGCATAGACGCATCGTGCAAGTGATGCGAAAGAACCTTCGCACCCCACCGGCGCTGTGTGGTTCGATCATGCTTCAAAGTCGCAGATGCGTTGCGTAGGGTTCCTAGGTTGATCTGTCCGTTGACCTCCCCGCTTCCGAACCAGAAGACCCCGCAAAAAGGCCGAAACATGATCGATGCGCATCACCATTTCTGGCAACCGGACCGCGGCGATTATGGCTGGATGCCCAAGGACGACCCGGTGCTGAGCCGACTCTATGGCCCTGCGGATATGGCGCCCGCGCTTGCGGCGGCCGGGGTCGACAGGACGATATTGGTGCAAGCCGCCCCGACTGTCGCGGAAACCGAGTATCTGCTGGGCATTGCCGATGTCACGGCGCATGTGGCCGGCGTCGTGGGCTGGATCGACTTCGAAGATCCAGGCAGCCTCCAAACGCTGAGGCGTCTGGCCAGGCATCCGAAGTTCAAGGGCGTCCGCCCGATGATTCAGGACATACCCGACGATGGCTGGATGTTGCGCGGCGACGTGCAATGGGCGTTTGAGGCTATCGTCGAATGCGACCTGACCTTCGATGCGCTTGGCTTCCCGCGCCATCTGACGCATTTCCACCGGCTCTTCACCCGCTATCCCACGATGCGCTCGGTCATCGACCATTGCATGAAGCCCCGGATCGGCTCCGCTTCGCCGCAGGATTTCACTATCTGGGCCGAGGGCATGTCCGCCCTTGCCGAGACGCAGGCTTTCGTGAAGTTGTCCGGCCTCGTCACCGAGGCCGACGCCGGCTTTGACGCATCGAGCCTTCGCCCCTATGCGAACCATGTCTTCGAAGCTTTCGGACCGGATCGGGTCATGTGGGGTTCGGACTGGCCCGTGGTGCGGCTTCGGTGTGAGTATGGTGAGTGGTGCGCCTTGGCGCGCGATCTGACCGCCGATCTCGATGCCGCGGCCCGTGACCGGATCTTCGGCGGCACGGCGACCGAGTTCTACCGATTGGAGGAATGACGATGCAGCGCCGCGCAATTGGCCAAACCGGCCTCGAAGTTACCGAGATCTGCTTTGGCGCCTCGGCCCTTGGCGACATGCCCGACACCTATGGCTACGCGGTCTCGGACGAACGCGCGCGCGCCACGCTGCAGGCGATCTTCGACAGCCCGGTGAATTTTCTCGATACGTCGCGCAACTATGGGTTCGGACGGTCCGAGGAGCGGATTGGCGCGGCGATACGGGAGCGTGGAGGTTTGCCGGACGGCTTCGTTCTGGCGACGAAGCTTGACCGCGACATGAAGACCGGACGCTTCGATGCCGCGCGGGTTCGTCAGAGTGTGGAGGAAAGTCTTCAGGCACTCGGGCTCGACCGAATCCAGCTTTTGCACCTGCATGATCCGGAGCATGCCCGTGACCTGAAGGAAGTGACCGAAGAGGGCGGTGCGCTCGACGAACTCTTCAAACTCAAGGAAGAGGGGCTGATTCAGGCGGTGGGCCTCGCCATGGGACGTATCGACATCATGTTCCCGATACTGCGCGCGCGTCCCTTCGACGCCTTGATCAGCCACAACCGGTTCACGCTTCTCAATCGCGCCGCGGATGAGATGTTCACCTATGCCGAAGAGGCCGGCATTGCCATCCTCAACGCCGCGCCCTTCGCGGGCGGTGTTCTGGCGAAGGGCAGTGCCAAGATGCCACGGATCACCTATCAGGAAGCCAGTGACGAAGCCCTGCGACCGGTGCAGCGGATCGAAGCGATCTGCGCCGAGCATGGGATCGCGCCCGGTGTCGTCGCGCTGCAATTCTCCCTTGCGGACCCCCGCGTCACATCGACAATCGTTGGAATTTCGCGGCCTGAGCGGGTCTCCCAAATGCTGGATTGGGCAGGTCAGAAAATTCCCGCGGCGGCAGCGTCGGCGCTCGCGGCCATTGCCTATTCTTCGGAAGACCCCGAAGCAAATCGTGACTATCGGCCGGGCTGAGCGACCGCCGTCAGGCATGTTCGCTGGTCCGCCCAGCTGACGCTATGAACCCGGTCGCATGGCGCTGTCCGAGCAAGCCGGAGCAGCCGCATCCGGTTGCGACGGGAAACTCGACAAGATCGAGGCGTTTGACGAAGCACTCGTGAAGTGTCTTGGGTTCCGGGCGCTCCGGCCCGTGGTTGTGGATTGTATTGCACGGAACACTCGCTTCCACTGTGCCGCAAGGGCCGCTTCTCGAAATCGGAACACGAAGCCCACCATGCAAGGCACTTTGCGATAGGGCGTGGCCACTGTGCAGGGTTTGAGATCTCGTGATTCTGCTTCGCGCTGCAAGCCTTTGATAATGATTGAAGATACTTCCTTCGGTATGCTGGCGTCGGAAATGCGGGATGAGTGGCGGTTCTGCCGGTCGTGCGCTATCCGGTGTCGATCCGAATATTCCCTGCAAACAGAGAAACGACAGCGAGTTTTGCAGTTTTGAGGCAATCTCTGCCCCTGAGGCAAACGAGCCTCGGCGTGTTTCGTAAAACGGCGGTGACCTACGTCTCGGACGTCTGCAAAGCGGTTGATTGATCTGTGTGTCGATAGATCGGCGCTGGTATGCAAACGCCGTCATCATTTTCGTTTCGTGAACGCAAAAATGAAATGGCTGAAACCATCGACCCGATTGCGGCCAGCTTTCGAGGTGGCGTTGATCGTGAGCTCCCATATGCGGCAGAGGATTCTATCCAGTCACTCATCCCAGAGTCACGATCAACTCATGCGACAGCTCCGTCAGCGGCAAAGTCACGCCGTCTTTCCCGACGTGCAGCGCGGCACCGTCCAACTCCGCCGCTACAATGCCGCGCCCTGTCCTCTCGGGATTAAGGATGGTGATCCCAATCCGGGCGCGTCCCAAGATGACCGTGGCCGAAAGCTTTGGCCAAGCCTTCGGAAAGCAGGGGTTCAACACTAGGTTTGTTCCTGCGCGGTTCAGGCCCAGCAGCCCTTCAATACCTGCGCGGTACATCCAACCTGCCGATCCGGTATACCACGTCCACCCGCCACGCCCTTCGTGCGGCGGGGTTGAATAGACGTCAGCGGCAATCACATATGGCTCCACCTTGTAGCGATCGACTGCGCTAGGCGTCAGTGCGTGATTGATTGGGTTGAGCATGGCAAATAGCTGTCCTGCCGCATCACCGTTCCCCAGTTTGGTCTGTGCCAGGACGGCCCACATCGCCGCATGGCTGTATTGACCGCCGTTCTCGCGCAGGCCTGGTGGATAGCCCTTGATATAGCCCGGATCAACCGCCGTGCGGTCGAACGGCGGGGTGAAAAGCAGTGCAAGTCCCGGATCTGGGCGCACCAGATGCTCGGTCATCGAGGCCATCGCGATCTTCGCGCGTTCAGGATCAGCGGCGCCGGACAGCACCGCCCAGGACTGCGCAATACTGTCGATCCGGCATTCATCGGATGCGGCGGAGCCAAGGATCGTTCCGTCGTCAAATGTGCCACGCCGATACCACGCTCCGTCCCAACCGTGCGTCTCGATCGCCTCGCGGACAGCCTGTCGATGAAGTCGCCACCGCACGGCTCGCGCAGGATCGCGACTTTCAGCAAGGGGCGCCATCATATCGATCGTCGCGATCAACAGCCAACCTAGCCAGACGCTGGTACCAGCCCCACCCTCGCCCACGCGATTCATCCCATCGTTCCAGTCGCCGGTTCCGATCAGCGGCAGACCGTTTTCGCCAGTCAGGTCAATGGCCTGGTCCAGACCTCGGGCGCAGTGTTCAAAGAGGTTCGCTTTAGTGTCCGAAACTGAAGGCTGAAAAAAATCGTCATGCGCACCGGGCGGAACAGGTGGTCCGTGCAGGAAGGGCAGAGTCTCATCCAAAATGCCCTCATCGCCCGAGACAGCGATATAGCGAGCCACGCCATAGCCAAGCCAGACGCGGTCGTCGGAAATGCGGGTTCGGACACCTTGGCCGGAGTGTGGAAGCCACCAATGCTGCACATCACCTTCAGGGAACTGACGGGCGGCCGCGCGCAACAGATGCGCTCGCGTCATATCTGGTCGGCTGAAAGTCAGCGCCATGCCATCCTGCAATTGATCGCGAAATCCGTAGGCGCCGCTCGCCTGATAGAAGCCGGCGCGGGCCCAGATCCGGCAGGCCAGTGTCTGATAAAGCAACCAGCCGTTAATCATGATGTCCATCGCCCGGTCGGGTGACGTGATCTGCACTGCCGTCAGAATATCCGCCCAATGCCGTTTCACCGTCTGCAATGTCTCATCGAGATTGGCGCGCCGCACTTGCTGGATCAGGGTGCTGGCCGCGGCCGCATTTTCTGCCTGACCAATCTGAAAAACGACCTCAACCGTTTCGCCCGGCCGCAGCGTTACGCGGCGTTGCAGGACTGCACAGGGGTCAAGCGCTGCACCTGTGCGACCCGAGAGCGGCCTGCCGTTGATCGCTGCCGGATTCGCAAGGCTGCCTCCGGGACCGATGAATTCTGCCCGGTCGGCAGTTGCGCTGCTCATGCCTGCGCCGAGATCGGCGAAGGCGACGCGACCGGGAAAAGCCGTGCTGAAGGTGTTCGTCGCCAGTATGGCGCCGGTTGCGGCGTCAGGCTTAGTTAGAATGTATGCCGCCGTCGCACTGCGTGAAGTGCCAAGCACCCATTCGGCATAAGCCGTGACCGACAAACTGCGCTCGGTGGATAGGGTGTTGCGTAAGGTCAGTCGCGTGATCTTGACTGGTTTGTCCAACGGCACAAATTGCACCATGTTGGCGGCGATGCCATTGCTCTCATGCTCGAACGTCGTGTAACCGAAGCCGTGACGTGCGATGTAGGCGCCAGGTCCCCTGATCGGCAGCGCAGTCGGCGTCCAAATCTGATCGGTTTCAAGATCGTGCAGGTAGATCGCCTCGCCGGTAGGGGCAGTGACAGGATCGTTCGACCATGGCGTGATCTGGTTTTCGCGACTATTCTCGGACCAGATATGGCCGGAACCTTCCGCTGATACCTGAAAGCCAAAATCCGGATTGGCAATGACGTTGATCCAAGGCGCCGGGGTCGTCATGCCATCGCGTAGTACCACCACATATTCGCGCCCTTGCTCGGCAAATCCACCCGTGCCGTTGAAAAACTCCATTTCGGGCAGAGCCGGGGCCGGCGGAGCCTTTGGCGGCGCTTTGAGGGTGGGCGCCAAGATCTCTTGAGGGGCGGACAGAACTGCCATCTGCTGGCTGATGCTGCCACGCCGTGCAGCAAGAACCAGATGCGCAATGGACAGCAAATGCTCTCGCGCGGCGGGGTTGAGAATATCAGACCGCAGAGTGTGAATGGTGCCCTTTGCGGGCGCGTGAATGCCGTCGGCCCGTGGTCGCGACCGGACGGCGCGGACGGCGCTTTCGATGGCAATCTGGAGATCCTGCACATAGGATGACAACCGATCATTCAAGATCACCAGATCAACGGGAAACTGGCGCATCCCCCAGTATTCGTGCGCGCTGAGAACCTGATGTAGAGCTGCGATGTCTTGGGCGTCTTCAATCTGAAACAATACGATAGGCAGGTCGCCAGAAATGCCCAGCGCCCAGAGCGCCGATTGCGGCGCGGCCCCTGACGCGATCTGTGCCGTTGAGGCGCGAAGGCGCCCGTCACGGCGCATGACCATGCCGCCCAGTGCCTGAAAATCGGCCGCCTCGGCATGGGTAACGCCAAGGTGGCGCAATTGCACCTGTGCTTGGGTCCAGGACAGGGTCGCGGCCCGCGCAAAGGCAGAGGGATCTCGATGTCTGTCGACAAGATCAAGAAGGGCATCGGGCGAGTCCGCGACCATCGTCCAGAACGTCACGCGGGTCACGCCGCCTGCCGGGACCCTTACACTGCGGCGGATAGAGAAGATCGGATCCAGCACGGGACCGGTGGTCCCAGAGAGCGGCGATTTTGCCATAGCCGCCTGTTCTAGGCTACGCCCGCGCCCAATGAATCTTGCCCGGTCCGTTTCAATCTCGATCGGACCGGTCTCAGTTCCTTCTACGACAGCTATGTGCGCCGCCCAAATTTCCGGATCGCTGGATGAGCGGCGACGCCGGGTTGCGATGATGACCCCGAGTTCGGGCAGATAGTCGGTCACGACGAACATCTTGGAAAACGCCGGATGGGCTTGATCTGCCGATTGCGGTGCCAGCGCCAGTTCTGCGTAAGAGGTCAGATCTATTTCGCGCGCGCGGCGACCGGTGTTGGTCAGCGTGACCCGCCTCGCCTCGGCGTCGTCCTCCGCCGAAACGAGAATTTCGGTCATCGTGGTGAAATGCGGTGCTTGACGCGTGAAGGACGCCTGGTGCTCGCTGAAGACAGCACGATGTCGTGCTGCATCCGCGCTCATCGGCTGAACCGCAGCCGACCAGCGCATTCCGGACGTTCTATCCCTGACAAAGATGAATGACCCAATGGCAGCCTGTGTCGCCTCTCCCCGCCATCGGGTGATTGCCAGATCGCGCCAGCTGCTGAAGCCCTCGCCCGTCGCTGTGAGCATGACGCCATAGTTTCCGTTGGACAGCAGGTGTGCAGTAGGCACCGCCTTTGCGGGTGCATCGAACACCCGCACCATGGGCGCATCGGTGATTTGCACAGCACCGACCAGCACATCCTTTGCGCGCGGCGGGGCAGCAGCCACCTCGCGCGGCACACGCTCATGCAGCAGCAACTCCACGCCTTGGATCATCGCTTCGGCGTGAAAGCGGTCTCGCAGGCGTCCGTTCTGCAATGCGTTGGCGATGCTGGTGATCGTCATGCCCTGATGATGCGCCATGAAACTGCGTACGAGGGCGTGATCCTCGCTCTCTGGCACGCGCGTAGGGGTGAAATCGATCGCCTCGTAAAACCCGAAGCGTCCTTGCGCGCCGAGTGCCGCGAGCCGGTCAAAGTTCTGCACTGCCGCCACGGGATCCACCATAGTGGCCAACCCCGTTGCATAGGGCGCGACCACCTTGTTTTCGCTTAGCCCCCGCTTAAGGCCCAAGCCAGGTACACCAAAGTTGGAGTATTGATAGGTCATTTCCAGATCACGGGCATTGTAGGATGATTCCGAAATTCCCCACGGAACCCCGATCGCTGTGCCATAAGTTTGCTGGCAGGCAACGACCAACCGGTTGGTTTGCTCCAGAACCGATCCCACCGGCGCGCGCATCACAATTGACGGCATGAGATATTCGAACATGCTGCCAGACCAAGAAATCAATGCAGACCCGGACCCGATCGGCGTCGCGGACCTGCCCAGCCGAAACCAATGGCGCGTGTCGACGTCGCCCTTCGCGATTGCAAACAGACTGGCCAGTCGCGCCTCGGACGCCAGAAGATCATAGCAGTTCGGGTCAAGCCGGTTGGTGGCCAGCGAAAATCCGATGGAAAGAAGTTTCTTGTCCGGCTCCAGCAAAAAGCCGAAGTCCATCTCGGTCGCGATGGTGCGTGCCATCGTCTCGACTTCCGCAAGAAGGCTTGTGTCCGGCGGCAATAACTTATCGGCGAGGTGCTCCTGAAGGCTTTGGTGAACAGCCCCGGCCCAGAACGCAACGTCCGAACCTTCTCCCGCCACGTCCAGGGCCATATCCCGTGCCGCTGCCGTATCGGAGACCATCTCGGCCAAGGCAGCAGGGGAGGTCTCGGCCGCCACGGCAAGTTCGCCCAGAAGTTGCCCCAAAACGGCGTTCTTCGGCCCCGCCCCCAACCCCGCTTGCGCAAGGCAGATGGTATCGCCCAGTGATCGGCGAACGGTGGATTCTGTAACGGGGCAGTTCTTCCATTCGCGGCACGCTTGCGCGATTGCGATCAGGTGTCCCGCCAGATTGCCACTGTCTACCGTGGACACGTAGGCCGGATCCAGCACACGCAGGTCGCGCGTGTCATGCCAGTTATGGATGTGGCCGCGATGTCGGGGCATCCGCAGGATCGTCTGCAACGTGCATTTCATCCTCTGCAGCGCCACGCGCTCTCCGATCCACCCCATATCGCGCGCCACGACCGTCGAAAGCAGATAAAGCCCGATATTCGTAGGCGACGTTCGGGTGGCGATCGCTGGTTTTGGCGTTTCCTGAAAATTGTCTGGCGGCAGGAAATTTTCCTCTGCTGTCACAAAGGTTTCGAAGTAGCGCCACGTCCGCCGGGCGATAAGGCGCAGGGCGCGTTCCTGTTGGTCCGACATTGGCGCCAAGGGCCTGGCGACCCGGACCTTGCTTATGAAGCGGGCCACCGCCGGTGCGAATGCCCAAGCCAGCGCAAATGGCGCCAGCCAGGGCTGCATCGTCGGATTGACCATGGCAGCTATCGCGCAAACACCAAGCCCAAGGCACACGCCTGGTGCCATTTGGCGATATTGCCCCGCCAAGGAGGGCAAGACGACCCCCCCGGAATGGGCCGCCGTGACCCATTCCAACAAGTGCCGACGCGAGACGGCGAGCCGCCAGATCGTGCGAAAGATCGCGTCTGCCATAGATGCCGCAGTGTTCGCCAGCAGGATCATCGACAGCGCGACCTGCCCAAGCGCAGTCAATGTATCATTGCCCAACGCTGCAAAGTGGCTGCGCAACGTGACGTCCGACCGCGTAGGCACAATCCCGAAGGGCAAGGGCAGCAAGCGAGGCAGGGCAAGCAAGCCCACGATCCACGTCGTCCAGACAAGCGCCACCGCCGGGGGCATCATCCAGCCAGAAAACAGCGCCAGCATCGCCATCGGCGCAAGCAAGGACCGACGCAGATTGTCGATCATCTTCCAGCGGCCAAGCGCTGGCATGCCGCCAGTAGAAGCGCTCCTCTTGCCAAAGACCCAAGGTAGAAGCTGCCAGTCACCTCGTGCCCAACGGTGGCGACGGCGGATGTCGACGTCATACCGGCTTGGGAAATCCTCAACTACTTCGACATCAGACGCCAGTGCCGCGCGGGCAAACACACCCTCGAAAAGATCGTGACTGAGCATCGTGTTCTCGGGGACGCGCCCAGCGATCGCGGCTTCGAACGCATCGACATCATATATACCTTTCCCGGTGAACGATCCTTCCCCGAAGAGATCCTGGTAAAGATCCGATGTCGCCATGACATAGGGATCAATCCCACCCGGAGTGGAAAAGATGCGTTGATAAATCGACCCATCTTCACCGATCGGCAGGTCGGCAGTCACGCGAGGCTGCAAAACGCCGTAGCCCGCTGTCACGCGCCTTGACTCGATGTCCAATACCGGCCGGTTCAGCGGGTGGGCCATCTTGCCGATCATCTGGCGCACAGTCCCGCGCAAGAGGCGCGTGTCGGCATCAAGTGTGATAACGTAGCGAATGTTCCGTGGTATCTGGCTGCTTTGTGTCTCAAAACTTGTGTTGGTCGCCCCGCGCAACAGCCGGTTCAACTCTGCAAGCTTGCCGCGCTTTCGCTCCCACCCCATCCAGATGGCTTCGCGGGGGTTCCACAAACGGCGCCGGTGCAAGAAATAGAATAGCGGGCCATCATCCGATGGATAGCGATTGTTTAGCTCGGCAATCGACGCCAGCGCCGTCGCCACAAGCTCATCATCCTGCTCCGTCCTCTCGGATGCGGCATCCTTCGCGTCCGACAAGAGCGCATAATGCAGCGCGCCCCCGGCACTTGACAGATGGTGCACTTCCAATCGCTCGATCTGTGCCTGCAGTTCGTCCATGTCATGTAAGAGGACCGGCACGGCGACGAGGGTGCGCAGATCCGGTGGAATCCCCTTCGCCAATTCAAGTCCGGGCAGAGGTTTGGGTGCCACGGATCTGGTGATGATCAGATTGACGATCGCCGCGCCTGCATCGACCGCGACTGCGGATCCGGCGATCGCCAGGACGAGCAGAGCCAGAATGCCCGCGCCTTCTACTCGAGCGAACGAAAGCCCAAAGCCAAGGATTACGAACGACAACGCGAAAACCGCTGCCAGATAGCCCCGAAGCCCAAGGCGACCGAGTTGGCGGAACATACGCAGTCGCAACGACGGTCTGAACCCGAGTTTGGTTTCCAGAGATGCCCGTCCGGCACCGATGAACCAATATCCCGGTTCACGGCTGTGCGCCGATATCCCAGTTGCGGCGAGTGCCAGGCCCGCTTCGGATACTTCGATTTCTGTCTTGTCTGTCCCGCGCGCAATGATCTCGATCGCGGTGCGATAGCTGTTGCGGGTGCCGAAATCCATTTCGGCAAAGTCCGAACCGGCCCGCAGGCCCGCGTCGACCAGGCTGACTTCTTCAAAGAAATCGGCCCAGTCCATCTCGGACACCAGCCGCATAGACGTGACGATGTTGCGCATCGTCACGTTCGATGCAGCAAGCCGCATTTGCGCGCGGGCGACTACCTCCTCAATCGAAGTGCCCTGTCGGCGAAGCCTATCCTCAAGCCATACGTAAAGCGGTGTCTGCGCCGGATCGAACCCACGCAATCGCTTGGCGATCTGGGCGGCGACAATCTCGGGAAACGGGGCGGTTTCGTACCGATCGACGGCTCTTTGTATCGCTGAAAGCTGCGAGTGGCCGGGCATTTTCTCGGCGGCCAAGACTGTGTTCACGATCACATCGGCCTGTTGGCGCAGCGCTTGGCCATCGACGATCTGGACCGCCAGACGGCGCATGTTTTCGATCAGAACAACGCGCAGCGTGATTGCTACCGCCCACAACTCGCCTATCATCAGGGGCTGCACCTGCTGATAGGCGCGAACATACCGACTTAGCACCGGACCCGAAATGAGGCTGTCGGTATGTGCAACATAAGCCCAGGTAAGCCCCAAAACTCGCGGGTAGCCGACGAACGGGCCGTCAGCCAGTTTTGGCAGTTGGCGGTAGTAGCCGGGCGGCAGATCATAGCGGATCTGGCGCAACTGCTCTTCGACCAGATGAAAGTTGTCCAGCAGCCACTCGGCTGCCGGCGTAATCGCCTGCCCGGCTTGCAGTGCCTGCGCACAGGATCGGTAAGCACTAAGCAGAAACGCCGCGTTTTCTTTGACGCGCGCGCCCAGACGAGGCATCCGACGCTCGACGCCTGCGGTGACAGCCTGCGCAGCGGCCAGCGTTCTCGCATGATGCTCAAGCCGCTCAGTGCCGAATAAGTCGGCCCTGATCGGAGACCCGTCTTGCCACAAATCCACGCTATTCTGGGCCGAGCTCCACGGCAAAGCTCGGAATGTCCGGGCCAAGGTTTCCCCGAAGATCAACGCGTTGACACAAGACTGCGTTCTCTGGTGATTTCGGCCCTAGGTGACGATATCTGTTTGGCAACGACAGTTTTTGCCGCTTCTCCACTGCCAGCGCGACGGTGAAGATCGACCCCATCACCAATCTTTCCGCACTGCACGTCGGCGCGTATACGACGCGCCATCGCGGTCCATTTGCTTTCGATCTGATCCCAATCCATTGGTTCATCCTTTCGTGACATGGCGGCGGTTGGCAATTTCAAACCCCATCCTGCTGTCTGGACCAAGTTGCCGGAGGTGTGAGCCTCTTCGCACTTGCGTCGTCGCGCGATTGGCGAGCGGGCCAGAACAGCACGCGGCGCCGCGTTTCGCCAAGCGCATCCTTTTGATGCGGGTCACAGGGGTTACCATCTTTCACGCTTGGTGCTGAGGAGGGCGTGGAAAGTGGTTCAATCACCCGGCGCGCCTTGATCGCGATCTGGCGGGCGTTTGAAGCTGCAAGCAAGCCGTCATGGTTACCGCAATCGTAACGTGTTCCGGAAAACTGGAATGCGGTCAGGGGCACCGAATGGGTCGCGATGACAATTGCATCAGTCAGTTGCAGTTCGCCACCAGCACCTTTCGGTGTGCGTTCCAGAACATCAAAGATCATCGGTTGCAGAATGTAGCGCCCGACTGCGGCGATACAGGACGGCGCCGTGCCCCGCGGAGGTTTTTCCACCATTCCACTCGCCGGAATACAATTGCCGGTTTGAGCGCCGTCCACCGCAAAAATTCCGTACCGGCATGTCTCCTGTGTCGGCACGGCCATCGCCGCGATCAGGTGCCCCTCCCGGAAGCTTTCGGCCATTTCGGCCATGCTGCCGCGGCCCATGATTACATCGTCCGGTAGAATGATACCGAACGGCCCAGGCAGTGTTTTCCCCTTGCAGCAAAGGATCGCGTGGCCAAGACCCATCGGCTCGTCCTGGGTTACATACACAATCTCAGGAGCCGCTTTCGCACCGCCTTCTTGGGCCGCCACCTCGCCTGATGCGAATGCAGTTTCACCAAGAAATTCGCGGATTGCAGGTTTTTTGGCACTGACAACAACGATGATTCGGTCGGCGCCGGCTTCGATGGCCTCGTCGATAGCAAACTGGATGACCGGTCGGTCATAGACTGGCAATAGCTCTTTGGGAGTTACCTGTGTTGCAGGTAGCATTCGCGTGCCTTTGCCGGCAGCAGGAATGATGATTGTTCTGATTGGCGTGGTCGGCTGGGTCACGGGCGATCCCCTTACCATGGATGGTCTCGATGAAGTAACGCGGCTCCTCCGCACAATGTTCCCAAGTCCGCGCACGACTTGAGTGAACAGTAAAAATGATAAATATCAACGACATAAGCATTGAAATGAAGTGGTGAAGTGATCGATGGACTCAAGAAGAGGCCTTCACGCCCTCACACAACTCACGCTGCGATATGCTAAGATGCCTTGGACTCGCCCACTTGGCTAAGGAGCATTGGTGCAAACAAGGCCGCGACCGAACTGTAGCACCTATCGCGTAGGGAAAGTACCGCCTTTTGTCGTTTGACAAGATTTCGGCGGAAGACCGTCTAGTTCCTGGGTCGATAGCTCGGGCGCTGCCAGACGCGGTAAGTTCGGCACAACCTATAGGGGATCAGAACCATCGTTACGCACACAAGAAATGTCGACGGGCGGGTTGGCATCTGCCGCGACGTTGCCAGCGGGCCGTGCGCCTGGGTCAGAGATTTGAGCGCGAACGGCATCTGAACCATGGCCGATCTGGGTAAGATAAATCGCTACCTGGAACAATGCGATCCCGAGTTCACAATTCTCCTCTCGTTTCTTGTGCAAATCGAAGACAAATTAGTACCGCTGCTGTCAGCTGCGCGATCATCAGTAAAGTGTCGCTTACCGCAGACGTCAGCGCGGCCGTTTCCAACAGCGGCGGCGTCAGCATCGTCTGCATGGCCTGGGTCCAGCGGGCCGGTTAGCAACGCAGCAAGTAGGTTGCAGGGAATGCCGATGTCGCACGCTGTTTCGGTGTCGTCGTCGTCAGCGATGCTATCAGGTTCCCGGCGTGGACCAGGCTGGGCGTGCAGATGGCCGCATCAATCAGCGCCAGATCGATCGCGCCACAGAGATTACGCTTCAGGTTGAAAAGGCCGCTCGCGTCTGGCAAGCGTGCTGCCCACAGATGGCCGACGGCCATGCGGGTGCGTGGCAACGAACAAATAATAAGAGCTACCCGGCCCAATAGGCGCGAATTCACGGACGTCTCAGACAATATTTCCGATCGGCGTCAGCAGTTCCAACCGATTAACCGCAAATTCGGCGGACTCTCCTGCCCGAGATCGTCGACCATCACAACGCGCACGGTCAGCCGGTCGATACGGTCGAAATCACAGCGCGCCCCAACATAGCAGCACGCGCCGATCGCTCCGGCCTTCTCCACAACCGCGGAGTCCATCGTCGTAGTGTCTGTCAGTTCGACGCGGACTTTGTAGGCCTGTCCGGGAACGACGGCGGCGGGCGCCGGCTCCACGTCCAGCCCGACACCTCGGACCGGGTGGTCGAAGGTCAGCGCGAAGGCCTGGGTCGGGATCTGGTTGGTCGCAATCACGACCTCACCCGGTGTCGGGAAATGTCCGTTGAAGGTCAGCCCCTGCGTGAGGCGCCGCATCTTGCTGGCGTTGTCTATCGCGCACCATGACCGCTTCTGGGCGGAGCGCATTCGGCTGAAACGCAGCGTGTTGCCGTCAGCGGCGATCCCGGTCCAGGGCTGGAAATCGGCCTCGGGATCCATCGCGAACGTCGCCCGGTCGGGCACTTCGATGATGGTCAGTGGCATCTTTGAATATCCTTCGTCACAAAGGTTTCGGCCTTGGGCCGCATTCGACATTCGCGGGCAGGGGCACGACGTCCGGCCAAGGGTCAAGCGGGCCGACGACCGGACTGGCGAGACCGGTTGTGGTCAGAGGCCCCGACCCTTTCAGCAGGAACGCCAGGCAATCGAAATTGTTGGGCAGGATGGGATCGCCGAAGACCTTGTTCTCGGTAAAGATGAACTCTCCGAAGGGGGCCACATATTGCCCAGCGACCAGCCCGTGGGCGAAAAGTGGCGCCTCGGGCACCGGTTGGCCGTCGAGATTGGGACCGTTCCCCACCCGCGCCATCAATTCGCGCGGCGCACCGACGAGATTGCCGTCCGCGTCGAAGAGCGCATTGGCCCGCGACCCGAGGATCAGACGGAAGCGTCCCAAAGGCGCTGGCTGGGCGGGAACGGTGTTGAAGAGACGCAAGGTCGTGTCGCCCGTCGTCTCGCTCACATCGATGGCGTAAAGCTCGACCGAGCGGCTCGGATCGGTTGTCACGCCCTCGATCTTCAGCCGGTCCTGGGTTTCCTGCGGGAAGGTGACGCCGGGCGTCGCCGGATCGCGCGGGATGAGCGGACCCTGCGTGCCGATCAGTGAGCCTTCGATCAGCACATAGGCCGGGTCGGTGCCGGGGGCGGTGTAGATGCCGACATTCGCCTCGACGGTATGGGCCGAGATGTAGATGTCCGCCCCATCCCTGGCCAGCGTCCCGGCATAGATGATGTAGTCGCCAGGCATCAGCGGCGCCTGCCGCGTTGGATCGCAGCCGGCGCAAGGCAGGATCGGCAGCGCCCCGGCGGGTGAGCCGGGCAGGCCGAGCGGGCCCATCACGAAGGTGCCAAGCGGTTTGCCGTCCGACCCGAGCGGTCGGTTCGCCGCCGGGCATTCGCCGGGTGCCCCGGCATGCGCGATGCACATTGGGTAGCCGGTGCCGGCATGGATCGTGGGGTTCGCCTCATCGACCATGAAGCGTTCGTCGGCCAGGGGGTCTGGCGGCGCGAAGACCCCGTTCGGGTCGTTGACGCGAATACGGGTGACGGGTTGCGCCGGGGCGGCGGGATCGGGATTGGCGACGACATGGATTTCCCCGTCGGCGCCGATATCCTTGATATAGCCCGCACCTTCGGCCAGCGAATGCTGCGCGATCCAGACGAGGCCCGCGATGTACTGTTCGCCGACGATATTGCCGACCACCGTCGCCTCGTAGCTCGCCAAGGGCGGCGGCAGGTCGGCAAGCGCAAGGCCGGAGTTCACGCCCGGTGCGGCGGGGTTGAGATCGACGATATCCTTTGCGGTCAGGTAACGCGCAGGCATCTGGACGATGAGGTTTTTCGGCAGAACCACCTCGACCCCGTGAACCTTCAACACCGCGCCCGAAAGCGGGTCGGTCTGGTCATCGACCGTCAGGCTTTCGATGTGCCCGACGAGCAGGAACTGATGCGCCATGTCCTGCGCCAGCGCGGTGCCGGGCGCGAACAGCGCGAGGGCTGCGGCAATGAGCTGTTTCATGGGGTGACCTCCTTCTCGTCGGCCTTAGAGGTCGGCGCCACGCCGACCTTGAGATACAGGGGAGTCTGATCGGCGAAACCCATCCCTAGTGACGCCACCTCAAGACTGAGGCCGTAGCGGCCCGGTTTCGGGAAGGTCCATGCCCCGGCATAGCGTCCGCCGCCGAGATCGGTGGCCCATTTGCGCGTCTGCCAGGCGCCGCCGGTTGAAAATGCCAGAATACGCACGTCCTTGAGCCCGTCCGTCGGCTTGCCCGTCTCGTCGTCGACGAGGCGGAAGACGACCGTAGCGCGATGCTTTGCCACGAGGTCCACATCCTCGACCGGCTCGACGCGCAACTTGACCCGGGCGGGGGTATCGGGGGCCAGTGCGGCCGGTCGCGCGGAGGCGCTGAAGCAGGAAACAAAGCCCTCGGCATCGACCGCAATCGGGATATCGTAGGTGCCGCCAAAGGGCAGCGTCGCTGTGGTCTCATAGGTTCCTGGGGCGACCTCCCGGAAGCCGCGGTCGATGGTCATCAAGCCCTGTACGTTGGTCCCGTAGGTCTTGACCGTGCCCATCGGGCTGTTCATGCCTTCCATGTAGTAATAGGCCACTGCTTCATCGGCATTTCCGACCAATGCGCCATGGCCGTAAGGGGCGATCATCGTCGCGCGCGACAGCGCCTCATGCATGCGGACGGGGCTGGCGGCGGACTGGATGTCGATCGGTGCGATGCGGCCCTGCGTCAGCTCGGCGAGATCGACGACCGTGAAATGGTCCCCCGCCAGCCCGCGGATATAGGCGTAATCGTGCGAAAAGGTCACCTCGACAGGCTGTTCCGCAGTGCGGCTTTGCGCGACGATTTCGCCGGACCTCGTGTCGATCAGCGTCATCGTTGCGGCGTCGCGGTTCAACGCGATGAGATGCCGCCGGCTTGGTTCCACCGCCATTTCGAAGATGCCCGGCTTCACCGCGATCTGCCCGCGAAGGTTCAGTTTTGCGGGTTCGAACAGGGAAATCTGCGTGGCGCTGCGCGTTGTCGCATAAAGCGTGCGGTTGAGTTGCGACCATGCGAGTGACGGTTCCCCTGGGTCGATATCGCGATCAGAGATGCGTCTGCCGGTGGTCGCGTCGATACGGGCAAGGCGCCCTTCGGAGGAGGCCGCGTAAAGGCTCCCAGATCCGTCGCGCACCATTGCCACCGGGCCAGCCCCGATCTTGACCGGATCGGTCTGGCCGGTTCCGTCTGGCCGCGCGATCGTGATGCTGCCGGGGGCCGATAGAAACACCGCAAGTTCGCCATCCTGCAACGGCAGAAGCTGGGTCGGCATGCTGCCCTTTGGAAATTCAATCAGACCGGTGATCTGGAAGGCGCGGGTGTCGATGACCGCGACCGCGCCATAGACGGGGAGCGACACAAAGACCGTCTGGCCGTCATCCGACTTTGCCCAATCGGCCGGAACGCCGGGTAGGGGGATCACGCCCTCCATCTGGGTGATGGTAAAATCCACCTGTGGATTGACGATGGCGATCGAGCCGTCCCGGTTCAGCACCAGCATGCGCGAGGTGTTCAGATCGACATCGGGCCGCGCCGTCACCCGTCCTTGCGTAAAAAGCTTCGCCTTGGCGCTGCACGGCAGTTCGGCGGAAACCTGGGCATTGCGCTGGAGCATCATCCAGCCCGCGACGCTGCGCCCCGAGACGGGCAGGCCGCTTGCGCCGTCGGTGACCGTAACCGTCGCGCGCACATCTTCGCCGGCGGTGATCGTGTCCCCGCCAAGCGGGCTGAGATCGAAGCTGACCTTCGCGGTTTTCGGGTCGAAATCGGTCGTGAAGGGGATTTCCCACCCGCTCCTCCGCGACTGAAGCGGTTGGTGGCCGTGGTCGTCATTGGCGAAGCGTGCCAGCGTCGCGGCGAAATCCTCATCCGGGACGCTTTCGTTGTCGTCGGCGCTGCACAACTCTCCGATGATGTAGAATGCGTCCTTCTCGATCGGGTCCCTGCGGAGCGCCGCGGGTGCGAGCAGGACTGTGGCCCCGGTCGCGACCGCGATGAGGATGGGAAGGGCACGTGACATGGCCATCACCCTTTCTTCACTCGCAGACCTGGGTCCGGCCTGTCCGGCCATCGTGAATCACGCCGTCTGTGCAAGAAGCCGGATCAAAGACCCGCATGATGCCCCATTGCCCGCCGCCGAAGGCGAAGCCGAGCGGCGTACGATAAAGGTAGTCGCCCACGATCTGCTCCGACCCGCCCGCGCGTTCCAGAAGCACGTTCTCGTGCCGACCCGGACCGATGGCGTTCACGACGCCGACGCGGTTCTGCGGACCTGGATCGGCGGTCTGCACTGTCGAGGCCTCTTTCCACGGGTAGTTCACCCAGTCATGCCCCGAGAGCGTAAATGCTCCGTTGCGCGGATGACCCGCCGGTTCGACGATACGGAACCGGACCGGAGTGCCCGCCGCGACGGTGAAGAGCGGAGTGGACGGATCGCCGAAACCATCCTCGGCCTTCGACGACAGAAGCTTGCTGTAGTCGTAATCCATCATGGTTTCGGGATCGGCGGCGGGGTTGGCGTCAAGCCGCGTCCAGAACGGCTCAAACCGGTAGTTGAACGCTTTCTGGCCGGAATCCTCGGCATCGTCGCCATTGCGCAGGTTCGCCAAAGGCTCCCCGCGGTAGCGCAGGCTCGCGTCGTTCTGGTAGATCACCACGAATTCGCGGAACGCGTCCTGGCCGGGCGCGGTGATGGTCGCAGCGGCGTTGAGGCAGGCGCGAAGGTTGTCCGGCGTGACGCCGGGCTGGACGCGAAGCACGTCGCAATCGGTCTGCCAGGTCGCGCCCTCCGGCTCGACGACAAGCGCTCCGATCAGGCCGTGCGAAGCACCCTTGATGACATCGCCGAAATCCTGAAGACCAGCTACACCAAACTCGATCGGCGTAAAGGTCGGCTCAGGATCGTCCGGCCCCTTTGTCCAGTCGCCCGCATACCAGCGATATGTGACGCGGTTGTCCCAGAGGTATTTTCCGTCGGGCAGGCTCTCGGCGCTGCCGCAGAACTCAGTCTTGGAACTGGCATCGCAAGGATAGGCGAGTGTCGTGTTGTTGATGCCCACGGCCGACCCGTCGTTCAGCACAGCGTTGCCCGCGACGAGCTGGGCATGCAGACCCACGGCATCCGACAAGCGCATCTGGTTGAAGTTCAGGCCGTCCGCGATGGGCGGCATCATGTTCCAGGACCAGTTTGCGGGATCGCTCACGTCCTCGGGCTGAAGGCCGAGCATGTTGGTCAGTTCGACCTCGACGCACTCGCCGGCGCGGGCGCGCAGGATCAGGGGTTCGGGTGCCTTCGCGCCGGACTGGATCAGCGCCAGATCGGATGCCGCGCGCGCGACTTCGGTCACCGGCATGGGCGGGGTTCCGCCCTCGGGCGTCGGACCCTGCGTCTCGACCCCGGCGAGAACGTAGAGCCGCGCGTTCGGGTCTTCGATCTTGCGCTTGTCGTGGTAGGACAGGCCAGATCCGGCAAGCTCGGCCAGTCGCCATGCTTCGACATGGAAGATCCGGCGCGGCAGCTTGGGCGAGCAGTTGTCCTGGAAGGCGTTCACCAGTTCATCCGTTCCGGCATTTGTCGGCAGCTTGGCCAGCGGATCGCCCACATCCCCCTGCGCGCCAGAGCCCACGACCCGCATCACGCCCCACTGGCCGTCCCACAGGTTATCGGTTGCCGTCGTGCCGTAGAGGTGGTCCTTCGTCAGCTGCGGCGATGGGTCCTGGATGTTGATGTTGAACTCGAAATGCTCCGAGATGCCGATATGCTGCGCGGCGCGGTAACCGCTGTTCTGGGTTCCGGGCACGGCGAGCCACTTGGTGCCGTTCATGAAGAAGATGTGGTTTTCCTCTTGGGCGCCCTGAACGAGACGAATTTCAACGTCATCGCCCTCGCGCGCGGAGAGGATCGGGGTGGAGGGGTCGCCATCCTGGCGTATCCCGGCGGGTTCGGTGCACAGATGATCGTCAGTATCGACGCAGTCGCGCTTCAGGTAGTTATCCATGAAGATGCGACGGGTGTCATAGGACAGAGCGTCGACGGCAATGGCGCCTCTGATCTTACGGTCCTCATCTGCATGGGCGTAGCTTGAGAACACGTTGGCCAGATCGCTTTGATCGCAGAGCGCGGCCACCACGCGTGCCTCACAGGCGGCGGCCTGGGCGGGATCCCACGGGCCTTCGCGGCAGTCGCTGATCCGCACATCGGGCAATGCTACGCTGCCATCATGCCGGGCGGTTTCCAGTGCGGCCTTGCAGGCGGCGGCATTGGCCGGATCAAACGACTTGAGGGACCATTTCCCATCGGCGTTTTCGCTGCCGATACGGCCCGGTACGGGTTCGTTGCGGTAGTTGATGAGCTGCCCGCCCGGATCGCTGACCGAGATCCCCTCGGGCCGCGGCAGGGTCGAGTTGAAGACCATCTCCGGCAGGTCGTGGTCCAGAAGACCCGGCGGGCTGATCGGCTTGTTCTCGGGCGGCGCGGTGTAGAGCAGCGCGAAGTCGGCGATGGCCATGTTGTATTCCCGAGCGCTGCGCTGGGGCGTATCGCCCGTGGCGGGCACGACGATATTGGCCGCGAACGAGGTTGGGCCGCCATCGTCGCGCTTCACGATCTGCGCGCCGCCCGCATCCTGGCCGCCGAATTCCTTGCCCGCCAGCGATTGCCAGCTCGACCCGTCCGGCTCGATCACCAGCGCGGCGTAGAATCCATGCTGCTGGGCCGAACTTGGGCCGAAATGGTCATGGGTGAAGACGGTGCGGATCGACCGATCGACGCCGTTCTGATTGAGCAGCGGATCGGCCCACCAGCGCTGGATCGTCGATTGCGCGCCGCACCAGGGATGCGCCTCGAGCGCCAGTTCCGCCTCGTGCGGATCGGCAGGCAGCGTCGCCGGGCATTCGCCGCGCGGATCGCCCGCGAGGGGGCCACCGGGCTGGAACAGCCGATGCGTCAAGGGGCGCAGTTCGGCCGTGCCCTTGAAGGTATTGTTGGCGATGATGCGTTCGCGCAGTTCATCGGGCGAGAAGGTGCCATCCTCGTAGTTCCAGCCATTGCCGGACCCGTCCGAGGCGGTCACGTCGAATTTTACCAGATGGATGTGCTGGCCGACCGTATCTGTCGGCGTGAAGACCTGGAAGTCATCAAGGTTCAGGTTCGACGGCATCAGGTTCGTGGCCTCGAAGACGACGCACTCCCCGGAATTGGCGCGGAAGAAGAAGGGTTCCGGCGCGCGGGTATGATCGAGGATCGCCTTGGCGTCTTCTTCCAGCGCGATGATGCGGGCCTGCGGATCGTGCCAGCCATGCTTGTTCACCGGCATGTCGAATTGCAGATAGGTCGCCCGGTACTTGCGCTCTGGTGCAAGTTCGCGCCATTTCTCGGGGTCGTCCGGGTCATCGCCCGCCTTGCCGAGGTAGAAGCGCTGTGTGCACGGATCGGCGAAGGGCGCGCCCGGCTTCGGCGCATAGCCGTTGACGCGGAACAGCACGCTCTCGTCAGCCGAGTTGCAGGTGCCGTCCGAAAGACAGGACGGATAGGCCTTCTCCGGCACGCCGTATTTCGAACGGTTCACCGTCACCGCGTCAGGGCCGAGACCGGCATGGAACTCCATCGCGGTCTGTTCTTCGGGCGTGCCGTCCAGCGGCAGCTTCCGAATCCAGGCCTTGGTCAATTTCGCGGCCAAACCGAAAAGTGCGGGGTTCGCGTTTTCGTCGCGCACGCGGGCGGCGATGCGGTTGGCCTGACCCATCGGGTCGTCTTCGGCAATAGTCGTGTCGAAGTACTTCTTCTCAAGATCGGTCGGATTGCCGCCGCTGTCGGTGCCGAAAGGTTCGGTCCCGGTCTCACGTTCCCCCGCAAGGACCACATGGCGCATCAGCGTATCGACCGTATCCTCGGCATATGCATCCGGGTCGATATCGAGCGGCGCCTGCGGCGGGCGGTGGCCGGGAATGCCAGCGACGTAGAAGGGATAGCCGCGGAATCCCGCGCTCGGCATCGGCGGCAGCGGGGTCTCCGGCATCGGGACGACTGCTGGATTGGGCGTGCCGCCCAGGACCTCTCCATCGGGCAGCGCGCGGTCGGCGGTGCCCGCTTCAAACACATCATGCGTGCGCCATAGCTCCCACATGCCTTGGGCGAAATGCGGGTAGAGGTGGCAGTGGAAGATCGAATCCCCTGGCGTCAGATTGCGGTTGCCGGACCCGCCATAGTGAACTTCATAGGTGAAGGACGCGCCGGGCGAGATGGTCTGGCTGTCGAGATAGACCGAGTCCGGGTCATGCCAGTCCTGCGTCCATTGATGGGAATGCAGGTGAAAGACATGCGTTTCCTTCGGCCCCGCATGCAGGTTGCGGAACCGCACCGGGTCGCCGAGGTAGGAATGGTGGACATTCGACGGATCGTCCGGATAAAGCGCGCGGAGGGCCTTGCCGTCGGCGTCACGGTCGACCACCAGCGCGGGATCGCCCATCGCCCAGGAGGTCAGGAAGAACTCCTCGAGCTTGCACTCGACGCAATCCTTCGCCGGGCCGATGCCGGCACGGTTTGCCAGAACCATCGCACCCAGACCGGCCGCACCGTAGTTGATGCCCATCCCGTCGCGCAGCGCAGAGATCGGGTTTTCCTCGTCCTCCAGTTCGCGGAAGGCCTGCACGGCGGTGATCTCGTCGTGGAAGATCACCGTGAATTCGCGGAAGGGCTCACCGCAGGCCGAACCGGGGCCGAGGATGAGATCGCAATGTTCGCCATTCGCGCGCACGTCGATGATCGCGTTGATGTCGGAATGGACCAGTTCGCGATTGGCATGATCATTGCCGGAAATCGGCATCACCATGTTCAGGATCGGGACGCCACCCGCATCGGTGACTTCATAGTCGCCGATGATCGGGGTTCCGCGTTCAGAGGTGCCGGTGCTCGCCGCCGCAACTTGTGGCCCAGTCACCTGCGAGCGATACCAGGTCGAACCCGCAGGTTCCACGTTGACCGACCCGAACAGGCCCAGGCCAAGCTGCCCGCCATCGCCCTCGCCGCCCGCAGCCGCGGCCATGGAATAAAGCAGATAGCCGCCCTCCTTCTTCGCGATCCAGGTGTAGGTCCTGGTCTCGCCGGGGGCCGCCAGCGCAGAGGCATTGAAGCCGACATTCGTGCCATCCGAGGTGATAGAGCCGGATAGCTCCAGCCCGTTGACATGGACCGACGCCGCGCGCGTCGCGGGTTCGTCGGAATCGATGGAGATTTCCTCGAAGGTCCGTGGGTCGATCACATGTTCCTCGCCGTCGCGCTCAGGCGACAGAAGGTTGGTGAACTCCACGCGCAAGCAGTCGCCTTCGTTCACGCGCAGCACGATGGGGCGCGGGCGCTTGTCCTCCCGCAGCCGGACGTTGCCGGCCAGTTTGGCGTCAGCCTCGGCGGCGGGCAGAAGGGGGATCGGCGTGCCATCGACCTGGTCACTCCCCGCCTCGGTATCTGCAATGCCTTCATCACTGCTGACCACGACATCGCGACGAAGCGCATAGAGCATGCCGCCGGGATTGAACGCACCGAAGCGGTTGTAGACATACATCTGCTCAAGCGCGACGACATGCGCGAGAACCGTGTTTTCGGCTCTGCACTCGGTGTCTGGGGGCGCGGGAGTGTTTGGCGGTTCGGATATTGTCGCGGACCCGCCTGTGGCGGCTGTCGCAGATCCTGCCGCCAACGCCGTGACCGTCAAACCAAGAGACAGCATGACAGCAATACGAATAGCTACAGCTTCCGGCATGGAGATCCTCCACCAGCTGGCATCAATTTTTGTATGTCTGTGTCGCGTCGTTGAAATTCTGACGCGGAGGGCGCGAGCATTCCCGACCAAATACTGCGGTCGTCGAAAGTTATTTGTTGACGCAAGGTAAACCTGATGGCGACTACCGTCAAGGTAAGGTAAACCCGCCCGTCTTCTACCGTTGCGATCCGCGACCATGCTTGGAGGGCCTGCGATGCTGCGGAAAGCCGCGCGATAGGCGAAGGTCTGGGATCATCCGTCTGATCCTCGTCGGGAACACGGCCGGGCGCTATTCATCTTCACAGTGCGCGGGCGCCACCATGCTTGCGCGACCCATATGAATCCGCTCGAGGTCGGAGATTGTTTTTGCGACTGGCTCACGGTTGCGGAGACGGGGCTGCCCACGACGGTTCAGATCGAGGCCAACGTCCGCGGGGCCGCTCGAAACCATCCTCGTGCGAGACTACCGGCCGGCGGACCGTCACCTGCTTTGAGCGAGCGCCGCGCCGGCGCCGATACTGCCGACAACAATCAGGCTCAGTGCCCAAACCACGTCGAGATTGAACCAGGTCCGCGACAGAAACCTGAGCCCGAGCCAAACGTAGATCCCCACCGCCAGCGCGCTGCCGGCAACGCTCATGGCTGCGGTATGAACGATCGCGACAAGCAGCGCGGTCTGAAAGTTCGCGGCCATCAGCGCGCCGGCCGCCTGATGGCCCGCGTCAAGGGTGCCCGGATCGCCGCACAGCCCCAGATAGATCGGCACCAGCATCAGTCCCGCCCCATGCGCCATCGCCGCGAGAAAGGACCAGAGCGCGAGCCGCCCGGGCGGCACTCGCGCGAGAAAGCGGGGATGACGGCGATAGATCAGCAGGAAAAGGCCCATCCCGGCGACCAGCAGCCCAGCGCCGATGCGCAGCTCCCGCTCCCACGCCATCAACGGATGTCATCAGCGAGAACGGCAGCAGAATGGCCGTCATGGCCAGGAAATGCCCTGCCGCCAGCGCCGCCAGCGCCGCAACCATCGCCGCAGTCCGGCGTTCCATCAGCGCGGCAGACACCGCCAACGGCCAGCCCATACCGGGATTGACGCCATGATAAAGGCCAGAGGCGATGACGGCCCACCAAAGGGCCGCCAAGGTTGTCTGGTCGCTCAAAACTCAGACGTTGGGATAGCAGAAGCTGTCGGTGGAACAGTCGCCCCCCTCCAGCCGGATCTGATGGCTGCGATAACCTTTGGGAAACTCGACGAAGAAATCCTTGTTGAGCGTCAGCCCGCCATCCTTGCCGACATCCGCGCAGACCATCGCGCCCCCGCGGTCGCCCGGATAGAACTGGTCGTCCCAGGTGGAATAGAGCGAGTTGGTCCAGTAGACGCGCTTGCCGTCGCGGCTGATCTCGACCATCTGCGGCCCGTAGCCAAAGGTCTTGCCGTTGGGGTGCTTGGCCTTCGCGACGATCCCGCCGATCTGCACCTTGCCGGCCAGTTTCGGCTTCATCGGGTCAGAGACATCATATTGGTGCATCTCGCCAAGGCCCCAGCAGGCCACATAGAGATACTTGTCATCGAGGCTGAGGTCGATATCGGTGACCAGCGGCGGCACCGCGCCGAAGCCTTTCAGCAGGTCGGGAAGGTCGTCGGCACTGGCGGGCACCGGGTCGATGGTGATGGTCTTCTTCGCCTCGAAGGTGCCGTCCTTGTTGCGCCACCAGGTGAAGATCGACCCTTGCAAATTGGTCGTATCCACCACGACGCCGCAAAAGCCGTATTGCTTGGCCGGGTCATGTGCGGGGCGAATTTCCAGCGCCATCTGATGGTTGGCCCCAAGATCGATGGACTGCACGCATTTGCGTGCGCGCAAGTCCCAGAAATGGATCGTATGGCCGTATTTGTTGCTCAGAAGGTCCTCGGCAACGATGCCGTTTTCGAACTGCGGCGGCAGGCCCCATTCCGAGCTGACCATGTAATCGCGCGGCAGGTTCCACCAGAAGTCATAGTGCTTGTCCTGGATGCCCCGGTCCATCTCGTAGCGGCCGAGAATCTCGAAGGTCTGGCAATCCATGATGAAGATGCCCGGAGGGCCATCAGTGCCATCCTTGCCGCCGCCGCCCAGGGTCGAGACATAGATACCCTCTGGGCCGCAATGAATGGTGTGGGGTCGCGAATAGCCAGTCCTGGCGAACAGCTCTTCCGGTTCGATGATCTTGTGAATCTTGGCCTTGAGCGGATCTTTCACGTCGATGATGTAGATCCGGCTCGACCGGATGCCGGGAATGATGAGGTAACGCCGTTCCAGAAAGGCATGGCCCGTCAGCGGCGACAGCGCCGAGGAACAGGCGTTCCAGCCGAAATGGTGAAACTCGTCACCCTTGTTCGGCATGAACAGGCTGTGCACGATCTTCCCGTAGGTCTTGGACTTCGGGTCAACATCGACGACCGCGAGTCCGTCGGGCTGACTGCCATCGGGACTAAGCATCAACGTGAAGGCGAGCGTCTCGACCGGGGCCTGCATGGCCATGGCCGCAGTGGGGTGAAATGTCGGATCGGGTCTCAGGTTCATTGTCACGTCCTCCCAGGAAATCACAAGGTAACGTGCGGGTGCGTCTTATTGGATCACGGATGCACCGGGATCAATTGGAGCTTGCCCCACATGCTCATCGGTAAAGCGACGAGTTTAACTCCCCTCCTGTAGCACAGAATTGATGCGCCCGCTCGAGGCATATGCGCTGAAATGCGGATCAGGGTGGTTAAGGATTGCTGTGCGGCAACGTGGGCGCCTCCCTGTGCAGCGTATACAGTACCTCGCCCGAGCAACCGCTTCGCTTGAACCTGACACGAATTAGGGCCCAACGGAAAACGCAGGCTGGGTCCTGAGCGGAACCTTCGGGACAACCGATCAATCTGCAGTTTCGTCCAGCCTGTAGCCAGCCATGGATCCTACGGCGGACCGCCGCTTTGAGGCCGCTTTGACCTATGCTGCGGCCTGCACAAGCGAACGCCAAGCGCGCGAATACGACATTGGCGCGCACAAGGACGATCCAAAGCGTGCCCTCACATCGTTATCCCATGCCGGGCCGAAGGGAGCGGTGCCGGACATCTCCATAATGCCCAAGATGCGCGTGCCAGTAGGCTCGACGCGACCGAGCGCATGGATCGCCTTGGCGACAACCTTGTCTAGATAAGGTGCGATGGCAGGTGCCGGTCTAAGTGGCGGCAGGGCCGTCTGGTCATTGTACGACGCTCGAAACGATAGAGGCGATGACGTCGCGGGCCTTCGCGAACTGTTCTGGCCGGTTCTCGATCCCGTGCCTGCGCGCGATCCAGTCGAAATCGGTATAGGCGGTCCAGACCTGCCCCTCCGCATCCTCGAAGACCAGAAGCCGCACCGGCCAGTCCAGCCCGGCCTCGGCCCTCGCGGTCAGAAACAGGGTGCCGAGTGGCGGATTCCCGAAGACTATCAGGGTCGACGGCCGCAGGTCGACGCCCGCTTCTTTCGCGAGTTGCGACTGGTCGATGACGTCAAAGAGCTTGATTTCCTTCGCCGCGATATCCTTGGTGATACGGTCGATGGTCTCAGCCATCGGATAGGCGCTCATCGTCTTGACGATGCCGTCCTGCTTCGTAACGGCAGCGGTAGTTGCCGCCATCGCTGCGTTCCACCCAGCCGGTGTCGCGAAACCCGCCACCAGCAACCCGAAGATTGCGGCGCCGCGAACAAGAGTTCTTCGTTTCATGTCGATATCCTTTCTCAGATATATCGTTGAGGGGCCTGATGCGGCAGAACATGCCGCGTCAGGTGAAAGTCGGGGGAATGTCCGGCGGTGTGGCCTCACATCTGGTGCGGGTCCTGCATTTCCGGGCTTTTCATCGCCGGGGCGAAGATATCGGCCGAGATGAGTACCACCGGCTCGGTTCCGGTGTTCTTCCACCAGTGCGCAAGATCCGCGCCGAACTCCATCGTCACTTCGCCGGCCTTGTGCACGATCGGCACCTTGCACGTGGAGCGATATTCCTCGATCGTGCCTGAGATGATGTAGATATTGGCCGGCCGTATGCTGTGTTCGTGCCAGGGAACGACGCCGCCCGGTTCGATCGTCAGCTTGCGCATCCGCAGAAGCTGACCGTCGAAGCTGCCGCCTTTCGGCGTCAGGTCGATCGACGCGATGACGGTATCGGTGACGCCGACGGGCATGGTTTCGCCCGATGTCACGGCGCCTGCCATCACCTGATCCGCCGGGCAGTCGCCCGCGAACGCACCATTGCCGACGGCGAGGGCGCCGACCGCAGCAAGGCACAAGCATGCCGCTTTGGTGTGGAAACGAGACGTGGGATACATTTTGAAGCCTCCTGATTTTGCTGAAACCCGGCACTGACGACAGCCTGGGCATGCCGCTAGCTTCGGCGATCCGGCGCCACATCTGAAATGCCGAGTTGCTCTCGAAATCATAACGGGCACACATGCCGCGTTTGCCGCCGCGCGGGAATGCGGCGCCACGCGGACGACCCTTCCGGACGGCGTTCAAGCCGGGCACAACGGAGGTTGAAAACCATCCCGTTGCCGATCCACGCATACAACCGTCTATGAAATCGATGCGAGTTCGGCATTTCCATTGCGCGGGCCGCTTCCGCACAATGCTTGGTGCGGGACCAGACCGGCCTCGCGACGAAATGCTTGGAGGATGAAATGCTCTTTGCAAAGGATGTGGCTGCGGCGAGCGTGGCCCTGGCGATGGCGCTGATTGCCGCGACAACTATCCTGTTCTTCGAAACTGGCAAACCGCTTTCGACGTCCGGCGCTTCGATCCAGCTTCTCTCAGGTGCCGGATCGTCCGCCACGGAATTTCGGTTTCCGCCGCGGCTGCCGCAGTATGGCGACCAATGAACCGCCGGATTTCGACCGGGCAAGAGAAAGGATGAGCAATGGATAGCGCAGACGCCGCCGCGATGGGTCGGAACGCGTCAAGCCTGCGACAACGCCCGAGGGTGGTGATCCTCGGCGCGGGCTTCGGCGGGCTGAGCGCGGCCCGCGCGCTGCGGCGCGCGAAGGTGGACGTCTTCGTCGTCGACCGGCACAACCATCATCTGTTCCAGCCGCTGCTCTATCAGGTCGCCACCGCGACGCTGTCGCCCAACCAGATCGCGACGCCGATCCGCCAGATCCTGTCGCGCCAAAAGAACGCCACGGTGCTGCTCGAGACCGTCACCGATGTCGATTTTCAAAGCTCAGAGGTTGTGACCACGGGACGTCGCATCGCCTTCGACTTCCTGGTGGTGGCGACGGGTGCGCGGCACGCCTATTTCGGCCATGACGATTGGGAGGCCGCGGCACCGGGGCTGAAGCAGATCGACGAGGCAACCGATATCCGCAAGCGCCTTCTGCTGGCCTTCGAAAAGGCCGAGGTCTTGTCCGATGCCACGATGCGGCGCAGCGCCCTTACCTTCGCGGTGATCGGTGGCGGGCCGACCGGGGTCGAGATGGCTGGTGCGATCGCCGAGCTGGCGCGCACCACGCTCGTGCGCGACTATCGCAACATCTGCACATCGGATACCCGCGTGCTGCTGGTCGAGGCAGGGCCGCGCCTTCTGCCGAGCTTTCCCGAGGCGCTCTCGGCCTCTGCCGAAGCCCAGCTGAAGCGGCTGAAGGTCGAGGTTCTGAAGGGCGATCCGGTCGTCGCCTGCTCGGATAGCGGTGTGACGCTGAAGAGCGGACGAATGATCCCAACCGAGATGATCGTCTGGGGTGCCGGAGTCATGGCCTCCCCGGCAGCGAGATGGCTGAGGTCGGAGGCCGATCGGGCGGGTCGCGTTGTCATTGGTCCGGATCTCAGGCTCCCCGGCCATCCTAGGATCTTCGTGATCGGCGACACCGCTTCCGTGACGGACTCCGCTGGAACCACGGTGCCGGGCGTCGCGCCGGCGGCCAAGCAGATGGGCGAATACACTGCGCGGGCGATCCGGGCGGCGCTTGCGGGCAAGACCTGTCCGCCATTCCGCTACCGGAACTACGGCAACCTCGCCACGATCGGGCGCGGATCGGCGGTCGCCGATTTCGGGCGCGTCCGGCTGACCGGCAGCCTTGCCTGGGCAGTCTGGGGTGTCGTGCATATCGGCTTCCTCATCGGGTTCCGCAACCGGCTGACGGTGTTGCTCGACTGGGCCTGGTCGTATTTCTTCTTCACGCGCGGCGCGCGGCTGATCACTGGAAATACGGCGGATGTTCCGCGTGACCCGAACGCCGAGGACCCTTCGGCGCAAATAGGCTCAAGGGTAGTCGCGGCACCGCTTGAAGACGCTGAGTTCGCATAGCGACGATCCGGCAAGGGTGGTATGTTGATACGTCATAGTACAATTCGATTCTTGCCGGTTGGTGCCGAGGACCAGGGTTTAGATTTGGAGAGGTGACGTCATGGAACTTCATCAGATTCGCTATTTTCTTTCGCTTTCAAACCTTCTGAACTTCACCGCAGCCGCCGAGGCCTGCAACGTCTCGCAGCCGGCGCTGTCGCGGGCGATCTCCCAGCTTGAGGCGGAGCTTGGCGGCGAGCTGTTCCGCCGGGAAAGAAAGCTCACCCACATGACCGATTTCGGCCGTGCCGTGCTGCCGGCCTTGCGCGATTGCTTTCAGGCGAACCTGTCCGTCAAGGACCTGGCGCGCGACTTTCATCGGGACGGTCACGCGCCCCTGCGTCTCGCACTGTCACGCTCCTTCGACATTGACCTGCTGGCCCCTTTGCTCGCCGAATTGGGAAAAGCCTTCCCGCAGATGGAAATCAACGTATTCAGGGGAACCTCGCAGGAGATCACCGACCGTTTGCGCAACGGCGAGGTGGAGATCGCCATCGCCGGTCAGCTCTCGGACGACTGGGAGAGAATCGAGTCCAAGCGCTTGTTCGAGCAGCGCTTCGGTCTACTGATTAGTCGCAATCACAAGCTCGCCGGGCACGAACTTGTTGGATTGAGGGAACTGGCGGAGGAACGTCTGCTGGGCCGGCCCAACTGCATGATCACTGATGCCCTGCGAACGAAGCTCAAGCAGGAAGGGGTGACGAAAATCCACGGTCATGAAGTCAACTCACTCGAAGACATTCCGGCACTGGTGAACGCCAATTTCGGTGTCGGCGTCTGGCCAATTGACCGTGGCTATGACGGCAATCTGCTGATCAGCTATGTCGAGGGCTATCAGATGAGCCGTTGGGTTCAGGTCTACACGGTGTTCGGGCGCGGGCATTCCGCGGCGGCCAAGACGATGATCAACCTGCTGCGTGCGCGGGACTGGTCCGAACTCATGCCGCGAGACACGACACCGAGGGAGCTGGTCGCATGAGCGCCGGATCGCTGATCGAAGAACTCGACGCTTGCACGCGGCGCTGCAAGGACATGGACGCACCGCTCGCCGATCGGCTGAGCGAACTGGCTGCCGACGTCCGCCGTCTTGCGCCGAGCTTCGCTGACATCGTTGACCGGATGGTCGATCGACTGGCAATGAGCGGCGCCGGGAGCACGGCGCCCGCCATCGGAGAACCAATGCCCCCGTTCGTTCTGCCCGACGAGAACGGGCGTCTGACGAGCCTGTCGCAGTTCCTTGAGGCGGGCAGCGTCGTGATCGCATTTCACCGTGGCCACTGGTGCCCCTATTGCCGGATCGAGGCCCGCGCCCTGGCGCAGATCGAGCCGGAGGTGGGGGTAAACGATGGCCGGATCGTCATCATTACGCCCGAGACTCAGGAATACACGCGCAAGCTGAAGGCGGATTCTGGCGGCCAGTTTTCGATCCTGACCGACATGGACGGCGGCTATGCTCTCGATCTCGATCTGGCGATCAAGATCAACGACGAAAAGCGCAACGCAATGACGGCGGCCGGCTGGGACATCGCGCCGTTCCAGAACAATGACAACTGGATCCTGCCGATCCCGGCCACCTTCGTACTTGATCAAACTGGGATCGTGCGCGGCCGCTTCGTCGACCCCGACTACCGCAAGCGCATGGATATCGAGGATATGCTCGACGCGCTTCGGCAGGCGCGCGAGCCGCTCACGCCAGCGGCCTGAGATCACCCATCAGTGTCGGCAGATATTCCGACACGGTCGGATGGATGTGCATCGTCCGCTCGATGGATGTGGCGGTAACGCCCGCCGCCATCGCGTCGAGCAGCGCGTGCACCACCTCGTCGCCGTTCAGGCCGAGAAGAGCCGCGCCGAGGATGTCGTGGGTTTCGGCATCGACTACCACCTTCATGAAGCCCTGGGTCTCGCCGCGCTCGCGCGCGCGGCCCACGGTCGTCATAAGTCGTTTTGCCACCAGCGCCTTCCTGCCGGACTGGCGAACCTCCTTCTCGGTCATTCCGATCCGGCCCAGCGGTGGGTCGGTGAAGAGGCCGTAGCAGGTGATGCGATCCGATATCTTCCTAGGATCATTGCTGAAGATGTTCGCGGCGACGATCTCGTAGTCGTTGTACGAAGTATGCGTGAACGCACCGCGTCCGTTGACATCACCGATCGCCCAGATGCCGTCCACGTTGGTTCGGCAGAAGTCATCGACCTTGATAAAGCCCTTGGCATCAGTTTCGACGCCGGCCATCTCAAGCCCCAGATCGTCGGTATTGGGGCGGCGGCCGACTGCCAGCAGCAGGTGACTGCCGAATACGCGGCGCGCGCCCTCGCCGCAGACGAGATTGACCGAAATGCCGCCGTCCCTCGGCTCAACCGACAGGCACTTCGCGCCTAGCCGAATGGAGATGTCTTCGGCCTCGAGAATTTCGCGGACCGCGTCCGAGATATCCGCATCCTCGCGCGCGATCAGCCGGTCAGCGAGTTCGATCACCGTGACCGCCGACCCGAAGCGCCGATACGCCTGGGCGAATTCCAGCCCGATATAGCTGCCGCCGATGATGATGAGGTGTTCGGGCAGGAAGTCGACATCCATCATCGTGCTGTTGGTCAGGTGGGGAACGGAGTCGAGCCCCGTGATGTCCGGCACCAACGCGCGGCCGCCGGTATTGATGAAGATCTTGTCCGCCTTCAGTGTCTCGCCATTGACGCTGACGCTATCCGCAGCGACGAACCGGGCATGGCCCTGGATGACCCGGCCATGCGTCAACCCCTCCATCCAGTTCTTGATGCCGACACGCGAAAGCGCAACCACCGCGTCCTTCCGCGCCTTCACGCGCATCATGCTGACAGCGACCCCGTTGCCGATATCCACTCCGTACTCCGCCGCGCGACGCGCCATTGCTGCAACCTTGGCGCTGGCCACCAGCGTCTTGGTCGGAACGCAGCCGGTGTTCACGCACGTACCGCCGAAATGCTTGCGCTCGATGATCGCGACTCGCATTCCCTGCTGATCGAAACGCTGGGCCAGCGACGGGCCGGACTGGCCGGTGCCGATAATGATCGCGTCAAATCTGTCGGTCATGTCGTTCCCCTCGCGCATTGCGGCGGCTGCACCGCCGAGCCCCGACGAAATACAAGCCAACCGTATGATCCTCGCGTCAATCGCCGCGATGCCGGTGTTATCCAACGCGCGCTGAGGCGGCAGGATCCGTGTTTAGTTGACCCTGCTGATCGCGGGGTCGTCAGTGCGTGTCAGGATTGTCATGTCGGCGGCATCCATCGTCGCCGCGCGATCCCAGGGCGGCTGATGCAGGATGACCCCCTCCAGAGGATCGAATTCCCCGACCCAGGGCGCCTCGGCCAGCGACTTGCGCGTATCCGCCAGACCCGCATCCCAGCGGGCGCGGATACCCTCGACGCTGAAATCGATATCCTTGGTGTGATCGTCGTTCGCGAGCGACGGCGCGAGCAGCCGCACGACGTGCATCTGCGTCGCGCAGCCCCAGCTTTCCAACTCGCGGATGTCCTCTCGGCTGCGGAGTTCCTCGGGCATTTGCCGCGCCAGTTGTCGGATCACATGGCGCAGGTGATGCGACTGCTGGAGCCGCAGGATATGGTTCGCCACCCGGCTCGAATACTGGACATCCTTGTGGCGGTGCAGCACCTGCCAGATCGTGCCGGGCTCCTCGCCCTCGGGGTTCCATAGGTGCACCGAGAAGATCAGAGAGTTCCGCCGCGGATTGTCGTCGAACACCACCTCGGTCGGCGTGTTCGACAGGATGCCGCCGTCCCAGTAAAGCTCGCCCTCGACGCGCACGGCCGGAAAAGCCGGCGGCAGGGCGCCCGAGGCCATGATATGCTCGACCCCGATCGCCATGTCTCGGCCGTCGAAGTACCGCATCTTGCTCGTGCGCACATGCGCCGCGCCGACGGTCAGTCTTGGCTTGCAGTGGTTGATCAGTTCGAAATCGACGAGCTCGGTGAGCGTCTGTTTCAACCGCTTCGTCGAATAGTAGCCGGCGCCGTCGGGGCCGAGGCCAACATGCTGGCCCATGAAGGCCAGCGGATTGGGGGCGAAGAAACTCGGTATGCCGTTCCAGATCGCACTCAGATAGGCCATCGAGCGCGTCATCGGCGGCCAGAGACCGCCGGTGCCGCGAAACGGATCCTGCGCCACACGCCGCCAGAACTCGGTCAGCATCGGCAGACGGTTCTCCGGCTCGTTCCCGGCGATCAGACTTGCGTTGATGGCGCCGATCGAGGTGCCGACGATCCAGTCCGGCTCGATCCCGGCCTCGTGCAGCGCCTCGTAGACGCCGGCCTGATAGGCGCCGAGCGCGCCGCCGCCCTGGAACACCAGAACGACCTGCTTGCCATCGGTCCGCACGGCTTTGCCATTCGGCGATTTGGGCCGGTCAGCCTGAAGTCTCGTCACGGGTTTCATGTCAATCTCCCTGTCCGTGTCATTGCGCGGTCCAGCCACCTTCGACAGGCAGCGCCGCACCGGTGATAGAGGCGGCGGCATCGGTGCAAAGGAACACCGCGAGCGCGCCGATCTGTTCGGTCGTCACGAATTTCTTGGTCGGCTGCGCATGCAGAAGCACATCCCGGATAACCGCCTCCTCGCTGATGCCGCGGGCCCGCGCAGTCTCGGGGATCTGCTTCTGCACCAGCGGCGTGAGGACATAGCCGGGGCAGATCGCGTTCACCGTGATGCCGTGCTCGGCGGTCTCAAGCGCGACCGTCTTGGTCAGGCCAAGCATACCATGCTTTGCCGCGACATAGGCCGACTTGAAAGGCGAGGCGACAAGGCCATGCGCGGAGGCGACGTTGATGATCCGCCCCCAGCCCCGCGCCTTCATCTCCGCCACGGCCGCACGCATGGCGTGGAAGGCGGAGGAAAGATCGATGGCGATGATCGCATTCCATTTGTCGACCGGGAAGGTCTCGATCGCCTCGACATGCTGTATGCCGGCATTGTTGACGAGAACGTCGACCGCACCGAAATGCCGGCGCGCATCCGCGACCATCGCGGCGATTTCCTCGGGCACCGACATGTCGGCGCCGGAATAGGCGACATCCACCGCGAACTCCGTTTCCAGCCGACCGCGGGTCGCGTCAATGTCGGCCTTGCTGCCGAAACCATTCAGCATGACGTTCATCCCGGCCTGCGCGAAGGCCTCGGCGATCCCGAGGCCGATACCGCTGGTGGAGCCGGTAATGATCGCGGTTTTGCCAGAAAGGCCGGGAACTCTACCCATCGCGGCACCGGACATTGCGGCGGTCGGATGGACGGGCCGTGCTGATGTTTCGACTGCGGTTCGTTCCTGCATGTCACGTCTCCTGTCAGCTCGTGTCTGGATCGAGGCTACGGACAGGACGGCGGTGATTGGAAATGCCGACTGGGCCTGAAATTGATGCGGCAAATGCATTGATGCGCCGGGCGCATCGACATGAGAGCGATCTGGCATTTCACTGCAAAGAGGCGCGCGTGCATCAATGATCCGTCTTCCATATAGGGACCAACGGACATGAGAACTCCCTCTTTCGATCTTGCGGGCAGCCCTGCGCCCGCGATGACCCCAGAACAGGCGATGAAGCTCCGCTCGACCGTCGTCGGCGTGATCGGCTTCTTGACGCTGGTCGATCTTTTCGCGACGCAGGCGATCCTGCCGTCGCTGGCCAAGCTCTATGACGTTGCCCCGGCATCGATCGGCTTCGCCGTCAATGCCAGCACCATCGGCATGGCGGCTTCCTGCCTCGTCGTGGCGCTGGTCAGCCGCCGCCTCAACCGCCGCCAGGGCATCTGGATCAGCCTCGCGGTGCTGGCGATCCCGACCTCCCTTCTGGCCGTCGCGCCGGAGCTTGTCAGTTTCACCGCCCTCAGGATCACCCAGGGCGTGTTCATGGCGGCGGCCTTCACCCTCACCATGGCCTATCTCGCCGAACATTGCAGCGCCGAGGAGACCGCGAGCGCGCTGGCCGCCTATATCACCGGCGTGGTGGCGAGCAACCTCGTCGGGCGCCTGGTTTCGGCGACACTCTCCGACCTCTTCGGAGTGGGCGCCAACTTCTACTTCTTCGCGGCGCTGAACCTGGCGGGAGCGGCGCTCGTCTTCGTCAACCTCGACCGGATGTCGCCGATGGCATCGCCGGCCGCAGCGCGCTCGGCGCTCGCAAGCTGGGGCGAACACTTGCGCAACCCGGCGCTCCGGGCCAGCTTTGGGATCGGATTTCTGATCCTCTTCGCCTTCCTCGGCATCTTCACCTATGTGAATTTCGTCCTTGCCGACGCGCCGATCTCGCTGTCGCACATGTCGCTCGGGCTGGTCTATTTCGTCTTCCTGCCTTCGATGGTCACGACACCGTTGGCTGGCCAGGTGGCCCGCCGGATCGGTACGCGACCGGCAATTTGGGGCGGACTTCTCATAGCCATTATCGGACTTTTGTTCCTGATCCAGTCGAACCTTGTAAGTGTCCTCACCGGTATGGTTCTGGTTGGCGTCGGCACCTTCTTCGCCCAAGCGATCGGCACCGGCTTCGTAGGCCGCGCAGCCAAAGGCGACCGCGCGGCGGCAAGTGGCCTCTATCTCGCGAGCTATTATCTCGGCGGCTTGACGGGTGCGGCGGCTCTCGGCCAGGTCTTCGACCGCTACGGCTGGACCGCCTGTGTGGCCGGCGTCGGTCTGTCGCTTGCCCTCGCGGCGCTCCTGTCGCTGCGGCTCAGGATCGAGGATTGAGGCCGGGCCGTCGTCGGGTCGAGCTTCTTCCATAGGTTTCCGCTTGAGAGGTGCAAGCGAATTTCTGGAGTATCCGGAGTGCGCCTGCGAGCTCGCGCTTGCGCCAGGTTTAAGGTACATCGGGCGGTTCTGTCGTTGCTCGGGTTCGCGGTCTCCGCCCTGACGAACGGTGGCCGGTGTCACTTTCGATGTCTCGCGGCCTCGATACCCACGACTATTTTGGTCAGTTCCCAGTTCGTCATTCCGCCAATCCGGATGGGTGTCGGGAAAGGTTCCATCAGCGACAAGAGGCCAGCACATTGCGCGCAGGCTCCCCGGGAGCCCGGCGGCTTCGGTATCGCGAGTGGGTGGTTTGACGCTGTATGCGTTCAGGTTACCTTCCTCCCACTCATCGCCTTCGCAATGGAACGTGGAGCTGCACGGAACGTCGTGGAAACTCCGAATGCGCTTTACGCACCAGATTAGCCAAGTACGGAACGGCTGAAGTTCGCAGATCGAAATCAGCCGACGGCTTGCGCCTCATCGTCAGTTGAAATCAGTGTTCGTCTTGACTTCTGCGCGGCCGACGACGGCCCCGGTGCTGCTGATCTGGAGGTATTAGAGGTGCAGTAGCGGATGCGAGGGCAGAAGGAGGTGGATCGGCGTGCCGGACCAGTAGGGCAAATGCTCCACCTTATGCATCGACAGGGAGGAGTACGGAGAGGGATTGACCGAATTGTGGTGTATCGAACCCACCCATTTGCAGAGATTCGGCGTGTGGATCGGGCGGTGGATGCAGTAGAAGTGCAATTCGGGAAGCCCCGGCAAAACGAGGGCGAAGCAGACGAGACAGACCGGATGTTCGCCGGACGTGGCCCAGGGCCCGTACCCATTTGCCCAGGCCCAGAGCGGCACGGCCTCATAGGCCGTCCAGGTCGGCAGCCGGAACCAAGACTGCGGTCGATCTCACTCTGAAGAACGGATCTGCGATCCAAGCCGGACGGCAAGCCAAATGCTGGAGGTCGGACTTCGCGGCGCTGGCCGCATCGTTGGCCTTCCCGCCACCGCCATACCGCTCCACCCTGACAGCAGGCTGTTGGCGACGCGTTGCGAAAAGCCGCCCTGGAGCGGATGTTCTGCTAGCTCCGCTCTGCCTGCCGGATCAGGCTGCGGACCCAGCGGGCGGCGGCCCATGTTGCGGGGAAAGAAAGCGGCAACGCCCAGATCAGGGCATTGACGGGTGCGATCGCGTCGGACCATCCCGCCGAATGGAGGATCAATCCCAGAAGGAAGAGATTGATCGCCACGGCTCCGGCCGCGAAGGGCCAGAGAATCGCGCCCAGCTTCCACAGGCTCTCAGTGGCTGGTGCCGTCTTCGAAGGTGATCTTGTTCCAGACATTGTACTTTCCTGAAGGCTTCACCATCGGCAGGCGCCTGACCTCCCGAAAGGTCCTGGCGTCGAAGACGATGACGGCGCCGTCCTGTTCCCAGACGGACACCAGCGCATAGCGCCCGTCCTTCGTGAACTCGGTATGCGCGACGGTCTTGCCGGGATCGGGCGTGAGCACCTTCACAACCTCCAGCGTCTCCTTGTCGATGATGTGCATCTGGCCCTTGTTCGGGCCGGTGAAGACGTCGGCCCAGATATAGGGCGTGCCGTCATGCGAGCGCAGGAAGAAGCCGGGGCCCGAGGTTTCGATGGTCTTGATGAGGTGCCAGTCCTTCATGTCGATCACGCTGATCCGGCCCTCGTTCAGATGCGGCACGGCCATGACCCGGCGGCCATCGCGCATCCAGCTTATGCCCGAACCGAGATGCGGCATCCCCGGCAAGGGTAGGTTCGCGATCTCGCGCCCGACATCGAGGTTGACCACCACGCCGGTTTCGCCCTCGCGGTTGGCGCCGATCAGGTTGTGGTAGCCGGGATCGAAGAAGAAATCGTCCAAGGGCGCGGAAACGTCGATCCGGCGGCGCGCGAAAAGGCCCTTTTCGGCGGCGAGCGATTCCTCCATCCCCGCCTCGTAGCTATGGACGAAACCGTCGTGGAAGGGTCCGGCGTCGGGGTCGGTCGCGATTTCCCAGATTTCGGGCACGTCCTTCAGCGCGAGGATGAAGGACTTGCGGTCCGGCGCCTGGTAGACCGCCGAGACGCGGCTTGGCGTGCCCTCGCGGCCCTTGACCGCGATCACCTTGGCGACCGAGAGGTCGCTCGTGGACAGGATCGTCAGCGTCTCCGGCAGGTAGTTGGCGACCGCCAGCCACTTGCCGTCATGGCTCATCGCGATGTTGCGGCTGTTGAGGCCGGCGCGCACGCGCCCGACCTCGTGCAGCGACCAGATATCGTATTTCTGCACCCAGCCATCCCGCGACATGACGAAGACGTAGCGCCCGTCGGGGCTGAATTTCGGTCCGCCGTGGACGGCGAAGGGGGTCTCGAACCGGTCGAGGACATCAAATGTGTCGCCGTCGAGGACGGAGATATGGCTGTCGCCGGTTTCCACGACAAGGGTGATGTTCATCGGATCGGCAGTGAAGACCGGCGCGGTGGCGGGCACATAGTCCGCGTTCATTTCGCGGCTTGCGACGATCTCCGTCTCGGTCCAGACCGGCCGTGAGGGCAGGGGAGATGAGACATATGTGGCGACCGCCGCAATCTCCACAGGCGAAAGCGTGGCCTTGAAGGCAGGCATCTGCGTCATCGCGCGGCCCCCGGCGATGACGGCCTCGAGCGTGTCGCCCTTCAGCCGCCCCAGGCTTTCGGGGATCAGCGCCGGACCCTTGCCGCCAAGCCGCGTTTCGGCGTGGCAGGAGGAACATTGGTCGGCATAGATGGTCGCGCCGTCCGGGGCCGCGAGCGCGGCCGTCGCGAGAAGGCTAAAGGAAGCGATGAGCCGGATCATGGCTTTTCCCCCGGAACGGCGTGACGGTGAGGCGGTTCGCTTCGTCCACGCCGATCTCGGCATTGGTCATGTAGCAGGCGGGGTCCTCGGCCCAGGGGTCGCCCGTCACCTGAAGCGCGCGGATGCGGGTATTGCCGCCGCAGACCGCCTTGAAGGCGCAGTCGCCGCAACGGCCCTTCAAAGGTCGGGGACGGGTGCGCAGCGTAGCGAGCATCGGGTCGTCGCCTGTCCAAAGCGCGCTGAACGGGGTCTGTTTCACCGATCCGACGGTGTAATCGGACCAATAGGTATCGGGATGAACCTTGCCCTGCGGATCGATGTTTGCGACGCCGAGGCCCGAGGAATTGCCGCCCCAGGCCTCCAGATGCGCGCGGACATGAGCGGCCTTTTCGGCGCCGAACTTCCGTTCGACCCAGTTGAGGAAATAGACCGCGTCGGCGTCGTTGTTGCCGGTCACGACTTCCAGCGGCTTGCCGGAAGAGACGGCATCCCACGCGCGCGCCATCAGAAGATCCATCGCGGACCGGCTGAGCGCGTGCTCGGCATCCTCGCCGCGATGCTTGTCGCCGCGCCCGGCATAGACGAGGTGGCTGAGGTAGAACTTGTCCACCCCTTCCGCCTCGCAAAGGTCGAGCATGCCGGGAAGGAAGCCCGCATTCGTCTCGGTGATCGTGAAGCGCAGTCCGACCTTGACGCCCTTCGCCTTGCAGGCGCGGACACCGGCCAGCGCCTCGTCGAACGCGCCCTCGACGCCCCGGAACCAGTCATTCATCGCACCAAGCCCGTCGAGCGAGATGCCGACATAGTCGAAACCGATATCGGCGATGCGGTCGATGTTCTCGGCAAGCCGCGTGCCGTTGGTCGACAGCGACAGGTGGCGAAAGTTCAATGCCTTCGCCCGTTCGGCCAGATCGAAGAAGTCGAACCGGCTGAGCGGCTCGCCCCCCGAAAGGATCAGCGCGGGGATGCCGAAGCCCTTGAGATCGTCGAGCACGCCCATCGCCTGTTCATGGGTCAGCTCACCCGGAAAGGGCACGTCGGCGGAGGTCGTGTAACAATGCCGGCAGCGCAGGTTGCAGCGGCGGGTGAGGTTCCAGATCACCACCGGCTTGACCGGGCCGGCACGGCGGCGGACCGGCGTCGGGGTGACGAGTTCGTGCATGTATTGCGTCAGGCGGAACATATCAGGCCTCTCCCGAAAGCCGCAGTCCTGTCTTCTTCAGGATGCGGGTGGAATAGAGAATGTCATGGCCACGGCAGGCGGGACCGAGAAGCTTGGCGACCTTTGCGCGCTTCGCTTCGACTTCCTCGCGTGAGCTGCCGTGAAGCATGGCGAAAAGATTGTAGGGCCAGAGCGGCAGCGCGCGAGGGCGGCGGTAGCAATGGCTGACGAAATCGAGCGCGCCGACCTGCGCGCCGAGGTCGTCCACGACGGCATCGTCCACGTCCCAGACACTCATGCCGTTGGCGACCATGCCGAGCGCGTAGTGATTGGGGGCAAGCGCGATGCGGCGGATCACGCCCGCGTCCTGCATAGCCGCGACCCGTGCCAGAACCTCGCCCTCCTCAAGGCCGAGCCAACTGGCGACCTCGGCGAAAGGCTCTGGCGCAAGCGGCAGCCCGCTCGCTGTGGCGGCGATGATCCGGCGATCTGTTGCGTCTATGCTCATGCAGTGACCCGGAAGCCGATGAAGAACTCTTTTTCCTTCGGGAACCGCAGCACCTTCAGCCCCGTCTCCCGCTCGACGCGCGCGGCTGCCTTGGCGATCCCGTCCGGCTTTTCGCAAGCCAGCACGAACCACAGGTTCAGCCGGTGCGCGCGTTCATAATTATGGGCCACGTCCGGGGCCGCATTGACCAAAGTCACGACCTCGTCGAAGCGGTCGGCGGGCACTTCCATCGCGCAGAGGCAGAACGCCCCGCCCATCGCCTCGGCATCGTAGAAGGGGCCGAAGCGGGTGATCGCACCGATCTCCCGCAGCCGGGCGATGCGGTCGATGAGATCGCTTTCGGACAGACCAAGCGTTGCGGCGGCGCTGGCGAAGGGGCGATGCGTGACCGGCAGACCATCCTGCAATCCGTTCAGAATGGCGCGGTCCGTCGCGTCGAGCGCGTCGGGGGGAAGGGGCGCGGGTCTCATGCCGCCACCCCGATCAGTGCACCGGTCTGCTTGAAGCAGCGGGTCGAGAAGAGTGGTTTTGCGCGTGCGCCCTCAAGTTCAGGCAGCGCTCGGGCGATGTCGAGGACCGCCAGCGCTTCGTTCCGCGTCCGTCCGTGGATCATCGAATAGAGCGCGTAGGGCCAAGTGCCGGGCACCGTCAGGCGCTGATAGCACAGCGTGACGCCGGCTAATGCCGCCAGCGCCCGACCCGCGGCGGCGATGCGGTCTTCGGGCAGGTTCCAGACCACCATCGCATTCGATGTCCAGCCAAGCGGGCGGTGCCGCACGATCACGCCAAGCCGGGTGATGACGCGGGCATGAAGCAGCGTTGCGACGCGCGACAGCACCTCGGCCTCGTCCAGTCCGAGTGCGGCGAAAGGCCGGGGCACCAGGGGCAGGCCACGGGAAAGCGTGGCCAGAAGCGCGCGGTCATCTGCGGTCAGGTCCACGGGCGCGGCGCCCCGGTCGGGCGCCATCACGCGCCGTTTGCCCGAGAGGCGGAAGCCAAGGTCGATGTTGAAGGCACGGACGAGCCTGAGGTCGAGAACGCGCAAGCCCGTTCGCGCGCCGATCCTGGCGAGCGCCGCCTCCAGCGCGGGGGTGTCGGGGGCGGTGGCGACGAACCAGAGGTTCCAGGCATCCTCGCGCAGATAGGAATGGTTGACGCCCGGTTCCGCCCCGACGATGGCCGCGACCTCATCGACGCGCCCCTCCGGCACTTCCATCGCGGCGAGGGTGGAGGCGCCGGCGGTGTTGGGCCGCACGGTCGCCCCGACACGGGCCACCGCGCCGATGGCCTTCAGCCGGGTGAGGCGCTCGATCACTTCGTCCTCGGGGATGCATAGCGTTGCAGCGATCACCGAAAACGGACGTTCCACAAGCGGCAGGTCGCGCTGGAATTCATCCAGCAGGCGGGCGTCGATGGGGTCCCAGTGTTCCATGATCACAGCCCCGGCCGATGCGCGCGGGCGGTGAAGAAGATGCCGCTCGGCGCTTCGGCGGCGATTTCGCCGGTCTTCTCGCGGGTGCGGGTGTCGTAGATGAGCACCTTGTTGTCGTCGCGCGAACTGATCCAGACCTCGGCCCCGCGCGGCGCGAATTCCATGTGCAGCACCGCCTTGCCGGGGTTCAGCGTGGCGACGACCTCATGCGTGCGCGAATCCACCACCTGCACGGTATCGTTCAAAGGCATGGCGAAGTTGACCCAGACGAAAGGCGAGGCGGGCTGGGCGATGACGAAGACCGGCTGGCCATGCACCGGCGTCGTCGCGACCTCTTCCAGGCTGTCGCGATCCACCCACAGGAGTTCATGCCGCCCGACCGCCGGCAGGGCATACTGGCCCTCGGTGAAGGCCCAGCCCTGAAGATGGGGCATCTTGTAGACCGGCATATCCTCGCCCGTCTTGCCGTAATCGGTCAGGAACTTGTGCGGCGCGGGTTTGTCCGCCCAGAGGTCGAAGGCGGTGACGCCCTTCTCGCCGAAAAGTCCCACCAGATAGGTATGGGCATCGTCGGTGATGACCGCGTCGAAAGGGTTCTTGCCGGCATTGCCGAGCGGAGTGATTTTTGGCTCCGTTCCCGAGAAATCCCCAAGGAAGACCTCGCCGGTATCCCAAACCGTCCAGGCGAAACGGCGGCCGGGAACATCGACGAGGCCGATGGTCTTGCCGTCGGCGGGAATGTCGGCCACCAGCGCCAGCGTATCGGCGTCGAACACCTTCACGCCGCCCGGTTCGTAATTCGACACCGCGACGAGCTTTCCGTCGTCGGAAATCGCGCCGCCGATGGAATTGCCCGCCTGCACGGTCCGCGCCACGACCTTCTGTTCCAGCATGTCCACCTTGGTCAGCCCGCCATCGCGGCCGAAGACATAGGCAAAGCGTTCGTCGGGGCTGTAGGTCAGGCTCGCGTGGCTGAGATCGCCGAGCCCTTCGACGCGCCCCACGGCGGCGCGTTCCGAGCGGTCGATCACCAGAACGCTGCCCGTGGCGCGTTCGACGACAAGGCCGAGGTCGCCGGTCGCGGTCAGATCGCCGGGACCGGCATGGAGCGGCGTGGCGAGGAATGCCAGAAGGATGAGGGCGCGTTTCATGGGTCAGTCCTGTTTCAGATAACGGGCGATCCAGATCGCCTCTTCGTCGGATAGAAGGGGGCGCCAGGGCGGCATCGCCGTGTCGGGCACCCCGTCGAGAATGATGGCGGCGAGCGCTTCGGGATCGGCATGGCTCAGCGCCTGGGCCGTGAGGGGACTGCCGAGGCCGCCCTTGCGGGTCAGGCCGTGGCACGATCCGCAATCCTGGCTGACCATGTGCTCCAGTTCCGCCGCGCGGTCCGGCAGGACCTCGGCGGAAGCGGGCAGGGCCAGCGCCAGGAGGATCGCGAGGCTACGCATAGGCCGCCATCCCCGCGCCCTCGCAAAGCTCCGCATCCGCCGCGACGATGGCGGGATACATCCCGGCGACATGGCCGATCACGAACAGCACCGGCGCTTCGGGCTGGGCCGCCGCGACATCGGTCCCGATCTGGCCGAGGGTGGAGAGAATGCGCGCCTCGCGCGGGGTCGTGGCGGCGGAGACCGCCAGAACCGGCAAATGCGCGGGCATCCCGTGGCGCATGAGCTGAAGCGCTATTTCGGCGATGTTCGCCGCGCCCATGTAGACGACGAGCGTCGTGTCCTCGCTGGCCAGAGACGCCCAGTCGAGGTCGAGTGCGGCATCCTTGGCGCGGTGGCCGGTAACGTAGCGCACGCCCGTCGACAACCCGCGATGGGTCAGCGGCACGCCGGTCGAGGCGGCCGCACCCTGCGCCGAGGTGATGCCGGGAATATAGGTCACCGACAGACCGGCGGCGCGGAGCGCCTCGGCCTCCTCGCTGCCGCGGCCGAAGATCATGGGATCGCCGCCCTTGAGGCGCGCGACGGTCAAGCCCCTCGCGCGCGAGGTCGATGAGAAGCGCGTTGATCGCCTCCTGCGGGACCTTGTGGAATTTCGGGAGCTTGCCGACGTCGATCCGCCGCACGGAGGGCGGGATCAGCGCCATGATCTCGGGGCTGACGAGCCGGTCATGCACCACGATATCGGCCGATTGCATCACGCGCAGCGCCTTGATCGTCAGAAGATCGGGATCGCCCGGACCGGCGCCAATCAGGAAGACGTGGCCTGGAATCTGCCCGTCGGAATGATCTTTCATGGCGTATCCGTTCGGCTGGCGTGAAGAGAAGGGACCGGCGGGGGACATGTGGGAACCCCCGCCGGCTTCCGGACGGCGTCAGTAGACGTCGTCGCGGGTGTTCAGGACGTTGAACTTGCCGGTCGGTGTGACGAGGCGTTCGTCCTTGATGACCTTCTTCAGTTCAAGCGTCTTGTCATCGACCACGACGATGGCCGATTGCTGCTCTTTTCCGTTCCAGACCGAGAACCAGACCTCGCGTGCCCTCCTTGTTGAATTCGGGCTGCACGACGCGCGGCTGGCCTTCGGGGATGCCGGCCCATTCGGCGATGGGCAGGGTCTTGAACTCCGGGTCCACTTCAGGATCGCCGCCCATCGACGGGATGTCGAAGACCGCGACCGAGCCCGAAGTTTCGGCATCCGGGTTCAGCGGCGCATCGACATAAAGATGCTGGCTGTTCGGATGCGTCTTGATGAAGAGCGAGCCACCGCCAAGCGCGTAGAAGCTGTCGACGAGCTTCCAGGCTTGATCGGGGTGCCCTTCGGGGTCGGTCCCGATCAGCGCCACCGAGTCGTCACCGAGGTGCGAGGTGGCCCAGACCGGCCCATAGACCGGATGGACGAAGTTCGCGCCCCGGCCCGGATGCGGGGTCTGGCCCCCGGTTTCGATGATCGCGGTCAGCTTGTCTTCCTTGGTATCGACCACAGCGACCTTGCCGCGCGCGTTGGCCGCGACGAGGAAGTAGCGCTTTGTGCTGTCGAAACCGCCGTCATGCAGAAAGCGTTCGGCTTCGATTTCGGTGGTTTTCAGGTTCTTGAGGTCGGTGTAGTCGACCATCAGGATCTTGCCGGTCTCCTTCACGTTGACAATGAACTCGGGGTGATAGTGCGACGCCACGATCGAGGCCACGCGGGGCTCCGGATGGTAAGTCTGTTCGTCGTAGATGTTGCCCCGGGTCGAGACGATCTTGAGCGGCTCAAGCGTGCTGCCATCCATGATGACGTATTGCGGCGGCCAGTACGCACCGGCGATGGCCAACTTGTCTTCCCAGCCCTTGTACTTGGAGGTCTCGATCGACCGCGCCTCGATCCCGATCTTGATCGAGGCCACCGTCGCCGGCGTCTCCATCCAGAGGTCGATCATGTTGACGAGGCCGTCGCGGCCGATGACGAAAAGATAGCGGCCCGAGGCCGAGATGCGGCTGATATGGACGGCATAGCCGGTGTCGATCACCGCCCTGATCTCGTAGGTGCCGCCGTCGATCAGGGCAACTTGACCCGCATCGCGAAGCGTGACGGACATCAGGTTGTCGATGTCGATGTCGTTCATCTTCTGGGTCGGGCGGTCCTTCGGTTCGACAAGCACCTGCCAGGAGTTCTTCATCTCCGGCATGCCCCATTCCGGCGGTGCCGGCGGTTCAAGCAGGACGTAGCGCGCCATCAGGTCGACCTGCTCCTCGCTCAACTCGCCCGAAGTACCCCAGTTCGGCATCCCCGCCGGTGAGCCATAGGTGATGAAGCTCGAAAGATGGTCATAGCCCAGTTCCCGCGTGATATCGGGGGTCAGCGGCTTGCCGGTCGCGCCCTTGCGCAACACGCCGTGGCAACCCGCGCAGCGCTCGAAATAGATTTTCGTGCCCTGCTGGAACTCCTCCGCCGTCATGACGGGGTCGTCGGGTTTGCGGCCCGGAATCTCGACCTGGATCTCGGACAACGTCGTCATCGACGGTTCATAGGCCGCGGCGGGGCCGTCGGCATGTTCCTTGGGCTTCTCTTGCGCATTGAGGGGCGCGGCCAGAAGCCCCAGTGCCAGCGCCGCGCTGCCCAGAAGGACAGACCGGACTGATTTGGCTTTGGATGTCATGGAATCTCTCCGTTCAGCTGGTGAAGCTGAGCGCACCCTGCCGCATGCTCACGTTTTCGTTCCTTGACTTTCGTTAAGGCCGAGACGCGGCAAATCGCGCAATGGGATGCGGCATGGTCCGCTTCATGCGCCTTTTCCTCATGCTCTGCATTCTGGCCCTTCCCGTTCACGCGGGCGGACCGCTGGCCGAGGACGCGCCGGACCTTCGCCCACCTTCCGCGACCGAGGCGGCCACGCTTCTGTCACTGTCCGGCCCGGTGCAGGTGACGCGCGAGGCGGGCGGTGTTCCGGGCTGGACGGTGACAGCGGGCGCCGCAGTCGCCGGTTATATCGGATCGACGTGGGAGATCGCGGGTTCGGTCGGATATTCCGGCCGGCCTCTCGATGTGCTCGTCGCGGTGACGCCAGACGGAAAGATCGGCGGCGCGCTTCTGGTGCGCCATGATGAGCCGGTGCTGACGCTCGGCATCTCGGATGCCGATATCGCCGCCTATGTCTCGGGCTTCGCGGGCCATGACCTTCGTGCCGCCGGGCTGGCTGCGCCTGACGACTTGCCCGACGTGATCAGCCGCGCCACCGTCTCGACCGGCGTGATCCGCGACGGCATCCTGCGCACCGCCCGCACGCTTGCCATCGCGCGCGGTATCATTGCCGGAAGCGGCGGTGTGGACCGGCTGAGCTATGCGCCCGCCACATGGAACGATCTTCTGGCAATGGGCGCGCTGGCGGAAACGAGCGTCTCGATGGATGATGCTGCCAAAGCGCTCGCCGGGGCGAAAGTGCCCGTTCAGCCGGGGCCGGGCGATTTCCTGCATCTCTGGACCGGCATCATCGACACGCCGACCGTGGGCCGCAGCCTTCTCGGACAGCAGGATTTCACCAAGGCCGTCGGCAATCTCGGGGCCGGCGGGCGCTGCGCTGATCGTCATGTCCTCCGGCCTGCAATCGCATCGCGGGACGGGCTGGAAGCAGACCGGCACCTTCGACCGGCTGACCGTGGTGCAGGGCGACACACGCTGGCAGCCGACCGAGGACCGCTACCAGATGCAGAAGAAGCTCGCCATTGAAGGCGCGCCGCCGATGAAGGAGATCAGCCTCTTCGCCCTGCCGGCAGAGATCGACCCGACGCTGCCGTTCACCGTCGAGGTCCGCGCGACCCGCCCGACCGCGACGGGCGAGGTCGCGCTGACCGTCGCGCTGCCCTACGCGCTGCCCGATGCCTTCCGCCTTGCCCCGCCGCCGGATCCGGAGCCGCTCTGGGTCTCTGCATGGGCGGGAAAGCACGTGCAGATCGCCATCGTCGCGCTGATGCTGACGGTGCTGACGCTGATCCTTTTCGCGCAGGAATGGATCACCCGCCGCCCGCGTCTTTGGCGTGCCGGGCGGCTGAGCTTCCTTGCCGCGACGTTTCTGATCCTCGGCATGGGGCTAAACGGGCAGCTTTCGGTGGTGCAGGTGGTAGCCTTCGTCCATTCGCTCCTGACCGGCTTCCGGTGGGAGACGTTCCTGATCGAGCCGGTCATCTTCATCCTCTGGGGTTTCACGGCGCTTGGGATGCTCTTCTGGGGCAGGGGAGTCTATTGCGGCTGGCTCTGTCCCTTCGGCGCGTTGCAGGAACTGAGCAGTGCCGCAGCGCAAAAGTTGGGCGTGACGCAGATCGCGGTGCCGCAGGCGCTGCACGAACGGCTCTGGGTCATCAAGTACACCGCCTTCGTCGGCATCCTCGCCCTGTCCTTCTATTCGATGCACGACGCCCTGATCGCGGCGGAGATCGAGCCCTTCAAGACCGCCATTTCGCTTCGTTTCATGCGTGCCTGGCCCTTCGTCCTTTTCGCGCTGGCGCTGCTGGCGGCGGGGCTCTTCATCGAGCGGTTCTTCTGCCGTTATCTCTGCCCGCTGGGCGCCGGCCTTGCCATTCCGGCGAAGCTGAAGATCTTCGACTGGCTGAAGCGCCGGCCGCAATGCGGGCGCGAATGCCGGTTGTGCGAGACGAAATGCACTGTCGGCGCGATCGACGCGATCGGCCGCATCAACGCCAACGAATGCGTTCTCTGCCTGCGCTGCCAGGTCATCATGAACGACAACTCGCAATGTCCGGTCCTGAAACGCCGTGCGCGGACGGAGGCCGCGTGATCATGCTCAAGCGCCTGTTTTCAGAAGGTTTCCGTATCTTCTTCCTCGCCGCCTGCCTCTTTGCGGTCGTGTCGATGGCGGTCTGGGAGGGCTATCTGGCTTTCCTCGCCACCGGCGACGTGCTGGACCTGCCCACCGCGCAGGCACCGCATCTTTGGCACGCGCACGAGATGATCTTCGGCTATGGCGCGGCGGTGCTTGCCGGTTTCTTCCTGACCGCGGTCCCGAACTGGACCGGCGGCAAGGCCGCGCCGCAGCTTTTCATCGGCGCTGCCTTCGTGATCTGGCTCGCCGGGCGGGTGGCGATGTGCGACTTGGCGGTGCTGCCGCCGGTTCTGGTCGCGGTTCTCGACCTCGGGTTCCTGCCGGTCCTCGCCGCCAAGATCGGCGCGCAGCTTCTGGTCCGGCCCAAGCCGCAGCAGCTCATCTTCCTTCTCGCTATCGCGATGCTCTGGACGGGAAATCTCTTCTGCCATCTTGAGTGGCTGGGCGTGCTGTCCGACGGCGTGAATCCCGGTCTCAGGGCGGGTCTTCTGACGCTGATCGCGATGATCGTCATCCTCGGGGGCCGCGTCACACCCGGTTTCACCCGCAACGCGATGGTCGCATCGGGGCGGGAGGAGGGGCTGCCACAGAATCCCGGCCCGCTCGCCGTGGTCGCGATAGCACCCGCGCTGGCCCTGCCACCCGCCGTGCTCATCGGGCTGCCCGGCTGGGTCATCGCCCCCTTGGCGCTGATCGCGGGAGCGTCGGTGCTTGCGCGTCTCGCCCTCTGGCGCGGCGGCTGGACGTTGCGGCGGCCGATCCTCTGGACGCTGCACCTGTCCTACGGGATGGCCGGGGTGGGACTTCTGGCCTTCGGATTGGCGAGCCTGAATATCGGGTCCGAGATCGCCGCGCTGCATCTTCTCGGCATCGGCGCGGTGGGTGGCATGACGCTGTCGGTCCTGTCGCGCGCGACGTTGGGCCATACCGGACGGCCATTGGTTGCGCCCGGCCCGGTTGTCATCGCCTATGTGCTGATGCCGCTCGCCGCCTTCGTCCGTTTCGCGGGCGGCGCGGTTCCCGCCATTCACGACGCCGCCACGCTGGCCGCCGGCGCGCTCTGGCTCGCGGCCTTCGCGCTGACGCTTGCCGCACTGCTGCCCGCATGGCTTCTCCCGCGTCCGCCGCGCGCCCCTGTCGGAAGGCCGCCCGCATGAATCGCCGCCGGTTTCTCACCCTCACCGCTTGCGCCCTCGCGACACCCGCAGGGGCCGCCCCGGTGGCCGAATGGCAGGGCACGGGGTTCGGTGCGGCACTGACGCTGAGGCTCGTCGGGGCCGATCCGGTTCGCGCGGACCACACCTTCCGTCATGTCGAGGCAGAGATCATTCGGATCGAGGCGGCGTTTTCGCTCTACCGCGATTCTGCGCTGACACGGCTCAACCGCGACGGACATCTCGCCTGGCCTTCCGAGGACGTCGTCGCCCTCCTGACACTTTGCGGAAGGGTTCATGCCGCCACCGGCGGGGCCTTCGACCCGACCGTCCAGCCCCTGTGGCGCGCCGAGGCCGAAGGCGGCGACCGCGCCGCCGCGCGCGCGCTGATCGGCTGGGACCGGATCAGGTTTGCGCCCGAGGAAATCCACCTCGGCCCCGGTCAGGCGCTGACGCTGAACGGCATCGCGCAGGGCTGGGCCGCCGACCGCATCGCGGCGCTTCTGCGTTCCGAAGGCTATACCGATGCGCTGATCGACATGGGCGAGATACAGGCCCTCGGCCACCGGCCTGATGGCGCGGACTGGTCCGCCGCGATCGCCGCGCCAGACGGCACGCCGCTGGCGGAGACCCGGCTGACGAACCGCGCGCTCGCTACATCTTCGCCGCTTGGCACGCTGATCGGCAGTGGAGAGCCGCATATCCTTGGCCCCGACGGAGGCCCGCCGCTCTGGTCGACGGTTGCGGTCAGCGCCCCCGACGCGGTGGTGGCCGATGCGTTGTCCACCGCCTTCTGCCTGATGGAGCGCGCCGCCATCGACGCCGCACTGGCGACCTTCCCGGACGCGCGACTGGAAATTCTGGCCTGAAGGCGAACGTAGTCGGCCCCGGTTGACTTTTGTTAAGGCCCGACTCCCCGCAAAGCATCACACCGGCGTTACCTTAAACCGCTCCGGGAAGGATTCCGCCATGCGCGAAGTCATGACCAAGAGCATGGCCCGCAATATCTTCTATGGCGGGTCGCTGTTCTTCATCATCATCTTCGTGGGCCTCACGGTTCACTCGCACAACTATATCACCACCACATCGACCGACGCGGCCAGCCTGACCGACAGCGTCGCCGCGGGCAAGCACATCTGGGAAGAGAAAGCCTGCATCAACTGCCACTCGATCCTGGGCGAAGGCGCCTATTTCGCGCCCGAACTCGCCAACGTCATGACCCGCTGGGGCGTGGCGGACGACCCGGAAGCGGCCTTCGACGCGCTGAAGGGCTGGATGGACGCGATGCCTACGGGCATCGAGGGTCGCCGCCAGATGCCGCAGTTCAACCTGACGGACGAGGAATATCGCGAGCTTGCCGATTTCCTCCTGTGGACGAACAAGATCAACGCTCAGGGCTGGCCGCCAAACGACGCGGGCTGAGGAGACAGAATCATGAAATACCAAACGCAGAAAATCGCGCTGGCCTACTTCCTCGTGGCGATGGCGCTCTTCGCCGTCCAGGTCTCGCTGGGGCTGATCCTCGGCTGGATCTATGTGGACGGCAACTTCCTGACCGATATCCTGCCATTCAACGTCGCGCGGATGCTGCACACCAACAGCCTCATCGTCTGGCTTCTCTTGGGCTTCTTCGGCGCGGCCTACTACCTGATCCCCGAGGAGTCGGAGCGCGAGATCCACTCAACCAAGCTCGCCTATCTGCAACTGGCGATCCTGGTGCTTGGCACGGCGGGCGTCGTCGTCACCTACCTCTTCAACCTCTTCGAGGGCAACTTCCTGTTCGGCCGTGAGGGCCGTGAATTCCTCGAACAGCCGCGCTGGGTCAAGGCGGGCATCGTCGTGGCCGCGCTGATCTTCCTCTACAACGTCTCGATGACGGTGCTCGCGGGCAAGAAGACGGCGATCACCAACATCCTCCTGCTCGGCCTCTGGGCCTTGTCGCTTCTCTTCCTCTTTGCCTTCGTCAATCCGGCGAACCTCAGCCTCGACAAGCTTTATTGGTGGTATGTCGTCCACCTCTGGGTCGAGGGCACATGGGAACTTGTCATGGCGTCGATCCTCGCCTTCCTGATGCTGAAGCTGACGGGCGTGGACCGCGAAATCGTCGAGAAATGGCTCTATGTCATCGCGGCGCTGGCCTTGTTCTCGGGCATCCTCGGCACCGGCCACCACTACTACTGGATCGGCACGCCGGGATACTGGAAGTGGATCGGTGACATCTTCTCCTCGCTCGAGATCGTGCCCTTCTTCGCGATGATGTCCTTCGCCTTCGTCATGGTCTGGAAGGGCCGCCGCGACCACCCGAACAAGGCAGCACTTCTGTGGAGCCTCGGCTGTGCGACGCTCGCCTTCTTCGGCGCGGGGGTATGGGGGTTCCTGCACACACTCCACGGCGTGAACTTCTACACCCACGGAACGCAGATCACCGCCGCACACGCACACCTGGCCTTCTACGGTGCCTATGTCTGCCTCAACCTCGCAATCATCACCTACGCGATGCCGCATCTGAGGGGGCGCGATCCCTACAACCAGGTGCTCAACATGGCGTCGTTCTGGCTGATGTCCAGCGGTGTGGTCTTCATGACCTTCACGCTGACCTTCGCGGGCACGGTCCAGACCCATCTCCAGCGCGTCATGGGGATGAACTACATGGAGGTGCAGGACCAGCTCTGGGTCTTCTACGCCATGCGCTTCGGCTCCGGCGTGGCCGTGGTTCTTGGCGCGTTGCTCTTCATCTACGCGATCCTCGTCCCGCGCCGCGAGGTGGTGACGCCGGGGCCGCTTGAGCGGGAGCGCATCGAACACGATCCCGACCATGTGGCGGCGGAGTGATGACGATGGACGGCTCTCACATCAGAACAAGGGGGGCGGCTGACGCCCCCTTCTACCTGCCGCAGGGCGACGAATGCGAGGTCTTCCTCGCCGCCGCCGCCCGCGAACTGCCGATCTTGCTGAAAGGCCCGACCGGCTGCGGCAAGACCCGTTTCGTCTCCGCGATGGCGCATCGGCTCGGTCGCCCACTCTATACGGTGGCCTGCCATGACGACCTGTCGGCGGCGGACCTGATCGGGCGATACCTTCTCAAGGGCGGCGAGACGGTCTGGGTCGATGGCCCGCTGACCCGTGCCGTCCGAGAAGGCGCGATCTGCTATCTTGACGAAGTAGTCGAGGCGCGGAAGGACGTGACGGTGGTCCTCCACCCGCTGACCGATGACCGCCGCATCCTTCCGATCGACCGGACCGGCGAGGAACTGGAGGCAGCACCGGGCTTTCTGCTCGTCGCCTCCTACAACCCCGGCTACCAGAACATCCTCAAGACGCTGAAGCCGTCGACCCGGCAGCGCTTCGTGTCGCTGGAATTCACCTTCCCGAGGCCCGAGCACGAGATTCCCGTGGTCGCCCGCGAATCCGGTCTTTCGGAGGACCGCGTTCAGCCGCTCGTGCGGCTTGCGGGCAAGCTCCGCGCCATGAAGGGGCAGGATCTGGAGGAAGGGGTTTCGACGCGCCTCGTGGTCTATGCCGCTACGCTCATCGCGAACGGAATGCCGGTCGAGCGTGCGATACGCGCGGCGATGATCGAACCCCTGACCGACGACCCGGACGTGAAGGACGGGCTCCGCGATCTCGTGACCGCCGTTTTCGGGTGAGGCCGGCAATGTCGCGGATCGAGTTCGAGCCATGGGAACCCGAGGAATCCGTCGGGAAACTGTGGCACGCCTTTGCCAGTCGTCTGGACGGGGAACCCGTCCACGACGGAGCCCGTGTTCACCTGTCTGAGGTGGGCGGACGACTGGCAGTTCTGTTCCGCGGGCTGGGCGGCGACGCGGCGGTGGAGATCAAGCCGGTGGCCGAGGAGATCAGCCATCACCGCCTGTCCATCCTGCGCCGCCTCGGCACCTGGCGCGAGACCGCACCGCAGGCGAGCTTCGACGGCGCGAGCCTGCGTCTGCCGGAAAGCCTCGCCGTCTTTCCGGCGCGCGAGGCGAATGCGGCGCTTTACCTCTGGCTGGCCGTCGCCTCCTCGGCGGCGCGGCACCTCATGCCGCCCGACTGCCATGACCCGTTGCAGGCCGACCTTGCGGCCATCGAAGCCGGCCGCAAGATGACTGAACTGGCGTTGGGTGAAGCCCCCGGTTTCCGCCGCCTCTACCGCGACCTCGCCGAAGCCACGCTTCTCTTTCGCCGCACGGCGCAGCTTCGCCCCGTCGAAGCCGCCGTGGAGGCACGCATCCGTCAGGCGCTGGGCGATCCCGCGCCCTTGCCCGCAACGGCCATCCCGGCAATGGCGCCGCGTGGCTATCGTCCGTTCCGGCCCGTGCCGCTGTGGCCGGAGTTGCGGGCGCTTTCCAGGTCCGAGACCACGGCGGTGGAAACCCGCGCCACAGAAGGCACGCCCGAGGAGGCGGAGGAAAAGACCGCCCGCCGCGCGCGCCGCCGCAAGGCCGATCAGGCCGACCGCAACGACAGCTTCATCCTGCACAAGTTCGAGGCGATCCTGTCGATGACCGAGTTCCTGAACCTCAACCGCAGGGTCGAGGATGATGACGAGGACACCGCCCGCAAGGCCGCCGACGATCAGGAGGAAATCGGCCTCGCCCAGATTTCCAAGGCCCCCGCGACGCGGCTGAAACTGCACCTCGACCTTGCGCCCGAGGATGTCGACCGCGAGGCGCTTTCGGGCCAGTCGCTTTATCCCGAGTGGGATGTGCGCACGGGCGCCTACCTTCCCGCCCATGCCCGCGTGCTCCACTCGCGCGCCGAAGCAAGCCATGAAACACCCGCCTTCCGCGACGATCCGCGCGCCAGCGCCCGCATCCGCGCGGTCCGCCGCCAGTTCGAGGCGCTGCGCCCGAGCCTGATCTCGACGCCGGGCCACCCGGACGGCGACGAGCTCGATACCGAGCGCGCGGTACGTGCGCATGTCGATCTGCTGGCCTGCGGCGAGGGCACCGACCGCGTCTGGCGCCAGACGCGGCCCGAACGCCGCGACCTTGCCGTGTCTATCCTGCTCGACGTGTCCCGGTCGACCGAAAGCGCCATTCCCGGCCACGGCCACGAGGGCCGCAGCGTGATCGACATCGAGCGCGAGGCATTGGCGGCACTTGCCTGGGGTCTCGATGCCTGCGGCGACGATTTCGCCATCCACGCCTTTTCGTCGCTGAAGCGGCAGCGCGTCTTCGTGCAGACCGTCAAGGATTTCGCCGAGCCGATGGCGGAGGCGACGGAACAGCGGATCGCCGCCCTGAAACCCGGCCACTACACACGGCTCGGCGCGGCCATCCGGCACGTCTCGGCTGAGCTTTCCAGACAGTCCCGCAAGCGCCGCCTGCTCCTGGTCCTCACCGATGGCAAGCCCAACGACCTTGACCATTACGAAGGTCGCCACGGGATCGAGGACAGCCGCATGGCGATCCTCGAAGCGCGCCGGGCGGGGCATTCGGTCTTCGGCATCACCGTGGACCGTGACGGCAAGTCGTGGTTTCCGCGCCTCTTCGGGCAGGGTGCATTCGCGCTGATTCCGCATCCGGAGAAACTGACCCAGGCGCTGCCGCAGATCTACCGGCAGCTCGTGACCGGATGACCAGCCAGCCCGCAGACCGCCCCTCCGCGCTCGACCAGCTTCCGGGCGAGTTGATGATGTGGGTGCTCATCGTGTCGGAGCTTCTGGTCTTCGGTGCGGGGCTCGCGGCCTTCCTTGCCGTCCGCATCACCGATCCGGCGGGCTTTGCCGAGGCGCAGTCGCATCTCCACCGGGCGGGCGCGGGGGTGAACACCATCGTCCTCGTCACCTCGGGCTGGCTCGCGGCGCTCGCCGTGCAGGCGGCCGAGGCGGGCCGGGTCCACCGCCTGCGCGGGCTGATCGCGGCGGCCATCGCGCTGGGCGCGGTGTTTCTGGTGCTCAAGGGCATGGAATATGCCGACCTCGCCGCCGCCGGGATCAACTTCGACACGCATGCCTTTTTCACCTTCTCCTACCTCCTGACCGGCTTTCACGCCGCCCATGTGCTGGCGGGGATGGTGCTTCTTGCCGTGGTGGCGGTTCCGGCCAGCCATCGCGCGGTCGAAACCGGCGCCGCGTTCTGGCACATGGTCGATCTCGTCTGGGTGCTGCTTTTCCCGGTGGTTTATCTCTTATGACGGTGACACGTACATGGCTGATACTTCTGGCACTATCGGCCGCCTCGACGTTGCTCGCCGTATCGGGAATTGGCGGGGCAGGGCTTGCTGTCGCCGTCCTCGCGCTGGCAGGGACCAAGGCGCGACTGATCCTGTCGGGCTACCTCGGCCTGTCTCATGCGCCTGCGATACAAACGGGTTTCGACCTGTCGCTGGCGTTGCTTCTGCTGCTTTTCTCGGCCTTGGCGGTCGCCGGCTGACGCTGGCGTCGTGGCGCGTCAGCTTTTCGACCAGGCCAGGGCCGGATCTTCCTCTGCATAGTCTCGCAGCGCCGCGATATCGCGGATATGGGCGACATTCTGGCGGATCGTGACGCCCTGATCCTTGAGGCGCGCGAAAGCGCGGCTCAGGCTTTCCGGTTTCATCCCGAGCCTGCCCGCGATCAGAACCTTGTCATAGGGCAGTGTCACCTTGCAGGAGCCGGTCGGACATTGCGCGAGTTCCAGAAGAAACTCCGCGACCCGTTGCGATCCGGTTTGCGCTTTCAGCTGCTCAACCTGCGCAACGAGAGAATGCAAGTGCGCGAAGGTTGCGGAAAGGATGGAGATCGCGACTTCCGGGCTTTCACGGATCATTCTGAGAAACGTATCGGCCTCGATACGGATGAGCGCGCAATCGGTGACAGCCTCGGCAGCGACAGGATAGGTGTCGTGTCGAAACGCGACCGCCTCTCCGAAACTGGAACCCTTCGTGAAGACCCCGACAACCGCTTCCGTTCCATTCGGCGCGATGCGGTAAAGCTTCACCCATCCTTCGGCGACAATGTAGATGGCGCTCGCGCGCTCGCCCTGAAGGAAGATGGTGGCCGCGCGATCGAAGACCCGCGTATGAGCCTGGGAGAGGAGGTGGTCGCACACTGGCGGCGGAACGGATGCCAAGAGCAAGGATTGCCGGGCGATCGTCTGGTATTCGGGTTTCATGCAACGGCCTCCTGCTATCGAAGCCATAGCAAGTTGGGTCAGCTTCGTCAGCAATCGTTGGCGACCTTCGTCAGGTTTTCCGGTCAGTTGGGTCGTTTCCGGTGCAGTGGCAGCGGTTCGCACCCTGTTTCGAGCGAACTGCACGACATGTAATGGCTGGTCGGCGCAGCAGCGCAAGCGCCGAAGCCGCGTCGGTCGCATAAAAGGAAATCAAATGTGAGACACTGCTGACGCGACGGTGCGATTGACTTTCTGCGTTGCAGCGTCCATATGGGCCTTGTCGCCAGAGTTCTGCCGCGTGAGCAGGCGGGTTTCAGACCCGAAACGAACGTCTGATCGATAGTTTCCCGCATCACGCGAGGGGGACGCCGCCGCGAGCGGCCCGGGGGCAATGAGGCCCTTTCGGGCAGTGCCCCGTGGCGCATCCCGGCGTTGCCGACCGTCAGAAAGACGGCGGAGCGCTATACCCGGACCCTCGTCCGGCAAAGGATATTTATGACTTTCGAATCCCTGGGGCTTACGTCCCGTCTCGTCGGCCGACTGAAAGAGCTTGGCATGACGCAGCCGACACCGATCCAGATGCAGGCGATCCCGCGCGCGCTGGAAGGCCGCGATATCATGGGGTTGGCGCAGACCGGCACCGGCAAGACCGCCGCCTTTGGCCTGCCGATCGTGCAGGCCTTCAGTTGCCGGTGAACGTGCGATGCCGAAAACCGCGCTGGCGCTGGTTCTGGCGCCGACACGCGAACTGGCCATGCAGATCATGAAGGCGCTTCAGGCGCTCTCCACCGGCAAGGACCGTCCGCGGATCAATCTGGTCGTTGGCGGGCGTTCGCTCTTCGCGCAGCAGCAGTTGCTTCAGCAGGGGACGGAAATCCTCGTCGCGACGCCGGGCCGCCTGATCGACCTGCTCGACCGCAAGGCCGTGCGTCTGAATGAGACGCGGTTCCTCGTCCTTGATGAGGCCGACCAGATGCTGGACCTTGGCTTCATCCATGCGCTGCGCCGGATTGCGCCCCTTCTGCCGAAGGACCGCCAGACGATGCTCTTCTCGGCAACGATGCCGAAGCTGATGGAGGACCTGTCGCGCGCCTTTCTCACCGACCCGCTCAAGGTTCAGGTTTCGCCTCCGGGCAAGGCCGCCGACAAGGTGGCACAGTCGGTGCATTTCGTCGCGGCGGAGCAGAAGCAGGCGCTTCTGATCGACCTTCTTGACGCGCATCGCGAGGATCGCGCGCTGGTCTTCGCGCGCACCAAGCACGGGGCTGAGCGGCTGATGAAGCATCTCGACCGCGCCGGTTTCGCGGCCACCTCGATCCACGGCAACAAAAGCCAGGGTCAGCGCACCCGCGCCCTGACCGAATTCCGCGAAGGCAAGATCCGTGTGCTCGTCGCGACGGATGTGGCGGCGCGCGGCATCGACATTCCGGGCGTCGAATACGTCTACAACTACGAGCTTCCGAACGTGCCTGAGAACTATGTCCACCGCATCGGCCGCACCGCGCGCGCCGGGGCCGAGGGGCGTGCGGTTGCGCTTTGCGCCGCCGATGAGATGGGCGAACTGCGCTCTATCGAAAAAGTGCTGGGTCAGAAGGTTCCGGTCGCCGGTGGCGTGCCCTGGGCGGGCCGCGGTGGTGAGGGAAAGGCTGAGAAAAAGCCGTTCCGGGCACATCGCCGTCCCGGCAAACGTCCTGCGGGCGCGCGTCGGGCCGCCTGATCCAAGCTACTGATGATGGGGCGGCTTCGGCCGCCCCTATTCGGCCGCCATCTGTGCCGTCGGGGTTGATTGGGAGAGGGCGGTTTCCTCATCGCTCATGTCCTCGACGATGCCCTCGAAGAGCGGCGTCGAGAGGTAGCGCTCGCCGGTATCGGGCAGCATGGCGAGGATGACCGAGCCTTTCGGCGCCTTCTCGGCGACCTTCATCGCGACGGCGAAGGTCGCGCCGCCGGAGATGCCGGTGAAGATGCCCTCCTCGGCGGCGAGGCGTTTCGACCATGCGATGCCGTCCGCGCCGGGGACCGGGATCAGGTCGTCGTAATAGCCCTTGTCGATCGCCTCCTGCAGCACCAGCGGGATGAAGTCCGGCGTCCAGCCCTGGATCGGATGCGGCTCGAACGCCGGGTGGCCGCCGGCGGCGGCCGCCATCGGCGGTGCGCTCCTGCGGGGTGCCGGATGTCGACGAGCGCGGCGTTCGCGGGCTCGGTCAGGATGATCTTCGTCTCGGGCCGCTCCTTGCGCAGCACGCGGCCGACGCCGGAGACGGTGCCGCCGGTGCCGTAGCCGGTGACGAAATAGTCGAGCCGCTCGCCCTTGAAATCGGCGAGGATTTCGCGCGCGGTCGTGCATCTCGTGGATGTCGGCATTGGCCTCGGTCTCGAACTGGCGGGCGAGGAACCAGCCGTTTGCCTCGGCCAGTTCCTTGGCCTTGGTATACATGCCGAAGCCCTTGTGCGCGCGCGGCGTCAGCACGACCTTGGCGCCGAGAAACCGCATCAGCTTGCGCCGCTCGACCGAGAAGCTGTCGGCCATCGTCACGACCAGCGGATAGCCCTTGGCGGCGCAGACCATCGCCAGGCCGATGCCGGTATTGCCGCTGGTCGCCTCGACCACGGTCTGGCCGGGCTTCAGCTTGCCCGTCGCGCTCGGCCGCCTCGATGATGTTGAGCGCCAGCCGGTCCTTGACCGAGGCGGCCGGGTTGAAGGCCTCGACCTTGACGTAGACGGTCACGCCCTTCGGCGCGATGCGGTTGATGCGGATGACCGGCGTGTCGCCGACCGTGTCGAGGATGGAATCGTAAAGCTTGCCGCGCCCATTGGTCTTGCGAATGCCCATGATTGGCCCCCCTGAAACGTGCCCGTGCCGTTACGGCACGGGCCATCCTATCACACCTCGCGGCGCGGCCGCTCTATTCCGCCGGGTTTGCCGCAGCCTTGCGCCAGCGCCCGAACCAACGACGCTTTTCCTTCGCGCCATGCAACGGCACGTCGCGCGAGGTCAGCATCAGCAGCGAAGGTGTCACCACCAGCGTCAGCACCGTCGCGAAGGCGAGGCCGAACACGATGGCGGACGAGAGCGAGATCCACCATTGCGTCGAGGGCGCGCCGATGGTCGTCTCGTGGCTGAGAAGCTCGAGGTTCAGGCCGAAGGCGATGGGCAGCACGCCGAGGATCGCGGTCACCGCCGTCAGCACGACCGGCCGGGCGCGCTCGCGGCAGGTCTCCAGGATCGCCTCGACCTTCGGCATGCCTTCGCGGCGCAGCGTGTCGTAGGTGTCGATCAGAACGATGTTGTTGTTCACGACGACGCCGGCCAGCGCGATGATGCCGATGCCGGTCATCACGATGCCGAACGGCTGGCCCATGATCATCAGGCCGAGCAACACGCCGATGGTCGACATGATGACGGCCGAGAAGATCAACCCGACCGAGGTGAACTTGTTGAACTGCGCCAGCAGCACGATGAAGATCAGGAAGATCGCCGCGCCGAAGGCCTTGGCCAGGAAGGCCCCGGCGGCTGCCTGTTCCTCGTCCTCGCCAGCGAGCTGCCAGCGGATGCCCGGTCTTCAAGACCTGCGGCTTCAAGCCGGGCCGTCACACCCTGGCGAATCTGGTCCGCCTGCACGCCTTCGCGGACGTTGGCCTGAACCGTCATCGTGCGCCGCGCGTCGATACGGTTGAGCGTGCCGATCGTCGGTGCCGGTTCGCGCGTCAGAAAGTTGGAGATCGGCACCGGGCCCAGTGCCGTCTCCACCCGCAACTGGTCGAGCGCCGAGATCGTCCGCTGATCCGGCGGCAGGCGCAGCACGATGTCGACCGCGTCGTCCGAGCCGGCCGGTCGATAGTCCGAGAGCTTCAGCCCGTTGGTGACAAGCTGCACCACAGTGCCGACCGCCCCCGGAGAGATGCCGTAGTGGGCGGCGGCGCTGCGGTCGACCTTCAGCTCCCAATCGACGCCGGGCGGCGGCAGGCCGTCGTCGATGTCGATGACGTCCGGAACCTTGGCGAGTTCATCCGCGACCTTTTGCGCGACTGCATTGAGCCCGGAGGGGTCGGCGGCCGACAGCCGGATCTGGATCGCCTTGCCGGTCGGCGGGCCTGCGGCCGGGACCGAAACCTCGACATCCACGCCGGGTATGCCCGTCATCGCGGTGCGCAGATCGGCGAGGATGGCGTTGGCGTCCTTGCGCTCGCGCCAGTCGACGAACTCGTACTGGATCACGCCGATCACGTCTTCGGCGACTTCGTTCCCCGCCCGCTCGCCTCGCCGGAGCGGGTGTAGACGGTCTTGATGCCGGGCCAGCCGAGGATGCGGTCCTCGGCCTGCTTCACGAGCGCGTCCTTCTCGTCGATCGACAGGTTGCCGCGCGCGTGAACGTACAGCAGGCCGTAGTCGGGCTCGACATTGGGGAAGAACTCAACGCCCTTGCCGTATTTGCTGTAGGCGTAGGGAACCGCGAAAAGAAGCGCCAGGGCCGAGAGCGTCACGAGGACCGGATGTCGGATCGCACGGGCGACGAAACGCATGTAGAGGCTGTTGCGACCCTTGTCCTCTTCCGGCACCGGCTTGGCGATGATCGCGCCGATCGTGGGCGCGAAGACCAGCGCGTAGACGAGCGAGGCCGAGAGCGTGGCGATCAGCGTGATCGGCATGTATTTCATGAACTCGCCGACGATGCCCGGCCAGAAGAGCAGCGGCGAGAAGGCCGCGACGCGCGTCGCGGTGGCCGCGATAACCGGCCCGGTCATCCTGTGCGAGGCCATGGCGAAAGCCTCGCGCTTGTCCATGCCCTCGGACATCCGGCGTTCGGCGAATTCGGTGACGATGATGGCGTCGTCGACCAGCATGCCGACGGCGAGGATCAGGCTGAAGAGCACGACGATATTGACCGTCAGACCGGCAAGCTGAAGCCCGAGGATGCCGATGAGGAACGACGCCGGGATGGCAAGGCCGATGAGGATCGAGGCGCGACCCGAAAGCGCGTAGAGGATGACGATGAAGACCAGGATAACGGCGGTCAGCACGGAGTTCTGCAGGTCGTTCAGAAGCTGGCGGATCGAGGTCGACTTGTCCTGGCTGAAGGAAACGGCGGTGCCGGCGGGCATCGACTTCTGGAATTCCTCCGTCACCGCCTTCACCTTGTCGACCGTGTCGATCAGGTTGGCGCCGGTGCGCTTGGACACTTCGATGGCGACAGCGGGCTTGCCGTCGAGCCGGGTGATCGTCTCGGGGTCCTTGTTGGTGTTGCGGATCGACGCGAGGTCGCGGGCGCGGACGACCGCCGTGCCGTTCGAAATCACCGGCAGGTTGGCCACGTCCTCGATCGTCTCGATGAGCGACGGCACCTTGATCGCATAGCGCCCCTCGGCGCCCTCCATGGAGCCTGCGGCGATAAGCTGGTTGTTGGCGGTGACCCCCTGGATCATCGTGTCGAGCCTGAGCCCATAGGACGACAGTTTCGCCGGATCGATGATGACCTCGACGAGATCGTCGCGCACACCTTGCAGGGCGGCGTCGAGTACACCGGGGACTTCCTCGATCCGGTCGCGGAGTTCCCGGCCCGCTTTCGCGAGAACCCGCTCCGGCACATCGCCTGACAGCGTCACGACCAAGACCGGGAATTCCGAGATATTGACCTCGTTCACGGTCGGTTCATCGGTCTCCTGCGGCAGGTCGCGCTTGGCCTCGGACACCTTGGAGCGCACATCGTCGAGCGCCTTCTTCAGGTCGGCCCCGGCCTGGAATTCGATCAGCACGTTGCCGCCACCCTGATAGGCGGTGGATGTCATCTCCTTGATGCCGGTGATGGTCTTCAGAGAGGTTTCCATCGGACGCAGGAGCAGGCGTTCGCTATCCTCGGGCGAGATGCCCTGATAGGTCATGCTGACATAGATGATCGGAATCTGGATATCAGGCTCGGCTTCCTTCGGGATCGAACGGTAGGCGAGCGCCCCGGCGATCATCAGGAAGATGAGGACGGATATCGTCAGCCGCGCATTGCGGATGGCCGCTTCGACAAGGTTCATTGAGCGGCCCCGGCGGCACCGTCAACCGCGCCTTCCGACACCGACACCGTCTCACCGTCGCGGACGAGGTCCTGCCCGGCGACGATAATGCGCGCATCGGCGGGAACCCCGGCGAGGACGAGGCCCTCGGGTGTGTCGTCGATGAGTTCGACCGAAGTGAAATGCGCAACATTGTCCTTGTCTACGATGCGCAGGCCAAGCTCGCCCTCGGAGGACAGCGTGATGACCGAGCGCGGAACAACGACCGCTTGCACCGGTGCGGCGTAGAGGCGCACCTCGGTTGTCATGCCGGCGGGGATCTTGTGATCGGGGTTCGGCAGCGCGATTTCGATCGGATAGGTCCGGGTGCCTTGCGACGCCTCGCGCGACAGATGCCGAACCTTGCCTTCAAGCTTTTCACCACTGACGAGGCGGACGCTGGCGGTATCGCCGATCCGGACATGGGCCACGTCGATCTCGCTCACCTCGGCGCGCACGACAATCGGGTCGAGCGCCAGAAGAGTCGCGATGGCGGTGCCGGTCTGGACCCATTCGCCAAGTTCAACATCGACGCCATCGACGAAGCCCGAGAATGGCGCGCGGAGCGTCAGGCGGTCTGCCTCGGCCTCGGCCTGGCTGACCTGCGCTTCGGCTGCCGCCAAGGCGGCGCGTTGCGCGATAAGCTGGAGTTCCGCCGTATTCCCGCTTTTGAACAACTTTTCGGCGACGTCGAGTTCCTGCTGGCGCTGGGTCAGGGCGGCCTCGGCGGTGGCAATGCCGGCGATGACTTCCGGGCCTTCGATGCTCATCACGGCCTGATCTGCCTCGACCGTGTCGCCCTGCTTGACCGACAAAGTCTTGATGATCCCGTCCGCGCGTGCGGCAAGGACCGATCGCTTGTCGGCGTCCGTCGCGCCGGACATACGGATTTCACGGGCGTGATCGGCGAAGACCGGGGTGATCGCGGCGACGGTGCGAAGCGGTGTTGCGGCCTTTGCCGGTTCGTCGGCCGTCTTTTCGTCCGGAGCAGGCTGCGCGGCATGCGCCTCCTCGCTGCCGACCGAGGCGAATTTGCCCGTGCCCACCCACAATCCCGCCGCCAAAAGCACCAAAATAGCGGAAAAGCGATGCGCCCTGAACCGAGAAGCCATTAGACCTGTCCTAAACCTTTGACCGTTCGCCCGATGATATGGGGACGGCGCGCGTTTCTTCAAATCCTGTGCCCTGCATATACAATCAAGTATTTGAACGCGAAAGTTCAATATGCATATGGGGTTTTCCTGGGCGTTGCCCTTGTGAAAGTGAGGTGCTTGGGCTGAACTGCGCGCAAAACCCCGAAGGTGGACCGGAAGTGTCAGACAGAAACAGCGAATTCACGAAGGATGAGGCAGGCTTTCCGCGTGTTCTGCCGATGGGTCTCTCGGGTATGCTGGTGCAGTTTTCGGACCGGCTGGACGATGGCGCCAATCGCGCCGCACTGGCGTTTCGAGCGCGGCTGATGGATGAAAGGATGTCGGGCGTAGAGGAGATTGCCTCCTCGCTCGGCGGAGTATTCCTGCGGCTTGATTCGCTTGCGGCGAACCGGGACGCCATTGAGGCGCGGCTGCTGGCACTGCTGACAGCGGAACACGTCAATCCGGGCGCTGCTGATGGCGCGCGGCGATGGAGCATTCCGGTGGCATTTGACGGCACTGCGGGGCCGGACCTTGTTGAGGTCGCCGCGCAGATGGGCTGCGACCCGAAGGCTGCGGTGGCGGAACTCACGGCCATACCCTTGCGGGTGATGGCGCTCGGCTTCGCGCCGGGGCTGCCTTACATGGGCATCCTGCCCGAACGCTGGGACATTCCGCGCAAGGCGGGGTTGACCCCGCGCGTACCGGCCGGCGGCGTCGTCGTCGCGGTCCGGCAGGCGATCATCTTCCCGACCGAGACGCCGACCGGCTGGTGGCATGTCGGGCAGAGCGCTTTTCGCGGCTTCCGGCCCGAGGCGCATGAGCCGTTTCTGCTGCGTCCGGGCGACGAGGTCCTGCTTCGACCGGTCTCGGAGGGGGAGCTGAAGGACCTGAGCCGCGACGACCCGGAAGGCGGTGGCGCGACGGTCGAAATTCTTTCGGTATCAGACAGATGAGCCGCGTTCTTCATGTTCTGAACGTAGGCCTGGCGGTGACGGTGCAGGATGCGGGTCGGCCCGGCTATCTCGCCTTCGGCCTGTCGCAGGGCGGGGCGGCGGATCCGCTGGCGCTGGCCGAGGGGGCGGCGCTTCTCGGGCAGGAGGGCGGCGCGGCGCTCGAGATGGCGGGGTTTGGCGGCGTATTCGATTTCAGCAAAGACACCCGCATCGCGCTGACCGGCGCGCCGATGCGGGCGATGCTCGACGATGCGGCGCTTGTCTGGAACGCGAGCCATCTGGTTCGCGCGGGGCAACGGTTGACCATTGGGGCCGCCGCGGCAGGGGTCTATGGCTATCTGAGCCTCGGCGGCGGGATTGCCACACCCGAGATGCTCGGCAGCCGTTCGGCGCATCTGACCGCGGCCTTGGGCGGCCCGGTCGCGGCGGGGGACCGGTTGCCGCTCGGCCCCGACCGGGGGCAGGGATGCGGCATGGCGCTCGTCTCAAATGGCCATGCCGGCGGCGGCGAGGTGCGCATCCTGCCCACGGCACAGACGGAGCTGTTCAGCCCCGAGGACCGCGCCCGCTTCGAGACGACGGAATTCCGGCGCGACGCGGCGGGCAACCGGCAGGGGGTGCGGCTGGCGGGCGGCGCGCCCTTCGCGACGCAGGGCCAGCGCAGCCTTCTGTCCGAGATCGTGCAGCCGGGCGACATCCAGATGATCGGCGACGGCGCGCCTTACGTCCTGATGGCGGAGTGCCAGACGATGGGCGGCTATCCGCGGATCGCGACCGTGGTGCCGGACGACCTGCCCATCGTGGCGCAGGCCGCGCCGGGGGATCCGTTGCGGTTCCGTTTCGTATCCTATGAGGACGCGCTGGCCGATTACCGGCAGAGGCGGCACGGGGGCAGGCTGACCATTCCCCTCCGGCGGCTCTTGCGCGACCCGAGGGAGATGGCCGATCTTCTCGGCCATCAACTTATCAGCGGCGTCACCGACGGACGCGGGGAGGGGGAGGAATGAGGCGGATCGACCTGAACGCGGATATGGGCGAGGGCTTCGGTCCCTGGGCCATGGGCGACGACGCGGCGATGCTCGGGATCGTGACCTCCGCCAATATCGCCTGCGGCTTTCACGCGGGCGATCCCGACACGATGCTGCGGACGATGCGGATGGCGGTTGAGAAGGGCGTCGGCCTCGGCGCACATCCCGGCTTCGCCGACCTTCAGGGCTTCGGGCGGCGGCGGATGGTGCTGCCGGAGGAGAGCCTCGCCAACCTGATCCGCTATCAGGTCGGCGCGGCGCAGGCGATGGCGAAGGCGGCGGGCGGGCGGCTCAGGCACGTCAAGCTGCACGGGGCGCTGTCGAACATGGCCGCGACCGACCGGGCGATGGCGCTGACCTGCTACAAAGCGGCGTTGGGGGTGCAGGACGACCTCATCCTGATGGTGCAGGCGGCGACCGAGATGCAGCGCGCGGCGGAGGATCTGGGCGCCTTATATGCCGCCGAGATCTTCGCCGACCGCGCCTATGAGGAGGACGCGACGCTCCTTGATCGCTCAAAACCCGGCGCGGTGCTGCATGACGGTGCAGACGCGGCGGAGCGGATTGTGGCGATGTTGAACGAGGGCGCGATCATCACGGCGTCGGGCAAACGCATCCCCTCGCGCATCGACACGGTCTGTGTCCACGGCGACACGCCGGGCGCGGTCGCAATGGCGCGGGAACTGCGGGCGGCGCTGGAGCGGGAGGGGGTGGGGGTGGAGGGGTTGTAGCGGTGGGGCAGCGTTCCGGAAGGCCCCTTTGCGGACAAAGCTGCCGCTTGGATGTGTGTTTTGAATGTCCGCAGTGCTCAACTGATGCAGAACGTATCACGTCTCATTCAGATCTGCGCTTCACTGAGAAGCTGCATCCCTTTCACAACTAGCGCCTTGGCGAAAGACCGATCCAGCGGCAAATGACCAACAAGCAAGCGGTAGAAAATGGGGGCGTAGATCATGTCCAGAATGACTTCTGTATTCTCAGGCGTCCCAATTTCACGGTCTTTGACGGCGTCCATTAAGATGCCACGCCCAACTTCACGCCCCGACAGGATCACGCGGTTGCGAAAGGCGCGGGTCATTTCGCTGTCCCGATCTGCCGCAGCCAGTGCAAGACCGATCTGGCGCCCTCTAGTCGTCGCGAAGGCCGCCACGATCGCCATGATTTGATGCTCCAACCGATCAGAGAGATTTCCGGCAGTCTGCAAACTTGTGGTCGGGTGGCTGTCCATCAGCGCGGCCATCGCCAGTTCGCTCGCGTTGGCCCAGTTCCGATAGATCGTCGGCTTGCCGACACCTGACTGATTTGACACGGCATCAATGGTCAATCGTCCGAACCCCTGCTCCATCAGGATTTCGACGGCCGCTGCCAGTGCCTTGGACCTGGCGGCCTTGCTGGGGGGGCGACCCGGGGATTCGGTTTGTCTTGACTCATTTGTTTACGATACGTAACGTAAATAATCGAGAACTGCAAGTCAAGGAATCCGCGATGCCCCACGCCATCATCCCCTACCTCGTCGCAAAAAGTGCCGAAGACGCCATCCAGTTCTACACAAAGGCGTTCGGCGCCGTGGAAGAGTTCCGGATGACCGATCCCGGCGACGGTCGGATCGGTCATGCCGAATTGCTAATTGGCGAGTCGCGAATCATGTTGAGCGATGAATATCCCGATTTCGGTGCCATCAGCCCAGACACGCTGGGCGGAACCGCCGTCACGTTCCATCTGTCGACCTCAACGGTCGACGGGGACGTCGCGCAGGCCGTGGCCGCAGGGGCGATTCTGCTTCGCGCCCCAGCCGATCAATCCTTTGGCGAACGCACGGCAACCCTACTGGACCCTTTCGGTCACCGGTGGATGTTGTCGCAAACCATCGAGGTCGTCTCGCCAGGAGAGATGCAGAAGCGCTGGGACGAGGAGACCTCTGCATGACCCAGGATGTTCATGCCGCGCTGGAGGCGGCAGAGACGCGGTTCAGCGCGGCCATGGTCAGTAACGATCCCGACCGGATCAGGGCTTGCATCACCGCAGACTGGAAACTCGTGACCCCGGAGCGGGGCCCGCTATCGGCGCAGGCCATTCTTGACGTAATCCGTTCCGGCGTCCTGGGTCACCACAGCATGACCAAGGAGACGCACCACGTCACCGTTCTGGGGGATGTGGCCACCGTGACCGGGCGCGGTCAGAATACAGGATGGTTTCGGGAAGACGCCATGGTCGCTGACGAATGGATCACCGACGTCTATCACCGCATCGAAGGAGAATGGCTCTGCGTCCTGACGCACCTGACGCCGGTGTCGCAGTGATCGCGTGATTCGATTTCCGCCCAGCCCAATTTGCGACATTCGCCGCGACACAGCAGATCGGTAGAATGGGCTCATGCCCGCTGTAGTCCCTCAGAGAGCGAAGGCGCCGCCTCCCTACGCGGAAAGGTGCCAAGACCTGATCTACTCCGCTTCCGACAAATCCGGATCATCGGCGATCCGCGCGAGATACTTGCCGTACTGCGTCTTAAGGTAGGGCCGCGCGAGTTCGCGCAACTGAGCCGCGTCGATCCAGCCGTTGAGGAAGGCGATCTCCTCGGGGCAGCCGACCTTGAGGTTCTGGCGGTCCTCGATGGTGCGAATGAACTCGGCGGCCTCGAGCAGGCTCTCATGCGTGCCGGTGTCGAGCCAGGCGAAGCCGCGCCCCAGCGTCTCGACGTTCAGCTTCCCGTCGGCATGATAGTGGTTCAGAAGATCGGTGATCTCCAGTTCGCCGCGCGGCGAGGGCTTGATCCTGCGGGCGCGGGCGGGGGCTTCGGCATCGAGGAAATAGATGCCGGTGACGGCATGGCTGCTTTTCGGATGCTCCGGCTTCTCGATGATCGACAGGACCTTGCCCGCCTTGTCGAATTCCACCACGCCGTAGCGCTCGGGGTCCGAGACGCGGTAGCCGAAGACGGTGCCGCCGCTCGTCCGCGCATCCGCGGCGCGGAGCTTGGATGACAGGCCTTCGCCGAAGAAGACGTTGTCGCCGAGGACCATCGCCGAAGGCGCGCCGGCGAGGAAATCCTCGGCCAGTATATACGCCTGCGCGAGGCCGTCGGGGGAGGGCTGCACGATATAGTCGAACCGCATCCCCCAGGCAGAGCCGTCGCCCAGAAGCGCGCGGAATTGCGGCAGGTCGCGCGGCGTCGAGATGATCGCCACCTCGCGGATGCGGGCGAGCATCAGGGCCGAGAGCGGATAGTAGATCATCGGCTTGTCGTAGAGCGGCAGCATCTGCTTCGACACCGCATGGGTGATCGGGTAAAGCCGCGTCCCCGATCCGCCCGCGAGCACGATGCCCCTGCGTTCCGTATCGCTCATGCGCCTGCCTCCAGTTCGCCGATCACATCCGACAGGCTCTTGCGCCAGTCGGGCTGACTAATGCCATAGGTTTCGAGGATGCGCGAGCAGTCGAGCGCGGAATTGGCCGGGCGTTTCGCGGGTGTGGGATATGCGCTGGTCGGAATGCGATTGACCACGGGTTTGCGGGGCAGGGACGAGGCGGCGAAGATCGCCTCGGCGAAGTCCGCCCATGTCACGGTCGGCGCGCCGGCGAAATGGAAGATGCCCGGCGTTCCGCGCCCGTCCGCGAAGGCGCGGGCGATCACGAAGAGCGCGTCGGCGATATCGGCGGCGGCGGTCGGGCCGCCTTGCTGGTCGTCCACGACCGATAGCGCATCCCGGTCCGCGCCCAGACGCAGCATCGTCCTTACGAAATTCTTGCCATGCGCCGAAAAGACCCAAGCGGTGCGGAGGATCACCGATTGTCCCCCCGCCTCGGTGACCAGCTGCTCTCCCTTCAGTTTCGATGCGCCATAGGCGCCGAGGGGGGCGACGGGATCATCCTCGCGCCACGGCCGCCCGCCCGATCCGTCGAAGACATAATCGGTGGAGACATGGAGGAATGGCAGTCCGCGTTTGGCGGCGGCGTGCGCCATCGCGCCGGGACTGTCGCCGTTGACCGTATTGGCGAGCGCGGTTTCGGTTTCGGCCAGATCGACAGCCGTATAGGCGGCGGCGTTGATGACAAGGTCGGCCGTCGCGCTGCGCACGGCCTCGGCGCAAGCGGCGGGATCGGTGAGATCGGCGGTTTCGCGGCCGAGTTGGGTCAGCGTGACGCCGTCGGGCGCCCGGCGCGCCAGTTCGCGCGCGAGCTGACCCGTCGTTCCGAAGATCAGAATGTGCATCGACTATCCTTTCGCCTGCCGCACCGCAGCGCCATCAACTTGATCGCGCAGAGCACACGCGGTTTCAAGCCCGCGTGAAACGAACGACACAATCTTGGGTTTGGCGCGGAAAACGACAATCTCTGGCGCGGGGAGCCAGGGACGGCGAGAGGCCCGACCGGAAGAGGCTCCGATCCATCGTCGGCTCAACCGGCGGAAACACCGTCTGATGAACCCTTCAGAAAGACCGTAGAAATGTCCACATCCACACTCACCGCCCGCAGCCGCAGAGCCGTGCTGGCGGGTGTCTCCGCCCTGTCCATCATCGTCGCCGCTGGTGTGCCGCTTCCCGGCTGGACGGCTTACAGCGGCGCCGCGATCGCCGCCACGGCGTCAATGTCCAACGCCGATATCGTCGCTGCGGTCAAACCGGCCGTCGTGACGGTGCTGAACGATCTCAAACCCGAAGCCGCGCAGACCCAGGCCGGGCCAAACAACATGCCTCCCGATGAGTTCTTCCGCCGCTTCTTTGGCGAAAATAGCCCCTTCGGTCAGATGCCGGGAATGCCGGGTGGTCCGCAGGGCCCGCAGGATCAGGGGCCCGCGCAGGGCGGCAAGGCGCTCGGCTCGGGCTTTATTGTCTCGGCGGACGGCTATGTTGTGACGAACGCCCATGTCGTCGATAACGCTGCGAAGATTACCGTGAAGATGGATGACGGCACCGAACTGCCCGCGACACTTGTCGGGACGGATGCCAAGAACGACATCGCTGTCCTGAAAGTTGCCGCGAAGGACAAGCTGCCGATTGTGTCCTGGGGCGATTCCGATGTGCTGAGGGTTGGCGATCCGATCCTCGCCATCGGTGATCCCTTTGGGGTCGGTACGACCGTGACTTCGGGTATCGTCTCGGCGCGCGGCCGCGACCTGCATTCCGGTCCCTATGACGATTTCATCCAGATCGACGCGCCGATCAATCACGGCAACTCTGGCGGACCGCTTCTGGACAGCGCGGGCAAGGTCGTCGGCATCAACTCGGCGATCTTTTCGCCGAACGGCGGCAACGTCGGCCTTGGTTTCGCGATACCCTCGGTCCAGGCCCAGAAGGTCGTCCAGCAGATCATCGAGAACGGTTCTATCGAGCATGGCTTCATCGGCGTGACGATCCAGCCGGTCGACGATCAGATCGCATCGGCCATCGGGCTGAAGGATGCGAAGGGCGCGCTGGTGGCGTCAGTGCAGGACGGCTCGCCCGCCGCTGCGGCCGATCTGAAGCCGGGCGATGTGATCGTGAAGGTAAACGGCACGGCGGTCGAGACGCCGCGGAACGTTTCGCGGGCGATCGCGGACCTCGCGCCGGGCGACAAGGCGGAGCTGACGATCTGGCGCAACGGGGCCGAGGTGCAGGCGACCGTGACGGTCGGGACGCTGGGTGGTGAGGATACCGCGCAGAGTACGACGCCGGGCAATGCCGGGCCGGGTGCGGAGGTGCCGGACCTCGGTCTCTCGGTCGAAAAACTGACGCCGGATCTGGCCGCGAATGCCGGCCTGCCTGAAGGCACGACGGGCGTCGTCGTGACGAGCGTCGACCCCAAGGGCGGCGCCGCCGACAAGGGTCTGCATGAGGGCGATGTGATCGTCGCCGTCAACCAGACTCCGGTGGAAAGCGCCAACGACGTGACCGCAGCCATCGAGACGGCCAAGAAGCAAAACCGCGAAGCCGCTCTTCTTCTGGTGCAGCGTGGGCAGGACAAGAGCTTTATCGCTGTGCCCTTCGCGCATTCATGACGGATCGCGAATGATGAGGAAACGGCCGGGCATGACCCGGCCGTTTTCGTGTTCCTACCCGGCGCCCAGCCGCTTGCCCACGCCGTCGCGGTCCTGAAGCGCGCGCCACCAAGCCTCGTTTTCGAGGAACCACTGCACGGTCTTTTCCAGCCCTTCGTCGAGCGTGACCGAGGGCCTCCACCCCAACTCCTCCCGGACGCGGGCGGGGTCGATCGCGTAGCGCTGGTCATGGCCGGGGCGGTCGGCGACGAAGGCGATCTGTTCGGCGTAGGGCCGGTTGCCGGGCCGCTTTTCATCGAGGATGGCGCAGATCTTCGTGACGAGGTCGAGGTTCGTCGCCTCGTTCTCGCCGCCGATGTTGTAGCTTTGGCCAAGCGCGCCGTTCTGCACGACGAGGAGGAGCGCGTCGGCGTGATCCTCGACGAAAAGCCAGTCGCGTATGTTGTCGCCCTTCCCGTAGATCGGGATCGGAGCGCCGGAAAGCGCCTTGAGGATGACCACGGGGATCAGCTTTTCGGGGAAGTGATAGGGTCCGTAATTGTTGGAGCAGTTGGTCAGCACGACCGGCAGCCCGTAGGTCTCGTGCCAGGCGCGGACGAGATGGTCCGACGATGCTTTCGACGCCGAATAGGGCGAGCGGGGATCGTAGGGCGTATCTTCGGTGAACTTGCCTTCCGGCCCGAGCGAGCCGAAGACCTCATCGGTCGAGATGTGGTGAAAGCGAAAGCCCTCGGGCTTGCCTTGCGCAGTCCAGTAGGCGCGGGCCGCTTCGAGCATCGTGTAGGTGCCGAGGATATTGGTTTCGATGAAGGCGGCCGGGCCGTCGATGGAACGGTCGACATGGCTTTCGGCGGCCAGATGCATGATCGCGTCGGGCCTGTGCCGCGCAAGGATGCGATCCACCGCTTTGCGGTCGCAGATATCGGCCTGCTCGAAGGCATAAAGCGGGCTTTCCGCGACCTCGGCCACGTTGGTGAGCGAACCGGCGTAGGTCAGCTTGTCGAGGTTCACGATCGCATGTCCGGCACGGATGCCGCGACGAACGACCGCCGAACCGATGAAGCCGGCGCCCCCGGTGACGAGAAGTTTCATGTCCGGACCTCATAGCGGAACGGGCTTTGGAAGTCCTTGAGATACGGCGCTTTTGCGTCCTTCTCGGAAAGGATGGCCGCTGCCGTGTGGATACCCCAGTCGATGCCGATATCGGGATCGTCAAAGCGCACCGCGCCGTCGCAGTCGGGGGCATAGACGTCCGAACATTTGTAAAGAAGTTCACTCTCCGGCTCGCGCGTCGCGAAGCCATGCAGGAACCCGGCGGGGATCAGAAGTTGGCGCCCGTTTTCGGCCGAAAGCTCCTCACCCACCCATTGGCCGTAGGTGGGCGAACCCAGGCGGATATCCACGGCGACATCGAAGACCCGGCCGCGCCCGCAGCGGACGAGTTTGGTCTGCGCATGGGGTGGAGATTGGAAATGCAAGCCGCGCACGGTGCCGACAGCGGCGGACATCGAGTGATTGTCCTGCACGAAGTCATAGAGAACACCGGCTTTCGCGAGGGTTTCCCGGTTCCAGACCTCCGAAAACCAGCCGCGCGTATCGCCGAAGCGGCGCGGCGTCAGGATAAGAACGCCGTCGAGTTTCGTGGTCTCTACCTGCATGGAACCCTTGTGATTTGCGGCTTCGGCGGCACCATAGCCAGCCCGCTGTCCACACGGAAGCAGAAAGCTTTTCCGCGCTGTCCTCCGTCGATGCCGGGTCAAACGCACGGATCGGATAACCCTCATTGTTTCCCTTTCGTAGCTTATTGCGCTGGGCTGTTCTCGCCTTGCGCGGGTTTGAAACGGAGTTAGTCGCCGCAGCGTGGGAATCGTGCTATTTTTTTGGCAGATGCAGAAAAACTCTGGCGACCTTGGGTGGGCCACGTGATAATCCGGGGCTGAGAACATGTATTGATTGAGAAAACGCCGTTGTGCCCCTAGGTAAGCCGCCCGGTCGCGGTGATTGCGCCGGGCATTGGTCGCAAGGCCGATTATTGTTTGAGGAATTGATCTTCGGAATGCAAAGACATGCGAGCAAACGGTGCCGGCGGGCTCCTGCCGGGGCCGGGTTCAGGGCCAAAGGCCTCGGGCAGGAATTCCAGAGTTGTCTGACCGGGCGGGTTCTGCGTCATACTATTGCCGAAGGCGTCTGAGATGAATAATCGCACAACCTGTGGACGGGTAACGGTGGATTTGGTCGTTTTGACAGCCGACGGAAATAGCAGGAAAGGCGGCACGGCATGACCGTGATCTCCAAGCGCATTCTCGTGACCGGAGGGGCGGGCTTTCTTGGTTCGCATCTCTGCGAGCGTCTGGTTGACGCTGGCCACGATGTGCTCTGCCTCGACAACTTTTTCACGGGGCGGCGGGAGAATGTCGCCCATCTTCTCGGCAATCCACGCTTCGAGATCATGCGCCACGACGTGACCTTTCCGCTCTATGTCGAGGTCGACGAGATCTACAACCTTGCGTGCCCGGCAAGCCCAATCCACTATCAGCACGATCCGGTGCAGACGACAAAGACCTCCGTTCACGGCGCGATCAACATGCTGGGGCTGGCCAAACGACTCCGTGCCAAGATCCTTCAGGCCTCGACATCCGAGGTTTACGGCGACCCGCAGATCCATCCGCAGACCGAAGCCTATTGGGGCCATGTCAACCCGATCGGCTTTCGGTCCTGCTATGACGAGGGCAAGCGCTGCGCCGAGACGCTGTTCTTCGATTACCACCGCCAGCACAAGCTGCGGATCAAGGTGGCGCGGATCTTCAACACCTACGGGCCCAGGATGCATCCGCAGGACGGGCGTGTCGTGTCGAACTTCATCATGCAGGCGCTCGCCGGAGAGCCGATCACGATCTACGGCGACGGCAGTCAGACCCGATCCTTCTGTTTCAGGGACGATCTGGTCGAAGGGTTGATCCGGCTGATGGAAACCGGCGACGAGGTTACCGGGCCGATGAACATCGGTAATCCGGTCGAAATGTCGATCCTGGAACTGGCCGAGGCCGTGATCGAGTTGACTGGTTCGAAATCCGAACTGATCTACAGACCGCTGCCGCATGACGATCCGATCCAGCGGCAACCCGATATCAGCTTCGCGCGGCGCACGCTGGGCTGGGAACCGCAGGTGAAGCTGCGCGATGGTCTGAAGCGGACAATCGCGTATTTCGAGACTCTGCGGAAGGAACTGGACGCGGCAGGGAGGCTGGGCTGATGGCCAATGCGGCTGTGCATCACGAGGTTCGGGCGGGCAGTGCCCTTGGGTCCACGCTCTGGGTTGTTGCGGCCCTGATAGCGATGTTCAGCGTCTTTGCCATCAACGGCCGACCGCTCTTTTACTTCGATACGATGTGGTATGTCGCGCAAGGCGATACCGCCTTGCGTCAGCTTGGCGTCAGGGGCGAGTTGCCGCTGCATGAGCGCAATCAGATGTTGAAGGCCGAGGCCGACAAGGCGGCGAGCGAGGCGCCCGCGAGCGAAACCGCCACGGCTACTGAAATCACTGCGGAAAACACCGTCGATGGCTCGCGCTCAGCGGGCTATTCTCTGATATCGGGGCTGCTTGCGCGGCTGGGCTTTCTCGAAGGTCTGGTCGTTCTGAATGCGTTCGCCGTGGTTCTTTCAGTCTGGTTGCCGATGCGGCTTGCGCAAAGACAGCTTGGATTGCACGTGTCTCTGGCGCAAATGGTCTGCCTGCCGATCATTGTCGCCTCGCTCGGGTCGCTGCCGTTTTTCGTGGCCTATCTCATGCCCGATACCTTCGCGCCGGTCCTCATCTTGACGCTGGCGACGTTGACTGTCTTTGGCCGGTCCATGCGCTGGTGGGAGATGCTTCTGGCCTTTGCCATTGGTGGCTTTGCCATTGTGTCACACCTCTCACACCTCGCGATCGCGGCTTTGCTGGTGCCTGCGTCGGCGCTTGTCTCGGTATTCCTGTCGCGCCACCGCTGGTGGCTGCCCCCGGCGCTGGTGCTGGTCGTCGTCGGCATCGGATTTGCCGAGCAAAGCCTTCTGCGCACGGCGGCAAAGGAGGTCGCCCATTCCGAGGTCGTCATCAAGCCCTACATCACCGCCCGGCTGATCCAGGACGGGCCGGGTCTGCGCTATCTTGAGCGCAACTGCCCCAACGCCGAGATCGCGACCTGTAAGCTTTACGATGCGCTGCAACTGTCGGACGACCCCTACCGCCTGACCGCGACGCATATCGTCTTTGAGACGAGCGATCGGCTCGGCTCTTTCCGGTTGATGACGCCCGAAGATCAGAAGCTTGTCGCCGAAAATCAGATTCCGTTCTTCTTTGAGGTGCTGAAATCCGCGCCGGTCGATACGACGCTGGCCTTTATCAAGAACATGCTGATCCAGTCCCGCTGGGTCAGCGTCGAGATGACCCTTCAGACAGAGAAGATGGTCGCGCAGCACGCGGGTGTCTCGGGGCTCGCGACGGGCGCTTTCGATCATGGAAGACTGACGCAAAATCTTGGCTGGTACGGCGCGGTCACCACGATGCAGAACATGCTCTATCTCGTGTCGCTGGTGGTGACGGCCGTGCTGCTGTTCTGGCCGCGCAGGGTGCCGGGCAAGGTCAAGGCGCTGGTGGTAATGCTGCTCTTCGGCATTCTCGCCAATGCGCTCGTCTGCGGCGGGATTTCGCAGCCGGCGACGCGGTATGGCGCACGCGTGATCTGGCTCTTGCCGCTCGGCGCGGCGATCCTCGTCCTCTTCTTCCGCCGCGCACGACAATTCGTGGCTGGTGTCGGAGGGCATTCATGACCGCGCCGGTGCTGACGATTTCGGTGGTGATGCCCGCCTTCCGGGCCGAGGCGCTGTTGCCGCGCGTCCTTGCGCCGCTAATGGCGATGCAGGCGCGGGGCGAGGTGGCCGAAGTGATCGTGGTCGACGACCGCTCTCCCGACCGGACGGCCGAGGTGGCGCGCGGCCTTGGTGCGCGGGTTCTGACGACGCCGCAGAATGGCGGGCCGGGGCTCGCCCGGAACCTTGCCGCGCATGAGGCGGTCGGCGACATCCTGTGGTTCGTCGATTCCGATGTGATCGCCTGGGACGACGGCGCGGCCAAGGTCCGCGCAGCTTTTTCTGATCCGGAAGTGGCGGCGGTCTTCGGTTCCTACGATTCCGCACCGGATGGGCGGCACTGGTTCTCGCGCTACAAGAACCTGATGCACCGCTTCTATCACCAGACCGCAGAGCGCGACGCGCAGACCTTCTGGGCAGGTTGCGGCGCGGTCCGCAAGGACATGTTCCTGAAGATCGGCGGTTTCGACGTGGAAACCTACCGGGTGCCCTCGATCGAGGATATCGAGCTTGGCTACCGCATCCGCCGCGCGGGCGGGCGCATCGCGGTCGACCCGACCCTTCTGGGCAAACACCTCAAGGTCTGGACCCCGAAGAACGCCATTCACACCGATATCTTCCGCCGCGCGCTGCCGTGGTCGCGGCTGATGATTTCGCGCGAGGGCGTGCATAACGACCTCAACACCTCGCATGGCGAAAAGGCCAAGGCGGTGTTCGCCGGGCTTTTGATCCTGTCGGTGATGGCCCTGCCTTTCGCGCCCGGCCTTTGGCCCGCGACGCTGGCGCTCGTGCTGATCGCCATTGCCGCGAACTGGGCTTTCGCGCGCTTCATGTATACCCACGGCGGCCTTGGGTTCGCTGCCGCGGCACTCACCTATCACCAGATCTATTATGTCTATTCGGCAGCAGCCTTTTCCTGGTGCCTTTTTGAATATCACGTCCTTGGCGTGAAGAACCGTCTGCATGTGCCATGAGGCATCTGTGCAAGTGATTGAACCCAACCGGAAGCGGGGAAGGGAATGAAAGATATGGATATGAAGACCGCCGATAAGACGGGTGCCAAGGCGATCGCCTCCGAACTCGACGGCATGTCGCTGAGCATCGTGATCCCGGCCTATAACGAGGAAGGCGCCGTGCGCGAGACGATCGACCTCGTGCGCGAGGCGATGGATCCGCAGGGCATTCCTTATGAGATCATCGTTGTCGATGACGGCTCCGAGGACCGGACACTGGAAATCGCCCGCGAGACGGGGGCGATCGTCGACAGCAATCAGGTCAACACCGGCTATGGCGCGAGCCTCAAGCGCGGGATCAGGAAGGCGCAGTACGAATACGTTGCGATCATTGATGCGGATGGCACCTATCCGCCGCACTACCTGCCGGGAATGCTCGCGCTCTGCCGCGATCAGGACATGGTGGTGGGCGATCGGGGGGCGGCGATGAAGAACGTGCCGCTGATCCGCCGTCCGGCGAAATGGGTACTGAACACCTTCGCGTCGTTCCTCGCGGAGCGGAGATTGAACGATCTGAACTCGGGGCTGCGCGTGTTCCGCAAGTCCGAGCTGGTGCCCTTCATCCCGCTTCTGCCGCAGAAGTTTTCCTTCACCACGACGATCACGCTCTGCATGTCCTGTAATGGCAAGCGGATGGTCTACACGCCGATCCAATACGGCAAACGGGTCGGAAAATCGAAAATCCGGCCGGTGGATTTCCTGAACTTCATCATTCTGGTGCTGCGGATGACGGTGCTCTTCAACCCGCTCCGCGTCTTCATTCCGCTCGGCCTTGGCCTGATGGGGGTCGGCGCGATCAAGTTCATCTATGACATCTGGATGGACAACCTGTCGGAGACCACGATCTTCGCCTTCCTGTCCGCTTTGATCATCTGGTCGCTGGGCTTGATCGCCGACATGATCTCGCGCCTGCATCTGAGGCCCTGACGTGGCGATTCCGGCCAAGGCCTTGCGCAAATGGGCGATCCGCGCGTGTGGGTCGGCGCTGGCGCTTGGGCTGATCTTCTGGTTCCTGCCGAAGGAGGCCATTCTTGAGGGCTTCACGCGGCTGAGTTGGCCCCTGTTCGTGTCCGTGCTGGGGGTCTTTCTTCTTTGCCATGTGGCGACCGCCTCGAAATGGTGGTTGCTGATGGGGCGCGCGATTCCGTTCAGGACGGCGCTTCGGGCGCATTTCGCCGGTCTGGCGGCAAACCTTTGCCTGCCCGGCGCGGCCGGCGGAGATGCCGTGCGTGCGGCCGTCGCACATGCGAGCCTGCGCGACGGACCGAAGGTTGCCGCCGCCGCCGTGGGCGACCGGATGATCGATCTTGTCGGCCTTGCCTGCCTCACCCTTTCAGGTTTGGTGCTGCTGGGCGGGCAGGGTGGAAACAGAGCGCTTGCCTTCGCGGTGTCAGGGCTGGTCTTTGGCCTCGCGATTGCGGGTCTGTTCCTTTTCCCGGCCATAGCGCGGATGGTCTGGGGGCGCTGGCCCCGCCTGCCGGCAAAGGGTCTGGCACTGCGGGTTGCAGACGCCTTCGCCGCCCTTGGCAAGAAGCCGGGTCTTCTGCTTTTCACGCTGGCGCTGTCGGTCGCGATCCAGTCGATCCTGATCTATCTGTCGGTAAAGCTGGCCGAGCCGGTTGGCGTCCATGTCCCGCTCGCCGCCTGGTTCTTTGCCTGGCCGCTCGCCAAGATCATCGCGACGCTGCCGATCTCGCTCGGTGGGCTGGGGGTGCGGGAAAGCTCGCTGGCGGCCTTGCTCGTGCCATTCGGCGCCGGCGCGCCCGAGGTCGTCGCCTCGGGCCTTGCCTGGCAGGGCATCCTCTATCTTGCCGGTGCCATTGGGGCGCTGGTTCTGGTTCTCTCGGGCGGGCGGCTGCAAAGCCGCGCCCCCGCCCTGAAGGAGATTTCTGAATGACGAGTTCCCCTGGTGCGGCGGGCGTGAAGCCGCGCGTCCTCGTTCTTGGTGCGGGTCCGGCCGGAATCGCGGCGGCCTATCGGCTGACGAAGGGCAAGGCGGAGGCGGAGGTCTTTGAGCGTGCGCCCGTAGCGGGGGGCAATTCGACGTCGTTTCAGATCGACGGCATCTGGTGCGACTATGGCTCGCACCGCTTTCACCCGGTGGCCGATCCGAATGTGATCGCCGATGTGAAGACGCTTCTGGGCGATGATCTTCTCTTGCAGCCCCGGCACGGGCGTATCCGGCTTGGCGGGCGCTGGATCCATTTCCCGTTGAAACTTCAGGACGCGCTGCTGAAACTGCCACCCGCGTTTGCGGCCTCGCTCATCGGCGATATGGTGCTGAAGAAGTTCCGCAAGACATCGACCGGGCCGCGGAGCTTTTCCTCGGTCCTCTATGACGGCCTCGGGCCAACGATCGCCGAGAATTTCTACTTTCCCTATGTGAAGAAGCTCTGGGGCCTTGATCCGGACAAGCTCGCCGTGATGCTGGCCGAACGTCGCGTTTCGGGCTCCTCAATCGGCAAGATCCTCGGCAAGATGATGCGGATGATCCCCGGTTTACGCGGCGCGACGACGGGGCGTTTCTTCTATCCGAAGAAGGGCTTCGGGCAGATTTCTCAGGCGATGGTCGAAGCCGCCGAAGGGCAAGGCGCTGCCTTCCGCTTTGGTGCCGACATCCTCCGGATCGAGCGTGACGGCACCACGGTCACCGGCATCATCACCAGCGAGAATGGCGAGGAAGTGTTGCACAGCGCCGATCAGGTTTATTCGACGATCCCGCTGACCACGGTCGTCCGCCTGATGGACCCGCCGCCGCCGTCTGAGGTGATCGAGGCGGCGAAGGCGATCCGGTTCCGGGGAATGATCCTCGTCTATCTCATCCTCGAGACCGACCAGTTCACCGAATATGACGCGCATTACTTCCCGGAACTGTCGATCCCGATCAGCCGGATGTCGGAGCCGAAGAACTACAGTTCCGCCACCGGACCCAAGGGGCGCACCATCCTTTGTGCGGAGCTTCCCTGCGATCCCGGCGAAAAGTGGTGGGGCATGTCCGATGAGGAACTTGGGCGTCACTACTGCGAATGGCTTGGCGATCTCGGTCTGCCGGTCAAGGTGCCTGTGATCCGGACCGAGACGCGACGCATCGCCCATGCCTATCCGGTCTATGACCTCGATTATCAGCGCCACTTCGAGACGGTGGACAACTGGCTCTCCACGCTCGACGGGTTCCTCAGCTTCGGGCGGCAGGGACTTTTTGCGCATGACAATACCCACCACGCCTTCGCGATGGCTTATGCGGCGTCCGACAGTCTGACCGCCGATGGCAAGGTGGACCGCGCGGCCTGGGCGGCGCATCGGAAAGAGTTCGAGCATCACCGGGTCGAGGACTGAGGGTGCAGGCGCCGGTCACCGACATCCTGATGTATCACTCGATCTCGGGACAGGGCGGGCCGACCTGCATCGCGCCCGAGGTCTTCGCCGCGCAGATGCGGGCGATTGCCGATGCGGGCGTGCCGGTCATCACGCTGGATGACTATTGCGCGGCCGGGATCGGCGGGGTCGCTTTGCCGGAGCGCTCGGTGATTGTTACCTTCGACGACGGGTTTCAGGATTTCGCGGATGTGGCCTGGCCGGTGATGAAGGATCTGGGCTTTCGGCCCATCGTCTATCTGCCGACGAACTACATGGGCGGCCGCGAAGGCTGGCGCGGCATCGCCAGCGCACCGCGCAAGCTCATGGATTGGGACACGATGAGGCGGTTGGCGGGTGAGGGTGTGATCTTCGGCAGCCATACGGAAAGCCATCCGGACCTCGATGCGCTGGAACCCGATGCGGTGGAGGCCGAGCTGACCCGCTCCCGCGACCGCATCGCGGATGAGCTCGGCACGGCGCCCTTGCATTTCGCGCCGCCCTACGGAATCGCCGGGCTCGTTGTGCGTGCCCGCATCGCGCAATACTACCGAAGTTCAGTGGGTACGCGGCTCGGCTCTGCGGGGCCGGCGGCGGAACGCTACGACCTGCCACGGCTCGAGATGTTCTATTTCACCGATCCCGCGCGCTGGCGCGCGCATCTTGAGGGGCGCGGCGGCACCTATCTCGCCGCGCGACGGACGCTGCGGGCGATCCGGGGCAGCGTGATGAAGCCCTGGCGGGGCGTCGCATGAGCGTTGGCGTCAAGTTCATCAAGGGCGTCGCCTGGATGGCGGCGGGCGGCTGGACCGAACAGGCGATCAAGTTCGTGGTTTTCGCCGTCCTCGCCAAGATCCTCGGGCCGGAGCTTTACGGGTTGATGGCGATGGCGGCGGTCTTCAGCGTCGCGGCGGAGACTCTGGTCCGCGAAAGCGTGTCGGAATACCTGATCGCCGCGCGTGACCCGACCGAGGAGGATTACAACGCCACATTCTGGCTGACGACGGGGATCGGCCTGACGCTCGCTGTCCTCCTGAATCTTCTCTCCGGTCCCATCGCCTCGGTCTATGGTCAGCCCGAGGTGGCGAAGATGCTGCGGGTGCTGTCGATCACCGTGCCGCTCATCGCCTTCACCGCCGTTCCGGTCGCGATCCTGAGGCGGGAATTCAACTTTCGCGCGCTGTCGCTGCGCGCCGTCGCGGGGGAGATTGCGGGTGGCGCTGTCGGCATCTTCATGGCGCTGACCGGCTGGGGCGTCTGGGCCTATGTCGGCCACTGGATCGCGCTGATCGCCACCAATGCGGTGCTGGCCTGGACCGTGGTGGACTGGCGGCCGGGGCTGCGGACGACGAAGACGCATATGCTGCGCGCAGGCACCTTCGGCGCGAAGGTTCTCAGCCTGCGGGCGGCCGAGGTGACGGCGGTGCAGCTCCCGATCTTCCTCATCGGCGCGACGCTCGGGCCGCTGGCGACCGGGCTTTACGGCATCGCCTGGCGGCTGGTGGAGCCGTTGTCGTTCCTGATTTCCACACCTTTGCGCATGGTCTCGCAACCCGCCTTCGCCGAGATCAACCGGGGCGGCGGGCGCGCGGGCGATCTGCTGCTTGATATCGCGCGGATGTCGGGGCTTGCGGCGTTCCCGTTCTTCGCGGGCCTCGCCGTTCTGGCAGAGCCGATCCTCGGCGTGATCTTCGGGCCGGAATGGGTGCCCGCCGCGCCGGTCCTGATGGTGATGTCCTTCCTTGGCCTTTATTTCTGCATTGCGATGGTGCAGCAAAGCTTCTGCCTCGCCGCCGGTCATGCGGGTGAAATCACGGTGCTGACCTGGGCCAATGTGGTCCTTGGCGCCGTGCTGATGGCGGTCGCGGCGCGCTGGGGCGTCGTGGCGATCACCGCCGGGTTCGTCGGTGCGCACTATCTTCTCTGGATCTTCCGCTACCGGATCGTCTCGAAACTCGGCGGCGGGGCGATCTGGCCGCTCATCGCCTGCAACGCGCGACCTGCCTTTGCGGCGCTCGTCATGGCGGTCGCGGTCCATGTCCTGCACCGGGCGCTTGATGGTGCGGGTCTGTCGGCAGGCCTGTCGCTGACGCTCAGCATCCTTGCCGGGATGGTGGTCTTCGCAGCGATGACGCTTCTCTTGATGCGCGACCGGCTGATGCTCTTCCTCCGCTATGTGGCGCCGGGCCGGTTCGGCCCGGTTCAGGCGTAAGGGGTCTCATGCGGTCGCTCTCCATCGTCATGTTCACGACCTTCTACCCGCCCTATTCCTTCGGCGGCGATGCGATCGGCGTGCAAAGGATGGCGCGGGCGCTGGCGGCGCGCGGGCATGACGTGACCGTGGTGCATGAGGAGGACAGCTACCTCATCCTCGGCGGCAAGGTGCAGGCCGAGGGCGCGCCGGACGGGGTGCGCCGGATCGGTTTGCGGGCGAAGCACGGCATGCTCTCGAACCTGCTGACCCAGCAGCTTGGCCGCCCGGTCATGCACGCGTCCCGTATCCGCGAGATTCTGGCCGAGCGGAAGCCGGACATCATCTGGAACAACAACACCTCGCTGATCGGCGGGCCGGGCCTGCTGCCGATGGGCGACGCACTGAAGGTCTATGAGGCGCATGAACATTGGCTGGTCTGCCCGACCCATGTCCTTTGGCGCTACGGGCGCGAGCTGTGCGACGAACGCCATTGCCTCAAATGCCAACTCAGCTACAAGCGCCCGCCGCAGCTTTGGCGCGCGACCGGGATACTCGACCGGGCGCTGGACGGCATGGATATCATCATCGCCAAAAGCGAGTTCAGCCGGGCAAAGCATGCCGAATTCGGGCTGCGGCAAGAGATGACGGTACTGCCATACTTCCTGCCCGATGTGGCGAAGATGGTGGAGCCTTTCACCAGCCATCCGCGTCCCTACTTCCTCTTCGTCGGGCGGCTGGAAAAGATCAAGGGCTTGCAAGATGTGTTTCCGGCGATGGACCGCTACCCGGAGGCGGACCTTCTGATCCTGGGGGACGGCGACTATGCGGCTGAGTTGAAGCGGCTTGCGGCGGGGCGGTCGAACATTCAGTTCCTGGGCCGCAAATCGCCGGAGGAACTCGACGCCTACTATCGCGGCGCGCTGGGCCTGATCGTGCCGTCGGTCTGCTATGAAACCTTCGGGATTATCCTGATCGAGAGCTTCCGTCTCGGGACGCCGGTGATCGCGCGGCATCTGGGGCCGTTCCCCGAGATCGTGGAGCGGTCCGGCGGCGGGGCGCTCTTTTCGACCGAAGACGATCTGATCGCCGCGATGCGGGGCTTGCAGGCGGACCCGGCCCGCCGGGCAGCGCAATCGGCGGCGGCGCGGCGGGCGTTCGAGACGATCTGGCACGAGAGGCCGGTGATGGAAGCCTATGGCGCAGCCTTTGCCGCGGCGGCGCATCGCCGCGGCGACGCGGATCTGGCACGGGCGCTGGAGGCCGGGGCCTTCGAGCGGGGCGCGGGTTAGGGCGCCAACGCGCCGATCCGGTGTGCGTTCGCCATGACCGAAAATGTGATGGTCGTGGCCGGGATCGCAGGCAGGCTAGAGGCGTCGATCAGGTGAAGGCGTTGCCATCCGGCGGGGCGGCCGAGCGTGTCGGACTGTCCGTTTGACGGCGCCGTGGCCATTGGCACCGAAGCCCCGACATGGAAGCTCGACCCCGGTGCGCCGGGGCGCGCCGCGAAGGTCAGGGGCAGGAGGCCAAGCCTGCCCATCGCGCGGCCCATGTGCCGCGCCGCCGCTTTCAACACGCCCTCCATCGCCGGGTTTGCCTCGAGCCGCGCCTGAAGCCGTCCATCGGGGGCCAAACGCAGCGGCATACGGTGCGAATGGTCTGAATGGAGGAACATCTGCGCCACGATCAGACGACGCGCGAGCGCGGTGAAGAGGGGGGCTGAGAAGGGGATCTTGCTGGCATAGTTCTGCACAAGGTCACGTGGGAAATGTTCGTTCCAGCTGTAGATTTGGGAATGAACGAAATGGGGCGAAACCTCTGCCGCGTCGATTTCCACAAAGACCTGCGGCAGGGTGTGAAACCGCCCGCGGTCCGGACGGATCCGGTTTGACCAGCGATGGAGCATCGGCAGGAAGGCGTGCTGGCTGTCTTTCAGCACCAGTTCCTCCAGCCCCGGGTCCGAAGTCATGAGGATGCGCGCGGTTTCCAGAACGCCCGCGCCAAGGTAGGCACGGCTGCCGGTGATTTCGCTGCCGTCGTCCAGATGAAGGGTGACGCCGGTCGCGCTTTCGCTGATCCGCTTCACCACCGCGCCGGGGCGGTAGGCGAAGTCGGGGATTTGCCGAAGCATTGCCAGCGTATCGCCCGCCTTCCAGATCAGCCCGTAGGGGCAACCATGAAGGCACAATCCGCAGAGATGGCAGGAGGTATCGACCGCCTGCCGCGCCTGACCGCCGTGGACGCCGAGCGCGGCAAGGGCATCGCGCCGCTGGCGGAGGCGGATCAGAAGTTCGGCGGCCTGCGGCGCGGGGGGGATGCCCGGACGGCCCGCCATCGGAAGGGCGGGCAGCAAGGCTTCGAGATCGTCCGCGACACCGGCAACGGGCAGGAACTCTGCGACGGCGCGGTAGTGCGGGGCAAGATCCGCCGCCGTGATCGGCCAGCCTGCCATGTCCTGTTCCGCATAGGGCAGAACGGCGGAGCCCCAAAGGTTGGAGAGGCCCCCGGCCGCGCGGGAGGCGCGGAGCGCGAACCAGCCGGGCAGATCGGCAAGCGTCGCGGCGCCCGCTTCCATCGCGAAATCCGAGCCGTAGCGGCGGATCTGACCAGGCGGCGTGGCGTATTGCGGGGCCATCCAGTCGTCACGCGTCTGATCGGTCCAGCCTGCCGGATCGGTTGCGGCGAGTGCGTCGCGCCGCTCGGCGGCCTCGGATTCAAGCGCCTTGCCGCCATCGACCATCAGGACCGTCCGCCCACGCGCCAGAAGCGCTGTGGCGGCGGAGACCCCGGCGGGGCCGGAGCCGATGACGATGTGCAGGCCCTCAGTCACGGCGGAAGACGATCACATTGCCGTCGCCGAGTGTGCCGCCGAAGCAGCGGAGTGTCTTCAGGACCGGCGCGCTATGGTCCGGCGCACAGACATTGGTCGCGCCGCCCACATCGGCGTCGAGCGCCAGTTGCGGCACATCGCGGAAGTTGCGCTCAGGGAAGCCGACGACGAGGATCACCGGGCCGGGTTCCGCCATCGCGGCGAGGTAGTCGTCATTGGTGAAAAGGATCGGCCAGTCGACCATGTACCAGTCGCGGAAATCCTGCCCGGAATAGCCGACGGAATAGATGCGGTCGCCCGGCTTTTCGACCTCGCTGACAAGCAGATACGCGCCTTCGAGGTCCTGCTTGGGGAAGTCGTAATTGCGCTTGGCCATGAGGATCGAGATGCCGACCATCCCGACCACGCCAAGCGCGAAGAGCGCGCGTGCCATCTGTTCGCCGCCGATGACGCGGCCGATCAGATCGCAGCAGAACCGCACGCCGAGCACGATCAGGAGCATCAGCAGGCCGATATCGACGAAGAAGAAGCGCGGCCAGATGCGCATGCCGACCGCCATGAGAAGGGCGGCGGTCAGGACGATATGGCCGAAGGTGATGACGGCGAAAAGCGGTTCGCGCCGTCGCAAGGCGACCGCACCAAGGAACGACAGCGCCAGAACGGCCAATCCAGTGATCGCGGTGAGCGCCCCGGCGCTGCCAACACCTGTCCGGATCGCCTCCATCGCGGTCCAGAGCGGGTTCTGGTATTCCTGCATCACATCGGTGGCCGAGGTTTCCGACACACCGCCTACGGTGTGCAAAAGGCTTGGCAGCAATGGCAGGTAGACGAGGGCCGCGATCACGCCGCCGACGAGGAAGCCGAGGAAGGGCAGCTTGACGGTGGCGGCGTCCAGATTGCCGCGCATCTTGCGCGAGGCGATGAGGACAAGCCAGACAAGGCCCTGCGCCATGAAGAAGAAGGCGCCGGTGAGGTGGGTGAAGACAGCGGCGGCAAGGCTCAGCCCATAGGCAATCCAGGTGCCCGCCTTCGGATCGCGCAACCCGCGCAGGAAGAAGAGCATCCCGAGCGTCGAGAACAAGGCAAGGCCGGTGTATCCGCGCGCGTTCTGGGAGAACCAGATTTCATGGTAGGAGAGCGCGAGGAGAAGTGCCGTCACATGCGCGACGGTCGCCCCGGCGACCTCGCGCGCCAGAACCCAGGTCGCCGCCACAACGCCAAGCCCGAAGAGCATCGCGGGCAGGCGGATCGCCCAAGGCTCGCGCCCGAAGATCTCCATCGAGGCCTTGGCGAAGAAATTGTGCATGTAATGATGGTTCATCGAATAGCTTTGAACCGTCTCGGGCCACGTCAGATCCAGATGGGTGACGACGGTCTGGATCTCATCATGCCACATCGGCGCGTTGAGGCCCCAAATGCGCAAGGCCGCCGCGAGGGCGACGATTGCGGCAAGCCAGAGATAGTCGCGGTTGTTCGAGCTTTGCATGATCGGCTCAGGCCGCCATCGCGGCGCGTTTCTCGGTAATGATGTCGCGGATGATCTCGCTCAAGGGACGGCGCGGGCGGAAGCCGATGGCGCGTTCGAGCTTTGAGACGTCCGGCAGGCGGCGGGCCATATCCTCGAAGCCGACGGGATAGACGTCGCTATAGGGTATGAGCTTGATCTCGGATGTCGATCCGGTCGCGGCGATCACCTGTTCGGCCAGCCCGCGGATCGAGACCTCCTGATCGTTCGCCACGTTGAAGACCTCGCCCCGCGCGGCGGGCGTGTTCATCAGCCGCACCAGCGCTTCGATCACATCCGCCACATGGCCGAAACAGCGGGTCTGCTCACCACTGCCGTGGACCATGAGGGGGCGGCCCTCCAGCGCGGATTGCACGAAATTGGGCAGCACCATGCCGTAGCGTCCGGTCTGACGCGGGCCCGTGGTGTTGAAAAAGCGCAAGACCACGGCGGGCAGGCCGACCTCGCGGACATAGGCAAGTGTCAGGAATTCATCGAGTTGCTTGGCCGAGGCATAGGACCAGCGCAGGTTCTTCGTGGCACCGATCGTCAGGTCGTCATCCTCGCAGAAGGGGAATTTCGTGGCCTTGCCGTAGACTTCGGAGGTCGACGCGATGAAGGTCGGCTTCTTGTCCTTCAGCGCCGCCTTCAGGACGTTCTCCGTGCCGTTGATATTCGTCAGGATCGAGCGCGAGGGTTCGTCCATGATGAGCTTCACGCCCACGGCCGCAGCGAGGTGAAAGATCACGTCGGCCTCATCGGTCAGGGCCTGTACCAGCGCGGGGTCGAGAATCGTGCCTTCGACCAGACGGAACCGATTGCTGCCAGCGAGACCTGCGAGGTTCTCGCGACGGCCGGTCGAAAGATCGTCGAGCGCGGTGACGCTGTGTCCCTCGGCCACCAGACGTTCGCTCAGATGCGACCCGATGAAGCCCGCGCCGCCGGTAATGAGTACCTTCATAGTCCCTCGCTCAAATGCCGTCCGATCAACGCGGCGATGCTATCACGCGGGAATTTGGCCCGCCATTGGCATATGCCGACTATGCCGCAACTGCGAAACAGTGCTCGCCGCTGGGGACATGTGGAGGCGTTCCGTAAACACGGCTTTGCCACCTTTCCGCGAATCTTCTGCCGCAAATATGTGCAGATGTGACCCGGTTTGAGGTCCAGTTGTTGACGTGAGGGCAAATTGTTCGCTCAAAAGGTACAACATTCCTGACTGTCAGGGTTCTGTTTGCTTGGCCTATTATGCAGGTGCAATAAATTCTCCCGCTATGTTATCAGACGATGTCCTTGGACGCCGACCTTCGGGATAGATTATGACCAACGCATTTTCGCTGTTCTCAACTTTGAAAGATCGCATCGCCCGGCAGGAGGCGCGAATCGCCACTGTCGGCCTGGGATACGTCGGATTGCCGCTGGCACTGACGATCTCGGAAGCCGGTTTTCCCACCACGGGCATCGACCTGAACGAGGCGCGCGTCGCCGCGATCAACGCGGGCGAACGGGTGATTTCGTATTTCGCCGAGGACCGGATCGCGACGGCGATCACGGGCGGCAAGTTCGGCGCGACGGCGGATCTCAAGGTCCTTGAGGAGATCGATATCATCCTCATCTGCGTGCCGACGCCGCTGTCGGCGAGCCGCGAGCCCGACCTGAGCTATGTGATCCGCGCGGCCGAGGGGATTTCCGAATGGTTGCGGCCGGGCCATCTTGTGGTCCTCGAAAGCACCGTCTGGCCGGGCGCGACCGCGACCGTCATCAAGCCGATCCTTGAACGCCGCGGTTTGCGTGCGGGCGAAGATTTCTTCCTCGCCTACTCACCCGAGCGCGAGGATCCCGGCAACCATAAGTTCGACACCAAATCGATCCCGAAGATCGTCGGTGCCGATGACACCCGTTCACGCGAACTGATCGACATGTTCTATTCGCGCATAGTTTCGCGCACCGTGCCCGTCAGTTCGCTGGCGACGGCAGAGGCGGTGAAGCTTGCCGAAAACAGCTTCCGCACGGTGAACATCGCGCTGGTGAACGAGATGAAGGTCGCGATGGAGGCGATGGGCGTCGATGTCTGGGAAGTGGTGCGCGCGGCGGCCACGAAGCCCTTCGGCTACATGCCCTTCTATCCCGGCCCCGGCATCGGCGGCGACTGCATCCCGGTCTCGCCCGTCTATCTCTCGTGGCGCGCGAAGGATGTGGGGTCGAGCCTGCCGATCGTCGATCTGGCGCGGGCCAACAACGACAACGCGCCGGATATGCTCGCGGGCCGCGTCGCGGTCGAGTTGTCAAAGGACGGCAAGACGGCGACGGGTGCGCGCGTTCTGATGCTTGGCGTCGCCTACAAGAAGGATATCGAGGACACGCGGGAAAGCCCCGCGCTTGCCATCCTCAACCGGCTGGAGGCGATGGGTGTAACTTGCGACTATCATGATCCTTATTTTCCGGTGATGCCGCTGACGCGGGACCATCCGAGGCTGGCGGGACGGGTATCGGTCGAACTGACGGAAGCGACGGTCGGCGCCTACGACGCGGTGCTGGTGACAACCGATCACACCTCGGTGGACTACGCGCTTGTCGGGCGCGCCGCGCGGCTGCTCCTGGACACTCGCAACGCATTTGATGCGAGGGGAACGGAGATCGCGGGCAGGTATGTTAAGATATAGTTGGAAGAGTGCAATTTTCTTAAACTCTTGTTTTCGAATGTGTTTTGGAAGCCTTCGTGTTGTGTGTTTGCGGAACGGATGAAAGGGCGATTCGAAATTTTAGTCTTAAAAGTGGTGGCGTTCACCAGTCATTCAATCAGAGGTTGAACAATGAAATTCTCGTTCAGAAATCTCGGGGTCGCAGTGGAACGATCCGCATCAAACTTAGTTGATTGGTTCCAATTCCAAGACCCTTCGCGCGGTTTTTCGGCAAGAAGGTTTGGCCCGGCCCTGATCCCACTGTATATTGAGCGGGAGAGGGTGGATTTGAAAAACTCGCATTTTTGGGAACGGTGATGGCGAATATGCAGCAGGACGAGCGTAGCCCCGTCGTGGTTATCGGTGGTGGCCCGGCGGGCCTTACCGCAGCCTATGAGTTGCAGAAGCGCAGCTCCCGGCACAAGCCGAAGGTCTACGAAGGCTCGAACATGGTCGGCGGCATATCGCGGACCGAATCCAACAACGGCTACCGCTTCGATATCGGCGGTCACCGCTTCTTCACCAAGGTGAAGGAGGTTGAGGAGATGTGGCACGAGGTGCTGAAGGACGACTTCATCACGGTCCCGCGGCTTAGCCGGATCTACTATCGCGAGAAGTTCTTCGACTATCCGCTGAAGCTCTTCAACGCGCTGACCAATATCGGCCCCTATGAATCGATGCGGATTCTCCTGTCCTACTTCAAGTGGCAGGTCCGACCCTACCGCAAGGAAGAAAGCTTTGAGGAGTGGGTGATCAACCGCTTTGGCGGTCGGCTCTACATGCACTTCTTCCGCAGCTACACGCAGAAGGTCTGGGGCATCAATCCGAAGGATATCCGGGCCGACTGGGCGGCGCAGCGGATCAAGAACCTGTCGCTGTTCAAGGCGGTGTGGAACGCGATTTCCGGTGCCAATGACACGACCAGCCTGATCGAGGAGTTCCAGTATCCGCGCCTCGGCCCCGGCATGATGTGGGAAAAGACCCAATCGATCATCGAGGAACAGGGCGGCGAGGTGCATCTGCGCTCCGAAGTCGTGAAAGTGAATCGCGACGGTAACCGCGTCACGTCGATCGACGTGAAGCACTGGCACGAAGACGGGCGGGAGCCGGTTGTCGAGCGTGTGGAGGGCGATCACTTCGTCAACTCCATGGCGCTGCGCGACCTGATCCAAGCCTTCGATCCGCCGCCGCCGCCTGCCGTGGTCGAAGCGGCAAACAAGCTTCGCTACCGCGACTTCCTGATCGTGACGCTGGTTCTCGACCATGCCGACCCGTTCAAGGACAACTGGATCTATATCCATTCGCCCAAGGTGAAGGTCGGCCGCATCCAGAACTTCCGGGCCTGGTCGAAGGAAATGCTCCCTGACCAGAACACCGCTTCCATCGGCATGGAGTATTTTTGCCAACAGGGTGACGGGCTCTGGAACATGACGGACGAGGAACTTCGGGAACTTGCATCGCAGGAAATCGAGCAGCTTGGTCTCGCCAAGGCCTCCGACGTGATCGGCGCCGCCATCATCCGTCAGCCCAAGGCCTATCCGGTCTATGACGGCGACTACCGCGTGGCGCTCGACGTTCTGGAGGAGTGGATCATGTCGCTTGAGAACTTCCAGACGGTCGGACGGAACGGCCTGCATCGCTACAACAACCAGGATCACTCCATGCTCTCGGCGATGCTCGCCGCGCGCAACATTCTGGGCGAGAAGCATGATGTCTGGACGGTGAACGTCGAACGGTCCTACCATGAGGAGTTCGAGGTCAAGAAGACGACCCCCGGCATGAAGGCGGCTATCGCCGCCGAGTGAGGGGAGCGAACATTCACGGCCGCGCGGGAAACTGGCGCGGCCGTTTGCATTGGGGGGCGGCATGCGCAGGAGCACGGACAACATCTATCTCCTGTGGGTGGTGCTCGCGCTGCCGGCGGTCTGGTTTCTGACCGAACGCTTCGTGCTGCACGGCAAGCTGCCCTATGTCTCCTGGACCGGGATCGTGTCGTGCTGGTTCCTGATCGTCACGCTGGCGATCACGCCGCTCCAGCAACTCCTCGGACCGCTGCCCTGGCTCAAGAAACGCCGACGCTATCTGGGCATGGCCAGCTTTGGCTACGCGCTGCTGCATTTCTTCTTCTGGCTGGTCAATGCGAACATGGGGAGTTTCCTGCGCTCCTTCGCGCGGGTTGAAATCCTTGTCGGCTGGATATCCTTCTTCCTGATGATCGCCCTCGCGGTCACCTCGAACGACCGGTCGGTCCGCACAATGGGGACGGGCTGGAAGCGGTTGCAACGCTGGGTCTATCCGGCGGCGGTGCTTGCCTTCATCCACTGGCTGATGACTGCGCAATACGTTCTTGATCCCGTGCTTTATGCGGCACCTCTGATCGCGCTTTCCGTCTGGCGGGTGCTGCGCTACAGACGTCGCCTCACCTGAGGCTTGCGCCGCCGCCGCCGCGCCCTATCCTCGGCCCCGAAGCCAGGGAGGAATGCCGGATGGACGTGGAACCGACGGGGGCGCTGACGCTTCGAACACTTGCGATGCCGCGCGACGTGAACGTCAACGGCGACATTTTCGGCGGCTGGGTGCTGAGCCAGATGGACATCGCCGCCGGCATCGTCGCCGGAGAGCGGGCGCAGGGCAGGGTGGCGACGGTCGCCGTCGATGCGATGAAGTTCATCCGCCCGGTCAAGGTCGGCGACGTGTTGTGCATCTACGCCCAGGTCGACCGGGTGGGGCGCAGCTCGATGGGCATCGGGATCGAGGCCTGGGTGCTGCGCGGCAAGATCGGTGCGCGCGAAAAGGTGACCGAGGCGGTCTTCACCTTTGTCGCCATCGACGAAACCGGCCGCCCGAGGCCGGTGCCCGAGGCGTCCGGCTGATCCCGCCTCAGCCCTTCTTGTTCAGTGCATCAAGGAGGGCCGCCCCGAAGGCACCCTGAGCGGCCTCCTTCTGCGGCGGGCGCGGCGCTTGCGGCTTTGGCGTGGACGCGCGGCCCGCAGGCTTTCCGCCCCGCGCGTCCGGCCGGGCGGGCTGCGTCTCGCTGCCGCCGTCCTTGCGCATGGTCAGGGCGATGCGCTTGCGGGGAATGTCGATCTCGGTCACGCGCACCTTCACCACATCGCCTGCCTTCACCACCTCATGCGGGTCCTTCACGAAGCGGTCGGCAAGCTGGCTGATATGCACCAGCCCATCCTGATGCACGCCGATATCTACGAAAGCGCCAAAGGCCGCGACATTGGTGACCGTGCCCTCAAGCTGCATGCCGGGCTTCAGGTCGCGGATATCCTCGACCCCGTCGGCGAAGCTTGCTGTCACGAAATCGGGGCGGGGATCGCGGCCGGGCTTTTCCAGCTCCGACAGGATGTCCCGCACCGTCGGCAGGCCAAAGCTCGCGTCGACGAAATCCTCGGCCCGGACGCCCTTCAGCGCCGCGCCATTGCCCATCAGTGCGCGAATATCCCGCCCGCAGGCGGCGACGATGCGCCGCGCGACGCCATAGGCTTCGGGGTGGACGGTCGACGCATCGAGCGGCTCCTCCCCGTCGCGGATGCGCAGGAAGCCCGCGCATTGCTCGAACGCCTTTGGCCCAAGACCCGCGACCTTCATCAACTTCTGGCGCGAGGTGAAGGCGCCGTGGCTGTCGCGGTGATCCACGACCGCCTGCGCGAGCGAGGGCCCAAGCCCGGCGACATGCGCAAGAAGCGGCGCGGAGGCGGTGTTGAGATCGACCCCGACCGCGTTCACCGCATCCTCGACCACGGCCTCAAGCGCCTGCGCCAGACGCCGCTGATCGACGTCATGCTGATATTGCCCGACGCCGATCGACTGCGGTTCGATCTTTACCAGTTCCGCCAAAGGGTCCTGCAAGCGGCGCGCGATGGAGACAGCGCCACGAAGCGACACATCGAGGTCCGGAAACTCCCGCGCCGCCAGTTCCGACGCGGAATAGACCGAGGCCCCGGCCTCGGACACGATGACCTTCATGGGCTTGCGGGCAGCGGCGGGCAGGCGCTTCAGCGCCTCGGCCACCAGACGCTCGGTCTCGCGGCTGGCGGTACCGTTGCCGATGGCGATCAGCTCGACACCGTGACGCGCTGTCAGCTCCAGGATTGACGCCATCGCACCGTTCAGGTCGTTCTTCGGCTGGAAGGGGTAGACCGTCGCGGTCTCCAGAACCTTGCCGGTCGCGTCCACCACGGCGGCCTTCACCCCGGTGCGGATGCCGGGATCAAGGCCAAGTGTCGCCCGCGCCCCGGCCGGTGCCGCCAGCAAGAGATCCTTGAGATTGCGGGAAAAGACCGCGATCGCCTCCTCGTGCGACCGCTTGCGCAGGTCCGACAGCAGATCGACATACATCGACAGGCTGAGCTTCACGCGCCATGTCCAGGCGGCGGCATCGCGCAGCCAAAGGTCGCCCGGTGTGTCACCAGTGATGCCGATGGCCGCAGCGACCTTGGCAACAGCACGTGGGGCGCCGGTTTCCGGGTCCGGAGCGATGTCGATGGTGGCGATCTCTTCCTTCGAGGCGCGCAGGATCGCCAGCGCGCGATGCGACGGGATCGTCGCCCACTTTTCGCTATGGTCAAAATAGTCCGAGAACTTCGCGCCGGCCTCTTCCTTGCCCGGCATCACCCGCGCCGCGATGATCGCCTCGGCGCGCATGAAGTCGCGCAGCCGACCGAGAAGCGCGGCGTTTTCGCTCAGCTCTTCCGCCAGAATATCCCGCGCGCCGTCCAGCGCCTCCTTCACGCCCGGCACCGCTTCGGTCACATATGCCGGCGGCGAGCACCTCGGGCGCGGCGCTGCGGTCGGCGAGGACGGCGCGCAAGAGCGGCTCCAACCCGTTCTCGCGCGCGATCATCGCCCGGGTGCGGCGCTTCGGCTTGAACGGAAGGTAGATATCTTCAAGCGTCGATTTCGTCTCGGCCCCGGCGATGGCACGGGCGAGGTCATCGGTCAGTTTGCCCTGATCGCGGATCGACTGGAGGATGGTCGCGCGCCGCGCCTCCATCTCGCGCAGATAGGCCAGCCGGTCGGCGAGGGTACGCAACTGCGTGTCGTCAAGCCCGCCCGTCGCCTCTTTGCGGTAGCGCGCGATGAAGGGAACCGTCGCCCCTTCGTCAAGTAGCCCGACGGCCGCCGCCACCTGCAGCGCGCGCGCGCCGATCTCCCGGGCAATAGTATCGGCGATACGGTCGGTGGGTGTGGTCAAGGCGGCCTCCTCGGGGTTCGGACCGCCGTGATACCCTTGCCGCAGGTCCGGGCCAAGGGGGTATCGCCTGGTTACACCTATCGGTCCGACGACGGGCCGCCACGCGGAACGGTGCCAAGTTCAAGCGTTCAGATGCCGCAAAGGGGGAGATTTGGTGGAGCCAAGCGGGATCGAACCGCTGACCTCTTGAATGCCATTCAAGCGCTCTCCCAACTGAGCTATGGCCCCACCGGAGGTCTCGGGCGCTCGGCCCGCGTGAGGGGCGATATAGGCACGCGGGCCGAGGGGCGCAAGTGAAAAGTGCGCGGGCAAGGGGCATTCGTTTGCACATTCCACAACGCAAAAAGGCGCGGGAAATCCCCGCGCCCTTTGGTATCGGTCCGACCGGGTTTCAGTCGTCGTCGGTGCTCGCGACATCGGCGATTTCGTCGAGCGACACGTCGTCGTCGTCGTCGTCATCCTCGAGAAGATCATCGTCGAGATCGGCATCGCTGCTGTCATCTTCGATTTCTTCATCGTCGTTCAGGTCTTCGACCTCGACTTCGGCTTTCTTGACCGGGGTCTTTTCGGCGACAATGCTCCGGCCACGGCCGGTGATCAGGCTTTCTGCAGTGAAACCGTGGCCGCATTCCGGACAGGTCATCGGATCGTGCTTCAAGTCGTAGAAACGACTGTTGCATTGCGGGCAAAGGCGTTTGACGCCCCATTCGTCCTTGGGCATGGAATACTCCTTCCGCGCTGGTCTATCTCAGAGTCGAAGCCAACTGCCATAAGTGTGCGGGGCTGTCAAAGCCTTTCGCGGCCTATTCGCGACCTCGGTGGATTTGCCCATTCCGCAGCACTTGGTGCTTTGCTAGACTGCGGCAAAGGCAGGCAAGATATGGTAGAGCGAACCCTTCCCGGCAACCCTCCGGTTTCGGTAACCTTGCGCCGCTCGGCGCGGGCGCGGCGGTTTTCGCTGCGCGTTTCGCGGCTGGATGGTCGGGTGACGCTGTCGATGCCCGCGCGCGCGTCCGAGGCCGAGGCGCTGGCCTTCGCGGGCGACAAGGCGGAGTGGGTGCGCGGTGTTCTGGCCGAGACGGCGCCACGGCGCAGTGTCGGGATCGGCGGCGTGGTTCCCTTCGAGGGCCGCCCCCTCGCCGTGACGGCGGCGGCGGTGCGGGCCGCGCGGGTCTCGGGCGAGGTGCTTTTGGTGCCGCAGGATTCGGCGCGGGTCGGGGCGCGGGTCGTGGCCTTCCTGAAATTCGCCGCACGGCAGAGATTGCAGGGCGAAAGCGAGCGGTTTGCCGTGGCTGTCGGTCGCCGGATCGAAGGCATCTCGCTCCGCGATACCCGCTCGCGCTGGGGGTCGTGCACGCAGGCCGGGCGCCTGATGTACAGCTGGCGGCTCATCATGGCGCCGCCGGAGGTGCTGAGCTACGTCGCGGCGCATGAGGTCGCGCATCTGGTGGAGATGAACCATTCGCCTGCCTTCTGGGCGGTGGTCGCACGGTTGATGCCCGATTATCAGCGCCACCGGCGCTGGCTGCGGACCCATGGGAATGAGCTGCATCGCATTGATTTCGGCATCGCGGATTGACGGCGGTGCCAATTTGCGCCCTTGATCCCTCATGCTGATCCAGAACCGACCCTCGGATGCCGGGCTTGCCGCCCATGACCGGGTGTACCGGACCCTTCGCCAGCAAATCATGCATGGCGAGCTTTCGCCCGGTCAGTCGCTGACGGTTCGAGGCCTCGCGAAGACCTTCGGTGTCTCGATGACGCCCGCGCGCGAGGCTTTGCGGCGGCTTGCGGCCGAGGGCGCGCTGACGCTGTCCTCCTCGGGCCGGGTCACGACTCCGGACCTCTCGAATGAGCGGATCGAGGAACTGGCCACGCTGCGCGCGCTGATCGAGACCGAGCTTGCGAGCCGCGCCTTGCCGCGCGCCCATTTCGCGCTCATCGAACGGTTGCAGGCGATCAACATGTTGAATGCCGAGGCGGTGGTGAAGCGGGATGCCGTCGGCTACATCCGCACCAACCTGGAATTTCACCGCACGCTCTACCTGCGCGCCCAGGCGCCTGCGATGCTGGCCATCGCGGAAACGGTCTGGCTGCAACTCGGCCCCACGATGCGGGCGGTCTATTCGCGGCTGAACCGGAGCGATCCGCCGTCAACGCACCGGATGATCCTTGCCGCCTTGAAGGCCGGTGACGAACCGGCGCTGCGGCTTGCTGTGCGGACGGATGTCACGCAGGGTCTGCGGCATCTTCAGACCTGAAATTTTCCGCGCCGCGGCGACGGAGATTGCGGACCCTTGCGTGATACAGGCATCGGGCGCGGGACGCGCGCCCACCATGCCGGAGTTCTCCATGCCTGCTTTCCTCAATCGTTATGCTACCCCTTTGATTTTTGGCCTTTTCCTCGTGTCTCTTGTCTCGGGAATTGCGCTCTTTTTTCACGTCGGACCGAGTGCGTTTCACGGAATGCATGAATGGCTGAGCATGGTGCTGATCCTGCCGTTCGCGCTGCATGTCTGGAAGAACTGGAAGCCTATGGTCTGCTATCTGCGGCGTGCGCCGATGGCGATATCACTGGCGCTGTCGGTCGTTGCCGCGGGGCTGTTCTTTCTTCCCCTCGGCGAGCAGGGCGGGCGCAGGGCCGGTCCGGTGCAATTCCAACTCGCGCAGACCGTCATGGCGGCGATGCCCGCCGTTGCCGCTCCGCTTTTCGGCGTGACTGAGCCGGAGTTGCTGGGCCGGCTCAACGCGGCCGGACTTGCGGCGCAGCAACCGGGAATGACGCTGTCGGATATTGCGGCGGCATCGGGGAAAAGTGATGCGGAGCTGGCGGCGGCGCTTGTTTCCCTGAAGCCCTGAACCGGAGAACGCCCCGCGCATGGTGGGGAATTTATTGCGTTTTCAATGCGTTATGCGTGGATCGCCCCGTCGCCGCAGGCCAGCGCCGCCTCGCGCACCGCCTCCGAGAAGGTCGGATGGGCGTGGCAGGTCAGTGCGATGTCCTCGGCGGCAGCGCCGAATTCCATGCCGACGCAGATCTCGTGGATGAGATCGCCGGCGCCGGGGCCGATGATGTGGCAACCGAGCACCCGGTCGGTTTCCTTGTCGGCGAGGAGCTTGACGAAGCCCTCGCCCTGAAACACCGCCTTCGCCCGCGCGTTCCCCATGAACGAAAACTTGCCGACCTTGTAGGCGCGGCCCTCTTCCTTCAACTGCTCCTCGGTCTGGCCGACCGACGCGACTTCGGGCGTGGTGTATATCACGCCGGGGATTACCCCGTAGTTAACGTGGCCGTGCTTGCCGGCGACGACCTCGGCGACGGCCATGCCCTCATCCTCGGCCTTGTGGGCGAGCATCGGGCCCACGATAGCGTCGCCGATGGCGTAGATGCCCTTCACGCTGGTCTGCCAGTGATCATCGGTCTTGATCTGGCCGCGCTTTTCGATCTCGACGCCGAGGGCTTCCAGACCGAGGCCGTCGGTATAGGGTTTGCGCCCCGTGGCGACCAGCACGACCTCGGCCTCCAGCGTCGCCTCGCTGTCGTCCTTGCGGAGTTTGTAGGTTACGATGTTCTTGCCCTTGGCGGTCTTCACGCCTTGGACGGCGGCGCCCATGACGAACTTAAGGCCTTGTTTGGCAAGGATTCTCTGGAAGGTCTTGGCGACATCGGCATCCATGCCCGGCGTGATCGCGTCGAGAAATTCGACCACCGTGACCTCGGTGCCGAGGCGGGCATAGACCGACCCCATCTCAAGCCCGATGACGCCTGCGCCGATCACAACCATCGACTTCGGCACTTTCGGCAGCGCCAGCGCGCCGGTCGAGGTCACGACGGTCTTCTCGTCGATCTCCACACCTGGCAACGACGAGGCTTCGGAGCCGGTGGCGATGATGACGGTCTTCGCCGAATGCACCTCGTCCCCGACCTTGACCTTGCCCGCTTCGGGCACCGAACCCCAACCCTTCAACCAGGTTATCTTGTTCTTCTTGAACAGAAATTCGATGCCCTTGGTGTTCTGGCCGACGACGTCATCCTTGTAGGCGAGCATCTGTTTCCAGTCGACCGACGGCGACTTGCCCTTCAGCCCCATCTTGGCGAAGTTGTGCTCTGCCTCGTGCAGCATGTGGGAGGCGTGCAGCAGTGCCTTCGACGGGATGCAGCCGACGTTCAGGCAGGTGCCGCCGAGGGTTTCGCGGCCCTCGACACAGGCCGTCTTCAGCCCCAGTTGGGCGCAGCGGATGGCGCAGACATAGCCGCCGGGGCCGGCGCCGATCACGATCACATCAAAGTCAGCCATGAGCCGTTTCCTTCGGATTTTGGCGATGCACATTGCGTACACATCCTGTGCACATCCCGTACATACGATTGGTCATATCAATGCGGCGACGATCATCGCCGCGGTTGCGAAAAAACCGATGCCCCAGATCGCCGAACGCCAGGGGCGCCAGCCATAGGCATAGGCGGGGATGTAGAGCACGCGCGCGCCGAGATAGGCCCAGGCGCAACCGGCGGTGAAACCGCTTTGCTGACCCGAAAGCGTCACCACGACGACCGCGATGGTGAAGAGGATCAGCCCCTCGAAATGGTTGTTCATCGCGCGCTGCATCCGGCCGGTCGTCACCGACATCTGACGCGAGGGCGGTCGGTCGCGCGGAGACGAGGTATAGCCGGTGCCAAGTTCGACATTCGCCGGGATCGCGAAGATCGCATATTGCGCATATTGCAGAAGCGCCGCGAGGGCGAGCGCCGTCAGTTCCGGTGTCATACCATCAGCGCCATGAGGAAGAGGACGACCGTGGCGGCAAAGCCGACGAGCCAGAGGAGCGTCCGCACGCCCGTCAGTCCGAGCGCATAGGCCGGGACGTAGAGCACGCGCGCGACAAGGAAGACCCGCGCGGCGGTGAGCGTGGCGGCGCTGAATTCGTCCTTCACGGCGAGGAGCAGGATCGCCGGGGCGAAGAGCGCCATCGCGGTGACGGAGTTCGTCAGCGCCCGGTCGAGACGGCCGGTGATGCCGGTCATCGTCCGATGTTCGTCGCGCGACGAGAGGAGGTAGCCCATCCCGACCTGACCCAAAGCGCCGGTCACCTGCGCAAGCACGATGATGGCGGTGTAAAGGCCGTAGAGGGCGAGGATGTTCAACTCACTGGACATGGGGTGACGCCTTTCGATCCGCTGATGCGGCAAGGGTGCAATGGCGGGACCGGAGGGTCAAGCGTTGCTCCTTCGGCAGCGGTGCTTTGGGATGTGGTGCCTTGCTCATGCCGTTTTGAGAAACTGCGCGGAGGTGGCGCCCCTGAGGGCGGTTTCGGTCTTGACCCACTGATTGGCGCGGGCGCGGTCGTGGGCCTCATAAAGGACGGCAACGCGGTTCGGATCGTCGGCATCGCGCCACATCTGGAGCATGGTCAGCCCGGCAGCGTCGCGGGTTTCGGCATGGGCGTCGTAGTCGGCCTTCCAGGCGTCGAAGCCGCCGGTGGTGAATTGGACGATCAGTTGCATGGGGGTGTCTCCGGTTGAGGAGGGGGTGGCGGGGTGAAACCCCGCCCTACGCGTCTGTATCAGATTTTGGTTTGAGTTTAGGAACCACGTCGCCAGCTTTGATGGCCATGAGTATCCGATAGCAGTCTTTGCAGAGCCAGTCTTTACGGCCATCCAAAGAGCAATAGCCGCTGCTAAGGGTTCCGTATGCTCCGTTCTCCATGAACTTGTTAGTGCAGCCGATGCAATGACTGTGATCCCGTGACACTGAAATCGGCTTGTAGGTCTGCGCCCTGTACTCTGGGATCATCCCTAGTCCATCTTCCAGAAATCCGAGCGCGTGGTTCATCAACTCGACCCGCCAAGCAATGTCACCGTGCGTGGGATCTTGGATGGGCTCGATATCAAGAAGCACTTCTCACAAATCCATCAGCAACCTTCTCGGGTCTTCCAGTGCCTCTTTCACGCGCACAAGGAAGGTCACCGCGCCCTTGCCGTCCACGACGCGGTGGTCGTAGCTGAGCGCGAGATACATCATCGGGCGGATGGTGATCTGGCCATCGACGACCACGGGGCGGTCCTGGATCTTGTGCATGCCGAGGATACCCGATTGCGGCGGGTTGAGGATCGGCGAAGACATGAGCGAGCCGTAGACGCCGCCATTGGAGATGGTGAAGCTGCCGCCCTGCATCTCGGCCATCGACAGTTTGCCGTCGCGGGCGCGGAGGCCGAGTTCGCTGATCTTCTTCTCGATCGCGGCGAAGCCCATCTGGTCGGCCTCGCGCACGACGGGGACGACGAGGCCGGTGGGTGTGCCGACAGCGACGCCCATATGGACGTAGTTCTTGTAGACGACATCGCCGCCGTCGATCTCGGCATTGACCTCGGGCACTTCCTTCAGCGCGTGGCAGCAGGCCTTCACGAAGAAGGACATGAAGCCGAGCTTGACGCCGTGCTTCTTCTCGAACTGGTCCTTGTATTCGTTGCGAAGGTCCATGATCGCCTTCATGTCGACCTCGTTATAGGTCGTCAGCATCGCGGCGGTGTTCTGCGCGTCCTTGAGGCGGCGGGCGATGGTGGCGCGCAGGCGCGTCATCTTCACGCGTTCCTCGCGGGCGGCATCTTCTGCGGGCGAAGGCGCGCGGGGTGCGGCGGCGGGGGCAGGGGCAGGGGTGGCGCTTGCGGTCGAGGCGGGCGCCGGTGAAGCGCCAGCCTTGGCCACGTCTTCCTTCATGATGCGGCCGTCGCGGCCGGAGCCGGTGACCTCATCGGAGGTGATGCCCTTTTCGGCCATCGCCTTCTTCGCCGACGGCGCGTCTTCCACGTCCTTGCGCTCTTTCACGGTTTCGGGGCCGGCGCCGGGGGAGTCGACCTTCTCCGCCTTCGCGGTTTCCTTGGTGGCGGCGGGGGCGGCAGCGGCGGCGCCTTCGCTCACCACCGCGAGGCGGGCCTTGGCGTCCACCGTTGTGCCTTCGGGTGCCACGATCTCGGCCAGGACACCGGCGACCGGCGAGGGCACCTCGACCGAGACCTTGTCGGTTTCAAGCTCGCACAGCATTTCGTCCACGGCGACCGCGTCGCCCGGTTTCTTGAACCAGGTGGAGACGGTTGCCTCGGTCACGCTTTCGCCGAGGGTGGGAACCATTACGTCGATATTCTTGCCAGCCATCTTGCCCTCTTTGGCTTGCGGCGCGGAGGTGGCGCCTGTCTCATGGGTTGTTTTCGTGGAACCGGCCTCGCTGGCCGTCACGATCTGCGCGAGAAGTGCGTTCACGCCGACCGTCGTGCCTTCGGCCGCGACGATTTCGGCGAGGCGTCCCGCCGCGGGGGCGGGCACCTCGACCGTGACCTTGTCGGTTTCCAGTTCGCACAGCATTTCGTCGATCGCAACCATGTCGCCCGGCTTCTTGAACCAGGTGGCGACAGTCGCTTCGGTCACGCTTTCGCCGAGCGTGGGGACGCGAACCTCGGTTGTCATCGGCTGGCGCCTCCGACGGTGAGCGCATCGTTGACGAGGGCCGCCTGTTCGGCCTTGTGCCGCGAGGCCAGACCCGTCGCGGGCGAGGCCGAGGCGGCGCGGCCCACATAGGTCGGGCGCTGCGTCCTGGCGCCGATCCGGCCGAGCACCCATTCGAGGTTCGGCTCGACAAAGGTCCACGCGCCCTGGTTCTTGGGCTCTTCCTGGCACCAGACGATTTCGGTGTGCTTGAAACGCTCAAGCTCCTTGACTAGCGACTGTGCCGGGAACGGATAGAACTGTTCGAGACGCATCAGGTAGACATCGTCCAGCCCCCGCGCGTCGCGTTCGGCCAGAAGGTCGAAATAGACCTTGCCGGAGGAGATCACGACCCGCTTGATCTTCTTGTCGGCCACAAGTTTCGTGTCCGAATGCCCCTTTTGCGCGTCGTCCCAGAGGACGCGGTGGAATGCCGATCCGGTGGTGAAATCCTCGGCGTCCGAGATGCAGAGCGGGTGACGCAGCAGCGATTTCGGTGTCATCAGCACCAGCGGCTTGCGGAAGCTGCGGTGAAGCTGGCGGCGCAGGATGTGGAAGTAGTTCGCCGGGGTCGAGCAGTTGGCGACGATCCAGTTGTCCTGCGCGCACTGCTGGAGGAAGCGTTCGAGCCGGGCGGAGGAATGCTCCGGCCCTTGCCCCTCGAACCCGTGCGGCAAGAGGCAGACGAGACCTGACATGCGGAGCCATTTCGATTCACCGGATGAGATGAACTGGTCGAACATGATCTGCGCGCCATTGGCGAAGTCGCCGAACTGCGCCTCCCACATTGTCAGCGCGTTGGGTTCGGAAAGCGAATAGCCGTATTCGAAGCCGAGGACGGCATATTCGGAGAGCATCGAGTCGATGGCCTCATAGCGCGACTGGCCCGGCCTGATGTGATTGAGCGGATAGTGGCGTTCCTCGGTCGTCTGGTCGACGAAGGCGGAATGACGCTGCGAGAAGGTGCCGCGCGTACAGTCCTGACCGGACAGGCGCACCGGATAGCCTTCGGTCAGGAGCGAACCGAACGCCAGCGCCTCGGCCGTGGCCCAGTCGAAGCCCTGGCCTTTCTTGAACATCTCGGCCTTTGCATCCAGCTGACGGGCGACGGTCTTGTGGATGTCGAAGCCGTCCGGCACGCGGGTCAGCGCCGCGCCGATCTCGGCCATCGTCTTCTTGGCGATCGCGGTCTTGCCGGGGGTGTATTCCTCGCCCTCGCGGTCAAGATGCGACCAGCGCCCGTCGAGCCAGTCGGCCTTGTTCGGCTTGTAGTTCTTGCCGACCTCGAATTCCTCGTTGAGATGGGCCTGGAATGCGGCCTTCATGTCCTCGATCTCGCCTTCCGGGATCAGGCCGTCCTTCACCAGACGCTCGGTATAGAGCTGGAGCGTGGTCTTGTGGGTCTTGATGGTCTTGTACATCGCCGGGTTGGTGAACATCGGCTCATCGCCTTCGTTGTGACCGAAGCGGCGGTAGCAGAAGATGTCGATGACCACGTCCTTGTGGAACATCTGGCGGAACTCGGTCGCGACCTTGGCGGCGTGGACGACGGCCTCCGGGTCGTCGCCGTTGACGTGGAAGATCGGCGCCTCGACCATCAGCGCGATGTCGGTCGGATAGGGCGACGACCGGCGGAAATGCGGCGCGGTGGTGAAGCCGATCTGGTTGTTCACCACGATATGCATCGTGCCGCCGGTGCGGTGGCCCCTGAGGCCCGAAAGGCCGAAGCATTCCGCGACAACGCCCTGACCGGCGAAGGCAGCATCCCCGTGCAGCAGGATCGGCAGAACTGCCTGACGCTCGGCCTGATCGCCGAGCTGGTCCTGCTTGGCGCGGACCTTGCCGAGGACGACGGGGTTCACCGCTTCAAGATGCGAGGGGTTCGCGGTCAGGCTGAGGTGAACCGTGTTGCCGTCGAAGGTCCGGTCCGACGATGCGCCGAGGTGATACTTCACGTCGCCCGAGCCGTCCACATCCTCGGGCTTGAAGCTGCCACCCTGGAATTCGTTGAAGATCGCGCGATAGGGCTTCGCCAGCACGTTGGCCAGAACCGACAGGCGGCCCCGGTGCGGCATGCCGACGATGACCTCTTTCACGCCGAGGTTGCCGCCGCGCTTGATGATCTGCTCCATCGCCGGGATCAGCGCCTCCCCGCCATCGAGGCCGAAGCGTTTGGTGCCCATGTACTTGACATGCAGGAACTTCTCGAAGCCCTCGGCCTCCACGAGCTTGTTCAGGATCGCCTTGCGGCCCTCGCGGGTGAAGGAGATTTCCTTGCCGTAGCCTTCGATCCGCTCCTTCAGCCAGGCGGCCTGCGCGGGGTCGGAGATATGCATGTACTGGAGCGCGAAGGTGCCGCAATAGGTGCGCTTCACGATGTCCATGATCTCCCGCATCGAGGCGTGTTCGAGGCCGAGCACCTTGTCGATGAAGATCGGCCGGTCCATGTCGGATTCGGTGAAGCCGTAGGATTTCGGATCAAGCTCGGGGTGTGGATTTTCTTCGCGCATTCCGAGCGGGTCGAGGTTGGCGACAAGGTGGCCCCTGATCCGGTAGGCGCGGATGATCATGAGGGCACGGATGCTGTCGAGGACGGCGCGCTTGACCTGTTCGTCGGAGATGGCGACGCCTGCCTCGGTCGCCTTCGCCTTGATCTTGTCGCCCGCGCCCTTGACCTCTTTCGCCGCTGCCGGCCATTCGCCGGTCAGTGCCGCCGTCAGGTCGTCCGAGGGGACGGGCGGCCAGTCGGGCCGGTCCCAGGACGCGCCCTTGGCTTCGCGCCGCACATCGGTTTCGGTATCGCCGAGCGAGCGGAAGAAGCTGGCCCAGCTCGCATCGACCGCGTTCGGATCGGCGGCGTAGCGGGCATAGAGCTGTTCGACATATTCCGCGTTATGGCCTTGCAGGAAGGACGAGGCGTGGAACTGGTCGTTGGGGGATTGGTCGGTCATCTCTAGTTCCTTCCTGTTGGGACTGTTGGCGCAATCACGGCAACAAAAGGCGTGAGCCGTGCAGCGGCCTCAATCGGAGTCAGTCTCTTGGAATAAGGCAGTTCGGTCACGCCGAGTTGTTCAATCGCGTCCAACACACTTTTTGGGTCGACGTAAGTGGCTTTGACACTGGACGCGCCAATCGAACCGCTATGCACAAGTCCTTCTGGCTCTCGTAAGAATCCGTGAGCCGGTGGTTCGGCGGCCTCAAGCGGCACGATCTCGGACAAACGGCCGATTTCGTCGTGGGAGCTTCCGATAATGCAATACGGCAAGCCGGGTTCGTCGATCGTGAGTCCAATGACACCAACCACAAGATCGCCAGAAACATACGCCTTTTGTGCGGGAGGCAACGCGGAGTTTCCAAGTATTGAAGCCGCCATGAAGAAGGCGTTTTCCAGCGACTTTCCCAAGGTTTCTCTGTCGGAAAAGGAATGCTTGAAGTTGAAAGTTCCCGACGCCATCAGGTCAAACAGAACTACAGGGTCGGACGGTTCTGCCCAGCCACCAGCCACGAGTTTGCTCTCGACTTGGTCTCTTTCAGCGGGAAGCCTCGAACACAGCTCTACGAGTGTATTGAATGCTTCGTCACGCGCATCTTGCGCGTAACCAGATTGTGCAATGCAAGCCAACGCCATGGTGGCGGCGCCCATGGGGCCACAGAGTTTCCGATTGAGGCTCATACGCGCCTCCCTGAAAGGGCGCCGGTCAGCCGGCCAACGAGGCTCTTGGGCTTCGGGGTGGCCGGGGGCGATTCCGGGGCGGCGTCGATGTCGTAGCCGAAGCGGCGGAAATCCTCAGCGTAGTAATCGGCGATGCGGGCGAGCGTCTCGGGCGAGGGGATCAGGCGCTGGGCGTCGCCCGGCAGTTTCTTCTTGCGGACATTCTCGGGCGCGATGCTGCGCTCGCCCTCCTTGTTGCCCGCCAGCCGGTCGAGATGGGCGACGACGGGGTCGAGGCCCTGTTCCATCTGGAAATACGCGGCATCGGCCGGGACGAGGTCGGCCATCGGGCGGATGTGGTTGTCGTAGAGGAAGGGCTCCGCATCCTTCCGCTTCAGCCAGTCGTCGAACCATTCGTCGATGGTCCAGAGGGGCGCCACGGTCTTTTCGACCTCGACCTGGAACTGGAAGGCCGAGACGAGGCGCTTCAGGGGATGCCGGACGACGGCGAAGCTTGAGGCGATCCAGCCTTCGGGCACCAGCTTGTGAAAGGCGTCCAGAGGCAGGTGCTGCGGCGAGGATTTCGTCCAGCGCTGCGGCTCGGGGTCGGACAGGAACCGCGTGTTCACGAAGGCCAAAGAGCCGAAGCGCCGGGCGAGATAGGACTCGACCGACGACCCGGCGCATTTCGGCACATGCGCGTAGTAGTGAAGTTTGTCGCCGATGCGGAATATTGGCATCGCTTTGCTTCCTCCCGTCGGACGCCCCGAGGACCGGGGCGTCGGCGCGTTACCCCTTGATCGCCTTCATCACCGCTTCGCCCAAGTGCGCGGGGCTCTCGGCGACGACGATCCCGGCCTTCTTCATGGCCTCGATCTTCGATTCCGCATCGCCCTTGCCACCGGCGACGATGGCGCCGGCATGGCCCATGCGGCGGCCCTTCGGGGCGGTGCGTCCGGCGATGAAACCGGCGGTGGGTTTCCAGCGGCCCTTCTTCTTCTGCTGGGCGAGATATTCCGCCGCTTCCTCTTCGGCCGAGCCGCCGATCTCACCGATCATGATGATCGAATGCGTCTCGGGGTCATCAAGGAACATCGCCAGCACGTCGATATGCTCCGTCCCCTTGATCGGGTCGCCGCCGATGCCGACGGCGGAGGACTGGCCAAGGCCGAGGTCGGTGGTCTGCTTCACCGCCTCATAGGTCAGCGTGCCCGAGCGCGAGACGACGCCGCAGGAGCCCTTCTTGTGGATATGGCCGGGCATGATGCCGATCTTGCATTCGCCGGGCGTGATGACGCCGGGGCAGTTCGGCCCGACGAGGCGGCTTTTCGTGCCTTCGATGGCGCGCTTCACGCGCATCATGTCGAGGACGGGGATGCCTTCGGTGATGCAGACGATCAGCTCCATCTCGGCGTCGATCGCCTCGAGGATAGAGTCGGCGGCGAAGGGGGGCGGCACGTAGATGACGGAGGCATTCGCCTTCGTCGCGCGCTTGGCCTCATGGACCGAGTTGAAGACCGGCAGCCCGATATGGGTCTGCCCGCCTTTGCCGGGCGTCACGCCGCCGACCATCTTGGTGCCGTAAGCGATGGCCTGTTCGGTGTGGAAGGTGCCCTGCGAGCCGGTGAGGCCCTGGCAGATGACGCGTGTGTTGCTGTTAACGAGGACGGACATATTTTATTTCTCCGTTGGCGCCGAGAGCGAGATTGTGCCTCCGACGATTCCCATCTTGGGTGCGTCTACGGCCGAGATGAATGAGCGCTCCGCAAGTTCTTCGGTTGCCCAAATGCGGTAGCGTTGACCCGCTTCTTCACTGTTTTCAATTTGATCGCCGAATGTGGTCAGGTTCTGTATTTCGTTAAGAACCTCATCCATCGCGACGTTGGGATTTGCGACCACGCAAATGCTGTAGTCTTCACCATTGAGCCTGGCCTGCGATATCCCGACTAGAAACGGCTGCTTGTCTTTTTCTGCAAAGAGCCAACCGGCGTAGTCAGCGGTGGGATCCTGTGGAGCCAACATCGCCTTCATATCGCCTTCAAGTTCTTCGTATCCCATCGCTCTAGCGCCAGCGGCTACTTTGTCTACGCGGCCTACGTTCTGCGCGCAGGTGCCGACGAAAGCGCGTGCAAGATACACTGCATCGCTTTCAACCTGAGCGACGGCACTATCAGTGGCGGCAGCTAGAGGAATCACGGCAACTAGCCCCACAAACGCAAGCGACTTGGGTACCGATTGAAGCCTCACCCCTTCACCGCCTTGACGATCTTCTGGGCGGCATCGGCGAGGTTGTCGCCTGCGATGACGTTGAGGCCGGAATTGCGGATGATCTCCTTGCCCTTCTCGACGTTCGTGCCTTCGAGACGCACGACCAGCGGGACCTGAAGGCCGACCTCCTTCACTGCGGCGATCACGCCTTCGGCGATGACGTCGCAGCGCATGATGCCGCCGAAGATGTTGACGAGGATGCCCTTCACGTTCGGGTCGGAGGTGATGATCTTGAACGCCTCGGTGACCTTTTCCTTGGTCGCGCCGCCGCCGACGTCGAGGAAGTTGGCCGGCTCCGCACCGTAAAGCTTGATGATGTCCATCGTCGCCATCGCAAGGCCCGCGCCGTTGACCATGCAGCCGATCTCGCCATCGAGCGCGATGTAGTTCAGGTCGAACTTCGACGCGGCAAGCTCCTTCGGGTCTTCCTCCGTCTCGTCGCGCAGCGCGGCGATATCGGGGTGGCGGTAGATGGCGTTGCCGTCGAAGCTGATCTTGGCGTCGAGCACCTTGATCGTGCCGTCCGGCGTCACCACCAGCGGGTTGATCTCAAGCATCTCCATGTCCTTCTCGAGGAAGGCCTTGTAGAGGATGCGGATGAGGGCGACGCATTGCTTGACCTGATTGCCTTCGAGCCCGAGGGCGAAGGCGACGCGGCGGCCGTGGAAATCCGAAAGGCCCGAGGCCGGATCGACCGAGAAGGACAGGATCTTTTCCGGCGTCTTGGCCGCGACTTCCTCGATATCCATGCCGCCTTCGGTCGAGACGACGAAGGAAACGCGGGAGCTGCCGCGATCGACGAGAAGCGCGAGGTAAAGCTCGCGCGCGATGTCGGAGCCGTCTTCGATATAGATGCGGTTGACCTGCTTGCCGGCCGGGCCGGTCTGATGGGTGACGAGGGTGCGGCCGAGCATCTGCTTGGCGAGCTGTGCGGCCTCTTCCACCGACTTCGCGAGGCGGACGCCGCCCTTTTCGCCGGCCTCGGCCTCCTTGAAATGGCCCTTGCCGCGGCCGCCGGCGTGGATCTGCGCCTTCACGACCCAGAGGGGGCCGTCCATCTCGCCCGCCGCCGTCTTGGCCTCTTCCGCCCGGAGCACCGCGCGGCCGTCGGAAACCGGCGCGCCGTAGCTGCGCAGAAGCGCCTTGGCCTGATATTCGTGGATGTTCATCGCATCTGTCCCTGTCCGTTGGGTTCTGCCCGGTCATCGCATATGAGGGACAAAGCTTGAATGAATAATTGCGATTAGGCTAGGGTGGGTCGGGAAAACCCGCATTTTGTGATCACGCGATTTCAGGGTGTGATCACAAAATATGGCGGATTGAGCGAATCACTACCTGTTGACCCTGACGGGACGTGGCAGGTAATTGGATTTCGCCGCAGATGCGAAAGGAAGCCACCGTGGACCTGCCGCGCTGGGGCATCGTGACGACAGTGGACGCGCCTGCCAATCTGATCCTGTGCCACGCGGCCTATCACATCGCTGCGGGCGCTTCGGAAGTGCATATCTATCTTGATGCAAGTGAGAGCGCCAACGATCCCGTGCTGGCGGAAATGCGGCAACGACTGCCGGGCTGCCGGGTGACCTTGACGGATCGTGCCTACTGGCGCCAGCGCGGGCGACGACGGCCACGGCTGCATCAGGTGCGCCAGACGCAGAATGCGACGGCGGCTCTCGAGGCCTCGTCAGTCGATTACCTTCTTCATCTCGATGTCGATGAATACCTCTGTCAATGGGAGCCTTTGGCCGAGGAACTCGCCCTCGTGCCGCGCGGCGCCTTTCTCAAGATCGGCAATATCGAGCGGATATTTTCAGCAAAGGACCGGGGCGGGCAACTATTCACGCCGACTTTCCGCCTGCCGGAGACGCTTTTTGACGATGAGGAGGAGGAGGCTGAGGACGCGCTGACGCTCAGCGGGCTGACCGGCCATTCGGTCGGCAAGTCGGCGACCCCCAGGGGCTTTGGCTATACGGTGGGCATTCACCGTCCGCGTCACTCCGGCAAACGCGGGCTCAGCTATCCGCGCCATCGGCTTTCCGAAGCAGCGACGATCCTGCATTTCGACGGATTCACGCGGCGCGACTGGGTTTACAAGCTGTTGCGCAAGGGCGAAGCGCTTGCCGCCGACCTGAAAAGCCCGGTCTCGGAGGTGCGGCTGCGGCAGGTCGCGGCGATTTTGGCCGAGGGCAACGATTTCGCGGCCGCAGTCCGGTTGCACGACCGGCTGAAGTGTATGACGCCTGAACGGGAAGCCGCGTTGCGCGCAGGTGGACGGCTTCTGGATATCGAGATCGACCCCAAGGGGGCGGTGCGTCGCTTTTTCCCGGACACCGTTCTGGACCTGTCCGAGGCGGCTTACGACAGGTGGCTGTCAGAGACCAAACAGGATGTATTCGCGCGCTTGGGACTGCAAATATAGTCATTGAGAGATCAAGCGCATCGACAAGGCGCGGGACTGGAAATGTCGTTTCGATGCGCCGCCGGTCTAGCTCCGCCGGGAACACCGTGGCCGATGCTGCACCGTTTACACGGGAAGTGGTCGGCAATCTGAGGCGGAGCCTAGTGTCCCGGTAGGCTCGCCACCACCGTCTCGGGCGATTTCAGATCAAAGTGACGATAGAGTCCACCGAGGCCCCCCTCGAAATCGCTGAGTGTCTTGTCCGCGAATTCGGCGACGACCTTGTCGTAGACCTTTTCGAGTGTCTTGTTCTTGGGGTCGAGATTGCGGATCACCGTCAGACCGGTGGGCGCTGCATTCGCGACTTGGATGTCGAGATCCGGCCGGTGGCGGAGAAGGATCAGGAGCGTCTTCCAGACGTCGCCCGACCAGAGGCCCTTGGGCCGTTCCCGCTCGGCCATCCGGTAAGTGGTCGGGCAGCAGTCGTGCAACAGAATGACGCCGTCTTTGGACATCGCCTTTTCCGCGTTCATGAAATCGCGAAGCAGAAACTCAAAATAATGCAGGCCGTCGAGGAACGCCAAATCGAAGGAAATCCTGTTACGCCGGATAAAATCCGAGGCAAAAAAATCATCGCTGGTCTTCTGAACGATATACATCTCCCGCGCCGTTTTGTTCACAATCGGGTTCTCGATCGCGAACGCCGGATCTACTGCGACGTAGTTGCAATTGGCGAGTGCGAGGCTTTTGCCGGTGAATGTCCCGATTTCGAGATACCAGTCGGGTTTCAAACGGGCATGCAGCCGGGACAGCATCCGGAAATAGCGCAGTCCGTCGATGGCAGGAACAGGGTCCTCGACGATTGCCTTGGACTTGGCTTGTTGTGTCATGCTTCGTCTCTTTCGGAATTCAGCAAGAAACGTCGCGCGCTCCTCCGCCGAGATGATCTGCTCGTTATGCCGTTGCCCGCGCGCCTTGGATTTCTCCAGTAGGGACGCATCCGGGATGCTCCAGGCAATGCTATCATCACGGCCAATCGCGTCGCAATCGGTCAGTTCTCGGCGAAGAGCATCAAAATCTATCTCGCCGAATGAACGGTTGTCGGCGCGTGCCCGCGGCCACCATTCCTTGCGGATCGCTTGAATATAGCGGAAATCCGACCTGCGCAGCCCGGTCCCGAAGCTTTCCAGGTGGTTGATAAGGTTCGTCGGTGCCTCTTCGCGCCGCGCGATCATCACGACGCGCTGGGATGACTGGCGTGCAAGGGCGATGACATGGCCGTGCGATCCGTCGGTTGTGACGATCGTCTCGGCCTCCGCGTAGCGGCGGATCTGATCCGGCAGATCATGTGCCTCCGGCGCAAAGACTTCGTAGCCGTGCCGGATGAGATTTTCCTCCAGCACATCTTCACAGAGGATACGCCCCAACGCGGGATCAATGCGGGTGCGGGTGACGTAAAGGCGGCTGCCGGGGATCGGTTGGGCGTCGGAGGGAACAAACTGATGCCGTGCCCAGTCCACGTAATCGGGTGTTGCCTTGCAATCAATCCCTTCGCTGAAAAGGTCCTGCCCGATGTAAAGTCGTTCGACATTGGTCGGCACCACCGCGACGCGTATCGCGGTCTGGATACCGAGGCCATCGAGCAATCTGCGGAACAACGCGAAGCTTTCTGGTGTAACGGCACGGTGGTCGAGCGGTGCGAAGAGTATGCCGTCGAGGCCGTCTAGCCCGGCCAATCCGGCTAGGCGGCCAAGCGAGCGCGTGATCTGATGCCCGAAGTGGTGCGAAGCGATTCCGCCGAAGAGCCAGGTTCCGGAGAGCTGAACGGCGCTTTCCGCCGCCGAGGCCTGTGGAATGAACTCGCCACTGCTAAGCCGGTTTGTGCCACATGCTGCGGCGGCAACGAGCGCGCCGTGGCGGTCGATGACCGCCATCGGCAGAACCCGTTGGAAGCGATGTCGCGCCGGGGGCGGCACGACAACTGCGTTTTCATAGAGGACCGTCAGGCTGCTGGTGCGCATGTGTCCGGGAATTCTGTTAGCTAGGCCAGCGTCGAGTCGATGTCCTTGCAGGCCGCGACGAGGCCCTTCACGGCGTCGACGGATTTGTCGAACATCACCTGTTCGTCCTTGCCGAGCTTGATGTCGACGATGCGCTCGACGCCGCCGGCGCCAAGTATCGTCGGAACGCCGACATACATGCCGTTCAGGCCGAAGGCGCCGTCAACCCAGGCGGCGCAGGGCAGGAGGCGCTTCTGGTCCTTGAGATAGGCTTCGGCCATCTCGATGGCGCTCGCCGCGGGCGCGTAGAAGGCGGAGCCGGTCTTCAGCAGGCCCACGATCTCGGCCCCGCCATCGCGGGTGCGCTGGACGATGGCATCGAGCTTTTCCTGCGTGGTCCAGCCCATCTTGACAAGGTCGGGCAGCGGGATGCCCGCGACGGTCGAGTAGCGGGTGAGCGGCACCATCGTGTCGCCGTGGCCACCGAGCACGAAGGCGGTCACGTCCTTCATCGAGACGTCGAATTCGACGCTGAGGAAGTGACGGAAGCGGCCGGCATCGAGAACGCCGGCCATGCCGACGACCTTGTTCGCGGGCAGGCCGGAAAACTGCTGGAGCGCCCAGACCATCGCGTCCAAGGGGTTGGTGATGCAGATCACGAAGGCGTCCGGGGCATGGGTCTTGATGCCTTCGCCGACCGATTTCATCACCTTGAGGTTGATGCCGAGCAGGTCGTCGCGGCTCATACCCGGTTTGCGCGGCACACCGGCGGTGACGATGCAGACATCGGCGCCGGCGATGTCTTCGTAGCTGTTGGCGCCTTTCAGAGATGCGTCGAACCCTTCGACCGGGCCCGACTGGGCAATATCGAGCGCCTTGCCCTGCGGCGTGCCTTCGGCGATGTCGAAGAGAACGACGTCGCCAAGTTCCTTGATCGCGGCGAGATGGGCGAGCGTGCCGCCGATCTGTCCCGCGCCGATGAGGGCAATCTTGGGTCTGGCCATGATGTGTCTCCGGCTCCTGATGAGTGACGGGGCTTGGGTTAATGCGTCTCGGCCCATCACGCAAGTGCGCCGCGATGCGGCAAAGCGGTTGCGCTTGCCGTCGCGGCGCACTTTGGTATGCCGTTATCGGTAACAGGCTTCGGAGTCATCGCGCGTCATGGAAGGCACCACATTCTGGGCGGTCGCGATAATCGCATCGACGCTTGTCGGATTGTCCAAGGGGGGGCTTCCGGTCGTGGCGATGCTGTCCGTGCCTCTCCTGACGCTGGTCATGCCGCCGGTCGCGGCGGCGGGGCTGTTGCTGCCGGTCTATATCGCATCGGACATGTTCGGACTTTACGCCTATCGGCATGCGTTCGACCGTCGGGTGCTGGCGATTCTCGCGCCCGCCGCGACTTTGGGTATCGGGCTTGGCTGGGCGACGGCAGCTTTGGTGCCGGAACGGGCGGTCACCGGGCTGATCGGGCTGATCGGAGCGGCCTTCGCAACCCGGCTTCTATTGCGTCGCGGACCGCAGGGTCCGGCGCGGCGGGCCGCGATCGCACCCGGTGCGTTCTGGGGGATGCTGACAGGATTCACGAGTTTCGTGAGCCATGCGGGCGCGCCGCCCTATCAGGTCTATGTGCTGCCGCTCAGGCTGGAAAAAGCGGTCTTCGCGGGAACTTCGACGGTTCTTTTCGCCTATGTCAACGCGGTGAAGCTGATTCCCTACTGGGCACTTGGGACATTGACGCTTGCCGATCTCAGGGTGGCGGCGGTTCTGATGATTCCGGCGTCAGTGGCGGTCTTCGCGGGCGTGTGGCTGGTCAAGATCCTGCCGGAAAAACTGTTCTTTCAGCTAGTCACCTGGGCGCTTTTGCTGGTGTCGCTGCGACTGCTATGGGAAGCGGCGGCAGGCGCGTGAGGCCCGGGCGTTCCGCGCCCTGAGCATGGGTGGTGATGAGAATCAGGGCTGCGAAGCCCAGTGACAATCCAAACAGTTCGCGCGCCATGTGACCCCCGATTGCGTGATGCCGGGATCGTCGCCGGAGTTGCCGAAGAAGTTCCGAAGGCAGCGTTCGGTCAGGTTTTGCTGCGCTGCGGCAACTTTGGCCTTGCCGAATATGCCGTGGATGTGGTCATTGGCGTAATATTGTTGCGAGGAGAATCCGATGTCTGCCGACCGTTTGCGCCCCTATCGCTCCGTCCTCTACATCCCCGGATCGAAGGAACGTGCGTTGGAAAAGGCGCGCGATCTGCCGGCGGATGCAATCATCTTCGATCTTGAGGATGCGGTTGCGACGGAAGAAAAACCCGCCGCACGGTCGCTTCTGATGCGGGTTCTGGCCGAACATGACTATGGCGGGCGGGCGCGGATCGTGCGGGTGAACGGGCTCGACACGCCCTGGGGCCGCGACGACATCGCGGCTTTCGCCGGGGCCGATAACGAAGGCTTGCTGATCCCGAAGGTCTCCTCCTCTGCCGATCTCGATGCGGTGGCGGCGCTTGCGCCGGCGCAGCCGCTCTGGGCGATGATGGAGATGCCGGCTGCCATGCTGAACGCAGGCCAGATCGCCGCCCATCCCCGCCTTGCGGGCATGGTGATGGGCACCAACGACCTTGCCAAGGAACTCAACACCCGCTTCCGCGCGGATCGTGAGCCGATGCTGACCGGCCTTGGCCTCTGCCTACTCGCCGCCAAGGCGCATGGGCGGATCATCATCGATGGCGTCTACAACGCCTTCAGGGATGAGGCAGGGCTCAAGGCGGAATGCGAACAGGGCCGCGACATGGGTTTTGATGGCAAGACCCTGATCCATCCCGCGCAGCTTGAGATTGCGAACGCCGCCTTCGCGCCGTCGGAGGCCGAGGTCGACCTCGCCCGCCGCCAGATCGCGGCCCTTGAGGAAGCCGAGACGGCGGGGCAGGGCGTCGCCGTTGTCGATGGCAGGATTGTCGAAAATCTCCATGTCGTGACCGCGCGTCAGACAATTGCGCGGGCGGAAGCTATTGCGGCGGCCGCGAAATAGGCCAAACTCGCGCGCGTTCACGGTAAGGAGTGCCGCAATGTCGATCCTGATCCTTGGTCTTGTTCTCTGGACCGTCGCCCATCTCTTCAAACGGGTCGCGCCGGGGCTGCGCGCGAAACTTGGCGACACGCCCGGCAAGATGCTGGTGACGGTGCTGTCGCTGGCGGCCGTGGTGCTGATGGTGGTGGGCTATCGCCGCGCCGATTTCGACCCGGTCTACACGCCGCTGCCCGGCATGGGGCATCTCAACAACCTTCTGATGCTGATCGCCTTGTTCTTGTTCGGCGTGTCGCACAGCAAAGGTCGGGTGAAGGCGATGATACGTCATCCGATGCTGATCTCGGTCATCATCTGGGCCGTCGCTCACCTTCTGGTGAACGGCGACGTGGCGTCGATCGTTCTTTTCGGCTGGCTCGGTGTCTGGGCGGTCGTCTCGATGCTGCTTATCAACGCACAGGAGTCGTGGACGCGGCCCGCGCCGGGCGGGTTGCGCAGCGACGCTATTGCCGCCGTCATCGCGCTCGTCCTCTACGGCGTGATCGCGGGCATCCATATCTGGCTCGGCTACAACCCGTTCCTGGGAACCTACGGATGAAGCTTTACCGTTTCCTGAGCGAGTCCGACACGGCCACCTTCTGCCACAAGATCAGTGCGGCACTGAACAAGGGCTGGGCGCTGCACGGATCGCCGACCTACGCCTATGACGCAGGCGCGGGCGCGATGCGCTGCGGGCAGGCCGTCGTGAAGGAGGTGCCGGGCGACTACACGCCGGACCTGAAGCTGGGCGAGCAATGAAGACCAATCCGGGCCGTTTCTTTGAGGATTACCGGTTGGGCGAGGTGATCGTCCATGCCGTTCCGCGGACCGTCAAGATGGGGGAGCGTGCGCTTTATCACGCGCTTTATCCCGCCCGCCATGCGCTTTACTCCTCGGACGCCTTCGCGCAGGACTGCGGATTGCCGTTCAGCCCGCTCGACGACATGATCGCCTTTCATGTTGTCTTCGGGAAGACGGTGCCGGACATCTCGCTGAACGCGGTGGCGAACCTTGGTTATGCCGAGGGGCGCTGGCTTCTGCCGATCTGGCCGGGCGATACCTTGCGGTCGGAATCCGAGGTGATCGGGCTGAAGCAGAATTCCAACGGCACCTCCGGGGTGGTCTATGTCCGCACGCGGGGGCTGAACCAGCACGACGAGGCGGTGCTGGAGTATGTCCGCTGGGTGATGGTTCGGAAGCGCGACACCGAAGCGCCCGCGCCCGAAGCGGTTGTGCCGGAATTGAAGAAATCGGTGGCGGCGGGCGATCTGGTCGTGCCGCAAGGGTTGGATTTCTCCAAGTACGATTTCACGCTCGCCGGGGAGCGGCACCGCCTCGGCGACTATTCGGTCGGCGAGAAGATCGACCATGTCGACGGTGTCACGGTCGAGGAGGCGGAGCATATGCTCGCCACGCGGCTCTGGCAGAACACCGCCAAGGTCCATTTCGACGCGACGAACCGCGCGGACGGGCGGCGGCTGATCTATGGCGGGCACGTGATCTCGCTGGCGCGCGCCCTGTCGTTCAACGGTCTTGCGAACGCGCAGATGGTGGTCGCGCTGAACGCGGGCGCCCATGCCAACCCCTGCTTCGCCGGCGACACGGTGCGGGCCTGGTCCGAGGTTCTGGATGTAGCAGAAACAGGTGCGCCAGGCGTCGGCGCGATCCGGCTCAGGCTGGTCGCGCTGAAGCACGGAGCGCCCGAGTTCGCGCTGAAGGGCGCGGACGGTAAGTACCTGCCGGAGGTGCTGCTCGATCTCGACTACTGGGCGTTGATGCCGGTGTAGCCGAGGCTGATGCAGGCGGCAACGCGGTGCCGATATTTCGTTCGTCGGCTGTGCGGAACCGGTGCGCTCTGATGATCTCGCGCATCAAAATGTCGAGGACTCACATGGCACAACCGCGGTTCAATCAACTTGCCCCACTCGTCACAGGCCTTGCCCTTATGGCGCGGGCCGCTGCGGCCGAGGATCTGACCGTCACCGCCGGGGCGACATTGACGTCGAACTACATGTCCTCCGGCGTGACCCAAAGCAACGACAATCCCGCCCTTCAGGGCTATGTCGAGGCTGAAAGCCATGGCTTCTACGGCGGTATCTGGACCTCCACCGTCGATTTCGGCGGCGCCGACAATGCCGAGATCGACCTCTACCTCGGCTATCGCAACGATCTCGACAGCGGCTTCAGCTATGATCTGAGCTATTACCGCTATCTCTATGATGCGTCGGGCGATTGCTGCGGCGAGTTCATCCTTGATGTCTCGCAATCGGTCGGGGATGCGATCGTGCTTCGGGGAGAGTTGGCCTACGACCCGGAGACGGAGTCCAAGAGATATGAAGCCGGGCTTGACTATGCCGTGAACGACCAGATCTCTCTCGGGGCGACCTATGGATACGCCGAAGGCGGGGACCACTATGGCGACATCGGCGCGACCTATGCGTTCAACGATACGATGTCGGCCGATCTGCGGCTGCACGACAATTCCAGCGGCGATCCGATCCTGGTGCTCGGTGTGTCGTTCGATACGATCCTGCTCAGCCGCTGAGCCAGCGGCGCAGGGCGCGCGGTCAACGGTGCTAAACGCCCCGGCCTTGCTGCGCGCCTTGCTCGAATCGTGTGAGTTTTCTGTGATCACGCCGGAAAATATCGTGATCACAAATGAAAAGTTTTTCGCTAACATGCGCGGAAACGCCCGGAATTTGACATTCCCGGCGTGACATGGCCGATAATTGCGGTAAGGAAGATGGCAATAGCGCCCCCTCCAGCCACCCGCATTGGGGCGCGGAAGCCAAGGGGAGAGTTCATGGCCGATGTGAACCGGGGCAACCGTCCGCTATCGCCGCATCTTCAGGTCTACCGTCCGCAACTGACTGCGATCACCTCGATCCTGACCCGGATCACCGGGAATGCGCTGATCGTGGCGTCGGTGCTGATCGTCTGGTGGCTTCTTGCCGCCGCGACGAGTGCCGAATATTTCGCCGTCGCCAATGGGGTCGTGCGGTCGTGGTTCGGCAAGCTCGTCTTCCTCGGCTCGATCTGGGCGGTCTGGTATCACTTTCTTGCCGGGCTCAGGCACCTCTACTTCGACAGCGGGCGCGGGCTCGACATTCCGACGGCGGAAAAGCTTGGCTGGGGCATGATCTTCGGGTCGGTGATCCTGACCCTTTTCACCGTGACACTTCTTTGAGGGGGGCGAGATGCGTTATCTGACCGACCGCAAGCGCGCCGTTGGCCTTGGCTCCGCCAAGTCCGGGACCGAGCATTTCTGGCACATGCAGATCAGCGCCGTGGCGCTCGCGATCCTCGTGCCGCTCTTCATCTTCACTTTCGGCCGCGTCGTCGGCGCGCCCTATGAGGCGGTCGTGGCCTATTACAGCCGGCCGTTTCCCGGAATCGTCGCGGGGCTGACGATCCTCGTCGCCATGACCCATTTCAAGAACGGCGCGCAGGTGATGATCGAGGACTATGCCCACGGCGTCACCCGCAAGGCGCTGATCATCGGCACGATCTGCCTGTCCTACGCCGTGATGGCGACGGGGATTTACGCCCTGATCCGGCTCGCGCTTTGAGGAACGACTGATGACCGCTTATCCTTATGAGACACATGAATATGACGTCGTCGTGGTGGGCGCCGGAGGCTCGGGCCTGCGCGCGACGCTGGGGATGGCGGAGCAGGGCTTGCGCACCGCCTGCGTGACCAAGGTCTTTCCGACGCGCTCGCACACGGTGGCGGCGCAGGGCGGGATCGCGGCGTCGCTCAGCAACATGGGGCCGGACCACTGGCAGTGGCATATGTACGACACCGTCAAGGGCTCCGACTGGCTGGGCGATACCGACGCGATGGAATACTTGGCGCGCGAGGCGCCAAAGGCGGTCTATGAGCTTGAGCATTACGGTGTGCCGTTCAGCCGGACCGAAGAAGGCAAGATCTACCAGCGACCCTTCGGCGGCCACACGACAGAGTTTGGCGAGGGCCCCCCGGTGCAGCGCACCTGCGCCGCCGCCGACCGCACGGGCCACGCGATCCTGCACACGCTTTACGGCCAGTCGCTGAAGCACAATGCGGAATTCTATATCGAGTATTTTGCCATCGACCTCATCATGACCGATGGGGTTTGCACTGGCGTCGTGGCCTGGAAGCTCGACGACGGCACGATGCATGTCTTCAACGCCAAGATGGTGGTGCTGGCGACGGGCGGTTACGGCCGGGCCTATTTCTCGGCGACCTCCGCCCATACCTGCACCGGCGATGGCGGCGGCATGGTGGCGCGGGCGGGTCTGCCTTTGCAGGACATGGAATTCGTGCAGTTCCATCCGACGGGGATTTATGGTTCCGGCTGTCTTATCACCGAAGGGGCGCGGGGCGAGGGCGGGTATCTGACCAACTCCGAAGGCGAACGCTTCATGGAGCGCTATGCGCCGACCTACAAGGATCTGGCCTCACGCGATGTGGTATCACGCTGCATGACGCTGGAAATCCGCGAAGGGCGCGGCGTGGGACCGAACAAGGACCATATCCACCTGCACCTCAACCACCTGCCGCCGGAAACGCTGGCGCTGCGGCTGCCCGGCATTTCGGAATCGGCACGCATCTTTGCGGGCGTCGACCTGACGAAGGAGCCGATCCCGGTCCTGCCGACAGTGCATTACAACATGGGCGGCATCCCGACGAACTACTGGGGCGAGGTGTTGAACCCGACCGCTGATAATCCTGACGCGACTGTGCCCGGCCTGATGGCGGTGGGCGAGGCGGGTTGTGCATCGGTACACGGCGCCAACCGGCTTGGCTCGAACTCGCTCATCGACCTTGTAGTCTTTGGCCGGGCTGCCGCGATCCGCGCAGGCGAGATTGTCGATCCGAAGGCGCGCAACCAGCCGGTGAACGCTGCGGGTGTCGAAAAGGCGCTCGACCGCTTTGATGGTTTGCGGAACGCCGACGGCAACGTGCCGACCGCTGAGCTTCGCCTTGAGATGCAAAAGACCATGCAGGCCGATGCCGCCGTTTTCCGCACCGACAAGACCCTGGCCGAGGGCGTGAAGAAGATGGAGGCGGTCGCGGCCAAGATGGGAGACCTGAAGGTCACTGACCGCAGCCTCATCTGGAACTCAGATCTTATGGAGACGCTTGAACTTGCCAACCTGATGCCGAACGCGCTTGCCACCATCGTCGCCGCAGAGGCGCGGAAGGAAAGCCGTGGCGCCCATGCGCATGAGGATTACCCGGACCGCGACGACAAGAAATGGCGGGTGCATTCACTGGCGCTGGTCGATGGGCCGAAGGTCACGCTGTCCACCCGGCCTGTTCATCTCGATCCGCTGACCAAACAGGCAGAGGGTGGGATCGACCTGAAGAAGATAGCACCTAAGAAGAGGGTATACTGATGCGCTGCGGCCTTTTGCTTGTTGCTGCGCCGCTCCTTGTTCTCGGGGCCTGTGCGCCGACCGTGTCCGGACAATCGTCGAATGGCGGGCGGGCGGACGTGCCGGTGGCGGAGAATGCGACGGCACCGAGCTACACCAAGAAACGGCGCGGCGCCGCGACACTGTCCGGCGGCTCGGGCTATCACGGCTCCTATCTTGAGGGCGGGGCGGGCCTTGCCGCCGCAGCGCCTGCCAAACCACAGAAGACGAGGCGCGCGTGGCGTGGTTTGACCCCGCCTCCCTCGGGTTACCCGCTTCTGCCGGGCGACGAGGAGCTTTGGTATTCGCTGACTCCGGCCCAGCAGGCGCGGGCGCTGCAATTCCTTGAAGACGGCTCCACCATCCGATCCTCGCTGAAGGCGGATTGATGCGGGCGGCGATCCCCTTCATGGCGATCCTGCCCGCCCTCGCGGCCTGCGGCCCCGTTTCGGTCGAACAGGCTGAGAGGGACTGTTTTGAGCGCGCCCGTGGTGCGGCCCATCCGACCGGCTTCGTCGAGGCCGGGATTGGTCGCTACGGCGCCCGGGGCGCGGTCGAGATCGACATCAATTCGGACTATCTGTCCGGCAAGGACCCCGCGGCGCTCTACAACGCCTGCGTCACCCGGAAAACCGGTCAGCCGCCGCGCCGGCCGCTCTATACCCGCCCCGACTGGAAGGGATAAGTCATGGTTCAGTTCACGCTTCCCAAGAATTCGAAGATCCGGGTTGGCAAGACCTGGCCGAAGCCTGAGGGCAAGAATATCCGCAAGTTCCAGATCTACCGCTGGAACCCGGACGCTGGTGAAAATCCCCGTGTCGACACCTATTTCCTCGACATGGACCAGTGCGGTCCGATGATCCTGGACGCGCTTATCAAGATCAAGAACGAGGTCGACCCGACGCTGACCTTCCGCCGCTCCTGCCGCGAGGGCATCTGCGGGTCTTGCGCGATGAACATTGACGGGATCAACACGCTGGCCTGTATCTACGGGCTTGATGAGGTCAAGGGCGACGTGAAGATCTATCCCTTGCCGCATATGCCGGTGGTCAAGGACCTGATCCCCGATCTCACGCATTTCTATGCCCAGCATGCGAGCATCATGCCGTGGCTGGAGACCAAGACCAATCGGCCCGCGAAGGAATGGCGCCAGTCGATCGATGACCGCAAGAAGCTCGACGGGCTTTACGAATGCGTGATGTGCGCGTCCTGCTCCACCTCTTGCCCGAGCTATTGGTGGAATGGCGACCGCTACCTTGGCCCCGCCGCGCTTCTCCACGCCTATCGCTGGATCATCGACAGCCGCGACGAGGCGACGCCGGAGCGGCTCGATCAGTTGGAAGACCCGTTCAAGCTCTACCGCTGCCACACGATCATGAACTGCACCAAGACCTGTCCGAAGGGGTTGAACCCGGCAAAGGCGATCGCCGAGATCAAGAAGATGATGGTCGAACGGGTGGTCTGATCCGCTGCGCACCGCATCGTAGCTGGGAGAAGCCGAACCGTATCAACGGCTCGCTTTCGTTCTTGGCGCTGCCTTAGGTCCGCAGCACGCGGTAGACCGCCGGGATCACCAGCACCGTCAGGAGCGTCGAAGAGGCGAGGCCGAAAAGGAGCGAGATCGCGAGACCCTGGAAGATCGGGTCGGTGAGGATCACCGCCGCCCCGATCATCGCCGCGAGCGCGGTCAGCAGGATCGGCTTGAAGCGGATCGCGCCGGCTTCGATCAGCACATCGGTCAGCGGCCGGTCGGGCCGCTTCGCATGACGGATGAAATCGACGAGCAGGATCGAGTTCCGCACGATGATCCCCGCGAGCGCGATGAAGCCGATCATAGAGGTCGCCGAGAAGGGCGCGCCGAAAAGCCAGTGCCCGCCGAGGATGCCGATGAAGGTCAGGGGGATCGGCGTCAGGATGACGAGCGGCACCTTGAACGAATGGAACTGCGCCACGACGAGGATGTAGATGCCCAGAAGCGCCACGCCGAAGGCGGCACCCATGTCGCGGAACGTGACCCAGGTGACCTCCCACTCGCCGTCCCAAAGGAGGGTCGTATGGCTTTCATCCTCGGGCTGGCCATGCAGGCTGATGACCGGCTTCTCAAGTCCTGTCCAATCTTGTGCGTCGATGGCCTCCTGCACGGCGAGCATGCCGTAGAGGGGGGCTTCGAACTCGCCGGCAAGCTCCGCCTGAACCATCTCCGCCGGGCGGCCGTTGTGGCGGAAGATCAGGAAGGATGACGTCTCGTCGGTCAGATCGACGACGTCGCCAAGTTCCACCACGCCGCGGCTGCCGGGCAGGACGTTGGCGGGAATTGGAGTCGTGAGGAAAGCCTCGTCCACGGTCCGCTCTCCCTTGGGGCGTTCGATGCGGATCGGGATCGGCTGGCGCCCCTCGCCGCGATGCGAATAGCCGATGGTGGAGCCGCCGTTGAGGATGCCGATCGTGTCGAACACATCGCTCTCCTGTACCTGGAAGAACTCCGCCTTGTCGGTCGAAACCGTCGCGCGGATCTTGCGGGCGGGCGTGCCGTAGGAATTGTCGACGTCGACAATATAGGGAACGGAGCGGAACGCCTCTTCCACCCGCGCGGCGGTTGCGCGGCGGGTTTCACCGTCCGGTCCATAGATCTCTGCCAGCAACGTGGCCATGACCGGGGGGCCGGGGGGCGGTTCGACCGTTTTCAGATGCGTGCCTTGCGGCACTTTCAACTTCAGGATGCGGTCACGGATTTCCAGCGCGATGTCGTGGCTTGTGCGGTCGCGGTCGGCCTTGGGCGTCAGGTTGATCGCTACTTCGCCCATCTCCGGCGCGGCACGCAGGTAGTAGTGGCGCACAAGGCCGTTGAAGTTGAAGGGCGAGGCGGTTCCCGCATGGGTCTGGACCGACAGCACCTCGGGCAGCGTCAGCACCTCTTTCGCGACGGCCTGTGCCACGGCATCCGTCGCCTCGACGGATGAACCTTCGGGCAGGTCGATGACGACGGAAAGCTCGGACTTGTTGTCGAAGGGCAGCAGCTTCACGGTCACATGCTTGGTGTAGAAAAGCCCGAGCGAGCCGATGGTCAGCGCCAGAACGATGCCGATGAAAAGCCAGCTCCGCGCCTTCGTCTTCAGGATCGGCCGGGCGACCGCTGCATAAGCCTTGCCGAGCGCGCCGCCCGGATGGCCGCCATAGGCATCGTCGTGACCGTGCGCGGCCATGTTGGCGCGCCCCGCGATCTTCAGCATCAGCCAGGGCGTGACCATGACCGCGACGAAGAAGGAAAAGATCATCGCGGCCGAGGCATTGGCCGGGATCGGCGACATGTAAGGCCCCATCAGGCCCGAGACGAAGAGCATCGGCAGTAGCGCCGCGACGACCGTCAGCGTGGCCACGATGGTCGGGTTGCCGACCTCGGCCACCGCGTCGATGGCTGCGGTCTTTCGGTCGCGTTTGTCGCCCATGCCCCAGTGCCGGGCGATGTTCTCGATCACCACGATGGCGTCGTCGACGAGGATGCCGATGGAGAAGATCAGCGCGAACAAGGACACCCGGTTCAGCGTGTAGCCCATCACGTAAGAGGCGAAGAGCGTCAGCAGGATCGTCACCGGGATGACGATCGCGACGACCAGCGCCTCGCGCCAGCCGATGGCGACCCAGACCAGCGCGATGATCGACACGGTCGCGAGGGCGAGGTGATAGAGAAGCTCATTCGCCTTCTCATTGGCGCTTTCGCCGTAATCGCGGGTGACCTCTACCGCTATGTCCTCGGGGATCAAAGAACCTTCGAGGCTTTCGGTCCGGTGCAGGATTTGCTCGGCCACCGTCACGGCGTTCGACCCGGCGCGCTTGGCGACGGCAAGGGTGACTGCGGGCGCACGCAGGGTCCCGGTGTCGGTCTGGATAAGGTTCGAGACGATGTTTTCCTCGCCACTCCCCACGAAAGACACCTCGGCCACGTCGCGAACATAGACCGGGCGGCCGTCGCGCGTGGTCAGAAGAAGGTTGCCGATCTCGGTAGGGGAGCGCAGCGTTTCGCCGACCACAAGCTGGATCTGCTCACCCGCGTCGCGGACGAGGCCCGCCGGGAAGGACGTGTTCGCGCCCTGCACCTTGCCCGCAAGCTGCTGGAGCGTGACGCCGTAAAGCGCCAGTTTCTCGGGGTTCGGCGCAACGCGCAGGCGTTCGCTCTGCTCGCCCACGATATAGGTCAGCCCGACATCGGGGATCTTCGCAACCTCGGTGCGCAGCTCGCGAGCGATCCGGGTGAGGTCATTCGCGGTGATCCGGTCCGCCGCTTCGGGCTTTGGGCTGAGGGTCAGGGACAGGATCGCAACATCGTCGATGCCGCGACCGACGATCAGCGGTTCCGGCACGCCGACTGGAATCCGGTCCATGTTCGCGCGCACCTTGTCGTGTACGCGCAGGACGGCGGCGTCGGAGGAGGTGCCGACGAGGAAGCGGGCGGTCACCATGACAGTGTCGTCTGAGGTCTGCGAGTAGACATGCTCAACGCCGTCGATACCCTTGACGATTGTCTCAAGGGGCTCGGTGATGAGCTTCGCCGCATCCTCGGCCTTCAACCCGTTGGCCTGGACATGGATATCCACCATCGGCACGGAAATCTGGGGCTCCTCCTCACGCGGGAGGGAGAGGAGTGCCACGATTCCGAAGACGAAAGCCGCCATCAGGAAAAGCGGCGTCAGCGGCGAGGTGATGAAGGCGCGCGTCAGAGCACCCGCGATACCGATTGGGTGTTTATCCTCGCTCACTTCGTCACCACTTCATCGCCGGGTTCGAGTCCGGTCAGAACCTCGACCATGTTCGTACCATCCGCCTCGACGAAATCGCCGGTGACGACGGTGCGTTCGACCTCAGCACCGTTTTCCATGACGCGGACGAAATCCAGCCCGCCGCGCATCACCACCGCCGCTTCCGGCACGGCGAGCGCATTGCGCGACCCGATCGGGAGTTCCACGAGAACGCGGGCGTTGACGAAGGCGGTGTCGAGCCCTTGGACATCCACGTCCGCGACAACGCGGCCATTCGCTATCTGTGGATAAATCTTCGCGATACTGCCCGAGGCCGCTGTGCCGCCCGCCGTGATGCGGATCGCGGCGCCTTCGGTCAGAGACGCCGCATGACGCTCCGGGACTGCGAGGCGGAGGAAAAAGCCGCCTTCGCCGATGGTGGCGACCGGCTCGCCCGGCATCAGGACCGAGCCGAGCGTCGCAGGGACAGTCAGCACTCGACCCTCGCCGGGGGCGAGAACCTTACCCTCGCTTGCCTGCTGCATCGTGATCTTGCGCTGGGCCTCGGTCGAGGTGATCTGGCCGGTGATCACATCGACCTGCGTGCGCAGCTGATCGAGCCGCTGGACCGTCGCAACACCGCGATCGACAAGAGCCTGACCCCGGTCGAGATCGGCCTTGGCGGTGTCGAGCTGCGATTGCAGCGCCTCGATCTGCGCGTCATAGGCCGCGATCTGGAAGGCGATCTTGTCGTCGTGGATGAGGGCGATCTCCTGCCCCGCCTTGACGAAATCACCCTCGGTCACCGACAGGCTTTGCACGGTGCCACCGATCCGGGCGCGGGCGGGCACGGTTTCACGCGCTTCAACCGTGCCGTAGACCGATTTCCACTCGGTCACCGGAATCGGTCTGACTGTGATCGTCTCCGCCATCGCGGGCGCGGTAGCGAGAAGTGTGATGACGAACAGCAATGCGCGCATGGGGGCGGCCTTTCCTTCAGTTCAGAACGCACAGCCCGGTTTGATGCCGAGCTTACGGAAGATCGCCGCAGCCGGACAGAAGCCGGTGAATGCGGATTGCAGCATATTCGCGCCGATGAACACCGTGAACCAGATGAAATAGGACGAAACCCAAACGGTTAGTCCGACGGAGAGAAGAACCATGACGCCGGCGAAGGCCAGAACACTGCGGTCGAGAGACATGAGAGCACTCCTTGATGAAAGTCACATTCAAACTAATGAATACATTGCTGCGATTGCAAGGGCCAGTCGGTTGTTTCGCCTCTTGCTGCGGCAATTTCGCCGATTTTCAGGCGATGTGGCGGGGGAGTCATTTACGCAACATCGGCCTCTTGCGCTGCCGCGTGGGGGATTCACAAGGCAATTGTGCGCGTGCTAGCGTAGGTGGCAGGCCGGGCAGGCCCAATGAAAACAAATGGCACGATGACAGGCGGCAGGCAGAGAGCGGGCAGCATTTCTCGCGGGACCTTTGTTATCCCTCTCGATCTGGTGGAGATCGACGGGGTTCGCGGCGTTTCGGCTGCCGCGATTTTCGTCGGATCGCAGCTTCGCTGGTGGGGTGAGGCGGTGCGGATCGATGGGCCTGACGATCTTCTGACGCTTGACGGGGCCGAAGGCGACGAGGAATTGCGCCGGGGTGCGGCGCGTTCGGTGCGGCGCCTTCTCGGCGACCTGGCAGGCCCGCGATTGCGGGCGGCGTCGCAGGTCGGGTCATGCGAGAATGACCGCGGCTTTACGGTTACCGACGGTATCGCCACATATCGGCTGACGCTTGCGGGGGAAGGGCGGCTTCTCGCCTTTTCCGGCGCATTGCCGCCGAAGGACACCGATCTCGTGGTGATCGAGAAAAGTGCCACCCTCACGCGCGAAGCGGGTCTTGCCGACGCGGTCGGCGGCGTCATCTGCTTTGTCGCCGGCACGCATCTGCTTACTCCGGAAGGTCCGCGTCCGGTGGAACTCATTGGCCCCGGCGACAGCGTCCTCACCCGTGACAACGGCGCGCAAGAGGTGCGTTGGTCCGGCTATCAGCGTCTTTCCGGCGCCCGGCTTTTCGCGATGCCACATCTCAGGCCCATCCGCATCCGCTCTGGGGCGATGGGCGAAGACCGGCCCGAGGACGATCTTCTTGTCTCGCCCGAGCATCAGCTTCTGTTGAGGGGCACACAGGCGCGCGATCTTTTCAACGAACCCGAGGTTTTGGTGGCGGCGCGTGACCTTGTTGATGGCCGCACTATCCGGCCGGAGGCCGGGCTACGGGATGTGACCTACGTCCATCTCCTGACCGCGCGGCACGAGATCGTCTGGGCCAATGGGGTCGAGGCTGAAACCTTCCATCCCGCTGGGGCCGATCTGCGCCTGCTCGCTCCCGGTGAGCGGGGCGCCCTTTCGGGGGTAGCGCCCGGCGTGGAGCGCGATCCCTTTGCCTATGGCGGATACGCCCGCCGCACCCTTAGCGCACCGGAGGCGGCGATCCTGCGGTTTGCGGCGGCGTAGCGCCTGACGCGACATATCTGCCTTCGGGCGTTGACTCTCCTCTCCCGCCCTGTATAAGCCGCGCGTCCCGGAACGAAAGTGCCGGGGCATTTCATTTGGTGTTGGTGGACCCCGCAAGGGGAAGCCTGTCGCCCGAAAGGGAAAGGACAACGCCCTTCATAGCCGCCATAGGGCGGCGACCTTTAGAAGGAGATCAGCGGTGACCAAACGCACCTCTGCCAAGTACAAACTCGACCGCCGGATGGGCGAAAACATCTGGGGTCGTCCGAAATCCCCGGTGAACAAGCGCGAATACGGCCCCGGCCAGCACGGCCAGCGCCGCAAGAACAAGCTTTCCGACTTCGGCACCCAGCTTCGCGCCAAGCAGAAGTTGAAGGGTCATTACGGCGACCTGACCGAAAAGCAGTTCCGCCGCATCTATGCCGAGGCCGAGCGCGTCAAGGGCGATACGGGTGAAAACCTGATCGGCCTTCTGGAGCGCCGCCTCGACGCCGTCGTCTACCGCGCCAAGTTCGTGCCGACGATCTTCGCTGCGCGCCAGTTCGTGAACCACGGCCACGTGACCGTGAACGGCCAGCGCGTAAACATCGCTTCCTACCGCGTGAAGGAAGGCGACGTGGTTGCCGTCCGCGACAAGTCGCGTCAGCTCGCGCTCGTTCTCGAAGCCGTTGGCCTCGCAGAGCGTGACGTGCCCGACTATGTCGAGGCCGATCATTCGAAGATGACCGCGACCTTCGTGCGCACGCCCGCGCTTTCCGACGTACCCTATGCGGTCCAGATGGAACCGCACCTCGTCGTCGAATTCTACGCGAAGAACTGATCCGCTCATCGCGGCAGGACCTGTCGAGGGGTCGCGGCGCCGCCGCGGCCCCTTTTCGTTTGGCGGATATCTCTGGCCTTGCGCCAGACGGCCCGCTAGAAAGCCCGGAGTTTGTCGGAGTCACTGCCATGACCGAGTTCATCCGCCCGCAGCCAGGCATTCTGGATATCGACCTTTATCAGGGCGGGGCGGCCCATGTCGCAGGGCGCAGCGACGCAGTGAAACTGTCGTCGAACGAAAACCCCTTCGGGCCTTCCGACAAAGCGAAAGAGGCGTTTCAGCGCGCCGTTCACAAGCTGCACCGCTATCCGTCGACCGACCACGCCGCGCTCCGTCTGGCAATCGGCGAGGTTCACAGGCTCGACCCCGACCGGATCGTCTGCGGTGCGGGCTCGGATGAGGTCATCGGTCTTCTCTGCAACGCCTATGCGGGCAAGGGGGATGAGGTCGTGTTCACCGAACATGGATTCCTCATGTATCGCATCTACACGCTGGCCGCCGGGGCAAAGCCTGTCGTGGTGAAGGAGCGGGACCGCACCACGGATGTCGATGCGATCCTCGCTGCCTGTCACTCGAAGACGAAGCTTGTCTTCATCGCGAATCCGAACAATCCAACCGGAACGATGATCGGCCCGGCTGAGATCGAGCGGCTGGCGTCGGGACTGCCGAAGCAGGCGATCCTGGTGATCGACGGGGCCTATGCTGAGTATGTCGAGGGCTACGATGGCGGCGCTTCCATCGTCAGCGCCCGCGACAACGTGTTCATGACGCGGACGTTCTCGAAGATCTACGGGCTCGGCGGCCTTCGCATCGGCTGGGGCTATGGCCCGCGCGAGATCATCGACGTCCTGAACCGGATCCGCGGTCCTTTCAACCTCTCGAACGCTCAGCTTGAGACGGCCGAGGCCGCTGTGCGCGATCGGGAGCATGTCGCGCGATGCCGCGGCGAGAATGCGCGGATGCGGGTCTGGTTGGCCAATTCGCTGGCGGAGCTTGGCATTCCCTCCGACACTTCGACCGCAAACTTCATCCTTGCACGCTTCGCGAGCCGCGAAGAAGCCGAGGCCTGCGATGACCACCTTCAGTCGCAAGGCCTGATCGTGCGGCGCGTGGCGGGCTACGGCCTGCCGCACTGCCTGCGCATCACCGTGGGGGACGAAGCGTCCTGCCGCCGCGTCGCCCATGCCGTCGGTCAGTTCAAGGGTCAGCGATGAGCGGGCCGATTTACGATCGTGTCGCCCTGATCGGGCTTGGCCTCATCGCCTCGTCGATGGCCCATGCGATGAAGGAATACGGGCTCGCGGGCTCGATCGCGGGGCATGCCAAGACCGAAGCCACGAGGGACGCCGCCCGTGAGATCGGCTTTTGCGATGAGGTCTTCGCCAGCGCCGCCGAAGCGGTCAAGGGCGCCGACCTTGTCGTCCTCGCCGTGCCTGTCGGCGCGATGGGGGCGGTCGCTGCCGAGATCGCGCCGCATCTGAAACCGGGGGCGACCGTGACCGATGTCGGTTCGGTCAAGCAGTCGGTTATCGAAGCAGTCGCGCCGCATATTCCAAAAGAAATCAGTTTTATCCCCGGCCACCCTCTCGCAGGGACTGAGCATTCTGGGCCAAGATCCGGATTTGCTACACTTTTCAGGAATCGCTGGTGTCTTCTGATCCCCGGTGAGGCCCCCGCCGAGGCGGTGGCCCGGCTGCGATCGCTTTGGGAAGGCATGGGCGCGCATGTCGACGAGATGGATGCGGCGCATCACGATCTTGTCCTTGCGGTGGTGTCCCATACACCGCACCTGATCGCTTACACGATGGTGGGTGTCGCGGACCATCTGTCCCGCGTGTCGGAAAGCGAGGTCATCAAGTATTCCGCCTCGGGCTTTCGCGATTTCACGCGGATCGCGGCCTCTGACCCGACGATGTGGCGCGACGTGTTCCTGACCAACAAGGAAGCGACGCTCGACATCCTCGGCCGCTTCACCGAAGAGCTTTTCGTCCTCCAGCGTGCGATCCGCATGGGCGATGGCGATGCGCTCTTCGACTACTTCACCCGCACGCGCGCCATCCGGCGCGGGGTCATCGAGGCAGGCCAAGACACCGCCGCACCCGATTTTGGCCGTTCAGGGACGGGAGCGGGGGAATGAGGCGGCTCCGGCATCTGCTCACCGCCCTGCTGGCGACCGCGCCTTTGGCTGCGCTCGCTGCGCCACCCGAAGTGTCGTTGCGACCTTTGGCGCGCGCCTCTGCTCACTCGGAAATGGTGATCCGGACGGCGCTGGTTCTTCCGAGGCTGGCGCTGCCGACCGCGCCGCCGCCCGATCTTGTGCTTCGCGCTTCCGGTCCCGCAGGCGGTTCCGCCTTCCGTCCGAAGCCGCGTCCGGGCGCGCGCTCGGTCGGCGTTCTGGGTGCGTCCGGTGATGAGGCGATGTCGATCCGGCCCCACGCTCGCCCGCCCGGCGCGCAGCGCCCGGCGGAAATCATCCAGGTCGCAGCGCCGGCGTCCTACCTCGCTGTCGCGGTGGCGGTTCGCCCGCCGGTGCGGCCCGAGAACCTTCGTCGGCTAAGTCAGGCCAAGGCGGTCGCCTATGTGACGCAGCCGATGACCGAGGCAATCACCGGCCGCAAAGGCTCGGTCTGCGGCGATCCGCAGATCCGCGGTACGACGATTCCACCGATCGCGGCGCGGATGAATGGCTGCGGCCTTGCCGATGGGGTCCAGGTCACTTCGGTCGCCGGGGTGAAGCTTTCGACCCCGGCCAACATCGATTGCAAGACCGCCAAGGCGCTGAAGAGCTGGGTCACGCGCGGGGCCATTCCAGCCATCGGCAAGCGCGGCGGCGGTCTGGCGGCACTTCAGGTCGCGGCGAGCTATTCCTGCCGGCCCCGGAACAGCCAGAAGGGCGCCAAGGTCAGCGAGCATGGCAAGGGCCATGCCATCGATATCGGCGGCGTGGTTCTGGCCAACGGCACAGCTGTTTCGGTCCTGAAAGGCTGGGGCAGCGATGCGCATGGCAGGACCTTTGCCTCCATGCGGAAGGCGGCCTGCGGGCCCTTTACCACGGTGCTTGGCCCCGGATCGGATCGTTTTCACAGCGATCACCTGCATTTCGACACCGCGCGCGGCCGCGGGCCTTACTGCCACTGACCCTGTCAGAACCTCGGCGCGGGGCCGAGGGGCAAGGGGCCAAGCGCCACCCATCCGGCCTTGAAGCTGAGCGGCAACGAAAGTTCATCCGGCGTCCCCGAGAGCATCGCAAGCTGCCCCATCGACTGTGTCAGCGAGGTTTCCATGTCCGGCGGAATCATTCCGGCCGCAACCAGCAAAGGCGGCAAGCCCTGCCAGTTCGTCAGCGACAACGACAGCGTCCCGTCCGGAGCGCCGCTGGCGTCGATTGAGAGCATGCCGCTGCCGCGCAGGCTCAGCTTGTCCCAGTCAAGCTCGAGCGAACGGATGTCGGCGGCTGTGGGGCGGGGCGGCACTTCGGCGACCGTTCGGTCGAGGGCGCGGTCGAAGGTTGCGTCTGCGTCGAGCCGGATACGGCCAGGGCCGTTCCTCAGGCCGGCACGGGTCAGGATCTCGGCCGGAACGCCCGTGAGCGTGAGGCTGGTGGCCTCGGCGCCAAGCCGGTAGCGGAAGGTCGCGGGATCTTCCTCGCGGATCGCGAGCCGCAGGGCATCGCCGGACAAGGCCCAGCCAAGGTCCGAGGTTGCCGTGATCGCGCCGCTCACCGCTTCGGCATGTTGCAGCGGCAGCGCGGTCGCCAGACCGAAGGCCGCGCTCGCGCGCATGTCGGTGGTTCTGAGCGCGATGGTCTCGCGCCCGACGGTCAGAGTCTGGTCGGCGGGAAGGACAGCGATGATCTGGCCCGGATCGTAGGCCAGGGCATGGACAACCACCTGCGCCGCGCGCCAGGTCCAGCCGCCGTTCGGATCGCGGAGCGCCGGGTCGGTCACCGTCAGCTTGAACCGAGCCGGAAAACCGCCAAGGTCGATGGCGCTGAAATCCGCGCGACCTTCGGTCTGCATCGCGGTCAGCGCGGCCTCGGTGCCGTGGCGCAGGGCGCCGGCACTTACGTACCAGTAGCCGCCCCAGAGCACTGCGAGCGCCGCCACAAGCCAAAGAATGACGCGCATCGTTCCCGCACCTTTCCAGTTCCGCCGTGATGATGTTTATAGGCCCGGCAGGCAAAGGACCAGTGAGGGGGCGGGCGTGATGTGGGTCTTCGGCTATGGCTCGCTGCTATGGGAGCCGGGCTTTGAGTTCACCGAAAAGGTGATGGCGCGGCTCGACGGCTGGCACCGGAGCTTTTGCATGCGCTCGATCCACCATCGCGGCTCCGAGGCGGAGCCGGGCCTTGTCCTTGCGCTCGACGCGGCGCCGGAGGCGGCCTGTACCGGCCTCGCCTTTGCTGTCGCACCGGCGCGCGCGGGGGCGACCCTCACCTATCTGCGCGAGCGGGAGTTGATTTCCTCGGCTTATCTTGAACGTGTCCTGCCTGTCGTGCTGGCCGATGGCCGCGACGTCGAGGCCGTGACTTACGTCATCGATCCCGATCATGTGCAGTATTGCGGCGGCGTGCCACTTGAAGAGCAGGCAGAGATCATCGCCCGCGCGAAGGGCGGTCGCGGAGAGAATCGCGACTACCTCTGGAATACGGCACGGCACCTGCACGACCTTGGCATCGCCGATGCGGAACTTGACTGGCTTGCCGACCGAGTGCGCGGGCTGACGGCGCGTCGCTGACCTTTCGCGCTTGAGCGCATCCCACCTGCCGCCTATTGTCCGGCCAAAGGCAAGGACAGGGGTGGCGGGCCAGATGGACAAACCCGTGCGCGAAGCGCATCCGTATTTCTCGCAGCCGGTGCGTCAGATCGTGATGATGCTCATCGTTCTGATCCTCGTCGGGGTCGGAGGCTATCTGGCCTATGGGCGCATCCTGCCGATCTTTATCGCCAATCTCTGGCTGAACGGTGTGATCCTCACGGTCTTCATTCTCGGTGTTCTGACCTGCTTCTTCCAGGTCGCGCAGCTTGTCAGCTCGGTCAGTTGGATCGAAGGGTTCGCGGCACATCGGCCGGGGCATGAGATCACCATCGCGCCGCGCCTGCTGGCGCCTCTGGCCGCCCTCCTGCGCTCGCGCGGGCCGCGTGCCGGGCATATCTCCTCCTCATCGGCGCGGTCGATCCAGGATTCGGTCGCGGCACGTATCGACGAGGCGCGCGACATCACGCGCTACCTCACCAGCCTTCTTATCTTTCTCGGCCTTCTCGGCACATTCTACGGCCTCGCCACGACGGTTCCGGCAGTTGTCGACACCATCCGCGCGCTCGCCCCGCAGGAAGGCGAAAGCGGGATGGCGGTCTTCGACAAGCTGATGAGCGGGCTGGAACGGCAACTCGGCGGCATGGGCACGGCGTTTTCATCTTCGCTTCTCGGTCTGGCGGGGTCTTTGGTCGTCGGTCTGCTGGAGCTTTTCGCGAGTCACGGTCAGAACCGATTTTACGGTGAGCTGGAAGAATGGCTGACCTCCTTCACGCGCCTCGGTTTCGCTTCGGGCGATGGCGAAGGCGGGATTGATCAGGGCACGATGGCAGGAGTGCTCGACCACATGGCCGAGCAGGTCGAGACGATGCAGGGGCTTCTCGAGCGCACCGATGCAGGCCGTGCGGCGGTGAATGAACGGCTCGAAGGTCTTGTCGGCGCAGTCCAAGGTCTGACGCGGCATTTGCAGGGCGAAGCGGGCAGCACCGCGATCCTCACCCGTATCGCCGAAGGCCAGGAGAAGATGACCGCGCTTCTGCAAAAGCCCGAGGTGGTGGGGGACGACAGCGGACCGGATGCCGAAAGCCGGATGCGGCTCCGCTCGATCGACATGCAGCTTTTGCGGCTTTTGGAGGAAGTGGCGGCGGGGCGGCAGGAAAGCATCGGCGATCTCAGGGGGGATCTGGCGCAACTGACCCGCGCGGTCCGCGCGCTTTCCCGGCAGGCGTCGCCGACGGAGCGGGGCTGAGGCATGGGGCTTTCCAGCGGGCGCGGCGGGCAACGGCTCTCGGCCAATATCTGGCCGGGCTTCGTCGATGCGCTGACCGCGTTGCTGCTGATCCTGATGTTCCTCGTCACCATCTTCATGGTGGTCCAGTTTGCCTTGCGCGACGCGATTTCTACCAAGGATACCGAGCTTGAAGCGCTGTCGTTGCAGGTGTCCGACCTGGCCGACGCGCTGGGGCTTGAGCGGAACCGGAATTCCGCACTGACGACCGAGGTCGCGGGGCTGACCGCGACGCTGGACGACGCGCGGGCGGAGGCCGATCGCCAGATGGCGCTGATCGCGACGCTGCGCGGTCAGGTCGACGATACCAACGCGCAGCTTGGCGCGGCAGAAGCCAAGGTCACGGCCTTCGAGGCGCAGGTCGCCTCGCTTCTTTCCGAGCGCGATGCGGCGCGCGGGCAGGTCAGCGATCTCAGCGCTGAACGCGACAAGCTCGTCTCGGACCGCGAGGCGCTGAACCTCGCGGTCGCAAAGGCGCGGTCGGAGATCGACGCGCAGGCCGAGCAGGCGCGCCTTGCCGCCGCACGGCGCGAAGCGCTCGAGGCGCTTGTGGCCGATCTCAAGGCCAAGGGCGATGAGGCCAGCCAGAAGCTGAGCGATGCTGAAGCCGCGCGCCTGACCGAGGCCGCCGCCGCCGCCGCGCTGCGGGAAAAACTGAAGGGCGCGGAGGATGAACTGACCTCCATGACGCTGGCCCTTGAGGAGCAGCGGAAGAAGGCGGAAGACACGCTGACGCTTCTCGCCGCTGCGCAAGCGGCGAAGACCGATCTCGACACACGGCTCGCGGCGGCACTCCTGGCGCAATCGAAGACCGACGAGGAACTCGCAGCCCTGCGCGCGGCGACGAATGCTGCGGGCGATGACCGGGCGGCGGTCGAGCAGCAGCTTGCGGCTGCCTTGGCCGCGAAACTCGCCGCCGAGCAGACGGTCGAGAACGCGCTTTCGGAGGCCGACCGTCAGAAGACGCTGCTGGCCACTGCGAACGATGTCCTCGCGCGCGAACAGGCGGCTTCGGCCGAGGCGGCGCGCAAGGTCGCGCTTCTCAATCAGCAGATTGCGGCGCTCAGATCCCAGCTCGGCTCGCTTCAGGATCTCCTTGACGCCTCCGAGGCGCGCGACAGCGAGACGAAGGTGCAGATCGACGCACTTGGAACGCGGCTCAATTCGGCACTTGCGCAAGTGGCCTCGGAGCAGAAGCGGCGCGCGGAACTGGAAGAAGCAGAGCGCAAGCGGCTTGAAGAAGAAGCGAAGTCGCTGAAGGAGCAGACGAAGGAGCTCGCGCGCTACCGCTCTGAGTTCTTCGGGAAACTGTCACAGGTCCTTGCCGGGCGCGAAGGTGTAAGGGTTGTCGGCGACCGCTTCGTGTTCTCGTCGGAAGTGCTTTTCAATCCCGGCGCCGCGGATCTGTCGGCCGAGGGCAAGGCCCAGATCGCCAACGTCGTCCAGACGCTGCAAGAGGTGGCGGCCGCCATTCCCCCCGAGATCGACTGGATCATTCGTGTCGATGGCCACACCGATAACGTGCCTCTCTCCGGCTTTGGCGAGTTCAGGGACAACTGGGAACTGAGCCAGGCGCGGGCCTTGTCGGTTGTGCGCTACATGCAGAACGTGCTTGGGTTCCCGCCCAATCGCCTCGCTGCGACGGGTTTTGGCGAATACCGCCCGGTGGCCGAGGGCGACACGCCCGCGGCGCGGGCGCAGAATCGGCGGATCGAGTTGAAACTGACCGAGCGTTGAGCGGGCCGGGCGGTGCCGTGCCCGATCCTGCGCTGGGATGCCAGCCCGAGGAATTTTGCAACAGAACGGGCATCGATATGCCGTGGCCGCCTGCGCCCGCGGGTCGCAGTTCTTCTGTTCACAAATACCTCCCGCCGGAGGCAGGAAGGCCGGAGCCTCGATGGCTCCGGCTTTCCTGATCTTGTCGATGATGACGGTTCAGTCGGCCGTCAACAAAGGCGGCTTCGAACCGGTCAGGCGGGGTTTTTGTGGCTCTTCGACGTCCAGCACGATGGCGCCGTCCTTCACGACCACCTTCACGACGCCACCTTTCGTCAACTTGCCAAAGAGCAGTTCTTCGGCGAGCGGCTTCTTGATGTGCTCCTGGATGACCCGGCCCAAGGGACGGGCGCCCATCTTGTCGTCATAGCCCTTTTCGGCGAGCCAGTTCGCGGCCTCCGGCGTCAGTTCGATATGGACGTTGCGGTCCATGAGCTGCGCCTCGAGCTGGAGGACGAACTTGTCCACGACCTGAAGGATGACTTCGCGGCTCAGCGGTGCGAAGGAAATGACCGCATCCAGACGGTTGCGGAATTCCGGCGTGAACATCCGCTCGATGGCGGCGGTATCCTCGCCCTCGCGCCGGTCTCGGCCGAAGCCGATGGCGGCCCTGGCCATGTCGGCGGCCCCCGCATTCGTGGTCAGGATCAGGATCACGTTGCGGAAATCGATCTGGCGTCCGTTGTGGTCGGTCAGCTTGCCATGGTCCATCACCTGCAAGAGGATGTTGTAGACATCCGGATGCGCCTTCTCGATTTCGTCGAGAAGCAGCACACAATGCGGGTGTTGATCGACGCCATCCGTGAGCATGCCGCCCTGGTCGAAGCCGACATACCCCGGAGGTGCGCCGATGAGCCGTGAAACGGCGTGCTTCTCCATGTACTCCGACATGTCGAAGCGCAGGAGTTCGACGCCGAGCGAATCCGCCAGCTGCTTGGCAACCTCGGTCTTGCCGACGCCCGTTGGCCCCGCAAAGAGATAGTTGCCGATCGGCTTTTCCGGCTCGCGCAGGCCCGCGCGGGCGAGCTTGATCGCAGAGGACAGCGCGGTGATCGCGGCATCCTGACCGAACACCACACGCTTGAGGGTCTTTTCCAGATCCTTCAGCACCTCGGCATCGTCCTTGGAGACATTCTTCGGCGGGATGCGGGCGATCTTGGCGACGACCGCCTCGATCTCCCTCGGGCCGATGGTCTTGCGGCGCTTCGATTCCGTGAGAAGGTGTTGTGCTGCGCCGGCCTCGTCGATCACGTCGATCGCCTTGTCCGGAAGTTTCCGGTCGTGGATGTAGCGGGCCGACAGCTCGACCGCCGACTTGATCGCGTCATGCGTATAGCGCAGGTCGTGATGCTTTTCGAAATAGGGCTTCAGGCCCATCAGGATCTTGACCGTGTCGTCCACAGTGGGCTCATTCACGTCAATCTTCTGGAACCGGCGGCTGAGCGCGCGGTCCTTTTCGAAGTGCTGGCGGAATTCCTTGTAGGTCGTGGACCCCATGCAGCGCAGTTTGCCGCCCTGAAGCGCCGGCTTCAGGAGGTTGGAGGCGTCCATCGCGCCGCCGGAGGTCGCGCCGGCACCGATCACCGTGTGGATCTCATCGATGAAGAGGATCGCGTCCTCGTGCTCCTCAAGCTCTTTCACCACGGCTTTCAGCCGCTCCTCGAAATCGCCGCGATAGCGGGTTCCGGCGAGAAGCGCGCCCATGTCGAGTGAATAGATCGTCGATTTCGACAGGATCTCCGGCGTCTCGCCCCGGATGATCTTGAGTGCGAGGCCCTCGGCGATGGCGGTCTTGCCGACGCCCGGATCACCCACCAGCAAGGGGTTGTTCTTGCGCCGGCGGCAGAGAACCTGGATGCAGCGCTCGATCTCGGCCTCGCGGCCGATCAGCGGGTCCACGTCGCCCTTCTTGGATTTCACATTGAGGTCGACGCAGTATTTCGCAAGCGCGCTTTCCTTGGCCTCACCACTCGCCTCGGCGCCGTGTTGTTCTTCCTGTTCCTGCGCACCCGTGACCGGGCGAGCTTCGCCGAAGGACGGATCCTTGGCGACGCCATGAGCGATGAAATTCACCGCGTCATAGCGCGTCATGTCCTGTTCCTGGAGGAAATAGGCAGCGTTCGACTCGCGTTCGGCGAAGATCGCGACAAGGACGTTCGCGCCCGTCACCTCGGTCCGGCCGGAGCTTTGCACATGGATCGCCGCGCGCTGGATCACCCGCTGGAAGGCGGCGGTCGGAACCGCCTCGGAGCCTTCGACCGAGGTCACGAGGGTCGAGAGATCATCGTCGATGAACTCCACAAGCGTCTGGCGCAATTCCTCTATATTGACCGAACAGGCGCGCATCACCTTGGCCGCATCGGGTTCGTCCAGAAGTGACAGCAACAGATGCTCAAGCGTCGCGAGTTCGTGTCTGCGCGCGTTGGCAAGGGCCAGCGCAGCATGAATTGCCTGTTCGAGAGTGTTCGAAAATGACGGCACCTACGTGCTCCTTTCCTACGGGCGGAAGGGCCGCGTGGCCCAAGTCCACCGTCGCCTCATACCTTTAAAGATCGGTGGAATTGGGGCGGCTGCAAGTCTTTTCTCGTCAATTTCGGCACAACAATTGGGCATGGCCCAAATTGTGATCGGATTAGCGGCGCCTGTGACGGAATTGTCAGATTTTCGCCGGAGTGCGTGATCGTTCAGAAACGATCCTTGCGCGCACGGATTTCGGCGAAGGCCTGAGCGTCGCTGGCGTCGGGCATTCCGATCAGCGCCTTTACGTCGGGCAGATTGGCCCTCAGGAAAGGGTTGGTGGCGAGTTCTTGCGAGAGGGTCACGGGGACCGTCGGCCGCCCGGCGTTCCGGGCTTCGTTGATTGCGTTCGATCGAGATATAAGTGCGGGATTGCCCGGTTCAATGGTTAGGGCGAAACGGGCGTTCGATTGGGAATATTCGTGCCCCGAGCAAACCAGCGTTTCAGGCGGCAGCGCGGCGAGGCGAGAGAGGCTTTGCCACATCATCTCCGGCGTGCCTTCGAAGATCCGCCCGCACCCGAGTGCCATGAGGCTGTCGGCGGTAAAGACAACGGCCGCATCGGGAAAGTGAAATGCGATGTGGCCGATGGTGTGGCCGGAGACATCGATCACATGCCCCGCAAACATCCCGATGCGGATCACGTCGCCGGGCACCACGGCTTCGTCGAGATCGGGAAGGCGGTGTCGGTCGGCGGCGGCGCCGATGACGCGTGCGCCGGTCGCGGCGGCCAGCGCACGCACGCCCGCGATATGATCGTCGTGATGATGGGTGATGAGGATATGGCTCGCATGCCAGTCGCGCTCGGCGAGCGCGTTGAGGATCGGCGCCGCCTCGGGCACGTCAACGACGGCGGTGGCGCCCGTCGCCTCGTCATGCGCGAGATAGGCGTAGTTGTCCGACAGGCACGGGACGGTGACGATTTCCAGGGGCATGGCTTTTCAGTTCTGTTCGCTTATTGTCGGCGAAGAGTTTTGCCCAAGGCTGGCCTACGCGCAATGCACCTCGACGTTCTTGACCTTAGAAATTTCTACTACCGCACCCAGCTTGGCCGTGTGGCGCAGCGCGCGATCCGGGATCAGGTCACATCGCTTTGGCCGGATGTGAAGGGGCAGACGGTCGCGGGCTATGGCTTTGCCGTGCCGCTGCTGCGGCCCTATATGGAAAGCGCGCGCCGGGTGATCGGCCTCATGCCCGGCCCGCAGGGCGTCATGCCCTGGCCTGCGGGGGGAGCCAACGTTTCGGTCCTTTGCGAGGAAACCGCATGGCCGCTCGATACCGGAATCGTGGACCGGCTGATCCTTCTGCATGGGCTGGAAACTTCGGAAAACCCCGCAGCTCTTCTCGACGAATGCTGGCGCGTACTCGGGCCGGGCGGGCGGGCGCTCTTTGTGGTGCCGAACCGTTCCGGGCTTTGGTCGCGGTCCGACAAGACACCCTTCGGCTTTGGCCGCCCCTATTCGATGAGCCAGCTCGACGCGCAGCTTCGCAAACACAATTTTGCCGCCGAACGCCAGCAGTCGGCGCTGTTCGTCCCGCCGTCTTCGCGGCGGTTCTGGCTGCGCACGGCGGCGATGTGGGAACGCTTCGGTCTAAGGGTGTCGAGCGTGGTGACAGGCGGCGTTCTTCTTCTGGAAGTGTCCAAGCACATCCAGGCGCCGCAGAAACCCGGTCTGGCGGCAAAGGTCCGGCGACCGCTGCGCGTTCTGGACGCGCTGCCCACGCCTGCCGCCGAGCCTGTCTGAGCCGCGCCAGCCGAATCTTCGGCGATTCTGGCGGTGCCAAATCGTCGCGCCCGGCCCCTATATGCGAGCACCCTTGGGGGCGTCTCAGAGCATTTCCTTGCAGATTACAGGAACCGGCCCGCATAAGAGCTCAAAGGCTTCACATTCTCTTGACCAAGGCTGTTGCGAGGGGCGGGGACCTCTGCTACACCCGCGCCCGATCAAGGGTGGGCGGCAGCGCACCCTAATGGGAAGCCTCTGACCTGAACCAAGGGGCGCGGGAAAACTAATCGGAAGGATCGACGTGTCCGAACCAGCTTCGATTTCAGCAGGCATCGCCGGTCGCTATGCGACGGCTGTTTTTGAACTCGTGAAGGAAGCGAAGGGGCTGAAGGCGCTTGAGGCCGATGTCACCTCGCTTGGCGTAGCACTGAAGGACAGCGCGGATCTCCGGGCGCTGATCTCATCGCCGGTCTATTCGCGTGAAGACCAGACCCGTGCGGTCGGCGCCGTCGCAGCGAAGATGAAGCTGTCGCCGATCCTGACCAACACTCTTGGTCTTATGGGGCAGAGTCGCCGCCTTTTCGTCCTGCCGCAGCTTCTGGCCGCGCTCGAGGTGATGATCGCCGATGAAAAGGGCGAGTTAACCGCCGAGGTGACCGCCGCCGAAGCGCTGAGCAAGGCGCAGTCGGACAAGCTCGCGAAATCGCTTTCGGCTTCGGTCGGCAAGACCGTGAAGCTCAATACCACCGTCGATGAAAGCCTCATCGGCGGACTTATCGTCAAGGTGGGCTCGAAAATGATCGATACCTCGATCCGCTCGAAGCTCGCTTCCCTCCAGAATGTTATGAAAGAGGTCGGATAATGGGAATCCAGGCAGCCGAGATTTCTGCGATCCTTAAGGAGCAGATCAAGAACTTCGGACAGGAAGCGGAGGTGGCCGAGGTCGGCCGCGTTCTGTCGGTCGGTGACGGTATCGCGCGCGTGCACGGTCTCGACAACGTCCAGGCCGGTGAGATGGTGGAATTTCCCGGTGGTATCCGCGGAATGGCGCTGAACCTCGAGGTCGACAACGTCGGCGTCGTCATCTTCGGCTCCGACCAGGACATCAAGGAAGGCGATACCGTCAAGCGCACCAAGTCCATCGTGGACGTGCCGGTCGGTGACGAACTTCTCGGCCGCGTCGTGGACGGCCTGGGCAATCCGATTGACGGCAAGGGCCCGATCAAGACCAAGAAGCGTTCGGTCGCCGACGTGAAGGCGCCCGGCATCATCCCGCGGAAATCGGTGCATGAGCCGATGGCGACGGGCCTGAAGTCGGTCGACGCCATGATCCCGGTTGGCCGCGGCCAGCGGGAACTCATCATCGGCGACCGCCAGACCGGCAAGACCGCCATCGCGCTCGACACGATCCTCAACCAGAAGAGCTACAACGAAGCCGCTGGCGACGACGAGAGCAAGAAGCTCTATTGCGTCTATGTTGCCATCGGGCAGAAGCGCTCGACGGTTGCCCAGCTTGTGAAAAAGCTCGAAGAGACCGGCGCCATCAACTACTCCATCGTCGTCGCCGCGACCGCGTCGGACCCGGCGCCGATGCAGTTCCTGGCACCTTATTCCGCGACCGCCATCGCGGAGTATTTTCGCGACAACGGACGCCACGCGCTCATCATCTATGATGACCTGTCGAAGCAGGCCGTGGCCTATCGTCAGATGTCGCTGCTTCTCCGCCGTCCGCCCGGACGCGAAGCCTATCCGGGCGACGTCTTCTACCTGCACTCCCGCCTTCTGGAGCGTTCGGCGAAGCTGAACGAGGATAATGGCGCAGGGTCGCTGACCGCTCTGCCGATCATCGAAACCCAGGGTGGCGACGTTTCTGCCTTTATCCCGACCAACGTGATTTCGATCACCGATGGCCAGATCTTCCTTGAGACGGAGCTTTTCTATCAAGGCGTCCGTCCGGCCGTGAACACCGGTCTGTCGGTGTCGCGCGTCGGCTCCTCGGCCCAGACCAATGCGATGAAGTCGGTCGCCGGTCCGGTGAAGCTCGAGCTTGCTCAGTACCGCGAAATGGCGGCGTTCGCGCAGTTCGGGTCTGACCTCGACGCCTCGACCCAGCGTTTGCTGAACCGCGGCGCGCGTCTGACAGAACTGATGAAGCAGCCGCAGTATTCGCCGCTGACCAACGCGGAAATCGTCTGCGTCATCTTCGCGGGAACCAAGGGCTATCTCGACAGCGTCGCCGTGAAGGACGTTGGCCGGTTCGAAGCGGGGCTTTTGAAGCACCTGCGTACGAACCGCAAGGATCTGCTCGACTGGATCACCAAGGAAGATCCGAAAATCAAGGGTGAGGCCGAGGACAAGATCCGCGCCGCGCTGGACGAATTCGCCAAGACCTTCGCGTAACGCGCGGGGGGAGAGGACAGGGATATGCCCAGCCTAAAGGACCTGAAAAACCGGATCGCCAGCGTCAAGTCGACGCGGAAGATCACGAAGGCCATGCAGATGGTCTCGGCGGCCAAGCTCCGCCGGGCCCAGGATGCCGCCGAAGCCGCCCGGCCCTATGCCGAGCGGATGACGGCCGTCATGTCCGGCCTCGCCGCCTCGGTCGGCGGGTCGGACAGCGCGCCGCGGCTTCTTGCCGGGACGGGTAAGGACCAGACCCATCTTCTGGTGGTGATGACGGCGGAGCGCGGCCTTTGCGGCGGCTTCAACTCCACCATCGTGCGACTGGCCCGCGCGAAGGCGCAGGAATTGATCGCAAAGGGCAAGACGGTCAAGATCCTGACCGTTGGCAAGAAGGGCCGTGAGCAGCTCAAGCGCGATTTTGCGAGCCTCATGGTCGCGCATGTCGACCTCTCCGAGGTCAAACGCGTCGGCTACGAGAATGCGCAATCCATCGCGCGCGATCTTCTGCGCCGCTTCGATGCGGGCGAGTTCGACGTCGCCACGATCTTCTTCAACCGCTTCCAGTCGGTGATCAGCCAGATCCCGACCGCGCAGCAGGTGATTCCGGCCAAGTTCGACGCGGCCGAGGCGGACGCCGCCTCGACGCTCTACGATTACGAGCCGTCAGAGGAAGGCATCCTTGCCGACCTGTTGCCGCGAGGCGTCGCCACCCAGATATTCACCGCGCTTCTTGAAAACGGCGCGTCGGAGCAAGGGGCGCGGATGTCCGCAATGGACAATGCGACGCGCAATGCGGGTGACATGATCGACAGGCTGACGATCGTCTACAACCGCTCGCGTCAGGCCGCGATCACCAAGGAACTCATCGAAATCATTTCGGGCGCCGAGGCGCTCTAAAGGAACCGGAGAAACACAATGGCAAGAGCACCGAAAGCTGCCGCTGCAACTGGCAAGGTGACCCAGGTCATCGGCGCCGTCGTGGACGTGCAGTTCGAAGACAACCTTCCGGCGATTCTTAACGCGCTTGAAACCACCAACAATGGCAAACGGCTCGTTCTCGAGGTTGCCCAGCACCTCGGCGAGAACACCGTGCGCACCGTCGCCATGGACGCGACCGAGGGCCTCGTCCGCGGCGCTGTCGTGACCGACCTCGGTGAGCCGATCTCGATGCCGGTCGGCAACGCGACGCTCGGCCGCATCCTCAACGTCATCGGCGAGCCGGTGGACGAAAAAGGTCCGGTCAAGGCCAAGGAACGGCGCCCGATCCACCAGCCGGCACCCGAATTCGCCGCACAGGCGACCAGCTCCGAAATTCTCGTCACCGGCATCAAGGTGGTCGACCTGCTCGCGCCCTATTCCAAGGGCGGCAAGATCGGCCTCTTCGGTGGTGCGGGCGTTGGCAAGACGGTTCTCATCATGGAACTGATCAACAACATCGCCAAGGTGCACTCGGGCTTCTCGGTTTTCGCTGGTGTCGGCGAACGGACGCGTGAGGGTAACGACCTTTACCACGAGATGATCGAGTCGGGCGTTATCGTTCCGGACGATCTGGAGAAATCCAAAGTGGCCCTTGTCTACGGTCAGATGAACGAGCCGCCGGGGGCCCGTATGCGCGTCGCCCTGTCGGGTCTGACGCTGGCCGAGCAGTTCCGCGACCAGTCGGGAACGGACGTTCTCTTCTTCGTCGACAACATCTTCCGCTTCACGCAGGCGGGTTCCGAGGTGTCGGCCCTTCTCGGCCGTATCCCGTCGGCCGTGGGCTATCAGCCGACGCTGGCGACCGACATGGGCGCGATGCAGGAACGCATCACCTCGACCAAGGCAGGGTCGATCACGTCCGTGCAGGCCATCTACGTTCCGGCCGACGACCTTACCGACCCGGCGCCGGCAACCTCGTTCGCCCACCTCGACGCCACGACGGTTCTCAGCCGTGCGATCTCGGAACTGGGTATCTACCCGGCCGTGGACCCGCTCGACTCGACCAGCCGTATCCTCGACCCCTCGGTCGTGGGCGAAGAGCACTATCAGGTTGCCCGCGACGTCCAGGGTATCCTTCAGCGCTACAAATCGCTCCAGGACATCATCGCCATCCTCGGCATGGACGAGCTGAGCGAAGAGGACAAGCTGACCGTCGCGCGCGCCCGGAAGATCCAGCGCTTCCTCAGCCAGCCCTTCGACGTGGCGAAGGTCTTCACCGGGTCGGATGGCGTTCAGGTGCCGCTCGAAAAGACCATCGCTTCGTTCAAGGCTGTTGTCGCGGGCGAATACGATCACCTGCCCGAAGCCGCCTTCTACATGGTCGGCGACATCGACGAAGTGAAAGCCAAGGCGAAGCGTCTGGCCGCTGAAGCGGCGTAAGGGGGCGAGATGGCCGACACGATGCAGTTTGACCTCGTCAGCCCTGAACGGCGGCTCGCCTCCGTTCAGGCGCGCGAGGTCCGTATTCCGGGCGCCGACGGCGACCTGACGGCGATGCCGGGGCATGCGCCTCTCATCACCACGCTACGGCCGGGCATTCTGCGCATCATCAAGGCCGATGGCGCGTCGGACGACTATGCTGTGACAGGCGGGTTCGCCGAGATTTCTGCGGAGGCCACCTCGCTACTGGCTGAAGAAGCGTTGCACATCTCGGAAGTCACGCCCGAGATTGTGAAGGGCTTCGTCGCGCGGGCGGAAGACCAGCTTCGCGCCGCAAAAGAGGCTGGACACAGCGACCTCGTCGACGATGCCGCCAAGCTTCTTTCCGACATGGTGGCCTTGGGCGACCATATCGGAATTTAGGCGACGTTACGCCAGCCGAAATCGGAGGAAAGAAGACGACCCCTTCGGGGGCCGTTTTCATTTTGAAATCAAGCTATCCGGCCCTCTCAATGGGCTCGGTTGGCTTTGAAACAACGATAGAGAAGCGGAGCCTTACATATCCGCCTGTGTCTGGGCGGCTTCGCCTTCTATGGCCTGTCCGGCATTTTGCAGGTCCTGGCCTGCGCCCTTGACAGTCTCACATGCCGAAAGACCGAAGAGTGCGACAAGAATGAGGGCGATGCGGGACATGAATAACTCCAATCTTAAGTGTGTTTATCTCTAACGCCGCGCGGAGGAAAAAGTTCCCGAGGAATTTGAATTTCGAGATGGCCGGGAGCGCTGCGTCACCGACCGACAATCCTGTTCCATTCACAATTCCCGGAATTAAGATTGCTTTAACCAAGATCGCTGAACCTGCGGGCATGAGGCATGTCCCTCCGCTCTTGTTTCTCCTGTCCGCCTGCGCGACGCCGGCCCCGGATTTCTTTGCATCCGCCCGCCATGACATTACGCGCGGTGGCATCGACTTCGTCGTCTTCCAGCAGGCAGACGGGGTCGAGGTCGTCCGTCGTGGCTATCTGACCCGCGCCCAACGCGCCTCCGTGCCGCAACTCATGACCGAAGCGGCGGAGGCGGCGACGGGCTGCCACGTCCTTCCCGGTTCGATCAGGACAAAGATCCCCGGGGATACCGGTGTTGCGCGCTTCGATCTCGATTGCGGGGGATGATTCAGATCAAGGATCGGCCTCGATGGCGGAGCTAAGAGAGACATGAAACGCGCAAACCGAGATAGGGAGGGCCCATGCTCCGTCTATTTTTCGTCATGTACACGCTGGCGTTCACCGTGCTTGCGGGGTCTGCCATCGTTGCAGCGCTGACCATGAATCTCTTTGACCTCCGCTCGATTCTCATTGCGGCGGCGCTTGGCGCGATCGCTGCCCTGCCGGTCGCCTGGATAGTGGCCAAGAAGGTATCGGACGCCTGATCAGCTGAGGAAGGCGCGCAGGGCGGCTTCGAATTCGCGGGGTTTTTCGGCGTGGAGCCAATGGCCCGCGCCGGGGATCTTCGCCATCCGCGCATTCGGGAAAAGTGCCTTGATTCCGGGCCGGTCCTCCGGCTTCACATAGTCGGACTCAGCGCCGGAAAGGAACAGGACCGGCCCATCATAGCGGCCATCCGTTCCAGGCCAACCGGTGATCATCGTCATGTCACGTTCAAGCACGTCGAGGTTCAGCCGCCATTGCGGCGGCCCGGATTTCAGATCGAGAGACTGGAGCAGGAACGCACGGACGGACGCGTCTTCGACACGCATTGACAAGCGCCGATCGGCCTCAGACCGCGCCGTCAGCCCGTCCAAGTCCAGATCGCGCATGGCCTGCACGAGATGCGATTGGGAATGGCCGTAGGCGACAGGCGAGATATCCGCGACCACCAGCCGGTTCACAAGCTCGCCCCGCGTCAAGGCAAGCTGCATCGCGGCCTTGCCGCCCATGGAATGCCCGATCACGTCCACAGGCGCGCCCATCCAGCCGATCACCTCGGCAAGGTCCCCCGCCATCTCGGGATAACTCTGGCTGTCGGCGCGGAAGCTTTCGCCGTGATTGCGCATGTCCACGGCCACGACGCGCCTGTCGTTCGACATGCGTTTCGCGATTGCACCCCAATTTCGCGCCGACCCAAAAAGACCGTGCGCGATCAGGAGCGGGGGAAGCGATGTCGTGTCGCCATATTCGATCACATTCAGCATGAAATCTGCCTAACCCAGCTGCGGCATCACTTCCAGTGACGTTGCGAGGCTGAAGGGCCTTCGCTACACTTCGGATGGGAGCGGGAGGGGCGTATGAGTGCGACGAATGTCCAGCAGATGGCGGCCCGTGTGGCCGATCTTATCGATGCGCGGCTGAAGGTCGGCGGGGCGACGCTGGCTGAAAAGTTGCGCCGAGGTGGCAAGCGGCTTCCCCGCCGCATCCGGCGCGAGGCGGCGTATCTTGCCGAGGTGGCTCAAAACGCCAAGGTGCCGAAGTTGATGGTACAAATCGACCACGCACGCGCCGCCCAAGCCTATGACGCCTGTCTCCGGCATCTCAAGCCGCTCGGCGCGGGCGCGCGCCGCAAGGCGACGGCGATCCAGGTCGCCACGGGCATCGGGGCAGGGGTCTTCATAACAGGCCTCCTGATCCTCCTGGTGCTCATCTGGCGCGGCTACCTGTGACCTGACGGACATGCCTCAGCTAACTTTGCCGAGGACACTGGTCCTGAAAGGATTCTGACGATATCTGTGAACGCGGTTCACGGAGGGTGATATGGTCACCAAGGCCGAACAGCGCAAAGCCGGACTTCGGGAGAGTCTGATTGTCGCGGGTGAAAAGCGGATTGAAGCGCATGGGCTCGTCGCCGTCAGGGCGCGCGATCTGGCGGCGGAGGTCGGTTGCGCGGTTGGGGCGATCTATAATGTCTTCGATGATCTCAATGCGCTGATCCTTGCGATCAATGGCCGGACCTTTCGAAAGATCGGTCTCGTCGTCAAGCAATCGCTCGACGGGGCGGAGGGATTGCCGCCGGTGGAGCGTTTGATCCGCATGTCCTACGCCTATCTCGCGTTCGCAGAAGAAAATGTGCATCTGTGGCGGGCGCTTTTCGACATCGACATGAGCAGCGTAGGCGTTCCCGACTGGTATCTGGAGGAGCTCGATTCGCTCTTCGCCAATATCGCCAAGCCGGTATCGGAGCTGTTCCCGGATCTCCGCGGTCCTGAAACGGATCTGATGGTGCGCGGGCTCTTTTCCTCGATTCACGGCATTGTGCTTCTAGGGTTGCAGAACCGGATTTCAGGCGTTGCGCGCGGAAATATCGAGTTGATGATCGCTCAGATACTACGACGTATCGGAAACTGATTGTTTCTTGAACGCCGTTCAAAAATATCTTGAACGTCGTTCATGCTCGTGCTACATATCCATTGTGAACGACGTTCATGATGGAGATTGCAAGATGTTTGGCACTTTGAAGACACTCATTGCGGGCACGAATGCGCGGGCCGAGGAAACCGTCCGCGACGTTTTCGCGATTGAACTGATCGAGCAGAAGCTGCGTGAAGCGGGAGATGGGCTGAAGGCCGCGAAATACTCCCTCGCGTCGCTGATTCAGCGTGAGCGCGCCGAAGTCCGGCATATCGCGGCGCTGGAAGGCCGCGTCGCCGAACTGATGGGGCGGGCGAAAGAGGCGCTTCACGCCGATCGCGCGGATCTTGCTCAGGAGGCGGCCCAGGCCGTCGCCAACATGGAGAACGAACTGACATTGCGGCAGGAGACGGTGCGCCGGTTGGAGACGCGTATCCTTCAACTGCGTCATTCGGTCGAAACGGCGAACCGGCGCATGGTCGACCTCAAGCAAGGCGCCGTCATGGCGCGGGCGGTGCGTAAGGAGCAGGACATCCAGCGGACGCTCAATCGCCATGTCGCCAAGGACAGCGCGTTTGAGGAAGCCGAGGAGATGATTGCCCGCGTCCTGAAGCGGGACGATCCGTTCGAGCAGTCGCAGATCCTTCAGGAAATCGATGCCGGTCTTGAAAACCGCGATGTCGCCGACCGGCTGGCCGAGGCCGGGTTCGGCACCTCGACGAAGACAACGGCGGCGGACGTGCTGAGCCGGATCAAGGCGCAAGACTGAACCGGGCGCGGCACGCACGCATGAAATCAACATCAATCTGACTTTGGAGACACTTCAATGCAGCGCAATAACGACAATGGCGTGATCATGATGCTCAACGGGGCGGGTGTGGCGATTGCCTACGGGCTTTTGGCGATTTCGCTCTGGCTTTCGACGGAGGTTCCGCTGGCGACGAAGGGCTACTGGGGCATGGGGATCCTGCTTCTGACCATCAGCCTTATCAACGTCGTCAAATACCGCTTCGACTGGAAATCCAGCGAAGACCGCATTCGCCGGATCGAAGACGCACGGAACGAAAAGCTTCTGGAAGATGTGCTGAAGGAGAACTGATCCTTCTTGGAACGAGAAAGCCCGGGCCAAGGCCCGGGCTTTCTACTTCTTGTGATGTGAGAATCAAAGCCCCGGATAGATCGGGAAGCGGGCGCAGAGCGCGGCCACCTCGGCCTTGACCTTGGCCTCGACCGCGGCGTTGCCGTCTTCGCCATTGGCGGCGAGGCCATCGACCACCTCGACGATCAGCTTCGCGATCTGGCGGAACTCGGGCACGCCGAAGCCGCGCGTGGTGCCGGCGGGGGTGCCGAGGCGGATGCCGGAGGTCACGGTGGGCTTCTCCGGGTCGAACGGGATGCCGTTCTTGTTGCAGGTGATATGGGCGCGGCCGAGCGCCTTCTCGGTGTCGTTGCCCTTCACCCTCTTGGGGCGCAGGTCGACCAGCATCACATGCGTGTCGGTGCCGCCGGTGACGATGTCGAGCCCGCCCTTCATCAACTCGTCGGCCAGCGCCTGCGCGTTCTTGACGACCTGGGCGGCATAGGTCTTGAACTCGGGCCGCAAGGCCTCGCCGAAGGCCACCGCCTTGGCGGCGATGACATGCATCAGGGGGCCGCCCTGGATGCCGGGGAAGATCGCCGAATTGACCTTCTTGGCGATCTCCGCGTCATTGGTCAGGATCATGCCGCCGCGCGGGCCGCGCAGCGTCTTGTGCGTCGTCGTCGTCGCCACATCGGCATGCGGGAAGGGCGACGGGTGCTGGCCGCCCGCGACGAGGCCGGCGAAATGCGCCATGTCGACCATCAGATATGCCCCGACACTGTCGGCAATCTCCCGGAACTTGGCGAAATCGATGACCCGCGGCACGGCCGAGCCGCCGGCGATGATGAGCTTCGGCTGATGCGCCTTGGCGCCAGGGCCGCGATCTCGTCGTAGTCGATCCGGTTGTCCTGCTGGCGCACACCGTACTGGATGGCGTTGAACCACTTGCCGGACTGGTTCGGCGCCGCGCCATGGGTGAGGTGGCCGCCGGAGGCGAGGTTCATGCCGAGGATGGTGTCGCCGGGCTTGATCAGCGCCTGAAACACGCCCTGATTGGCCTGGCTGCCGGAATTCGGCTGCACGTTGGCGAAGCCGCAGCCGAAGAGCTCCCTGGCGCGGTCGATGGCGAGGTTCTCGGCCACGTCGACGAACTCGCAGCCGCCGTAATAGCGCCGGCCCGGATAGCCCTCGGCATACTTGTTGGTCAGGACCGAGCCCTGCGCCTCCATCACCGCCCGGCTGACGATGTTCTCCGAGGCGATCAGCTCGATCTCGTCGCGCTGGCGGCCCAGCTCGTCGGTCACCGCGCCAAAGAGCGCAGGGTCGCGGCTGGCAAGGCTCTCGGTGAAAAATCCGGCGTCACGTTGCGGGGCGTTCATGGGCGTCTCCTGAGATCAGCGTCGCAGGCTCTTTATCGCAGGGGCGACCCTGCGGAAAGGACGAATCCGACCTCTTTCCATCCGGGCACGAAACCCCGGTCACGATCGGAAACTTTCATCCTGAGCCGCCCCACGCAGGAAAGCCTCCGAACGGGGGTTGCCTTCGGTCCACCGGAATGGATCAATGCGCCCGACGGAGGAGTTGGACTGCCGATGCCGAAGATCTGCTTCATGGCGAGCGACACCGAGGTCGCGCAATCGGCGCTTGAACGGCTGAGCGGGCGCTACGGATCGTGCCCGGTCGACGCGGCGGATGTGATCGTCGCGCTCGGCGGTGACGGGTTCATGTTGCAAACGCTGCATGCGACCGAGCGGATCATCGTGCCGGTCTATGGCATGAACTGCGGAACCATCGGATTCCTCATGAACGAATACGGCGAAGAGGGGTTGTCCGAACGGCTTGCCGCCGCCGAGGAAGAGGTCATCAATCCACTGGCCATGCATGCGGTCGGCATCGACGGAAATGTCCACGATGCGCTTGCCATCAACGAGGTATCTCTGCTCCGCGCCGGGCCGCAGGCGGCGAAGCTGCGGATCAGCATCGATGGCAAGGTTCGGATGGAGGAGCTTGTCTGCGACGGGGCACTCGTCTGCACGCCTGCGGGTTCCACCGCGTACAACTACTCTGCCCACGGCCCCATTCTACCCATTGGCGCGGATGTGCTGGCGCTGACCGCGATGGCGGCCTTCCGGCCCCGGCGCTGGCGTGGAGCGCTGTTGCCGAAGACGGCGAAGGTGCGTTTCGATGTCCTCGATGCCGCCAAGCGGCCGGTCATGGCGGATGCCGATGGCCGGTCCGCGCGCGACATTCTCTGGGTCGAGGTGCGTTCGGAACCCGCAGTGCAGCACCGCATTCTCTTCGACCCGGGTCACGGGCTGGAAGAACGCCTGACGCGTGAGCAGTTCGTGTGACCTAAACCTGGTCCGCGCCTTTCCAGCTTTCGATCTTTCGGTAAAGCGTGGAGGGGGAGACGTCGAGAACGCGCGCGGCCTTCGGAATCGACCCGCCGTGGAGGGCGATCGTGGCTTCAATGACGAGCTGCTCGACCTCTGCAAGGCTGCGGCCCAACAACCCGTCGAGGCCCGTCCCCCGTTCCACGGCGGTTTCCCGCGCGGGCGCGTCGCGCCGTGACCCGCTGTGAAGGTCCGCGGGCAGCATGGCGCGGGTCACCGTGCGTCCGTTGTTCAATACGACGACATTGCGCATGACATTGAGAAGCTGGCGGACGTTGCCGGGCCAATCGAGCGACAGGAACAGCGCCCTGACTTCGTCATCGAGTGCCGTGAAGTCGCGGCCTTCTTCGCGTGCAAAGCGGCTCAGGGCGGCGGTGGCGATCACGTTCACATCTTCACCCCGCTCGCGCAAAGGCGCCATGTGGATCGGCACCACGTGAAGCCGGTAGTAAAGATCCTCTCGGAACTGCCCCATGCGTACGGCCTGCAAGGGATCCCGGTTCGTGGCGCAAACGATACGGACGTTCACCTTGCGTGGCCGGGCGGCGCCAACAGGCTGGATCGTCGAGGTCTGAAGAAAGCGCAGAAGCTTGGTCTGAAGATTGAGGTCAAGCTCGCAGATCTCATCGAGAAAGAGCGTGCCGCCGTCGGCCGATGATGCAGCACCCGGCTTGTCGGAAATCGCGCCCGTGAAGGAGCCCTTCACATGGCCGAAGACCTCGGATTCCAACAGTTCCGACGGGATGGCGCCGCAGTTCAAGGGAACGAAAGGCCCGTTGGCACGGTTGGAAAGATCATGCACCGCCTGGGCGCACAGTTCCTTGCCGGTGCCGCTTTCGCCGGTAATGAAGACCGTCGCCATCGACCGCGCGACCGAGCGTATCTTGTCATAGATCTGCGACATCGCGGGTGAGCTGCCGATGAACTCCCCCGGCGGTACGATCATGTTCGCCGTCTCAGGGGACGGTATCGCCGATGTTCCCACGGCGGAGAGCGCGTTTTCAATGGCGTTCAGAAAGCGCTGTTCGTCGAAGGGCTTGACGAGAAACTCATGCGCCCCGGCACGCATCGCTGCGACCGCCTTGTTGATCGAGCCGTTCGCGGTGATGACGATGACATGAGCGTCCGGCTTGATCGACAGCATCTCTTTCAGGAGGTCGAGCCCGTCACGGTCCGGCAGCATCAGGTCCAGAAGAACGACAGAGGGCATCATCGCCTTGAAGGCGGCAAGCCCGGTCGCGCCATCGCCCGCCGAACGCACGGCATATCCCGCCGAGCGCAGAACAGATTCGTAGACGAGCTGGAGCGAGGGCGTGTCTTCGACGAGAAGCAGCGGAGGCGCGGTCATCACAAGTCGCCCCTGCTGGCTTTTTCCTGGCCGACGAAGTGAATGAGCCGATCGAGCTGCGCGAGGCACTCGTCCCCTAACGCAGTCAGGTCACCGCCTTCGCCGCGATGGGCGATGGCGTTCAGCGTCTGCGCGAGCCTGCTTAGCCGCTCGGCGCCGATCGCCCCGGCAAGGGCGATCAGAACATGGGTCTCGGCCCGGATCGCGTTCAGATCATTCTCGGACAGACCCGCGACCAGCCCACGCTCGGCCTTGCGCAGATCGGCAAAGAGCCGGGACATAAGCTCGCGCGCGGTGTCGGGGCCAGCCACTTCCAGAAGCCTGTCGAAGGTTTCGCGGCGAAAATCGACCGGCTGGGCACCGGCTTCCGCTGTCACCTCCTCGGGGCCGAGCGCCGCGCGGTGCAAGACGTTGCCGATGGCCACACCGAACGCCTCGATGCTGCCAAGAGGCTTGGCCAGGATCGCATCCGCCCCGGCCGCATAGATGGCATCGCGATTGGCGCGCAGCACATAGGCTGTGATAGCGACGATGGGCATCCGCGAATAAAGCCGGTCATTGGCGCGGACCGTGCGGATCACATCGATCCCGCCAAGGCGCGGCATCTCGATATCGATGAGGGCGAGGTCGAATTCTTCCCGCTCAAGCCAGTTGAGCGCTTGCACGCCGTCGGCGGCAATCTCGAATTCAGCGCCCATGCTGCTCAGCATCTGGCCGATGAGCAGTTGATTGGTGGCACTGTCCTCGGCGACAAGGACCTTGATCTTGCTGAGGTCCGGAAGTTCAGGCTGTTCTCCGATCTGCGCTTTCGACAGGACCGCGGGCGGCAGCTCCAGCGTCACGCGCGCGCCCCCTTCGGCCGGATTGTCGACCGAGATCGTGGCGCCGATCAGATCCGAAAAATTCTTGGTGATATGCATTCCAAGACCCTGTCCCGGCTTGCCCGTATCATCAGGCCGGCCGCGGTACTGAAAGAGCCGCGCCAGCGCCTCGGCCGAAAAGCCCGGCCCCTGATCGGTGATCGAGAGGCGTAGCGCGCCCTGGGAACAGGAGGTGACATCAAGGCGGATTGTCCCGATGTCGGTGTATTTGATCGCGTTCGAAAGGATATTCGAAAGAATACGGTCGAGTGCCACGCGGTCGACCTTCAGAATCTGCGGCAGGCCTTCGTCGCGCTCGAACTTCAGATGCAGTCCCTTTTCGCTGGCCCGGCCAGACCAGCGCATTTCGACGTCGTAGAGGAATCGCTCCAACTGCACATTCGACGGCTGGGCGACGACGACCGCCTCGTCGCCGAAGATATTCGCCATCGCCTCTTCCAGAAGGCGGGCGAGCGTTTCACTTGCCGTGCGGACGCGTTCGAGTTGCAGGCGCGTGCCTGAGTCCATCTCCTCCTGATCAATCAGGCGCAGTCCGCCGATGATGTCGGAAACGGCCGCCCGAAGGTCATGCCCGAGAAGCGTTATGCCGCCCGTGTCTATCGCAATTGCGTCTTGCGTCTTGGGCGTGTCACTGACCCGCATCACTCACTACCTTGATGTGCCCGGCGCACGTTTGGAAATACAAGCAAAGGTTGCATGGTGCGGTATTTGTAGGCGAATGACGGAAATACGCCAACCTGTCTGAAACGACAGGTCCCGCGCGCAGATAATTTGCGCTGCGAGACCCGATTGTTTCCCGTGCTCAGGATGCCGGATAACCCAATGCCGTCAGTGCCACGGCAATCTCGTCCAGAATCGCCGGATCGTCGATTGTGGCAGGCATCTTATACGCTTCGCCGTCTGCGATCTTGACCATCGTGCCGCGTAAAATCTTGCCCGAGCGGGTTTTCGGCAGGCGATCCACAACGCAGGCGAGCTTGAATGCCGCGACCGGGCCGATCTGATCGCGGACGAGCTTCACGCAGTCTTTGACGACATCCTCATGCGCCCGGTTGGTCCCTTTGTTGAGGCAGAGGAAGCCCAGCGGCACCTGCCCCTTGAGCGAATCCGCCACGCCGATCACGGCACATTCGGCGACATCTACGTGAGCAGCGAGAATCTCTTCCATCGCGCCGGTCGACAGCCGGTGGCCCGCGACGTTGATGACGTCGTCGGTGCGCGCCATGATGTAGAGATAGCCGTCCTCGTCGATATAGCCTGCGTCCCCCGTCTCGTAATAACCGGGGAAGTGGCTGAGGTAGGATTTCCGGAACCGATCCTCCGCGTTCCAGAGTGTCGGCAGCGTTCCGGGGGGCAGGGGCAGCTTGACGGCGATGGCGCCAAGTTCGCCAGCCTTGAGGGGATGGCCGCCTTCGTCCAGAACTTGCACGTCATAACCCGGCATCGCGACGGAGGGGGAGCCGATCTTGACCGGAAGTTCCTCGATCCCGAGCGGGTTGCCCGCGATGGCCCAGCCGGTTTCGGTCTGCCACCAATGGTCGATGACAGGGATGCCCAGATGGCGCTGCGCCCATTTGATCGTGTCAGGGTCCGCACGCTCGCCCGCGAGAAACAGCGCCCGAAGATTGCGCAGGTTGTAGTCCTTGATGAGTTCGCCGTTCGGGTCCTCGCGCTTGATGGCGCGGAGCGCGGTCGGCGCGGTGAAGAAGGACTTCACCTTGTGGTTCTGGATCACGCGCCAGAATGTGCCCGCATCCGGGGTGCCGACGGGCTTGCCCTCAAAAACGATGGTGGTGCAGCCTGCGATCAGCGGGCCATAGCAGATATAGCTGTGTCCCACGACCCAGCCCACGTCCGAGGCCGCCCAGAAGACATCGCCCGCCTCGACGTCGTAGAGGTTCTTCATGGTCCAGTTCAGCGCGACGAGGTGGCCCGCCGTGGGTCGGACGACGCCCTTCGGGGCCCCGGTGGTGCCGGAGGTGTAAAGGATATAGGCCGGATGGTTGCCCTCGACCGGCACACATTCCGCCGGCTCGACGCCATACTGGAAGCCATGCCAGTTGTAGTCGCGCCCCTCGATCAGCTTCGCCACTTCCTGCTCGCGCTGGAAGATCACGGTGAAGGCCGGTTTATGCGTTGCCTGCTCGATCGCCGCATCGAGCAGCGGTTTGTAATGCACCGTCCGGCCCGGTTCGAGCCCGCAGGAGGCGGCGATGATCGCCTTGGGTTTCGCATCGTCGATCCGCACCGCCAGTTCATGCGCGGCAAAGCCGCCGAAGACGACCGAATGGATCGCGCCAAGCCGGGCGCAGGCCAGCATCGCTTCCAGCGCCTCGGGCACCATCGGCATGTAGAGGATGACGCGGTCGCCCTTTTCGACGCCCTTGGCGCGCAGCGCGCCGGCAAGGCTGGCCACGCGGTCGCGCAGCTCGCGGTAGGTGATCCCCTTGGTCGAATGGGTGATCGGGCTGTCGTGGATGATGGCGAGCTGGTTACCGCGCCCCGCCTCGACGTGCCGGTCGACCGCGTTCCAGCAAGTGTTGACCTGGGCGTCCGCGAACCATTCGTAAAGGGGCGCGTTTTCGGCGAAGAGCGCCTTTGACGGGGCCTTCACCCAGTCGATCGCTTGCGCCTCGCGCATCCAGAAGGCGTCGGGGTTCGACTTCCAGGATGCGTAGATATCCTTGTATGCCATGTCACTGCTCCTCCGGGGTTGCCCCTTCGTAAGGGAGGCGGTGGCGGTGTCGCAATCTTCTTTCGGGACCGCTGGCGCTAACTGCGACAAAATGTTTGCAGAAAGGGCGCGGAATCGCCCGCAAAGAATTGCAAACCTCTCGCGTCACACGCGGTATTGCTAAGCCTTCGCGCCAGTTTGCAAAGATTCCTCCTGAAAGCTTTCGATACAAAGGGAATCGCGCGGCGCTAGCTGTAATGCGTGACCGGCGTTCCGGCGATTGCCGACATATTCAAAAGCCCACGCGGAGTGATCGACGGCGTCACGATATGGGCCTTGTTGCCCATCCCCATCAGGATCGGCCCGACCTCGAGCCCGCCCGCCTTGTGCTTGAGCATGTTGCGGGCGGTATTCGCGGCATCGGTGTAAGCGAAGACGAGGATGTTCGCCGCGCCCTCGATCCGGCTGTCCGGGAAGATGCGCGCCCTCAGCTCGGGGTCGAGCGCGGCATCGGCGGACATTTCGCCCTCATAGGCGAAGTCCGGCTTCTTGGCGTCGAGAATCTCGATCGCCCCGCGCATACGTTCGCCGGAATCCGTATCAAGGCTGCCGAAGTTGGAATGCGAGCAGAGCGCCACTTTCGGCGTGACCCCAAAGCGGCGGGCGTGGCGCGCTGCTCCGCAGATCGTCGTGGCGATCTGTTCGGGTGTCGGCACGGCGTTCACATGGGTGTCGGCAACGAAAAGCGGGCCGTCTTCTTGAATCATCAGGCTCAGCGCGCCATGCGCCGCAAGCCCGTCCTGCGCGAGCACTTGCCGGATGTAATTCAGATGCCAGCCAAACTGCCCGAACGTGCCGCAGATCATGCTGTCAGCTTCGCCGCGGTGCACGGCGACCGCGGCGATCGCGGTCGTGTTGGTGCGCATGATTGCGCGGGCGAGGTCCGGTGTCACACCCTTGCGCGCCATGACCTCGTGGTAGCTGCCCCAATAGTCGCGGTAGCGCGGATCGTTCTCGGGGTTCACGATCTCGAAGTCGCGGCCGGGGCGGATCGGCAGGCCCGCCCTTTCGCAGCGCCGCTCGATGACTTCGGGGCGCCCGATCAGGATCGGGCTGTCCGTCATCTCCTCCAGCATCGCGTTGGCGGCGCGCAAGACCCGCTCATCCTCGCCCTCGGCGAAGACGATGCGACGGTTTGCGGAACGCGCCGCCTCGAAGACCGGACGCATGATAAGCGCGGATTTGAAGACCGAACCGTCAAGTTTTCTGTGATAGGCGGCGAGATCCGTGATCGGCCGCGTCGCGACACCGGTCTCCATCGCCGCCTTCGCCACGGCCGAGGCGACAGTCCCGATGAGGCGCGGGTCGAACGGCTTCGGGATAAGATAATCCGGCCCGAAGGTCAGCTTTTCGCCACGATAGGCGGCGGCTGCTTCGGCGCTGGTCGTCGCACGGGCGAGGGCGGCGATGCCGTCGATGCAGGCCAACTCCATCTCGTCGTTGATCGTCGTCGCGCCGACGTCAAGCGCGCCACGGAAGATGAATGGAAAGCACAGGACGTTGTTGACCTGATTGGGAAAGTCGGACCGCCCGGTGGCCATGATTGCATCGGGCGCCACGCTGCGCACCTCGTCAGGCAGGATTTCCGGCGTCGGATTGGCAAGCGCGAAGACGATGGGTTGCTTCGCCATCTTCTTGACCATCGCGGGCGTCAGGACGCCGGGGCCGGAGAGGCCAAGAAAGAGATCCGCACCGGCGATCACGTCGTCCAGCGCCGCCGCCACTGTGCCTTGTGCATAGGCGGCCTTCTGCGCCGTCATCTGGTCCGTGCGGCCATCGTAGACGAGGCCGGCGATATCGCAAAGCCACACATTCTCGCGCCTGACGCCCAGCTTCAGCAGCATGTCGAGACAGGCGATGCCCGCAGCACCTCCGCCGGTCGACACGACCTTGATCTCATCGAACTTCTTGCCCGCGACATGCAGCGCATTGGTTGCCGCGGCGCCGACGACAATGGCCGTGCCGTGCTGATCGTCGTGGAAAACCGGGATGTTCATGCGCTCCCGGCAAAGTCGTTCAACGATGAAACAATCCGGCGCCTTGATGTCTTCGAGGTTGATCGCACCGAAGGTCGGTTCCAGCGCGCAGACGATATCGGCGAGCTTCTCGGGGTCGGATTCGTTCACCTCGATGTCGAAGCAGTCGATGTTGGCGAACTTCTTGAACAGGACAGCCTTGCCCTCCATCACCGGCTTTGATGCCATCGCCCCGATATTGCCGAGGCCAAGGACCGCGGTGCCGTTCGACACCACTGCGACGAGGTTGCCGCGCGCCGTGTAACGGCTGACGCTGGCGGGATCGGCCTTGATCTCAAGACAGGCCTCCGCCACGCCCGGCGAATAGGCGCGGGAGAGGTCGCGACCATTGGCAAGCGGTTTCGTCGCGCGGATCTCGAGCTTTCCAGGCTTGGGGAATTCGTGATAGTCGAGCGCCGCCTGACGGGCGTTTTCCTGTCTGGTGTCGTCCAAAATCTGTCCTCCCTGTGGTCATTTAATGCTAAACTATCTACGAACGCCGTGAAAGAGGCTGCCGTGCAGGAAGCGTATCGCGGCCATGTATTCAGAACTATCACGGGTCCATCTATATTTGTGCAGCAAAATTTCCGGCATGAATCGGCTATCCTGGCGCGATTTCTCTTCTGAATCGCTGAAGCGCGACCTAGTCTTTCACCGTCGCGGCCGGATCGCGCCGGGCCTGCGGCCCATCCTGGGGCGCGGCACAGAGACACTAGCATAAAGTGGGGGGTCGCATGGCGTCCGATACACTTCTTCAGGCAGCCGCCGAGGTTCGCGAAAACGCCTATGCGCCCTATTCGCGTTTCAAGGTGGGGGCGGCCGTTCGCGCGGTCTCCGGAACTGTCTATCGTGGCTGCAACGTGGAGAACGCAGCCTATCCCGAAGGCACCTGCGCCGAGGCCGGAGCGATTGCCGCGATGATCGCCGCGGGCGAGACCGAGTTGACCGAAGTCGCCGTGATTGCTGACTGCCCGACGCCGGTGCCACCCTGCGGCGGGTGCCGGCAAAAACTCGCGGAATTCGGCCGCCATGACGCGAAGGTCACGCTTGCGACGGTTGCGGGCGCGGTGACGGAGACGACGATTGGTGATCTTCTCCCCGGCAGTTTCGGCGCCGGACATATGGGCGACAGGTGATGCGCGACGCCCGGGGGATCATCGCCGATATTCGGGACCGCAAGGGCCTTTCGGCTGAGGCCGCCGTTTGGTTTGCCAACGGGTTGGCAAGTGGCGATGTGACCGACGCCCAGGCAGGTGCGTTCGCAATGGCAGTTCTCTTGAACGGGCTTTCGGATGAGGAACGCGTGGGCCTGACCCTTGCCATGCGCGACAGCGGGCAGGTGCTGGACTGGAACCTGCCCGGCCCGGTGATCGACAAGCATTCGACCGGCGGCATTGGCGATTGCACCTCGCTTCTTCTCGCGCCGGCACTTGCGGCCTGCGGCGCCTATGTTCCGATGATCTCTGGCCGGGGGCTTGGCCATACCGGCGGCACACTCGATAAGCTTGAGGCGATTCCGGGCTACCGCACTGACATCCCGAACGAGGATCTGCATCGCCTCGTTGCCGATGTCGGCTGCGCGATCATCGGCGCAACCGGTGATATCGCACCCGCCGACCGACGGCTCTACGCGGTCCGCGACGTGACCGGGACGGTCGAGAGCATCGACCTCATCACCGCGTCGATCCTGTCGAAGAAGCTCGCCGCAGGGCTCGAGGCGCTCGTCCTTGATGTGAAGGTTGGCTCGGGTGCGTTCATGAAGACGATGGACCGCGCGAAGGCGCTCGCACAGTCTCTCGTCACCACGGCCGAGGGCGCCGGTTGTCGATGTGCGGCCCTGATTACCGACATGAATCAGCCACTCGCGGCGTCAGCCGGGAACGCGCTTGAAGTGCTGGAGGTGATGGAGACGATGACCGGCCACGCGGTCAACCAGGCGCTTTGGGACGTTACCGTGGCCCTTGGCGGCGAGGCGCTGGTCCTTGGCGGGTTGGCGGGGGATGCTGAGGACGGCGCCGACCAGATCGACGAGGCGCTGACCTCGGGTCGCGCGGCCGAGGTCTTCGGCCGTATGGTCGCGGCACTTGGCGGCCCAGGTGATTTCGTGGAGCGCTACCCCGACCGGCTTCCTGCCGCGCGCGTGATGCGGGATGTGCCCGCCCCGCGTGCGGGGTTCGTCGCCGAGATCGACGCCGAAGCGCTTGGCCACGCGGTCGTGCATCTGGGCGGCGGGCGGCTCAAAGGCGGCGACAAGATCAATCCGTCGGTTGGGTTTTCCGATCTCATGCCCATCGGCGAACCTCTGGCCGCAGGCGAAGCCATCGCGCGGGTCCACGCGGCAAGCGATGCTGACGCCGACGCTGCCGTGGCGGCCGTCATCGCCGCCTACCGGATTGCCGGGGAGGAACCTGAGGAGCCGCCGCTGGTCCACGGAAGGGTCGGCCGATGACGCGCGCTTTTCTCATCGTCATGGATAGCGTCGGTGCGGGTGGCGCACCGGATGCCGACACATTCTTCAATGGCGATGTGCCTGATACGGGGGCCTGCACGCTGGGTCATATCGCCGAGGCCTGCGCCGCCGGGCGGGCGGAGAACGAGCGAAGCGGTCCCTTGAAGATGCCAAATCTCGATGCGTTGGGCCTCGGTGAGGCCGTCCGCCTCGCCTCGGATGCGACGATGCCGGGCTTTGACGCAGAGCCCGTGGGGCGCTGGGGTGCCGCGACCGAGGTTTCACGCGGCAAGGACACGCCTTCCGGCCATTGGGAGCTCGCGGGCGTTCCGGTGCCGTGGGAATGGCACTATTTCCCTGATGTTGTCCCCGCCTTTCCGCAGGATCTGATGGATGAAGTCGCGCGGCTGTGCGGCGCGGGCGGGACGCTCGGAAATTGCCACGCTTCGGGCGTGCCGATCATCGAGGAACACTGCGCCGAACATATGCGGAGCGGCTGGCCGATCTGCTACACTTCGGCCGACAGCGTCTTTCAGATCGCGGCGCATGAGGAAACCTTCGGCCTCGACCGTCTCCTGAAGCTCTGCCAGGACATTGCGCCGCGCCTTCATGCGATGAAGGTTGGCCGGGTAATCGCGCGGCCTTTCGTCGGGGAGCCGGGCAATTTCAAGCGCACCGCGAACCGGCACGATTACGCAATTGCACCGCCGTCGCCGACGCTGTGCGACTGGGTGCAGGGGGCGGGACATAAGGTTCATGCCATCGGCAAGATCGGCGACATCTTCTCCATGCGGGGCATCGACGATGTGAAGAAAGGGGTGGACGCTGTCCTTTTCGAACATCTGATGGGGTGGGCGCAGGAGGCCGAGCCTGGTTCCTTGACCTTTGCGAACTTCGTCGAGTTCGACACGCTCTACGGCCACCGCCGCGATGTGTCGGGCTATGCCCGTGCGCTGGAGTGGTTCGACGCGCAGGTCGCGACATTTCTGGAAGCCCTTCGTCCCGGCGATGTCGCCATCTTCACCGCCGACCACGGCAATGATCCGACCTGGGTCGGCACCGATCATACGCGCGAGCGCGTGCCGGTTGTCTGCGCCGGCGCAGGCACGGGCAGCTTCGGCCAGATCGCGTTCACCGATGTCGCGGCATCCATCGCGGCGCATCTCGGCCTGCCGTCGCACGGCACCGGGAGGAACGTCCTGTGACGACGCTCAGGCCTGTAACCTATCCGTCATGTCAGCGTCGTTTATCTGTAGTGCATCCGTATCTACAGATGGGCGAGGACGCCGCCGTCGCCCGACGGGACAGAACGGCATGACCGATGTCCTGCCCAAGGTCGAGCTTCACCTCCACCTCGAAGGCGCCGCGCCGCCTGCGTTCATTCGCGGGCTGGCGGCCGAGAAGCATATCGATATCTCCGGCATCTTCGACGAGAGGGGCAGCTACGCCTACAAGGATTTCTGGGATTTCCTGAAGGTCTATGAGGCCGCGACCTCGGTCCTCACCACGCCGCAGGATTACTATCGCCTGACCCGCGCGGTGCTGGAGCAAAGCGCGGCGTCTGGCGTGATCTATTCGGAATGCTTCCTCAGCCCCGATTTCTGCGGCGGCCGCGATGTGGCGGCGTGGCGCGAATACCTCCATGCGATCCGCGAGGCGGCGGATGCGGCGGAGCGTCAGGACGGGATCGTCCTTCGCGGCATCGTCACGCCGATCCGCCATTTCGGGCCGGAGAAGGCGCGCGAAACCGCGCTTTGTGCGGCTGAGACAGCGGGCGACTGGATCGTCGGTTTCGGTCTCGCCGGCGATGAGAAGATCGGCAAGCCCGGTGACTTTCTTTGGTCCTTTGACTGCGCCCGCGAGGCGGGGTTGCGGCTGACCTGCCATGCCGGCGAATGGGGTGGGCCGGACAGCGTCCGCGACGCTGTGCGCGACCTTGGGGTGGAGCGGATCGGCCACGGCGTCCGCGCCATCGAGGATCTGGCATTGGTCGACGAACTGGCAGAGCGGCAGATCGTGCTTGAGGTCTGTCCTGGCTCCAACATCGCGCTCGGGATCTACTCGAACTGGCGCGCGCATCCGATTGAGAAGCTTATGGAAAGGGGCGTTGCGGTCACCGTCTCGACCGACGATCCGCCGTTTTTCCACACCACGATGACACGCGAATACGAGCAGTTGGCAGAGGCTTTCGGTTGGGACGACGGCATCTTCCGCCGGATCGCCGAAACCTCGGCCAAGGCCGCCTTCTGCGATGAAAGAACGCGCGGCAATATACTGAAGAAACTGGAGAATTCTTATGCTTGAGCATCTGACCGTCGTCACTCACCCGCTCGTCCAGCACAAGCTGACGCTGATGCGGGAAAAGGAGACGTCGACCAATTCCTTCCGCCGCCTCCTGCGCGAGATCAGCCAATTGCTCGCCTATGAGATCACGCGCGAGATGGAGATGACGACGAAGCGGATCGAGACGCCGCTTTGCGCGATGGATGCGCCGGTGATCGACGGCAAGAAGCTTGCCCTGATTTCGATCCTGCGGGCGGGGAATGGTCTTCTCGACGGGGTGCTTGAGCTGATTCCCGCCGCCCGCGTCGGGTTTGTCGGGCTTTATCGCGATGAAAAGACACTTCAGCCGGTGCAATATTACTACAAGGTTCCGTCAGAGCTTGAGGGCCGCCTCGTGATCGCGCTCGATCCGATGCTGGCGACCGGGAATTCCTCGGTCGCCGCGGTGGATCTGCTCAAGAAATCAGGGGCCAAGAACATCCGCTTCATGTGCCTTCTGGCCGCCCCGGAAGGCATCGCGCGGATGAAGGCGGCGCATCCCGACGTGCCCATCGTCACAGCTTCTGTGGATGAAAGGCTCAATGAGCATGGATATATTGTACCGGGGCTAGGGGATGCGGGCGATCGCATGTTTGGCACAAAATAAGCTATCGCCCCTTTACGTCGGCCTCCGCCTTTGGCATCCTGCCACAACTAAGAAATGGGGCGGATGATGCGGGCTTTTACGCTGGTCACAGCAGCACTTTTCGCGACGGCGATAACGGGGGTCAGTGGACAGGCCGCGCGGGGAAACGAACCCAGGGAGCTTCCCCCGGCGGACTACAGCGGCAACCAATATGTCGACAGCGCAGGCTGCGTATTCCTGCGCGCGGGACTTGCCGGTCAGACGACCTGGGTGCCGCGTGTCAACCGCGACCGCCAGCCGGTCTGCGGCTATGAGCCGACTTCTGCGGCTGCTCCCTCCGGCGCCGCCCCTGCGCCAGATTCTGCCCCTGCGCCATCGGCGGCGACAGTTGCCGCCGCGCAGCCCGTCGCACCGCAAACCGTGGCGGAACCCGCGATGCCGGCGCCTGTGAAAGCGACGCCTGCGAAACGCAAGAAGGCCGGCAAACCTCTAGCGCCGAAATCGGTGGCGCTTGTCCACCGGAAGGCCGTCGCAAAATCCGCGACCTATTGCGCCGACCGGATCGCCGCCGCGCAACGCTATCTTCTCAGCGATGGCCGCCGGGTCACGCAATGCGCAGAGGTCAATGATGCGCCTGCGGTGGGCTATCTGAACGGCCTCGCCATTCCGGGGCTTGAGGTGTCGGACCGCGCACCGAGCGCCGCCGAAATCCGCCGTGCCGAAACGGCCAATCAGGGCGCTTACCGGGTGAGCCATGCGAACGGGCAGGCTGACCACGGCGGGACAGGCGGCGATGGCGCAGGCGCTGGTTCCACCACCTCCGCCGCCGGTCCCTACATCCAGATCGGCGCCTTTTCGCAGGCTGCAAATGCCGAACGCGCCATCGCGACGCTGAAAGGGCTTGGCCTGCCGGTTTCGGTCGCGGTCGCCGGGCGCCTCAAGGTCATCCTCGCCGGCCCCTTCACCTCGGCCGCCGACGCCTCCGACGCGCTGACATCGGTGCGCCGGAGCGGATATCGCGACGCCTTCCCGACGAGAGGCTAGGTATTACTCGCCGCAGATGCCCTGAAGCGCGACCCAGTCGGTGTCCGTCATCACGGGCTTTGCGTCCGCGCGATGCGGGTCGGCCTCGATCAGGCCAAGCGTGGTTTCTCCGGTCGGGTCCAGCGCATAGGCATAGGGCGTGCTTGACAGGCCGGCCTCGGAAAAACGCTGAAGAAGGGCCGGCTGCGGGGCCGGCGTCTCCTTGCGCGACAAGAGAGCCTCGCCATAGCCTTTCAGCGCGCCCGAAGGCAGTTGCCCGGTGGTCAGCAGGCTGATCGTCGCGCGGAAACCCGCGAAATGCAGCAGGTCGCGAATGGGCGGGTTCTTCTCGGCGGCGACCTCTGCGGCGAGGATCGTCGCCGCGGCCACCTCGGGGCGGTCCTGTGCCTCCACCGCCGCGCGGGGCAGCACCAGGATGCGGCCGGGCAGCATGTTTGCCACAGCGAGTGGTGCGGGCAGCACAAGGGTCGCGCCGCCGGCGCCGCTCATCCGGTCGCGCAGGCGGTCAAGCGCGGCGCTGCCTTCCGGCCCCGCGCAGGCTGCGCCGGTCAGCCGCATCAGATCAGCCAATGCGGCACGCCCGATTTCCTGCCGTGTCGCGAAGGGCAGGGCGTCGCGCGGTATGGTCGATCAAGGCGCGCGGCATCCACAGGATGCCGATGCCCAGGACGGCGACGAGGCCCGCCCCCAGAAGAAGATTGCGCAAGCGGCCGGGGTGCGGTTGCCGCGCGGCGATTAGCGTGTGAACCTTGTCGATGGCCGCAACCATGGTTTCGTCGTCAAGCTCCAGCTCCTCGTCCGCATCGGGCGCCGGGGCGTAGCGGGCGGGTATCTGGCCGGCATTGAGCCTGAGGATCGCGGGCAGAGACCAATGGGTGAGCGCCCGCGCGCTCCGCGCCTCGGAAATCACGAGGGTCGCGTCGCCGAAGGACACGATGACCTCGCGTTTCTGGGCACCGGGGGCGTCGCGCCACAATCCGGTGCATTCCAGACGCTGGAATTCTGTCAGTGCCGTCATTGTCGGCCGCGTTTGCTCAATTGCCTCGATGCGACCCTAGCGGAGAAGGCGCGCCAGAACAATTCCCGGCACGCCCGGGCGGTCAGATCGACTTCGCCATCTGTCTCAACTCGAATTTCTGGATCTTGCCGGTCGAGGTCTTCGGCAGATCGCAGAAGACGACCAGTTTCGGCGTCTTGAAGCCGGCGAGCCGAGAGCGCGCGAAGGCGATCAGTTCCGCCTCCGAGGCAACCGTGCCCTCCTTCAGTTCAACGAAGGCGCAAGGCACTTCGCCCCATTTGTCGTCCGGCTTGGCGACGACGGCGCAGAGCGAGACTGAGGGATGGTGCATCAGCGCGCCCTCGACCTCGACCGAAGACACGTTCTCGCCGCCCGAGATGATGATGTCCTTCGCCCGGTCGGTGATCTTGATATAGCCATCGGCATGCTGGAAGGCGACGTCGCCGGACCGGAAGTAGCCGCCCCTGAAGGCCTCGGCCGTCGCCTCGGGATTCTTCAGGTAGCCCTTCATCACGGCATTGCCGCGAATGGCGATCTCGCCCGTCGAATGGCCGTCCCAGGGCACGGCATGGCCGTGCTCGTCATGAACCGCGATATCCTCCATGAAGGGCATGAGCACCCCGGTCCGCGCCTTGATCACGGCGCGTTCATCTTGTGGCAGACCATCCCATTCGGCGTTCCAGATACATTCGGTGACATGGCCATAGGTTTCGGTCAGGCCGTAGACCTGCGTGACCCTGAAGCCCAGGGGTTCGATGGCGGCGAGCGTCGCGGCAGCGGGTGGGGCGCCTGCGGTGAAAACCTCGACGATGTGATCGAAGGGCCTGCGATCGGACGCCTTGGCCTGGATCAGCATGTTAAGCACAATGGGCGCGCCGCCGAAATGCGTGACGCCGTGGTCGGCGATGGCGTCATAGATGTTCTTCGCGGTGATGTCGCGGCAGCAGACGACGGTGCCGCCCACCGCTGGCATTGCCCAGGTGTGGCACCAGCCATTGCAATGAAAGAGCGGCACGATGGTCAGGTAGACCGGATGGATGCCCACCGACCATGTCAACGCCGTGCCCATCGCCAGGAGATAGGCGCCCCGATGGTGATAGACGACGCCCTTGGGCCGCCCGGTCGTGCCGGAGGTATAGTTGAGCGCGAGACTCTCCCATTCATCCTCGGGCATGTGCCAGGGCGCATCGGGATCACCTTCGGCCAGCAGCGCCTCATAGGTCTCATGACGTCCGGTCGGCACGAATCCCGCCTCGGCATCGGCGACCTCGATGATGACAGGCGGGGTGCCCTCCATCGTCGCGATCGCCTCTTCGGCCAGCGGCAGGAAGTTCGTATCGACCAGCACGATCTTCGCTTCGCCGTGACCGAAGATATAGCCCACCGTATCGGTGTCGAGCCGGGTATTGATCGCGTTCAGCACGGCGCCCGCAGCCGGGATGCCGAAATGGGCTTCGGCCTGCGCCGGGATATTGGGCAAGAGCGTTGCCACCACATCGCCCGGCACGATCCCGCGCTTCGCCAGCGCCGAGGCCAGGCGGCTCACCCGCACATGGTAGGCGCGGTAGGTCCGACGGGTCGCCCCGTAGATCAGGGCGGTATGGTCGGGGAATACGGCCGCCGCGCGGTTGAGGAACGAGAGCGGCGTCAGCGGCACGAAATTCGCCGCGTTGCGCCCAAGCCCCGTCTCGTCTTTCATCCAGCCCATCGTGCCCTCCCAAGCCGCAACATGTCGCGAACAGGCGGGATTATTGTCCCGGCCTGCGCTCTTGCATAGCAAGAAGCGACGGGGGAAGCGCAGATGGCGAACATAACGGAGATTGGCGGAGCAAACCGGACGGTTGCGGCGGCTGTGATGATCCTCGGCTATGCCACCGTGATCGGCTTCACGGACAATTACGTACAGGTGATCGCCGCCGACTCCGGGCTTTGGCAGTTTCACGCGATGCGCGGGGCGATGGCGATGGCGCTCCTTGGCCTGTTGCGGCGGCCATTGGGGCTCAGGCTGGCACCGGTCTCTCCTGGTGCGGTCGCTGCGCGGAGCCTGATCCACGGCGCGGCGATGCTGATCTATTTCGGCTGCCTCGCGTTCCTGCCCGTGGCGACGGTCGCCGCAGGGCTTTTCACCTCCCCGATCTTCGTCCTCCTGATCTCGCGCTTCGCCTTCGGCCATCCCGTCGGGCCGTTCCGCGTGGCCGCCGTGGCGCTTGGCTTTCTGGGCGTCGTTCTTGTCCTCGGTCCGGCCGCTGGCGAACGCGTCGGTCCCGCCACAATTCTTCCGGTAGCGGCCGGTGCGCTCTACGCGCTTGGCAACATTGCCACGCGGGAATGGTGCGCGCGCGAAAGCGCGGAGACGTTGCTTGCGGGCTTTTTCGTCACGCTCGGACTCTTCGGCCTGATCGGGATCGGTGTCCTTGCTCTCTGGCACCCGGCGACGCCCGCGGGGCCCGAGGGATTCGTCCTGCGCGGTGCGACCGTCCTGACACCTGTCTTCCTTGTCTGGACCTTCGTGCAGGCCGCAGGCTCGCTCCTCGGTGTCGGGCTGATGATCCGCGCCTATCAGATTGCCGAAGCAAGCCGCGTCGCGATCTTCGAATATGTGATCCTGCCCGCCAGTGCGCTCTGGTCCTACCTTCTCTGGGGGCAGGTGCAGACGCCCCGCGCGGCGGCCGGAATGGCGCTGATCTTCCTCGCGGGGCTTATCATCGTGCTGCGCCGGCGCTAGGCTCCGGCACCATGATCCTCTCCCGTGGCCGGCGCTATATCTTCATCCATATCCCGAAGACCGGCGGCACCGCGTTGACGCTGGCGCTCGAGGCGCGGGCGATGAAGGATGACTTGATCGTCGCCGACACGCCCAAGGGCCGGGCGCGCAAAGGGCGGCTCAAGGGCGTCGAGACGGCGGGGCGGCTCTGGAAGCACGCGACCCTCGCCGATATTCGCGGCCTTGCGACCGACGAGGAGATCGCGAGCTTCTTCATCGTTCACGCTGGTCCGCAATCCCTGGGACCGGATGGTGAGCTATTATCACTGGCTCCGCACCCAGACCTTCGCCCATCCTGCGGTGACACTCGCCAAACGCACCGATTTCAGCGGCTTTCTCAGCGCGCCCGAAACGCAGGGCTCAATCGCCGCCCACCCCTACGCGCGCTATGTAACGACCGCCGGGGGCGCGGAACGCTGTGACCTTTTCATCCGCATCGAGCATTTCGACGCGGATGTGCGCCCGTTCGAGGCCCGCCTGGGCTTCCGCCTCGCGCCCCTGTCAGTCGCCAATGCCTCCGACCGTACCCGTGACTGGCGCAGCTACTATTCCGAAGTCGATGCCGACATCGTCGCCCGGATCTGCGCCGAAGACATCAAACGCTTTGGTTATGGCTTCGACCCGGACTGACCTTCTTCTGTTCGAAAATACTCTGCGGGGGTGTGGGGGCGCAAAGCCCCCACTTCCGTCACATCAAGCCGCCTTGGCGGCGGTGCCGAAGCGCCCGTAGAAGCTCTGCCCCTTCGCGGCAAGATCGCGGAGAAGCTTCGGTGCCGCGAAACGGGGTCCGTGCGCCTTCTCCAGCCCCTCGCAGATCTCGACCGCCTTGTCCGCGCCGATAATGTCGAGCCAGGAGAAGGGCCCGCCGGACCAGGGCGCAAAGCCCCAGCCGAGGATCGCGCCGACATCGCCTTCGCGGATGTCCTCCAGGACGCCCTCTTCCAGCGCCCGGACCGCCTCCAGCACCTGCGCCATCATCAGGCGATGCTGCACGTCGGACAGATCGGGCTGATCCTTTGCCACTGGATAGGCGGCCGCCAGACCGTCCCAAAGGCCAAGCCGCCCGCCCTTGTCGTCATAGCCATAGAAGCCGGACTTCGACTTGCGGCCCAGACGCCCCTTGTCCGCCATCGCGAACAGCACCTTGTCCACCGCGCCATCCGGATAGGCGTCGCCCATCGCGGCCTTGGTCGCCTTCGCGATCTTCACGCCAAGGTCGATGGAGGTCTCATCGACGAGTTGCAGCGGCCCGAGCGGGAAGCCGAGAAGCTTCGCCGCATTCTCGATCAGCGCCGGCTCCACGCCTTCGGACACCATGCGGATGCCCTCGTTGATGTAGGGAATGATGCAGCGGTTGGCATAGAAGAACCGCGCATCGTTCACGACGATGGGCGTCTTGCGGATCTGGCGCACGAAGTCGAGCGATTTGGCGACGGCCACATCGCCGGTTTCGCGGCCCTTGATGATCTCGACCAGCATCATCTTGTCGACGGGCGAGAAGAAGTGGATGCCGATGAACTGTTCGGGCCGTTTCGACGCCTTGGCGAGGTCGGAGATCGGCAGGGTCGAGGTGTTGGTCGCAAAGATCGCGCCCTCGGGGATCACCGCCTCGGCCTTCGCGGTCACGTCGGCCTTGACCTTCATATCCTCAAAGACCGCCTCGACGATCAGATCACAGCCCTTCAGCGCGGCATAGTCGGTCGTTGCCATGATCCGGCCCAGAACCTCGGTCTTCTTCGCCTCGGTGACGCTACCGCGCTTCATGCCCTTGTCGAGCAGGTCAGCTGCATGCGACTTGCCCTTGTCGGCGGCCTCCTGCGCGGCGTCGATCAGCACGACCTCGATCCCCGCATTGGCCGAGACATAGGCAATGCCGGCACCCATCATGCCTGCGCCAAGAACGCCCACCTTCTTCACGCGCTGATCGGGCACGGCGGGACGGTTCGCGCCCTTCTCCAGCGCTTCCTTGTTGATGAAAAGCGACCGGATCATCGCGGACGAAGACGGATTCATCAGGACATGCGTGAACCACCGCGCCTCGATCTTGAGCGCCGTGTCGAAGGGCACCAGCGCGCCCTCATAGACCGCCGCCAGAAGCGCCTTGGCCGCCGGATAGACCCCTTGGGTCTTGCCATGCACCATCGCATTCGCGCCGACGAAGGTCATGAAGCCGGCCGGATGATAGGGCGCGCCGCCCGGCATCTTCCAGCCCTTCTGGTCCCACGGCTTGACGATATCGGCGTCGGTCGCCGACAGGACCCATTCCTTCGCCTTGGCCAGCAATTCACCGGCCGGAACGACATCGTCGATCAGCCCCGCCGCCTTGGCCTTCTTCGGATCGAGCATCTTGCCTTCCAGCAGCACCGGCGCCGCCGCCATGGCACCCACCATGCGGGAATAGCGCGTCGTGCCGCCGCCGCCGGGGAAGAGGCCGACGAGGATCTCCGGCAGGCCGATCTTGCCCTTGGGATTATCCGCCATGATCCGGTGGTGACAGGCGAGCGCCACCTCGGTCCCGATACCCGCGCAGGTGCCGGGAATGGCGCAGACCACGGGCTTGCCACCCTTGTTGGTCTTGGGATCGAGCCCCGCGCGTTCGAGCTTGCGCAGGATATGGTGGCCCGACATGGTGAAATCGAAAAGCGCCTGCGCCGGGTTGTCGCCCGCCTCCTGCCGAATCCGCGCCAGCACGTTGAGGTCCATGCCGCCCGCGAAGCTGTCCTTTCCGCTCGTCACGATGATGCCCTTGACCTTGGCGTCGGCCAGGGCCTTGTCGACCATCTCGCTGACCATCGCGAAGGCTTCGCGGGTCATCACGTTCATCGACTTGCCGGGCACGTCCCAGGTGAGGGTGGCGACGCCGTCGGAATCCACGGAATAGGTGAAATCGCTCATGCTTTGTCTCCCTGATAGGGTGTGCCGTCCTTGTGGGTGAAGGTGGCCTTGCCGTCCTTCATCTCCACTTCCAGATCGACATCGGAATAGGTGGCGTGTTCGGGGTTCATGCGGCTGCCGATGACGAGGAACCGCGCCTCGGCTGCCGGTCTTGTTGAGGAAATGATGGCCGTTGGGATCACCCGCCGGAAAGGCCGCGCAATCGCCGGGGCGCATCACGGTTTCGCCCTCGTCCTGCACCAGAGTGCATTCGCCCGTGAGGACCATGACGAACTCATCCTCGCGGTGATGCCAGTGGCGGAGCGACGACCGTCGCGCCGGGCTGAAGGATCACCTCATTCGCGCCGAACTGCGTCAGCCCGCCCGCATCGCCAAGACGGAGCGAAGACCGCCCGGCCATCTGGCGCGCATAGGGCTCGGGGTAGATGGAGCCGGTCTTGACCGGGCATTTCGACTTGTCGACGACGCCCATCACACCCTCTCGATGATCGTGGCGGCACCCATGCCGCAGGCGATGCAGAGCGTGGCGAGGCCGGTGCCCTTGCCGCTGCGCTCCAGCTCATCCAGCAGCGTGCCGATGATGATCGCGCCGGTCGCGCCCAAGCGGGTGGCCCATGGCGATCGAGCCGCCGTTGACGTTGACCTTGGCGCTGTCCACGTCGAAGCGCTGCATGAAGCGCAGGACGACGGCGGCGAAAGCCTCGTTGACCTCGAAGAGGTCGATGTCGGAGATCGCCATGCCGCTGTCCTTCAGGATCTTCTCGGTCACCGGCACCGGGCCGGTCAGCATGATCGTCGGATCGGTGCCGATCTTGGCCGTCGCGCGGATGCGGGCGCGGGGTTTCAGCCCATGCGCCTCGCCGAATTCCTTGCTGCCGATCAGGACGGCCGCCGCGCCGTCGACGATGCCGGAGGAGTTCCCCGCATGGTGGATATGGTTGATCCGCTCCAGATGCGGGTACTTCATCAGCGCGACCTTGTCGAAGCCGGGCATCACCTCGCCCATGTCCTTGAAGCGAGGCCTTGAGCGCGCCGAGCGTCTGCATGTCGGTGCCGGGGCGCATGTATTCGTCATGGTCGAGGATCGGCAGACCGTTCTGGTCCTTGATGGTCACGATGGACTTCGCGAAACGCTTGTCTTCCCAGGCTTTTGCAGCCCGTTTCTGAGATTCCACCGCAAGCGCGTCCGCGTCGTCGCGCGAAAAGCCGTATTCGGTCGCGATGATGTCGGCCGAGATGCCCTGCGGCACGAAATAGGTCTTCATGGCAAGCGACGGATCGACGGCGATGGCCGCCCCGTCGGACCCCATCGGCACGCGGCCCATCATCTCGACGCCGCCGGCGATATAGGCCTGCCCCGCGCCGCCCTTCACCTGATTGGCGGCGAGGTTCACCGCCTCCATCCCGGAGGCGCAGAAGCGGTTGATGGCGAGGCCGGGGATGCGCTCGTCGAGGTCGGACATCAGCACCGCCGACCGCGCGAGGCAGCCGCCCTGTTCGCCGACCTGGGTGACATTGCCCCAGATCACGTCCTCGACCGCGTGGCCGGCAAGGTTGTTGCGCTCCTTCACCGCGTTCAGCACCTTGGCCGAAAGCGACAGCGAGGTCACTTCGTGCAGGCTGCCATCGGCGCGTCCCTTGCCGCGCGGGCTGCGGACAGCGTCATAGATATAGGCGTCGGTCATAGTATCCTCCGGTCAGTTCGGGCCCGGTCAGAGGGATTGCCGGGCATGAGGTCATAGGGGTGTTTCCAGCCGGGCAGGGCGGAGATGCGCCCCAGCCAGCGGTCGATATTCGGATGGGCCGCGCGGTCGAAGCCGAAAGGCTCCGGGTAGTAGAGATAGGCGCAGCAGGAAAGATCGGCGATGGTCGGGCGCTCGCCCACGATCCAGTCGCGGCCGTCAAGATGGGCATCGAGCGCCTGATAGGCGGTTTGCAGGCGGCCCTGCATGAAGGCGATGACCTCGGCCGGACGCTTGTTCTCGGGCAGGAAGTTCATCAGGAAGCGCGTCATGCCGACTTGCGAGGACATCTTGTGATTGTCCCAAAGCACCCAGCGCAAGACTTCGCTTTCCTCCTCTGCCGCACCGCCGAATTTGCCGGTCTTTCCGACGATGTGGTACATGATCGCGCCGGACTGGGTCAGGACTTCTCCCGCCTCTTCGAAGACCGGCACCTCGCCCATCACATTGAGCTTGCGGAACCCAGGCGTGCGGGTTGCGCCATTGAAGAAATCAACGAAGACCGGCTCCCAGTCATAGCCTGAAAGTTGCAGCGTGAGCGCCGCCTTGTAGGCGTTGCCGCTTTCTCCGAAGCAGTAGAGCTTTGCCGTCATGCCGCGCCCCCTTGGCTCGCCGAGGCGGCGGGGGTTTCACACCCCGTCGCCATCGGGGCTCGAACCGATGGCGCCACGATGGCGACCCCCATGGGGTATTTCGACAATGAAGAAGAAGGATTTGTTAACCAGAATCGCCGAGGCTCGACCTCGCGGTACAGGCTGGGGAGCCGATGACCGTCAATGGAGAAGCCGCCCCGGCAGAGACGAGAAGCACCCCATGTTTGAGGGCCGGCGTCGAAGCCGGGGCGCGCTTTGAGCTTCTTCATTGCACAAATACCCATTCCTCCCTCCCGGTTCATTCTCATGACTTGCGGTCCTCAAGCTCCGCCTTGAAGAGACGCAGGCGGTGACCAAGGTTTTCCGCATCGGTGACGCTGCCGAAATTCTCGAACAGAAAGCTCAGCGCCTCATCCTGCGTGATCCCGGCTTCCTCGGCAAAGCGCTGCAACGCCCGGTAGGCGTCGTTCGTCATCGCGGCGGGAAAGCGGCGTGTCAGGCGCAGGCGTTTCGGCATGGATCCTCCCGGTGGCTCAGGCGGCTCCGGCAAGATTTGCCGGAACCCTGTTCAGGCTCGGAAACCGAAGCTTAGAACGCCTCGGCCGGAAGTGCCATGACCGGGTCGGCACCGGACTCGATACGCTTGAGATGGGTCGCCGTCATCGGCAGCTGGCGGGCCATATAGTAGCGCCCCGTTTTCAGCTTGGCCTCATAGAACGCCTTGTCGGACGCTCCGTTCGCCAGCGCCGCAAGTGCCGCCTTGGCCGAGCGCGCCCACATCAGGCCGAGGCAGACATGGCCGAAGAGGTGCATGAAGTCATATGATCCAGAAAGCGCGGCGTTCGGATTCTTCATGCCGTTCTGCATGAAGAACATGCCCGCCGCCTGGAGGTCTTTCGAGGCCGCCTTCAAGGGTTCGAGGAAGTCCTTCTTCAGCGCTTCGTCGCCCTCGTTCTCCTTGATGAAGGTCTTCACCATGTCGAAGAAGGCCATGACATGCTTGCCGCCGTCGGCGGCCAGTTTGCGTCCGACGAGATCCAGCGCCTGCACGCCGTTGGCACCCTCGTAGATCATCGTGATCCGGGCGTCGCGGGCGAACTGGGACATGCCCTGTTCTTCGATATAGCCGTGGCCGCCCCAGACCTGCTGGGCGTTCACTGCCGTCTCGAACCCCTTGTCCGTCAGGAAGCCCTTGATGACGGGCGTGAGGAGCGAAACCATGCCGTCGGCATCCTTGTCACCCGCGCGGTGGGCGCGGTCGATGAGCGATGCACCCCAGAAGGTGAAGGCGCGGGCACCCTCGAGGAAGCTTTTCTGATCCATCAGGTTGCGGCGGATGTCGGGGTGGACGATCAGCGGGTCGGCGGGGCCGGAAGGGTTCTCCACCCCCGTCACCGCGCGGCCCTGAAGGCGGTCCTTCGCGTAGGCGACGGCGTTCTGATACGCGGGTTCGGCCACGGCATAGCCTTGCAGGCCAACGCCAAGCCGCGCCTCGTTCATCATCGTGAACATGTTGCGCATCCCCTTGTGGAGATCGCCGAGAAGATAGCCGGTCGCATCGTCATAGTTCATCACGCAGGTCGCGTTGCCGTGGATGCCCATCTTTTCTTCGATGTTCCCGACCGTCACGCCATTGCGCTCACCGAGCGAGCCATCTTCCTTCACCATGAACTTCGGCACGATGAAGAGAGAGATGCCCTTGGTGCCCTCGCCGCCGCCGGGCGCCTTCGCCAGGACGAGGTGAACGACGTTTTCGGCAAGGTCGTGATCGCCGGCCGAGATGAAGATCTTCTGCCCGGTGATCTTGTAGGATCCGTCCGCCTGCGGTTCGGCCTTGGTGCGCAGCAGCCCGAGATCGGTGCCGCAATGCGGCTCCGTCAGGTTCATCGTGCCGGTCCAGTCGAGGCTGACCATCTTCGGCAGATAGGTCTCTTTCTGCGCGTCCGTTCCGTGGGCGAGGATCGCCGAGATCGCGCCGTGGGTCAGGCCCTGGTACATGTTGAAGGCCATGTTGGCGGCGACGAATATCTCGCCCACCGCCGTGCCCATGATGTAGGGGAGGTTCTGCCCGCCGTATTCCTCGGGCAGATCGAGACCATTCCAGCCGCCTTCCTTCATTGCCTCGAAGGCTTCCTTGAAGCCCTTCGGCGTATAGACCACGCCATTTTCCAGACGGCAGCCTTCCTGATCGCCGACCGCATTCAGGGGCGCGAGAACGTCGCGGGCGATCTTGCCGGCCTCTTCGAGGATCGCCGAGGTGAACTCGGGTTCAAGATCGGCGTAGCCCGCGACATCGCTGTCGGCCACATTCAGCACCTCGTTCAGAACGAATTCCATGTCCCGGATCGGGGCTGTGTAGGATGGCATGGTCTAATCTCCCTGGTTCGCGTCGTTCTGTTCAGGCCGCGGATTGTGAGAGCTTCTCGAGATTGGCCTGCGCCATCGCGATCTGCTCCGACAGTTCCGAAATCGTCTGATCGAGATCGCGCCGCTGGTGCTGCAACTCGACAAGCCGCTTGCGCGCGGCCTCGATCACTCCGGCCATCTGGTTCACGGGGCCATTCTCGATATCGTACATATCGAGCATCTGGCGGATCTCTTCGAGGCTGAAGCCGAAACGCTTGCCGCGCAGGATCAGTTTGAGCCTCGCGCGGTCGCGCCGTGTATAGAGGCGTCTTTGCCCTTGGCGTATCGGAAACAGCAGCTCTTTCGCCTCGTAGAAACGAAGTGCGCGAGGGGTTACTTCGTAGGCTTCGCACATTTCACGGATCGTCAAAACTTCTTCACTCATCACAAAATCCTTTCCTTCCGTATCGGTGTGTCATCGCACCCCAGATCGGAAGGTTCGGCGGACCATACAAGTGAAGTTGACGTGTACGTCACTGTGACGTGGCGTCACAAAAATCATGACGTAATGTCCTTTCCAAAATCACGGCAATACGCGAATTTTCTGTCGCTGCGAACGTTGCGACTTCAAAAGGGCAAATCTGGAATCAACCGTCGATCAGGGCGTGAGTCCGGTCACGCAGGTCGCGCAGATCGGCAATCGTTTCCTCAAGATCCGCGCGCTGCTTGTCCAGTTCAAGAAGCTGCCGGTCGGCCATCGCGATCCAGATGGAATACTGCTCTTTCGTGCCCTTCTCATCGTAGAGGAGAAGCCATTGGCGGATTTCCTCAAGCGAGAATCCGAAGCGGCGCCCGCGCAGGATCAGCGTCATCCGGGCGAATTCGCGCGGGCCGTAGAACCGTGCGCGGCCGTCCTTCCTCGGTGACAGCAACTCGATGTATTCGTAATAGCGGAGCGTGCGCGGGGTCACGTCGAAGCGGGCGCACATGTCCTTGAAACTGATCAGATCATCCGGCACGGCGGTCCTCCTGCCGGCAAATTATCCGCAAGATCCGCGCCACACAACCACGATGAGACATGCGGTCAGTCGAGGAAGCCCGGCAGGAAGAAGTAGATCGCATAGGCCGTCAGCAGGGCGGGGATGGTCGAAAAGACGGTCGCCATGATCGCGGCGCGCGGTGCCAGCGCGATCGCCGGGAAGAGCGCGTCGCCGTCATTCGAGATCGCGTTCGCGACGAGGGCGGAGAACGGGATCGCCCCGTTCACATAGAGCGTCGCCACCAGAACCTGAGGGCCGCAGCCGGGAACGAAGCCCACCGCAGCCGCGATCAGCGGCAGAACCGGCGCGATGCTCTGGAACAGCGCTTTGAGGTCGAGGCCGCCATAGGCCGCCGCGAAATCGTAGGCGAGATAGGCGAGAATGACCCAGACCGAGATGAACGAGGTTTCTTCCGCCATGCGGGTGACCGGGGCATCGGTCGGATTGGTCATCGCATTGACCGGAGACGCCGCCCAGATCAGGAGGCCGGTGAAGACCCCGGCAAGCGCAAACACCTCGACCGGAACGCCGAGGATGCCGTTGATCTCGATCGATCCGATCTGGGCCGAACCGACGATCAGCCCGGGAAGTGCGGCGGCGAGATAGGCATAGTCGCGCAGCCTTGTGCCGCCGATCCGTGGCGCCAATTCGCAGGCGCCGCCCTTCGGCCGGTAATCGACCGTGACATAGCGGTCGATCAGCCAGCCGGTCAGGATGCCGACGACGAGCTGCATCGGCAAGAGGACGAGCGCGGTATCGGGGCGCGTCGCGATCAGGAGGAATGCGGCGTCCCCCATCGTGGCGGTCAGCGTGGCGACGACGGCCCCGAAGCTGACCTTGCCGGACGCATAGGCGGCCACGACGACAACCGCACCGCCGCAGCCCGGCGTCGCGCCGAGAAAGGCGGCAAACGGGACCTGCATGACGCGAGCATTGCCCATCGCCTGCCCAAGATCGAAACGGAAGATCTTCTCGAGCCCGTAGAAAAGCAGAAGCGTCGCGGCGACGAAGGCGGATACCTGGACGAAAGCGTCCCGCATCAGGCCGCGCGTCAGGGCGCCCAACTCTCCCGGGGCGAGGGCAAGCGCAATCAACGTGGCGACGAGCAGCACGCGGCGCGGCCGGAACCTGCCGAAGCCGCTTTCGGCGACGGGGATCGAATTCAGTTCGGCGCTGTGCATGGTCTTCCTTAGTTGCAAGTGGTTCGCAATTGCAGAAGTTAGCACTTGCGGTCGGATTGGCAAGACCCAATAACCCCGGAAGCAGGAAAGAGGCGGTTCATGGACGACAGAAAGCGCAAGGCGGCGCGCCAGTTCATCGAGGCGATCCCCTATTCGGCGGCGCTCGGCATGGTGCTTGAGAGGCTCGACGACGGCGTCGCGGTGATCTCCATGCCCTACGACGAACGGCTGATCGGCGATCCCTCGTCGGGGGTGATCCATGGCGGCGCGGTCTCGGCGCTGATGGATACCTGCGGCGGGGCGGCGGTGATGAGCCATCCGAACGCGCCGATCTCTACCGCCACGATTGATCTGAGGATCGACTACATGCGACCGGCGCGGCCTGGCGACCGGATCGTCGCGCGGGCCGAATGCTACAACGTCACCCGCAGTGTCGCCTTCGTGCGCGCAACAGCGCATGATGCGGATACCGATCGGCCGGTCGCCACCGCGACCGGCGCATTTACCTTCGAAGCTGCCAAGGGAAGCGCCGCATGAACCCGCGTCCCCGTCCCGAACCGGTCCAGGTTGTCAAGGAACGGCGCGACGCCGCGCTTCAGTCGCTGACCGGGGGGGTGCCGTTCATCGGCTTTCTCGGCATTCGGTTCGACCGGCGCGGCGATGAATTGACCGCGATCCTGCCTTATGACGACAAGCTGATCGGCAATCCTTTGCTGCCGGCGCTGCATGGCGGTGTCACCGCGGCCTTCCTGGAGGTGACCGCGATCATCGGGCTGAGCTGGTCGCTGGTCTGGGAGGAGATGGAGGCCGGGCAGCTCGATCCGCGCACGCTTGACGCGACGCATCTGCCGAAGCTGCCGAAGACCATCGATTTCACTGTCGATTACCTCCGCACCGGCCTGCCGCGTGACGCCTATGCACGGGCGCGCGTGAACCGTTCCGGCCGCCGCTATGCCAGCGTTCACGTCGAGGCGTGGCAGGACAATCGCGACCGTATCTTCGCTCAGGCGACAGGGCATTTCCTCATGCCGCGTCGCGCGGCGCCCCGATCCGATGGCTGAGATCACGCACCGGCGCGTTCTGAGGATCGCGCTGCCCATCGTTCTTTCGAATGCAACCGTGCCGCTTCTGGGCGCGGTCGATACCGGCGTCGTCGGGCAGTTGGGCCAGGCCGCTCCGATCGGGGCGGTGGGCGTCGGCGCGGTCGTGCTGGCGTCCTTCTACTGGATCTTCGGCTTTCTCAGGATGGGCACCTCGGGGCTTGTGGCGCAGGCGCATGGTGCGCGCGACGTGACAGAAACCGGCGCGCTTCTGATGCGGGCGCTGATGATCGGGGCGGCGGCGGGTCTGGCGGCGATCCTGTTGCAAGTCCCGATCTTCGCGCTCGCCTTCCGCCTCGCCCCCGCTTCGGCCGAGGTGGAGGCGCTGACCCGCGACTACCTTTCCATCCGCATCTGGGGCGCGCCGGCGACGATTTCGCTCTATGCCGTGACCGGATGGCTGATCGCGGTGGAGCGCACGCGCGGGGTGCTGGTGCTGCAACTCTGGATGAACGGCCTCAACGTCGCGCTCGATCTCTGGTTCGTGCTTGGCCTCGGCTGGGGTGTCGAGGGCGTGGCGACAGCCTCGCTCATCGCGGAATGGACGGGGCTGATCCTTGGTCTCTGGCTCTGCCGGGCGGCCTTTGCCGGAGGGCAGTGGCGCGACTGGGCGCGGGTCTTCGACCGGGCGCGGATCAGCCGGATGATGCGGGTGAATGGCGATATCATGCTGCGGTCCATCGTCCTTCAAATGTCCTTCACCACGTTCATCTTTCTCGCGGCCGGGTTCGGCGATGTGACGCTGGCCGCCAATCAGGTGCTGTTGCAGTTTCTCGAGATCACGGCTTATGGGCTCGACGGGTTCGCCTTCGCTGCGGAATCCCTCGTCGGGCAAGCGGTCGGGTCGCGGTCGGCGGGCAGTGTGCGCCGCGCTTCGGTCGTGTCGAGCCAGTGGGGCCTTGGCGGTTCGGTGGCGCTCGGCCTCACCTTCTGGGTTGCGGGGCCGCAGCTCATCGACCTCATGGCCGCCGATCCCGAGGTTCAGGCGGCCGCGCGGCAGTATCTGCCCTGGGTGGCGATTGCCCCCGTGATCGGCATCGCAAGCTGGATGTTCGACGGCATCTTCATCGGTGCAACCCTGTCGCGTGAGATGCGGAACGCGATGCTGGTTTCGGGGCTGGTCTACCTCGGGGCGCTCCTCACGCTGCCCGACGCGTTCGGCAATCATGGGCTATGGGCGGCGCTGATGGTGTTGAACGTGATGCGCGGGGTGACGATGGCGGTGCTTTATCCGCGCGCCGAGCGGGCCGCGGCCGGGTAGGGGCGCTGCCCCCGTCGCCGCTGAAGCGGCTCCTCCCCCGGAGTATTTTTGAACAGAAGAAGCTCAGAAAAGGGCGAGCACCGCTTCGGGTGGGCGGCCGAGCGCGGCCTTGGGTCCGTGGAGGACGAGCGGCCTTTCGATGAGGGCAGGGTTCGCGGCCATGGCGGCGATGAGGATGTCTTCGGGGCTGTCCTTCGTCAGGCCTGCGGCGTGGAAGGCGGTATCCCCGGTGCGGGCAAGGGCAATTGCGGGCTGGCCGAGCGCCGCGAGCGCGGCGCGGATTTCGGCGTCGTCGGGCGGGTCTTGAAGGTAGAGCCGCACTTCCGGCGCGATCCCGTTGGACTGGAGGAGCGCCAGGGTTTCGCGGGATTTGGAGCAGCGCGGATTGTGCCAGATGGTGGTCGTCACAGCCAGTCCTCGCGTCCGGTTCCCACCGCCTCGGCGACAGTGGCGAAGCCGTCCCGCGCGAGGAGGCGGTCGAGGCCCCGGGCGATATCGGTCACCAGCGACAGGCCCCGATAGACGAGGGCGGAGTAAAGCTGCACGGCCTGCGCGCCCGCGCGGATCTTGGCGTAGGCATCCTCCGGCGAGGCGATGCCGCCCACGCCGATGAGCGCAAGCCTGCCGTCGGTCAGCCTGGAGAGGCGTGCCAGCACGCGCGTGGACCTGTCGAAGAGCGGCGCGCCGGAAAGGCCGCCGGTCTGGTCGCGGCAAGGGCTTTTCAGCCCGTCACGCGAAAGCGTGGTGTTCGTTGCGATCACCGCGTCGAGACCGCAGGCAAGGGCGACCTCGGCCACGTCGGCAAGCTCGGCCTCGGAAAGGTCCGGCGCGATCTTCAGGAAGACGGGAACGCGTCGGGGCAGGCTGTCGCGGGTGGCAATGACGCCTTCGAGGAGGGCGGAAAGTGCCGCCTTGCCCTGAAGCTCGCGCAGTTTTTCGGTATTGGGAGAGGAGACATTGACGGTCGCGAAGTCGATGTGCGCGCCGCAGATCGCGAGCACCTTCGCGAAATCGGCCGCGCGGTCGGCGGAATCCTTGTTCGCGCCGAGATTGAGGCCCACCGGCACGTCGCGGCGCACCAGGGCGAGGCGGGCGGCGATTGCTTCGGCACCTTCATTGTTGAAGCCGAAGCGGTTGATGACCGCGCGATCCTCGGTCAGCCGGAAGAGGCGCGGGCGGGGGTTCCCGGGCTGTGGGCGCGGGGTGGCGGCGCCGACCTCGATGAAGCCGAAGCCGGCGCGGATCAGCGGCGCGATGGCTTCCGCGTTCTTGTCATAGCCGGCCGCAAGGCCGACCGGGTTGGGCAGCGTGAGGCCCGCGAGGCTGGTCCTGAGACGGGGCGAGCTTACGGCACCGGACAGGGGCACGAGGCCCGCCTTCAGTGCCTGGATCGAAAGGCTATGCGCGCGCTCGGGATCGCAGCGGTGAAGCGCGAAAAGCCCGAGCCGTTCGATCAGCGTCACAGCACACCTTCGGGAAAGATATGGCCCGTCGCGCCGAAGGGCAGAGATTTGTCCCAGATCACGTCGGCCAGAGATAGCTTCCGGTAAAGATGGGGAAAAAGCGCGCCGCCGCGCGAAGGTTCCCACTTCAGCGCCGCGCCGAGGCGGGCTGGGATCGACCGCGACGAGGACCAGGTCGCTTTCGCTGCGCGAAGTGCTTTGCCACGGTCTCGACAACCTGTTCGGCGGTCGAGAAATGGATGAACCCATCGGCCAGATCGACCGGCGCGCCAAGCGTTTCGCCGGCATTTCGGAAGGCGTCCCATTCGGCCCGGCGAAAGATCTTGAAGATAAGCATGGCCTCTCATGCCTTCTGGCCGGTGCGGGGTCAATGGGGCAGGGCCTTGCCCGGTCCGCGCCCGATCGAAGACATGCCGGAATGGCTTTGACTCCGCGGCAAACTCGCCGCAGTCTCGTGTCACAATCAGCCAACGGGAGATGTCCGATGACCAGCCATGCCCGCCGTCTTGCGGCGCTTTTGCTGAGCGCGAGCGCGTTTACTGGCGCCCATGCCGCCCTTGCCGAAACGGTGAAGATCACCATTCTCGGCGTCGGCGATGCTTATAATTTCGAGGAAGAGGACGGCCGTGGCGGCTTCGCCCGGCTGAATGCGGTGGCCAAGGCCGAGCGCGCGGCCAATCCGAACACGCTCTACGTCTTCGACGGCGACATGCTGTCGCCCTCGCTCCTGTCGGGCTTCGACAAGGGGCAGAACACGATCGACCTCACCAATCTTGTCCCGTTCGACATCGCCGTGCCGGGCAATCACGAGTTCGACTTCGGGCCTGAGAACTTCCTCGAAAAGGTGAAGGCCTCGAAATATCCTTGGGCCGCGATCAATATCACCAATGCCGACGGTTCCCCTCTCGACGGGGTGGGCGGCGTGATGATGAAGGATGTCGCAGGGGTGAAGGTCGCGCTGATCCCCGTGGCGCAGGATACCTCGCCGCAGGTCGCGTCTACCGGCGATCTGAAATTCCTGCCGACGGTCGATACGGCAATTGCCGCCGCCAAGAAGGCCCGCGAGGATGGTGCGGATATCGTCGTCGGCGTCGTGCAGACCGATATGTCGAATGATCGCCAGCTGATCGCGAGCCATGCGTTCGACGCGATCATGTCGGGCGACGACCATTCCTATGCGACGGCCTATGACGGCGTGACGGCCTATGTGGAGACCTCGATCGACGCCCGGTTCCTGTCGCCGCTCGATCTGACGGTGGAGATCGGTCAGGACAAGGATGGCAAGCGCACCATCGACTGGGTGCCGGGTTTCCGCTTCATCGACACGGCGGCGGTCGAACCCGATCCCGAAACGCAGGCGATGGTGGATACGTTCAAGGCCAAGCTCGACGAAAGCCTGAACGTGGAGATCGGCGTGACCGAAGTGCCGCTCGACAGCCGCCGGAACGTGGTGCGCGCCGAGGAATTGGCGATGGGCAACGTCATTGCGGATGCCATGCGGGCGGCGACCGGGGCCGATATGACCATCACAAACGGTGGCGGCATCCGTGCCGACCGGACCTACGATCCGGGCACGAAGCTGACGCGCCGGGATATCCTGAGCGAACTGCCGTTCGGCAACGTGACGGTGGTGACCGAGATTCCGGGGTCGCAGGTTCTGGCGGCGCTGGAAAACGGGGTGAGCCAGGTCGAGAAGGGTGCAGGGCGCTTTCCGCAGGTGTCCGGCATTTCCTTCGCGTTCGATGCCTCCGCCGAACCGGGTAAGCGCGTGTCCGAGGTGATGGTCGGCGACCAACCCCTGGACCTTGACAAGACCTACAAGGTTGCAACCAATGACTACATGCTGTCGGGCGGCGACGGCTACGCCGCATTTGGTGGTGGCAACGTTATCGTCAACGCGGGGAATGGCAACCTGATGGCGAATGACGTGATCGATTATATTGCCGCGACCGGCAAGGTCTCGGTCGGGGTCGAAGGCCGCATCAAGAAGCTCGGCGCGAACTGAGCTGATGCCCGACGCAGGGACAATCTGCGTCGGGCCTTGTTATCTTGCCATTTTTCGACTATGTATTTCGCCGCGACGTTACCACTATCGACTGCTGTCTCCGTCATCGGCCTCAGTTCTTCGATTGCGACTGACTGCGCCGGGCCGCTACGCTGTGTGGGCGGCATCTCGATAGGAGAAAACACGATGGCTACTGGCTCCGTGAAATGGTTCAACGCTACCAAGGGTTTCGGCTTCATTGCTCCCGATGGCGGCAAAAAGGACGTGTTCGTCCACATCTCGGCAGTTGAACGCGCCGGCATCCGTGAACTGAAGGACGGCCAGAAGGTCACCTTCGACATCGAACCGGGCCGCGACGGCCGGGAATTGGCGACGAACCTGCAGCTCGCCTGAGCTAGGGACGTTCGGAATTTGAAAAGGGCGGAGCGAAAGCTCCGCCCTTTTTGCTTGGGGCGTCGGGTCCTTATCCGCTTTCAGGCAGCAGGGACAGCGACCAGCCGCCGCGCTTCAGAGAAGGACAGAAGCTTGCGGTTCGCCTCGTCCCACAGGTGCAGTCGCGCGCAGGCGAAGCTCGCCAGGAACGTCAGGCGCTGGGCGTTGGCCAGCGCCGCGTGATCGCGCAGCACCTCGGGAAGGCGGTAGAAGGGGATGCGGCTATAGAGGTGGTGGACGTGGTGGATGCCGATATTGCCGCTGAACCAGCGCAGCACCGGCGGCAGCACGTAGTTGGAGCTTCCGTTCAAGGCGGCATCGTGTATTTGCCAGTCCTCGGCGCTGTCCCAATGCGTCTCTTCGAATTGATGCTGCACGAAGAAAAGCCAGACCCCGGCCGATGCGGCTACGATCACGGTCGGCAAGAGGACAAGCGCCACGATCTTCCAGCCGCCGAACCAGAAAAGCGCACCAAGGATCGCGGCAAGGGCCGCATTCGTGCCCATCGCGCTTGTCCAGTATTGTGCGCCTGCCCGCATCAGCCCGACCGGCAGGCGATTCTGGATCGCGAAGATATAGATCGGGCCGATGAGGAAGAGGACGATCGGATGGCGGTAGAGCCGGTATCTGATCCGCCCGAAGATCGACAGCGCCCGGTATTCCGCGACCGTCAAGGTCACGATATCGCCGATGCCGCGCTTGTCGAGATTGCCCGCGCCGGCGTGATGGATCGCATGGGTGCGCCGCCAGACATCGTAGGGCGTCAGCGTCAGCACGCCGAGCGCGCGGCCGACCCAGTCCGAGAGGACCCGGTTGCGGAAATAGCTGCCGTGGCCGCAATCGTGCTGGATGACGAACAGCCGGACCAGAAAACCCGCGTTGACGACCGCAAGCGCCATCGCGGCGATCCAGCTGTAGTCGAGGACCCACCAGGACAGCGCGAAGATCGCGAGGAAGGGAAGGAGCGTCACGCCGAGCTCATAGAGGCTGCGCGTGGCATTCGGCTCACGGTAGGCGGCCAGGATGCGGACCCAATCGGTGGTTGTGCTCGCTTTGGCGTCACTCATGCTGCTGTCGTCCCTTTCTTGCCTTGGCCGTCGTCGGTCAGGCTCGCCAGCGTGTCGCCGTCAGGTCCGGGGACCGGCGGGCATCGACCGGCAGCGATGCCACGCGTCAATGATTGGCCCCTTATAGCGTTGTCCGGCTCGCTGTCGAGATCTGGCTGCGCGCCGCAACGTCAAGTCATGGCAAGCGTGGCAGATCGGATGCGTTCGGAAGCCGGCGAGAGAGGCGCGGCCGGCGCGGCCGCAATTCCCGCGTAAATTCGCGCGTGAAATCATGTGGGACATTTTGAAGTTACGTGTATTTTCGTTCAGAGTTCGGGGGTATCTGACTGTCGCGCTGCGCCTTAGCCTCCGTCAGTGCAGCCGCGCGTGGACGAGATATCCCTCGATTGTCTCTTCGCCGAGCGCTTTCAGTGCCTCAAGCCGGTGCAACCCCTCGATCAGCACGAAGTTGTCACCATCGGCCCGGACCCGGATCGGGGTGAGCTGGCCGTCGGTCAGGATGGCCTCGGCAAGTTCGGTGACCTTCACCGGATCAAGCGTTTTCGCCCGTTTCACGGGAACGCGGATGCGGTCGATGGGGAAGGAGGTTTTCTGGAGCATGGGCAAGCCTCCGTTTGGGTGGGCAGGGTAGCAGGATGCGGGGCGAGGGGAAGGGGGTTGATCCAGGAAAGCAAATACCAAGTTTGCCAGAACCATAGCCGCCGTGCACCCGTGCGGTGGCATCGCTCCAATTCTCGATTGTCCGGCACCCATCGCGCAATCGCCCCGCATCCGCTTTCCTCGGTTCAGGTCGTGCGGCCACATGTCGATAGCGCCGGCTATCCGGCGCGGGCTGCCTCGATCGCGGCGATGTCGATCTTGCGCATCGTCATCATCGCCTCCATCGCGCGGCGGGCGGCGTCGCGGTCGGGATCCTTGATCGCCTCCATCAGAGCGCGCGGGGTGATCTGCCATGAAAGACCGAAGCGGTCCTTGCACCAGCCGCAGTCACTTTCCGCGCCACCGTTCCCGGTGATGGCGTTCCAGTAGCGGTCGGTTTCCTCCTGGGTGTCGGTATAGACCTGAAAGCTCACCGCCTCGTTGAACTTGAAGTTCGGGCCGCCGTTCAGGCCGAGGAAGGGCTGGCCGAGGACGGTGAATTCCACAGTCAGTTCCTGCCCGGCGGGCATGGAGGGGTTGTCGGCGGGGGAGTTCAGCCGGTGGCCGACATGGCTGTCGGGAAAGGTGGCGGCGTAGAATTCCGCCGCCTCGCGCGCCTGTCCGTCGAACCACAGGCAGGGGACGATACGGTTTTTCGACATCGGTTCACACCTTCACTTCGCGCCGACCACGGCGAAGGTCGCGCCCTGCGGATCGGCGGCGACGGCGATGAAGGCACCGCCGGGCACTTCCATCGGGCCGTTCTTGACGGTGCCGCCGGCCTTCCCGATCCGCTTGATCGCCTTTTCGGCGCTGTCCACACCGAAATACGGGAGCCAGAACGAGCCACCAGGTCCGGGCATTCCGGGCATGGATTTCATCATGCCGCCGATATCGGTGCCGTTCCGGGCGAAGAGGTCATAGCTGCCCATGTCGCCCATCGGCATCGAGGTCGAGGGTTTCCAGCCGAGGGCCTTGCCGTAGAAGGCCATCGCGGCCTTGGGGTTGGTGCTCATCAACTCATGCCAGTTGCCGTGGCCCTTCTTCTTCTGGTCGAAGGCGCCGCCCGCGCCGCCGTTTTCGCTCGGCTCGGGTTCGAGGATGCCAAAGCCCGCGCCCTGAGGGTCGGCGAGGATGGCGAAGCGGCCGGTGCCGGGGATGGTGTGGACCGGCTGGTGGATCTTCGCGCCCGCCGTCTCCATCTCTGCGACCGCGGTATCGGCGTTGTCGACCGCGAAATAGACCATCCAGAACGGCGGCATGCCGGGCGTATCCTCGGGCATATCCATCGCGCCCGCGACCATGTCGCCGCCGATGCTGGCGAGGTGGTAGGTGAAACCTTCCATCCCCGCATCCTTGAACTTCCAGCCAAGGACGGTGCGTAGAACTTCCCGGCATCCTTCAGCTTGCCGGGCGCGGTGGACAACTCGTACCAGCAGGGGCTTCCGTGATGTGTCATTTCGCATCTCCTTCCATCAGGAGCGGCGCGAAGCCGCCATAGATCATGCGCTTGCCGTCGAAGGGCATGTCGAGCGATGTCCGCCGCCATCTTCCATCATCTTCTTGTAGGCCGCGTCGCGCGTTGCCTTGTCGGGCCAGGTCATCCAGCAGAAGACGACCGTCTCGTCGGCCTTCGCTGCGACCGCGCGTAGGAAATCGGTCTGCTTGCCGTCGGGCACGTCGTCGCCCCAGCCGACGCACCAGCGACATTGCGCCCCAGCTTGTGGAAGATCGGGCCACCACTTCGCCTCATGGGCGCGATAAGCCTCGCGACGGGAAGTGGGGACCGGGAATGAGAAATCCGTCGATGTAGTTCATGGCGATTCTCCTCGCTGTTGCGCATCGATGGTGATCGACTAGGTTGGAAAAAGCAACTGGCAGTCGGAAAGAATGACCGAACTCGGCGAAGACCCCGCGTCCCGCGCCCCGCAGCGTCTATGAGGAAGGCTGCATCGTGGCCCATGCGCTCGACCTTTTGGGCGACCGCTGGGCGATCCTCGTCATCCGCGAACTGGTGTTCGGGCCGAAACGCTTTGGGCTGATCCGGGCCGGGTTGCCGGGGATCAGCGCCTCGGTCCTCACCCAGCGGTTGGAGGGGCTTGAGGCGGGCGGGGTCCTGAGGCGCATCGCCTTGCCCGATCCGGCGGATGTGCATGTCTATGAGCTGACAAGGCTTGGTCAGGCCGCCCGCCCGGTGATCGACACATTGTGCCGGTTCGGTGCGCGGCTGCCCGGACATGATCCGGGAAAGTTCATCAGCCCCTCGGCGCTGATGCTGTCGATGGTGGCGATGATAAACCGCAGGGCCGCGCGGGAAGAAGCCATTAGCGCAGGGTTCGATCTCGGGCGGGAGAGCTTCCGGGGCGAACTCTTCCGTGGCCAGTGGCGGCCCGAACGCGGCCCCGCCGAGGGCGACATCGTCTTTCAGGGGAGCCCGAATGCGCTGGCGCCGGTGATCTACGGCAAGGCGCCATTCAGCCACTGGCTTGCGTCGGATGTGGTGACGGTCCGCGGCGATCCGGCGATCGGCCAGCGCTTCGTCGATCTCTTCAGCCTCAGGCGGGGTCAGGCGCGGTAGAGCGTCTCCATCGCGGTCCAGCGGGACAGCGGGCGCCGATCGTGGATGTCGAAGGCGAACCAGTTGCCGCCGCCGGTCGCGCCCTGATCGTGGCGCCGGTCGATCGGGACATTGGCCAGCGCGCAATAGAGCAGCGTTCCGACCGCGCCGTGTCCGACCAACAGAAGATCGCCCCCGCCCGCCGCACAGTGCCGGTCGAGATAGCCGCCGACGCGCGAGAGAATGCGCGCCTGTGCCGCGCGCGCGGTTTCCCATCCGCGAATGCTGGTATCGGGTTCGGCGAAGAAGCGGTCCGCCGTGGCCTCGAACTCATCCGGAGGCAGGAAGCCTGTGGCGCTTCGGTCGTTCTCATGCAGGTCCGCGCCGATCTGGAGCGGACAGGCGATGCTTTCAGCGAGCGGGCGCGCGGTCTCCAGCGCCTTGGTCTCATCGCTGGAGACAACCGCGCCCGTGCCGGTGAGCGCGCCCGAGGCGGTCAGGGCAGCGACTCGCGCGCGGCCCGTTTCGCTGAGCGACCAGCGTGGAATCGGAATCGCGGGGTCGATGGCTACCTGCGGATGCGTCAGATAGCGGACCAGCATCGCCGCCCCATCACACCGCGCGGTCGAGCTTGGTCGAGAGATGAATGAGGCTTTCGGAGCTTTTCACCCCTGTCATCTCGCCGATCTGGTCGAGGATATTGTCGAGAACGGTGGTCGAAGGGGCGGCGACCTGCAACAGGAAATCGACGCGGCCGGAGGTGGTGTGGACGCGCTCGACCTCGGCGATGGATTTCAGGCGGGTCAGGATATTGGCCTGCGCGCGCGGCTCGATCGTCAGAAGGACGGTGGCGCGGATGCGGGCATGGCGCGCGGCTTCGCCAAGCTTGACCGTGTAGCCAGCGATCACCCCGGTCGATTCGAGCCGCTCCAGCCGGGCCTGCACCGTGGACCGCGCGACCTTGAGGCGCCGCGCCAACGTGGCCACGGAAATCCGCGCATCCGAGCCGAGCGCGGCGAGCATCGAGCGGTCAAGGTCGTCCATTTCGCAACACCGACAGATTGATGGGGTATTTGGTCATATTAACGAAGATGTGCGGCGAATCTACTCTTTTGATCGGTGAAATTGTGCCCCATATCCCGCGAACTTCGTACAGGTAAAGGGCGGCTCATACGCACCTGGCCTGGTTGGTTGAAACGCGTAAGCGCTCTCCCGACCCGTCAAGCCGGGGCAAGAGGTGGCTGCGCTCTGTTGGCAGGAGCAGGCCGATGGGGCTTTCCAAAACGATCTGGGCGAATCCGTCCGAATTTCTGCGCACGCAACAGCCGGTCCACCCGGTGATGTTCTTCGCGCCCGCCGTGCTGCAAGCGACGGCGCGGCGCTTCATTGACGGTTTTCCGGGCCTCGTGACCTATGCGGTCAAGTCGAACCCGGACGAGATGGTGATCCAGAACCTCGTCGCCGCCGGCATCGAAGGCTTCGACGTCGCCTCGCCCGCCGAGATCGAGATGATCGCGCGCCTCGCGCCGACGGCCGCGATGCACTACCACAACCCCGTCCGTGCACGGCACGAGATCGAATACGCAGTCTCGATGGGCGTGACATCCTATTCGGTGGACAGCCATTCGGAGCTGAAGAAGCTGATCGAGATCGTGCCGGCAGGCGCCGAAATCTCGGTCCGGTTCAAGCTGCCGGTGGGCGGGGCTGCCTATAACTTCGGCGCCAAGTTCGGTGCGACGGTGGAAAAGGCGACCGAGCTTCTGCGCATCGTCGCCGACAATGGCTTTGTGGCCTCGCTGACTTTCCATCCGGGCACGCAATGCACCGACCCGATGACCTGGGACAGCTATATCCGCGCCGCCGCCGAGATTTGCCGCATGGCGGACGTGAAGGCGCGCCGTCTGAACGTCGGCGGCGGTTTCCCGTCGCACCGCCTTTGGGGGGAAGTGCCGCACCTTGAAGCCATCTTTGACGTGATTGCCCGCGTCGCCGATGAGGCCTTCGAGGGCACGCCCCCAGCGCTCGTTTGCGAGCCGGGTCGCGCCCTTGTCGCGGAAAGCTTCACGCTGGCCGCGCGGGTCAAGGGCCTGCGCGACGACGAGCATGTGTTCCTCAACGACGGAACCTACGGTTCGCTCGACGAAGTGACGCTGGCGGGGATGATCGACCGCCTCGCCGTGGTGGCGCCGGATGGCCATCGCCGGATGGGCGCGCCCCGTGCCCGCATTGTCTTCGGTCCGACCTGCGACAGCGTCGACCGCTTGCCGGGCGACGTGATGTTGCCGGGTGATCTGGCCGAAGGCGACTATGTGCTCGTCTCGGGCATGGGTGCCTATTCGACCGCGACCAATACCCATTTCAACGGCTTCGGCGCACTGGCGATTGAAACCGTGATGCGAATCGAGGTCTGAGGGCTCAGCCTTTCCTGATACCGCACAGGCGTTGTCAGACGACCCGCCCGACGGCACCGCCGGGCGGGTCGTCGCGTCTTTTGGCCCGCCACCTGGCAAGTCTTCGTCAACGATATCAGGTTAGGTTTCTCTGACTGTCGCGTGAGGCGAAACACCGGCACACTATCACGCGAGGTTTGACCCCAATCGGTTGGCGCCGCGCGGTTTGCGGCGTAGCATCACGCCGGGGTAAGGAGACGGGTTTTGGTACGGCATCTGGCCAGCAGGCTCTTCGATCTTCTGCGGATTGGCCGCCGGGTCGAAATCCAGAACTCCGGTGCGGGGGCGCGGGCCCTGCGATCATGTCATCCTGCTTGACGGAACGCTCTCGACCCTTGAACCTGGGGCCGAGACGAATATCGGCCTCATCTACCAGCTTCTGCGCAGTCAGCCTTCCGCCGCGCGCCTGTCGCTTTACTACGAGGCCGGGGTGCAGTGGCATTTGTGGCGCGATACGCCGGCCGTCGCGATGGGACGCGGGATCAACCGGCAGATCCGTCGCGCCTATGGCTGGCTGGCGAGCCGGTATCGCCCCGGCGACCGCATCTTCCTTTTCGGCTATTCGCGCGGTGCCTATGCGGCGCGCTCGCTCGCGGGGCTGATCGATCAGGTCGGGCTTTTGAAGACCGACTGCGCGACGGAACGCAACGTGCAGCTTGCCTACCGCTACTATCAGCGCGGCGGTACCTCCGATTTCATCCCGTCCTTCCGCCGCAAGTATTGCCACGCGACGGCTGAGATCGAGATGATCGGTGTCTTCGATACGGTGAAGGCGCTGGGCGTCCGGCTGCCCTTCCTCTGGATGTGGACGGAGCCGCAGCACGATTTCCACAACCATGCTCTGAGCGCGACCGTCCGCCACGGCTTTCACGCGCTGGCGCATGACGAAAACCGCGCCGCATTTTCGCCGATCCTGTGGCAGACGGCCAATGGCGACTGGCAGGGGCGGGTGGAGCAGGTCTGGTTCCGGGGTGCGCATGGCGACGTCGGTGGCCAACTCGGCGGATTCGAGGCGGCGCGGCTTTTGTCGAATGTGCCGCTGGTCTGGATGCTGGAAAAGGCGGAAGGCTGCAGGCTGTCGCTACCCGACAGCTGGCGCACAATCTTCCCGACCGAAGCGGACGCACCCTCCGTCGGGACATGGCGGAGCTGGGGCAAGGCGTTCCTTCTGCGCGCCCGGCGCGAGGTCGGGCGAGACCCGAGTGAGCGTGTGCATTCGTCCGTCAGGCGGCATACATCCCGTCTGCCACTGTCATTGCCCTATTTCAGTCGGCGGTCGTAGCGCGCGGCGATCCGGTTCTGGCAGCCGACCGCGCAGCGCCGCCGGCTTGATGTCGGTCGGGGTGGCACGTCGCAACCAACGTCAATTCTATCCGCATTCCGGATCTGGCGGGTCTGGAACAAAGAACGGCCCCGGCCTTCTCAGGTCCGGGGCCGAGACACGCGGAACGGCGCCTCAGGCGACGTTCTGCAGGGAGAGTTCTGGCACGATGCCGAGCGCGAAGCACACGTCGCGCGTCATCTGCGGGCGGTTGAGCGTGTAGAAGTGCAGCTCGTCCACGCCCTCCTCGATCAGACGGTCGCAGAGGACCGTGCACTGGGTCAGCGCCAGAAGGTCCTCGCGTCCGTCGCGGATGGCGTGGGCGAAACCCTCTTCCAGCCGCTCCGGGATATGGGCGTTGCAACGCTGGGCGAAGCGGCGCGCGCCCTCCCACGAGATGATCGGCAGGATGCCGGGAACGATCGGCGCGTCGATGCCGGCCTTTTCGCAGGCGTCGCGGAAGCGCAGGAAGGTCTCGGCCTCGAAGAAGAACTGGGTGATGGCGCGGGTGGCACCGGCGTCGATCTTGCGCTTCAGCCACTCCACATCGGCCTGGGTGTCGGCAGCCTCGGGGTGCGGCTCGGGATAGGCGCCGACGGCGATGTTGAACTTGCCCGTCGCGGCCAGCGCCTCGACCAGTTCGACGGAATTGGCGAAGCCGTCGGGATGCGGCGTGAAACGGTCCGCACCCTTCGGCGCATCGCCGCGCAGGGCCACGATATCGGTCACGCCCGCCTCGGCATAGGCGTTCGCGATGTCCAGCGTCTCGGCCTTGGTCGCGTCGACGCAGGTCAGGTGCGCCGCGACGCGCAGGCCGTAATTCTTGCTGATGGTCGTCACCGCCTCATGCGTCAGTTCCCGCGTGGCGCCGCCGGCGCCGTAGGTGACGGAGACATAGTCGGGTTTCAGCGGTTGCAGCGCCTGCACCGTTTCCCAAAGCCGGAAGGAGGCATCGAGCGTGTGCGGCGGGAAGAATTCGAAGGAGATGCGCGGTGCGGACATGAAGAGGATTCCTTGATGAGTTGTCCACTTGTCTCACGCGCAGCGATGTGAGACAAATTCATAATCTTCAACATCAATATGAAATCGGTTCATGCATCTGGAATTGCGGCACCTGCGAACGATCAAGGCGATCCACGACAGCGGCGGCCTGGCCCGCGCGGCCGAGGTGATGAACATGACGCAGTCCGCGCTCAGCCATCAGGTCAAGGGGTTGGAGGATCAGGCGGGGGTGGAGCTGTTCGTGCGCCGGTCCAAACCCCTGCGGCTCTCGGCGGCGGGGCAGCGGCTTTTGCGCGCGGCCGAACGCATCCTGCCGGAGATCGAGGCGGTGGCCGAGGAGTTCCGTGCGCTCCGCTCCGGCCGCACGGGGCGGCTTCATATCGCCATCGAATGCCACGCCTGCTTCGACTGGCTCTTTCCCGTTCTCGAACAGTTCCGCCGCGCCTGGCCCGAGGTCGATGTCGACATCCGCCCCGGCCTGTCGTTCGAGGCGATGGCGGCGCTGATGCGGGAAGAGGTCGATCTGGTGATCTCGTCCGATCCCGAAAAGCTGGAACGCATCACCTTCAATCCGCTTTTCGACTATTCGCCGACCCTTGTTGCGTCACGCTCCAACCCATTGGCGAAAAAGCCATTCATCGAGGCCGAAGACCTGCGCGATCAGGTCATCATCACCTATCCCGTGGACCGCACGCGGCTCGATGTCTTCACCGGTCTCCTGACGCCCGCGCGGGTGGAACCGCAGGCGGTCAGGCAGGTGGAGCTGACGGCGGTGATCCTGATGCTGGTCGCCTCGGACCGGGGCGTGTCGGTCCTGCCCGACTGGGTGCTGCGCGAGGCGAAGTATCAGCCGGACTACGTGACAAAGCGGCTGACCGAGAAGGGGCTGACGAAACGGATGTACGCGGCGACACGGGAAGAGGAGGCGACATTGCCCTATATGGCACATTTCCTGAGACTCGCCCGCACCGTGCCGGTTAAACTTCAGCGGCAATGACCACGCATCCGTTCCTCGACCATCCGCGCCCGATCGCCTTCGCGCATCGGGGAGGATCGCTTGAGGCCGAGGAAAACACGATGGCGGCCTTCGCCCATGCGGTCGGCCTCGGTTACACCCATATCGAGACCGATGTGCAGGCAACGCGCGATGGCGTGGCGGTGATCTTCCATGACGATACGCTGGAGCGGATGACGGGTGAGCCCGACCGTGTGGCGGACCTGACCTGGGAAGAGCTGTCGCGGCGGCGGACAAAGGGCGGCGAGGCGATCCCGCTGCTCGACGAGGTCTTCGAGGAATGGCCGGATCTGTTCATCAATCTGGAGCCGAAGTCGGCCGCCGCCGTGGCGCCGATGGCCGAGGCGATCCGGCGGGCGGAGGCGCTTGGCCGGGTCTGCGTCGGCGCCTTCGAGGCATCGTTCACCGAGCGCTCGCGGGAGGCACTTGGCCCCCATCTTCCGTGGTCGCCCGCACATGGCGGCGTCGCCCGGCTTTGGGCCGCGGGATGGGGGCTGCCGGTCAGCGTACCAGAGTTTCCGGCGGTGCAGGTGCCGGTTGCGTTCAGGGGCATTCCCGTCGTCACGCGGCGGTTCATTCGGGCCGCCCATGCGCGCGGCGTGCAGGTCCATGTCTGGACCGTGGATGAGGAGGCGGAGATGGAGCGCCTGCTCGATCTGGGCGTGGATGGGCTGATGACCGATCGGCCGACGCTTTTGCGCGCGGTGCTGGAGCGGCGGGGGCAGTGGCATGGCAGGGCGGTCCGGGACGCGCCGACCCGGGGCGAATAGCCCTTCACATCCCGGTCCGCTCCGCGTATAGGCCGCCCCTGATCCCGGAGACCGATGATGCAAGGCAGCGCAAACCTCAACCTGATGATCAAGGCGGCCCGCCGGGCTGGCCGTTCCCTCGTGAAGGATTTCCGCGAGGTCGAGAACCTTGCAGGTTTCGGTCAAGGGGGCGGGTGATTTCGTCAGCCGCGCCGATATCGCCGCCGAGCAGTTGATCCGCGATGAGCTGATGACGGCGCGCCCGACCTACGGCTGGCTTGCCGAGGAATCCGGTGCCGCCGATGGTGCCGACCCGACGCGGCGCTGGATCGTCGACCCCCTCGACGGGACGACGAATTTTCTGCATGGCCTGCCGCATTGGGCGATTTCGATCGCCCTCGAGCACAAGGGCGAGATCGTCGCGGCGCGTGGTCTTCGATCCGGCCAAGGACGAGATGTTCGTCGCCGAAAAAGGCCAGGGCGCCTGGATGAACGAAAGCCGCATCCGTGTGTCGGGCCGCAAGGCGATGCCCGAGGCGCTGCTTCGCGACCGGCGTTCCCTTCGGCACGAAAAAGACGCTGCCGGCCACGATGCGCGATCTCGCGCGGCTGATGCCCGCGACGCGCGGGCGTGCGGCGCTGGGGGGCCGTGGCGCTCGACCTCGCCTATGTCGCGGCGGGACGGTTCGACGCATTCTGGGAGCGCGAAATCTACCCTTGGGATATGGCGGCCGGGATCTCTTCTGGTGCGCGAGGCGGGCGGTTTCGCCGAGGCGGTTCGCGAAGGGCGCGAGATCTTTGACAGTGGTTCAATCGTCGCTGCGAACGGCGAGATCTTTGCCACGCTGACCAAGGTGTTGCGCGCGCCGGAGTGAAGAAAGGGGGCTGTCCGCCCCCTCTTGGCCTTCGGCCAATTCACCCCCGAAGGTATTGTCGGCAAGATGAAATCAGGCGCGGTCCGACGGGTGGTTGATGCCGTCCGTCCAGTCGACGGGGCCGAGATCGCGCGGGTTGACGCCGTCGAGGCAGGCGACATTGACGCCGTATTCGTTCGGGTTCGAGCGTCGCTGGTGGTGGGTGTAGATGCCGCAGGTCTTGCAGAACCAGTGCTTCGCGGTGCCGGTGTTCCAGGTGTAGAGCGTCAGGTTCCCGGCGCCCTTCACCACCCTCACGCCGTCGAGCGCGGCGGTGACGGCGATGGCGCCGCGCCGGGCGCAGAAGGAGCAGTCGCAGCGCCGGGCGCTTGCGAAGCCATCAGGCAACATGACCGCCAGTTCGACCGCGCCGCAATGGCAGGTGGCGCGGTGCGGGGTGGTGAGTCTTGGGCAGCATCGTCAGCGCCGCCTGCGGACGGTCGGGATCGAGGAGCGGTCATAGGTCGCGTCCGGATGCGGCGGCTTGCCGTCAGTTCGCCTGCCAGTAGCCCCCGGCGCCGCGTTTCAGCCAGAGCGGCAGCATCAGCACAATCCCGGCGAGAAAGCCGCCGGCATGGGCCCAGAAGGCGACGCCGGCCTGATCGGCGGCGGAACTGAAGCCGCCGAAGAGCTGAAGCGCGAACCAGAGGCCGAGCATCACCCAGGCGGGCAGCGCGAAGACCCGGAAGAAGATCACGAAGATCACGAGGACATCGACCCGCGCCCGTGGGAAGAGAAGGAGATAGCCGCCCATCACGCCCGCAATGGCGCCCGAGGCGCCGACGGTCGGAACGGCCGAGGCCGGGCGCGGCGGCGATATGGGCGAGGGCGGCGGCGATGCCCGCGGCGAGGTAGAAGAGAAGAAAGCCGACATGGCCGAGCTGGTCTTCGAGATTGTCGCCGAAGATCCACAGAAAGAGCATGTTGCCCGCGATATGCATCCAGCCCGCATGCAGGAACATCGAGGTGAAGATGCCGGTATAGTTGCCGTATTTCGTCACCGCGACGGGATAGAGCGCGCGTTCCGCCCAGAAACCGGCAAGCGCGCGGTCGTCCGCCATGTAGGGCAGCTGCATCAGGAATATCACGACATTGATCGCGATCAGGGCATAGACCACGAAGGGGATGCGTTCGGACGGATTGTGATCGCGGATCGGAAACATGTCGCCACGCTTTCCGATCCGCTTCGTTGCGTCAAGCGGAACCGGCCTCGGCCAGCAGCGCCGCATTGCCGCCGGAGGCGGTGGTGTCGACGCAGACGTGCCGTTCCTGCATGACATGGCCTAGGTCCGGCATGGCGGTGATGAGCGGCAGGATCGGGCCTTTGCGCGCCGCGAGAGATCTGGTGAGCGCGCGGGCCGTGTCGAGGTCGCCCCACCAGAGGGCACCGGAGAAACCGGTGAGGCTGGTCAGCGCTTCGGGGTCGAGCGTGCCGGTTACCGGCGTCGCCCGCCCGCCGAGAGCCTCGACGGCTTTGGCCTGCGCCTCTGCCGCCGCGCGGCCCGGACCGAGGCAGAGAAGCGGCGCCGCGGGTGGAGAGCGTCAGGCGGTTCGACTCGCCCGTCGGGCCGGGCAGGTCGAGCGTTGCGATGGGCCGTGGCGCGGGGGCGGCGCTCAGCGCCGCCTGCACCTTGGCCGGATCTGCCCTGCCCTCGGGCGCGTCGCCGCCGACGGCGGGCGCATCGGGCGTGACGAAACGGCGGAGGTAGTCCGGGCCACCCGCCTTCGGACCGGTGCCGGACATCCCCTCGCCGCCGAAGGGCTGGGAGCCCACGACCGCGCCGATCTGGTTGCGGTTGACGTAGATATTGCCGATGTGGAGCGCCTCGGTCAGGTCCTGGACACGGCCGTCGATCCTCGTGTGAAGCCCGAAAGTCAGGCCGTAACCCGTTGAATTTATGTCGTCGATGACTTTTGTGAGTTTCTCCGCTGCGAAGGTGGCGACATGCAGGACCGGGCCGAAGATCTCGCGCTGCATCTCCTTGATGCCGTTCACGCGGATCACGCGTCGGGGCGACGAAATGGCCGCCTTTCGGGGTGGGCATGTCGCGCAGCAGGCGGCCTTCCTTGCGGGCCTGGTCGATATGGGCGCGGATGCCCGCCTCGGCCTCGGCGTCGATGACCGGGCCGACATCGGTGGAGAGATGCCAGGGGTCGCCGATGGTCAGTTCCTCCATCGCGCCGAAGAGCATGTCGGTGAAATGGGGCGCGATATCCTCCTGCACGTAAAGGCAGCGGAGCGCCGAGCAGCGCTGGCCGGCGGACTGGAACGACGACGCGACGATGTCGCGCACGGCCTGTTCGGGTAGCGCCGTGCTGTCCACGATCATCGCGTTGAGGCCGCCGGTTTCGGCGATAAGCGGCGCGCCGGGGGCAAGGTGTTTCGGCCATCGCGCGGCGGATGATCTGCGCGGTCTCGGTCGAGCCGGTGAAGCAGACGCCACCGATGCGCGGGTCGGAGGTGAGCTTCGCCCCGACCGTCGCGCCGTCGCCGGGCAGGAGTTGCAGGGCCGAGGCCGGGACGCCCGCCTTGTGCAGGAGCGCCACCGCGAAGGCGGCGATCAGCGGGGTCTGTTCGGCGGGCTTGGCGAGGACGGCATTGCCGGTCGCAAGCGCTGCCGCGATCTGTCCGGAGAAGATGGCGAGCGGGAAGTTCCAGGGCGAGATGCAGGTGAAGAGCCCGACGGGCGCGCTGTTCAGCGCCAGCGATTGCGCGGCGTAGTAGCGCAGGAAATCCACCGCCTCGCGCAACTCCGCCACGGCGTCGGCGAGGGTCTTGCCCGCCTCGCGCGCGAGGATGGCGAAGATCGCGCCGAAGTTTTCCTCGTAGAGATCGGCGGCGCGGTTGAGGATCTTGGCGCGCTCGGTGGCGCGGTCGCGTTCCAAGGCTTCGCGGCGGCAAGCGCGCCGTCGACATCGGCGGCGGTCGCCTCGATCACGGTGCCGATCTTCGCGCCCGTGGCGGGGTTCAGGACCGGCTTTGGCGCGCCGCCCTTGACCTTGCAGGCGAGGAGCGGCTGGGCCTTGAGGCTGGTCTTGGCATGGGCTTCGCGCGCGGTCTCGATCCGGGCGAGGGTGGGGGCGTCGGTCAGGTCGAAGCCTTCGGAATTGCGGCGCTCCGGCGCGAAGAGGTCGGGGCCCTTGCGGATCGTCCGGTTCGAGAGGCCCGGCAGCATCGCCTCGACCGCGTCGAACGGGCAGGCGGCGACCTCCTCGGCGGGTACATCCTCATCGACGATCTGGTTCACGAAGGAGGAGTTGGCACCGTTCTCAAGCAGGCGGCGGACGAGGTAGGCGAGAAGGTCGCGGTGTGCGCCGACCGGTGCATAGATGCGGCAGCGGGTCTTTTCGCCCTTCAGAACGATGTCGTGGAGGCGTTCGCCCATGCCGTGCAGGCGCTGGAATTCGAACGGCTTGTCCTTGCCCATATCGAGGATCGCGGCGACGGTATGGGCGTTGTGGGTGGCGAATTGCGGATAGATGCGGTCGGTCATGGCAAGGAGCTTCTTCGCGTTGGCGATGTAGCTGACGTCGGTCGCTTCCTTGCGGGTGAAGACCGGGAAATCTTCAAGGCCCAGGACCTGCGCGCGCTTGATCTCGGCGTCCCAATAGGCGCCCTTGACGAGGCGGACCATGATCTTGCGGTCGAGCTTTTCGGCCAGCGCATGGAGCCAGTCGAGCGCCTTGCCGGCGCGGCGGCCATAGGCCTGCACCACGACGCCGAACCCGTCCCAGCCTTCGAGTTCAGGGTCGGCAAGGACCGCCTCGATCACCTTCAGCGAGAGGGTCAGCCGGTCGGCCTCTTCGGCGTCGATGTTGAAGCCCATCTTAGCCTTAGCCGCCTGACGGGCGAGGTTGCGGGTGACGGGGACAAGCTCCTCCATCACACGGGCCTCTTGCGCGACCTCGTAGCGGGGGTGAAGGGCGGAGAGCTTGACGGAGATGCCCGGATTGGCGCGGATGTCATCGCTTTTCGCGGCGCGGGCGATGGCGGCGATGGCCTTCGAATAGGAGACGGCGTAGCGTTCGGCATCCTCGGCGGTCTTCGCGGCCTCGCCCAGCATGTCGTAGGAATAGGTGTAGCCCTGCGCCTCCATCTTGGCGGCGCGTTCCATCGCGGAATTGATGGTCTCGCCCAGGACGAACTGGCGGCCCATCTCCTTCATCGCCTGCCGCACGGCGCGGCGGATGACGGGTTCGCCGAGCCTGCGGAGGGCGCCCCGCAGGTGGCCCGCGATGCCCGGTTCCTGATCGTCCAGCACCTTGCCGGTCAGCATCAGCGCCCAGGTTGAGGCGTTGACGAGCGAGGAGGCGGACTGACCCAGATGCTTGCCCCAGTCCGATGGCGCGATCTTGTCCTCGATCAGGGCGTCCATCGTGTCGGCGTCGGGGACGCGGAGAAGCGCCTCGGCAAGGCACATGAGCGAGATGCCCTCTTCCGTCGAAAGCCCGTATTCGGCGAGGAAGACCTCCATCAGGCCGGGGCGCACATCGGCGCGGATCTGGCGGACAAGCGTGGCACCCGCATCGGCGATGCGGGCGCGGTCCTCGGGCGACAGCTTTGCGGAGGCGATGAGACGGGTGATCAGATCGGATTCCGGGGTAAGCGAGCCGGTTTCGATGGCAGTCCAGAGATCGTGCATGAAGTCCTCCGCGTGATCGGACCATGATAACCTTGATCGGAAAGGCTGTTTGTCTGATTATTCAGAAATGATAGGCGGAATGCCTGATTTGTAGGAATCTGACATGCCGAACGACCTGCCAGACCTCGACCGCTACGACCGCGCGATTCTTTCCGCCCTTTCCGAGGATGGCAGGATGCCGGTGACGGAGCTTGCCCGCCGCGTCGGGTTGACCAAGACCCCGGTTCAGGCCCGCGTGAGGCGGCTGGAGGAAAGCGGCGTGATCGCCGGGTATCGAGCGATGCTGAACCCGATCCGAATGGGGATGGCGCATGTGGCCTATGTCGAGGTGCGCCTCTCGGACACGCGCGAGGTGGCGTTGCAGGCCTTCAACAAGGCCGTCCGCGCTGTGCCGGAGATCGAGGAATGTCACATGATGGCGGCATCCTTCGACTATCTGATGAAGGTCAGGACCAGCGATATCGGCGACTACCGCAGGGTGCTGGGCGAGCGGATCTCGACGCTGCCGCATGTCGCCTCGACCTCCACCTTCGTTGCGATGGAGGCGGTGAAGGAAGCGGGACTTTGACGCCAGCCGATTGAACGGCCTTGCGGGCGCTGCTATCACGCGGGCCGGAGCCGTCACCCCACGTGGCGAAACTGGTAAACGCAGGAGACTTAAAATCTCTCGCCCTCGGGCTTCCCGGTTCGATCCCGGGCGTGGGGACGGCTTCGCTCAGCCCCGGTTGTACATGCCCTCGTAGATCGGGCTGAGGGTTTCCGCGTCGAAGAGCGACGAAACCGAGGTGCCCGACCAGATGTTCATGATCGCCTGCGCGAACATTGGCGCGGTCGGGACGATGCGGATGTTCTTGGCAGATTTCACCTCATCGGTGGGCTCGATCGAATCGGTGATGACAAGGCTCTTCATCACAGACTTGGTGATCCGCTCCACCGCCGGGCCGGAGAGGACGCCGTGCGAGATGTAGGAATGCACCTCGCTCGCGCCGCCTTCCATGAGGACCTCGGCCGCCTTGCAGAGTGTGCCGGCGGTGTCGCAGATGTCGTCGATGATGATGCAGGTCTGGCCCGAGACATCGCCGATCACCGTCATCTCGGCCACTTCGCCCGCCTTCACCCGGCGCTTGTCGACGATGGCGAGGCCGCAGCCGATCCGCTGGGCGAGTTCACGGGCACGGGCCACGCCGCCCACATCCGGCGACACCACCGTCACCTTGTCGAGCTTGCCCTTGAAGTGATGTTCGATATCCAGCGCGAAGATCGGTGAGGCATAAAGGTTGTCCACGGGAATGTCGAAGAAGCCCTGGATCTGCGCTGCATGCAGATCCAGCGTCAGGACGCGGTCCACGCCAGCCTCGGTCAGGAGGTTCGCGACGAGTTTGGCCGAGATCGGGGTGCGGGCCTTGGCACGCCGGTCCTGACGGGCGTAGCCGAAATAGGGAATGACGGCGGTGATGCGGTCGGCCGAGGAGCGCCTGAGCGCATCCGTCATGATGAGAAGTTCCATCAGGTTGTCATTCGCCGGGTTCGACGTCGACTGGATGATGTACATATCCTCACCACGGACATTCTCGAACACCTCGACGAAAATCTCGAAATCGTTGAAGCGTTCGACCCGCGCATCGACAAGCCCGACGCTCATCCCCCGGTGCATTGACATGCGGCGGGCGATGGAATTGGCGAGGGGGCGATTGGAATTGCCGGAGATCAGCTTCGGTTCGGTCATGCTGGCCATATGCGGGTCCTTCGTTGCCTCGTCCCCTGCATGGGGCCGGATGACGGATTCGTGACGCTGCGCATCGCTTAGCATCGGGTCCCGCCGCCCGCAAACCCAAGCAGCGCGGAAGCGGACGATCCGGTCGAAGTTTTCTGGGGAGCATCGGGTGGAAATGCAAAAGGCCGCCTTGCGGCGGCCATTTGTGCATTCCCGGGACCGGGAAATCTGGAGCGGGCGATGAGATTCGAACTCACGACCCTAACCTTGGCAAGGTTATGCTCTACCCCTGAGCTACGCCCGCATCCTTGGGTGAGGGGGATTTATAAACTCTGCCGGGTGGCTGCAAGAGGAAATCGCGGGCGTCCCACAGATTTTTCGGCAGATGGGGCCGGCGGATGAGGGGGCGGTGTCGGTGGGTCGCGGAATGTGCGTTCCGGCGGGGCGGGGTCCAGCCGTGATTCGCACAGCAAAGGGGGGCTGCTGAGGCAAGGCTTTGTAATGAAGGATTAAATTGGTTAACGCGACGTGAAGGCCGACGCGGGATGGCATCAAAGCGGGGCAAATGGGGGCAATTAACGATCGTGGCGCAATAGTGCCAAATCTTTGACGCAACCTTGTCGAAATCCGGGCGAATTTGGGGTGCTCACTGGGTCCATCGCCGCTCAGGCACCCAAGCCTCCCGACCGGAGGCGCTCAGACAAGGAACCCGCCATGTTCATGCCGAATGTCCGCCAGTTCGAAGCCGCCCAGCCCATCGTGGCGCCCGTCGCCCATCCCTGTGCCGGTATTCCCGGTGCAACGCTGATCGAGACCGCCCAGGGCTGGCGACCCGCCGGGACGCTGACGCCCGGCGATCGTCTTGCCACTTGGGATGGTGGGTTCCGCCCGGTTCTTTCCACTCACTCCGAACGGATGCAGCCGACCGGGGCCGAACGCCTGATCCGCGTGCCGGGCGGGGCTTTGAACAATTGCGCGACGGTCTGGCTGCGTCCGGGCCAGTACGTCCTGATCCAATCGCCGCATGCCGCGGCGGTGCTGGGGGCCGAGGCGGTACTTCTTCCCGCCGTCGCGCTGGCCGGCTACCGCGGGATTGCCGCCGTGCCACTCGTCACAGCGATCAACGCGATCACGCTCCGCTTCGCGACGCATGAAGTGATCTTCGCGGCCTCCGGCCTTTGTCTTCATTGCGCCGGCGAGCAAGGTCCGTCCGTGGAAGCCGAGGGGTATTGCGGCTACCTGCCGGTTCTTGACGCGACGCGGGGCCGCGATCTGATGGCGCTGATCGGCACCGAAGCGCTGACCACGGCGGAGCTTCCCCGCACGGCCTGATCCTTGCCGCTGCGGCCTAGGGCGGGGGTCCCTGACCCGCGCCATCTTTCGCGCAAAGATCATGCGCGCGCCCGCCGGGTCCGAAAGGTCAAGCCGGAGGCCACATCCTCATCGGCTGTCAGCTGAAACAGATTGGCGATGTCAGGCTCTTCATCCACCGGGGCATTGCACGGCTCCACATGCAGGCGCGCCCAAAGATCGCGCGCCCGGTCCTCAAGCGCCGCGATCTGGCGCGCGACACGGGCGAAGCCCTCGGCCCGCGCGGCGGGCGGACAATCCTCACCGCCGTCGAGCCAGCCAAGCGCGCCGCGCAAAGTGCCGAGCGTGAGGATCACATCCTCAACGAGAAAAGACAGGAAAGCGTCGTTTGCAGTGCCGGTCATCAGTGTCACCCCTCTGGTTCCCCGGGCGGAGACTATGGGGGCGAATCCGTAACAGGCGGCTAATCGGGGAGGGGCTTATTCCTCGAATTCGATCAGAAGGTCCTTCGCGTCGATCTGGCTGCCGGGATGGACATGGACGGCCTTGATGGTCGCCGTGCGGTCGGCATGGATGCCGGTTTCCATCTTCATCGCCTCGATGGTCAGCATCAGATCGCCCGCATTGACCTTCTGCCCCACCGAAACCGCGACCGAGGCGACGGAACCGGGCATCGGTGCCCCGACATGGTTCGGGTTGCCTTCCGCCGCTTTCGGGCGCTGGGCGGTCTGCGCCTTGATGAGCCGGTTCGGCACGCGGATGACGCGGGGCTGACCGTTCAGTTCGAAGAAGACTTTCACATCGCCGTTTTCATCTGTCTCGCCGACGGCCTGAAGCCGGATCTCCAGCGTCTTGCCGGGGTCGATTTCGGCGGTGATCTCTTCGGCTGGCTCCATGCCGTAGAAGAAGATCTTGGTCGGCAGCGTCCGTACCGGCCCGTAGATGCGGTGGCGGCCCATGTAGTCGAGGAAAACCTTGGGATACATGAGATAGCCGTTCAGATCTTCATCGTCGATCCTGAACCCGTTTAGTTCTTTCGAGACTTCTGTCCGGGTCGCTTCCAGATCGACGGGCGGCAGATGCTTGCCGGGCCGTTCGGTATTGGGTTTTTCGCCCTTGAGCACCTTTTTCAGGATGCCTGCAGGGAAACCGCCCGGCGGCTGGCCAAGATTGCCGCGCATCATGTCGATGACGCTATCGGGGAAGGCGACGTCCGTGGCGGGGTCTTCGACCTGCGCACGGGTAAGATTCTGCGCCACCATCATCAGGGCCATGTCGCCGACGACCTTTGACGAGGGAGTGACCTTCACGATGTCGCCGAACATCCGGTTGACGTCAGCATAGGTCTGGGCGACCTCGTGCCAGCGTTCCTCAAGCCCGAGACTGCGCGCCTGCGCCTTGAGGTTGGTGAACTGGCCGCCGGGCATCTCATGCAGGTAGACCTCCGACGCGGGCGCCTCAAGCCCGCTCTCGAAGGCGCGGTACTGATGGCGCACCGCTTCCCAGTAGTTCGAGATTTCGCGGATCGCGCGGATGTCGAGGCCGGTGTCGCGGTCGGTATGGGCCATCGCCTCGACGATGGAACCGAGGCATGGCTGCGAGGTGCCGCCCGAGAAGGCGTCCATCGCGGCGTCGACGGCGCTTACCCCGGCATCGGCGGCGGCGAGGATCGTGGCGCCCGCGATGCCGGAGGTATCATGAGTGTGGAAATGGATCGGCAGACCCACCTCCTCCTTCAGCGCCTTGAAAAGGATGCGCGCGGCGGCGGGCTTCAGAAGCCCTGCCATGTCCTTCAGGCCGAGGACATGCGCACCCGCCGCCTTCAGATCCTTGCCCATGGCGACGTAGTATTTCAGATCATACTTCGCGCGGTCGGGGTTGAGGATGTCGCCTGTGTAGCAGATCGCCCCTTCGCAGACCTTTTCGGCCTCGATCACGGCATCCATCGCGACGCGCATGTTCTCGACCCAGTTGAGGGAATCGAACACACGGAATACGTCGATGCCGGTTTTCGCGGCCTGAGCGACGAAGGATCGAACAACATTGTCCGGATAGTTGGTGTAGCCGACGCCGTTCGAGGCGCGCAGCAACATCTGCGTCATCACGTTGGGCATGACTTTGCGCAGATCGCGCAGACGCTGCCAGGGACATTCCTGCAAGAAGCGGTAGGCAACGTCGAAGGTGGCGCCGCCCCAGCATTCGACGCTGAACAGCTCCGGCAGGTTGGCGGCATAGGAAGGCGCCACCCGGATCATGTCGATCGACCGCATTCGCGTCGCCAGAAGCGACTGGTGCCCGTCGCGCATCGTGGTGTCGGTCAGAAGAAGTTTCTTCTGACCGGCCATCCAGTCGGCGACCGCCTGCGGACCCTTTTCGCTCAGAAGGTCACGGGTGCCTTTTTCCGGCGCCTTGACCGGCTTTGGCGGTTTCAGCGCGCGCGGCTCGGCATGCGGCTTCGGGCGGCCTGCAGTCTCGGGATGTCCGTTGACCGTGATGTCGGCGATATAGGTCAGGATCTTCGTCGCCCGGTCGCGGCGCTTCTTGAAGTCGAAAAGCTCCGGCGTGGTGTCGATGAACTTGGTCGTCACCTCGTTCGCAAGGAAAGCCGGGTGGCGCAGCAGGTTCTCGACGAAGGCGATATTGGTGGAAACGCCCCGGATACGGAACTCGCGCAGCGCACGGTCCATCCGCTTGATCGCCTGATCGGGGGTCTGCGCCCAGGCCGTGACCTTGACCAGAAGCGAGTCGTAATACCGCGTGATGACCGCACCCGCATAGGCCGTGCCGCCGTCAAGGCGGATGCCGTTGCCGGTGGCCGAGCGATAGGCGGTGATGCGGCCGTAATCCGGGATGAAGTTGTTCTGCGGGTCCTCCGTCGTGACCCGGCATTGCAGCGCATGGCCGCGGAGGTGGATGTCCTCCTGCCGCGCGACGCCTGTCGCCTCGGCCAGCGTCTTGCCCTCGGCGATCTTGATCTGGGCCTGCACGATGTCGATGCCTGTCACCTCCTCGGTGACGGTATGTTCGACCTGGACGCGGGGATTGACCTCGATGAAGTAGAAGGCGCCGGTGTCGATATCCATCAGGAATTCGACCGTGCCCGCGCATTCATAACCGACATGGGCGCAGATCTTGCGACCCAGCCCACAGACCTCGGCACGTTGTGCGTCAGTCAGGTAGGGTGCCGGCGCGCGTTCGACGACCTTCTGGTTGCGGCGCTGAACGGTGCAGTCGCGTTCATAAAGATGGTAGATGGCGCCCTGCTTGTCGCCGAGGATCTGCACCTCGACGTGGCGGGCGCGCTCGATCATCTTTTCGAGGTAGCCCTCGCCGTTGCCGAAGGCGGCCTCGGCCTCGCGCCGGCCTTCGCGGACCTTCTCGGCCAGTTCCTTTTCGCTCAGAATCGGCCGCATCCCGCGCCCACCGCCACCCCAGGAGGCCTTCAGCATCAGGGGATAGCCAACCTCCGCCGCCTGCTTGCGGATCAGGTCCATGTCGTCGCCCAGAACCTCGGTCGCGGGAATGACGGGCACACCGGCCTCGACCGCCACGCGGCGGGCGCTGGCCTTGTCGCCGAGCGCCCGCATCGTCGCGGCCTTCGGCCCGATAAAGGTGATCCCGGCGGCATCGCAGGCATCGACGAAATCGGGGTTCTCCGACAGAAGCCCGTAGCCCGGATGGATCGCATCCGCGCCACATTCCTTGGCGACGCGGATGATCTCGGGGATCGAGAGATAGGCCGCGACCGGGCCGAGGCCCTCGCCGATGCGGTAGGCCTCATCCGCCTTGAAGCGGTGGAGGGACAGCTTGTCCTCTTCGGCATAGACCGCGACGGTTCGCTTGCCAAGCTCGGTTGCCGCCCGCATCACGCGGATCGCGATCTCGCCACGGTTGGCCACAAGGATCTTCTTGAACTCGGTCATGCCGGACTCCCCCCGTTTCGCGGGATGCAGATTAGCGATGCTGCGCTGCGGCGCAATGGCCTAGGTCGGCGCTTTGTCAGAAATCGGTAACATTGCGTCCGTGATATACCCCGCCACGATGCAATCTGACGCCGGAGCGAAGCAATTCCGCCGAAAGCGACCGGCTCAGGCGATCAGGCAGCCGCGCACATCGGTCAACTGACGCGCACCGAGCTGGCCCATGTTGGAGATGAGGTCGAGTTTCAGCATCTCGATCAGATGGGCGGGTCCGGCCTCTCCCAAAGCGGCCAGCGCGTAGTGCCAGGCGCGGCCCATCATCACGAAATCCGCGCCGAGTGCGATGGCGCGGAGCATGTCCAGCCCGCCCTCGATGCCGCTGTCGAAGATGATCGGCAGCGTCGTCGCCGCGCGGATCGCCGGCAGCGCCTCGATCGTGGCCGGGGCGGCGTCGAACTGGCGGCCGGCATGGTTCGAGACCCAGATTGCGTCCACGCCTTCGTCCTGCAACCGCGCGGCATCGTCGGCGCGCAGGACGCCCTTGATGAGGAAAGGCCCGTCCCAGGCATCGCGCAGCCATTTGACATAGTCCCAGTCGGGCGAGGTGCGGAGCAGATAGCCGACATGCGCGGTCGACGACGTCTTGACCGAGGTATCGGCATAGCTGTCCATCAGCCGCATCCGGGGCATGCCGTGGCGTAGTGTCCCCATCGCCCATTCGGGGCACATCATCACCTGCGCGAGAAGCCTTGGCGTCAGGCGTGGCGGCTGCGTCAGGCCGGATCGGGTCTGACGCTCCCGGCGGCTCGCGACCGGCACGTCCACGGTCAGGATCAGCGCGGAAAACCCGGCATCCTTGGCGCGTTTCAGCATATCCGTCCGGATGCCCGGATCGCGCGGCGGATACATCTGGAACCAGCCGTGTTGGCCCAGATGCGGGGCGACCGCCTCGGGCGTCTGCGCGGCGACGGTGGAAAGCCCGTAGGGCAGGTCGGCCCTTGCGGCGGCGGCGGCCAGAAGGCGTTCCGCATCGGGCCAGAAGATGCCCGACATGCCGACGGGCGAGATGCCGAAGGGCAGGGGATACGTCTGGCCGAACATCTCGACCGAAAGGTCCGGCGTGAACTCGCCATGCAGGACCGAAGGGCTGAGCAACACCTCGTCGAGCTTCGCGCGATTGCGGCGCTGCGTCGCCTCCGCACCCGTGGCGCTTTCGAGATATTCCCAGACGAACCACGGCATCCGGCGCCGGGCACGTGCCCTCAGGTCGGAAATCGCGGGGTAGCGCTGATGCAGGTCCATGCCGCCTTTCTTCTCAGGCGCTGCGCGAAAGTCCAGTGATCAATGCGGAACAGAGTGTGAACTTGTCTTTAATTCGGATCGCGATGCGGCTAGATTGGCGCGCATGAGCAGTTTCGACGAAGCCGACGCCTTCGAAGGCGCATCCCTGTCCGCCCGCGCCATGGCTGCGCGGCCCGCGCCCTATCTCGACGGGTTGAACCCGGCGCAACGGCAGGCGGTGGAGGCGCTGGACGGGCCGGTCCTGATGCTGGCCGGGGCCGGGACGGGCAAGACCCGCGCGCTGACGGCGCGGATCGCGCATCTGCTGGCGAAAGGTGTGGTGCGGCCGAACGAGATTCTCGGCCGTCACCTTCACCAACAAGGCCGCGCGCGAGATGAAGGAGCGGGTCGGGCGACTTGCTGGGCGGCGCGGTCGAAGGGCTGCCCTGGATGGGCACGTTCCATTCGATTTCCGTGAAGATCCTGCGCCGGCACGCCGAGCTTGTCGGGCTGAAGTCGAACTTCACCATCCTCGATACCGACGATCAGATCCGCCTGCTGAAACAGGTGATCGCGGCGGCGAATATCGACGAAAAACGCTGGCCCGCCCGCCAGCTCGCGGGCCTCATCGACAACTGGAAGAACCGTGCCTGGGGGCCTGAGCAGGTTCCAGCCTCCGAGGCGAGCCACTTCAACAACATGGGCGACGGAACTTTACGCCGCCTATCAGGCCCGCCTCCTGACGCTGAACGCCACCGATTTCGGCGATCTCCTGCTGCATGTCGTGACGATCTTCCAGAAGCACCCCGACGTCTTGGAGCAATACCAACGCTGGTTCCGCTACATCCTCGTCGACGAGTATCAGGACACGAACGTCGCCCAATATCTCTGGCTGCGGCTCCTTGCCGCCAAGCACAAGAACATCTGCTGCGTCGGCGATGACGACCAGTCGATCTATGGCTGGCGCGGGGCCGAGGTCGGCAACATCCTGCGGTTCGAGAAGGATTTCCCGGGTGCTGTGGTGATCCGGCTGGAGCAGAACTACCGATCGAGCGAGCATATCCTTGCCGCCGCCTCGCGGCTGATCGCCGCCAATGCCGGGCGGTTGGGCAAGACGCTCTGGACCGAGGCGGAGGGCGGCGAGAAGGTGCGGCTCATCGGCCATTGGGACGGCGAGGAAGAGGCGCGCTGGATCGGCGAGGAGGTCGAGGCGCTGCAACGGGGCACGCGGGGGCTGGAGCCGTTCAGCCTGAACCGATCAGGCGATCCTCGTCCGCGCCAGCCACCAGATGCGCGCCTTCGAGGACCGCTTCCTGACCATCGGTCTGCCCTACCGCGTGATCGGCGGTCCGCGCTTCTATGAGCGCATGGAGATCCGCGACGCGATGGCCTATTTCCGCCTCGCCGTGTCGCCCGACGATGATCTGGCGTTCGAGCGTGTGGTGAACACCCCCAAGCGCGGCCTCGGTGACAAGGCGCAGCAGACGATCCAGCGTCAGGCCCGCGAGGATGGCGTGAGCCTTCTGGAAGGCGCGCGCTACGCGGTTGCCTCAGGCCAGATCGGCGGCAGGGGCGGTGCGGCTTTGCGGGTTTTTGTCGAAGCGGTGGACCGGTGGCACCGGGCGGTGCAGGTCGCCGACTACGATCACGTCCGGCTGGCCGAGACGATTCTGGAGGAGAGCGGCTACACCGAGATGTGGCAGAACGAGAAGACGCCCGAAGCGCCGGGGCGGCTCGAAAACCTCAAGGAACTCGTCAAGGCGCTGGAATCCTTCGACAACCTTCAAGGCTTCCTCGAACATGTCTCGCTCATCATGGACAATGACAGCGAGGATGCCGAGGAAAAGATCACCATCATGACGCTCCACGCCGCGAAGGGACTGGAGTTTCCGGTCGTCTTCCTGCCGGGGTGGGAGGACGGGCTGTTCCCATCGCAACGGTCGATGGATGAAAGCGGTCTCAAGGGCCTCGAAGAGGAACGCCGCCTCGCCTATGTCGGCATCACGCGGGCGGAGGAGCTTTGCACGATCTCCTTCGCCGGCAACCGCCGGGTCTATGGCCAGTGGCAAAGCCAGATGCCCTCGCGCTTCATCGACGAACTGCCCGCCGATCATGTGGAAATCCTGACGCCGCCCGGCCTTTATGGCGGCGGCTATGGTGCGGCGGGCATGTCCGCAGGGATCGAGGATCGCGCCGCGCGGGCCGATGTCTACAACTCGCCCGGCTGGAAGCGGATGCAGGACCGCGCCGGAACCCGTTCCGTCAGCCAGCCGCGAGAGGCGCGGCATGTGGTGATCGACCTTGATGCCGTGTCGGCCTTTACCGAGGGCGACCGGGTGTTCCACAAGAAATTCGGCTACGGCACGGTGGAGGCCCTGGAAGGCGACAAGCTGGAGGTCGCCTTCGACAAGGCCGGATCGAAGCACGTTCTTGCGGGCTATGTCGTCGCCGCCGACATCGCGGATGAAATTCCCTTCTGAGCCTACCGGTCGTTGAGGCCCTTGCCCGCGAATATCTTGACTGCGGCCTTCTCGATCCGCGACACCCGTGTCTCGGCTTGCTTGGCCTGCGAGAAATGCAGGACCCAGCTTCGGCGGCGTCCCGGCGTCAGCGCCTCGAACGCCCCCCTGAAATCCGCGTCCGCGTCCAACTTGTCGATCAGTTCGGCGGGATAGTCGAGGTCGTCCTTGGGCAGGTCGACCTTGAGGCCGGCCTTCTCGATCTCGATGGCCTCGCCGATATAGTCTCTCAGCGTGGCTTCCATTGCGGCGATCTCCGCCACGCTGGTGAACTTGACGACCCGCGAAGACCGCGAATTCTCACCCTGCGCGACGAGGATGCCCGCCTTGTCCTTCAGAAGCACGCCCTTGAAGAAGCCAAGCGCGGCATGGTCCTTGAAGCCCCAGACGATCGCCACGTTGCCGCCGTCGAAGGTGTAGACCGGCGAGCGCCATTTGAACTCCTCCTTCAGGTCGCTGCTCAGAAGGATTGTCCGCAAGGCTTCCAGCTCTTCCCGCCAGTTCTTCAGCTTCGTGAAGAACACACCGACCCTGCGATCAGCCTCCGTCACCGCGTGTCCTCCGAAGATGCGATCAGGCCGCGACAGTAATCCGGCACGCTTCGTCTGTCCATGAAAGCAAGAAAAAACGGCGGCCCCAGGGAGGAGGAGGGACCGCCGTCTGAACGCTGGCCCCAGGGAGGAGGAGGGGCGTCACGTATGGTCGTGAAGGTGCGGTGGCAGCTCAGGGAGGAGGAGGAACTGCCACCGTCTTCACTACGTTCCGCCCAGGGAGGAGGTTGGGCGGTTCGTATGCCTCTGGGCCGTTCAGGCCCGAATATCGTCCGGCATCCCGCCGGGGGAGGGAAGATGCGGCGGTCCCAGGGAGGAGGAGGGGACCGCCGCTCTTCTTCACGGAACCTCCAGGGAGGAGGAGGGAGGTTTCCGTGTCCATTTGGGTCCAGGGACCCTGTCGTCAGCGGCAACTGCCGGGAGGAGGTGGCGTTGCCGCTTAAGTCCGGGGCTCAGGGAGGAGGAGGAGCCCCGGGTAAACTCTTACTTGCTGTGCGCCGCTTCCATTGCGATGGACTCGATCATCGAACGGGCGATGCCCAGATCGGCGAGGTCACGATCGCTCAGCGCCTTGAGTTCACCAATCGTCTGGCGGTAAACCCGGTAGCGGCGGCGTTGGTCGTTCAGCTTGGCGACGAGGGCGTTGAACTGGTGGACCAGCCCCCATTCCCCGATGCGTGTTGTGTTTGCAAAAGCCATGTCGATGCCTCTTGGTTTGTTTCTGTCTGCGACTTCTCTATCGCTGTTGGGGCTAACATGAGCCTAATGCTGCAGTTGCACAATAGCCTACGAAATCAATGCTGCCATGCAGCAATTGCATAGCCAAATGTTGCAAATTTGCGTTCCGTTACGGCAACTTGCATAAAACCGTTGCATTGGAACGAAGGGCTCTTGCGATCTTGGGCAATGCGCTCATTCTTTGGGCGAAATGAGAAAGGCGAAATGATGGAACCGACCCGTGACGGCATTCTGGACGCATTGCGGCGCATCGCGCTCCCCGGCGGAAAGGACCTCGTCTCGGGAGATATGATCCGCGCATTGACGATCGAGTTCGGGCGCGGTGCGTTTTGTGATCGAGGCGCCGAACCCCGATGCCGCGCGACAGATGGAGCCGTTGCGGGCGGCGGCGGAGGCAGCCGTGCGCGCCGTACCGGGGGTGATCTCCGTCTCCGTCGTGCTGACCGCGCATGGATCTGCGCCGAAGGCACCGCCCAGCCTCAAGATCGGCGGCCATCCGACGCCGCAGGCGGGGCCGCAGCGGGTCGCAGGCGTAGACCGCATCATCGCCATCGCCTCGGGCAAGGGCGGGGTGGGGAAATCCACGCTGTCGTCGAACCTCGCCGTGGCGCTTGCCCGGCAGGGGCGGCGCGTCGGGCTTCTCGACGCCGATATATACGGTCCGTCGCAGCCGCGGATGATGGGTGTGTCGAAACGGCCCGCATCGCCCGATGGCAAGACCATCATCCCGCTTCAGGCGCATGGCGTGACGATGATGTCGATCGGCCTCATGCTGAAGGAGGATGAGGCGGTGGTCTGGCGCGGGCCGATGCTGATGGGCGCGTTGCAGCAGATGCTGGGGCAGGTGGTCTGGGGTGAGCTTGACGTCCTGATCGTCGATCTGCCGCCGGGGACGGGCGACGTGCAGCTCACGCTTTGCCAGAAGACCCATCTGACCGGGGCGATCGTCGTCTCCACGCCGCAGGACGTGGCGCTGATCGACGCGCGCCGCGCCATCGACATGTTCGGCAAGCTCAAGACGCCGATCCTCGGTCTGGTCGAGAACATGTCTACATATATATGCCCCAACTGCGGGCATGAGGCGCATCTCTTCGGTCATGGCGGCGTCGCCGCCGAGGCGCAGCGGATTGGCGTGCCATTTCTGGGCGAGGTGCCGCTCAGCCTCGACATCCGCCTCGCGGGGGATGCCGGGACGCCGATCGCGGCGGGCGATGGCCCGGTGGCCGAGGCTTACGCCCGTCTGGCGGAGCGATTGATTGCCGGCGGTTTGGCCTGACGCCGCCCATCTCGGGAATTCACGGGAAGAGCGCCATTCTCATGGGAAGCCATGGGAAATGACCTTCTCATATCCGCTCAATTCGAATCACTCGCCCGTAACTCTGGGTGAAAATCTGTGATTTGTTCGGATTTCTTCTGCCGTTTCGGTCGATGGGCGGCAGAATACGGATAAATTTGGGAAACCATGGGAGCTTTGCGAGCTACCGTTAATTCTCTATATATTGTGCCTCTAAATCATGCATCCGCTACAGGTGCCGCAACTTCGTGCGCTTCGCATACCATATGATGGTTTCGGCGGGGGTTCTGACCAGCATGTTGTGTCGCTTCGAAGAAAAATTCAGTTGCTTCCCGTAAATTCCCATCGTATCCCTAATCACACGGATGAGGACGGGCTAAGACGGGCATCAAGACCCAAAGGCGTAAGTCAGGTTTCATACAGGCACCCGCTTTCATCAAACCAGAGAGATCCGGCGCGCGAGCGAGCAGACATCCCCCCAGGTGGCATGCGCAGCCGGACAGACCCAGAGATGGGACGAGGGCGGCGGATCGGGCAGTGGCAGCAGCCCGATCCGCCGTTGTCCTTTCGGGGGCCTGGTTTCCGAAAGGCGAAGAATTCGGGGGAAGGGACAGTGACGGGAGCGCGGGCCATTGGCACGCAGGTTCAGAGGCTCAGATACCTTCAAGGTGGACGCGAAAGGCCGCGTATCCATTCCTGCGCCGTTTCGTCGCGTCATTGAGGCCTCCGACCCCGACTGGAAAGACGGCCTCCGCCCCAACATCGTCATCGTTTACGGACCCGAGAGCCAGAACTGGCTCGATGTCTATTCGATGGAAGCCATCAACGAGATGGACGAGCAGATCAGCCTGATGCAGCGCGGGTCGCCGCAGCGTCTGATGATCGAAGAACTCATGTACGGCCAGTCCTTCGAAGCGCAGATCGACGATGACGGCCGTCTCACCATTCCGCAGAAATACCGCGACAAGATCGGGCTGAAGGGCGAAGCCTTCTTCATCTCGGCCGGTGACTATTTCCGCATCTGGAATCCCGGAACCTACGAGGGCACGGCGACCCGGCGCGGTCAGCGGCTTGCCGATCAGTATCCTGAGGACTTCGATCCCAGAAGCCTCCTGCCATCCCTTCCGCCGAAGGGATGAGTGATGGCTGCTGCCGCTGCCCCCAAAGACACCAGCGCCCCCCACATCCCCGTCCTGCTTGGGCCGCTTCTTGAGGCGGTCGCGCCGGTCAGTGGCACCTGGGTCGATGGCACCTTTGGCGCCGGCGGCTATGCGCGCGGGCTTCTCGCGGCGGGGGCGGATCAGGTCATCGGCATCGACCGTGACCCCTCGGTCTTTCAGATGGCCGCGGACTGGGCGGCAGAGTACGGCGACCGGCTGACGCTCGTGGAGGGTACGTTCTCCGATCTCGACACGCTGGCGGGGGCGCCGGTGGACGGCGTCGTTCTCGACCTTGGTGTTTCCTCGATGCAGATCGACCAGGCGGAGCGCGGCTTTTCCTTCCAGAAGGACGGCCCCCTTGACATGCGCATGGGCGACAGCGGGCCGACGGCCGCCGATCTGGTGAACACCGCATCAGAGGCCGAGATTGCCGATATCCTCTACCACTATGGTGAGGAGCGCGCCTCGCGCCGGATCGCGCGGGCAATCGTGGCGGGGCGTCCCTTTGAGCGAACGCTTGAGCTCGTGCGCGTGATCGAACGCTGCCTGCCGCGCCCGAAGCCGGGGCAGAGCCACCCGGCGACGCGCAGTTTCCAGGCGATCCGCATCGCGGTGAACGACGAATTCGGTCAGCTGGCCGAGGGGCTGGAGGCCGCCGAACGGGCATTGAAACCCGGCGGACAACTTGCCGTCGTGACCTTCCATTCGCTCGAAGACCGGATCGTGAAGCGGTTCTTCCAGCTACGCTCGGGCAATGAGGGGCAGGGCAGCCGCTACGCCCCGGAGCGTGCGCAGGAGGTGCCCGCCTTCACGCTGAGAAGCCGCCGTGCAATCGGTCCGGATGACACTGAATTGGCCGTAAACCCGCGCGCACGCTCTGCGAAGTTGCGCGTCGGCATCCGTACCGATGCGCCTGCCGGCGTGGCCGACCGCGCAGCCCTTGGCCTGCCGAAACCTGCCCTTGGGGGACGTTCCTGATGCGCAACCTGACGCTCATTCTTTCCGCCTTCGCCGTCATGGCGCTGGCGTTCTGGGCTTACCGCGAGAATTACCGGACCCAGGCCGAAATCGCCGTGGTCAAGAACCTGCAAAGTGAAATCCGGCAGTTGAAGGAATCTCTATCGGTCCTCAACGCGGAATGGGCCTATCTCAACCGCCCGGACCGGCTGCGCGAGCTTGCCGATCTGAATTTCGCGCGCCTCGGCCTTCTGCCGCTCAATCCCGAGCAATTCGGCGATGTCGCGACCATCACCTACCCCGATTTGGCCCTGCCGCCGATTACCAACCCGATTGAGACCGCCGCCGCGCAGGGGCAAACGCAATGACCCGCATCCCGCTTCGCCCGCTTGCCCGCATTCTTTCCGCCCGCGCCAAGGGCGAAAATCCCGATGTGATCGAGCGTGAGAACATCCGGGCCCGGCATGAGGACATGCGCGACCGCATGCGCCTGATGGCCGAGGGGCGGCTTTTGCTCCTGGGACTTGCCTTCTTCGGCGCCTTCGCAATCGTCGGCGCGCGCATGGGGCTGATGGCCGCGACCGAACCGATGGAGCCGGCAAGCGCCGCGACCGGCGCCGCCATCGTGGCGCAGCGCGCCGATATCGTGGATCGCGAGGGGCGCATTCTGGCGACGAACCTCGTCACCCATTCGCTTTACGCACAGCCACCGGTGATGGTCGATCCGGCAGGCTCTGCCGAGAAACTGGCCGCGATCTTTCCCGATCTCGATGCCGAACGGCTGAAGAAGGACTTCACCGGCAAGCGCAAGTTCGTCTGGGTGAAAAAGAAGATCTCGCCCGAGCAGATGCAGCAGGTACATGAGATCGGCGATCCCGGCCTTCTCTTCGGCCCGCGCGAGATGCGGCTTTACCCCAACGGGGCGATTGCCTCCCATGTCCTCGGCGGCGCGAGCTTTGGCCGCGAAGGCGTGCGCTCGGCAGAGGTTGTCGGCACGGCGGGTGTCGAAAAGACCTTCGATGGCTGGCTCCGCGACCCCGCGAATGGCGGCGCGCCCCTGCAACTGTCGCTCGACCTTACCGTGCAGTCCACGGTCGAGGATGTGCTTTATGGCGGCATGAAGCTGATGAACGCCAAGGCCGCCTCGGCGATCCTGATGGATGTCCAGACGGGTGAGATCGTCGCCGTGGCGTCGCTGCCGGATTTCGACCCGAACACCCGCCCCATGCCCGTTCTGAAGGGCGAGGCGGGCGATAGCCCGCTCTTCAACCGCGCGGTGCAGGGCGTGTATGAGCTTGGCTCCACCTTCAAGGTCTTTGCCGTGGCGCAGGCGCTGGACCTTGGCCTCGTCAATCCCGACACGCTGGTCGATACGCAAAGCCCGATGATCTGGGGCAAGTACCGCATCCACGACTTCCACAACTACGGCAAGCAGCTTTCGGTCACCGATGTGATCGTGAAATCCTCGAACATCGGCACCGCGCATATCGCGCAGATGATCGGCGGCGAGCGTCAGCAGCAATTCCTGAAATCTCTGGGGTTCTTCGAACCGGCGCCCGTGGAACTGGCCGAAGCCCCGACCGGGCGACCCCTGCTGCCCAAGCGCTGGTCGGAGATTTCGACCATGACGATCTCTTACGGTCATGGCCTGTCGGCGAGCCCGCTGAACCTTGCCGCTGCCTATGCGACGATCGCGAATGGCGGCACGCGGATCACGCCGACGATCCTCAAGACCGCGACGCGCCAGCAGGGTGAGCGGGTGATGAGCGAAGGCACTGCGCATGAGATCTTGTCGATGATGCGTCAGGTCGTGTCGCGCGGCACCGCGAGCTTTGGCGATGTGCCGGGCTATTCGGTCGGCGGCAAGACCGGAACGGCGGACAAGCCGATGCCGAAAGGTGGATACTACAAGGACAAGGTGATCGCGACCTTCGCCTCGGTCTTTCCGACAAACGCGCCGAAATATGTTCTGATCGTTTCACTCGACGAGCCGGTGGAGACCTCGGGGACCGAGCCGCGCCGCACGGCGGGCTGGACCGCGGTTCCGGTCGGCGCGGAGATCATTCGCCGGGCCGCGCCGCTTCTGGGGATGCGGCCCGAGCTTGAACAGGTCTCGCAGGCTGAAGTAATACGCGTTCGCAATTGACGGGCGCCACAGCGCCAAGGGGGCGCGACATGGCGGCAGAGACGAAGACACTGGCGGAACTCGGATTGACCGCCCAGGGCGGGCGCAATGCGCGGGTGACCGGCCTCTCGGTCGACAGCCGTCAGGTCAAGCCTGGCCATCTCTTCGCGGCGCTGCCGGGCTTGAAGATGCACGGCGGCGAATTCATTCAATATGCCTTGCGGATGGGCGCGGCGGCGATCCTGACCGACCGCGAGGGCGCCGAGATCGCCAGGGCGGAGCTTGCTGCGTCGGAGGCGGCGCTGATCATCGCCGAGGACCCGCGTCAGGCTTTGGCCTTCGCCGCCGCCCTCTGGTTTGGGCGGCAACCTGAAACCGTGGTGGCGGTGACCGGCACCTCAGGCAAGACCTCGGTCGCGACCTTCACGCGGCAGATCTGGCAGGCGCTCGGCCGGCCTTCGGCCAATCTCGGCACGATGGGGGTGCTCGGCGACTTTACTGCCCCCTTGGCCCATACGACGCCTGAGCCGATCACACTCCACCGTATTCTGGCCGAAATGGCGGAGGCCGGCATCACCCATGCGGCGATGGAGGCATCGTCCCACGGGCTCGATCAGGGGCGGCTTGACGGGGTGCGGCTGAAGGCGGCGGCCTTCACCAATTTCAGCCAGGACCACCTCGACTACCACGCCAGTTTCGACGCCTATTTCGCCGCCAAGGCCGGGCTTTTCGCCCGCGTCCTGCCCGAGGATGGCGCCGCCGTCATCAATATCGACGAGGCGCGGGGCCGCGAGATGGCGGGCATCGCGCGCGACCGGGGCCAACGGCTCATCACCGTGGGGCGCGATTCGGCGGCGGATCTGCGCATCGCGGGGCAAAGGTTCGATGCGACGGGGCAGGACCTGCGCTTCAGCTTTGGCGGCGCGGCGCATATGGCGCGGCTGGCGCTCATCGGCGGGTTTCAGGCGGAAAACGTTCTGGCGGCGGCGGGCCTTGTGATCGCGGCGGGCGAAGAGCCCGAGGCAGTCTTTGCCACGCTCCACGGACTGACCACCGTGCGCGGCCGGATGGAACTGGCCGCGAAGCGCGACAACGGGGCCACCGTCTTCGTGGACTATTCGCACAAGCCCGGCGCGCTGGCCTCCGCGCTGCAATCGCTGCGTCCTCATGTCCTTGGCCGCATCGTCGTCGTCTTCGGCGCGGGCGGAGACCGCGACCGGCTGAAGCGGCCCCTGATGGGAGAGGCGGCGGCGGAGTTCGCCGATGTGGTCATCGTGACCGACGACAACCCGCGCAGCGAAGACCCCGCGGCGATCCGCGCCGAAGTCATGGCCGGCTGCCCGGATGCGACCGAGGTTGCCGACCGCGCCGAGGCGATCCTGCGCGGCGTGGATGCGCTTTTGCCGGGGGATGCGCTGCTGGTCGCAGGCAAAGGGCATGAGACCGGCCAGATCATTGGCAGCGATGTCTATCCCTTCGACGATGCCGAACAGGCCAGCGTCGCGGTCGCCGCCCTTGAGGGCCGGATCTGATGGCGGTGCTCTGGACCTCGAACGAGGCGGCAAAGGCCACCGCCGGGCGCGCAACCAGAGCGTTCGAGGCGACCGGTCTTTCCATCGACACCCGCAGCCTGCAACCCGGCGACCTGTTCGTCGCGCTGAAGGATCTGCGTGACGGGCATGACTTCGTCGCCGACGCGCTCAAGAAAGGTGCGGCGGGCGCGCTTGTCTCGCGCATCCCCGAAGGTTGCTCAGAGGATGCCCCTCTTCTGATCGTTGCGGATGTCCTTGATGGCCTGACCGCGCTTGGCAAAGCCGGGCGTGCGCGTGCGACGGCCAAGGTCGTGGCCGTCACCGGCTCGGTCGGCAAGACCTCGACCAAGGAAATGCTGCGCGCCGTTCTGGCCGGGCAGGGCAAGGTCCACGCGGCGGAGGCGAGCTTCAACAACCATTGGGGCGTGCCGATCACCCTGGCGCGGCTGCCCGCGGATGCCGATTTCGCGGTGATCGAGATCGGCATGAACCATCCCGGCGAAATCGCGCCGCTCGCGCGCCTTGCGCGGCCCCATGTGGCGATGATCACCACCGTCGCGGCGGCGCATCTGGAAGCCTTCGAGAACCTCGAAGGGATCGCCCGCGAAAAGGCCGCGATCTTCGACGGTCTGGAACCCGGCGGCGTCGCGGTTGTTCCCTCCGGCCTCGATGTCTCGCCGATCCTCTTGGAGGCGGCGCGCAAGGCCGCGGCGACGGTCCTGACTTTCGGCACCGATGAGACCGACGATTTCCGGGCGGAAAACATCACGCTCGCGCAGGACCGCACCATCGTTAAGGCCATGCGCAACGGCGCTCCGGTCCTTTTCAAGGTGCAGACCGCAGGCCGTCATTTCGCGATGAACGCGCTCGGGGTTCTGGCGGTGGCCGATGCGCTTGGTATGGATCCGGCACTCGCCGCCTGCGATATGGGCCACTGGTCGCCACCCGCCGGCCGTGGCACGCGTGAGAAGATCTATCTCGACATCGTGGACGAGGCGCAAAGCTTCGACCTTCTCGACGACGCGTTCAACGCCAACCCCGCCTCGATGGCCGCCGCGCTCGATGTTCTGGGCGCGGCTGAGCCGCGCGACGGTGTCGGCCGTGTCCGCGAGGGCCGCCGCATTGCCGTTCTGGGTGACATGCTGGAGCTTGGTTCGGATGAAATGGCGCTTCACGCCGCCATCGCCGACCATCCGGCGATAGCCCGTATCCATGCCGTCCACTGCGTCGGCCCCCGGATGCGCGTGCTCTGGAAGACACTTCCCGAACGCAAACGCGGCGCTTGGTACGAGACCGCGCAGGATATGGCCAGCAAGGCGCATCACATTGCAGACGCGGGCGATATCGTGCTTATCAAGGGCTCCAAAGGCTCCAAGGTCAGCCTGGTTGTTGACGCGCTGAAGAAACTCGGGCAACCGGGCGCGGGCGCCTCGCAGGGGACAGAGTAGATGCTTTACTGGTTATCGGGTCTTGCCGAAGGTGGCGACATCTTCAACCTTTTCCGCTACATCACCTTCCGGGCGGGGGCGGCGTTCTTCACGGCGCTCCTCTTCGGCTTCTTCTTCGGCAAGCCACTTATCAATCTTCTGCGGCGCAAGCAGAAAAAGGGCCAGCCGATCCGTGACGATGGCCCGCAGATCGCATTTTTCCAAGGCCGGGACGCCGACCATGGGCGGGCTTCTGATCCTCTCGGCGCTGCTCTTTTCGACGCTTCTCTGGGCGCGGCTCGACGGCCCCTATATCTGGATCATCCTTTTCGTGACCTATGGTTTCGGCCTCATCGGGTTTGCCGACGACTATGCCAAGGTGACGAAGCAGAACACCAAGGGCGTTTCTTCGCGCATGCGGATGCTTCTCGGTCTACTGATCGCGGCCATCGCTGGGGCGGCTGCGGCCTATGTCCATCCCGCCAATCTCAGCGATCAGCTTGCCCTGCCGGTCTTCAAGAATGTCCTTGTCAATCTGGGGTTCTTCTTCGTCCCCTTCGCGATGATCGTGATCGTCGGCGCGGCGAACGCGGTGAACCTGACCGACGGGCTGGACGGGCTTGCCATCATGCCGGTGATGATCGCGGCGGCGACCTTCGGGATCATCGCCTATTTCGTCGGTAACGCGAACTTCTCGGAATATCTCGGGCTGCATTACGTTCCGGGCACCGGCGAGATCCTCGTCTTCACGCGCCGCGCTGATCGGCGGGGGCCTCGGCTTTCTCTGGTACAACGCGCCGCCCGCCGCCGTCTTCATGGGCGATACCGGATCGCTCGCCCTCGGCGGCGCGCTTGGGGCGATCGCGGTGGCGACCAAGCACGAGATCGTTCTGGCCATCGTCGGCGGCCTCTTCGTGGTCGAGGCGCTGAGCGTCATCATCCAGGTCCTCTACTTCAAGCGCACCGGCAAGCGTGTCTTCCTGATGGCGCCGATTCACCATCATTTCGAAAAGCTGGGCTGGGCTGAACCCCAGATCGTGATCCGCTTCTGGATCATCTCGCTGATCCTTGCGCTGATCGGGCTGGCGACGCTGAAAGTGCGCTGATGCGCGAGGCCGATCTTTACGCCCCTGTGAAGGCGCATCTTGAGGCGCAGGGCTATGAGGTCAAGGCCGAGATCGGGGAATGCGATGTGCTTGCGCGGCGCGGCGCGGAACCGCCGGTGGTGGTCGAGCTGAAGCTCACCTTCTCGCTTGCGCTCGTGATGCAGGGCGTCGCGCGGCAGAGCCTGTTCGATCAAGTCTATCTCGCCGTTCCCGTTTCGTCGGAGCGCGGCTGGAAGCTGCGCTACAAGGATATCATCCGGCTGTGCCGCCGCCTTGGTCTCGGCCTGCTTGCCGTGAAGCCGGGCGATCCGGGGCATGTCGAGGCGCATCTCGATCCTGGGCCTTACGCGCCCCGGCGGAACGCGCGCGAAGGCCGGGCGCTTGATCCGTGAATTCGACCGGCGGGTGGGCGACCCGAATACCGGCGGCACGACTGGATCGAAGCGCATGACCGCCTACCGGCAGGACGCATTGCGATGCGCGGCGCATCTGGTGGCGCAGGGTCCGTCGAAGTCCGCCGCGGTCGCCGCGGCCTCCGGTGTTATCCGTGCCGGCCAGATGATGCGCGACGATCACTACGGCTGGTTCGAGCGGGTGGAGCGCGGCGTCTATGCGATCACCCCGAACGGTCGCGCGGCGCATGAGGCGGCGGGTTGGGGAGAACGGGATGGCGCTTGAGCAGCTGTTGACCGATTGGGGACTTCCGGCCGTCCTTGTCGGCTGCATTCTCGAAGGCGAGGGCGCGGCCTTCATGGGCGGCGTATTGGCTCACCGCCATATCTTCCCGTTCGAAGCTGCCGCGCTCGCCGCGACTGCCGGGGCTTTCGTGATCGATCAGGCGGTCTTTCATATCGGACGCCATGCCTCGCGTTTTGCTTTCGCGCGGCGGACGCTTGCGAAGCCGTCGGCGCGCAAGGTGCTCGACCGGCTGATGCAAAACCCCATGCTCTCCTGCCTCGGTCTGCGGTTCCTCTATGGGCTGAAGACCATCGGTGCGCTGGCGTTGGGTGCGGCGGGGGTGCCGCCGCTGACCTTCGCGGCGCTCGACCTCATCTCAACCGCGGTTTGGGCGCATCTCGTCACCGCGCTGGGCTTCGGGGCCGGGCAGGCAATCGAAGCAGCGTTCGGCAAGCTCGCCCTTCATCATCATTTCGGGATCGCGCTCGCTATCGTGGTCGTCATTGTCGGATGCGCCGAGGCGATCCGGCGCGCGCGGGCGCAAAGATGACATTCCCGCTGCATCCGGCTGCGCTTGTCATCGGGGGCGAGGTGCCCCTGGCAGGTGGCGGAGCCTCGAACCCGCGCGGCACTGAAAAAGGCTGCGGCGACCGCACCCTGGCTGGCGCCTCTGCCCGGGGACGGGCCGACCGGCGGCTTCTTTCGCGGCCGCCGGCCGCTGGGCTGGCAGATCAGCCGACCGAAACGATCTCGAAGTCGAAGGTCAGTTCTTTTCCCGCCAGCGGATGGTTGGCGTCAAGCGTCACGCTTTCTTCGGTAACTTCCGCCACCGTAACCTGCACCGTCCCGCCGTCCGGCGTGCGCATCTGAAGCGCGGTCCCGACGGCAAGCGGTATCTCGGCGGGGATCTGGTCGCGCGGGACGGCCTGTGCGGCGTCTGGCTGGCGTGCGCCATAAGCATCCTCGGGCGCGACGGTCACGGTCTTCTTGTCGCCGACCGCCATGCCGGGCAGGGCGCGGTCGAGGCCGGGAATGATCTGGCCGGAGCCAACGGTGAATTCAAGGGGGTCACGGCCTGCGGAGCTGTCGAACTCGGTGCCGTCGGCAAGCGTGCCACGATAGTGAATGCGCACGGTGTCGCCGGATTTGACGTCGGTCATGGCGTCCTTTCGGGATATGTTGGCGGGTGAATTCTGAGGCCGCGCAGCATGGGCGCGGGTGCTCGACTGCGGCCAGCCTAGCGGCCACGGGATGCGAGGTAAAGGCATGGGGAGGGGATTTCGGGCTTCGGGTCCGGGGCCAGCGCCCTTGCCGGGCGGCACGTCAGCGGGCATTGTCCGGACGCGTTTTTGAAAGGGACGGGGATGATTCCGGTACAGGGCTTCGCGGGGCAGAAGGTGGCGGTGCTCGGTCTCGGCCGATCCGGCCTGGCGACGGCGCGCGCGCTTGAGGCGGGCGCGGCGATCCCCTGCCTCTGGGATGACAGTCCCGAAGCGCGCACCAAGGCCGAGACGGCGGGCTTTCCGCTGACCGATCTGACCCGGGCCGACGCCTGGACCGATATCGCGGCGCTGATCGTGTCGCCCGGTATTCCGCATCTCTACCCCGAGCCTAACAAGCTCATCGCGCGCGCGATGGATGCCGGTGTCCCGGTCGACAACGACATCGGCCTTTTCTTCCGGTCCTGGGCGACCGACGACTGGAACGCGATGGATCGCACGCCGAAGGTCGTCGCGGTGACCGGATCGAACGGAAAATCGACGACGACGGCACTCATTCACCATGTCCTCAATGAGGCCGGTCGGCCGACACAGATGGCGGGCAACATCGGCCGCGGTGTGCTCGATCTGGACCCGCCCGAGGATGGCGAGGTCGTGGTGCTGGAGCTTTCCTCCTACCAGACCGATCTCGCCCGGTCGCTGACGCCCGATATCGCGGTCTTCACCAATCTCTCGCCCGATCACCTTGATCGCCACGGCGGCAAGGGCGGCTATTTCGCCGCCAAGCGCAGGCTTTTCGCCGAGGGCGGGCCGGACCGGGCGATCATCGGCGTCGATGAGCCCGAGGGCCGGTTCCTCGCCAATCAGATGGCGCAGGGGCGCGCGGATGACCGGGTGATCCGGATATCGTCCGGCCTGAAGCTCGATGGCGAAGGCTGGTCGGTCTTCGCCCGCAAGGGGTTCCTCGCCGAATGGCGGAAGGGCCGGCAGGTCGCCGCCATCGACCTGCGCGACGTGAAGGGGTTGCCCGGCGCCCACAACCACCAGAACGCCTGCGCGGCCTATGCGGCCGCGCGCACCCTCGGCCTTGCGCCCAAGGTGATCGAGGCGGCGTTCCATTCCTTCGCGGGCCTGCCGCATCGCAGCCAGCTTGTCGGTGAGCGGGATGGGGTGCGCTTCGTCAACGACAGCAAGGCCACGAATGTGGACAGCGCGGCGAAGGCGTTGCAGGCGTTCACGAAGATCCGCTGGATCGCGGGTGGCCTTGGCAAGGAGGGCGGCATCGCCGGGCTGAAACCGTTCCTCGGGCCGGTCGTCAAAGCCTATCTCATCGGCCATTCGGCACGGGATTTCGCGCTGGAGCTGGGTGAGACTCCGCATGAAATCTGCGAGACGATGGAGCGCGCCGTCGCGCATGCGGCGGCGGACGCGGTGGCGGGGGAGACCGTGCTCCTCGCCCCGGCGGCGGCGTCTTTCGATCAGTATCCGAATTTCGAGAAGCGTGGCGAGGATTTCGCGGAACGGGTGACCGCCCTGATCGGGGTTTAGCATTCGCCAGCTTTCGCACGTCTGCTAAATCTGGGTCGAGTACGGAGGGCAAGAAGGATGGAGGGCCATTGCACCTGCGGAGGCGTTCGCTACCGGCTTGCGGCCGCGCCGCTCTTCACCCACGCCTGCCACTGCACCTGGTGCCAGCGCGAAACGGGTGGCCCCCACGCGATCAACGCAATGATCGAAAGCGACCGGGTGGAGGTGCTTCAGGGCACCCCAATCGAGATCATGACGCCGTCCAATTCCGGCAAGGGGCAAATCATCCTGCGCTGCCAGGATTGCCACGTCGCGCTCTGGTCGCATTATGCGGGTGCGGGCCGAGATATCGCTTTCGTGCGGGTCGGGACGCTATCCGACCCGGCCGCGTGCCCGCCCGACATCCACATCTTCACGTCGACAAAGCTGTCCTGGTACGTCCTGCCCGAGGGTGTCCCGGCTGTTCCGGAGTATTACGACCGCACGTCATTCTGGCCGGTCGCAAGCCTTGTCCGGCGTGATGCGCTCCTCGCCAGGCGCACTACCATGAAGGGCTGAATCCACGCTCCTTCCGGTCCGGCCACGCTTAGTTTCACTGGCATCGCGGGGCGTTCTTCGCTACACTTGTCACCAGACCCGGAAAACGGGCGTGTGTGAGGCAGTGAAAGCGGTATCCCATGACTGAAATGGTGTTTGGCACCGTGCCCGTGCGTACGGGCGAGCCGGTCCTTCCCCGTTGGTGGCGCACGATCGACCGGTGGTCCCTGGCAGCCGTTCTGGCGCTTTTCGGTGTGGGACTTCTGCTGGGTCTTGCCGCATCGGTTCCGCTGGCCGAAAAGAACGGGCTGACGCCGTTCTACTATGTCACCCGGCAGGCGTTCTTCGGCGGCGTCGGGATTTGCGCGATGATCCTCATCTCGATGATGTCGCCCGACATGGTGCGCCGGATCGGCGTGCTGGGCTTTCTTGCAGCCTTTGTCGCGCTGATGTTTCTGCCGATCCTCGGCACCGACTTCGGCAAGGGGGCGACGCGCTGGTATTCGCTCGGTTTCGCAAGCTTCCAGCCGTCGGAATTCCTCAAGCCCTGCTTCGTCATCACCTGTGCCTGGCTGATGTCCGCGGCGCAGGAAATCAACGGGCCGCCGGGCCGTCTCTATTCCTTCGTCATCGCCGTGACCGTCGTCCTCTTCCTCGCCTTCCAGCCGGATTTCGGGCAGGCGAGCCTCGTGATGTTCGCCTGGGGCGTGATGTACTTCGTCGCCGGCGCGCCGATCACGCTGCTGACCGTCCTTGGCGGTATCGTCGTCGCGGGCGGGATCGCGGCCTATGACGCATCGGAACACTTCGCGCGGCGGATCGACGGGTTCCTTGCGTCCGAGGTCGATCCGAGGACCCAGATCGGCTACGCGACCGATGCGATCCAATCGGGCGGCTTCTTCGGCGTGGGCGTGGGCGAGGGCACGGTGAAATGGTCGCTGCCCGATGCCCATACCGACTTCATCATTGCGGTCGCGGCGGAGGAATACGGGCTGATCCTCGTCCTCGTCATCATCGCTCTCTATGCCACCGTCACGGGGCGGTCGCTCTTTCGCCTGATGCGGGAGCGTGATCCCTTCACGCGTCTTGCCGGGACAGGTCTTGCCTGCGCCTTCGGGGTTCAGGCACTCATCAACATGGGCGTCGCGGTGCGGCTTCTGCCCGCCAAGGGCATGACGCTGCCGTTCGTGAGTTACGGCGGGTCGTCCGTCATCGCTTCGGGCATCGCTTTGGGGATGCTTCTGGCGCTGACCCGGTCGCGACCGCAGGGAAAGCTCGGGGACTACCTCGTCAAACGGGGGCGGTGATGGCGGCCCCCCTCTTGTTGATCGCCGCCGGGGGAACCGGGGGGCATATGTTTCCTGCCCAGGCCCTGGCCGAGGTGATGGTGGCGGGGGGATGGCGGGTGAAGCTGTCCACCGATGCGCGCGGCGCGCGCTACACCGGCGGGTTCCCCAAGGAAGTGACGGTCGAGACGGTCGCTTCGGCCACCTTCGCGCGGGGCGGAATCGCCGCCAAGGCGCTGGCGCCCTTCCGCATCGCGGGCGGCGTCGTCGGGGCTGTCGTGGCCATGTTGCGCGACAGGCCGGCGGCGGTGGTGGGCTTCGGCGGTTATCCGACGATCCCCGCGCTTTCCGCAGCGACCATCCTGCGCCTGCCGCGCATGATCCACGAACAGAACGGCGTCCTTGGCCGGGTGAACGGGATTTTTGCGAGCCGCGTCGACGCCATCGCCTGCGGCACCTGGCCGACCGTGCTGCCTGAGGGCGTCAAGGGCAGCTTCACCGGCAACCCGGTCCGCGCCGCCGTCCTTGAACGCGCCGCCGCCCCCTATATCCCGCCCGGCGACTATCCGATGAGCGTCGTCGTCATCGGCGGCAGCCAAGGCGCGCGCATCCTGTCGGATGTGGTGCCGGAGGCACTGTCCGCGCTGCCGGAAGCGCTCCGCCAGAACGTGCGCGTCGCCCATCAGGCCCGCGCCGAGGATCAGGCCCGCGTGGTCGAGGCCTATGCAAAGGCAGGCATCCGCGCCGAGGTTGAGCCCTTCTTTGCCGACATCCCCCGCCGTCTGAGCGAGGCGCAGTTGGTGATCTCACGTTCCGGCGCCTCCTCGGTCGCCGACATCTCGATCATCGGGCGGCCCTCGATCCTCATCCCCTTCGCTGCCGCCGCGAATGACCATCAGACCGCGAATGCGCGTGGGCTGGTTGACGCAGAGGCAGCGATCCTGATCCCGGAATCCCGGCTTGACGCCACCACGCTCGCGGGGCATGTCGCCGCGATCCTCGAAAACCCGAAGGCGGCGACCCACATGGCCCACGCCGCGCTCGCGCATGGCACCCCCGACGCGACGGACCGTCTGGTCGAGATGGTCCTCAATCTGACCGAGAGAAAGACGCAATGAACGCCGCCACCAAACTGCCCGGAGAGCTTGGCCCCATCCATTTCGTCGGTATCGGCGGCATCGGAATGTCGGGCATCGCGGAAGTGCTCATCACCCTTGGCTACCGGGTACAGGGCTCGGATGCGAAGGCCTCGAAGATCACCGACCGGCTGGTCAAGCTTGGGGCGCGACCTTCTTCGAGGGCCAGAAGGCCGAGAATATCGGCGAAGCTGCGGTCGTGGTGATTTCCTCGGCCATCAAGAAGGGCAACCCGGAACTGGAAGAAGCGCGCAAACGCGGCCTTCCCGTGGTGCGCCGGGCCGAAATGCTCGCCGAACTGATGCGGATGCGCTCGAACGTCGCCATCGGCGGGACGCATGGCAAGACCACGACGACGACCATGGTGGCGACGCTTCTCGACAAGGGCGGCTTCGATCCGACGGTCATCAACGGCGGCATCATCCATGCCTATGGCTCCAACGCGCGCGCCGGGGCGGGGGAGTGGATGGTGGTCGAGGCGGACGAAAGCGACGGCAGCTTCAACCGTCTGCCCGCGACCATCGCCATCGTGACCAATATCGACCCCGAGCATATGGAGCACTGGGGCACGATCGAGAACCTGCGCCACGGGTTCTACGATTTCGTCACCAACATCCCGTTCTACGGCCTCGCCGTCTGCTGCACCGATCATCCGGAGGTCCAGGCGCTGGTCGGCCGCGTCACCGACCGGCGCGTCGTGACCTTCGGCTTCAATGCGCAGGCCGATGTCCGGGCGGTCAACCTCAAGTACAAGGCCGGGGTCGCGCAGTTCGATATCGCGCTGGCCGCCGAGGGGCAGGTGATCGAGGGCTGCACCCTGCCGATGCCGGGGGATCACAACGTTTCCAACGCCTTGGCCGCCGTCGCCGTGGCCCGCCATCTCGGCATGAAGAAGGATGAGATCCGCGAGGCGCTGGCGCATTTCGGCGGCGTCAACCGGCGCTTCACCAAGGTCGGCGAGGTTCTGGGCGGCGTCACCATCATCGACGACTACGGCCACCATCCGGTCGAGATCGCGGCGGTCCTCAAGGCGGCGCGGCAGGCGGTCGAGGGCAACCCCGGCGCCCGCGTGATTGCCGCGCACCAGCCGCATCGCTATTCCAGATTGTCCAATCTTTTCGAAGACTTCTGTACCTGTTTCAACGAGGCCGACGTGGTCGCCATCGCCGAGGTCTATGCCGCCGGCGAGGACCCCATTCCGGGGGCGAGCCGTGACGATCTGGTCGCAGGGCTGATCGCCCACGGGCACCGCCATGTCCGGGCGATCCTTGATGAGGCGGACCTTGCACGGCTGGTGAAGGAACAGGCGAAACCCGGCGATATAGTGGTCTGCCTTGGCGCTGGCACCATATCCACCTGGGCGAACGGCCTTCCGGGGCGGCTCGGCGCATGAACGGGGCGGCCATCGCGGCCTGCCTCTGGGTGCTCGCGGCCGCGCTCGTGGCGCTTCTGCCGATGCGGCGGCAGTTTGCGCCGGGGATCGTCCTGCTCGGCCTTGCGCCGGTCCTGATGATCTGGCTGTCGCTGACCTATGGGCTGTGGGTCGGCGGAGTCGCGCTTCTCGCCTTTCTGTCGATGTTCCGCAGGCCTTTGATTTATCTTGTAAAACGCCTTTTCGGGCAGAGCCAGACCCGGCCCGATGCAGGGGATCGGGGATGAACCTCTCGATGCTTCTCGCCTGCCTCTGGGCCATCACCGCGACGCTGATCGCGCTCCTGCCGTCACGCGACAAGCACTGGCGCGCGGCCTATTGGCTGATCGGGATCGGCATCCCGATCCTCGGCTGGGTGAGCTACCAGAACGGGCCCTGGGTCGGGATGGTCGTGCTGGCCGCCGGGGCCTCGATCCTGCGCTGGCCGCTCATCTACCTCTGGCGGCGGGTCCGGGGCAGAGGCCGAATCTGAGCGTTCGGAGGCGTCGTTTATCTGTAGGGAACCCGTAGGGTCTGCTGTAGGTTTTCTGTAGCTACAGGGATGAGTGGGGGTCCTTGCCCGGAGGAGGGGTTTCGGGGAGAGTGCGGGGATGGTGACGGCGGATGAGATACGAGATGAAAAGAGCCTCATGGCTTGGCTTAAGAGCCGGCCCGCGCGAGGATGCACTTGTCATTGCGGTGCGGGCCGCGTTGCCGAGTTGCACCTTTTGAACTCTTGCAGTCCAGACATGTCGACAGCTTTGGTGACCTGACAGGCCGTTCAGCTGCTTCCGGGCGCTCATCATTAGCCAAGTCGCTGCGAGGATGACCCAACATCTCAATAATGGAAGCTGCTTGGCGAGCAGACGCATATGTCCGTAGCGCCCGAACACAGGCGGCGGGCGCCGGGTCAGACTGTTATCCGCGCAGCGGCCAATGACGTTGCGTTTGCTTCGGCGACAGACGCCGTAGTAAGCGCTACGCGCGCGGTCGCAAACGATGAGGATATCTGGAAAGAAGTTCGAAGAGACGCGGATTTGCTGGCGAGCGGACAAGATCCATTAGTTAGGCCGCTTTGGGAGGCCGAGCCTCCTGCGTGGTTTTCAGGCACGTACTCGGAAATGCAACACACTTGGGGTTTTGTCGAAAGTGAGGACTGGTCACTTTTTCTGCGCTGGTGGGATGGGATTTGTCGGGCAAGCAGGTCGATTGGGCGTTGCAGGAGAAGGTGGCGCTGATCCCGAATGAGGTTTGGGAGCAGGGGCCGGGGGCGGTTGCGGAAGCGATCGAGAAGCGGCGCAAGGACCTTGCCTTTGGCAGGAGCGACAATGCCGAGCGGATCGAGATCAATCCCGACACCGGGAAGCTGCGGCTGGTGCCGGACGCGGCACTTCCCGAAGACATTGCGGACTATGCGCGCCGGAAGATCGACAAGGCGCTCGATCTGTTCGGGAACGAACCGGCGAACCAGTATACCGGGCTGACGCCTGCGTTCCGTGTGCTGCGCTCGGCCCGCGAAGAGGCGTCGAACCTGCCCGTCGAACTATTTGATGCCTGCGCCAGTGCATCGCGGCTGACCGTGGGGCTCGCGCGTCAAGGGGACTGCCCGACGCCGGAGCAGGATGCTCTCGTTCAGGATTTCCTGACGCGGATACGGGAGGCAGGGGCAGATATCCTTGCCAACGATTCCAAGACGCAAGAGGTGCTGGAGCGGCGCAACTCGATCCGGGGGAATGATGCGCTGATCAAGGGGCGCGACGCGATTGTGGCTGTCGCGGCCGAAGTTTCCGTTCTGTCCGAAGGGCGGTTGGCGTCGGCTCTGCCGGCGGATGCGGCGGTTGCGACAGATCCGAACGCCGATCCCGAGGAACGGAAAGTGGCGAGCGTCCGGGTTGGCGGGCGGTTGCTGCGGGTTGGGAAGATCGCCGCGTGGATCATCGGTGGCTTCGGGACCACAATCATCAGTGCGAGGGAGGTTTTGGAAGCGATTTCGGCGATTGATGCGTCACCTCTTTATCGACAAGCCGTCGAATTCATCCTACGCTGGCTCGGTTTCTGACCCCGCCCGGAACAAGGCGCGGCACGCGCCGCCGGGCAGCGCCCGACCGCCCCCCGGGCGGGCGCTTTTGCGACGTCGGCGCGGTGATCGGGCGTTCGGCGGGGCGGCACCATAAAGTGACCAGAACAGGCCGGGCGGCGCCCACCCGCGGTCGGGCGCTGCCCTCTGTTCGGACCGGCATCGAGGATTGGCATTTGGGCGGCGATCGGGCGCTGCCCGGCGGCGCGTGCCGCGCCTTGATTCCGGGCGGAGTGGCGCGGGCTGTCCGTTCGGGCTTGCGGCTTTGGCGCTTGCGATTTAACCCACGCTCCATGACCCAGACGCTTCCCTCCGTGCGCGGCACGCTGACCGCCGACCGGCCTTTGGCCGATCTGACCTGGCTGCGTGTCGGCGGGCCGGCGGACTGGCTGTTTCCAGCCGGCGGATGTCGAGGACCTCTCGGCCTTTCTGGCGGCGCTCGCCCCAGGATGTGCCGGTCTTTCCGATGGGCGTCGGGTCGAACCTGATCGTGCGGGATGGCGGTATCCGGGGCGTGGTGATCCGGCTCGGGCGCGGGTTCAACGGGATCTCGGTCGAGGGCAGCCGGGTGACGGCGGGGGCGGCGGCGCTGGATGCGCATGTGGCGCGCAAGGCGGCGGAGGCGGGGGTGGACCTGACCTTCCTGCGCACCATTCCCGGCGCGATCGGCGGGGCGGTGCGGATGAACGCGGGCTGCTATGGCAGCTTATGTGGCCGATCACTTCGTTCAGGCGACGGTGGTGATGCGGGACGGGGCGATGCAGGACCATCGGCAAGGATGAGGCGGGATTTGGCTATCGCTCCTCGGCCCTGCCCGAGGGCGCGGTGATCGTCGAGGCGGTCTTTGAGGGCGCGCAGGGCGATCCTGCGGCACTGGAGGCGCGGATGGCGGAGCAGATCGCGAGACGCGACGCGAGCCAGCCGGTCAAGGACCGCTCGGCCGGATCGACCTTTCGCAATCCGGCGGGGTTTTCCTCGACCGGGCGGGCGGATGACGTGCATGACCTCAAGGCCTGGAAGCTGATCGACGCGGCCGGGTTTGCGGGGCGCACGGCTCGGCGGGGCAGAGATGAGCGCGAAGCATCCGAACTTCCTCATCAACACCGGGAGCGCCACGGCGGCGGATCTTGAGGCCCTTGGCGAATTGGTCAGAAAAAGGGTTTTCCAATCAAGCGGTTTGACGCTAGAATGGGAAATCATGCGCGTCGGTGTAACGGCGCCAGAGGCAGGCTGAAAAATCTCAGTCACAAAGACAATAAGAACGGGCGCGTAAGCGTCGATATGGAGGGGCTCTCATAGCCCCCGAATGAGGCACAGTTGGCGGGTATGTCGAGCAGGGCAGCCTCCAAGGTGGCGGTATTGATGGGTGGACCTTCCGCTGAGCGGGAGGTGTCGCTGGTCAGTGGGCGCGAATGCGCCAACGCCCTCAGGGAGGCGGGATTTGAGGTGGTCGAGGTCGATGCGGGCCGTGACCTCGCCTTTCGTCTTGCCGAGATCAAGCCGGATGTCTGTTTCAACGCGCTCCACGGCCGCTGGGGCGAGGATGGCTGCGTTCAGGGCATGCTGGAATGGATGCACATTCCCTATACCCATTCCGGGGTGCTGGCCTCGGCCCTCGCCATGGACAAGACGCGGTCGAAGGACCTGTTCCGCGCGGCGGGAATTCCGGTCGTCGAAAGCCTGATCGCGGCGACGGAAGAGATCAGGCGCGCCATGTGATGGCGCCGCCTTACGTGGTCAAGCCCAACAACGAAGGCTCATCCGTCGGGGTCTATATCGTGCATGAGGCGGCGAACAGCCCGCCGAAGCTCGACAAGGGCATGCCCGAACGCGCGATGGTCGAGGCCTATGTGCCGGGGCGGGAGCTGACCTGTTCGGTCTTTGGCGATCATGCGGTCTGCGTGACCGAATTGGTGACGCAGGGCTGGTATGACTATCACGCGAAATATACGCCGGGCGCGTCGCGGCATTTCTGCCCGGCCGAGATCCCTGATGAGATCGCGGAGGCCTGCAAGGATTACGCGCTGCGCGCCCATCGCGCGGTGGGGTGCCGGGGGCTGAGCCGCTGCGATTTCCGCTGGGATGACAGCCGGGGGCTGGCGGGGCTTTTCATTCTCGAGATCAACACACAGCCCGGCATGACGCCGACCTCGCTCGCGCCGGAACAGGCGGCGGCGGGGGGGCAATCGTTCCCGGAACTCTGCGCCTGGATCGTGGAGGATGCCTCATGCGGGCGATAGGCGGGCGATCCCTCGGCGGCGCGAGCCGTCGCTACCGCGAGGAGAGCCTCCGCGAAAAGCGTGATCCGGCGCCGTCGCGGCTGACCTACAAGATCGAGCGGCTGAAGCTGACGCCCGGTTTCCGCTTTGCGCTGCGGGTGGGGTTGCCCTTCGCGGCGAGCTTCGCGGCGGCGGCGGTCTGGCTTGGCGACGATGGCCACCGCGCGGCGATTGCGGCGCGCTATGCGACGGTCCGCACCAGCGTCGAGGAACGCCCGGAGTTCATGGTCGCAATGATCTCGGTCGATGGTGCGTCGGACCCGGTCGCGCGGGCGATCCGCGCCATGCTTCCGGTCGAACTGCCGGTGTCGTCCTTCAAGCTCGACCTTGAGGCAATGCGCGCGACGATCGAACAGATCGACGCCGTGGCCTCGGCCGATCTTCATATCCGCAAGGGCGGCGTGCTGGACGTGACCGTGACCGAACGTCAGCCCGAGATCCTGTGGCGGAGCGCCTACGGGCTTCAGATGCTCGACCGCACCGGCCACCGCGTCGCGACGCTTCTGGACCGGGCGGCGCGGCCCGAGCTGCCGGTGATCGCGGGCGAGAGGGCGGACCATCATGTTGCGGATGCGCTGCGCCTTCTCGCTTCGGCGGGGCCGATCGCGGAGCGTATCCGCGGCCTCGTCTGGATCGGCGAGCGGCGCTGGGACGTGGTTCTGGACCGCGATCAGCGCATCCTTCTGCCGGAGGACGACGCGGTCACCGCGCTGCAACGTGTCATCGCGCTCGACAGTGCGCAGGACATGATGGCGCGCGACCTGACCGTCGTCGACATGCGCAATCCGGCGCGTCCGACCGTCCGTCTCGGGGTGGTCACGAACGAATTACTCACCAGTCAGATTACCGGGGTAGCCGCACAATGACCGACCTTTACCAATCCCAACGGGCGATGCGGAACATGCGACGGGCCGCCCTTCAGCGCGGGCTGGTCGCGGTGCTGGATGTCGGCACGTCGAAGATCGCCTGCCTTGTCCTGAGGTTCGACCCGAGCGGGGAGATCCGCGAGGACGGGCTTGGCTCGCTCGCCGGGCAGTCGCAGTTCCGGGTGATCGGCGCGGCCACCACCCGGTCGCGCGGCGTTCGCTTCGGCGAGGTCGATGCGATGCAGGAGACCGAACGCGCGATCCGAACCGCCGTGCAGGCGGCGCAGAAGATGGCGCAGACGCGGGTCGATCACGTCATAGCCTGTTTTTCGGGCGCCCAGCCGAGCAGCTATGGCCTGGCCGGGGAAATCCGGCTGGACGAAGGCCAGGTGAGCGAGCAGGACGTGGCGCGGGTGCTGTCGGCCTGCGAAGTGCCGGACTTCGGGCAGGGGCGCGAGGTGCTGCATGCCCATCCGGTCAATTTCGCCATCGACCACCGATCCGGGCTTCGGCGATCCGCGCGGGCATGTCGGCACGAAGCTCGCCGCTGACATGCACCTTCTGACCATCGACACGGCGGCGGTGCAGAACCTGCTTTACTGCATCAAGCGCTGCGATCTGGAAATCGCCGGGATCGCGTCCTCGGCCTATGTCTCGGGCCTTGCGAGCCTTGTCGAGGATGAGCAGGAACTGGGCTGCCGCCTGCATCGACATGGGCGGCGGCGCGACCGGCATCTCGATCTTCTTCAAGAAGCACATGATCTTTTCGGATTGCGTCCGGCTGGGCGGCGATCACGTCACCGGCGACATCTCCAAGGGGCTGCGCGTGCCGTTGGCGATCGCCGAGCGGATCAAGACGATGAACGGCGGCATCCACGCCACCGGCATGGATGACCGCGAGATGATCGAGATCGGCGCCGATTGCGGCGACTGGGAAAAGGACCGCAGGAAGGTCAGCCGGACCGAGCTGATCGGCATCATGCGGCCGCGCGTCGAGGAGATCCTCGAAGAGGTGCGGTCGGTGCTCGACGCCGCCGGGTTCGACCAGTTGCCAAGCCAACAGATCGTGCTGACCGGAGGCGCGAGCCAGATCCCCGGACTTGACATGCTGGCGGCGCGAATCCTCGGCCAGAACGTGCGAACTCGGTCGCCCTCTTCGCGTTCAGGGATTGCCGCAGGCGGCGACCGGCCCGTCCTTCTCTTCAACCGTGGGGCTCTGTCTTTTCGCGGCGCACCCGCAGGACGAGTGGTGGGATTTCGAGATTCCGGCCGAACGCTACCCGGCGCGCTCGCTACGGCGTGCCGTGAAATGGTTTAAAGACAACTGGTAACCGCACGATCTTGATGTTTCGGCGAGATACCGCTTACGAGTTACTGAAAGACACCATATTTTGTGGGAGTGTGGCGATTTTGGGGTGACCTAAGGCAAACTCCCCACTAAAATCGCCGAAATGCGGTAAGGGCCCGGCGAATGTCGGGGTAACGACAGGCGGATAGGACATGGCATTGAATTTTACGATGACGGAGCGTGAGGACCTCAAGCCCAGAATCACGGTCTTCGGGGTTGGTGGTGCGGGCGGCAATGCCGTCAACAACATGATCGAGAAGGAGCTTCAGGGCGTCGAATTCGTCGTGGCGAACACCGATGCACAGGCGCTTCAGCAAAGTCATTCGCAGGCGCGCATCCAGATGGGTGTCCGCGTCACCGAAGGACTGGGCGCCGGTGCGCGCCCCTCGGTCGGGGCCGCCGCAGCCGAAGAGACCATCGAGGAGATCGTCGATCACCTCGCCGGCGCGCATATGTGCTTCATCACCGCCGGGATGGGTGGCGGCACCGGAACCGGCGCCGCACCGATCATCGCGCAGGCCGCGCGTGAACTGGGCGTCCTGACCGTCGGCGTCGTCACCAAGCCGTTCCAGTTCGAAGGCGGCAAGCGGATGCGACAGGCCGAGGAGGGGATCGAAGCCCTTCAGAAGGTCGTCGATACGCTCATCATCATTCCGAACCAGAACCTCTTCCGCCTTGCCAACGAGAAGACCACCTTCACCGAAGCCTTCGCGCTGGCCGATGACGTTCTTTATCAGGGCGTCAAGGGTGTCACCGACCTTATGGTGCGTCCGGGCCTTATCAACCTCGATTTCGCCGACGTTCGCGCGGTGATGGACGAGATGGGCAAGGCGATGATGGGCACCGGCGAAGCATCGGGCGAGGATCGCGCGGTTCAGGCTGCCGAGAAGGCCATCGCCAACCCGCTCCTGGACGAGATCAGCCTCAAGGGCGCCAAGGGCGTGCTTATCAACATCACCGGCGGCACCGACCTTACCCTCTTCGAACTCGACGAGGCGGCGAACCGGATCCGCGAGGAAGTGGACCCGGACGCCAATATCATCGTCGGCTCCACGCTCGACGATGCGATGGAGGGCATGATGCGGGTTTCGGTCGTTGCGACCGGCATCGACGCCACGATATCGCATGCCGATATCCCGGCACCGCGCCGCCGCATGGCCGAGCCGCTGGCAGCCCCGATGGCCGAGCGCCCCGCCGCCCCGGTGGAGCGCCAGCGCGAGCCGGACAACGCCTTCCAACTGACGCGCGACGAGCGGTCCGAGACCGCGCCCGCGCGCGAAGAGCCGGCCCGCGCCGAGCCGCGGACGCTGTTCGACGACGATGCGGATGACGATCTGCCGCCGCCGGTCTACCGTCCGGCCGAGGCGCAGCGTGCGCCGGAAACGCTGCATGTCGAGGATGAGGCCGAAAGCTTCGTCGCGCCGCGGGCGCGCGCGGCCGGGACGCCGACGCCCGAGGCGCTCGCCCGCCTTCAGGCCGCGGTCAACCGTCAGCCCGGCATGGGCAGCCAGCAGCGCCAGCCTGCGGCCCCGCAGGCCCCGGCGGCAGGTCAGGCCGCCCGTCCGGCGGCCCCTGGCCAGCACCCGTCGCGGATGGCCGAAAAGCCGCGCTTCGGCATCAACACGCTTTTGAACCGCATGGCGGGTCATGCCGGGGACCAGGCGGCGCCCGCCGCGCCGCGGCCGCAGCCCTCGGTGCGTCAACAACCCAAGGTCGGCTCGTCCTTCGACGATGAACAGGAGGCCGACCCAGACCAGGAGCGGATCGAAATCCCCGCCTTCCTGCGTCGTCAAGCGAACTGACGCAAGGTCACAAGTTACGAGGAAGGGCCGGGATAACCCCGGCCTTTTTCTTTGTCTTTCAACGGGTTACAGGGGTGCCTTCGACCGCCCCGCGGGTTGTCGCCGCTTTGCAGCATCATTGTTACATTCGGTTGCAAAGAGTGAGTTGAGATATAAGCCGCACGCCGCTACCTCATTGCTGCAACAAGAGGGGTCCCTCAGGGGCTATCAGGCAAACGTGCAGACGACGATCAAATCAGCGGTGACCTTCACGGGAACGGGGCTCCATTCGGGCCGCCGGGCGCGGATGACGATTCATCCCGCCTCGGCCGAATATGGTATCTGGTTCCGTCGCACCGATGTGATCGGCAAGGATCAGATGATCCCGGCGCGCTGGGATGCGGTGCCGACCGCGCAGCTTTGCACCATCATCGAAAATGCCGCGGGCGTTCGGGTCTCCACCATCGAACATGTGATGGCGGCGCTTGCGGGCTGTGGCATCCACAATGCCCTGATCGAGATCGACGGACCCGAGGCGCCGATCCTCGACGGCTCCTCCGCGCCCTTTGCGACCGGCATCGTCGCGCGCGGCATCCGGGTTCTCGACGCCCCCCTGCGGGCCTTCGAGGTGCTGGAAGCGGTCGAGGTCCGGGACGGTGAGGCCTTTGCCCGGATCGAACCGGCCGAAACGCTTGAGATCGACTTCGCCATCGACTTCACCGATGCCGCGATCGGCCAGCAGCGCAAGCGGCTTGTCATGGCCAACGGCACCTTCCTGCGCGAACTTTCCGACAGCCGCACCTTCTGCCGTCAGGCCGATGTGGACTTCATGCGCGACAACGGCCTTGCCCTTGGCGGCACCTATGAGAACGCCGTCGTCGTCGATGGCGACCGCGTCCTGTCGCCCGGCGGTTTCCGCCATCGGGATGAGGCGGTGCGCCACAAGATGCTCGACGCGCTGGGCGATCTCGCCCTTGCCGGGGCGCCGATTCTGGGCCGTTACACCGGCAACCGCGCCGGTCACGCGATGACCAACCGGCTTTTGCGCGCGCTCTTCGCGCGGCCCGAAGCCTTCCGTCTTGTCGAATGCGACGCCGCGCGCCGTCGCCTGTTGCCCGGAAGCAGCATCACCAAGGCTGATATCCCCGCCGTCGCATGACGCCTCTGGCGCATGAATGGCGTTTTGCGCACCGTATTCTTCTGTGCTAGGACGTGGCGAACCAGCCCCGGGTCCGGTGTGGAGAGGCCATGCCGCGGGGTGGGAATAAGTGAATGCAAAGACGGGGTAGGCAGGTCATGGGTCGGGCCAAATCAGCGGCAAATCTTGTCGGCGGCCTTGTGCTGGTCGGGGCGCTGGCGGCCTGCGGCAGCCGGAACAAAGAGCCGAATTTCGAAGAGATGAATGCCGAGCAGATCTACAAGCTCGGCGAGTTCGAGCTTCAGAAGGGTCGCAAGTCCGATCAGGCGGTGAAATACTTCTCCGAGGTGGAGCGTCTTTACCCCTATTCCGAATGGGCCAAGCGCGCGCTCATCATGGAAGCCTATGGCTATCACAAGGACCGCAAGTACGAAGAAAGCCGGTCCGCCGCGCAGCGCTATATCGACACTTATCCGGCCGAGGAGGACGCGGCCTACGCGAAATACCTTCTCGCGCTTTCCTATTACGACCAGATCGACGATGTCGGCCGCGATCAGGGCCTGACCTTCCAGGCGCTTCAGGCGCTGCGCGCGGTGATCGAGGAATATCCCGACAGCGAATATGCGAAATCGGCGATTCTGAAATTCGACCTCGCCTTCGACCACCTCGCGGCGAAGGAAATGGAGATCGGGCGCTATTATCTGAAGCAGCAACAATACACGGCCGCCATCAACCGCTTCCGCGTCGTGGTGGAGCAGTATCAGACGACAAGCCAGACGCCCGAGGCACTCTACCGGTTGATCGAGAGCTACCTCTCGCTTGGCTTTACGGATGAGGCGCAGACGGCGGGTGCGATCCTTGGCTACAACTTCCAGGCCACCGAATGGTATCAGGATGCCTACAAGCTCCTGACCAAGCAGGGACTTGAGATGAAGCCCAAGGGCGACGGCTGGCTGGCCAAGGTCTACCGCCAGGTCATCAAGGGCGAATGGCTGTAACGGTGCGCTGAAGCGCACCCTTCGGGGGCGGGAATGCTTCGCGCGCTTGAAATCCGCGACATGCTGTTGATCGACCGGCTGGACCTCGCGTTCCAGCCGGGTCTCAACGTGCTGACCGGCGAGACCGGGGCGGGCAAGTCGATCCTTCTCGATTGCCTCGGCTTCGTGCTGGGCTGGCGCGGGCGGGCGGAACTGGTGCGCGCGGGGGCGGCGCAGGGTGAGGTGACGGCGGTCTTCGATCTGCCGCCGGCCCATCCGGCGCGGGCGGTGCTGGAGGAGGCGGGGCTTGAGGCCGGGGCGGAGCTGATCCTGCGCCGGGTCAATGCCGCCGACGGCAGGAAGACCGCTTGGGTGAACGACCGGCGCAGTTCGGGAGAGGTGCTGCGGGCCTTGTCGGATACGCTGGTGGAACTTCACGGGCAGCATGACGATCGGGGCCTGCTGAATCCGCGCGGGCATCGGGTTCTTCTCGATGCCTTTGCCGGCGCGGATGTGGCTGCCGTAAGGTCGGCGTGGAGCGCTATGGCTGCGGCGCGGAAGGCCTTGGCGGCGGCCGAGGCGGAGCTGGCAGCGATGCGGGCGGAGGAGGAGTATCTGCGCCATGCGGTAGGGGAGCTGGATGCACTTGATCCCCAGCCGGGCGAGGAGGCGAAGCTGGATGCGCGCCGACGGCTGATGCAGGCTGCCGCGCGGATACGCGAGGATGTCGCGCGGGCATTTCAGGCCTTGGGGCCGGAGGGCGCGGAAGGCATGATGAGCGACGCGGCCCGCTGGCTCGACGGGGCTGCGGAGAAGGCGGAAGGCGCTTTGGACGAGGCGATTTCCGCGCTTGGCCGGGCGATCACCGAACTCGGCGAGGCGGCCGAGGGGGTGGAGCGGGCGCTCGACGTGCTGTCCTTCGATCCGCATGAGCTGGAGCGGGTGGAGGAGCGGTTGTTCGCGATAAGGGGGCTGGCGCGGAAGCATGGCGTGCTGGCCGACGATCTCGGCGGGTTCGCCGGGGATCTGCGCGGGCGGTTGCAGGCGCTGGATGGCGGGGCGGCGAATATCAAGGCGTTGCGGGGCGCGGTCGGGGCGGCGGAGGCCGCCTATGATGCGGCGGCTTCGGGGTTGAGCGAGTTGCGACGGGAGGCGGCGGGGCGGCTCGATGTGGCGATTGCGGCGGAACTGGCGCCCCTGAAGATGGAGCGCGCGCATTTCGCGACGGTTGTCAGCGAGGGCGAGGCCGGGCCGGAGGGCCGCGATCAGGTGGAATTCACCGTCGCCACCAATCCCGGCGCGCCTGCGGGGCCGTTGAACCGCATCGCCTCGGGCGGCGAGTTGTCACGGTTCCTGCTGGCGCTGAAGGTCTGCCTCGCGCGCGGGCAGGGCGGCCAGACGCTGATCTTCGACGAGATCGACCGGGGCGTTGGCGGGGCCACGGCGGATGCGGTCGGACGGCGGCTGGAGCGGTTGGCCGAGGGGGCGCAGATTCTGGTGGTGACACATTCGCCGCAGGTCGCGGCGCGGGGCGGGCATCACTGGCGGGTCGAGAAGCGGGTGGCGGGCGGCATGACGACCTCGACCGTGACGGCGCTGGATAATGCCGCACGGGTGGACGAGGTCGCGCGGATGCTGTCGGGCGAGAACATCACCGAGGCCGCGCGGGAAGCGGCGCGGGTGCTCTTGTCCGATTAGAACAATCCGCGCGATCTACGATGCGAGAACGCTCCAGTGGCGTCACATTTCCGACATTCACGCCTCGGCGGTGAATTGCGCGGCGGCGATGGACCAGCCGTATGGCCCCTCGACCAGAACGGCGGAGAGGATCGCGCCGACGCGGCCCGCATCGCTGCCGTCGGGGTTCAGGATGCCCGACAGGACGAAGCGCTGCATCACCTGCGCCACGCCGGGCGCGAGTTCGCGCTGCTTCACGCGGCCGGTGACGAGTTTCGCCCTGAGGAACGCGCCGGCCAATTCGCCCGCGAAGGTCTCGGCGATCGCCTTGCGCCCTTCGGCCCAGCGGCCGGTCAGCGACAGAAGGTCGGCATCCTCGGCGAAGAGGGCCGCGATCTCGTCGGCGTCACGCGCCGACCATGCGGCGGCGAAGCTGCGCGGCAAGAGGTCGGGGGCGGCGACACTCATTGCGACACCTCCACGACCTTGCCGGGGTTGAGAATGCCGTCGGGGTCGAGCGCGCGCTTGATCCGCGCCATCACGTCCCAGCCTTGCCCATGTTCCATCGCCATCAGGTCCTTCTTGCCCATGCCCACCCCATGTTCGCCCGTCATCGTTCCGCCAAGCCGCAGCGCGCGTTCCGCCATGCGGCGGGCGAGCGCCTTGGCGGTTTTGAGTTCACTTTCGTTGCCACGCTCGATCAGCAGGATCGCGTGGAAATTGCCATCGCCGACATGGCCGAGGATCGGGCCGGGAATGCCGCTGCCGGCGATGTCCGCGCGGGTTTCGCGCACCGCCTCGGCCAGCCGCGAGATCGGCACGCAGATATCCGTCACCAGGCCCATGCAGCCGGGACGCGAGGCGATGCAGGCCGGATAGGCGCCGTGCCGCATCTTCCACAGGCGGTTGCGGTCCTCGGTCGTGGTGGCCCAGTCGAAATGCGCGCCGCCGATCTCGGCCACGACCTCGCCGAAGCGCTGCGCATCCTCGGCGGCGGAGGTTTCCGAGCCGTGGAACTCCACCATCAGATGCGGCTTCTCGGGCAGATGCGTGCCGTTCTGGGCGTTGAAGATGCGGGCGGTCGTCTCGTCCACGAACTCGATCCGCGCCATCGGAATGCCCATCTGGATCGTGGTCATCACCGTCTCCACCGCGGCCTCGAAGCTGTCGAAGGCGCAGACGGCGGCGGTGATCGCTTCGGGCTGGCCATGGAGCTTCAGGGTCAGTTCGGTGATGATGCCGAGCGTGCCTTCGGAGCCGACGAAAAGCGCGGTGAGGTCATAGCCTGCGGAGGATTTGCGCGCGCCCGATCCGGTGCGGATCACGCGGCCATCGGCGAGGACGACCTCCAATGCCATGACATTGTCGCGCATTGTGCCGTAGCGGACTGCCGTGGTGCCCGAGGCCCGTGTCGCCGCCATGCCGCCGAGCGAGGCATTGGCGCCGGGATCGATGGGGAACATCAGGCCGGTGGCGCGCAGTTCCGCGTTCAGCGCCTCGCGGGTAAGCCCCGGCTGCACGACGGCTTGCAGATCGCTTGCGCGCACTTCAAGCACGCGGTTCATGCGGGCAAGGTCGAGGCTGATGCCGCCCTGAATGGCGAGTGCGTGACCTTCGAGCGAGGTGCCGGCGCCCCAGGCGGTGACCGGGACGCCATGCGCCGCGCAGATTGCGACGATGCGCGCGACCTCGTCCGAGGTCTCTGGATAGGCCACGGCATCGGGCGGGGTTTCTGGGAACCAGGTCTCATTGGCGCCGTGGGCCGCACGTTCGGACTTGGACCGCGCGAGGCGATCTCCTAAGAAGGACTGAAGTTCGGCAAACGCCGCGTCGTGGGGCATCGCGTCCTCGGGGTGATGGCGCGGGCGACCCTAGGCGAAGCGGGCGGGCCGGGGAAGCCCGGACTGTGTGTGCCCCGCGGAATTCTGCCGGATGTCCGATGATCGGCCCCGTTCCGTCCCGCGCGACCTGCGCCTGATCCGCGACGAGGCGCTTGCGGCACTGTCGCTGATGCGGCGCAAGGGGCCGAGCCAGCTTCAGTTCTGGTTCATCGCGCTGGCGATCGGCGTCGCCGCCGGCACCGCCGCGCTTTTCTTCCGCAAGGGAATCTCGGCGCTGCAAAGGCTGGTTTACGGGACCGACGACCTCGATCTGGCGACGGTGGCGGCCGGGCTGCCGTGGTGGTGGGTTCTGATCGTGCCGATCCTCGGCGGGCTTACCGTCGGGCTGATCCTGCACCGCTTCACGCCGGATGGCCGGGTCAGGGCGGTGGCGGATGTGATCGCGGGCGCCGCGATGGACCGTGGCCGGGTCGAGACGCGCGCGGGGCTGGCCTCGGCCGCCGCCTCGCTCATCACGCTCGGGACCGGCGGATCCTCGGGGCGCGAGGGGCCGGTCGTCCATCTCGCCGGAGTGATCTCGACCTGGGTGTCGGAGCGGATCGGGGCGAACGGGATCACCGGGCGCGACCTTCTTGGCTGTGCCGTGGCGGCCGCCGTCTCGGCCAGCTTCAACGCACCGATCGCCGGGACGATCTTCGCACTTGAAGTCGTCCTGCGCCATTTCGCGGTCCATGCCTTCGCGCCGATTGCCATCGCCGCCGTCGCGGGCACGGTCATCAACCGTCTGGAATATGGCGGCGTGACCGAGTTTCATCTGCCGACGGGGGGCGGGCTGGCCTTCTATGTCGAACTGCCCGCCTTTCTGCTGCTTGGCCTCATCTCGGGCGTTGTCGCGGCGCTTTTGATGCGGTCGGTGCTTTTCGCCGATGAACTTGGAGACCGGGTCCAGCGCGCGATGGGCCTTCCGCGCTGGCTGCGCCCCGCTTTGGCGGGGGCCTTGCTTGGGGCCATCGCCATCCCCTTTCCGCATATCATTGGCGTCGGCTACGAGACGACATCACTGGCGCTGACCGGGCAGATCGGTCTCGCCACGGCGATCGTCTATGCCGTGGTGAAGGTCGTGGCCGTCGCTATCACGATCGGAGGGCGGATGGGCGGGGGCATGTTTTCCCCGGCACTGGTCGTGGGCTCACTGACCGGGCTCGCTTTCGGCCTGATCGCCACGGGCTTTGCGCCGGACGTGTCGGGGGTGGGGACGATCTATGCGCTGGCGGGCATGGGCGCGGTGGCCGCCGCGGTGCTCGGCGCGCCGATATCGACGACGCTCATCGTCTTTGAGCTGACCGGCGATTGGGAAACGGGTCTTGCGGTGATGACGGCGGTATCGCTCTCGACCGCGCTGGCGTCGCGCCTTGTCGACCGATCCTTCTTCCTGACACAGCTTGAGCGCAGGGGCATCCGGCTGGCCGCCGGGCCGCAGGCCTATCTTGGCAGTTCGATCCGCCTGGCGGAGATCCTCAGGCCGATGGATCACCCGTGCGCGGCACCCGAGGCGGCCTGCCGCGCCCTGATCGAGGACGACAGCTTTCTGGGTGAGGCGCAGGTGCTGGAAACGGCCTTGCGGGTCTTCGAGACGACGGGGGCCGATTTCATCCCGGTGACGCGGCAGGACGAGGCGGGCGCGCCGGTTCTGATTGGCGCGGTGTTCCAGACCGACGCGCTGCGCGCCTATGCCCGCGCCTTAGCCGAGACCGCAGCGGAGGAGCATAGCTAGCCACGCCCCAAGTCAGGGGCGCGGCGTGGACTATCCGCGGAAACGCGCCAGGTTTCGGCGAAGAACCGGCGTCAGATGCGCTCGATCGTGGCCTTTTCCGGATAGAAGGCGATATGCCCGGCAATCGCCTCTACATCCGGTTTCGGGTTCGGATAGCTCCAGGCGGCGTCGGTGATGGGTCCGCTCTTCGCGACAATCGTGAAATATTCCGCCTCGCCCTTCCACGGGCAGGTCGAGGTGCGGCTCGCTCTTGTCGAGAAACGCCATCGCGATATCCTCGCGCGGGAAGTAGATCACCGGCGGATAGTCGCCCTCGGTCAGTTCCAGCGCGCGTGTCGTCTCACCAAGGATCGCGCCGCCGGCGCGGACGGTCCAGGTGCCCTCGGCGTGGCGGATATGGATATGCTCGGCCATGGTCGTCTCCTCCTTGGGGTCGGCGGGCCATTTTGCCCGACCAGATTGCAGTCTCGTATCAGAGCGGGCCGGTGGCAGCGGCCAGCCAGGCGCAGGCGCCTTCCGAAACACGCGGCCCGATGCGCGAAAAGACTTCGCCATGATAGGCGTTGAGCCAGTCTCTTTCACCTTTGGACAGCCGCTCCGCGTCGATCAGCCGCCGGTCGATCGGCACCCATGTGAGGGTCTCGAAGCTGAGCATCTTGCGATGCGCGTCGCCGCCCGGAAGATCCGGCGCCGGCCTGCACCAGCACGAGGTTCTCGATCCGGATGCCGAAGGCGCCTTCGCGGTAGTAGCCCGGCTCGTTGGAAAGCACCATGCCGTCTTCCAGTGGCACATCGGTCGCCCGGCTGAGGCGCTGCGGCCCCTCATGGACCGAAAGGTAGCAGCCGACGCCGTGGCCGGTGCCGTGGTCATAGTCCTGCCCTGCGAGCCAGAGCGGAGTGCGCGCGATGGCGTCGAGATGCGCCCCGGTGAGCCCGCGTGGCCAGCGCAGGCGGGATATGCCGATCATGCCTTGCAGGACGCGGGTGAAGGCGGCCTGTCGCCTCCGGGTCAACGGGCCCGATGGCGACGGTGCGGGTGATGTCGGTGGTCCCGTCGAGATACTGGCCGCCGGAATCGATCACGACGATCTCGCCCTGCCGGAGCGGGCGGTTGGTGTCGCGGCTGACGCGGTAGTGGATCACCGCGCCATTGGGGCCGGTGCCGCAGATCGTCTCGAAGCTGATTTCCTTCAGCGCATTGGTGGCGCGGCGGAAGCCTTCGAGCTTCGTCACCACGTCGATCTCGGTCAGGCCGTCCTTCGGCGCCTCGGCGTCGAGCCAGGCGAGGAACTCGACCATCGCCGCACCATCGCGCAGATGCGCGGCCTTCATCCCGGCAATCTCGGCGGCGTTCTTGCGCGCCTTGGGCAATAGGCAGGGGTCGGGCGCGCCCACGACGGCGATGCCCGCCTCTTCCAGCTGGCGCGTGACCTCCACCGGCGCGGTGGCCGGATCGACCCGGACCGGGCCGGGAAGCGTTCGCAGCGCCGGGGTGAAGGCCGAGGGCGGGCGGAGCGTGACCTCGGAGCCAAGGTGGGTCCGCACCGCGTCGTTCAGCTTTTCGGGCGCGATGAAGAGCGTCACATGGCCCGTGTCGCGCAGAATCGCGAAGGCCTGCACGACCGGATTGCGTTCGATATCCGCGCCGCGGATGTTCAAGAGCCATGAGATCGAATCCGGCAGGGTCAGGACGGCGGCGGACTGTCCGGCGGATTTCAGGTCGGCCGCCAGACGCGTGCATTTTTCCGCCGCGCATTCGCCCGCAAACTCCAGCGGCTGGATGCTGACCGGGCCAAGCGGCGGGGCGGGGCGGTCGACCCAGATTGCGTCAACGAGGTTTTCGGTCGGGCGAGAGTTCTATGCCGCTGCCCTGAAGCGCGGCCTCGATCTCTGCGATCTCTTTCGCGGTGTGGAGCCAGGGGTCGAAGCCGATCCGGCCGCCCTCGGGCAGATGGTCCTTGAGCCATGGGCCGGGCTTCACCTCGGGCCAGTTGACCGGCGTGAAGACCTCCAGCGCCACCTGATCCTTGACCTGCGTCCGGTAGCGGCCATCGACGAAGACCCCCGCGACCGTCGGCAGGACGATGCAGAACCCGGCCGAGCCGGTGAAGCCGGTGAGCCAGCCAAGCCGCTGATCGGCGGGCGCGACATATTCGCCCTGATGCGCATCGGCGCGCGGCACGATGAACCCGTCGAGCCCGGCCTTCGCCAGCGCCGTGCGAAGGGCCGCCAGCCGCGGCGGCCCCTGTTCGGGGCGGGAGGTCGTGTCGAAGGTCTGGAACATGGGCGGCCTTTCCCGTGAAAACGACGCCCGTTGGGCGCCGCCCGGTCACCTTGCCGCGAACCACTCCGCAGAGCAAGCGCCGCTCAGCCCGCGCGCTTGATCCCCATCACCCGCGCCCGTGCGCGGGGATCGCTGTCGAAAAGGCTCGCGAGCTGTTCGGTCATCGCACCGGCAAGCTGCTCGACATCGGTGATCGTCACCGCACGCTGGTAGTAGCGGGTGACGTCATGGCCGATGCCGATGGCGATCAGCTCCACGATCTTGCGCTTTTCCACCATCGCGATCACGTCGCGGAGGTGCTTTTCGAGGTAGTTCGCGGGGTTGACCGAGAGGGTCGAGTCATCCACCGGCGCGCCGTCGGAGATCACCATCAGGATCTTGCGCTGCTCCGGTCGTCCGATCATCCGCCGATGCGCCCATTCCAGCGCCTCGCCGTCGATGTTCTCCTTCAGGAGGCCTTCCTTCATCATCAGCCCAAGGTTGGGCCGCGTCCGCCGCCAGGGCGAATCCGCGCCCTTGTAGATGATGTGGCGCAGGTCGTTCAGCCGCCCCGGCTGCTGCGGACGGCCCGCCGCCAGCCATTTCTCACGCGCCTGGCCGCCCTTCCAGGCGCGGGTGGTGAAGCCGAGGATCTCGACCTTGACCTGGCAGCGTTCGAGCGTGCGCGCGAGGACATCGGCGCAGATCGCGGCGATGGAGATCGGACGGCCGCGCATCGAGCCGGAATTGTCGAGAAGCAGCGTCACGCAGGTATCGCGGAATTCGGTATCCTTCTCGACCTTGAAACTCAAGGGCGTCGTCGGGTTTGCGACGACACGGGCGAGGCGGCCGGCATCGAGGATGCCCTCCTCGAGGTCGAACTCCCATGAGCGGTTCTGCTGGGCCTGCAAGCGGCGCTGGAGCTTGTTGGCAAGGCGGCTGACGGCACCTTTCAGGGGCTCCAGCTGCTGGTCGAGATAGGCGCGCAGGCGCTCCAGTTCCGCCTGCTCAGCCAGTTCCTCTGCCTTGATCTCCTCGTCAAACTCGGTGGTGTAGACGGTGTAATGCGGATCGGCGTCGGAATGCGGCGCAGGGGGCGGCGGCTCAAGCGGGGCCTCGCCCTCGGGCATCTCGGCCTCTTCGCCGTCTTCCATGTCCGAGAGTTCGTCCATGGAGACCTGCGCCTCGCTCTGGTCGTCCTGCTGGTCCTGCGACTGTTCGGGCGAGGCTTCGCTGTCGTCCGGTTCCTCCTGACCTTCCTGGCTGTCGGTGTTGTCCTCTTCCTCGGTCTCGGCGGCGTCGCCGTCGTCCTCGTCCTCCATGTCGGGGTCGTCGCCCAACTGGTCGCCGTAGCCGAGGTCCTTGATGACCTGGCGGGCGAGGCGCGCGAAGGCGGCCTGATCGGCGAGCACGTCCTTGACGTGGTCGAGCGTGCCGCCCGCCTGCTCCTCCATGAAGGGCCGCCAGAGGTCCATGACGTTCTGCGCCGCACCCGGCATCTTGCGGCCCGTGGCGAGGTGACGGACGAGGTAGCCCGCGGCCTGCGCCAGGGGCGCGTCCTGCGCCTGGCGGATGGAGCCGTACCCCCTGCGCTCCGCCTCCGCCCCGATCTTGGCGTCGATATTGCCGAGTGTGCCGGGCATATCACGGGCGCCGACGGCCTCGCAGCGCGCTGTCTCCATCGCCTCGTAGAGGTCACGCGCCATCTGGCCCTGCGGCGCGTATTTCGTCGCGACCTTTTCGTTGTGGTAGCGGTGGCGGAGCGCGAAGGCATCCGCCGTGCCGCGCGCGACCAGCACCTCGTCCCGCGTCATCCGGCGCGAGACCTGCGGCAGGCGCATCGTGTCGGCGGTCATGCCGGGCGGATCGACGGAATAGGAGACCGTCAGGTCCGGGTCGTCGGCCATCGTCTTCGTGGCCTCGGCGAGGGCCTTCTTGAACGGATCAGCGGGGTTGTCGGAGCGTTGGGTCATATCTCGAACTGGCGTTCTTTGTCAGCGCAGTAGTCGTCCGCGTTGTCACTGAAGTAGTCTGATGCGTAATCTAAAGCATAGTCTTCACAGACTAGCGCGAAGTCAAACTCACTGAGAGAGTTGCCGTTGAATCCGACGATCGCAAGCTTCGTTTCTAAGTCGTTGTTCTCTAGCACTAACTGTCAGGTCATAGTTTAGATGAGCTTTCTTGCAATGTACTCGTCGAAAGTTGACCTCTGTTCTGACGGACAGGATGCCCGGCGTCGTCATGATGTGCAGATTTGAATCGATGCGTTCCTGATCACGCAGCTCCGAGCGTTGCAGTCATTCCGCTCGGATCGAGGTTCGACATCAACGTACTGCGGATTCGTAGCCGAACGGTCGGGACCGCATTCCCAATGCAACGCGAGGTTTCGGCTCGGATCGAGAATTCGACCGATGTTCCATCCTAACGACAGACCATAGCGCCGCAGCCAGAACGCTGACCATCGCGTAATCAGCTGTCCATGCTCGCATCACCTGATACTCTGGCTCGCCGCACTTTCCGGCAGTTCCTCGTCAAAACAGCGCTGGTAGAATTCGGCCACCGTCTGCCGTTCAAGCTCGTCGCATTTGTTGAGGAAGGTGAGCCGGAACGCGTAGCCCAGATTGCGGAAGATCTCGGCGTTCTGGGCCCAGTTGATGACGGTCCGGGGCGACATGACGGTCGAAAGGTCGCCGTTCATGAAGGCGGTGCGGGTCAGATCCGCGACCGTCACCATCTGGCTGATCTGCTTGCGGCCCTTGTCGGTGTTGTAATGCGGGTTCTTGGCCAGGACGATCGCGGTTTCGGCGTCGTGGCTGAGGTAGTTCAGCGTCGCCACAAGGCTCCAGCGGTCCATCTGCGCCTGGTTGATCTGCTGGACGCCGTGGTAAAGCCCGGTCGTGTCGCCGAGGCCCACCGTGTTCGACGTGGCGAAAAGGCGGAAATACGGGTTCGGCGTGATGATCTCGTTCTGGTCGAGAAGGGTCAGCTTGCCGTCATGTTCCAGCACGCGCTGGATCACGAACATCACGTCGGCGCGGCCCGCATCGTATTCGTCGAAGACGATGGCGACGGGGTTCCGAAGCGCCCAGGGCAGGATGCCTTCGTGGAATTCCGTCACCTGCTTGCCGTCGCGGAGCTTGATCGCATCCTTGCCGATCAGGTCGATGCGGCTGATATGGCTGTCGAGGTTGACCCGAACGCAGGGCCAGCTCAGATTCGCCGCCACCTGTTCGATATGCGTCGATTTGCCCGTGCCGTGATAGCCCTGGATCATCACCCGGCGGTTGTAGGCAAAGCCCGCGAGGATGGCGAGCGTGGTGTCCGGGTCGAACTTGTAGGTCGGGTCGATGTCGGGCACGCGGTCGGTCCGTTCGGCGAAACCCTTCACCTTCATGTCGGTGTCGATGCCAAAAACCTCCCGCACGGAGATTTCTTCGGTCGGTTTCGCGTTCAGATCGAGCATAGGGTCCGCCATGGTCAACGCGCCCGGAACCCGTACCGGGCGTCACGTTGGCCTTGATGGAGGAGATTGCCGGAGGGTGCAAGAGGAGCGGCGCCGGTTCTGCGCAGCCCCTGCGCAGGTCTTGCGGGAAATCTGCACGAACGGAGGCGCAAATCCGTCCTGTGGCTTGAAACAGGAGGGACGAATGGAAGTGGCAACGCGCATGAAGATCGCGGGACTGGTCGGGCTGGTGGGGGCATCGGTCGCCTTGGCGATGGTTCTTCAGGACGGCGGAAGGGTCAGGCAGGATGATCTGCCTTTCATTGGCGCGGCGCTTGTCGGCGCCTGCGGCGGCGGCGCGGCTTTCGCGCGCCTTTTCGGCTGGCAGGGCCGGATCGGTTGGCTTGCCGCCGCGACCGGGGCGGTGCTGGCGACCGGTCTCGGCGGCGGTATCGGCGGCGGGCTTTTCGCGCTGATCCTGATGCCGCCGAGTACGATCGAAGGTTTCATGATCGGGCCGGTCTATGTCGTGATGGCGCTGCTTTCATACTGGAAGGTCACTGCGGTCTGGGGGCTGGGGCTCGCGGTCATTCAGCGGTTGGTCTTGCGGGCTCACGCCCCCGTGGACGCTCACGCAAAAGCGAGCGGGAGGGCCTGAGGTTTTACCCTCTGAAACATGCTTTCGGGGCATAGTGAGGCGGCAGATTTCCCGTGCGAGGATCGGAGGACCCATGAACACTCGGCGCACAATCCTGATGGCGGGCGCGGCCGCCCTGGCCTTCGGGCCGCGCATGACCCGCGCCGCCGAAAACTTCGAGGTGACGCGGACCGCCACGGAATGGCGCAAGCTCCTGACGCCGGCGCAGTACAAGGTGCTGCGCGAGGAGGATACCGAGCGCGCCTTTTCCAGCCCGCTGAACGACGAGCATCGGGCAGGGACGTTCTACTGCGCGGGCTGTGACCTGGCGGTCTATTCCTCCAAGACGAAGTTCGAAAGCGGCACCGGCTGGCCATCGTTCTGGGAACCGTTGCCGAATGCGGTCGAGACGAAGGCGGACTGGGGCATTCTCGGCAAGCGGACCGAGGTGCACTGCCGCCGTTGCGGCGGGCATCTGGGCCATGTCTTCAATGACGGGCCGAAGCCGACCGGCAAGCGCTACTGCATGAACGGCGTCGCCATGGTCTTTCGTCCCGCCTGAGCGCGCCTCGAATTGACCCGATCCGGGTCCTTGCCCGCGCCATGACCGGCGCGGGCATCTCTTTGCGTTTGGCCGGGTTTTCGCAACGGTCTGATTTCATTTGAAACACTGTTTCCTAAAATCCAAGGAATGGCGTTGCCACTTAGGTTTATTTTCAACTGATACAACTAAAGTTATACTTCCCGCGTGCGGCTGGGGTTGGGGCGCCTATCGCTTCAGATATACGGTCGCAAATTGTTGACAAAATCTATCGTGTATAGAATGCATTTTCCCGTGGGTGACGTGAGAAGGGACAAGACAATGAAACAATACCTGTGGGCGGCCGCGGCGCTCGCCAGCGTGGGCGCGGCGCATGCCGATGACCTCAGCCCGATGGAGCAACTTGGCAAGAGCCTGTTCTTCGACGCAAATCTCTCGGTGAACGGCAATCAGCCTTGCGCCTTCTGCCATGATCCCGGCATGGGCTTTACGAGCCCGCACGGCCATTTCAACGCCGCCGGCGCGGTCGTGATGGGGTCGGTTGACGGCCGGTTCGGCAACCGTAAACCGCCGTCGATGGCCTATGCATCGGAGTCGCCAGTCCTGCACCACATTGTCGATGAAGGCGATGTGGTCTTTGTCGGCGGCGCGTTCCTCGACGGGCGGGCGACCGGCTCCAGGCTCGGCAATCCGACCGCGGACCAGGCCCAGGGACCCTTCCTGAATCCGCTGGAAATGGGAATGCCACACGCGGCCTGCGTGGTTGAACGGGTGATGAACCCGACCGATGCCGCCGCCTATCCCGTGAAGATCCAGGATGTTTGGGGCTCTGACCTGCCGAAGATCGACTTCCCCGCCGATCTCGCAGATCAGTGCAAGACTCCGGACGCGAAGATCGACATCACGGATGAGAAAACGGCGGCCGCGATCGACGGTGTCTTTGACAAGATCGCCTATGCGCTGTCCGCTTTCGAACGGTCGCACGAGGTCAACCGGTTCTCGTCACGCTATGACAAATGGGTCAGAGGCCAGGGCGATCTGACGGAGCAGGAGCTTGCCGGTCTCGAGGTCTTCAAGGATGAGGACAAGGGCAACTGCGCGGCCTGTCACGTTCTGACGCCCAGCACGACCGGGCGACCTGCGGTCTTCACCGACTGGACCTTTGACAATCTCGGAGTTCCGAAGAACCGCGACGAACCGTTCTATGGGCAGGATACGGCAAATCCCGACGGCAAGGCCTATGTCGATCCGGGGCTTGGAGGATATCTCAGGACCGATCTGATCTATGCGGCCTATGCCGACGAAAACCTCGGCCGGCAACAGGTTCCCACCCTGCGTAACCTGACCAAGCGCCTGACGCCGGATACGCCCAAGGCCTACATGCACAACGGCTATTTCAAGACCTTGGAGGGGGTCGTGCATTTCTACAATACGCGCGACGCGCTTGCGCGTTGTGCCGACGAATGGGCAAGCGAAGCCGAGGCGCTGCGCCAGAACTGCTGGCCCGCGCCTGAAATCGAGGCGACGATGAACAAGGATGAACTTGGCGACCTCAAGCTCACCGCGCAAGAAGAGGCCGATCTGGTGGCCTTTCTCAGGACGCTCGACGACGAGTGACAGGCCGGAAGGCGGTCCGGGTCAATCCGTCAACCCCGTGGCCGCAAACCGGAACCCGGGGGGCGTCGTTGCCCTCCGGGTTTTTTATGCGTCGCGGAAGTTGCGGCTTTCCTTGATCTGGTCCCAGGCCCAGACCACTTCTTGCAGGCGGTCCTCATCCGAACGGTCGCCGCCGTTCATGTCCGGGTGCAGGTCCTTGACCAGCGACTTGTATTGCTTGCGGATCTCGACCTTGGTCCAGCTGTCCTTGGCCTCGAGGATGTCGAGCGCCTTGCGCTCGGTCGGCGGCAGTTTGCGGCCCATCGAGCGGCCGGGGTTCTGCGTCGCCTTGTCGCCCAGGATCTCCATCGGGTCCTCGACCCCGAGCCGCGCCCAGGCGCGATCCTCGGCGCCCTGCTTGCTGAAGGGCTTGGTCTCGCGGCCCCAGACCCGGTCCTTGTCGAGGAACTTCTGGAAGTCCTCTTCATTCGAGCCCTGGAAGAAATTCCATTTGAGATTGTATTCGCGCACATGGTCCTTGCAGAACCAGAAATACTCGTCGAGGTGATCGGGCGACTTCGGCGCGCGGTATTGCCCCGCCTCTTCGCAGGCGACGTGATCGCAGGCGCGGCTGGATGTTTCGAAGGCACCGGACATGCCCCGGCGGCCCTTGGTACGTTTCTTCTTGTCCGACGCTGCGGAAATATCAAAACCGAATGGATCGGATCGTGTCATGCTCTCGCCTCATCCTTTGTCATTCCGACTCGGGGCGGCCAGTTTAGGGCATTTCGCGGCGCTTTGAAGGGGGCGAGAAAAAATTGACGGTGATTGAGGAGATGGAAGCGCGGCTGAGGGCGGAGTTTGCCCCCGCGCGCCTTGAAATTCTGGACGAAAGCGAGGCGCATCGCGGTCATGCCGGATACAGTCCAAGCGGCGCGAGCCACCTTCGCATTGTCATGCGGGCCGAGCTTCTTGGGTCGATGACCCGGCTTCAGCGTCACCGCGCGGTCTATGACGCCTTGGGGCCCTCGCTGGTGGCGCGCGTCCACGCTCTGGCGCTCGACCTCGGAGCTTGAAGGCTAGGCGAGCGCGGTATCGCCCGGTCGCGTCCGCCCGGGCGCGCCCTGCGTTTGCACGCGGCGCGGCCGCACCGCGGGCGCATCGGTTTGCGGGATATGCGGCCGTTCGGCCTCACTGAGCGGCCGCCGGAATATCAGATAATCCCTCTGGCGTGTAACCGGCAGGAAAAGCCAGCGGCCCTTCACCGGCATGCGCTCCGTTCGCAGGAATTCCCAGCCGCTGCCCGCGACGAGGTTGATCTCGCTATCGAGAGTTCGTGTCAGCCCGTCGGCGCCATTGAGCGTCGACGCACCCTTCTGAACCTGCGCTGGTGCAGGCAAAAACTTGTATTCATACATCACATACCCCACCCCTGGTATGACCTCAACGTTCACCGGGCGCCGCGTGGTCGCAAGCGGATTGTGGCGGGATTGTGTTTTTTGGCGGACCTCAATGCGGCGGGCGCAACGGGATCTTGTATTTAAAGTATTGAAATTGTTTGTTTATTTGTATTCTTCGCGCGCGACATTCCGTTGCAAGCAGCGTTTCACCGGAATGGAGACGATCTTGGTCAACTTGTGAAACTGTTGCGGCTGGGGCGACCGGGGCAGTGCTTCAGCCGTCCTTCGGTTCCGTCTCCGGCACCGCCACAGCTTCGGCACGGCGGGCGATTTAAGCCGAGGCGCCTTGCCGACCGGCGCGTCCGTCGTCAGTTGCCGCAACGGTTGTTCCACTTCGACGCCGACAGGAAGTTGGCGGCGAAAAACCAGGACGTTGTGATAGACAGTCGTCTTGCGGGTGAGACCGCTGCGCTCTTCCGAGGGCAACATCTCGGCGCGGACATAGTCCCAGCCCTCGTGCGCCATTCGGTTCAGCACGGAGGTGAGCGCCTGGGCGTAGCGATCCCCCGGCGTTTTCGCGCCGCGGGCCTTCTCGCCCCGGTCGGGGGCCGGGATGACCTTGTACTCGAACTGTTGCATCGCGCGTGTGACCCTTTGCGTTCTCACTGGTCCGGGCGGGGTGTAGCGCGCGCCGACACGTGCGGCAAGTAGGGCGGGAAAGGCAATGGCGAGGCGTGGCCGAATGTCAACGGAATCGAAACTATCGGCGCTGATGTTGCCACGTGTCGGCCTTAGTTTCCGCGCATTTTCTGCCTACGAACTGCTTGAGTGCCTCTTTGGGAATGGTGTGATACGACGATGCGGAAAAGCTTTATCTGGGCCGTTCTGGCCGGGGTGATGGGCATGGCAATGCCCGCCTTCGGCGCAACGCTTCTAATCAATGGTTCTTTCGAAGATGGTGTGCCGGGCAACACCCGTGGCACCACGAACAACGCCAGGTTTGGCAATCTTCCGGTTTCGGGTCGCAATTGGGACACTTGGAACAGCCTCGATGGCTGGACCTTGTCCTCAGGCAGCGGCATCGCGGTCGAGACCGACCGCACGCGGAATTTCATCGATGCTCAGGACGGGAACTACTACGTCGCACTGGACCGTGTCGGCAACTCCACCATCGTTCAGAACGTGGCCCTTGGCATCGGGCGCTATACGCTCAGCCTCTGGTACAGCCCTCAGACCAATGCGGCCAACACCAACGGCGTGACCTACGGGATCACCGGCCTTGGCGGCGCGACCGCGACAGTCGGCACCGGTGGCGCGACGCGCGGCCAGTGGACGCAGCTTGTTCTCGATCTGATGGTGACGGTCGCGGGCAACTACCAAGTCTATGTCGGCGCAACGGGCACCAGCAACAATCGCGGCGCCTTCGTGGACAACATCGCACTCGCCCCCGTGCCGGTGCCGGCGGCGGGGCTGGTCCTGCTCGGCGGTCTCGGCGCATTGGCCGGTCTACGGCGCAAGCGCAAGGTCTGAGCGGCGGAACGAAGGAAAAGAGGGCGTTCCCGCGGGGACGCCCTCTTTCGATTCCGCACCGGATCAGAGGCCGAGCTTCTTCGCCACCAGTTCGTTGACTGCCGCCGGATTGGCCTTGCCACCCGTGGCCTTCAGGACCTGACCGACGAACCACCCGGCGAGCTTCGGGTTGGCCTTGGCCTTTTCGACCTGCGCCGGGTTGGCGGCGATGATCTCATCCACCGCGGTCTCGATCGCCCCAAGGTCGGTGACCTGCTTCATCCCGTGCTTCGCCGCGACTGCGGCCGGATCGCCGCCCTCGGACCAGAGAAGCTCGAAGAGGTCCTTGGCCATCTTGCCGGAAATCTCACCCTTCGCGATGAGGTCGAGCACCCCGCCAAGCTGGGCGGCAGAAATCGGGCTTTCGGCGACGCTGAGGCCCTCCTTGTTGAGCCGCCCGAACAGTTCGTTGATGACCCAGTTCGCGGCCTGTTTGCCGTCGCGGCCCTTGGCGACCGCTTCGAAGAAGGCGGCATTCTCGACCTCTGCGGTCAGCACGTTGGCGTCGTATTCGGTCATGCCGTAATCGGTCACGAACCGCGCCTTCTTGGCGTCGGGAAGCTCAGGCATGGTGGCGGCGATGCCGTCGACCCAGCCCTGCTCTATCTCCAGCGGCAGAAGGTCGGGGCAGGGGAAGTAGCGGTAATCATGCGCCTCTTCCTTCGACCGCATCGAGCGCGTCTCGCCCTTGTCGGGGTCGTAAAGACGGGTTTCCTGATGCACCTTGCCGCCATCCTCGACGATGGCGATCTGGCGGCGGGCCTCGTATTCGATCGCCTGTTGGATGAAGCGCATCGAGTTCATGTTCTTGATCTCGCAGCGGGTGCCGAGATGCGCGAAATCCTGCGTCGCCTGATATTTCTCGTAATCCCCCGGCCGGCAGATCGACACGTTCACATCGGCCCGAAGGTTGCCGTTCTGCATGTTGCCGTCGCAGGTGCCGAGGTAGCGGAGGATCTGGCGCAGCTTCACGACATAGGCCGCGGCCTCCTCGGGGCCCCGGATATCCGGGCGCGAGACGATCTCCATCAGCGCGACGCCGGTGCGGTTCAGGTCGACGAAGGACATGGTCGGATCGAGGTCGTGGATCGACTTGCCCGCGTCCTGCTCCATATGAATACGCTCGATCCTGACGCGCCGGGCGATACCCGGGGCCATGTCCACGATGACCTCGCCCTCGCCGACGATGGGGTGGTAGAGCTGTGAAATCTGGTAGCCCTGCGGCAGGTCGGGGTAGAAGTAGTTCTTGCGGTCGAAGGCCGAGACAAGGTTGATCCGGGCCTTCAGCCCAAGCCCGGTCTTGACCGCCTGCGCCACACAATATTCGTTGATGACCGGCAACATCCCCGGCATCGCGGCATCGACGAAGGCGACGTTGGAATTGGGCTCCTGCCCGAATTCGGTGGATGCACCGGAGAAAAGCTTGGCCTTCGACGCGACCTGCGCGTGGACCTCGAGGCCGATGACAAGTTCCCAATCCTCTTTCGCGCCGGAAATCACCTTGGGCTTCGGGGCTTCATAGGTCAGGTCGAGCATGGGTCGCGGTCCTTCGGAGGGTCGACCGCTTTCTAAGGGAGCGCAGGCGAAGGGGCAAGCGGATCGGACAGCGCGCGATGGGCCTATTGCACCTTCATCGCCCGCGCGATTTCGTTCAGCGCATCCTTCTGGCGCTCAGACAGCACACCGCCGCGCGCCGCGACCCCTACATCATTCAGCACCCACATCAGCGGCTCGAAACTGCCCGCGCGGTCAAGCTTGCAGAGGCGGCGTGACAGCCGCGCGATGGCGGGTTCGGCACCGTTGCATTCATTGACGAGCCAGCGCCCGAGGATCATCTCCTCCTCCGCGTCCTTCACGGAACGGCGGGTGTGCCGCTGAAGCGAGAGGGAAAGCGCGTCCTGCTGTTCCTGCGTTGGCAGGCCGCCGAGTTCCATGAACGCCGTCCCCAGCGCCGCAATGGCGATTGCGGGATCCTCGATGGAATCGACCGGGTGGACATTGGCGCGCCGTCGAAACCCGAGGCGCCGCGCGGCCCCCATCACATCTCCCGCCATATTGGCAAGATCCTGGGCGATGTAACCGGCATTCCGAACGCGCGAGGCCCAAAAATAGGCAGCGCCGACGAGGCCGAGAAGGGCTACGATGTAAGGCATGGATCACCTTTCAGTGACTGAACGAAATCGGGTTTGGCCGCAACCGGCGGGCGCAGTTTCCCGTGACAATGCGGCGGTTGTTTGACGCTTGGCAAAGGATGTGGCGAACCGGATTCAGTGCGGAATCATGCCTTTCCATCCCCGGCCCGCTCTGGCATCTTCGCCGGGATTTTCCGAAGGGGGAGGCGCATGAAAACGCTCGACAGCCTTGATCTGACACAGATTCTGCTCGACGTGGATGGGGGCGGCATCGCCACGGTGACGCTGAACCGCGACGCCAAGCGCAACGCGCTCGATGCGCGAGACCGTCGAGGAACTGGTCGACCTCTTCTACCGCCATTCCTCGCGCGGGCGTGAAGGCGGTCGTGCTGCGCGGTGAGGGGACGCATTTCTGCGCGGGCCTCGACCTCGTGGAGCATCTCAGGGAAGACCGCAGCGCCGGCCGATTTCATGCATCTGTGCCTGCGCTGGCACGAGGCGTTCAACAAGATGGAATATGGCGGCGTGCCGATCATCGCCGCCCTGAAGGGCGCGGTCGTCGGCGGCGGGCTGGAACTGGCCTCGTCGGCCCATATCCGCGTCGCCGACCGGACGCACCTATTTCGCCCTGCCCGAGGGCCAGCGCGGACTTTTCACCGGTGGCGGGGCGACGATCCGGGTGGCCGATCTCGTCGGCAAGGCGCGGATGATCGACATGATGCTGACCGGGCGCATCTACAAGGGTGACGAAGCGGTCGCGGTCGGCCTTTGCCAGTATCTTGTCGAAGACAGCGAGGCCAGGGCGATGGAGCTTGCCCGCGCGGTGGCGGCCAGAACCCGCCCCTGGCGAATTTCGCCATCTGCTCGGCGATCAGCCACATGCAGAACATGTCCGCCCTCGACGCCGCCTATGCCGAGGCGGTGGTGGCGGGGATCGTCAACACCCAACCGGATGCGCGCGGGCGGCTGGAGGCCTTCGCCAACAAGACTGGCGCACGGGTGCGGCCGGAGTGAGCGAGGCCGCAGAGACACCGATGAGGGGACATCGGCTTCAAGTTGATGTCCGTCGCGGTCTTCATGGCGATGTCGAGCCTCATCAAGGCGACGGCCGAGGATGTGCCGCCGGGCGAGGCGGTGTTCTTCCGGTCCTTCTTCGCGATTCCGGTGATCCTCATCTGGCTCTACGCCACCCATGCCTTCGGGGCGGGGCTGCGAACCACGAACCCGCTCGGCCATCTCTGGCGCGGGTTGCTGGGGACGACGGCGATGGGCTGCGGCTTCGCGGGTCTCGGCTTCCTGCCCTTGCCCGAGGTCACGGCGATCGGCTATGCCGCGCCGCTTCTGACGGTCATCTTCGCGTCGATGTTTCTTGGGGAGCAGGTGCGCGCCTTCCGCATCACCACGGTCGGGCTGGGGATGGTCGGGGTGCTCATCATCCTGTCGCCGCGGCTCTCCGCGCTGCAATCGGGCCAGATCGGCACGGCGGAGACACTGGGCGCGATCCTCGTCCTCGTCGGTGCGGTGTTTTCGGCCTTGGCGCAGGTCTTTGTCCGCAAGCTGGTGACGGAGGAGCGGACGACGGCGATCGTCTTCTACTTCTCGATCACCTCGGCCTGTGTGTCGCTGATTACTTTGCCCTTCGGCTGGGTCTGGCCCGCGCCGGGGACCGCCGCATTGCTTGTGCTGGCGGGGCTTCTCGGCGGGGTGGGGCAGGTTCTGTTGACCTCGTCCTACCGGTTCGCCGATGCCTCGGTCATCGCGCCGTTCGAATATGCCTCGATGATCCTCGCGCTGGGGGTGGGCTATTTCGTCTTCTGCCGAGGTGCCGACGAAGGTGGTGCTGGAAGGGGCGGCGCTGGTCGTCGCAGCAGGGATCGCGATCATCTGGCGCGAACGGCAGTTGGGGCTGAAGCGGGACCGGCAAAGGAAGGCGATGACGCCCCAAGGGTGAGGCGTTCGGATTTATCCCGCCGTATCGAGCCAGATCGTCACCGGCCCCTGATTGACCAGCGCCACATCCATATCGGCGCCGAACTCCCCGTTCGCGACCGCTATCCCCTCTGCCCGCAGACGTTCCGAGAAGTAGCGGTAAAGCCTGTCGCCCTCATCAGGCGGTGCGGCGGTGGAAAATCCCGGCCGGTTGCCGCGCGACGTGTCGGCGGCGAGCGTGAACTGGCTGACGACCAAAGCCGCGCCGCCGGTGTCGAGGAGCGAGAGGTTCATCTTGTCCTCGGCATCGCGGAAGATGCGGAGTTTCACGATCTTCGCGGCAAGCTGGTCGGCCTCGGCCTCGGTGTCGCCGCGCATGGCGCAGATCAGGATCAGAAGGCCCGGTCCGATCTCTCCGGTCGGCCGTCCTTCGACGGTCACGCGCGCCGAACGGACGCGCTGGACCAGCGCCCTCACAATTCGTTGGCCCAGGGCGGGTTGGCGCCGGGGCGCGAGACGGTGACGGCGGCGGCGCGGACGCCGAGGTCGAGCGCCTTTTCCAGCGCCGTCCTTCGCCGATCCCCCCGAGGGCGGATTTCGTCAGAAGCCCGTTCCGGTGCAAGGCCGCCAGAACGCCCGCGTTGAAGGTGTCGCCCGCGCCGACCGTATCGGCCACCTCGACCTTGCGGGCCGCGACGAAGGCGTGATCCTGTGCGGTGAACGCATGGGCGCCCTTCGCCCCTCGGTGACGAAGACCACCTTCGGCCCCTGCGCCAGAATCTTCGCGGCAAGTGTCGGGATATCGCCCTTGCCCTCGACCCAGTGCAGATCCTCGTCCGAAAGCTTCACGACGTCGGCCATGCCGATCATCCGGTCGATCCGGGCGCGGTAGCCCGCCGCGTCGGTGATGAAACCGGGGCGGATGTTCGGGTCGATCATCGTGACGCGGTTCGGCGCTTCACGGGTCATCAGCGCCTCATAGGCGCTGCCGCAGGGGTCGACGACAAGGCTGATGCCGCCGAAAAACACGGATTCGACATGCGAAGGCAGGGCGGGCATGTCGTCGGGTGAGATCATGCGGCCTGCGGTGTTTTCGTCATAGAAGGCATAGCTCGCCTGACCGTCCACGAGCTTCACGAAGGCCAGCGTCGTCGGGCGGCCAGAGCGTATCGCAAGCGAACTGTCGACTTTCGAAGCGGTAAGGCTGTCGGTCAGAACCTCGCCGAAAAGGTCGGTGGAGATGCCAGAGAGAAAGCCCGATGGCGCGCCGAGACGCCCCAGGGCAATGGCCGTGTTGAAGACCGCGCCGCCGGCATAGGGCGCGAAGGCATCCTCGCCCTCGGCCGATTTTCGGGGCAGCATGTCGATCAGCGCTTCGCCACAACTCAGGATCATCGCTTCCTCCCGTTAGCGGTAACAGGCATTGTCTAGCGGATGCCGACCGTTCCATCAATCACCTTGCCGCGCTTTCGCGCGGGGTCAAGGGTCAGGGGCTACTGGAACTGGATCGTATCGGCATTCTGCGAAAGCCAGGCGATGGCACCGGCGACGATCAGGCCGAGGATCACCGCGACGGCGATCTTCCACGGCGACCAGGGCCGTTCGCCCTGCACCTTGCCGGTCTGGCCGTTCACGACGAAACGGAAGCTCTTGCCCCGGAACTTGTAGGCGGCGGTCCAGACCGGCAGCAGGACATGCTTGAAAGTCACGTCCGAAACCTCGGTGTCTATATTGCCGATCTCCTGCCGGTCGCCGCCGATGTCGAAACGCACGTCACGTTCGATCATCCGGTCCATATAGGCCCGCGCCTCGGTCAGACCGTCCTGAAGCGACACCGTGTAGCCCTCGGCCCGGAACCCGGCGAGGAATTCCGGCTGATAGGGTTCGAGCCGCGTCAGGTCCCACGGCAGCAGCGCATCGGTATGGGATTTCGGCAGCGACCGTGAGGCGAGCACCAGCACATCGTCGAAGAACCGCGCCACCCGGCCCGAAACCGGCGTCCAGCGGATCTTTGCGACCTGTCGCATCTCGGTCCGCACCCGGCCTTGCTGGTCGCGGACCTGAACCGGCTGCGTCTCGTAATAGATCGTGCCGCGCTGGCCGCTGTAACTCGACCGGGTGTCGGCGTCGAAGGTCCAGTAGGGGACATAGACACCCTGAAGCGCGCGGCCTTTGCGCGCATAGTCCTGCAAGCCCGAAGGCGCGAACCAGAGCGAGCCGAGCCAGCGCGTTCATCGCCTCCCGCGCGTCCCGTTCGGTGATGTCGAACGGGGCGAGGCCCTTGGGCTTGATATGCCGGGTTTCGCCGGTATCGGTAACGACCGGTGTCGCGCAGAACGGGCATTCGGTCGAATGCACGGCAGGGTCGAATTCAACCTCCGCCCCGCAATTCGGACAGCGGGAGGTGCGAATGACCTCCATCTCCGTATCCGGCAGCGCGGCTTCGAGCCCCCGGCGCAGGTCGAGTTCCGGGATCGGTTGCGTCGCGGCGCGGGGCGTCGTCAGCGGTTCGGTATGTCCGCAATGGTCGCAGACAAGCTGCCCCTCGCCCGGCGAAAAGCGCAGGTCCGCGCCGCATTGCGGGCAGGGAAAGCGGTGATCTTGCGTTTCGTCCGTCATCGCGGAATGGCCCGCCCCTTACGCCCCCGGCGGCGGGGGCGGCATGACGGTGAAAAGCTGGGCGAGTTCGGGCACCTCACCCGCGGGCTTCCATCCGTCCATGCCCTGCGACCAGACGAGCGTGTCGCGCGTCACCGATCCGTCGGCGACCAGCCGGCCGAGATGACCGCGCCCGTAGGGGCCTTGCGCCGCACCGTTTTCGGCGGTGTGCCAGACCTTCTCGACCGGCGGCGGGGGCGGCGGCATCACGACGGCGGCGGGCGCGCCCGGCGCGGCCTGCGGGGCGGTGCCCCACGGCCCCATCCGCGCGCCCATCGCCATGCCCATCCCGGCGCCCATGCCCGCGCCCATCGCGGCCCCGGCAGCGCCACCATCGCCCTTCGCGAGCGCCTCGGCGGCGGAATACTGCATGTAGCGATTGAGGTCGCCGACGATCCCCATGGAGGTCCGCTTGTCGAGTGCCGCCTCAACAGCCTCCGGCAAGCTGATGTTTTCGATGTAGAATTCCGGGATCGTCAGCCCATAGGCCTCGATCGAAGGAGATATCGCCTTGGCGACGATCTTGCCCAGATCGGCGGTGTTCGCCGCCATGTCGAGAACCGGGATGCCGGACGAGGCGATGACGCGCGAAAACTCCTGCACGATGATGTTGCGGATCTGGAAGCTGATCTCATCGGCGGTGAATTCGCCGTCGGTGCCGACAATCTCGGACAGGAACTTCGCCGGGTCCGAGACGCGCATGACATAGGTGCCATAGGCGCGGAGCCGCACCGGCCCGAACTCCGGATCGCGGGCGATGATCGGGTTCTTGGTGCCCCATTTCTGGTCGGTGAACCGCGTCGTGCTGACGAAGTAGATCTCGGACTTGAAGGGCGACTGGAAGCCGTGATCCCAGTGCTGGAGCGTCGTCAGGATCGGCATGTTGTTGGTCTCGAGCATGTAGAGACCGGGGGTGAAGACGTCCGCGATCTGGCCCTCATGAACGAAAACCGCCGCCTGCCCCTCGCGCACCGTCAGCTTCGCGCCGTACTTGATCGCGTGGCCCTCACGCTCGAACCGCCAGACCATCGTGTCGCGGGTGTCGTCGGTCCAGTGGATGACGTCGATGAACTCGCCGGTGAGAAAATCCAGAATACCCATAGCACTCTCCTTCTTTGCGGGGCTCAGCTTGCGCCGCCCATCAGTTCCGCCGCGATCACCTCGACGATGGGGCGCGCCTCTGCCAGCGACATGCCGGGCCTGAGGCGCGAATCGTAGAGTATCTTCAGCATCAGCTCATCCTGACGTGTCAGGAGTGCGAATTCCTCGTTGTCGTTGAAGATCGAGGGCCGCGCCTTGGGGCTGTCGTTGATGAGGCCGAGACTTTGGGCAAGCTCCTCATGTACGCAGAGCGACCGCAGCTTTGGCGTCAGTTCACCCCGGATCACCGTCACCGCGCGGTCGATCATCGCGCTGTTGCCGGGGTTGAAGGTGAAGACGGTGCAATAGATGTCAGGACGCATCTCCATGACCGAGCGGATGGCGGCGGCGCTGGTTTCGAGGGCGGCGGCGCGGATGAGGGGTGCTGCGACCCGGCGTTCGTCGGGGTTCAGCACAAGACCGTGTGGTTCGGATTGCGATCGTTCATCCACATCGGCAGACCGCTGAGCCTCGCGAGGCGGCGGGCGTAGGCGGTGATCTCCGCGCGGTCGGCATGCGTTGATCGTCGGGGATCGAGGCGCCGAAGACGATACCGACGCGCACCGGGCCCTGCCAGCGGTGGAGCCGGTTCTCGCCGCCACCGGCGACAAGCTGGCCGTCCTTTTCCGCGAACTCGTCAAAGAAGGCGACGGCGAGGAAATTCTCGACCAGATCGCGTGTGGTGAAGGGCGCATCCGGCCCGCCACCGTCCTCGCGCATCCGGTCCTGCGCCCAGATAGTTGGCCTCGACCTTCTCATAATAGGCGCGGCCTGCCAGCGTTTCTTCCGACAGTGGCGCGATGCTGGTCGTCGGGGGCGTGGACGGTGACGGTGGCGGCACCATCGGCGCGCCCGCGACGCAGGCGGCAAGGACCACGGGAAGAAGCAGTGCCGAAAAGGTGGTGCCTGCGCGCATGATCCCCCTCTGCCTCAGACGCTGGTGCCAAGATTGGTGCCGCTGCCGGTCGCCCGCGATCTGGCGGCGGCGAGCGTGTCGCGCAAATCGGCCTCCATCTTCTTCAGATCTTCCTCTGCGGCGGCGCGCTTGCGCTTGCCCTCGTCGGCGATGCGCAGGCTGTCCTCGATCGTGCCGATCAACTCGGCATTGGCGGTCTTGACCGCCTCGATGTCGAAGACACCGCGCTCCATCTCCGTGCGCACCATCTCATTGGCTTGCCGCAGGTTCTTGGCGTTCGCGGTCAGAAGTTCGTTGGTCAGGTCATTCGCCTCACGCACGGCAGTTGCGGCTTCGGACGAGCGCTGGATCGTAACCGCCTGCGCCAATTGAGTTTCCCACAAGGGCACGGTGTTGACCAGCGTGGAGTTGATCTTGGTGACAAGGCTCTTGTCGTTCTCCTGCACCAGCCGGATCGAGGGCAGCGACTGCATCGTCACCTGCCGCGTCAGCTTCAGGTCATGCACCCGGCGCTCCAGATCGTCGCGGGCCGAGCGGATGTCGCGCAGTTCCTGCGCCGCGCATCACCTGATCGGCCTCGGGCGCTGCCTTGACGGCGGCCTCCTTCGCGCGGGAATGTCCTTGGTGTCGAGTTCTTTCAGCTTCTCCTCGCCCGCAGCGATATAAAGCGCGAGTTCATCGTAGAAGTTCAGCGTCTTGTCATAAAGCAGGTCCAGCGACTTGATATCCTTGAGCAATTTGTGCTCGTGGCCGAGAAGGTTGTCGGTGATCCGGTCGATCTGGCCCTGCACCTGCTCGAACCGCGCGAGGAATTTGGCGAAGGGTGCGGTGCGGCCGAAAAGCCGTTCCCACCACGAGAGTTTCCGCCGCACGTCGAGTTCCGAGACCGAAAAGCCGCGGATCGTGGTGACGATGTCGCGCAGGGAGTCTCCGGCCGGACCCACATCCTTGTTCCGCACGTCCTGCAACATCGCCTGGCTGATCTGCTGCAATTCCGCCTGCGCGGCAGAGCCGAAATTGACGATGGAGCCGGTGTCGGACATGTCGAGTTCCGCCATCCGCTTGCGGATCGCCTCGGCCACGGGGGCGGGGGCCGCCGCAAGCGGCACGACCTCCTGCCCCGGTTCGGGCAGGATCACCGCGGTGACTTCCTCGACGGCGGCCAGCGCCTTGGCGGCTTCCTGACGGGTGGCTTCGGACATGGGTTACGCTCCTTCTTCGGGCGGGGATTTGAGGTCGAGCACGACGCCTTCGCGCTTCAACCGGTCGCGCAGGACGCGAGATCTCGACATCGAGGTCGCTGCGGTTGTCGGACAGAAGCGCCTGGGTGCGCTGGGCGAAATTGGTCTCGAGGTCGGTCGAGCAAGGTCTCATAGTCGCCCCGCGCGGTGACGTCTTTTTCGCGCCGCCAGAGGTCGGCGAACTTGATCGTCGCATCGCGTGCGCCCATCAGGTAGACGCCAAGGTAGCGGCGCGCGGCGGTGAGGTCGCGGGGGTCTTCCTCGACCGTGCGGAAAAGAGTGCGGGCGATGGCGGCGAAGCGGTCGATGCGTTCGGTCAGCTTGCGGTCGCCAAGTGCGGCGCCTGCCGCGCGCATCTCTTTCAGATAGCCTTCGCCCTCGGCCACGATCCGCGCAACGCGGTCCTGCTGGAATGTGTCGATGCCTTCCATCCCCTTGTCCTTCAACGGGTCCGCCCCGAAGGTCGCGAAATGGAGGACCGCGCCCGCAACGCCGATCAGCACCGGCATGACGACCGCCCCGCCGGTCGATGCCGCCGCGATGCCAAGCCCGAGGCCGGTCAGCACGGAGCCGAAGATCTTGCGCGGAAAAGCCGGGCGGCGGGCGGTGCGACGGGCGTCATAAGCCTCCTGGGCACGGATACCCTCGCGGGTCAGCCAGGTCGCCAGGAGGAGGACGGCGAAGGCGATCAGATAGCGCAGGAGGTTCGCGGGGTCCTGAAAGAAGGACTTGATCGCGAACAGCAGACTGATGAGGAAGATGAGCCTCGTCCGCCGCTCCGCCACGCTGGGCACATGGCGCGTGGGCAATGGGTCGTTCTGTCCGTCCGGGCTGTAGCGGCCACCGTAGCGTTCGGCCATCACACGCCCCCCGTCACCGCGACATAGATCATCAGACCCAGTAGCAGCACATAGGCGATCCGCTGCAACCCGCTATCGGTCATCCACTCGCCCCCAAATCACCGCGCGAAGACTGGCACGTCGGCCCGCAGAGGCCAAGCCCTTCCTCGGGGGGAATTTTGCCTGATCCGTGCCACGGGGCGGGCGCGGGGTGGTGACGGCAGGTTCCCGCCGCGCGGCAGGGTTCAATCCTTGCGGCCCGGCCCCTTGCGCGGTCCGCGCGGTTTGCCCGCATCCGCGCCGGTTCGGGCGGGGCGGTCCTTGGCGCCACTTCCGGGCTTGGCGGCAAAGCCACCCTTGCCGCGCGGCGAAGGTTTGCCGAAGGGGCGGGGACCTGCGTCGCCGTCGGCGCGCGGACCGCGGGCGGATTTGTCGCCGAAGGGCCGATCCTTCGCCGGACGCCCGGCGCCACCCGGCTTGCCGCCAAAGCGCTTGCCACCCTGGCCGCCATCCTCGGAACGTTCCCGATGGGGACGTGACCGGTCGCCATCCTTGCCTTCCGGCTTGCCGCCGAAGCGTTTGCCGCCACCGAATTTCCGCTCCGCGCCACCCTCGTCCGAACGCGCCCGATGGGGCCGGGGCCGGTCCTCTCCTGTGCCGGGCTTTCCTACGGCAAAGCGCGGCTTGTCGATCTGCCCGCGCCGCCGCGCTGCGCGGCTTGCCACGCGAAGCGTTGCTGCGCCCCGCCGGGTCGTTTGCATCGGCGTCGTCCCGTGCCGGCCGCTTGGCAAAGCTGCCCTTGCGCTCATGGGGCTTGCCGCCGCGTTCCGGCCGGGCATCGCCCTCGGGCCGCTTGCCAAAGCTCTTCTTCGCACCGAAGGGCGCCTTGCGGTCGCCCTCCGGCCGGTCGCGCGCCTCGCGCGTGGCTTTGGACGCGGCGCGGCCCTCGGCCTTCGCCGCTCCGCCCTGACGCGGTTTGCGCGCACGCGCGGGATTGTCGTCTTCGTCGCTGCCGCGCGGGTCGCCAAGCTGTTCGCGCAGAACCTTCTGCTTCACCTCGACGACATCGCCGGGCTTCATCTTGTTCAGCCGAAATGGCCCGTAGCTGACCCGGATCAGCCGGTTCACGATCAGCCCGACCTCGGTCATCGCGCGGCGGATTTCGCGGTTCTTGCCCTCGCGGAGGCCGACCGTCAGCCAGGCATTGGCGCCCTGCTGCTTGTCGAGCGTGATCTCCATCGGCTGGAAGTCCTCGCCGTCGATGGTGACGCCGCGGCGCAGGGGATCGAAGGTCGCCTCGTTCGGGCGGCCGTTCACACGCACGCGGTATTTGCGCAGCCAGCCGGTCGAGGGCAGTTCGAGCTTCCGCTTCAGCTCACCATCATTGGTCAGAAGCAGGAGCCCTTCGGAATTGAGGTCGAGCCGCCCGACGCTCATCACCCGAGGCATGTCTGCCGGCATCGTGTCGAAGACGGTCTGGCGGCCCTTTTCGTCCTTCGCCGAAGTCACGAGGCCGACGGGCTTGTAGTAAAGCCAGAGCCGCGCGGGCTGCGGCGCGTCGATGGGCTTGCCGTCGAGCGTCACCTTGTCCGAAGGCAGCACATCCAGGGCGGGGCTTGTCGACCTTCGCGCCGTTCACCGTGACCCGACCTTCGAGAATCATCTTCTCCGCGTCGCGGCGCGAGGCGATGCCGGCGCGCGCCATGACCTTGGCGATGCGCTCGCCCTTTGGCTGTTCGTCACTCATGGTCGCGTCCCCGGCTGGTCTGAAGCGCCGCTTCTAGCGCCGATCGCGGCGGGGAGGGAAGCGCTTGCATGAGGCGGGCCGGCGCGGCATGACGGGGCGATGAGCGGATTTCGCAGCCATATGGAGGCGGCGCTGGCCGAGGCGCGCGCGGCGGGTGACCGGGGCGAAGTGCCGGTTGGTGCCGTCGTCGTGACACCCGACGGCCAGATCGTCGCGCGCGCCGGCAACCGGACGCGCGAGATGAACGATCCGACCGCCCATGCCGAGATGCTTGCCTTCGTGCCGCCTGCGCGGCGGCAGGGTCGGAGCGGCTGCCGGGGCACGACCTCTACGTCACGCTGGAACCCTGCCCGATGTGCGCGGCCGCGATCTCCTTCGCGCGGATCGGGCGGCTCTACTACGGCGCGGAGGATCCCAAATCCGGCGGCGTCGCGCATGGCGCGCGGGTCTTTTCCCATCCGCAATGCCATCATGCCCCTGAGGTCTATGACGGGATCGGAGCGCGAGAAGCGCGAGACCTCCTCAAGACGTTTTTCGCCGGGAAGCGATAGGCGCTCCTGCTTTCATCTTGCCCGAAAATACCTCCCGCGGAGCGTCCGGCGGTCGGGCCGGGAGCCTCCGGCGGAGGTATTTGGAGCAAGGTGAGATGTCAGATCACGATCGGCTTCAGCACCTCCGGCTCGATCACATTCACGCCGGGCAGGCCCGCTATCAACTCATCCGCCGACTGGGCGAGCAGCGGGAAAGTCTTGTAATGGCAGGGGATCACGGTCTTGAACTTGAAGTATTTCTTCGCCGCCCAGGCCGCCATCTTCATGTCCATCGTGTAATGCCCGCCGGCGCAGAGGATGCCGATATCGGGGGCGAAATACTCGCCCATCCAGCCCATGTCGGCCATGACCGTCGGTGTCGCCGGTGACATAGATCGTGTGGCCTTCGCCCGCGATCATGAAGCCCGGCCTCGGACCCGGCCTAGGCCAAGCGCGCCGCCCTTGTAGTCGATCGAGGCGGAGTGGCAGGCATTGACCATCGTCACCTTCGCGCCGCCGAGATCGATGGTGCCGCCCTTGTCGAAGCCGATCGCCTCGACGCCTTCGGCGCCCAAAATCTCTGACAGTTCGTGGATGCAGGCGATGGGGATGCTCTTGTCCTTCGCGATGGACAGCGGCATTCGCGGCGTGGTCGCCGTGGCCGTGGGTCACGAGGATATGCGTGGCGCCCGTCGATCGCCTCGGCCTCCCGCCCCTTGGGAAAGATCGGATTGCCGACGAGCCAGGGGTCGATCAGGAGCACCGCCCCTTCGATTTCGATGCGAAAGCCGGAATGGCCGAGCCAGGTGATCTTCATCTTGTCCTCCGTGTTGCCGCCGCCCTTGCGGGCGGGGCGTGGCGCGGGTAAACCCTGCCCCGATCAACGGATGGAGTATAGTCCCATGTCCATCGACATCGACCGCGCGGAAGGTCGCGCATCTGGCGCGGATCGCCGTGAAGGAAGACGACCTGCCGGCGCTGGCGGGCGAACTTTCCGCCGTTCTGGCCTTCATGGAGCAGTTGAACGAGGTCGATGTCGAGGGCGTGGAGCCGATGACCTCGGTCACGCCGATGCGGCTGAAGCGGCGCGAGGACGTGGTGACGGACGGCAATATCCAGAAGCAGATCCTGTCGAACGCGCCCGATGCGCGCGAAGGGTTCTTTGCGGTGCCGAAGGTGGTCGAATGAGCGAGCTTGAACGAACTGACCATCGCCGCGGCGCGGGACATGCTGCGCAAGGGCGAGGTGACCTCGCGCCGAACTGACCGAGGCGTGTCTGGCGGCCATCGAAGGCGCGGGCGCGCTCAATGCCTTCGTCCACAAGACGCCCGAGATCGCGCGGGAACGCGCGGCGGCGGCGGACAAGCGGATCAAGGCGGGTGACGCGCCCGCGATGTGCGGCATTCCGGTGGGGATCAAGGACCTGTTCTGCACCAAGGGCGTGCCGTCGCAGGCGGCGTCGAACATCCTGAAGGGCTTCAAGCCGGAATACGAATCGACCGTCAGCCAGCAACTGGCCGATGCGGGCGCGGTGATGCTCGGCAAGCTCAACATGGACGAATTCGCGATGGGGTCGTCGCAACGAGACCTCGTGCTACGGCAATGTCGGTGAACCCGTGGCGGCGCGGCAATGACGATACAGCCCTGACGCCGGGCGGATCGTCTGGCGGCTCGGCGTCGGCGGTGGCGGCCGACCTCTGCCTTGGCCGCGACCGGCACCGATACCGGCGGTTCGATCCGCCAGCCTGCGGCCTTCGTGGGCATCACCGGGATCAAGCCGACCTACGGGCGCTGTTCGCGCTGGGGGATCGTGGCGTTTGCCTCGTCGCTCGATCAGGCCGGGCCGATGACGAAGGACGTGCGCGATGCGGCGATCATGCTGTCCGCGATGTGCGGGCACGATCCGAAGGATTCCACCTCCGCCGACATTCCCGTGCCGGATTTCGAGGCGGCGCTGACCGGCGACATTCGCGGCAAGAAGATCGGCATTCCCGCGCGAATACCGCATGGACGGCATGCCGGACGAGATCGAGACGCTGTGGAGCCGACGGCACCGCGATGATGCAGGATGCGGGCGCCGAGATCGTCGATATCTCGCTGCCGCACACGAAATACGCGCTGCCCGCCTACTACGTCGTGGCGCCGGCCGAGGCCTCCTCGAACCTCGCGCGCTATGACGGGGTGCGCTATGGCCACCGCGCCAAGCTCGGCGCAGGGCGACGGCATCACCGAGATGTATGAAAAGACCCGCGCCGAGGGCTTCGGGCACGAGGTGCAGCGCCGCGTGATGATCGGCACCTATGTGCTGTCCGCCGGGTTCTACGACGCCTATTACAACCGCGCCCGCAAGGTCCGCGCGCTGATCAAGCGCGACTTCGAGACGGTCTTCGCCGAGGGGATCGACGCGATCCTGACGCCCGCCACGCCCTCGGCCGCCTTCGGCCTGGGCGAGATGGCGGAGGCCGATCCGATCGCGATGTATCTCAACGACGTCTTCACCGTGACGGTGAACCTCGCCGGCCTTCCGGGAATCGCGGTTCCGGCGGGGCTTGACCGGCAGGGCCTGCCGCTTGGGCTGCAACTGATCGGCCGGCCGTGGGAGGAGGGTGCGATCTGCTGAATCACGCCTATGTGCTGGAACGCGCGGCCGGATTTGTGGCAACGCCGGCGAAATGGTGGTAAGGCGCGCGTTCAAACGAACAGGGTGAACATGTCGATGCGTAAATTCCTGCCGCTTCTGAGCCTTGCCGCGCTTGCGGCCTGCCAGCCGCCCGTGCCCAACGACGCGGCCGGTGCGGTCGGCTTCGGGAGTTATTCCGACTATCAGCGTCAACGTGAGGCCGAGCTTGCCGCCGCGCGCAACCAGCAGCTTCAGACGGTGCAGACCGCCGGTTTATGCCCCCGCAGCGGGTGTACCCACGGCGAGCGAGCTTGTGCAGGCCGGGATCGGGTCAGGGGCAGCTTGCCGACCGAACCGCTGACCGCGATGCCGCCTGCCGGGTCGCCGGCCATTCCTGAACCGTTCCCGATAGTTCCCGGTGCGGCGCCCCAGGTTGCCGCAGACCAGCCCGTACCAGAAGCCCATTCCGGCATTTCCGACGAGCAGGATTTCTCTGCCGTCGCGTCGCGCGAAACCATCGAGTCCGACAAGGCCCGCATGGAACAGAACAAGGCGCAGTATCAGGAGATCCAGCCGACTGACGTTCCGCAGCGTACCGGCGCGGCCGGGGCGGCCGTGGACCTCGTGCAATACGCGCTGAATGCGCCGAACCGGAAGGGTGAGACGATCTATCCGCGTTCGCGTATCTCGATCTCGAATTCCGACCGCAACTGCGCGCGCTACGACACGTCGGAGGCCGCGCAGCAGGTGTTCCTGAAGGCCGGTGGGCCGCAGCGCGATTCGAAGAACCTCGATCCCGACGGCGACGGCTTTGCCTGCTACTGGGACCCGACACCGTTCCAGAAGGCCAAGCAGTGACGTGAGAGGGCGGGGCGACAGGTTCCCCTCGCCAAACTTCGGGCCGCGCCGGGATGGCGGGGTGCCGCGGCTGATCGTGATTCACTACACGGCGATGCCGACCTGCAGCCGAGGCGCGGATGCGGCTTTGCGATCCGGCGACGGAGGTTTCTGCGCATTGGCTGATCGCCGAGGATGGCACCACCGAGACAGCTCGTCGATGAGAGGCAACGCGCCTGGCATGCGGGGGCGGGGGCCTGGGGGGCGGTCACGGACGTGAATTCCGCCTCCATCGGAATCGAGCTTGCCAACACCGGCGACGCGCCGTTCCCCGAGCCGCAGATGGCGGCGCTGGAGGTCCTCCTGCGCGGCGTCATCGACCGCTGGGGGATCGCGCCGGAAGGCATCATCGCCCATTCCGACATGGCGCCCGGCCGCAAGTGCGACCCCGGTCCGCGCTTCGACTGGCGGCGGCTGGCGCTTCGGGGGCTGTCTGTCTGGCCAGAGCGCCTGGACCGCGAAGACGACTTCGCAGCGGCAGCGCGTGCCTTCGGTTACCCTGATGCGCCGGCCGAGACGCTGCTCGCGGCCTTTCGTCTGCGGTTCCGGCCGGGTGCGGCTGGCCCCGCAGATGCCACGGATCGCGCGATAGCCGCAGACCTTGCCGCGCGCTTCCCCGTTGACGCGGAGCTTCCCAAAGCCTAACTCACCCCTCGCGCGGATGGCCGGATGACCGCGAGAGGCGCGAGCTTGTCGAGGAAAGTCCGGACTCCATGAAGCTGCGGTGCCGGGTAACGCCCGGCCGGGGCAACCCGAGGGAAAGCGCCACAGAGAAGATACCGCCCGCCGCTTGCGGCAGGTAAGGGTGAAACGGTGGGGTAAGAGCCCACCGCGGACTTGGCAACAAGGACGGCATGGCAAGCCCCACCGGGAGCAATGCCAAATAGGGACCTCGCGCGGGGGCCGGTCCGGCAACGGAGACCGCCCGCAGGGACGCTTCAGCCCGAGAGGTCCGGGTTGGCAGCTTGACCCCGTCGGTAACGGCGGGGCGAGAGGAATGGTCATCGAAGGGGGGAGACCCCCGGAACAGAATCCGGCTTACAGGCCATCCGCGCAAATTTTGAGCAGATTTCCGTCCCGCAGGATCGCCGCGCCAATCTTTGCACGCGTGTCGCATTTCCTGCGCTATGATCGGAGGCGAGTCATCTCAGGAGGTCCGACATGAGTTTCGTCAAGACGCTGGCAACGCTTGCCATTGGTTTCGCCGCCGCGAAAGGGTTCGACAAATACAAGAAGATGGGCGGCATGGACGGCGTGCAGGACGCGCTGCGCAAATCCGGCGAACCCGGCGGCGTCGGCGACCAGCTCGGCCAGATGGCCGAGAAGATGGGCGTTCCCGGCGGCGCGAACGCGGTGCGCGACATGATGGGCAAGTTCGGCGGAGCGGCCGCGAATGCCACCGAGGCGGGGCAGGCCGGCCTCGGCAACCTGATTTCCGCGATGACGACGACGGCGGCCGCAGGCAGCAAGACCATGGCCGACATGATGGGCGCGATGACCGGCGGCACGCCCGCCGACGCGGTGATGGAGGAAAACGCCCGCCTGATGATCCGCGCCATGATCCAGGCCGCGAAAGCCGACGGCACGATCGACGCCGACGAACGCAAGAAGATCATGGACCACCTCACCGATGCGAGCGATGACGAAATCGCCTTTGTCGAGGCCGAGCTTGACGCGCCGGTCGATGTGGCCGCACTTGCGTCGGCCGCGGGGGTGACGATGAAGTCGCAGGTCTATGCCGCCGCGCGCATGGCGATCCAGGTCGATACGCCGCAGGAAAACGCCTATCTGAACCAGCTTGCGGCGGCACTTGGCCTCGACGCGGAGACGCGCGCGCGGCTCGACGCGGGCATGGCCTGAGACCATCGCGCCAGCGCGGAAATTAGATGCGGAGCGCCGGTTTTCCGGTTGACTCCGCATCGCGCGCGGTTAAAAGGCGGGCTTCAAGGATTTCGCGGGCGGCTTGCCGTCCGGCAAGTGGAGAACGACTATGGCGAAGCCGACGACGATCAAGATCCGTCTGAACTCGACGGCGGGCACCGGGCACTTCTACGTGACCAAGAAGAACGCCCGCACCATGACCGAGAAGATGGTCGTGAAGAAGTACGACCCCGTAAAGCGCGAGCATGTCGAATACAAGGAAGGCAAGATCAAGTAGGATCTTCCGTTTCTTCGAACGTTCGAGGCCGCGCCATGAGCGCGGCCTTTTCTTTTTGGGGATGCCAATGGGGTTCACGGTCCGTATCTCTGGGCGTAGTGACGTCGGCGCCGTGGACGCGCTGCTGGCCCGCTCCTATCCGCGCCTGCTGAAGGCCGACTATCCGCCCTCCGTCCTCGTCACCGCCCTGCCGCTCATCAGCCGAGCGCAGCCGGCGCTTGTCACGTCGGGCACCTATTACGTGGCCGAGGATGATGCGGGCACGATTATCGGTGCCGGTGGGTGGACAGCCGCGATGCCGGGGCGGGCAGGGCGCGGCGAACCGGGCCGGGCCAATGTCCGCCATGTCGTCACCGATGACAGGGCCCTGCGCCGCGGCGTCGGCAGGGCGATCCTGTCCCGCGCGTTCGAGGATGCGCAGGCGGCCGGAATGACTTGGATGCACTGCATCTCCACGCGCACCGCCGTGCCGTTCTATGTGGCGATGGGCTTTGCGACGATGGGCGAGGTCAGGGTGCCCCTGGCACCCGGCATCGACTTCCCCGCCGTCGAGATGCGGCGCGACCTTTGATGCGAAAACAAATGGACGCGCAACAAAAAGGGCCGCCCTGAGGCGGCCCGATCCGTCTTGCTCATCTGTCCGTCAGATCAGTTCCGGTTGCCCATGAACTGCAGCAGGAACATGAACATGTTGATGAAGTCGAGATAGAGGTTCAGCGCCCCCATGATCGCCGACTTGCCAAGCCATTCGGCATCGCCGTGCTGGGCGTGTTCGATATACATGGTCTTGATCTTCTGCGTGTCATAGGCGGTCAGACCCGCGAAGATCAGGACACCGATCGCCGAAACCGCAAACATCACGGCGGGCGATTGCAGGAAGAGGTTGACGATCATCGCCACGATCAGACCGATCACGCCCATGATCAGGAACGATCCCCAGCCCGAGATGTCGCGCTTGGTCGTGTAGCCCCAGAGCGACAGGCCCGCGAAGGCGATTGCCGTCACGAGGAAGGTCTGCACGATCGACATGCCGGTGAAGACCAGGAAGATCGAGCTGATCGACAGGCCCATCAGCGCGGCGAAGGCGTAGAAGTAAAGCTGCGCCCCGGCCGCCGAGATGCGGTTCATCACCGCGCCCATCGCGAAGACCATGATGAGCGGCGCGAACATGATGAGCCATTTCAGCGGCGACATGTAGATCGCCGAGCCGATGCTGGTCAGATAGGTGCTCGCCCCGATCTGCGCGACGGCAAGCGATGGATCGGTCGTTGTGGCAAGCCCGGCGATCGCCCATGCGGCGGCACCGGTGATTACCATCGCTACGGACATCAGCCCGTAGACCTTGTTCATATGGGCGCGAAGCCCTTCGTCGATCGCAAGCGGCTGGGTGCCTACCCGGCCGGCGCGGATCGTTTCATAGTCAGCCATCAAAGCCTCCAGTTGCGTATTCTTGCGGGCCGGTTGAAGGCCGCCCGCTTCCCCATGCAAATATCGGGAAGCGGGACCGCAATTTCAAGCTTTTCCGGACCGATTACAGGCTTATCAGCGCAACCAGTGCTGCGGAACGTCCCAGAAAGACCGACTGGCCTCGATTCTGGCCTCGGTTTCGCTCAGGCCGATGTCGCGCAGAAGGTGCCGATCCATCTGTCCCAGCTGCCTCCGGTGGCGTCTGACCGTGAACGCGAGGCGCAGGCGGCCAAGGAGCGATGGGCGAGCAGGGCGGGGGCAGGGCTGCGTCGCTGCGATATACATGATCATCCCTTTCTGTGATGAGCGATGCCATTTGCATCATCTGTCTTGATTTAATGCCAGAAATACTTCATCATGGAAAATGAAGTATTGGCGAAGCTTTCATCACAGAAATTGAACATGGCCCGAAATCTCGATCTCACGGCGCTTCGCGCGCTTGTCACCGTCTCCGAAGTCGGGGGTGTCACCCGTGCGGCGGGGCTTCTCAATCTGACGCAGTCGGCGGTATCGATGCAGATCAAGCGGCTTGAGGAAAGCCTCGGGCTTGAGCTTTTCAGCCGTGCGCAGCGCAAGCTCACCCTGACGGTCGAGGGCGAGCAGCTCGCCCATTACGCGCGCCGGATGCTCGATCTGAACGATGAGGCGCTGTCGCGGCTGACCGATTCCGCCTTCGAGGGCGAGATCCGTATCGGCGTGCCCCATGACATCGTCTATCCGCAGATGCCGCGTATCCTGAAGGCGATGGCGCTGGAATTCCCCCGTGTGCGGATCAACCTCGACAGTTGCTTTACCAACAAGCTCAAAGAGGGCTTCGCGCGGGGCGAGTTCGACGTGATCCTGACGACCGAGGCCAATCCGGGCGTGGGTGGTGAGCGCCTGGCGACCCGACGGCTGGTCTGGGTCGGGGCGACTGACGGGATCGCCTGGCAGCAACGGCCAGTGCGGCTCGCCTTTGTGGAAACCTGCTTCTTCCGCCCCATCGCCCAGAACGCCCTCAGCGCCGCGGGGATCCGGTGGGAAGTCGCGATCAGTGGCGAATCCGAGCAGGTGGCGGAGGCGACCATCGCCGCCGATCTCTCCATCGCCGCCCGGATGGAGGGCGCGATCCCGGCCGGGCTTGAGGTGATCGAGGCGGGCAACGCCTTGCCGGACCTCGGCCAGCTCAGCATCTGCCTTTATGATGCCGGATCGCAACGGGGGCCGGTGATCGAGGCCCTGCTGGCGCAACTGCGCTGCATCTACGGCGATGCCTGCGCCGGTCAGCGGGCGCAAGAGGCCGAGCGGACCTCAGATCGTGACGACGATCTTGCCCGTGGACTTGCGGCTGCGGAGTAGCTCCAGCCCCTCCGCCGCGCGGGCGAGGGGTAGGGTATGCGAGATATGCGGGCGGAGGCCGCCCTGCCCATACCAGCCGAGCAGCGTGGCAAGGCTATTGGTCAGAACCTCTGGCCGGGAGGCGAGATAGCCGCCCCAGTATAGCCCGAGGACCGAGATGTTCTTGACCAGAAGATGGTTGGCGGGGACCTGCTGGACCCGCCCGCCCGCGAAACCGACAATGACGATGCGCCCGTCGGGATTGGTTGCACGCAGCGCCGCGTCGAAAAGATCGCCGCCGACAGGATCATAGACCACATCCGCGCCGCCAAGCGCCTTCATTTCGGCGCGAAGATCAGCAGTCTCGCTGTCGATCAGATGGTCCGCGCCCGCCGCCTCGGCGACTTTCAGCTTGTCGGCGCCACGCGCGCAAGCGACGACGCGGGCGCCCATATGCTTGCCGATCTCCACCGCCGTCAGGCCGACGCCGCCCGCAGCACCAAGGACCAGAAGGGTCTCGCCGGGTTGCAGGCGCGCGCGATGGTTGAGCGCGACGTGGCTTGTACCATAGGCGATCTGGAAGGCGGCGGCATCGGCGAAGGGCATCGCATCCGGGATCGGCAGGCAGCGCTCGGCCGCGAAACGGCCATAGTCGGCAAGGCCGCCTCCGTTGGAATAGACCGCCACGCGCGTGCCGACGACAAGCCCCGAAACGCCCGGTCCAAGCGCCTCAACCACGCCGGCGGCCTCCATCCCAAGGGTCACCGGCGGTTCCGGCCGTTCCTGATATTTTCCTTCGATCATAAGGAGATCGGCGAAATTCAGCCCGCAGGCGATGATCCGCACCAACACCTCTCCGGCGCGCGGCTCGGGACGCGGCCGCTCCATGAGCGCAGGGGTGCCGCCATAGACCTCAATTCCGAAGTGCTGCATTCCGGCCCTCCCTTCGTGGCGTCAGGGTAACGGCGGGAGGCGGAAGATTCCAGCCGAGTACGTTCGCCCTATAATTGCAATTTGCAACGAGTCCTCGCCAAATTGCGTTGCATTTTGCAAATCAAATTGCAACTCTCAACTCGGGCGAGTTTTAGGACATGTATTTTCGTATAGGTGGATTGTTGCCCGCTGCCCCGCATATTTGTCCGTCCATCGGGCGTTGTCCATCAAATCAGGTAGTTACGCTTTTTTCAACTATTTCGGCTGAATTTCGCGCACATGGCATGAAACTTGCTTGTATATCGTTGACGAGTTCAAGGAGTATATTATGAAACACCCAGTTGATGTTCATGTTGGTAAGCGCGTGCGGCACCGTCGTTGGATGGTGGGAATGACCCAGCAGCAGCTTGCCGACAAGGTCGGTATCAAATTTCAGCAGATCCAGAAATACGAAACCGGCATGAACCGGGTTTCCGCCTCCCGCCTTTGGGATATTTCCGAGGCGCTCAGCGTTCCTGTCAGCTTCTTCTTCGAAGGACTCGATGCGCGCAACTCGGGCGTCGAGGAAGTCAATGGGGACATCCTTGCAGATAAAGAAGCACTGATGCTGGTCCGGTCGTACTACGCGATCCCCGAGGCGCAGCGCCGCCGGCTCTTCGATCTGGCCAAGGTTCTCTCGGACGTGGCCTGACGGCCATTGACCGGGGCGGGGCGGGGCGGTACCGCTGGCGCGTCCAATTAGGGGGTGCGCATGACTGCCCTGTCCGATGCCGAGCGCGCCGAAATCGTCGCGACGGCGCATGAACTGGCAGACTCGGCGCGCGTGGAAACGCTACGGCATTTCCGCGCGCACGGTCTGTCGGCTGACACCAAGGAAATCGATCGCTTCGATCCCGTGACCGTGGCTGACCGCGCCGCCGAACAGGCGATGCGGGCGATCCTTGCGAAGCGGCGCCCCGATGACGCGGTGCTCGGCGAGGAATTCGGCGCGACCTCGGGGACCAGCGGCCTGACCTGGGTGCTCGACCCGATCGACGGGACGCGTGGTTATCTATCGGGTACGCCGACCTGGGGTGTGCTGATCTCTTTGGCCGACACAAATGGCCCCGTCTTCGGCATCATCGACCAGCCTTATATCGGTGAGCGCTTTGTCGGCGGCCTTGGTCTGTCCGAGGTCACCGGGCCGACTGGACGCAGCGCATTGCGCGCCCGGCCGCCGCGCCCCCTGTCCGAGGCAATCCTCTTCAGCACCTTCCCCGAGGTCGGCACCCCCGAAGAAGGCGCCGCCTTCCGCCGCGTCGTCCCGAAGGCGCGCCTGACGCGCTACGGCATGGATTGCTACGGCTATGCCCTGATCGCCGCCGGTCAGATCGACCTGGTGATCGAGGCAGGGCTTCAGCCCTATGACGTGCAAGCGCCCATCGCCGTGATCGAGGCCGCGGGCGGCATCATCACCGACTGGCAGGGACGCCCGGCCCCGCAGGGCGGCCGTATCCTTGCTGCGGCGAATGCCGGGGTCCATGCCGAGGCAATGGCGCTTCTGAATGCGGGCCTCTGATCTTCCGGTTTTGACAGCAGCAGTTTCCGCCGCGCGCCTCTGGCGCGATCTGCGCTGGCTGCCCTAGACTGCGCACGCCGCCGAGTCCTTCCCCCTTCTGTCGGTGGCGTCCCCATGGACCGAAGGGGCACCGGAGGGGAAGATGCGCGAAATCCTGATCCGCGGCGCGCGCGCCGTCGTGACCATGAATGAGACCCGTACGGAACTCACCGGCGGTGACGTCCTGATCCGTGGTGGCACCATCGCCGCCGTGGGGCGGGGCCTGACGACCCCAGGCGAGGTCGTGAACGCGGCCGGTTGCGTGGTCACACCCGGCCTCGTCAACACGCATCATCACCTCTACCAGACGCTGACCCGCGCCGTGCCCGGCGGTCAGGACGCGCTTCTTTTCGGCTGGCTTCGCACGCTCTACCCGATCTGGGCGCGCTTCGGGCCCGAGGAGATGCGCGTGTCGGCACTGACCGGCCTTGCCGAACTGGCGCTGTCGGGCTGCACTTTGACCTCCGATCACCTCTATCTCTATCCCAATGGCGCAAGGCTTGAGGACACGATCGACGCAGCGCGGGAGATCGGGGTGAGGTTCCACCCGACACGCGGGGCGATGTCCATCGGCGAGAGCGCGGGAGGGCTGCCGCCCGACAGTCTGGTGGAACCCGAAACGGCGATCCTCGACGACATGATCCGCGTCGTGGATGCCTTCCACGATGCCTCGGAAGGCGCGATGGTCCGCGTCGGCCTGGCCCCCTGTTCGCCTTTCTCGGTCAGCCGCGACCTGATGCGCGAGGCGGCGCTGCTCGCCCGCGACAAGGGCGTCATGCTTCATACGCATCTGGCGGAGAATGACGAGGATATCGCCTATTCCCTCGCCCAGTTCGGCTGCCGCCCCGGTCAATATGCCGAGGATCTCGGCTGGACCGGCGGCGATGTCTGGCACGCCCATTGCGTGAAACTCGATGGTGCGGAGATCGATCTTTTCGCTCGTTCTCATACCGGCGTCGCCCATTGCCCCTGTTCGAACTGCCGTCTTGGATCGGGGATCGCACCGGTCCGCAAGATGCGCGACGCAGGCGTGCAGGTCGGCCTCGGCGTTGACGGCTCCGCCTCCAACGATGCGGGCAACCTCATCGCCGAAGCGCGGCAGGCGATGCTTCTTCAACGCGTCGCGAATGGCGCGGATGCGATGAGCGCCCGCGAGGTGCTGGAGATCGCGACGCTTGGCGGTGCGCAAGTTCTGGGGCGCAGCGATTGCGGCTCGCTCGCCCCCGGCAAGCGCGCCGATCTCGCGATCTGGGATGTCTCGGGCATCGAGGCGGCCGGCAGCTGGGACCCGGTCGCGGCGCTTGTCCTCTGCGGCCCGACGCAGGTGCGTGACCTCTTCGTCGAGGGGCGGCAGGTGGTGCGTGACGGGCAGATCGCAACGCTCGACCTGCCCCACGTGATCGCTCATCAGACCCGCCTTGCCGGGCGGCTGATGGCATAAGGGGACCGCCGGCCCGCCTTGGCCTCCGGCCAATTCGTCCGCGGGCGTTGCTTTGGGTAAAAAGTGAAACCGGGCCTCCACTTTCTGTCCGCAAATACGCAAAAAAACGGAGCCGCGCCCTGCGCGGCGACCCACGAAAGGAATGACGCCGCAGGCGTCTCTCCTGGATTACCTAGCCGACGCGGGTCCCGCCGATCCAGATGTCGCGGATGGCCCGGTCGTCCCCCATCATGATGGTCGGGAATAGCGCCTGCCAGATATCGCCCGCGCGCGCCGCGCGCTGGGCGATGGCTGGGGTCGAGGCGAGGTCGATCACCGCAAGGTCGGCCTCCATCCCCGGCGCGAGATTGCCGATTCGGTCCTCCGCCCGCAGGCTCCGCGCCGCCCCTTGCGTCGCCAGCCACCAAAGCTCCGCCGGATGCAACGCCCGGTGCCGAAGTTGCGCCACCTCATAAGCGGCTGCCATGGTGCGCAGCATGGAAAACGACGATCCGCCGCCGGTATCGGTGGCCAGACCTACCCGAATTCCGGCGCGGCTCAGTCCGTCCATGTCGAAAAGCCCCGAGCCGATGAAGGTGTTGGAGGTCGGGCAGTGAACAAGGCTGGCGTCGACCTCTTTCAGCCGAGTCGACCTCGCGCGGCTCAAGATAGATTGCATGGCCGTAAACCGCGCCGGGTCCGAGGAGGCCGTACCGCTCGTATGTATCGAGATAGTCGCGCGCGCCTGGGTAAAGCGACCGGACCCATGCGACCTCATCGGTCTGTTCGGACAGATGCGTCTGCATCAGACATTCCGGATGGGCAGCCCAGAGCGCGCCGAGCGCCTCCAGTTGCTCCGGCGTCGAGGTTGGCGAAAAGCGCGGGGTGATGACATAGGACAGCCGCCCCTTGCCATGCCAGCGCTGAAGCAGTCGCGCGCTGTCGTCATAGGCCGATTGCGCGGTGTCGCGCAGGGTCTCGGGCGCCGTGTCCCGGTCCATGCAGGTCTTGCCCGCGAAGGCGCGCAGCCCTCGTTTTTCGGCCTCGGCAAAGAAGGCCTCCACGCTCTCGGGGTGGATCGTGCAATAGGAGGAGACCGTCGTCGTTCCGTTCGCGAGCGTCAGGTCGAAATAGCGCGCGGCGATTTCGGCGGCGTAGTCGGGATCGCCAAAGCGCATCTCTTCGGGGAAAGTGTAGGCGTTCAGCCAGTCGATCAGCCTCTTGCCCCAACTCGCGATGATCGCGGTCTGTGGATAATGCGCGTGGGCGTCGACAAAGCCTGCCGAAATCAGTGCATCGCCATAATCCGTCACCTGCGCCTGCGGATGGGCGCGGCGCAGGTCGTCGGCCTCGCCCAGTGCCGCGATGCGGCCGCGCTCGATCAGGACGGCGCCGCGCGCGCTGTGCCGCGCCGCGCCAAGGCCGTCGATCATCGGATTGCCGACGAACCCGAGCGTCTGGCCCAGAAGAAGCTCCGCCATGTCGATCCCTTCCACCCTGCTTCGCGGCGCAGTCTAACCCCATGTCGCGCGGGGGCAAATCCGCCTTTGCCCCTGTTTCTTTGAAACTCTTTCGGCTAGGGTCCGCGTAAACGAACGGGGGCGGGATGAGCGAGCACGAGGAAGACATCGTCGAGCGCGAAGAGGACGAATACGGCCTCGATCCGCGTCTTGTCGAGTCGATCCGCGATGCCGTCGAGGATGGCAACGAAGAAGCCGTCGATCAGTTGATGGAACCGCTCCACGCGGCCGACATCGCCGATCTGCTCGAACAGATCAGCTCATCCGAACGCGCGGCCCTTGTGAAGCTGTGGTCGAAGGGCTTTGACGGCGAGATTCTCTCGGAACTCGACGAGTCGATCCGCGAAGAAATCATCGAGGCGCTGCCGCATGATGTTCTGACCGAGGCGGTTCGGGAACTCGATTCCGACGATGTCGTCGACCTCATCGAAGACCTTGAAGAGCCGGTCCAGGAACGCATTCTCGACGCGCTCGAAGACAGCGACCGGGTCGCCGTCGAACAATCGCTGAACTATCCGGAATATTCCGCCGGTCGCCTCATGCAGCGCGAGGTGGCGACCGCGCCGGAACATTGGACGGTGGGCGAGGCGATCGACTTTCTGCGGACCGCCGAAGAACTGCCGGACCAGTTCTACCATATCATCCTGATCGATCCGCGCTGGCATCCGACAGGCTATGTGACGCTTGGAAAGCTCCTGTCGTCGAAGCGCGCGGTTCCGCTGGCGGATATTGTCGAAGACAGCTTTCGAACCATCGACGTGATGGAGGATGAAGGCGATGTCGCCTATGCCTTCAATCAGTATCACCTGATTTCCGCCCCGGTCGTGGATGCGGACGAGCGTCTCGTCGGCGTCATCACCATCGACGACGCGATGGCCGTCCTCGATGAGGAGCATGAGGAAGACATCCTGCGCCTGGCCGGCGTCGGCGAAGGGTCGCTGTCGGACACCGTCATCGAGACGACGAAACAGCGGCTCCCCTGGCTTGCGGTGAACCTCGTGACCGCGATCCTCGCCTCGATCGTCATCGCGCAGTTCGAAGGCGTGATCGGCCGGATCGTGGCGCTGGCCGTCCTCATGCCGATCGTGGCCTCGATGGGCGGCAATGCCGGCACCCAGGCGCTGACCGTGGCCGTGCGTTCGATCGCGACGCGCGACCTGACCGGCGCGAACGTCTGGCGCGTCGTGCGGCGCGAAGTGATGGTTGGGCTCGTCAACGGGCTGATCTTCGCGCTCGTGATGGGGCTTGTCGGCTGGATCTGGTTCGGATCGGCGACGATCGGCGGCGTGCTTGCCGCCGCAATGATCATCAACCTCGTCGTTGCCGGGCTTGCAGGCATTCTCGTGCCGGTCACACTGGAGAAAGTCGGCGTGGACCCGGCGCTCGCCTCCGGCGCCTTCGTGACGACGGTAACGGATGTGGTCGGGTTCCTGGCCTTTCTTGGTCTTGCGGCGATGGTACTCCTGTGACACTTGGCGCGATCAAGGCGGCGGTCCGAACCGAGGCATTCGCCCGACGAAAGCTGGCGTTCTTGCAGAGAAAACCAAATGATTGCAATCTCTTGTCAGAAGCTCTTGAGGGTCATTCTGAACGCGTTCTCGCGGGCTACATGCCGATGCGGACGGAAATCGACTGCCTGCCAGCCATGGCCCGGCACAAGGGCCGCGTCGGGGTGCCGGTCATTCCGGGCGCGGCTCAGCCGCTGGTGTTCCGTCGCTGGCACCCCGGTGCGGTCATGGTGCCGGGTGCGTTCGGTGCGCTGATCCCGGAAGGCGGGGAGGAGGTCGAGCCGGATGTCCTGATCGTGCCGCTTCTCGCCTTCGACCGAAGAGGCTATCGCCTTGGCTATGGCGGCGGCTTTTATGACCGCACACTTGAGCTTTTGCGCGCGAAGGGACCCGTGACCGCGATCGGCTTTGCCTTTGCCACGCAGGAAATCGAGTCTGTTCCGATCGAACCCACGGACCAGAAACTGGACCTCATCGTGACGGAGCGCGAGGTCTTCGCGCCGCTCTAGGCTCTTCCGGCTGGGGTCAGGCCCGCTTGCGGCGGCGCAGACCGGCAAGGCCAAGCGCTGCCGCGCCAAGCATCAGCCCCGAGGCGGGCAGGGGCACCGGCGCGGGGGCAATGCCGCCGAAGGTCACGCTGTCGAGGTCGATGTGACCGCAGGGCGCACCGCACAGGGCCTCGGTGGTCGGATAGTTGATCTCGATCGAAAATCCGTCAAGGCCGAGGAAGCCCGCGCCAAGCACGATGTCCTGCACCGTACCGAAGACCGGCGACATCTTGAACCGCTCGCGGACCACCTGTGTGCCGTCCAGAAAGCCGCGGATGACGATATTGCCCATCATCTTCGGCGTTTCACCGTAGAAATCGAAACCGAGCGACGTGAAGGAAAAGCCGAGGACGTCGAAGACCGACCCGGTTCGGAACATGAGGCCAGAGGTCATATCGGTGCCAGCGTCATCAAGATGTGCTGCGCCGGGTGTCAAATAGCTCGCCAGAACGCCGCCCGGCGTGGTTGAGGTGACCGTGACGCCGTGTTCCACATAGGGGCTACCCGTTCCGCCGCCCGCCATGACGGTGTCGTAGTCCGGCAACTTGTCAAACGTGACGGTGGTCGCCGAGGCGCCGCCAATCGAGGCTATCGCAATAGAAGCGGCAGCAGCCGTTTTGAGAAGAAAATTCATTGCAAGACCCAAGCGATTAAAGTTCACCCACGGAAGACAGTGACGCGCATGCGCGCCCACCGTCAACCTATTGGACATTATTAAGGCAAATAAGGCAAAATTGGGGCTTTCGAGTCACATTTTCGACGCAGGCGTTAATGATCGGTGGAAATATGCCCGAAATTTCAACTCGGTTTCGACCCGGAAGGCGCGCTGGGCAGCGTGCCGAAAGCGCGCGCCCGCTGCGACGCTTGCCTTGTTTCGGGCGGCAGCTTAGGCAGTGCGCATGAGACTTCTCTTTCTGGGCGATGTGATGGGCCGTGCGGGCCGTGCGGCGGTGGCTGCGCGACTGCCGAAACTGCGGGCGGACTGGTCGCTCGACTTCGTCGTCGTGAACGGCGAGAACGCGACATCCGGCGTCGGCCTTTCGGCGGATCATGCCAAGGCGATTCTCGCGGCGGGGGCGGATTGCATCACCCTTGGCGATCATGCCTTCGATCAGAAGGAGATGATGAGCTTTATCGAAACCGAGCCACGCATCCTGCGGCCGCTGAACTACGCCAAGACTGCCCCCGGCAAGGGCGCGCGGGTCTTTTCCGCGACGAACGGGCGCAAGGTTCTGGTCGCGCAGGTGCTGGGTCAGGTCTTCATGAAGCGCCCTTTCGACGACCCCTTTTCCGCCATCGACGCGGTGTTGCGCGCCCATCCTCTGGGTGGCGCGGTTCAGGCCGCGATCGTCGATGTCCATTGCGAGGCGACGAGCGAGAAGATGGGTCTTGGTCACTGGTGTGACGGACGGGCGAGCCTTGTGGTCGGCACCCATACCCATATTCCGACCGGCGACGCGATGATCCTGAAGGGCGGCACCGCCTACCTTTCCGACGCGGGCATGTGCGGCGACTACGATTCCGTCATCGGCATGGAAAAGCTCGAACCGATGCGGCGCTTCGTGACCGGCATGGCGAAAGAGCGTTTCACGCCGGCCAATGGCGAAGCGACGCTCTCGGGTGTCTATGTGGAGACCGACGACGCGACCGGCCGGGCCAACCTGATCCGCATGATCCGCATCGGCGGGCGGCTTCAAGAGTTGCACCCCGAATGAAATCCCCGGCAACGACGCTCTTCGCGGCCTTGATCGTGATCGGCGTGGCCTGGGGCGCGACGATGCCGCTTTCGAAGATCGTCGTGAATGCGGGCTACCGTCATTTCGGCATCATCTTCTGGCAACAGGTGGTCTGTACCGCGATCCTGTTCGGGTGGTTGGTGCTCAGACGTACGCGCCTGCCCATCACGCCGTCCGCACTCCTGCGCTACCTTTTCATCGCACTTTTCGGAACGATCCTGCCCAACGCAGGGTCCTATATCGCGCAGGAGCGCCTGCCTGCGGGCCTCGTGTCGATCTGCTTTGCGCTGATCCCGATGCTGGCGCTGCCGCTCGCCATCGCTACGCGGCTGGAGCGGCCCGAACCGCTGCGGCTTCTCGGTATTCTCGCCGGGCTGACGGGCATCCTGCTTATCGCCGTGCCGGAGGCGAGCCTGCCCGACCGTGCGGCGCTGCCCTATCTCTTCTTCGGGCTCGCGGCGGCCCTTTGCTATGCGGTCGAGGCGACGGGGCTTGGAAAGTTGGGAACGGCGGAGCTGGATCCGGTGCAACTTCTGGCAGGTGCGTCGGCGCTTGGAATGGTGTTGGCGCTGCCGGCCGCCGTTGTTACGGAAAGCTGGATCACACCGGGGCAGGGCGGCCTTCGGGTCGACGCCATACTTGTCGCCGTCGCCGCGATCCACACCGTATCCTATGCCGGATATATCTGGATCGTCGGCAGGGGCGGGGCCGTCTTCGCCGCTCAGGTCAGCTATCTCGTGACCGGCTCTGCGGTTCTCTGGTCGATGATCCTGCTCGGTGAGCGTTACTCGCTCTGGGTCTGGGCCGCGATCGCTGTCGTTTTTTGCGGCATCTTCCTGGTCCAGCCGCGCCCGCGGCGCGAGGCCGTGACCGAAAGCTTTTTTCCGCATCCCGGCGCGGGTAGTGTCGCCCCCGATGACATACAGGTGCCCTAGATGATAGATCTTCACCTTTCACCTGATGCTGAAGCGCTTCTTACGCTCGGCATCGTGGTCGGGATGTTCGTGATGTTCGTGCGGGAGCGGTTCCCGACCGAGGTGATCGCCATCGCGGGCGCGTCGAGCTTTCTCGTTCTTGGCATCCTGCCCTACGATCTCGCACTGAAATCTCTGACCAATCCGGCACCCTGGACCATCACAGCGATGTTCCTCATCATGGGCGCCCTGGTGCGCACGGGCGTGCTGGAATGGCTGACCCATACCGCCGAGGCGAATGCCGGCCACCGGCCTACGGTGACGCTTGTCATCCTGTTCGGCGTTGTGGCGATCGCCTCGGCCTTCCTCAACAACACACCGGTCGTCGTGGTGATGATCCCGGTCATGGTTTCCATCGCACGCAAGCTCGGGGTTTCGGCGTCCAAGCTCTTGATACCCCTGTCCTACGCGGCGATCCTTGGTGGCACCGTCACGCTGATCGGGACTTCGACCAACCTTCTTGTCGATGGCGTCGCCAAGGCGCAGGGGATGAAGCCCTTCTCGATCTTCGAGATCACCCCGCTCGGCGCGCTCCAGGTCTTCATCGGCATGATCTACATCGCCTTTGTCGGGCGGCATCTTCTGCCCGACCGCCAGTCGATGAGCGGGCTGCTCGGCGATCGCCGCAAGCTGAAGTTCTTCACCGAAGTCGCGCTGCCCGAGGATTCCAAGCTCATCGGTCAGAAAGTGCTTGAAATCGACCTCTTCAAGCGGCCCGGCGTGCGCGTGATCGACGTGTTGCGCGGCGATGCCTCGCTTCGTCGCGATCTTCAGCCGGTGGAGCTTCAGGCCGGTGACCGCGTCGTCTTGCGGACCGAGATGGCCGAACTGCTCGGCATGCAGGACAACAAGGACATCCGTCTCGTCGACAAGCTCTCATCGGTGCAGACCGAAACGGTTGAGGTTCTGATCTCGCCGGGTTGCCGGATGATCGGGCGGTCCCTGGGCGAATTGCGTCTGCGCCGCCGCTACGGCGTCTATACGCTCGCGGTGCACCGCCGGAACCAGAACATCGGCCGCCAGCTCGATGATCTCGTCGTCGTGGTGGGCGACACGCTTCTTCTGGAAGGCGCGCCCGAGGATATTCAACGCCTGGCCGCCGACATGGAACTGGTCGATGTGACGAAGCCCACGGTGAAAGCCTACCGCCGCGCCAAGGCGCCCATCGCCTTTGCGACGCTCGCCGGTATCGTCATCCTCTCTGGCCTCGGCGTCGCGCCGATCCTGTCGCTCTCGGTCGTGGGTGTGGCGGTTGTCCTTCTGACCCGCTGCATCGATGCGGAAGAGGCGTTCTCCTTCATCGAGGGCCGCCTTCTCGCGCTCATCTTCTCGATGCTCGCCGTTGGCGCGGCACTCGACCAATCCGGCGCGGCGCGGCTTCTGGTTGGCTGGGTCAGCCCGCACCTTCAGCATCTGCCGCCGCAACTGGTGGTGCTCGCGATCTATCTTCTGGCGATGCTTCTGACCGAGATCGTGTCGAACAACGCCGTGGGCGTCATCTTCACCCCGGTCGCGATCGAGCTTGGCAATTCGCTGGGTCTCGACCCGCGTGGCCTTGTCGTGGCGGTGATGTTCGCGGCCTCTGCGGCCTTCTCGACGCCGATCGGCTACCAGACAAACATGCTCGTCTACGGTCCGGGCGGCTACAAGTTCACCGACTATCTCAAGGTCGGTATCCCGCTGAACCTCCTGCTCGCCCTGTCGGCGAGCTTTGCGATCCCGCTGCTCTGGCCTCTTTAGAGCGGCCAGACCAGAAGGATCATCGGCAAGCCGGTAGCGATCACCAAAAGCTCAAGCGGCAGGCCCATGCGCCAGTAGTCGCCGAAGCGGTAGCCTCCGGGGCCGAGGATCAGCAGGTTGTTCTTGTGCCCGATCGGGGTGAGGAACGCACAGGATGATGCGACGGCGACGGCCATCAGAAACGGATCAGGCGAGGCGTCCAGAGACCGCGCCATCCCGATCCCGACAGGTCCGGCGACGATCGCGGTCGCTGTGTTGTTCAGCACGTCCGATAGCGACATCGTGACTACCATCAGCAGCAAGAGCGCCACCCAGGCGGGCGCGCCGAGCGACAGTTGCACGAGCCCGGAGGCGATCAGGTCGGTTCCGCCCGACGCCTCCAGCGCGCTGCCGAGCGGGATCATCGAGCCCAGAAGGACGATGACCGGCCATTCGATTTGCTCGTAAATCTCGCTGAGCGGCAGGACGCGCGTCATGACATAGCCCATCACGACGATGCCAAGCGCGATCGGCAGGTCGATGAGGCCGAAACTCGCCGCGAGGACCGCGGCGGCGAAAATGCCCACGGCGGGCCAGAGATGTTCGGATTTCGTCAGGCTTATCCCGCCTTCGGCAAGCGGCAGGCAGCCGAGCCAGTCGATCACCTGCTCGGAGGTGTCGGTGGGCGCCAGCAGAAGCAGGATGTCACCTGCCCGGATGCGTGTCTTGCGCAGGGGGCCGCGAATGCGCTGGCCACGACGCGAGATGCCGAGCAACACGCTTCGCTGCCGCCACGTCAGGCCAACACTTTCGGCGGTTTTGCCCCGGATGCGTGCGGTCGCCGGAACCACGGCCTCGACCAGATCATAGCCTGCCTTTTCGGCGGTCAGATAGCTCTTGCGCCGGTGATCGGCGAGGTCGAGCTTCAAGCCCGCGCGCAGTTCGTCCAGCGCGTCGGCTGAGGCCTCAAACAGCAGGATGTCGCCGGCGGCGATGATCCTGTCGCGTGACACCGCATAGCGGCGTTTGCGGTCGCGGATCAGCGCCATCACCGATGCCCCGGCGCGATCCGCTTCGTCGTAGAGCGCGGCCATCGGCTGCCCGACAAGGCTGGAATCCTTGCCCACCACCAACTCGGCCAGATAGGCCGAGGCTTCGGTGCCGGTCGCGACCTCGTCGCGCCTGGGGATGAGCCGCCAGCCGACCAGGGCCACGAAGAGAAGACCGACAAGCGCGACCACACCGCCGACCGGCGCGAAATCGAACATGCGGAACGGCTCCCCCAAGGCGTCGCGGCGGAAGGTGGCGATGATGATGTTGGGCGGCGTGCCAATCATCGTGATCATGCCGCCAAGGATCGTCGCGAACGAAAGCGGCATCAGCGACAGGCCCGGCGACCGCCCCGCCTTGCGCGCCGTCTCAACGTCCACCGGCATCAGAAGCGCCAGCGCCGCCACGTTGTTCATGAAGGCCGACAGGACACCGCCCACGCTTCCCATGATCGCGATATGCGCGCCAAGCACGCGGTCGGGCTTCAGTAGCCGCCGGGTTATGGCCATCACGACGCCGGCCCGCGTCAGCCCGGCCGAAACAACAAGAACCAGCGCCACGACAAGGGTCGCGGGATGGCCAAAGCCCTCGAACGCCGTTGCGGCCGGCACCACGCCAAGCACCACGCCAAGCAAAAGCGCGGAAAACGCGATCAGGTCATAGCGCCACCGCCCCCAGATCAGGGCGGCGAAGACGCAGGCGAAAAGGGCAAAGAGGATGATCTGATCATGGGTCATGTGGGAGTGAAACCTCTAGGGGCTGATAGTGCAACCCGACGCTGCCCTTGCAGGTTCCCGTTGCCCTGACATATAGAAGCGCGGATTTACTCGATCTTGGACGGAGAAGGTCATGGCAGGCCATTCAAAATGGGCGAACATCCAGCACCGCAAGGGGCGGCAGGATGCGGTACGCTCAAAACTGTTTTCCAAACTCGCCAAGGAAATAACAGTCGCGGCGAAGATGGGCGACCCCGATCCCGAAAAGAACCCGCGCCTTCGTCTGGCGGTGAAGGCGGCCAAGGCCGTCTCGTGCCCCAAGGATGTGATCGACCGCGCGATCAAGAAGTCGCTTGGCGGCGATGCCGAGGACTATACCGAGATCCGCTATGAGGGTTACGGCCCGAATGGTATCGCGGTGATCGTCGAGGCGATGACCGACAACCTCAATCGCACCGCGTCGAACGTCCGCAGCTATTTCTCGAAATGCGGCGGCAACCTTGGCCAGACCGGTTCGGTCAGCCACAGCTTCGACCGGGTGGGCGAGATTTCCTATCCCGTCGAGGCCGGCGACGCCGACACCGTGATGATGGCGGCGCTTGAGGCCGGGGCGGATGATGTCGAATCCGACGAAGAAGGCCACTGGATCTATTGCTCGGTCGAGGATCTCTCGACCGTCTCCGACGCGCTGGAGAAGGATCTGGGCGAGTCGACGGAATCGAAGCTGATCTGGAAGCCGCAATCGACCACCGAGGTCGATCTTGAGACGGCGCAAAAGCTGATGCGGCTCATCGACATGCTGGAAGAGGATGACGACGTGCAGACCGTCACCCATAATTTCGACGTGCCGGAAGAGGTGGCGGCGGCACTTTGAGCCGAACCATCGCGAAGACTTCGGGGCCGCCTTCGGGCGGCCCTTTTCAATGGCGCGCGTGCTGAACGCGGTCAGCCGCCTGCGATGTCACCCTTGGCGATCCGGTCCAGGATGCGCATGGCATCGCCTTCGCGGCCCTCCGGCACGAACAGGTGGTCGTGGTAGAAGCCGGAGACCGGGTTGACCCCCATGCCCTGCCGCGCAAGCTCGGTCGCGATCCTGGCGATGAACCCCACCGCCTCAAGCGACGAATGCACATCGAGGGTGATCATCCGGCAGGGAAATTCATAGGACAGGCAAAGCGCCTCGGCCTCGGATTTCAGGAGGATGAGGGTTGTGCCTTCCTCCTCCCGGAACATCATCCGGGGCGTGATCCCTTGCGGGACCGCGCCGTCCGCCACCGTCACGAAGACATGCACGCCGTCGACCAGACGCGCCGAAAGGGTCCGCAGCAAGGCCTCGAGATTGCGTTCGCCGCCCATGCGATGTCCTCCCTCGCTCAATGGGATTTGCCGCCGATCAGAATCATTCCGACGCAAAGGAACAGGATGCCGATGATCGTCGACGGTGCGAGGGCCTCCTTGAAGAACAGGGCGCCCACCACGACGGCGCCGATCGACCCTATGCCTGTCCAGATGGGATAGGCAACGCCGAGCGGAAGATCCCGCATGGAGAGCGCAAGCGCCACCATGCTGGCCACTAGCATGGCGGCCGTCGCCACGATCAGCCACCAGACCGGTCTCTCGGCCACAGCTTTCAGGCCCGTCGCCCAACCGGTTTCCAGCAGTCCTGCAATGATGAGAAAGACCCAAGCCATATCGACCTCATGCGTTGAACGGGTCGTCCCGGGGAATGCCTTGGCATGGTCGGGTCGTCCCGGCAGGCCTGCGCTCCTTAGCAATCTGCACAGGGTCCGGCAACGGAAACGTATCTGAACGATCCCGTGCGATGCGAGCGTGACACGCTCACCAGCCTAGGCGCCCGGAATCAGCACCGTCTGCGCCGCGCGCCGGATGGCGGTGGTCAGGCGCGGCATCGCGCCACCCGGCATGCGGCTGACTTGCCAGAAAAGCGGCACATCGAGTTCGGCATCGGATCGGAGCTGCACAAGGCGACCCGCCGCAATATCCGCGCGGATCATGGCCTCGGGGATCATCCCCCACCCCATCGAGAGCCGTGCCGCCGCGATGAAGCCCTCGGCGGATGCGATCACATGACCTTTCAGCGCAATCCGCTCGCCCGTGGCCTGCCGCGCCCATAGCGATTGCAGCCGGTCCTTGCTGTTGAAGATCAGGGCAGGGGCCTCGGAAAGCTGTCGTGCGGTCACGCCCCCTGCGAACCACTCCCGCACAAAGGCAGGCGAAGCGCAGGCGAAATAGCGCAGCGCCCCAAGCGCATGGCTGTCGCAGCCCGCGATCGCCGTGCCATGCGCCGTCACCGCCGCCCGCACCTCGCCGCGCCTGAGCCAGTCGGCGGAATGGTCCTGATCGTCGATCACCAGATCGAAGAGCATCCCCTCAAGGCTCGCAAGCGCGGGCAGCACCCAGGTGGCCAGGCTGTCGGCGTTGACAGCGACGCGGACGACCGGACGGCTGGGCGCTTGATGCCCGAGGCTGCGGAGAACCTCCTGTTCCATCAGCGCGATATCCTCGGCGTGCCGTGCGAGCTTTGCCCCCGCGTCTGTCGCGGTGGCAGGCGGGCCGCGCCGGACGACGGCGGCTCCCAACTGTTCCTCCAATGCGCGGATGCGCTGCGACACCGCTGACGGGGTGACACCAATCTGCGCTGCCGCCGCTTCGAAGCTGCCAGCGCGAAGGACGGCTGCGAGGGTCTTGAGATGGGTATGGTCGATCATTAGAAAATCTTCATCAGGGTAAGCGATATTAATTTGTGATAACCCCCTGCACGCCCTAGTCAAGCCGGACGAAGGGAAATCACGATGCTGCCGGTATTGCTTGCAGGCATGGGCCTGTCACTGAGCCTGATTGCCGCGATCGGGGCGCAGAACGCCTTTGTCCTGCGGCAGGGGCTGCGGCGCGAACATGTCTTGCCGGTCGTGCTGTTCTGCGCGCTGTCGGACGCCGTACTGATCGCGGCGGGTATCGCGGGGATCGGCCTCGCCACGGACCGCGTGCCCTGGCTCATGCCGGTGCTGAAATGGGGCGGCGTCGTTTTTCTTGCCGTCTACGGCGCGCGCGCCCTTCTGGCCGCCTGGCGCGGGGGGAGGCCTTGCGTTCGGCGAACGGAGGAACCGTCACACTCGGCCGAACGTTCGCAACGCTTACCGCCATCACATGGCTGAACCCGCATGTCTATCTCGACACGGTGGTCCTTCTGGGCTCACTCTCGGCGCAATATCCGGGGCGGGAATGGGTGTTCGGCCTGGGCGCTGCGGCCGGATCGTTTCTTTTCTTCGTCACGCTCGGCTACGGCGCAAGGCTCCTGTCGCCACTTTTCGCCCGCCCGCTCTCATGGCGCATTCTCGATCTTGTGGTGGCGGCCGTCATGTGGACGATCGCGTTTTCCATCGCCCGCGGATAAGGCTTGCAGCCCCCGGCGCGTTCGGTTTCTGTCGCGGCATGGAGATCCCCTCGCAGAACCGTCCAGTTGCCGGAGTCCTGTGGATGCTGGCGACGGGGCTGAGCTTCGTCGCCGTAACCGGCACCGTGCGCCATCTCGGCACCGCGCTGCCTTCGGTCGAGGCGGCGTTCCTGCGCTTTGTCATCGGTCTGATGTTTCTGTCGCCGGCGCTCATCGCGGTGCTGAGGGCTGGCTTGCCTTCGGGCGCGCCACGGCTGGCCATTCTGCGCGGTGCACTCCATGTCGCCGCGGTCGGCCTCTGGTTCTACGCGATGGCGCGCATTCCCGTCGCCGACGTCACGGCGATCGGCTATCTCAACCCCATCGTCGTGACGGTCGGCGCGGCGGTCTTCTTCGGTGAAAAGCTGGCGATCCGGCGCATCATGGCGATCTGCGTGGCGCTCCTCGGCGCTCTGGTCATCCTGCGGCCCGGCCTGCGCGAGATATCCTCGGGCCAGCTTGCGCAGCTTGGCGCGGCGACATGCTTCGGATTTTCCTACCTCATCGCGAAGCGGCTTTCATCGATGCTGCCAGCGGGTGCGCTCGTGGCACTCTTGTCGCTGACAGTCACCATCGGTCTCGCGCCGTTCGCCTGGGCGGTCTGGGTGCCGCCGACACTCTCGCAGATCGGTCAGCTCGCCATCGTCGCGCTCTTCGCGACGCTCGGGCATTACACCATGGCCCGCGCCTTCGCATCGGCGCCGCTCACCGTGACGCAGCCGGTCACCTTTCTGCAACTCGTCTGGGCGACGCTCCTCGGCGCGCTCGTCTTCGGCGAGAAGACCGATCCTTACATCCTTCTTGGCGGCGCAATGATCATCGGCGCGATCAGTTACATGACCTGGCGCGAGGCACGGATCCGCCGCCGCGCCGTAACGCCGTTTTCTGCCGCGACCAAGGTCTGAAGCCTCACCCCCTCGGGTCGAGAAGCCGCCCGATGACGCTTTCGCGCGACACCCGGCCAAGCGTCCGGCCGCCGTCGGTCACGGCCACGGCGGGAACCTCGCGCAGAAGCTCCATGACGTCGCGGACCGGCGCATTTGGGCCGATCTCCGGCATATTTGGTGCGCGCGCCTCACCGGGTTGCATGATGTCGGACGCGGTCAGCACGCCAAGCGGATTCATATGCGCCACGAAATCCGCGACGTACTCCGACGCCGGACGCGCGATGATCTCGCGCGCCGTGCCGCATTGCACGATCCGCCCGCCCTCCATCAGCGCGATCCGGTTGCCGATCTTGAACGCCTCGTCGAGATCGTGGCTGACGAAGATGATGGTGCGCTTCAGTTTCGCCTGAAGCTCCAGAAGCTCGTCCTGCAACCGCGAGCGGATCAGGGGATCAAGCGCCGAGAACGGTTCATCCATCAGAAGGATCGGCGCGTCTGTCGCAAAGGCGCGCGCAAGGCCCACGCGCTGCTGCATCCCGCCCGAAAGCTCGCCCACCTTGCGTTCGGCCCAGTCCGACAGGCCCACGAGGGCGAGCTGTTCGTCCACCTTCGCGCGACGTACCGCCGGGGACTGCCCGCCCAGTTCCAGCCCGAGACCAACATTCTCCCGCACTGTCCGCCAGGGCAGGAGGCCGAACTGCTGAAACACCATCGCCACGCATTCGCGCCGCACCTTCAGAAGGTCCGCCGTCGAGGCGCTGCCGACCTCGCAATCCCATCCTTCGTCATGCACGATGACCCGGCCCCGGCAGACCGGGTTGAGCCCGTTGACGGCGCGCAGAAGCGTCGACTTGCCGGAGCCGGAGAGGCCCATGAGGACGAGAATTTCGCCGGTCTCGACCGAGAGCGAACAATCGTGGACGCCCAGCACCTGACCCGTGGCCTTCTGGATGTCGCTCCGGCTCATGCCTTCATCCATCATCGGCAGGGCGCGTTCGGGGTGATCCCCGAAGACGATGTTGACCTTGTCGAATTCGACCGCGACCGTCATTTCCCGTCTCCGATCCGAAGCATGCGGTCGAGGATGATGGCCACGACCACGATGATGAAACCGGACTCGAAGCCGAGCGCGGTGTTGACCGAGTTCAGCGCCCGGACCACCGGCACGCCAAGCCCGTTCGCGCCGACGAGTGCCGCGATGACGACCATCGAAAGCGAGAGCATGATGGTCTGGTTCAGCCCGGCCATGATCTGCGGCAGCGCATAGGGCAGTTCCACCTTCCAGAGCGTCTGGCTTTTGGTGCCGCCAAAGGCCGTGACCGCCTCAAGAAGCGGCTGGGGCGTCGACGAGACACCGAGATGGGTCAAACGGATCGGCGCAGGCAGAACGAAGATCACCGTGGCGATCAGGCCCGGCACCATGCCGATGCCGAAAAAGACGATCGCCGGGATGAGATAGACGAAGGTCGGCAGCGTCTGCATCAGGTCGAGGATTGGCCGCATCCAGGCGTATAGCCGCGGCCGGTGCGCGGCGGCGATGCCGATGGGCACACCGATCGCCATGCAAACGACGCAGGACGACAGCACCAATGTCAGGCTCTCGGTCGTCTCTTTCCAGTAGCCCTGGTTCAGGATGAAGAGAAAGCCGATGAAGACCAGAAGGCAGGTCTTCCAGCTTTTCTGCATGAACCAGGTGATGGCGATGAAGATCGCGATGATGACCAGTGGATGCGGCGTTTGCAGCACCCATAGGATGCCTTTGATCAGCCCTTCAAGCAGGTCCGACAGAGTTTGGAAAAAGCCGCGTCCGTTGGTCTTCAGCCAGTCGAAAATGGATTTCGCGGCCTTGCCGACCGGGATCTTGTTGTCGGTCAGCCAATTCATGGCGTCGGTCAGCCAGATCATCCCTCACCCCCGGTTTTTTTGCTTTTCCGCATGCGGCGGATCGCGCGGCCCCCGCGTGTGTTCGAAAAGCGTCGGCCCCCGTGCGAGGGGGCCGACGCGGGGTCAGTTCAGAGCGGCCTCGACCGCGGCCATCGCATCGCCGCCGTCCTTCGTCGTTACCCCGTCGAGCCAGGGGCCAAGCACATCCTTATGCGCGCTGAGCCAGACTTTTGCCGCCGTTGCCGGGTCCTCGCCGTCATTCAGGATCGACCCCATGACCTCGTTCTCCATCGCAAGCGTGAATTCGAGATTCTGGAGCAGCTTGCCGGTATTGGCGCATTCGGCGACGTAGCCCGCGCGGGTGTTGGTATAGACCTCGGCACCGCCATAGTTCGGGCCGAAGACATCGTCGCCGCCTGAAAGGTAGGTCATCTTGAAATTGGCGTTCATCGGATGCGGTTCCCAGCCGAGGAAGACGATCGGCTTGCCCGCGTTGTCCGCGTTGCCAACCTGCGCCAGCATCCCCTGTTCGGAGCTTTCGATCAGATCGAAGCCCCCCAACCCGAACTGATCATTCGTGATCATGTCGAGGATCAGGCGGTTGCCGTCATTGCCCGGCTCGATCCCGTAGATCTTGCCTTCAAGCGCGTCCTTATGCTCGGCGATATTGCCGAAATCGCTGATGCCTTCCTTGGCGCCTTCCGCGTTGGTGGCGAGCGTATATTTGGCGCCGGTCAGGTTCATCCGCACGGTATCGACCGTCTTCGCGTCCCGGTAGGGCGCGATGTCGCCTTCCATCGTCGGCATCCAGTTGCCGAGGAAGACGTCGATATCGCCCTGGGCGAGGCCGGTATAGGTGACCGGCACGGACAGCACCTTGATCTCGGTCTCATAGCCGAGCGCATCGAGGATCGTGGTCGTGACGGCGGTGGTCGCGGTGATGTCGGTCCAGCCGACGTCTGAGAAAATCACCTTGTCGCAACCGGCGGCAAAGGCCGGGGCCGTCGCAAGGGTCGCCCCGGTGAGAAAGGCTGCACGCAGCGTGATCTTGAGGGTCATGTGTTGCTCCCTGTTTTCTTGATTGATGAGTCAATAATCCCAATCGGGCTCACTGGGGCAAGAGGAATCTTCGAAGCCTCCCGCGCTGCCGGAACCCTACGCCAGAAGTGCCGAGAGGGGAACCAGCAGCTGGGCGGCGATCATCCGGGTCGTTGATTGACGAGTCAATAAAAAATCCTTACGCCTTTCAGGGTGAGTGAAGAAAGGGCGCAGGATGCCGAAATTGGGAATGGAGCCGATCCGCCGCGCCGCGCTCGTCAGCGCGACGATAAACGAGATCGGCCGTACCGGCTCGCTCGATGTGACGGTCAGCCAGATCGCCAAGCGCGCAGGCATGTCCTCGGCGTTGGCGCATCATTATTTCGGCTCCAAGGAGCAGATATTCCTCGCCGCGATGCGCCATATCCTGACGCTTTACGGCGCCGAGGTGCGCGGTGCGCTGGCCGCCGCCGACGGCCCGGACGGACCGCCTGCGCGCCGTCGTCCGTGCCAGCTTCGGCAGCGGCAGCTTCCGCCGCGAGGTGGCGAGCGCCTGGCTCGAACTTCTACGTCCTTGCGCAGACGCTGCCCCAGGCGAAGCGGCTCCTCGCCATCTACCAGCAGCGCTTGCAATCGAACCTCGTCCACGGACTCCGCCCTCTGGTCGGCGACCGGGCCGATGCGGTCGCCCAGACCATCGGCGCATTGATCGATGGCGTCTATGTGCGTGAGGTTCTGAAAGGCGGCGCTCCGGACGGCGCGGCCGCGGCGGGGATGGTTCTGGGACTGCCTCCAACATGAAATCGGGGGCGCCTAGCCGATGCAGGCAGAATATGTGATCGTCGGCGCGGGCTCGGCCGGTTGCGCGGTGGCCTATCGGCTCTCCGAGGCGGGCAAAAGCGTCATCGTCATCGAACATGGTGGTTCGGATGCTGGCCCCTTCATCCAGATGCCGGGCGCGCTTTCGTATCCGATGAACATGGGGATCTACGACTGGGGCTTTCGGTCCGAGCCTGAGCCGCAATCTGGGCGGCCGGCACGCTCGCCACGCCGCGCGGCAAGGTGATCGGCGGCTCCTCCTCGATCAACGGGATGGTCTTCGTGCGCGGACATGCGAAGGACTTTGATCACTGGGCGGAGTGCGGCGCGGCGGGCTGGGCCTATGCCGACGTATTGCCCTACTTCAAACGGATGGAGACCTGGCACGGCGACAGCGACAGCAGCTTTCGCGGCACGTCCGGGCCCTTGCATGTCACGCGCGGGCCACGGGCAAACCCCCTGTTTCACGCCTTCGTCGAGGCCGGGAAGCAGGCGGGGTATGAGGTCACGTCCGACTATAACGGTGAAAAGCAGGAAGGCTTCGGCGCGATGGAGGCGACGATCTGGCGCGGACGGCGTTGGTCGGCGGCCAATGCCTATCTGAGGCCTGCGCTGAAGCGGCCGAACTGTAGGCTGGTGCGCGCACTCGCGCGCAAGGTCGTGATCCGCGATGGCCGCGCCGTCGGCGTCGAGGTCGAACGCGGCGGCAAGGTCGAAGTGATCGGGGCCGGCGCAGAAGTGATCCTCGCGGCATCTTCGATCAACACGCCGAAGCTTCTGATGCTTTCCGGCGTCGGACCGGCGGCTGACCTTCGCAATCATGGGATCGAGGTTGTGGCCGACCGGGGCGGCGTGGGCGCCAATCTTCAGGATCATCTGGAGATATACATGCAGTTCGCCTCGCTCCAGCCGATCACGCTCTTCAAATACTGGAACCTCTGGGGCAAGGCACTCGTCGGTGCGCAGTGGCTCCTGACCGGGGCCGGGCTTGGCGCCTCGAACCAGTTCGAAAGTGCGGCCTTCATCCGGTCGGACAAGGGCATCGACTATCCCGACATCCAGTATCATTTCCTGCCGATCGCCGTGCGCTACGACGGCAAGGTGGCGGCGGAGGGTCATGGCTTCCAGGCCCATGTCGGTCCGATGCGGTCGAAGTCGCGCGGCGCCGTGACGCTGCGTTCGGGCGACCCGAACGACGCACCGGCGATCCGCTTCAACTACATGAGCCATCCCGACGACTGGACCGAGTTCCGCAAATGCATCCGCCTCACGCGCGAGATCTTCGGGCAGGAGGCCTTCTCCCCTTTCGTGAAGCACGAAATCCAGCCCGGCGCGGGTGTCGAGACCGACGATCAGATCGACGCCTTCATTCGCGAGCATGCCGAAAGCGCCTATCACCCCTGCGGCACCGCGCGGATCGGCCGCCGCGACGACCCGATGGCCGTGGTTGATCCCGAATGCCGGGTGATCGGGGTGGAGGCGCTGCGTGTCGCCGACAGCTCCATCTTTCCGCGCATCACGAACGGCAATCTCAACGCGCCCTCGATCATGGTCGGGGAAAAAGCCGCAGATCACGTGCTGGGAAGGGGGATGATTGCGCCTTCGAACGCAGAGCCCTGGCTCAGCCCGCGCTGGCAGTCGGAGCAGCGTTAGCCCGCCGGCCTGTCGGAAATGCCTTCGCCTCGCACGCTTTGACGCTAAGATATCCGAGGCTCAATGTGATGAAGAGGCGATGATGGACGACCGGGTGCGCGAACTTGCCGAACGGCTGCTGAGCAAGGGCTATGATGATCTGCCTGAACGGGAACAGCGCGTTCTGAGGCGGATCGCCGCCCGCGCTGCCATCTCGCGTAACGTGAACGACACTTTTCTTGACAAGTTGAGCTTTGGCGACCGCGTGGCGGACCGGGTCGCGACATTCGGCGGATCCTGGAGTTTCATCTTCCTCTTCGGCGCCGTGATCCTTGGTTGGGTCGCGCTGAACGGCTGGCTTATGACGCACCCGTCCGATCCCTATCCCTTCATCTTCCTCAATCTGATCCTGTCGATGCTGGCAGCGATCCAGGCGCCCGTGATCATGATGTCGCAGAACCGGCAGGCAGCGAAGGACCGGGTCGTTGCCGCGCATGACTATGAGGTCAATCTCAAGGCTGAGTTGGAAATCATGAGTTTGCACGAGAAAGTGGATGATATCCGCATGCGGCAGCTTGAAATGCTTTTCGCGCGACTGGAAACCAAGATCGACGCAATCGCTGCACGCTAGGTCAGAAGCTGGCCGAGATCAGCCCGCGAAGCGAATTGCCCATCCAGAGCCGCGCGCGGGGCAGGTCCGCCTCGGTCAGAACCGCCTCCCGCGCCTGCCCGGAGGCGAGAAGTTCGGCCCTCAGAATGCCTGGCAGGCAACCGCTCGCCAATGGCGGGGTCATCAGACCGTCGCCCAAATCGAAGAAGAGGTTGGTGATGGTGCCCTCGCAGACCTCGCCCGCCGCGTTGAGGAAGATCGCCTCATCCACCCCTTTCGGCAGCGAAGCGCGGGTCGCGTCGTAGAGGCCACGCTCCGTTGTCTTGTGCCGCAGGCGCGGGTCGTCGGGGTTGAGGCGCTCGGGCGCAAGTGTCACGCGCCAGCGCGTCGGCTTGGGCGGCAGGGGCGCGGTCGTGAGGTCGACATCGCCAATGCGGCCGATGCTGAGCCGCACGCGGAGGGGTGCGGCGTCTCTGACCCCGGCCAGCCTGCGGTCGATCGAAGGCTGGTCCCAGGCGAAACCCAGCTCCGCCGCGGAGGCGCGGGCGCGCGCAAGATGCGCGGCGATCCGGCGGAAGGCGATGCCATCCCAGCCGAAGGTTTCGATCAGCCTCGTGTCAGCGCGGCAAAACGGGCTTTCCACAGCGCTTCCTCATACTCACCTTCCGGCGTGGAATCCGCGACGATCCCGCCGCCGACGCCGAATTCGACATCGTGGCCAGCGTATAGCGTAAGCGTGCGTATCGCTACGTTGAAGCGCGCGGCCCCATCCGGCGCGACCCAGCCAATGGCGCCGCAATAGGCGCCGCGCGGGCCTGCCTCCAGTTCGCGGATGATCTCCATCGCCCGGATTTTCGGCGCGCCGGTGATGGAGCCGCAGGGAAAGAGCGCGCGGAAGAGGGCCGAGGGCGTGGTGCCGGATAGAAGCGCGCCGGTAACATGGCTGACCATCTGGTGCACGGTCGCGAAAGATTCGATGGCGAAAAGCTCAGGCACCTTGACCGTGCCGACACGGCAGACACGCGAGATGTCATTGCGTAAAAGATCAACAATCATAAGGTTTTCGGCGCGATTCTTCGTGCTTTGCTGCAACTCCATCCGCAAGGCCGCGTCATGCGCCGGATTGGAGGCACGGGGCGCGGTGCCCTTCATCGGCCTGGTCTCGATCCGGCCCGTCGCGTCGGTCGCGAAGAATAGCTCGGGCGAGCGCGAGATTACGACAGGAAGGTCGGGCAGCGCGAGATAGCCGCCATAGCCGACGGGCTGGCGTCGACGGAGCGCGCCGTAGAGGCCGGGCGCGGTGCCGGTCCGTTCGGCGCGCATCTGCATCGTCAGATTGGCCTGATAGATATCTCCGGCCGCGATGTAGTCGAGCACACGCGCAATCGCTGCGCCATGTTCGGGCGCTGTCCAGCCGGGCGCCGCAGGGCTGAGCGTGGCCGCCGTGGCCTCCGCCTCGGCGCGTGCAAGGAAGGCATTGCCCGGTTCCGGCGCGTCATAAAGGCCAAAAGCAAGAAGCGGCAGCCGGCGGCCTTCGGGCATGAGGGGCAGGAGGCGGTCCTCCAAGGCATATCCCGCCTCGTAGCTCAGGAAACCGGCGGCCCAGAGCCCATCCGCCTGCGCCCGGTCCAAAGCCTCCAGCGCCGGCACGACCTCATCCGCGCGATCGGCCCGGATCACCCGGCGCGGCGCGTCGAAAAGGGCGGCCTCGCCGCCCGGGCCATGTTCTAGAAGGATCATCCGGCATCCCTTGGAATCGTCCACGGAAAGTGGCCCCCCGACGGGCGGGGCGCAAGCGCGTTGCCGCCGCTTTCTTCACCATTACCGCCTTCGGTTTGACCGATATCAAATCCGCCGTCGTCGGGTCGCGCTAGACCTCATCACCAACGAAGGAAGGAAACCCCATGTCGAATACCCCGCACGAACTGCACGAGGAATTCCCCGCTGAGGCAGAGAAGATCCACACGCTCAAGGTGTCGAATGCCCATTTCGCCCGTCTGGCGGAGCAATATCACGAGATCAACCGTGAGGTTCACCGCGCCGAATCCGGCGTTGCCCCGATGGACGACCTCGCCGAGACCGAGTTGCGCAAGAAGCGCGCGCATCTGAAGGACGAAATTGCCCGGCTTCTGGCGGCAAGCTGACGCTCAGGCAATGCCGTAGGGCAGCACGCCGCGCCGGTCCGGATCGACGCTAAGCTGCCGTTCAAGCGGGGGGACCGACCTTTGATGGCAGTCCGCCCGCTCGCAGATCCGGCAGGATATCCCGATCGGTTCAAAGGCGCGGGCGTTGGTCAGGTCCATGCCATCGGCATAGACAAGTTCCCGCGCATGGCTGATCTCGCAACCGAGGCCAATGGCGTAGCGCCTGATCGGTGCGCGGAATGACCCGCCCGATTTCGACACGTCGCGGGCAAGGCAGAAGTAGCGCACCCCGTCCGGCGTTTCGGCCAGTTGCCGCAGGAACCGGCCCGGTGTCTCGAAGGCCTGGTGGACGTTCCAGAGCGGGCAGGCGCCGCCGAACCGGGCGAATTGCAGCCGCGTGGCAGAGTGCCGCTTGGTGATCGTGCCGGCCTGATCGACGCGGACGAAGAAGAAGGGAATACCCTTCTGCCCCGGCCTTTGCATGGTGGAAAGCCGGTGGGCGACCTGTTCGATGGAGGCCGTGAACAGGTCCGAAAGACGCTCCAGATCATGCCGCGTTTCACGCGCGGCGGTGAGGAAGGTCTGATACGGCAGAAGTGCTGCCCCCGCGAAATAGTTGGCGAGTCCGATCTTTGCGATGGATCGCGCGATCGGCGTCTGGAACCGCGCAAGATCGAGCGTTGCTTCAAGAAGATCGTTCTGCGTCAGCAGCGCGATCTGATGGACCAGTTGAAAGCGCTGCGTCGCCGTCGTGGCGCGGGTTGAAAGCGTCAGCACCTTGCCGTCGAGGTGACGCACCTCTTCGGTATCGGCGAAGCGCAGCGAGCAGCCGTGCCGCGCGAGGGCCGCGCGGGCGCGTTCGGTCAGTTGCGCAGGGTCCGTCCCCGCGAAGCGTTCGGCCGCGCGGTCCACGGCGTCGATGTAGTTGTCGCAATAGTGGAAGAAGTCGCGCACCTCCTCCCAAGGCGAGGCGGGCGTGGCGCCGCCCTCGCGCCCCAGCGCCTCGTCCAGCGAGGCGAGGCGTTCATGGGTCTGGCGGTAGGCGCGGTGAAGTTCCAGAAACGCCCGCGCCAGCATCGGCGCGTTCGACGCGGCGAGGCGGAGGTCGGCAAGCGGTGGCGCGGTATCGGCAAAGACCGGGTCCGCCAAGGCTTCGCGCATGTCCGATACCATGCGCTCGGCATCGCCCGCCGAAAGCTCCGTCACGTCGAGCCCGAATTCCCCCGCAAGCGCCAGCACGACCGCGGCCGAGACCGGGCGGTGGTTGTTCTCCATCTGGTTGAGATAGGGCAGCGAGACGCCGAGCTTCGCCGCAAAGGCCTTCTGCGTCAGGCCAAGGCGCGAGCGTGTCTCGCGCAGTTTGACGCCCGCATAGAGTTTCTGGATCGCCATCGCCCGCCTCGCCGGAAGTTTGCTGCCTTTGCAGGCTATCTTTGCAAATTTCGGCGCGCAAGCGGCTACTGCCGGGCGAGCGCCCTCGCGCGGAGGATGACCCAGGCCGCGCAAAGAAGCGACGCGGCGGCGGTCGCGAGCATCAGCAGGATCAGCGGCATCGGACCGGAATCCGCAGTCAGCACGACACCCGCCAAGGCCGACAGGGCCGCGCCGCCGCCGATCAGGATCGCCCCGCCGATCCCCGCCGCCGACGCCGCCAGGGCGGGCCGGACCGACAGCATCCCGGCATTGGCGCTGGGCAGCATGATGCCGTTGCCGAGGCCGACGAGGATCGTGAAGCCGAAGAAGTAGCCGGGGCCGCTCAAACCGGCGGCGGTGACAAGGGCCAGGGCCAGCATGCCGGCCAGCGTGACCATCGCGCCGAGGGTCATCATCCGGTCGATGCCGACACGTACCGTATAGACGCCGGACAGGAAGTTCCCCGCCATGTATCCCAGCGCCGGCGCGCCGAAGTAGAAGCCCAGAGTCGCGGGATCGAGGCCGAACATCTCGCTTCCGACGAAGGGCGCGCCGCCGAGATAGGCGAAGAACGCGCCCGAGGCGAAGGCGGCGGCGAGGCAGTAGCCCCAGAACCGCTGAGAACGGAACAGCGCGGGATATTCCCGCGCCTGGTCGAGGAACGTCGTGCCGGTGCCGCCCCCCGTCTCGCCAAGATCGCGCCAGATCAGCGCGTAAAGCCCGATACCGCAGGCCGCGAGAAGCACGAAGGGCGCCTGCCAGCCGAACGCCTCGTCGAGCGCGCCACCGATCACCGGGCCGACCATCGGCACGACGGACATGCCCATGGTGACATAGCCGATCATCGAGGCGGCCTGATCCTGCTCGACCATGTCGCGGACGATGGCGCGCGACAGCACGAACCCCACGGCGATTGCCGCCTGCGCCATGCGGCAGATCATGAAGCTGAGGAAACCGGGGGCGAAGATGGTGCCGAAAGTTGCCAGGACGAAGATCGCGGTGACAGTCAGCAGGACCGGCCGTGCGCCCATAGCGGTCGGCCAGGGGGCCGATCAGGAGCTGCACGAAGGCCGTCATCGCAAGGTAGAGCGACACCGAAAGCTGCATCAGGTGGTATTCCACCCCGAAATGCCGTGCCATCGACGGCAGCGAGGGCAGGAAGATGTTGAGCGACAGCGCCGGCACGCCCGCGACCAGCACCAGCGTCACGATATGCGGCGGCGTGGCGCGGTCGAGGAAGCGTACGAGGGGGCGGGCGGTGGCGGTCATAGCGCGCTCCTATGCCGTTCGGCTTTGGGCGTCCACGGAAAATCGCCGCCTCTTCATCACCATTTGTGAAAGATGAAGAAGGCCCCGAATGCGATCAGGCCGAAGCCGACGAGGTGATTCCAGCCAAGGCTTTCCTTGAGGTAGGTAACGGAGAATATGGCGAAGACCGTGAGGGTGATGACCTCTTGTATCGTCTTGAGTTGTGCTGCGTTGAAGACGCCGTAACCGATGCGATTCGCGGGCACCTGAAGCAGGTACTCGAAGAAGGCGATGCCCCAGCTTATCAAGATCACGATCATCAGCGGCGCGGCGCGGAATTTCAGGTGGCCGTACCAAGCGAAGGTCATGAAGATGTTCGAGCCGATCAGCAGTCCGATCGTGATGAGGCTTGCGGGCATGGAAACGTCCTTGGGGGAATGATCGGAATCCGGCGTCAGGGCTCAGACCGGCATCGCGGGCCAGGTGTCGGTCAATCGGTAGCCATCGGGCCAGGGGTCGCGCGGGTCGCGCATCACCTGGTGCGTGCCGGTGATCCAGGCGCGGCCCCTGATGCGCGGCGCGATGGCCGGGCGGTCGCCGACCGGGGCGGCGAGCGTGAAGTGACAGTCGAACCGCCCGCCGATGAGCGACCGCGCAACATAGGTATGACCCGGCGCCATCTCGCCCCGCGCGGCCATCACCGCCATCCGCGCCGAACAGCCGGTGCCGGTGGGCGAACGGTCGATCTTGCCGGGGTCGATGACGACCGCGTTGGTCCCGCTCAGGGTATGGCTGTGGCGCAGCAGGGGGCCGGTGAACTGACAGAATGAGATATGGCGCCACTCTTCGGTCGGGTGGCTGAAGCCAAGCTGCAGGTTGGCCGCCGCCGTGATCCGCGCGCCGAGCGCAGCGATATCGCGGGCCTCGTCCGGCGCCAGGGCAAGGCCAAGCGCGGCGGCATCGACCAGAACGAAGCTGTCGCCGCCATAGGCGGTATCGACGGTCAGCGTGCCGACGCCTTCGACCTCCAGCACCGCGGCGAGGCGGTCGGCGAAAGAGGGGACATTGGTGATCTCGACCGAATTGACCTGACCGTCGCTGGTGTCGGCGACGATCTCAACAAGTCCTGCCGGGGCTTCGAGCGCAAAGCGCGTCTCATTCCCGGTCATCGGCACGATGCCCGTCTCAAGGCAGACCGTGGCAACGCAGATGGAATTCGAGCCCGACATCGGCGGCGTGTGTTCCGGCTCCATGATGAGAAAGCCCATCGCGGCCTGCGGGTTCTTCGGCGGAACGAGAAGGTTGACATGGGTGAAGACGCCACCGCGCGGTTCGTTGAGCACGAGGCGGCGAAGGCTGCCGTCGCGGTGCAGATGGTCGCGCTGTTCCCAAAGCGTCGCGCCCGGCGGCGGGGCGACACCGCCGGTGATGACGTTGCCGACTTCGCCCTCGGCATGGGCGGAGACGATGTGGATCACGCGGTCACTGCGCATATGGGTAGCCTATTTGCAATTTGCTGTCCGCTCCTCTGCCAACTATTTGCAAATTTGACGGATTCGCCTTCCCGGTTCCTGTTCTTTCCCGCTAGGTTCCGCGAAATCGTCAGAGCCGCACGGGGGGAGTGTATCCAATGAAAGACATTCTGCAACAGCTCGAAGACCGCCGCGGCCAGGCGCGGCTCGGCGGCGGCCAGAAGCGGATCGACGCCCAGCACGCGCGCGGGCAAGCTGACGGCGCGGGAACGGATCGAACTGCTGCTCGACGACGGTTCCTTCGAGGAATTCGACATGTTCGTCGCCCATCGCTGTACCGATTTCGGGATGCAGGACGATCGGCCCTCGGGCGACGGGGTCGTCACCGGCTGGGGCACGGTCAACGGCCGCATGGTCTATGTGTTCAGTCAGGATTTCACCGTCTTTGGCGGTTCGCTGTCCGAAACGCACGCCCAGAAGATCTGCAAGATCATGGACATGGCGGTGCAAAACGGCGCGCCCGTCATCGGCATCAACGATTCCGGTGGCGCGCGCATCCAGGAAGGCGTGGCATCGCTTGCCGGTTACGCGGACGTGTTTCAGCGCAACATCATGGCCTCTGGCGTCGTGCCGCAGATCAGCCTCATCATGGGGCCCTGCGCGGGTGGCGCGGTCTACTGCCCGGCGATGACCGACTTCATCTTCATGGTGAAGGACACGTCCTACATGTTCGTCACCGGCCCCGATGTGGTGAAGACCGTGACCAACGAGATCGTGACCGCCGAGGAACTGGGCGGCGCTTCGACCCATACCAGGAAGTCCTCCGTCGCCGACGGCGCCTTCGAGAATGACGTGGAGGCGCTGGCCGAGATGCGCCGGCTGGTCGATTTCCTGCCGCTGTCGAACCGCGACAAGGCGCCGACGCGGCCCTTCTTCGACGATGTGGCGCGGATGGAGGACAGCCTCGACACGCTGATCCCGGACAATCCGAACCAGCCCTATGACATGAAGGAACTGATCGAGAAGGTCGCCGACGAGGGCGATTTCTTCGAGATCCAGAAGGACTTCGCCGCCAACATCATCACTGGCTTTATCCGGATCGAAGGGCAGTCGCGTGGGCGTCGTGGCCAACCAGCCGACCGTGCTGGCCGGTTGCCTCGACATCGACAGCAGCCGCAAGGCCGCGCGGTTCGTGCGGTTCTGCGATGCGTTCGAAATTCCGATCCTGACCTTCGTCGATGTGCCGGGCTTCCTGCCGGGGACCAGCCAGGAATATGGCGGCGTCATCAAGCACGGCGCCAAGCTTCTCTTCGCCTACGGCGAGGCGACGGTGCCGAAGGTCACGGTCATCACCCGCAAGGCCTATGGCGGCGCCTACGACGTCATGGCGTCGAAGCATCTGCGCGGCGACTTCAACTATGCCTGGCCCACGGCCGAGATCGCGGTGATGGGCGCCAAGGGCGCGGTCGAGATCCTCTATCGCTCGGAACTGACGGACAAGGACAAGATCGCGGCGCGTACGAAGGACTACGAGGACCGCTTCGCCAACCCCTTCGTGGCGGCCGAGAAGGGTTTCATCGACGAGGTGATCACGCCGCATTCGACGCGGAAGCGGGTGGCGCGGGCCTTTGCGTCGCTGCGAACGAAGAAGCTGACGAACCCGTGGAAGAAGCACGACAATATTCCGCTGTAGGAGGAAATGACATGGACCGAAACGAGGTCGCCCTCGACGTGCCGCAGGAGGCCGCCGATCCGGTGATCCAGGTGTTGGACGTGTCGTGCTTCTCCCGTGGCGACATGGTCAACCTGATCCTTCAGAGGCTCGAAACCTTCGTGGACATTCCGCGCCGTGTCGCGGGCGTCCTTCACGCCGAATATCGTGCGATGAAGGATGTGGTTGCGCCGCTCGCGACACCGGGGCGGAAATCGTGCTGATCGATATCGAAGTGAACGGGCATCGGCATTTCGGTTTCGCCGAAACCGGCAAGGCCGATCCCGATCTGGCCGGCCATCCCAAGGGCCGCCGCATTCTGTTTCTCAAGGGCGCATAATGGCGGGGCAGGGCGAACAGACAGATGTGAAGGGAACGGCGGTGGACGCGCCGATCCCTGTGCCTTCGGGACAGGAGGTGCGATTTCTCGACCTCATCCGTTCCGATCCGGGACCGGACGGCCTCACCTTGCGCTTTCGCTTCATCGCCCCCGCCATTGCGCGCGAGGGCGGCACGGTTGATGCCGAAACGGCGCAGGACGACATGCTGGCGCTTTGCACCGACTATGCTCTGCCGCGTCTGCCCGCGCCGGGACCGGCGCCGTCGCAGATCATCATCGTCCTGTCCGACCGCGAGGTGCCCTTTGGCGAAACCCAGCCAGAGGCAACGCAGTATTTCGAAGCCTACAGCCTGGCCGACGGGGCCTGCATCTGGGAGCCGTTCTAATGCGAAATCCATATCTGGCTCGGCGAACGCGCGCGCCCCGAACGGGTGATGCGTCGTCGCCACAGCAGATGATCTTGCCGATGTGCCAATGTGCGGCGGGGTTGTATTCAGCTATAGTGCCCGCAGTCGGCGCATATGCGGCCGATTTGGGCAATCAGGACCGGACGAACCCGGAAAACCGGGCGTCCGGCCTTATCAGCAGGAGAAACTCATGTCGCAGAAACTCGTCTTCGCGGCCGTTCTGGTCCTCATCGTGGCAGCTTGTGCCAAGAAGCAGGAAACCGTCTACGTGGAACAGCCGGTCTCGCAAGAGCCGGTCTTTACCGGCAAGTACAAGTAATCCTTTCCGGCCGGTCCGGGACGCAGGTTTCGGATCGGCCACCTCGCTTTGGCGCAATTCTGCGGGATGTGCGCCATGCTGAAGCACCGCGGCTTTCCTGGCCGCCTTCCCGGCACCGACTATCAATTCACGATCCGCCGCGGCAATGCCAAGGGCGTGACGAAGCTGATTGCGCGCGAACGATACCGCGACCGCAGCCCCGCCGACCGCCGCGCCGATGCGGGTTTCATGGCCGCGCTCTGGGACCATTTCGGCGAAGAGCCATTTGAACGCGGCAACCTTGATGCGGGACGACTCGAGCTGGCTTTTCGGCCGCGAAGTGATTCCGGCCGAGGAGCCCTTCGACCCTGAATCCTATGAAGCGATGCTGCGAATTGACCTCGCACGGGCGCAGGCAGGCTTTCCCGAGCTCTTTGAGGGGAAGGAATAGGCGTGTTCTTGCGCAACCATGAAGAGAATTGGCGCAAAGCTGCCGATCGTTTCCCTTCCGGAAACTTTGCATTTGCGTGCCGCGCGATCCGCGAACATTCTTTCTGTGGGGCGACACCCTACAGCAAGCTTTCAGCCCCGATTTGTCAAAACCGTTACCCTTCCCCTTCTCTACGGCCTGGCCCCTTCGGGGTCAGGCCATTTTCCGTGAAAGTGATCCATTGGCGGAGCTTCGCCGAGGCCTTTTCCCTGCGGCGAAATCGCTTTTATGTGGGCGGTTTTCCGCTAAGATTATGCAATATAAAACCCCTTGAAGGAGGAAGAGCAGAATGCGGTTTGTTAAATCTCTCACGGCGTTGGCATGTGTCGCGGCCCTTGCCGGTTGCCTCAACAACGACACCGAGCGTGGGCTTGCTGGTGCAGCGGGCGGCGCGGTCGTGGCCGATGCCTTTGGCGGCAACGCCCTTACGGGCGCCGTCATCGGTGGTGCGGCCGGCGTCTTCTGCGACGACGCGGGTATCTGCAAGTAAAGAACATTCGCCGCCCCTGACGGGGTCGGCCAGATTTGAAAACCGGACCATCGTGGCCTCGCGCCGCGGTGGTCTTTTCGTTCGCGCGGCAGGGCGCTGTTCCGCTGCGATCCACCAAGAGGGACGGCAATGTTCAAGAAAATCCTGATTGCGAACCGGGGCGAGATCGCCTGCCGCGTCATCAAGTCGGCCCGCAAGATGGGCATCAAGACCGTCGCGGTCTATTCCGATGCGGACCGCAACGCGCTGCATGTGAAGATGGCGGATGAGGCGGTTCATATCGGCCCCCCGCCCGCCAACCAGTCCTATATCGTGATCGACAAGATCATGGATGCGATCCGCCAGACCGGCGCGGAAGCGGTTCATCCCGGCTACGGGTTCCTCAGCGAAAACATGAAGTTTGCCGAAGCTCTTGAGAAAGAGGGCGTGGTCTTCATCGGCCCACCTTCGCCAGCTATCGAGGCGCCCGCCTCGCGGCGAGCCGTCAAGGGCTACTCCACCGGCATGAAGCAGCGCCTCGCGCTGGCGGCGGCCCTGCTCGGCGACCCGGAGGTGCTCATCCTCGACGAGCCCGCCAACGGGCTCGACCCCGAAGGGATGCTCTGGCTGCGGAGGTTCTTGGCGCGCCCAGGCGAGCGAGGGGCGTACCGTCGTCGTCTCGAGCCATGTGCTCGCCGAGGTGGAGCAGACCGTGGACGACATCCTGATCATGAGCAAGGGAAGGCTGCTCGCCCAGGGCCCGATCAGCAGGCTCGCCGGCCTCGGCCCAGCCGGTGATCCGCGTGCGCGCGCCGGAGGCAGCGAAGCTGGAGGCCGCCCTCCGCTCCGCCGGCGCGGCCGTCAACCGCCTGGACGAGGCGCTCGCGGTGCGGGGACCCTCCGCCGCCGAGGTCGGCGAGCTGGCCCACGCCCAGGGCGTCGCGATCCACGAGCTGCTCACCGAGCAGGCGAGCCTCGAGGACCTCTTCCTGGAGATCGCCGGCACGAGGAGAGATCGGTGATGGCCCTCGTGCGCGCCGAGTTCCTCAAGCTCAGAAGCACGCGCACCGCCCTCGGCCTGTTCATCTCGGCGGTCGTCGTCAGCCTCCTGCCCGCCGTGCTCGTCATGAGTCTCGTACCGCGCGACGTGGCGACCGACGGCGGCGCGGCGATCGCCGCCGCCGGCCTCACTCTGGTGCCCATCCTGGCCGTGGTGTTCGGGATCCTCGGCATGACCAACGAGTACCGCCACGGGACGATCACCTATACGTACCTCGCGACCCCCCGGCGAGGCATCGTGATGATCGTCAAGCTCCTCTGCTACGGGGTCGTGGGAACCGCGGTCATGGCTGCCACCGCCCTGCTCGTCGTCCTCGTGATAGCCCTGGTCGCGGCGCTTCGCGATATCGCCCTCCCCTGGCTCACGACGTCCAGCGTCTCCGACCTCGGGACGCTCCGCGACCTGAGCATGTTCCTGCTGACGACAGGGCTGATGACGGCCTTCGGCGTGAGTCTCGGCGCCCTCTTCCGCGCCCAGATCCCGACGGTCGCGGGCGTCGTGGTCTGGGCGCTGGCGATAGAGAACATCATCGCCGCCATAAGGCCACGCGAGGGCATGTACCTGCCGTTCGCGGCGTTCCAGCAACTCACGCTCGGCGGCTCCGTGATGGCCGAGGAGAGCATCTTGCCCTCGCTCGATCGACCCGAGGCGTTCCTGGTCGCCGTCGCCTACATCGCCGTGTTCAGCGCCGCGGCGGTCTACATCTCGCTGCGCCGCGACGTCACCTGAGGGCGCTGTGGCAGGCGGCCTCGAGACGAGCGGTCCACACAACGGTCCGGGCGGCCCCGGCGAGCCGGGCAGTCCCGCGGGTTCGCCGGGCTTCGTCGTGCGCGGCCCGCTTCGCGGGCAGGGCGCGGCAGCCGAAGGCATCCTCCGCGCCCTGCCCGGCTGGTTCGGGATCGAGTCCGCCATCGTCGAGTACGCGGCCGCAACGGAGGACCTGCCGACCTTCGTCGCTGTGGCCGGCGGAGAAGGTGATGGAGCCGCCGGTCGCGGCGCCGTCGAGGCGGCCTCAGCCGGATCGCCGATGGCAGCGCCCGACGTCGTCGGCTTCGTCACCCTCAAACCGACGAGCGAGGACGCCCTGGAACTGCACGTCATGGGCGTCCTCGCGGAGTGGCGCCGGCGCGGGGTCGGCCGCGCGCTCGTCGAGCGCGCGGCGGCGTACGCCCGCGCCGAGGGCTTCACACTGCTGCACGTCAAGACGCTCGCCGCGAGCGACCCCGACCCGGGGTACGCGGCGACGCGCGCGTTCTACCTCGCGCAGGGATTCCGCCCGCTGGAGGTCCTGCCGGCGGTGTGGGGCCCGGAGAACCCCTGCCTGCTGCTCGTCAGGCAGCTCTGACGGCGCCCGGCATCCGGGCGCTCACCGCGTGCCGCCGGGGGCGCTTCAGGCGCCGGCGGCGAGCGGCGAGGGGATGTTGTAGGCCCGCGTCGAGAGCTCCTTGTCGAGCTGATAGAGGCCGGCCGGGTGCTCGCCCGCCATGCGGAACTTCTGCACCATGTCGGACGCGGTCTCCTCCTCCTCGACCTGCTCGGCGATGAACCACTGCAGGAAGTTGTAGCTGGCGTGGTCCTTGATCTCGAGGGCCAGCGAGGCGAGCTCGTGGATGCGCCCCGTCACCTTCTCCTCGTGGGCGAGTGCCTCTTCGTACATGGAGAGTCCGTCCGGCCACTCCGTGCGCGGCTTCGCGATCGCCTCGAGGACGACGCGGCCGCCACGCGTGAGCACGTAGTTGATCATGATCTGCGCGTGCGCCAGCTCCTCCTGGTACTGCACCGTCATCCAGTTCTGCCCGCCGGACATGCCGATCTCGGCGAACTGACTGGACATGGAGAGATAGAGGTACCCGGAGTAGATCTCCCAGTTGATCTGATCGTTGATCGCGTCCTGCATACGCTTGTCGAGCATCGTCACCCTCCGTCGTCGATTTCCGGGCGCGGCACGTTGACCACGCGTCCTTCTCTATCTACCCGATCGCGAGGGAGTGCGTTCACCGGCGTCGAAGGGAACACTCAAGACAATCCCGATCGGAGTCCCCATGAACAGAGCGTTCGTCAAAGAGCCAGACGAGGGCGCGCCCGTCGAGGGCCTGCCCGAGCGACAGATCAGCGACCACCCCAACTACGTCACGCCCGCCGGCCTCCAGCAACTTGAGGACAAGCTCGGCGAGCTCGAGACGCTGCGGCTCGAGCTGCTGGAGGATGAGGACGGCCTGGCCGGGGAGCAGCTCGCCTTCGTCGACCGCGACCTGCGGTACTACACGTCGCGACGCGAGAGCGCCGATCCCCGTGGCGATGGACCGGCAGCCGCGACGCAAGGTGGCGTTCGGCGCCGTCGTCACCGTGAGCCAGAACGGGGGCACGCGGCAGACGTTCACCATCGTCGGCGAGGACGAGGCGGACCTTAAGGAGGGCAAGATCAGCTACGTGTCGCCCCTCGCCGAGGCCCTTATCGAAGCCCGCGTGGGCAAGACCGTGCTCTGGCGGCGGCCGGCCGGCGACCTGGAGCTCACCGTCGAGGCGATCGAGTACCCGGAGTGAAGGCGCGGCCGGCGCGGCGGCCTCGCCCTATTCGAGCACCACTGAGAAGTACGCCGGCGACGGCTCCGGCCGAGCAGGAGCCCGGTGACGCCCTTCTGCGTGTCCCAGCCGTAGGAGCGGTCGGGGTTCTCGTCGCTCATCACCGCGAGCGCCCACTTCTTCTCGCCCTTCTCCAGCCAGGCGGCCTGGACCATGAGCTTGTTGTCCAGGCCCAGCCAGCCGCCCTTGAAGTAGGTACTCCATCCCTCAGGCCCCGCGGCGGCGGGAATGCCCCAGCGCTGCATCGGGGTGACGCCCGAGAGGAGCCGCCGCGCCAGACTCCGTCCCGCGGCGGGCAGGAGCGAGTCGAGGTCGTAGAAGAAGCGCGCCTGGTCGGCCGCGGACACGCGCGTGTCGATCCAGTCCGACCCCTGCTCGTAGTCCTGCATGCCGGCGGCCTTGGCGACGGCGCGCATCCCCTGGCCGCCGACACGCCCAAAGATGGTGTAGGCGGCGCCGTTGTCCGATTCCACGATCATCTTCGTCAGCGTGGCCTCGGTGCCGGCGTCCGGCGTGGGGTCCTTGCGCAGGGAGGCCACCAGCAGGATGGCCTTCGCCAGGCTGGCCGCCTGGAAGGTGCGATGCTCATGCAGGCCGCCGGCGCCCCTGCCGTTCGTGTCGACGACCGCGAAGGCCACGTCGCCGTCCCGACCGCCGAGCCAGCGCGCCGCCGCGGCGGCCGCCTTCGGCGCCGGGGAAGCCCGGGGGCAGCGGCGCAAGGACGCGCAGTCTCGCCGCAGCCGATGGGTCGGACGAGGGACTCGGCGAGAGCGTCGGCACCGGACTCACCGAGCCACAGCGCGTACGTGTACCGGCCCGGTGGCAGATCGACGGGCACAGCCGCCTGCAGCGTGCGGCCGGCCGGCGCGTCGCCGGAGAGGCGGCGCGCCTTGACCCGCTCCCCGGATGCGTCCGTCACGACCAGCGTCACCGCCGCGGTCGTCCCCGCGCCGGCGACGACACGGTAGCGGATGGTGACGACCTCGCCGCGATGCACCTCGAGGTCGGCGAGGCCGGCGACGCGCGCCGGGCCGACGACCGGCGACGGGGAGGACGCCACAGTGGACGGCGCCTGCGGGGCGCCGGGGCGCGGCTCGTCGGCGCGCAGGAGCACCACCGTAGCGACGGCGATGGCCGCCACGGCGACCCCGGCGAGCGCACCGAAGACGGCGCGCCGCGCGCGCCGGCGCCTCCGCGACCTGTAGATGGTCGGCTTGTCACTCACCGGACCATCCTATCCGCTGGGCCGTCGGAGCCGAGGCGCGGGAGCCTTGAGCCGTGCGCCTGCGGGCTCACTCGTACTTGATGGCGCCCTTCACGCGATGCTCGAGCTCGCGGTAGTGGTCGGCGTCGATGCCGGAGACGACCTCGGGGTGCTGGTCACGGAGATGGTCGAAGAGCCTCTCCTCGACCTTGCGCACCTTGCGGTCCTCGGCGACGAAATCGCAGCCTGCTATCCCCACGTCGGCGCACGAGACGCGCAGCATGACGTGCCCCTCCAGTTCGTGTGGCGGAGCGCCGGGCTCGAGGCTGTGCATGCCGCTCTTGATACGCGTCTCGAGTTCCCGGTGCTGAACGTCGGTGAGCCCGGCGATGAGGTGAGGGTGCTCGTCCCGCAGGTGTTCGAGCATGGCGTCCTCCACCTTGCGCACCTTCTCACCCTCAGTGACGAAGCCGCAGTCCTCGATGCCGATGTCCTTGCAGCCTACGCGCATCATGGCGTCCTCCTCTCCTCGGCAGGCCCCCGGAGCGAGGCCCTACTTGCCTTGTTCCCGCAGGCACGGCGGCCCATTGACGTAGAGACGTTGCCCCCGCGAGACGGGCCGAACGTCAGACGGGGAAGACCAAGGCGCGAGGCCAGGATCCTCGAGTGGTGCAGAAGACACGCACGTCTCGCGGGCACATGCGCGGGCAACGGAGCGTCAGCGCGAGCGGCCCAGTCGGCCTGCAGCCACTCGCCGTCAGGGCAGCTGGCTGACGAGGCCGACGAACTCCTCGGGCGTGAAAGCGCGGAGCGTCTGCACCGTGACGTAGCCCTGAGCGGCGGTCGCCATCGCCAACGCGGCTGCGGCCTCGTCGCTCGGGGCCTCCGCCACCATCACGTAGTCGTACGCGCCCATCGTGGCATGGAAGCTGAGCACCTTGCCGCCGGCGGCCTCGAGCGCCTTGACGACCGACGCGTAGCGAGCCGGCGCGCCCTTGAGGTCGGCGAGCCCCTTGGCGGTCAGGTTACAGAGCATGACGAACTGCGGCATGATGAACCTCCTCTATGGCGGCGTCGCACTCTCGTGTGCGGCACCCTCTCAACGGATTGTCACCTGGGCCGTACAATCGTCACCGTTGCGGGCGCAGCGCAGACTCTCCCGCTGTCGCACCTGATCGGACGTCTGTCCGATCAGGGCGAAACCCCGAAACACCTGCCGGTCGTGTTGGTGGTCAGTTTCAGTGAGCGTCCACTCGTCTCAGCCTTCAGTCGGACGGCGGCATCGCGAAGTAGGCGACCCGCTCCGAGTAGACTCCATCTGGACGGGCCTTCACCAATCCAGCGCCCTCCAGCGGCGTTGCCAGCGTCCTCCACCAGCCCCACGTCGTCTCTTCGCCGTCCTTCTCGAACGTGACAACGTCGGTGATGGTCTCGAAGCCCACTGGCGTGCTCTCAGTCGCAAACAGACGCTCGAGGTACGTCGCGAACTCGTCCTTCGTGAAGCGTCCATCCTGGGCGTCCTCATGGACGAAGTCGTCCGTCACGGCGCTCAGGATCATCTGCGCGTCGCCCTTCCTCCAGCCCTCCAGCCAGAGGTCGATGTGCCTTCCCATTCCGCGCCTCCTTTCGTCGTGGTCCCGCTGCTACGAGAATAGGGCGGGCGAACGGCGTGACGCGGCCCTCACGGGTGGCGGGCCGTCTGCTCCCTGGACAAGAGAAGGCCCGCCGCGACTCGGGAGAGTGCAGACAAGGCAGCCGTCCAAGACGTGCCTGCCTTGGCGTTCCCGAGCGTGTCACGCCGAGGTCGTCACTCCCTGCCGTGCCACGCCTCGCTGTCACGCCGAGCTTCTGCGACGGGCACCTCCACACTGCGCGCCGTCACCAGATACTGCAAGCGTTGACCCTCACTGCTACGGCAATGACCTCATGGGTGGCGGGCCCCGCCGGCCTCGGTCAGTCGTTGCCGAGTATCGACCTCATGATGGCTTCTTTGAAGGCGTGCGCCTCCGCGTGTTCGAACCGAAGGTCGATGGCGTTGGTCGTCGCCGGACGGACTGCGCGGGCAATCCGCGGGCAACAGCCTGCAAGAAGCTGGCGGAGCGACATGGGAGTCGAACCCACCCAGGACGAGAGCATCGCCCCGCAGACGGTTTTGAAGACCGCGGTGGTCACCGGACCACGAGCCGCTCCGCTCTGATGCATCTTGTCACGCCCCGAGCCTGCGGTCACCCGCGCCCGGGTTGAGGGTGCTACTTCGCCAGGTCGAGCAGTCGTCTGGCGATCCTGGGCCAGCTTGTACTCGGACTCCATCTCGAGGAACCCGCCGGGGAACTCATAGGCCGGCATGAGGGCGACGTAGTCGTCGGCGTTGAAGGCCTCGGGATTGTGCACGCCGCTCTTGGGGTCGCCCGGCTTGCCGCCGAGGCTGCCCTTGGCGAGCAGTTCGAGGGCTATGACAGGGGTGAACGCGGTCTGCGCGACGACCACCTGGGTGCCGTACTTCTCGACGCACTCCTTGTTGTCGGCGACCTGGTACAGGTACACCTTGCGCTCCATGCCGTCCTTCTTGCCGATCACGTAGGTGCCGGCCGCGGTCTGACCGACGTACTGCTTGCCGATCTCGTTCGGGTCCGGCGCGCGCGGCGGCGATGACGTCGCGAGGCGCGACCATGACGTCGCCGACCTTGATCTTCTCGCGCCTTGTCGATGTTCACCGAGCGGAAGATCTCCATGGCCTGCATGAACTCGTCGCCGAGCGCGTACTTGAAGGTGGCCTTCTTGACGCCCTTGAGGCGGTCCGCGTTGTGGGCGATCTGGATGACCTCTTCGTGCTCCACGTGGCCGACCTCGACCTCGCCGATGCCCTCGGGCAGCCAGAACTTCTCGAGCTCGGCGAACGGCTCGATGGTGTGCACTTCGCCGTTCTCGTACACGATGGCGGGGTTGTTGCACTCCTCGATCGTCGTCCAGACGCTGAAGCCGAAGCTGATGCCCTTGGCGCCGGGGATCTCGAGGTTGCTGCCGTCGCGGATGCCGATCTCGTCGATCTCGTCGAAGAGGTGGTCGGCGGCGTAGCGGGCGAAGAAGTCGGCCATGCCGGGCTCGACGCCGAAGCCGGCCAGCGCGTACTTGCCGATCGCCTCGAACTCGGGGCTGAGCGCGTACTCCTTGTCGCCGAGCTTGACGCCGCACTTGTGCATGGGGTCGGTCGGATGCGGCTCGCTGAGCGTCATGGCCGTGTCGAGGTAGTGGACCTTCGCCTTGAGCGCGGCCTGGAGCAGCGGCGGGTTGAAGGTGGGCGCGCAGAGGTTCATGAGGATGTCGACGCCGTGCTTCTCCGCCAGCGCGGCGACCGCGTCGACGTCGCCGGCGTCGACCTGCTCGGCGACGAAGCGCGGATCGTCCAGCGTGGCGACGAGGTCGACGGCGCGCCGGCCGTCGTAGTCCGCCATCACCATCTTCTCGAGCCACTCACCCTTGGGGTCGCGACGCTTGGCGATCGCGGCGATCGACTGCCCGACACCACCGGTACCGACGACGAGAGCCTTCATGACGTTCCTTCTCCTTGACGAGGCTTGTGCGCACGCGCCGGGCGGCGCGCCCCCGCAGGCGGGGCGAGGCGTACCTCGACAAGACCCCTCCACAGGCGTTGCGTGAAGCAGATTGTATAAGCTTCCGCTCAGATTGCCAACGTCAAATTAGCGTTGAGCGAGGTTTGCGGACGGCAGGAGGCGTCGCCAGTGACGGCGGGAGGAGGCTGCTCCAGCAGCAGAAGCGAGAGGACCGCGCCGAGGATCTCGCGGCGGCGGCGCAGCCCCCCGACGGACGGGTGGCTCAGGCGCCGACCTTGTACATGGTGCGCTCGCCGAGAGCCGTGATCACCTTGGCGTAGCCGGCGAGCCGCTCGTCGAGCGCCGGGTCGCCGGTGTCGAGCGGCAGCGGCCTGCCCTCCAGCGAGAGCAGCTTGGGCTGCGTGGCGAGCACCGTGATGTGGTCCGGGCCGACGGCGCGGATGACCGCGCGGGCTGAGCTGCTGGTTGCCGCGGCCGAAGATGTGACCCTGACCGCCGATGACCGATGACGACGATGTGCGCTCCGGCGCCGCCGTCGACGAGCTCCAGCGAGGCCGCGCCTCGGTGACGTCGGCGCCGGCGAGCTCGCGGTCGCGCACGGCGTCGACGCCGAGAAGCGTGTGCGGCAGGTCGAGCAGGCGCATGACCGTGCGCGTCGTGGTGCCGGCGCCGAGGAGGTACAGCGCGCCGGCGCTCATGGCGTGCGATCACCTCGGTGGCGATGTCGATGAGCCGGCGCGCTCGTCGCCGGCGACTGGCCGCCGGCCTTGGCGCTCTGGGTGAGCTGCCGCTCGTACGGCACCGCAGGTAGCCGTAGAGGTGCGCGGACACGCGGTTCGTCGCGGAAGGCGTCTTCGTCGATGTCCATGACCTCGCGCCTCGCGCAGTCGCACGCCGCCGGGGCGCTCGTGGAGGTAGAGCGCCGCCAGGTCGCCGGCGTCGGCCGGCGTGTTGGCGTAGACGGCCGAGTGGATCTTGACGCCGGCCGGGATGCCGACCACGGCACGCGGTCGCCGACGGCGTTGCAGATGTTGCGCGCCGTGCCGTCGCCGCCGGCGAAGAGGATGAGGTCGACGCCGGCGGCGAGCAGCTCGCGGCGCCGCCTGCTCGGTGTCGGCCGGCGTCGTGAGACGAAGTCGTCGCAGGCGATCGCTGCCGGCTCGCCGCCGGCGCTCGCGCTCGCAGAGCACGTACGAGCGGCGGCCGTCGAACTCCGAGCCCCGCGGCTCGAAGCCGGCCGCCCGCGCCTCGTCGGCGCCCATCTCGCCCGGCCAGGCGAGGACCTCGATCGTGGTCGCGCAGGCGTCCGAGACGCTCGAGCGCCTGCCGTGCCCGCCGCGGCGCTCGCGCACGCGCGCCCAGCTCGAGCGCGCGCGCGCAGGATGTCGCGCCGTCGCTGCCCTTGAGGCCGACGCGGCCGCCGACCCCGGCGACCGGATTGACGATCAGCCCGAGCTTCCTCATCTCGCCTGGCCCGCCGCGGACCGGCTCAGCGGCGTTTCTTGCCGCCGCGCCGCTGGCGCGCCTTGGCGGGCCGGCGCAGCGGCGACCCGAGGGCCGCTCCCGGGAGACCGGCGCGGAGCCGCGCGAGAGGCACCGCGGTGCGCCGCGCGATGATCAGGTACGTGAGCAACGCCGGCGAGAGCAGGAGGCCGAGCAGCGCGTTGCCGCCCAGGATGCTGGTCGCCAGCGCGGCGAGCACGGCGACGAAGACGAGCGTGCGGATCATCTTGCGTCGTGCACCGTCATGCGCCGGCCGCGCACCCACAGGTCCACCGCGTCGACGAGCATGCCGAACGCCGCGACGGCGGCACGGCCGGTGGAGAACGCCGCAGCGATCCCCTGCAGACTGCCGAGCCCCGCGAAGACACGCGTGACCGTCAGCGCGGAGAGGATAGCTGCCGTGGCAAGGAAGATCGCCAGTCCGAGCGCCTGGCCCGCGCCGATGTTCGGCCTCGCTGGTTGCTGGGGCACACCGCCCGCCTTTCGTCGTCGCCGAGGCCGGCCACGGGATGCGGCCGGCTGCGCGCCATGATACCCGACCGCACTCGCCGGCGGCTGGCCGGCGGGTCCGCCGGCGAGCAATGGTGCTGCGGGCGGGCCGGGGTCGTCGCAACGCCGGCCCGCCCGCAGGCCTGTCCTCAGCGGCAGGTCGCTTCAGGCGCTCAGACCCTGTCCTTGAACTTCTTCTTGTACTTGCGCCACGTGAAGGCCCACTGGTCCGGGTCTTCCATGGCCTCGGTGCGCCGCATCTTGGTCGATGGGCTGGGCGTGCGGCGCGTCGAGCACGAACTGCGCGTCGGCGTAGGCCTCGTCGCTGACCTTCTTCGATGACCGCCGCCCACTCGTCGAGGTCTTCTCTGCTGTAGGTCTCGCAGGGCTCGGGCGTGAACGGCTCGGGCACCACCCACGGATGGTGGCTCATCCAGTGGCTCTGGATGCCGAAGTCGACCATGCGGTCGCGGACGGCCTCGGTGCCGACGCCGGTGTCCTCCTTGAGCTTCTCCAGGCTGTAGCGCACCTGGTCGAGCCGGCGGTGGCCTTCGGCGTACGGCCGGCTCACGCCGTCGATCTCCATGAGCAGCTTGTCGAGGTAGTTGTTGTTGAGCACGGAGATCTCGGCGACCTCCGCAGGCCGTCGGGACCCATGTTGCGGATCCAGGCGTAGGCGCGGATGACCGCCATCCAGTTGCCGAGGAAGCCGCGCACGCTGCCGATGCTCTCCGGCCGGTCGTAGTCGAGGTGGTAGCGTCTCGCCGTCCCTCGTGACGACCGGTACCGGCAGGTACGGCGCCAGCTCGTCGGTGCACCATGTACGCGCCGGTGGCCGGCCCCTCGCAGCCGTGCGGGCTGGAGAACGTCTTGTGCAGGTTGAAGTGGCAGGCGTCGAAGCCGGCGTCGCGCGCGCGGGCGATGCCGAGGATGCCGTTGGCGTTGGCCTGGTCGGTGTAGGCCAGGGCGCCGGCGTCGTGCACCATCTCGACGTACTTGTCGATGTGCGGGTTGTAGATGCCGGTGTCCTCGGGGTTGGTGATCATGAGCCGACGGTCTTCTCGCTCACGGCCGCCTTGAACGGCCTCGAGGTCCGGGTAGCCGTTCTCGTCGGGCATCACGGTGATCACCTTGAAGCCGGCGACCGTCGGGCGTGGCGGCGTCGCACGGGTGCGTGAAGATCGTCGTGATGATCTCGTTGCGCTGCTCCAGCTCGCCGCTGGCCTCGAAGTAGCGCGCGCATGACGCACGGCGTTGGTGAACACGGCGTGCGAGCCGCCGCCGGGCTGCAGCGTGAAGGCGTCCATGCCGCTGATCGACTGCAGGTACTGCCGCGGTCTCGTAGACGATCTCGAGCAGCCCCTGCATGGTCTCCTCGTCCTGCCAGCGGGTGCAGGTCGGCGGCCTTGTGGCCGCGGATGAGCTCCTCGTGCATCTTGGGGCTGTACTTCATCGTGCAGGTGCCCTCGCTGATGTCGCTGCCGAGGTCCATGCCCAGCGTCATCTGCGCGTAGCGCAGGTAGTGGCGCAGCACCTGGTACTGGGTGATCTCGGGCAGTCGGGGGCGGCGGCGCGGGCCATCCCCTCGGGGATGTAGTCCGCCGCCGCGCCCACCTCGGCGATCACCTCGTCCTCGGCGAGCGGCACGAAGATGCCGCGCTCGCCGGGCGTCGCCCTGCTCCATGATGAACGGCTCGTCCCAGCGCGGGGCGCGGTAGTCGCGCAGCACTCCGCCGTCACGGCGCAGGCTGCGCGAGACCGGGCGACCTTCGTCCTCGACGCGTCGTGCTCGGTCATCTCGTCACCTCCGCGACGGCCGATGACCAGCGCGTCGATGTCGGCCTGGTCGTAGTACTCGGTGACGCAGTAGAGCGCGCTCTGGCCGAGCTCGGGGAACTCGGCGGAGAGGTCCTTGCCGCCGAAGATGCCGCTGGCTCGAGCAGCGCCTCGTTGACCTCGGCGACGCTCTTGCCGGTGCCGTCGAAGTCGACGACGAACTCCTTGAAGAAGCTCGGCGAGAGCTTGATCTCCACGCCCGGCAGCTCGCCGAGCTGCTTGGCCGCGTAGTGCGAGCGCGCGATGCAGGTCTCGCCGACCTCCTTGAAGCCCTGCGGACCCATCAGCGCCATGTAGACGGCGGCGGCGATGGTCCACAGGCCCGAGCGCCGTGCCGACCCAGTCCTTGCCCTGGTCGCGCGGAGCCGTAGCTCGTGCGCTCGGCCATCGCCTCGCCGAAGGCGTACTCGCCGGGCGTCGCCGTCTCCATGACCGTGTAGAGCTCGAGCGGGCACTCGCTGGGCGAAGACCGGGTCGTCGTCGCGGAACGCGATGAACCCCGAGCAGCCGCCGCCGGCGTGCATGTGCATGCCGAGCGGCTGGATGTCGCCGCAGGCGATGTCGGCGCCGCAGGGCGCCGGGAGGCGCGAGCACGCCGAGCGTGATCGGGTCGACGCCGTTGATCGCGAGGGCGCCGTACTCGTGCGCGAGCTTCACGATCTCGGCGCCGGCGGCCTCGATGGTCCCGAGGTAGCCGGGGTTCTCGAAGTAGACGGCGGCGAAGGAGTCGTCGAGCTTGGCCTGGAGATCGCCGAGGTCGACCATGCCGGTCTCGCGGTCCCACTCGTAGAAGCGGATCTTGATGCTGTCGGCCATCGCGTCCGGGCTGGCAGAGCGTGCGGGTCTCCGATCAGCCGCATCGGGCTGATGTGCGCCGGCACGAGGACCTTGTCGCGACCGGTGATGCGCCGGGCCATGCGGAACGAGCGCCCGGCGACGTCGCCCCAGTCGTAGATCGGGTTGGCGACGCCGTCGAGGTCGAGCAGCTCGCCGAGCATGCTGTTGAACTCGAAGCGCGTGAGGTACTTGCCCAGGTCGGTGTAGTCGCCGCCGCAGTAGGCGCTCACGAACTCGGCCCGGTTGATGATCTCGTCGACGACCGCGGCACGTAGTGCTGCCAGCAGCCGGCGCCGCAGAAGTTCAGGAAGTCGACGGACGAGCTGTTCTTGTCGAGCAGGCCCTGCACGTGCTTGCGCAGCTCCGCGCTCCGAGAGGATCGCCGGTGGGATGTCGAGCGTCCCCTTGAAGCGCAGACGGTCGGGGATCTCGGCGTAGATCTCCTCGACGCTGCTCAGCCCGAGCTCGTCGAGCATGGCCCGCTTGACGGCCGGCACCGAGTTGGGGATGTAGGGGTGGACGAACGGATTCGTCGGCCATGGTGTGTGAGGTGCTCCTTCCCTTGCACGTGAGCTGGGTGGGGTGATCTACGGGGCCGCGGCCGGCCGGCGGCGAGCAGCACCACGGCGAGCGCGGCGACGCAGCGCGGCCGCGGCGGGAGCCGCGAGGCGCGCCGGCGGAGGCATCAGTCGGCAGGTACCGGGCTCATCAGGCGTAGCCGTACCCGGCCGACGTCCCGAAGTCGATGGAGATGTTGGCGCCGGTGATCGGCGCGGCCGACGGCGGAGGCGAGGATAGAAGATGAGCTCGGCGACCTCCTCCGGCGTGATGAAGCGCGCCTTGTCGCCCTGCGGCGTAGCCGGTGAGCAGGCGCTTGAGTAGCCCTCCCGGTCGCCGCCGCCGAAGGTCGCGGCCTGATACCTCGCAGCATCGGCGTCATGACGTCGGCCGGGCAGACGGCGTTGACGCGCACCAGGAACGGCGCCAGCTCCAGCGCCAGTGACTTTGGTCAGCAGGCTCACGCCGCCCTTGGACGCCGTGTAGACGCGCCGTCTCCGGCGTGCCGACCAGTCCGGCGTCCGAGCTCAGATTGATGATGCACCCCTCGCGTCTTCTTGAGCTCGGGGATCGCACGGCTGCAGGCGAAGAAGGTTCCCTTGAGGTTGACGTCGACGACGCGATCCCACTCCGCCTCCGTCATCGTCTCGGTGGGCCCCTCGACCCACAGGCCGGCCGTGTTGACGAGCACGTCGATGCGCCCTGTGGCTCTCCACGGCCTCGGACGATCGAGGTTCTCGATGTCGGCGACGTTGGTCACGTCGCAGGCGACGCCGTGACCTCGGCGAGCGCCGCCAGCTGCCCGTAGAGGTCTTCGAGCGTCACCGCGTCGAGGTCGCCGAGGACAAGATCGCGCCGGCCTCGGCGAACCGGCGCGCCGTCGCGCGCGCCGATGCCGCCGGCCGCTCCCGTCACGATCACCGTCTTGCCGCTCATTCGGACGTCATACGCCTCCCCCCGTCGCGATGCTGAACGGCGTTCAATTCGCATCATACCGCTCCTGCGGGAGCTGGCATGGCTCAGTAGTACAGCTCGCTCGGTCCCTTGTACTCCTGGATGGTGTTGCCGCCGTCGATCACGACGAGCTGCCCGGTGATGTAGCTGGCGTCGTCGCTGCCCAGGAAGCACGACGAGCTTGGCGACCTCCTCGGGTAGCGCCGAGCGGCCCATCGGCGTGTTGAGGCCGCCGACGTCCTCCCCCTCCGCCTGGTGAGCCGGTGGCGATCCAGCCCGGGCCGACGGCGTTCACGGTGATGCCGTGCTTGGCCACTCAGCGCCAGCCCGCGTGTCATGCCGAGCACCCCCGCCTTGGCCGGCGCAGTCGCCGCGCTCCTCGCGGGTTGGCAACCAGCGGACCGGTGACCGACGAGATGTTCACGATGCGCCCGTAGCCGCGCTCGATCATGCCGGCACGCACGGCCCGGGTGACGTTGAACTGCGTCTTCAGGTTGATGGCGATGCTTCGAAGTCCCACTCGTCCTCGGTGAGCTCGTGGAAAGCCGTGAAGACCTCGTCCTCGCCGAAGACCACCATGCCGGCGTTGTTGACCAGCACGTCGATGCGACCGTGACACTCCGTCACCTCGGCGACCATGGCCCTGACCTCGTCCATCTTCGTGAGTGCGGCATCGAGGCTGGCAGCCCGACATGCCCGCGGGTCTGACTCCGGATCGAGATCGCGACTGGCGGCTGTTGCTCGCCGCCTCCGCGTTGGCTCGGCAGCCGGAGGCGATGCCGACGACGGTAACCGGGTTTGCGTTCGGGCCACGTCACGACCTGCGGCCCGCGGATGCTGCAACGCCGGCATTGCCGCCTCGGACCCGCCTTTCGGCTGGCGCTGTGCGGACGCCCTGGATCGCGCGGCGCGCGAATTCGTCGGGCTGTATTTGCCCCTTTGCCAACCCCTCTGCGATTTCCCTCGCTCATCCCTCGAGTCATCCCGCTACCCATCCGGCGACCGGCCGACGCGCATCGTGGGACATCTTGGCCAGAGCCTGGACGGCTGCATCGCGACGCACACCGGCGACTCCACGCGCGTCACTGGGCGGGACAACATCGTGCATCTGCACCGGCTGCGGGCGCTGAGTGATGCGGTGATCGTTGGTAGCAATACTGAACGAAGTACAGGGCAGC